>NZ_JAUJQE010000020.1:0-79562 GCF_030482505.1 Burkholderia sp. AU45274 | reverse complement strand
CTTGGCAAGCTACATCCACTACTACAATCACGACCGCATCAAACTGAAACTAAAAGGGCTGAGTCCCGTGCAATACAGAACTCAGCCCTAGCCGTCATAACCCGTCCAACTTTACGGGGTCAGTTCACCTACGCCGATCGGGCTTTTTTCATGGAAGGCGCGCCCGCCTTCGTGTTCGCGTCACGCCCAGTTCAGCCAGCCGCTGTACCCGACCAGCAGCACGAACAGCCCGAACGCGATCCGGTACCACGCGAACACCGTGAAATCGTGCGACGCGACATAGCGCAGCAGCCAGCGCACGCATACGAACGCGCTGACGAATGCCGCGACGGCGCCCAGCACGAACAGGCCGAGCGAATCGACGGTGAACGCCTGCCAGTCCTTGACGGTTTCATAGAGCGTCGCGCCGAAGATGATCGGGATCGCGAGGAAGAACGAGAATTCGGTGGCGACGCGCCGGTCGAGGCCGAACAGCATCCCGCCGATGATCGTCGAGCCCGAGCGCGACATGCCGGGAATCAGCGCGAAGCACTGCGCGATGCCGACCTTGAGCGCGTCGAGCGGCGTCAGCGCATCGACCGACACCACGCGCGGCGGTTCGCTGCGCTCGCGCTGCCGCGCCTCGGCCCACAGGATGATCGCGCCGCCCACGACGAGCGCGAACGCAACGGGGACCGGCGAGAACAGCACGGCCTTGATCTTCTTCTCGAACAGGAGGCCGAGCGCAATGGCGGGAATCGTCGCGATCACGACGTTCAGCGTGAAGCGCCGCGCGTCGGGCCGGCTCGGCAGCCCGGACACGATGGACGCGATCCGTTGCCGGTATTCCCAGCAGACCGCGAGGATCGCGCCGAACTGGATCACGACGTCGAACGTCTTCGCGTGTGAATCGTTGAAATTCAGGAAGCTGCCCGCGACGATCAGGTGACCGGTGCTCGACACCGGCAGGAATTCCGTCAGCCCCTCGACGACGCCGAGGATCAAAGCCTTGCAGATCAGGATCCAGTCCATCCGTGGCCCAACTCCGAAATGGTCGAATGAATGGGCCACTCTTCCGCGCGCGGCCCCCCTCCGGCCGAGCGCGGTGCGCCGTCACTTTTCGACGATTGCCACGCGTATGCCGTTTGTAAGAATCGTAATTGTACCGGGTTCGTAGTTCACCCCGGCAAATTGCAGTTGTTCGGGCTTGAACGTGTAGATCGGATAGTTGGTCAGCAACTGCGTCGCGAGCAGGCCCGCGGCCGCGCCGACCTGCTGCGCGTACATCTGCGCGTCGCCGTCGAGCGCGAGGCTGTCGACGGCCGGCGACCTCAGCACGACCGAGCGGCTCGGCGCGTCGTAGGCCAGTTGGCCCGACACGGTGAACTTGCCGCTGACGGGCGCACGCAGGAACGGGCTCACGAAATGCGCGTCGAGCTGCACGGCCACGCGGTTCTGATCGGGCAGCAGGTTGACGGCCGGGTTCGCGAGCGACACGTCGACGACCTGCGCGACCGTCTTCTGGTACGGGAACTTGCGCGCGACGGCTTTCTGCACGTCACCGCGCGAGAAGGTGTAGTGATCGGGGATGAACGGGAACGTCGACGCGCACGCGGCAAGCGAAAGCGTCACGCCGATGGCGCCGACGGTTGCGGCAAGAAAACGGCGCCGGCCGGGCGCGCAAGGTGCGGTCATGCTGAACACTCTCCTGGTTGCGACGGCCGCGTCGCGGCCTCGAGACGCGTGAGCCACGCGAGCGCGTCGTCGCGCGACGCGCCGCACATGTCCGCGGCCGGCTGCAGCCCGGAGCAGCACGCGGGCCGCTCGGGGCGGCCGAAGATCCGGCAGCGCAGATCGTCGCCGAGCTGCACGCAGCGCACGCCGGCCGGCTTGCCGTCGGGCATGCCCGGAATCGGGCTGGAAATCGACGGCGCGATGCAGCACGCGCCGCAGCCCTCGCGGCACGCATGCGGCGGCGGGACATCGGCAGGTGCCGGGCGGACAGGCAATTCGACGGACACTCGGCTCTCTCGAACGAACAACAAAAAACGGTGCGGCAACCGGACGCGGTGCCGGCAGCCCTACCCCGCATTGTGCCATCGCCGGCTGCGACGTTATTACACAATGCAGCCCAATCGCGCGTTTATATACTCGAAAGCATCTAAAAAAGCGCGAGACCGTCATGCATTCTGGTTCTGCCGACACCTTGTTCCGTCCCGATTTGCTCACGAAATACGGCGCGAACGGGCCGCGCTATACGTCGTATCCCACCGCGCTGCAGTTCCGCGACGATTTCGACCCGGCCGACTACGTGCGTGCGGCAACCGACCCCGGTGCATCGTCGAGCGAGCTGTCGCTGTACTTCCACATCCCGTTCTGCAACACCGCGTGCTTCTACTGCGGCTGCAACAAGATCGCGACCAACAACCATCGCCGCGCGCGCCCGTATCTCGACCAGCTCAAGCGCGAGATGGCGCTGCAGGCCGCGCTGTTCGATCCCGCGCGCCCGGTCACGCAGCTGCACTGGGGCGGCGGCACGCCCACCTTCCTGTCCGACGACGAAACGGCCGAGCTGATGGCGGCCACCCGCGAGCACTTCATGCTCGCGCCGGATGCCGACGCCGAATTCTCGATCGAGATCGACCCGCGCACGGTCACGCCCGCGACGCTCGTCCACCTGCGCAACATCGGCTTCAACCGGCTGAGCCTCGGCGTGCAGGATTTCGATCCGGTCGTGCAGCGGGCGATCAACCGCATCCAGCCGCTGGCGATGACGGCCGACCTGCTCTCCGCCGCGCGCACGACGGGCTTTCATTCGGTAAGCGTCGACCTGATCTACGGGCTGCCGCACCAGACCGTGTCCGTGTTCGCGCGCACGCTGGAAACGATCATCGAACTCGCACCCGACCGGCTGTCGGTGTTCGGCTACGCGCACATGCCGCACCTGTTCAAGATGCAGCGTCAGATCGACGACGCGACGCTGCCGCCGCCGGAAACGCGCATCGCCTTGCTCGGCCTCGCGATCGACATGCTGACGTCGGCCGGCTACGTGTATATCGGGATGGACCACTTCGCGCGGCCGTCCGACGAACTCGTGCGGGCGCAGAAGAACGGCACGCTGCAGCGCAATTTCCAGGGCTACAGCACGCGCGCGGATACCGACCTCGTCGGGTTCGGCGTGTCGTCGATCGGCAAGGTCGGCGACGTCTACGCGCAGAACGCGAAGGACCTGCCCGCGTACGGCGCCGCGCTCGACGCGGGCCGGCTGCCGATCGCGCGCGGCGTGCGGCTCACCCCCGACGACCGGCTGCGCCGCGACGTGATCACGCAGCTGATGTGCAACCTCGACCTGCCGTTCTCGCACGTCGAGGCCGCGCACGGCATCCACTTCGCCGATCATTTCGCGCGCGAACTCGACGCGTTGCGCCCGTTCGAGCGCGACGGGCTGCTGACGATCGCGGCCGACCGCCTGACGATCCATCCGGCTGGCCGGATGGTCGTGCGCAACATCGCGATGGCATTCGACGCGTATCTCGGCCAGACGCCGCAGCAGCGCTACTCGCGCACGGTCTGAGCCCGACGGGCCCGGCCGGCCGCACGCGGGCGGCCGGTTTGATACAGTGTGGGGCTTACGCCCCGCCAGATTCCGCACGATGCGCACCACCAAAGCGACCCACGCGGTCGAACGCCTGAAGACCCGCTCCGGCAACCCGCAATTCGCGGCCGTCGCGATGGCGGGCGGCCTGTTTTATCTCGTCGACCGCTCCGGCGGCACGGCCGAGAAGCGCTGCGAGCCGCTGCCGCTCGACGAGTTCGTCAAATTCGTCGACGAATTCGGCCCCAAAAAACCGCGCAAGGCGAGCAAGCTCGACCTCGCGTTCGAGGCGCAGATCAAGAAGAGCAAGGGGTAAAGGTCTGTTGCAGGCCGCCTGAAGGCTTCGCGGCCGCCCCCTTTGGTACAATCACGAAGTTTCTCTATCCCCGCTGATGGCCGACGAGGCTGCGTGACCACACCATGAATATCGAAAACGCGCGTTTCAACATGATCGAACAACAGATCCGGCCGTGGGACGTGCTGGATCTCGACGTCCTGGGCCTGCTGTCGATCGTCAAGCGTGAAAACTACGTTCAGGCCGAATACCGCGATCTCGCGTTCGCCGACCTCGAACTGCCGCTGCCCGGCGGCAACGGCAAGATGTTGTTCCCGCGCGTCGAAGCGCGCGTGCTGCAGGAGCTGACGGTCAAGAAGCACGAGAACGTGCTCGTGATCGGCGCCGGCTCCGGCTACCTGGCTGCGCTGTTCGCGCACCGCGCGCAGCACGTGACGGCCGTCGAGATCGATCCGACCAACGCGAAGTTCGCGGAAGACAACCTGCGCAACGACGGCGTGACCAACGCGGAAGTCGTCCTCGGCGACGGTTCGCGCGGCTGGGCCGGCAAGGCGCCGTATGACGTGATCTGCGTGGCGGGCGGCCTGCCCGTCGTGCCGCAGGAAATGCTCGAACAGCTGAAGGTCGGCGGCCGCCTCGCGGCATTCGTCGGCGGCCGTCCGGTGATGAAGGCGCAGATCATCACGCGCATCGACGACAAGCAGTACCGCGTCGCCGACGTGTTCGAAACGTACATCGACCACCTCGTCAACGCGATCGAGCCGTCGCGCTTCA
This sequence comes from Burkholderia sp. AU45274, assembly GCF_030482505.1. Taxonomy (NCBI): domain Bacteria; kingdom Pseudomonadati; phylum Pseudomonadota; class Betaproteobacteria; order Burkholderiales; family Burkholderiaceae; genus Burkholderia; species Burkholderia sp. AU45274. The sequence goes on along the minus strand of NZ_JAUJQE010000020.1, from coordinate 74,919 downwards.
AGTTCTGAGCGGCGGAGCCACCATGCAGATCCTGACGGCCGCGATGCTCGCGGAATGGCTCGGCGACAAGGCGCGCCCCGCGCCGGTCGTGCTCGACGTGCGCGAACCGTGGGAAATCGCGACCGCGCATATCGCCGGCAGCGTATCGATTCCGATGCAGCAGATTCCCGCGCGCAGCGAAGAGCTCGACGACGAAGCGGAAATCGTCTGCGTGTGCCATCACGGGATGCGCAGCGCGCAGGTCGCGATGTTCCTCGAATCGCGCGGCTTCACGAAGCTGTACAACCTGCAAGGCGGAATCGACGCGTGGTCGCGCGACGTCGATCCGGCCGTGCCGCGCTACTGATCCTGCCCGCAGCGCATCACGCGCCGCCGCGCCGATCGGCACCCTGCCGCCGGCCGCACTGATCCCCCCAACGGGCACGCATCGCGTGCCCGTTTCTCTTTTCCGCTCCGGTTCATCACTTCAACGGCACCGTGCTGCGCCCGCGCCCTGCCTGCGCGGTGCGAAGTCATGGTGCACGAAGGTCCCCGCACCGCGTGCAGGTGCAGGCACCGGAACGGGGAACCCCGACCGTGCACCATTTGCGCCCGTGAACCTGCACCGCGACGGACCGCGCATGCTGCACGACGCGTCATGCGCACCGTCCCGACGCCCCGCACCGCCCCGCGCAGGCACGCCGGACGTGCATCCGCACGACTGGCACATGCCTTGCGTTACTCGCTGGCCGACGCCTTCACGGCGCGCATATCCAACACGACAAGGGGATCCCGATGAAACGTCGCAGTCTGTTGAAGTTCGGTTCGATGGCCGGCGCACTCGCGCTCGCGGGCAAGAGCCCGTTCGCTCATGCGGCTGACGCGGGCACCGGCCCGATCAAGGTCGGCATCCTGCACTCGCTGTCGGGCACGATGGCGATCTCGGAGACGTCGCTGAAGGACACCGCGTTGATGACGATCGCCGACATCAACAAGAGCGGCGGCGTGATGGGCCGCAAGCTCGAGCCCGTGGTGGTCGATCCCGCGTCGAACTGGCCGCTGTTCGCGGAGAAGGCGCGCCAGCTGCTCACGCAGGACAAGGTCGCCTGCGTGTTCGGCTGCTGGACGTCGGTGTCGCGCAAGTCGGTGCTACCGGTGTTCGAGGAACTGAACGGCCTCCTCTACTACCCGGTGCAGTACGAAGGCGAGGAAATGTCGCGCAACGTGTTCTATACGGGCGCCGCGCCGAACCAGCAGGCGATCCCGGCCGTCGAGTACCTGATGGGCGCGGAAGGCGGCGGCGCGAAGCGCTTCTTCCTGCTCGGCACCGACTACGTTTATCCGCGCACGACCAACAAGATCCTGCGCGCGTTCCTGAAATCGAAGGGCGTGAAGGACGCGGATATTCAGGAGGTCTACACGCCGTTCGGCCATAGCGACTATCAGACCATCGTCGCGAACATCAAGAACTTCTCGCAAGGCGGCAAGACGACCGTGATCTCGACGATCAACGGCGACTCGAACGTGCCGTTCTACAAGGAGCTCGGCAACCAGGGGATCAAGGCGACCGACGTGCCGGTCGTCGCGTTCTCGGTCGGCGAGGAAGAGCTGCGCGGGATCGACACGAAGCCGCTCGTCGGCCACCTCGCCGCGTGGAACTACTTCATGTCGGTGAAGAACCCGACCAACACGAAGTTCAAGGACCAGTTCGCCGCGTGGGTGAAGGCGAACAACCTGCCGGGCGGCGCGAAGCGCGTGACCAACGACCCGATGGAAGCGACCTACGTCGGCATCCACATGTGGAAGCAGGCCGTCGAGAAGGCGAAGAGCACCGACGTCGACAAGGTGCGCGTCGCGATGATCGGCCAGACGGTGGCCGCACCGTCGGGCTTCACGCTCGCGATGGACGGCAACCATCACCTGCACAAGCCGGTGATGATCGGCGAAATTCGCGGCGACGGGCAGTTCAACGTGGTGTGGAAGACCAAGACCGCGGTGCGCGCGCAACCGTGGAGCCCGTTCATCGCAGGCAACCAGGGCAAGCCGGACATCGTCAGCTCGATTCCGGCGTTCCTGCGCCGGCAGCGCGCGGCGCTCGCCTGATGCCGGGCGGCGCGTCGCGCTTCACGCGCGACGTGCCGCTCGCACGCCGATGCCGAACCCGATGCGCCGGCCCCACTTGCCGTGACGAACCGCACGCGCCCGCGCATCGCCGCCCGCATCCGCTTCCCCACGCCCGACAGGATTTCCCGATGCCTACACGCTTTCGCCGAGCCGCCGTCGCGATCGTCGCGTGCGCTGCCCTCGCGGGCGGGTTGCCGCACGCCGCGTTCGCGCTGACGGCCACCGATACCGCCGCGCTCGCCGGCGACGACTTCGACGCGAAGACGGCCGCGATCGAACGGCTCGCCGCCGACGCCGATCCGCGCGCCGTCGCACTGCTCAACGCGCTGTCGACCGGCGACGCGCTCGCCACCGGCGACGGCCGCCTGCTGATCCAGACCGGCGACACCGCACACGACGCGCTCACGCAGGCCGCGACGCCGGCCGGCGACGCGCAGCCCGTGATGCTGAACAACCTGCTGCGCACGAAGATCACGGGCGCGCTGTCGGGGCTCGCGCTCGCGTCGCCCGACGTCGCCGCACGCCGCGACGCGATCGATGCGTTGCTGAAATCGCCCGACCCGGCGCTCAAGCCGATGATCGACCGCGCCCGTGCGAAGGAAACCGATCCCGCGCTGAAGCGCCGCCTCGACGCACTATGGGCGATCGCCGCGCTGCACGATGCCGATCCGGCGAAGCGCCTCGAAGCCGTGCAGGTGGTGGCCGCGCGCCAGGACCTCGACATGATCGAGCAGTTGCGCCCGCTCGTCGCGAAGAACGCCGACGGCACCTACGCGGAGCCCGACGCGCGCGTACGCGACGCCGCGCAGCAAGGTCTCGACACGCTGCACGGGTTGCAGCGCCGCGGCGAGATCGTCGGCACGCTGTTCGCCGGGCTGTCGCTCGGCAGCGTGCTGCTGCTCGCCGCGCTCGGCCTCGCGATCACGTACGGGCTGATCGGCGTGATCAACATGGCGCACGGCGAATTCCTGATGATCGGTGCATACGCAACCTATGTCGTGCAGACGCTGATCCAGCGCTACGCGCCCGGCGCGTTCGACTGGTATCCGCTCGTCGCGGTGCCGGTGTCGTTCGTGACGGCCGCGCTCGTCGGCATCGTGCTCGAACGGCTCGTGCTGCGACACCTGTACGGCCGCCCGCTCGAGACGCTGCTCGCCACCTTCGGCGTGAGCCTGATCCTGATCCAGGCAACGCGGATGCTGTTCGGCGCGCAGAACGTGCAGGTCGTGAACCCGTCGTGGATGAGCGGCGGCGTGACCGTGATGCAGAACCTGATCCTGCCGTACAACCGGCTCGCGATCCTCGCCTTCGCGCTCGCCGTCGTATTCGTCGCGTGGGCCGTGCTGACGAAGACGCGGCTCGGCCTGTTCGTGCGCGCGGTCACGCAGAACCGCCGGATGGCCGCGTGCGTCGGCGTGAAGACCGCGCGCGTCGACGCGTATGCGTTCGCGTTCGGCGCGGGCATCGCGGGCCTCGGCGGCTGCGCGCTGTCGCAGATCGGCAACGTGGGCCCCGACCTCGGCCAGAACTACATCATCGATTCGTTCATGGCGGTCGTGCTCGGCGGCGTCGGGCAGATCGCCGGCACCGTGCTCGGCGGCTTCGGGCTCGGCCTCGCGAGCAAGGCGATCGAGCCGTTCTGGGGCGCCGTGCTCGCGAAGATCGCGGTACTCGTGATGATCGTGCTGTTCATCCAGAAACGTCCGCAGGGCATGTTCGCCCCGAAGGGCCGCAGTGCGGAGGCTTGACGTGACTTCATTCACTCACTCGTTGTCCAACCCGGCCGCCGATGCGCCGACGCCCGCCGCCGCCGCACGCGCGGAAGAGCGCTTCGCGCTCGGCCTGCCGCCCCGCCCCGCACTGCTGTCGCGGCGCGCGTGGCTCGCGCTGATCGCGCTGTGCGTCGCGATCGGCATCGGCGTGCCGCTCGCCGCGCTCGTCGCGCCCGAGTCGAGCGCGTTCCATCTGTCCGCGTACGCGATGACGCTCACCGGCAAGCTGATGTGCTACGCGATCGCCGCGCTCGCACTCGATCTCGTGTGGGGCTACTGCGGGATCCTGAGCCTCGGCCACGGGCTGTTCTTCGCGCTCGGCGGCTATGCGATCGGCATGTACCTGATGCGCGAGATCGGCCGCGACGGCAAGTACGGTAGCGACCTGCCCGACTTCATGGTGTTCCTCGACTGGCACCAGTTGCCGTGGTACTGGAGCGGCACGCAGCATCTCGCGTGGGCGCTCGCGCTCGTCGTGCTCGTGCCGGCCGTGCTCGCGTGGGTATTCGGCTTCTTTACGTTCCGCTCGCGCGTGAAGGGCGTGTACCTGTCGATCATCACGCAGGCCATGACGTTCGCCGCGATGCTGCTGTTCTATCGCAACGAGACCGGCTTCGGCGGCAACAACGGCTTCACCGACTTCAAGCGCATCGCGGGCTTCGCGATCACGTCGCCCGGCACGCGCACGGTGCTGTTGCTGCTGACGTTCGCGACGCTCGTGCTCGCGTTCATCGCCGCGCGCGCGATCGTCACCAGCAAGCTCGGGCGTGTCGTCACCGCGGTGCGCGACGGCGAGACGCGGCTGATGTTCCTCGGCTACAGCCCGCTCGCGTACAAGCTGTTCGTGTGGACGGTGTCGGCCGTGCTGTGCGGGATCGCGGGCGCGCTGTACGTGCCGCAGGTCGGCATCATCAACCCCGGCGAGATGTCGCCCGGCAACTCGATCGAGATGGCGATCTGGGTCGCGGTGGGCGGGCGCGGCACGCTGATCGGGCCGATCGTCGGCGCATTCGCGGTGAACGGCGCGAAGAGCCTGTTCACCGCATACTTCGCCGAATACTGGCTGTTCTTCCTCGGCCTGATCTTCGTGCTGGTGCCGCTGCTGCTGCCGCGCGGGATCATGGGCCTCGTCGAAACCGTGCTCGCGAAGGGGAAACGCGCATGAACGGAACGGCCCTCTACCAATTCACGCCGCCGCCCGAGGACGAAGGGCGGGCCGTCAGCGGCACCGCGTCGATGGGGCGCGTGGTGCCGCCCGGCATCGACACGTCGCACGGCACGATCCTCTACCTCGAGGATATCGAGGTGAGCTTCGACGGCTTCCGCGCGCTGAAGAAGCTGTCGCTCGCGATCGATGCAGGCGAGCTGCGCTGCGTGATCGGCCCGAACGGCGCGGGCAAGACGACGATGATGGACGTGATCACCGGCAAGACGCGCCCCCATGCGGGCAAGGTGTTTCTCGGCCAGACGATCGACCTCGCGCGGATGAACGAGCCCGAAATCGCGCGCGCGGGCATCGGCCGCAAGTTCCAGAAGCCGACCGTGTTCGAACAGCATCCGGTGTGGGAGAACCTCGAGCTCGCGATGCAGACCGACAAGGGCTGGCTCGCGTCGCTGCGCGCAACGCTCGATCGCCCCGCGCAGGCGAAGATCGAGGAGACGCTCGCGCTGATCGGCCTCGAAAGCCAGGCCTTTCGCGCGGCCGGCGAGCTGTCGCACGGGCAGAAGCAGCGGCTCGAGATCGGCATGCTGCTGATGCAGCGCCCCGCGCTGCTGCTGCTCGACGAGCCGGCGGCCGGGATGACCGATCACGAGACGATGGAGCTCGCCGAGCTGCTGAACACGCTGCGCGGCACCTGCTCGATGATGGTCGTCGAGCACGACATGGAATTCGTCGCGGCGCTCGCGGGCGACACGGGCCGCGTGACGGTGATGGCCGAAGGCGCGGTGCTCGCGCAAGGCACGCTCGACCAGGTCAAGCGCGACGATGCGGTGATCGAGTCTTACCTTGGACGATGATGCGATGCTGAAGATCGATGCACTGAACCAGTACTACGGCGGCAGCCATATCCTGCGCAACGTGAGCCTCGCCGCCGACGACGGCAAGCTCACCGTGCTGCTCGGCCGCAACGGCGTCGGCAAGAGCACGCTGCTGCGCTGCCTGATGGGCGTCGTCGCCGCGAAGAGCGGCAGCGTGTCGTGGCGCGGCACGGCGCTCGGCGCGATGCCGCCGTATGCGCGCGTCGCGGCCGGGCTCGCCTACGTGCCGCAGGGCCGCGACATCTTTCCGCGGCTGACCGTCGAGGAGAACCTGCTCGTCGGCGCCGCGAGCCGCAAGGCGCCGTCCAAGGTGCCCGACCGCATCTACGACCTGTTCCCGGTGCTGAAGGACATGCGCGCGCGACGCGGCGGCGACCTGTCGGGCGGCCAGCAGCAGCAGCTCGCGATCGGCCGCGCGCTGATGAGCGAGCCGCAGCTGCTGATCCTCGACGAGCCGACCGAAGGCATCCAGCCGTCGATCATCCAGGACATCGGCCGCACGCTGCGCCAGCTCGTCGACGAATCGAAGATGACCGTGCTGCTCGTCGAACAGTATTACGATTTCGCCCAATCGATCGCCGACCGCTACTGGGTGATGAGCCGCGGCGAGATCGTCGCGGGCGGCGACGCGCACGAGATGGAAGCGAACGGCGTGCGCGAGCTGATCGCGGTGTAGCGGGAAAGGCGGCTCGGAGCGGCATCGCTTCCGGCCGTCGATTCCGGCCATCGCTTCGGCATCTCGTCGAACGGCGCATGTCAGGCGCACGCCGGCGAAGCGGCTCGGCGCGAGATCGCGCGTTACCCCGCGCTGCAGCGCGGGTACCGAAGCGTATATTGTTGCGGTAGCATCCTCGTTCTCCGCGCCCGTCCCCTGCTTCCCGCCGATGTCCGCCCCCGACTCCCACGCCCCGCTGTCCCGCCCCGCCGTCGCCAAGTCGTGGCGCGGCCGCCTCGAACTCGGCTTCGAGCGGCACGGCGCGCGCACGACGCTCGCGCACCGGCTGCACGACGGCCCGCTGCGCGTGCAGCGGCCGCTGTATCCGGAAGGCGATGCGATCTGCCACGCGGTGATCGTCCACCCGCCGGGCGGCGTCGCGGGCGGCGACCGGCTCGACATCGACATCGCGCTCGGCGACGGCACGCACGCGGTGCTGACCACGCCCGGCGCGACCAAGTGGTACAAGTCGAACGGGCTGGACGCGACGCAGCGCATCGGCATCACGGTGGGCGAACACGCGAAGCTCGACTGGCTGCCGCAGAACAACCTGTTCTTCGACGCGGCGCATGCGTCGCTCGCTTTCACGGTCAAGCTCGGCGCGGGCGCCAGCGCGATCGGCTGGGACGCGACGCAGCTCGGACGGCAGGCGGCCGGCGAAACCTGGTCGGCGGGCCGCATCGCGTCGACTTCGGCGCTCGTCGATGCCGACGGCCGGCCGCTGTGGACCGAGCGCGCGCTGCTCGATGCGCACGACCCGCTGCGCGGCGCGCTGCAGGGTCTCGCCGGCTTTCCCGCGTACGGCACGCTGTGGGCCGCCGGCGCCGCGTGCGACGCCGCGCTCGCCGAATCGCTCGCCGCGCGGACGCCGTTCGATGCCACGCTGCGTGCGGGCGCGACTTGCGTGACGCCGGGTGTCGTGCTGATCCGCGCGCTGTCGATGTCGATGGAAGCGCTGCAACGCCACTTCACCGACTGCTGGCTGCACCTGCGGCCGATCGTGCACGGTGTCGACGCACGGCCGCTGCGTCTCTGGCAAACCTGAGCGCGGTCATACCACGCACCGTTTCGGCGCAGCGTCGCGGCGGATGCTGCACGTTGCCCATGCATCGCGCACCACAAGCGCGCATCGCACTGCGTTCCATGCACATGGCACGCGCCTTGCTCCTTACATAACCGATACACGACGCACGCAAAACAGCGCGGTGCTACGATGAACCGCGCGTTCGCCCCGTTGCGCACGCACCGATAACAATTACGTTTTCCTGAACGTTTGCCTTCATGAAACTGACTCCCCGCGAGAAGGACAAGCTGCTGATCTTCACGGCGGCGCTGCTGGCCGAGCGCCGTCGCGCACGCGGCCTGAAGCTCAACTATCCGGAGGCGGTCGCCTTCATCACCGCCGCGCTGATGGAAGCCGCGCGCGACGGCAAGACGGTCGCCGAGGTGATGCACTACGGCACGACGCTGCTCACGCGCGACGACGTGATGGACGGCGTGCCGGAGATGATTCCCGACATCCAGGTCGAGGCGACCTTCCCCGACGGCACGAAACTCGTGACCGTCCATCACCCGATTCCGTGAGGCCCCGCATGATCCCCGGCGAAATCCTCACCGACGACGGCGAACACGAACTGAACGCGGGCCGCGCGACGCTGACGCTCGTCGTCGCGAACACCGGCGACCGCCCGGTGCAGGTCGGCTCGCACTACCACTTCTTCGAAGTCAACGACGCACTGTCGTTCGACCGCGCGGCCGCGCGCGGCTTTCGCCTGAACATCGCGGCCGGCACCGCGGTGCGCTTCGAGCCGGGCCAGACGCGCACCGTCGAGCTGGTCGCGCTCGCGGGCGATCGTGCCGTCTACGGTTTTCAGGGCAAGGTGATGGGGCCGCTGTAAGCCGCGCCCCGCTCTTCAGGAACAGCACCATGACACTACGCTTGAGCCGCCGCGCGTACGCGGAAATGTTCGGGCCGACGACGGGCGACCGCGTCCGGCTCGCCGATACCGAACTGCTGATCGAGATCGAACGCGACTTCACGACCTACGGCGAGGAAGTGAAATTCGGCGGCGGGAAAGTGATCCGCGACGGGATGGGCCAGTCGCAGCGCGTGGCCGCCGACGTGCCCGACACGATCATCACCAACGCGGTGATCCTCGATCACTGGGGCATCGTGAAGGCCGACATCGCGATCAAGCACGGCCGCATCGCCGCGATCGGCAAGGCCGGCAACCCGGACATCCAGCCGGGCGTGACGATCGCGATCGGCGCCGCGACCGAGGTGATCGCCGGCGAAGGGCTGATCGTGACGGCCGGCGGCATCGACACGCACATCCACTTCATCAGCCCGCAGCAGATCGACGAGGCGCTCGCGTCGGGCGTCACGACGATGCTCGGCGGCGGCACCGGGCCGGCCACCGGCACCAACGCGACGACCTGCACGCCGGGCCCGTGGCACATGGAGCGGATGCTGCAGGCCGCCGACGGCTGGCCGATCAACCTCGGCTTTCTCGGCAAGGGCAATGCGAGCCTGCCACAGCCGCTCGTCGAGCAGATCGCCGCCGGCGCGATCGGGCTGAAGCTGCACGAGGACTGGGGCACGACGCCCGCCGCGATCGACAACTGCCTGTCCGTCGCCGACGACACCGACACGCAGGTCGCGATCCACACCGACACGCTGAACGAAGGCGGCTTCGTCGAATCGACGGTCGCCGCGTTCAAGGGCCGCACGATCCACACGTACCACACCGAAGGCGCGGGCGGCGGTCATGCGCCCGACATCCTGAAGGTGTGCGGCGAGTCGAACGTGCTGCCGTCGTCGACCAACCCGACGCGCCCGTACACGATCAACACGCTCGACGAGCATCTCGACATGCTGATGGTGTGCCACCACCTCGATCCGTCGATCGCCGAGGATCTCGCGTTCGCCGAATCGCGGATCCGCCGCGAGACGATCGCGGCCGAGGACATCCTGCACGATCTCGGCGCGCTGTCGATGCTGTCGTCCGATTCGCAGGCGATGGGCCGCGTCGGCGAAGTGATCATCCGCACCTGGCAGACCGCGCACAAGATGAAGGTGCAGCGCGGCGCGCTGCCGGAAGACGGCACGCGCAATGACAACTTCCGCGCGAAGCGCTACGTCGCGAAGTACACGATCAACCCGGCGCTCACGCACGGCATCGCGCATGAAGTCGGCTCGATCGAGCCCGGCAAGTGGGCCGACCTCGTGCTGTGGGAGCCGGCGTTCTTCGGGATCAAGCCGACGATGATCCTGAAGGGCGGGATGATCGCGATGGCGCAGATGGGCGACCCGAACGCGTCGATTCCCACGCCGCAGCCGGTCCACTATCGCGAGATGTTCGCCACCCGCGGCGGTGCGCTCGCGCGCACGTCGCTGACCTTCGTGTCGCAGATGGCCGCCGACGCGGGCATCGCGGAACGCTACGGGCTCGCGAAGCAGATCGTGCCGGTGCGCAACTGCCGCAACGTGACGAAGGCCGACATGATCCACAACGCGTGGCGCCCGTCGATCAGCGTCGACCCCGAAACCTACGACGTGATCGCCGACGGCCAGTTGCTCACCTGCGAGCCGGCCACGGTGCTGCCGATGGCGCAGCGCTATTTCCTGTTCTGACCTGATTGCCGGCTTTCGATTCATGCGCACCCTCGACAAACGCATTGCCCCGAACGTGAAACTCGCCGCGTCGCTCGTCGCGCGCGCGCCGACGCTCACGCTCGCCTATGACGCCCGCTGCAAGAGCCGCCTCGCGGCGACGCTCGACACCGGCGAGGACGTCGCGGTCCTGCTGCCGCGCGGCACGATCCTGCGCGACGGCGACGTGCTCGTCGCCGACGACGGCGCGCTCGTGCGCGTCGCCGCGGCGCCCGAGACCGTGCTGCGCGTGCGCGCGGCCGACCCGCTCACGCTGATGCGCGCCGCGTACCACCTCGGCAACCGTCACACGCCGGTCGAGATCGGCGACGGCTACCTGAAGCTCGAAGCCGACCCGGTGCTCGCGGACATGCTGCGCCGGCTCGGCACGCAGGTCGAGGAGACCCTTGCGCCCTTCCAGCCGGAAGCCGGCGCGTACGGCGGCGGCCACAAGCACGGGCACGACGCGACCTTCGCCGAGGACTACGCGCTCGCGCAGCAGGTGTTCGGCGAGCATCACGGCCACTCGCATTCCCATTCGCACGACCACGACCACGACTACGACCACGACCACGACCACGACCACGACCACGACCACGACCATCAGCATGGTCCCGGTTGCGCGCACGGCCACGGCCATGACCACCACTGAACTCGTCGCGCTGCTGCACCTTGCATCGCCGGCGTTGCCGATCGGCGCGTTCAGCTATTCGCAGGGGCTCGAAGCGGCGCTCGACGCGAACCTGATTCACGACGCCGAAAGCGCGCGCGACTGGATCGCGAGCGGCCTGACAGACGTGCTCGCGCACGGCGAGCTGCCGTTCCTCGCACATCAACTCGCGCGCTGGCACGCACACGACGCGCCGGCGCTCGCGGCCGAGAATGCGTGGTTCATCGCGAGCCGCGAATCGGCGGAACTGCGCCGTGAAACCGAACAGATGGGCTGGTCGCTCGCGCAGCTCTGCGCGTCGCTCGAATGGGGCGATGGCGCGCGCCGCGCGACGCTCGCGGCGATTGCGCCGATCGCGCTGCCCACCGCGTTCGCGTACGCGGCCGCCGCTCACGACGCGAGTGCCGACGCGGTACTCGCCGCGTACGCATTCGGCTGGGTCGAGAACCAGACGTCCGCCGCGCTGAAGGCCGTGCCGCTCGGCCAGCTCGCCGGGCAACGCATCATCGTCGCGCTGCGCGGCGCGATCGACGCGGCCGTGCGCCGCGCGCTCGCGACGCCGCCCGACGCCGTCAACACGTTCGCGCCGCAGCTCGGCATCCTGTCCGCGCGGCACGAAACCCAGTATTCGCGGTTGTTCCGCTCCTGAACCCGACGCTACCCGCCATGAACGCACCTGCTCCCTCCTCCGCCCGCCGCACGAAGAAACTGCCGCCGCTGCGCGTCGGCATCGGCGGCCCCGTCGGCTCCGGCAAGACCACGCTGCTCGAAATGCTGTGCAAGGCGATGCGCGACAAATACGACCTCGTCGCGATCACCAATGACATCTATACGAAGGAAGACCAGCGGCTGCTGACGGTCGCGGGCGCGCTGCCCGAGGAGCGCATCATGGGCGTCGAGACGGGCGGCTGCCCGCACACGGCGATCCGCGAGGATGCGTCGATCAACCTCGAGGCCGTCGACCGGATGCTATCGCGCTTTCCCGACGCCGACATCGTGTTCATCGAATCGGGCGGCGACAATCTCGCGGCGACCTTCAGCCCCGAGCTGTCGGACCTGACGATCTACGTGATCGACGTCGCGGGCGGCGAGAAGATTCCGCGCAAGGGCGGCCCCGGCATCACGAAGTCCGACCTGCTCGTGATCAACAAGACGGATCTCGCGCCGCTGGTCGGCGCGAACCTCGACGTGATGGCGTCCGACACGAAGAAGATGCGCGGCGAGCGGCCTTACGTGATGACGAACCTGAAGGCGCTCGAAGGCGTCGCGGACGTGATCGCGTTCATCGAGAAGAAGGGTTTGCTGACGGTCTGAGCGACGCGGCGGCATCATCATCCGGTGCCGCCACGCCTGCTCATGGCGGCATTGCGCCGCCTTCGCCTAGTCGTCGGAAGGGTCCTGCGTGTCCTGCAGCGCGCGCCCGCCGCGTTCGGCGGGCGGCAACAGTGCCGCGAGCACGTCGACCGTGCGCGCGGTCGCGCCGCGGTGCCGCGATGCGAACGCCGCGCCCGCCGCGCCCATCGCGATGCGCCGCGCCTTGTCGGCGAACAGCGCATCGAGCACGTGCGCGAGATCGAGCGGATCCTCGACCTGCAGCGCCGCACCAGCCGCGACCGCGTCGGCGGTCGCCTGCGTGAAGTTGAACACGTGCTTGCCGATCAGCACCGGCACGCCGACCGCGCATGCCTCGATCAGGTTCTGGCCGCCGAGCGGCAGCAGGCTGCCGCCGATGAACGCGATGTCGGCCGCCGCGTAATACGCGCCGAGCTCGCCCATCGAATCGCCGAGCAGCACCGTCACGTCGTCCGGCAGCGGCTCGGCCGCCGGCCGGCCGGACGCGAGCGCGGCCTTGTCGGCCGCCCACACCGAGCGTCGCACGCACTTGAGGCCGCTGCGCTCGACGAGCGCCTCGACCTCGGCGAAACGCTGCGGATGACGCGGCACGAGCACCAGCAGCGCGCCGGGCGTGCGCATCGCCGCGAATGCGTCGAGCACCAGCGCTTCCTCGTTCTCGCGCGTGCTCGCGGCCACCCACACGGGCCGCGTGCCGATCGCCTCGCGCCACGCATGGCCGCGCGCCGCGAGCTCCGGGGGCGTCGTCATGTCGAACTTCAGGTTGCCGAGCACGGTCACGTTGCGCGCGCCGAGCGACGTCAGCCGCTCCGCATCGGCCGGGCTCTGCGCGAGCACGCGCGAGAAGCCGCCGAACACGTCGTGCGTCGCCGCGCCGAACTTCGATGCCCGCCGGAACGAACGCGCGGACATGCGCGCATTGGTCAGCACCAGCGGCACGTCCGCACGGCGGCACTCGTCGATCAGCGTCGGCCACACCTCGGTTTCCATCACGAGGCCGAGCGTCGGCCGCCACGCGTGCAGGAAACGTCGCACCGCGCCGGGCATGTCGTACGGCAGGTAGCAGCGCAGCACGCGATCGCCGAAGATCTGTTCGCCGGTCGCGCGGCCGCTCGGCGTCATGTGCGTGAGCAGGATGCGCGCATCGGGGCGCGCGTGCATCAGCGCGTCGATCAGCGGCTGCGCCGCGCGCGTCTCGCCGACCGATACCGCGTGCACCCAGATCAGCGGCGCACGGTCGTCGCGCGAGCGGCCGGCCACGTGGCCGAAGCGTTCGCCGATGTGTTCGCGATAGCCGCGCTCCTTGCGCGAGCGCACGTATAGCCGGATGACGGCGATCGGGGCGACGAGCCACCACAGCGCGCGATAGATCACCCTCAGCATGCCGCGTCCCTTGTCTTGCTTCGACGAAAATGCGCGCTCAAACCAGCGCCCTGCCCGTCAGGCGTTCGAGGATGCCGAGCGGCGCGCATTCGCGGCGCACCATCGCGTCGACCGGCAGGAAGAAGGTCTGTTCGAGCATGAACTGGCCGGACATCACAGCGTGCGAAGTCTGATCGGAGAAACATATCCACACGCAGCCCGGCGGAAACGGCATCGTCTCCTGCGGGCTCGTCTTCTGGTAGTCGAGATCGGCCTTCATGCTGTCGTGCAGGTTCAGCATCAGGTGGTCGTACGCGCTGCGCGGCGACTTCGTCACGTGCAGCAGGTTCAGCAGCCACGCGGCGCCCGGCAACTGCGGCTTGATGTGCGGCAGGAAGCGCTTCGCGACGTCCTCGAACGGCTCGCCGACGCGCCACACGCGCGGCACGCCGGCCGGGTTCACGTTCGTGAACACGCGCAGGATGCGCTCGCCGTAATTGGGCCGCGACGGGAACGCGTCGACGTGCAGCCGGCTGTCGTCCTTGCGCCACGACGTCTGGCGCGTCTCGACCTGCAGCAGCCGCAGGCTCGTCGGCGCGACGCGCAGCTTGCCGCGGTATTCGGGAAAGAGGCCGTCGACGAGCGTGCCGGCCTGCTGCTGGAAGCGCGCGACGAGCGCGCGCACCGCCGACTGCGTGACGCTGTCGCCGAGCACGCCGGCGAGCGCGCCGCCGTTCGGCGCGAGGCTGATGTTCTTGCGTTTCGGGTCGGCGAGCGCCGGATCGAGCAGCGCTTCCTCGCCGCCTTCGATCGCGAAGCGCAGGTGCGGAAAATACAGCACCTTGCCTTCCTCGACGGCGGCCAGCAGCTGCTCGCGCGGCGCCGACAGGTTGTGTCCGCTCCAGTCGGCGGACGGGACTTCGATGATCTGGGATTCGCTCATGTTCGGTTCGCGTGGGTTCGCGCGTGTGACTGCGTTACAGGAGACCGAAGCCCGCGAGCGCCGACTTCACCTGCGCGATCGACGGGGGCTGCCCCGCCGTGCCGAGATTGACGACGTTCGGCGACCAGTAGCCGCCGGTCCGCCAGGCCGTCGCGAAATTGTACAGTTCGACCGTCGGACGCTTCAGCGCGGCCGCGATGTGAACCAGACCTGTATCAACCCCGACGATCGCATCCGCGCCGTCGATCAGGCCGACCACGGCCGGCAGCGACAGCTTCGGCGGCACGATCGCCGCCGCGCCGAACGCCTGCGCCAGGCGCTCGCTGGTCGCGCGCTCCGCGTCGTTGCCCCACGGCAGCACGAGCGACGCGCCGCGCCGCACGAGCGCCTGGCCGAGCTCGATCCACGCGGCGTCCGGCCACTGCTTGTCGGCACGCGACGTCGCATGAACGAATACCACGTACGGCACCGGCAGGTTCAGCCCGAGCCCGGCCACCGCGAGCGCCGCCGCGCGCGTATCGAGGCCGAACTCGACCGGATCGGCCGGCGTCGGCGCCGGGTCGCCCAGCGCGGCCGCGACGAGTTGCCGCGAGCGCTCGACGACGTGCGTGCGCGGCGCGATCGGCACGCGCTTGCGATAGAAGAAGCGCACGGGCCACTCGTAGCCGGCGCCGTCGGTGCGGTTGCCGAGCCCGACGAGCGGGCCGCGCGCCCAGCTGGCGACCCAGGCCGTCTTGATGAGGCCCTGGCAGTCGATCACGAGGTCGTACTGCTCGGCCGCGAGGCGCTGGCGGAACGCGCGGATCTCGCGCCACGTGGCGCCCGAGAACGGCTTCTTGCGCCAGCGGCGCAGCGAGAACGGCAGCACGTTGCGCACGCCGTCGACGAGCTTGACCAGGTCGACGAAGCTTTCCTCGACGAGCCAGTCGATCTGCGCATCGGGGTGGCGGCGCCGGATATCGGCGATCACCGGCATGTTGTGCACGACGTCGCCCAGCGACGACACGCGCACGATCAGGATCTTTTGCACGCTGAAAAAACGCCGGCAGGCAGCCGGCGACAAGCAGAAAGGGGGGATTTTATCTCGCCCGGGGGGCCTAGGGCCTGTTCCCGCTAATAACGGGCTTGCGAACGTGCCTTGCCGGCTGCAGTGCAAGAAGCAAGGAGCGCCGTTTGGCTCGTGCCAAACAAGCGACGCGCGACGCCGCAATGCGGCCGGCAAGGCACGTTCCCGTGATTGAAAATTCCTTTGTGGGGCTGGCCGCCAGAAGGGCCGAGCGCTGCGTCATGCTCCTCGCGAATACGTCGAGTATTCGCTTCGTCGCAGTCCTTGCGCTCGGCCCTTCTGGCGGCCAGCGCAAGCCCGTTATTAGCGGGAACAGGCCCTAGAGACAAAAAGCGGCCGCACGCCCTTGGCGTGCGCCGCTTTTCGGGGATGGCGCGACGATCGGACTCACCGTCGCGCCGGTGGCGGCCCGAGGCCGCCGACGCTCAGAACGGCAGCTTGACGTCCGGCTTCGCGGCCGTCAGCACGCGACGGAAGTCCTCCTGGATGCGCTTGAGCCCTTCCTGCGTCTCCGACTCGAAACGCATCACGACGACCGGCGTCGTGTTCGACGAACGCGCGAGGCCGAAGCCGTCCGGGTACTCGACACGCAGGCCGTCGATCGTCACGACTTCCTCGGCGCCATCGAACTTCGCCTCTTTCTGCAGCTTGTCGATCAGGCGGAAGTTCTCGCCTTCGTCGAGCCACAGCTGCAGTTCGGGCGTGCTCATCGCGTCCGGCAGCCCGTTCAGCAGCGCGCTCGGATCGGCCGTCTTCGCGAGGATCTCGAGCAGGCGCGCGCCCGTGTAGAGACCGTCGTCGAAGCCGTACCAGCGATCCTTGAAGAACACGTGGCCGCTCATTTCACCGGCGAGGGGCGCACCCGTCTCGCGCAGCTTCGCCTTCACGAGCGAGTGGCCCGTCTTCCACATCAGCGGCTCGCCGCCCTTCGACTTCACCCATTGCGCGAGGTGGCGCGTGCACTTCACGTCGTAGATGATCTGCGCGCCCGGGTTGCGCGACAGCACTTCTTCCGCGAACAGCATCAGCTGGCGGTCCGGATAGATGATCTGGCCGTCCTTCGTGACGACGCCGAGGCGGTCGCCGTCGCCGTCGAACGCGAAGCCGATCTCGGCGTCGGTGTCCTTCAGCGCCTGGATCACGTCCTGCAGGTTTTCCGGATGGGCGGGATCCGGGTGGTGGTTCGGGAACGTGCCGTCGATGTCGGTGAAGCGCTCGACGAGCTCGCAGCCGAGCGCCTTGAACAGGCGCGTCGCCAGCGGGCCGGCCACGCCGTTGCCGGCGTCGACGACGAGCTTCATCGGGCGGGCCGGCTTGATGTCGCCGACGATGCGCGCGATGTATTGATCGGCCACGTCGAACTGTTCGTACGAGCCGTTGCCCGTCTCGAAACGCTCGTCGACGATGCGCTGATACAGCGCCTGGATCTGCTCGCCGTAGATCGCGGCGCCGCGCAGCACCATCTTGAAGCCGTTGTAGTCGGGCGGGTTGTGGCTGCCCGTGACGACGATGCACGAATCGACGCGGCGCTCGCCGCCCTTCAGCGCGAGCGGGACGTTCGCCGCGAAATAGCCGACCGGCGTGGGCACCATGCCGACGTCGACGACGTCGACGCCCGCCGCACGCAGGCCGTCGGCCAGCGCGCCGACGAGGTCCGGCCCGGACAGGCGGCCGTCGCGCGCGACGACGACCGCATCGCCGCCCTGCGCACGCACTTCGCTGCCGAATGCCCGGCCGATCCCGCGCGCGGTGTCGTTGTCGAGCGTCTTGCCGACCACGCCACGAATGTCATATGCCTTGAAGATGGATTGGGAGATCATCGATTCTCTTCTCTCAGTTGCGTGCATGGAAAAATGTCTGGCTTGCCTGGCCGCCGCTCGCCGGTGCCGCGCATGATACATGCGGCCCGGCACGGCGTGAAACCGCTGGCGCGGAACGGCGGGAGCGACCCCGATCCCACTTATAATCGCGGGTTTTGATGACGCGCATACCGCCCATTTTAATGCCTAGCCGTCCCGTCGCCGCCAACCTGCAGCCCCCGGGCGCCCTGCCGGCCGCCTCGCGCGCACGCCGCTGCCGCGCATGCTGAAGCGCTTCGGCAACCCGGACGTCGCGAAGGCCGTCGCGAATCTCGTCTGGCTGGGGCTCGAGCGGCTCACGCAGATCGGCGTCGCGATCGCGATCAGCGGCCTGCTGGCCCGTTATTTCGGGCCAGATGTGTTCGGCAAATGGCAGTATGCGAATACGCTCCTCCTCGTACTGGCGCCGCTCACCTGGGTGTGCGGCGCGGAAATCCTCGTCCCGACCATCGTCCAGCGCCCGCCCGCCCAGCTCGGCGCGGTGCTCGGCAGCGCATTCGCGCTGCGCATCGCCGTCTCCGTCGCCGCGCTCGTCGCGACCTGGATCGCGATCGCAGCGGGCGCCTTCGATCCGCTGGTCGGCGCGATGCTCGCGGGCCTCGCGGTCACGATGGTGTTCCGCGAGCCGCTCGTCGGCGTCATCAACGCGTGGCTGCAGAGCATGACCTACAGCAAGCCGCAGCTCGTCACCAGCATGGTCACCGCGCTGGTGAAGGCGCTGCTCGTCTGGCTGCTGGTCCGCGCGGCCGCGGGCCCCGCCCGCTTCGCGTGGCTGTGGGCGCTCGAAGCGGCCGCCATCGGCTTCGCGCTGCTGCTGTACTACCGGCATCGTAACGGCGGCGCGCTCGGCTGGACGTTCGACAAACCGCTGTTCAGGCACTTTGCAACGGCCGGCACCGTGTTCTGGCTCGGCCTCATCTGCATGTACCTGTTCCTGAAGCTCGACCGCCTGATGCTCGAGCGTCACGTCTCGTTCGCCGATCTCGGCCGCTACTCGGCCGCGCAGCAGCTCAACGAGAACTGGATCACGCTCGCGCTGATGCTCGCGCAGACGATCGCGCCCGCCTTCGTCTACCGCGTGCAGGACATCGCGCGGCTGCGCCGCAACATCGTCCGGCTGATCGCGATGACGGCCGGCCTGATGACGGCCGGCGCGCTCGTGCTCGACGCCGCCGCCCCGCTGATCGTCGGCAAGGTGTTCGGCCACGGCTACGAAGCCTCGGTCGACATCTTCCGCTGGGCGGTCTGGCTGTCGGTGCCCGCCGGCATCGAGGCGATAGGCAATCTTATCGTTCTCAAATATCAAGCAAAATTCGTGTTGCTGTCGAAATGGCTGCTCGCGCTCGCGATCGCGGCGCTCGTCAACCTGTTCGCGATCCCGCGGCTCGGCCTGTACGGCGCGCTCGTCGGGCTGGCGGCCGGCTACCTGGCCGCCGCCGCCGTCAATTTTTATTACATCCGTTTCAAGCTGCGACCATGACGTCCCCTGATTGCCCGACCCCGCTCGACGACGTGGCCGTGCTGATGCCGGCCTACAACGGGCACGACGACGTCGTTCGGACCCTCGCATCGTTTCGCGAGGACACGCCCGTGCACGTGCTGATCGTCGATGACGGCAGCACGCCGCCGATCGTCGCGCCCGACCTGCCCGGCCTCATGATCGACGTGCTGCGCATGCCGCAGAACGGCGGCATCGAGCGTGCGCTCGCGGCCGGCATCGACGCGCTCGCCGCGCGCGGCTTCCGCTATGCCGCGCGCATCGACGCGGGCGATCTCGCCGCGCCGCAGCGCCTCGCGAAGGAGCGCGCGTATCTCGGCGCCCACCCGCGCGTGGCCTGCGTCGGCATGTGGACGCAAGTCGTGTCCCGCGCCGGCGAGCCGCGCTTCATGCTGACCCCGCCCGCGGATCCGCGCACGCTGCGCCGCACGCGCTTCCTGCGCTCGCCGCTCGTGCATCCGTCGGTGATGCTGCGCATCGACGCCGTGCGGGAAGTGGGGAACTATCGGGCGAAATACCGTGCGGCCGAGGATCTCGATCTTTTTTTACGGTTAATGCAACGCTACGATTGCGCGAACCTGCCGGAACTCGGCCTCTATTACGAATTGAACGAGGGCGGGATCAGTGCGACCAAGCGCCGGCGCCAGCTGGTGTCGACGCTCACGCTGCTGCTGAGCCACTTCAACGCGCTGAACCCGTACGACTGGGCCGGCCTCGCCAAGAACCTGCTGCATTTCGTGACGCCGTATCGCACGTTGCAGCGGATCAAGCAGACGCTGTTCGCCGCGCGGCCGTCCGCCTGACGCGCATCCGGCCCTTTCGGCAATTTCGACGCTTTATTTATTCTTTTTTTCATGTCCGTCACCTCCCCGCTGCGCATCGCGCTCGTCTGCAACACGGCCTGGGCGATCTACACGTATCGCCACGGGCTGATCCGTGCGCTCGTCGCGCGCGGCGCCGAGGTCATCGTCATTGCGCCGCACGACCGCACGGTGCCCTTGCTCGAGCAGATGGGCTGCCGCTACGTGGCGCTCGCGGTTGCCTCGAAAGGCACGAGCCCGCGCGAGGATCTCGGCACGCTCGCCGCGCTGGTGCGTCACTACCGCGCGCTGAAGCCCGATCTCGTGTTCCATTACACGATCAAGCCGAACATCTACGGCTCGGTCGCCGCGTGGCTCGCGCGCGTGCCGTCGATCGCGGTGACGACCGGGCTCGGCTACGTTTTCATCCAGAAGAGCCGAGCGGCAAGCGTCGCGAAGCGCCTGTACCGGTTCGCGTTCCGCTTCCCGCGTGAAGTGTGGTTCCTGAACCGCGACGATCTCGCGACCTTCACCGACGAACAGTTGCTTGCGCATCCCGATCGCGCGCGGCTGCTGCACGGCGAAGGCGTCGATCTCGAACAGTTCGCGCCCGTGCCGCTGCCCACCGGCGACGCGCCCGTCTTCATCCTGATCGGCCGGCTGCTGTGGGACAAGGGCGTGCGCGAATACGTGGAGGCCGCGCGCATCGTGCGCGCGCGCTTCCCGAATGCGCGCTTCCAGCTGCTCGGGCCGCTCGGCGTCGACAATCCAAGCGCGATCGGCCGCGCGGACGTCGATGCGTGGGTCGGCGAAGGCGTGATCGAGTATCTCGGCGAAGCGCACGACGTGCGCCCGCATATCGCGGCGGCCGACTGCGTCGTGCTGCCGTCGTACCGCGAAGGCGTGCCGCGCACGCTGATGGAAGCGTCCGCGATGGGCCGCCCGATCGTCGCGACCGACGTGCCGGGCTGCCGCGACGTCGTCGCCGACGGCGACACGGGCTTCCTGTGCCGCGTGCGCGACAGCGCGAGCCTCGCGGAGCAACTGAATCGCATGATCGCGCTCGGACCGGAAGGCCGGGCAGCGATGGGCGCACGCGGCCGGCAAAAGGTCGCGGCGGAGTTCGACGAGCAACAGGTCGTCGAGCGCTATCGGGAGACCATCCATTCGTTGACCGGATTCACACTCTGAAGGAGCGCATCTGCAATGACCGCTAAAGGCACCATCCTCGTCACCGGCGGCGCGGGCTACATCGGCTCGCACACGGCCGTCGAGCTGCTCGACAACGGCTACGACGTCGTGATCGTCGACAACCTCGTCAACAGCAAGGCCGAATCCGTGCGCCGCATCGAGCGGATCACGGGCAAGACGCCCGCGTTCCATCAGGTCGACGTGTGCGACGAAGCCGCGCTCGCCAAGGTATTCGATGCACACCCGATCACCGGCACGATCCATTTCGCGGCGCTCAAGGCCGTCGGTGAATCGGTCGCGAAGCCGCTCGAGTACTACCAGAACAACATCGGCGGCCTGCTCGCCGTGCTCAAGGTGATGCGCGAGCGCAACGTCAGGCAGTTCGTGTTCAGCTCGTCCGCGACCGTATACGGCGTGCCCGAGCGCTCGCCGATCGACGAATCGTTCCCGCTGTCCGCGACGAACCCGTATGGCCAGTCGAAGCTGATCGCCGAGCAGATCCTGCGCGATCTCGAAGTCTCGGACCCGACGTGGCGGATCGCGACGCTGCGCTACTTCAACCCGGTCGGCGCGCACGCGAGCGGGCTGATCGGCGAGGATCCGGCCGGCATCCCGAACAACCTGATGCCGTACGTCGCACAGGTTGCGGTCGGCAAGCTGGAAAAGCTGCGCGTGTTCGGCTCCGACTACCCGACGCCGGACGGCACCGGCGTGCGCGACTACATCCACGTCGTCGATCTCGCGAAGGGGCACATCGCCGCGCTCGACGCACTGGCGAAGCGCGACGCGAGCTTCGTCGTGAACCTCGGCACGGGCCAGGGCTACAGCGTGCTGGAAGTCGTGCGTGCGTTCGAGAAGGCATCGGGCCGCCCGGTGCCGTACGAGCTCGTCGCGCGCCGCCCGGGAGACATCGCCGAGTGCTACGCGAACCCGCAGGCCGCGGCCGACATCATCGGCTGGCGCGCAACGCTCGGCATCGAAGAAATGTGTGCCGACCACTGGCGATGGCAGGAGGGCAACCCGCGCGGTTTTGTATAATCCGCTGTCCATTTTTCGAGCGATCCCATGCTCAGCTTCGCGTCCGGCTTCATCGTCTCCCTGCTCGTCACGCTGTTCATCGTGCGCTATGCGCACCTTCACGAGAAATTCTCGATCGACAGCGACCTGGCCGGCGTGCAGAAATTCCACGTGCGGCCCGTGCCGCGGGTCGGGGGCATCGGGATCCTCGCGGGCGTCGTCATTGCCGCGCTGATCCTGTCCCGGCGCTATCCGACGATCGCCGGCAGCATTCTCGGGATCGTTGCCTGCGGAATGCCGGCGTTCCTGTCAGGCCTCGTCGAGGATCTGACCAAGCGCGTGTCGCCGCGCGCGCGGCTGCTCTGCACGATGGGTGCGGCCGCGCTGGCGTTCTGGCTGCTGGGCATCGCGGTCAAGCGCATCAGCGTGCCGCCGCTCGACTTCCTGCTCGGCTACGTGGTCATTTCGGCGTTCATCACGGTGCTGGCGGTCGCGGCGCTCGCGAACGCGATCAACATCATCGACGGCTTCAACGGGCTCGCGTCGATGGTCAGCTTCATGATGTTCGCATCGCTCGCGTATGTCGCGTTCCATGTGAACGATCCGGTCGTGATGTCCGCTTCGATCATCATGATGGGCGCCGTGCTCGGCTTCTTCCTGTGGAATTTCCCGGCCGGGCTGATCTTCCTCGGCGACGGCGGCGCGTATTTCATCGGCTTTATGCTCGCCGAACTCGCGATCATGCTCGTGATGCGCAACCGCGAGGTGTCCGCGTGGTACCCGGTGCTGCTGTTCATGTACCCGATCTTCGAGACCTGCTTTTCGATCTACCGGAAGAAGTTCATCCGCGGGATGTCGCCCGGGATTCCGGACGGCGTGCACCTGCACATGCTCGTGTACAAGCGGCTGATGCGCTGGGCCGTCGGCACGAAGCACGCGCACGACCTGACGCGCCGCAATTCGCTGACGTCGCCGTACCTGTGGCTGCTTTGCCTCGTCGCGGTGATACCCGCGACGCTGTTCTGGCGGCACACGGTGCACCTGTTCGTGTTCGTCGTGCTGTTCGCGCTGACTTACGTGTGGTTGTACCTCAGCATCGTGCGGTTCCGCGCGCCGAGGTGGATGGTGGTGCGCAAGCACCGGCCCAGTCGCTGAGCCGTTCTCGGCCCGGCATGAAAAAAGCGCCCCGCGGGGCGCTTTTTTCGTCTTGCGGCACTGTTCACCACCCGGGACGGTATCACCCGTTCGATGCCGCACGCACCGACGGGACACTCTGCAACACGGGAGCTACGGCCGTCTGGTATTCCGGCACCCAGCGCCGCAGGTCGCGCCGCACTTCGTCATCGGGCAGGACACGATGCTGCATCAGCCACGGCAGCAGCTCGTCGAGGAAATTGTCCGGCACTTCCCGCGCCCGCGCGATCCGCAGCTTCGGATGCGGCGTGCGCGTCGTCGCCTCGTCGTCCGCCAGCAACTCCTCGTAGAGCTTCTCGCCGGGCCGCAGCCCGGTGAACTCGATCCGAATCTGCTCTTCCGAGAAACCGTACAGGCGGATCAGGTCGCATGCGAGATCCACGATCTTCACCGGCTCGCCCATGTCGAGAATGAAGATCTCGCCGCCATGCCCCATGCTGGACGCCTGCAGCACCAGCTGCGATGCTTCCGGGATCGTCATGAAGAAGCGCGTGATCTCCGGGTGCGTGACCGTGACCGGGCCGCCCTTCGCGATCTGCTGCTGGAACTTCGGGATCACGCTGCCCGCGCTGCCGAGCACGTTACCGAAGCGCACCGTCTCGAACTGCGTACGCCCGCTCGTCTGCTGCAACGCCTGGCAGGCCATTTCGGCCAAGCGCTTGCTCGCGCCCATCACGTTGGTCGGATTGACGGCCTTGTCGGTCGAGATCAGCACGAAGTGACGCACATCGTGGCGGATCGCCGCGCGGGCCACGCGATAGGTGCCGAGCACATTGTTGCGCAGCGCCTGCCAGGCGTTGTGCTCCTCCATCAGCGGCACGTGCTTGTAGGCGGCCGCGTGGAACACGATGTGCGGCGCATGACGCGACATCACCTGGTCGAGCAGCAGCGAATCCTTCGCGTCGCCGATGATCGGCACGACCGGGAGATCCGGGAAGCGCTCGTGCAACTCCTCGGTCAGCCGGTACATCGCATACTCGGACAGGTCGAACGCGACGAGTTGCGCGGGCGCGAAGCGCAGGATCTGCCGGCAGAGCTCGGAGCCGATCGACCCGCCCGCGCCCGTCACCATCACGACGCGGCCGCGCAGCAGCGCCTCGACGTGCGGCGTGTCGATCGTCACGGCATCGCGGCCGAGCAGATCCTCGAGATCGATGTTTCGCACCTGCGACAGGAAGCCCTGCCCTGGCATCAGCGCGGTCAGCGACGGCAGCACCATCGCCTTCACGCCGGCCCGCACGCACAGCGTCGCGACGCGACGCTGCGTCTCGACGGACGCCGATGGAATCGCGATGATTGCGTATTCGACCTTCATTGCGTCGGTCCAGTGCTTGAGGTCGTTGAACGAGCCCAGCACCTTGTGGCCGTAGATTTCGCGGCCCTGTTTTACGACGTCGTCGTCGAGCAGGCCGACGAGGCGCCATTCGCCGGAACGCGACAGTTCGCGCGCGAGGCTCGCGCCGGCCGTACCGGCACCGAGCACCAGCACCGGCTTGCCCTTCCCGACGAGCCCGCCGTACAGGTAATACTCCTTCGTCGCGCGATACAGCGCGCGTGCGCCGCCCATCGCGAGGAACAGCATCAGGGGCGACACGAGCAGCACCGAGCGCGGAATGATCGGCTGCGGCTGGAACATCACGGCGCCGATCATCACGATCACACCGCCGCCGACCACCGCCTTCGCGATGCGCATCAGGTCGGGCAGGCTCGCGAACACCCAAAGCCCGCGATACAGGCCGAACCCGCGAAACATCAGCGCGTAGACGGGCAGCACCCACGTGAGCGCCATCAGCGCACCGCTCAGGAAATCATGCGGAACGCTGCCATTGAAACGAACGAGATAAGCGAACAACCATGCGGCGATGACCGCCGTCAGGTCGAACAGGAAAGCACTCAGCGACAGCCACGATGCTTTGGATCGCAACATCGGCAGGAAACCTCAAGAGTTGTTTTCGGCGGCTGCCTGGAACCGGCGCCAACGCATGTCGATCAACCATCCGAAGCATGCCAGGACGCCGTACCAAGCGAAGAACGACAGCCACTGCTGCAGTTCGGGGCGGCCCTTTGCCCACACGGCGAGAATTATGCCCGCGAGCATGATGAGGTACCAATATAGAGCGGTCCGACCGTGACTGACGCCCGATCGAACCATCCTTTGATAATAGTGCTCACGGTGCGCTTGCCAGAACTTTTCTCCGCGTAACAGACGTCTCAAAAGTGTTACAGATGCGTCAACGATAAAGGGAGCGAACACCATCGCGGGAAACCAGATCGGCCAGGCGTTGGTACGCCAGCCCCAGTAGCCCAGCGCGCCAGCCAGGAATCCGAGCGGAATCGAGCCGGCATCGCCGAGAAACAGCCGTGCCGGATGAAAGTTGAGCAGCAGGAAACCCAACGCCGCACCGGCAACCGCCGCGCCAGCCACGACAAGATCGGGCGACGCATGGACGCCATCGAGCGCCGCGACCGCGTATCCGCCGAAGCCGAACAGCGCCATGCCGCCCGCAAGGCCGTCGGCGCCATCCATGAAGTTGTACAGGTTCGTCAGCCAGACCATCGCGAAACCCACGCCGGCGAGCAGCCACCAAGGCGCGTCGGCCGGAAACACGACGATCAGCGCGACGACTGCCGCAAGGTGCGCCGAGAACCGCACGCGGGCCGGCAGCCCGCGCCGGTCGTCGATCTGCGACATGGCGGCCAGCCCTGCGGCGGCGGCGGCAATCAGCCACAGTCGCGGCGTGAGCGCCAGCAATGCGACAACGCACACCGGCACGATGCCCCATCCGCCGACGCGTGGGGTCGGCAGCGTATGGAGCGAACGGTCGTTCGGAATATCGGTTGCGAGGCGCCAGGCCAGGCCGGTGGCAAGCAACGTACGAAGAATCGTCGTCGAAGCGAGTGCGGCGGCCAGGGCCACCGCAGCTGCGGTGAGCCAGGTGGGGTTCGCGAGAAGCATGTGGCCTTATTTTCGTGTATCGCGCGAACGATACCATGCGGCGGTCGCTTCGAGGCCCTGGCGGGTCGTATAGGGCGGCTGCCAGTCGAGCACGCGCCTGATCCGGCCCGTGTCGAGCTGCAGGCTGCCCGTCAGGCGATCGACGGCCGCACTGCGGCCGGTCAGCTTGCCAGCCACGCGCAGCAGGGCCGGCGGCACCGCAAGCAGGCGTGCCGGCTTGCCGAGCGCATCGCCGACGAGGCGCAACAGGTCCGCGACCGACGGCGCGTCGTCGTCGGCAACATGGAAGCATTCGCCGGCCGCGCGCGGATCGATGGCGCAGTGCAGCAGCGCGTCGGCAAGGTTTTCGACGAATACGATGCTGCGCCGCGCCGACACGGCTCCGAGCGGCAACGGCATCCCGCGCGCGACCGCGTCCAGCATCCTCAGGAAATTGGCACGGACGGTCGGCCCGTAGACGAGCGGCGGTCGCACGACGACAACGTCGAGCCCTGCCGACGCACCGAACTGCGCGAGTTGCCGCTCCGCGCGCAGTTTCGAACGGCCGTAAGCATCCTGCGGATCGGGTTCGGTCGCTTCCGACAATGGCACACCACCGTCGCCCTCGCCGACCGCCTTGATGCTGCTCGCGAACACGACGCGGCGTACGCCGTGATTGCGTGCCGCCTGCGCGAGACGCAAGGTACCAGCGACGTTAGTGGCGTCGAACGCGGCATCGGGGTCGGGCGACTCGTCGCGCATCACGTGCACGCGGGCGGCGAGATGGATCACGCAATCGGCGGCCAGACCTTCCGGCCAGCCTTCGTCCAGGCCGTCGAAATCGGCGGTGGCGTGCACCCACTCGTGCACGCCGTCGATGCAGCCACCGGGGCGCCGTACCAGTGCGGTCACCGTATGCCCGGCTGCCAGCGCGCGGCGGCAGACTGCCCGGCCGACGAAACCATTCGCGCCGGTGATGACGAGATGAGTCATCGCCATCTCCGGCCTTGCGGGCTGACGGCTCGGCGAAGCGGTGTGCAACCTCGGATGGCGCACGCAGGCAACGCCTGCCAATGCGCACGACTATCCGCGCACGACCGGCACGGGGGAACTGCAAGGGGGACGAAAACGAACACGTCAGGATCTCGAAGACAGGGAGAAGGCCGATCGCTGGCGCCGTCATCGATCGGCGCCGCCCGGCTGGCATCCGGGGGCATATCGTGCCTGCGCGGCCATTGTAACCTTGCCGCCGCGCCACAACCAAACCGGGGCCGCCCGTCTCGCGCGGTAGCGCGCAAAGCGGACGGGCCTTCCTTCAGGCCAGCAACGCACCGATGCGGTCAACGAGCGGCGCAATCATCCGCTCCCATCCGTGCTCGCGCTCGACGAAGGCGCGCGCGTGCCCAGCCATCTCGACCGCCGCGGGCTCGTCGGCGACGAGCCGCTCGATACGACTGACGAATTCTCCCGGCGTATCGGCGATCAGCAGATCCCGGCCACTTTCCGCGCCCAAGCCCTCGTACCCGAGCGACGTGGTGACGACAGGCAACCCGAGCGCCATGTACTCGAGAATCTTGTTCTGCACGCCGGCGCCGATGCGCATCGGGCACACGCCGATCGCGCCGTCGGCCGCGGCCTGCGCGACTGACTCGACCCGGCCGGTCACGTCGACGCCGTCGTACGCGCGAAACTGCTCGGCCAGCGCGGGGGCGATGGACCCCACGATCCGGAAGCGATAGTCGGCACGCTTGCGCAGCAACGGCAGCACCGCTTCGGCGAAAAAGTGGCACATGTCCTGGTTCTGGACGGTGCGCATGTCGCCGATGAAAACCAGGATGCGGCTCGCCATGCTGCGTGCGGTATACGGCAAGTTCGACAGATCAACGCCGTTCGAACACACCATCACCTTCCCGGCGGACGCGCCGGGAAACAGGTAATCGCGGTCGGTCCTGGAAACCAGCACCGACAGGTCGAAATCGTCGACGATCGTGCGCTCGTAGTCGAGCAGGCGCCTCGCCTCGATGCCAAACACACGCGACTTCAACCCGCGCGCTTTCTTCAACTGCTTCACGCGGCTGTAGTTGAGCGAGATCGCATCGGTCATTTCCAGGATGCGCGGCTTGTCCGACCGGCGGACATACTCCGCGCAGCGCACGAGATGCACGAATGCGCCGTCGTGCGACGGCAGCAATCGCGATACGGCCGCCGCAAATGCGCGACTCCGGTAGTACGCCACCTGCAGCGGCGTGCGCGTGGGCAGCGCGAGCAGCGTGTTGATGTAGGATCGCCGACGGGACAGCAAGACCCGTTCGACCCGGTCGAACACGCCATCGTCGGGTAACGCGGCGTGCATCTCTTCGTCGCTCTCGCACAGACTCAGCAGCGTCAGCGAGTAATGGCGGGACAATACGCGGCAGAGGTGATAGATCCGCAGCTTGTCGCCGCCGATTACCGGATACGGAAACCGGGGCGTCAGCACCAGCAGCTTCTTCCTGTCCTGGCTCATGACAGACGCGCCCAGAAATCCTGAATCGAAGGACGAACGGCCGATGCTGAGAAGGTGCGTGCGCGGTCCATCCCGGCACCGGCCGCCACGTCGAATCGCGTGCTGTCGTCCCACACCCTGCGGATCTGTTCCGCCATATCTTCCACCGAATAGGGATCGAACTGCAGGCCGCACTCACCAGCGATCTCGGGCATCGACGTCGTGTTGCTGCACGCGACGGGCGTACCCGAGGCCATCGCCTCCAGCAACGGAATTCCGAACCCTTCGAACAACGACGCAAAAATGAATGCGCGGGCTCGGCGGTAATGCTCGCGCAACTCCTCCCGCGACACATAGCCAAGCAGTTCGACGACGCCCGTCAGCCCGAGTGCGTCCGCCCGTGCGAGGAAATGGGTGTGATGGTCGGACTTGATCCCTGCGATCCTCAGCCGTGCATCGTCACCGAGTGCGGGGCGCGCCACGGCAAAGGCCTGTAACAGCCGATCGACGTTCTTGCTCGGCGCCTCCCCCGCGACCGTGAACAAGTAAGGCTCGCGCGCAACCTGACTCACCGGCGGCGCGAACCAGTCATCCGCAATCATGCACGGAATGACGGGGACGTCCGCCTCACGCAACCCGAACCGCTCCATCAGCTCCCGCTGCGTGAACCGAGAGATCGTCAACACGGCGTCGGCCCGACGCACGAGCCTCGGCACCACCTGGCGACGATAGATGCGCCCGGCGGTCTGATACAGCGATCGCGCCGGCGGCAGCACATTCCAGGGCTTCAGGTAGATCAGGTCATGGACGACCGCGACGATCCGCGTGTTGCCGGTGGATTGCAACGGCCCCGTGTTGTACGGACACAGCAAATAGTCGAGCTTCTGTTCACGGCACCGGCGCGGCAACTCGACCTGCTCCCACCATGGGAAGAAGCCGCGCCCTGCGCTGACGCACGGCCAGTCGTCCGCATGCACGCCGCTGGGACCGAGGCCCAGCACCGACGCGCTGACCGGCTCCACCAGTTGTCGCGCGTAGCGCCCCATGCCGCGGTAATTGCCCACCATCCAGGTGATATCCACCCCCAACTTCACGCGACGCTCCTCGAAGCGAATTGACTCATGAATAACGCGTCCCGCGCAGAACGGCTTCGTACACGGCCACCGTCTTCTCGGCGCATGCCGACCAGTTCAGTTCCCGCGCACGCGCGAGTCCGGCTCCGCGGAGCATATCGGCCTTGCCCTCCTGCTCGACGATCATTCTCATGCCGTCCGCTATCTCGTCGGTACGAGACGGATCGACCAGAATCGCCGCATCGCCCGCGACTTCGGGAACGGATGTCGTGCTGGACGCCACGACCGGCAATCCCGACGCGAAGGCTTCCACGACAGGCAGCCCGAAACCTTCGCACAGCGACGCGAACACGAGCGCGCTGGCCGACTGCATCAGCGCGCGCACGTCGTGATCGGGCAGATACTGGAGCCAGCGAACGTTGCCGTCACCTCCCGCGCCCAAACGCGCGACGAGTTGCTCGCAGCCCCACCCGGCGCGTCCGACGATGACCAGCGGTATCGCACGGCGCAGGTCCGCCGGCAAGCCCGCGTGCGCGTCGAGTACCCGCTCGAGATTCTTCCGCGGTTGCAGCGTCCCCACACACAGGAAGAATTGCGCCGGCAAGCCAAGCCGCTTCAGTACTTCGGCGCGCTCGGCCTGATCGATCCGTTCGAAGAAACGAGGATGCACGCCCAGCGGAACGACGGAAATCCGTTCCGGCGCGATGCCGAAATGCTCGACGATTTCCCGCTTCGAATAATCGGAAATCGTGATCACATGATCAGCCCAGGTTCCCGAGCGGCGCAGTAACCAGCGGCGCAGCGCCGCCAGTCGGATCGTCGTCCATTCCGGATGCGACAGCGGAATTGCGTCCATCAGCGTCGCGATGACCGGTGCCGAAGACAGTTTGGGAATCAGGTGATCCGTCGCATGGAACACGTCCACGCTTTCTGCGCGCAGCGCCCTTTCGTCGATGGACGTCCAGGGTGTCACCGCGCCCAGCACCGTCGCGACCTCATGCCGACCGAGATTGACCGGCGGCCGAGCCCCCGGAAACACATCGTTGCCGACAACCGCACCGAAGCCCGCGGGAACGAGGCCGATCCCGCCCCGCGCCAGCAGCGCCCGCCCCAATTCGCGCGTATACGAACCGATGCCGTCAACACCGCCATGCGCACTGCTCCGGGCAAGCGCAGTCGTGCCGAAACCTACCTTCACCCACGCCCTCCGCCAAACATCCAGCGCAGCGTGCTTTCCAGCGGAATATCCTCGAGCGGCCCGACTGCGGCCTGCAACCGCGTGCCGTCGCCCTGCAATCGGCGCACTTCATTCGCGCGCACGAAAGCCGGATTGACGCGCACCTCGATCGAGTAGCCGGCGATCTGCTCCATCAGCGCGATCACCGACTTCAACGACACCGCCCGGCCGGAGCAGACGTTGAACACGCCGCCGGCAGGCGCGAGTTGCAGCAGGCGCCGGTACGCGTCCACCACGCGGCGCACATCGGAAAAATCGCGCTCGACATCGATGTTGCCGAGCTCGATCACGCGCTCGCCGCGCTGGAAATGGCCGACGATCTTCGGCAGCAGGAACTGCGGCGACTGGCCGACGCCCGTGTAGTTGAACGGGCGTGCAACGACGATCGGCAGTTTGTCGTGCCAGAGGCGCGCCATGTACTCCATCGCCAGCTTGCTGACCGCGTAGTCGTTCGCCGGATTCGGCTCGACGGATTCATCGATGACCTCGACCGCCGCGTTGCCATAGATGTTGGCGCTGCTGGCGAGCAAAACCGCTTTCGGACGGCTTTCCTGGTTAGCAAGCGCCTCCAGCAGGTTGCGCGTGCCGACCACGTTCGTGCGATAGATCGCGTCGGCGTCACCGTGCGCGACGAACGCGATCGCGGCGAGATGCGCGACCACGTCCGGCCGTACGTCGGCGACGACTTTCGCCAGTTCCGCGCGGTCGCACAGATCCACCCGATACATGTCGGACCCGATCGCTTCGGCACCGTGCGCGGTGCCGAATACACGATAGCCAGCCGCCCTCAGCGACTGCGCCAGATAGTCGCCGGTAAAGCCGCCGAGCCCCGTGACCAGCGCGCGCGGCACGTCAGAACGAGAAGCCGAGTTCATTGCGTCGCAGATCCGCTTCAACCATCATCGCGCACAGCTGCTCGAGCGTTGTCTTCGGCTCCCAGCCCAGCTTCTGCTTCGCCTTCTCCGGATTGCCGATCAGCAGGTCGACCTCGGCCGGGCGATGGAACTTCGGATTGACGCGAACCACCGTCTTGCCGGTTGCGACATCGACGGCGATCTCGTTCACATCGCTGCCCTTGAATTCGAGGTCGACGCCGGTCGCCTTGAATGCCATGCGCACGAAGTCGCGCACGGTTTCGGTACGGTTCGTGGCCAGCACGAACGTATCCGGTTCGTCGGCCTGCAGCATGCGCCACATACCTTCGACATATTCCTTCGCAAAGCCCCAGTCGCGCTTCGCGTCCATGTTGCCCAGTTCGAGCACGTCGAGCTGGCCGAGCTTGATCTTGGCGACGGAATCGGTGATCTTGCGCGTGACGAATTCGCGGCCGCGCAGCGGCGATTCGTGATTGAACAGGATCCCGCTGCAACCAAAGATGTCGTAGCTCTCGCGGTAGTTCACCGTGATCCAGTGCGCATACAGCTTCGCCACGCCATACGGGCTGCGCGGATAGAACGGCGTCGATTCGATCTGCGGAATCGCCTGCACCTTGCCGAACATTTCGGACGTGCTTGCCTGGTAGAAGCGAACCTTCGGATTGACGATGCGGATCGCCTCGAGCAGGTTCAGCGGACCGACGCCGGTGATCTCGGCGGTCGTGACCGGCTGGTCGAACGACACGCCGACGAAGCTCTGCGCCGCGAGGTTGTACACCTCGGTCGCGCCGGTCGTCTGCAGCAGGCGAATGCTCGCCGACAGGTCGGTCAGGTCGTATTCGACCAGGTGCAGGTTCGGATGCTTGGCGATGCCCAGCTCTTCGATACGCCAGAAATTCACCGAGCTGGTGCGACGATAGGTACCGTAAACGGTGTAGCCCTTGTCGAGCAGGAGTTCGGCGAGATAGGCGCCGTCCTGGCCGGTGATGCCGGTGATGATGACTGTCTTCATAGTGATGCTCTTTCCTTACGAAAGTGATGCGCTTTTTGTAAAAAGCTTCGCCAGGTCGCGAGAACTTTGGGCCCAGGTCAAATAAGCCATGCCTTCGGACGAAGGCGCCTGCCCCCTGCTTTCAAGTTCCAGCCAGGCGTTGATTTCAACGGCCAGATCCTGCCCGGTCTCACTGGAGAAATAATAGGCGTGATCTCCCGCGACTTCCCGAAACACGGGGATATCCCGGGCAATGATGGAAATCCCGTGTTGAGCCGCCTCGATCAGCGGAAGGCCGAAGCCCTCTCCGTATGAGCCGGCGATCAAGCACGACGATGCGGCGTAAAGCGCTTCCAGATATTCGTCGCTGATACCCTCCAGCCAGAACAGGCGCCGGCCGAGTTCCGGATGCCTCTTCAGCCGCGGGACCAGATCCCCTACCAACCAGCCTTGCTTGCCCACCAGGACAAGGTTGACCTGCCGATTTTCCTGCCACAGCCGTTCGAATGCATCCAGGATCTGCGCATGCCCCTTGCGAGGCTCCAGCGTCCCGACCATCAGGAAGGACGGTGATTTCTTCAGCGTCGCCAGCAAGTTCCCGGCATCGGCGGGAAGCCCCGTCGATGCGACGGAATTTTGAATATCCGCACCCAGGTGGAACCAGTCGATCGCGAAGCGGGCTGCGCGCTCCGGCGCATGTTGCGCCATCCATCGAGCCAGATCGCCCGCGACGGCCTCCGAAATGCAGAACGCACCGTCGCTCTCCGCGACGACGTCCAGCCACTTGGCGAAATTCTCGGCAACGCCGGGACCGAAATATTGGGGCAGGAAAATACACAGCAGGTCGTACACGACAAACTTGACCTGCACGCCCTGGTGCCGGAGCTTCTGGTAGAACGCCCGCTGCGCAGGCACGAGCTCTGGCGCGAGGTCCAGGCCGAGAAAGATGTCGCCGGGCCCGTAATCGACAGGCGCGTCATGCAGCCACGCGTCTTCGAAACCCATCAGCTCGGCGGTGAATCGGCGGGCATAAGTATACGACTGCGCCGCCGTCGCATAAACCGGCTCCACCCTGAACCCGGCGGGGGGATGCTCCAGCCATTCCTTGACAAGACTCCTCACCACCCGCTGGATGCCACTTTTCGCATCGTGTTGAGCGAGCTCGGAGATATCCACCAGCAGTTGCCGCTTCGCATTGCGCGGCACAACGTTCCGGGCCATGGCCGCCGCGGCCTGCTGCAACTGGTTGTCCTCGGCTGCGCCGGCCTCTGCGACGACTGCGCGCGCCAGTATCGCGGGATGCGCCAACCCTGCAACATGGAAGCGCTCGATTGCATCGCGATACGCTTGCGCACACAGATCCGGAGCGTGGCGGCTCACGATGAGCTCCCGCGCGGTACGACCCAGTTTCGTCCGCAACTCGGTATCGGTGCGCAAGGTTTCCAGCGCCTCGACGAGTTGCGGCTCGGTAAATGCGTCTGGCAGTTTCCATACGGCGTCGTCGTCAAGGTCGGCCATGCTGCCATTCGCGTTGACGATGACGGCCTTGCCGTAATTCATGCAATCCAGCACAGTGCCGGACGTTTCACCTCTGGACAGGGTTCGCAACTGCACACCGACGTCGGCAGCCGCGAGATACTGGCGGAAAATCGAAATATCCGCCCAGCCCGTGATCCGCACGTTGGCGGTCGAACCGAGCTCGCGGATCAGGCGCGACACGTCCTGCCCGTATTGCCCCGGATTGTTCTCGCCGACAAACACCAGATGACAGGTCGCGTCCTTTGCCAGACACGATGCAGCCCATGCCTTCAGCAATTGCAGGTTCAGCTTCATCGGCCCCAGCAATCCGAATGCACAGACCAGATAGTCGCTTTCCGCAATACCGAGTGCGGCGCGCGCGCCAGCCCGGTCGAGGTCGACATCGTTGTCTCGCATGTGGGGAATTTCGACCCAGTCGCCAAGGTCGCCGCCATACCAGCGCATGGCCTGGCGCTTCGAATTCCCGGAGTGGACGATCAGGCCCAGGCTCTTCTGAATCACCTCCAGGCTGCACGGATACTTCCAGACGACATCCGCCGGATCCGCTTTTTGATGGCGCTCGGCCAGGCTGGCGTAGCCGTGGTCCTCATACAACGCCTGCGACAGGCCACCCGGCCGCCATCCCTGGCCGTCCATTTCCGCAACGATGCCCGACAGGAAAAAGTCATGCAGGACCACCACTCCGGGAATGACATCCAGAAGCGGAAACATGTAGCGATGGAAGGACGAATTGCCGAAGTGATAGACCACACGGTCATACAAGCCGGCATGGTCAAGGAACCACTGAGCAGACCTTACCATCACGCCATCGAACTGCGGATTCCCGGCGGTATCCGGATCGACGATGACATCGATATCGTAGAAATGCGCAAGCTCAGGCAGCAGTTCGGCACTGTAGTCCGCTATGCCGGTGCGAGCAGGCGGCAGCGGAGAAACATAGGCGAGCTTCGGGCGCCGCGACTCCTGTCGATGCGCGGGCTGCTTGCCCCGAACATGCCACTGCTCCATGGCTGCAATGGTGCGGCGTGCGCTTTCATCCCACGAGAAGCGGCGCGACTGCTCTTTCCCGTGCCGAATCAATGCTTCGCGGAACGGCGCATCGGTCAGACCGCGACGGATTGCGTCGGCAATCGCCGCGTCGGAATGCGGATCGAACAATGCATCATCCCAACCGATGACTTCCGGCAAGCTGGACGTGTTGGCGCCGATGACGGGCGCCCCGCAGCGCATCGCCTCCAATGCGGGCAAACCGAAACCCTCGTGCCACGACGGGAACACAAACAGCGTGCACAGGTTGTAGAAATACAGCAAATCCTCGTCCGGCACGAAGCCTGTCAGCACCACCTCGCCCTGGCTCAGGCCATGCTGCTGTGCCAAGCGCTCGAGTTCCTGCCGATTCGCGGGCTGCACCGAGCACACGATCGCCAATTGGTGATCACGTCGTACCGCTTCAGGCAAAAGCGCATAGGCCCGAATCAGGCCTTCGACGTTCTTGCGGTGATCGATGCCGCCGGTGTACAGGACAAACGGTTTCGTCAGCCCGTATTGCTTGCGCAACGTCGCTTCCCGTTCCGGGGAAACGTCGATGGACTGGAATGCATCGTCTGCGTCGGTGCCGATGTTGATCGAGCAGTCTGCGGGCAGCCCCAGGTACTTGATGCCCTCTTGACGCGAGGACTCCGAAATACCCAGCCACAAATCAGCCCGGCGCAAATGGTCGACCTTCTCCAGATACCAGGACTTGATGACCGGATTGTTCAGGTACGGATCGGGGTTGATATACGGAATCAGGTCGTAAAGCGTGACCGCGACCGGAATATCGTGCTGCAGTCGATGGACGCTCGTGACCGCATCGTCGCCAAGCCCCTCGAACAAACTCGTGACATAGATGAAATCCGGCTTCAATGTACACAGGAACGACTCGAATCCCAGTTCCGCCGCATGCCGCCGCCAATCGTTCGATTTTTCAACGTGCGAAACAGGGGCTGCGGCGTGCCAGACCCGAATGTTCTCGAGCGGCAGCACATGTGAAAACGCCTCGCGAATGGGCTCAATGGTCTCGGGAAACAGGTCGCTCAGCGCCAGAAAGATCTCGTGCTCTCCGCGATTGCGCACCAGGCCTTTTGCAATCGCCTGGGTGTAACGGCCGATGCCTCGATTGCGCGAACCGGTGCTCTGCGCACCTTGCATATCGATGACGATCCGCATTACGCCCCCTCCTTCTTGCTGTAGCTCTTCGCTGCAAATGCCAATGCAGCATGAATTTGTTGCGCGCGCGGACTCAGACTCTCCGGCGGCACGTCGGGTCGTGCGGAATAGGGACGCACCGTCCCGGAAACAACGGGAATCAGCCGTTGCTTGAGACCGGGAAAACGGTTGAGCACGGAAACGGCGAACCGCCTGAACGAAGGGTGCTCGTCGCCGAATCGTGCAGTCTGCTGAATGACGCGCTTGAGTCCGGCCTTGAAAACCGTCTTCCCTTGCCCCTTCAGCACGAGCGCGACGATCCGAAGCGGGCGGGTGATTTTCCACGACGTGCTGTGATACATCGCATGCAGTTGCGCATTCGCCTGATGCATCATGGCCTCGGCCTGTTCGAGGCGTGCCTGCAATTCGAGTACCTGGCGCTCGACATGCTGGCGCTCTCCGTCCACCAGTTGGTTTCGCTCCTCGACCAGTTGGTTTCGCTCCTCGACCAGTTGGCTGCGCTCGTCGACAAGCTGGCGTCGCTCGTCAGCCAGCCGGTTTCGCTCTTCGACGCGCTGATAGCGCTCCTCTGCGAACTTCAACTGCTCGGTCACCGTCTGCAGCCGGTCGACCAGCTCGCTCCACCGCTCTGCGGAAAGCCGCAGCGCCTCCTCCGCACGCTCCACCCTCGCGTCGACATGAGAAAGATTCGAGGCCAGCCGTGTTTCGTAGCGATCCGCAAGGACATCGATCGTCAGGCCGTAATCGGCATCGAATGCCGCGTCGAACGCGCCTTGCGCCGAACTGGCCGCCTTCTGCGCAACGATCGCGTAATCGGGACTCACGCTACCGAGGATGTTCAGGAGGTGAACCTTCGTTTTCGCGTCGCGCAATACCTCGGGCTCCTGAAGACGCACGACCTTGACGCGATCGAACCCAGCGTGTTCGGCAACGAACGAGAGCAGCATCGGAGGCACCGGCTTCTGGTGCGACGGATCGATATAGAAGTTGCACGTCGCCACAGCGATGTTTTCCGGATTGGGCGTCTCGAGAATGAGCAGGCCACCGGGCTTCAACACGCGCAGCGCTTCGCTCACGAGCGTCTTCAATTGCTCGAAGCTCACGTGTTCGACGACGTGAAAAGCCGAGATCAGCGCATGGCTGTCCGAGTCAAGCGTCGCGAGATGCTCGATCGCGTCGCCCTTCGATACCGGTAGATTTCGCTCACGGCACGCTTCAAGCATTTCGTCGTCGAGATCCACACCCGACGCGACAAAACCGGCTTCGATCATCAGTTCCAGCCACTCGCCGCGACCGCACCCGACATCGAACGTCATCGCGCCGGGGTGCAACGCCGCCAGCGGCTGAAAGAACGCCGCGTACTTCGCCAGCCGGCTTTTGATCAGATCTCGCGACCCGCGATGCCGGTCCTCGAACGCACGATAAAAACTGTCCACTACGGCAAACTCCTCACCGTCGTCGGCAGCCACGCCACACCGACGAAATCATCCATCTTTATGTTCACGACGTTGAACACCAGCGCGTGATCGCGCCACTGGTAGTTATTTGCAAGATGCGCATCGCCCGTATGCAGTGCAACGGCAACCGAGTAGCTGCCCACGCCGATGTTCGCCGTGAATTCGAAAAGCAATTCCACTATCTGGCCTTCGGCAAGATCGACCAGCACCTGCTTCAGGTGATAGGTGTTCGTTCCGAACACCGTTTGCCCGAGCCTGTCCTTGATCATGTACCCGACGACCAATTCGGGAATCGCCTTGACGCATTTGACCTTGACGCGCAACGCGACTGGCTGCGCGACGCCGATGATCTCGACGGGCTGGCCTGACCGATCGAGCAGCGTAACCTCGTCGATCAGTGCCTCGCCGGTTCCGGAAACGGTCTGCACCGCACCACTGTCCAGCTTTTCCTGCCTGACCTCACTGTTCTCACGATCGGCCAGCATCGCGTTGTAGTAGTCCATGACCGCTTCGGGCGGCCCCTCCATCTCCAGCCGCCCCGCATTCAGCAGGATCGCGCGGTCGCAGATTGCCTGAATCGCGGCTTTGTCGTGCGCAACGATCAACAGCGTCGTGCCCTTCTTGCCGAACTCGCGGATGCGGTCGAAGCTCTTGTGCTGAAAATACGCATCGCCGACCGATAGCGCTTCGTCGACGATCAACACGTCGGGCCGTCGAGCCGTCGCGACGCTGAACGCGAGACGCATCTGCATGCCGCTGGAGTACACGCGCACCGGCTGATCGATGTATTCGCCGATTTCGGCAAACGCTTCGATCTCGGGCATCATCGCGGTCAGTTCGTCGACGCTGTAGCCCAGCAACTGACCGGCCATCATCACGTTCTGGCGCCCGGTGAAGTCCGGATGAAACCCCATCCCGAGCTCCAGCAGTGCAGCGACGCGCCCGGTCATCGACACGCTGCCAACAGTCGGCTGCGTGGTCCCGACGATCATTTTCAGCAGCGTGCTCTTGCCCGCGCCGTTGATGCCGATGATGCCGATCGCCTCGCCGGCGCGCACCGAAAAATTCACGTCGCGCAGCACCCAGTGCAGCTTGTGATGCTCCTTGCGACGCGGGTCCATCCACTCGACGAGACGTGACCAGCGTGTCGGGTACTGCTTGTAGGCCTTGCCCAGATTGGTAACGGTAATGGTGCCCATCAGAGTTCATCCACCATTTCGCCCGCATGCTTGCGGAACAGGCCCAGGCCAAAAAGACACAGGACGATACCCAACACGGCCGGCAGCCAGAGCGCCTGCCAGTCCGGCCATACGCGCTGCACCAGTACGACCTGGAACGACTGGATCACCGGCGCCATCGGATTGAATCGCATCGCGGACTTCACGCTATCCGGCAGAATGTTGACCGAATAGACGATCGGCGTCAGCCAGAACCAGAAATTCAGCACGATTCCGAAGAACTGCCCGACATCACGGAAAAATACATTCAGCACGCCCAGCGTAACGCCAAGGCCGATCGCGAACAGCGTCATCACCAGCAGCACCGGAAAAATCGCGAGATACGAAATGCCGGGGAAATTCCCGGTGATCACCAGGAATGCAGTGAACAGCGCGAAGACGATCACGAAACTGACCAGCGCGTTGGCGACCACGATCACCGGCAGACACAGCCGCGGAA
This sequence comes from Burkholderia sp. AU45274, assembly GCF_030482505.1. NCBI lineage: Bacteria > Pseudomonadati > Pseudomonadota > Betaproteobacteria > Burkholderiales > Burkholderiaceae > Burkholderia > Burkholderia sp. AU45274. The sequence goes on along the minus strand of NZ_JAUJQE010000020.1, from coordinate 35,207 downwards.
AGCTCAGCTTTTTCAGCAGGTTGGCGTTGTCGATGAAAGCAGTCTGCCCTCGGCTGACGACTTCCACGAACATGGCCCATGGCAGAACGCCGGCGCACAGGTGAACGCTGTACGCGAAGGTGCTGTCCACGCCGGGCAACCGGGCATGCATGACACGCGAGAAGATCACCGTATAAACGACGATCATCGCAAGCGGATTGAGGACGGTCCATGCTGCGCCCAGCAGGGAATTACGGTACTTGGACTGAAATTCCCGCTTGACGCTTCCCAGGATGAAGCCGCGATAGGCCCACAGGGCTCTCAGCATGCCCAGCATCAAGCCCGCCCGTATACATCTTGGAAACGAACGATGTCGTCCTCTCCCAGATACTCGCCGCTCTGCACCTCGATCATCACCAGGTCCAGCACACCCGGATTCTCGAGGCGGTGCTTGTGCCCCGCAGGAATATAGGTGGACTCGTTGGTCCGGACGAAAATCTCCTGATCGCCGTTGACGACCTTGGCCATCCCGCTCACGACGATCCAGTGCTCGCTGCGATGGTGGTGCATCTGAAGGCTCAGGCTCGCACCCGGCTTGACTTCGATCCGCTTGATCTTGAACCGCGGCCCCTCTTCCAGCACCGTGTAGGTACCCCACGGGCGGCTCACGGTGCGGTGCAGCTTGTACGCGTCGTGATTACGTTTCTTCAGCCGGGCGACCACCTGCTTCACATCCTGCGCGCGGTCAGGATGGGCGACCAGCAATGCGTCGGGCGTATCGATGATCATCAGGTCGGCCACGCCGACCGACGCCACGACGCGATCCTGCGTCTGCACGTACATGTTGCGGCTATCGACGAAGATCGCATCGCCGACGGCCCGGTTGCTGTCCTGGTCAGGCTCGACCAGGTCGCGCACCGCGCCCCACGAGCCGATGTCGCTCCAACCGAAGCTGGCGGGCACCACCGCCACGTTCGACGAGCGCTCCATCACTGCATAGTCGATCGAGATGTCGGGCATCTTCTCGAACGATTCGGCGGGAATCTCGAGCATTTGCGTCGACGTCTTGTTGGCTTCCTGCAGCGCCGCCCAGCATGCTTCGGCGGCCGCGGCGACGTCCGGGGCATGGCGGGCCATCTCGTCCAGAATGACGCCGGCCTTGAAACAGAACATGCCCGAGTTCCACAGATAGTTGCCCGCCGCCAGGTACTCGGCCGCCTTCGCTGCATCCGGCTTCTCGACGAAGCGCAGCGCCGCTCGACCGGCTCCGACAGGCTCGCCTGCCTCGATATAGCCGAAGCCGGTATCCGGGCTCGTCGGCACGATGCCGAACGTCACCAGCCGGCCCTGCTTCGCCAGTTCGGCTGCGCTCGCGACAGCGGCCACGAAACCCTTCTGGTCCTGCACCAGGTGATCGGCCGCGAGCACCAGCATCAGTGCGTCGCGCCCGTATTTTTCAGCGACATGATGCGCTGCCATTGCCACGGCGGGCGCCGTGTTGCGACCGGCCGGCTCGAGCATGAACACGCCGGGCCGCTGTTCGCCGAGCGCCGCGCTCACGAACTCGTCCTTGCTCATGAAGTAGTAGTCGCGGTTGGTGACCGTCAGCAATTCTCCGCTCTGGGCGTCGTCACCGCCGCCGACCGCCGCGGCAGCGCGACGGTAGGTTTTCAGCAGCAGACTCTCGCCATCGGCGAGCTTCATGAACGGTTTGGGATGCCCTTCGCGAGAGACGGGCCAAAGTCGCGTACCGGCACCACCGGACAGGATGACGGGGATTAACATCACATTCACTCCACATTTAGTATTCGCTGGCGAAGCCAACGCCTTCGCCACTTACATCCATACACCGGCCGGCATGGTTGCCAGCCGGTCATGCGAGACCCGGCCGGAACGGAATTATAGCCGGCACCACTCCCACCGAAAACGGCGGTTGACCCGGGACGGCCGCCAGACAAGGCCCGAACGCGCACGCAGCGCGACCGTCGTGCCCCTGCTCGATCCTGATCGGCAGCCAAACCACCGGGTCACGTACCCGAGCGTTACCAATCGGTCACTTAAAACTCGCCGAACGCACCAGAACGGTCGCTGCGTCAAGCCTGGCAACGCCCTCCTGGCCGAGAGCCGGCCTCCGCGACCGCCATCCGGGCTTCGCCCGCCAGACGATCAGCCCGCTCCGGGACAGGATCATTCGGCTAGACACAGCGCCAGCGCATCGCGCCAGTCAGGCATCCGCAGTCCGAACGTCGCGCCCAGCTTGTCCATCGCCAGTCTCGAATTCGCAGGCCGTTTTGCCGGCGTCGGATAGTCGCTCGACGCAATAGGCACGATTTTCGGTGCATGCGATGCCATGGCGACCGCGAAGATGGCTTCGGCGAAACCGCACCACGACGTCGCGCCGGCCGAGGTCAGGTGATAGACGCCGGAGCGGCGCGCCCACCAGTCGGTCCCGATCGATGCCGTGCCCTGCGCGACGATGTGCGACGTCGCGGCGGCGATCGTCTTCGACCACGTCGGTGCACCGACCTGGTCCGCGACAATCCGCAGTTCGGGGCGCTCGGCACCCAGCTTCAGCATCGTCAGCAGGAAGTTCCTGCCGCGCCGGCCGTACACCCAGCTCGTTCGCAGAATCAGATGCGCGCACCCGGTCGCCGCAATCGCCCGTTCGCCGTCACGCTTGGTCGCGCCATAAACGTTGGCGGGATTCGTCGCATCGGTTTCCGTATACGCCTCGGTGTTCGTACCGTCGAACACGTAGTCGGTCGAATAGTGAATGAGCGCACCGCCGCTGCGCGCCATCTCCTCCGCGAATACACGCGGCAGGTCGGCATTCAGGCGGCGTGCAGCATCGACGTCGGTCTCTGCCTGATCCACCGCGGTATACGCGGCAGGGTTGACGATCAGGGACGGCTTCACGTCCCGCACGAACGTGCGCACGCGCTCGAGATCGGACAGATCGAGTGTCGACCTGTCACACGGCACCACACGCCCGAGCCCCTGCAGCGTCCGCAACAGCTCGAAGCCAACCTGCCCGTTCACGCCCGTCACGAGGATCGTCGGTGAGGCGTTCGTGTCGCCTTTACGCATAGACGTCGGATTCGCTCAAACGCTTGCCGGCCGCGTCCTTCGATGCCAGGACCGGCTCGCCGTCGATCGGCCAAGCGATTCCAATCTCCGGGTCGTTCCAGATGATGCTGCGCTCGTGCTCGGGAAACCAGTAATCGGTGGTCTTGTAAAGGAATTGCGCGGCCGCCGACAACACGACGAAACCGTGCGCGAAACCGGGCGGCACCCAAAGCTGACGATGGTTGTCCGCCGACAGAACCATGCCGACCCACTTCCCGAAATTCGGCGAGCTGCGGCGAATGTCCACCGCCACATCGAATACCTCGCCTTCGATCACGCGCACGAGCTTGCCCTGCGCATGTTCGATCTGGTAATGCAGCCCGCGCAGCACGCCCTTCGTCGATCGCGAATGGTTGTCCTGGACGAATTCGACGTCGGCCCCGACGCCTTGCGCGAACTCGCGCCCGTTGAAGCTTTCGTAGAAATAACCGCGCGTGTCGCCGAAGACTTTCGGCTCGATGAGCTTGACTTCGGGCAGTGCCGTTGTCGTTACGTGGATTGCCATGCGACCTGGTGAGTGAGTAGGTTCCGGAGATACTGTCCGTAGGCGTTCTTCGCGAGCGGCTGTGCCAGCTTCAGCACCTGCTCCGCGTCGATCCAGTTGCGGCGGTACGCGATCTCCTCGGGACACGCGACCACGAGCCCTTGACGCTTCTGCAGCGTCGCGATGAACGTCGCCGCCTCGATCAGCGAATCGTGCGTGCCTGTATCGAGCCACGCATAGCCGCGCCCCATGATCTCGACATTCAATGCACCGTCCGCGAGATACCGTGAATTGACGTCGGTGATTTCCAGTTCGCCGCGCGCCGACGGCTTGATGTCTGCCGCGATGTCGCACACGCGGTTGTCATAGAAGTACAGCCCGGTAACCGCATACTGCGAACGCGGCTGCGCGGGCTTCTCCTCGATCGACAGCGCGCGGAAGTTCCGATCGAACTCCACCACGCCGTAACGCTCGGGGTCGTGCACGTGATAGGCGAACACGGTCGCGCCTGCGTCGCGCTCGTTCGCGCGCTCGAGCTGCTTCGCGAGATCGTGCCCGTAGAAAATGTTGTCGCCGAGAATGAGCGCCGAAGGATCGTTGCCGACAAAGGTCCGGCCGATGACGAACGCCTGCGCAAGTCCGTCCGGCGACGGCTGCGTCGCATACGCGATATTCATCCCCCACTGGCTGCCATCACCGAGCATCGACTCGAAGCGCGGCGTGTCCTGCGGTGTCGAGATGATCAGCACGTCCCGAATACCCGCGATCATCAGCGTCGACAGCGGGTAGTAGATCATCGGCTTGTCGTACACCGGCAGCAACTGCTTCGATACCGCGTGTGTAATCGGATACAGCCGTGTGCCTGAACCGCCGGCGAGAATGATGCCCTTGCGTGCCATCGCCACTCCTGTCAAACGCGCTCTGCGTAGTTGGTCTCGACCCACTTGCGGTATTCGCCCGAAGCCACCTCGTCAGACCACGCCTGGTTTTCGAGATACCAGGCGACGGTCTTCGCGAGGCCGGTCGCGAACGTCTCGGCCGGCTTCCAGCCCAGCTCACGCTCCAGCTTGCGCGCGTCGATCGCATAACGGCGATCGTGCCCCGGGCGATCCTTCACGTACGTGATCTGGTCGCGATACGAGCCTTGCGCCATGGGTCGCGCGTTGTCGAGCAGATCACACAGCGTATGCACGACGTCGAGGTTCGTCATTTCGTTCCAGCCGCCGACGTTGTAGGTCTCGCCGGGTGTGCCGCGCGCGAGCACTTCGCGAATCGCGCTGCAGTGATCGCCGACGTACAACCAGTCGCGCACGTTCTGGCCATCGCCGTAGACGGGCAACGGCTTCCCGGCGAGTGCATTCGCGATCATCAGCGGAATGAGCTTTTCGGGGAACTGATACGGACCATAGTTGTTCGAGCAATTCGTCGTGAGCGTCGGCAGGCCGTACGTATGATGATAGGCACGCACCAGGTGATCGGAGCCCGCTTTCGTCGCCGAGTACGGGCTGTTGGGCGCATAGGGTGTCGTTTCGGAGAACTGCGGGTCGGTGGCGGACAGCGAACCGAACACTTCGTCGGTCGACACGTGCAGGAAACGGAAGGCCGCTCGTTCCGCATCGGGCAACGCGCTCCAGTAATGACGCGCAGCCTCGAGCAGCGTAAACGTACCGACCACGTTGGTCTGAACGAACTCGGCCGGACCATGAATGGAGCGATCGACATGGCTTTCCGCCGCGAAATGCAGAATCGCGCGCGGCCGATGTGCGGCAAGCAGCGCGTCGAGCGCCGCACGGTCGCAGATGTCGACGCGGGCAAATACGTGCTTCGAGCTTCCGTTCAGCGATTGAAGCGTACGAAGGTTGCCTGCGTAGGTCAGTTTATCGACATTGAGTACGGCCTCGTCGGATTGACGCAGCCAGTCGATTACGAAATTGGCACCGATAAAACCCGCGCCGCCCGTCACCAGGATCATGAGGCCCCCTCTAGTCATACATGGCGGGCCTCAAGCCCGAGCCGCCACGAATTCTGAACGCGGCAACGTCACCGTGCGCGCCCCTAAGGCGGGCATTCTAACTGCTGACCGTAACCGTCAAAGTCATGAAATGCTAATTTTGTTGCGAAGCGGTCGATTATAAGAAGCGACACGGCCCAAAGGCCACGTCGCTAACAACTTGATACAGTGTGCCAGACCCGCAAAATCTTAAGATTTTCGATTCAAATCAATACGTTAAAATCCCACAAACACGCCCGGGCCACATTCCGGCAACCATCCCTTTTTCCGTCTCGCGCCAAGATTTGTAACAACTTGCCTCTCATGACCCACCCCCCCATCGCCATCGGCGACATCCAAGGCTGTCATTCCGCTTTCCAGTCTTTGCTCGAAAAGCTTTCAGCCCCCGCCGACACGCCGCTGTGGATCGCCGGCGACGTCGTCAACCGCGGACCGAACTCCCTCGCCTCGCTGCGCGCACTCGTCGATCTCGGCCCGCGCGCGACCGTCGTGCTCGGCAATCACGACCTGCACCTGCTCGCGGTCTCCGCCGGCCTGCGCACCGAGCGCCCGGGCGACACCATCGGCGAGATCCTCGACGCACCCGACGCCGATGCGCTGCTCGACTGGGTCCGCCACCGCCCGTTCGTGCATGCGGAGAACGGGATGCTGCTCGTGCATGCGGGCGTGCTGCCACAGTGGGATGCCACGCTCGTGCTCGAGCTCGCCGACGAACTCCAGCGCGCGCTGCGCGCGCCCGACTGGCGCGACACGCTGCAGAAGCTGTACGGCAACGAGCCGAACCAGTGGAGTCCGAACCTGAAAAAACGCGACCGGATGCGCGTCGCGTTCAACGCGTTCACGCGCGTGCGCTTCTGCACGCCCGACGGTGCGATGGAATTCAAGGCGAACGGCGGCCCCGACAGCGCGCCGCCCGGCTACCTGCCGTGGTTCGACGTACCGGGGCGCCGCACGGAGGACGTGACGGTCGTGTTCGGCCACTGGGCCGCGCTCGGCCTGATGGTGCGCGAGAACGTCGTCGCGCTCGATTCGGGGTGCGTGTGGGGTAACCAGCTGTCGGCCGTGCGGCTGACGGCCGATCCGGCGCAGCGCACGGTCACGCAGGTGCAGTGCGAAGCGTGCCGCGCGCCGGGCGGCGAGTGATTACGGACTGATTCGCGGGACCGGGAAGCGAGTCAACCCTCGCGCCCCGGCACCGGTGCGTCGGCCGCCTCATGCCCTGCCGCGCCGGCGCCAACCTCGGTCGCAGGATAGGCATGTTTGGCCAGCTCCGCGAGCGACTCGGCCGTCGGTTTGCCGACGTTCGCCTGCAGCTTCACGAGCGCAGCCCCGATCGCATCGCGCGCCGCCGCGGACGTCGCCCGCCGGTCGCCCCCCGGCGCGATCGGTTCACACACGTAAAGGTGCGCGACGAGCGGGCCGCCGCGCAGCACCATGTCGAGCGACGTGCCAAGCGCCAGTTCGCCCGTGTAGGCCGGTGCGACAGACTGCCGCCCGTGCGCGTCCTCGTACATCAGGCAGATCGGCTGCACCGCGCAGCCGGCCGATACCGCGGCCTGGAACAGGTTCGCGTGGAACGGCAGCAACTCCTGCCCGTCGGTCGTCGTCCCTTCCGGAAACACGCACATCAGCCCGCCGTTGCGGAGGCGCTCGGCCATCTCGTGCATGACGCGCATCGCCTCGGTGCGCTTCTCGCGCTGCAGGAACACGGTGTCGAGCTTCTCGGCGAGCCAGCCGACCACCGGCCACTGCCGCACCTCGGCCTTCGACACGAACGGCGTCGGCCGCCACGCGTTGACCGTGTAGATATCGAGCCACGACACGTGATTGCCGACCACGAGCGCGCTCGCGTCGAGCCGCGCGCTGTCGTTATGGACGACGAGACGCATCCCGCAGATCCGCAGCAACTTGAGCGACCAGCGGCGTATCAGCTCGGCGCGGCGCGCGGGCGTGACGTGCGAAAAACGCAGCGCGACGATCGCCATGCCGCGCAACAGGTGAAAGACGAGACGCAGCTTGCGAATGGCAATCATGGCGATAGTCCGGCGTGGTTCAGTGGCGCTCGAACGCGACCTGCCCGGCCACGAGCGTCGCGCGCACGGTGGCCGGCAGTTCGTAGCCGAGGAACGGCGAGTTGTGGCCCTGGCTCTTCAGCGCACGCGGCTCGACGCGCCAGTGCGCGCGCGGGTCGAACACGCACAGGTCGGCCGCGCCGCCTTCGGTAAGGCGGCCGGCCGGCAGCTTCAGCACGTCGGCCGGTGCGGACGTGATGCGGCGCAGCGCCTGCGCGAGCGGCGTACGCGTCTCGTCGGCCCACTTCAGCGTCAGCGACAGCAGCAGCTCGAGCCCGGTCGCGCCCGGCGTCGCTTCGCCGAACGGCAGCAGCTTCTCGTCGTCGTCGACCGGCGTATGGTCGGAGCAGATCGCATCGATCGTGCCGTCGGCGAGCGCCACGCGAATCGCTTCGCGATCGCGCTCGCTGCGCAGCGGCGGATCGAGCCGGAACTGCGAATCGAAGTAGCCGATGTCGACGTCGATCAGGTGCAGGTGGTTCACGCCGACGTCGCAGGTCACGGGCAGCCCCTCGGCCTTCGCCTCGCGCACGAGCGCGAGGCCGGCCGCCGACGACAGCCGCGCGAGGTGCACGCGTGCGCCCGTCACGCGCATCAGTTCGAATATCGTGTGCAGCGCGATCGTCTCGGCCGCGACCGGCACGCCGGACAGCCCGAGCCGCGACGCCAGCGCACCGCTCGCGGCGACACCGCCGCGACCGATGAAGGCGTCTTGCGGGCGCAGCCACGTGGTGTAGCCGTAGGTGCTCGCGTACTGCAGCGCACGCAGCAGCACCTGCGTGTCGCGCACCGGCACGTTGGCGTGCGTGAAGCCGACACAGCCGGACTCGGTCAGCGCGACCATCTCGGTGATCACCTCACCCTTGAGGCCGACCGTCAGCGCGCCGAGCGGATGCACGTTCGCCTGGTGCAGGTTGCGCGCGCGGAACTTGAGCATCTCGACAAGGCCCGGCTCGTCGAGCACGGGGTCGGTATCCGGCGGGCACACGAGGGTCGTGACGCCCCCCGAGACGGCCGCGGCCATCTCGGACGCGAGCGTCGCCTTGTGCTCGTAGCCGGGCTCGCGCAGCCGCGCGCACAGGTCGACGAGGCCGGGCGCGACGATCAGGCCCGCCGCGTCGATCGTGTTGTCCGCGTTGAAACCGGCCGGCGCCGCCGTGCCGAGCGCGGCGATCTTGCCGTCCGCGACGAATACGTCGGCCTGCTGCTCGGTGCCGGCGACCGGGTCGATCAGCGTGCCGCCTTTGATATGAATCTTCATGCGCTGTCTGTGAATGCGTTGATTGCGTGAATAAGGAGGCGCGAAAGCGGGCTCAGTCGCTATTGCCGGCGACGATGCCCATCACCGCCATCCGCACGGCGATGCCGAACGTGACCTGGTTGAGGATCACCGACTGCGGGCCATCGGCGACCTGCGAATCGATCTCGACGCCGCGGTTCATCGGGCCGGGGTGCATCACGATCGCGTCGGGCGCGGCGAGCGCGAGGCGCTCGGGCGTCAGGCCCCAGGTCTTGAAGTATTCCTGCGCGGACGGCAGCAGCGCGCCGCTCATCCGCTCGTTCTGCAGGCGCAGCATGATGATCACGTCGACGCCCTTCAGCCCTTCGTCGAGGTTGTGGAACACCTTCACGCCCATCTGTTCGAGCCCGCCCGGCAGCAGCGTGCGCGGGCCGATCGCGCGCACTTCCGGCACGCCGAGCGTGGTGAGCGCGTGGATGTCGGAGCGCGCGACGCGCGAATGCAGGATGTCGCCGACGATCGCCACGCGCAGCTTCGTGAAGTCGCGCTTGTAGTGACGGATCGTGTACATGTCGAGCAGGCCCTGCGTCGGGTGCGCATGGCGGCCGTCGCCGGCGTTGATCACGTGCACGTGCGGTGCGCAGTGCTCGGCGATCAGGTACGGCGCGCCGCTCGACGCATGGCGCACGACGAACAGGTCGGCATGCATCGCCGACAGGTTGTTGATCGTGTCGAGCAGCGATTCGCCCTTGCTCGTCGACGACGCATTGATGTTCAGGTTCAGCACGTCGGCCGACAGGCGCGTCGCGGCAATCTCGAAGGTCGTGCGCGTGCGCGTCGAGTTCTCGAAGAACAGGTTGAACACGGACTTGCCGCGCAGCAGCGGCACCTTCTTCACTTCACGGTCCGTCACGCTGACGAACTGCTCGGCCGTATCGAGGATATGGTTGACGATCGAGCGCGGCAGGCCCTCGATCGACAGCAGGTGCTTCAGCTCGCCGTTTTTCGTGAGCTGCGGGTTGCCCTTCAGGAAGCCGTAGCGGAACCGGTCGGGGCTCGCGGCCGCAGCAGGATTGCCGGTGCGGCCAGTGGTGTCGGTGGTCATGGTGTGCGTGATTCCAACTATGCAAACGGGCCGCGGTGCAAACCAGCGGCCCGGGATACGGTTCGCGTGTCGTTCAGGCGCCGTGCGCCTCGACGCGCAGCGTGAACTGCGCATCGTCGCGTGCGAGCACGAGCGTCGCGCCGGCCGGCACGTCGAGCGCGCCGCCCGCAAAGCGCGCGGCGACCGGCAGCTCGCGGCCGCCGCGATCGGCGAGCACCGCGAGCTCGACCGCGGCCGGACGGCCGTAGTCGAACAGCTCGTTGAGTGCCGCGCGCACGGTGCGCCCGGTAAACAGCACGTCGTCGACGAGCACGATGCGCGCGCCGTCGACCTCGAACGGCAGCGACGTCGGGCTGGCCTGGCTGTGCAGCCCCTTCTTCGCGTAATCGTCGCGGTGCAGCGCGACGTTCACGACGCCGAACGCCGGCGCGCCGAGATCGCGCGCGAGGCGCTCGGCAAGCCATGCGCCGCCGCTGTGAATGCCGGCGAGCCGCGGGCCGCCCGGTTCGGCGAAAGCCGTGCCGTACGCGGCGCGGATCTGGTCGAGCAGGACGCGGTAAAGCGCCTCGGCGTCAATGGTGCTCATGGTCGGACAATTGATCGAGATACTGTTGAAGGATGACGCGCGCGGCCTCGGCATCGAGCATGTCGGCCCGTGCGCGGCCGCGCACGTTGCGCTCGCGCAGCCCGGCCTCGGCCTCGACCGACGAATAGCGCTCGTCGACCCACGTGACGGGCAGCCCGAAGCGGCCGTTCAGCTGGTTGCCGAAGCGCTTCGCCTGCTGCGTCATGTCGTGCGGCGTGCCGTCCGGATGCATCGGCAGGCCAACGACGAGCGCGTCCGGCCGCCATTCGGCCAGCAGGTCGCCGACCGCCTTGAAGCGGTGTTCGCGGTTCAGGTTCTGGATCACGACGAGCGCGCGGGCCGAGCGCGTCAGCGCATTGCCGACCGCGACGCCGATACGTTTTTCGCCGTAGTCGAACGCGAGGAGCGTCGCATCGCGCGCGCTCGCGCCACTCATGCGTGCCCTGCTTCGCCGGACAGCATCGACGAGCTGACGCCGAGCAGGCCGAGTGCGGCTTCGAAGCGCTCTTCGGCCGGCGTGTCGAACACGATGCGCGGATCGGCGGCCACGGTCAGCCAGCCGTTGCGGGAAATTTCTTCCTCGAGCTGCCCTGCGCCCCAGCCCGCATGGCCGAGCGTCAGCAGGAAGCGTTTCGGGCCGGTGCCCGTCGCGACCGCCTCGAGCACGTCCTTCGACGTGGTCATCTCCAGCCCGCCCTCGACGGACATCGACGAGTTGTAGCTCGCGCCCTCCACCGGCTCGTGCAGCACGAAACCGCGCTCGGTCTGGACCGGGCCGCCGAAGTACACCGGGATGTGCAGCAGCGGCTCGATGTCGAGCTTCAGGTCGATGCGGTTGAACAGCGATTCGAGGTCGATGTCGGTAGGACGATTGATGACGAGGCCGAGCGCACCGCGCTCGCTGTGATCGCAAAGATAGACCACCGTTCCCGAGAACGTCGGATCGGCCATGTTCGGCATGGCGATCAGGAACTGGTTGGTGAGATTGATGCGATCGGAAGGCTTTGACATGGTTTGAATTTTAGCAAAGACGCCGCGGCCTGACCGGGCCGCGATCAACAAGCAACGCCGCACCGCGCTGGCAACGGCGCGCACGGATCACACGGCACTCTAACACGCGCGCGGGCGCTGTCGGCAGCGTGTTGCGGGCCCGCACGGCAAGGGCCGCCGGCGCGTGTTCGCCCCCTTCTTCGTCACGCCCGGCCGAGCGCCGCGCCGAGCGCGCCGGACGCCGCCGTGAGGTCCGGCGGCGCAACGCCAGCCGCAATCTTCAGCAGCGCCGCGCGCAGCATGTCGGACGCGTGGCCGTGCGCATCGAGGCCGCCGTCGGCGAGCGGCACGCCGTGCGCCGCACGCCGCCACGCGAGACCAAGCGTGTCGGCCAGCAGCGCCGCGTGGCCGAGCCCGAGCGCGCACGCGGCCGTGCCGACCCGGTAAGCGGCGCCGGACGCATGCCATGCGGCACCCGCGTCGGCTCTCGCCGGATCGGCAGCAAGGTCGACCATTGACGCATCGGCCGTCTGCAGGAAATCCTCATAGGCATGCGCATTGACCGTCACGACGCCGAGTGCGCGAGTCGGCGCGGCGGCAACCGCGTCGTGCTCGGCCCGGGCGGCATCGGCCTCCCACAGCGCTTCGGACGCGGGCGTACCGGCGACATGCCAGTCGACCGTCAATCCGTAGTCGTGCAGCACGTCGACGAGCGCGACATCCTCGGCCGCGGCGCCGAATAGCGCGAAATCGCGCCACAGCAGCGCCACCGTCTCCCGCACGAGTTCGGGCGGCGCACTGCGCCGGCCCTGCGCGTGCTCGCCGAGCAGCAGGTTCGTGCGCGCGAGAAAGCGCTTCAGCTCGGGCGCGCCGCTGGCGCGCAGTGCGCGCACGCACGCGGCCGCGAGCCGCCAGAAATCGTAGGGATCGTCGCCGGCGAGCGCGGCCAGCATCGCGTCGAGTTCGTCGAGTGCCGCATCGGGCGCGCCGTGTTCCGCACGCAGCACACCGAGCAGCGCCTGCTCGTAGCGGGCACGAATCCGGGTCGCGAACGCGTCGGGCAGCGCGCGCAACGTGGCGGGCGGCACCGCGCGGCCGACGAGCGCGAGCGCGTCGAGCGGCGCCTGCGCGCGCAGGTCGGCGGCGCTTTGCGCACGCAAGGCACGGAAATGTTCGAAGAGAACCGGCGAGCAGGCGAGCTCGCGCAGGTTGTGGCGTGCGACGGCCGCGCGGAAATCGCGCAGCGCGGCACGCCAGCCGGCCGAGGTCGGCTCGGCGGCGACGAGCGGCACGGCGGCCGACAGCTGCCCCGCGAAACGCGCGGCCGGCAGCCAGCCGGCTTCCGCCAGCACGGCCGCCGCTGCGGACAGCGGTGCGGCTGCGTCGTCGCGATGCTCGAAAGCGTCGGCGGCCGCCGCAAGCCATGCGTCGGCCGCGCGCACGGCCCCGCCGCGCGGGTTGGGCAGTGCGTCAGGGTGGGGAACGTTCGCCGGTTCGGGCCTCATGGACACGCGCGCCTGTCATCGTCAAGTCGCTCGCGCGAGCCTCGACGCGCGAGCGCCGGGCCGATGCGAGGCCTGAGCGGTGTGTCCGTGGGCCAAGGGTCCGGTCAGATCTGGACCATCTCGAAGTCTTCCTTGCGGGCGCCGCATTCAGGACACGTCCAGTTGATCGGGACGTCTTCCCAGCGTGTGCCCGGGGCAATGCCCTCTTCCGGCAGCCCGGCTTCTTCGTCGTAAATCCAGCCACAAATCAGGCACATCCAGCTCTTGTATTCCATCTTAAGCCGCGTCGGGAAAGTCGGTAAATTCGGGAGCCATGATGGTACCGTGTCGGGGCCGGACTGCCTAGCAATCGCGCTGGAGTAACGCGACTACGTTGCGCTGCGCTAAAAAATCCGTCGTGCGGGCCGGATTCCGCCGCATAATGGCTGAAAAGTGCGGCCTGCCGGGCAACACAGGGCCGAAAACGCCCATTTCGCCTCGCCGTCCGCACGTCCGTCGCTTTCCCGTTTTTCTCTTGCCCCATTTTTACATGTCCAGCAACGCCCCTCCGATCGTCCTCACCTTCGGCCTGTCCGACCCCACCGGCGGCTCTGGCATTCAAGCCGATCTGTTGACCCTGGCGAGCATGGGCTGTCACGGCGTGTCCGTCCTGACGGGCTACACCGTGCGCGACTCGGCCGCCTGCGACGAAGTGACCGGCCTCGATCCCGATGTGGTCGCCGCCCAGGCGCGCATGCTGCTCGAAGACATGCCGGTTGCGGCGTTCAAGATCGGCGCGGCGACGCGCGCGGAGGTCGTGAGCGCGATTGCCGAGGTCGTCGCCGACTACGACGGCGTGCCGCTCGTGCTCGCGCCCGACTTCACGCTCGACGACGAGCACGTGCTCGCAGCCGACGACCTGCGCGAATCGATCGCCGACCTGCTGGCGCCGCAAACCACGCTGCTGGTCGCCGACTACGCGACGCTGATCGCGCTCGCGCAGCCGGACGGCGACGCCGAGGCGCCGAATCTCGACGCGGCCGTCTCGCACCTGCTGTCGCAGGGCTGCGAGTACATCCTGTCGTCCGAGACGGGCTCGCACCGGCTCGTCAACACGCTGTACGGCGAGGAAGGCCAGCTCCGCGAGGACATGTGGGATCGCTCGCCGCACCGGCTGATGGGCATCACCGACACGCTGGGCGCGGCCATCGCGGCGTTACTCGCGAACGGCCAGGAGCCGCCCGAAGCGGTTCGCGAAGCGCAGGAATACCTGTACCAGGCCGTGCGTGACGCGTTCCGGCCCGGCATGGGCGCGTACCTGCCCGACCGGTTCTTCTGGGCGCGCAGCAACGAGGACTCGGATACGCCGCCGGCCGTGAAAGCCGATCCGGTGCCGAGGACGTCGCACCGGCATTGAGGCGGACGCGGCGGGGCACCCCGCCGTCGCACCTGCTGTGCCGGCTTGGGCGCAACCTCTTCAGCCACCCCGCTGACACGCCCAAATCCGCGCGCACATAAAAAAGACCCGCGTCGCTGTGCGCTCCAGATACCATCGACCGACGCCCATGTCCATGCGCCCGGCATCGATGCCTCTTCCTTCGGCAGTTCAGCAACGGCTGCGTCCGACGACGGAAAGCAGCAAAAGCGCGCCAAGAATTGCCCGACACTGAGCCAACGGCCGGATCTTCGTGCGTCGGCGCCCCTGCTCCGACACCGGAAGATCCGCCGGCCGCGCCTGCGCGCTCGCATCAACGCCCCTCCAATCCGCGACGCCCTTCGTCATCAGGTGCAGCGCAGCATCCAACGTGTCGCCTGCTTCCTTCCCTCTCTGCCCGGCGCTGCCGACTACGCGACGCCCGCCGCTCGGCCGCAGTTTTTGAAACATTTGATTACAATAGAAAAGACATACCGTATGCACCGCCACATCGACCAACGGGTCGATCCGCCCGTCGGCACTGACAATACCGCGAAGAACCGGCGTGCTTCCGATCCCGTCGGCACGGCGTTTAGCCGCCCACGATCGATCATGGAAAGTAATTTGTCGTAATTTTTTGCCATTTCATTTTGATTTATATTTCATCGACGTTCGCCAAACACGATATCGTTTTTTTCAAGATTTGAAATCCGGCGGCGTGGGGGCGAATTTATCTCTCACAGGCGATGAAATTAATTATTCAAATCCCCTGCTTCAACGAGGCCGCGACGTTGCCGATTGCGCTGGCGGCACTGCCTCGCCGAGTGCCGGGTTTTGATAGGGTCGAATGGTTGATCGTCGACGACGGTAGCACCGACTCGACAGTCGATGTAGCGCGCGCCGCCGGTGTCGACCACATTGTCCGACATCCACGCAACCAGGGCCTCGCGCGCGCGTTCACGACCGGACTCGAAGCCTGCCTGAAACGCGGCGCCGATGTCATCGTCAATACCGACGCCGACAACCAATACAATGCAGCCGATATTCCAGCGCTCATTCGGCCTATTTATGCGGGTGAAGCCGATATCGTCGTCGGGTCACGGCCGATCGACGAAATCGATCATTTCTCGCCGATCAAAAAATCGCTGCAGAAAATCGGTAGCTGGGTAGTTCGTGCAGTCAGCCGCACCGAGATTCCCGATACGACGAGCGGTTTCCGCGCCTACAGCCGCCATGCCGCCCAACGCCTGACAGTATTCAGCGATTACACCTACACCCTGGAGACGATCATCCAGGCAGGCCAGCGCAACATGTCGATCGTCTCGGTGCCCATCCGCGTCAACGGGTTCCTGAGGCCGTCGCGCCTAGTCAAAAGCATCCGCTCGTACGTGATGCAATCGGCCCAGACAATCTTCAGGATCTTCGTCATCTATCGGCCCGCCGCGTTTTTCGGCACGCTCGGCGCGATCCTGTTCGGCACGGGTGTACTGACCGGACTGCGCTTCGTCTACTTCTGGGCGACCGGCAACGGCACCGGGCACGTCCAGTCCCTCATCCTTGCATCGATCCTCGTCGGCGCCGGATTCCAGACGCTGTTGATCGCCATCGTTGCAGACCTCCTGTCCACCAACCGCAAGCTGCTCGAGGACGTACGTTTCGCGGTCAAGCAGATGCAAACGGACCGGGATCCTGCTGTCCCGGCCAAACAGACACAAGCGGACCGCAGCCAGGTCGCCACAGTCGAGAAGGAAACCACGCGCGCCTTCGGGGTCGTTCGATGAAGATGTCGGGCGGCATGGCCGAACAGGGCATCGTCGTTGGCAACAACTACGACAAGTACGGCTCGACGAATCCGATCGTGCGGCGCCTCATGCGAGGATTCGACGACGCGTTGACCGATTTCGTGACGCAGGCAGCGCCGTCGTCGATCCATGAAATCGGCTGTGGCGAGGGCTACTGGGTCCTGCGGTGGCGACAGCAGGGCCTTCAGGCCACGGGAAGCGATTTTTCTGCTCGCGTGATCGAGCTGGCACAGGAGAACGCCGTGACGCAGTGCGTCGACCCGGCGCATTTCTCCCGTCAGGACGTCTATCGGGTCGGTGCTCAGGACATACAAGCGGATCTCGTCGTCTGTTGCGAAGTCCTGGAACATCTCGAGCAGCCGGAAGTCGCGCTGCGCAACATCGCGACGCTCGGCGCTCGCCACGTGATTTTCAGCGTTCCGCGCGAACCGGTCTGGAGCGCGATGAATCTCGCGCGAGGCAAATATATCTCCGCACTCGGGAACACGCCCGGCCACATACAGCGCTGGTCGAAACGGGCATTCATCGAATTCGTTTCCACGCGCTTCGACATCTTGTGCGTGCGCACCCCGTTGCCGTGGACGATGTTGCTTTGCCGCCCTCACAGCGCCGCACGGTAGTGAAGTTAGGCAAGCAGCAACGGCGCTGGATACACCTCGCCGGTAGCGCGCTGGGCGCACTCGGCACGATCTTCGTCGGAACGAAGCTTGTCGAGTACAGCCGCCAGCTTTCGCTCGACACTTTCTCGGCCGTTACCTGGGGGGCCGTAGCGACACTCAGTGCCGGTTACGGGGCTTGCGGCCTGCTGCTTGCACTCGCCTGGCGGCAGTTGCTCACCCACCAAGGGGTCACGCCGTCGCGCCTCTGGGCGATCAGGACGTACGGCGTCTCGCAGCTTGCCAAATATACGCCGGGCAACATTTTCCATCTCGCTGGCCGACAAGCGATCTGCGTCGCTGCAGGCCTGCCTGCATGGCCCGTTGCCAAATCGATCGGATGGGAACTCGCGGTCATCGCGTCGACCGCCCTTCCGTTTGCACTGATGGCGGCACCGCTCAAATGGACGGCGATCGGTACGGCAACCGCCATCGCTGCGTTCGCGGGCGTGCTTGCCATTGCCGTGTCGGGCATCCGTGCCCGCTGGTCCCTTTGCGTTGCCCGGGCGGTATCGCTGTATGCAGTGTTTCTGCTCGTGTCCGGGCTGATCTTCAGCGCCCTGCTGGCGATCACGATGCAGCACGCGAAGATCGACACGCACGGTGCCGCATTCTGGTTGCCCGTATGCGGTGCCTACGTCATTGCCTGGCTCGCCGGGCTTGTCACTCCCGGCGCACCCGCGGGCGTGGGCGTTCGCGAAGCCGTCCTGTACTGGCTGATGCATGGTGTCGTCGGACAAGCGGACCTCATCACCGCTATCGTCCTCGGCCGCTTGGTGACGGTAGCCGGCGACTTGATGTTCTTTGTCGGCGCCGCCCTGGCGCCCAGGCCCCCGCACTGACCCGGATATGCGTACCACTCCAACAAGCCAGCGTCCGTTTGGATCAACCGTGCGCGAGTCGCTGCCGTTCGCAGTCGCACTATCGATTGTCGCCGTCATCTACGGGGCCGTGCCATTCATCGCCCTTCCGACACTCGGTCAGGCATTGTGGATTTCGTCGTTCGCCCAATCCTTCGTGAACAGCGGCTGGCCATCGATCTTCGCCCACAATTTCGGCCTCCCCGCCCCCGCGCCGATTGCGTTCGGCCTATCAGGCGCGCTGGTGGAAAGCGCCGTGCTTGCGGCCACGCCGCTGAACCCCGCCGACGCCTACAGCACGACCACGTTGCTGTTCTTGGCGCTCGCGATGTGGGGCTCGAAACGCTATGCATCGGCTCTGGGCGCCCCCGCGCGATACGCGCTGGCGTTGGCCGTGGTGTGGGCGACCATGCCGGTCATATGGGCGCACTCCGGCTATTCGATGCTGTCGATCGGGATCGCGCTGTTGCCGCTTTATCTGTGGACGACGCACCGGCTTTGCGAAGCGATCGACGCACAACGCACACGGACGATCGCGATATCGGCGCTCGCCCTTGTGGCAGTCGCATGCCTAGCTGTCTTTACCGACGGTTATACGTTCGTCATGTTCGCCTTCGGCGCACTCGTCCAGTATGCGGGCGGCCTCAAGCGCTCGAGTGGCCGCAGGGTACGCCTGCTTGGCGTCGGCATGCCGATTTATGCTGCGGGCTTCGGACTCGCGTTCGTGCTTTACCGTCAATTCGTCGGCACGCAGAGCTTCACCGCAGATCCGCTGTCCGTATTCCGCGGCTTCGGCGTCGACATCACCATGCTCGTACGGCCAACCCAAGGACTGCTGGGGATATGGGATGTACTCCGCGTCAGCACCCCGAGAAGCGATTCGGCCTACTTCGGCGACGCCTCCGTGTGGGTCACGACGTTCATCGCCCCCATCGCCATGGCAGGCTTGGCCGGATTCGCGCTGTCGAACAACAAGACCCATGGCGTTCCGCTGCTGGTGCTTGGCATGCTTGCAACGTACCTCGCGCTCGGGCCGTCATTGAAAGTCCATTCCGTGCGGCCCGATGCCGACCGGGCTGCAGGCAACTTCCAGGCCACGATGCCGCCCGAGTATGCAGTCGCGCCCACCGGAACGGCCTATCTGTCCACGCACGTACCGGGCTTCAGGAACATGCGCGCGTCGTATCGATGGTCCGCCCTGACCGTTCTGGCATTCTGGGCATTGTTCGTCTTGCTGATCGCGGAGTTGTCGCGTCGCGACAGAAACAAGGCCGCGTGGTGGCTGTTGGGCCTGGTGATGGCGTCCAACCTCCCGAATCCGGAATCAGGGCTCGCGTATTCCGAAGTCCGCCATTACGAACATCAGGTGCTGCTGCATGCGCCGCTGCGCTTCCGCGATCAGTTCGCGCAGCTCGACCAGTCGATCGTCGCCGACTTCCGGCAGGATGCCCCGAAGGATGGCATCACCGCGTTTTTCCCCCAGGGCAACGACTTTCTCGCCGCCTATCTGGCCGCTGCATCCAATACACGCACCTACAACATCGGCGGCGACAAGAACGTTGCGCTGGCCCAGGCGCACTGGCCCGCATCCATCTCGACACTGTTCGTGTCCGACACGACGACGCTCGCCGGCAACATCGAACGCACCCTCGCGGATCGCAGCGCCCGCGCCGTGGTCATCAGCTACGTCGACCTGCTATGGAATGCACATCAATGGCCACCGTCATCGGCAGAGCTGGCCCAAGCTCGCGCACGCTACGCCCCGGCAGTGAATACGCTCTCCGCCAATCCCCGTTTCGTCGTGAAGGAGCGACCCTACTACGCGTTGGTCATCGCGCGCGAATAGCACAGGGGACGGGCTCACATCGAGTATCAGCCGCCCGCTTTCAGCCTGCATCGAAATCCACGCGCCCATAAAAAAAGACCCGCATCGCTGCGGGTCTTTTTCTTTGGCTGGAACGCGCATCGCTGCGCGCTCCGGACACCATCGACCGAAGTCGATTACATGTCCATGCCCATGCCGCCCATGCCGCCCGGCATGCCGCCCGGCATCGGTGCATCTTCCTTCGGCAGTTCAGCAACAGCTGCGTCCGTCGTCAGCAGCAGGCCTGCAACCGACGCTGCGTTCTGCAGTGCGGTACGCGTGACCTTGGTCGGGTCGACAACACCGGCTTCGACCATGTCGACGTACTCGCCCGTCGCTGCGTTGTAGCCGTAGTTGCCCTGGCCTGCAGCAACTGCCGCCACCACGACGCTGGCTTCTTCGCCGCCGTTCGTGACGATCTGGCGCAGCGGCTCTTCCATTGCGCGCAGCACGATCTTGATGCCGGCGTTTTGATCGGCGTTAGCGCCGGTCAGGCCTGCGATCGCGGTGCGAGCGCGGATCAGCGCAACGCCACCACCTGCCACGATGCCTTCTTCCACAGCTGCGCGCGTTGCGTGCAGTGCGTCTTCGACACGTGCCTTCTTTTCCTTCATTTCGACTTCGGTCGCGGCACCAACCTTGATCACTGCAACACCGCCAGCCAGCTTGGCCACGCGCTCTTGCAGCTTTTCACGGTCGTAGTCCGACGTCGCTTCTTCGATTTGCGCGCGCACTTGCTTCACGCGTGCTTCGATGTTCACGGCTTCGCCTGCGCCGTCGATGATCGTCGTGTTTTCCTTGCCCACTTCGATGCGCTTCGCCTGGCCCAGTTCTGCCAGCGTTGCCTTCTCGAGCGTCAGGCCGGTTTCTTCCGCGATCACCTGGCCGCCGGTCAGGATCGCGATGTCTTCCAGCATCGCCTTGCGACGGTCGCCGAAGCCCGGCGCCTTGACCGCAACGGTCTTCAGGATGCCGCGGATGTTGTTGACGACCAGCGTTGCGAGCGCTTCGCCTTCGATGTCTTCAGCGATGATCAGCAGCGGACGGCCAGCCTTCGCGACTTGCTCGAGCACCGGCAGCAGATCACGGATGTTCGACACCTTCTTGTCGTGCAGCAGCACGAACGGGTTGTCGAGGACGGCGACTTGCTTTTCCGGGTTGTTGATGAAGTACGGCGACAGGTAGCCGCGGTCGAATTGCATGCCTTCGACGACGTCGAGTTCGTCAGCCAGCGACTTGCCGTCTTCGACGGTGATGACGCCTTCCTTGCCGACCTTGTCCATCGCTTCAGCGATGCGATCGCCGATCGACGTGTCGCTGTTCGCCGAGATCGAGCCGACCTGTGCGATTTCCTTGTTGGTCGTGCACGGCTTGCTGATCTTCTTCAGCTCTTCGACAGCCGCTGCGACTGCCTTGTCGATGCCGCGCTTCAGGTCCATCGGGTTCATGCCCGATGCGACGTACTTCATGCCTTCGCGAACGATCGATTGCGCGAGGACGGTTGCCGTCGTCGTGCCGTCGCCTGCGTTGTCGCTGGTCTTGGAAGCGACTTCCTTGACCATTTGCGCGCCCATGTTCTGGAGCTTGTCCTTCAGCTCGATTTCCTTCGCGACCGACACACCGTCCTTGGTGACCGTCGGGCCGCCGAAGCTGCGCTCGAGCACCACGTTGCGGCCCTTCGGACCCAGCGTGACCTTGACTGCGTTGGCGAGAATGTTCACGCCTTCGACCATCTTCGAACGGGCGGAATCGCCGAATACGACGTCTTTAGCTGCCATCTTCTAACTCCTTGAATTCTTGGGAATATGTACCGTCGGTGGACGCTTACTTGGCGTTGACCACGGCCATGATGTCTTCTTCGCGCATGACCAGCAGTTCGCTGCCGTCGACCTTCACGGTCTGGCCTGCGTACTTGCCGAACAGGACGCGATCGCCGACCTTCACGTCGAGCGCGATCGGGGCGCCCTTGTCGTCGCGCTTGCCCGGGCCGACGGCCAGGACTTCGCCCTGGTCCGGCTTTTCAGCAGCGGCGTCGGGGATCACGATGCCCGAGGCGGTCTTGGTTTCCTGATCCAGGCGCTTGACGATCACGCGATCGTGCAAAGGACGAAGGTTCATATTCACTCCTCTCTTGACTGAGATTGAAGAACGCTTAGGGAATCTGCCCGGCTTATCGCCCGGCAGAGAATTGTTAGCACTCTCGTGCAGCGAGTGCTAATTATATGGACGGGTTTTGACAAATTCAAGAAGGGGAACCGGACGAATTTTCGGGGCGGGGACGAGGCGCAAAAAGCACGTGGATCCGACAAAAAACCCTTTGAAAACAAACCCCGACAAGCGCCACCCGGCCTTGCCGGCGGGGCCGCGCGGCCCCGGAATCCCATCCAGCCCCGTTTGGACACCGGGAAAGCACGGAGTTCCTGCGATCGGCGGCATCACTCGATAAATTCCGTAGCGGCGTCGATTCCGTCCGCCGGCACACGCCATCCGGCGCCCGCCGGTTGCCGCCTGCGCCCCGCCCCGAGGATTCATCGATTCGCATCGAAGCATTCATTTTCATTACAGCGATATTTACGGTTTACCTCGGCACTAAACACGTGTCAGGCCCCATCCGTAAGGAGGTGGATTACATTCAGTAATATAGATGCGAATCATTCTCGTTTACATTGACATTCCCATTCGACACTCCTACGATGCGCCGCGTTGCGTTCATCTTCATGCCCTGGCCGATCGGTGCCGAGCGTCCGGACAGCGACCGACAAGCAGGACTCCACACTAATTAGAACCAGGGATTTGATATGAAGTTTGCATCGTTCCAGGGAGACAGCGCCCGTGCCCGGATGCGCCCCGCCGCCTGCGCGGCCATCCTCGCGTACGCATCGCTCGCGAGCGGCGCGGCGTTCGCCGACGTGCCGGTCGACGCACAACCGGAAGCCCCCGAGGCCGACCTGGCGATCCAGGCGAAGCCGACCAACATGTGGACCGGCATCTGGACGCGCCAGAGCCTGCTCGGCGACATGGGCGGCATCCGCCCGTGGCTCGGCAAGTACGGTGCGACGCTGCAGATCACCGAAACCAGCGAATACCTGGCGAACCTGCGCGGCGGCCTGAACCGCGGCGGCGCGTACAACGGACTGACGACGGCCACCCTGACGGTCGACACGCAGAAGGCGATCGGCCTGCCGGGCGGCACGTTCAACGTCAGCGCGCTGCAGATCCACGGCACCAACCTCAGCACGAGAAACCTCGGCACGCTCAACACCGCGAGCGGCATCGAGGCGCAGGGCACGACGCGCCTGTGGGAGCTGTGGTACCAGCAGTCGTTCCTCGACAAGCGCGTCGACGTGAAGATCGGCCAGCAGAGCCTGGACCAGGAATTCATGGTCAGCACGTATGCGAACACGTTCGTCAACACGATGTTCGGCTGGCCCGCGCTGCCGTCCTACGACCTGCCGAACGGCGGCCCCGCGTATCCGCTCGCGGGCCTCGGCGTGCGCGTACGCGCGCAGATCACGCCGAAACTCACCGCGCTCGCGGGCGTGTTCGACGGCGATCCGCTCGGCAACAACCCGAGCAACCTGAGCGGCACCAACTTCAACCTGCACAACGGCGCGCTCTATATCGGCGAGTTGCAGTACGCGCTGAATCAGCCGTCCGACGGCGAAATGGACACCGGCCGCTCGAACGGGCTGCCGGGTACCTACAAGATCGGCGTCTGGTATCACAACGGCCGCTTCGCGGACCAGAACGTCGGCACCGACGGGCTGTCGCTCGCGGATCCCGCGTCGAACGGTGACGCGCAGCAGCGTCACGGCAACTACAGCTTCTACGCGGTGGCCGACCAGATGATCTGGCGCCCCGACCCGACCGGCCCGCGCAGCCTCGGCGTGTTTGCGCGCGTGATGGGCGCGCCGGGCGACCGCAACCTGGTGAGCTTCTCCGCCAACGCGGGGATCGTGCTGAAGGCGCCGTTCGCAGGCCGCGACAACGACAGCGTCGGCCTCGGCGTCACGTACATCCAGGTCGGCAACCACGTGACCGACCTCGACCAGAGCGCGCGGACGTTCGCGACCGGCCCGTACGGCGTGCGCACGCGCGAGACGACGCTCGAGGCGACCTACCAGTACCAGGTCAACCCGTGGTGGATCGTCCAGGCCGATGCGCAGTACACGTTCAATGCCGGCGCCGGCCAGAACCCGAGCGACCCGACCCAGCCGCTGCGCAACACGTTCGTGCTCGGCGCGCGGACGACGATCACGTTCTGAGCGACGCGCCCACGCCGACCATTTTCGCGCGCCGCCCGGACGGCGCGCTCCCCAGGAGCCCCACATGAATCCATCCGCCCCGCTTCGCCGTCTCGCGACGGGCGCACTGGCCGCAGCCGCGCTGACGGCCGCCGCCGGCGCACTCGCCGAGCCGCAAGGTTTCCTCGAGACCGTGCATCGCCACACCACGCTCGTCAACACGGTGCCGGACAACGGCGACCAGAACCCGTACGCGATCGCGGTCGCGCCGGTGTCGGCCGGCACGATCCAGGCGGGCGACGTGCTCGTCGACAACTTCAACAACGCGGCGAACCTGCAGGGCACCGGCAGCACGATCGTCGACTACCGCCCGTCGACGAAGCAGCTGAGCCTGTTCGCGTCGATTCCGCGCGATCTGAAGGCCTGCCCGGGCGGCGTCGGCCTGTCGACGGCGATGACGATGCTGAAATCCGGCTGGGTGATCGTCGGCAGCACGCCGAGCAACGACGGCACGACCAACACCAAGGGCGCCGGCTGCCTGATCGTGCTCGATCCGCAAGGCAAGATCGCGTCGACGTGGTCGACCTCGAACATCAACGACCCGTGGGGCAACATGGCCGTGGTCGACCGCGGCGACAGCGCGACGCTGTTCGTCAGCATGGCCGGCTTCGGCGTCGGCGGCGCGGACGGCAATCCGCCCGTCTACAAGCAGGCGACGGTACTGCGTCTCGACCTCGACGTGCCGGCCGGCAAGCCGCCCGTGATCAAGCAGGAAACGGTCGTCGCGAGCGGCCTCGGCGCGCAGGCCGACAAGGGCGTGTTCCTGGTCGGCCCGACCGGCCTCGCGCTGTCGGGCGACCAGAAGAAGCTGTACGTGTCGGACGCGATCGGCAACCGCATCGTCGAGATCGACGACCCGCTCACGCGCGACACCAGCGCGGGCGTCGGCCGTCAAGTCACCGCCGACGGCTTCCTGCGCCGCCCGCTCGCACTCGCGACGGCGCCGAACGGCCACCTGCTCGCGACCAACGCGCAGAACGGCCAGGTCGTCGAGATCGATCCGGTCGCCGGCAAGCAGATCTACGCGCGCTGGATCAATACCGACAAGGCGCAATCGCCCCCCGGAAACGGCAACCTGTTCGGCATCGCCATGACGCCTGAAGGCGACGGCTTCTACTACGTCGCGGACGACGTCAACACGCTGCTGCTCGCGAAGTAAGGGAGCCCATCATGGCAGACGATTCCAACCAGCCACCACGCCCCGCGCGGCGCAGCTTCCTGAAGGCGGGCAGCGCCGCGGTGGCCGCCGGCCTCGCGGCGGCGTCGATCCCGGCCGCGCAGGCCGCGGGTGCGCCCGCCGCCGAACCCGCGCCCGCTTCCACGCACGACGGCGTCGAGCCGTTCTACGGCAAGCACCAGAGCGGCATCGCGACGCCGCAGCAGCGCCACGCGTATTTCGCGGCGCTCGACCTGACGACGGCCCAGCGCGCGGATGTCATCACGCTGCTGAAAACGTGGACCGACGCCGCCGCGCGCATGACGCGCGGTGATACCGCACTGCCGCTCGCCGCGACGGGCGCCGACGACGTCGCGCCGGCGGACGGAGGCGACGCGCTCGGCCTCGGCCCCGCGCGCCTGACGATCACGTTCGGCTTCGGCCCCGGCATGTTCGCGCTGGCGGGCAAGGACCGCTACGGCCTCGCGAAGCATCGGCCCGCCGCGCTCGTCGACCTGCCGCGCTTCAACGGCGACCAGTTGCTGCCGGAAAAGACCGGCGGCGACCTGTTCATCCAGGCGTGTGCGGACGACGCGCAGGTCGCGTTCCACGCGGTGCGCCAGCTCGTGCGCCTCGGCGCGAAAGCCGCGCAGATGCGCTGGGGCCAGGCCGGCTTCACGTCGGGCAAGCCCGGCGAGACGCCGCGCAACCTGATGGGCTTCAAGGACGGCACGATGAATCCGCCGATGTCCGACCCGGCCGCGATGGATGAATTCGTATGGGCCGGCAGCGAAGGCCCGGCATGGATGAACGGCGGCACCTACACG
This sequence comes from Burkholderia sp. AU45274, assembly GCF_030482505.1. Classification (NCBI taxonomy): domain Bacteria; kingdom Pseudomonadati; phylum Pseudomonadota; class Betaproteobacteria; order Burkholderiales; family Burkholderiaceae; genus Burkholderia; species Burkholderia sp. AU45274. The sequence continues at coordinate 9,247 of NZ_JAUJQE010000020.1, read as the reverse complement.
GTCGTGCGCCGGATCCGCATCACGCTCGAGCACTGGGACAACACGGAGCTCGGCTTCCAGGAGCAGGTGGTCGGTCGTCACAAGTACAGCGGCGCGCCGCTCGGCCAGAAGCACGAGTTCGAGGCACTCGATCTCGACGCGGCCGACAAGGACGGCAACCCGGTGATCCCCGACAACGCGCACGCGCGCCTCGCGTCGCCGCAGTTGAACAACGGCGCGCAGATCCTGCGCCGCGCGTACTCGTACAACGACAGCACGAACTTCTACATCGAGCGCTGGCCGCCGTGGCGCCAGCAGACCGAGTACGACGCGGGGCTGATGTTCGTCGCGCACCAGCGCGACCCGCGCAAGGGCTTCATTCCGATCAACGAGAAGCTCGCGAAGCTGGACATCATGAACCAGTTCACGACGCACGTCGGCAGCGCGATCTTCGCGTGCCCGCCGGGCGCGCAACCGGGTTCGTACATCGGCGCCGCGCTGTTCGAGGCATGACGACACGCCACGCAAGCCAACGCACACCTTCCCGGCCCGGCCGGATGCAACCTGCTGAAAACCACATGAACACTTCACCCGTTAGCCGCCCGCTGCGGCACCTGATTTCCGCGGCGGCCGCCGCGCTGATGCTGACCGGCGCGCTGCACGCCGCGCGTGCACATGCCGCGACGCTCACGCTGTACAACGCGCAGCACGAGCAGGTCGTCAACCAGCTCGTCAAGGACTTCGAAGCGCAGAGCGGCATTACCGTGAAGGTGCGCTCGGGCGAAGGCCCGGCGCTCGCCGCGCAGCTCGTCGCGGAAGGCGACCGCACGCCGGCCGACGTGTACTTCACCGAGAACTCGCCGGAGCTCGTGCTGCTCGATCGCAAGGGCCTGTTCGCGAAGACCGACGCCGCCACGCTGCAGTCGGTGCCCGCGCGCTTCAACCCGGCCGACGGCAACTGGGTCGGCGTGCTCGCGCGCGAGAACGTGCTCGTCTACAACACCGCGAAAATCCAGCCGCAGCAGCTGCCCGCTTCGCTGCTCGATCTCGCGAAGCCGGAATGGAAGGGCAAGGTCGGCGTCGCGCCGAGCGACGCGGACTTCCTGCCGCTCGTGAGCGCGGTGCTCGCGCTGCACGGCGAAGCCGCGACGCTGCAATGGCTGAAGGGCCTGAAGGCCAACGCGCAGATCTTCGACGACGACGAAGGCGTGACGGCAGCCGTCAACCGCGGCGGCGTGCTGACCGGCATCATCAACAACTACTACTGGGACCGCCTGCACGCCGAGCTCGGCGACAAGTCGACCCGCAGCGCGATCCATCACTTCGGCAAGGGCGACGTCGGCGGGGCCGTCAACGTGTCGGGCGCCGCGGTGCTGAAGGCCTCGAAGCACCAGCCGGAAGCGCAGAAGTTCGTCGCGTATCTCGTCAGCGAGCGCGCGCAGAAACTGATGGCCGGCGGCCATATCAGCTTCGAGTATCCGCTGCATCCGGGCGTCGCGCCCGATCCGATCCTGAAGCCGTTCAACGAACTGAGCCCGCCGGCGCTGTCGTTCGAACAGCTCGGCGACGACAGCCAGGCCGGCAAGCTGCTGCGCCAGGCAGGCCTGCTCTGACCATGAGCGACGCCGTGTCGCGCACGGCGAGCACCGCACGCGACGGCGAGCCCACCGCGACACGGCGCCGCCCGTCACGCGCGCTCGTCGCCGCGGCCGCGTGCGGGCCGCTCGCGATCCTGCTGCCGCTCGGCTTCACGCTGTACCGCGCGGCCACCTTCGGCGTCGACGATGCGATCGCGCTGCTGTGGCGCCCGCTCGTCGGCGAACTGCTGGTCAACACGTTGTCGATCACGCTCGCCGCGACCCTCGCGTGCACGCTGCTCGGCACGGCGCTCGCGTGGTTCATCGAGCGCACCGACCTGCCCGCCCGGCCGCTGTGGACCGCGCTCGCGGCCGCGCCGCTCGCGGTGCCGCCGTTCATCACGAGCTATGCGTGGGTGTCGCTGAGCCTCGACCTGCAGGATTTCCTCGGCGCGCTGATCGTGCTGAGCTCCGCGTACTTCCCGCTCGTCTACCTGCCGGTGGCCGCCGCGCTGCGCGAACTCGACCCCGCGCTGGAGGAAAGCGCACGCACGCTCGGCTGCTCGCCGTGGCATACCTTCTTCCGCGTCGTGCTGCCGCAGCTGCGCCCCGCGCTGTGCGGCGGGATGCTGCTCGTCGCGCTCGGCGTGCTGTCCGAGTTCGGCGCATTCCAGTTGCTGCGCTTTCGCACCTTCACGACCGAGATCTATGCGGAATACCGCACCGCGTTCGACGGCGGCGGCGCATCGCTGCTCGGCTGCGTGCTGATCGCGCTGTGCCTGCTGTGCCTCGCGATCGAGGCTCGCGCTCGCGGCCATGCGCGCTACGGTCATACGCACCGCGCCGCGCGCCGCGTCGCGATGCGTTATCCGCTCGGCCGTCTGCGCGGCCCCGTCACGGTCGCGTTCGCCGCGCTCGCGGCGGCGACGCTCGGCGTGCCGCTCGCGATGATCGGCTACTGGCTCACGCAACAGGGCGCGGCCGCCGTCACGCCGGCCGACGTGTCGCCCGAACTGCTGTGGCAGGCCACGCTCGCGTCGTCCGGCTACGGCCTGATGGCGGCAGCCGTCACGTCGCTGCTCGCGCTGCCGCTCGCGTTCCTGCTGGTTCGCTATCCGGGCCGCGTCGCGACGCTCCTCGAGCGCACCGCGATGACCGTGCAGGGCGTGCCGGGCATCGTCGTCGCGCTGGCGATCGTGTCGATCACCGTGCGGCTGCTGCAGCCGCTCTACCAGAGCGCACCGGCGCTCGTCGCCGCGTACGCGATCCTGTTCCTGCCGCTCGCGGTCGTCAGCGTGCGCGCCGCGCTGTCGCACGTGCAGGTCCGGCTCGAGGAAACCGCCCGCTCGCTTGGGCTCGGCTGGCGCGCGACGCTCACGCGCGTGGTGCTGCCGCTCGCGGCGCCCGGCCTCGGCGCGGCCGCGACGATGGTGTTCATCTCGGTCGTGACGGAACTCAACGCGACGCTGCTGCTGTCGCCGATCGGCACCCGCACGCTCGCGACGCAGGTGTGGAGCGATACGGCGACGCTTGCGTTCGCCGCCGCGGCGCCCTACGCGGCACTGCTCGTCGCGCTGTCGCTCGGCGCGTCGGGACTGCTGTTCCTGCTGCTCGGCCGCGCGTCGGTGCGCGACTGAGCGCCGCCCTTTTTCCCCGGAACCGCCCATGAGCGAACTACGCATCCACGGCCTGTCGAAATCGTTCGGATCGCATACCGTCCTGCACGACGTCGATCTCACGGTGCGGCGTGGCTCGCGCCTCGCGCTGCTCGGCCCGTCCGGCAGCGGCAAGACCACCCTGCTGCGCGTGCTGTGCGGCTTCGAGCGCGCCGAGCGCGGCACCGTCGAAATCGATGGCCGCCGCGTGGCCGCGCCCGACTTGCACCTGCCGCCCGAACAGCGCCGGATCGGCTACGTGCCGCAGGAAGGCGCGCTGTTTCCGCATCTGTCGGTGGCCGACAACATCGCGTTCGGGCTGCCGCGCGCGGCGCGGCGGCGCCATCATCGCGTCGACGAACTGCTCGAGATGGTCGGGCTGCCCGCGTCGTATGCGAGCCGTGCGCCGCAGCAACTGTCCGGCGGACAGCAGCAGCGCGTCGCGCTCGCTCGTGCGCTCGCGCCCGAGCCGTCGCTCGTGATCCTCGACGAACCGTTCTCCGCGCTCGACACGTCGCTGCGCCACGAAACGCGTAGCGCGGTCGCCGATGCGCTCGCCGCGGCAGGCGCGACTTCGGTGCTCGTCACGCACGACCAGCCCGAGGCGATGACACTCGGCGACGAAGTGGCGGTGATGTGGCACGGCCGGCTCGTGCAGACGGCCGCGCCGCAGACGCTGTACCGGCAACCCGTCACGCGCGACGTCGCGTCGTTCGTCGGGCAGGCGGTGCTGCTCGCCGGCCGCGTGAGCAACCTGCGCATCGCCTGCGCGCTCGGCGACCTGCCGCTCGTCGCGCCGCTGCCCGACGGGCCGGCCGACGCAATGCTGCGTCCCGAGCAGATCGGCATCGTGCCGGTCACGCACGGCGACGCGGCGCGCGGCCATACGGCGCGTGTCGAAGCCGCGCAGTTCGCGGGCCAGGACGCCGACGTGCTCGTGCGCCTCGATGCCGATGGCGACGTACGCGTGCGCGCACGCGTGCCGGGACACCGGTGTCCGGCCGTCGGCGAACGTGTCGCGCTGGTGGTGGATGGCGCGGTGATGGCGTATGCGCGCTGAGCGGCGCGGGCCGTCGCGACGCGCGCTTACTCGCGCTTACTCGCGCTTACTCGCGTTCACCCACGTTCAGGCATCGGCGCAGCCCGCCTCCGACAACGGCCGGAAGATCCGGCCCTCCGTCTCGACCGTCGCGCCCAGCAGCCGCGCGAGCCCCTTCGCGCCTTCGCGCATCACGACGTCGTGGTTCCAGCGGAACAGCGGGCGACCGAGCGGCTCCAGCCGGTTCATCCAACGCACGTGCGTGCGGATGTGCCAGTCGTAGCGCACGATCGTCCGTGCGCCGTCGGCGACGAACGACCAGCATCCGTCGCCTTCGATCGCGCCGCTCGCACGGCCTTCGAGCACATGCGGCGGCTCGACGCGCCGCACGCGCATGTCGAAGGTCAACCGGTACGGCAGCGCCCCCTTCCATGTATAACGGTGCAGCGCGCCGACGCCACGCGCGTCGCCCGGCTCGATCTCGACGGTGCTCACGGCACCCTTCCACCAGGCGGGCCAGCGGTCGACCTGGTAGATCGCGTCCCACACCGCCGCGAGCGGCGCGTCCACGCGCCAGGTCGTCGAGAACCGGTATTCCGCCATGCAGCCTCCGGCATGCCCGTCACGGGCACGAGTCAGCACACCACTCAGGGCGCGAAGAAGCGTTCGGGAAACGCGACATCGATTTCGATGTCGTCGAGCGTCACGGTTTCGAGCGGCACGTCGTCATCGTCCGCGAAGCTGACGACCTTCAGCGGAAAGCCGTCCTCGGTATCGAGCCACAGCCGGTAGCGATGCACGCCGTCGACCGCGTGCGCGGGCGCGCCCGTGACCGACACGCGCAGCGCGGTCCGGCCGCCGACGGCCTCCTCGCCTTCGGTCACCGTCGCGCCGCCTTCCTGCAGCGCATGAACGTTGCGCAGCAGCTCGCCGACGTCCGACCGGTCGACCCGATGGCCGCTGCGGTCGCGCACGAGCGGATTGGACGGCGACAGCGTCAGCGCGGGCGGCGCATGCACGCCGAACGGACGCAACCGCACCTTGCCGTCGCCGGGATCGTACGCGAGCACCGCGCCGTGATGCGGCGACACGAAATCCATCCGGACGAAGCCGGGTTTCAAGTACGCGTAATGGATTTCGGTATGCTCGCCGCCGCGCGCGGACGAGCGGATCGTCGCGCGGTACGAGCGGACGTGGTCGAAATGCGCCTGCGCAACGGTCACGGGATCGGCGGTCATGCTCGCTCCTATCAGGCTCGCGGCCAGCAACGCGGCGATCACGGCGCCGCCTCGACATCGAGCACGCCTGCCATCCCGCGCTCGCGATGGCTGCTGAAAAACAGCAGCCGATGCGTGCAATAGTAGGCGAACCGGCCCGGCTGCGCCGGCGTGAACCGAAACGTCTTCGGCGTCGTGCCGAGTTCGGTGCGCACCGCGATGCCGGCCTGCGGCGCATCGATTTCGAAACTGTGCGGCACCAGGCCGGGCTCGGCCGACACGGTCAGCTCGACCGGCACGTGTGCCCGCACGATCACGTGGTTCGGTCGGAAGAAATAGCTGCCGCCGACGATCGCCACCCGTTGCACGCCGTCGGCGTCGACCGGCACGCGCAGCGGCGCATCGCCGTCCGCCTGAGCAAGCGCGGTGCCCGCGGCGAGCGCCGCCAGCACCAGCATCGGCACGCGCCGCTTCGTCATCGTCGTCTTCATCACCTGCTCCCTGCCGGCGGCGGCGCGCGCGTCACCCCTTCCACGCGTCGGTCGGGCCGCCGAGTTCGCCGCATGCGTCGATCGCGAGTTCGCGCAGGCGCCGTTCGTCGCCCTGGCCGGACAATGCGTAACCCATCCCGCGATCCGACCAGAAATACGTGTAGCGGTCGCCGGCCGACATCGCCTGCGGCGCGAGACGTCGTGTGTCGTAGGCCGTCATGTACAGCGTCACGCGCGCGCCGTCCGCGCGCTGGTACATGAGTTGCGCGGCCGGCCCCGCTTCGCCGGGAAGCAGCCGGCCGCCGAGCAACTGGTAACCGTATTCGTCGAGCGACGGCGCATGCACGGGCCGCCCGAGACGCGCGGACAGCCACGCGACGAGATGGTCAGGATCGCCCGCACCGACCTCGACCGGATGGTCGCGGTCGGCCACGTACGTCGCATAGGCGACATCCGCGCGTGCGGCGAACGCCGGTTCACCGCCGAACGCCACCCAGCCCGCATGCAGCGCGACACCGATCAGCAGCCCGGCCGCGAGCCCCGCGAACGCATAGGCGATCCCGCGCCGGCGCGGCGCACGGCGTTGCACGAACAGCGCGGGCGCGGCGGCCGGCAGCGGGAACAGTGCCTGCAGCGCGTCGCGCTGCGCCCGATAGTGCGCGAATCGTTCGGCCTCCTCCGGATCGGCCAGCACGCGCTCGAGCACCTCGCGACGCTCGTGCCCGGACAGCTCGCCGTCCAGCAACGCGGACAGCAGCTGCGCCGACGCATCGTCGTCCCGCTCGTTCGAAGGCTTGTGCGGATCGTCCATCATGTCTTCCCGATCACCCGTAATGCAGCCATGCCGTGCGCCGGCGGCTCGTCGGACAACAGCGCGCGCATCTGCCCGCGCGCCCGTGCAAGCCGCGACATCACCGTCCCCACCGGGACGCCGAGCACCTCCGCGGCATCGCGATAGCTCAATTCCTCGAGCGCGACCAGCAACAGCACCTCGCGCTGTTCGACCGGCAGCCGGTACAGCGCGCGCTGCACGTCGCGCAGCACCAGCCCGCCGATTTCGCCGGCCGGTGCGGCCATCGTCTGCCACGGCGCCGTCGCATCGTCGACCGCGATCTCGTGCCGTGCGCGCAACTGGTCGATGAAGCGGTGCCGCAGCAGCGTCAGCAGCCATGCGCGCAGGTTGCCGCCGTCGCGCGGCGGGCGGTTCAGCGCACGCTCGAGTGTGTCCTGCACGAGATCGTCTGCCCAGGCCCGGTCACCCGTCAGCGCACGCGCATAACGCGTGAGATGCGGCAACCACACCAGCAGATCCGATTCGTAGCTCATCAGGATGCCTCGCGCACCACCCCACCGCCCGTCGTCACGGACGCGCGACGTGCCACATGCCGCCGACCCCGTCGCCACCCGCGTCGCCGGGCTTGTGATCCAGCTTCCAGCGATACAGCGGGCGCCCGCGGTATGCCCATTGCTTGCTGCCGTCGTCACGCGCGACGAGGCTCAGCGCGCCGGTTGCCTTGTCGTACGCGTCGGCAAGCGCAGGCGGCCAGTTCGCCGCGCACCCGCTGTCGCACGCGCTCTTGCCGGGCGCATCGCGATCGAACACGTACAGCGTCATGTGATCTTCGTCGACCAGCTTTCCGTCGCCGGCGCGCGGGGGTTCCGCGGCGGCCGGCCGCACGATTGACGCCGTCAGCGCGGCGGCGACGAGTATCCGTTTCATGCCCTTTCTCCTTGACACGGCATCGCGACACGGCGGCACCGGCCGGGATGATCGGCTTCGTCTCGACCATTATCCCGCCGGCCGGCGCTGCCGGGATTCGGTATGTAAACGGATGGAGGCGACCGGTTATTCCACGCCGGCCGGCGAGCGTCGTCTTCGGCGGCGGAAGCCATTCGTGCGACGAAAGAAAAAAGGGACGCCAAAAGACAACGCGGCATGACATCGCTGTCATGCCGCGTTGTGCGGCCCGTCGCGCACGGCGGCCGATCCGGCTCCGCCGTGCGTGCGCGGCCGGTTACTTCGGCAGTGCGCCCGTCAGCGACTGGAGCAGCGATGACACCGGCGCGAGCGGGTTGCCCGGCGCGCTGTTGCCCGAGTGCGGCGTGACCGACAGGCCCGGCGCGGAGCCGAGCGTCGTGCCCACCGTCGTGCCGACCGCGTTGACGACCGTCGCCGTCGCGTTGGCGCCCGTCGTCAGCAGCGAGCCGACTGCGCCCGCCGTGCCGCCGGCCGCGTTCGCGCCCGAGCCGAGCAGGCTGCCGCCCGCCGCTGCCGTCGAACCGGCCGCGCCCGACAGCGCGCCGGCCGCCTGCCCGAGGGCCGCCGGACCGCTCGCGAGTGCGCCCGTCACCGAACCGAGCGCACCGGTCAGTGCGCCGGCCGGGTTGCTGCCGCCCGTCAGGCCGCTCACGAGGTTCGTGATCGGTGCGATCGGGTTGCTGCCCGCCGCGCCCGACAGCGTGCCGACGACCTGGTTCACGACGCCTTGCACCGGCGCCAGCGGGTTCGAGCCGCCGAGGTTGCCGAGCGTACCGACCACCTGGTTCACGACGCCCTGTACCGGCGCCAGCGGGCTCGAGCCACCGAGGTTGCCGAGCGCGCCCACGACGGAGCCGACCGCGTTGCCCAGGGCATTCGTGGCCGTGCCGACCGCGTTGCTGTTGCCGAGCGTGCCGACCACCTGGTTCACGACGCCCTGCACCGGCGCCAGCGGGTTCGAGCCGCCGAGGTTGCCGAGTGCGCCCGTCACCGAGCCCAGTGCGCCGGTCAGCGCGCCGGCTGCGTTGCCGCCCGTCGGCAGCGCGTTCTGCAGGCCGTTGACGAGGTTCGTGATCGGCGTGATCGGGCTACCGCCACCGGCGCCGGACAGCGTGCCGACGACCTGGTTCACGACGCCTTGCACCGGCGCCAGCGGGCTTCCCGCGCCGCCGAGCGTGCCGGCGAGCTGCGTGACGACGCCCTGCACCGGAGCCAGCGGACTTCCCGCGCCGCCGACGTTGCCGAGCGTGCCCGTGATCGTGTTGACCGCGTTGCTCAGTGCGCCGGCCGGGTTGCCGCTGCCGAGCGTACCCGTGACCTGGTCGACGACGCTCTGGATCGGCGCCAGCGGGTTCGAGCCGCCGCCGATGCCGCCCAGTGCGCCAGTGACCGTGCCGAGTGCACCGGTCAGTGCGCCGGCCGGGTTGCCGCTACCGAGCGTGCCCGTGACCTGGTTCACGACGCCTTGTACCGGTGCCAGCGGGTTCGAGCCGCCGCCGATGCCGCCCAATGCGCCCGTCACCGTGCCGA
>NZ_JAUJQE010000001.1:0-1969150 GCF_030482505.1 Burkholderia sp. AU45274 | reverse complement strand
CCGACACGTTCGAGCGCCCGATCTACGCGGGCAACGCGATCGCGACGGTGCAGTCGAGCGATCCGATCAAGGTCATCACGGTGCGTGCAACGGGTTTCGATCCGGTGGCAGCGGAAGGCGGCAGCGCATCGGTCGAGAAGATCGAAGCGGCAGCTGATGCAGGCAAGTCGCAGTTCGTGAGCCGTGAAGTGACGAAGCTGGACCGTCCGGAACTGACGAGCGCAAGCATCATCGTGTCGGGCGGCCGAGGTCTGGGCAGCGGCGAGAACTACACGAAGGTGCTGGAGCCGCTGGCGGACAAGCTGAGCGCGGCGCTGGGCGCATCGCGCGCGGCAGTCGACGCGGGCTACGTGCCGAACGACTATCAAGTCGGCCAGACCGGCAAGATCGTTGCGCCGCAGCTGTACATCGCGGTCGGCATCTCCGGTGCGATCCAGCACCTGGCCGGCATGAAGGATTCGAAGGTGATCGTCGCGATCAACAAGGATCCCGAAGCGCCGATCTTCAGTGTGGCCGACTACGGCCTCGTCGGCGATCTGCACGAGCTGGTTCCGGCGCTGACCGTGTCGATCTGATTTCCCCCCAATCCGTCAGGATCGCCTGATCCTGCGCGCACCGTCTTCCCGTTGGGTCGGCGCGCGAACCCTGCACAGGACCTTTCCGGCTTCGCCGGCCGGTCGCCGTCGACGCACACCCGGGTGCGTTTGCGCGACCGGCTGGAACAGCTCCAGGGTCCGAGCGATTCCCAAGCGCAGTTTTCCACCGGTCAGGAGCCGAGCATGGAACGTACCGCTTCACCCGTCGCCCATTCATCGCTGATCGAGCGCCGCTCGATCGACTACATTCCCGAAGCCGAGCGCCACGGCAATCTCTTCAGTCAGTTCACCTTGTGGTTCGGCGCGAACCTGCAGGTCACGGCGGTTGTCGTCGGCGCGCTCGCGGTGGTGCTGGGCGGTGACGTGTTCTGGTCGCTGATCGGCCTGCTGGCGGGGCAGATGCTCGGTGGAGCGGTGATGGCGCTGCATGGCGCGCAAGGGCCGCAGCTCGGGTTGCCGCAAATGATCTCGAGCCGCGTGCAGTTCGGCGTGTACGGCGCGATCGTGCCGCTCGTGCTCGTCTGCGTGATGTATGTCGGATTCTCGGCGGGCGGTACGGTGCTGGCCGGACAGGCGATCTCGGAATTGCTGAGCGTCGACCATGCCACGGCGATTCTGATTTTCTCGGCGCTCATCGTCCTGCTCACGGGCCTAGGCTATCGCACGATTCATGCGATGGGCCGCGTCTCGAGTATCGTCGGCACCCTCGCGTTCCTGTACCTGTTCGCGAGCCTGTTGCACGGGCATGCGTTCAGCGTGCTGCTCGCGAATCGTCATTTCACGCTCGCGTCGTTTCTGCTCGCGGTGTCATTGTCCGCGTCGTGGCAGATCGCTTATGGCCCGTATGTCGCCGACTATTCCCGCTACCTGCCGAAGTCGACGTCGCCCAGGAAGACCTTTCTCGCGGTGTTCGCCGGTACCGTGATCGGCGCGCAGGTGTCGATGACATTCGGCGTGCTGGCCGCCGCGCTCGCCGGCGATCGCTTTTCGGGGCACGAGGTCGCGTTCATTGTCGGTCTAGGCGCGTCAGGCGCGATCGCCGCCGTGCTTTATCTGACGATCGCGCTGGGCAAGCTGACGATCACGACGCTCAATGCGTACGGCAGTGTCATGTCGGTTGCGGCGATCCTGACCGGATTCGGCGGCCGGCGCGAGATTTCACCGCGCACGCGCATCGTGTTCGTTTTGCTGACCGTCGCCGCATCGAGTGGCATCGCGCTCGCCGGACAGCACGATTTCCTGAAGGCGTTTTCGTCGTTTCTGCTGTTCCTGCTCGTGTTCTTCACGCCGTGGAGCGCGATCAACCTCGTCGACTACTACTGCGTCACGCGCGGACGCTACGACGTGTCGGCGCTCTTCGATCCCGACGGCCGGTACGGGCGCTGGAACGTCGCGGGCATCGTGGTCTATGCACTCGGCGTGCTCGTGCAGATGCCGTTCGTCGCGACCGGGTTCTATACGGGGCCGTGGGTCGATGCGCTTGGCGGCGTGGACGTGTCGTGGATCGTCGGGATCGTCGTGCCGGGCCTGCTGTACTACATCGTGTCGCGCGGATCGACGGCGAACGTACCGGATCGACCGATCGCGCCGCGATCGGCCGGCGACGCCGAGTGACGCGACGTTCACGCGCGGGCAGGCTCACTGGGCCGCGCACCGCTGTCGTGCGGTGCCGCCCGCACTGCCTCCATCGCCCGCGCCAGCGCATCGAACACCGCCGGCCCCTTGCAGCGCGACACGTTGAAGCGCAGGTACGACGTTGCATTGTGCGAAGCGCTGAACACGTTACCGGGCGCGAGCACCATGTCGTGGTCCAGCGCATGGCGCGCGACGCGTGCGGCGTCGAGCCCGTCGGGCAACTCCGCCCACACGAACAGGCCGCCGCGCGGCTCCGTCCAGATCCTGAGCCCGGCGCGCGTGACGCGCCGGAGCGTTTCGCCCATCGCGTCTGCGAGGCGTGCGCGCAGGCTGTCGACGTGGCGCCGGTACGTGCCGTCGACGAGCAGCCGGTGGACGACGTTCGCGCCGATCTGCGCATGGCCGAACGACGTCGCGAGCTTCAGGTCGACGAGCGCCTCGATCCATTCCGGGCGCGCGGCGACGTAGCCGCAGCGGATCGCGGCCGACAGCGTCTTCGAGAAGCTGCCGATCGACACGACGCGCGACAGCCCGTCGAAAGCCGCGAGGCGCGGGGCCGGCGTACTCTCGAAATCCGCGAAGATGTCGTCCTCGACGATCAGCAGGCCATGTTCGGCCGCGAGCGTCAGCAGCCGGTGCGCGACGGGCGCCGCGAGCGTCGCGCCGGTCGGGTTGTGCAGCGCGGAGTTGGTGATGTACAGGCGCGGCCGGTGTTCGGCGAGCACCTGCTCGAAGCGCGCGAGATCGGGGCCGTTCGGCGTGTACGGGACGCTGACGATCCGCGCACGGTGCGCGCGCAGCAGCGCCTGGAAGTTGAAGTAGCACGGATCGTCGAGCACGACCGTGTCACCCGGCTCCAGCAGCAGCCGGCAGACGAGATCGAGCGCGTGCGAGCCGCCGTCGGTCAGCATGATCTGCGTGGGTTCGGCCTGGACGCCGTGCTGCGCAAGTCGCCAGGCGAGCTGCTGGCGCATCGCGGGCAGGCCGAGCGGTGTCGCATAGTCGGTCAGCGCGTCGGCTTCGTCGCGCGACGCGGCGCGCAGCGCGCGGCGCAGGCTCTCGTCGGGCAGCCACGACGGCGGCAGCCATCCGCAACCGGGCTTCACGGACGTCGGCGCCGCTTCGAGCGACTGGCGCGACAGCCACAGCGGATCGAGCCCGCGATCGAGCTGCGGGCCGAGATCGGCGAGCGCGAGCGGCGGCGCATGCCCCGACACATAGAAACCCGAGCCGCGCCGCGCGACCAGCACGCCTTCGCTCGCGAGCCGCTCGTACGCATCGACGACGGTCGATTTCGACACGCCCAGCGCGTCCGCCATCATCCGGATCGACGGCACGCGCGCGCCGGGCACCAGCGCGCGGCTCGCGATGCGTGCACGCAACGTATCCATCACGGTTTCCACCCGCGTGCGCGACGGGGTGGGTGGAACGGGAAGCGGGGCGGCCTGGCTCATGGCGAAGAATGAACTGTACGGCCGGTTGTCCAGTACAGTTTGTCCGAATTGTATTGGTCTGTAGCTTACGCGCTTTTCGCGGGCGGCGGATCATCGGTCATCCACTTTCCCCGTTCAGGATTTCCCGTGCAAAAGACGACCGACGGATGGCTCAGCGGCCTGCTGGGCGTGATCATCTTCAGTGGCTCGCTGCCCGCGACACGTATCGCGGTGCAGGGGCTCGATCCGCTGTTCCTCACCTTTGTGCGCGCGACGATCGCCGGCGCGCTCGGCCTGCTGCTGCTCGTCGGGCTGAAGCAGCGGCGCCCGACACGTGCCGAGGCGGTGTCGCTCGCCATCGTCGCGCTCGGGGTCGTGATCGGCTTTCCGTTGCTGACGGCGCTTGCGCTGAAGCACGTGACATCGGCGCACGCGATCGTGTTCGTCGGGTTGCTGCCGCTCGCGACCGCGCTGTTCGGCGTGTGGCGCGGCGGCGAACGGCCGCGGCTGCCGTTCTGGATCTTCTCGATCATCGGCAGCGGCGCGGTGGCCGCGTTTGCGTTGCGCAACGGCGGCCAGGCGTCGGTGGTCGGCGATGCGCTGATGCTGGCCGCGATCGTCGCGTGCGGGCTGGGCTACGCGGAAGGCGCCCGCCTGTCGCGCGAGCTCGGCGGCTGGCAGGTGATCTCGTGGGCGCTCGTGCTGTCGCTGCCGCTGATGCTGCCGCTCACGTGGTTCACCTGGCCCGTGTCGTTCGACGGCGTCGATGCCGCCGCGCTGTGGGGGCTCGCGTACGTGTCGCTGTTCAGCATGCTGATCGGCTTCGTGTTCTGGTATCGCGGGCTCGCGCTCGGCGGGATCGCAGGGGTCGGTCAGTTGCAGCTGCTGCAGCCGTTCTTCGGCCTGCTGCTGGCGGCCGGGCTGCTGCACGAGACGGTGCCGCCGTCGATGGTCGCGGTGACGGTCGTCGTGGTCGGCTGCGTGGCGGGTGCGAAGTACTTCTCGAAAATGGCGCCCGTGCGGCGCGCGGGCTGACGTACAAGCCTGAACCGATGCGCGGGCGCGACCGGTCGAAGGTCGCGTCCGTGCGCACTCAAGCGTCCGGCGTGCACACGCGCAAGCGGTGGCCGTCCGGGTCGAGCGCGACGAACGTCAGGCCGAACACGGCCGTCATCGGCGCTTGCTCGAACGGCACGCCGAGCGATTGCCATGCGTCGTACAGGCGCTGGACCTCGCGGTCGTCGTCGACCATGAACGCTAGTTCCGACCGGTGGCCGGCGCCGCCCGACACGAAATCGCGCGCGCTGGTCGACCACAGGCCCAGGTGCAGCCCGTTGTCGAACGTGAACGCCGCATAGGTGGGAAACGCGGCGACCGGCGCGCGCCCGAACAGGCGCTCGTAGAACTGCGCGCTACGCGCCGGGTCCTCGACATACAGAAGAACGAGATTCGGGGAAGTCATGCGGAGCCATCCAGGGTTCGATTAAGATGCGTGTCATTCTATGAACGGATGCTGTCAGAAAGTGGCAGCATGGAACAATGACGCGTGCCGAACGATTGCTCTCGCTGCTGCAGGTGCTGCGGCGCCACCGCCGCCCGGTGAGCGGCCGCGTGCTGGCCGGGGAGCTCGGCATCAGCCTCCGTACGGTCTATCGCGATATCGCGTCGCTGCAGGCACAGGGCGCGGACATCGAAGGCGAGGCCGGTATCGGCTATGTGCTGCGTGCGGGATTCATGCTGCCGCCGCTGATGTTTTCGCAGGCGGAACTGGAAGCGCTGATGCTCGGCTTTCGCTGGGTCGGGAAGTTTGCCGATGCGCAGCTCACGGCGGCGGCTGCCGATGCACTCGCGAAGATTTCCGCGGTGCTGCCGGCCGAGCTGCGCCGCGAGATGGAATGCACGACACTGCTCGTCGGCCCGCGCACGATCGTGGACCGCGAAACCATCGACATGGGTGTCGTGCGCGCGGCGATCCGCACCGAAAGCAAGCTCGGGATCCGCTATGCGGGCGAGCGCCGGAAAACGATCGACGAACGGATCGTGTGGCCGTTCGCGCTCGGCTATTTCAATGACGTGCGGATCCTGGCGGCGTGGTGCGAAGACCGGAACGATTTCCGGCATTTCCGGGCGGATCGCATCGTCGCGCTCGAACCGCTGGAGGTGCGCTATCCACGGCGGCGCGCGGCGTTGCTGAAGGCGTGGCGCGCGGCGGGTGCCGACGTGCGCGTGACGGTGAGGTAGGGGGCGGCCGGGGCGCGCAGGCCGCGCACCCCGTTCCGTCATGCAGGCGTTACTCGAACGTTTCGAGCGCGAGCAATTCGTCGATCGTCTGCCGGCGGCGAATCAGCCGCGGCGTGCCGCGATCGACGAGCACTTCCGGCGCGAGCGGCCGGCTGTTGTAGTTCGATGACATCGACGCGCCATACGCGCCTGCATCATGCAGGAACAGCAGGTCGCCGATCTGCGGCTGCGCCAGCTTGCGGTGCGTGACCACGCCGCCCGCGTCCTGCGTGAACACGTCGCCCGATTCGCACAGCGGCCCCGCGATCGCGAGATCGACGAGCGGCCGTCCGGCCGGCAGCGCGCCATCGTGCGTGTGCACCGACACCGCGTGGTAGCTGCCGTACATCGACGGGCGCATCAGGTCGTTGAAGCCCGCGTCGATCAGCACGAAGTCGTGCTTCGGCCGGCGGTTGACGGCCTGCACTTCGGTGACGAGCGTGCCGGCTTCGGCGACGAGGAAGCGACCCGGCTCGATCTCGATGCGCACCGGGTGGCCGAGGTGACGCTCGATCCGCTTGCGCGCGGCGTCCCACTGGCTGAAGTAGTGACCGACGTCGACGCGCGGCTCGCCGTCGCGATACGGGATCGACAGGCCGCCGCCGGCCGAGATCGCGTCGATGTCATGGCCGAGCGACGTGACGAGATCGACCATCGCATCGCACACCTGCGACAGGTGGCCGTAGTCGACGCCCGAGCCGATATGCATGTGGATGCCGACGAGCTTCAGCCCGTACTGGCGCACGATCTCGATCGCGCGCGGCACGTCGTCGATCCAGATGCCGTGCTTGCTCTGCGGGCCGCCGGTGTTGGTCTTGTTGCTGTGGCCGTGGCCGAAACCGGGGTTGACGCGCAGCCACACGCGGTGGCCGGGCGCGTGCTCGCCGATGCGGGCGAGCATGTCGAGCGAACCGGCGTTCACGGTCACGCCGTGCTTCAGCACGGCCGCGAGCGTCGGGCGGTCGATCAGGTCGGCCGTGAACACCACGCCTTCCGGCTCGCCGGCGGGGCTGAACCCGGCCGCGAGGCTGCGCTCGATCTCGCCGAGCGACACCGCATCGACGCACGCGCCTTCCTCGCGCATCAGCTTCAGGATATGGACGTTCGAGTTCGCCTTCTGCGCATAACGGATCACGTCGAACTGGCGCAGTTGGGCGATGCGGTCGCGGATGACGTCGGCGTCGTACACCCACAGCGGGGTGCCGTATTGCTGCGCGAGCGTCGCGAGCTGGCGGGAATCGAGAGACATGGCAGATGAATCGGGTCGAATGAACGGATAACGGGAATGATGCGCCAGATTGCCTATCCAGTAAAATGCCTGTTTATCGACATTCGATTCATATCTGATATAGCCGATCATGCTCACGCACCGCCATATCGAGGTCTTTCGCGCGCTGATGGTCACCGGCAGCACGACACGCGCAGCCGAGATGCTCTATACGTCGCAACCGACGATCAGCCGCGAGCTTGCGCGCATGGAGCAGGTCGTGGGCTTCGCGCTGTTCGAGCGTGCGCACGGCCGGCTGCGGCCGACGATGGCCGCGCTCACGCTGTTCGACGACGTGCGGCTCGCGTATGTGGGGCTTGAACGTGTCGCGGCAACCGCCGCGCGCCTGCGCGAGTTTCGTGACGGTCAGTTGTCGGTGATCGCGTTGCCGGCGTTCTCGCACGCGATCCTGCCCGGTGCGTGCCGGCGTTTTAGCGAGCAGCATGCTGGCGTCAGCGTGTCGGTGGCGACGCAGGAATCGCCGGTGCTCGAAGAGTGGCTGACCGCGCAGCGTTACGACCTCGGGCTGACCGAGCGCGACGTCGCGCCGGCCGGCACCGTGCTCACGCCGCTGCTCGAAGTCGACGAAGTGTGCGTGCTGCCCGACGGCCATCCGCTGCTCGCGCAGGACGCGATCGATCTGCCGGATCTCGCGGATCGCCCGTTCGTGAGCCTGTCGCTGAACGATCCGTACCGCATCCTGATCGACGAGGCGTTCGCGCAGCTCGGCGTGGCGCCGCGCTCGGTCGTCGAAACACCGTCGGCCGTGTCGGTGTGTGCGTTCGTCCGGCAGGGGCTCGGTGCCGCGATCGTCAATCCGCTGACCGCGCTCGATTTCGTCGGGCGCGACCTGCACGTGCGGCCGCTCACGCGCTCGTTTCCGTACCGGGTCAGCGTGATCGTGCCCGAGCACCGGCCGAAGAGCTTGCTCGTCGATGCGTTTGGCGACGCGTTGCGCGGCGAGGCAAAGGCGATTCGCCGCCGGTTGGCCGCGCTCCTCGGCTGACGCGGCCGTATGATCGGTGTTTCGCCGCTATCGCCACCACTTTCCGGAATCCTTCATGACCGACGCTTCTGCTTCCCTCGAACCACCGATCCTCACCGGCGAACACGTCGAACTGAGGCCGCTCGATTCATCCGACCGGCAGGCGCTGCTGGACGCGGCTGCCGACGGCCAGCTGTGGAACCTGAAGGTCACGGTCGTGCCGGGCCCCGAGACGATCGACGCGTATATCGACACCGCATTGCAGGGGCGTTCGGCCGGCACCGTGATGCCGTTTGCGATCGTCGATCGCGCATCGGGCCGCGTGATCGGCAGCACGCGTTTCTGGAAGATCGATCGCAAGAACCGCAAGCTCGAGATCGGCCATACGTGGCTGAGCGAATCGGCGCAGCGCACGCGCGCAAATACCGAAGCGAAATGGCTGCTGCTGGGCTATGCGTTCGACGTGCTGCACTGCGTGCGCGTGCAGTTCACGACCGACGAGCTGAACGAGAAATCGCGCGCGGCGATCCTGCGGCTCGGTGCGAAGCAGGAAGGGATCGTGCGGCACGAACGGATCATGCCGGATGGCCGCAAGCGCAATTCGGTGCGCTTCAGCATCATCGACGACGAATGGCCGGAGGTGCGTGCGCGGCTGCTGGCGAAGCTTGCGACGTAACGTGTCACGCGTGAAGCGTGACGTTTGACATGCGTCGCGCCGCCGGAAGGGGAGCGGCGACGCGACGACAGGGGGAAGCAGTGCGCCGCGCGTGATGCGCGGCGCTGCGGCGCGTTACTGCGCCGATGCGAGGTGGTGGCGTTCCGCGAGCTTCTGCGCGTCGGCGTAGTGCTTCTGCAGGATCGGCAGCGACTGGCGTGCGACTTCCTTCAGCTTCGTGTCGCGGCCCGACGCGATTTCGGCCTGGAATGCCGAGATGGTCTTCTGCTGGCCGGCGAGCGCGACCTGCTCGATATACGCCTTGTCGAACTCGGCGCCGCGCAGGTTCTTGATGCTGCTCAGCACGGCCGTGTCGGGATCGTTGGCCGGCACGTCGACGCCGCGCGGGCTGGCTGCGCGCATCGCCTGGATGATCTTTTCATCGTCGGTCGACACGCGTTGCGCGAACGCCTTGACCTGGCTGTCCGACGTGCGCGAATCGGCGATGCGTGCCGCGTCGTGCTGCGTCGACACGGTCTTCGTGCCGTCGGTGATGAAGGCCTGGTCGGCTTCGTGGATACGCGTCGCGGCGGCGGCCGGTGCGTTCGGTGAGGCCGGTGCCGGTTGTGCGGTTTGCGCGGTCGCCGTCACGGCGACGAGCAGCAGGCCAGCGGCAGACAAAGCAAGGCGCGAGAGTTGGGGAAAGCGGTTCATGGGACCTCCTTTCAATCGGGGCTCTGGTTGAAAAACGGATCACGTGATCCGTCGCTGTGCGAGAGACCGGGCGCGCCCGGACCGGATTCGACCGCCGCTCTGCCGCGGCGCCGGTCGAAGTGTTTCCCGGCCCGACTGATTCTAGGAGAGCGATCCGGTAGCAGGTGCAACCGCGCTGTGGTTTGTGTAACGGATAGTAAGACGAATCGGTGAGCCAGCACGCCGACAGGTAGTGCGTACCTGTTGCGTGTGCGACGGCGGCAATTTTTGCGTGCATGACGCGTGCGGGATGCACGTGGGTGTCATCCGCATTTCATCGTCGTGCGGCTGTGTCGTGCGATGACGTGCGCATCGCGCGATGGGGCGAACCGGATGCGCGCAGCACGCGCATGCGTCACACGCGATCGAGCAATGCGTCGAGACGCGGCAGCAACGGTGTCGCGCAATGCGCCTGCAACGCGTCCGGCGCGGTGTAGCCCCACGCGACGCCCTGGAATGCGATGCGCGCGCGACGTGCCGCGTCGGCGTCGCGGATTTCATCGCCGACGTACAGCACTTCGTCGCTGCGCACGCCGGCCTCATGAACGAGTGCGCGCAGGCGACGCGCCTTGCCGAACAGCGGAATGCCGCACGCGAAATGCTCGACACGGCTGCTGGCATGCGGGCCGAGCCGGTCACGCACGATCGCCTCGGTATTGGACGTGGCGATCGCGATGCGGATGCCGCGCGCGGCGAGCGCGTCGAACGTTTCGTCGACGCCGGGGAACAGCGCCACTTGCGCGACGCGCGGCTGCATCAGGCGGCGCATGTCGATCGTCACGCGCGGCACTTTCCACATCGGCACGTCGAGCGCGCGAATGATGTCGCGCGCCGACATGCCGCGCAGCGCCGGGCGCAGGTCGGGCGTGGCGTCGCGAAAGCCGTGCATGCGCGACGCTTCCGACAGCGCCGCGAGAAAGCTGTCGAGCGAATCGGCGAGCGTGCCGTCGAAGTCGAATGCGATGAGGCGGTAGGGCATGGAGCGGCATGGCGCACTTGTTGGGCAGGTGACATTGTCACCGAATCTGCTGAAAGCCGATCTCGTAGTCGCCGCTCGCGACGATCGAGGCGACCGGACGGCTGGTGCGGACGAGCGACATGCGAGAGAAAGCCCGGTATGCTGTCCGGCACCCGCAATGGCGGTTTCCCGATGCACATTCGTTTCCGGATCGATCACATGACAATCACTCGTGCACGTCTTGCAATGTGGATGCTGGGTGCAGCCTTTACTGTGGCAGCCGCGACGCAGGTATCTGCCGCACCGGAAAAGCGCTGCGGATGGCTTGAGAATCCGTCGCCGGCCAACTGGTGGCTGAACGACAAGGACGGCACCTGGACACTGTTGACGATGGGCAACGAGCCTGTACCGGGCCTCGACAAGATGCCCGACATGTCGACGAAGGGCTGGGTCGTTACCAACGCCGGCGGGCATGGCTACGGTTGCGCATGCCTCGACCTCGAAATTGACCCGCGCACGCGCGAGGTGACGCGGATAGTCGCGGCGCTGCCGCTGCCGTTGAAGCGTTGCAAGGCAGATCGCGCGTTGCGGGCGCCATGAGCCGCGGGGCGATGCTATTCGTAGTGGTAGCGGCAGGACACGATGCTGATCTGCAAGTCGTCAGCCTCGTAGACCAGACGGTTCGTGTCGTCGATACGGCGCGACCAGAAGCCGGAGAGATTTGCCTTTAACGGTTCGGGTTTGCCGATGCCTTCGAACGGCGTTCGCTGGGCTTCGCGAATGAGCTGGTTGATGCGCTTGAGCGTCTTGCGATCCTGCCCCTGCCAGTAGACATAGTCGTTCCACGCGTCGGAAGTAAAGAGCACGCGGCGTACACTCATTCGTCATCCGCCGCGAGCTTGTGTTCCTTTGCCTTGCCCTTGCGTAGTTGTGCGATCGAACGCTCGAGATGGGCGACGTTGGCCGGCGAGCGCAGCAAGTGCACCGTCTCCATCAGGCTGTCGTAGTAGTCCTGCGACATGATGACGGCGTTCGGTGCATCGCGGCGCGTGATGAGCGTCACGTCCGCATCGTCGACGACCTGGTCGATAACGGTCTTCAGATTGCCACGGGCATCCGAAAAATGAATCGTGCGCATGATTGCCTCACTTGTACATATAACGGTACAAGTTTAGCACAGTCGATAGATGTGTACGGTTTGCTGTACAAGTCGACGGCGCCAGCCTCGTTACACACCAGAATCGTCCCGGAATGAGCATGCGTGCCGTCTGGCCGTGGCGACAAGTGTCGCCGCTTGTAGCCCGCCGCGCCGCGCGGTATCGTCAGCGTCTCGCCTTCCGCCACCCCCACCGGAGACCGACGTGCCCGCTGCCACCCCCGCCACGCTGAGATTTTCCACCGACAAGCGCGAACTCGACGTCGACGCGATCTTCGACTTCCTGCATCGCGACGCGTACTGGTCGCAGGGCATTCCGCGCGACGTGGTCGAGCGGGCGATCGAGGGCTCGCTGTGTTTCGGCGCCTACGTGGGCGACCGGCTCGTCGGGTTCGCGCGGCTCGTGACCGATCACGCGACGTTCGCTTACCTGTGCGACGTGTTCGTGCTGCCGGCCGAGCGCGGCAACGGCTACGGCCGCGCGCTGATCGACCACGTGTTTGCACAGGAGATGGTGCAGGGCCTGCGCCGCATCATGCTCGTGACGTCCGATGCGCATGCGCTGTATCGGCCGGTCGGCTTCGAGCCGTGCGCGAATCCCGAACGGATGATGGAGATCCGCCGCCCGGACATCTACGCGAAACGCTGACGCGCGGCGCAGCGCATACAATACGCGCTTTCCGTTTTTGCCGAAGAGAAGCCCATCATGACCGAACAGGAAGCCGAACAGCTCGCGACGCATCGCCATTACAAGGGCGGGCTGTACCGCTACATCGGCGTCGCCCGCCATTCCGAAACCGAGGAATCGGTGGTCGTGTACGAACACCTGTGGCCGCATGCGCGCGGGCTGTGGGTCCGGCCGGAAGCGATGTTCAACGGGAACCTCGAAGACGGCACGCCGCGTTTCCGCAAGTTGCGCGACTGATTGACGGCCGGCGCGTAGACATCCGCGCCGCCGCCGTGCCAGCCGGCTGCGTGGACGTCTACGCGCCGGCCAGCGCCTTCACCAGCTCCGGCGGGGCCTGCTGCCCGACCGTGACTTCCGGCGTGCCGTGCCACGCCGCGAGCTTCTTCACCGCCTTCGCGACATCGGCTGCAAGCCCCGTGCCGAACCGCACGCCAGGCTCGACATGCACGGCCTTCAGTTCGAACGTGCCGAGCGTGCGATGCGCCTTCGCGTCGATGCGCCCGACCAGCCGCCCGCGATGCAGCACCGGCAGGCAGAAATAGCCGTAACGCCGCTTGTGCCCGGGCGTATAGCATTCGATCGTGTAGTCGAATCCGAACAGCGTCGACGCCCGCCGCCGGTCCCATACCACCGGATCGAATGGCGACAGCAGCGTCGTGACCGTCGAGCGCAGCGTGTCGGCCTCCGCGGCCGGCAGCAACGCTTCGAGCGAGCGATGCACGTAGGCCGGCTCCTTCCAGTCGTCGATCGCCACCGGGATCAGGTCGCCCGCGTCCGCGAGCTGCTCGAGCTCCGCGCGGTAGGAGCGGCGCGGCAGCCGATAGTAGTCGGCCACCCAGTCCGCGCGCACGACACCGAGCGCCCGGCACGTGTAGTCGAGCAGCGCGGGCAGCACGGCGTGGCGCGGCGGCAGGTCGCGCGTGTCGTCCCAGTCGGGCAGCACGCGCTCGCGCACGTCGTACACGCGCTGGAAATTGCGGCGTTCCGACACCATCAGGTCGCCCGTCGTGAACAGCACTTCCAGGTGCCGCTTCTCGGGCTTGCGATCCCACCAGCCGTTGCCCTTCACACCATCCTCGCGGGCGAAATCGGCCGACCGTACCGGGCCCTCGGCGCGAATCCGCGCGAGCAGCCGCTCGATGTCGGGACGATTCTGCTCATGCCACTCGGCCGCGTATTTCCAGCCCATTCCCGACGGATCGAGCATCTTGTAGCGCATCAGGCCGAACTGCTCGACCGGCAGGAAGCACGCTTCGTGCGACCAGTATTCGAACAGGCGCGCCTCGGCGAGATGTTCGTCGAGCCACTGCGGCGAGAAATCGCCGAGACGGCTGAACAGCACGAGATACGGGCTGCGCGCGACGACGTGAATGGTGTCGATCTGCAGCTGCGCCATCCGGCGTATCGTGTCGAGCACGTCGGATTTGGTTGCCTTGCGGCGGGGCGGCGTCAGCAGGCCTTGCGCGGCGAGATGCAGCGCGCGGGCGGCGGCGGTCGAGAGCGTAAGCATCGGAAGGGCGGCCGGGAGTGATGGTCGGGAACCACTTTAGCGCGAAAGCGGCGCGCGCGTGCGACGTGCCGATGCACCGCGTCTGACAATGCTTGACAGATGCGTTGCGCAAGTTTCCCTATAGTGCAGTTCATGGCGCAACGATAAACACGCGCAACGATTTTGCTTCCGACGCACATATGTCCATGGCACGCAGGAAGTGAATCCGGGATTCTCAACCCCCATCGGGAGACCCGGAGCCCTGAGCGGACATCCATGCGGCTGTGCACCGGCCCCGTGTGGATGTCCGCTGATTTTTTTGTATTTTCCGGTTTTGCTTCGCGGGCGGTTTTTCCTTTTGCCCGTTTGGCCCCTCTCGTGATTTCCCGCCCGTCTGCCTGATCGCTATTGCCGCTTGCCGCGCGCGACTTCGTCGCCGGCGCCGGGCGGCAGCCGCCGCGTGATCGGAATCGACGCGAACGAGCACAGCCCGACCACGAGAAACGCGGGCCAGAAATCCGACCACATCATCTTCTGATGGCCCTGCAGCCAGTGCGAAATGTGCAGCACGAGGCCGGCGACCGTCACGCCCAGGCCGAGCGACATCTGCTGCACGACGCTGCCGAGGCTCGTCGCGCGGCCCGCGTCGCGCGGCGAGATGTCCGCGTAGATCATCGAGTTCAGGCTCGTGAACTGCAGCGCCGGGAAGATGCCGCCGACGAGCACGATCAGCCAGATCGCCCAGGTCGCCATGCCGGGATGGAACACGCCGTAGGCGGCGATCGCGAGCCCCGCGAAGGCCGCGTTGTAGATCAGCACCGTGCGGAAGCCGAAGCGGCGCAGCGTATGGGTGGCCGTCGAGCGGCTCATCGCGCCGCCGAACGCGGACGCGCACGTGATGAGCCCTGAATGGAACGCGCTCATGCCGAGCCCTTCCTGCAGCGCGAGCGGCAGCAGGAACGGCACCGCGCCGAGGCCGATACGGAACAGCGACCCGCCGACGACGCTCGCGTGATACGTGGGGATCTTGAGGAAGCTGAGGTCGAGCACCGGTCGCTCCTTGCGGCGCGCGTACGGTACGTACAGCGCGAGCAGGGCGGTGCCGGCCACGCACATGACGAGCGCGTTCGAGCGTGACGTGAGCGAGCCGTCGATCAGCGTGAGGCCCATCAGCAGCAGCGCGGCGCCGCTGGCCGACAGCAGGAAGCCGAACCAGTCGAGCGGGCCCGGATCGGGCTCGCGCGTGTTCGCGATGTGCTTGCTGGCGAGATAGATCCCGTAGATGCCGATCGGCACGTTGATGAAGAAGATCATCCGCCAGTGCAGGTAGGTCGTGATGAAGCCGCCGACGAGCGGCCCGACCGTGGGCCCGAACAGCGCGGGAATCGCCAGGTAGTTCATCGCGCGCACGAGGTCCGAGCGCGGCACGGCGCGGAAGATGATGATGCGGCCGACGGGCACCATCATCGCGCCGCCCACGCCCTGGATGAAGCGCGCGAACGTGAGCACGCCGAGGGAATTGGAGGCCGCGCACATCAGCGAGCCGACGACGAAGATGCCGATCGCGGTGCGGAATACGGAACGTGCGCTGAAGCGGTCGGCCAGCCAGCCGCAGATCGGAATGAACACGCCGAGCCCGACCACGTAGGCCGTGATCGCAATGTTCAACGTGACGGGGCTGTGCCCGAAGTCCCTCGCCATCGCGGGAAGGGCGGTGACGATGATGTTCGCGTCGACGCTTTCCATGAACAACGCACAGGCAACGATGAGCGGTGCTAGAAAGACGGGCGACATGGGCTGGGCGCGCGGTAAAGACGCCATTATGCCCACAATGTGACCGTTGAGTCACGTACGACAACAGTTGTTCCGCATGTTGCAACAGTCGTCTTGGTTGGCGGCGGCGTGGAAAGAACGACTGCATGGCGCTGCTGTGCGTGCTCGGGCTGCGCGATGCGCCGCGCCCGACTTCGTCGCGCACGATCTGCTCGCGATCGTGAAACGGCGAGTCGATGCAGCGGGCGCGCGCGGCGAGACCGGTGCGGATGCGCGCGACGCGCGCGCGTGGCGGGCCATGTCCGGTTATCTGTATCTGCGCGAGTTGCACGAATCGAAACTTGCTTGATGTGCACGTTTCGTGCGACAGTCAGACCCACTCGCACCACAAAACGACGCGCATCGATCGAGGGCCATCGAGACGAGCGCGCGCGCGAACGAGACCTCGTGCCGACCCACTCACCATCGAAAGGAGGGGACACGTCATGACGTCACGTCGTGCCGCATCGATCGCATCGCGCTTCTCGAGTCGCTTCTCAAGTCGTTACTCAGCTCGACTCTCACCACCTCTCGCGCC
This sequence comes from Burkholderia sp. AU45274, assembly GCF_030482505.1. Classification (NCBI taxonomy): domain Bacteria; kingdom Pseudomonadati; phylum Pseudomonadota; class Betaproteobacteria; order Burkholderiales; family Burkholderiaceae; genus Burkholderia; species Burkholderia sp. AU45274. The sequence continues at coordinate 1,952,905 of NZ_JAUJQE010000001.1, read as the reverse complement.
ACCCGCGCCGCGTCTTCGCTGGGCTGCCGCGCTGGCCGTCGCGTATCTCGCCGTTGCCGGCTGCGCCGCCCAGGCCGACAACGCGAACCAGGCCGCCGCGCAGGCAGCTGCCCAGTCGGCACCGCCGGCTACGGCCGCGATTGCCGCTCCCGCCTCGGGCACGCTGCTGCCGCCGCCGAGCCAGCTCTACGGCGACCTGTTCGTCGCGGTGCAGACCGCGCAGCTCTATCCCGACCAGAAGACCTTCGTGGACGCGACGCCCGATGGCGATCCGGCGACGATCGTGCAGTTGTATCAGCAACAGAAATCGCAGCCGGGCTTCTCGCTGAAGGCGTTCGTCGCCCAGCATTTCACGCCGCCCCCGGAAGGCGGCGTGACGCCGCCGCCGAACCAGACGCTGCGCCAGCACATCGACTGGCTATGGCCGCAGCTCACGCGCACGAGCACGACGGTGCCGCCGTACAGCTCGCTGATTCCGCTGCCGAAGCCGTACGTCGTGCCCGGCGGCCGCTTCCGCGAAGGCTACTACTGGGACACCTATTTCACGATGCTCGGGCTGCAGGTGTCGGGCCGCGAGGATCTCGTCGACAACATGCTCGACAACTTCGCCCATCTGATCGACACGATCGGGCACATCCCGAACGGCAACCGCACGTACTACGCGAGCCGCTCGCAGCCGCCGTTCTTCGCGTACATGGTCACGCTCGCCGCGCAGGCCGAAGGCGACAAGGTCTATCAGAAATACCTGCCGGCACTGCGCAAGGAACATGCGTACTGGATGCAGGGCGAAGCCACGACGCCGCGCGGGCAGGCCACGCGCCATGTGGTCGCGATGCCCGACGGCGCGGTGCTGAACCGCTACTGGGACGCGAGCGATACGCCGCGCGACGAGTCGTATCTCGAGGACGTGACGACCGCGAAGTCGGTGCCGGCGCGTCCGGCGAACGAGGTCTACCGCGACCTGCGCGCGGGCGCCGAAAGCGGCTGGGACTACAGCTCGCGCTGGTTCGGCGACGGCAAGACGCTCGCGACGATCCGCACGACGTCGATCGTGCCGGTCGACCTGAACAGCCTGATGTTCCATCTCGAGACGACGATCGTGAAGGGCTGCGCGGTCACGCGCGACGTGGCATGCGTGACCGATTTTTCCGCGCGCGCTGCGCGGCGGGCGGCCGCGATCAATCGCTATCTATGGAACCGCCGCGGCTACTACGGCGACTACGACTGGCAACTGCGCAAGCCGCGCGACGCGGTGACGGCCGCTGCGCTGTATCCATTGTTCGCGGGCGTAGCGTGGCCCGAGCGCGCGAAGGCGACCGCACGCGAGGTGCGCAAGACGCTGCTGCAGCCGGGCGGCCTCGCGACGACCACCGAGAACACCGGGCAGCAGTGGGATGCGCCGAACGGCTGGGCGCCGTTGCAGTGGATCGCGATCGACGGGCTGCGCCGCTATGGCGAACCGGCGCTTGCGAAGGACATCGGCACGCGCTTCCTGTCCGACGTGAAGCATGTGTATGCGACCGAAGGCAAGCTCGTCGAGAAGTACGTGGTCGAAGGCGCCGGCACGGGCGGCGGCGGGGGCGGTGAATATCCGCTGCAGGACGGTTTCGGCTGGACCAACGGCGTCACGCTGAAACTGCTCGGGCTGTACGGCGAGTGACGCGCGGCGCGCGCCGCGCGCTGGCACCGTCAGAAAACGCACGGGCCGGACTGTCGCGCAAGCGGCCGTCCGGCCCGTGTTTGCTTCAGGCCTGTTTTAGAACGTGATCGTCGTGCGTACGCCGACCACCGTTTCGTCGCCGATGCGCGCACCGGCCGCGTTTGGGTTCGGGATGCCGCCGCCCGGACGGAAGAAGTGCTGCAGGTCGGCCTGCAGTTGCCACCACGGCGCGACCTGGTACTGGTATGTCGCTTCGACGACCGTCTCCGCGCGGCGTACCGGATAGCCGGGCGTCGTGTAGACGCCCGTGTCGCCGTCGAGGCCGCGCGCATGCGAGCCGATCTTCGCGTAGCCGACCGCGATGCCCGCGACGTCGTTGTCGCGTCCCTTGAACGGCGCCTTCAGCGTCACGCCTGCATTGGCCGCGAAATCGACGATATTGCGATCGCCCGGTGCGCCCATCACGCGCGCGAACACGCCGACCGAGCGCGGGCTGTCGGCCGACGGCCGCCACACCATCTGGTCCGCGACCGCATAGAACCCGTAGTTGCCGCGATGGGTGGCGGCAATGCCGTTGCTCGCCGGATCCGCGAGCGACAGGCCATCGGTGCCGTAGCGCGGGTCGTTCGCATGCTGCGACTGATACCAGAAGCCGAGCTTGTACGTGCCCGGCAGGCCGGCCGGTTGCGGCGCCTTCGGGTCGGCGGGCGGCGCGTTCAGCGCGTACTGCACTTCGCCGATCACGAATGCGCCGCTGCGCAGGTTGAAGTTGGTGCCGTGCGCGTTCAGCACCTGCGCATCGCCGTCGCTGCGGCCGGCCGGGTTGCCGTCGAATACGCCGACCATCGCGGTCCACGCATCGGACGGCTTCACACGCAGCCGCACGCCGAGCGACGACAGCGGATACGCGGGGCCGCCGGCCGGCAGGTCGGTCGACGGCAGCACGGGCCAGCCGAACGTGGCGTTCATGAACGTCGCCGCGTTCTGGCTCACCATGAATTCCTGGTCGACGCTCTGCTGGCCGACCTTCACGTCGACCTTGCCGTCGAGCAGCGACTGCTGGTACCAGAGTTCCCACAGGCGCGTGGTCGAATTCGCCTCGATGCCGGTCGCGGTCTGCAGCGTCTGCAGATAGCGCTGCGTGAGGTTGGTGCCGTGAATCTGCAGCGCCGACACGTTGAACGTGCCGCCCGGCAGGCCGACCGCCTTGCCCGTGTCGACGTTGAAACCGAATTGCGTGAGCCCCTGGTACGCGCCGCCGCGATGCGTGCCGCCCGACGTGTTGTACAGGTACTCGCTGGTTTCCTGCAGGCTCAGCGTGATGCCGTGATCGCCGAGCACGTCGCGCAGGCCGCCCATGTTGCCGAGCAGGTTCGAGCGTTCCCAGAAGCCGGTGGGAGCGGGCGCGGCAGCATCGGCGGCCTGTTGTGCGGGCGCGGCGGCGTCGCTGGCGCCGGCCGCCGGTTCGGCCGCGGCCGGTGACGACGCTTGCGCGAACGCGGGCGTGGCGGCGAGCGACAGCAGCAGCGTGGCGAGCGCATTGACGCGGCGCTTGCGCGGGACGGGTTCGAGGTAGTTCTTCATGTGGGTTCCGTTGACGGTTTGATTAGTTAGGCTGAAGAAACGAAAACGTGATGCGGGAAGCGTGGCGAGACCGGGGCGCGGCGGCACCTGGCGCGTGGCGCTGCCGCACGACGGAGGGGCTTACGGCAGCCAGCCGCCGATGCGGCCCACCTGCGCGAAGCCGAGGCGCGGCGCAGCCGAGCACAGCAGCGCGACGAGGGCGACCGCGGCGGCCATGACGGCGACCAGCAGGCAGTCGAGCGGGCGGGGCGCCGCCGGCACGTGGGCGAGCGCCGTGCCGCGCCAGTTGCTGAACGCGTGGGCGAGCGGCGACAGGCCGGAGACGAATGAGCGGTCGCATGCGACATGCGCGATGCGCTTGAGTCTGACCGCGAACGATTGAAGAAACATGACGCTGCCTCCGTCCGGTCCGGCTCGGGCCGGACGACGTGGTCGAGCGCGGGCGCGTGACGCGGCCTGCGATCGGAGGGTGGAACGTAATGGAGCGTGCAACGGACGAACCGGCGATGGCCGGCCCGGAAGGAAGCGCGCTAACCCGACGAATGCGAGTTAGCGGCGAAAGACATGCGTCTGGCTGCTATCTCGCGATGGCTTGGCCGGCCTGGACCGGCATCGAACTGCAACTAGAGCATGTGTCCACGGAGGGACTCCCTTGATGAATTGCGGCGGATTGTATTCGCGTCGTTTGCTGCAGCGCAAGTAAAAAACGCATAAAAATGGCGCATGTTGCGCGGGCGCTTCGGCGGCCCGTTCCGGCACGGGCCGCGCAGCGGATCGGCAACGAAGGGCGCGCGACCGGACGGGGTGCCGCGTTGTTCATACGCATCGATTCTCGGCTGCACCGCATGCGCTGAAAGGTTGCGCCACATGTTTTCAAGGGCAATTCTTTCAGTGATGTGACGCGGGAAATTTATTTCGAGAAATGGGGTTTGGAGGGGTTGACTTCACTTTTGGGCGGTCCATAGAATCCGGCATCTTCACTCTTGGGGCCGCCGCCTTGGACGCCTGCAGTAGTCGATCTTCGAACGAAATTTCCGCCTGAGCGACCGACGTCCGCGCCTCATCGAAGCCGCCGTTTGTCTCCCAGGCAAACGGTGCGCGCAGCAGTATTCCGCAGCAAATTCCTACGTGCACCCTGATTCGCGCCGGTTAGCGTGATGCGTTTTCGCATGCGCCCGCCGGTTTCACCGCCGCCTGGCAGGCGGCCGCGTTCGCGCACGCCTTTTCAGGCATCGCGAATGCCGGCCCGCCCGCCAGACGGCGGTCAACCGTGTTCTCCGGAACACCGCACAGGAGCCGCCATGAACGACAGTGACAGTTGTCCCTTATGCCCGTTGCACGCACCGACCCTTTTGAACCCGGGTCGCAGGGACAATCCGGCCGACTAGCCTGACACGTCGTTCAGGCCCCGGACTGGCCCCGCGCCCCACACGCGGCCGGCAGCCTGCCGTCGCCGCACGGAGCCAGATCATGAACTTCGGCCTTCTGCTGTCGAATCTCCCGCACGTCACCGAATCGCGCAACCACTACGAAGCGATGCTGACGCTCGACGCCCGTCCGCGGGTGTTCGCCCGCCTGTTGAACCAGCTGAAATCGTTGATCCACTGAAGCAGGAAGTACCGAGCGCGCCTCGGCATGCGCACGCACGGCCGCCATCGCGCGGCCGCCCCGCGCGTATTCCAAGGTCACACGCTCTTCAGATAACCCTTAGCCGTACGGAATAAATCATGTCCACGCCATCCAACGTTTCTCCACCGATCGCCGCCGAACGCAGCGCCGTGCTCGACGAAGCCCACCTGGGCGATATCCGCGGCGCGCTCGGCACGATCGCACGCCACGACACCGGTGCACGCGGCACGTGGTGGGCGCGTCTGCGCACGCTGCTCGCGATCATCGGCCCGGGCCTCATCGTGATGGTCGGCGACAACGACGCCGGCGCATTCGGCACCTATACGCAGGCCGGCCAGAACTACGGCACGACGCTGCTGTGGACGCTGCTGCTGCTCGTGCCCGTGCTGTACGTGAACCAGGAAATGGTGCTGCGCCTCGGCGCGGTCACGGGCGTCGGCCACGCCCGCCTGATCTTCGAACGCTTCGGCAAGTTCTGGGGCGCGTTCAGCGTGATCGACCTGTTCCTGCTCAATGCGCTCACCATCGTCACCGAGTTCATCGGCATCACGTTCGTGCTGGATTTCTTCGGGTTGCCGAAGGTGGCCGGCGTGTGCGTGGCCGCGGCGTTGACCATGGCCGCGGTGAGTACGGGCGACTTCAGGCGCTTCGAGCGGTTCGCGATCGGGCTGTGCCTGCTGAGCCTGCTGCTCGTGCCGGTGCTCGCGGCGATCCATCCGCCGGTCGGGCAGATCACGCGCGATTTCTTCATCCCGAACTGGCCCGCGCATTCGAAGCTGTCGGACGTGATGCTGCTCGTGATCGGCATCGTCGGTACGACCGTCGCACCCTGGCAGCTGTTCTTCCAGCAGAGCTACGTGATCGACAAGCGCATCACCCCGCGCTTCATGAAGTATGAAAAGGCGGACCTGTGGATCGGCATCGCCTTCGTACTGGTTGGCGCAGTCGCGATGATCGCGTTCTCGGCCCAGCTGTTCTCGGGCCATCCGGAATTCGGCAACTTCACCGACGCCGGCGGCATCATCGCGGGCCTCGAGAAGTATTCGGGCCGCACGAGCGCGACTCTGTTCGCCGTCGCGCTGCTCGACGCGTGCATCATCGGCGCGGCGGCCGTCTCGCTGTCGACCGCCTACGCGATCGGCGACGTGTTCAAGATCCGTCACTCGCTGCACCGCAACGTGTCGGATGCGAAGGGCTTCTATCTCGTCTACTTCGGCATCGTCGCGGCCGCCGCTGCGCTGGTGCTGATCCCGGGCAGCCCGCTGGGCCTGCTGACGGAAGCCGTGCAGACGCTCGCGGGCGTGCTGCTGCCGAGCGCCACCGTGTTCCTGCTGCTGCTCTGCAACGACAAGCAGGTGCTCGGCCCGTGGATCAACTCGACGAAGCTCAACGTGTTCACCGGCGCGGTGATCTGGGTGCTCGTGATGCTGTCGATCATCCTGACCGCATCGGTGATGTATCCGGACATCAGCGGCGAAGCGATCCTCGACGTGCTGGTGGGCGGCAGCGTGCTCGCGATCGTCGGCTATCTCGCGACGGTGCTGATCCGCCGCAACAAGCGCGTCGTCGAACCGGGTGTCGACCGTTCGCAGCGCGACACGTGGCGCATGCCGCCGCTCGAGACGCTCGAGCCGCAGAAGATGACGATGACGACGCGCGTGTGGATGGCCGTGCTGCGCGGCTATCTCGTGATCGCGGTCGGTCTGGTGATCGTCAAGGTAGTGCAGATGACGCTGCTGAAGTAACGCAGGTCGTCTTCCAGGAAGCGGCGCCGGACCCGGCACCGCGCCGCAACCCGTACATGCCGGCCCGCGAGGCCGGCATGTGCGTTTACGCGTCCGTTTGCGACAGGCCGTGCACGCCGCGCGATCGTCAGATCAGCTCGAGCTTCGACGTCAGGTACGTGAGCTGGATGCGGTTCGCGACGCCGAAGCGCTTGCGCAGCTTGCGCAGGTGATAGTCGACGTTGTGTGCGCTCGTGTCGAGGCGCCGGCCGATCTCCTTGTCGGAGGCGCCTTCGGCGATGCCGAGCAGCAGTTCCTGCTCGAACGGCGTGAGCCCGTTCACCGCACGTTCGCGCGACGTCGAGATCAGTTGCGGCGACGCGAACTTGTGCACCGACAGCCCGATCGACAGCGCCTGCTCGATCGTCGCCGGCGTGATCCATTCGCGCGTGCGGCGCGGCGCGGTGAAGCTCATGAACGCATGCAGCCGCGTGCCGGGCACGGCCATCGAATACATGATGCCGCTGCACATTCCGTCGTCGTGCATCGTCTGCAGGAAGCCGTCGAGCGCGGCCGGCGTCGCGCGCGGGCCGTCGTCGCGCTCGCGGTGTTCGCGGCGCAACTGCTGCAGGTCCCACACGATCGGCATGTTGCACACGCGCGCGCCGAGCGTGCGCGGATCGATGTCGTGATGGTTGTGCCGCACGTAGTCGCCGCGATAGGTGGCCGGCGTGAAGGCTTCGTGCAGGTAGAGACTTTCGACGCGCTCGTGCGCGAATTCGAGCGCGAAGTACGCGAACGTCGAGAAGCCCGTCAGGTGCAGCAGGCTCGCGACGATGCGGCTGCGCTCGGCCGTGCTCTGCGCGTGCGCGAGCGTATCGGCGACGCCGAGCTTCGGCGCGTGCGGCTGCGTGAGCTCGCCGCGCTTCACGTCGTCGCACCAGACGACCTGCACGGGGCGCTCCCGCAGCACGTCCGGGCACGCGTTCAACCCGTGCGTCGGGCGGGGAAAGGTTGGGGCGACCGCTTCTTCATGCAATGCAATATCGGACATGTGCCATCCCTCGGAATCGACGCGCATCGCCTGGCGGCGGCCGTATCGTGTACGGCGTTCGTGGCGGTGCGATCGAGCATCGTGTGATATGCGCCGATCGTCATCCCTGACGAAACGCGGGGGCATTGTACAAAAATGCCTGTGTATGCGTAATATGCCGTAATACTAATGGCGGCGGAAGATTCCTATTCGCACGCCTATAACGAAGACCAGACAATCCATAAAGAAAAGACCAGATCGTGACGGGGCGCAGTTTCACATATTGGGAAAGGGCGGGCTCCTCATGACATATGCTGACGGCGCACCACGCGTCGAGTGGTTTTCGCAGGCCGATATCGCAACGACTGCGGCTTATTCGAATCAATATCAGGCAATCGGGCACGACGTTTTTACCGGCGCTCAAATTGAATCCGGTAAAACCGACCTTGCTCCGGTCGATTTCGCGCAATGCCATGCGCGCTTGCGGCAAATCGGTTTCAGTACGCTCGGTTATGGCGCTTTCGAAATGATCGGGCGGCGCATCCTGTGCGCGCATCTGTTGCGCGACCTCGCGCCCGCAACGTTCATGCAGCCGTTCATCGAAGGAATGCTCTACGAGAGCGACCCGCGGTTCGCACAGGTGCGGCAGAGCGGCTTTCCGGTCGCGTGGCGGCTCGACGAGATCGAGGCGGCCGCGCAGGGCAGCGGCGACCGCAAGATGCTGGCGCTCGCCGGCCATCTGCGCGCGCATGCGATGAACAGCGGCGTGCTGTTCGGCCTGTCGGCCCCGCGTCTTGATTTGCGTGTCGCGGTGAACGTGACGTCGGAGACGCACGGCACCGAATGGATCGATGATCGCGTGATCGGCGGTGCGCTGTCGGTGAGCCTCGCGGTGCATCGTGTCGCGTTGCCGTTCCTCGAGGCACGCATCGCACGGATGCGCGGCTTCGCGCTCGGCGACGAGCAGCAGCAGGTGCTCGACCGGCTCGTGCACGGGCTGTCCGACCAGGAGATCGCGAGCGCGCTGCGCACGTCGCTGCACAAGGTCGGCCACCACATCCGCTCGCTCGAAAAACTTTTCAACGTGCAGAACCGCGCGCAACTCGCGTATCTGGCGGCGCGCCGGATGCCGTCCTGACGCTGTCAGTTCCCCGTTTTCTCCGCGTGACCCGATGACCGTCGCCGGCCCGCCCGTGGCCGGCCCGACGGGCCGTTTGCGACCGCGGCGCCGTCGCGATGCGCACGCGACGCTTGACAGTGCTTTTTTCGAGTGATTGAGACATTCACCTGTGAATTATTGCTGATTTATTTCTTCGTAATATGGCTCGACCGTCACGCCGGACGGCAGGCCGCGAGGTTGCGCCATGCGTGACGGAACTGGTCAACAGGGGCGGACAAATCAATGTGCGGAATCGACGGCTTTCTGAATAGCGTCGCCTTCGATGAGGAGACAGCGCGCGGCACGCTCGCGCGCATGACGGCAAGCCTCGCGCATCGCGGGCCGGACGGACAGGGGATCTGGGTCGATCCGGAAGCCGGCATCGCGCTCGGCCACCGGCGGCTCGCGATCGTCGACCTGTCGGTACACGGCCGACAGCCGATGGCATCCACGTGCGGCCGCTACGTCATGGTCTTCAATGGCGAAATCTACAACCATCGCGAACTGCGCGCGGAGCTCGAGCGCGCGGGTCGCGCACCGGCGTGGCGTGGCCACTCCGACAGCGAGGTGCTGATCGCGGCGATCGTCGCGTGGGGTGTCGAGGCGACGTTGCGGCGCGCGACCGGCATGTTCGCGATCGCGCTGTGGAATCGCGAATCGCGGGTGCTGACGCTCGCGCGCGACCGGATCGGCGAGAAGCCGCTCTACTATGGCCGGATCGGCGACGCGCTCGTGTTCGCGTCCGAGCTGAAGGCGCTGCGCGGCTATCCGGGTTTCGACGGCGCGATCGATCGCGACGCACTGTGCCTGTACCTGCGCCAGTCGAGCGTGCCTGCGCCGCACACGATCTATCGTGGCATCCGCAAGTTGCCGCCCGGCACGTATATCCAGTTCGAGCATGCGCGCGACACGCCGCGCCTGCGGGCGTACTGGACGCTCGATCAGGCGATCGAGGACGGTCGCGCGCAGCCGTTCGAGGGCAACGCCGACGAGGCCGTCGGCCAGCTCGACGCGGTCTTGCGTCAGGCCGTCGCGCGGCAGATGGAGGCCGACGTGCCGCTCGGCGCGTTCCTGTCGGGCGGCATCGATTCGTCGACGATCGTCGCGCTGATGCAGGCGCAATCGTCGACGCCGGTCGATACGTTCACGATCGGCTTCCATGAAGCCGGCTACGACGAAGCCGGGTACGCGAAGGCGGTTGCGCGTCATCTCGGCACGCGTCATACCGAGCTCTACGTCACGGCCGACCACGCGCTCGGCGTCGTGCCGAAGCTGCCGTCGATCTACGACGAACCGTTCTCCGATGCGTCGCAGATCCCGACCTTTCTCGTGTCCGAGCTGACGCGCCGGCACGTGAAGGTGAGCCTGTCCGGCGATGGCGGCGACGAGCTGTTCGGCGGCTATACACGCTACTTCCTGACGCCGCGCCTGTGGCGCAAGCTGCATCGTGTCCCCGGTGCCGTGCGCGCACGGATCGCCGCCGCGCTGCATGCGTTGCGGCCCGATCATGCGGACCAGCTCGCGGCCGTCGCGCAGGGTGCATGGGGCGGCGTGGAGGCACGCGAATCGGCCGCGCGCATCGGCGATCGCCTGCACAAGCTCGGCCACGTGATGACGGCCGAGAGCCGCATCGGGCTGTACCGGCTGCTGATGTCGTCGGTGCATCATCCGGAGCGCCTCGCGCTGTCGGGGCAGGAGCCGGCGACGCCGCTCGACACCGTATCCGCGTGGCCCGCGCACCTGAGCTTCGCCGAGCAGGCGATGGCGATCGATACGCTCACGTACCTGCCGACCGACATCCTCGCGAAAGTCGATCGCGCGGCGATGGCCGTGAGCCTCGAAACGCGCATGCCGTTCCTCGATCATCACGTCGTCGAATTCGCGTGGCGCGTGCCGGCGGCGGTGCGTTTGCCGGAAGGGCAATCGAAGGTGCTGCTGCGCCGGCTGCTCGACCGGTACGTGCCGTCCGCGCTGATCGACCGGCCGAAGCAGGGCTTCTGCGCGCCCGTCGATCACTGGCTGCGCGGCTCGCTGCGGGATTGGGCCGAGGCGCTGCTGCGGCCGTCGCGGTTGCGCGAGGAAGGCTTCTTCGATGCGGCCGCGGTCGAGCGCCTGTGGCGGCAGCACGTGACCGGGCGGATGAACTGGCAGCACCAGTTGTGGACGGTGCTGATGTTCCAGGCGTGGCTGGAGGCGCAGCGCGCCGCATAACGCGGCGCACTGCGCGTCGTCACTCGTCGAGGCAGCGCATGCAGCGCTGCTTCGCGGCGTTCGAGTGCAGGCCGCGGCACATCGTCATCACGGGCCGCGCATGGCACGAAGGCGGATCGGCGGACGCCGCGGGCGACGCCTGCCGGCGTGCGCGCTCGGGCGGGGTGGTCGCGGCGGCATCCATTCGCCGCTGGCGTGCGGGCGGCGTGTCGCGCCCGGCGCTGCCCTCATCGGGATTGCCGGACGTCATCGACGCGACGTGCAGCGTGTCGTCGCTGGCTGCATGCGCAACGGGCGGCGGCGTGGCGCACATGAGCGCAACCAGCGCATACAGGCAGGCGACAACGGTTCGCGAAGCGCGCATCTTCATGGTCATTCCGTTCGTTCCGGGGCCGGCGGCGCGGAGGGCGCGCGGCTGCTGCGTCGATTGTAGGGACGACGCAGGCCGCGTGTCACGCCGGAATCCGTTGTCACGGGCATGGACGGTGGCATGGGCGGCGATGGACGCAGCGGGCGCGACGAAGCGTGACGCGTGAGGATGTTCGGCTGCCGGCGCGCAAAAGCGACCGCCGCCCGGAGGCGGCGGTCGGGTCGCGACTGGCTGGCGGGCCGGGCGGCGTGCAGGCCGCACCCGGCTGGCGGGCCGCGAGGCGCTGCGGATCGCCGCAGCGCGGTGGGGGGAGCGTGGCCGGCGCGCCGCGTGCGGGCGGCGCGGGGGAAGCGTCAGGCGTAGTCGGCGGCCATCACGGCCTGCGGCGCCACGCGCAGGATCGGCGCGGCTTCGTGGCGCTCGACGTGCGTCATCGCCGCACCGAACAGCACGAGACGATAGCCGACCGCATAGATCGGAATGATCCGCAGGTTCTTGTCGTGATCGAGCTGCAGCTTCGAGCGAATACGCGAGATATGGGTGTCGAGCGTGCGCGACGACACGCCGAGTTCACGACCCCACACGGCTTCCTGGATTGCCTGCCGCGGCACGACCTTGTTCATGTTGTCGAGCAGGAATTCGACGACGTCGAATTCACGCGGCGTGACATCAATGATCTTGTTGTCGATTTCGATCGTGCGGCGCACGAAGTTGATTTTTATGTTGTCGATGTACAGGTATTTGCAATCCATGGTGGCCCTCGCATGTCCATAAAGGAGTGTTTGCGGGTCCTGTGCTGCAACTTCCGGGCCAGGGAGCGGATCGCCGGAGATCGACAGGGGGCGGCGCCCGTGCAGGCGGCGCGGCAGCCTTGAATTTAAAAGAATTTTTAACGGAAGGCGTGGGGCGTAGAGAAAAGGGGGCGGGACAACCGTGAAGGATTGTTACGTAGCATCGGCAGGCGACGTTACGGGCGTTACGTCCGACGTAACGTGTCGGGCGAGGCGGGGGGCGCGGCCGGCGGAGCGTCGCCGCGGCCGAATGGAGAACCCTACATCGAACCCTACATGGGTCGATTGATTTTCTATATGAATCAATGCGTTACGGGTGATTTTTGCCGACATCGAACCCTACATTGCCGGCCCCCTGAATAAAAAACACCGGCCGCGAGACGTCTGCGCCCCGCGGCCGGCGTTCCGGCCGATCCTCAAGCCTTCGCGCTATCCGCCGAATCGAACGGCAGCACATAATGCCGCTTGCCCGTCGCCGCGAAGATCGCGTTCGCGACCGCCGGCCCGATCGGCGCGACGCCCGGCTCGCCGACCCCGGTCGGGGCTTCGGCCGACGGCACGATATGCACTTCGACCTTCGGCATCTCGGCCATCCGCAGCACGTGGTAGCCGTCGAAGTTGCGCTGCTCGACCTGGCCGTTCTTCAGCGTGATCGCGCTGTGCATCGCCGCGCCGAGCCCGAAGCCGATGCCGCCCTCCATCTGCGCGGCGACGATGTCGGGATTGATCGCGATCCCGCAATCGACCGCGCACACCACGCGCTCGACCTTCACCTTGCCGTCCGCGTCGACCGACACCTCGGCCACCTGCGCGACATAGCTCTTGAACGCCTCGGCGACCGCGATCCCGCGCCCGCGCCCCTTCGGCAGCGGCTTGGCCGGATCCCAGCCGGCCTTTTGCGCGGCCAGGTCCAGCACCGCGCGCATGCGCGGCTCCTTCGCGAGCAGGTCGCGGCGAAACGCGTACGGATCCTTGCCCGCCGTGTGCGCGGCTTCGTCGATGAACGCCTCGACAGCGTACGCCGTGTGCGAGCTGCCGACCACGCGCCACCACAGCACGGGCAGGCCGACCTTGGTGGTGGTGAGTTCGACCGACACGTTCGGCACCGCGTACGGCAGGTTCGCCGCGCCCTCGACCGAGGTGGCGTCGACGCCGTTCTTCACCATGAACGCCTCGAACGGCGTGCCGGCGAGGATCGACTGGCCGACGATCCGGTGGCGCCAGCCGATCAGCTTGCCGTCCGCGGTCAGCCCCGCGTCGAGCTTGTGGAAGTACATCGGCCGGTAGAAGCCGCCCTGGATGTCGTCCTCGCGCGTCCACTGCAGCTTGACGGGCTTGCCGTCCGCGCCGAGCGCCTTCGCGATCGACACGGCCTCGACCACGTAGTCCGACCACGCGTTCGCGCGCCGGCCGAAGCTGCCGCCCGCGTACAGCGTGTGGATCTGCACCTGCTCGGGCTTCAGGCCGGCCGTCCGGGCCGCGTTGGCCTGGTCGACGGTCTGGAACTGGTCGCCGGCCCAGATCTCGCAGCTGTTCGCCGTCAGCTTGACGACCGCGTCGAGCGGCTCCATCGGCGCGTGCGCGAGATACGGGAATTCGTACGTGGCGCTGATCTTGCGCGCCGCGCCCGTGATCGCCGCATCGGCATCGCCGTCCTTGCGCGCCGACGTGCCCGGCTTGTCGGCAAGCTGCCGGTATTCGCGCATGATCTCGTCCGAGCCGCGCTTTTCGGCGTTCGTTTCGTCCCATTCGATCTTCAGCGCGTCGCGGCCCTGTTTCGCGGCCCAGAAGCCGGTGCCGACGACGGCGACGCCGCCCGGCACCTGCACGACCGACACGACGCCCGGCACGGCCTTGGCCGCCGTCGCGTTGAACGACTTCACCTTCGCGCCGAAGCGGGGCGGGCGCTGCAGCAGCGCGACGCGCATGCCGGGGACGGTCGTGTCGAGCGTGAAATGCGCGGTGCCGTTCGATTTGGCCGACGCGTCGACGCGCGGAATGGGGTGACCGATCAGCTTGAAATCGGCCGGCTGCTTCAGCGTGACCTTGTCCGGCACCGGCAGCTTCGCCGCATCGGCGACGAGCGTGCCGTACGCGGCCGTCTTGCCGCTCTTCGCATGCGTGACGACGCCATTGGCCGTCGTCAGCTCGCTCGCGGGCACCTTCCAGCGGGCCGCCGCGGCCGATACCAGCATCGCGCGGGCCTTGCCGCCGGCTTCGCGCAGCTGCTGCCACGAGTTCGACATGGCCGAGCTGCCGCCCGTCCCCTGCATCGTGCCGAACGCGAGGTTCGCGTAGCGTTTCGCATCGGCCGGCGCGCTTTCGACGCGCACGTGCGACCAGTCGGCGTCGAGCTCCTCGGCGACGATCGTCGCGATGCCCGTATACGCGCCCTGGCCCATTTCGACGTGCTTCGCGATGACCGTGACGGTGCCGTCGGGCGTGATGCGCAGGAACGCATTCGGCGCAAAACCGGCGGCGGGCGCGGTCGCGGCGAGCGCGCGGCGGCCGAAGCCGCTGAAGTCGAAGCCGATGGTCAGGCTGACGGCAGCCGCGGCGCCCGCGGCCTTCAGGAACGTGCGGCGCGACGGACGCACCGACCCGGTGTTGTCGAGTTCGATCGTCATGGTCAGGCTCCCAGCGTCGCGGCCGCGTCGTGGATCGCCGCCCGGATGCGGGCGTAGGTCGCACAGCGGCACAGGTTGCCGTTCATCGCGGCGTCGATGTCCGCGTCGGTCGGCTTCGGGTTCTGTTCGAGCAGCGCGGTGGCCGACATGATCTGGCCGGACTGGCAGTAGCCGCACTGCGGCACCTGCAGCTTGACCCAGGCGGCCTGCACGGCCTGCGCGGGCTTGCTCTGCAGGCCTTCGATCGTCGTGACGTGCTTGCCCGCGATGCCGGCGAGCGGCAGCACGCACGAGCGGACGGCCTGGCCTTCGAGATGCACGGTGCACGCGCCGCACTGCGCCATGCCGCAGCCGAACTTCGTGCCGGTCAGTCCCGCGTGTTCGCGAATCGCCCAGAGGACGGGCATCGACGGATCGGCGTCGAGCGTGACGCTCTTGCCGTTCAGGACAAAGGAGGTAGGCATTGTGATTGTCTCCGTGGGGAAAACCCGGCATGCGCCCGGTTACAGGGTCTGCTCACGCTCATAGCGGGCTTGCGCTGGCCCCAGAAGGGCCGAGCGCAAGGAATGCGACGCAGCGAATACTCGACGTATTCGCAAGGAGCATGACGCCGCGATCGGCCCTTCTGGGGGCCAGCCCCACGAATGAATTTATCCAAAACAGGGGAACGTGCGTTGCCGGCCGTATTGCGGCGTCGATCGTCGCTTGTCCCCCAAGGGGACTTCCTTCGGGGCGTTTGGCTCGGCCAAACGGCGCTCCTCATTCCTTGCACTACGACCGGCAACGCACGTTCGCAAGCCCGCTATGAGCGTGAGCAGGCCCTGAGTGTGCGCGAGCGGCCGGTTTTTGCGTCTACCCAATCCTGCAAATTTATTGAACAATCCTGCAAATCCCCGGCAGGCGGCGGGCGGTTTCGCTATGCTCCCGCGACATGAGGAAATTGATCGAGGAAGCGTCATGGACATGACCGATATCGTGGCGTCGCGCGCATCCGGGCAGCGCGAGCTGGCGACGCTGATCAGCCGCTTCGCGCCCGCGGACGGCTCGCATTCAACGGCCGTGCCGGGTTTGATGCTGCACCGGCACACGCGGCCGGTCGATCTCGGCTGCGGCGTGTCGCGGGCCGCGCTCGTGATCGCCGCGCAGGGCTCGAAGCGCGTGATCGTGGCCGGCCAGGCTTACGAGTACGACGCGCAGAATTGCCTGATTACCTCCATCGACTTGCCGATCCTGTCGCGCGTGACGTCCGCGTCACCGGACGCGCCGTACCTGTGCCTGTCGCTGACGCTCGATCCGCAGCGCATCGTCGAGCTCGCGGCCGAGATGCGGCTGCCCGAACCCGATGCGGGCCCCGAAGGCGAGGGGATCGCGCTCGCCGAACTGACGCCGCCGCTGCTCGATGCCGCGCTGCGGCTGATGCGGCTGCTCGATACGCCGGCCGACATTGCGGTCGTCGCGCCGCTGATCGAAAAGGAACTGCTGTACCGGCTGATGACGAGCGGGCAGGGCACGCGGCTGCGGCACATGGCGATCGCGGGCAGCCAGACGCACCGGATCGCCCGCGCGATCGAATGGATCCGCGATCACTTCGCGGAGCCGATGCGCGTCGAGTCGCTCGCGCAGGCGGTCAACATGAGCGTGTCGTCGCTGCACCATCATTTCAAGCACGTGACGACGCTGAGCCCGCTGCAGTACCAGAAGCAGTTACGGTTGCACGAGGCGCGACGGCTGCTGCTGCGGCAGGGCGGTGACGTCGGGTCGGTGGCCGCCGTCGTCGGCTACGAAAGCGCGTCGCAGTTCAGCCGCGAATACAGCCGGCTGTTCGGCGCGCCGCCGATGCGCGACGTCGTGCAGTTGCGCAGGAAGGAACTGCTCGGCTGACGGCCGATTGCTGAAAGCCGGTGCGCCGTCGATCGCCGCACCGGTCACCTGGCGACCACCGTCGTCTGCAGGAAGGCCGGCGCGATCCGCCAGTCCGGCACGTAATGCGCGGGCCACGCGCCGGGCGTATCGACCGCGTTGAAATACACCACGGCCTTCAGCAGCGGATAGCGCCACAGCGACCGCTGGAATTCGTCGAGGGCCGCGCGCTTGCGCGCATTCGACCCATCGACGCCGAGTTCCGTGACCATCACCGGCAGCCCGTAGTCGGCCACCCGCTCGTACTTGGTCCGCAGGACGCTCGCGGCGGACGCATGGCCGCCGGCCGGCCAGATCGCGCAGCGTGGGCAGTCGAACACGGACAGGCCGATGTCGTCCACATAGCCGCGGCCCGGGAAATAGTCGTCGAGGTTCCGGTTGCCGGCCGGCGACCACACGAAGCGGATCTGGTCGGTCATCGCGCGGCAGGCGGTCACGACCCGCCGGTACGCCTGCACGTAGGCCGATGCATCGCCGATGGCCCACGGATAGCGCCCGGTGTCGGCCTCCATCTCGTGGCCCCAGCGCACGAACACGGGGCTTTTCAGCGCGGCGAGCGCCGAGCAGGTGGCCGCGATCCGCGCGTCGTAGCGCCCGTGCGCGATATCGTCGAGCAGCGCGCCTGGCCGCGTGTCGCCGGCCGCCCAGGGCTCGACGGTCAGCATCAGCGAGCGGTTGCGCGCCTGCGCGTTTCGGTACGCATCGTCGATTTCCGCGCGGATGTCGGGCGCGTTCCACGACACGAACACATGGTCGAACGCGAGATTCCGCTCACCCGCGAGCGTGTTGTCGGGATCGTAGGCGCCGAGTTCGGGCTGCCTCACCGGTTCGCCCGGCACGGGCGCGACCACGGCCGGCAATCCCGAGCGCCACATCATCGCCTGCCAGCCTTTCGGCGCGCGCAGCCCGATGCCCGACAGCAGTATCGCGAGCGCGAACACGAACAGCGCGTTGCGCACCGGCAGGCGGCTGAAGAACATCTGCCTGAACGCCGACCACTGGAGCCCTTGCTCCCGGCCGTGATTCACCGTGACGACGGCCGCGATCACCAGATACAGGATGCTCGTCAGCGTCGAGAACAGGTAGAAACCGGCGGCGTTGCGCGGATCCTCGACCGTGACGACGGGCAGGCTGCAGAACAGCGAGATCAGCAGATACGGGGCGACCACCCGCAGCGGCGCGTCCTGTTCGATCGCGCCGCCCTTCGGCGTGACCTTGAACGGAAATTCCTTGCCGCGCACGCAGTCGAACACCGCCGACACGCAGCCGAGCACGACCCACGGCCAGCGTGCGAACACGAACGACAGCCCTTCCCACGACAGCAGTTTCGTATTCAGCGGGCGGCACGACTGGGTCGAATGCGTGGCCCAGGTCACGACGCACAGCAGCAGCACGGCCAGCGGCAGCGCGTAGGTGAGGTACGTGAGGTAGTCGACGTGCGCCCACACGCGGCCCGTGAGCAGCGCGACGACCGGAATCACGACGCCGCCGGCCATCGCGAGCGCGCACAGCGGATACCACAGCTGGCAGAACAGGAACTGCGCCTTCAGTTTCAGCGGCAGCCCCATGAAATAGCGGCGCGTGTAGCGCAGCATGATGATCATCACGCTCTTGGACCACTGGAATTCCTGCGTGGCCAGGTCGCCGAACGTGCGCGGCCCTTCGCCGTTCGCGATCGCGTTCAGCGCATGCATGCCGCGCCAGCCCTTCGAATTGAAGATCATCGTGGTCGAGTGATCCTCCGCGAGCTCGGGCCCGAGCCCGCCGATCTCGCGCAGCGCGCGGCAGCGCACCGCATAGTGCGAGCCGATGCACAGCGGCGCGAGGCCGCCCGCATAGCCGGCCTGCATCGTGCCGTGCAGCGGCCCCTCGACGTTCACGCGCCCGCGTGCGCTCCAGCTCATGGCCGCATTGCTGTCGCAGATGCTCGGCGCCGACACGTAGCCGACTGCCGGATCGACGAACGGCCGCAGCATCTCCTCGAGATAGGTGCGGGTCGGCACGTGATCGGCATCGAGCTGCGACACGAAATCGTAGTGGTCGTAGCCAACCCTGTCGTAGAAGTACGCGAGATTGCCTTCCTTGCACCTGGTCCGGCGCGGCCAGCTCGTCCGGTGGTACGCGGCGACGCCGCGCCGCGTCGACACGAACACGCCGTGCTCGCGGCACCAGTCGAGCGTCTCGGGCGACGGGTCCTCATCGGCGAGCCACGTATCGTGCGGGTAGGTCTGGTCGAGCATCGCGAGCAGCGTCGTGCGGACGATGTCGAACGGCTCGGACGGCGCCTTGGTGACGACCATCGCGACGCGCCAGTCGCGCGGCACCGACAGCGCGGGGTTCGGCACGACCGCCGAGCGGATGATGAAGATGAAGTAGCCGGGAATGAAGGTGGTCCAGAACAGCACGAAGCAGTTGACGCCGAAGCGGAAGGCGTCGACGTAGTGCTCGTCGCGCAACCACCAGCGCCAGAAGATGCCCAGCGCGACGAACCAGCCCAGCGCGAGGAGGTGGAAGACGATACGGGTCCCGCTGTCCATCAACGGGACGACGAGCGGAACGTCCGCGTTCATCGATGCGGCGCGATCCGCTTCGGAGGAGGGGGTGTCGGCGGTATCCGGCGCAGGGCCGCCCGCGAGCGACGCAACCAGCTTCTTCATGGTGCTCTCCCGTCAAGGTCAGATCATCAGTCTTGAAGCAGGCCGCGTGGCAGCCGGGTGTCCTCGCTGGCAGGCGGTTGTTCCGGTGCCGGGTCGGCCGGCGTGCGTTCGCCGCACGCGCGGCCCACGCGCTCGTAGCGGCGAAAGCCGCTGTCGACGGCGAGCCGTTCGCTGAACAGGTTGCGCATGTCGAGCATCACGGGATCGGCCATGTGATCCGCGAGGTCGGCGAGATCGAGTGCCTCGAACGCTTTCCATTCGGTCATCACGACGACGGCGTCCGCGCTGCGCACCGCGTCGATCGCGGAGCCCTCCATGAAGACCTGCGGCAGCAGCCGCGACGCTTCGTGCGGACGCGCCGGGTCGTAGGCGCGGATATGCGCGCCCGCGCCGACGAGCAGCTGGATCACGTCGATGCTCGGGCTTTCGCGCACGTCGTCGGTCTGGCCTTTGAACGTGAGGCCGAGCACCGCGATGCGCTTGTCCTTGATCGAGCCGCCACAGGCTTTTTCGATGCGGCGCAGGATCTGCTCCTTGCGCAGCGCATTCGATTCGATCGCCGCGCTGACGATGCGCAGCGGCACCGCATGCTCGGAAGCCGTCGCCTTCAGCGCGCGCGTGTCCTTCGGGAAGCACGAGCCGCCCCAGCCGGGGCCGGCCTTCAGGAACGACGCGCCGATGCGGCGGTCGAGGCCCATCCCGTTCGCGACCAGTTCGACATCGGCGCCGACGGCTTCGCACAGGTCCGAGATCTCGTTGATGTAGCTGATCTTCACCGCGAGGAACGCATTCGCCGCGTACTTCACGAGTTCGGCCGTTTCGATCTCGGTCGCGAGCACGAGATGGCCCATCGCTTCCAGCGGCGCATAGATGGCCTTCATGATCTCGATCGCACGCGGATGCTCGGCGCCGAACACGACGCGGTCCGGGTGCATGAAATCGTCGATCGCCGAGCCTTCGCGCAGGAACTCCGGATTCGATGCGATCGCCGCGTCGATGCCGTCCGGCGCGCAGCGTTCGACGATCTGCTTGACGATCCGGTTGGTGCCGACCGGCACCGTCGACTTCGTGACGACGACCGCGAAGCCGGTCAGGTTCGACGCGATCTCGCGTGCGGCCGCCTCGACGTACCGCAGGTCCGCCTGGTCGGTGCCCGGCAGCGTCGGCGTGCCGACCGCGATGAATACCGCGTCGCGATCGCGCACGCTCGCCGCGAGGTCGCTGCTGAAGCGCAGCGTGCCGCGTTCGACGTTGCGGGCGACGACGGCGTCGAGGCCCGGTTCGTAGATCGGCATGCAGCCTTCGTTCAGCGCGTCGATCTTGCCGCGATTGTTGTCGATGCAGACGACGTCATGCCCGAGATCCGCAAAGCACGCGCCGCTGACCAGCCCGACGTAGCCCGTGCCGACGATGGCGATCCGTACCTTCATGGTGATTCCCCTGCGTGGCGTTCAAGGAAACTTGCTCAATTGCCGGATTCGAATTGCAGTGCTTTCTGAAACCACGCCGCGGCGTGTTCGACCATCGGTTCGATCGCGGTGAAACGCGGCCGCCAGCCGAGCACGAGTGCGGCCTTCGTGGCGTCGGCGTACAGCTCGGGCGGGTCGCCCGGGCGGCGCGCGGCCGTTACCGTCGGCACGCGGCGGCCCGTCACGGCTTCGACGGCGCGCAGTGCGTCGAGCACCGACGTTCCTTTGCCGGTGCCGAGATTCAGTGCGACGCTGTGGCCGCCGCCGCACAGATAGGCGGTCGCTTTCAGGTGCGCGTCGGCGAGGTCGCTCACATGCACGTAGTCGCGAATCGCCGAGCCGTCGGGCGTCGGGTAGTCGGTGCCCATCACCTGGAACGCCCGGCCGGTGCCGAGTGCCGCGCGGATCGCGAGCGGCAGCGCGTGCGTTTCCGGTTCGTGGCATTCGCCGATCGCGCCGTCAGGGTCCGCGCCGGCCGCGTTGAAGTAGCGCAGCGCGACCCACTTCAGCCCGTACGCGCGCTCGAAATCGGCGGCCATCCGTTCCATTGCGTACTTCGTGAAGCCGTACGGATTGATCGGCTGCTGCGGCGTGCGCTCCGAGATCGGCAGCATGTCCGGAATGCCGTACGTCGCGCACGACGACGACATCACGATCTTGCCGACGCCGGCCGCGTGCATCGCGCTCAGCAGCGTGCAGGTGCCGGTGACGTTGACCGTGTAATAGCGGTCGGGCGCGAGCACCGAATCGCCGACGTACGCGAGCGCGGCGAAATGGATCACGACATCGGGCCGATGCGCGGCGAACGCCTTCGACAGCGCGTCGCGGTCGAGAAGGTCGGCCGCGACGAGCGGCCCCCAGCGAACCGCGTCGCGATGGCCGGTCGACAGGTTGTCGTAGGCGACCGGTTCGTGTCCCGCCGCCGCGAGCGCCTTGCAGGTATGGCTGCCGATGTAGCCCGCTCCGCCTGTCACGAGCACTTTCATGCCGTGGCCCCGGTCACGCGCAGCACCGGCTCGAGCCACAGTTCACGGCTGAAATAGTCGACGGTCCGGCGCAGCCCTTCGTCGAGATCGATGCCCGGCCGCCAGCCGAGCTCGGCCGAGGCCACCGAGATGTCGGGCTTGCGCTGGTGCGGATCGTCGATCGGCAGCGGCCGGAACACGATCTCCGATGTCGAGCCCGTCATCGCGAGCACTTTCTCCGCGAGCTCGATCATCGTGAATTCGCCGGGGTTGCCGATGTTGACCGGCGTGCCGACGTTGCGCTCGGCGCTCATCAGGCAGAAGAAGCCGTCGATCAGGTCGCTGGCGAAGCAGAACGAGCGCGTCTGCCGGCCGTCGCCGTAGATCTCGAGCGGCGCGCCGTTGAGCGCGCCGACGATGAAGTTCGACACGACGCGGCCGTCGCGCGGCGACATCCGCGGGCCGTAGGTGTTGAAGATGCGCGCGACACGCACGTCGACGCCGTGCGTGCGGTAGTAGTCGTAGCACAGCGCCTCGGCCGCGCGCTTGCCTTCGTCGTAGCACGCGCGCGGGCCGATCGTGTTCACGTTGCCGCGATAGGTTTCCGTTTGCGGATGCACGTCCGGGTCGCCGTAGATCTCGCTGGTCGACGCCTGGAATACGCGTGCGCCCGTCTTGCGCGCGAGCATGAGGCAGTGGTTCATGCCGAGCACGTTGGTCATCATCGTATGGACGGGATCGATCTGGTAGGTGGGCGGCGATGCCGCGCACGCGAGATTCCAGATCTCGTCCACCTGCAGTTGCGGCAGGCCGAGCGATACGTCGCCCTTCACGAATTCGAAGCGGCCGGACGCCTTCAGGTCGGCGACGTTGAGCTTGCGCCCCGTCAGCAGGCTGTCGATGCACGTGACGGACGCGCCCTCCATGACCAGGCGCTCGCATACGTAGCTGCCGAGAAAGCCGGCGCCGCCCGTCACTAGGACGCGCTGACCGGCGCGCGTCTCGAGCGCGACCCTGTCATTCATGGCTTTCTCCTTCGTCGAGCAGCTCGAGAAACCACACGTCGATTTGCTCGACGGCGGTGCGCACGCGTTCCATCCCGCCGCACGGGTAGCGCTTCGGCAAGCGCCGGTTCGCATGGGCCGAGGTCGACGAAGCGCCGCGACAGGCGCTCCGGTTTCGTTGACTACCCCGTTGAAGCTTGAACGACGCGCACGTCGATCGATCGGTGGTGATCTTCATCGCCTTTTCCCCGATTCGCTGATGGACGAGCAGGCCGCCGTTCGTGATCTTGTGCCTCGGCGTGCCGCTCGGTGAGAGCCGGAGATCAGGCAATCGGCATGCCATGAACGATGCCGTCGCGATGCGCACGGAACCGGCGGCGCGATTGCCGCGCGCTATGCGGGCTTCTGTTTCATGCATGTATCGTGGGGACAGAAAAGCGAGCGGGGAAATTGCCGGATCGATGCGATTCGATACGACGAAACGCACGATAAATCAGGCTTTTGCGGGAATCGCGTCGTCAAAAAGGTGTTGAGTTTGAATGT
This sequence comes from Burkholderia sp. AU45274, assembly GCF_030482505.1. Classification (NCBI taxonomy): domain Bacteria; kingdom Pseudomonadati; phylum Pseudomonadota; class Betaproteobacteria; order Burkholderiales; family Burkholderiaceae; genus Burkholderia; species Burkholderia sp. AU45274. Next base: position 1,929,559 of record NZ_JAUJQE010000001.1, on the reverse strand, counting down.
TTCATCAATGAGAAATGCGTGGATAACGGATTAAAAACGTTTCCCGAATGTGCCGCGAATCGAGTGATCCGGTGCGTGAAAGGCAGGGCGAATGAAAGTGAAAAAATGATGTGCGGGGTGACGGGGGCGAGATTTTTCATTTGTTTTAATTATTACGCCGCCGCGAAAGTTTTATTTTTTACGGTCGATTTCGGCCCGCGAGCGGCGTGTGATCCTGTCGGTATTTTCACGGATGAATCAAATCCGTCTCGGTCATCAGGGGAAACGCCTGTCGAAGACGTGCCGGAGGCTGCTCTGTCGGGCTTTCGGTGCGCGGTGTCGGGCGAATCGATTCTCGTTTCTGATGGCACGGGAAGGGGGCGTACCTGCCGCGCCCCCCGGTTTGCAGGCAGAAATGCCCGCGCCGCCGGCCTTGCGCGGCAGCCCGGTTCTCAAGTTTGAAACACTCGTTCATCTGGCCGCCCGGGCCGGGCCCGCGGGCCGGATTCGTCCGTCTAATCCGGCGATTGCGTCGCGACGCTCAACGATCGGGGCGGGCGTCAGACTGTTATTGCGATACATTCCTGAAACAAAAAATGTCATTCCCGGCGCTGCGGGCCGCTGTGGCGGGCATGTGACGAGCGCAATCTGCGGTGGAATATCGCGTGGCACGCTGCTTGCGGTAATGGACGCACCGGCGGGCGGCTGAAACGAAGTAACAAAGCGGTGGGGCGGCCAACTCGTCAATAAGCAGTCGGGGAAACGGCGATGAAGACCATAAGTTGTAGATTGATCGGCGCGTACTTTGCGCATCAGTGGGGGAGTCGGAAAGGCCGGGGTGACGCTCGCGACGCTGTGCCAGCTTCGCGAGTCGTGCTGTCCCGGTTTCTTGCCCGCCGCGCGCTCCGCGTGCTGGCGCGGTTGTCGCGCCGCACGGCAGTCGGGCGACAGCGGTACTCGCTCTCATTCAGTTCACCCGGATGGATCAGGCTGTTCGTGCCGGACAGCGTGATGCCGATTCGTCCTCGGCCATGCAGGGCCGCTTCGATCGCGCCTGGCCCATGCCGGCGCCGGCCGGATTAGATCGAACGCCTGTCGGCCGGATTATCCGGAAGACGCTTCTTCGATAGCTCAGGGAGAAGACACGCCACCTGGCTGCAACGCAGTCGTTTGTCGCTCGCGTAAAAGGTGTATTTCAAGCGGCGCTGCAATTTGCGGTGGTTAATGTATTCGCGAATTTTCGATTCCGGAAATGGGGTGTCGATTTATGGCATGCCGTCCGGCGGGGTATCGAATATCGCAAGCCGGAAAGAAGTGCGCATCGTTCCGGTCTGTCAAGCAATGGTGTTTTCGATGCAAGGCCAATGTTCATAAAAATAATAGAAAACACCTACCAAAAAAATTTGGATAACCAAAAATCTCGAAGCTAAGCTTCGTCTGGCCAAAATCGCAAAAAAACGTGATTTAAAAGGCAACAGGATTTTATTGATTGGATAGTGATCCTTAATTTTGAGGATTGCTCAAGTCAGGAAGGTTGATGGCGTGCGATCTTCCTGATTCACTCCGTCCACGCCGTTTTGGAGTCGACCATGAAGAAGCTTCTGATTGCAGCAGCAGTTCTGGCGGTTTCGGGTGCAGCGTTCGCCGGCAGCGGCACGGTGTCGAGCAGCAATTCGTCGAGCGGTGGCCAGACGATGGCAGGGGTCGCCGGGTTCGGCCACTTCACCGCAACCGATTCCGGCTCGGCACTCGGCGCAGCCGGCGCAACGGCTGGTGGCGGCAGCAGCGGTTCGGTCTCGTACACGAACCACTACCAATCGTCGTCGGTCGGCGGCTTCGGCTTCGGCGGTGCACAAGCAGGCGGCACCAGCGGCGCGAATGCCGGCTCGATCGGCTGGACGTATCACCACTAAGCCGCGACGCGTAGCGTTCGTCATTGGCTGGCGGTACGGATGCCGGGTTCCGCTCGATGGGGGTTGACCCGGCTCCGCCACCGCCGAACACACTCACAGCAAGGAATTGCTATGAAAGCCAAAGTCTTTTTAGCGACAGCGCTCACCGTCATTTCGTCCGCTGCGTTGGCAGCCGGATCGTCCACGACCAACCAGACGCAATCCGTTGCGGCGGGCGTTTCCGGTTCGGTGCTGGTCGGCTCCGGCAGCTATACCAGCAATTCGACTTCGACGGCCGGCGCGAATGCAGGCAGTACCGTGACACCCGCCGGTTCCGCCGGCACGGCGTCCGCGTTTCACAACTCGACTTCGACAGCCAGCGGGTCGGGGACGAACGGAGGCGCGTTCGCGGCAGGCGGCGGTATCGGTGCCGCCGGATCGTTCGCTGGAAACAGCAAAACGAACGAGAACGCGAATGCGCTGTCGGGAGGGGTGACCGCCACGATCGTACTCGGCGCGAACCACTACACGGCTACGGGTGCGAACGACAACGGCAATGCCAATGCGGGTGCCGTGGGGCTGACGGGCAGTGGTGGGTCGGGCGCGATCGCGGGCTCGAATCACTACAACTCGTCGACCGTGTGGAGTACCGGCCCGGCCGGTTCGCCGTCCGCATCGGGCGGAAGCCAGGGCGACTCGAGCGCAACCGGGAGCAGTCATTAGTCAGGGGTGGGGGGGACCAGTTTCCCTGCGACGCTGGTCTCTTTTCCGCATTGTTGTCACGTAAGGAGTTGGCATGAAGCAGAACCTGATTGCCGCCGCTCTGATGCTCGCGTCTCTGACGGCGTATGGCGCTGACCGTGCTGCCGATGGTGTGCAATCGAATTTGCAGACGTCAAACAACCCTGACCAGACAACCAAACCGTCAGAACAACAAACGCTTTCTTCGGGCAGTGCCATCGGCGGACCAGACGCCCAGCAGTGGCAGGGCATGTCGGCAGGCTCATGGTCCCAGCTGGGCAACGGCTGGAAGCAGTTCGGGGAAGCAGCGAAAACTGAAGGCATTCAGGGGAATTAGTACGGTTGCCTGGGTGGGAGGTCAAACCTCGTCCGGAGAGTGAAATGAACAGCAACAGGATCAAGGTGGCATGTGCGGCGATGTTCGCGATGACCACGATCGGTGCCCAGGCACAAACCGCCGACTCGACGTCGAGCGCGCAGTCGTCGAGCGGCTCGACGGCGATCAGCCAGGGCGGCGGCTCGAGCATGAACACGAACACCACGAGCTCGCGCGGCGGCAATGCCACCAGCTCCAGCGGGGTGCGCGGCAGCGGCAATTCGACCGTGAATCTGAACGTGACGATGCCGTCCAGCACGAGCGGCGGCTCGGGCATCACGCCGCAGAGCACCAATTCGCTGCAGTCGTCCGGCGCGCCCGGCACCAACCCGTACAACACCCAGTCGTCGGAAAACGTCAATTACTCCGGGACGCAGACGATCAAGACGAACCCCTCGATCCAGGCGCCGGGCCTCACGACCACGCTGTCCGATACCTGCATGGGCTCGGTGAGCGTCGGTGTGTCGTTCCCGGGGTTCGGCGCGACGGGCGGCACGACGCTGGTCGACCAGGCCTGCGTGCGACGTCTCGATGCGCGTGAATTCCGTGCGATGGGCCTGACCGACGTGGCGCTCGCGCTGCTTTGCCAGAGCGACGCGAACCGGCGTGCGGTGGAGGCGACCGGGCACCTGTGCCCGGGCACGACCGCGCCGCTCGCCCGTTCGAACGTGGCGCCGAGCGTGGAAGCGACGGTCGCCGACGACGTGAAGTATCGCGATCCGATCGTGCGCGACCGCATGGGCTTGCCGCCGCTCGGCGCTGCCGCGCCGGCACCGGCGCAGCCCCGTCCGGTGGCGACGTCTTTCGTGCAGGCAGCACCCGTGTCGGTGCCGGTACCCGTGCCCGTGCCGTCGATGGCGCCGGTTGCCGCTGCGCCGGCTGCTGCAGCACCGGCTGTCGCAGCTGCTGCGCCGGCTGTTGCAGTACCGGCTGCCGCGCCGGCAGTGGCAGCGCCTGCCGTTGCAGCCGCACCGGCCGTCGCGGCCCCCGCCGTTGCAGCCGCGGCGCCGGCCGTAGCCGCAGCACCTGCGGTGGCTGCCGCACCTGCAGCGTCGGTCGTCCCGGCGGCTGCGATGGCTGCCGTGCCGGCTGCCGCCGTGATTGCCGCACCGGTAGTCGCGGACAAGGCATCGCAAGCGCCTGCCACACCGGTCGCCGACACGAAGGCACCCGAGCCGGTGCAGCCGGTCGCCGACAAGGCACCGGAACCTGCACCGGTGGTCGCCGACAAGGCACCGGAACCCGCACCGGTGGTGGCCGACAAGGCCCCTGAACCTGCACCGACGGTCGCCGACAAGGCCCCCGAGCCCGTGCAGCCCGTCGCCGACAAGGCGCCGGAGCCGATGCCGGCCGCGCCCGACAACGCAGCGCAGGCCGCTGCCGCGCCGGCTGCGGACACGACGCCGGCGGCTGCCGTCGTCGCGGCGCCCGCGGCTGAAGCCGCGATGCCCGCCCCGGCAGCCGATGCGAAGGCCGCCGAGCCGGCGCCGGTCGCCGCGGCAGCGCCCGCACCGGAAGCCGCGCAGCCTGCCGTCGCCGCGGCGCCTGCCGACATGCCGACCGCCGACGCGAAGGTGCCGGAAGCAGCGGCTGCGCAGCCCGCCGACATGCCCGCGTTGTCCGATCCGGCGCAAGCACTGCCGCCGGCTTCGGTCGACCAGCAGGCCGCCCCGGCTGCACCGGTCGTGCCGGCTCCGGCGGTCATCTCGACGAGCACGTCGTCGTAAGCACGCGGGTCGGTTTCCCGTGTGACCGGAACACCGGCCGCACGGGAGACGTTCGACCCCGATGCCCGACGGTCGTTGCCTGTTTGACGGGTGTTGATCCCATCCCCGAGGTCAACACCTCTTTTTGCCTGACGAGGATGCAAGGAGGCCTCAATCATGAGGATCTTTTTGGTCGCTCTGTTGTTGTACAGCGCACAAGCCGCGGCGCAGTCGGTATTTCAGAATCCGGCGGTCTTCGTGATCCTGGGCGAGCAGACCGCCGCGAACGCCGTGAGCGTTCAGCAGGCGCTGTCGACGCTCGGTCGCGCCGACAACACGGCATGCGCGCCGATGATGATGATCGGCGATCCGCAGATGATCTACATGATGCCGGAGGAAGGTCACGCCCCGTCGTGGCAATCGCCGGTGTACGGCCGTGGCGCGCCGTTCGAAGCGCAGAAGGGGCCGACATCGACCGGCAAGACGGTCGGCGCGATGCAGCACGCCGAGGACATGCAGACGCAGCCATGGAGCGACGGCAGCGCGATCACGCAGAAGATCGCCGGCGAGTCGAGCGTGACGGCGGCGGATCGGGTGAGCGGGTGGCAGCGCAACGGGCTCGGCTCGATCGAGACGGCCCCTGCGACGGAAGTCACGGTAAACGGCAAGACCTACCGCGCCTATCGTGACGACCTCAACCGTTCCGCGAAGCCGGTCGTCGAGCCGCAGATCTACACGCAGCGCGTCGTGTTCTGCCGATAACGAAACGTCAATCCGAGGACGGCCCGGCGCCGCGCCGCGGGACCACGATGTCCCGCCCCGCGCGATCCGGCGACGGCCGTTTCGACCACCCATCCAAGCGACGAGGCCATCGTGAACTATTGCTGCCAGATCAGGGTGTCGGGCCCGCAGGATCTCGAACGCGAGGCGGGACCGGCGCCGTTCGTTGCCGTCCGGCGCAACCATGTCGTACCGCCGCGGCCGCTCGTCTACCTGTCGCAGCAGCACGATGCCGCGCTCGTCGACTGCCTCGCGTCACGCGGCTGGGACGTGTGGCGCGCGAAAACCGTTGCGGACGCACTGAATCTCGTCAGGGTGAACCGCCCGCATGCGGGCATCGTCGATTTCGGCAGCTTCGCGTCGCCCGACGTCAAGTCGTTCGAAACGCTGCTGCGCGATCCGCGCGTCGGCTGGGTCGCGCTCGCCGACCATGAGCGCCTGCGGGATCTCACCATCGCGCGCCTGATTCGCCACTGCTGCTTCGACTACGTGCGCAATGCGAACGCCTATACGACGATCGGCTATCTGGTCGGCCATGCATACGGGATGCTGAAGCTCGCGGACGGCAGCCCGGACGCCGATGCCGCGCCCCCCGGCGGCACGATGATCGGCTCGTGCGACGCCATGCGCCGGCTGTTCGCGACGATCCGCAAGGTCGCGAACACGGACGCCACCGTCTTCGTCGCCGGCGAATCCGGCACCGGCAAGGAGCTGACGGCGGCGGCGATCCACCAGCAGTCGTTGCGCGCCGACGCGCCCTTCGTCGCCGTGAACTGCGCGGCCATTCCGCCGACGCTGCTGCAGGCCGAACTGTTCGGCCACGAGCGCGGTGCGTTCACGGGCGCGCACCAGCGCAAGATCGGCCGGATCGAGGCCGCGCACGGCGGCACGCTGTTTCTCGACGAAATCGGCGACATGCCGTTCGAGAGCCAGGCGAGCCTGCTGCGCTTCCTGCAGGAAGGCACGATCGAGCGGCTCGGCGGGCACGCGTCGATTCCGGTGGATGTGCGGATCGTGTCGGCGACCCACGTCGATCTCGAGGCCGCGATGCAGGCGGGGCGGTTCCGTGCCGACCTGTACTACCGCCTGTGCGTGCTGCGCATCGACGAGCCGCCGCTGCGCGTGCGCGGCCGCGACATCATGCTGCTCGCCGACCACGTGCTGCGGCGCTATCGCGGCGACAGTTCGCTCCGGATTCGCGGCTTCATGCCGTGCGCGATCGAGGCGATCCACAACTACCCATGGCCCGGCAACGTGCGCGAGCTGATCAACCGGATCCGGTTCGCGGTCGTGATGACGAACGGCCCGATGATCTCGGCCACGGATCTCGAACTGCACCCGTATACGTCGCGGCGGCCGCCGACGCTCGCGGAAGCGCGCCGGCAGGCCGAGCGGCACGCGATCGAGGAAACGCTGATGCGCCACCGCCACCAGCATGCGGATGTGGCGGCCGAGCTGGGCATCTCGCGCGCGACGCTGTACCGGCTGATGACCTCGCACGGGCTGCACGGCTGACGCGCTGCGGCAAACCGCCGCTCAAGACCGCGCGATGTCGGCCGTTAAGACAGGAAACGGCCCGTCCGGACCGCCGCTGCAGCCCTGCTGCGCGCGGCCGGCACGCGGCGCATCACGCTTATCCGAGGTTACCGTGGCAGAGTGCAGTCACTGCGGCAGGACGTTCCTGGTCGGCGGGCGGTCGATCGACGGCCGCCGCTATTGCCGTCCGGCGTGCGCGCAAGCGCATCCGATCGTCGTCGAGGCGGAACGGGTGCCCGACGCGAAAGTCTGGGAGTACGTGCACGACTGGCGTTACGGGCCGTGCCCGATCTGCGGTCGCGACGACCAGCCGGTGGATGTCCATGCGTCGCATCGCGTCGTGTCGCTGCTGTTCGTCACGCGCTGGGCGACGCGACGCCATGTGTGCTGCCGGCGTTGCGGCCGCAGGAAGCAGGCGGTCGCGCTGCTGGCGTCGGCCGCGTTCGGCTGGTGGGGGGTGCCGTGGGGCCTCGTGCTGACGCCGATCCAGCTCGTGCGCAACGCGCTCGGGCTGGCCGCGCGCGACCCGGCGGTCGCGACGCAGCAGTTCGAACAGCTCGTGCGGCGCAAGCTGGCGGCGCGCCGGCTGCGGCGCGCACGGCAGGGCGCAGGCGCCTGAGCGCGCGGCCCGGCGCGCCGCGCGCGATCAGGCGGCCGGCCGCTCGAAGCCCGATGCGACCCAGCGCTCGGCGCTGGCCTTGTTGAGCTTGAACCCGGCCGACACTTTCGCTTCGGCCAGCAGCTCGCCATACGGATCGAATGCCTTGAGCTGCGCGTACGGCTCGAATTCGTCCGGCACGATGTCGAGCGTCACCGACACATCCTGGTCGTCCTCGCCCTGAACCGTCACTTCCTTGTGCAGCATCGCGCGCCGCTGCTGCTCGTGCCGCATCAGCACCTCGGTCGCGGTCTTCACGAGCGTGCGGAACGCGTTCGCGTCCATCGGCTTCGGATTCTTCTTGTCGCGGCCCATGGTCCACGGCCCGACGAGCGCGGGCTCGGACTCGCCGTCCTTGATCATCTCGACGGCCCAGCCGTCGTCGTCTTCGTTCTTGATGATGCGGGCCGTCCAGCCGTTGTCGCGCCAGAGGCCGTCTTCGTGGATGGAGGTGTCGTCGGGTTGCAGGTCGGATTCGGTCATGGGGAAAGCGGGGGTACGGGCAGCCGGCAAACGGGCGGCGGCGCGCGGCCGGCATCGGCGCGTCGCGCGCCGCCGGTGGCCCGGCGCGGGATGCAAAGGCGTCGATTTTACCTGCTGGCCGGTCGCTTGGCCCGCATCGGCCGCCACGCTGGCCATTCGACCGAGGTCCGCGGCTACCCGCCGCCCTGTATCGGACATTCGAACCGGCGCAAATATCAAACTCGTATTACGTCCCCGGCGGCCGATCCCGATGCCGTCCGATATCCCGCCTGCGCGCAGCTTCATAGAATCGACATTCAGGCTAAAAATAGCCTGAATGTCCTTTCAACGCCAAACCGGCCGTGCGCGTTCCATGTCGCGCGGCCGATGAACCATCTGGAACTGCGCATGAGGAAATTCAATGTTCGCGTCGTTTTCGCGTACGACTGGCCGTTGACGCTGGCCGGCATCGAGCAGGTCGCGGGCAGCGGCTGTGCGATCGAGATCGTCGCGGTGTACCGGAGCGTGGCCGAACTGGTCGCGTCCCTCGGCGGCGTCGATTGCGATCTCGTGCTGGTCGACTATGCGATCCGGGCCGACGAGCAGATGGACGGCCTTGCGCTGTTCGACTGGCTGCGGCGCACGCGTCCGAACGTCGGGATCGTCGCGCTGGTCGCGAACGAGAATCCGCTGATCTTCGGGTCGATCCTCGCGATCGGCGGCGTGAGCATCGTCAGCAAGTTCGACGAGGTCGGCCATATCGTCACGGCCATTCATTCGAGCTACAGCGGCGGGCGTTACCTGTCGCCGCTCGTCAGGCGCGCGGTCGACGCATTCGGCGAGCGCGGCGAGGCGCCCGTGAAGCTGTCGGCGCGCGAGATCGAGGTCATTCGCCTGTATCTGTCGGGGGTGCCGATCAAGACGATCGCGCAGCGTCTGAGCAAGGGCAAGCAGACGGTCAGCGCGCAGAAGATCAGTGCGATGAAGAAGCTCGGCGTGAGCAACGACGTCGAGCTGATCCAGCGGGCGGCGGGGTTGGGGCTCGGCACTGGCCTGACCGCGTCACGGCCCGGCCGCGCCGCGTGAGCACGCGTGCGCCGGGCAGCCGCCGTCAGGCCGGCAACGCGAACCGCGTCACCGCATCCCGCAACGCCTCGGCCTGATCGCGCAGCGAATGCGCGGCGGCCGCGGCTTCCTCGACGAGCGCCGCGTTCTGCTGCGTCACCTGATCCATCTCGCCCACCGCGCGATTGACCTGCTCGATCCCGGCGCTCTGTTCGCGCGACGCATGGCTGATCTCGTCGAGGATCTCGTTCACGCGCCGCACCGACTGCACGATCTCGGCCATCGTCTCGCCCGCGTGCGTGACGAGCGCCGCGCCTTGCTCGACGGTCTCGTTCGACGACACGATCAGCGACTTGATCTCCTTTGCCGCCGTCGCCGAGCGTTGCGCGAGCGAGCGCACCTCGGCCGCGACCACCGCGAAGCCGCGGCCCTGTTCGCCGGCACGCGCAGCCTCGACCGCCGCGTTCAGCGCGAGGATGTTCGTCTGGAACGCGATCCCGTCGATCACGCCGATGATGTCGCCGATCTTGTGCGAGCGGTCGGTGATCTCGTTCATCGTGCGCACGACGTCGTCGACCACCGCGCTGCCGCGCGTTGCCACCTGCGCGGCCTGGTCGGCGAGCGACGCGGCCTGCGCGGCGCTGTCCGCGTTCTGCTTCACGTTCGCGGTCATCTGGTCCATGCTCGACGCGGTCTGTACGAGCGCGGCCGCCTGTTCCTCGGTGCGCTGCGACAGGTCCGTGTTGCCGGACGCGATCTCGCTCGCGCCGACGTTGATGTTCTCGGTGCCCATCCGCACGCGCGACACCATGTCGATCAGCCCGCCCTGCATCGTGTGCAGTGCATGCAGCAGGCTGCCGCGATCGTCCTGCTTCACGGTCACGCGCGCGGTCAGGTCGCCCTGTGCAATGCGCTGCGCGGCGTCGAGCGCCACTTCCAGTTCGCCGCCGAGGTTCGCGCGCACGCTTTTCAGCACCAGCACCATCACGGCGGTCGCGATCCCGCCGAGCACGGCCGTCATCGCGAGCCAGCGGCCGACGCTTTCGAGCACCGCCGAGCGGACGTCGTTCATGTACATGCCGGTCACGAGATACCAGTCCCACGGCGCGAAGCGCTGCACCGCGCTGGTTTTGTCTTGCGGCTTGTCGGCGCCCGGCTTCGGCCACAGATACTCGACGAAGCCCTTGCCGCCTTCCAGGTTGCCGGCCTTCACGATCTCGACGAACAGGTGCTTGCCGTTCGGATCGGTGAAATTCGACACGTCCTTGCCGTTGAGCTCGGACTTGATCGGATGCATCACGATCACCGGCTTCGAGTCGTTGATCGAGATGTAGCCGTCCGCGCCGTGGCGCATCGCGGCGATCGCCTCGAGCGCCTTCTGCTTCGCTTCGGCTTCCGGCAGCGCGTTCTGCTGCGACAGCTTGTAGAAATGGTCGGTCACGCTCGCGGCCTGCGCGACCAGCGACGCGAGCTGGTCGCGGCGGTCCGTGATCATCGATGCGCGCGTCTGCCATGCGCCGAGCCCGGCGATCACGAGCAGGCCGAGCCAGAGGATGACGATCATCGAGGCGAGTTTCTGATTCAGGGAAAGGTTGCGCATGGTGTGTGGTCGGTCGTGGAAGCTCGCCGTAACGGCGTGACGGGGTAAGTGTCTTGACGGCGCCCGACGCGCGTCGCCGTAGACGGGAAATCCCTTAGAAGGTGCCGCGAAATTAACGGTCGCGGTGTTGGTCCTTTTCGGCAAGTCACGCGGCAAGGGTCTGGAAGGGGCCGGATGTCAACGGGAATGGATAAATGACAGGAGCAGCAATGAAAGTGGAGATGAGCCCACGGCGAAGCGTTGAAAGGCCTAAAAGAGTCGCGCGCTAAGTTTGGGGATGAGCGGATTCGAGCGACTGGCGACGGGATAGTGCATGCCGATGAACAAATGGATGCTTACGTAGGAACGGCGGTAGATGCGGTCTGCAGTTGATCGAAGGCATGTTCGAAACCGACGTCATCGATCGCGCCGGCGCCGAACGGATCAAATCGATGCTGGATCGCCATATCGAGAAGGCTCGCAGGGATGAACTATGACGACGATCGATCACCCAGCGCGGTGTGCCCGCGCAGCTTCGGAGGGCCACGTCATCGGCGCGACGCCGCGCTTGCCACGGCTGACGACTTAATCGAATAAATGCATATCTCAAAATATGTCGCTGCCGAATGATTCTGTAACTTTGGTATGCTAGCGACCAAATTCCGAGTTTCGCGGCGTGGTCCCCGTGACCGCCCGCTTAAAAGACCAAGTCACGAATAAGAACGATGAGAGCGCGGGTATGTCGATAGCTGAAACCCTTCGAAGTTTTTCGTCCGGTCTGGTTGACTGGAACCAGCGGCCCGTCGCCCTCAATTTTGGGCAAGCGCAAAGCGCGGTCGGTCATCTACTGGCGCTTCATCACGCGGATATCCACGAAGGATTGCTGACCGGTATCGACGGCTATCTGAACTGCGTTTCGACACACGACAACCTGTCTCCCAAGCTGCTTCTCGGTCTGCCAGTGTCGGTGCGCCTCACGACCGACCGGGGCGGCTTGCAGACGATCAACGCGATCGTTCGCGATGTGCAGGTGGGCCAATCGGACGGCGAATTGACCGTCTATCGATTAAACGTTTGCGACGCTTTGTCGCTGATGGACCGCCGCACGAACTCTCGCATATTCCGTTCGCGTAACGTTATCGACATTCTCGCGACGCTGATGAACGAATGGCGGCAACGGAGTGCGGCGCTGGCCCGCGCGTTCGAATTCGACCTGTCCAGCCTGCGTCGTGAACGCTACCCGGCGCGCGAACTCACGCGACAGGTCAACGAGTCGGATGCACGATTTGTCCGCCGGCTGCTGCGGCGCGAAGGGATCACGGTGTTTGCGAAGGCAGGCTCGGCTGGCGGTGCGCGCAGCATCACCGACGAGCGACCGATTCACACACTCGTCTTTTGCGATGACCCGATGCGGCTTGCCGAAGCACCGGCCGGTGCTGTGCGCCTGCATCCGCGCGATGCAGGGACCGAACAACGCGACACGGTAACGCTCTTTGCGCACTATCAGAGCCTTTCGGCCGGTAAGGCGAGCCGGCCATCGTGGGACTACAAGAAGGCCCGCATGGACGATTCCGCCGTCGCTACCGGTATCGATCAGGGCGAGTCCGGCAACGACCTTGCGCGATTGCTGACCGATGTTGCGATCGACATTCCACACGTCGGCGATTCATGGAACGATCATGAACGCATCACGCGCAACCGGATGCTGGCGCACCAGTTCGCAGCGGAGCGGTACGACGGTATCAGCAGCGTCCGCGATATGCCGGTCGGTTCATGGTTCACGCTGACGGGCGATCCGGAACTCGACATGAAGCCGGCCGATCAGCGCCAGTTCGTCGTTACGTCGGTTCGTCACGATATCTGGAACAACCTTCCGAAAGACCTGACCGGCCGCGTGATCGCGCTATTCGCAGCGAGCCGAAACATTGCGCAGACCGTGCTACCCGCGCCGACCGACGTGTCGGGGCAGGAAGACACGCGCTACGAAAACAGTTTCACGTGCGTCCGGCGCGGCGTGCCGCTCAAACCTTCCTACGATCCGAAGATCGATTTGCCGCCCGTACACCTGCTGACCGGAACGATTGTCGGCACGGAGGGAGAGGAAGTGTTTTGCGACGCAGACGGCCGCGTGCGCGTGCTGATTCACGGCCTCGATCCGGCGGACCATACGCACGCGCAAGGCGTCGGAACGAATGGACTGGCGGGCGACAGCGCGCCGATTCGTGTCGGGGCGAGTTTGGCGGGCGGCAACTTCGGCGCGCTTTTTCTGCCCCGCGTCGGAATGGAAGTTTTATTGGGCTGTCTTTCAGGCGACCCGGACCGTTTGGTCATCATCGCGGTTTTGAGTAACGGCGCGAACCCGCCTGCGACGTTCACCCATACCGGCGCGCTGCCGGGCAACCGGTACGTGTCCGGGATCAAGACGAAGGAGATTAAGGGGCGACGTTATAACCAACTACGTCTTGACGATACCCCCTCGCAAATTTCCGCACAGCTAGCGAGCGAACATGCGCACACGCAATTGAATTTGGGGTATCTCACGCAGCCCCGGAAGGATGGACACGGGACCGACCGGGGCGAGGGTGCGGAACTGCGCACCGACGCTGCCGCCGCGCTGCGCGCCGCACAAGGCATTCTGTTGACGACCTACGCACGCTCACAGGCGAGCGGGGGGCAGCTCGACCGCGACGAACTCGTTGGCCTGCTCGGCCAGTGCACGGAGCTCTTCAAATCGCTTGGCGACTATGCCGGCCAGCACGGTGGACAAGCCGCCGACACGGCCGGGCAAGCGACCATTGCCGATGCGTTCAAGGAATGGAAGCCCGGAGGAACGGGATCGGGTGCGGCCGGCGATGGGGCCGCGCTGATGGCGTTCGGCGCGCAGGCCGGATCGCTCAACGTCACGCCGAAAACGCACGTGACCTATGCCGGCGTGAACATCGATCAAGTGGCGCAGCAACACGTGCAAGTCACCAGCGGCGAGCGTATTAACCTGCACGGAGGACGTGGCGTCGCGATGTTCGCACATAGCGAAGGCGTGTCGGCCATCGCAAATCAAGGCAAGGTCACGATTCAATCGCAGAACGACGATACGCAAGTCGATTCGGCGAAGAACATCCAACTCACTGCGGCCGGCGGCAAGCTCGCGGGCATGGCGAGCGATCAGGTGGTGTTCATCACGTCGGGGGGCGCATATCTCAAGCTGCACGGCAGCGATATTGAACTCGGTTGCCCCGGCACCTTCACGGTGAAATCGGCCGGCCATTCGTGGGATGGGCCCGCCAGCATGTCCGCGGACATGCCGAAATTCGATCATGCGGCGCTCGGCCGCGTGCCGAAGCTCGTTCGTGCCGCGGACGGCAACGCGGCGGCAGGGTTCGACGGACAGGTACAAAAGGCGTCGGGGGCGCTGTCGAATCTGAAGACCGATGCGGTCGGCGAACTGCCGGCGGTGCATGCCGACCAGTTCGAAAAGCTGGCGGTGCAGTTCGTCAAGAAGAACGTATAAGCAAGGGCCGGAGTTTTGATGACCAATTCTTTTCTCGATCCTCGACCGGTAGCCGACGCGCGCACCGACGAACCGACCACAAAATCCGATGCGGCGGGCGCAACTGCATCGCGCGGAGAACCGCCGCCTATTGTTGTGGGTCGTGCCGAAGGGCCGACCTTGTTCGACAAGGACAACCGGCTTATCTGCATCAAGCAAATGCCGCTGCCCGGCATCGTCATCTTCGTGCACGGCGTGAACTCCGAAGGCGAATGGTTCGAGGCGGCGGAGGAAGGACTGTGCAAGGGCCTCAATCGTCGGCTCGGCCGTCTTGATGATCAATTGAAGTACCAAGGCATTGACGCCGGCCAATTGAAGCCCGCGAAGTACACGGAAAGCCTGACGCCGGACGGATTTCTGAATCCAAAGTTGCTTGCGGACAACTACATCAAACCCGATCCGTCGTTCTCGAACGTGATTCACTTCCGGTGGGGTTATCGGGCGACCGTCGAAGAATTGAAGGAATACGGAGACAAGATTTTCCTGAACGAACAGGACTATTGGGGCGGCGGTCCGTTCACGAATGGATGTTCGAGTCTCCCCGATCTTTGGCATGGCGGACTTGATGATCGTGCATTCGGTTGGACAAGCGTGCAGGCCATCAACCCGACCAATCGGCCCCTGTATCGCGCGCCGCCCCGCGCGTATGGCGCCCTTGCCGCCTTGCGCCTTGCCAAGCTGATCGAGTCGATCCGCCGCATGCAGGCCACCGTACCGATTACCGTCGTATGTCACAGTCAAGGCAACATTGTGGGCCTCACGGCGGCGTTCTTCGGCGATGCACTGCCCGACGTTGAAGACCCGTGGGGACACAAGGGGCGATGCGTGGCGGATGCCTACGTGCTGGCAAACGCACCATACAGCTTTGCGAAGGGGGACGGCCCGTATAAATCTTCCACGGGAATGGATGCGTGGTCGCAACGTGAGACGAAAGACCCGCACGGGAATCGCGGACGGCAGACCTACGCAGCGCGCACGCAGACGTTTGGCAAGTTTCTGTCGATCATCGGCACGCGCAAAGCGTACGAACTTCCTGCCGACAAGATCGATGAAGACATGGGGAACAGTCGGGTATCGCCGACGAGCAACAAGTCGTATGCAGCACAGGAAGACCGTGTGCGTCACGGTCTGAATGAATCGACATATGGCCGCGTCACGGCGTACTGTTGTCCGCATGATCAGGTGATTTCGGCGGTGACGGTTCAAGGGATTGGCTGGCGCGGTATCAGCAAGCTTGAAATCAACGATATCGGTGTTCCCGGCGTACTGACGCAGCGTGTCTTCGCATCGGGTTTCGATGTCGGCGTGCAGAAAGACTATCGATATTGGGAAGACGACTGGCGGCATGTACAGAAAGGGACGACTCCGGGATTCTGGTATCCGCCGTCGCCGCCGGCAAAATTCGGTCTGGTTGGTGCGCTCAAAGGAAACGAGTCGGTCTGGGGGATGATGGGGACATTAATTACCGCCCCCCTCATGTACGCGGGAACTGCTGCGACTGCTGCACTGAAGATGTTTCGCGTGAATGAAGACCCGCCGAAGGGCTGGACCGTGACTGCGGATGCCCCCGCGCTGGATCAACCGTTCCCGCCGAAGGCGAAGCGGTTCGGCAAGCCGATCGCGCCGACAGAAGATGGACCGGCCAAAAGCGACTTCAACGAAGGCAACGATCCGCCGTCCGCATGGCGCGACGCGAGCAAGGCGGATGCGGACAAGCGAGCCGACGACCCCTACGACGTTTACAAGTCGAAGAACAACGACGGTGACGCCCAAGGTACGGCTGAGAGTGAAACCGGACAACGCTACGAGGATCGCGCGCTGATGCGTTTGGAAGCACGACGTGCGATGAACTCTGATTGGGTTGATAAGGACGGTCACGTGATCGGTGAAGATGGGAAAAGCGCTGTGCCCGAAGGCTATACGGATTGGCGCAACAAGCAGATCACGGACGGGATGGACCGTGGCCAGACCAATAACCCGACAAACCACTCAACAACGATGACCAATGCGGATCATGCCGAATATGCGCTTGCGTATGATGTGGCGGTTGGCCTGTGCTATCTGACGGAAAAGCAAATCAAGGCGCTGCGCATTGAAGCAGATTGGCGGATGGGGAATGGTATTCCGGAAAGCAATCCAAACAGAAAATATGCCAAGTATTTTAGATCTGGCATTCTCGATGAGCTCCCGATGCATAAATGGGTCCACAAAGAGAACGGCGAAGGCAACATGCCCGGCAAGATTGCTGACGAGCGCGAAGGTCAGGCTCATTTGAAGGTCGGAGGCGTAGTATGAAGGCGCTGATCGCTACATGGCCTCGACGTGTCGCTGTCGCTGCTTTGGTATGGATGGTCGCGGCCCTACTCATGGCGACGCTGATGGCGCACGCGGAGCAACCGGACCCGGGACACTTGGAAATAGGAGATTGGATGAAACGATTCGTAGTCGCGCCTGGCATGCTGGCGCTTGTGGTGTTTTTGTTCACCACGGCCATGATGCGGCCGGCACAGGCCGCCCCCGCCCAGACACCCACCGGCAAGGCAGCGCCAGTAGCGGAAGAACCGGCGAAGCCGTTTGTCGCGCAGGTCGTCGGACTGATTTGGTTGAATCCGCTCGAACGCAAGGACTATCCGACCGAATGGCAATTGTTGTGGACGCAAGGACTCGCCGCACCGAACAAGAACGATGACATGGTTCGCACCGATCCGAAATCGTTCTCGACGCTCAAATCAATCGGGGCATTGGTGTACGGCAACGAAGGTGAAGAAACATTCAAGGGCTTCTATCATAAATACATGGAAGCCTTTTTGGATTTGCTGCGTAACCGCTACGCGATGAATCCGTCGTACTTCTATACAGTGCAGTCCGACAATCCAAAGAATTGGCGTGAACTTGCTGGAATTCGTGTTGAATTGGCAATTCCCAAGAGGCTCGACATCACCGAGTCCAGAGAATTCTTGACCAAAGAGATCAGGGAAACTTTCTTGATCGGAAACCGGAATTTCCCGAAAGTATGGAGCCGCGACACGCCCCCTGATGTGCAGGTCACGCAAGGCGGTGCGAACGCCGGCTTTACGTCGCTGAACAAGGCGTTGAACTACTTGCAGACGAACCCCGACAAGAGCGTGTGGGTCATGAATTGGGATGCGCCGAGTTTTCCGCCCACGGACGCGCAGATTAACGAGAATCTTGTTGTACTGTTCCTCGCCGGCCCGACCTTCAACACGGAGCGTGAACCGCTCGCATGGATCGGCAAGGCGGCGACGGGCGACACGAAGGACTTCTCGCCGAAGGTTGGCACAACGCGCACTGTGCAGGCGTGGAAGGCGACTATAGACCACGCGGCACGCAATGCCGGCGTCGCGGTTACTGACCTGAAATACATCGTCCACGATGCAGGTAAAGGCAGTGATGCGGCCTCGAACCGTCTTGTCGGCCTGTCGCAAACGCTCACCGAAGTTCTGCCGGAATACGACCACTCAAAGCAGACGTTCAACACGGCGGCGCTGCTCGGCGACATGGGGACCGGTAGCGCATTGACCGACGTTGCACTGGCGATCGGCCGGATCAATCACTTTGGCGGTAACGCACTGGTTGCGGGCACCACCGATGCGGAGCATCCGGTCGCGGTTGTCGTCCTGCCGCCGTCAAAGTTGACGACGATCGATCCGAACAAGGATTGGTTCCGCGCGCGTGGCGGAAACAATGCTTACCTGCCGTGGTGGGGTCGCCGACACGATACTGATTACGGTCAGCAGGGATATTCGTGGTGATGTAGTCGGCGCGGCGGCACGTGCACATGTGCGCGCTGCCGCGCCGAGTCATTCAGGGCTGGAGATATGCGGGGAATTGTCCGGGTAGACGATGTACATACGCACGGTGGGCGGGTGGAAACCGGAGCCGGTACGAGCAAGGTAATGGGCCGCGCGGTCGCTCGCATCGGCGACACGTGTTCCTGTCCGATTCACGGCGCTTGCGTGATCGTCGAAGGTGACGTGGAATTCAAGGTTGAAGGCCAGGCCGCCGCGTTCGACGGCCACAAGACCTCATGCGGTGCCGAATTGATTTCATCCCTTCCGACTTCCGGACGTGTTTGAATGCGGAAGCCCCGTGCATGACCGCCGAGCAGTTCCGCGGATCAAGCCGTTGAACCAGTGAGCGTTGCATGAGACATGCGTCCGGCGCCTGGGCAGCGGCGCGGCACCGAACGAAACCGAAAGGAGGCAACGATGCGAATTCTGGTGGTAGGGGCCGGCGCGGTCGGCGGGTATTTCGGCGGCCGGCTGGCCGCGGCGGGGCGCGACGTGACGTTCCTGGTACGCGACGGCCGCGCGGCCGCGCTGGCGCGCGACGGGCTGCTGATCCGCAGCCCGCGCGGCGACCTGACGCTCGCGAACGTGCAGACCGTGCGCGCGGGCGATGCGGGGGCCGGCGTCGCGCCGTTCGACCTCGTGCTGCTGAGCTGCAAGGCGTACAGCCTCGACGATGCAATTCAGTCGTTCGCGCCGTTCGTCGGCCCGCAGACGCTGATCCTGCCGATGCTCAACGGGATGCGCCATCTCGACGTGCTGCGCGACCGGTTCGGCGCCGCGCAGGTGCTCGGCGGGCTGTGCGTGATCGCGGCGACGCTCGATCGCGAGCAGCGCATCGTGCACCTCAACGACACGCACGGGGTCACCTTCGGCGAACTCGCGGGCGGTGAATCGCCGCGTGTGCGCGCGGTGGCCGACGCGCTCGGCGGCGCGGGGTTCGATGCGACGCTCAGCGACAACGTGGTCGCGCGGATGTGGGAAAAATGGGTGTTCCTCGCGACGCTCGCCGCGAGCACGTCGCTGTTCCGCGGCTCGGTGGGCGACATTCTCGCCGCGCCGGACGGCCGCCGCCTGCTCGAGACGATGCTCGGCGAATGCAGCGCGATTGCCGAGCACAACGGCCACCGGCCCGAGCCGGCCGCCATCGAGCGGATGCAGCGAATGGTGCTGACGCCGTCGCCGCTGACCGCGTCGATGCTGCGCGACGTCGAGAACCATGCGCGCGTCGAAGCCGATCACGTGATCGGCGACCTGCTCGCGCGCCGCGACCCGGAGGCGGCCGATACGCTGTCGCTGCTGCGGATCGCGTACAACCACCTGAAGGCATACGAAGTGCGGACGGCGCGCGAGCACGCGGCCGCATGAGCACCGGAGCGGGCGGCCACCCGGCCGTTCCGCGCTGCACAAATTTGTCGTCCGGCGCCCTGTGCGGCCGGAATGCGCAAAAAAGTATCGGAAATCAGGCGTAAAGTTGGTGGAGCCGCGCGCTCGATCGACCTACATTGCTTCCCATGCGACCGGTCGCGTCGCCGCGTGAAATACGCGGCGCACGCGCGCAACGAACCGGCCAGCGAGACATGGGAATGGAGACGCCAACCATGATGCACCCCGATCTGGAAGTGGTCGACGTGCGACGCGACGAGTCGTTCAAGGTCTGGTCGCACGGCTATCCGTATCGCACGATCCGCTGGCACTTCCATCCCGAATTCGAACTGCACCTGATCGTCGCGACGCGCGGCAAGTATTTCGTCGGCGACCACATCGGCTCGTTCGGCCCCGGCCATCTCGTGCTGCTCGGCCCGAACCTGCCGCACAACTGGGTCAGCGACATGGCCGAAGGCGAAACCGTCGAGCGCCGCAATCTCGTGATCCAGTTCGATCCCGCGTTCGTGCGCCGCTGCATGGACGCGTTTCCCGAATGCCGCGACGCGCAGGCGCTGCTTGACGATGCGCGGCGCGGGGTCGGCTTCGACGCGGCGACCAGCGCCGCGATCGCGCCGCTGTTCGACGAACTGCTGGCCGCGCGCGGCATGCGCCGCATCGCGCTGTTCATGACGATCCTCGAACGGCTTTGCGGGGCGGCCGAACGCACGCTGCTCGCGAGCCCCGCGTACGACCAGGCCGACGTCACGCCCACGCGGCTCAGCCATGCGCTGTCCTACATCGGCAAGAACCTTGCGTCCGAGCTGCGGGAAGCCGATCTCGCGCAACTGACCGGGCAGAGCGTCAGCGCGTTCTCGCGAGCGTTCCACCGCCAGACGGGCATGCCGTTCGTGCAGTACGTGAATCGTCTGCGGATTGAGTCCGCGTGCCAGATGCTGCTCGCCGACGACGCGAACATCACCGATATCTGCTTCCAGGCCGGCTTCAACAACGTGTCGAACTTCAACCGCCAGTTCCGCGCGGTGAAGGGGATGGCGCCGTCCGAATTCCGCGCGCTGCAGCGCCTGAACGCGCGCAGTCGCGAGCTCGCGCTGCACGCGGCGCCCACCGGCAATCCGCTGCCGCCGCGTGTCGTCACGGCCGGCATCCCCGAGCTCGCGCCGCAGCCAGGATGATCGCGGGGCCGCGGCCCGCCTGACTTTCCCGACCGTTTCACCCAGCGCAATCGCGTCGCCCACGTCGCGAGGGGCGCGTTCAACCACGAAAAAGCTGCACACATAACCGGAGACACCGTCATGACGCATGCATCGCCCGCTTCATCCCCCCGTCGCGCCGCCCGTATGGCGGTGATTGCCGCGCTCGCCGTCGCGGCCTGGCTGCCCGCTGCCGCCGTGCAGGCCGCACCGCTGCGCATCGGCATGACGTTTCAGGAGCTGAACAACCCGTATTTCGTGACGATGCAGAAGGCGCTGAACGACGCGGCCGCGTCGATCGGCGCGCAGGTCGTCGTCACCGACGCGCATCACGACGTCAGCAAGCAGGTGAGCGACGTCGAGGACATGCTGCAGAAGAAGATCGACATCCTGCTCGTGAACCCGACCGATTCGACCGGCATCCAGTCGGCGATCACGCAGGCGAAGAAGGCCGGCGCGGTGGTGGTGGCCGTCGATGCGAACGCGAACGGCCCGGTCGATTCGTTCGTCGGCTCGAAGAACTACGACGCGGGCGTGATGTCGTGCGACTACCTCGCGAAGGCGATCGGCGGCAGCGGCGAGGTCGCCATTCTCGACGGCATCCCGGTCGTGCCGATTCTCGAACGCGTGCGCGGCTGCAAGGCCGGGCTCGCGAAATACCCGAACGTGAAGCTGGTCGACACGCAGAACGGCAAGCAGGAGCGCGCGACCGCGCTGTCGGTCACGGAAAACATGATCTCCGCGCATCCGAACCTGAAGGGCATCTTCAGCGTGAACGACGGCGGCGCGATGGGCTCGCTCGCCGCGATCGAGAGCTCGGGCAAGGACATCAAGCTGACGAGCGTCGACGGCGCGCCCGAGGCGATCGCCGCGATCCAGAAGCCGAATTCGAAGTTCATCGAGACGACCGCGCAGTTCCCGGCCGACCAGGTGCGCATCGCGCTCGGCATCGCGATCGCGCGCAAGTGGGGCGCGACGGTGCCGAAGGCGATTCCCGTCGACGTGAAGGTGGTCGATCGCGGCAACGCGAAGGGCTTCAGCTGGTGAACGACGTGCGATGCGACGCGAAGGGCGGCGGCACGGCCGGCGCTCTTCGCACGGAGAAGCCGATGGACGCGATACTCAGGCTCAGCCACATCACGAAAAGCTTTCCGGGCGTGAAGGCGCTGTCCGACATTGATCTGGAGATTGCGCGCGGCGAGATCCACGCGCTGCTTGGCGAGAACGGCGCGGGCAAGTCGACGCTGATGAAGATCCTGTGCGGCATTCATCAGCCGGATGCCGGCACGATCGAAATCGACGGCACCGCCCGCCATTTCGCGGACTATCACGATGCGGTCGCGGCCGGCGTCGGCATCGTGTTCCAGGAATTCAGCCTGATTCCGCATCTCGACGCCGTCGACAACCTGTTCCTCGGCCGCGAGCTGCGCAACCGCTGGGGCGCGCGCGACCGCAAGCGGATGCGTCACGCGGCGGCCGCGATCTTCGCGCGGCTCGGCGTGGCGATCGATCTCGATGCGCCGATCCGTGCGCTGTCGGTCGCGCAGCAGCAGTTCGTCGAGATCGGCAAGGCGCTGTCGCTCGACGCGCGCATCCTGATCCTCGACGAACCGACCGCCACGCTCACGCCGGCCGAGGCCGAGCACCTGTTCGCGATCATGCGCGAGCTGAAGCGGCAGGGCGTCGCGATGATCTTCATCTCGCATCACCTCGACGAGATCTTCGCGGTGTGCGACCGCATCACGGTGCTGCGCGACGGCCAGTACGTGGCGACGACCGACGTCGCGCGCACGGACGTCGAGCAACTGGTACGGATGATGGTCGGCCGCCGGATCGAAAGCAGCTTTCCGCCGAAACCGGCGCGCGCGGCCGATGCGCCGCGGGTGCTGGAGGTCAACGAACTGCAGATCGAGCGCGGCGGCCCGGTGAACCGCTTCACGCTGCATGCCGGCGAGATCCTCGGCTTCGCCGGGCTGGTCGGCTCGGGCCGCACGGAAACCGCGCTCGCGGTGATCGGCGCGACGCGTGCGCACCGCAAGGACGTGCGCGTACGCGGCACGGCGGCGAAGCTCGCCGATCCGGCCGACGCGCTGCGCGCGGGCATCGGCATCCTGCCGGAGAGCCGCAAGACGGAAGGGCTCATCACGTCGTTCTCGATCCGCGACAACATCTCGCTGAACAACCTCGGCAAGTACCGGTCGATGCGCTGGCTGATCGACCGCCGCGACGAGGCGCGCACCACGCACGACGTGATGCGGCGCGTCGGCGTGAAGGCGCCGTCGATCCACACCGAGGTCGCGACGTTGTCCGGCGGCAACCAGCAGAAGGTCGTGATCGCGCGCTGGCTGAACCATCACACGTCGGTGCTGATCTTCGACGAGCCGACGCGCGGCATCGACGTCGGCGCGAAAGCCGAAATCTACGGGCTGATGCGCGAACTCACCGCGCGCGGCTACGCCATCATCATGATCTCGTCCGAGTTGCCGGAAATCGTCGGCATGTGCGATCGCGTCGCCGTGTTCCGGCAGGGCCGCATCGAGGCGACGCTCGCAGGCGACGAGATCGATCCCGACACGGTCATGACCTATGCCACGGCCGGCACGCGAGGAGCGACCCATGAACCTGCCTGATTCTTCTTCCACGCGTTCCACGACGCTCGCGGCGACAGCCGGACACGGCGACGCACCGCCGCCACGCGCGAGGTGGGCGCAGCTGCGGCGCTCGACGCTGTTCTATCCGCTCGTCGGCCTGATCGTCGTGTGCATCGCGATGATGATCGCGAGCCCGAGCTTCCTGTCCGCCGCGAACCTGGAGAACGTGCTGCGCCAGGTGTCGATCAACGCGATCATCGCGGTCGGCATGACCTGCGTGATCCTGACCGGCGGGATCGACCTGTCGGTCGGCTCGGTGATGGCGCTGTCGGGCACGCTCGCGGCCGGGCTGATGGTCGCGGGCGTGAGCGCGGTTGCGGCGCTCGCGATCGGCATCGCGGTCGGCTTCGGTTTCGGTTTCCTGAACGGCGTGTTCGTCGCGTTCGCGGGGATGCCGCCGATCATCGTCACGCTCGCGACGATGGGTATCGCGCGCGGCCTGGCATTGATCTACACGGGCGGCTATCCGATCGACGGCTTGCCCGACTGGGTCGCGTTCTTCGGCAGCGGCAAGGTGTTCGGCATCCAGGCGCCCGTGCTGATCATGCTGGTGGTCTATGCGATCGCGTGGCTGCTGCTCGACCGGATGCCGTTCGGCCGCTACGTGTATGCGATCGGCGGCAACGAGCAGGCGACGCGGCTCACCGGCGTGCGGGTCGCGCGCGTGAAGCTGATCGTCTACACGCTGGCCGGCCTCACGTCGGCGCTCGCCGCGATCGTGTTGACCGGGCGCCTGATGAGCGGTCAGCCGAACGCAGGCGTGGGCTTCGAGCTCGACGCGATCGCGGCTGTCGTGATGGGCGGCACGTCGATCTCCGGCGGGCGCGGTGCGATCCTCGGCACGCTGGTCGGCGCGCTGCTGCTCGGCGTGCTCAACAACGGGCTGAACATGATCGGCGTGAACCCGTATGTGCAGAACGTGATCAAGGGCGGAATCATCCTGCTCGCGATCTACATCAGCCGCGAACGGTCGCGGTAGCGATCGATTCATCAGTCATCCAGATCATCCACGAAAGAGACTATCCATGACGACACCCGAAGCCCTGCCGCGGATGACCGCGGTCGTCTGCCACGGCCCCGAGGACTACCGCGTCGAACAGGTCGCGAAGCCGCGCCCCGGCGCGAACGAGCTCGTGATCCGCATCGCCGCATGCGGAATCTGCGCGAGCGACTGCAAGTGCTACACCGGCGCGAAGATGTTCTGGGGCGGCCCGAGCCCATGGGTGAAGGCGCCCGTGATTCCCGGCCACGAATTCTTCGGCCACGTCGAAGCGCTCGGTGACGGCGCGGCCGGGCATTTCGGCGTGGCGGTGGGCGATCGCGTGATCGCCGAGCAGATCGTGCCATGCGGCAAGTGCCGCTATTGCAAGTCGGGCCAGTACTGGATGTGCGAAGTGCACAACATCTTCGGCTTCCAGCGCGAGGTGGCCGACGGCGGGATGGCCGAGTACATGCGCATTCCGCCGACCGCGATCGTCCACAAGATTCCGCTCGGCGTGTCGCTCGAGGACGCGGCGATCATCGAGCCGCTTTCGTGCGCGATCCATACGGTGAGCCGTGGCGACGTCCAGCTCGACGACGTGGTCGTGATCGCGGGCGCGGGCCCGCTCGGGCTGATGATGACGCAGGTCGCGCACCTGAAGACGCCGAAGAAGCTCGTCGTGATCGACCTGATCGACGAGCGGCTGGAACTCGCGCGCGAGTACGGTGCGGACGTGACGATCAACCCGGCGCGCGACGATGCGCGCGAGATCGTCCGGTCGCTCACCGACGGCTACGGCTGCGACGTCTACATCGAGACGACCGGCGCGCCGGTCGGCGTGAGCCAGGGGCTCGACCTGATCCGCAAGCTCGGCCGCTTCGTCGAATTCAGCGTGTTCGGCGAGGATGCGACCGTCGACTGGTCGATCATCGGCGATCGCAAGGAGCTCGACGTACGCGGCGCGCACCTGGGGCCATACTGCTACCCGATCGCGATCGACCTGCTCGCGCGCGGGCTCGTCACGTCGAAAGGCATCGTCACGCACGATTTCGCGCTCGAGGACTGGGACGACGCGATCCGCGTCGCGAAATCGCCCGAATCGATCAAGGTGCTGCTGAAACCGGCCCGCTGACGGCCGGCGTGCGCCTCACCGGAGACATCATGGAATACGTCATAGGCGTCGATATCGGCACGCAGAGCACCAAGGCGCTGCTCGTCGACCGGCACGGCACGATCGTCGCGCGGCGCTCGGCCGGCTACCAGCCCGATACGCCGCGCCCGCTGTGGGCCGAGCAATGGCCGCAGGTGTGGTTCGATGCGGTGCTCGCGTGCATCGCGGGCTGCGTGAGCGATGCGCGCGCGCAGGGCGTGCCGGCCGATGCGATTCGCGCGGTGTGCGTGGGCAGCCTGTACGGCGGCTCGGGCATTCCGGTCGACATCGACATGCGGCCGCTCCATCCGTGCTTGATCTGGATGGACCGGCGTGCGACCGCGGAAGTCGACTGGGTCAACGCGAACGTGAACGTCGAGCGGCTGCGCGTGATCACGGGCAACGGCGTCGACAGCTACTACGGCTTCACGAAGATGCTGTGGCTGCGCGACCAGCGGCCGGACGTGTGGGCGAACGTGCGCTATTTCCTGCCGCCGAACGCGTACGTGATCTACCTGCTGACCGGCGAGGTCGCGGTCGATCACAGTTCGGCCGGCAATATCGGCGGCGTGTACGACGTCGCGCGCCGCGAGTGGTCCGACGACGCGCTCGACATGCTCGGCATTCCGGCGACGATGATGCCCGAGCGGCTCGTCGAATCGACGGACATCGTCGGCGGGCTGTTGTCCCAATGGACGGAGCAGCTCGGGCTGCCGGCCGGCACGCCCGTCGTCGCCGGCGGCGTCGATGCGGCCGTCGCGACCTTCGCGGCCGGCGCGACGCGCGCGGGGCAGCATGTCGCGATGATCGGCACCAGCATGTGCTGGGGTTACGTGAGCCGGCACGTCGATGCGCGTCACGGGCTCGTCAGCATGCCGCACGTGTTCAACGGGCAGCGCGACCTCTACGTGTTCGGCGGCGCGATCACGGCCGGCGCGTCGGTTGCGTGGTTTCGCGATCAGTTTTGCCACGCGGAAATCGATGCGGCACGCCTGCTGCCGCACGGCGATCCGCACGTGCTGCTCGAGGAAGCAGCCGAAGGCGTGCCGCCGGGCGCCGACGGCGTGCTGTTCCTGCCGTACCTGATGGGCGAGCGCAGCCCCGTGTGGGACGCGAAGGCGAGCGGTGCGTTCGTCGGGCTGAGTCTCGCGCATACGCGCGCGCACCTGTATCGCGCGGTGCTCGAAGGTGTCGCGTTCGCGTTGCGGCACAACATCGAGGCCGGCCGGCGCGGCGCGGTGGCGCTGGATGACCGGCTGATCGTCGTGGGCGGGGCCGCGCATTCGGCGCTGTGGATGCAGATCATCGCGGACGTGACGGGCTTCCCGGTGTGGACGATCGAGCAGGACGTCGAAGCCGCGATGGGGGCGGCCTTGCTCGCGGGCGTCGGGGCAGGGCTCGTATCACACGACGACGCGCAAGGCGGCTGGGTCACGCTCGTCGAGCGCGCACGGCCCGATGCCGGACGCGCGAAAGCGTATGCGGCGCGCTTTGCGCTTTATACGGCGCTGTATCCGGCGCTCAAACCGATCATGCACGAGTTGCACACGCCATCATGAAGACACGATTCGATTTCGACGGTTTGCGGGTGCTCGTCACGGGGGCGTCGAGCGGGATCGGGCGCGCGTGCGCGGTCGCGCTGGCGCAGGCGGGCGCGCAGGTCGTCGCGGCCGGGCGCGACATGGCCGCGCTCGATGCGCTAGCCGGCGAGGCCGCGTGCGAGACGCTGCGACTCGACGTCGGTGGCGACGAGCACGCGATCGATACGGCGCTCGCCGCGCACGATGCGTTCGACGGCCTCGTGAATTGCGCGGGGATCGCGTCACTCGAATCGGCGCTCGAGGTGAGCGCCGCGCATTTTGATCGCGTGATGGCCGTCAATGCACGCGGCGCGGCGCTCGTTGCCCGGGCCGTCGCACGGAAGATGATCGCGCGCGACGCGCGTGGCGTCGCGCACGCGCGGGGCAGCATCGTCAACGTATCGAGCCAGGCCGCGCTCGTCGGCTTGCCCGCGCATCTGAGTTACTGCGCGTCGAAGGCGGCGATGGATGCGATCACGCGCGTGCTGTGCATCGAACTCGGGCCGCACGGCATTCGTGTGAACAGTGTGAACCCGACCGTCACGCTCACGCCGATGGCGCAGTTCGCGTGGAGCGAACCGGAAAAGCGGGCGCCGATGCTGGCCGCGATTCCGCTCGGGCGATTCGCGGAGCCGGACGAGGTCGTCGAACCGATCCTGTTCTTGCTCAGCGACGCGGCGTCGATGGTCAGCGGCGTGTCGTTGCCGATCGACGGCGGGTATACGGCGCGCTAGCCAACCTCATGCGGCGCCGACGGCGCATGACGGGAACCCGCGGTGAATGCGCGGCGCGACAGCCCTGAGGCTAGACAGGATCCTTGCTCGGCGGTCCGTCCGGTTGCTGCGGGTTGTCGTGATGGCCGGGCGGCGACGAGAACGGATCGTCTTCCGGATCGCGGTTCGGGTCGGCCGGTGGCTCGGGCGTCGGGGTCGTGTGATCGGTCATGGAGGACTCGCGCGGTGCGTGACGGCGGTGGCGCGGCAGGGGCGCCTCGTCTCCGTTATAGCCAATCGGGCGTGCGTTTGCAGCGGGATTGTGGCGGCGGGTGGTGTGTCGCCGGTGCAATCCGGGCCCGGGCCGCTTTCGGGCAGGCACCCGCCGCGCGCGGCGCGTGCGCTGTATTGCACCGCGCGCTCTGCGCGATCCCGGTCAGCGCAAATCCGCCGGTGTATCGACGTCGCGCACGATGCCGGGATCGTCGACGTCGAGCAGCCTGACCGGCGCGCTGGCGAACAGCGCGCGGGCGCCCGTGTCGCCGTCGAGCGCGGCGAGCGCATCGAAATGGTGCGCGGCGAACCCGACCGGATGGCCGCGCACGCCGCGGTGCGCGGGCGCGACGATCGACGCGTCGTCGGCGTCGAGCGCGCGCGTGACGGCTTCATAGGTGGACGCCGCGATCCACGGCATGTCGCCGAGCGCGACGAGCCAGCTGTTCGCGTCGGGCGTCGCGCGCACGCCGGCCGCGAGGCTCGCGCCCATGCCGCGCGCGGCGTCGGGTGCATAGACGACGTGGCAGCCGGCTTCGTTCAGCAGCATCGCGAGTTTTTCGGCACCGGGACGCACGACGGCGATCACGTCGGCCGTGGCCGCCGCGAGATGACGGGCGGCCGCGACCGCAACCGGCGTGCCGTCGGGAAGCAGCGCGAGCAGCTTGCTGTGCAGGCCGCTCGGGTCGAAGCGCTGACCGAGGCCGCCCGCGAGGAGGACGCCGGTGGCGAGTGACGCATAGGACATCGGCGCGGGGGAGAGTGATGCAGGTGCTGCGATTGTGCGGGAGCGGGCAGGGATCGACAAGTGAGGATGTTACCGAGGCGGGCGCGTTTCGTCGGAAAGAATGTCAGCACGCGGCTTCGTCGAGCATGTTTTCTTCGACGGGGCCGTAGATGGCGTGCGATTGATCGTGCATCACGGCCCAATAGCGGTCCCCGAACGACCAATGCCACCATTCCGACGGGTAATTGGTGAAGCCGGCGCCCGTCAGCGCGGTGATCAGCACCTGACGGTTGCGGGCGGCTGCGCGGCTGATGAACGGGTTGTGCGTGTAGCACGCGCCGGATGATTCCTGGTCGGTGGCATCGAGCATGCAACCCATGTCGAGCTCGATGCCATCCGCCGAGATGAGCGTCAGGTCGACAGCTGCGCCCGTCGGGTGCGCGGCGACTTCCGGCGGTGCAACGTAGTGGCTCGTCAGCGCGACCAGGGTGTCTTCATCCGGCAACGGCTTCAGCGTCCGGCGCAGGTGCGCGAGATGCCCGGTGAAGTAGTGACGCTGCAGGGCCAGCGGGCGATAGCCCTCCTTGACGTACAGGCGCAGGCCGGCGGGGAGCGCGTGCGCTGCGGCGATCAGCCGGTCCGCCACGCCACGACGCACTTTCAGGAAATGCGGGCTCTTGTTTGCGACGTCGTCGGGGCCGGGCGCAACAGCGATACGGTCATGGAAGCCTGCGAGATCGACAAACCCTTCGTGCGACTCCAGCAGGGCAATGGACCGGACAACGGGATCGGAGAGCGAAATCACGATAGTGGACGAAGTGGCGCAATGACGGTTGCGGGCCACGTCCGGCTGGCAGCAGGAAGCGCTATTGCACGAGGCCGGGTGCTCGTGGTTGATTTGGTCAGACGAATCGCCAATATGCCAGAGTCGGGCGGAGGATGTGTCGCGGTTTCCGCTGCGGGAGCGTGAGCCTCTTATCCTCGCGTATCGATGGTCGTGCCTGCGTGGACGCCGTCGTTTCGCGTGTCGTGTGGCGCCGCCTCCCAACCGCTTTCCTCGATTGGATCGACGGGACCGTCGTAGCGCACGACCGAGCCGCGCAATACGTCCAGCGGCTGCATTGCATATCGTTGGTCACGCATCCGCCCACTTCCTCAACAGGTTGTGATAAATCCCCGTCAATGAAATGACCATCGGGTCCTTCGCCCCTTTCTCGGCGGACAGTGCCTGAATCTGCGTATCGAGCTGGAACAGCAGCGTGCGGTCGCCGTCGTCGCGCACCATGCTCTGGATCCAGAAGAACGACGCGACGCGCTCGCCGCGCGTCACGGGTGTGACGTGATGCAGGCTCGACGCCGGATACAGCACGAGGTCGCCCGCCGGCAGCTTTGCGCGATGGGTGCCGTACGTATCCTCGACACACAGCTCGCCGCCATCGTACGCATCGGGTTCTTCGAGAAACAGCGTCGCCGACAGGTCGCTGCGCACGCGGAAATCCGTGCCGCGCAGCAGCCGGATCGCGTTGTCGACGTGCGTGCCGAACGTCTCACCGCCTTCGTAGCGATTGAACAGCGGCGGAAACACCTTGAGCGGCAGCGCTGCCGAGAAGAACAGCGGATGGCGTGCGAGCGCGTCCTGGATCGCGTCACCCACCGCGCGTGCGGCCGGCGCGCCTTCCGGCAATTGGCGATTGCGTTTCGCGAGCGCCGACTGCGTGCCGGACGTCGCATTGCCATCGACCCATTCGGCCGCATCGAGCAGTTCGCGACATTGCGCGACCTGCGCTTTCGTCAATACGCCGGGGACGTGAAGCATCATGATATGGATTCCGTACAGTGCGGCTGCGGCTGTGGTGGCGTTTGCAATTCCAGCGCCGCCGCACGAAACGCGCCGATCGGCGACGACGCGAGATACGCGCGCATCTTCGCGACGAACGCGGGGGTAGCGGTGGCCGGCACGCGTGCAAGCCACGCGAGCGCTTCGTCGATGCGCCCGCGCTCGGCGAGCAGCCGTGCAAGGTTGAACTGGCCGCGGAAGTCGCCCGCCACGGCGGCGCGTCGATAGTGGTCGAACGCGGCGTCGCGGTCGACCGGTACGACCCAGCCGTCCTCGTAGAAGCCGCCGATCAGGTTGATCGATTTCGCATGGCCGAGCGCGGCCGCGCGCTGGAACCAGTCGAGCGCCTCGGCGCGATTCTCGTCGACGCCGTTACCGAGCGCGAGCGCCGTCGCGTAGTTGTACATGCCCCAGTCGAGCCCCGCCCGCGCGGCGAGCCGGTACCAGTACACGGCGACCTGCGCGCACGCGGCCGTGCCCCAGCCGAACTCGTAGCAGCGGCCGAGCATGTTCATCGCCATCGCGTGGCCGGCGCGCGCCGCGTGCCGGAACCAGTTGAACGCGGCCGCCGGATCGCGCGCGACGCCATGTCCGTCGAGCAGGTATTGTCCGTAGACGGCCTGGGCATCGACGATGCCGTTGTCGGCCGCCGCCGCGACCCACGCGGCGGCGCGCTCGGGCGGCCCGGCCAGGATGTCGGCGAACTCGCGCGGCGAAACCGACGCGAGCGCCTTCAGCGACACGGCTTCCATCGATCAGTAGCGCGCGTTCAGCGTGACGAACGCCGAGCGGCCCGGTGCGATCGACGCGTAGTGCGCCGGATACGCCTGGTCGAAGTAGGTGCGGTTGAACAGGTTGTTCACGTTCAGCTGCAGGTCGAGTTTCTTGTTGATGCGGTACTGCGCCATCGCATCGAAGCGCCAGTACGACGGCACCGCGTGCTGGTTCGCGGGATCGCCGAACACCTGCGACATGTAGAACGCGCCGCCGCCGACGGTGAACTTCGGCGTCACGTCGTAGTTCGACCACATCGTGAAGCTGTGCTTCGGCGTGTTCGGGAACCGGTTGCCGTTGTTCGCGGTGTCCTTGCCGTTGTCGCGCAGTTCGCTCTTCATGTACGTATAGCCGCCGAACAGCTGCCACTGCTTCGTGAGCTGGCCCGCGACGCCGAGTTCGAGACCCTGCACGCGCTTGTTGCCGACCATCGCATACTGGTTGTTCGGCAGCGTCACGCGCGCATTCGTCGTATCGATCTGGAACAGCGCGGCGGTCAGCGCGAGCTTGTCGTTCAGCACGTTCCACTTCGTGCCGAGTTCGATGCTGCGGTTCTTTTCCGGCGCCAGCTGATCGGCGTTCGAGCCGACACCGCCGCGGCCCGGCGTGAGCGACTGCGTTTCGCTGCCTTCGCCGAGCATCATGCCGGCCGGCGTCGACGACGTCGCGTACGACGCGTAGATGCTGCCGTTCTGCGCGGGCTTGAACACGAGGCCGGCCTGCCAGTTCACGAGCGTGTCGTCACGCGTGGTGGTCTTGCCGCCGTTGGCCTTGGTGTCGGTGAAGCGGGTCGAGTAGTCGTCGATGCGCACGCCGCCGTTGACTTGCCAGCGCGGCGTGATCTCGATCGTGTCGAAGCCGTAGATCGACTTCGTCACGGTGCGGGCACGCGCGTAGTCGTTGTTGCGCGTGATCGAGCCGGCCCACGGGTCGTTCGGGTTCGGCGACCACAGGCTCGTGCAGTTGTAGCCCGACGCCGCGCCGATGCCGTTCTGGCAGATCTTGCCGTTCGCGGCGGCGACGTTGTACGTGTCGCGCTTGCCCCATTCGCGCGACAGCTCGATACCGGTCGTGAAGCTGTGCTTGAACGGGCCGGTGCGGAATTCGCCGAACAGCTCGGTCTGGTTCGCGATGCTGTTGATCGCGCTGTTGCGGGTGTTCGCGCGCCGCCAGACCTTGCCGTTGACCACGTTGCCCTGGCTGTCGTCGGGCTGCGTCCAGATGTAGTCCTGCGTCGATTCCGTATAGCGCGTGGTGTTGCGGATCGTCAGCGACGACGTGATGTCGTGCTCGATCTTCAGCGTACTGATGTCCGACGTCGTCTTGCGGAAATCGCGGTTGGTCAGGCCGTAGAAGTTGTGGCGGTCGACGGGCGCCGGGCCGTCGGTGGCAACGCCTTTCGGGAGGTTGAAGCCGTAGTAGTACGGGATGCCGCCGTCGGGCAGGTCGTCCGTCTGCAGGTGGTAGTAGCTCGCGACGACGCGCGTCGACGTGCCGAGGCCGAACGCGATCGACGGTGCGACGCCCCAGCGCTCGTTGTTCACCGCGTCGCGGCCGGCGACGTCGTTGTTGTGGCTCATCAGGTTCAGGCGGAACGCGGCGTGATCGGCGAACTGCCAGTTGCCGTCGGCCGTGAAGCGGCGATAGCGGTCGGTGCCGAGGCCCGCGCTCGCGGCGGCGGTGGTGCCGAGGTGCGGGGCCTTCGTGATCAGGTTGATGCTGCCGCCCGCGCCGCCGCGGCCGCCGTACGCGCCGTCGGAACCCTTGGTGATCTCGATGCGCTCGGTGTTGAAGATCTCGCGCGTCGTCGCGCCGGTGTCGCGCATGCCGTCGACGAACATGCTGCCCTGCGTGTCGTAGCCGCGGATGAACGGACGATCGCCGAGCGGGTTGCCGCCTTCGCCGGCGCCGAACGTGATGCCGGGCACGGTGCGCAGCGCTTCGGTCAATGTTGACGCGCCGCTGTTCTGGATCAGCTCCTGCGGGATCACGGTGACGGATTTCGGCGTGTCGACGAGCGGCGCGGTGAATTTCGCGGAAGCGGAGAAGTCGGCCTTGTAGCTGTGCTCGGCCTTGCCCTGGACTTCGATCGGTGCGAGATGGC
Organism: Burkholderia sp. AU45274; assembly: GCF_030482505.1. Classification (NCBI taxonomy): domain Bacteria; kingdom Pseudomonadati; phylum Pseudomonadota; class Betaproteobacteria; order Burkholderiales; family Burkholderiaceae; genus Burkholderia; species Burkholderia sp. AU45274. The sequence goes on along the minus strand of NZ_JAUJQE010000001.1, from coordinate 1,896,059 downwards.
CTTCGGTGCCGGCCGGGGCGGGCGGCGGCGTGCCGTCCGCCGCGAAGGCCGGGCTTGCGGCGAGCACGCTGCACAGGGTGGTGAATTTACCGAGCTTCAACTCGTCGGGACGTGACTTCATGGTGCGCTTCGACCTCGCGGTGTGGCCCCGGGGGCGGTGCGCTACGGGAATGTGCATGCCGCCGGGAATTATTACGATTTGTTTTCAGGCGGCATTCTATGTAATTTTTTATTGAATGAGAAGCGTTCTTGTTAGCGTTAGTAAGGAAAGTGTCAACTAATGTGACGGGGTGGTCTGGGCAGGGTCAATGGCCGATCGGCCAGGTGTGACGTGCTTATCAGGCGGGTTAGAGTGATTGCGACGCGCCGTTCGAGTCGGTCGGCCTGCGGGTAATCGATCCCTGGGCGTCCTAGGCGCTGATTGCCTACCTTTCCACCGCGCGTAAAAAAAGCGCGCCGGGCTGCCCGGCGCGCTTTCCGTTGAACTGCGGGGGCGCCTGACTGGCTCGCCCCCGCAGTTCCTTCTCAATCGACCCCGTGAAACACCGCATCCTCCGGCCCGAGATATGCCGGCGGGCGCCACGTCGCGTCGCGCATCGAATGCTGGACGAGGTTCTCGACGCCGAGCAGCACCGCGAAGATCGCCATCCGCACCGGAATGCCGTTGTCGGTCTGGCGGAAGATCGCGAGGCGCGGGTCGCGGTTCAGGTCGACCGACAGGTCGTTCGCGCCGGGCCGGCTGTCGCGCGGCAGCGGGTGCATGATCAGCGTGTCCGGCTTGCACACCGAATCGACGAGCGCCTGGTTGATCTGGAAATCCGGCGTGTAGCCTTCGAACGACTCGTCGGTGAAGCGCTCCTTCTGGATCCGCGTTGCATAGACGACGTCCGCGCCGCGCAGCCCGGCTGCGAGATCGGTCGTCTGCTCGATCACATGGCCGTTCGTCGCGATCTGGTCGACGATGTAGGCCGGCATCTCGAGCGTCGGCGGCGACACGAGCGTGAACTTGAGCCCGCGGTACAGCGCGAGCAGCTTGACGAGCGAGTGCACCGTGCGGCCGTACTTGAGGTCGCCGACCAGCGCGATGTGCGCGCCGTCCACGATCTTGCCGAGCCGCGAGAACTCGCGCTGGATCGTATAGAGATCCAGCAGCGCCTGGCTCGGGTGCTCGCCGGGGCCGTCGCCGCCGTTGATCACGGGCAGGTTGGTCGCGCGCGCGAACTCGGCCACCGAGCCTTTCTCCGGATGGCGGATCACGAGCGCGTCGACATAGCCGGCCATCACGCGGCTCGTGTCGTAGATCGATTCGCCCTTGGCCATCGACGAGAACGTGAAGCCCGTCGTATCGCACACCGAACCGCCGAGCCGGCAGAAGGCGGCGCCGAACGACACGCGCGTACGCGTGCTGGCCTCGAAGAACAGGTTACCGAGCACCGCACCTTCCAGCACGCGCGAAATCTTGTGGCGGCGCGCGATCGGCTGCATCACGTCGGCCACGCGAAACAGCGCCTCGACCGATTCCCGCGAGAACTGGTCGACCGACAGCAGTTGCGGCTTGCCCTCGAAAAAGAACTGCTTGGCGAGCCCCTGGTTATCTACGCTTTGCGTATAGTTGCCGCCTTCCGGCACCGAGCGCTCGACGATTTCCGACACGAAGCGCTCGACGATCTCGGGCATCCCGCGCGATTCCTGCGAATCGTCGGGCAGAAGCCAGGTATCCAGCGCGCGCCGGCTCACACCGATGCGGCTGGCGAACGCTTCGCGCGTCATGTTGAGGCGGCGCATGGCGTCGCGGAGGAAGGCTTGCTGGGGAACGGTCATCGGCGGCTCCTGACGAGAAATATACGCGGTGCGTATATTAGTTCCTCGCGTGTTGAAGTCAAGGAAAATCTGCGCGAACCGGCTGTATGGCCCGCGTGACAGCGGCGGGTTCGGACTGGCGCGCGGCGGCCGTCTCCGTATAATCAGGTCAGGCCCCGTGCCCGGCATCTGCCGGGCGCGACGCCGCAAACGATTCGCCCGTCGGGCTTGTTGATTCCAAGGAGAATGAGAATGACGCGTACGATTGCTGCAATGCTGCTGGTGGTGACCGCCGCGCTTGCCGGTTGCAACACGGTCGCCGGTGTGGGGCAGGACATTTCGAAGGGCGGCCAGGCGATCAGCGATTCGGCTGAAAAGGCCAAGTAAGCCGACCGGTTCCGGAATGCAGAAGGCGCCGGGCCGTCCCGCGATTGCGGGGCGGCCCGGCGCCTTTTTTCTTTTGGCCGGCGCTCGATGCCGGTGGCGTCAGGCGTGCTCGACGAACGCGTAACGGCCTTCGACCTTGCGCGGCGTGAACCAGCCGTAGTCGGGGAACAGGCGGTTGCGGACGAACCAGACATAGCCCACCAGCAGGACCGTGATCGCGAGGCTCGGCAGCGCGGTCGACGGATCGCGTCCGAGCTCGGCGATGGTCTTCGGCACCTGCAGCAGCGACAGCAGGATGAACGCGTGGTACGCGCCGACACGATGGGTTGCAAAGCCCCAGATGAACAGCAGCGACAGCGGCACGGTCAGCGCGAGAAATACCAGCACGAGGCCGTTGCCGGCGCCGGTGGCGAAGAAGTAGTACGCGAGCATGAGGCTGATCGCGAGCTGGGCGATGCCGAGCGCGACCAGGATCCGGATGTGCAGCTTGTTCTGGCGGCAGCGTTCGGGATCGGGGCGCGACGCGATCAGGTGCGCGAGCACGCGATCCTTGAGTCCCTGTCCGGACAGTTCGGCCAACGCGTCGGCCTTCCTCGTTCCCGCGGACAGCAGCACCGCGATTCTTGTTTTGGCTTCCTTCCTGTTCATTGCGTGGCGGATTGTTGTGCGATGGTTGTCAAAGGTCCCGGCCACGCGAATATTGCATCTTGCGGGGTGGTGCGCAACGGTTTTGCGGTGCGCGGACACATTCCTACAGTGGCCGGCCGCACGGGGGAAACGCGAGGATCGACGGGTTATACGGCGGGGCGGAGACGCCGCCGTTTCCGCAACGACGCAACGAAGCAACGACGCGATGAGCGCGAGTCAGTCGGTGGCGGTTTGCGCGGCGGGCGCGGGGCGGGACGGTCGATCCGGATTCGCCGGGTGCGTATTGCGTGCTTCGGCTCGCGGTTCGCGTCGACGCGTCGCGCCGACGACCATGCCGGCGACGACGAGCGCGATTCCCGCGATACGCGTGCCGCTGAGCGTTTCGCCGAACAGCGCGACCGCGAACAGCACGGCCGAGACCGGCGCGACCGCCGTGAACAGCGCGGCCTCGGTTCCGCTTGTGCGCGCCGAACCGGCATACCAGCACAGGTAGCCGAGCACGGTCGGCACCAGCGCGTAGTAGGCGATCGCCGACACCGCGTCGACAGTCCAGCCGGTCGCCACCGCGTGCCATTCGAACGCGGCCGGCACGAGGGCGAGCACGAAGCCGAGGCCGGACATCGCGGTGGACAGCGCCAGCGGCGGCAACGGTGCGGCCAGCCGCCGGTTGAGCAGGATGAATACGGCTTCGCAGGCGACGGCGGCCAGCACCAGCGCATCGCCGGCGAGCGTGCGGAGCGACGGCAGGGCCTGGCCGGGCGCGAACGTGACGAACAGCACGCCGGCCGTTGCGAGCGCGGCGGCCACCCAGTCGCGCGGTGTCTGCCGCTCGCGCAGCACGACGGCCGCGATCAGCGTCGACATCGCGGGCAGCGTGCCGAGCATCACGCCCGCATCGAGCGGCGACGACAGCTTCGTGCCGCAGATCAGCAGCACCGTATAACCGACGCCGCCCGCCGCCGCCTGGATGACGAGCAGCACGGCGTCGCGCGTGGAGGTGCGTGGCCAGCGCATGCGCTGCGCACACATCAGCGCGAACAGCAGCGGTGTCGCGATCAGGAAGCGCAGCGCGGTGGCCGCGAACGGCGGCAGGCCGCCGGCCGCGAGACGGCTCGCGATGACGGTGCTGCCGACGCCTGCCATTGCGGCGGCGAGATAGAGATAGCCAATCAGTCGTGTCTTCATGCGCCGCATCGTCGCGTACGGCGTTGATGCGCGTCTTGAACGAAATTGCAGCGCGCGCGGGCATGTCGAATACGGAGCGCGTGACTCTGCATGCTTGGGCCGCAGGGGCGGGCGACAGCCACCGCGAGCAGCGCATGGCGCGGCGTGCCGTCGCAGTTGTCGATGTGAGCGCAGCCTTCGAGGCCGGTGTGTTTGGCGACGAGCCCCGCTGGATGGCGGCGGCGTCAAACGGCCTGCGTGAACCGCCCCGGCGTGATCCCGAACTGGCGCGCGAACGCACGCGTCAAATGGCTTTGATCGGCAAAGCCCGCTTCGGCCGCGGCATCGGCGATCGGCAAGCCGCTGGCAAGCAGCGCGCGCGCCAGCCGCGCACGCGACTGGATCAGGTACGCGTGCGGCGTGATGCCGACTTCGCGGGCAAACCCGCGCAGCAGCTGGAAGCGGCTGACGCCGCTCAGGTCGGCCAGCTCGGCGAGCGAAACGGGCGCGGCCGGCGCCGCGTCGAGCCGCTCCCGGGCGAGGCGGATTGCCGGTGCGACGCCCGCCGCCGGCAGCGTGCGGTTCGCGTGCCGGGCAAGCAGCCCGGCGACGAGCATCACGAGCGCTTCGTCGCGGGCGAGCGGCTGGGATTCCGCGACGATACGCGCGTGTAGTTGGCCGACGGCAGCCGTGAGCCGCGCGTCGCGTACCGCCGGATGCGCCAGTTCGACGCCGCCGAGGCCTTCTTCCGCCGCCACGCCCGCGACCAGCGCGGGTGCGAGGTACAGCATCCGCCAGTGCCGGCCCGTGCCGGCCTCGATCGGCGAGCCGTCGTGCATCTCGCCCGGGTTGACCATGATCGCGTCGCCGGCCAGCGCGTCGACCTGCCCGCGGCCGCTCCACGACCGGTGCGCGCCGCTGACGATCACACCGACCCCGAATTCGTCGTGCGCGTGGCGCGGAAATGCACGGTCGGAGTCGAGGCTGATTGCCTCGATGCCTTCGCCGGTCCGTCGGTAATGGGTGACGCGGTGCATGTGCGCTCCTCGCGCCGGTTGCGGCGCGGATGTCATGCACTTTAGCGTGTTCCGGCGCCGCGCGCCCTTCATCCTTTTGGCCGATACCGCGCGGCGCGCGCAGCCCGCACCATGTGCACATGAGCAGCGTACACGGCCCGCCGGGCCTGAAGCTGCGCGGGAGGCGGCAGGTGGAACGACAGGATCCGGTATTCATTCAGGTTGGCGCGCTCGCGGACGGCTTCGCGCCGGAAGCGAACATCCTCGCATCCGTCGACGCGCTCGCCGGGCGGACACTTGCGCTCGGCGACGCATCGGGTGCATGGCGCGTCTATACGTTCGAGCCCGGCGCACTGCAGTGGCGCGATGCGGCGACCGATACGGGCGGCCGCGAGCCGTGCCGCGTGACGCGGCTGCGCGACGGGCTGTACTTCGTCGACTACATCGATTCGGCCGCCCGTGCGACGTCGGTCAGTCTCGTGATCGACCTCGACAACGGTGTATGGACGTCGGTCGTCGGCGCGCTGCCGACCGAAGCCGACACGCGCATCGACGCGTTCACACGGGTTGCGCGCGGGCTGCCGCTGACGGGCGTCGAGGCCGAGTTCCGGCACGGCACGCTCGGCGGCCACACGCAGCCGGGGCCGTTGCACGGGCCCACGCGCGAGCTGATCGGCAAGCGGACGATGTATCGCTATAGCCCGACCGAATGCTACGAGCACATCTACCTGAACGAGAATTTCTATGCGTGGCAGTGCCTGCAGGGTGTCGAAGGCGGGCTGGCCGATGTCGATCGCTGTCATTACTTCAGGATTGCAGACGCGCTGTATCTGTTCGTGTGGCGAGAAAAGGTGGTGCCGACGCTCGGCGTCGTGCTGATCGACCTCGCGCAGCGCAAGACCGACGGCAAGATCTTCGGCTACCAGGGCGGCGATTTCGGCACGCTGTCGAATTTCCCGATCGGCGCGCACGCGCAGGTGCTCAACGAAACCGCGCATCCGCTCGGCGGCGAGGCGCAGCGATGAATGCCGTGCCGGGCAGCGGCCGCCTGCGGGCGGATTTCAGCGGGCGCGTCGTGCTTGTCACGGGCGCCGCGCAGGGGATCGGCGCGGCGATCGCACGCCGATTCGCGGAATCCGACGCGTTCGTCGCGCTCGCCGACCTGAACGGCGAGGCGGCCGCCGCGCAGGCCGATGCGCTCGCGAGCGCGGGCGGCGAGGCGCGCGCCTATCGGGTGGATGCCGCCAGCCGCGACGAACTGGGCGCACTGGTCGCGGCGGTCGAGCGCGACGGTGGCCGGCTCGATGTGGTCGTCCACAATGCCGCGTATTTTCCGCTGACGCCGTTCACGCAGATCGACGAGCCGACGCTCGACCGGACGCTGTCGGTCAACCTGTCGGCGCTGTTCTGGCTCGCGCAGGCCGCGTTGCCGGCATTCGAGCGTGCGGGAGCGGGGCGGCTGCTCGTCACGTCGTCGGTGACGGGGCCGCGTGTCGCGTATCCGGGGCTCGCGCATTACGCGGCGTCGAAGGCCGGCGTGAACGGCTTCATTCGCGCGGCCGCGCTTGAGCTCGCGCGCCGCAACGTGACGGTGAACGGCGTCGAGCCGGGCATGATTCGCACGCCGGCGGCCGGCAATCTCGGCGACGCGTCGGTCGCGGCGCAGATCGCGCGCGACATTCCGCTCGCGCGGATGGGCGAACCGGAAGATATCGCGAACGCGATGCTGTTTCTCGCATCGGCGGATGCCGCTTACATTACGGGGCAGACGATCGTCGTCGACGGCGGTGCGACGCTGCCCGAGAGCGGCGCGGTGCTTGGCGGCGCGTGACGGTGACCCGCGCCCCCGCTCGGCCAATGAACCTCGGCCGATAACTTACCAGCGAATGCGGCGGGACGATTACTCGTCGAATTTCGCAAGCGGCCGTGGCGGCGAAGCCGGCTGGCGTGATCTTGAACGCCGGCCATGCGGGACGTCAGGCGCCGGCCGGCGAGATTCATGGCGGCCCGGATGTCGCGGATCGGGCGATCGACGACCTCCACGGAAATCGGCACCGAACCTCTTCTTGCGTTGCGCAAAAAACGTCTGCGCCGCCAAGCGCGTGTGCCGCCCGCCGCGCATCGCCGCGATTACAGCCAGCCGTTGCGGATGAACTCGACGATCGAATAGCGGCGGTGCTCGAGATCGTGCAGCCGAACAGCATCGACGATGCGCGACACGCCATCGGCGTAAGGCGTCGCACCCACCACGCGCGATTCGAACTGCAGGCTGCACGCGCCGTCGTCGATGCGGATCCGGTGAATCGCATGGCGGCCGAGCTGATCGTCGGCGACCGCGAATTCGCTGCGCTGCACGTCCGGGTCGCGCACGGAGCGGATGTCTTCCGGCCGCACGCCGAGCGACTGGCCGATCCCGACGGCCGTGCCGGGGACGGACGTCTTGCCGGCCTGGTGCGACTCCGTCACGCTGATCCGGCAGTCGTGAAACAGGTGGCCGCTGGTTTCCAGCATGCTCATGAACTTGAGCATCAGGATGTTCGTGTTCGGGCACAGCACGACCGGGAAAGCGTGCGAGCCGGTTTCGAGCTCGGAGCCGGTCGACAGTTCGACGAGTGGCGATCCGGTGGCCTCGCAGAACGCGATCACGGCGGGGAGTTCGCGGCCGGAACCGGCATGCACGACGATCGTTCGGGCGTCGCTGCGCTGCGCGTCGTTGCGCGCGCTGTCCGACCAGGGGATCACGCGGCAGGTGGCCGGGTCGAGCCGGTGCGCGTCGAGCAGTTCGCTGGCCAGCTTGCCGGTTCCTACGACGAGTACTTGCATGACATTCACGGATTGAAGTTCAGGATTCGGGACGGGAAATGAAGCGGGCCGTCGGGTGGCTCGGCACGGTCGCGGCGCGTGGCGCCGAACCGGCCTCGCGCATTATGCCCGGCCGCTCGCCTGCGTGCCCGCCGGGCCTCGCAGGCGGCGGCCCGGTGCGTCAGCTCGCCGACACCGTCCGCAGCCACGCATTTGTCGCGTTCTGCGTCGCGAGTCGTTTCGCGATCGAGCGCGCGAGGCGGTCCGTATCGGATGCCACCGTGTCGTGCTTCACTTCCGACACGCCATGCAGGCCGGCGCCAACCGCTGCATCGCCCAGACAACCCGGGTGAAACGACGGAAGCACTGCGCCGTCGCAGCCTCGTTGCGGTGCGCACGGACGCGTGAACGGCGCTACCCTGTGGCACATTGCCGGCCACGCACGCATGCCGCGGCCGGCATCGCTCATGCAACACGCATCATCAAGCAACCCTCGATCCAGGAGAAAACATCGATGGAACACGATTTCAAAGGCAAGGCAGTCGCGATCACCGGCGGATTCGGTCACCTGGGCATCGCGACGGCCGCGTGGCTCGGCGAGCGCGGCGCACGCGTCGCGCTGATCGGCCGCGGCGCGGCCCCGGCGGCGCAGGCGCTGCCCGGCGTGCCGGCCGACGTGCTGCGCATCGGCGGCATCGATCTCGTCGATCCGCAGGCCGCCGCGCAGGCGCTCGACACCGTGCAGCGCGAATTCGGCCGGGTCGATGCGCTGCTGAACATCGCGGGCGCGTTCGTGTGGCAGACGATCGCCGACGGCGACGCCGCCACGTGGGACCGCATGTACGAACTGAACGTGAAGACCGCGCTGAACGCATCGAAGGCCGCGCTGCCGCACCTGCTGGCGAACCCGGCCGGGCGCATCGTCAACATCGGCGCGGGCGCGGCGTTCAAGGCCGGCACGGGGATGGGCGCATACGCGGCCGCGAAGGCCGGCGTCGCGCGGCTCACCGAGGCGCTGGCGGCCGAACTGCTCGACCGCGGCGTGACGGTGAACGCGATCCTGCCGAGCATCATCGATACGCCGCCGAACCGCGCCGACATGCCGGACGCGGATTTCACGCGCTGGGTGAAGCCGGAGCAGATCGCGGCGACGATCGGCTTCCTGTTGTCGGCCGACGCGCAGGCGATCACCGGCGCGTCGATTCCGGTGACCGGCCGCGTGGCATAGCGCGGCGGGGCAAGGGCAGGGGCTCGCGCGGCGGCCGGCCGTGCGTACAATGTCGCACCGGATTGCGCGAGCCCTGACTGAGACCATGCATCAGCCCACTATCCTGATCGTCGAAGATGAAGTGGCGATCGCGGACACGATCATCTATGCCCTCGGCACCGACGGCATGCAGACCGTCCACTGCATGCTCGGCCAGGCGGCGCTCGACCACCTGCGCGACACGCGCGTCGATCTCGTGGTGCTCGACGTCGGGCTGCCGGATCTCAGCGGCTTCGAGGTGTGCCGGCGGCTGCGCACGTTCTCCGACGTGCCGGTGATCTTCCTCACCGCGCGGCACGATGAAATCGACCGGATCGTCGGGCTCGAGATCGGTGCCGACGATTACGTGGTCAAGCCGTTTTCGCCGCGCGAACTGGCGGCGCGGGTGCGCGTGATTCTGCGGCGCTTCTACCGGACGGCTGCGCCCGAATCGATCCCCACGCCTGTGGTACCCGTACCCGCGCCGGCCGAGACAACCGCACCGGGTTTCACACTCGACACCGACGGCGCCCGCATATCGTGGCTCGGCCACGCACTGGACCTCACGCGCTACGAGTTCGGGCTGCTGGCGCTGCTGGTCCGGCATCCGGGGCGCATCTACTCGCGTGAGCAACTGATGGACCTCGTGTGGCACGAGGCATTCGATTCGGCCGACCGCACGGTCGACACGCACATCAAGACGTTGCGCGCGAAGCTGCGCGCGATCGACCCCGAGCGCGACCCGATCCGCACGCATCGCGGGATGGGTTATTCGCTGCAACCGTAACGACTGGCTCCGTCCATGCATATCGGCCTGCGCATCTTCTTCGGTTTTTTCCTGATCGTCGGCCTGGCTGCGCTGATCACGCTGCGCGTGTTCGTGCAGGAGGTGAAGCCGGGTGTGCGCGAGGCGATGGAGGACACGCTCGTCGATACCGCGCAGGTGCTCGCGACGCTGGCCGCCGACGACCTGGCGAACGGCCACATTGCCAACGGCGCGTTCGCGCGGCAACTGTCGAACCTGCACGAACGCCCGATCAGCGCGAACGTATGGGGCGTGCAGAAGAACACGATCGGCTACCGTCTCTACATCACCGACGCGCACGGCATCGTGCGCTACGACTCGTCCGGCCGCGCGGTCGGGCAGGACTATTCGCGCTGGAACGACGTGTACCGGACGCTGCGCGGCGAGTACGGCGCGCGCAGCACGCGCAGCGATCCGAACGATGACAGTAGCACCGTGATGCACGTGGCGGCGCCGATCCGGCACGGCAACGAGATCATTGGCGTGCTGACGATCGCGAAGCCGAACCAGACGGTCGCGCCGTTCATCGCGCGCAGCCAGCGCAAGATCATGCTGTACGGCGCGCTGCTGATGGGCGGCGCGATCCTGATCGGCGTGGCCTGCACGTGGTGGCTGGTGGTCGGGCTGCGGCGCCTGCAGCGCTATGCGCGCGCGATCGCGGGGGGCGAGCGGGCCGACATGCCGCTACAGGGCGCAAGCGAGCTGGCCGAGCTCGGGCGCGCGGTGGAAAGCATGCATCAGCGGCTGGAAGACCGGCAGTACGTCGAGACCTATATCCACACGCTCACGCACGAGATGAAGAGCCCGCTGGCGGCAATCAGCGGCGCGGCCGAACTGCTGCAGGAAGACATGCCGGTCGCGAACCGGCGGCGCTTCACCGAGAACATCCGCCGCCAGGCCGGCCGACTCGAACAGATGATCCGCAAGCTGCTCGCGCTCGCCGAAGTCGAGCAGAAGCAGCGCCTGTCGGTGCGCGAACCGGTCGCGCTGCGGCCGGTGCTCGAACAGCTCGTCGACGATATCGAGCCGCGCGCGCGGCAGCGCGGCGTGAACCTCGCGATCGACGCGCACGACGCGGCCGATCCGGCAGTCGTCGAAGGCGATCCGTTCCTGCTGCGCCAGGCGCTCGGCAACCTGCTCGACAACGCGCTGGATTTCGCGCCGCAGGGCAGCACGATCCGCATCGCGCTCGAACGGCAGCCGGCGGGCAAGGCCCATGTCGCGGTCGTGCGTGTGACCGACGACGGCCCCGGCGTGCCCGACTACGCACTGGCGCGCGTGTTCGAGCGCTTCTATTCGCTGCCGCGCCCCGACGGCCAGGATCGCAGCACGGGCCTTGGGCTGTGTTTCGTCCGCGAGGTCGCGATGCTGCACCGCGGCCAGGTCGCGCTCGCGAACCGCGACGAAGGCGGCGCGTGCGCGACGCTCACGCTGCCGTCGGCGGGCTGAACTCCCTTCAACTTCACGTTCGACACACCTTCGCTTCACACCGGCTTCAATCGCCCTTCACCGGGGCGGCTCATGCTGACCGTACCCTTTTACTCCGGTACCTGTCGGCCATGAATCGAGTCCTGTTGTTCAAATTCGCGATCACCGCGTTTCTCGCGCTGCTGATCCTGATCCCGCTGCAGATGGTGCAAAGCATCGTGCATGAACGTGCCGCGTATCGCCGGGATGCGCTGCAGAGTATCTGGTCGAGCTATGCGGGGCCGCAGACGGTGGCGGGCCCCGTGCTCGTCGTGCACTACACGGAAGTCACGCGGGTGCGCGACGATTCGCCGGCCGGCGGCGCGACGAAGACGAGCCTGCGCAGCGAGTCGAAGCGCCTGCTCGTGTTTCCGAAGACGCTGAACGTCGACGGCACGCTGACGACCAGCGTCCGGTATCGCGGCATTCACAAGGCGCTGGTGTACGAGCTGGCGAGCCGGATGACCGGCACGCTGGCGTTGCCCGACCTGAAGAAGCTGCCGCAGGCGGACGGCCACGTGAGCTTCAAGATCGACGATGCCTATGTGTCGATCGGCATCGGCGACATTCGCGGGCTGACCGCGCAGCCCGACTTGCGCATCGGCGGCACGCGCTTCGACGTCGAGCAGGGCACGCGGCTGGACAGCCTGCGCCAGGGCGTGCACGCGAACGTCGATCTCGCGGCGCTGGCGGACGCAAACGCAGGGGCGGTCGTGCCGTTCAGCGTCGACCTGCCGTTGCGCGGGGCGGATTCCGTCGCGTTCGCGCCGGTGGGCGACCAGAACGATTTCTCGCTGAAATCGACGTGGCCGCATCCGAGTTTCGACGGCGCATTCCTGCCGAACAACCGCACGGTCGATGCGCGCGGCTTCACCGGCAACTGGCGCGTGACGTCGTTCAACACGAAGGCGCGTGAGCAGATCATCTCGGGCGACGGGGAAGGCGCGATCGAAATGGCATCGGTGTCGGTGATCGAACCCGTGAACGTCTATCTGCAGGCCGAACGTGCGACGAAGTACGGCGCGCTGTTCGTGATGCTCACGTTCGCGAGCTTCTTCATGTACGAGCTCGTGAAGCGGCTGCGCATTCACCCGATCCAGTACACGCTGGTCGGCCTGTCGCTCGCGCTGTTCTTCCTGTTGCTGCTGAGCCTGTCCGAACACATCAAGTTCGCGTATGCGTATCTCGCGGCGAGCGGTGCATGCATCGGGTTGCTCGCCTTCTACCTGTCGTTCGTGCTGCACAGCGTGAAGCGCGGGGCGGTGTTCGCGGTGCTGCTCGCGGTGCTGTACGCGGCGCTCTACGGGTTGCTGCTGTCGGAAGACAACGCGCTGATGCTCGGTTCGCTGCTGCTGTTCGCGATCCTCGCCGGCATCATGACGCTCACGCGCCGCGTCGACTGGTATTCGCTCGGTGCCGCGTGGCAGCCGCTGGCCGACAAGGCGGCGGGTGCCGCGAAGCCGGGCGCGCAGGTGAAGTAAGCGCGCGAGGTGTGGGCAGGCGCGCCGGTCGGGAACTTCACGACCGGCGCGTCATATGGCACATCGCCATATCGCCACATCGCCACATCGCCGCTTCACGCGCGCGATGCAGGCCGTCGAAAACGCGCCAGCGGAATCTCTGCAACAGCGGTGATCTCGATCAGCAGATCGGGATGGTAGAGACGCTCGACCTGGACGGTCGTCGTCACGGGATAGGGCTCGGCGAAGTAGGTCTTGCGGATGTCGCCGGCCTGCATGAAGGCATCGATGTCGGTCGCGTAGTGAACGAGCGAGATCACGTCCTGCATCTGTCCGCCCGTCGTGGCGAGCACGGCGCGGATGTTGTCGAGCGTCTGGCGTACCTGCATGCGCATGTCGCCGTGGCCGACCACCCGGCCGTCGCGGTCGAGCGACACTTGCCCCTTCAGGTGCACGATCCGGCCATCGCCCTGGATCACGGCCATCGAGAACGCGCCGAACGGCGCCCAGACTTCCGGCGGATTCACTGCTTCGGCCATCGTGCGGCTCCTGTGGGGCGATGACGAGGATGCGGCGGCGAGCGTCGCGGTGGGTTTGGGCCGTGCGTCGGCCGGAACGCGATGGAAGCGAGACATCGACAGCGTCGCCGGGTTCGCCGACAATCGCGCCATTATGGATCAGCGCCCGGCGAAGCGTGAGCGACGCCACGGCGGCAACGACGACACCCCATGGACGACATCCGGATCATCAGGGATCTCGCGGAAATCGAGGACACCGCCTACATCGAGCTCATGCGCGGGCCGTATGCGCGCAAGTGCTGGAACGAGGGATCGCTGTTTTTCAGGGAGGAAGTCTTCGGCCTGCTCGAAGCGGCGATCTCGCGGCAGATCCCGGACTACGATCATTACGCGTTCAATGGCATCGGCATGCCGGACTGGCTTCGGATCATTGACGAACTGGACGATACGCGCAGCATGCTGGGCGACGCCACGCAGCGAACGGCGGCACTCGACCGGCTCGGCTTCGTGTTCCGCGATTCGCGGCAGGATTTCATCGACCGTCTGGACGCGAGTTGCGCCGCGCTTGCGGAAGTGATTGCCGAAATCGATGCATGGACACGCGAGATCCGGATTCGCCACGATCAGGTGACGATATTGGGGATATGACGCCGCGTGACATGGCCTGCGCGGCACGCATATCGGGCGGCATCCGCTTATACTGAGCGCGTCCATTCATTCGATTTTCGCCGTGCCCAACACTGCCTCTCCGGATCCGTCCGTCGACGATCCCCGTCCGACCCCGCCCATCCAGCCCGAACTCGAAGACTGCTGCAACAGCGGTTGCTCGCCGTGCGTCTTCGATCTCTACGACGAAGCACTCGCGCGGTATCGCGTCGAGCTGGCCGAATGGGAAGCGCGCCAGGCGCAACGCAAGCATCACGCGTGATGCCCGAGACCGGCGAGCGGCCGCACCTGCATCGGCACCGCTTCCGCATCAGACCCTGCCGTCGCAACGCTTCCCGTCCCGCTTACCCGCCTGCATGCAGCCGCCGATGCAGCGGCCCGAGCATCGCCGACAGCACAATGCATACGAGCAGGACGGCCGTCAGCGCGAACATCGACGTCCTGAAGCCCTGCACGTAATCGAGCGCGGCCGGATGCGCGCCGAGCCGGGCGAAGAACACGCCGCCGAGCGTGGCCGCGCCGACAGCCGCGCCGATCTGCAGCATCGCGGTGACCATGCCGGAGGCGACACCCGCGCGCGCCGTGTCGACTTCCGCGAGCACGATCCGCACGACCGACGGCAGCACGAGGCCCTGGCCGATCCCGATCGCCGCGATCCCCACGTAGAAGCCGGCGCCCGGCGCGGCTGCACCCGCCAGCGCGGCGGCCGTCGCGACGCCGGCCGCGAGCATCGCGAAACCGAGCGTGAGCACGCGATAGCCGCCGAACCGGCCGACGAGTCGCGGCATCAGCAGCGGGCTCGACAGGAAACCGAGCCCGAGCGGCAGGATCGCGAGCCCGGACGCGAGCGGCGACCAGTTCAGGCAGCCCTGCAGGTAGATCCCGTAGCTCAGGAAGAACGCGCTCAGCGTGTAGAACAGGAACGCCAGTACGAGCCCGAGGGCGACGACGGGATTGCGGAACAGGCGCACGTCGAGCAGCGGATCATGGCCGCCCGCGAGACGGCGCGCCTCGACCGCCAGCAGCGCGCCGAGCATCGGCAGCGCGCCGACGAGGCACGCGACCATCCACAGCGGCCAGCCGGCCTCGCGCCCGTGCGTGAGCGGATAGACGAGCATCAGCAGGAACAGCGACAGCAGCACCATGCCCGGCACGTCGATGCGCTGGCCTTTCGGCGGGCGGCTTTCCGGGATGAAGCGCCAGCTGCCGATCAGCGCCAGGATGCCGATCGGCAGGTTGACGAGGAAGATCGCGCGCCAGCCGAGCCCGAACGGATGCAGGCTGATCAACGCGCCGCCGCCGAGCTGGCCGATCACGGCCGCGAGGCCGAACACGAAACCGTAGAAGCCCATCACGCGCACCTGCTCCTGCGGGCTGAACACGCTGCGGATCGTCGCGAGCACCTGCGGCGCGAGGATCGCGGCGAACAGGCCCTGCAGCACGCGGCCGCCGACCAGCACCGCGCCGCTGCCGGCGAGCCCGCACAGCGTCGACGCGACGACGAAGCCGGCCATCCCGATCATGAACATCCGCTTGCGGCCGTACAGGTCGCCGAGCCGGCCGCCGGTGATCTGCACGACGGCGTTCGCGCACGCATACGCGGACACGACCAGCTGCAGCTCGGCCGGGCGCGCGCCGATGCCGTCGCGGATGGCCGGCAGCGCGAGATTCACAATGAAGTAGTCGAGCGGCGGCAAAATCGCGCCAACCAGCAGGACCACCAGCGCCCAGCCGTGGTGGCTGCGCGGCGTCGCCGCGGCGGCCGTGCCGGCCGGCACGCAGGGGGCAAGGGTGTCGTTCGTCATGGAAGCAAGTCCGAAAGAATGAGTGCCATGTTCACGCCGGATGCGGCGACAGAAGCGCCGGTTCGGCCGTGGGCGGGCGATTGACCCCCATTCTGGGTGGTGACGATGAATCGGAAAAGCGGGAATTGGTGGTAGCATCCATCGGGTTAATCGATGGATGGAGAATGGCGATGCGCGGTTTCGACCTGGATCAGTTGCGTACTTTCGCGGCGGTCGCGGATGCCGGCAGCCTGACGGCCGCCGCGCCGCTGCTGCACCTGTCGCAGTCGACGGTCAGCGAGCAGGTGCGCAAGCTCGAATCGCGCGCCGGCGTGCCGCTGTTCGTGCGCAGCAAGCGCGGGGTCGAGCCGACCCCGGCCGGCTCGCGGCTGCTGCAGCATGCGCGGCGCATCGTCGCGCTGAACGAGGCCGCGTTCGACGAAGTGCGCGGGCAGGCGATCAAGGGCGAGCTGCGCGTCGCGATCACCGATTACTACCGGACCAACGAAGTCGCGGGCCTGCTCGCGCGGCTGCGGGAGTGCTACCCGCAACTGAGCCTGCACGTCAGCGCGATGAAGAGTGCCGATATCGAGGCCGCGCATGCGCGCGGGCAGGTCGATCTCGGCGTGGTGATGAACCTGTCGAGCGGGCCGTTCCGGCCGGCGTCGGCCGATACGCGCTGGGTGCTGCGGCGCGAGCCGCTGTCGTGGGTCGCATCGCCCGCGCTCGCCGAGCAGTTGCCCGAGCCGCTGCCGCTCGTGCTGCTGCCGGACGACTGCATGATGCATCAGGTCGCGGTGCGCTCGCTCGACGAGCAGCACATGCCGTACCGGCTCGTGCACAGCGCGTCGGGCGTGGCCGGGCTGCAGTCGATGCTGGCGGCGGGGCTCGGGGTGGGCTGCCTGTGCGCGTCGGCGATCGGCGACGGCATGATGCGGCTCGGCGCGAAATACCGGCTGCCGCCGCTGCCCGACGCGGTGTTTTCGCTGACGCCGCCGATGCCCGGCGAACGCGAAGCCGTCACGCAGGCGCGCGAGGTGCTGTCGCGGCAATTGCTGATGTGAAACCGGGCCGCACGACTGGCGGCGGCGCGTCCCTGAGAGGCGCGCGAAGGAACATAAAAATGAACGACGAACTGCAACGCCAGATGGACGCGAAGCTGCAGGATGCGCTGGAGCGCGTGGTCGACGAACGCTCGCTGATCCAGTTTCTGCGCGTGCTCGGCCACGACTGGAACACGGAGCGCCAGCTCGAGGCCGACGTGCCGCCGTCGCCGTACGCCCGCGCCGCGCTCGGCTGGGAAAACCGCTCGATCGGCGAGTACCTGGACGCGATGGTCGACTGGGCCGAGGCGTCGGAAGAAGGGCTGCGTTTCTACGACGTGCCCGACAATCCGTGGCGGCGCATGGCGGACATCCTGTTCGCCGGGAAAATCTACGAATAGCGCCGCGCGGGCGCTGCGTTCACTTCGTTCGTGACCGTCGCCGCGAACCGTTTATTCGACGATTTCGCCGCTCACATACGCATGCAGCCCGTCGGCCAGCGCATCGAACACCGCGCGGCAGCGCGGGCTCGACCGCAGGTCCTCGTGCATCACGACCCAGGTTTCCAGCTGCATCGCGAGCGTGTCCGGCAGCACCCGCACGAGCCGCGCGTCACGTTTCGCGAGCCCGCTCTGGCAGAAGCCGATCCCGTAGCCGGCGCGGATCATCGCGAGCTGGGCGAGGTTGCTGTCGGTGCGCAGCGAGAACGCATCGCGCTTCCACAGCGGCATGCTGCGGCCCATCGAGCGGATGAACGGCGTGACCGTATCGAAGCCGATCAGCGCGTGATGCGCGAGTGCGTCGGTCGTCTCGGGCACGCCGTTGTGCGCCAGGTAATCGTCGCGCGCATACAGCCCGACATCGACCGCGCCGATACGCCGCGCAACCAGCGCCTCCTGCGTGGGCGGCGCCATGCGGACCGCGATGTCGGCCTCGCGCTTGAGCACGTCCTGGAGGCGGTCGGTCGGCACCAGTTCGATGACGAGCCCCGGGTGGTTGCGCCGCAATTGCGCGAGCATCGGCGGCAGCACTTCGACGGCGATCACGTCGCTGGCCGAGATCCGCACGATGCCGCGCACGCCGGCGCCGTGGCTCGCGGCCGCGCGCTCGAACGCCGCGGCCGCGCTGCGCAGCGCCTCCGCATGGCCGCGCAGCGCGAGCGCCGCCTCGGTCGGCAACAGGCCGGACGGCGAGCGCGTGAACAGCGTCTGGCCGAACGCGGCCTCCAGCGCCGCGACGTGGCGGCCGGCCGTCGGCTGCGTAATGCCGAGGGCGCGTGCCGCGCCCGACAGCGAGCCTTCCGTCAGCACGGCGAGAAAGGTGCGGTAGCGTTCCCAGTTCAGATCGGTGGTCATGCATAAATGTATAGCTGATCCATCAGGTTCGGCAATTCCTTGATAGCCGAAGCCGCGCCAGAATGCTTGTCATCACGGACATTCATTCGAGGAGAGCGGCAATGACGACCCACGCAGGCGGGACGCAACGACAGGCACTCGTGCTCGGCGCGAGCGGCGGAATTGGCGGGGAAGTCGCGCGGCAGTTGCGCGATGCGGGCTGGCAGGTGCGCGGGTTGAAGCGGGGGCTCGATGCCGAAGTCGTGGAGCGCGACGGCATCACCTGGATGCGCGGCGACGCGATGGACCGCGACGCGGTCGTCCGCGCCGCGCGCGGCTGCAGCGTGATCGTCCACGCGGTGAATCCGCCGGGCTACCGGAACTGGGCCGGGCAGGTGCTGCCGATGATCGACAACACGATCGCGGCGGCAAAGGCGGAGCGGGCCACCGTCGTATTGCCGGGCACCGTCTACAACTACGGCGCCGATGCGTTTCCGGTGCTGGTCGAAGATGCGCCGCAGCATCCGTCGACGCGCAAGGGCGCGATCCGCGTCGAGCTGGAGCGCCGGCTGCAGGATGCGGCCGGGCTGGGCGTTCGCACGATCATCGTGCGCGC
Organism: Burkholderia sp. AU45274; assembly: GCF_030482505.1. Classification (NCBI taxonomy): domain Bacteria; kingdom Pseudomonadati; phylum Pseudomonadota; class Betaproteobacteria; order Burkholderiales; family Burkholderiaceae; genus Burkholderia; species Burkholderia sp. AU45274. The sequence continues at coordinate 1,877,303 of NZ_JAUJQE010000001.1, read as the reverse complement.
CGGCGATTTCTTCGGGCCGAAGCTCACCGGCAACAGCTGGTTCGCGGCGGGGCTCGTCAAGGCCGGGCAGCCGGTTGCGTCGATCAGCGTGCCGGGGCGGGATGGCATCGGGCACCAATGGTCGTACGTGCCGGACGCCGCGCGCGCGATGGTCGAGCTGATCGAGCGGCGCGACACGCTGGAACCGTTCGCGCGCTTTCATCTCGGCGGGCATTGGGATGCGGATGGCACGCAGATGGCGGAGGCCGTGCGCCGCGTCGCGCAGCGGCACGGGTTGCGGCCGACGGTGCGCAAGTTCCCGTGGTGGTTCGTGTGGGCGGCGGCGCCGTTCGTCACGACGCTGCGCGAATTGCTCGAGATGCGCTACCTGTGGCGCGAGCCGATCCGGCTCGACAACACGCGGGTGACCGCGGTGCTTGGCCGTGAGCCGGTGACGCCGCTCGACACGGCGGTGGAAGCGACGCTGGTGGGCCTCGGGTGTCTCAAGTGAGCAACGGCTCGTGCCTGGGTCCATGCTCCGGCACGGGCGGGCACGATGGCGAACCGCAGCACCTGCGGCACAACAATTCTCCACATACCCGGGCACGTCCGATGCGCATCATGTCGGCTCATGTCGATCAGGCGGAAACGGGGGCGCAATGTTGCATTTCGGATGGAAAGTGTCGGTTGCGGGCGCAATGATGCTTGCATTGAGCGGGTGTACCAACCTGGCTGGTGTGCTGTATTGCGGCAACTCGCAGCTCAACTTTCCCGATTATCACTGCTTTTAGGCGTATTAGCGGGAGCCGGCGCGGCGACAGAACGCTGGCGGGCCCATCTGCCGCGCCTCGTTGCCCGTTATGCCACGACCGGTAACACTTCCACGGCGTAGCGGTGCCGAAGGCTGCGCCCCAGCACCGGATCGTGCAGCTCCATCTCGAACGCCTCGCCGTCACCCATTGCCGCGATCGGGCCATGCACGGCAACCGTGCCGCCATACATCGCGCCGCGCGCGGGCATCGTCCGGCCGTCATCGAAGCGCTGCCACAGCACCTCGGGCGCAAGCAAACCACTCACCGCGCCGTGCTGGTACGCCGTCCGCTCGCCATCGCGCGAAATCAGCCACGAACGCATCTCGATCGCATCCCAGTGATCCGCAACGTCCGCGTGAAGCCACGCGTCGTGGCCGAGCGGTTTCGCGCACACCTGCTTCGACACCGCTACGCCGTACGCTTCGACCTCACGATCCGTATGATCGGAGCCGACGGTCACGAGCGTGCCGGCCGGGCTGTCGACCAGCACGCATTCGATCTCGCCGCCCGATCGTGCGCCGAGCACGCCGATCGCGGGCGCCTGCGTCAGCAGCGCGGCCGACACGCGATAGAAGCAGGGCGTGATCGACGGCGGCGCGACGCCGAGCGCCGCGAGTTCGTCGATATGCGCCTGGATTGCGGCCGGATCGCGGCCGGCCCAGCCGGCGATCACGACGCGCGCGATCTCGACGTCGACGGTGGCCGGCGCACCTTTCCGGGGAATGACATTAAACGACAGGGTTGGCATACGGGTATCCGTTTGAAGTGCGAAGGAATGAAACGGCTTGCTGGCGGCGACGTTCAATCCGCGAGCGGCTTGTGCGCGGTTTCGCGTGCGACGAGGAGCGCGATCGACGTGACGACGAGCGCGGCGGCGACATACAGCGACACGGCCGTCGTCGTGCCCGTCTGCCGGAACAGCGCGGCGATCACGAGCGGCGCGAAGCCGCCGCCGACGATGCCGGCGAGCGTGTACGCGAGCGACGAGCCCGCATAGCGCACGCGGGTCGGGAACTGTTCGGTCACGAACGCGCCCTGCGGGCCGTACATCACCGCGTGGATCACGAGGCCGATCGCGACGGCCGCGACGATCGCGCCGGGGCGCGCCGAATCGAGCAGCGTGAAGAACACGAACGCCCACACGATGCCGGCGAGCGCGCCGCCGAGATACACGGGCCGGCGGCCGAAGCGGTCCGACAGCGCGCCGAAGCACGGCACCGCGAGCGCGTTGCAGGCCGTGCCGATCATCACGGCCGTCAAGGCGACGGGGCGCGACAGGTGCAGCACGGTCGTTACGTAGGTGAGCGTGAACACGACGATCAGCGCATACAGCACGTCCGAGCCGATCCGCGAGCCACCCGCGATCAGCAGGCGCTTCCAGTGGACCTTCAGCACGTCGGCGACGGGCACCTCGGCAGTCGCGTGCGATTCGGCGAGCTGCTCGAACTGCGGCGTTTCGTCGACGCCGCGCCGCAGCCAGAAGCCGAACACGACGAGCAGCGCGCTGGCCGCGAACGGTACGCGCCAGCCCCACGACAGGAAGTCGCCGGACGTGGTCGACAGCGTCACGAGCGCGATGCAGCCGGTGCCGAGCAGCGTGCCGAACGACGGGCCGATCTGCGTCCATGATGCGGACAGCCCGCGCCGCTTCTGGTCGCCGTGCTCGACCGACAGCAGCACCGCGCCGGCCCATTCGCCGCCGAGCGCGACGCCCTGCACGAAGCGCAGCGCGACGAGCAGGATCGGGCTCAGGATGCCGGCCTGCGCGTAGGTCGGCAGCGCGCCCATCAACGCGGTCGTCACACCCATCAGCACCAGTGTGAGCATTAGCACCGCGCGGCGGCCGATACGGTCGCCGAGATTTCCGAACACGAAGCCGCCGAGCGGGCGCGACACGTAGCCGACCGCATAGGTCGAGAACGCGAGGATCGTGCCGGCCAGCGGATCGACCGACGGAAAGAACAGGTGGTTGAAGACGAGCGCGGCGAGCGTGTTGTAGATCGTGAAGTCGTACCACTCGAGCGACGTGCCGATCATGCTCGCGGTCGCGAGTCGGCTGGTGCGGACGCGGCGGGGCGCGTGGGCGGCGGGCTGGGCGAGCGTGTTCATGGTGTCGGGCAGGTCGTGATGGTGAACGGGATGAGGCGCCGGGCCGATGCGTGGGTGGGCATCGCGCCTGCGGTACGGCGGGCGTGGGCGATCAAGCCGAGCATGCCGCGGCAGCGGGTGCGGTTTCGACGTCGCCGTGCGTGACGTGCAGCGGCGCGGCGGCGCGCCACAGCAGCTCGAAGGTGCGCACGTCGTCGTGCCCGGCGAGCGTGGCGGCCACGCGGCGGGTCGCGGCCGCATCGCTGCCTTCGATCAGCACGAGCGCATCGGCGGCCGGGCGCGCCGCTGCAGCGGCGCCGATCGGCGCGGACAGTTCGGGCGCGGTGCAAAAGAGGCGTGCCGCGTGGATGCCCGGTTCGTGCAGCACGTCGTCGAAACGCTCGCGCAGCTGCGGCACGTCGATGCGATCCGGCGGCAGCACGAACAGCGCGAGATGCGCGCCTTCTCCGTCGCCAACCTCGATCGTCAGTTCTCCGACGCGTCGCTGCGTGCCCGTCATGCGCTCGAAGTTCGCGAGCGACCATGCGGTCTGCTGCGCGAACGCGCGCCGGTACGCGCCGCCATGGAACACGTCGAGCGCATCCGTCACGTACAGCGCGAGGTACTTGCGCGGGCCGCGGTCGGTCGCACGAAAGCGCCGCGCGTGCGTGAAGCCGGGAATCGCGACACGCTCCTGCATGTGCTCGCGGTCGTACCACGCGTTGAAATCGGCTTCGTGCGCGGGGTCGATATCCGTCCAGACGCAAAGCTGGCCGTGTGGAAGGGAAAGGCGGGTCATCGCGGGGTTCCTCGTGACGGGGATGTCAGGAACCGCAGTTTCCCGAAGACGGGCCGTGCCCGTCCAACAAGAAAACAAATTCGCGGTGAACAGGTTTTCTTATGAGCGGCGCGGGCGGCGTTTCGCGGCGGGCGGGGCTGATGGCGTCGTGCGTTTCGCTTTTGCCGGTGCTTTTGCTTTTGCTTTGGCTTTTGTCGCGGGACGGGTGGGTGTTTCGACCACGCTGTCGGGCGCGGCCGTCTTTGCGTGATGCGCGGCGGCCGACATCGCGCGCGCGACTTCGCTGGCCAGTTCCGCGATGCGCGCGGCCACCGGCAGGCCCTGGCTGCGATACGTCGCGACGAGCGGCAGCGCGGGGAATTCGGGTTCGACGTCGAGCAGTTCGAGCGTGCCTTCGTGGAGTTCGCGCCCGATGATCGCGGGCGGCAGCGCGGCCACGCCGAAACCGTCGGCGACGAGGCGGATCATCGCGGCGACCGACGTGATGCAGTTGATGCTGGCCGGCCGCTCGACGGCCGCGAACAGCCGCTCGATCGTCGCGTGCGGGCCCGAGTGGCGCGAGAAGCTGATGATCGGGAATGCCGCGAGGCGCGCGACGTCGAGCGCCTGGCCGCCGAGCCCGAGGCGCGGGCTGGCCGCCCAGCGCACCGGGAATTCGCACAGCGGCAGGTTCGTGAAATCGGGGCCCGGCACCGGGTCGGTCTGCAGGATCAGGTCGACGCCGTCGGTGCTGAGCAGGCGGATCAGGTGCAGCGTCGTGTCGCTCGTGATCTCGACGTCGAGGCGCGGATAGCGCTCGCGCAATTGCGCCATCAGCGCGGGGAACCAGCTGTGCACGATCGATTCGATCACGCCGATCCGGATCAGGCCCGCATCGCTCGCCGCATCGATGTCGCGGCGCATTTCGCCGTCGAGCCGCACGATCCGCTCCGCGTACGCGAGCATGCGGCGCCCGGCGGGCGTGAGCGTGGCCGAACGCGTGTTGCGGTCGAACAGGCGGACGTCGAATGCTTCCTCGAGCGACGCAATGCGGCTCGATACGGCGGCCTGTGTGGTGTGCAGTTTTTCGGCCGTGAGCCGGAAGTTTTCCAGCTTCGCGAGCCAGACGAAGGTTTCAAGAAACCGGATGTTCATCGACGTTCGAACCGTGAGGCAGTGCCGGGCGGGGCGGCGGGATCGGTCGATGGTAGCGGATTTTCGGGGGCGGGAAAGAAGCGGGCGACGTGGCGCGCGTGCGTGGGCAGGCGCTGGAGGACGGGAGGACCTGAACGCAACGCCGCCCGCGACGCGTACGTCACGCGAGCGGCACACCCACGCGCATCAAAGCCTGTCGAACGCGAGCGTCGGCACGTCCACCACCATCGCGCCGCCGTCGGCAACGAGCGTCGCGCCGGTCACGAACGACGCGTCCGGCGATGCGAGGAACGCGCACACGGCCGCGATCTCGTTCGGATCGGCCGCGCGCCGCAGCGGCACGTCGGCGCTGACGCGTGCATACGCGCCGTCGAGCGTGTCGCCGTGCGCCGACATCAGCGGTTCCATCTCCGCGTCGGCCATCGGCGTGCGGACCCAGCCGGGGCACACCGCATTCGCCCGCACGCCGTGCGGCCCGTAGTCACGTGCGAGCGACCGGGCGAGCCCGAGCAGCGCGTGCTTGCCGACCGTGTAGCCGCACACGCCGGGCCCGGCCGCGAGCGCGGCGATCGACGCGACCAGCACGATGCTGCCGCGCTGCGCGATCAGGTCGGGCAGGCACGCGCGCGCGCTGACGAACGCGGTGTCGAGGTTCGCGTGCATCGCGTCGCGCCACTGCGCGTCGTCGGTTTCGTCCGCGCGGCCGAGCCCGTGGCCGCCCGCGCACGCGACGAGCGCATCGACGCGGCCGAAGCGTTCGGCGATCCGCGGCAGGAAGCGGGCCCAGTCGGCGGTGCTCGCGGCGTCGCCGGCCAGCGCGAGGCCGCCCGTTTCGGCGGCCAGCGCGTCGAGCGGCGCCTGGCGCCGCCCGATCAGCACGACGCGGTCGCCCCGGCGGGCGAAGCGGCGCGCGCAAGCGGCGCCGATACCGGTGCCCGCGCCGGTGATCGCGATCGTGCGGGGTGTCGGGTGGGTCATGTCGTGCTCCGGAAAGGTGTCGTTTCCGGTCACTTTAGGCGGCGCCGGCGAGCGCCGGTATCAGCCGAAAGGATGAACGCGGGCGGCATCCGGGCGGCCGGCGCGGTAGCGGGCCATTTTGCAAAGGCTGACGATGTCCGGCGCCGAATCGCTCTATCCTCCACATTTTTGCGATAAGTCACGAAAGCCCGGCAGAATAGCGCGGGCGGGCCGCGCATCGACGCGCGGCGCATCGGCCGGCCGATTCCGTCGTGCGAGCGGAGCGGCAGGCCGGCGATCCCGGCAGCAGCGCACACCCCGTGCGCGGGCGTTGCATCGGCCGGGGATCGTGTCACGACAACCTATCGCCCGGTTGCGCGCTCGCGTGCCGGACCATCGACAAGAACAGGGAGGGCCGGCTATGAGGCTGGACGACGAAAGGGAAAGCACGAACGTCGAGGATCGCCGCGGCGCCGGCGGGTTCGGCGGCGGGCGTGGCGCGACGATCGGCATCGGCACGATCGTGGTTGCGTTCGCCGCGTCGTATTTCTTCGGGATCGACCCGCGCGTGATACTCGAAGGCGCGTCGGCGCTGCAGGGCCGCCAGCAGCAGGCGCAGCCCGCGCCCGCGCAGCGGCAGGGCGAGCCGGCGAACGACACGGGCGCGGTGTTCACGCGCAAGGTGCTCGGCAATATCGAGCGCACGTGGACGGGCGTGTTCAACACCCAGCTGCACGCGCAGTACCAGCCGCCGACGCTCGTGATGTTCACGAACTCGACGCCGACCGCATGCGGCACGGGCCAGACCGCGATGGGGCCGTTCTACTGCCCGGGCGACCGCAAGGTGTACATCGATCTCGGTTTCTACGACGAACTGCGCAAGCGTTTCGGCGCGGGCGGCGATTTTGCGCAGGCTTACGTGATCGCGCACGAGGTCGGCCATCACGTGCAGAACCTGCTCGGCATTTCCGACAAGGTCGACGCCGCGCGCCGGCGGGCGAGCCAGGCGCACTCGAACGCGCTGTCGGTGCGGATGGAGCTGCAGGCCGACTGCTTCGCCGGTGTGTGGGCGAACAACGCGCAGCGCGCGAACCAGCGGCTGATGGAACCCGGCGATTTCGAGCAGGGGCTGAAGGCGGCCGCCGCGATCGGCGACGACCGGCTGCAGCAGCAAGGGCAGGGCTATGTCGTGCCGGAGAGCTTCACGCACGGCACCAGCGACCAGCGCGTGTACTGGCTGCGGCGCGGGATGGAGTCGGGCGAGCTGAGCGCCTGCGACACGTTCGCCGCGAACGCACGCTGAATCGAGCGCGTGCCTGGCCGCGCGCCTGCATCGTTCCGGCCGGAGGGTGAATCCTCCGTACCGGCCGGGCCGGGACGATTTGCCGATTTGTGCTCACCGGCGCTTTTCGGCGCCGGTAGGCTGGCCCGAACTTCGATCTTCAATAAGTTCGCCCGCCAGCCGATTCCATCATGCCGACCCCATCCGTTCCCGCCGACCCGGCCGCCGCCGACTGGCCACGCGCGCTGCGCGCGTGCGTGGACGCGTTCGATGCGTTTGCAAGCCCGTCCGCGATCGTGTTCTACCGGCTCGACCAGAGCGGCGAACCGGCCGATTTCGAGCTGTTCGGGATGCCGGAATCGATGCATCGCACCTATGTCGCGCGCTACCGGATGCTCGATCCGCTGCATCCGTCGCGCTGCGCGGCGGGCGAGCGCGCGGTCGTCACGCTTGCGTCCCAATTGCCTGACGAAAGGCGCGACGCGTCCGCGTACTGGACCCGTTTCCTGCGGCGGCACGACGTGGCCGACGTCGTCGAGATCTGGCTGCGCGATGCGGGCCGCACGGTCGGTGCGTTCTCGCTGCTGCGCTTCGAGGCGGGCGACACGCGCGGCGGCGTGGCCGGCAACAGCACGGCCGGGCGGTTCGCGCCCGGCGAGATCGAAGCGCTCGCGCGGCTGCAGCCGGTGGCCGAAGCCGCGCTGAGCCCGCTGCTGCGCGCGCGGCGCGGAATTCACCGGATCGGATGCGAGGAGCGGCTGACCTACCGCGAGGAGCAGATCGCGCGCCTCGTACGCGACGGCCGCTCGAACAAGGAGATCGCCCGCGATCTCGCGCTCGGCCAGCCGACCGTCAAGACGCACCTGATGCGGATGTATCGCAAGCTCGGGGTGTCGAACCGCACGGAACTGGTCGGGGCGCTGTTCCTGTAATTCATCGGATAATTGCGATCCGGACTTCGAACCTTTCGCGATCGCCGATTCATGAATATCAAAGTCAAAGCGCTGCTGGCCGTGCTGCTTGTCTTGCTGGGTGTTTCGACGGCCTCGACGGCCTTCGCGCAAGAAAGCGAGCCCGATCGTTGCCTCGTGCTGTGACCGACCCAAATTGCCCCGGACGACGTCGGCGAGGCCGCTGATTATCCCGGTGGCGGGTGGCTCGGGCTGATTCCGGTCGGAAACCGCTGGACGCTCGCACCGGCAAGCGTCCGGTTCGAACCGTCGCAACCGGGCGGCGACATCGTCGACATCAAGTCAAACCTCGGAAAAGCCGTGGCGCTGTTCCGCTGCAAGTGGCTCAGGCAGGGCAAGGTCGACGCGGCGAACCTGGCGTTCCCGAAAGACGGAAGGGCGATCGAGCCCGGCGCCAGCCCGCTGCGCTTCGATTTCCACGGCCGCCGGTACGCACTGCATCACACGGCATCCGGTGCGGCGATTGCCGAAGGCGATGGCAAGCGGTCGGTCCTGCATGATTTTGGCGGCGGCTCGCCGCCGTTCAGCGCGTCGCTGATCTGGGCGGGCGACCTCGATCGCGACGGCCGACCGGACTTCCTGATGGAATTCGAAAGCGACCTCGGCGCCAGCTTTTGCCTGTTTACATCGGGCAGTGCGAAGGAAAACGAACTGGTCGGCGGCGCCCGCTGCATGTACTTCAGCGGCTGACCGAGGCTGCTGCCCCCGGCCGGCTTTCCACGTCGATCGCCAGCCACCCCGCGCGGTTCGAACCCGCGCCTCCCCACCGCCCACGCGCTGCCAATTTGCGCTCACCGGGCGCGAACCCTCGTCGATACAGTGGAACGACGCCCGCGTGCCCGTGCGCACGCGGTCCAGCCACGACAATCCTCGAGACGCCCATGAGCACCACGAATTTCGTCGCCGTCAGCGACACCGTGCGCACCTTCGTTGCGCGCGACTTCGGCCTCTTCATCGACGGTGAAATGCAGCCCGCCCACGCGGCCGCGCGGCTCGACGTGTACGACCCCGCGACGGGCGAGCGGCTTGCGACGGTCGCGGATGCCGACGCACATGACGTCGACCGCGCGGTCGCCAGCGCGAAGCATGCATTCGACACCCGCGTATGGAGCGGCCTGCGCCCGGCCGACCGCGAACGCATCCTGCTGAAACTCGCCGACCTGATCGAAGCCGACGCCGAAACGCTCGCGCAGCTCGAAACGCTGAACCAGGGCAAGTCGATCCACGTGTCGCGCGCGATCGAGGTCGGCGCGAGCGTCGAATACGTGCGCTACATGGCCGGCTGGGCGACCAAGATCACCGGCCAGACGCTCGACGTGTCGATCCCGTTCCCGCCCGGCGCGCGCTATACGGCCTATACGCGCAAGGAGCCGGTCGGCGTGGTCGCGGCGATCGTGCCGTGGAATTTCCCGCTGATGATCGCGGTGTGGAAGCTGATTCCCGCGCTCGCGGCCGGCTGCACGATCGTGCTGAAGCCGTCGCCGGAAACGCCGCTCACCGCGCTGCGCCTGGCCGAGCTCGCACGCGAGGCCGGCGTGCCGCCCGGCGTGTTCAACGTCGTCACCGGCGGCCGCGTGTGCGGCGCCGCGCTCGCGAGCCACCCGTCGATCGCGAAGATCTCGTTCACGGGCTCGACCGCGACCGGCAAGCTGGTCGGCGCGGCGGCCGTGCAGAACATGACGCGCTTCTCGCTCGAGCTCGGCGGCAAGAACCCGATCGTGATGCTCGACGACATCGACGTCGCGCAGGCGCTCGACGGCGTCGCCGCCGGCGCGTTCTTCAACCAGGGGCAGGTGTGCGCGGCCGCATCGCGCATCTATGTGCACCGCAGCAAGTTCAGGCAGCTCGCGGACGGCCTCGCGGGCGTCGCGCAGTCGATGAAGCTCGGCGCGGGCCTCGACACGACCGCGCAGATCAACCCGCTGGTCTCCGCGCACCATCGCGACAAGGTCGTCCAGCACATCGAAGGCGCGCGCCGCGCGGGCCTCACGTTCCTCGCGGGCGGCACGCCGGCCGACGATCTGCCCGGCTACTACGTGAAGCCGGCGGTGATCGCCGATCCGCATCCGGACAGCGCGATCGTGCGCGACGAAGTGTTCGGCCCGGTGATCGTCGTCGTGCCGTTCGACGACGCGGCCGATGCGGTGCGTCTCGCGAACGCGTCGCCGTACGGCCTTGCCGCGAGCCTCTGGAGCAACGACCTGACGCGCGTGATGAACCTCGTGCCGCAGATCGAGGCCGGCACCGTGTGGGTGAATTGCCATATCCCGCTCGACCCGTCGATGCCGTTCGGCGGCTACAAGCAATCGGGCATCGGCCGCGAATTCGGCCAGTACGCGATCGAAGGCTTCACCGAAACCAAATCCGTCTGCATCGCGCACTGACGCGCGGCCTCAACCTCAACCGATCCGACAGTGGAGACTGCAATGAGCTACAACGAAGCGAAATTCTGGCACCCGATGCTGCACCCGAACGAGATGAAGCAGCGCAAGCCGATCCGCATCGTGCGCGGCGACGGCTGCTACGTGTTCGACGAACAGGGCCGCAAGCTCGTCGACGGCGTCGCGGGCCTGTGGAACGTGAACGTCGGCCACAACCGCCAGGAAGTGAAGGACGCGATCGTGCGCCAGCTCGACGAGCTCGAATACTTCCAGCTGTTCGACGGCATTTCGCATCCGCGCGCGGAGGAACTGTCGAAGAAGGTGATCGACATGCTCGAACCGGAAGGGATGCGCCGCGTGCTGTACAGCTCGGGCGGCTCCGACTCGATCGAGACCGCGCTGAAGATCGCGCGCCAGTACTGGAAAGTGCGCGGCCAGGCCGACCGCACGAAGTTCATCTCGCTGAAGCAGGGCTATCACGGCACGCACTTCGGCGGTGCGTCGGTGAACGGCAACACGGTGTTCCGCCGCAACTACGAGCCGAACCTGCCGGGCTGCTTCCACGTCGAGACGCCGTGGCTGTACCGCAACCCGTTCACGCAGGATCCCGAAGCACTCGGCCGGATCTGCGCGGAAATGCTCGAGCGCGAGATCCAGTTCCAGAGCCCCGACACGGTGGCCGCGTTCATCGCGGAGCCGATCCAGGGCGCGGGCGGCGTGATCGTGCCGCCGGCCAACTACTGGCCGCTGGTGCGCGAGGTGTGCGACCGTTACGGCGTCCTGCTGATCGCCGACGAGGTCGTGACGGGCTTCGGTCGCAGCGGCAGTATGTTCGGCAGCCGCGGCTGGGGCGTGCGCCCGGACATCATGTGTCTCGCGAAGGGGATCTCGTCGGGCTACGTGCCGCTCGGCGCGACGGTCGTGAACGCACGGATCGAGGACGCATTCGCCGCGAATGCCGATTTCGGCGGCGCGATCATGCACGGCTACACGTATGCGGGCCATCCGGTCGCCTGCGCGGCGGCGATCGCGAGCCTCGACATCGTCGTGAAGGAGGACCTGCCGGCGAACGCGGCGAAGCAGGGCGCGTATCTGCTCGAAGCGTTGAAGCCGTTCGCGGAACGCTTCGCGGCGGTCGGCGAAGTGCGCGGCAAGGGGCTGATGCTCGCGCTCGACCTGGTCGCGAACAAGGACACGCGCGAGCCGATCGACCCGCTCTCGGGCTATGCGAACGCGGTTGCGGAAGTCGCGCGCGAGAACGGCGTGCTGGTGCGTCCGGTCGGCACGAAGATCATCCTGTCGCCGCCGCTCGTGATCCAGCGCGAGCAGCTCGACCGGATCGTCGACGCGCTGGCGGCGGGCTTCGAGGCCGTGCCGTTCGCGTGATGGCGTGACTCCGTGACGGCACGCCGGCGGCGGGCAGTGCGGCCGCCGCCGGTTTGCCAATTTGCGCTATGACCGGATTATTTTGCCTGCGTATTTTTTCGACATCGGATCAAGGTGTGATCGACAAGGGGCCCGGGAATCGAAGCGCTGAAGCGCCGCCCGGGCTGACCGCATAGCCATGGAACCCGGATCGCCGACGAAGCGGCAGTCCGGGTCGACACAGGAAGGAGACAGGGATGTCGGGATGGTCTGGAGTTACCGGCGCAGCGGGCGACACGCCCGCCGGCACGCCGGCTGAAGCGGGAGGCGGCACGGCGCTGAAGGCGGGGGCGGTCGGCTTTCCGACCGCGCTGGCGAGCGCCGTCGGCCTCATCATGGCAAGCCCGGTGATTCTCACCGCGACGTCGGGCTTCGGGATGGGCGGCTGGGCGTTCGCGGTCGCGATGATCATCGCGTTCGTGATGATGCAGGCGCAGGCGACCACCTTCTCGGAAGCCGCCGCGATGCTGCCGACGGCCGGCTCGGTTTACGATTACCTGTCGTGCGGGCTCGGCCGCTTCTGGGCGATCACCGGCACGATCTCCGCGTATTTCCTCGTGCACGTGTTCGCCGGCACGGCGGAAACGATCCTGAGCGGCATCATGGCGCTCGTCAATTTCGAATCGCTGAATGCCGCGTTCGAGAAGCACAACAGCTCGTGGCTCGTCGGCGTCGGCCTCGTCGTCACGTTCGCGATCACCAACATCATCGGCATCAAGGTGTTCAGCAAGCTCGAGATCGTGCTGACGGCCGGCATGTGGCTGTCGCTGATGATCTTCGGGATCCTCGGGCTCGCGGCCGCGCCGGCCGTGCATCTCGACGGCTGGTTCGGCGGCTCGGAAGTCGGCACGTCGGTGCCGGCCGTGCTGTCGCTGGTCGGGATGGCGATGTTCATGTTCGTCGGCTGCGAGTTCGTCACGCCGCTCGCGCCGGAAATGAAGGCGCCGGGCAAGACGATTCCGCGTGCGATGGCGCTGGGCCTCGTCGGCGTCGCGATCTGCATGTTCCTGTACGGCGCGGCGATCCGCCGCCAGGTCGCGAACGTGCCGGTGAGCGCCGACGGCCTCACGCACCTGCTCGACACGCCGGGCGCAATTCCCGCGTTCGCGCTGCAGGTACTCGGGCCGTTCGGCCGCATCTGGTTCGGCATCGCGTTCCTGTGCGCCGGCGCCGCGACGATCAACACGCTGATGGCCGGGCTGCCGCGCATCCTGTACGGGATGGCGATCGACGGTGCGCTGCCGCGCTGCTTCGCTTACCTGCATCCGCGCTTCAAGACGCCGGTGGTCGGTATCGTCGCCGCGGCGATCGTGCCGATCTTCCATGCGTGGCTGATCAACGGCAATCTCGACAGCATCCTGCACCTCGTGCTCGCCGCGACCTGCGCGTGGGGCACCGCGTACCTGCTCGTCACCGCATCGGTCGTGATGTTGCGGATTCGCCGCCCGGACCTGCCGCGCCCGTACCGTTCGCCGCTGTTCCCGTTGCCGCAGATCGTGTCGAGCGTCGGCATCATCCTGGCGATCTGGTACATCACGCCGCCGGGCATGAACGCGCGCGACATCTACGTGCCGTTCGGCGCGATGCTCGGGCTCACCGCGCTGTACGCGCTGTTCTGGACGCTCGTCGTGCAGCGCCGGCATCCGTTCAAGCCGGTGCCGGTCGAGGAAGTGCTGCGCAACGAGCACGTCGCATCGTGAAGCTCGCGCTCGCCCGCTGGCGCGCGGGGCCTGATGCGCCGCCGCCCGGCCATCGGCCCGGCGCGATCGCCGCGCGTGTGCTGGCGGATTTGGGCGCCGAGCGGGATGCCGATCACGTCGGCAGTCCGACGGCGAGGCTGCCGAACGGCGTGCGCGTGAGCATCGACGAGCGGGTCGACCGCCAGTTCCTGATGCACACGGTCAGCGTGAAGGTAGCGGCCACCGCGTGCGGTCCGGCCGTGCAGGGCAGCGCGCGCGTGCGCCAGACCGGCTGGCTGCGCTGCACGGGTATCGACGCGGTGATCGTGCCAGGATGCGACCCCGGTTTCGTCGATGCGGTAGCCGCACTGGTCGACGAGCCGTCGCTGGCCGACGCGCTGCGGCCGCTGCACCTGACCGACTGTACGATCGACGCGCGCGACGGGCGCTGGACGCTCGCGATCGTGCCGTTCGGCGGCAGCGAGGTCGTGAACCGGATGCCGTCGTTCCGCCGCTACGTCCGCCTGACGGGCGAGCAGGCCGCCGCGCTGTCGGCGGCCTGTCTTGCGTTCGAAACCGCACTACGCAGGATATTGCACGGGTAAGCTGTGGCGTTGCGCGCCGGGGAGCCGGCGGCCGCGTTTAGGGGTTTTACCGGAGATGCCGATGCTGTTCCAGTCACGCTCACACGAAGACGTGCACGATCACGGGCTCGCGATCGCGGGCTGGCATCAGGTCTACCGCCAGATGACGCCGGGCCGCTTCAAGGGCACCGTCACGCAGGTGCTGTACGACGATTTCCACTTCTTCCGCGAAACGACCAACCGGCGGGTCGCGCAAACCGGGCTCGCGCCGGCCGGGCGCACGTCGCTCGCGGTGCCGCTGTCCGTGCCGCTCGCGGGCACGTTCCAGGGCCAGCCCGTCGACGGCTATGCGCTGCTCGCGCTGCGCGCCGGCGAGGATTTCGAATTCCACACGCCGGAAGGGATGGGGCTCGTCGGGATCAGCGCGGCGTCCGACATGGTCGACGAGCTCTGCGAAGCCGAATTCGGCGCATCGGGCGCGCGCAAGCTGCGCCACGTGACGCGGCTGTCCGACGAGCAGGGCGTCGCGCTCGGCGTGCGGCTGTCGTCGCTAATCGACGATGCGCAGCGCAACCCGGGCCACCTCGAATACGCGGCCACCCGCAAGATGTTCCGTGACGCGATGCTCGGCATGTTCCTCGATGCGCTCGAACAGGGCATCGGCGTCGAGCGTCGCGACATCACGCACGCCACCTACAGCGACATCGTGAGCCGTTGCGAGAAGCATCTGCGCGACCGGCCCGAGGAACCCGTCACCGTGCTCGAACTGTGCCGTGCGCTGCGCTGCAGCCGCCGCACGCTGCAGACGAGTTTTCAACGCGTGGCCGACGTCACGCCGGTCGGCTATCTGCGCACGATCCGGCTGAACGCGGTGCGCCGCATGCTGCGCACGACGCCCGTGCAGCAGCTCGGCGTCGGCGAGGCCGCCGCGAGCTGGGGGTTCACCCACCTCGGCTATTTCGCGCGCGAGTATCGCGACCTGTTCGGCGAGTTGCCGTCGCAGACGACGCGCCCCGAATGACGCACGCGCGCCGCAACGGCGTCGTCGAGCACGGTCGCGGGCAACGCGTGCGACTGTTTGCCGATTTGCGATAGAGGTCCTGAATTTTCGCTGGATAGAGTCCTGTCACCCATATCGATAACCCCATCGATCTGCACTGCGAATCGATGACAACAGAGGGGCGGGACATGAAGATCGGACGACGACTGGCCGCGGCTGCGGCGACGCTGGGTTGCATGCACGCACACGCGCAGACCTCGGGCAGCGTGACGCTGTACGGCACCGTGGATACCGGCATCATCTACTCGACGAACCAGCAGTTCACGCGCGCCGACGGCAGCACGGGCGGCGGCCACGCATGGCAGATGGGTGGCGGCAACCTCGTGCCGTCACGCTTCGGCTTCCAGGGCGCCGAGCCGCTCGGCGGCGGGCTCAATGCGGTGTTCACGCTCGAGCAGCAGTTTCTTTCGGCGAACGGGCAGGCGCTGCAGGGCGGCACGGCCTTCAGCCGGCAGGCATGGGTCGGGCTGCGCCAGGACGGGATCGGCACGCTCGGCCTCGGCCGGCAGTACGACACGTATACCGACATGCTCGGCGCGTACGTGTCGAGCAACAACTGGTCGACGCCGTATGGCTCGCACCTCGGCGACGTCGACAACCTGAATGCCGCATTCAACTTCAACAACGCGGTGAAGTTTACCAGCGCCGATTTCAACGGCCTCACGTTCGGCGGCACGTTCAGCTTCGGCGGGCAGGCCGGCGATTTCTCCGCGAAGCGCGGTTACGCGGTGGCCGCGACGTACACGCGCGCACCGGTCGCGTTCTCGGTCGGCTACCTCGACCTGCACCAGCCGCTCGACGCGGCGCTCGGCGGCGCGAACGGCTATATCGGCGATTTCTCGTGCAGTAACCCGGGTGCGATGTATTGCCTTCTACAGGACGCGGGCTCGATGCGCGCGTTCGGCGCGGGCGGGTCGGTCACGTTCGGCGACGCGACGATCGCGCTCACCTATACGCATACGCGCCTCGGCGACAGCCGCTATTTCTCGACCACCGCGCAGCCGCGCACGCAGGCGTTCACGTTCGATATCGGCGAGGTGAACGCCACGTACATGTTCACGCCCGCGCTGCAGGGCGGCGTCGCCTATATCTTCAACGCCGCGCATACCGACGGGCGCGGCACGACGCGGTTCCACCAGGTGAACGTCGGCACGAACTACAGCCTGTCGAAGCGCACGGCGCTGTATGCGGTCGCGATAGGCCAGATCGCGAGCGGGAAGGGGCTCGGCACCGACGCGGACGGCAACGCGGTGAACTACGCGCAGATCCCGGTGCTCGCGAACAGCAACTCGAGCCGGCAACTGGCGGTGATGGCGGGTATTCGCGTGAATTTTTGAACGCTGGGCATGGGACAGGGCGCGCGGAACGCGGGCGGCTATCGGCGTGCGACGGGTGGCGGGCATAGGGTGGGCGGAGGGCCGCCGGGCTGCTGCCCGACTCGCTGCGGCAGGCGCCGCGTACCGGCGATCGCCGCGTGCCATAAATTCTTAACGATCGGCGTGAACAATGGCGTTCGCTACAGGCGGCCGGAAACATCTCCTGCGTTGCACACGTGTGCAACGCCCGGCCGTCCCGCCACCACGCCGAACGAGAGAGACCTCATGACCTTGCTGAGCCGCCTGCGCGCGCTGTCCGCCGCCCTTGCGCTGTCCTTCGCCGCCACGCACGCCGTTGCCGCGGATCTCGTCATCGCAGGCCGCGACGATATCTACGGCAAGGGGCTGGCCGACGCCGTCGCCGGTTTCAACAAGTTGCATCCGGGCACCGAGATCGAGCTGCTCAAGCTGCCGAACGCGAACCTGTACCAGAAGCTCAAGCTGTCGATGCGCGAAGGCACCGGCGCATACGACCTCGTGATGATGGACGACACGTGGGCGCCCGAATTCATCGGCAACGGCTGGCTGAAGCCGCTGCCCGCGTCGCTTGCTGACGCCGATCTCGTGCCGTCCGCCGTCGCGCTCGGCCGCAACGCGGCCGGCGCGCTGTACGCGCTGCCGATCGTCGGCAACGTCGAGATGTTCGCGTACCGCAAGGACCTGCTCGCGAAGTACAAGCTGCAGCCGCCGCGCAACTGGGACGACGTGCTGAAGATCGCGCAGACGGTCGGCGGTGCGGACAAGAGCGTGTCGGGCGTCGTGTTCCGCGGCACGAAGGGCAACCCGGTCGTGACGGGCTTCCTGCCGATCCAGTGGGCCTATGGCGGCGACGTGTTCGACCGTGCCGGCAACGTGACGATCGATTCGCGTGAGGCGCAAGCCGCGCTGAAGACCTTCCTCGCGCTGAAGGCATCCGCGCCGAAGGACGTCGACGTGTACGGCGCGGCGGAAGTGCGCGATGCGCTGCAGCGCGGCACCGCCGCGCAGTCGATCGAGGTCTGGCCGGCGTGGGTGCCGGCGCTCGACGATCCGAAGCAGTCGCGCGTGGTCGGCCAGATCGCGCTGCAGCCGCCGCCCGGGCAGACCGCCGGCCCGGCGCCGATGCTCGGCATCTGGCAGATGGGCATCCCGAAGGACGCGCCGCACGCGAAGCTCGCGCAGGATTTCCTCGCGTACCTGACCGCCCGCGACACGCAGACGCGCCTCGCCGGCATCGGCATTCCGCCGACCCGCCGCAGTGTGTTCAACGATCCGGCGCTGGTGCGCCAGTGCCGCTGGTATCCGGATCAGCTGAAGGCGCTCGAAGCCGGCCGTGCGCGGCCGCGCGTGAACGACTGGCAGCAGGTCGAGAGCATTCTCGGCGACCAGCTGCAGCTCGCGCTGACGGGGCAGGCCACGCCTGACGCCGCGCTGCGCCAGGCACAGCAGAAGATCGCCCAGGCGACGGCCGCGGCCGGCAAGTGACGGCTCGCCTCGAACTCTCGCCGGGACCCAGCGCATGAAAGCTTTCGGCCGCAGCCTGCCGTTCGTCGCGCTGCTCGGGCCCGCGCTGCTGGTGCTCGCCGCGCTCGCGCTGTATCCGGTCGCGCAGGTGCTGATCGATTCGTTCTGCCAGGTCGACTACTCGGCCGGCCGGCGCGCCTTCGCCGGGCTCGCGAACTATCGTGCGGTGCTCGGCGACGAGGCGTTCACGGTCGGCTTCGGCAACACGCTGCGCTTCACGATCGTCGCGTCGCTCGCCGAAGTCGCGCTGGGCTTCGGCTTCGCGCTGCTGTTCGTGCGCGCGTTTCCGGGGCGGCGCATCGCGCTGCCGCTCGCGATCCTGCCGATGATGCTGTCCACGCTCGTGTGCTCGGCGATCTGGCGCAACTGGCTCAACTTCGACGGTTTCCTGAACGCGCTGCTCGCGGCGTTCGGCATCGAAGGCGTGCGCTGGCTGTCCGATCCGCATCTCGCGCTGTGGTCGCTCGCGCTCGTTGACGTGTGGCAGTGGACGCCGATGGCGTTCCTGATCGTGCTCGCCGGGCTGCAGTCGATCCCGCAGGAGCTGTACGAAGCCGCGCGCACCGACGGCGCGAGCGAGTGGCAGTGCCTGCGCGACATCACGCTGCCGCTCGCGGCGCCGCAGATCGGCCTCGCGCTGCTGCTGCGCTCGATCGACACGTTCAAGCTGTTCGACAAGGTCTATGCGCTGACGGGCGGCGGCCCCGGCAACGCGACCCAGACGCTGTCGACCTATATCTACGACACGGGCTTCCGCTTCTTCAACGTCGGGCCGGCAAGTGCCGCGTCGGTGCTGATGCTCGCGGCGTCCGCGCTGCTGGTCTCGGGGTACGTATGGCAGACGGTTCGCAAGCGGCGCGCATGACGGCGCAACCCGCCCGCATCACGGGCGCGAGAACGGGCGCTGCTTTTGGTCGCGCGGTGCCCTGGGCATTGCGCTTCGTCGTACTCGCGCTGTTGCTGCTGCCGTGCCTGTGGATGGCGGGCGCGGCGTTCATGCCGACGCTCGAACGCCTCGATCATCCGTTACGGATCTGGCCGGCCGCGCCGACCTTCGAGCATTTCGCGTCGGTCTGGTCGAACGGCATCGGCGCGCCGCTGTTCAATTCGTTGCTGGTCGGCTTCGGCACGACGCTGCTCGCGCTGGCGCTCGCGTTTCCGGCCGCGTATGCGCTCGTGCGGCTGCGGTTTCCGGCGCGGCTCGACCTGCTGTTCCTGGTGCTCGTGCTCGCGTTGAAGCTGATGCCGCCGATCACGATCGCGGTGCCGCTGTTCGCGCTCGCAAAGCGGCTGCACCTGCTCGACTCGACGCTCGGCCTGATGCTCGCGTACCAGATCTACGCGTTGCCGATGGCGATCTGGATGCTGCTCGCGTTCGTGCGCGACGTGCCGATCGAATACGAGGAAGCCGCCTGCATCGACGGCGCGGGGCTTGCTCGACGCCTCGTGCAGATCGTGCTGCCGCTGTGCGCGCCCGGGCTGATCGCGACCGCGATCTTCGTGTTCATCGCCGCGTGGAACGAATTCCTGATCGCGCTGCTGTTCGTGTCGACGCCGAGCCGCTTCACGCTGCCGCTCGCGATTGCCGGCTACGTGACCGAGAACGGCATCGACTGGGGCGACCTGATGAGCGCGGGCCTGATGGCGTCGCTGCCCACGCTGGCCGTGGCCGGCTATGTGCAGCGCTACCTGTTGCGCGGGTTCGCGGGCGGGCTGAAGTGACGCGCGGCGTCGCCGCGCCCGATGCTCCCTGGTTATGCGCAGCTGGCCCGCACCACCTGCGTGACCGGCACGATGCGCGTGCGCGACGGGCCGTCGAACGCCTGCATCCGGTCCGCGAGCAGGTCGATCGCCGCCTGCGCGAGGCCGCGCGTGTCCTGCCGCAGCGTCGTGAGCCGGTACGCGTCGTATTCGGCGGCGGGGATGTCGTCGAAGCCGATCACGCGCACGTCGTCCGGCACGCGCAACCCGAATTCGCTGCGCGCGACGTCGATCACGCCAAGCGCGAGCAGGTCGGACGAGCAGAACACGCCGTCGGGCCGCTTGCCGTTCCCGAACAGTTGCCGCGCGGCGTCGACGCCGCTTGCATGCGTGTCGGACGGCGTGTCGAGCACGTGCGCGAGTGTCGCGTCGAACGCATCGCCGCGCCCGATCGCCTGCTCGAACGCGGTGGCGCGCGACTGCGCGCTGTAGCTCGCGCCGCGCGGCCCGACGAACGCGAGCCGGCGCGCACCGGCCCGCACGAGCCGCTGCGCTGCGTGGACGGCGCCCGCCGCGTTGTCGCTGACGACGATGTCCGCGCCCGGCAGGTTCGCCTCGCGGTTGATCATCACGACCGGGATCCGGTGTTCGAGATACTGCTGCGCGACCGACAGCGGCGGCGATGCGGACGTCATCACGAGGCCCGCGATCCGGTAGCTGAGCAACTGCTCGAGCGATTGCCGGACCTGGCGCGGATCTTCCGCATTGGTCACGAGCGGCGTGAGCGCGCGCTGCCCGAGCGCGGCCATCAGGTCCGACAGCAGCCGTGCGCGAAACGGATTCTCGAACCCGGCCGTCACGACGCCGATCATGCTGCTGCGCTGCGTGATCATGTCGCGGGCGATCAGGTTGACCTGGTAGCCGAGCGCGCGCGCGGCGACCATCACGCGTTCACGTGTCTGCGGGGCGATGCTCGCCGTCGGCGAGAATGCACGCGACACCGCGGAGCGCGACACGCCGGCGCGCGCCGCGACATCCGATGCCGTGACCCACGGCTTTCTTTCCTTGTCATTCATCGATTCATGATCCCTTCGAGCCACGATACGTGCATGCCGCCCGCCGACTGGATGTCGGCGCTCGACGATGCGCGGCTGCTGCATACGCTGACCCTACCGGGCAGCCATGACACCTGTGCGTATACCGTCGACGATCGGCTCGTGCGCACCCAGCGTGCGCCGCTCGATGCCCAGCTCGCGCATGGCGTGCGGCTCCTCGACATCCGCTGCCGGCACGTGCGCGATGCGTTCGACATCCATCACGGCGGCATCGCGCTCGGCATGACGTTCGACGACGTGCTGGCAACCTGCGCGCGTTTTCTCGACGCGCATCCGCGCGAATGCATCGTGATGTCGGTGAAGGACGAATGGCCGGCGCACGCGTGCACGCGCAGTTTCGATGCGACGTTCGACGCGCATCGCGCGCGGCATCCGCGGCTGCGCTGGCATGCCGGCGGCACGCTGCCCGCGCTCGGCGACGTGCGCGGCGCGATCGTGCTGCTGCGCCGCTTTCGCAGCAGCCGTCCGCTCGGCATCGACTTGACCGCATGGCCCGACAATGCGACGTTCACGATCGACCACCCCGATGGTGCATTCGTGATCCAGGACGAATACCGCGTGCCGGTCGCCGCGTCGATCGGCTGGAAGTGGCGTGCGATCGACGCACTGCTGACGGATTTGCCGTCGCCGGACAGCGGCCGCTGGGCGATCAACTTCTGCAGCGGGACGGGAATGGGCGCGAATCCGTCGGTGGTCGCGCACGGCGACGGCAACGTGCGGGGCATTCAAGCGCGGCTGGCCGAACGGCTGCGCGAGCAGCCCGGCCCGTATGGCGCGATGCTGCTCGACTTCTGCGATGACGACGACTGGGCGCTGGTGCACGCGCTGATCGCGTGCAACGACCATGTGCCGGCGCCGGGCGTCTGGCGCAAGACGTTTCGCTGTTAGCGGAGATTGGCGCTGAAGAACGCGAGTGCCTTCGCGTCGAGTGTTTCGTGGAAGGCCACGCGGTCGAATCCCTTCGCATCGGTACAGACTTCAGGCGAGTCGTGCGCCAGTGATTCCGAGCACGGCGCGAGAAACGCGAAATGCGCGGAATTCGGCACGACGTGGAATTCCGGCCGTTGCGGCAGCATGCCGGCCAGCGCGGGGACCGTTTCCGGCTCCACGCCGTCGCCGCCCGCTTCGGACGCCCAGAGCTGGATCGGCGCATGCACGTCTTTCAGCGTATCGGCGGTCGGGAATTCGTTCATCGGGTCGGCGATCACGTAGGCCTTGATCCGCGGATCGTGCGCCAGCGGCTGGCGCGGCAGGTCATGGTCGCGGATCTGCTTGCAGATCAACCAGGTCGGGTCCGGGCAGGCCACGTGCGCGTGCACGAAATCCGGATTGGCGCCGGCCAGCACGAGGCCCGTATAGCCGCCGCGCGAGAAGCCGAAGAAGCCGATCCGCGCGGGATCGATGTGCGCGGCGTCGGGCCCGTTGGACAGCATGTAGTCGACCAGGCGCTTGATGTCCTCCGGCCGCTCCGCCAGCTCCCTCAGGTCGGCCGCGCGGCTCATGTCGGCATGCGTGTCGCCGGGATGGTTGATCGCCGCGACGACGTAGCCCGAGTCGGCAAGCGTTTCGGCGAGGTCGTGATGCCCGAAGTACGTGCCGGCATGGCCGTGCGAAATCACGACCAGCGGCAGCTTGTCGCCGACGGTCGGGCAGTTGCGTTGCCCTTTCAGCAGGAACGGGCCGATCGTGAGCGATTGCGCGGGTGCCGCGCAGGGGGTCCAGATGAGCGCCCGCAACTCGTGGCCGGCCGCATTGGCCGGGATGCTGAGGAACTTGATGCCGGCCGCGTGCGCGACCGTGGCGGACAGGCAGAGCAGGACAGCCGATAGCCAGGTTTTCATTGAGGTCCCCGGGGCAGGCGCGCGGCGGGCCGCCTTCGCGACTCGCCGTATCGTGACGAAAATCGGCGGTTGTGTATAGCTGTAAGAAGCGACGAACGGTTCGTTCGCGACACTTCGTAACGAATCATCGGGCAGTAAGCGGGCACGCACCGGGACGACACGCGCTTGTGGCGTGGAGGGCGTCGAGACGCTTGAATGAAGAGGCGCTCGGTCAGAATGAATCCGGCAGGTTCGTCAGCGCATCTCGTCATTGCTAGAATCACCGCGCTCTGAGGAGGATCCAGCATGACGCAATGCAAGACTTTTTATCGGGCATTCAGGGACAACATGGATGCCCTCGGTTTACCCGCGCCAGCAAGCCTGTTTGCTGCGCAGCAAACCGCAACCGGCACGCTCGCGGCTATTCTCGGCGTGCTCAAGACGCTCGGCCCGACTGCTACTGTTGGCGAACTGATCGGAGCAACGACCGGACTGGAACTGCTGGCAGCCGCGTCAGCACTCGGGGCGAGCTTTTACGTCGGTGCGGCGATCGGCAGCCTGATTGTGGCTGCCGACGCGTCGCTGGTGTGCGACAAGCGCGGCGTGGCCGCTGTCGACGGCATTCGCGTCTGGGCGGCTCGTCGCGGTCTTGTGATTCCGCAAGATGTCTATCGCGTGATCGAACGGTATCCGGAGGTACTTCGACCCATGCCAGTCAGTGTGACGTTTGCGATCCGCGCACGCGCAATCGGGAGGGCGACCGCATGAGCAGAATGGCAGACGGAATCAGTCTGATCGCCGCGGCTGTTGTAGTCGCAGCTGTTGCATGGGCACTGCTGCATTACTCGGGGAACTGGTTTTTTCCCGTTGCGACGCTCGTCGCGCTGGTTGCATTGCTCGCGGACAATCGACGGTTGAGAAAGCGCCTGCGCGACCTGGGAGATGACCCGCGCTTACGGAAGTAACGCTTCCTGCACGTCAGGCGTTACAGAATGCCATCAGCGCGCCTCGATTCCACATCAGCGCGTCGCGATCGCCACTGCCGCACCGGCCATCGCGGTCGCGCTCGTGCGGTTCGCGAACCGCTTCGCGCGCGCCGACGTCAGGAAAGCCCGTGCGCGCGACGCAAGCAGCGACCAGAAGCAGTCGGCCAGGATCAGGACCGCGAGCATCGTGCCGACCAGCTCGGCCCACGCGGTCACGCCGACGTGCGCGAGATCGACGATGGTCGGCAGCAACGCGAGATAGAAAACCGCGATCTTCGGATTGCCGAGCGTGACGGCCATGCCCGCGACGAACATGCGCCACGGCGACTGGCCGCGCGGGAGGTCGTCGGCGCCGGTCCCGGTCGGCGCGGTCCACATCTTCCATGCGAGGAACAGCAGGTACGCGACGCCGAGCAGTTTCAGCACGATCAGCCCGGCCGCGAACGTGCGCGCGAACGCGGACAGCCCCGCGACCGCGAGCGTGAGCCACAGCGCTTCGCCGACCCACATGGCCGCGAGGAACGGCAGCACGTCACGCACGCCGTTCGTCAGCACGCGCGCGACCAGCGCGGCGACGCTCGGCCCGGGCGTGCCGGCGGTGACGAGCAGGGTGACAGCGAAGACGGCGAGCGCGGACAGCGTCATGACGAACCTCGTGGGTGGGGCGTTCGAAACGTATGAGGTTTCGATTATAGTGACGGCCGTTCCAGACTGTCTGCCTGAATTGCCGTCATGACTGCACCGATCCTGATCCGTCCCGCCACGCGGGAAGACGCGGCCGCGATGGCCGCCGTCGAAGTGGCTGCCGCGCAGCGGTTTCGCGAAATCGGCATGACCCACATCGCGGAAGCCGAGCCGACCGATACGGCCGCCGTACTCGTGCGCATCGATGGCGGCCGGGCTTATGTGGCGGTCGATGCGCACGGCGCGTGCGTCGGGTTTGCATTCTACCGGCTGCTCGATGCGCAGCGGCTTTATCTGGAAGAGCTGGATGTCGCGCCGTCGCATGCCGGACAGCGGATCGGCGCGCGCCTGATCGAACAGGTGATGGCACGCGCGGCGCAGGAGGGGATCGCGGAGGTCGTGCTGTCGACGTTTCGCGACGCGCCGTGGAATGCGCCGTACTACGCGCGCCTGGGTTTCAGCATCGTCGACGCCGCCGCGCTCGACGACACGCTGCGCGCGATCCGCGCGCACCACGTATCGCTCGGCCTCGACGAGACGCAGCGCGTGTTCATGCGGGCGGACGTGCGCCGCTGAACACGCGCTGCCGGGCCGTCAGGCCGCGTCGCTCAGCGCCGGGTAATCGGTATAACCCGTTTCGCCTTCCGCGTAGAACGTCTCCGGCACCGGCTTGTTGAGCGGTGCGCCGAGTTCGAGGCGGCGCGGCAGGTCGGGGTTCGCGATGAACAGCTTGCCCCATGCGATCGCGTCGGCGCTGCCGTCCTCGAGCGCAGCCTGCGCGGTGTCGAGCGTGAACTGCTCGTTCGCGATCAGCGGGCCGCCGAATGCCTCCTTCAGGCGCGGGCTCAAGTGGTCGCCCGAATACGACTCACGCGTGAAGATGAAGGCGATCTTGCGACGGCCGAGTTCGCGCGCGACATAGCCGAACGTTGCCGCCGGATCGGAATCGCCCATCGTGTGCGCGTCGCCGCGCGGGGCAAGGTGCACGCCGACGCGGCCGGCGCCCCACACGTCGATTGCCGCATCGACCACTTCGAGCAGCAGGCGTGCGCGGTTCTCGATCGGGCCGCCATATGCATCGGTGCGGTGGTTGGTGCTGTCCTGCAGGAACTGGTCGAGCAGGTAGCCGTTCGCGCCGTGGATCTCGACACCGTCGAAGCCGGCGGCCTTCGCGTTTTCCGCACCCTTGCGGTACGCGGCGACGATGCCCGGGATTTCGTCGAGCTCGAGTGCGCGCGGCGTCACGTACGGGCGCTGCGGACGCACGAGGCTCACGTGGCCGCCGGCGGCGATCGCGCTCGGCGCGACCGGCAGGTCGCCGTTCAGGAACACCGGGTCGGAGATCCGGCCGACGTGCCACAGTTGCAGCACGATGCGCCCACCGGCCGCATGCACGGCCTGCGTCACCTGTTTCCAGCCCTCGACCTGCTCGTCGGACCAGATGCCGGGGGTGTCCGCGTAGCCGACGCCCTGCGGCGTGACCGACGTTGCCTCGGTAATGATCAGGCCGGCCGTCGCGCGCTCGGCGTAGTAGCGGGCCATCAGCGCGTTCGGCACGCGCGTCGCGCCCGCACGGGAGCGGGTGAGCGGCGCCATCACGATGCGGTTCGGCAGGGTCAGGTCGCCGAGGGTGACGGGATCGAACAGGGTGGGCATGGCAAATAACCTCTTCACGAAAGGCGGGAAACCGTCGCGTCATGGGCGACAGCGCTCCGCATGGCCGGTTCGGCCGTGTTGACTAGAGTTCGCGGCGCAGGGCGTCGTGAAATGCGTCGATGACGGCCTCGTTGCGTTGAAAGAACGCCCACTGGCCGATCCGTGTCGACGTCACGAGCCCCGCGCGTTGCAGCGTCGCGAGGTGTGCAGAGACGGTCGACTGCGACAGCCCGCAGCGCGCGTCGATCTGGCCCGCGCAGACGCCGTGTTCATACGGCAGCGTCTGGTTCGGGAAATGCTCGCCCGGCGTTTTCAGCCAGAGGAGGATTTCCCGGCGCACGGGGTTCGAGAGCGCTTTCAGGATGGCTTCGATGTCGAGTTCGGTCGGCATGGATCAGGCGGGCGTTTCACTCAGGCAAACAGGTATCGTCGATGGGCGAATCTTATATCGGAACTTGACGATATGTTTGAAAGCATTGCTGGCAATGGGGTTGATAGCGAAATGCGATAACGGGGATGGATCGTGGTGACCCTCGAGGGTGCAGGGCGGGTCGTTCCGCAACGGCGCGATCCGGCCCTCAGTCGGACAGTCCGAAGATCTAGTACCGTCCTGCGTCGCATCGACATGCGCGACAGAATCCAGCACGCGTATCACGGGCGGGTGGCCATACACCCGCTCGACCATCGCCTTGTATTCGTCGCCATGCCAGAAATCACGGTCGATCCTCCGTCGGCAAATCAGGGGAATGAACTTCACATGCCGACGTACGAGACGGAAACCGTGTCGCATGCGCTTCAAGCGGCAGGCGCAGTGCATTCGCGAGATAACTGACCGTCCGATAGAAGCCCGCCAGCATCAGCAGCTCGAGCCGTGCCTCGTCACTGAAATGCCGGCACAGCGTGTGCCACAGGTCATCGTCGATATCGCAGTGCCGATGCAGCGCATCGCACATCCGGATCAGCACCCGGTCGTCGTCGTTCCAGCATGTGTCGTCAGCCGAGCCGCAACCAACGACCGGATTTGCTCGCTGCTCAGCTTCGCCGTCCGGGCGAACACGGCGACATGCACGCCCCATTCGTATTCGCACCCGCAAAGCGCGGTAGTGCGGTCGATGACGATCTCGCGTTGCCGGATGTCGAGATGGCCCTTGTCCAGCAGGCCGGCGGCAAAGAATTTCGTGAACAGGCGCGGATCGCGCGCGAGCGTGGTGAAGAGTCGCAACGGTGGGCGGCCCTGCATGATCCGGTCGATCGAAGCCGCGATGTCGGGTTCGAACGGCGGTGATTCGGATGCAATACGCTGAGTCATGTGAGCCCCGTGCCCGAGACGATGCATGCGTGGAAGCGTAAGTTTCGTGCTTTAAAAAGTAAAGCAGAACCGAGGCGCGATTCAAGCGATTGACTCTGCCTGGCGTTTGCTTTAAAAAGTACAGCATGACCACACCAAAAATCGGACAGCGCGTTCGCGGATCGAAGACGGGACGACCCATCATGGTCGTGCTGGATCTGCTCGGGCGGCGGACTACGCTGCGCATCCTGTGGGAACTGCGCGGCGAGCCGCTCACATTCCGCGCACTGCAGGAAGCCTGCGAAACGAATGCGCGCCTGCTCAATACGCGGCTGGCCGAGCTCAAGGCATCGGGCCTCGTCGAGCATGGCGAGGGCGGCTACTGCATGACGGCCGAAGGCCGGCGGCTCGAGGCGGCGCTGCAACCGTTGCTGGGGTGGGCAAAACAATGGGCGAAGCGCGACCCGGACGGGTTCGACGCGGCCGATCGCGAGCAATCCGGTCAGGAGCGCTGATCGATCGACACGCGCATGCGCATCGCAACGTCATGCCGGTTCGCGCGTCGCGCGCAAGCCGATTTTTTTCGGAGCGTCCTTTCATGCCTGTTCAGGCCGTCATCTTCGATTTCGATCTGACGCTGGCGGATTCGTCCGCCGCAATCATCGAATGCACGGAATACGCGCTGCATCGGCTGGATGCCGCCGGCGCGACACCGGCGCAGATCGGTGCCGTGATCGGGCTGCCGCTGCACGAAATGTTCCGCTTGCTGACGGGTGAAACCGAGCCGGCGCGGGCCGACGCGTTTGCGCGCCACTTCGTGGCACGCGCCGACGAGATCATGGTGCACGGCACGCGCATCTATCCCGATGTCCCGTCGCTGCTTGCGCGTCTGCGCGAGCAGGGTCTCGCGGTCGCGATCGTGTCGTCGAAGTTCCGCTACCGGATCGAGGCGATTCTTGCGCTGAACGAACTGCAGTCGCTCGTCGACGTGCTGATCGGCGGCGAGGACGTGCAGCGTCACAAGCCTGATCCCGAAGGGCTCGTGCTGGCGCTGGCGCGGCTGGGCGTGCCGGCCCGTTCGGCGATCTACGTGGGTGACCATGCGGTGGATGCGCAGGCGGCCGAGCGTGCCGGCGTGGCGTTCGTCGGCGCGGTGAGCGGGATGACGTCGTTCGATGGATGGGCACGCGCGGGCAAGCAGGCGGTGGCCACGCATATCGGCGAACTGGACGCGATCGTGCAACGGATGCAGCGCGATGCGTCCGAAGCGTCGGGCTGACGCGCCCCGGCCCGTCGATCGTCGGGATGTCGATGACCCTGACGATCCGCTTCCAGGTCAGCTTGATCGACTCGCCGGCGGCTGGTGGCGCCGGTGACGGATGCCGGGAATGGGCGGGCGGCGCGAACGCGGCGCAGAACCGGCCCACTGACGCGCTTCCCGTAACCGTCCGGCAGCGCGCGACGGATTCTGCGACCATCGCCGTTAAAGTCATATCCGCCACTCGATCCGTCGCCATGTCACTCATTTCCGTTGCCTTTGCAAGCATCCGGCGCTCACGCGTGTTGCCGGCCGCCCGAACCCTGGCGTTCGCGATTTCGGTAGCGGCCGCCATCGGCGTCCTGGGCGGCGCGCGCCCGACGGAGGCCGCCACGCCCACTCAGCGCGAACGTCTCGAAGCACCGGTGAAGGCAGTCGCCGACCAGCGCTTGACCGTCGACACGCCGCAGGGCAGCGCGATGTTGCCCGTCTATGCCGACCATCCCGTCGACAAGGTGGCACCCGACGTCACGCGTGTGTTCATCGTGATTCACGGCACGCTGCGCAACGCCGACGCTTATTACGCATCGGGGCTCAAGGTGGTCGAGAAGGCCGGTGCAGTGGGCCAGGGCACGATGGTCGTCGCGCCGCAATTCCTGACACGCGCCGATACGCGTGCGTTCTCGCTGCCCGCGCCGACGCTCGCCTGGACCCAGGAAGGATGGAAGGGCGGCGAACCGGCCCGCCAGCCAGCCCCGATCAGCTCGTTCACCGCGCTCGACGCATTGCTCGCGCATTTCGCCGACCGCGGCCTGTATCCCGCGTTGTCGACGGTCGTCGTGATCGGCCACTCCGCCGGCGCGCAGTTGCTGCAGCGTTACGCGGTGGCCGGGCACGAAGGCGATGCGCTCGCGCGGGCCGGCATCGCGGTGCGCTATGTGGTCGCGAACCCGTCGAGCTACCTGTATTTCGACGACGAACGGCCGGACGGCCAGCCGATCGCAGGCGGAACCTGCCCGAGCGCGACCGAATGGAAATACGGGCTGAAGTCGGCGCCGCCTTATGTTGCGTCGCAGGACGTGCGCGATCTCGAAACGCGCTATGTCGCGCGTCATGTCGTGTACCTGCTCGGCCAGGCCGACACGAACCCTTACACCCACTTCATCGACCGCTCATGCGCGGCCAGGGCGCAAGGCCCGTACCGGCTCGCACGCGGGCTCGCGTATTTCGACTATCTGAAGAAACGGCATCCTGACGATCTCGCGCAACAGGTCGTCGAAGTGCCGGGCGTCGGGCATGACGGCCTCGGCATGTTCACGTCCGCTTGCGGGCTGGCCGTGCTGTTCGGGCAGGCGTTGCCGCAATCGTGTCCGGTCGTTGCCGGCACGGCGCCGGACATGCGCGCGGCAGGGCAGTGAGCGTGCGTGCGAGGTCCGCGCACGGCGAAAATCGATCGGTCAGAGACATGCAGGCTCCCGGTTCAGGATGACGGCGGTGCCGGGCGCGCTCCCCATGAACATCACGATCCTCGATGACTATTTCGACACGCTGCGCGGGACGGTGTGCTGATGGTCGAGGTGTACGAGGCCGGGCGCGCGGGATCGAGCCGATGCGCTCGGCGCGCGATAAGGGCGCCGCGTATCACGCCGGATCTTCCGTGATCGGCGGCCCGCTGGCGTCGAATACCGTCAGCCCTTCCGTCGGGTCCGTCGGTGTCTCCCACGGACGCGCCGCGATGGCCCGTTGTGCGGCCTCGTAGCCGGCCTGCCGGCGGGCCTCGATGCCGGCCGGCGTGAAATCGATGTCCTTGAACTGATTGTCGTCGGCGAGTCGCGGCGCCGCGAGCTTGATCAGATGCATCGTGGTTTCGCATCCCCACGCGGCGAGCCGGCGCACGGCCGGCGACGCGCGCTCGGCTTCCGGCACGTGCCGGGCCAGCTCGCGGATCACGTGGCGCAGCCGGTGAATTTGCTGCTGGCGCGCGATGTGGCTGTCGGTGCGGCTCGCGTACTGGATGTCCTTCTGCCGCTCCGACACCTGCCAGATGCTCTGGGGCTCGGGGCCGGCCGGGTTCCACATCTGGACCGAGAAGATGATCGAGCTGCGGCGCGGATTGTCGTCGAGCACGACCTCGACCGGCGTGTTCGAATACACGCCACCATCCCAGTACGGCTCGCCGTCGATCCTGATCGCCGGGAACGCGGGCGGCAGCGCGCCGGAGCTCATGATGTGCTCGAGCGCCAGTCGCGTATCGCGGGAATCGAAATAGCGCATCATGCCCGAGCACGCATTGACCGCGCTGACGGTCAGGCGCGGGTGGCCGGCGTTCAGCAGCTCGGGATCGATCAGCGACGCAAGGGTGTCGCGCAGCGGCGCGATCCGGTAATACGACGCGCGATCGACGCCGAGGCGGACCATCGGCCCGAGCCACGAGGCCGGATTGGGCTGGAAGAATCCCGCGATGCCGCCGCCGATGATCATCAGCTCGGCCAGCGTCCGGTTCCAGCCGGGCAGCAGCGGCCCAGTGTCGAAACGGGTCCGTTCGGTCACGCGGCGCCAGAATGCCGACAGCTTCTCGTAACGCTGCGCTGGCGGGTTCCCGGCGATCAGCGCCGCGTTGATCGCGCCGATCGACGTCCCGACCACCCAGTCGGGCCGGATACCGGCTTCGTCCATCGCCTGAAAGACGCCGAGCTGGAATGCGCCCAGTGCGCCGCCGCCCTGGAGCACGAGCACCACTTGCCCGGGGAGATCCATGCGTGCCGGCTGGCTCGCGGTCATGGCTGGCCTCGCTGCGTGTGATAGTGGGTCGGGTACGAACGGTTCGATTCAGTTTAGGCGATCGACGGCGGACGGCCGCCCGCGGTGCAACGGGCGGCCGCGTTCGATTCGACGTCAGTCGCTTCCGACCCTCAAGCGCGTGTCGTGACGCGCCGCGTCATTCGACCGTGATGGTCTCCTTCATGTACGGGTGAATCCCGCAGAATACCTTGTAGACGCCCGGCTTGTCGAAGCGGAACGCGTACGTCTCGTCCTGGTCGAGCGCCTTCGAATGAAAGATGCCCGCGTCGTTGACGACGGTGTGCGGCTCTCCGTCGAGGTTCTTCCACGTGATCGTCGTGCCGGCCTTGATCGTCGTCGACATCGGCGAAAACATGAAGTTGCGGATCGTCACGAGCGTGCCGTCGGGGCCCTG
Organism: Burkholderia sp. AU45274; assembly: GCF_030482505.1. Lineage (NCBI taxonomy): Bacteria > Pseudomonadati > Pseudomonadota > Betaproteobacteria > Burkholderiales > Burkholderiaceae > Burkholderia > Burkholderia sp. AU45274. The sequence goes on along the minus strand of NZ_JAUJQE010000001.1, from coordinate 1,845,569 downwards.
CGCGAACGCGCTGAGCGGGGCGGTGGCGCACAGCAGCAGCGCCGCGATGAGGCTGGATGGCTTGGAACGGGTCATGTCGGTCTCCCTTGGGTTCAGTGCGTCAGGCCAGCGTCGCATCGCGCAGCGACGACGCGACCGGATGGCCGGCGAATTCGACGGTCGTCACGCCGAGCATCGACGGCAGCCGGTCGCGCGGCACGGTGAGCGGCACGGGGCCCGGGCCGTTGCCGGCCGTCGGTTGCGGGAACGCGGTGGAGCGCGCGGTGTGGAACGTCACGTTGCCCTCGACCTTCGACACGATCTGGTGGATGTGCCCGTTCAATACGGTGACCGAACCGAAGCGGCGCAGCAGCGCCATCGTCTGCGGCGCGTCGCCGGTGCCCCAGCCCCACGGCTCGTAGATGGTCCACATCGGCATGTGCGAGAACACGACGATCGGCGTGCTCGACGACCGGCCCTTGAGATCCTGCGCGAGCCACGCGAGCTGGTCGTCGCCGAAGCTGCCGAGCCCGTTCGGCTTGAAGTGCATCACGTTGACGAGGCCGATGAAGTGCACGCCCGCGTGATCGAAGCTGTAATAGCCGCGGTTGTCCGACGCCTTGCCGAACCGGCCGAAATATTCGGCGCCCGAACCGTCGGTGACGTCGTGCTCGCCGGGCACCGTATGCAGTTCCGGCACGCGCAACGCGGCGAGCAGTTGCGACGCGTGGTCGAACTCCTCGGGCTTGGATAGGTGCGTGATGTCGCCGGTATGGATGGCCAGCGCGGGCATCGCCGGCATGCCGTTGACGAGGTCGATCGTCTGCTTCAGCGTGGCCGATACGTCGGGGTTCGCGTCCTTGTTGAAGCCGATGTGCGTGTCGCTGATCTGCACGAACAGCGGGCGGCCCGCGTTGGCCGGCAGCGCGTCGCCGGTCTGCGCGAGCGCGAGGTCGAACGGCGTCAGGACGCCGCCCGACAGCGTAAACAGCGTGCCGAGGCCGCCGAAGGCCATGCACTGCAGTGCCTTGCGGCGCGACGGGTTGGTGGGGGTCGATGAAGACATGTGAGCCTCGCATTCGTGTGACGAAACCGGACGGCCGGATCGTCCTGGAATAAGCCGGCGCCTTCGCGTGCCATACCGGCGCAGCGGCGAATTTATTCCCGCCGGTTACAAGGTCGACCACCCGTGCTTGCGGCTTGCGCGGCGCGACGCGATTCCTGGCAGATGGCTTGTCAATGTCCTGTAAGTGACACGTCACATTTGCGTCACGACCGATCGATAGCCTGCCACTCCGAGTCACCTCTCCGGAGCCCCTTCATGCCGAATCTCGCGGCAACGGAAACCAGCGGTGCGGTCAGCAGTCGCACGCGCACCATCAGCCTCGCGCTGTTTTTTCTGATCATTGCCTGCGGCATCGTCTACGTCGGTATCCACCTGAGCGCCGACCTCAGTCCCGTCAAGGAAAGCTCGGTCCTCCCGTTCCTGCTGCTGATCGTCGCGCTGCTGATCGCGCTCGGCTTCGAATTCGTGAACGGCTTCCACGACACCGCGAACGCGGTCGCGACCGTCATCTATACGCACTCGCTCGACCCGCACCTCGCCGTCGTGTGGTCCGGCCTCTGGAACCTGTTCGGCGTGCTCGTGTCGAGCGGCGCCGTCGCGTTCGGGATCCTGCAGTTGCTGCCGGTCGAGCTGATCCTGCAGGTGGGCAGCGGCTCGGGCTTCGCGATGGTGTTCTCGCTGCTGATCGCCGCCGTCACGTGGAACCTCGCGACCTGGTATTTCGGGTTGCCGTCGTCGAGTTCGCACACGCTCGTCGGCTCGATCATCGGCGTCGGCCTGATGAACCAGATCGTCAGCGGCCCGTCGGGCACGAGCGGCGTCGACTGGAACCAGGCGCTCGGCGTCGGCAAGGCGCTGCTGTTCTCGCCGCTGATCGGCTTCGTGCTGTCCGCGCTCGTGCTGTTGTTGCTGAAGGCGCTCGTGCGCGTGCCGGCGCTGTACCAGGAGCCGAAGGGCAACAAGCCGCCGCCGTTCTGGATCCGCCTGCTGCTGATCCTCACCTGCACGGGCGTGTCGTTCGCGCACGGCTCGAACGACGGGCAGAAGGGCATGGGGCTGATCATGCTGATCCTGATCGGCGTGATGCCGACCGCGTATGCGCTGAACAAGGCCGTGACGCCGGATCAGACTAGCACGTTCGTCGCGGTGGCACGCCGCGCGTCGACGACGCTCGTCAAATATGCGGACCCGGCTGCCCAGTCGACCGACCCGCGCGCCGATGTCGAGGCCTACGTGCGCACGCACAAGCTGACGCCGGCGACGATTCCCGCACTGGGCAAGCTCACTGACACGATCGCCGACCAGGTCGCGCAGGCCGGCGGCATCTCGAGCGTGCCGCAGAACCTCGTCGACAACGTGCGCAACAACATGTACGTCGCGTCCGAGGCGATCCGGCTGATGGAGAAGGCGAAGGCGCCGGCGTTCACGGTCGAGGACGCGAGCGCGCTCGAAGCGTTCAAGAAGCAGATGGACCGCGCGACGAAATTCATCCCGACCTGGGTGAAGGTCGCGGTCGCGATCGCGCTCGGCCTCGGCACGATGGTCGGGTGGAAGCGGATCGTCGTGACGGTCGGCGAGAAGATCGGCAAGTCGCATCTCACCTACGGGCAGGGCGCATCGGCCGAGGCCGTCGCGATGCTGACGATCGGGATGGCCGACGCGTACGGGCTGCCGGTATCGACGACGCACGTGCTCGCGTCGGGCGTGGCCGGCACGATGACGGCCAGCGGCGCGGGCCTGCGCTGGGATACGGTGCGCAACCTCGTGCTCGCGTGGGTGCTGACGCTGCCCGCTTCGATCGCGCTGTCTGCCGCCCTTTACTGGCTGCTGCACGGATTGTTCTGACCCGCGCCGGGGGGCGCGACGTCCGGCCGCGCGGTGCGCGGCCAGTCCCATCGATTTTCAATTCAACACAAGACGCTACCGATGGATATCAGTTTCTTCGATCCGAATCGCACCGCCAACGCGTCCGCGTGGCGCGTGCTGCCCAACCGCTGGGACGTGGTCGCGTTTCCGCTGATCATCGGCATACTCGCGATGGCGATCGTCGGCTTCCACCAGACGATGGCGCCGATCGGCGTGCTGCAGACGCAGAAGATCTCGCTCGATCCGTCGAACCTGCCCGAATACGCGTTGCGCACCACGCTGCGGATGCTTGCCGCGATGGTCGCATCGCTCGTGTTCACGCTCGTCTACGGCACGCTCGCCGCGAAAAGCCGGCGTGCGGGCATGGTGCTGATCCCGATCCTCGACATCCTGCAGTCGGTGCCGGTGCTCGGCTACATCTCGTTTACCGTCACGTTCTTCCTCGCACTGTTTCCGGGTCGCGTGCTCGGTGCGGAGCTGGCCGCGATCTTCGCGATCTTCACGAGCCAGGCGTGGAACATGACGTTCAGCTTCTACCAGTCGCTGCGCACGGTGCCGCGCGACCTGAGCGAAGTGTCGCGCGGCTTTCACCTGACGCCGTGGCAACGCTTCTGGAAGCTCGAGGTGCCGTTCTCGATGCCGGGGTTGATCTGGAACATGATGATGTCGATGTCGGGCGGCTGGTTTTTCGTCGTCGCATCGGAAGCGATCACCGTCGGCAACCAGACCATCACGCTGCCGGGCATCGGCGCCTATCTCGCGCAGGCGATCTCGGACAAGAATCTCGGCGCGGTGGGCTGGGTGATCGTCGCGATGTCGGTCGTGATCCTCGCCTACGACCAGTTCCTGTTCCGCCCGCTGGTCGCGTGGGCCGACAAGTTCCGGATGGAAAACACCGCGTCGGGCGATGCGCCGCAATCCTGGCTGCTCGACATGATGCGCCGCACGCACCTGATCCATCAGCTGCTCGTGCCGGCCGGCTGGCTGCTGTCGCAGGCCGCGCGGATTCCGCTGCGCTTTCCGTCGCTGACAAGCACGCGTACGCGCGGTGCATCGTCGCGTGGCTCGTCGCGCATCGGCGACATCGTGTGGGGCGCGTTCGTGATCCTGCTGACGGCGTACGTCGTGTGGCGTGTCGTCACGTTCGTCGCGACCGGCGTGACGATGGGCGAAGTCGGGCACGTGCTCGTACTCGGTCTCATCACGCTGCTGCGCGTGCTGGTGCTGATCGCGATCGCGTCGGTGATCTGGGTGCCGCTCGGCGTGCTGATCGGGCTGCGCCCCGCGCTGGCCGAGAAGATCCAGCCGCTCGCGCAGTTCCTCGCCGCGTTCCCGGCGAACCTGCTGTTCCCGGTGTTCGTGATCGTGATCGTCCACTTCCACCTGAACGCCGACATCTGGCTGTCGCCGCTGATCGTGCTCGGCACGCAGTGGTACATCCTCTTCAACGTGATCGCCGGCGCGATGTCCTATCCGAACGACTACAAGGAAGCGACGAAGAATTTCCGCATCCGTGGCTGGCAGTGGTGGCGGCAGGCGATCCTGCCCGGCATCTTCCCGTATTACGTGACCGGCGCCATCACCGCATCGGGCGGCGCGTGGAACGCGAGCATCGTGTCCGAGTTCGTGCAGTGGGGCGACACGAAGGTCGTGGCTCACGGCCTGGGTTCGTATATCGCGCAGACCACCGCCGCCGGCGATTTTCCGAAGATCATCCTGGGCATCGCCGTGATGTCCCTGTTCGTTACCCTGTTCAACCGTCTGTTGTGGCGTCCGATGTACGCCTATGCGGAATCCCGGCTCCGTCTCGATTGAGAGTAAGCGCGATGCAAAATTCGACCGTTATCAACGCCCCCGCCAAGACGTCCCAGCCGCTGCAGCCGCCGCGCCTCGGCGACGAAATCCTGCGCGTCGAGCACGTGAACCGCGGCTTCAACAAGTCGCAGGGCGAATTGCTCGTGCTCGACGATGCGAACCTGTCGCTGCGCGAAGGCGAGATCGTCGGGCTGCTCGGCCGTTCCGGCTCGGGCAAGTCGACGCTGCTGCGCATCATCGCCGGGCTGATCGAACCGACCGGCGGCGAAGTGACCTATCTCGGCCAGCCGCTGCGCGGCCCGGCCGAAGGCGTTGCGATGGTGTTCCAGACCTTCGCGCTGTTCCCGTGGCTCACCGTGCTGCAGAACGTGGAAGCCGGCCTCGAGGCGCTCGGCGTCGGCGCACGCGAGCGGCGTGAGCGTGCGCTGGCCGCGATCGACCTGATCGGTCTCGACGGCTTCGAGAACGCATACCCGCGCGAGCTGTCGGGCGGCATGCGCCAGCGCGTGGGCTTTGCGCGCGCGCTCGTCGTCGATCCGACGATCCTGCTGATGGACGAGCCGTTCTCCGCGCTCGACGTGCTGACGGCCGAGACGCTGCGTACCGACCTGCTCGACCTGTGGACGCAGGGCCGCATGCCGATCAAGTCGGTGCTGATCGTCACGCACAACATCGAGGAAGCGGTGTTCATGTGCGACCGAATCCTCGTGCTGTCGTCGAACCCGGGCCGTGTGATCGCCGAGATCAAGGTGCCGTTCAAGCATCCGCGCAACCGGCTCGACACCGATTTCCGCAAGCTCGTCGACGACATCTACGCGAAGATGACGGCCCGCCAGACCAACGAGGCGACGAAGAAGGGGCTGGAGCTCGGCAGCTGGATGCCGCGCGTGTCGACCAACCTGATGGCCGGCCTGATCGAGACGCTCGCGATGGCGCCGTACCACGGCCGCGCGGACATGCCGGAAATCGCGCGTACGCTGCATCTGGAAGTCGACGAACTGTTCCCGATCGCCGAAGTGCTGCAGTACCTCGGCTTCGCGGACGTGCGGGAAGGGGACGTGTTCCTTACGCCGCCGGCACGCGTGTTCGCGGAATTCGGCACGCAGGAACGCAAGCTGATGTTCGCGGATCATTTGCTGAAGCACGTGCCGCTTGCTGCGCGTATTCGGAAGGTGTTGAACGAGCGCCCGGGGCATAGGGCGCCGCGCGTGCGGTTCGAACAGGAGCTGGAGGATTTCCTGTCCGACGAAGCGGCTGAGGAAACGCTCGATGCAGTGATCGACTGGGGGCGTTACGGGGAAGTGTTCTCGTATAACGACAAGACGGAGGTGTTCAGTCTCGAGGATGTCGAGAGCTGATCGTCGAGCACGCACGGCATCCCGTCACGCACGACCGTGACGGGATGCCATCATGAGCCGTCTGCCTCTTCCCACTGAGCGAGAAGCTCCGGCGGAATGGCCCTGACGACATCGACGTAGCGCTTTCCGACGAATTGTTCGGCGCGTTTGAGCAGCACGGGGATGGGGCTGCTCGGTTCGTTGATTTCGAACCACTTGCGTGCCGCGCAGATCAGCGCCAACGCTGCCTGCCGGTCCGTTGGCGCAAGCGGGGCGAGCGCGGCAACGGACGTCGGGGTTGGCACAGCCTCCTCCTCGCCGTCCGGATCTGCCGGCGCTGTGGCCGTTTCGTCGAGCGCCGCCAACACCGGCGTATCGCGTGCCTCGTGTTCGACCGCACGCAAGGAGCCGGATCGGCCATCGACCTGCGGTTCGCTTGCCTGAAAGAGCTTGAGCAGGCGGACCAACGGGGAAAAATCCGGCAGATACGTCTCGAGGTGCGTCGAGCACCACGAATCGATAGCGGAGAGGCTCGAGATCGCGTCGTCGAAGGCCTTCATCGACGACGGCTGCTGTTCCCGCAGGTTCTGCAATTGCAGGGCGACCGAATCGGGCGCGAGCGCGTCGGCGGGACGCGGATGCGCGAACGCGCGCTCGACGTCACGAACCTGCAACCGGGTGGCAGTCGATCGTGTCAATACGATTTCCCGCACATCGGCCAGCAACCCTTCCGGATCCGACAGCGCTTGCAGCGCGTTCATGCGCATCTCCAGCGCGGCATGGCGATCGTTGTCGGCATCGGCCTGTGGATGGACCTGCTCCGGAAAGGCCTGCAACCACGCCGCCAGTAACCGCATGCCTTCCGACAGGCCTGCGACGCCGCCCAGGCGCGTGCGGCAGCGCGTATGCAGCACGGCAACGCGTATGTCCTTCGTGCGCGTCATCAGCCGCCGGCAGTCCCGCTCGGTCTCGCTCCAGTTCAGCGGTTCGGGCGAACCGACGAATGTGCCGTACTGCACATCCTGTCTGGGTGCGGTGCCGGCAAACAGCACCACGAAATCGAGTTGGCGATCGTTTTGATTGCGTTGTTTGTTTTGATGGCCGCTTCAGCCATTGTCATGACGCGCGAGGGAATCAAGGCAGGGGCGTGGTTTCACGTCGATGAGATTGGTCTTTGGTATGGCACTGGAAAGTTATCGGATAGCAACGCGCTGTCTGCGGGAAGACGCATCCACTGGGATGAGATAGTCGGGAAACCGGATGCCGGGTGTGACGTGCGAACCGAATACCAGACATCCAGGTCATTCACGAAGAGCTTCGTGTTCTGGCGCCGCATGGCGACCGGTGAAATCGTCGAGCAACGAATTCCGATGAGGCTCACGTCCAATGCTATGCGATGCATACGGTTCAGGAATCGCGATGCACTGATTGTTGCGATACTACGCGGCCTTGCTGGTCGTGGTTTGCGGTTTGACCTTGATGTATTCGTCGATGCGGGTGTGCATCCTGAAACTTGGAGGCCGATGAAGCGGCCGCGGCGGATGCTGCATTTGCTGTACGCGGCGAGCAGTTTGCTGAGCGCGTGGTTTGTCATGCAATGTGTATTGACATGGCCCGTTTGGGCCACAATTGGCGGGATGGTTGTGGTATTTTCCGCCGCTATTTTCCTAGGATATGCGCTGTGGGTAAGCTGCTATCGTGACTTGACGGGTATCGTTCGCTTTGAAGCTCATGCTTCAACCACCCCTCACTCCGGCAAATCCCGCTGACCGATATCCGGCTCGCTCCCCCCGGAATTCAGAAGCTCGATCTTCTCCATCCGCTGCCTTGCCAGCTCCGGCAGTTGGTTCGTCACACCGATCACGAGCGCTTCGGCGAGCGCGAGCGCCGGGACGTTCGTCTGAAGCATCGCAAACGGCTGCCCGCGGATGCGCAGCACGATCTCCGCGAACTCGCCGATCGGCGAATGCCATTCGTCCGTAATCAGCAGCACGCGTGTGCCAAGTTGGTGAGCGGCTTGCGCGAACCGAATACTGTCCCGTTGATAACGGCGAAAATCGAAAATAACGAGCACGTCACCGGCCCCCATGTCCGCCAGCGCGACCGACGCGAGGTTCACATTCGGTTCGACATATTGAACATGTGGCCGCGCGTAGGCGAGGGTGAACGAAAACAGCGACGCGAGCGGCGCCGTATAACGCCCGCCGCCGCAAAAGACACGCACATCCGGATTCGCCAGCAGCGCCACCGCGGCGCCGAACGCCGCCGCATCGAGCCCTTCGATCGTGGTCGCCAGCGACTCCGACAGCCGCTGGAAAATTGCCGAATGACTGTCGCGCATGCCCGCTGCCGAGTGGAACGCATCCATCCGCGCGAGCGGCGAATTCATTGCCGTGTCGATCTCGCCGTACAGCGCCTGCTGGAATGACGAGTAATTCGGAAAGCCGATCCGGACGACGAAGCGAAACACGGTCGGATCGCTCACTTCCGCCTGTTTGGCAAAGCTCGCAATCGGCCCGAGCCCGAGACTCGGGTAGCGATCCAGCAACGCCTGCGCGACCTTCTGTTCCGACGGCGTGAAGCTATCCATCTGGGATAGCAGCAACGCCCTGATGCTCGTCCCCATCGGGCACTCCAACTCTCGTATCTGAATGACAAACGGCAGACGGGTGTCTGCCGGCGACTCCACGCATGTTAGCCGATCGACGTCAGGCGGGCCGTGCACGCTCCGAAATTAGAGGGACGCATCGCACGGTGGACCGGCTCATTCACCATTGTAATAAAACAAACATTGGCAAATGACCCATTCGGCGGATATTCGTTCGTTGTTCAGTGATAACCCTAGGTTTTGGCGCAAAAAAGCGAGTGCTATGATCGCGGCCTCGCTGGAATGTATTGTTTATTACAAGCGCGATTGACGCGTCGACAACCCCGATGCGGCGTCGCGTTCCGGCATGCCACGGTTTTATTTGTCTGGAGGATCCCGTCATGAGGCGGCTCGTAGTACTCACCCTGTTGTCGGCCATGAGCGTGTGCGCGTTCGCCGCATCGGACCCCGCGGTCGAAGCGAAGAACGGCATGGTCGTTTCGTCGCAGCACTTCGCGTCGCAAATCGGCGTCGACATCCTGAAGGAAGGCGGCAACGCGGTGGACGCCGCGGTGGCGGTCGGTTACGCGCAGGCCGTGACCAATCCGTGCTGCGGCAACATCGGCGGCGGCGGTTTCATGACCGTCCACCTGGCCGACGGCCGTGACCGCTTCATCAATTTCCGCGAAACCGCACCGGCTGCGGCTTCCGCGAACATGTATCTCGACGCGAAGGGCAACGTCATTCCGGACGACAGCCTGTACGGCTATCGTGCGGTGGGCGTGCCGGGCACGGTTGCGGGCCTCGATCTCGCGCAGCGCAAGTACGGCAAGCTGACGCGCAAGCAGGTCATGGCGCCGGCGATCCGCCTCGCGCGCGACGGCTTCGTGCTGACGCGTGGCGATACGGACATCCTCGACACGACGATCGACCGCTTCAGGAAGGATCCGGAAGCGGCCCGCATCTTCCTGCGTCCGGACGGCACGCCGCTGCAGCCGGGCGATCGCCTGGTGCAGAAGGACCTGGCGCGCACGCTCGAGCGCATCGCGGAGCAGGGCCCCGACGCGTTCTATCACGGCGAGATCCCGAAGATCGTCGAGGCGGCGGCCAGGAAGGGTGGCGGCCTGATCACGGCGGCGGATTTCGCGTCGTACCGTGCGCAGGACATGGCGCCGCTGACGTGCACGTATCGCGGCTACGAGTTCGTGTCGGCTCCGCCGCCGAGCTCGGGTGGCGTGACGATGTGCGAGACGCTGAACATCCTCGAAGGGTATGACATGCGCAAGCTTGGCTACCATTCGGCCGCGGCGGTGCACTACATGACCGAAGCGATGCGTCACGCATACGAAGATCGCAACACGCTGCTCGGCGACCCGAACTTCATCGACAACCCGGTCGCGAAGCTGACGAGCAAGGAATACGCGGCGCAGATCCGCAATAGCATCCACTCGGATACGGCGACGCCGTCGGTCGACGTGCAGCCGGGCGTCGGCGTGCACGAGAAGCCGGAGACGACCCACTATTCGATCATCGACCACGACGGCAACGCGGTGTCGACGACCTATACGGTCAACGGCCGCTTCGGCGCCGTGGTCATCGCGCCGGGCACGGGCTTCTTCCTGAACGACGAGATGGACGACTTCACCGTGAAGGTCGGCGCGCAGAACCTGTTCGGTCTCGTGCAGGGCACGCGCAACTCGATCGCGCCGGGCAAGCGTCCGCTGTCGTCGATGGCGCCGACCATCGTGAAGAAGGACGGCAAGGTGTTCATGGTGGTCGGCTCGCCGGGCGGCTCGCGCATCATCACGATCACGCTGCAGACCGTGCTGAACGTGATCGACTACGGGATGACGCCGCAGGACGCGGTCACCGCGCCGCGCATTCACCACCAGTGGCTGCCCGACGAGGTCTATTACGAAACCTACGGCCTGTCGCCCGACACGCTCGCGATCCTGCGCAACATGGGCTACAAGATGGTCGAGCAGACGCCGTGGGGCGCCGCCGAGCTGATCATGGTCGGCCTGGCGGGCACCGAAGCGGCGAGCCGCCAGAGTTCCGGGAACGATTCGTCCGTGTCCGGGAACGTGCGCGTCGGCTTCATCTACGGCTACAACGATCCGCGCCGTCCGGCCGGTTCGGCAATCGGTTACTGACCTGATCGCTTCATGCTGATGAATCGCTGCTCCGCAACGGCGTTCGCCCTCGCGCGAATGCCGTTGCGGCGGCGGCGCGTCAGTTCGCCGAGATCCGCGAGCCTGACCGGCGCCGGCGACCGTGCCCGATACACCGGGCACGACCGGCTCGCCACGCGCGCACCCTGGCACGGCACAGGAATGCGCGCCTTTCATCCGTCAACATCTTCCCGTGCGTCGAATTCCGATATGAACAAACGAATGTCCGCGGCAGGCTGGATCCTGCTCGCGATGGCGGCCGGCATCCTGATCGGCTACATGATCTATACGCAGCTGCCGGACAAACAGTCGGCGGCGGAAATCGCCGGCTACATCTCGCTGGTGTCCGACGTGTTCCTGCGGCTGATCAAGATGGTGATCGGCCCGCTGGTGTTCTCGACGCTGGTCGTCGGCATCGCGCACATGGGCGACGCGTCGTCGGTGGGCCGCGTGTTCGTGAAGGCGCTCGGCTGGTTCTTCACCGCGTCGCTGATCTCGCTGCTGCTCGGCCTGCTGATGGCGAACCTGCTGCGCCCGGGCGAGAACCTCGGTTTGCCGCTGCCGGATATCGGCGCGTCCGCGCATCTGGCGACGTCCAAGTTCACGCTGAAGGATTTCGTCGGCCACATGGTGCCGAAATCGATCGCCGAGGCGATGGCGAACAACGAGATCCTGCAGATCGTCGTGTTCTCGATGTTCTTCGGCGTGGCGCTCGCGTCGCTCGGCGAACGCGGCAAGATTCTCGTCGCAGCGATCGACCAGCTCGCGCACGTGATGCTGAAGATTACCGGCTACGTGATGAAGCTCGCGCCGCTCGCGGTGCTGGCGGCGATGGCGTCGACCGTCGCGATCAACGGCCTGTCGATCCTGCTGAAGTTCGCGGTGTTCATGGGCGACTTCTACCTGAGCCTGTTCCTGCTGTGGGGCACGCTCGTCGCGGCCGGCCTGCTGTTCCTCGGCCGCCGCGTGTTCAAGCTGCTGGCGCTGATCAAGGAAGCGTTCATGCTGTCGTTCGCGACCGCGAGCTCGGAAGCCGCGTATCCGAAGATCCTCGATGCGCTCGACCGTTTCGGCGTGCGTCGCAAGATCTCGAGCTTCGTGATGCCGATGGGGTATTCGTTCAACCTCGACGGCTCGATGATGTACTGCACGTTCGCGTCGCTGTTCATCGCGCAGGCCTACGGCATTCACCTGTCGCTCGGCACGCAGGTCACGATGCTGCTGATCCTGATGCTCACGTCGAAAGGCATGGCCGGCGTGCCGCGCGCGTCGCTCGTCGTGATCGCCGCGACGCTGCACCAGTTCAACATTCCGGAAGCCGGGCTGCTGCTGATTCTGGGCGTCGATACGTTCCTCGACATGGGCCGTTCGGCCACGAACGCGGTGGGCAACTCGATCGCCAGCGCGGTGGTCGCGAAATGGGAAGGCGAGCTGATGCCGGAAGCAGAAGCCGAAGCGAATGCGGCGCGGCTGGATGCGGAAGCCGAAGCACGCATGAACGAGGCGGTTCGCGATACGGATCGCGTCACCTCTGGCTGAAGCGGGGCCCCGGGTCGAATCCCGGGCTGTCAGGCCGCCTCGGCGGGGCGGGCCGCGTCGAGGCACGCGGCCAGCACCATCGCGGCGGCGTTGCCCGGCGTCGAGCCGAGCAATTGCGGCGCATAGACGCTGTCGCCGATCTCGATGGGCTGCCCCGACAGCGCGCACACGCCGCGCTTGCGCGTGGTGAACAGCCGCCACTTCTGATAACCGTAGTGCCCGGTGCATGCGTCGCGCCATGAAATCATCACGGTGTCGGCCGTGGGCCGCTCGAGCACGCTGATGGACGGCTGGCTCGTCGCGTCCCACGACGGCAGCCGGTCGCGCGTGACGCTGCGCCGCCGCGGCGCGCCCCACGAGAGGGACGGCATGTCGAAGCTGCTGATCGCGGCAACGGTCATGAGCCAGGGCGCTAAACGGTTGTTCATGTCGGTTTTCCTCGAAACGTTATGCGACACCGCCACGTGCGGTATCACGACAGGCGGATGCGCGGCTGCACGCAGCCGTTGATCCGTTCGGCGATCCACAGCAGGGTCGCCTTGGAGAAGCCGTGCAGCGCCTGCTGGTGCCGCCGGTAGAGCATCAGGTGGCTGAATTGCGCGAAACGCCCCTGGATGAAGCCGCCGCGAAAGAACCCGAACTGCCCAAGCGTGCCGAACGCGTCGTAGTCGCTGATCGACACGAGCGCGCCGAAATCGTGGAACGCGAACGGCGGAATCGGCGTGCCGTCGAGCCACGCGGGCAGGTGCTTCGCGAGATGCTCGGCCTGCTGCGTCGCGACTTGCGCGGTGGGCGGCAGCGGCCGTTCCTGGCCGTCGGGCAGCAGGCTCGCGCAGTCGCCGATCGCGAACACGTGCTCGTCGCCGGTGGCCTGCAGCGTCGGCCCGACGACGATCTGGTTCGCGCGATTCGTGTCGAGCCCGTCGAGCGCCTGCATGAAATCGGGCGCCTTCACGCCGGCCGCCCACACCATCAGGTCCGCTTCCGCGAACGAACCGTCGCCGTAGTGAAAGCCGTTTGCGTCGGCCGACGTGACGCGGGTGGACGTCAGCACATGAAAGCCGATCTGTTCGAGCCGCCGCTGCGCCGACGCGGAAATCCGCGGCGGAAACGCGGTGAGGATGCGCGGGCCGCTCTCGAGCAGCGTGAGCTGCAGCCGCTCGCGCACCGTCGCGTCACCGTACGCCTGTGCCACTTCCAGCAAGCGGCTCAGCTCCGCCGCGAGTTCCACGCCGGTCGCGCCCGCGCCGACGATCGCGACGCGAAACGGCTCGTCGCGCGCGATGCTGCGAAATACGCGCATCCGCAACGCTTCGTTGAAAGTCTCGGCCTGCTTCTGGCTGTCGATGAAATAGCAGTGCTCGCGCACGCCCGGCACGCCGAAATCATTGGCCTGGCTGCCAAGCGCGAAGATCAGCACGTCGTATTCGAGTTCGCGTGCGTCGAGCACGAGTTCGCCGTCCTGCGAGCGGATCTCGCCGAGCTGCACGCGGCGGCGCGCGCGATCGAGCCCCGTCAGTTCGCCGGGCTGGTATGTGTAACCGTGATCACGTGCATGGGCGAGGAAGATCACCTGCTGCTGCTGCACGTCGCGCGTACCGGCCGCGATCGTGTGCAGCATCGGCTTCCAGATGTGGGTCGGGCTGCGGTCGACGACGGTCACCTGGGCGCGCCCGGACCGGCCGAGGCGCTCGCCCAGGCGGGTGGCGAGCTGCAGGCCGGCGATCCCGCCGCCGACGATGACGATGCGTGTAGGGGTTGTCATGGATAAATCATCACGTGATGAATAAGGTATGATCCTAGCGCTTCCCGGCTTCGCGTGTCAACGGAGCGGGGCAGGTCACCCGGTGTTCGGCGTCGTTCGAGCGGGGCCGGAACACGGGTATTCGAATCATTCAAGGAGAGCAGGAAGACGTGGCTGAAGTCACTGAGCGCGCGCCGGCCAAGCGGCGTATGCGAGGGCGGCCGCTGGCCGGGGCGTCCGTGGGGCCGGACGTGATATTGCGGGCCGCGCGCCGCACGTTCGCGAAGCGTGGCTACGACGCCACGAGCGTGCGCGAAGTCGCGCGCGAGCTGGGTGTCGATGCGGCGCTGATCGCGCACCATTTCGGGACGAAGGAAACGTTGTGGCTGGCGGTCGTCGAGCAGATCGCCGAGCTGGCCGAGCCGATGTTCGACGCGCTGCGCGCGTTGCGCACGTCGCCGCTGCCGCAACGCGACCGTGTACGGCGCGCGATCGAGCTGTGTGTCGACCACGAGTTCGACGAGCCCGACCTGGGCATGTTCTTCTCGACGGCGGCGACCGAAGTGGGCGCGCGGCTCGACCGGCTGCAGGCGCGGCTCGTGCGCCCGTATTACGACGTGATGTTTCCGCTGCTGTCGGAGGCGGTAGAGGCCGGTGTGATCCGCCCGGTCGATCCGGCGGTGCTGTTCTTCATGATCGCGAGCGCGATCGGCACGACTGTGTCATACAGTCACATGATGCTGGAGTACACGTCGCTGCCCACGCGGCAGGACGCGTTCCGGCAGGCCGTGGTGGACATTGCGTTCAACGTCGTCGGCGGCTGAGCACGGCGCGCGTGACGTGCGCGGTCATGTCGCCAGCACCCACCCCAGTTCGCGCACCGCGCTTCGCGTGATCTCGCGCAGCGCTTCGACGAGCGGCGATGGCGTCCGGTACGCGATCGCCAGCTCGTACGCGAGCGGGCTTCCCGCACCCGTCAGTTCGCAGAACGTAATGCCTGGCGGTTGCATCGGCACGAACAGGCGCGGCATCAGCGCGACGCCGATGCCGCCCGCGACGAGCCCGGCCGTCGTCTGCATCTGGCGCGGCTGCTGGACGATGCGCGGCGCGAAGCCGGCCTGCGCGCATGCGGTCACGATCAGCGCGTGCATGCCGGGCCCGTGGTGCGCGGCAAACATGATCCACGGTTCGTCCGCCAGTTCGGCAAGCGCAATGCGCCGGCGGTGTGCGAGCCGGTGACCATCGGGCAGCGCGGCGACCATCCGGTCGCGCAGCAGCGGCTCGACGCGCACGTCGCCCGCATCGGCCACCGGCAGCACGACGAGGCCGACGTCCGTGCGGTCCTGGCGCAGCGCGAGCACCTGCTCGGCGGTCGTGCCTTCCTCGAGCTGGAAATCGACGTCCGGATGGCGTTCCTGGAACGCGCGGAGGATCAGCGGCAGCAGCGCGTTGACCGTACTGTCGACGAAACGCAACCGTAGCGTGCCGCCGAGGCCGGCGCCCGCGCGGCGGGCCACGGCCACCGCGCGCTCGACCTGTTCGAGCGCGCGCCGTGCTTCGAGCAGGAACGCGTCGCCGGCCGGCGTGAGCGCCGTGCCGCGGTTGTCGCGCTCGAACAGCACGACGCCCAGCTCGTCCTCGAGCTTGCGGATCGCCGCGCTGAGCGGCGGTTGCGCCATGTGCAGCCGCTCGGCCGCACGCCGGAAACTGAGCGTCTCGGCGACCGCGATGAATTGCCTGAACTGGCGTAGATCGATCATGCGATACCTTTTGCGTATCAGTGGATCATCGAATTCGTATTTTACCTATCACACTGTGGTGCCCAGAATGGCCTTGTCATCAACGGTCGACATTCGGGAGGGCAGGTCATGACAGGGATCGAACAGCAGCGAACGGCAATCGTCACGGGCGGGTCGAGCGGGATCGGCTTCGCAATCGCGCGCCGGCTGGTGGCGGACGGGTATCGGGTCGCGATCGTCGGGCGCGACGCGGCGCGGCTGGAAGCGGCAGTTGCGCGTCTCGGCGGCATGGCGATCGGGCGGGCGGCCGATCTGAGCGTGCGGTGCGAAGCGGAGGCGGCGGTTGCCGCGATCGTCGCGCAGTGCCCTTGCATCGACGTACTGGTCAACAACGCGGGGGCGACCGGCCGCGTCGGCGCGGATACGGAGGCAGGCGAGGCCGAGCGCGTGTGGGACGCCGTGCTCGACGCGAACCTGAAAAGCCTGTTCGTGACGACCATGGCGGTGCTGCCGCACCTGGCCGAGCGCGCCGCGAGGATCGTCAACATCGGTTCGATCGCGGCGCGCGCCGGCAGCCTGCTGCCGGGTGGCCTGGCGTACGCGGCGGCGAAGGCCGGCGTCGAAGGGTTCACCGTCGCGCTCGCGCGCGAACTCGGGCCGCGCGGCGCCACGGTCAATACGGTCGCGCCCGGCTATATCGCCGACACGCGCTTCTTCGGCGAAAGCGGCGTCGCGCCGGCCATTGCGGCGACGATCCGCGAACAGACGCCGGCCGGCCGCGCCGGGCATCCGGACGATATCGCGGACGCGGTTGCGTGGCTCGCCGGGCCGCGTGCGTCGTTCGTCACCGGTGCGACGATCGCGGTGAACGGCGGCTGGCGGGTCGGGTGACGCAATCTACCCAGGTGGCCGGATGCGGCGGCATCGCGCGCCACATCCGGCCCGCCGGTCATGCGATATCCGTGGGCGGCTTGTCGCCGAGCCAGCGCCGCGCGCCGGGCCCGTTGCGGCCCGCGCGGTCTTCCGGGTTCGTCAGCTTGCAACGCTTCAGCGACAGGCAGCCGCAGCCGATGCATTCGTCGAGGTTGATGTACAGGCGCTGCAACTCCTCGATCCGGCTCGCGACGCGCTGCTTCCAGCCGCGCGACAGCCGCTGCCAGTCCTTGTTGCTCGGCGCGGTGTCCTCGGGGAGGCTGACGAGCTGCTCGGCGATCTCGTCGAGCGAATAGCCGATCTTCTGCGCGAACACGATGAACGCGATCAGCCGCAGCACCGCGCGCGAATAGTGGCGATGGCTCGAGCCGTTGCGATGCGACTTGATGAGCCCGCGCGTCTCGTAGAACCGTAGTGTCGACGCCGGCACGCCGCTGCGCGCGGCCACTTCGCGGATCGACATCAGCGGCCATTGCGGTGTTTCCTGGATACCCATGTTGCCCCTCCGGGAAAACTTGACTTGAAGTTAACTTCAACTTTTATGCTACGCGGCAGTTTAACCCGTCGCGAGGCATCATGCTCTCCTTATCCCTACGCAGGACGTCGCCTTTGGGCGCGGCCTGTGCACTGCTGCTGGCGTTGTCGGGCTGTCACGACGGCAAAGGCGCATCGTCGGCCCAATCCCTTCCCGAAGTCGGCGTCGCCACCATCGCACCCCGCACGATCCGCCTCGCGGACGAATTCAACGGACGCGTCGAAGCGGTCGACGCGGTCGAACTGCGGCCGCGCGTAAGCGGCTATCTGCAGCGCGTCGCTTACAAGGAAGGCGACCTGGTCGCGCAGGGCGCGCTGCTGTTCGAGATCGACCCGCGCCCGTACCGGATCGCGCTTGATCGCGCCAATGCGCAGCTGCAGCGGGCCCGTGCGGCCGCGAGCCTCGCGAACGTGCAGCTCAAGCGCGTGCAGACGCTGATCGATGCGCATGCGACGTCGCAGGAAGAACTCGACAACGCGCGCGCCACCGCCGAGCAGGCGCGTGCGGACCTGCAGGCGGCCGACGCGGCCGTCGCGGATGCGAAGCTCAATCTCGGCTTCACCGAAGTGCGCGCGCCGATCGCGGGCCGCGTCGGCCGCGCGGTCGCCACCGTCGGCAACCTGGCGCGCGCGGACGACACGCTGCTGACGACCGTCGTGTCGCAGAACCCCGTCTACGTGTATTTCGACTGCGACGAACAGAGCTACCTGCGCTACAACGCGCGGCGCGCCGATCCGAAACATCGCGCGATCGGCGCCGATCCGGTGCGCGTGGGCCTCGCGAACGAGACGGGCTTCCCGCATGCGGGCACCGTCGACTTCCTCGACAACCGGCTCGACCCGCAAACGGGCACGATCCGCGCGCGCGTGCGGCTGCCGAATGAGGACCATACGTTTACGCCGGGCCTGTATGCGCGCGTGCAGCTCGTCAGCGGCCGCGACCAGGATGCGCTGCTCGTCGACGACAAGGCCGTGCTCACCGACCAGGATCGCAAGTACGTGTATGTGATCGGGCCCGGCGACAAGGCGCTGCGCCGCGACGTGACGATCGGCCGCGGGGTGGAGGGCGAGCGGATCATCGAGAAGGGGATCCAGGCGGGCGACCGCGTGGTCGTCGACGGCATGCAGCGGATCTACTATCCGGGCGCGCAGGTGAAGCCGAAGACGCTGCCCGCCCGCGCCGACGCCGGTGCCGGCAATGGCGCGGGCAACGGGCCGGTCAACGGCACGCAGGCCGTCGCCGATGCCGGCGCGCCGGCCGCGCAGTAACGGGAGACAGCCAATGGATTTCTCCCGATTCTTCATCGACCGGCCGATCTTCGCGGTCGTGCTGTCGATCGTCATCTTCGCGATCGGCCTGATCTCGATCCCGATGCTGCCCGCCGGCGAATACCCGGAAGTCGTGCCGCCGAGCGTCGTCGTGCGCGCGACGTACCCGGGCGCGAACCCGAAGGAAATCGCCGAATCGGTTGCCGAACCGCTGGAAGAGGCGATCAACGGCGTCGAAGGCATCATGTACATGAAGTCGGTCGCCGGTTCCGACGGCAGCCTGCAGGTGGTCGTCACGTTCCTGCAGGGCGTCGATCCCGACACGGCCGCCGTGCGCGTGCAGAACCGCGTGAGCCAGGCGCTGTCGCGCCTGCCCGACGAGGTGCGCCAGTACGGCGTGACCACGCAGAAGCAGTCGCCCACGCCGCTGATGTACGTGAGCCTCTATTCGCCGGACAACAGCCGCGATTCGCTGTACCTGCGCAACTACCTGACGCTGCACGTGAAGGACGAGCTGTCGCGGCTCACGGGTGTCGGCGACGTCGGCCTGTCCGGTTCCGGCGACTACGCGATGCGGCTGTGGCTCGACCCGAACCGGCTCGCGTCGCGCGGGCTGACCGCGAGCGACGTGATTGCCGCCGCGCGCGAGCAGAACGTGCAGGTGTCGGCCGGTCAGCTCGGCGCGGAGCCGTCGCCGAAGAAGAACGACTTCCTGCTGTCGATCAACGTGCGCGGCCGGCTGCGCACGGTGCAGGAGTTCGGCGACATCGTGCTGCGCACCGGCGACGACGGGCAGGTCGTGAAGCTGTCCGACGTCGCGCGCGTCGAACTCGGCGCGGGCGACTACACGCTGCGCTCGTATTTCAACGACAAGCCATCGGCGGTGGTCGGCATCTTCCTGTCGCCGGGTGCGAACGCGCTCGAGGTCGCGAAGGCCGTGTATGCGAAGTTCGACGAACTGTCTAAGCGCTTCCCGCCCGGCGTCGCGTACCGGCCCGTGTGGGATCCGACGGTGTTCGTGCGCGAATCGATCCGCGCGGTGCAGCACACGCTGATCGAGGCCGTGGTGCTGGTCGTGCTCGTCGTGATCCTGTTCCTGCAGACGTGGCGCGCGTCGATCATCCCGCTCGTCGCGGTGCCCGTGTCGGTGGTCGGCACGTTCGCGTGGCTCTATCTGCTCGGTTATTCGATCAACACGTTGACGCTGTTCGGGCTCGTGCTCGCGATCGGGATCGTCGTCGACGATGCGATCGTGGTCGTCGAGAACGTCGAGCGCAACATCGCGCAGGGCCTGAGCCCGCGCGACGCCGCGCACCAGGCGATGCGCGAGGTGTCGGGGCCGATCGTCGCGATCGCGCTCGTGCTGTGCGCGGTGTTCGTGCCGATGGCGTTCATGTCCGGCGTCACGGGCCAGTTCTACCGGCAGTTCGCGGTGACGATCGCGATTTCGACGGTGATCTCCGCGATCAACTCGCTGACGCTGTCGCCCGCGCTCGCCGCGAAGCTGCTGCGTCCGCACGATGCGCCGAAGGATGCGCTCACGCGTGGGCTCGACCGTGCGTTCGGCTGGCTGTTCCAGCCGTTCAACCGCTTCTTCGACCGCAGCTCCGATCGCTATCACGGCTTCGTCGGCCGCACGCTGAAGCGGCGCGGCGTGGTGTTCGCGGTCTATGCGGCGCTGCTCGCGGCCACCGCGCTGCTGCTCAACGCGGTGCCGGGCGGCTTCATCCCGGTGCAGGACAAGCTGTACCTGTTCGCGGGCGCGAAGCTGCCGGAAGGCGCGTCGCTCGCGCGCACCAGCGAGGTGACCGAGCAGATGACGAAGATCGCGCTCGGCACCGACGGTGTCGAGATGATGCCGGCGTTTGCCGGGCTGAATGCGCTGCAGGGCGTGAACACGCCGAACA
This sequence comes from Burkholderia sp. AU45274, assembly GCF_030482505.1. Lineage (NCBI taxonomy): Bacteria > Pseudomonadati > Pseudomonadota > Betaproteobacteria > Burkholderiales > Burkholderiaceae > Burkholderia > Burkholderia sp. AU45274. The sequence goes on along the minus strand of NZ_JAUJQE010000001.1, from coordinate 1,825,083 downwards.
TCACGAACTCGTACGTGATCCTGAAGCCGTTCGACCAGCGCCACCGCAGCGCCGCGCAGATCAACGCGGACCTGAACGCGCGCTTCGCGGCCATCGGCGGTGGTATTACCTACGCGCTGATGCCGCCGCCGATCCAGGGCCTCGGCAACGGCTCGGGCTATTCGCTGTACCTGGAGGATCGCGGCGGGCTCGGCTACGGGGCCTTGCAGAACGCGCTCACCGCGTTCCAGGGCGCGGTCGCGAAGACGCCGGGGATGAGCTATCCGGTCAGTTCGTACCAGGCGAACATCCCGCAGCTCGAGGTGAAGGTCGACCGGTTGAAGGCGAAGGCGCAGGGCGTCGCGTTGACCGACCTGTTCAGCACGCTGCAGGTCTATCTCGGCTCGATGTACGTGAACGACTTCAACCTGTTCGGCCGCGTGTACCGCGTGATGGCGCAGGCGGATGCCGGGCACCGGCAGACGGCCGCCGACATCGCGAACCTGCGCACGCGCAACGCGAAGGGCGAGATGGTGCCGATCGGCTCGATGGTGACGGTGGCGCCCGCGTATGGGCCCGACCCGGTCGTTCGCTACAACGGCTATCCGGCCGCGAACCTGATCGGCGATGCCGATCCGAAGGTGATGTCGTCGTCGCAGGCGATCGAGAAGCTGCAGCAGATCGCGAAGGACGTGCTGCCGCCGGGCATCACGCTCGAATGGACCGACCTCAGCTATCAGCAGGTCACGCAGAGCAACGCTGCGATCGTCGTGTTCCCGCTCGCGGTGATGCTCGTGTTCCTCGTGCTCGCGTCGCTGTACGAGAGCTGGACGCTGCCGCTCGCGGTGATCCTGATCGTGCCCGTGTGCATCTGCGCCGCGCTGTTCGGCGTGTGGCTGTCGGGGGGCGACAACAACGTGTTCGTGCAGGTCGGTCTCGTCGTGCTGATGGGGCTGGCGTGCAAGAACGCGATCCTGATCGTCGAGTTCGCGCGCGAGCTCGAAATCCAGGGCAAGGGCGTGATCGACGCCGCGCTCGAAGCGTGCAAGCTGCGGCTGCGCCCGATCGTGATGACGTCGGTCGCGTTCATCGCGGGCTCGGTGCCGCTGCTGATCGGCGGCGGCGCGGGCAGCGAAGTGCGCGCGGCCACCGGCATCACCGTGTTTGCGGGGATGCTGGGCGTCACGCTGTTCGGGCTGTTCCTGACGCCAGTGTTCTATGTGGCGATCCGCAAGCTCGCGGGCGGCACGCCGGCCGTGTGGAGCGAACACCACGGCACCCTCGAAGGAGAAAACCGATGAGCGCCGCTTTCCGTCTTTCCGCGCTCGCGATGTCGGTGACGCTCGCCGCGTGCGCGGTCGGCCCCGATTTCAAGCGGCCCGACACGGCCACGGCCGCGCGATTCGCGCGCGATGCGCATCCGGCGGCGCCGTCCGGTACGACGCCGGAGACGCCGGAGATGCCGCCCGACGCATCGGCCGATGCCGATGCCGCGTTCTGGCGGGGCTTCGGCGATCCGGTGCTGACGCAGCTGATCGACACGGCGCTCGCGGCTAACCAGGACCTGCAGGTCGCCGTGTCGCGCTACGACGCATCGAATGCGCTGCTGTCACAGGCGACGTTCGATCGTTACCCGACGATCACCGCGAGCGGGCAGATCGGCCATCAGCTGATGAGCAAGGACCAGGCATTCCGCGCGCCGCGTAGCCAGCGCGATACGCCGACGTCCAGCGTCGGGATCAATGCGGCGTGGGAGCTCGACCTGTTCGGCCGCGTGCGTCGTTCGATCGAGTCGCAGCGTGCGGAAACGGCCGCCAGCGCGGCGGACGTGCGTGCGGTGCGCGTCGCGATCGCCGGCGAGGTGGCGAGCACATACGTCGATCTGCGCGGCTCGCAGGAGCGGCTGCGGATTGCACGCGAGAACGCCGACAACCAGAAGCAGACGCTCGCGCTGATCAATGCGCGCGTCGGCGCGGGGAGAGGCTCTGAACTCGATGCGGCGCGGGCGCGCGCGCAATACGAATCGACGACGTCGCGGATCGCCGTGTACGAAGCGGCGATCGGCGTCGACGAGCACCGGCTCGCGGTGCTGACCGGACAGACGCCGGACGCGCTGATCGGCCGCTTCGATCTCCCGAAGGCAGCCGCGTCGGCGGGCACGCCCGTGCCGCTGCCGGCGCTGGCCGCCGACATCGATCCCGGCACGCCGGGCGACCTGCTGCGGCGGCGGCCCGACGTCGCGGCCGCCGAGGCACGGCTGCACGCGGCGACCGCACGCGTCGGCGTCGCGACGGCCGACCTGTTTCCGCGTTTCACGCTGTCGGGGCTGCTCGGCAGTGCGACGAGCAGCTACGGGTTCTTCCGCGCGGGCAGCGACACGAACCTGATCGCGCTCGGCATCGACTGGTCGTTCCTCGACGTCGGCCGCGTGCGTGCGCGGATCGCCGCGAGCGACGCGGAAGCGGCCGGGCAGCTCGCGCAGTACCGGCAGACCGTGCTCGGGGCGCTGGAGGAAACGGAGAACGCGCTGCTGCGCACCGCCCGCACGCGTGACGAGACGAATCATCTCGTACGGGCCGCGACCGACAGCGCGCGCGCCGCACAGTTGGCGCAGGCGCGGTTTTCGGCGGGCGCGATCGACTACTACGAAGTGCTCGACGCGCAACGCACGCTGCTGCAGGCGCAGGATGCGGCGGCCGACGGGCAGATGCGCAGCGCGGCGTCGACGGTGGCGTTGTACAAGGCGCTGGCGGGCGGCTGGCCGCAGGGAACGGGGCAGGGCCCGCAGCAAGGCCCGCTCGCGCAGGCGGAGCAGTCAGCGCAGTAGCGTGGACAGGGCGGTGGCGCGGCAGGCCGGGCAATCCCGCCTGCCGCGCCGCCGCTTGATTACACGCTGGCCGGATCGACCTTGTCGATGTCGATGCCGTAGCGCCGGATGGCTTCGCCGACGCGTGCACGCGGAATTGCGCCGTCGTCGGCGAGCGCCTTCAACGCTGCGATCACGATGAAGTGCCGGTCGACCTCGAAGAACGTGCGCAGCGCGTCGCGCGTATCCGAGCGGCCGAAGCCGTCGGTGCCGAGCGACACGAAGCGCCGGCCGTCGACGAACCCGCGGATCTGGTCGCCGACGATCTTCATGTAGTCGGTCGCCACCACCACCGGCCCCGTGCGGCCGTCGAGGCATTGCTGCACGTACGGCACGCGCGGCGCCTGCTCGGGATGCAGCAGGTTCCAGCGTTCCGCGGCAAGCCCGTCGCGGCGCAACTCGTTCAGGCTCGTCGCGCTCCACACGTCGCTCGACACGCCGAAGTCCTGCGCGAGCAGGTCGCTCGCGGCGATCACTTCGCGCAGGATCGCACCGCTGCCCATCAACTGCACATGCGGCGCTTCGACCGTGCGCGACGTGCCTTCGCGCAGCAGGTAAAGCCCCTTGAGAATGCCGGCTTCCGCGCCGTCCGGCAGTGCCGGGTGCGGATAGTTCTCGTTGAGCAGCGTGATGTAGTAGTACACATCCTCCTGTTCCGCGAACATCCGCCGCAGGCCGTCGCGCACGATCACCGCGAGTTCGTACGCATAGGTCGGGTCATACGACACGCAGTTCGGAATCACCGACGACAGCACGTGGCTGTGCCCGTCGTCGTGCTGCAACCCTTCGCCCATCAGTGTCGTGCGGCCCGACGTCGCGCCGAGCAGGAAGCCGCGCGTACGTGCATCGCCGGCTGCCCACGCGAGGTCGCCGACGCGTTGCAGCCCGAACATCGAATAGAAGATGTAGAACGGGATCGCCGGCAGGCCGTGGTTGCTGTACGCGGTGCCGGCCGCGATCCACGACGCGATCGCGCCCGATTCGTTGATGCCTTCCTGCAGGATCTGCCCGTCCTTCGCTTCCTTGTAGTAGCTGAGCTGGCCGGCGTCCTGCGGCGTATAGAGCTGGCCGAGATGCGAGTGGATGCCGATCTGGCGGAACAGGCCCTCCATCCCGAACGTGCGCGATTCGTCCGGCACGATCGGCACGACGAGCTTGCCGAGTGCCGGATCCTTCAGCAGCGTGCCGAGGATGCGCACGAACGCCATCGTGGTCGACAGCCCGCGCTCGCCGCTGTCCTTGAGCTGACCGTCGAACGCGGCGAGCGGCGGCACCGGCAGCGGCGCCACGCTGCTGAAGCGGGCCGGCACGTGGCCGCCGAGTGCGGCACGGCGTTCGGCGAAGTAGCGTGCCTCGGCGCTGCCCGGCTCCGGCTTCAGATAAGGCAGTTCGTCGAGCTGCGCATCGCTGACCGGCAGCGCGAAGCGGTCGCGAAACGCGCGTACGGCATCCGCGCTCATCTTCTTCAACTGGTGGTTCACGTTCTGGCCTTCGCCGGCTTCGCCCATCCCGAAGCCCTTGACCGTCTTCGCGAGCACGACGGTCGGCCGGCCGTCCGCGCGCATCGCCTGCGCATAGGCCGCATGCACCTTTTCCGGATCGTGGCCGCCGCGTGCCAGTTTCCAGATGTCGTCGTCGGACAGGTCCGCGACGAGCTCAAGCAGTTCCGGATACTTGCCGAAGAAATGCTCGCGCACGTACGCGCCGCTCTGCGACTTGAAGGTCTGGTAGTCGCCGTCGACGCATTCCATCATGCGCTGGCGCAGCAGGCCCGTCGTGTCGCGTTCGAGCAGGCGATCCCACCCGGCGCCCCAGATCACTTTGATGACGTTCCAGCCCGCCGCGCGGAACGTGCCTTCGAGTTCCTGGATGACCTTGCCGTTGCCGCGCACGGGGCCGTCAAGGCGCTGCAGGTTGCAGTTGACGACGAAGATCAGGTTGTCGAGCCGTTCGCGCCCGGCGAGCGAGATCGCGGCGAGCGATTCCGGCTGATCCATTTCACCGTCGCCGAGGAAGGCCCAGACCTTGCGGCCCTGATGCGCTTTCAGCCCGCGATATTCGAGGTAGCGCATGAAGCGCGCCTGATACGCGGCGGTGAGCGGCCCGAGCCCCATCGACACGGTGGGGAACTGCCAGAAATCCGGCATCAGCCGCGGATGCGGATACGACGACAGCCCGTCGCGTCCCGCTTCGCGGCCGGTCTCGCGGCGGAAGTTGTCGAGTTGCGCGTCCGTGATGCGGCCTTCCAGGTACGCGCGGCCATAGATGCCGGGCGCCGAATGGCCCTGGATGTAGACCATGTCGCCGTCGAAGGTATCGGTGCGGCCGCGGAAGAAGTGATCGAAGCCGACGTCGTACAGCACCGCGGCCGACTGGTAGGTCGCGATGTGCCCGCCGACGTTCGAAAGCCGGCCGGCGCGCAACACCATTACCATCGCGTTCCAGCGGATCATCGCGTTCAGGCGCCGTTCGAGCGCGAGATCGCCCGGGTAGGCCGGCTGCCGTTCACGCGGCACCGTGTTCACGTACGCGGTCGTCACGCGGCCGTGCAGGTCGCCGTGGCGTGCCGCGTCGAGATCGGAAAGCTGGTCGAGCAGGTAGTGCGCGCGCGGGCGGCCTTCGAGCGCGATCACGGATTCGAGCGCATCGAGCCATTCGCGGGTTTCCTGCGGGTCGATGTCGGGTAGCGCGAGAGGTGCGGTCATGCAATGTCTCCAGAAGCATAAGGCTGCGCGGCGCGACGGTCGTGGCGCCGCGACGCGGGACGGAACGCCCGCCGATCGGCGGGCAGATGGTTGCAATTGCAATCGTATGAGGGCAATTGTTATCGAGGTAAAATTTAATTGCAACTGCAATTCAACGAGAGGAACGACCTGACATGAGCGCACCCGAACCCGATCTGTGGTTCTCGTTCGTCCGCGCACACCGGACGATGATTCGCGAGATCGAGCGCCGCCTTGCGGCGGCCGGCCTGCCGGCCTATGCGTGGTACGACGCGTTGTGGGGGCTCGAAAGCGGGCCCGACGGCACGCGTCGCATGCACGAGCTGGCCGACGTGCTCGCGATCGAGCGCTACAACCTCACGCGGCTCGTCGACCGGCTCGAACAGGAGGGGCTCGTCACGCGCGCCCGTTCGGCGGACGATGGCCGCGCCGCGTATGCGAGCATCACCGACAAGGGGCGGACGCTGCGCAAGAAGATGTGGAAGGTGTACCAGTCGACGGTCTCGGAACTCTTTCTCGATCAGTTCGGCGGCAAGGAGCAGGCGGCGATGGCCGCCGCGCTCGACCGTGCGACCGCCGCGGCGCGCGACGCGGGAGCCGACGCGAAGTAGCGTCAGCCGGCACGCACGTCAGCCGCTCGCATAGCGGCGCATCGCTTGCGCGGCCCAGTCGGCCGGCACGCGGCCGTCGTCGGCCAGCAGCCGAAGCGCGACCGCGGCGATCCAGCGTGCATTCGGCGCGCGCGCGCCGGGGCCCGGGCCGGCCAGATCCGCGCCGAGCGCCGCGAAGCGGGCCGGGACGAACGCCCCGATCTGCGCGGCGACGTGCCCCGCGTAGCCTGTCACCGCAAGCACCGGCGTGCGGCTGTCGCCGATGCATCGGCGCACATGTGCGATCCGCGGTTCGTCGTGCGGATGCAGCAGGTTCCACCGGTCGGCTGCATGACCGTCGCGGGCGAGTTGCGTGTAGCTCGGGCAGCTCCAGATCGTCGAATCGATGCGCCATTCGTCGTGCAGCAGGTCGGCCGCCTCCAGCACCTGCGCGAGCGCGCTGCCCGCGCCGCACAGCCGGATCTGCGCAGCCGCGCCGGCCGCCGTGCGCCGGCCGGCCCGCACCATGCCGCTGAACGCATCGCGGGCCGCGGTGGCCGACAGCGGTTTCGCATCGGGTACGAGGTCGTCGTGGCTCGCGAGGTAACAGAATCCCGGCTGGCCGGCGACATAGAGCGTGCGCAGCGCGTGGCGCAGGATCGCGATCGCCTCATGGCCCGACGCCGGGTCGTACGGCGTGCACGCGGGGTTCGCGGCCAGCCAGTGCGGGACATCGGGCGTCACGCCTTTCGGCCAGGACGACGCGACCGTTTCGGCATCGTTGACGAAGATCCCGCGATCGATGGTTTCGATCGACGCCAGCCGCAGCCGGTCGGTCGCGCGCGCATGCAGCAGGTACAGCAGCGGCTTCTCGAACCGCTTGCGCGCATCGAGAAACCGTAGCGGCCATGCACTGATGCGGCGATGCGCTCCCGCATCTGCGGACGGCTCCCGCGCATCGGCTCGGACGACCCAGACGCGTTCCGCTGTCGCCGCATCGCGTTCGAGGCAATCGGCGGCCGCGCGCATCGCGCCGAGCGGCGACACCGCACGGCCACGCGGCGCGAGCCGCTGCGTGATCAGCCTGTCGAGGCAGGCCGCCGCGGCGCGGCGGGTGTCGGGTGTCCGCACGGGCGGACCGGATCGCGCAGTCTGCATGTCCCTCCTTCGAGTACTGGCATGTCGCCGGGGCTATCGGTTCCGGCATAGGATTGCAATTGCAACGATTGTAGTTGCAACGACAACCGGAAGACAAGGACCACCATGATCTCGACGCATCCCCTCACGTTTTATACGGCCAACACGCCGAACGGGCACAAGGTCGCCATTTACCTGGAAGAGGCCGGGCTCGCCTACGACCGCGTGCACGTGAACCTGTCCGCCGGCGAGCAGCGTAGCCCGGCGTTTCTCGCGATCAACCCGAACGGCAAGATCCCGGCCATCGTCGACCACGACGCCGGGCTGACCGTGTTCGAATCCGGCGCGATCCTCAGCTATCTCGCCGCGAAGACGGGCGTTCTGCATCCCGACACGCTGGCCGAGCGCACGGCCGTCCAGCAATGGCTGCACTTCCAGATCGGCGGAATCGGGCCGATGCTCGGCCAGCTCTGGTGGTTCCTGCATGCATCGAAGATGGTCAATGCGCAAGCGCTCGAGCGCTACCGGAACGAGGCGCGGCGTCTCTATGGGGTCGTGAACGGCCGCTTGGCGGAATCGGCGTATCTCGCGTCGCCGCGCTACTCGATCGCCGACATCGCCGCGTTTCCGTGGCTGCGCACGGCGCCCGAACTCGATCTCGATCTGGCCGACTACCCGCACGTCGAGCGGTGGCTCGCCGGCATCGAGGCTCGGCAAGCCGTTCAGCGGGGCCTGATCGCATGCCGCGCGCCGGCGGCGGAGGGCGCGCACTGACCTCGCATCGCCCGCGCCGGACGGATGGCGCGGGCGCCGGTTGCCGGCCTGCCGGGAAACATTGTTCTCCTTCGTCGTAAACGTCTCGAATGCGTGATATTTGCGCCGCGCGATCCGGTTTAGAGTGGCCGCGAATCGATGACGATGTGTCGTATCGCCGCAGTTGCGGGCGCTACAGACGCACCAGAGGAGCAGGAGACAAATGAGTGAAGGCAGGATTACGCAGGTCGAGTCGTTCGGTTTCGAGCGCATTCCCGATGCATCGCGCTATGCGCGGCCGATCGATCTGTTCAGGTTGCTGTTCGGCGGCTGCAATACCTTTTCCACGTCGGTGCTCGGCAGTTTTCCCGTGCTGGTCGGGCTGTCGTTCAAGGCGGGTGTCTGCGCGATCGTGCTCGGCGTACTCGCCGGCACCTGCATCCTCGCGCCGATGAGCCTGTTCGGCCCGCGCAACGGGACGAGCGACCCGGTGTCGTCCGGCGCGCATTTCGGCATCCACGGCCGGATCGTCGGCTCGTTCCTCGCGCTGCTCACGTCGATCGCGTTCTTCTCGCTCGCGGTGTGGAGCTCGGGCGACGCGCTCGTCGGCGGCGCGCACAACATGGTCGGCGTGCCGGTCAACGGCTTCACGCTCGGCGCGGCGTACATGGTGTTCGCGGTGCTCGTGCTGATCGTCTGCATCTACGGCTTCCGCTTCATGCTGTGGGTCAACAAGATCGCCGTGTGGGCCGCGAGCGTGCTGTTCGTCGCGGGCCTGTTCGCGTTCGCCGGCCTGTTCGACGTGAGCTATGCCGGCACGGTGCAGCAGGGCAGCGCGGGCTTCTGGGCCGCGTTCGTCGGCGCGGTGCTGGTGGCGCTGAGCAACCCGGTATCGTTCGCGTCGACGCTCGGCGACTGGGCGCGCTACATCCCGCAGCGCACGCCGAAGCATCGCGTGATGGGGGCCGTGTTCGCCGCGCAGATCGCGACCTTCGTGCCGTTCTTCTTCGGCCTCGCGACCGCGACGATCATCGCGACGAAGGCACCCGCGTTCATCGCGTCGAACGACTACGTCGGTGGGCTGCTCGCGATCTCGCCGCGCTGGTTCCTGCTGCCGATGTGCCTGATCGCGATCATCGGCGGGATGTCGACCGGCACGACCGCGCTGTACGGCACCGGCCTCGACGTGTCGAGCATGTTCCCGCGCCTGCTGAACCGTGTGCGTGCGACGCTGCTGATCGGCACGATCGCGATCGCGTTCATCTTCGTCGGCCGCTTCTGGTTCAACCTCGTCGAAAGCGTCGCGACGTTCTCGACGCTGATCGATACGTTCAGTTGCCCATGGATGGCGATCATGGTGATCGGCTACGTGACGCGGCGCGGCTACTATCTCGCGGACGACCTGCAGGTGTTCAACCGCGGGCTGCGCGGCGGCCACTACTGGTTCACGCACGGCTGGAACGTGCGCGCGATGGGCGCGTGGCTGCCGGCCGCGTTCGTCGGGCTGTCGTTCGTGAACCTGCCGGGGCAGTTCGTCGGGCCGCTCGGCAACCTCGCGGGCGGGCTCGATCTGAGCGTGCCGGTGTCGCTGGTGGTGGGCGGCGTGCTGTATTTCGTGCTGCTGATGCTGTATCCGGAACCGGATGGCGTGTACGGTCCGCACGGGCGACGCTTCGTGCGGGGCGGTGGGCAGTCGGCGCGCGGTAATGGCGCGCCGGTGATCCAGCCGAAGGGGTAAGCGCGGCGCGTGGTGTGTTGCGCCGCAAATGACGATGCCGCCGCGCGGGAGAGCTGCCGGCGGCATCGTCGTTTTTGGGCGGGTGGTTGCCAGAGGGGCGGCTTTACGCTCCACGCAGTGCCTCGAAAGTGCAAACGAAAACGCCCACCAGGTTCGTGGGCGCGCGTCGACCTGGATGCGGTTCAGTGGAACGAACTGCCCGCGAGCATTCCGCCGTCGATGATGAATTCCGACCCGGTGCAATACGCGGATTCGTCGGACGCGAGGAACAGCACGAGATTGGCCACCTCATCGGGCTTGCCGATGCGCGCGATCGGCAGGCCGCTGTAGATCGACGACGGATCGAAGTCCGCGAACTCGGGCGGGCGCGCCATCACCGTATCGATGCCACCGGGGTGCACCGAGTTCACGCGAATGCCGTAGCGGCCGAATTCGAGCGCGGCGGCCTTCGTCATCCCGCGCACCGCGAACTTGCTCGATACGTATGCGCTGCCGCCCGCGACGCCTTCCATCCCGGCCGTCGACGACACGTTGACGATCGAGCCGCCACCCGCCGCCTTCAGCGCGCCCAGCGCCGATTTCATGCCGAGCCAGCAGCCGACCTGGTTCACGTCGATCACCTTGCGATAGTCGTCGAGCGAGCACGCTTCGATCGGCACGAGCTTCAGGATCGCCGCGTTGTTCACGAGGATGTCGAGCCGGCCGAACTGCGCGAGCGTCGCATCGACGGCAGCCTGCCAGTCGGCTTCGTTCGTCACGTCGAGATGCTGGAAACGTGCGGCGTCGCCGAGTTCGGCCGCGACGCGCCGGCCGGCTTCGTCCAGCACGTCGGCGATCACCACGCGTGCGCCTTCGGCGACGAACCTGCGCGCTTCCGCTTCGCCCTGGCCGCGGGCACCGCCCGTGACCAGCGCCACCTTGCCTTCGAGTCGTTTCAAGTTGCTTGCTCCTGTGAGTGAGAGGGACGCGCGGGACCGCTTACGCGGAGGCGGCCGCCGCGTCGACGATGCGAACCGGATCGGCGCCGTCCCATGCGCGGGCCTCGGTGATGCCGCGCGCGATCATGTCGCGCATGCCGGCGCCTTCGATCACTTCGACGCGCACGCCGGGATCGTCGGTGTCGTCGAGATAGGCGACGCGCGTGGCCGGGTTGCGTGCGTCGAACACGACACGCAGGCCGCGGGATGTGAGCCGTGCGAGCGCGGCATCGAGATCGTCGACGACCCACGCGACGTGATGCAGCCCGACGAGCGGCTGCCCGTGCGTATCGCGGTACGGCGAGCGCGCCTCGTTCGTCACGTGAATCAGTTCGATCTGCAGATCGCCGCGATACGCGAGCCCGACGTCCATCGCGACCGTGACGGGTTCGCCGAGATGGAAGCCGTCAAGGCGCACGTTGCGGAATACGGTCCACGGCCCGACGTCATGGCGTTTACGCCAGCGCGCGATACTGCGGTCGAGATCCGCGACCACGTAGCCGATCTGGTCGATGGGGCCGAGCATGGGATCGTTCATGGCGTCTCCTTGGCGGACACACGTGGGCGTGCCGCGCGATGATTGACGGTCATGATCGCAACAAAGCGCGCGCGGCGTGCCGTCCAAACGGATGACCTCGCACGCTTCGTCGTGGCGTGGCGGGCGAGTGGGTGCGCCGGGGCGCGACGATGCCGGAATGCGAAGCGGAACGGAGAAGACGCGCTTCCGTCCGGGCGATCCGCGCGTTACCGCGCGTTCGGCCCCTTGACCGTCAGCCGGCACACGGTTGCCAGCGCAAGCAGGTTCGGGTCGCGTTCGCGCCGGTGCAGGAAGCTCAGGCCGATCGTCTGGCGGATCGTCGGCCCGGCGAGCGGCACGAGCGCGATCTTGTGCGCGAACAGGTCGCGCACGCGCCCGGGCAGCAGCGAGCAACCGACGCCGCCCGACACGAAGTTGATCAGCGAGAAGATGTCGCCCACCCGCATCACGACGTTCGGCGTGACGCCGGCCGAACGAAACGCTTCCGTGAAGCCGTGATGCGTCGCGAAGCCTTCGCCGAGCGACACGAACGGCGCGTCGCCGCACGAGCACAGATCGATGGCATCGTGCCGCGCGTACGGCGAGTCGATCGGCGCGGCGAAGAACATCTCGTCCTCGAACAGCGCGATCGATTCGATCTCGGCATCCGGTGCGGGCAGCGCCATCAGCGTCGCGTCGATCGCGCCTTGCCGCAGCTTGTCGAGCAGGTCGGCGTTCGAGCCGAGCACGAGCTCGGCCTGCAGCTCGGGGCGGCGCTCCTTCAACGCGATCACGACTTCGGGCACGGTGCGGATCGTTAGCGAGTAGAGCGAACCGATCTTCAACTGGCCGGCGCCGTAGCCGGCCGCCTCGCGCGTCGAGCGGATTCCGTCCGTCATCGTCTTGAGCACTTCGCCCGCGACTTCGGCGAGCACCTGCGCGGCGTCGGTTGGAATGAGGTTCCGCCCCTCGTGGCGAAACAGCGCGCAGTGCATCCCTTCCTCGAGCGTGTGCAGCGCGCGGTGCACGCTGACCGTGCTGACGCCCAGCGCCTCGGCGGCCTTCGCGAGGCTGCCCGCTTCCATGAAGGCGAGCAGCACCTCGAGCTTGCGGAACGTGATCTCTTCGTTGATGCGGTTGCGCATGGTGCGGGCGACGGGAAGGGCGGCCGACGATTCTGCCGCAGAACCGGGGCTGCAACAATGCGCGGATTTCCGGGGTTTTCGCAGGGCGGCGCCCGGCGGGGCAACATTTAATCTCCGGCTAATCATCTGCCGCGGGTATTAATTGATGCGGGTTTTCGGCGTCCCTATGATCGTTGCACGCTGGTCGTACGGGCAGGCCGTGAGGTTCCGATGGCGCGGGCCTGTGCCCGCGCCAGCACCTTTCCTGCCGGCGATACGAACAGCCGGTTCGCCCATGCGTGCCACGCAACACGGCACGCATGGGCGCGGCGCCATGAGACTGCAGGAGAGAAAGGCATGCGCGACTCACGTCGGAACTCGCGGCATCGGCAGGTGGTTGCCGCTGTCGTCGGCAATACCCTCGAGTGGTACGACTTCATCGTTTACGGTTTCTTCTCAGGGATCATCGCGCGGCTATTCTTTCCCGCCGAGAGCCAGTACGCGTCGCTGCTGATGTCGCTCGCGACCTTCGGCGTCGGCTTCTTCATGCGCCCGGTGGGCGGCATCCTGCTCGGGCTCTATGCGGACCGCAAGGGCCGCAAGGCCGCGATGCAGCTCATCATCTTCCTGATGACGCTGTCGATCGCGCTGATCACGTTCGCGCCGTCGTACGCCGTGATCGGCCCGGCGGCGCCCATCCTGATCGTCGTCGCGCGGTTGCTGCAGGGTTTCGCGACGGGCGGCGAATACGCGAGCGCGACCGCGTTTCTCGTGGAAAGCGCGCCGGAGAATCGGCGCGGGCTGTACGGATCGTGGCAACTGATCGGCCAGTGTCTCGCGGTGTTCTCGGGCGCCGCGATGGGCGCGTGGGCCACGCAATCGCTGTCGGACGCGGCGCTGCATAGCTGGGGCTGGCGCGTGCCGTTCGCGCTTGGGCTGCTGATCGGGCCGGTCGGCCTGTGGATCCGCCGGCACATGGAGGAGACCGAGGCGTTCGTCGCCGCGAGCAAGTCGACCGTCGAGCCGCCGGCGAGCGTGTCGGGCGTGCTGCGCGACAACCTGCGCGGCGTGCTCGTGTCGATGGGGCAGACGATCACCGGCACGGCCGTGTTCTACGTGATGCTCGTCAACATGCCGACGTTCGTGCACAAGACCTTCGGGCTGCCGCTCGACCAGGTCTTCAAGGTGCAGATGGCGGCGGTTGCGCTGCTGACGGTGACGATCCCGTTCGCGGCGCTCGTGTCCGACCGCATCGGCCGGCGTCCCGTGCTGATCGCCGGTTCGCTGGCGCTGCTGACGGTCACGTATCCGCTGTTCACGTGGCTGGCCGCCGCGCCGGGCATCGGGCGCCTGCTCGTGATGCAGCTCGTGATCTGCACGATCATCGGCATCTGCTACGGGCCCGCGCCGACCACGCTCGCCGAGCAGTTCGCGACGCGTTCGCGCTCCACGGGCATCGCGCTCGCGTACAACGTCGCGGTGATGGTGTTCGGCGGCTTCGCGCCGTTCATCGTCACGTGGCTGACGCACGCGAGCGGGTCGTCTGTCGCGCCCGCATGGTACGTGCTCTTCGCGGCGTCGTTCGGGCTGCTTGCGAGCGTGTTCATGCACGACGGCGCGCCGTGCGTGCTCGCGCGCCGGCGGTTTCAGGGCGAGCCGTTGAGCGCCAAGTAGCGGCCGTGGCCTGCCGCCCGCGCCGGCGAGCCGTCGGCGCAGGCGGCAGGCAGGGTAGCGGTCCTGCCGATGCTTAGCATCACGGGCGGCGGCCTACCGCGGCCGCCGCCCCATCGTTACGCTTGGGCGATCATCCACTCTGTCCGGAAGGTCGCCATGTCCCGACTCGACTACACGCTGCTCGGCCCCTGCCTGCTCGCCATCGCGATCGACGCGATGGGCTTCGGGCTCGTCTATCCGATGATGTCCGCGATCTTCAGCGATCCGCACGCGGGCATCCTGCCGGCCGACGCCGGCGCGCATGCGCGCAATTTCTACCTCGGTCTCGGCTACGGGATCTACCCGTTGTGCATGTTCTTCGGCTCGTCGCTGATGGGCGACCTGTCCGATCGCTACGGCCGCCGCAGGATCCTGCTGCTGTGCGTGCTCGGCCTCGCGGCCGGCTACGGGATGATGGCGGCCGGCGCGTGGCACGCGAGCGTCGGGCTGCTGCTGGCGGGCCGCGGGCTCACCGGGCTGCTGGCCGGCTGCCAGGGCATCGCGCAGGCGGCGATCACCGACCTGAGCACGCCGGAGAACAAGGCGTACAACATGAGCATCATGTCGCTCGCGTTCAGCGCGGGCGTGATCGTCGGCCCTGTGCTCGGCGGCGTGACGTCCGATCGCACGATTTCGCCGCTGTTCGACTACGGCACGCCGTTCGTGCTGGTCGCCGCGCTGTCGGTGGCCTGCGCGTGCTGGACCTGGGCGTCGTATCGCGACTCTGCCGCACCGCGCGGCGACACGCGCATCGATCCGCTGCTGCCGCTGCGGATCATCGGGGAGGCCGCGCGCCAGCGCAACGTCGCGTTCCTGTCGGTGGTGTTCTTCCTGATGCAGGTCGGCTACGGGCTCTACCTGCAGACCATCATGCTGCTGCTGCAGGCGAGATTCGGCTACACGAGCGCGCGGCTCGGGCTGTTCAGCGGCGTGATCGGGCTCTGCTTCGTGTTCGGGCTGCTGTTCGTCGTGCGGCGGATGCTGCGCGTGTGGCGCGTGGTCGACATCGCGAAGACCGGCCTGCTCGTCGCGGGCGTCGGCCAGGTCCTGTCCGCGCTGTTCCCGCACGAGCTCGTGCTGTGGGCGCTCGCGATGGTCGTCGGCTGCTTCGACATGGTCGCGTACACGACGATGTATACGGCGTTCTCCGACGCGGTCAGCGAGGACCGGCAAGGCTGGGCGCTCGGCGTCGCGGGCTCGGTGATGGCCGTCGCGTGGGTCGTGACGGGCGCGCTCACGAACCTGCTGCCGGTGTTCGGCGAGATCGGCCTGCTGCTGATCGGTGGCGCGGGCTTCCTGCTCAGCTTCGCGATGATGGTTGTGTATGGCCGTACGCAGCCGGGTGCGCGAACAGCCGCGCTGTCGTAGGCGGTTTGCACGTTGGCCCGATTCTGTCGGACGTTGTCCCGCGCACCGCTGTCGCGCGTGGCCGCGCGGCCTGACACTGGCGCCTCGCGTCCCGGGAACATCCGGGCCGCGTCCGGCGGCGCCGGCTGGCCCGGCGCGCCGCTCCTTCGACATGCCAACCGAGAGAGTGACCCATGCAACATCCGACCATCCGTACCCTGGCGGGCGCGAGCGCGCCGACATCGATCGCCGCCGCCCGCACCGCGCTGCTGGTGATCGATTTCCAGAATGAATACTTCAGCGGCCGCCTGCCGATTCCGGAGGGGCCGCGCGCGCTGGGCAACGCGCAGCGCGTGATCGCGTTCGCCGACCGCGAGGGCATGCCTGTGTTTCACGTCCAGCACGTCGATGCGGCCGACGGCCCGATCTTCGCCGACGGCAGCGACGGCTTCCGCTTTCACGCGGACCTGCAGCCGGCGGCGCATCACACGGTCGTGAAGAAGACGTCGGTGAGCGTGTTCCCGACGACGGACATCGATGCGCGCCTGAAGGCGGCCGGTGTCGACACGCTGATCGTCACGGGACTGATGACGCATGCATGCGTTGCCGGCGCGGCACGCGATGCGGTGCCGCTCGGCTACGCGGTGATCGTCGTCGACGACGCATGCGCGACGCGCGACCTCGATCTCGCGGATGGCGGCACGGTATCGCACCGCGACCTCCACCGCGCGACGCTGGCCGCGCTGTCGGACACGTTCGGCGACGTGCTGACGACCGAGCAGGTGCTGGCGCTGGCCGTCGCCTGACGGCACGCCGCCGGATGCGTGCTTCAGCCCGCCCAGCCCGGCGCGGCGTATACGACTTCGCCGCGGAAGCACGTCTCGATCACACGGGTTTGCGCGAACGTCTCGACCGGGTGTGCGAACGGATTGCGGTCGAGGATCGCGAAGCTCGCGTCCTTGCCCGCTTCGAGCGAACCTGTACAGTCGTCGAAGCGCAGCGCATACGCGGTGTTCACCGTATAGGCCTCGAGCATCGTGAGCAGGTCGAGGCGTTCGTGCGGATTCCACGGCGGGCTGTCGGACTGGTCGATCAGCAGGTGCGTGACGCCCGTCTGGATGATCTGCATCGGGTCCATCGTGCTGACCGACCAGTCGGAGCCGGCCGCGAGCATCGCACCCGCATTGCGCAGGCTGCGGAACGGATAATTGCGCGCGGTGCGTTCCGCGCCGAGCAGGTCGCGATAGAGCTGCTGCTGTTCCTCGCGCGCGGCCGTCCACAGCGTCTGCACGCTGGCGATCGCGCCGAGCCGGTTGAAGCGGCTCATGTCGGCCGGATCGACGAGCTGCAGGTGCGCGAGCTGCGCGCGCCGGTCGCGCATGCCGTTGCGGATCTGGACGTATTCGAGCGCGTCGAGCGTCATGCGCACCGCGCGGTCGGCGAGCGTGTGGAAGTGCAAGTCGAAGCCGGCCGTATCCGCGAGCAGGCAGATCTCGTTCAGCGCGTCCTGGCTCCACAGCGCGAGGCCGCAGTCGTCGGTGCCGGCGTACGGCTCGAGCAGCGCGGCGGTTTTCGATTCGGGCACGCCGTCGACGAAGATCTTCACCGTATGCAGGCGCAGGTTGTCGCATTCGTATTCGCGACGCCATCTGGCGAAGCGCTCGATCTGCTCGCGCGGATCGCGGCGCGGGTTCGCATAGAGGCCTGCGCTCATGTACACCTTCAGCGTGCCCGCGCGCTGCGCGTCGGCGTAAGCCTTGAGTTCGGCCTCCTCGACGCGCGCGTCGAACCAGCCGGTGAGACCGTAACCGTGCGCCATCGCGTGCGCTTTCGCGAGCGACTTCGGGTAGCCGGCCGGGCTCAGTTGCGGAATGATCGGGCACACGCGGTAGAACGCCGCTTCGTGCACGACGCCATTCGGCGCGCCGGACGCATCGCGCTCGTACACGCCGCCGGCCGGGTCGGGCGTGTCAGCGTGGATGCCGGCCGCTTCGAGCCCTTTCGTGTTGAGGCAGCCGCTGTGCACGTCGAAGCCGACCACGAGCAGTGGCCGGTCGGGCACGATCCGGTCGAGCAGCTCGCGGGTCGGATACGCGCCGAATGCGGCCAGGTTGGCGCCGCCGAGATAGACCCACGGTTCGTTCGGCGTCGCATCGGCGCATGCGCGAATGCGCTGCAGGATCGTGTCGGGATCGTTGATGCCGGACAGGTCGAAGTCACCGAGGATCTGGTGGCCTTCGAGCGGGTGCACGTGGCCGTCGATGAGGCCCGGCAGCATCAGCCTGCCGGCCAGGTCGACGATGCGCGTCGCGGGGCCGGCCAGCGGGCGGATGTCGTCGTCGCGGCCGACGGCGATGATCTTGCCGCCCTGGGTGGCCAACGCCTGCGCGAAGCGGCGCTGCGCGTCGCCCGTGTAAAGCAGGCCGTTCAGATAGACGGTATCGGCGTGTTGCATGTGTCTCCTCCGGATGAGGGAAGGTTCGACGGGCGCACGTGTCCTGCGGGCGGGCCGTGTGGCTCGTCCGGTCGCGTGAACCCGGTCGGGTTGGAATGAGATGCGGGGCGGCTAGGTGCCGGTGTTGCGTGGCAGGCGCGGCGATGCGCCGTGGTGAAGGCCGGCCGCCGCCGGAGCGTCACGCCGATCGCGCCGCCAGGTCTGGATCGGCGAATCGATGGGCGACGCGCGCGCGGCCGTGCGGGCCGGCGTCCATCCGGTATTCGGCATGCCGTGTCTCCGTGATATCCGACGCGTTCCGGTCGTCGGGTGAGTCAGATACTAGGAGCGGGGCGGCCGGCTGTCTGTCATCGTTTTGAGGACAAGACGCGACAAAGAAGGCGGGGGCGAGTGGGCGTGCAGCGATGCGGAGGTGTCAGCTATTGACCGCGGTCCCCCGGTGGTTCTTCTTCGGTCACGCACCACGCGAACAGCCCGGCCCGGTTCGCCACGCCGAGCTTCGCGAGCGCGCGCCCGAGATAGGTGCGCACGCTGCTGGGCTTGAGTGCGAGGGTGTCGGCGATCTGCGGGACAGGCTGGCCTTGCAACACCGCGCGGCATACGAGCCGTTCGCGCTGCGACAGCGCCGCGCCGCTGGCCGCCAGGCGCTGTTCGAACCGCTGCAGCAACGCGCCGTCGTCCGAACGCGGCGTCAGGCGGGCGAGCCGTGCATGCTGGATCAGGAGCGGCAGCACGAAATCGCCGAGCTGCCGCAGCAGCGCCAGTTCGGCCAGCGTATAGGACGGCTGGCCGCGCCGGCGGAACAACGAGAACGCATAGACATAGTCGCGCTCGCTGCCGAGCAGCGTGCAGTCTTCGCCGAGTTCGCCGAGCGCGAAATGGCGGCCGTATTCGGTTGCCGTATCGATGTCCTCGTTGCACGAGAACACGAGCTGCGAATCGGTGGCGCGCTCGATATGCGGGAGCAGCGTGTCGGTGCGCCAGTCGCCCTGGGTATACAGATCGAGCGCGTGGCGAGTGCCGTCGGGATCGTCGCCGCCCGCGAAGAACAGCACGTCGACACTGTCGACCGACTGCGACGGCGCATCGCGGCGGTAGCGCGTCGCGACGCTGTAGTGGGACTGCGGGTCGACGGTTTCGCGCAGCCACGCCCAGAGCCGGGCGGGAAACTGCGGACTGCCGAGGCTGGCGACCAGGTCGCCGGCATTGCTGAGGGAAATATGGGCGGGGCTCATCGTTGACACCGTCTTCGCGAACGGCCGCCCGTGCCGGCCGTGCTTCGCTTGCGACGGCGCGCCGGCGGCGCGGCGGCTGGCGGTGCGGTCATGCGGAACGGGGGCCGGCGCGTCGGCGAAGCTCGATTGTAGGGGAGTTCGCCGCCGCGGGGCATTCGCGCTTGCCCGGCGGGCGGCCGATCTCCCTTGGACGGGTAGTGCGCATCGTGGCGCACCACGTGCCGGCCCCGCGCGTCAGAACATCGTGTTCGCGTTCGCGGACTTCTCGGGTACCGACTGGATCACGTCCCAGTGCTCGACGATCTTGCCGTCTTTCACGCGGAAGATGTCGACGACCGCTTCGCCGCGGTCGCCCGGACGCTCGGTCGCATGCACGTGCAGGTAGACGAGGTCGCCGTCGGTTGCGCTGCGCACGATGCGCGCGCGCGATGCCGGGTTCTTCTGGAACGCGCCGACGAAGTACGACACGAACGGCTTCTTGCCGTCCGGCACGTGCGGGTTGTGCTGCTTGTAGTCGTCCGCGACGACGGCGGCGGCTTCGACGGCTTCGTGCTTGTTGAAGAAGCGGTCGTAGAACGTCAGCACGAGCTGGCGGTTGGTTTCCTCGGCGGCCAGGTCGCGCGTGGCCGGGCCGGCGGCCAGCGCGGCCGTCGATGCGGCCAGCAGGACGAGCGCGGCAACGGCGCGAACGGGGGAGCGGAGCGATGACATGTAGCGGGTTCCTTGTCTGACGAAGCGTGGGTGGGTGTGCGATGGGCGACGGCGGGTCGAGCCTGCCGCGGCGATCGGCGGGCGGCGGTGCAGGGTTGCGGATACACGCGCCTTGGGTTTTCCGCCCGGCCCGTATCGTGACGACACGGGCCGGTAACGGCCGCGCGCCGTCGTCATGCTTCGTTGAACTGGCGAATCCGCGCGGCTGTCGGGCCGATCGAATGGTACAGTTGCCGCGAACCCGTCACAAGAAGTCAGCGCGGTGTGAACAGGTCACACCGCGCTGACCATGCGTTGTCCGTTAAAGAGAATCCAGTCATGCCGTTTTCGCCCGCCGACGAATCCGTCGAACTCGATCAGCCATGCCCGATTCGCGATGTGCTCGACCGCATCGGCGACCAGTGGAGCCTGCTCGTGCTCGAAGCGTTGTCCGGCGGGACGATGCGTTTCAACGAACTCGGCCGTGCGATCGGCGATGTGTCGAACCAGATGCTGTCGCGCACGCTCAAGCGGCTCGAGCAGGACGGCTTCGTCAGTCGCACGCTGTACGCAGAAGTGCCGCCGCGTGTCGAATATGCGCTGACCGACCTCGGGCGTTCGTTCCTGACGCCGATGCAGGCGATGATCCGGTGGGCCGACGAACATCATCGCGCGATCTGCGTTGCGCGACGTCGTGCGCGGGAAATGGAAGGCGGCGGGCGCTGAGCGGGGCGCTTGCGCCGCCTTGTCGCTGGGCGTTGTGCTGCGTTCGGGTGCGATGCGACGAGGCGTAGCGTGGTTGCCGGTGCATCGCCATTGCATGAGTTCGTTATCCGAATGATTTCGTCGAGTTGAGCGAGGGCGCTGATGCAGCGGTGTGTTCCATTCGGCCCGAATGCGGCAATGCGCTGGCGGTGCTCCGCTTACAAGGGCAGGTCCGGGGCGATCGAGACAGTGGCCTTTCCCCGCATCGCGTACGAAGGGTGCGGCAGGGTCCGGTCGAGGCGGGATGGTGCGCCGTAGACCGGCGAGCACGTCGATGGGCGAGGTTGCGTGACCGGAAGCATTCCCCCGGTTAGCGCGCCGGCATCGGGCCGGGGGCAGGATTCGTTGGGGCGCCTGCCGGGCATCATGATGTTGATGTCGGGGCGGAGCGGCACGGGTTCGCTCGCGCCGCCCGCCCCGAGCCTGCTACTGGTCAGGCGCCCGGTGGCTGCCTATCGCCACGTACCGTCGACGTAGATCCACACCTGTCCCTGGCGTCGCCAGTAGCCGGGCACCCACCGACGCCCGGGGCGCCGTGCGACCCAGCGCCCCGGCACCCATATATAGCGGCCACGCTGCCAGCGCCAGTAGCCGTCGGTCCATATATAGCCATGCGGCCGTGGCGGCGGCGGACGGCGGTCGTGCCGGGCGGCCGGCGGTGCGAAGCCCGGGCGGTCCGGATAGGGCGGGCCGCCGGGCACGCGATTCGGGCCGGACGGCCGGTACACGGGCGGCGCGGGCTGGGCCGAGGCGGTGCGGAGCCAGCCGCCGGTGCCGACGAAGGCGGCGGTCAATCCGATGGCGCGTAACAACGAGCGTCGATTCATGGCGTGTCCTGTTCTGTATTCGAGGCTGCCTTACATTAGCCTGCCAGTCGGCCGGCCGGGTTACGCGAGCGGTTAACGCTGTTACCGTGTGTCACGGCAGGTGGGTGCTGGCCTTTCTATATGGATGGCTGCCGGGGGTGTGACCCGCTGAACGACTGTCGAGCCCTGTTTACTGGCCGACGGACGCGTTTTAGGTGTCCGAGGCCAGAAATTCGAGATCAAGTTGGGTAAAATTTGCCGATTTCGGGGTGTCGCGCCGAATCCGTTTGTTGTTTCTATGCAACCGTCAAGACGATGACATGTAAGAATGGTGCGATGAAAGGCTCCAAAAAGCCCCCGTCAAGAAGTCAAAAACAAACGTCAAAACAAATACTTATAACTCGTCCCCACTTTCATTATTTCTAGTTCTGGAAAAGCTTATTTCTTTATTTGCGGATCGCTCCCCTAGGGTACACCCCTAAACTCACGGTTCCCAAACGGGCAACTATCCGGGCGCGGCCAGCAGGATCGATGGCGCTCCCGGGCGGTTGCAGACCGTTTATGAACAAGGTCGCGAGACCTGCCTCTTTTTAGAAGGGAGCTCCACGAATGAACAAGACTCTGATCGTTGCAGCAGCTGCAGCATCGTTTGCTACCGTCGCTCACGCACAAAGCAGCGTCACGCTGTACGGCGTGCTGGACGCAGGCATCACCTACACGAGCAACGTCCAGCCGGCACTCGGCCAAGCTGGCAAGTCGCGTTGGGCGATGGGTTCGGGCATTGACCAGAGCCGTTTCGGCCTGCGTGGCTCGGAAGACCTGGGTGGCGGCCTGAAGGCAATCTTCACGTTGGAAAGCGGCTTCAACATCGGTAACGGCAAGTTCGCGAACAGCAACGGCATGTTCAACCGCCAAGCTTTCGTCGGCCTGTCGAGCCAGTACGGCACGGTCACGCTGGGTAAGCAGTATGACGCAACGCAAGACTACCTGGCGCCGCTGACGGCAACGGGCTCGTGGGGCGGCACGTACTTCGCGCACCCGCTGAACCTCGACCGTCTGAGCACGAACGGTGATGTCGCTCAGAACAACACGATCAAGTTCACGAGCGCGAACTACGCTGGCCTGCAATTCGGCGGCACGTACTCGTTCTCGAACAACACGAACTTCGGTAACAACCGTGCATACAGCGCAGGCGTTGCATACCAGTTCCAAGGCCTGAAGCTGGCGGGTGCATACTCGCAAGCGAACCTGGGTGACGGTACGAACGCAAACGGCGCAACGTCGTCGGCAATCGGTGGCATCGCTAGCCAAGGCCGCGTCCGCACGTACGGTGCTGCTGCTGGCTACGCATTCGGCCCGGCACAAGTCGGCGCTGCATGGACGCAAGCTCGCCTCGACAACAACGCAGTTGGTCTGGGCACGCTGCGCACCGACAACTACGAAGTCAACGCAAAGTACAACCTGACGCCGGCTCTCGGCCTGGGCGCTGCTTACACGTACACGAACGCGAAGATCAACAACGGCAGCACGCACTGGAACCAGTTCGGCCTGCAAGCTGACTACGCTCTGTCGAAGCGCACGGACGTCTACGCACAAGCTGTGTACCAGCGTGCAGCGAAGAACGGCATCGGCGCGTCGATCTACAACGGCAGCAACTTCAGCGACAACCTGCCGAGCTCGTCGATCAACCAAACCGCAGCAACGGTTGGTCTGCGTCACCGCTTCTAAGCGTGACGGCGGGGTAACCCGCTACGCAGCATCGAAAAAGGCGCCTTCGGGCGCCTTTTTTTTCGTCTGCGGAATGTGATGTCGACGATTCGCGTCGTCCGGATGCAAAAAAGCGAGGCCTGTGCCTCGCTTTTTTCGTTGCGCGCCACTACGGCGCAGTGCCGACGGCAGGGTGCTCAGCGCGTGTATTCGCCGTTGGCTTCCGGCTGGAACACGATCGCGGCGACCTTCATCTGCTTTTCGGCGCCGCTCGGCTGCGTCACCTTGACCATCTGGCCGCGCTGGGTGCCCAGCAATGCCATGCCGACGGGTGAGAAGACGTTCAGGCGGCCGAGCTCGAGATTGGCGGCGTCCGGGTAAACAATCGTCCAGGTGGCCTGTTCCTGGGTCGCCTCGTCGAGCAGCGTGATCTGCGAGTTCATCGTGACGACGTTCGCCTTGATGGCGTCGGGCTGGACGATGTCGGCGCGCTCAAGAAGCGTATCGAGCATCGTCTGAAAGCGCGGGTTGTGTTCGGCGTGCTTCTCGAGGCGAGCAACGTCGAGTTCGGTCAACTGGTAAAGGCGTTGTTTCATGGCAGTTCTCCAAATGATCGGCAAGGGCAGGCGTGGCGTGCCTATGGGGATCGCCCGGAGCCTGTCTGACCTGGCTCCGGGAGGAGACCGAGCCGTCAGATCAGGCGCCGGGCAGGGGCGAGCGGCGCCTGGGCCGTGCGTCGAGCGAGGGGATGCGCCGGATAACCGGCGCGCGCGCGCACGCCGGCCGGGCCGGACGGCGAAACCGAAAGGGGCGTGAGCGCGTACATGGTGGATGGAAGATCGACTGACGAATATAACCTTACGATTCTACAACACAACCTTCGGGATATGTGATTCGGCTGTCGGCATTTTGTCAGCGATTGTTGTGCGAGTGAAGCAAGTTGCTGCGATATCGTCCGTTATGTGCCCGCGATTTTTGTCAAAATCGCAACGCTGTATGTTCAAACTAAGGGTTTCCCCTTGGGTTGGCGAGAACTACACTGGATTCAATCGCTTCAGACAGTCCTTGCCGAGGCGACGCCAAAACAGAACATATACCGGAGGTAAATCATGAAGTCGGTCATCTACGCAGCTATCGCCGCATCCGTCCTTGCCACCCCGATCGCATCGTTTGCACAGTCCGAGCAGGGGCTGACGCGCGATCAGGTCAAGGCCGAGCTCGTGCAACTCGAACAGAACGGCTACAAGCCGCTGGCGAGCGATTCGCAGTATCCGGACAACATTCAGGCCGCGGAACAACGCATTCAACCGAACCAGCCGATGCTCGCGCAAGCCGATACGAGCGGCTACGGTGCCGTGGCGACCAGTGCGGGCCAAGCCGGCCGTCGCATGACGCGCGAAGCACCGAATCCCGTGAACTCGGTCTATTTCGGCAACTGAACGTCCCCGGGTCTGCCCGAGCGCACCGCTTAATCGACGAGGCGCGCACCCGTTGTGCGCGTCATTCGCCCGCAGGAGCAGAACCTCCGTCGCCGCATTCCGGCGGCTTTCCGCCCAGACGCTCGCGCGTTTGGGCCTTTTTTGCTGGGCGGGTCAGGCGGACGTGACCGCGGGCGTGCCGTGGATATAGTGTTCGAGCTGGCTGATCGTGAACTGCTGATCGGCAATCACGCTCTTGACGAGGTCGCCGATCGAGATGAGGCCGACCAGCTTGCCGCCGTCGAGGACGGGCAGGTGGCGCATCCGGTGCTCGGTCATCAGCGCCATGCACTCGTCGGTGGATTGCGACGGTTCGACGTAGCGTACCTTCGCCGTCATGATTTCCTCGACGCGGGTGGCTTTCGACGAGCGGTCCTGCAGGACCACCTTGCGCGCGTAGTCGCGCTCGGTGACGATGCCCGCGATGTCGTCGCCGTCCACGACCAGTAGCGCGCCGATGCCTTTTTCGGCCATCAGCTTGATGGCGTCGTAGACGAGGTCGCTCTTCGTGACGGTGTAGATGGTGCGGCCCGAATCCGGCTTGGCCTTGAGAAGTTGCGCGACAGTCGTACTCATTCGCTTTCTCCGTGTGCAGGTCGATGCTGGGCAGGCAGGGTGTGATGCTTGTCACCCGATGAGCCCAGTATAGCCGCGCAGGTGGCGGCAGTCGCGTGACGATTCCAGATTAGCGGTAAACTCCGGTCACGCACTATCCACACAACTCCTACATTCCTGAACGTTTCGATTGAATTCATGATGTCTTCGCGTCCCCAATCGCCCACGCCGGGCAATGGCCAGGCCGACGAGTGCGTGACGCTCGTCGCTACCGCGTCGCTGCCCACGCGTTACGGTACGTTCACGTCGTACGCTTTCCGCGTATCGGGCAGCGATGCCGAACATCTCGCGCTCGTGATGGGCGACGTCGCCGGCGAGCAGTCCGTGCTGACGCGCCTTCATTCCGAGTGCCTGACCGGCGATGTATTCGGCTCGTACCGCTGCGACTGCGGCGAGCAGCTCGATCTCGCATTGCGTTACATCGCGGCGGAAGACCGCGGCGTGCTGCTGTATCTGCGCGGCCACGAAGGGCGCGGGATCGGCCTGAGCAACAAGATCCGCGCTTACGCGCTGCAGGAGCAGGGGCGCGACACCGTCGAGGCGAACCTCGACCTCGGCCTGCCTGACGACGCCCGCGAATACGACTCGGCCGCCGCGATTCTCCGGATCCTCGGCGTGACGTCGGTGCGGCTGATGAGCAACAACCCGGCGAAGTTCGATACGCTCGCGAAGCACGGTATTCCGGTTTGCGAACGCGTGGCGCTTGCGGTGCCCGTGCGCGAGGAAAACGAGCGTTATATCCGCACGAAGCAGACGAAGTTTGGGCATTACTTCGAAGAAAACGAGTAACCGCCGCGGGCGCACCGGCGCCCGTTTCTCGTCATCTGTTCCCTGGATCGTCGCCGGCAAAGGCGACGATTTTCATTTCTCCCATCCGTTCCGCTTTCAGGTTTGTGACGGCGCTCGCGTTATGCCGCCTGAACGATCCATCGCCCCTATGTCCACACCGTCGAAGATCGAAACCGAGCGCTTGACGCTGCGTCGCTGGCGGCCGACGGATGCGGGCGCGCTGTCGGCGATGCATGAGGATCCAGACGTGACCGCATGGCTCGCGCGCGGCCCGATGTCCGTTGACGAGGCGAGCGACGTCATCGCGCGCTTCGACGCGCATTTCGAGGCATACGGTTTCGGCCCGTGGGCCATCGAGCGCCGTGCCGACGCGATGCTGATCGGGGTGTGCGGCCTGTCGCACGAAGCGCGTGCATCGCATCCGATGGCGCCGTGCGTCGAGATCATGTGGCGGCAGGCGCGTCACGCCTGGGGGCATGGCTACGTTGTCGAAGCGGCAGCCGCCGCATTGGCCGACGGGTTCGACCGGATCGGGCTCGGCGAGATCTTCGCGTGGACGGCCAACACCAACCTGCGATCACGGCACGTGATGCAGCGGCTCGGCATGCAGCATCGGCCCGCGCGTGATTTCGACCATCCTGCGTTGCCGGACGGGCACGCGCTGCGTCGGCACGTCGTGTATGCCGCTCGCGCCGCCGGCCTGGCCGGCGCGTAACGGTTCACGCGTGTTCGCCTGTCAGCGCCATGTGCCGTTCTGCAGCACGATCCGGTAGCCGTCGGCATCCTCGAAGGTCTGGCCGGATATTTCCCAGTACGGATTGAACGACGTCACCGGCATGAAGCCATGTTCCGTCGCGCGCGCATGCCGCCTCCCATTCCGGCCGATCGGGCAGGTAGAACACGATCAGGTCTTCGGGCGTCGGTGACGGCGCGATCGGATGGTCGGGGCAATGCGTGAATTCGAAGTGATAGTCGAGGCCGTCGCGCCCGAGCATCACGCCGGAAAACCCGTCGTGATCTTCAAAGCGCGCGAGAACGGACAACTCGAGGGCGTCGCGATACATGCGCTCGGTGCGGGCGAGGTTGCTGACCGGGCGGGCAATGCGCAGATGGGCGTGCAAGATGGCCTCGGGGGCGAGTGGCGGGCCGGTCAATGATAAGCCGGCCCATCCGGATTGCGTGTGACGAACGGAGCGCGCTTCGGCGCAGGCCCATCGTATCGAACGATATGAGCTCCTTGCGGCCAAACGAATCGAACCGCCGAACCTCGTCTCGTGAAAGAAAAAACATGACGCTTCCGATCAAATGCGCGCACCCCTTTGCAGCCGGTGCTTGTCAGGACAACCTTCGACGTCCTGTTTTCGGGTCAGTCTGTCGATCGATGAGCCGACGTGCCGATCCCGGGCGAGTGCGCGTAAATGAGTAAGCCCGATCTCCGTCGGCCGGTTACCGGCCCTTATCGCCAGTCGCGATGGGCGGGCGCGTTGGAGGTTGCCTTTGGATGGGTGGCCAAGGGAACGATGGTGCTGGTCGGACTCGGCATGGTCGCGCTGGCGGCCCTGACGGGCGACGTGAGTGCGCTGGTGGATCTGCCAACGACCAAAAAGGGCTGGTTCTACCTGCTGCTGGTCGTGATCGGGGTGGTGGCGCTGATATTTGCGGTGCACCACTACTGGCCGTGGCCGTCTGGTGTGCGCCCGGCAGGTTAGGTGGGGCGGAAGGAGATCTGTCCCCGTAATTCGCGCAGGCAAGAAAAAGCCCGCTACATTGAGCGGGCTGAATCCATGTTTGGAGACATGGAGGAGACAGACGTAAATTTAAGGGAAAACCCGAGGCATGGCAAGCCCTAGTTGTATCGATACAACTTCTTGTTGCACCGCACTTACATGCCGCCTGCCCGGGCGTGCGCCGCAAACGCGCTGAAACGCTCCTGCGCGACCGGTAACGCGTACTTGTCGCGCATCTCCGTCTCGATCCATGCGCAGGCCTCGCGCGCGCAGTCGGTCAGCGCATGCCGCGTCGCATGGCCATCGATGTCGTAGACGAAGCGCACGCCGACCTCGTCGTCGGCCACCTGCCGCTCGAGCTGGTTGAGCTGCAGTTGCGGCCCATGCTGTTGCGACAGCGCACGGAGTTCGTCGAAGTGATATTCGAGCCAGTCGGCAAAGAACAGCGCGTCGCTGTGGCACGGCAGCCGGAAGGCCGCGCTGCGCGACGGGCGCGGCGCGGCTTCGCCGGCCGACGCGTGCGGGTCGCCGTCAGTGGCGATGGACGCGTCGACAGGCGCAAGCGGCTGCTGAATCTGGCGGTAGGGCTCGCGATCACGCAACGCGTGCCACAGCAATTCGTCGCCGGCGGCGCCGGATGGCTGCATCGTCAGGTCATGCCGGCCTTCGCCGGCCGGCGCGATGTCGCGGATCACGAGGCGCAGCGAGCAGAGCGGCTCGTCCGCGACCAGCAGCGTCGCCGCGCGCGGCAACCCGCAGACGAGCGGCGCGGCGCGGGCAGCACGGAACACGAGCCCGCGGCGGTCGAGCCGCACGAGCGGCAGCGGCCGGGGAAACGACGGGTAGGCGACCGCGATGCGGGCGCCGTTGGCGCTCGTCAACCCGGGCATCATCGCGCGAAAGACCTGAGACTGGTCCACGTTGATTCTCCTTCGTTACGATACCGCCCGGACAGAAACGCGCGTTCCGGTTCAGGCGGCGATGGCTTGCCGGGCGGCCTGCCCCGGCTCGATTCGTAGTGCGGCAAACGTTTGCGGATCGATGTCGATCCAACACGCGACCACCAGACGTCCGTCAACCTGCTTCGGCGGGCCTGCGCGGTGCGCGTGTATGCCGATCCGGCGGAACAGCCGTTCCATGCTCGCGAACGTCACGCCGATCAACTGCCGCGCGCCAAGCTGCGCCGCGCATTCGACGACGGCTGCGAGCATCGGGCGCACGGCCCATTCGGCATTGCCCGGCCCGCCTTCGTCGTCGGTTGCCGCAAACCGGGACAACTCCCAGACGGCGGCCGATTGCGGCAGCGGCATGTCTTCGGCGATCAGGTCGGCGAACAGCGACTTCAGCAGATACGGGCGCGTCGTCGGCAGCAGGCGCGCACATCCGCACATGTCGCCGCCGGCGTTCCGCGCGAACACGTACACGGTATCGTCGCGATCGAACTGGTCGCGCTCGAAGCTTTCGTTCGCCGACGGGAGTGCCCAGCCGAGCTGCTCGACGAACACACGGCGCCGGTAGCGCCCTAGATCCGCCGCAAGTTCGTGTGGCAACCGCCCTTCCTCGTGAACGAAGGTCCGCATGGTGTCCTCGGATCTGTGCTTTTGTATGCATGCATTACATCGCGCAGCACGAGGGGGCTGTAACTGGTAACTCTTACAGGATCGCGTCGGAAAGACGCTGTTTAGGACGTGGTAACGGTTTCTTGATCAACGGGATTGAAAACCGTGGCGCTTTTGCTTATAAAGAGCGCCAGCATGGCGGAAATTGTCAGAGGAATAGAGGCGCAGCCAGTTGTCACTGGAGCGTCGGACCGGCATGATAGGCGTCGTTGTGCCCGAGCAGGGCCGACGCGACCGCGGCGGGCCAGTCGATGCATGCGAGCCGTGCGGCGAGCGCGGCGGCCGTGCGGACCATGCCGATGTCGGCGCCCGTGGCGTCGGTGACCATCACGTTGCTGCGGACGTCGCCGCCTGCGATCACGAACGCGCCCGTCGCGCGTTCGAGGTACCAGTCCCAGCCGATCGTCACGTAAGCGACGCCGGCACTGGCCGGGCGATGCCATTCGGTGTAGCCGGCGAGGCGTGCGTCGATGGTGCTGTCGCGCAATTCCTCGAGCAGCGATGCGTCGAGGCCGCTTGCGACATGGTCGAGCGCAAGCACGGCCAGTGCGCTTTCTGACAGGCGTACGTAGCCGTCCGGGGACGGGCCGGGGACCGAGTGCAGCAAAGGTGAAGTCATGCGCGGAATGTATCAGCCTCGAACGGGTCTGGAACCTGACAAGTATGACAGCGTGACGTTGTCGGAGAATGAATGGAACTGCGCTGGCAGGATGCCTATCAACAATTCAGCGCCGCGGAAGACGAGCAGCAGCTCTTCCAGCGGATCGCCGCCTATTCCAAGCGGCTGGGGTTCGAATACTGCTGTTACGGCATTCGCGTCCCGCTGCCCGTTTCGAAGCCCGCGGTCGCGATCTTCGATACCTATCCGGACGGCTGGATGGCGCACTACCAGGCGCAGAACTACATCGAGATCGACTCGACGGTTCGCGACGGCGCGCTCAGCACCAACATGATCGTCTGGCCGGATGTCGACCGGATCGAACCATGTCCGCTGTGGCAGGACGCACGTGATTTCGGGTTGTCGGTGGGTGTCGCGCAGTCGAGCTGGGCTCCCCGCGGTGCGTTCGGCCTGCTGAGCATCGCCCGCCATGCCGACCGGCTGACGCCGGCCGAGATCAACATGCTGACGTTGCAGACCAACTGGCTCGCGAACCTGTCGCATTCGCTGATGAGCCGCTTCATGGTGCCGAAGCTGGCGCCTGCGGCGGCCGTCACGCTGACCGCGCGCGAGCGCGAGGTGCTGTGCTGGACGGCCGAGGGCAAGACCGCGTGCGAAATCGGCCAGATCCTCAGCATCTCGGAGCGGACGGTCAACTTCCACGTCAACAACATCCTCGAGAAGCTGGGCGCGACGAACAAGGTCCAGGCGGTCGTCAAGGCCATCTCGGCCGGGCTGATCGAGACGCCCTGACAGGGCGTGAAGGCGGCAGCGCAATATGCAGCTGCCGCCGGGCCGCTCACTCCATCATCGGCTCCGCTTCCTTCGCGGTCCAGCTCACGCTGGAAATGCTCTTCTCCATGCTCATCCGGCTCGCGATCTGCTCGAGCTTCTGCTGATCCTTCGGATGCAGCTTCAGTGTCGCAGTCACCTTCAGCCGGTCCGGCTGGTCGGGCACGTCCTCGCTCGTGAGGCTCTGGAACGACAGCGGCTTCGCATACATCGAGTTCGACAGCAGCGTGCGGATGTGCACTTCATCGGAGGCCAGGCAGATCACGGTGATCTGGTATTCGCGCACGAGATCGGCGTTCGATACCGGCGTCGCGTTGATCGCCTGGCTGACGCTGCGCAACAGCGTATTGGTGACCAGCACGACGCCGGTGCCGGCGAGCGCCGGCACGTAATGACCGGAGCCGGACAGCACGCCGACGGCCGCCGAGCACCACAGCGTCGCGGCGGTGTTGATGCCCTGGATCGAGCCCTTGTCGCGCATGATCACGCCGCCGCCGAGGAAGCCGACGCCCGACACGACGTAGGCGGCGATCTGCGTGACGCCCGCGACGCCGTTGCCGGTCAGCACGCCGAGCGTGACGAACAGGCACGCGCCGCTCGCGACGAGCGTGATCGTGCGCAGGCCGGCCGTGCGCTGGCGCATCTGGCGCTCGAGGCCGATGGCGACGCCGCAGGCGAACGCGGTGAAAAGACGAAGTGCGAAATCGAAAGTCATGGTTGTCCTGCCGTGCAAGAAGCGCGTGCCGTTTCGCGTCGCTGCGGCGCAAGGCCGAAGGCGGCACGAAGATAGCCGTCATCGCGCGGTACTGTACCGCGCGAATGCGTCATTCAGTGTGAAACGGGAGGCGTGCGGCTCGCGGAACGCGAGCCGGGCAGGAGAACTGCGTCGGACAGGCGTTCAGGCGGCAAGCGGCGCACGCAACGGAGTGCTGCAACTGTCCACGATGGTTCCTGAAGGAAGAATGGGCGGCATTCTAGTGGGCGGCGAGCGCAGGCGTCAACCGCCTCGCGGCGGCCGCGCTACTGCGCCGAGCCGATCGTTCCCGTCGCAAGCGCGAGCGCGGCGGCGGCCGACAGTGCACCGGCATAGCTGTCGACCTCCGCGTTGCGGGCGGCGAGCAACTGGCTTTGCGCAATCGTCGCATCGGTGACCGAACCGACGCCGTTCCGGTACGCGGTCAGCGCCGCGTCGTAACTCGTCTGCGCGGCGTCGACGAGCGCCTTCGCGGCGTTGTGCGACGCCAGGCTCGTCTGTACCGCATTCTGCGCGGCGACCACCTGGCGGACCGCTTCCTCCTTGGTCCGCGTGAGGCGCGCGGAGGCGCTTTCCGCGTCGTTGCGCGCCTGCATCAGCACCGCCGAGCGCAGCCCGCCGTCGTACAGCGGAATCGTCACGCCGAGGAACACGCCGCCGCCGTAGCGGCTGCCGTTCAGGTTGACGGTCGGCGCCTGGTCGCCGATCGCGGGCAGCGCGGAGATGGACGTGCCGCCGCTCGCGTACGACGTCGACGCGGACAGGAAGATCTTCGGCATGAACGCGGCTTCCGCGGCCTTGATCTTCGCGCGATTGGCCTTTTCGAGCGCGAACGCGCCCTGCAGGTCGGGGCGGCGCGCGATCGCATCCGACACGATCGCGTCGACCGACGAGCCGAGCGAGGGCGGCAGCGGCCGCTTCGGCAGCGCGGCGACGGTTGGCTTCGACAGCGGCGAGATGCCGAGCGCGGAGACGAGGGCGAGGTAGCCGTCGCTCTCCGTGCCGTTGGCCTGCACGAGCGCGAGGTTGGCCTGTGCGCGGTTCTGCGTCGCCTGTGCGAGTTCGACGACCGTGCCGACGCCGTGCTTGAGCCGCGCGCGGGAGGCCGCGAGGATCGCGTCCGCGTTCGCGAGGCCCTGCTGGGCGCTGAGCGCGCGCGAGCGTGCGGCTTCGTAGCGGTAGTACGCGACGGTCACGTCGTGGATCACCTGCTGGTGAACGGCCGTGAACGCGACGTTCGACGCGATCGACGCCTGTTCGGCCGCTTCGACGCGTGCCGCGCGGCCGCCGAAATCGAACAGCAGCCATTGCAGCGACAGCGCCGAGATGGTGCCGTGCACGGTGGAGTTGCTCGACGAGTCGCCGAGGAACGACGACGTCGACCCGTGGTTTGCCTGGTAGCCGCCCATGGCCGTCGCGGACAGCTTCGGCAGGT
Source organism: Burkholderia sp. AU45274 (assembly GCF_030482505.1). Lineage (NCBI taxonomy): Bacteria > Pseudomonadati > Pseudomonadota > Betaproteobacteria > Burkholderiales > Burkholderiaceae > Burkholderia > Burkholderia sp. AU45274. Next base: position 1,792,094 of record NZ_JAUJQE010000001.1, on the reverse strand, counting down.
AGGCGGTCTTGGCCAGGCCGACCGCGAGCGCGGCGTTGCGCGCGTCGTTCCATGCGATACGGGTCAACGGGTTCGCCGATTCGGCGAGATCGATCAGCTCGGGCAGCGTGTACGCGTGCGCGGCATCGAGCGCGGCCGGCGGCGAGACCGACGCGAGCGCCGGCGACGCGGGCAGCGTGTAGTCGTGCGAACCTGGCGCGGACGTGCGCGGCGGGCCCGGCACGATGTCGCCTGCGGCCGACGTTTGCGGCTGCCACGGGCGGTCGGACGCCTCCGGCGCCAGATCGATCGACGACGTCGCGCAGCCGGCCAGCGCGACGGCGGTCGCGAGGGCGGCGGCGGCGATCGAGGCGGCCGGCGGTTCAGGTAGGCGCATGGGGGGCAGACTCCTTCGGTGTGGCTTGACGGGCGGCATCGGCGATGTGCGCGAGCCGCGCGTCGATCAGGTTCAGCAGCGCGTCGCGTGCGGGGTCGGTGGGGGCTGCGCGCGGAGGCATGGCCGGCGGCGTGGAGGGTTCTTGATCGGGCGCGGCGGCGTCGTCGCGCGGTTCGGTCACGCGGGCGAGCTGCGCGCCGATCGCCGCGTCGCCGGGCTTGCGTTCGGCGAGCAGGAACAGCGGCCCTTCGAGCGCACCGAGCTCCGCGAGCGCGCGGCGTCGCGTGGCGAGCCACGACGCGGCCGGCCGTACCCACGACGGTTCGTAGTGGACCAGCCCGAGCTCCTGCGTGATCGCGCCGTGGCGGGCGAACGCCTCGGCCGCGAGCGCGCGCCGCTCGGCCGGCTGCGCGACCTGCACGAGGCGCCGCCACTGTTCGATCAGCGCGGTGAGCCCGGCGTCGATCTGCTTGCCGATGCTGACAGGCCAGATGCGCGTGAACACGAGATACACGACGACGTTGCCGAGCAGGATGCCGATCGTGCGATCGCGCGCGATCGTCAGGTCGAAGCCGGGGCCGGCGCCCTGGATCACGCACAGGAAAAACGCGAACGCGATCTGGAAGCCGGCATACGCGATGCGCGGCGAGCCGAACGCGACCCACGCGGCGAGCCACCCGCCGGCGAACACCAGCGCCATCAGGTGGCCGACCGACGATAGCGACGGCACGACGAAGACGAGTGCCGCCGTGCCGAGCAGCGCGCCGACGATGCAGCCGAAGATCCGCAGCGTGAGCTTCTCGACCGTTTCGGCCGTCGAGCCGAGCGACACGATGTAGCAGGTGACGACGCAGGTATGGATGCCCGACCAGTCGAGCTGTGAATACAGCAGGTAGCAGAAGATCGCCGCGGCGGTGGTCTTCAGCGCGTAGCGGATGTGGTCGGGATTGGTGCGCGCGTCGGGCAGGAAGAAGCCGCTGCGCGGGGCGGCTGCGGGGGCGTCGGGGGCAGTTGCCGAAGCCGTCGAAGCCGTCGAAGCCGTCGAAGCCGTCGAAGCCGTCGAAGCCGTCGAAGCCGTCGAAGCCGTCGAAGCCGTCGAAGCCGTCGAAGCCGTCGAAGCCGTCGAAGCCGTCGAAGCCGTCGAAGCGACATCGGTCGTTGCGGCCGGTTCCGTGAAATGCGTGATCGCCGCATGGAGATCCGTCGCAGCAACACGTGCGAGCGGCGGCAGCGTGCCGGTCGGCGGTAGCGCGAGCGTCACGTCGACCGGGTAGCCGCCCTGGTCGAGGATGTCGGCCATCTCGTCGAGCGTCGCGGCGATCGGGGTGGCGTATGCGTCGGGCAGCCGTGCATCCGGTTCGCGATCGGCCAGCGCGACGCCGACGAGCAGCGCGGTGCTCGATGTCACGGCCTGCCGCAACGCCGCGAAGTCGGCGGCGGACGACGAGCCTTCGAGTTTCGACAGCTTGAGCCACGTGAGCAGCTGCTTGTCGCCTTCGTGCAGGCTGGCATTGAATGCGTCGCGCGCGGCATCGTCACCGCGCAGCCGCTGCGCGGCGAGCCGCAAGCGCTTCGCGAGTTGCGCATGCGCGAGCTTGCGCGGCGACGGCGCGATCAGCAGGTTGACGACGATCGCGACTCCCACCGGGATCGCGATCGTCAGCCAGATGTACAGCAGCGCGCGCGTTGCAGCTTCACCGAACGGCGCAAGGCCGAGCTGGTCGAGCCCGAAGCCGACGATCATCGCGAGGATCGCGCCAACCGGGCGCAGCTTGCTGGCCGACGTCAGATAGAGGAGGCCGACCGACAGCACGGCCATGCACGCGACCCGCAGGATCGAATAGTCGATGCTGAAGATCGCGATGCCGAGCACGAGCCCGATCACGATCGTGACGATCACCAGCAGCGCGGCCGCGAGCACGACGCTCGTCACGCGGTCGGCCCGGATCATGAAGAACACGACGTACGCAGACAGCGCGGCTTCGGGCGTGCCGTAGGCGGCCGTCACGAGCGCGGTCAGCGCGCAGATCAGCGCAACCCGCACGGCAATCGACGTACGCCCGGGAAACGGCGCGAGCAGTCGCAGGACTTCGCGCGGGCCCGGCGACCGAACCTCAGCGGCAGGCAGTGCCATGCCGGACCTCGACGATCGCGCTGGCGCCGACGCGCACGAGCTTGCCGTCGGGTTCGTCGAGCTTCACGCGCACGGGGAAGCGCTGCGCGACGTGCACCCAGTTCACCGAGTTCTGCACGATCGGCAGCGTGCGCGGCAGGTTGATGCGGGCGCTGTCGGCAATGCCTGCGCCGACGCCGACGACCTTGCCGGTCAGCGGGCGGCTGCGGTCGATCATCGAATAGACGGTTGCGCAGTCGCCGACCTCGATGCGGCTCAGCGACGTCTCGCGGAAGTTGCCGACGGCGAACCATTCGCTCGCGTCGATCAGCGTGAAGATCGACTGGTTCGGCGCAAGGGTTTCGCCGGCGAGCACGCTCAGGCCCGTGACGAGACCATCGTGCGGCGCGCGCACGACGGTGTCTTCGAGCGCATGCTGCGCGCGGGCGAGCGCGGCCTCGCGCGCATGCAGCGTCGCGATCGCGTCGGCGTCGTCGCCGATCGTCTGTGAGGACGCGCGCTGCTGTTCCTGCGCCTGCGCGAGCGACACGGCCGCGTCGCGCTGGCGGACCTTCGCCTGGTCGAACTGCTGCGCGCTGACGTAGCCCTGTGCGGCGAGCGGCGCGAGCCGGTTCACGTCGCGCGTGGCAAGGTCGTTGTTCTGGGTCGCGCGCTTGACCTGCTCGGCGGCCACGGCCGCGTTCGAGCGTTCGCCGATCAGCGAGCGGCGGCGCGTGTCGAGCGATGCGCGCGCGAGTTCGAGGTCGGCCTGCGCCTGCGCAACCGTCAGCCGGTACGGCACGGGATCGATGACGTACAGCAGCTCGCCTTTCGCGACGCGCTGGTTTTCATGTACCGCGAGTTGCACGATGCGGCCGCCGACCGGCGACGCAACGTGCACGACGTCCGCGTCGATCGATGCGTCGTCGGTGGACGGGTAGGCCGTCGTGCGGTAGTACGCGTACACGAGTGCCGCGATGCCGAGCGCGACGATCGCCAGGGCGATCACGCGGCCTTTGACGGACGGGCGAGCGATGCCGGCGGCCTTCATGCGAACGGCCCCGTGCCGGTGAGCCACACGATCACCGCGACCACGAGCCCGATCGCGGTGCAGACGGCCAGCTGGTAGGGCACCGTCGCGGCCCAGCCGGTCGCGACGAATACGCGGTGCGCGACGATCGCGCCGATGACGCCGACGATCGCGCTGACGAGCCAAAGCGGGAAATACGCGCCGAACAGGACGTACGACGGTGCGCCGCGCGATGCGCAGCCCGCGAGCGGCAGGGCTGGCGCCAGGACGGCGGCGACGCGCAAGGGCGCGCGCGGCGTTGTTTTTCTCATGGTGTGACGAGCTCGACGTTGGGGGTGGATGCCGGGCGCGGCGCAATGCGAATCGCCGCCGCGACGACGATTCCGGGATACGGAGCCGATAATAAATCAGCGCGATGCGGACCGCCAGCCACCCGCCCCGTGCACCGTGGGGGGTATTACCGGTCGGGGGGCGTGTCCGCCCGTTCGGCACCGCGTTTCTGCAATGATGGTCGGACCGTCGCGATTCTGCCAGCGCACGCTCGCGTAGGGTTGCTAACGGACTGTAAAGGATCGTCAGACGAACGAAGGGCGGCCGATTTGTCCTTTCGACAGCGCGGAATCGGGGCGGAAACGGCCGATTGCCGTTCGAACGCTGGGGAATGTGGTCGATTCGGCGGATCGGGGGGGCGATGTTGACGAGTGGGTCGACCGGATTGCGGGTAAAGCGCGGCAGCGTGTCGCGATCGGTGACGCAGATCTGCGGCAGGCGTTCGGCCTGAGCGGTCTGCTCGTTTGCTCGCCCGCGAGAGCGACGACGCGCAGTGCCTTCGGGCAAGACGCTGACGTTCGCATCGATCATCCGGCCGCCGTTCTCGAAGTGGCTGACCGGGATGGTCAAGCGCAGCGTGCGCTGCATGTCGGTAACGACGGGCTTCGGGAAAGCGTCAACGTCGCTCGCGTCGGGCGGGCCGATGAAGTCGCGGTCGAGCGGTGCGCCGGGCGGCGTCGAAGCCCGGCCGGCGACCGGTCGTCACAGCCGCGATCTGTGTACCATCGTACGTATGGCGCGACGCGCGGCACGGAGCCTCACGGCCTCGTGCAACACGCAACGCGGAAGCGGTATCGGTATCGCAACGAAGGTGAGTGTTCCATGCGAAGTTTCTTTGTCCGGTTCATTGCAATCGGCATGCTGTTCCATCTCTACGTCGGGATTCGGATCATTCCCGATGCATTCACGTCGCCGGTCGCGCGCACGATCGCGGCGCTCGTGCTGGCGAGCTTCGTCGTGCTGATCCCGGTCGGCATGTTCTCGCGCCGCTTCGACGAAGGTTGGGCCGCGACGCTGGCCGGCTGGGCCGGCTCGCTCGTGATGGGCTTCTTCTCGTCGCTGCTCCTGCTGACGTTCCTTCGCGAATTCGTGTTGCTCGGCGTGTCCGGATGGCGTCATCTCGGGCACGACGGTGCGTGGCCCGGCGCGGCGACCGACACGGCGATCGGCGTGCTGGCCGGTGCGGTGTTCGTCACCGTGATCGGGTTCGTCGGTGCGCGCCGCACGGCGGCGGTCAAGCGCGTGTCGATCCCGGTCGCGGGGCTGCCGGCCGGGCTCGACGGGCTGACGATCGTGCAGCTGTCCGACATCCACGTCGGGCCGACGATCAAGCGGCCCTACGTCGAACGAATCGTGCGCGCGGTCAACGCGCTCGATGCCGACCTCGTCGTCGTGACGGGCGACGTGGTCGACGGCTCGGTCCAGCGCCTGCGCGACCACACGGCGCCGCTCGGCCGCATGCAGTCGCGGCACGGCAGCTTCCTGGTGACGGGCAACCACGAGTATTACGCGGGCGCGCATGCGTGGATCGACGAGTTCCGCCGCATCGGGATCACGGTGCTGCTCAACGAGCACGTGCTGATTGAACATGACGGTGCGCACGCAGTGCTCGCGGGCGTCACCGATTTCACGGCGGGCGGGTTCGATCCCGCTCATCGCAGCGACCCCGTGCAGGCGCTGGCGGGGGCGCCGCGCGACGTCGGCACGAAGATCCTGCTCGCGCACCAGCCGCGCAGCGCGGAAGCGGCGAACCGGGCCGGCTTTACCGTGCAGTTGTCGGGGCATACGCACGGCGGCCAGTTTCTGCCATGGCCACCGTTCGTGCGGCTGCAGCAGCCGGTGATCGGCGGGCTGAGCCGCTTCGGCGATCTGTGGCTCTATACGAGCCGCGGCACCGGATACTGGGGGCCGCCGAATCGTTTCGGCGTGCCGTCCGAGATCACGCTGATCCGGCTGACGCGCGGCGGGTAGGGCACGTTTCCTCGTTTGGAAAAGGCCGGCGCCGGCCCGTCACCAGCGGCACCAGCCCTGGCTAGCGGCTTTCACTCGATGCGGGCAATGTCGTCGAAATCGAAGCGCGGGCTGCGCGGGAACAAGCCGGCCGGATCGCCATAGCCGAGATTCACTAGGAAGTTGCGTTTGATCGCGGTGCCCGCGAAGCACGCGGCATCGACTTTCGCGCCGTCGAAGCCGGAGATCGGGCCTGCGTCGACGCCGAGTGCGCGCGCGGCCACCTTGTATCCGCGAATGACAGCGCATGGCAGTGTGCGACGCCGTTGGCTAGTATGCAGGCATGCACCGTTCGCTCCGTTCTTCGACCGTTTCTTCCGACATGTCGACACCCGATTTCTTCGCTGACACGCCCGCACCCGACGTGGACTGGTACCCGGACTGGCTGGCGCCGTCCGATGCCGATCGCGCGCTGGCCGTGTTGATCAACGAGGTCGCGTGGCAGCAGGACACGATCCGCACGCCGCGCGGGCGCATTCCGTTGCCGCGGCTGACCGCATGGCAGGGCGAGCCGGACGCCGTCTACGTGTATTCGGGGATCCGCAACGTGCCGGCGCCGTGGACGCCGGCCGTGCTCGACCTGAAGCGCGCGGTCGAGGCGACGTGCGGCGCGCGCTTCAACAGCGTGCTGCTCAATCGCTACCGCAACGGGCAGGACAGCCTCGGCTGGCATGCGGACAACGAGCCCGAGCTGGGCGATGCGCCGGTGATCGCATCGGTGAGCCTCGGGGCGATGCGCGTGTTCGACCTTCGCCATCGCAAGACCGGTGTCACGCATGCGTATCGCCTCGGGCATGGCAGCCTGCTCGTGATGCGAGGCCGCACACAGGCCGAATGGCAGCATCGCGTGCCGAAGGCGCCGGGCGTGCAGGGCGAGCGCGTGAACCTGACGTTTCGGCGCGTGATGCCGACGGGTACGGGCAGGTAACCCCGCCCATCACCGACGTGACTGGATCGCCGGGCAATGCGCGCCCCGTTTTTGCGATTCATGGGCGATCGATACAGGCAAGCGGTCGCGTGTGCGGCACGTTGCCGCACGACTGCTGAACCATGCGCGCTGAAACGCCGCTGAGGCCCGTGCCATATGGGGTTTCAGGAAATTGGATCGACCGCCCGGTTCCGATAGATGAGTGAAACCTCTGATGGTGCGTCGCAACAATCCTTGACTAGACTGTCGAATGGCAAAAGCGCGTCGCATCCCGGCGCGATCCTTTCGACATGCCCCGAGCGCTGCCGATGCGGTGCGCAAGGGGGCAGGAGCAAACCGCGTGACCGTATTCGACCCTTCCTTCGAACCCTCGCTGCACGTCTTCGAACAAGACGGCGGATGGCAATGGGCGCTGACGGTGAAGCGGGCGACCGGCGTTGGCGTGAAAGTCGTTGCGTTCAGCCGGGACGGCTTTCGCGGCGAAGCCGAGGCCTACGCCGCCGGCCAGCTTGCCCGCGCCGCGTATGACGCCGCCGTGACGGCCTGACGCCGTCGCGTCGATCCCGCCGCCCGAGGATCGTCTTCATCGCTTGCCGCCCGCCGCCGGGTGGCTTTTCCCGATCGTTTTCAGTTTTCCGTCGCCTGTCGCGCTCTGCGCGACAGCGCGTGCGGCGCGCTTGCGCGCCTGTCCGCCCGAGCTCGCCGCGCCAAATGGTCCGTACCATTCGACACGTGTGTGCCATACGCCGCGCTTAACGTCCCTGCACAGGGTCCGTCGCGCCGGCGATGCGCCTTCGCGCTGCGATTGGAGTGCCGGACGCCGGACGCCGACCCATCGACAAGAACGCAGGCCTGCGATGACAGAACCGACTACAACCGCCATGCGCGCGGCGGCTCGCGCACGGCGCGGGCGCCGGAACGGGGATTCACGCTGATCGAGGTGCTGATCGCGCTGGCGATCGTCGCCGTGGCGCTGGGCGCCGTGATGTGCGCGATTGGCGCCGGACGTGCACGCGCTGTCGGATCTCGGGTGCGATCGTCGGCGAGCCGCCGCCGCCCGATATGCTGCAGCCGTTGCGCGTGCGCCTGCGGCTCGCGCCGAATCCTGATGCGGCCGCCGCGTGCCGGCGTCGGCGGCGCGCATGCCGTGACGCACGGGGCCGTGCCCGGAAGTGGCGCGATATCGTAATAACATATGACGTTATTGCGTTGGCGGGACGATGACGTCCTGCTTCTTCACCAGGAGCCACCCATGCAACTCTCCCAGCTAGGCGGGCATGTCGCCCAGTCCGGTTTCGCCGAACGGCAGAAGCACGCCCAGGCGCTGATGTTCGGCATGGCCGACATCAACGAGTATGTTTCCGGCGGCGTCTGCTACGACGCCGCGGCTTATGTCCGGTACCTGCTGCGCAGCGATGCGATGATCGCACCCGGCGCGCTGCTCGACACGATCGGCCAGCACTGGCGAACCCGTTTCAACTTCGAGACCGGCGGTGAATGGGACGGGCGCGCGAGCATTCCGGCGGGAACCGCGGTCGGCTTCTCGCGCGGCGGCACGGTCTTTCATGCGGCGATTGCCGTCGGCGGCAGCCGGATCCGGGCGATCAACGGGGGCCGCCTGGGCAGCGGATGGATGTATGCGGTCGACTTGGCGCGCGTGCTCGAGCCGGATGCGGCCGGCGGCTTCACGTACGATCGCGCGAACATCCGGGTTCACCTGTCGCGCCTGTAGGCCGCCCGGCCTTGCCTGCCGCGCCGGCCGCCATGCGTTGGCCGGCCGCCGCGCACGCGGCTGCCTTCCCGCGCTGCCGGCCATTCCGTCATGGCGTCGCGCTGTCCATCGCTGCTATCCTCTCGACCGTGATTGACTCTCCACGGCGTCACGATCCGCATGCTGCGGTGCGGCGATGCACGCGGTGTGAACCCCGTGCGCGCTGAGGTAGCATGACTGAATATCCACGACGATCCGTGACCTGTTACGTGACTGATTTCCTACCGTCCATGTCCACATGGTCAAGACAACCATGAGCGACGCACCTGAAACCGCGACGCCCGGCGACGACGAAGCGTCCGGCGGCGCGTCGTCCTATCTGGTGCCGGGGCTCGAACGCGGGCTGCGGATCCTCGCCGAATTCTCCGCGCGCGAGCCGGTGCTCGGCGCGCCCGAGTTGTCGAAGCGCATCGGCATTCCGCGCACGACCACGTTCCGCCTGCTGCAGACGCTCGAAGCGCTCGGTTTCCTCGAGCGCGTGAACGGCGACCGCTATTTCCGGCTCGGCGTCGGCGTGCTGCGGCTCGGCTTCGAATACCTGAATTCGCTCGAACTGACCGATCTCGGCGCGCCTGTGCTCGAACGGCTGCGCGACGCGACCAGCCTGTCGACGCATCTGCTGATCCGCGACCAGCGCGACGTCGTGTTCGTCGCGAAGGCGCAGAGCAACACGTCGATGTTCGGTTCGGTGAAGGTGCACGTCGGCACGCGCCTGCCCGCGCATGCGACCGTGCACGGCCACGTGCTGATGGGCGACCTGACGCGCGACGCACTTCGCCAGCTTTATCCGGAAAAGCGGCTCGAGCAGTTCACCGAGCGCACGCCGGGCACCGTCGACGAACTTTACGAACGCGTGCGCCATTACGCGCGGCTCGGCTACGCGGTGAGCGAGGCGGCGTTCGAGAGCGGCATTTCGGCCGTGACCGCGCCCGTACGCGACCATTCGGGCTCGATCGTCGCGGCGATCACCGCGACCGTGCCGCGCTCGGAGATCGGCGAGGCCCGCGAGAAGGAACGGCTCGTCGAAGCCGTGTGCGGCGCGGCGGTCGACCTGTCACAGCGGCTGAACTATCGTCCGCTCGAAAGCGATCCGACCTTCGCGCACGCGCGCCACAAGGTCGCGATGTTCTGAGTGTTCCGATGCGCGGCCGGCGGTCGTGCAAATGCAATACGCGAATGACAAAAGCGGCCTGCGGGCCGCTTTTGTCGTTTCAGGCGACGCACGCCCGACATCGTTCAGAACGAGTGGTGGATCCCGGTGAGCACGATCACCTGGTTCGCCGTGCTCGATACACCCGCCGTGAAGAACGCGGCCTTTGCACCGCCCGAACCGTGCTCGTACAACACGTTCGCGTAAAGCTGCGTGCGCTTCGACAGCGCATAGATGTCGCCGAGCTCGACCTGCGTCCAGCGGCGGCCGGCCAGCGTCGTAGTCGCCGCGCCGCCCGCGATCGTGTTGAACGCGCTGCTGCGGTAGTTCACCCCCGCGTCGTAGCTCTGGAACGTGTCCGAAAAGCCGTTCGACTGCATCTTCGTGCGCGTGTACAGGCCGTGCACGAGGAAGTCGCCGAACTGGTAGGACGCGCCCGCGCCGATGTTCTCGACCTTGCTCGCAGTGTAGCCGTTCGCGGTGTTCTGCCCCTGGAACGACGTGATGCCGGTCGTGCTGATCAGGATCGCGCGGTCGTGCTCGTTCGAGTATACGGCCGACGCCTTGAACGGCCCGTTCGCATAGTTCAGCGCGACGCCGACCGACTTGCCGGTCGAGAAGTTCGTCGTGTTGCCGAGCGCCATCGTCGCCGCGGCCGAGAAGCCCGCGAAAGTCGGTGAGCGGTACTTGACCGAGTTGTTGTACGGCACGTTGCCGGTCGCGGCGAGCCCGTCGATGTTGCCGGGGTGGAACGCGTACCAGCTCATCGCGAGGTAGGCCGTGCTGAGCGGATCGAGATAGTCGAACGACAGCGGCGTCTGGCGGCCGAGCGTCAGCGTGCCGTAGCGCTCCGAGCCGAGGCCGACGAAGGCCGCGCGGTTCCAGATCGTGTTCGCGGTCGCGAACTGGCCGTTGTTCGTATAGAAGCCGTTTTCGAGCTGGAAGATCGCCGACAGGCCGTCACCGAGGTCTTCCTTGCCCTTCAGGCCCCATCGGTCGGGCTGCGTATTGCCCTGGATCATCGCCCACTTCGCATGGCCGCCGACGTTGTTCACGTACGCGACGCCCGCATCCATGCTGCCGTACAGCATCACGCTGCTCTGCGCCCACGCGCCCGACACGGCGCCCACTCCGATCACTGCTGCTGCTACCGCATGCTTGACCATTTGATCTCCTGAATCTCCAACCTGATGAATACGTGCCGTGGCGGCATGCGCGGGAACGGCCGGCCGTCGCGCGTGTTCGCCATCGGGTGGGCATTCGTATGTTCCATATAAGGAACAGTGTGCCTCTGATGGAATGGAGTATAGGGGTGTCTCGCACCGTATCAAAAATAATTTTTTCGGGACGGATGGGTTTCGGACCGCTGCTCGGCGTCGGGCAGCGAAGCCCGCGTAAACCCGGTAACTCCCCGTCGTATAACAAAAAATTTCATTTGATGAGATAGACGAACGTGATTGCCGACCCGGCGGTCAGTGTTTTCCCTAGGGCGTGCAGCTTTTTGTTTTACTCGTGGAAAGTCACTCTTATAATCACCATCCATAAACTGCTGTTCCGGATATGGAACAAATCGGAACAAACCGAGAGTCGATCAGAAGGAAGGGTGTGAGATGTCTGAACAATGGGTTTGCGCCGGGCACGCCGGCGCGCTGTCGGAAGACACGCCGATCGAGTTCAAGCGGACCGACGGCGTCGAAATCGGGATTTACCGCGTCGGCGACGACGTGTATGCGCTCGAGAACGTGTGCCCGCATGCGTACGCGCTGCTGACGCAGGGGTTCGTCGACGAAGGCACGGTCGAATGCCCGCTGCACGAGGCCGTGTTCGACATCAAGACGGGCGAATGCCTGAAGGGTCCGGGCGGACGCGCACTGAAGCAGTACGCGGTGCGGCTCGCCGGCGAGGAAATCCAGATAAAGGTGGAGTGACATGAAAGAAGCGACCGTGAATTTCAATCCCTTCCTGAAGCCGTGGGTGGCGCCGCAGCCGAACAACGTCGCGGGCAAGGGGCAGATCGAGATCCCCGGCCAGGTCGAGAACCAGGTCTGGCAGAACCGCAAGGCCGCACCGACCCAGTACGAAAACGACCTCGGCGATGCGCTCGAACGCGTGTTCGAAGCCGGCGCGACCGAGCTGGACGAGGTCGTCGCGGGCCTGAACCGCATCGGCTTCCGCGCGCCGGACGGCACGGTTTGGACACCTGAGCGCTTCCGCGCCGAAATGGCCTCGCTCGCGGAATGACCGCGTAAGCGCCGACCGCCGACCCGACGACAACCGCATCCGGAGCACACTGATGACGTCCCCCGAACAACACGCAGCACAACACGACCCGGTCCGTGCCTATCTCGACCGGGGCATCAAGAACTACTGGTATCCCGTCGCGCCGAGCTGGCAGGTGTCGAATGCACCGGTCGGCCTCACGCGCCTGTCCGAGCAGATCGTGCTGTGGCGCGATCACGACGGCAAGGTCCACGCGCTCGAGGATCGCTGCCCGCACCGCGGCGCACGCCTGTCGCTCGGCTGGAACCTCGGCGGCAACATCGCGTGCTGGTATCACGGCATCGAAGTCGACGGCGGCGGCACGGTCAACCGCGTGCCGGCCGTATCGAACTGTCCGCTCGAAGGCACGAAGTGCGTGAAGTCGTATCCGGTCGAGGAGAAGGCCGGCGCGATCTTCCTGTGGTTCGGTGACGAAGCGCACGGCGAGCCGGCGCCGTTGAACCTGCCCGAGGAACTGGTCGACGACGCGTACGGCCACTTCCTGTGCGTGTCGAACTGGAAGTGCAATTACCAGTACGCGATCGACAACGTGATGGACCCGATGCACGGCGCGTACCTGCATGCCACCTCGCACTCGATGGCCGAAGGCGACAAGCAGGCCGACATGCGCGTGCGCAAGACGGAAACGGGCCTGATGTTCGAGAAGATCGGCCAGCGCGACGTGAACTTCGACTGGGTCGAGCTTGGCGAAACGGGCTGCCTGTGGATGCGCCTCGCGATCCCGTACAAGCAGAAGTTCGGCCCGGGCGGCAACTTCGGGATCATCGGCTTCGCGACGCCGGTCGACGGCGACAACTGCCAGGTCTATTTCTGGCGCACCCGCAAGGTCAGCGGCTGGCAGCGCGACGTGTGGCGCTTCATGTATCGCAACCGCCTCGAGGGCCTGCACTGGGACGTGCTCGAGCAGGACCGCTACGTCCTCGAAAGCCTCGCGCCGAATGCGCGCGATCACGAATACCTGTACCAGCACGACGTCGGCATGACGCGCGTGCGCCGGATGCTGCGCACCCGTGCGCAGGAGCATCTTGCGGCGCTCGACGCACATCGCGCGGCGCAGGCGCAGGTCGCCTCGGAGCCGGCAAATGGCTGAGCGCGCTCCGGTCGTGTCGCTCACGGGGCGCCGCGTGCTCGTGACGGGTGGCGCGCGCGGGCTCGGCGCGGCGTTCGTGAAGGCGCTCGTCGAAGCGGGCGCGCAGGTCGCGTTCGGCGACGTGCTGGCCGACGAAGGCCGCGCGCTGGCCGCGCAACTCGCCGAAGCCGGCCATGTCGTGCATTGCTTCGCGCTCGATCTCGCCGATCCGGCGAGCGTCACCGCGTTCGTCGCGCAGGGCGCGGCGGCGCTCGGCGGCATCGACGCGCTGATCAACAACGCGGCGATCACGAACTCGGGCGGCAAGCTGTCGACCGAGCTCGACGTGTCGACCTGGGACGCCGTGATGAACGTAAACGTTCGCGGCGTGTGGCTCGTCAGCAATGCGGCGCTGCCGTATCTCGCGCAGTCGGGCCGCGGCGCGATCGTGAACCTCGCGTCGGATACCGCACTGTGGGGCGCGCCGAAGCTGCTCGCGTACGTCGCGAGCAAGGGCGCGGTGATCGCGATGACGCATGCGCAGGCACGCGAGTTCGGCGCGCACGGCGTGACGGTCAATGCGATCGCGCCGGGGCTGACCGAGGTCGAGGCGACCGCCTACGTGCCGGCCGAGCGCCACGCGTTCTACCTGCAGGGCCGCGCGCTGACGCGTGCGCAGGTGCCCGACGACGTGACGGGCCCCGTGCTGTTCCTGCTGTCGGACGGCGCGCGCTTCGTGACGGGTCAACTGCTGCCGGTGAACGGCGGCTTCGTGATGAATTGATTGAATTGAAGTTTTCACTCTGATGAAGGAGAGGACGATGGCGGACGCCGATCTCGAACGCAAGTCGTGGGACCAGCCGGAAGGCGCAAGCTTCAACGACTGGATGGAAGGGCGCGTGGCGCGCTACGCAACCCGTCGCTACGACTGGGACGCACTGAAGTTCCAGGCCGATTACGACCCGAAGTACCGCCGTGCGCAGATGCGCTACGTCGGCACGGGCGGCACGGGCGTCGCGAAGGACGTCAACACGGTGCCGGCCGGCGGCTTCACGTTCTCGACGATGGTCATCCCGGCCGGCAACATCGGCCCGAGCCACATCCACATGGACGTCGAGGAAATCTTCTTCGTGCTGCGCGGCAAGATGAAGGTGATCTGCGAGCGTGACGGCGAGACGTGGGAAGCGATCCTCGGCGAGCGCGACCTGATCTCGGTGCCGCCGGGCGTGTATCGCACGGAAATCAACATCGGCGAGGAAGATGCGCTGATGTGCGTGATGCTCGGTTCGCCGAAGCCGGTCACGCCGACCTATCCGCCCGATTCGCCGCTCGCGAAGATCAAGCGCTGAGACGGAGCAGGTGAAGCAATGAGTGTCATCGACAAACGTGAACGCGACCGCACCGTGGCGTTCGCCGCGCTGCTCGGGCAGTTTCCGGAACAGCGTTGCGCGGCCGGCGCGGCGGGCACGATCGGTTATCGCGAGGCCGGCGCGCAGCATGCAGGCCGTGCGCTGCCCGTCGTGCTGCTGCACGGCATCGGCTCGGGCGCCGCATCGTGGGTCCGCCAGCTCGACACGCTCGGCGCATCGCGGCGCGTGCTCGCGTGGGATGCGCCCGGTTACGGCGTGTCGACGCCGGTGCACGGCGCGTCGCCGGCAGCCGCCGATTACGCGGCATCGCTGAACGCGTGGCTCGAGGCACTCGGCATCGAACGCTGCGTGCTGGTCGGTCATTCGCTCGGCGCGATCATCGCGGGCGGTCTCGTCCGCGTGATGCCCGCGCGGATCGCCGGCCTGCTGCTGGTGTCGCCCGCGGGCGGCTACGGCAGCGCACCGGCTGAAACGCGCGAATCGCGCCGCGACGCGCGGCTCGCGATGCTCGCCGAACTCGGCCCGGCCGGGCTCGCCGAGCAGCGCAGCGGCAACATGCTGTCCGGTTTCGCGAACGAGGATGCGCGTGCGTGGGTGCGCTGGAACATGGCGCGCATCGTGCCGGCCGGTTACGCGCAGGCCACGCATCTGCTCGCGAACGCCGATCTCGCCACCGATCTCGCCGGCTTTCGCGGCCGCACGGCCGTGGCCGTCGGCGCGAACGACGCGATCACGCCGCCCGCCGCGTGCGAGCGGATCGCCGCGGCCGCGCACGTCGGGCTGCAGGTGATTCCGCAAGCAGGCCATGCCGGCTACGTGGAAGCACCGGCTGTCTATTCCGCACTGATCGACACGTTCTGCCGTCAGTGCGACCAACAGCGGGGACTGGCATGAACGAACCGCTGCAACAACCCGAACTCGAAAGCGGCAAGGCCGAAGCCAGCTACGTGGTTCCCGGCCTTGAACGCGGGCTGCGGATTCTCGCCGAATTCTCGCCGCGCGAGCCCGTGCTCGGCGCGCCCGAATTGTCGAAGCGGCTCGGCATTCCGCGCACGACGGTATTCCGTCTGCTGCAGACGCTCGAATCGCTCGGCTTTCTCGAGCGCGCGGACAAGGATCGCAACTACAAGCTCGGCATCGCCGTGCTGCGGCTCGGCTTCGAATACCTGAGCTCGCTGGAGCTGACCGATCTCGGCCTGCCCGTGATCGAAAGCCTGCGCGATGCGACCGGCTTCACGACGCACATCGTGATCCGCGATGGCCGTGACGTGGTGTTCGTCGCGAAGGCGCAGAGCCAGGCGCCGGTGTTCAGCTCGATCCGCGTGAACGTCGGCACGCGCTTGCCCGCGCATGCGACGACGCACGGCCACGTGCTGATGGGCGACCTGTCGCTGAAGGAGCTGCATGCGCTGTATCCGGAAGGCGCGCTGAACCGGATGACGAACGCGACGCCGGAAACGGTCGACGCGCTGTACGAAGTGATCCGCGAGGATGCGCTGCGCGGCTACGGCGTCAGCAATTCGTCGTTCGAGCGCGGCATCTCGGTGGTCACCGCGCCGGTGCGCAACGAGACGCAGAAGATCGTCGCGTGCATCACCGTGACGGTGCCGAGGCCGGAAATCGACGCGGCGCTGATCGCGGACGGCCTGATCGACAAGGTGCAGCGCGCGGCGGCGGAACTGTCGCGGCGGCTCAATTACCGCTCGGATGACGAGCACACGTTTCTCAAGGCATTAGGACTCCGATGATTCAGATCGATCTGACCGGGCAGGTGGCGGTGGTGACGGGCGGTTCGTCCGGCATCGGCCTGGCGACCGCCGAACGGTTCCTGCAGGCGGGCGCGTCGGTCGCGATTTGCGGCCGCGACAGCGAGCGCCTCGCACGCGCCGAAGCGATGCTCGTCGAAAAGTATCCGGGCGCGCAACTGCTCGCCGCGCGCTGCAACGTGCTCGACGAAGCCGACGTGGCTGCTTTTGCGCAAGCCGTATCGGCGCGCTTCGGCCGTGCCGACATGCTGGTCAACAACGCCGGCCAGGGCCGCGTGTCGACCTTCGCCGACACGACCGACGACGCATGGCGCGAAGAACTCGAGCTGAAGTATTTCAGCATCATCCGCCCGACGCGCGCATTCCTGCCGCTGCTGCGCGACGCGCAGGCGCCGACGATCACCTGCGTGAACTCGCTGCTCGCGCTGCAGCCGGAGCCGCACATGGTCGCGACGTCGTCGGCGCGCGCGGGCGTGCTGAGCCTCGTGAAGTCGCTCGCGACCGAACTCGCGCCGCAGCGCATCCGCGTGAACTCGATCCTGATCGGCATCGTCGAGTCGGGCCAGTGGCGCCGCCGGTACGAAACGCAGGCGCAGTCCGGCGAGAGCTGGGAGGACTGGACGGGCGCGATCGCCCGCACGAAGAACATTCCGCTGAACCGCTTCGGCAAGCCTGACGAGGCCGCCTGGGCACTCTTTTATCTCGCAACGCATCTGTCGTCCTACACGACGGGCAGCCATATCGACGTTTCTGGAGGCTTTGCACGCCATGTCTAAAAAAACCACGGTTGGCGAGCTGATTGCCGCCTTTCTCGAGCAGTGCGGCGTGAAGACCGCATTCGGTGTCATCTCGATCCACAACATGCCGATCCTCGACGCGATCAACTCGCGCGGCAACATCCGGTATGTCGGTGCACGCGGCGAAGCCGGCGCCTTGAACATGGCCGACGGCCTGGCCCGCGTGTCGGGCGGCCTCGGCGTCGCGTTCACGAGCACGGGCACGGCGGCGGGCAACGCGGCCGGCGCGATGGTCGAGGCGCTGACGGCCGGCACTGCGCTGCTGCACGTCACGGGGCAGATCGAGACACCGTACCTCGACCAGGATCTCGCGTACATCCACGAAGCGCCGGACCAGCTGTCGATGCTGCATTCGATCTCGAAGGCCGCGTTCCGCGTGCGTACCGTCGAAACCGTGCTGCCGACGATCCGCGAAGCCGTGCGCATCGCGCAGACCGCGCCGACGGGCCCCGTGTCGGTCGAGATTCCGATCGACATCCAGGCCGCTGAAATCGAATGGCCGGAAGACCTCGCGCCGGCACACGTCGCGGTGCGCGAGCACGACACCGCCCGCGTCGCGAAGCTGGCCGATGCCCTCGCGGCCAAGCGCCGCCCGCTGCTGTGGCTCGGCGGCGGCGCGCGCCATGCACGCGAGGAAGTCGAACGCCTCGTGAAGCTCGGCTTCGGCGTCGTCACGAGCGTGCAGGGCCGCGGCGTGCTGCCCGAAGATCACCCGGCGACGCTCGGCGCGTTCAACGTGCACGCGTCCGTCGAAGCGTTCTACAAGACCTGCGATGCGCTCGTCGTGGTCGGCTCGCGCCTGCGCGGCAACGAAACGCTGAAGTACAAGCTCGCGCTGCCGCAGCCGCTGTTCCGTGTCGACGCCGACGCGCTCGCCGACAACCGCGGCTATCGCAACGAGTTGTTCGTGCACGGCGATTCGAAGCGCGTGCTGGCCGAGCTGGCCGACCAGCTCGAAGGCCGCCTGTCGGTCGATCCGCAGTTCGCGGCCGATCTCGCGGCCGCCCGCGAGCAGGCGGTGGCCGACGTGTCGAAGGGCCTCGGGCCGTACAAGCAGCTCGTCGATACGCTGCAGGGCGCGGTCGGTCGCGACTACAACTGGGTGCGCGACGTGACGATCTCGAACAGCACGTGGGGCAACCGCCTGCTGAAGATCTTCGAGCCGCGCTCGGGCGTGCATGCGCTCGGCGGCGGCATCGGCCAGGGCATCCAGATGGGCATCGGCGCGGCGCTGGCGGATGCGGCGGCGAAGACGGTCTGCCTCGTCGGCGACGGCGGGCTGATGGTCAACGTCGGCGAGCTCGTCACGGCCGTGCAGGAAAACGCGAACGTGATGATCGTGCTGATGAACGACCAGTGCTACGGCGTGATCCGCAACATCCAGGACGCGCACTACGGTGGCCGCCGCTGCTTCGTGCAACTGCACCAGCCCGATTTCGCGCAGTTCTGTGCGAGCTTCGGCCTCCCGCACTACCGGATCACGTCGCTCGACGACGCGGAAGCGATCGTGCGCGAAGGGATGGCGAAGGCAGGCCCGGTGATGGTCGAGGTCGACATGCTGTCGGTCGGCGCGTTCGCGTCGAACTTCGCAGGCCCGCCGGTCAAGAAGGAAGAGCCGTCGGAGCGCCAATATGCTTAACGGGCACAAGCGGGCTCACGCCCCCGTCGACGTCGCGATGATCGGCTTCGGTGCGATCGGCGCGGCCGTGTACCACGCGGTCGAGCACGATGCGTCGCTGCGCGTCGCGCACGTGATCGTGCCGGAACACCAGCGCGCGGCGGTGCAGGGCGTGCTGGGCGGCGCGGTGGAGGTCGTGTCGTCGGTCGACGCACTGGCCCGCCGCCCCGAGTTCGCGCTCGAATGCGCGGGCCACAGCGCGCTCGTCGATCACGTCGTGCCGCTGCTGAAGGCCGGCACCGATTGCGCGGTCGCGTCGATCGGCGCGCTGTCCGATCTCGCGCTGCTCGACGTGCTCGCACAGGCGGCCGACGAGGGCGACGCGACGGTCACGCTGCTGTCCGGCGCGATCGGCGGGATCGACGCGCTGGCGTCCGCGAAGCAGGGCGGCCTCGACGAAGTGCTGTACGTGGGCCGCAAGCCGCCGCTCGGATGGCTCGGCACGCCCGCCGAGGAGCTGTGCGACCTGCGTGCGATGACCGCGGAGAAGGTGATTTTCGAAGGCAGCGCGCGCGACGCAGCGCGCCTGTATCCGAAGAACGCGAACGTCGCGGCCACCGTCGCGCTCGCGGGCCTCGGCCTCGACGCGACGCACGTGCGCCTGATCGCCGATCCGGCGGTCGAGCGCAACGTGCACCGCATCACCGCGCGCGGCGCATTCGGCGAGATGTCGCTGGAAATGAGCGGCAAGCCGTTGCCAGACAACCCGAAGACGTCCGCGCTGACGGCGTACAGCGCGATCCGCGCGCTGCGCAACCGCGCGGCCCGCTGCGTGATCTGACCGGGCCATTGAAGGCCCGCCCGCGCCACGGCGAGGGCGGACGTGCAGAGACAGATTTGTGGGACTTGTGACATGACTCCTTTCGATACGAGCCTCGTACCCGACGGCAACATCCTGATCGGCGGCGAATGGCGGCGCGGCCGTGGCGCGCCTTACGCGAGCATCTATCCGGCCGACCAGTCGCTGAACATGGAAGTGTCGACCGCGAATGCGGACGACGCGGCCGAAGCCGTCGTGGCCGCCGATGCCGCATGGCGCCGCGCCGACTGGGCCGGGCTGAAGCCGCACCAGCGCGCGCAGGTGCTGTACCGCATCGCCGATCTGATCATGCAGCGCCATGAGGCGCTCGCGAACCTGCAGCGCCGCGACAACGGCAAGCCGATCGGCGAGACGCGCGTGCTGGTGGCGAGCGCCGCGAACACGTTCCGCTATTTCGCGGCGTGCCTCGAAACGCTCGACGAGGAACTGACGCCGTCGCGCGGCGATTACCTGACGATGAGCGTGTACGAGCCGATCGGCGTGATCGCGGCGATCACGCCGTGGAATTCGCCGATCGCGTCCGATGCGCAGAAGCTCGCGCCGGCGCTGGCGGGCGGCAACGCGGTGGTGCTGAAGCCGGCCGAAGTCACGCCGCTCGTGTCGCTCGCGCTGGCGCGCATCTGCGAGGAAGCGGGCGTACCGAAGGGCGTGCTGAGCGTGCTGCCGGGCAAGGGCTCGGTGATCGGCGACGTGCTCGTGCGTCATCCGCTGGTGAAGAAGGTGTCGTTCACCGGCGGCACCGAAGTGGGCCGCGGCATCGCGCGCATCGCGGCCGAGAAGCTGATGCCCGTGTCGCTCGAACTCGGCGGCAAGTCGCCGACCATCGTGTGCGACGACGCCGATCTCGACCACGCGGTCAACGGCGTGCTGTACGGCATCTTCAGCTCGTCGGGCGAAGCGTGCATCGCGGGCTCGCGGTTGTTCGTGCAACGTTCGGTGTACGACGAATTCATGAAGCGTTTGGTGGCCGGCGCCCGCAAGCTGCGCGTGGGCGATCCGACGCGCCCCGACACGCAGATGGGGCCGTTGATCACCGCGAAGCATCGCGAATCGGTGGAGCGCTACGTGGCGCTCGGTCTCGAGGAAGGCGGCCGCCTGCTGTGCGGCGGCGAGCGGCCTGCGGGCGACGGGCGCGAGGACGGCTTCTTCTATCAGCCGACGATTCTCGAAGGGCTGCCGAACAGCGCGCGCATCTGCCAGGAAGAAATCTTCGGCCCGGTGCTCGTCGCGATGCCGTTCGACGACGAAGCGTCGCTGATCGCGCAGGCGAACGACAGCGTGTTCGGCCTGGCGGCCGGCATCTGGACGCGCGACTACAAGCGCGCATGGCGCATCGCACGGGCGCTGGAGACGGGCACCGTCTGGATCAACACGTACAAGCTGTTTTCGATCTCCACGCCGTTCTCGGGCTGGAAGGAGAGCGGGATGGGGCGCGAGAAGGGGCGTCTCGGCATCCGCGAGTACATGCAGCAGAAGAGCCTCTACTGGGGCTTGAACGACGCGCCGCTGCCGTGGGCGAACTGAGCGAAGGGGAATGACGCAATGAGCATTTTGGGAATCGAGCAGATCACGTACGGCGTCGACGACCTCGCGACCTGCCGGCGCTTTTTCGCCGACTGGGGGATGAAGGAAGTCTCGCACGACGACACGCGCGCACGCTTCGAGACGCTGAACGGCTGCACCGTGCTGGCCGTCAAGGCCGACGATCCGTCGCTGCCGCCCGCGTTCGAAGCGGGGCCGACGCTGCGGGAAGTCACGTGGGGCGTCGCGACGCGGCAGGAACTCGACGCGCTGCGCACGAAGCTCACCGGCCAGCCCGGTTATTACGCGCTGGACGATGCGGTCGGCTGCATCGACCCGAACGGGATGGCGATCCGCATCGAAGTTACGCGCAAGCGCGCACTCGACATCAAGGGCTCGCCGTCGAACGTGTGGGGCCAGACGCTGCGCGTCGACCAGCCGAGCCCGATCTATGCGCGCGCGGAGCCGGTCGAGGTCGGGCACGTGGTGTTCTTCACGAACTGCCTCGACGCGCAGGAAAAGTTCTATCACGAGCTGCTGGGCTTCGAGACGTCCGACCGTTACCCGGGCCGCGGCGCGTTCATGCGCTGCGCGCCGCACGGCGGCCACCACGACCTGTTCCTGCTCGCGCTGCCGAACGGCAAACGTGGCCTGAACCACGTCGCCTTCACCGTGCGCGACATCCACGAGGTGTTCGGCGGCGGCATGCACATCGACCGCTGCGGCTGGGAAACGCAACTCGGCCCGGGCCGCCACCCGGTGTCGTCCGCGTACTTCTGGTACTTCCAGAACCCGGCCGGCGCGCTGATCGAGTACTACGCGGATGAAGACGTGCTGACGCCCGAGTGGCAGCCGCGCGAGTTCGAGCCGGGCCCGACCGTGTTCGCCGAATGGGCGGTCGACGGCGGCCTCGACGGCAACACGCGCCGGCAGAAGAACGCGAAGGCGCCGGAAGGGAAGTTCATGACGGAGCGCAAATCATGAGCGAAGAGAACACACCGGAACAGGCCGCGCCCGGCACGGTCGTCGTGATCGGCGGCGGCCAGGCCGCCGGCTGGGTGTTGAAGACGCTGCGCGCGGAAGGCTTTGCGGGCCGTCTCGTGATGATCGCGGATGAACCGCATCTGCCGTACGAGCGGCCGCCGTTGTCGAAGGCCGTGCTGGCCGGCGACGCCGACATCGAAACCGTGCGCGTCGTGCGTCCGGACGAATTCGACGCGCTGAACGTCGAGGCGTGGCAGCCGGAGCGCGCCGCATCGATCGACCGCGCACGCCGCGTCGTGACAACCGAAAGCGGCCGCGAGATCGAGTACGACCGCCTCGTGATCGCGACCGGCGGCACGTCGCGCCGCTTGCCGGACGCACTCGTGAGGACCCCGAACCTGCATTACCTGCGTACGCTCGACGAAGCGGCCGCGCTCGGCGAGAAGCTGCGTGCGAGCCGGCGCGTGCTCGTGATCGGCGGCGGCTGGATCGGCCTCGAAGTCGCGGCGACCGCGCGCAAGCTCGGCGTCGACGCGGTGGTCGTCGAAGGCGCGCCGCGGCTGTGCGGCCGCTCGGTGCCGCAGATCGTGTCGGATTTCCTGCTCGACCTGCACCGCGCGAACGGTGTCGACGTCCGCCTCGGCGCGGCACTTGCGTCGCTCGACGCGCAGCCGGACGACGCGTCGAAGGTGCGCGCGACGCTCGCCGACGGCACGACGATCGACGCCGATTTCGCGGTGGCCGGCATCGGCCTCGCGCTGAACGCGTCGCTCGCGAGCGACGCGGGGCTGGCGATCGACGACGGCATCGTCGTCGACGAATTCGGCGCGACCAGCGACCCGGCGATCTTCGCGTGCGGCGACGTCGCGAACCATCACAACGGCTGGCTGAAGCGGCGCGTGCGGCTCGAATCGTGGGCCAACGCGCAGAACCAGGCGATCGCGGCGGCGAAGGCCGTGCTCGGCGTGCGCGCCCCGTACGCGGAGATTCCGTGGTTCTGGTCCGATCAGTACGACGTGAACCTGCAGATCCTCGGTGATCTGCCGGCCGATGCGCAGCTCGTCGTGCGCGGCGATCTTGCCGCGCGCCGCGCGACGCTGTTTTTCGTGGGCGAAGGACATGTGAGAGGTGTCATCGCCGTCAACAACGCACGTGAGCTGAAGCTCGCGCGCAAGTGGATGAACCAGGGCCGGGCAGTGGATACGGAAGCCCTGGCAGACACGAGCAGGACACTGGCCTGACCGGGCGACGAGACACAGGAGACTCCCCGCATGAGCACTTTCGACAACGTCGTGGCCGGTCGCGCCACGATGGAAGCTGCCGCCTCCACGCCCGGCGCGATCATCGCGCGGCTCGAGCGGCTTCCCGCCAACGCGATGCAGATCCGCGCGCGCGTGCTGATCGGCACCGCGACGTTCTTCGACGGCTTCGACGTGATCACGATCGCGGCGACGCTGCCGCTGCTGATTCACAAATGGGGGCTGTCGCCGACGCAGATCGGCATGCTGATCGCGTCCGGCGCGATCGGCCAGCTGATCGGCGCGTTCCTGTTTCCCGCGCTGGCGGAGAAGCACGGCCGCGTGAAGGCGATCGCGTGGAGCTCGGCCGTGATCGGCATCACGAGCATCGCGTGCGGCTTCGCGCCGACCTTCGAGATCTTCGTGCTGCTGCGGATTTTGCAGGGCCTGGGTCTCGGCGGCGAGTTGCCGGTCGCCGCGACGTACATCAACGAGATCACGCGCGCCCATGGCCGCGGCCGCTTCGTGCTGCTGTACGAGATCGTGTTCCCGATCGGCCTGCTCGTGTCGATGGCGCTCGGTGCGTGGCTGGTGCCGCGCTTCGGCTGGGAAATCATGTACTTCGTCGGCGGGTTGCCGCTGATCCTGTCGCTGGTGCTCACGCGCCTCGTGCCGGAATCGCCGCGCTGGCTCGCGTCGCGTGGGCGGCTCCCGGAAGCCGGGCGGGCGGTCGGCGTGTTCGAAGCGTCGGTGCGCGGCGAACTGCCGCCGGTCACGCAGGCAGCGGCGTTCGACGAGATGGTGCGCCAGCATCCGAAGCGCAAGATGAGCGACCTGTTCAGCGCCGCGTATCGCAAGCGCACGCTCGCGGTGGCGACGTTGTGGGCGACCTGCGGGTTCATCCAGTACGGGCTGTCGACGTGGCTGCCGACGATTTACAAGAACTTCTATCACGCGCCGTTGCAGCTCGCGCTGAACCTCGCGGTGATCGGCTCGGTGATGGGCGTGCTCGGGTCGCTGGCGTCGGCGCTGCTCGTCGACAAGCTCGGCCGCAAGCCGGTGATCGTGTGGTCGTTCGTGCTGTGCGCGCTGTCGCTGGCGTTCGCGGGCTTCTATCACGCGTCGTCGGTGTATGTCGTGTCGATCTTCTGCTCGCTGTCGCTCGGGTTGATGGCGTCGGGGTTCATTACCGCGTACGTCTATACGCCGGAGCAGTATCCGACGAGCATCCGCGCGTCGGGCTGCGGGCTCGGCAGCGCATGGCTGAAGATCGCGTCGTTCGTCGCGCCGATGGTGGTGCCGCACGCGATCATCGGCGGCAACCTCGCGCCGGCGTTCTACCTGATCGGCGTCGTTCCGTTGATCGCGGCGGTGACCGTGCACTTCGTCGGGATCGAGACGAAGGGTAAGGTGCTCGAAGCGCTCGAAGCGTAAGCGCTGGCGGCGGTAACGGATGAGGTGGAGAGGCCCGGGCGATGCCCGGGCCTTTTTGTCTGGCGGCGATCGGGGTGCCGCGCCGCGCCGGGGCGGGGCGTGTGAACGCGTGCAATGGCCGACTTGCGGCTCGCGTGTTCTAATTCACGATCCCGTTTTTCGACCGACCGTCGCCATGTCTTTGTTCGAACCCGTCACGCTGAATACCTCCCGCCTCATCCTGCGGCCGCTTCGCGACGCCGACGCGCCAACTTTCTTCGAGATCTGGTCCGATGCGGAAGCGATGCGCTATTTCTCGTTCTCGCCGATGACGCAGATCGAGCAGGCCGAAGCGCGCGTCGCGCGCAACGTGCAGACGTCCGCGAGCGGGGAGAGCCTGACCTGCGTGCTCGAACTGCGGGAAACCGGCGAAGCGCTCGGCGAATGCGTGCTGTTCCACGCGAACGAGCAATGCCGGCGCGCCGAGATCGGCTTCAGCCTGCGGCGCGCGTTCTGGCGCGGCGGATACATGCGCGAAGCGGCGTCGGCCGTGATCGATCATGCGTTCGGCACGCTGCGGCTGAACCGGCTCGAGGCCGATATCGATCCGCGCAACGTCGCGTCTGCGGGGCTGCTCGAACGGCTGGGCTTCGCGCGGGAAGGGCTGCTGCGCGAACGCTGGATCGTTGGGGACGAAGTGTCGGACAGTGCGTTGTATGGGTTGCTGGCGAGCGATCGGCGCGGGTGACTTGCCGGATTCACGGCGCGAACGTACCCTTGGTCGACACCATCCTCCATCGGCAGGTGCTCGACCATGCAAGCCCACCCTCTGCGTCTTTCCCCCGGCGACGACCTGCGCGCGTCGATCGAGCATGCATTGCGTCAGCACGACGCGCACGCGGCATTCGTGATCCAGGGCATCGGCAGCCTGAGCGTCGCGCAGCTGCGCTTTGCCGGGGCCGACGTGCCGA
Organism: Burkholderia sp. AU45274; assembly: GCF_030482505.1. Classification (NCBI taxonomy): domain Bacteria; kingdom Pseudomonadati; phylum Pseudomonadota; class Betaproteobacteria; order Burkholderiales; family Burkholderiaceae; genus Burkholderia; species Burkholderia sp. AU45274. The sequence goes on along the minus strand of NZ_JAUJQE010000001.1, from coordinate 1,766,479 downwards.
CCGAGTTGCGCGGTGACCTCGAAATCCTGACGCTGGCCGGCTCGGTATCACCGGACGGTGCCCACTTGCACATGGCCGTTTCCGATGGGGTCGGCCGCGTATCGGGTGGCCATGTGGCCAGCGGCTGCGTGGTGCGCACGACCGCCGAGATCCTGCTGGCCGTGCTGCCCGGGCATCGCTTTGCGCGCGAACCCGATCCGCACACCGGCTTCAACGAACTGGTGATCCGCCGCGAACCGGGTGGCGAGGACGCGTGAGCGTCGCGACGCAGCGGCAGAAACGCCGGTCATCGCGGCTTTCCCGCTATCTCCGGAGAGGCTTGTTTCGAAACCGCATAAAAAAATGGCGCCGCGGGCATTCAGCCTGCGACGCCATTGCGCGGCGAGCTGCGACGTCAACCACCCGTCGCAGCCCGCTCCGCGTGCTTACATCTGCACGGTGTCGGCCACTTCCTTGAAGTCTTCGATCTGGTCGAAGTTCATGTACTTGTAGATCTGGTCGCCGTTCGCGTTGAGCACGCCCATGTCGGCCATGTACTCTTCCTTGGTCGGGATCTTGCCCAGGCGCGAGCAGATCGCCGCCAGTTCCGCCGAGCCGAGATACACGTTCGTGTTCTTGCCGAGACGGTTCGGGAAGTTGCGGGTCGACGTCGACATGACCGTCGCGCCTTCGCGCACCTGAGCCTGGTTACCCATGCACAGCGAGCAGCCCGGCATTTCGGTACGCGCACCGGCCGTGCCGAACACGCCGTAGTGGCCTTCTTCGGTCAGTTGCTTCTGGTCCATCTTGGTCGGCGGCGCGACCCACAGCTTGACCGGGATGTCGCGCTTGCCTTCGAGCAGCTTCGACGCGGCACGGAAGTGACCGATGTTGGTCATGCACGAGCCGATGAACACTTCGTCGATCTTCGCGCCTGCGACGTCCGATAGCGTCTTCACGTCGTCCGGGTCGTTCGGGCACGCGACGATCGGCTCGTGGATGTCGGCGAGGTCGATCTCGATGACGGCCGCGTACTCGGCGTCGGCATCCGGCGACAGCAGTTGCGGGTCGGCCAGCCATTGCTCCATTGCCTGGATACGGCGCTGCAGGCTGCGCGGATCCTGGTAGCCCTGCGCGATCATCCACTTCAGCAGCGTGATGTTGCTGTTCAGGTACTCGATGATCGGTTCCTTGTTCAGATGCACCGAGCAACCGGCTGCCGAACGCTCGGCCGACGCATCCGACAGCTCGAACGCTTGCTCGACCTTCAGGTCGGGCAGGCCTTCGATTTCGAGGATGCGGCCCGAGAAGATGTTCTTCTTGCCTTGCTTGGCGACCGTCAGCATCCCTTGCTTGATCGCGTACAGCGGGATCGCGTTGACGAGGTCACGCAGCGTGACGCCCGGCTGCATCTTGCCCTTGAAGCGGACCAGCACCGATTCCGGCATGTCCAGCGGCATCGTGCCGGTGGCGGCCGCGAACGCGACCAGGCCCGAACCTGCCGGGAAGCTGATGCCGATCGGGAAGCGCGTGTGCGAATCGCCGCCGGTGCCGACGGTGTCGGGCAGCAGCATGCGGTTCAGCCACGAGTGGATCACGCCGTCGCCCGGGCGCAGCGCGATACCGCCGCGCGTGCTGATGAAGTTCGGCAGCGTCTGGTGCGTCTTCACGTCGACCGGCTTCGGATAAGCGGCGGTGTGGCAGAACGACTGCATCACGAGGTCGGCCGAGAAGCCGAGGCACGCGAGATCCTTCAGTTCGTCGCGGGTCATCGGGCCCGTGGTGTCCTGCGAGCCGACCGAGGTCATCTTCGGTTCGCAGTACGTGCCCGGGCGCACGCCCTGGCCTTCCGGCAGGCCGCATGCGCGGCCGACCATCTTCTGCGCGAGCGAGAAGCCCTTGCCGCTGTCGGCCGGCTGGTGCGGCAGGCGGAACAGCGTCGACGGCGCGAGGCCGAGCGCTTCACGTGCCTTCGCGGTCAGGCCGCGGCCGATGATCAGCGGAATGCGGCCGCCGGCGCGCACTTCGTCGAACAGCACGTCGGACTTGACCTGGAATTCGGCGATGACCTTGCCGTCCTTCAGCGCCTTGCCTTCGTACGGGCGCAGTTCGACCACGTCGCCCATTTCCATCTGCGACACGTCGAGCTCGATCGGCAGCGCGCCGGCGTCTTCCATCGTGTTGTAGAAGATCGGGGCGATCTTGCCGCCGAGGCACACGCCGCCGAAGCGCTTGTTCGGCACGAACGGGATGTCTTCGCCGGTGAACCACAGCACCGAGTTGGTGGCCGACTTGCGCGAGGAGCCGGTGCCGACCACGTCGCCCACGTAGGCGACCAGGTGACCCTTTTCCTTCAGCGATTCGATGAACTTGACCGGGCCGCGCTTGCCGTCTTCTTCCGGCGTGATGCCCGGGCGTGCGTTCTTCAGCATCGCCAGCGCGTGCATCGGGATGTCCGGGCGGGTGGTGGCGTCCGGGGCCGGCGACAGGTCGTCGGTGTTGGTTTCGCCCGTCACCTTGAACACGGTGATGGTCAGGCTTTGCGGCACTTCCGGACGGCTCGTGAACCATTCGGCGTCGGCCCAGCTCTGCAGCACGGCCTTCGCGTGCGCGTTGCCCTTGTCGGCGAGTTCCTTGACGTCGTGGAACTGGTCGAACATCAGCAGGGTTTTCTTCAGTGCGTCAGCGGCCACGGCGGCGACGGCTTTATCGGACAGCAGCTCGATCAGCGGCTGGATGTTGTAGCCGCCCAGCATCGTGCCGAGCAGTTCGGTCGCGCGTTCGCGCGAGATCAGCGGGCAGGCGGTCTCGCCCTTGGCCACGGCGGCCAGGAAGCCGGCCTTCACGCGGGCGGCTTCGTCGACGCCGGCAGGCACGCGATGGGTGATCAGGTCGAGCAGCGTCTGCTCTTCGCCGGCGGGCGGGTTCGTCAGCAGTTCCACCAGTTCGGCGGTCTGCTGAGCCGTCAGCGGCAGGGGAGGAATACCGAGCGCGGCGCGGGCGGCCACGTGAGCACGAAAGTTTTCAAGCATGGGGAGACCTGCTGATATTGCGTTTGAGGGGAAGGCCTTGCCGGCACTCCGGGGCTGTTCCAGACACTGCTTTGCAGCGGGATTCTAATCTCAATGATCTTTAACGTCAAATGTCTTATGTCTTATATAAGAGTTGAGGTTGGCGCGCGGGAAAGCGAGGCGGCGCGGGGAGTCGGTCGTTTCGGACGTGTGGCGGAGGCGCGGATGGGCGTGCGTGCGGGCCAGGTGTCGCGGGTGGTTCCGGTTGCCGCCGGGACGCGTGGAGGGCGGTGGGGCGGTGGTGGGCCCGACTGCGCCCCGGGATCGTCCGTTCGCATCAGGTGTTTCCGTCGCCGGCTTTGGCTGCAGTCATGTGAACCGGCGCGAACCGCTCGAGGTCGCGACCGGCGAGGTGTGCTACCGGTAATGAAGCATCAGGAACTCGGGTTGCCGGCGGCGCCATATATCTGCACAAGCACGCAAGAAACGTTACATACCGGCCGCTTTCGCGCGCCTACGCTCTATTGCACGTGACTTTCAATCGGGTTTCAAAAGGTGGGGCGGCCGTCGGTGCGTGCCGGTCGCCCTGTCCTGGAATGATCCGGACGGTCGCGAGTCCTCAAATCCCGTCGCTCACGAACATGCGCTCCAGAGATTCGATTTTCTTCGTGTTGTCCCTCGTCGCAGCGTCGGTCGCTCATGCGGCGGCGACCGACGACGGCGCGCGTGGCGCCGCCAGCCGTCCCGTCGCCCTGGTCTATCGCGGCCCGGCCGCGTGCGATGGCTGCCCGGAGACGATTGCGCAGCGCCTGCGGGAATCGGACCACCAGTTCCGGGTGATCTACGTCGGGCCCGCGGAGAAACTCAAGATCACGCCCGCTGTCCTGGCCGGCGCCGCGCTCTATGTCCAGCCGGGCGGCGGGCAGGACATTCCCGGCGCGGCGGCCAGCATCGGGAAAAAATCGCTCAAGGCCGTGCGGCATTACGTATCGAACGGCGGGCGCTATTTGGGCATCTGCATGGGCGCCTACCTCGCAGGCGACCCGGGTTTCGGGCTGGTCTCCGGCGAGTTCGACTCCGAGGTCGACCGGCCGGGCTCGACGCTGCACGGGATCGCGGACACGGTGACGCCAGTGGTCTGGCGCGGGAAAAAACGCTGGATCTATTTCCAGGACGGCGCGATGCTCCCGGCCGCCCCCGGCGCGGTCGTGCTGGCGACTTATCCGAACCGCGACATCGCGGCGGCGACCTATCGCTACGGCAAGGGGCGCGTCGGGCTCGTCGGCCCGCATCCCGAAGCCGACGAAAGCTGGTATCGCCAGAACGGCCTGAAGAATCCGGACGGTATTCGGCCGGACATGGCTCACGACCTGATCAACGCGACGATGAAGCCATGACGGTGTGTGCTATTTCCGCCTGGCGCGATACGCGTCGAGGTTCTTCCGCGCCTGCGCGCGGATCGCGCGTTGCACGAAAGGCGTCCAGCCGAGCAGGGCGCCTTTCAGCCCAAGCGCCTGACGCGCCCAGCGCCACAGGTCGAAGCTGTCGCGATGCTCGACGATGCGTCCGTCGCGAAACCGGAACCGCGCGTCGATCCGGTTGACCACCATCCGGCCGGTCGCGGTGAAGCGGTACTGGGCGATCCACTCGGCGCGCCCGGCCTGTTGATCCGCGGCGACTTCGCCGAACGTCAATGAAAAGTCCTGCGCCCGCGCGACCAGCATGCGCCACATGTCGCGTGCGAGGTCGCCGCGCAACTCGCCGAATGCGGGATCGCTGAACACGATGTCATCGGCATAGCAGGCGAGCATCCCGTCGATGTCGCGCTGCTGGAACGCCGTGTAGAAGCGCTGGATCAACTCGGTGTGTGCGTGGCTCATCGTTGGGTGGGGTGTCGTTGGAGATGAAGCGGGGGCTCGACGCGGCGGCCGGGAATGCGGCCGGTTGAACGTCTGGTGAGTGCCATACGGCAAGGACGCTCCGATCGACTCGATGTCGACGCATCTTCCCCGCCGCGATGCAGGTTATGCCCAGACGTTCGGTGTGACCACCGTCCCAGCCGTGACATGCGTCGCGACATCGATCGAAAAGCGGGAATGGATGCGGCGTGTGTGGCTCTGCCTCGGCTGTCGTGACCCGAACGCGGCCGGCGCGTCAACCGACACCCATCAGCGGTTCGCCAGCGCGACGTCCTGATTGCCGCGCCCCGTCACCAGGCAGCTCGACATGAACGCCTCGCTCTGGCTGCTGGCAGCGGCCTCGCCGAAACCGCGGCCGAGCGCGTCGACCTTCACTTGCGCGGCGCCTTGTTCGCACGCGAGCGGACTGGTGTCGCGGCCCTGTGCGTGCAGGATCGCGCGATCGCCAATGAGATACGCCAGCAGCGCGAAAACAGCGATATGTACGGCTCGTCTCATGGTTCGTCTCCTCGTGGCTCAAGCGTAACGCGGACCCGATTGACGAAGCACTTGGGGGTTCCCCCGGTAAACGTCTGCTGAAATAACGGCGCGGCGGGTGATCCTGTCCCGTTTTCGTGGTTTGCGGGAGGAGGGAAGGCGCGGTTTCAATGCGCGTGGCAGGCGCAACCGGACGCGCGACGACACATGCGTGCGACGGTTTTCTGCGCGACAGGCGCGCGATTCACGGGAGTTTGACGAATGTCAGGTTACGGACGGGAGGGGGCGGTCGCGCAACCGTTCAAAGCGATAGCATGAATGCATGATTTGACGGAGCGCGATCGCGGAGGAATGCATCGGTTCCGGCAAGCAGGTGCGAGTTGAATATCGCTATCGAATTAGTGAGGAATCCAAATGCTTAACGTCTCTTCCGTCCTGATCAGCCTCGCCCCGCTGTGGGCCATCCTGCTCGTTGCGTCTTCGGCCGCTGCCTATTTCGTGTTCTGGCGCAAGGTCATCGACTAAGCGCTACGTGAACGCCGATGCAACACGGGCGAGCGGTAACGCGCACACGTGTCGCACCGCTCGTTGCAAACCTGGGGCCCGTCAGCGAACGGGCCTTCGACGCGTCGCCGCGCGTCATCCCGTCATCCCGTCATTGCACGGCCGTCACTGGCACATTCGAAATCCGCACTAGCCGGCTCATCACGCTGCGGCGGAACACCGACATCAGCGCATGCAACGGATCGTGCCGCGGCGCGACGACCACGATCTCGTCGCAACCCGTCTCGGCTGCCACGGACGCGATCGTATCGGCCACCGGGCCCACCTTCATCACGACGCTGTACTTGACGCCGGCTTCCCGCAGGATCCGCTCGGCCACGGCCAGATCGTCGGACGCGAACTTTTCCTCGATCGAACGCAGCCGCGACAGCGGATAGTAGGCCTCGAGCCGCGTCGATTCGAGCGGCGCCTGGACGTTGATCAGCACGATTTCCGACGCGCATCGTTCGCGATACAGGAACGTCGCGTGGCGAACCGCCTGAAGCGAGCGGGGAGAGTGGCCGACCGGAACCAGCAGCTTGAGCATGGACGTTGTCCAGGAAACGAGATGATTCCAGCGTAGCGTGCCGCCGGACCGAACGATCTAAAGAGAATGGCCGACCGCGTAAAAATGTCGTCAACACGTGCCGCGTCGTGCTGCGCCTAATAGAAATATAAGAAATTTAAGTTTATGCGCATAAACGATTTCATCGACCTGAGCAGCGCGCGCGAAGCGTGGCCCGCCGCCCCGATTCAGTCGGAACCGCAATGAATCGCGGCGGAAAATATCGGAGGTCGCCGATCCGGCGTCGCGTAGAGTAGTGCATCGGCCGCGGCGCGGCCGCTCCCGGCCGGTTCGGGCGCGACCGCCGCCATGCGGCCCGCCATTCCATTCCGATTCCAGGAGACTCCGCATGCCGCACGGCGCCCCGCAGCTTCTCGCTCCCGCTTCCATCCCCGTCGACCCGATCGTGCGCCTGTCGGCGGGCGAGCTCGCGTCGGCGATCCGCGGCAAGGCCGTGTCGTGCGTCGAGACGATGCGTGCGTACCTCGATCACGTCGAGCGCGTGAACGGCGCGATCAACGCGATCGTCGCGCTGCGCGATCGCGACGCACTGCTCGCCGAAGCCGCGGAAAAGGATGCCGCACTGGCGCGCGGCGAGTACCACGGCTGGATGCACGGGATGCCGCAGGCGCCGAAGGATCTGGCGATGACGAAGGGGCTGCGGACGACCTACGGCTCGCCGATCTTCCGCGAGAACGTGCCGCAGACCGATTCCGTGGGCGTCGCGCGGATGCGTGCGGCCGGCGCGATCTTCATCGGCAAGACCAACACGCCCGAATTCGGGCTCGGCTCGCACACGTTCAACGAGGTCTACGGCGCGACGCGCAATCCGTACGACCTGACCAAGAGTGCGGGCGGCAGCAGCGGCGGCACGGCGGCGGCGCTCGCGTCGCGGATGCTGCCGGTGGCGGACGGCAGCGATTTCGGCGGCTCGCTGCGCAATCCGGCCGCGTTCTGCAATATCTACGGTTTCCGCCCGTCGCAGGGCCGCGTGCCGCGCTGGCCGGGCGTCGACGTGTTCGTGCAGCAGCTCGGCATCGAAGGGCCGATGGGCCGTACGGTCGGCGACGTCGCGCAACTGCTCGCGATCCAGGCGGGCTACGACCGCAACGATCCGCTGTCGCTCGCAGACGATCCGGCCGTGTTCGCGCAGCCGCTCGACGCCGACCTGCGCGGCAAGCGCATCGCGTGGGTCGGCGACTGGAACGGCTATCTCGCGACCGACGCGGGCGTGCTCGCGCTGTGCGAGCAGGGGCTGGCGACGCTGCGCGAGATCGGCTGCGACGTCGATGCCGCGTTGCCGGCGTTCGCGCCCGACCGGATCTGGCGCCTGTGGCTCGCGCACCGGCACCTGCTGTCCGGCGGCGGGCTGCTTGCGCACTATCGCGACCCGGCGCGGCGCGCGCTGCTGAAGCCCGAGGCGATCTACGAGGTCGAGGGGCTGCTCGCGATGCAGGGCGCGGCCGTGTTCGACGCGAGCGTCGAGCGCACCGCGTGGCATCAGGCCGTGCTCAGCTTCTTCGACCGCTACGACTTCATTGCTGCGCCGACCGCGCAGGTGTTCCCGTTCGACGTCGACCAGCGCTGGCCGAAGGAGATCGCGGGCCGCGCGATGGATACCTACCACCGCTGGATGGAAACGGTCGTGCCGTGGACGCTGGCCGGCTGCCCGGTGATCAGCGTGCCGGTCGGCTTCAACGACGCGGGGCTGCCGATGGGGATGCAGCTGATCGGGCGTCCGCGCGCCGATCTCGCCGTGTTGCAGTTGGCGCGCGGCTACGAGCAGGCGGCTGACTGGGTCGGCGGGCGGTTGCCGGCGTGGATGGCGGCGTAGCGCCGCGCTGGCCGAAAGCCGAAAGCGGGTGGCCGACCACCGGCCGCCTCACTTTGCCAACCTCTCTGCCGCCATCGCCATTCATGCGGCACGCGAACGAATTCCAGCTCCCGCGCGAAATCGCACACAATCGCGGAAGAATTCCCTCGAGCACGTACGTGACACGCGCAATTGCAAGCGGCCGCGCGGCGTGATTTCGTTTCGATGTGTTTCAGTCGTTGCGGCCGCGCGCGGCGCGCTTCGACAATATCGGGCTCAACCATTCGGGCACGAGGACAACACATGAAGCAGATTCGCGCGACGGGCCGGCACCTGGCCTCGGCATGCATCGCGTTCGGCATTCTCGCAAGCGGCACCGCGCACGCGCAGCTCGACCTGCAGTCGATCGGCGCGTCGCTGCTCGGCGGCGGGCAGCAGCAGGCGGCGCCCACGCAGGGCGGCGTCGCGCAATTGCTGCAGGCCTATGTCGGTGCGAACCAGCAGGTGCTGACCGGCCAGTCGTCGCTCGCGTCGGCGATGGGCCTGACCGGCGCGGCCGGGCAGGCGCAGCAGGCCGCGAGCCAGCTCGCCGGCGGCAATGCGCTGACGCCGGCCGCGCTGTCGCAGATGGGCGGCGCGCAGCAATCGGTATCGCAGGCGCTCGGCCAGGCCTTCGCGAGCGGCGGTGCGACGCACGGGCCGATCGACAAGCAGGCATTCAGCAACGGCCTCGCGTCGCTCGGGCAGGGGCTCACGCAGTATTCGCAACTGCAGTCGGGGCTCGGCAATCTCGGTTCGACGAGCGCGGCGTCGCTGTTGCAGTCGGGCCTGAATCCGCAGAACATGCAGGCTGCGTCGTATATCGCGCAAAGCGCGCCGGGCCAGTTGCAGTCGCTCGCGACGACGCTCAGCCAGGCCGTGCAGTTCGCGACGAGCCAAGGCATTTCGGTGCCGTCGGTCGCATCGTCCGCGCTGAAGCTGCTGCCGTAACGTTGCGCGGGGCCGTGCGCGATGCGGTGCCGACATCGCGCGCGACACGAAGATGACCCCGCCCAACATGGGGATTGCGCACGATGCTATCGTGGCGTGTCCCTTTTTTCGGTGCAGGTTCATGACAGACTCGTTTGACCTCTCGCGCTATTTCTCCCGCATCGGCTACGACGGCCCGGTCGAGCCGACGCTCGACGTGCTGCGCCGGCTGCATCTGCTGCACCCGCAGGCGATTCCGTTCGAAAACCTCAATCCGCTGACCGGCGCGCGCGTCGCGCTCGACCTGCCGTCGATCGTCGACAAGGTGCTCGCGCATCGCCGCGGCGGCTACTGCTTCGAACTCAACAAGCTGTTCTACACCGCGCTCACGGCGATCGGCTTTCGCGTGACGCCGATGATCGCGCGCGTGCGCTGGATGCTGCCGCCCGAAGTCGCCACCGCGCATACGCACATGCTGCTGCGCATCGATCTCGACGGCGCGGCCTGGCTCGCGGACATCGGCTTCGGCAGCGCGACGCTCACCGCGCCGCTGCGTTTCGTGCCGGACGAGCGGCAGCTGACGCCGCACGGCGCGTTCCGCGTCGTCGCCGCGCCGGTCGACGGTGAATTCGACATGCAGATCGAGACGCCCGACGGCTGGCAGACCACCTACCGCTTCCAGCCGAAGCGGGTCGAGTGGATCGATTACGAGGCCGCGAACTGGTTCACGTCGACGTATCCCGAATCGATCTTCCTGCATAACCTGATCGCCTGCCGCGTGCTGCCGGACGGCCGTGCCGCGCTGCGCAACACCACGCTGACGATCCGTGACGCGGCGGGCGTCGGGCGCACCGTCACGTTCGACGATGCGGCCGCTTGGGGCGCGTGCCTGCGCGACACGATCGGCATCGACACGACGGGATTCGATCTCGACGCGCTGTTTGTGCGACTGGCGGCGCGCGCCGCCGCGTAACCCGGATTCACGACCGATCTCCAACGGCGGCCCGCACCCACGGGTCGCGCTTGCGATTGACTTTTACTAGATTGATAGCATACTAGTAACCATGACCGATGAAGAAGTGAAGCAGTTCAACGTGTACCTGCCGCTCAGCCTGATCCGGCAGGTCAAGCATCGCGCCATCGAAACGGAGCAATCGCTGTCCGCGCTGGTGGCCGACGCATTGCGCGCGTATCTGGCCGCGCCGCCGCCGGGCGAGGGGCCGTCCACCAAGGAGGAGTGACATGTCATCCGAGCGAATCGAAGCCGTGTACCTGACGACGCACAACTGGGGCAAGTCGGCGAAGTTCTTCCAGGCGCTGGGCTTCAAGCTGGAGTTCGAAACCGATCACCACTCTGGCCAGCTGCGCAGCGGCGACGGCCCCTTTCTGTTCATTGCCGAAGTGCCGCCGGGCGAGAAACCGGGCATGCAGGTCGTGCTCAAGGTGGCGGATGAGCAGGCGGTGCAGCCGCAGCCGATCGTCGACGTCGTCACGCCGTTCGAAGATACCCACTGGGGCACGCGCGACATGACCGTGCGCGATCCGGACGGCCGCGTATGGCGCCTGCAGGCGCCGGGCAAGCAGGGCGCGTGAGGCGGCCATGAACGAACCCCGAGAAAGCGCTCCCGACAGCACCGCCGCACGCGTCGCACTGTGGCGCGCACTGCACGTCGAACTCGATGCGCCACCGCACGTGCTCGCCGATGAAGTCGGGCTGCAATTGCTCGCGCCGGAACCCGGCTGGCAGCAGCGCGGCGACATGGATCCGCAATTCACGCGGCCGTTCCGCGCGTCGATCGTCGCGCGGGCGCGCTTCATCGAGGATCTCGTAGTCGAACAGGCCGCGCGCGGCGTGAGCCAGTACGTGATCCTCGGCGCGGGCCTCGACAGCTTCGTGCAGCGTCGGCCCGACATGGCGTCGCGCGTGACCGTGTTCGAAGTCGACCCGCCCGCGCCGCAGGCCTGGAAGCAGCGCCGCCTGGTCGAGCTGGGTTTCGGCGTGCCCGACTGGCTGCGTTTCGTGCCGGTCGATTTCGAGGCGAAACAGTCGTGGCGTGCTGCGCTGGTCGGCGCGGGCTTCGATGCCGGCAAGCCCGCGGTCGTGGTGTCGACCGGCGTCAGCATGTACCTGACGCACGAAGCAAATGCGGCCGCGTTGCGCGAAGTCGCGTCGCTCGCGCCGGGCTCGACGCTCACGATGACGTTCCTGTTGCCGCTGGAGCATGCGGATCCGGACGTGCGCCCCGGGCTGGAAATGGCCGCGAAGGGCGCGCGCGCCAGCGGCACGCCGTTCATCAGCTTCTTCATGCCGGCGCAGATCCAGGCGCTCGCGCGTGAGGCCGGTTTCGCAGAGGCCGCGCACGTATCGGCCGCCGAACTGACGCGCCGTTACTTCGCCGATCGCACCGACGGCCTGCGGCCGCCGAACAACGCGGAAGAGCTGCTGGTCGCGACGGTCTGAGGTGTTGCGACCATAGCGACCACGGCAACCACAGCGACCATTACGCCCGTTCGAGCACGGCCATTTCCCGCACGACCACGAGCAGCACCGCGAGGCTCGCGCCGCCCGATGCGCGCAAGTCCGCGAGCAGGTGCTCGTAGCGCACGAGCGCGGCTTCGCGGCGCGCGCGCCATGCGCCGACGATCGTCTCCGGTGTGGTCGAATCCGGTGATTCCGCGAGTGCGCTCGATGCCAGCGTGCGCTTGAGGCGCGCGACTTCCGCGAGCGCGGCCGCGCGCGCCAGCATGTCCCAGTGCGTCGGCGTCGGCAGCGTCGCCGCGCGCTCGCCGATCCAGCTGTAGTTAAGCAGCGTGCCGAGCGAGAAATAGACCCCCGCGACGAGTTCGAGGCTGCGGTTGCTGGTCGCGGCCACTTCGGCGATGTCGAGCAGCGCGGCCGAGATGTCGCCGCTCGCGACGCGCACCGCGAGCGCGCTGTCGACACCGGCTTCAACCAGCACGCGCTGCCGTTCGGACAGCGCTTCGAGATCGGCGGCCGGCAGCAGCGACGGCAATTGCGGTGCAAGCCGCTCCGCCGCGTCGCGGCAGCGCGCGATCAGCTCGGAGACGCCACCATCGGCCACCGCGCCGGACTGCAGATGCCGCAGGAACCACAGCGCCGCGCGTTCCAGCAGCCGCGCGACGTCGACGAACATGCGCGCCTGCACGTCGTCGGCGACGCGGTTGTCGAGCGCGTCGATATCGCGCCACACCGCATCGAGGTCGAACACGTCGCGCGCCATGATGCACGCCCGCACGATGTCGCCGGGCTTCGCGTCGGTCTCCTCCATCAGCCGGTGCACGAACGCGCAGCCGACGCGGTTCACGAGCGCGTTGGTCAGGTGCGTCGCGAGGATCTCGCGGCGCAGCGGATGGCGGCGCATCGGTTCGCTGAAGCGCTGCTGCAGCGGCTTCGGGAAGTAGTCGACGAGCATCGCGGCCACCAGCGGATCCTCGGGCACGTCGGATTCGAGCAGCGCGTCGTACAGCCACATCTTGCTGTACGCGAGCAGCACCGCGCGTTCCGGCGACGTGAGGCCGAGCTTCGCGGCCTGCCGTTCGGCCACTTCGTCGTCGGTCGGCAGGAATTCGATCACGCGGTTCAGGCGGCCCGCGCGTTCGAGCCAGCGCATCAGGCGCGCTTCGGCATCGAGCAGCTCGACCGCATAGCGGCCGGCGATCGACAGCGCCTGCGTCTGGTAGTAGTTGTCGCGCAGCACGAGCAGCCCGACTTCGTCGGTCATCTCCGCGAGCAGCGCGTTGCGCTGCTTCTCGGTCATCTCGCCGTCGGACACGACGAGCCCGAGCAGGATCTTGATGTTGACTTCGTGATCCGAACAATCGACGCCGGCCGAATTGTCGATCGCATCGGTGTTGATGCGGCCGCCGCGCTGCGCGAACTCGATCCGGCCGAACTGCGTGCAGCCGAGGTTGCCGCCTTCGCCGACCACCTTGCAGCGCAGGTCCGCGCCGTTCACGCGCACCGCGTCGTTCGCGCGGTCGCCGACCTGCAGGTGGGTTTCGCGCGCGGCTTTCACGTAGGTGCCGATCCCGCCGTTGTACAGCAGGTCGACCGGCGCCTGCAGGATCGCGCGGATCAGCTCGGCCGGCGGCAACGCATGCGCGTCGATGCCGAGCGCGGCCTGCACGGCCGGCGACAGCGGGATCGTCTTCGCGGTGCGCGGGTAGACGCCGCCGCCCGCCGAAATCGCGGCCGGATCGTAGTCGGCCCAGCTCGAGCGTTCGAGCGCGAACATGTGCGCGCGCTCGGCGAAGCTCGTCGCGGGATCGGGGTTCGGATCGAGGAACACGTGCCGGTGATCGAACGCGGCGACCAGCCGGATATGCGGCGACAGCAGCATCCCGTTGCCGAACACGTCGCCGGACATGTCGCCGACGCCGACCACCGTGAAATCGGTCGTCTGCGTATCGATGCCCATCTCGCGGAAGTGCCGCTTCACCGACTCCCACGCGCCGCGCGCGGTGATCGCCATCTTCTTGTGGTCGTAGCCGACCGAGCCGCCGGACGCGAACGCGTCGTCGAGCCAGAAGCCGTATTCATGCGAGATCGCGTTCGCGTAGTCGGAGAAGGTGGCCGTGCCCTTGTCGGCGGCGACGACCAGGTACGGGTCATCCGGATCGTGACGCACGACGTCGGGCGGCGGCACGATTGCGTTGCTCACGAGGTTGTCGGTCAGGTCGAGCAGGCCGCGCAGGAAGGTCTGGTAGCACGCGATGCCTTCGCGCATCCACGCTTCGCGATCGCTCGGCGGCGGCGGGTTCTTCACGACGAAGCCGCCTTTCGAGCCGACCGGCACGATCACGACGTTCTTCACCATCTGCGCCTTCATCAGCCCGAGCACTTCGGTGCGGAAATCCTCGCGGCGATCCGACCAGCGCAGGCCGCCGCGCGCGACGCGCCCGCCGCGCAGATGCACGCCTTCGACACGCGGCGAATACACCCAGATCTCGAACATCGGCTTCGGTTCGGGCAGGCCCGGCACCTTCGCCGGATTGAACTTGAACGACAGGTACGGTTTCGATTCGCCGTTCGCATCGGCGAGGAAGTAGTTCGTGCGCTCGGTCGCATTGATCACGCCGAGGAACTGGCGCAGGATGCGGTCCTCGTCGAGGTTCGGCACCTGGTCGAGCGCGCCTTCGATCGCCTTCAGCCGCCGCTCGGCCTGCACGTCGCGCGTGTCGCCGGTGGCCGGGTCGAAGCGCAGCAGGAACAGCTCGACGAGCTGCCGCGCGATCGCCGGGTTGCCGGTCAGCGCGCGCTCGATATACGCGTCGCTGAAGGTCGAGCCGACTTGCCGCAGGTACTTCGCATACGCGCGCAGGATCGTCACTTCGCGTGCGCTCAGGTGGGCGCGCAGCACGAGGCGGTTGAAATCGTCGTTCTCGATCCGGCCGCTCCAGATCTGGTCGAACGCATCTTCGAACAGGCCCTTCACGCGCTCGATGTCGAATTCGGTGTCGTCGGCGAGCTCGAGGCCGAAGTCGTGTACCCACGCATGCGCGGCGTCCTGCGTCTGGATCCGGTACGGCCGCTCCTCGTCGACGCGCACGCCGAGATGCTCGAGCATCGGCAGGCTGCGCGACAGCGCGATCGGGTCGCCCGCGCGATAGACCTTGAAGCGGAACGCACGCGCCTCGGCCTCGATCGGCCGGTACAGGTTCATCGCGAGCTGCCCCGAATCCTTCACGCGCTCGATCAGCTCGATGTCGCGCACGGCCGTGCGCGCCGGATAGTCGTCGCGATAGCCGGCCGGGAACGAATCGGCATAGCGCTGCAGCAGGCGGTTGCCTTGCTCTTCGCCGAAGGCGTCGAGCAGCGCGTCGGCGAGATCGTCCTGCCAGCGGCGCGTGACCTGCACGAGCCGCGTTTCAAGCTCGCGCGTGTCGACGTCGGGCATCGTGCCCGGTTCCGCGTGCACGACGAAATGAATGCGCGCGATCGCCGATTCCGACAGCAGCGGCGTGAACTCGACGTTCACGCCGTTGTACGCGTCGATGAGCAGCTTCGCGATGCGCCGGCGCAGGTCGGTGTTGTACTTGTCGCGCGGCACGAACACGAGGCACGACACGAAGCGGTCGAAGCGGTCGCGCCGCACGAACAGGCGCGTGCGCTGATGTTCCTGCAGCCGCAGGATGCCGAGCGCGATGTCGTAGAGCTGGTCTTCGTCGGCCTGGAACAGCTCGTCGCGCGGGTAGGTTTCGAGCACCGTCACGAGCGACTTGCCGAGGTGCCCCTTCGGCAGGAAGCCCGCGCGCCGCACGATGTTCGCGCACTTGCGGCGCACGATCGGGATCTCGGCGCTCGACACCATGTACGCGGTCGACGTGTAGAGCCCGATGAAGCGGCGCTCGCCCGCGACCTTGCCGTCGGGGCCGACGAGCTTCACGCCGACGTAGTCGAGATAGCCGGGCCGGTGCACGGTTGCGCGCGAATTCGCCTTGGTCAGGAAGATCGGCCAGGAGCCGGTGATGATGTCGGCGGCGGCCTGCGGCAGCGGCGTCACGTCGGGCGCGCCCGACGTGCGCAGCGATTCGCGCAGGATGCCGAAGCCGGTGCCTTCGATGCCGCGCAGCCCGAAGCCCGTGCCGTCCGATACCAGCGCGTAGTCGCGCTGGCCGAGGAACGTGAAGTGATCGGCGGCCATCCATTCGAGGAACGCGCGCGCCTCGATGTCTTCCGCGGTCGATTCGCGCGCCTTCATTTCCTTGATCGTCGCGCGCGCGATCTCGACGATCTTCGGCCAGTCTTCCACCGACGCGCGCACGTCGCCGAGCACGTGCGCGATGTCGTTGCGCAACGTGTTGAGCAGCGCGGCATCGCCGCAGCGATCGACTTCGAAATGGATGAACGACGCGAGCTGCGACTGGCCGTCGCCGGGTGTCGCACCGCCCGCGTCGACGCGCTCGATGCCGCCGTCGCGACCGCGCCAGATGCGGAATACCGGGTGCAGCGCCGAATGCAGCGCGAGCCCGAGGCGGTTGACGGCCATCGACACCGAGTCGACGAGGAACGGCATGTCGTCGTTGACGATCTCGATGACCGTGTGATCGGAATGCCAGCCGTGCTGTTCGAGGATCGGGTTGTACACGCGCAGCCGCTCGCTGCCGGGCACGAATTTCTGGGCGGTCTGCCAGTGCGCCATCGCGGCGCCGTAGAGATCGGCGATGCTGCGGCTTTGCAGATCATCGGCGTCGACGAAATCGTAGTAGTGACGCAGGAAGGGTTCGACGATCCGGAACGTGGCTTCGGGCAGGCGCCCGCGCGCGAATTCGACGACGTCCGAGAGCAGGTGTGCGACGACTTCCTCGTTCTTCGCTTCCATGGCGGTCTCCTCGTCGGGTGGCCATCGGCTGCTGCGTCTGTCCGGCATTATGCGCCGATTGCGTGACAAAGCGATGTGCGGGCGCACAACGAGAGGCGGCTGGAGAAGGCCGCGTGCAGCGCCCGTCGCGGGCGCTGCAGCGTGTCGATTAGTGTGGGGCAGGCCGCGTCGAAGCGACGCCGCCTTTGATGCTCAGCGCTCGTCGCTCCACAGCTTCCCTGCCGTCGCCCAGTTCTCCTTCTTCACGTCGGTGAGAATGATGTCGACCGAGCCCGGTTCGCAGCCGAGCGTCTCGCACGTGACGCGCGTGATGGCTTCGACGAATGCGCGCTTCTGGTCGACGGTGCGGCCTTCGAAGAGCTGGATATTGAAAGTCGGCATGACGGAGTGCTCCGATTGGTTGGGATGAATGAGGCGTTGGGAGCCGGCGTCGTCAGTCGCGATACGTCGGATCGATCCGGTCGAGCCGGCGCAGCAGCGCCGGCCATTCCAGTTCGCCTTCGATCGCGCCGCCGTCGCGCAGCTGTTCGGCGGTTCGGTCGGCAACGGCCGGGGCGGGCAGCACGAGCGGCCCGCCGCCGGCCTGCGCGCGCACCTGGATATCGCACGCCTTGATCAGCGTATCCATCAGCACATAGGCTTCGGCCACGGTGCGGCCGACCGTCAGCGTGCCGTGGTTGCGCAGCAGCATCGCGGATTTCGCGCCGAGGCTCGCGGTCAGCCGCGTGCCTTCGGCCGGCGAGAACGCGAGCGCTTCGTAGTCGTGGTACGCGAGGTCGCCATGAAACCGCAGCGCGTGCTGCGACGCGGGCAGCAGCCCGTCGCGCTGGATCGACACGGCGATGCCGGCCGTATTGTGCAGATGCATCACGCACACGGCGTCGGCGCGCGCGGCATGCACGGCCGCGTGCAGCGCGAAGCCCGTCACGTTGACCGCATGCTCGCTGTCGCCGATCCGGTTGCCGGCCAGGTCGATCTTCACGAGATTCGACGCGCGGACTTCGTCGAACGTGAGGCCGAACGGGTTGATCAGGAAGTGGCCGGGCTCGCCGGGCACGGTCGCCGAAAGGTGCGTGTAGATCAGGTCGTCCCAGCCGTTCAGCGCGACGAGCCGGTACGCGGCGGCGAGGTCGACGCGCATCCGGCGTTCGGCGTCCGAGATCGGGCCGCCGGGTTTCACGGCATCAGGACGGTGTGCGAATGACGACATCGGGTTCTCCGAAGGTGAAGCGGCGCGCGACGATCACCGTGATCCACGACGCGAGCGCGAACGGGGCCGTGAACGCGGGAATGCCGGCGCGCGTCGCGAGCCACTGGATCAGCGCGGCGAGTGCGGCGGCCGCGAGCGCCGCGCGCGGGCCGCGCGGCATCAGCGCGAGTGCGGCGAGCGCGCCGTTGAAGCCGAGCAGGCCGTCGGCGAACGATGCGCCGCTCGCGCCGAGTGCGACCAGCAGCACGGTCGACACCAGTGCGCCGCCGAGTGCGAATGCGGCCGCGCGGCGGGACGCGACGGCAAGGCCGGTGGCGATCAGCGTGCCGGCCCATGCGCCTTGCGCGAAAGTGGTCTGCGCGATGCCCGAGAGCAGCGCGTCGGCCGCGGCTGAAAACGTCAGCGCCGGGCCGGCCGTCGCGCCGCCTGCCTGCTGCAATGCGACAAACGGAAACCATAGCGCGGTAACGGCGAGGCACGGGCTCGAATACGGGCACTGCCGCCAGCGCGCGAGCGGCACGCGCATCGCGCGCTGCACGAGCGCCGCGCCGATCGAGGCCAGCGGCACCAGTACGATGGCCGCGAGTTGATGGGGCGCGAACAGCACGGCGATCAGCGCGGCGAGCGCGCCGTTGAAGCCGTGCAGCCCCTGTTCGACGTCGCGGCGCTCGGCGCCCGTCAGCACGGCCGTCATGCTGGCAGCGGCCGAGCCGACCAGCGCCGCGCTCGCGAGCCGCAGGTCGGTCAGCGCCAGCGCGGCGAGCAGCAGCGCGCCGGTGAGCGCATTCGCCTGCAGCACGATCTGCCCGATGCCGCGCAGCAGGATACGCAGGTCGATCGACGGCGGGACGGGGCGGGCGGTAGGCATGATGGCGGCGGAACAGGACGAGCCGCGAGCATAGGACACAATCCGATGCACCGGAATAGGGAATTCTGGATAGTCAGGATTTGTGGTCGATGCCCCGAAACGGTGAATCCGGAGGTCGATTCGTGCCCGAACGTCGCGCCGTTGGCGCTTTCGGCGGGCTGTCCCGCTCGGGACTCGAATCCTGGTGATGGCCGGCATTTTCGTCGGGCGATTCGTGCGACGATGCCTCGCATCGGGAATACCGGGAGGTGGAAAGATGCGCGAAGTGCGTTGGGCGTCGCTCGAAGGCGACGGGGTCGAACATCTGACGTTCGACCGGAGCGGCGGCGGGATCGTCGTCGAAAGCGCGGTGGTCGGCCAGCGGTACGGCCGTGCGTACGGGCTCGCGTATCGCGTCGAGTGCGACGCGCACTGGCGCGTGACCCATGCGGTGCTCAAGGTGATGGGCGGCGGCACGCTCGAATTGCGCGGCGACGGCGCCGGCCACTGGCGCGACGGCTCGGGCCGCGCACTGCCGGAACTCGACGGTTGCATTGACATCGACATCGCGGCGACGCCGTTCACGAATTCGCTGCCGATCGGCCGCCTCGGGCTCGCGCGCGGTGAGCGGCGGCCGATCGACGTCGCGTACATCTCGACGCCGGACCTGAAGGTCACGCCGGTCAAGCAGGCCTATGCGTGCCTCGAGCCGGGCCGGCGCTATCGCTACGAAGGAATCTTCCGCGACTTCACGGCCGAGATGGAGATCGACGACGACGGGCTCGTCATCGATTACGAGACGCTGTTCAGGCGCCTGCCGGCGCCGGCGCCCGCTGTGCGCTGAACCCGGGCCGCGACCGGGGCGAGTGCCGGCCGCTCCTGCGCGGACGCGAAGCGGTCGATCCGCGACGCGATCATGTCGGGGTGGCGCAGCACGATCCAGTGCGTGCCGTCGATTTCCTCGCGCACGTGGTCGCCGAGCCAGCGGTCGAGGTCGACCGACATCTCGGGCGTCACGTAGCGGTCGCGCACCGGCACCAGGATCTGCACGGGCGCCTGCGCGTACCGCTCGCGCGGCTTGCGGGCCCGTGCGATGAAGTTCGCGCGGTACAGCTGCAGCCCGTTCAGCGCGTTCTTCAGTTGCACGGGATCGCGCTCCGCACGCACGCGCTCGGTGAGCTGCAGCCAGCGCGGCCACAGTGCCGCGCCGCCGAGCCGCCACACCAGCGACGGCACGAGCGGCAGGTGGAAGAACGCGATGTACCACGACTTCAGGCTTTGCTTGAGCCGCATCTTCGCGCGGAACACGTGATCGAGACACGGGCCCGAGATCGACGTGTACGACGCGATCCGGCCGCGGAACGCGGGGTCGGTCACGGCCTCCCAGCACTGGATCGACCCCCAGTCGTGGCCGACGAGATGGAACGGCCGGCCGCCGCAGGTCGCGTCGGCCACCGCCTTCAGGTCGGCGGCGAGCTGCTCGAGCGTGTAGTCGGCACGGCGGCGCGGCGCATCGGACGCACCGGCGCCGCGCACGTCGTACGCGATCACGCGGTAGCGCTTCGCGAGCCGCGCCCGGATCGGCGCCCACACGGCCGCCGAATCGGGGTAGCCGTGCACGAGGATCAGCGGCGGGGCGCGACGCGACCCGCTTACGTAGACGGCGAGTTTCACGTCGCCGGACTGGACGGTCAGCATCTCGTGGGCGCGCGCCATGGCGTCATGCCTGCGGAACCGGGTGCAGCGGCACGCGGCGCGGGGCGGCTTGCGCGGCGTAGCGCGCGTTGGTCGCGTCGATGTTCTCGAGCAGCGTGTCGAGCTCCTGCAGGTACTGATGGTTGTCGTGGTCCCACGGGTGGAAGCCCGGGCGGAAGTAGTCGAGCCATTCGCGCGCGATGCTCGGGAACACGCCGTGCTTGGGGCTGTACAGGTACTTCACGAGGCGCCACATGCCGCCGAACTTGCCGTGCTCGCGACGGTGCGCGCGCATCAGCCGCACATGGAAGTCGAACACGATGGCCCAGAAGAACACGGTGGTCGTCAGCATCGTGCCGGTGCGCAGCAGGTAGCTGCCGAGGCCCGGCTTCATCACGGTGCGCCACACGTCGTAGGAAACCGCCTTGTGCTCGGTTTCCTCCATCGCGTGCCACATCCACATCTGCTGGTAGCCTTCGACCGAGCCGTCGATGCGGTGCTCGTGGCCCGACAGCAGCTGGTTCGCGAGGATCGCCGTGTAGTGCTCGAGCGCGATCGTGATCGCGAGCTGCATCGAATGCGGCAGCACCTTCTTGAACCAGCCGAGGATCGTCCACAGGCGCTTGTCGAGCTTGTGCGCGGGCAGGCCGGACGCCTGCAGCAGGTCGTTGTATTCGATGTGCTCGCGCGTGTGCATCGCTTCCTGGCCGATGAACCCGAGCACCTGCTTCTTCAGTTCGGGATCCTCGATCTGGTCGCGGTAGTTGCGCACCGAATCCATGAAGAAGCGTTCGCCGGCCGGGAACAGCAGCGACAGCGCGTTCATGAAGTGCGTGACCGGTACACCCTGCACGTGCCAGTCGCGCGCGCGTTCGGGGGGCAGCGCGAAACGGATGTCGCGCCGCACGGGCATCATGTTCGGGGTCGTCATGATTGTTCTCCTCCCTGGTTGCCTGCATTGTTGTAGGTGGCGTGCAGCGGCGCGGGCGCCGGCGTGCCGCGCGCGGCGCGGCGGGCTTTCGCGGCCTCGCGGCGCGTCGCGAGCACGACGAGCGCCTGGTACGCGGCGGGCAGGATGCGCGCCATCCAGTCCGCGCCCTTCGCGTCGCGGCCGATCAGCACGCGGCGCTTGTTCTTGCGCACGCCGGCGAGGATCGTGCGCGCGGCGTCGTCGGCGGTCGTGATGAAGAATTTCTCGAAGCTGTCCTTGCCTTGCTGTTCGCTCTCGACGATGAAGCCGACCATGTTCTTCGCGACGCGGCTCGATTGCGCGATGTTCGTGCGGATGCCGCCCGGATGCACGCAGGTCGCCGACACGCCGCACTTCATCATGTCGAGTTCCTGGCGCAGCGATTCGGTGAAGCCGCGCACCGCGAACTTGGTCGCGTTGTAGCCGCTCATGCCCGGCTGCGCGAAGATCCCGAAGATGCTCGACGTGTTGATCACGTGGCCGTCACCCGAGGCCTTCAGGTGCGGCAGGAACGCCTTCGTGCCGTGCACGACGCCCCAGAAGTTGATGTTCACGATCCACTCGAGATCGCTGTATTCCATCCCTTCGATCGTGCTCGACAGCGCGACGCCCGCGTTGTTGAAGATCAGGTTGACCTTGCCGTGTTCCTTCGCGGTGTCGTCGGCCCACGCGAACATCGCGTCGCGATCGCCGACGTCCAGCACGCGCGTCGACACGCGCACGTTCGGCGCGATCGCGCGGACGATCCGTTCGGTTTCGGCGAGGCCGACGCCGTTCTTGTCGGCGAGCGCGACGTGGCAGCCGGCCTGCGCGAGCTGGATCGCGAGCGAGCGGCCCATGCCCGAGCCGGCACCCGTGATGGCGGCGACCTTGTTGGCGAAATCTCTCATGTCGGTGGCTCCTTGTCTGGCTCAGGCCGCTTCGGCGGACGGGGAAGTCGAAGCGGAAGCGGCGGGCGCGGCGGCAGGCCGCGCAGTGGTGTCGTGTTGCGGCGCGCGATACGCGTGGTAGTCGGCGATCGAGAAGTGCGCGGTCGCCTGGCGGAAGCGCCACGTGAAGCCGGGCCACAGCGTCGTGTTCTTGCCGGTGCGCGGATCGAGGTACCAGCTCTTGCAGCCGCCCGTCGACCAGATCGCCTTCTTGAGCTTGCCTTGCAGGTCGCTGTTGAACTGCGCCTCGACGAGCGGGCGCACCTCGATCGCGTCCGCCCGTTCGCGGCGCATCGCCTGCAGTGCGCCGAGGATGTACTCGATCTGCGACTCGATCATGAACACCATCGAGTTGTGGCCGAGGCCCGTGTTCGGGCCGACGATCATGAAGAAGTTCGGGTAGCCCGGCAGCGTCGAGCCGAGATACGCGTGCGCGCCGTCGCGCCATGCGTCGACGATGTCGAGCCCACCGCGGCCGATGATCGCGCCGCGCGGATACGGATCGGCCACCTGGAAGCCGGTGCCGTAGATCAGGCAGTCGACTTCATGACGCTTGCCGTCGGTCGTCACGACCGCGTCGGCTTCGATGTGGTCGATGCCGGTCGTGATCACGTCGACGTTCTTGCGCGACAGCGCCGGGTAGTAGTCGTTCGAGATCAGCACGCGCTTGCAGCCGAGCGTGTAGTTCGGCGTGACGATCTTGCGCAGCTCCGGATCGGGAATCTGCTTGCGGATATGGCGCAGCGCGAGCTTCTGCACGTTCTTCATCAGCGACGGATGGATCGCGAAGCCGAGCACGCGCGATTCGAGCATCCAGTAGATGCTGCTGCGCACGGCCTTCTGCGTGAACGGCAGCGTGCGGAACAGCCACTTCTCGAACCCGGTCAGGTTGCGGTCGGGCTTCGGCATGATCCACGGCGGCGTGCGCTGGAACAGCGCGAGCGCCTTCACGCGCGGCGCGATCTGCGGCACGAACTGGATCGCACTCGCGCCGGTGCCGATTACCGCGACGCACTTGCCTTCGAGCGCATAGTCGTGATCCCACTGCTGCGAGTGGAACGCGCGGCCCTTGAAGTTCTCGACGCCGGGAATCGACGGCAGCGCGGCGCGCGACAGCCCGCCCATCCCCGACACCAGCACGCGCGCGGACAACCGCTTGCCGTTCGCGAACGTGAGGCGCCAGCGTTGCGCGGCTTCGTCGTATTCGGCGCGTTGCAGTTCATGGTTCAGGCGCAGGTGCGGGCCGACGCCGAAGCGCTGCACGCAGTCTTCCAGATAGGCGCGGATTTCCGGCTGCGGCGCGAACATGCGCGTCCAGCGCGGGTTCGGCGCGAACGAGAACGAATAGACGTGCGATTGCACGTCGCATGCACACCCGGGGTAATGATTGTCGCGCCACGTGCCGCCGACCGACGCGGCCTTCTCGAGGACGACGAAGTCGGTCACGCCTGTTTGACGCAGGCGGATCGCCATCCCGAGGCCGGCGAAGCCGGTGCCGATGATGGCGATGTCGATGGTTTCGTCCAGGCCGTCGTGGCCGGGCGGACCGAAAGGCAACGTGCGAGCATTCATCCGGGTGTCTCCGATTTGGCTCATTTTGGAATGTTACATTGTTTGATGTAACGATAGTGGGTGAACCCGGAAACCGCAAGAGGCTAGAAGCGGCGCTCTAAGGGCCGGAAGCCAGGCGGGAAAAGGCTGAGCGGGGTTTGGAACGGGCCGGTTTCCGCATCGCGGGATGCGCGGGAAGGGCCGTCGCCAGGGCGAGAGAGGGTGCGGGCGAGACCGCCGGCGCGCGGCGGGCTGTTTGAAACGGTATCAGGGACGGATCGGTCGACCGGCTGTCTCATGGAAAACCCCGGCCACGATCGTGACCTGCGCGAGCGCGTAGAGGCCCCAGATCAGGTAATCGATGCCCGGAAAACCGCCGAGGAAGCGGCCGACGCCGATCAGCGTATCGGAGCCGACGAAGATCAGGCTGCCGATGGCCACCAGCGGGCCGCGCGTGCGGGCGGCGAGCGCGAAGCTCGCCATCGCGCACAGCACGAGCATGTAGACGGCGACCGGTGCCAGCAACTCGCCGAGGTGCGGGAAGAACGCCACGTAGAACGCCGGCGCGGCGATCCACAGCCCGACGAGCGCGACGATGCGCCAGCCGTGCGGCCGCGCGCGCCAGCGCATGAAGATCGCGCAGTAGCCCAGGTGCGTGAGCAGGAACGCGCCGAGGCCGAGGACGAACGACAGCGGCCAGTCGGGCAGCGCGAGCAGCACGTCGCCGAGCACGGCCGTCACGAGCGCCGCGCACAGCCACGCGCGTTCACGCGGTGCGGCGCAGGTGCTGCCCGCCGCGAGCAGCAGGATGCCCATCGCGGCTTTCGCGACGGCCTGGCCGGGATAGGGCGCCGCGGCGAGCGACAGTCCGTATAGCAGCGCGGCGACGACGGCGAGCGGCCAGAGCCGGCGGTAGGTGGCGGGAAGCGTGGCGATCAAGGCGGGTGTCTCCGGTTTGTTGTCGTCTGCGGTGGACGGCGCGCGGTCGAGGGCGCGGCTGTCGGCCATTATCCGGAAGAAAGGACGTGCCAAAACCGGCGAATCCTTCTAGGAAGCGACCGGGATCGCCATGCACGAGGATTGCCCGCCGGCGCGGCAATCCGGCGATGTCGAGCTCCGATGCGTGGGTGCCGCCGCCGGATTTTCTCCGCGCGTTGCCCCGGTTGAACCGGGGCAACGATTGCAATTCGGCTTGCTATGATCGCCGCGGTATTGCCGTTGTCGATGTGGTTGTTGCTGTCGTTGTCGTTGTTCCGCCCGGCCGCGCGACTGGATGCGCAAGCCGATGCGGGCCCGATGAATCCATGCCGTGCCCGGCCCGTGCGCTCAGGCGAACCGGGCGGGCTGGCCTTCCCCACGAAAACAGGTCCGACCATGACCGAACTTCTCCACGGCGACGGCGCGATCCGTCGCACGACGCCGTACGGCTCGTCGATCGAAAACACTTATGCGGGCGTGCTGTCGTTCATGCGCCGCAACTATTCGCGCGCGCTCGACGGCGTCGACGTCGCGATCTCCGGCGTGCCGCTCGACCTCGCGACGACCTACCGCTCCGGCGCGCGGCTCGGGCCGGCCGCGATCCGCGCGGCGAGCGTGCAGCTCGCGGAGCTTCATCCGTATCCGTGGGGCTTCAACCCGTTCGACGATCTCGCGGCCGTCGACTACGGCGATTGCTGGTTCGACGCGCACAACCCGCTGTCGATCAAGCCCGCGATCGTCGAGCATGCGCGCACGATCCTCGGTTCCGGCGCGAAGATGCTGACGCTCGGCGGCGACCACTACATCACGTACCCGCTGCTGGTCGCGCATGCGGAGCGCTACGGCAAGCCGCTGTCGCTGATCCATTTCGACGCGCACTGCGATACGTGGGCCGACGACGATCCGGACAGCCTCAATCACGGGACGATGTTCTACAAGGCCGTGAAGGAAGGGCTGATCGATCCGGCGACGTCGGTGCAGGTCGGGATTCGCACGTGGAACGACGACTTTCTCGGGATCGAGCGGCTCGATGCGGCGTGGGTGCATGACCACGGCGCGCGTGCGGCGGTCGAGCGGATCGTCGCTATCGTCGGCGCGCGGCCGGCGTACCTGACGTTCGATATCGATTGTCTCGATCCGGCGTTCGCGCCCGGCACCGGCACGCCGGTCGCGGGCGGGCTGTCGTCGGCGCAGGCGCTCGCGATCGTGCGTGCGCTCGGCGCGGTGAACCTGGTCGGTGCGGATGTGGTCGAGGTCGCGCCCGCGTACGACCACGCGGACATCACGGCGATCGCGGCCGCGCATGTCGCGTGTGACTTGCTGTGTCTGTGGCGGCAGAAGAAGGTGGCGGGAGCGCTGAAGTAAGTCGGCATGCCGGGCATGCGCGTGCCGCTGGCGCGGTGCGCGCATTGCCGGATCGAGGTGCCGTGTGCTGTTCGTATCCCGTGAATCGGGAGAAAAGTCTTTGCGGATTCCCGTGGAGGGGCGTTGCCGACCCGTTGGCGAAATCCGCGAAACGTCAGTGGTTGGCTGCTTCCGTACGTCAACGACGCGCTGACATGTCACCGATGACGTGCCGCGACTTCATCAAGCAAAAACCTATCTACTCCTGAAGAAAGCCGCAAGCATGTCGTCTTTCGGCGCTGCCGGTTGCGTTGTTTGCTGCTTTCCCGCCCGTCCGCGAGATCGAGAATGATCCGCTCCGGCACCGTCTGGCCAGGCCCCCGTATAAACCGCACGCGGCCGGATGAGATCGGATTGCTCGCGCTGCTCCAGCCCGTGCGCGATCCAGCCGATCGAGCGGCCGAGCGCGAACAGGCCGAATGCCGCGCCGACGGGAAGCCGCAAATGTCTGCGTAACGCCACCAGCGCGAGATCGAGCGAGGGCTTCTGGCCGACGAGCGTGCTCCCGGTATCGATCATCCTTTTCCATTGAGGATGACGCGGCAGGATCCGCGACAACAGATACGTCGCACGCACGTCGCCATCGGGATAGAGCGCATGTCCGAAGCCCGGCAAGCCGTCACCCCGGGCGAGACGCGCGACCATTTTTTGCTCGACGTCCTTTTTGCCCAGTTCGTCCCACAGTGCTTCGCCGCGCGCGGTGGTGGCGCCATGCCGCTCGCCCGACAAGCCGGCCAGGCCGCCGACCACGACGGCGCGCAAGCTCGCGTTCGTCGACGCGATGCACCGCCCCGTGAAGCTCGACGCGTTCAGTTCGTGATCCGCGCACAGCACGAGCGCCATCCTGATCAGCTCGGCGCCCGCCGGCCCGACGCCCCATGCCCGCGCGCATTGCGCGTGGATGGGGGCGGTATCGATGCGGGTGCGCAGCAGGCATGCCGTCAGAATCCGCACGAGATCGCCGCAGCCCTGCGCCTGACGATCGGCCGACTGATGCCAGATCGCCGTCGGCGCGTCCTCGCTTGCGACGGTGAAGAGCGGCAGCAGCGCTTGCTCGGTGCGTTGACCGTCGTAGTGCCTGAAGAGCGTTCGCAGTACTGACGGCGTCGTGGGGACGTGACGGCCGAAAGCGGTCTGCTCGTCGCATCGCCACAGCAGCGCCGCGACTTCCTCGAGACTCGCGCGGGCAGCGAGATCGAGTGCATCCACGCCGCGATAGAAGAGCCGGCCGCCATCGATCAACGTGATGCTCGATTCGAGCACGGGCGCCCCCCAGTTCAGCGCGGCCTTCGCCACTTCCTTCGGCTTGCGGCCGCGTGCGCGTTGATCCGCGAGGCGCTCGACATCGGCCGCGAGGTAGCGGCTTTCACGGTGGCTGCCGCCCGGCTCCGCGCGAAGCAGGCCGCGGCTGACGTACGCATAGAGGGTTTGCCGCGAGACACCGAGCCTTGCCGCGGCTGCGGTCGAATTCAGGTAGTTCGACATCGTGCGCAGGGGGAATCGTTCGACAGGTTGATCAGGATAATCAACGTTGACAGCAAATGCGAGCGGGACGATCTTTGCGTCACCTGATTCATGCGAGGCGAACATGGGTGTCGATCAAATGTCGAGGGAACGGGCTCCGGCCGATGACGAGCGGGTGTCGCGTCAGCTACGGGCGTTCTGGCGCGCGGCGGGTGGGTCTCAGGCTTTTCTCGAGTCGTGCAGCTTCAGCGGGGCGGGCGAACTGGTTTCGGCATTTCGCGTCACCGACATGGCCACGGCGGCGATCGGCGCGGCAGGGGCGTCCGTTGCCGAATTGCTGCATGCAGCGACCGGGACGTTGCCGGCGGTTCGGGTCGACCGGCGCATGGCGTCGCTATGGTTCGGCACGTCGCTGCGTCCGCAGGGCTGGTCGATGCCGCCGCAATGGGATCCGCTGGCCGCCAACTATCGGGCGCGCGATCGCTGGATCCGCTTGCACACGAACGCGCCGCATCATCGGCTGGCCGCGTTGTCGGTGCTCGGCTGCGCCGCCGATGCGCAGTCGGTCGCACAAGCGGTGAATCGCTGGGATGCCGGCGCGCTCGAAGAGGCGATCGTCGAGCGCGGCGGTTGTGCAGCGGCGATGTACTCGGCGCAGGAGTGGGCCGGGCATCCGCAGGGCAACGCAGTCGCAACCGAGCCGTTGCTGCATGTCCGTGCCGCGACCGATGCCGTCGCGCATGATTGGCGGCCTTCGAAAGACCGGCCGTTGCGCGGCATTCGCGTGCTCGACCTGACGCGCATTCTCGCCGGCCCCGTGGCGACACGGTTTCTTGCGGGCCTGGGCGCCGACGTGCTGCGCATCGATCCGTACGGCTGGGAAGAGCCGGGCACGGTGCCCGAAGTCGTCCACGGCAAGCGGTGTGCGCGGCTGAACCTGAAGGATGCGGCGGATCTCGATACGCTCAAGCAGTTGCTGCGCAGCGCGGATATCGTCGTGCACGGTTACCGGTCGGACGCGCTCGCGCGCCTCGGGCTCGATGCCGCGCATCGGCGCGAGCTGAATCCTGCGCTCATCGACGTGTCGCTCGACGCTTATGGCTGGAGTGGTGAATGGCGTTACCGGCGCGGCTTCGACAGCCTCATTCAAATGAGCACGGGAATCGCCGACGCGGGTATGCGCGTGACGGGCAGTGATGAGCCGGTGAACTTGCCTGTCCAGGCGATCGACCATGCGACGGGTTACCTGATGGCGACCGCCGCGATCCGCGGGCTGACGACGCGAATGAAAGAGGGCGTCGGTACCGAGGTGCGCACTTCGCTGGCGCGCACGGCGGCTGAGTTGCAGTTGCGGTCGGAGCCGATGAGCGAGGTGATTGAGCTGGTTGCCGACGATCAACGTGATCGTGCGGAACACGTCGAACCGACGTCGTGGGGGCCGGCATCCCGGCTCCTGCCGCCCGTACGGATCGACGGTGCGCCGCTGCGATGGTTTTATCCGGCGCGCGCGCTGGGTGCGTACGAGCCCGAATGGTTGTCGTCGAACGACGATCTGTGACGCGATGCGATGAGTCGGTTGGTGTCGGTGAGTGGCGACGGGACGGGAAACGACGTGGCCACGGCGATGAATGTTGCTCAGCGCAATGCGCAGGTCGTCATCATCGGGCAGCCCGCGAACGTGCTGGAACACGTGACCGAAGCGATCGGCGGCGTGTTTACGGATGTCCCCCCACCGCACCTTGGCCGCCGATCAGGATGTGCCTGAGCAGACGGAACGCGTTCGGCGGAGAGGGGGCGGCCTAGTGAAGCAAGTCGGCCGGCGAAGACCGCCGGCGCGCTGCGCGTCGCTGGATCGACGGCCGGGCGTTGTGTTTAACCGCGCGTGTCGACCCAGTTGCGTGCCCAGCGGGCCGAATGCTGCAACGCCTGCTCTTCGCTCGTGAAGTAATCGAGCGAATAGAACTGGTAGCGGCCTTCGGTGCGTGGGCTACCGGCGCGTTCAAGCAGCAGGTTGGACGAAAAACTACCGTCGGGCAAACGATGCGCCGAGGGTTGGACGGCATAGCCGTTGTATTGATGAATTTGTTCGTTATGCATTTTAATTTTAATGATGTTCGAGTGCGCGCGTGCCGTGCGGATGTGCACGGGTATGCCGATTCAAAGCCATTGCGAGCTGAATCTGACGCAGTCGTAAAGCGAAAAAGGGCTTGGCAGCCAGAGGGGGAATGAAGTGCAACGAGGCGTGTGGCGCGCGGCGAGCTGCGGAATGAACCGATGCAGCCAAGAGCAATCGCGCCAACTTTGGGAGACCAGGCTCCGCGAGGATGTCGCTGCAACCCGGCGCCCGTTACGGGGCGCCGGGTCCTTCAAACTTTACAGCGGCTTGATGTTGGCCGCTTGCAGACCCTTCGGGCCTTGCTTCGTTTCGAAGCTCACTTTCTGGTTTTCAGCCAGCGTCTTGAAGCCGTCGGCGCGAATTTCGGAGAAGTGAGCGAAGAGGTCGTCGCCGCCGTTGTCGGGCGTGATGAAGCCAAAGCCTTTGCTGTCGTTGAACCACTTGACGATACCGGTATCCATGAAGATTCCTTGAGATAAAAATATGAAGATTTGCTCTGGAAAGAGCGCTGGAAGCGTCAAGGAGGGAGAGGACAACGAATACCGCTGAGGAGCGATCAATTGATGAACAGCAATCGGACTTCTTGAACTTCGACCGAGACATTAACCGCTGGGCGGCGGTGGCGTCAATCATTAACTTGTAACTGTTTCACCGCGCGGCCTGTTTGCGGACGAAGCGATGTGGCCCTGCGTAGCGGAGCGTGCTGCGCGGCATGGCGTGCAGGGGCGTCCACGATAAACGCAAACGCGAGACTCGCGCGCTGGCGCTTACGCCGACAGTGCGTCCCGCATTTCCCGAAAATTCGACAAGAACAAGAAAGGCCGACGAGTCGTGTGCCCGGCGGCCGTTTCGGCACGTTGCGCGCTGGGTTCCCGCTACTTTGCCGCGAGCGCACGCTGCGCGTTTTGGTCGACCCATGCGTTGTCGGCCACGTTCAGCTTCTGCGGAATCAGCTTCGCCGCATAAAACGCATCGGCGACGCGTTGCTGGGCCGCGACGATCTTTTCGTCGAGCGGCACCGCGCCAAACGGGACACGCTTGATCCACGTCTCGACAATCGGTTGCGGCAGGCCGACCTTCGGTGCGATCAGCGCCGCCGTGTCGGCCGGATGCGTGTTGACCCACTGGCCCGTCTCGCGCGCCTGCTTCAGGATCGCGCCGACCACGTCCGGATGCTGCTGCGCGAAATCCCGCGTCGCTTCGTAGAAGTTGTTGGTCGCCGCGAGGCCCGTGTAGTCGGACAGCGTGCGCACCTTCAGCGCATTCTGCGCGGCCGCGTAGTACGGATCCCAGACGACCCACGCATCGACGTTGCCGCTCTCGAATGCGGCGCGCGCGTCGGCTGGCGGAAGATACACGGGGCGGATTTCGTCGTAGCGCACGCCGGCCTGCTTCAGTGCTTCGAGCAGCAGGTAGTTCGCGCTCGAGCCCTTCTGCAGCGCGATCTTCTTGCCGCGCAGGCCGGTGACCGAACCGATCGGCGAATCGGCCTTCACGATCACGGCCTCGTTGTGCGGCGCCGGCGGTTCCGCGCCGACATAGACGAAGTGCACGCCGGCCGCCTGTGCGAACACGGGCGGCGGCGCGCCCGTGTAGCCGAAGTCGATGCTGTTCGCGTTCAGCGCTTCGAGCAGTTGCGGGCCGGCCGGGAATTCGAACCACTGCACGCCATAGCCGAGCGGCTTGAGCCGCGCTTCGAGCGAACCTTGCGCCTTGATGACCGACAGCAGGCCGGCCTTCTGGTAGCCGATGCGCACGACCTTGTCGGCGCCGCCTTGCGCGAAAGCCGACGCGGCGGACAGCGCGACGAGCGTGGTGACGGCGGCGGTGCGGGCGATCCAGCGGGTGAAACGAATCATCGAACGGACTCCATGCAAAACGTCTTCGGGCGAGCGGCGGTGCCGCTCGGTTGGAAGAATCGTCGCATGGGCAATCACGCCCGCAAACGAAGCATTGCCGATATCAATATGACTGCGGCGCGCCTATGCTTCGTCGCCGCCGTTTTCCGGTGAAGGTGTGCCGGACTGCCGCGCGGCCTCGTCGCTGAGCTTCTTGTCGAGGATCGTCGCGACG
The DNA here is from genome assembly GCF_030482505.1 of Burkholderia sp. AU45274. NCBI lineage: Bacteria > Pseudomonadati > Pseudomonadota > Betaproteobacteria > Burkholderiales > Burkholderiaceae > Burkholderia > Burkholderia sp. AU45274. The sequence continues at coordinate 1,734,623 of NZ_JAUJQE010000001.1, read as the reverse complement.
CGGCCGCCGAGATACGCGCTCGCCGCGGTTTCCAGTGCGCGGTTCGTCTCGCCTTCGACGAACACGGCCGCGAGCGGGCGCAGGCGCCAGATCGCATCGACCAGTTCGGGCACGTCGGTGGCGGGCGGCAGCGTGCCCGCGTCGTAGCGGTCGAGCCGCTTCACGACGAGATCAACGAGCAGCCGCGCGATCGCGTCGAAATGCGGCCGTGCGAGGCTGATCACGTCGAGCAGCTCGCGCGGCGGAATGCCTTCCTTGGTCATCGCGGCGGCCGCTTCGAGCAGCGCGGGGCTCTTGGCGACGAACGACAGGCCGCGCCGTTCGAGCAGGCCGAGTTCGGTCACGCGCGACAGCTGCGTGGTGGCCTGCGGGCCGAACATCTGCGCGAGCGCGGCAAGCGAATAGGTCTTCGGCAGTTCGTGCGACCAGCGGCCGCCGATCGCGTTTTCGAGACCGAGGATCGAGCGCAGGTCGTGGCCTTCGTCGATCGCCTTGATCAGGTCCTGGATGTTCGACAGCGTGTAGCCGCGCGCGAGCAGGTGGTTGATCAGCTTCAGCCGTGCGACGTGCGTGTCGTCGTAGATGCCGACGCGGCCGCGCTTTTCCGGCGGCGCGAGCAAACCGCGATCCTGGTACGCACGGACATTGCGCACGGTCGTGTCGGACACGCGTGCAAGTTCGTCGACCGTGTACTCGTTGCGGGAGTCCGGCGCCGCCTCGTCGGGTGTGGAATGAGTCTGTTTTGACATGCGGCCATTCTAGCGCGACGTGGGAGGCTCCGGCGAGACGGGAAGCGTGCGCGCGCCGTCACCGAGCGGGCGCTGCAGCAGCGCCGTATCGATCCAGCGGCCGTGCTTGAAACCGACCGCCTTCAGCATGCCGGCCGGCTCGAAGCCGAACGCGCGATGCAGCGACGTCGAGCCGCCGGTGCCGCCGTCGGCGATCACCGCGATCATCTGCCGCCACGGGCCGGCCTCGCAACGTTCGATCAGCGCGGCGAGCAGCGCGCGGCCGATCCCGCGCCCGCGCTGCGCATCGTCGATGTAGATCGAATCCTCGATCGTGAAGCGGTACGCGCTGCGCGTGCGGTACGGCGTCGCGTACGCGTAGCCGGCCACGCGGCCGTCGCATTCGGCGACGAGGTATGGCAGCCCGTCGCGCAGCACCGCGTCGCGGCGCGCGCGCAGTTCGGCGACGTCGGGCGGCGTTTCCTCGAACGACGCGACGCTGTGGTGCACGTGGTGCGCATAGATCGCGTGGATCGCATCGAGGTCGGCGTCGGTCGCGTCGCGAACGACGCAGGCGGGAGTGGTGAGCATGGCGGCGGGTCCGGTGCATTCCGAATGGAGACCGCTACTATGCCGGCCGCTGGCGCGTATGGCAAAGCCGTGTGCGGAGGCAGCTGCCTACAGCCGTCCGTCCGCCGCGTGAACGGCTTCGGCGATCGCGTCGGCGACGCGCTGCACGCGCGGCGACCGGCGCACGTCCGGGTGGACGACGAGCCAGATCTCGCGCTCGATGTCGCAACGCGGTGCGGCCGTCAGCTCGACGAGCGGCGCGCCGGCATGCGCGGCCGGATCGTCGACGAGAAACCGCGGCAGCAGCGCGACGCCGGCGCCGGCCGCGCACGCGCGATGCTGCGCGGCCAGGTCGTTGGTGACGAACGCGAAACGGCGCCCGGCCGCGAAGCGGGCGAGCCACTGATGCTGCGGCGTCTGAGCGAGCGCGTCGTCGTAGCCGACGAACGGCCAGGTGTCGGGCGGTGCGTCCGCCCATTCCGGCGACGCGCACAGCGCGAAGCGCATCGTGCCGAGCCGGCGCGCGGCGAGCCCCGGCTCGGTCGGCCGCGACAGCCGCACCGCGAGATCGGCTTCGCGTGCGTACAGGTTCGCCGCGTGCATCTCGCCCAGCAGGTCGATCCGCAGCGCCGGCCATGCGCGCTGCGCGCGGGCGAGCCGCGGCGCGAGGAAGTGGCTGGCGAACACCGGCGACGCCGATACGCGCACCACGCCGTCGAGCGCCGCCGCGCCCTGGGCGGCGCGCGCGAACGCATGCGCGTCGGTTTCGATGCGTGCCGCGTGCTCGGCAAGGTGCAGCCCTTCGTCGGTCGGCGGCCAGCCGCGCGGCAGCCGGTCGAACAGCCGGATGCCGAGTGCGGACTCCAGCGCGTCGATGCGCCGCGCGACCGTCGAGTGCTGAACCTGGAGCGCCCGCGCGGCGGCCGACAGGCTGCCGCCGCGCATCACCGCGAGGAAATAACGGACGTCGTCCCAGCTCATCGGCAATGCGGATGCGGAAACGGGATCCTGATCGGTCGAATTTTGCACAGTAGGTGGGCGGTTGGCGGGAATTCCGTTCGATTATGCACGATGGGATGATCGTGTCACTTCATTCGATTACGAGGAACGTCATGACCCAGACTGCCACCGCCATCCGGATCGGGATCGACCGTTACGGCGACGCCGGCGTGCTGCGCCGCGTCGATGCGCCCGTCGCGCCGCCCGGTGCCGGCGAAGTGCGGATTCGCCAGACCGCGATCGGCGTGAATTTCGTCGACATCTATTTCAGGTCGGGCGCACACGCGTTGCCGGCGCTGCCGGATGCGCTCGGTGTCGAAGCGGCCGGCGTGATCGATGCGGTCGGGCCGGGCGTGATGGAGCTCGTCCCTGGTCAGCGCGTCGCGTATGCGGGTATGCCGACCGGCAGCTATGCGAGCCTGCGCACGATGCCGGCCGAGCGTGTGTTGCCGCTTCCCGACGGCCTGAGCGACGAAGGCGCCGCGGCCGGACTGCTGAAAGGGATCACCGTTTACATGCTGCTGCATCGCGTCCGTCATGTCGGCGCCGGCGACACGGTGCTCGTGCATGCGGCGGCCGGCGGCGTCGGGCTGCTGGCGACGCAATGGGCGCGTGCGCTCGGCGCGCGGGTGATCGGCACGGTCGGGTCGGCCGCGAAAGCCGCGCTTGTTCGCAAGCATGGCGCCGACGCGGTCGTCGATTACCGCGAGGAGGATTTTGTCGCGGCGGCCCGCGCGTTCGGCGGCGGCGCGGGAGTCGATTACGCGATCGACGGGATCGGCGGCGACGTGCTGACGCGCACGCTCGGCGCGGTCCGTCCGTTCGGGATGGTCGCGAGCATCGGGCAGGTGGCCGCGATCGGTGCGCGGCAGACGTTCGATCTCGACGAACTGGGACCGGCGCGGTCGATCGCGCTGGCGCGGCCGAGCGTGCTCGGCTTCATCGCGCGTGACGTCGACGGATATCGCGAGGCTGCGCGCGCGACGCTCGAACGGCTGGCAGGCGGGATGCACGTGGAGATCGGCGCGCGGCTGCCGCTCGAACAGGCGGCCGATGCGCACCGGTTGCTGGAGTCGCGCGCGACGACGGGTGGGGTCGTGCTGGTGCCGTGATGGCGGGGGGATGGGGATCGCGATGCGGGTCGATGCTCGCATCGCGATCCACGGGAGGCTCAGTGGTGCTTGCGCAGCGGCGCATCCTCGACGAACCACGCGAGCACGAACGCGATCGCGATGACCGTCGCCGCGGCCAGATACACGACGTGCAGCGAACCGGCGAACGCATGCAGGTACGCGTCGCGCACGGCATCCGGCAACTGGTGCACGGCAGCCGGGCCGAGCGCGGGCGGCAGCGCCGTGCCGGCCGGCAGCGCAGCCATCACCCGCGACTGCAGCCCGTGCGAGAACAGCGCGCCGAACGCCGCGACACCGAGCGAGCCGCCGATCGAGCGGAACAGCGTTGCACCCGACGTCGCGACGCCCATGTGCCGGAATTCGACCGTGTTCTGCACGGCGAGCGTCAGCACGGGCATCACCATGCCGAGGCCGATCCCGAGCAGCGCCATGTACGTGTACATCGTGTGCAGCGGCGTATCGAGCGTCAGCGTCGACAGCAGCGCCATCGCGATGCCGCCGGTCAGCGTGCCCAGGATCGGGAACATCCGGTACGAGCCGAGCCGCGAGATCAGCCGGCCGCTGACGATCGACGTCACGAGCATCCCGCCCATCATCGGCAGCAGCTGCATCCCGGCCTGCGACGGCGTCGAGCCCTTCACGACCTGCAGGTAGAGCGGAATGAACGTGACCGAGCCGAACAGCGCGATGCCGACGACGAAGCCGATCAGGCTGACCAGCACGAAGGTGCGATGGCGGAACAGTTCGAGCGGCATGATCGGCTCGGCCGCGAGCCGCTCTTCGTAAATGAAGCCGCCGATCGCGACGATGCCGAGCACGAGCGTCATCCACAGCTGCGGCGACGTCCACGGCAGCAGCGAGCCGCCTTCGCTCGTGAACAGGATCACGCAGGTGAGGGCGGTGGCGAGGAACGCGGCGCCCATGTAGTCGATCCGGTGCTTCACGTGCGCGGTGTGCGGCCGGAACGCGACGCCGATCACCGCGAGCGCGAGCAAGCCGAGCGGCAGGTTGATCGTGAAGATCCAGCGCCACGACAGGTGCTCGACCAGGAAGCCGCCGAGCAACGGGCCGATGATCGTCGCGAGGCCGTACACGCCGCCGAACATCCCCTGGTAGCGCGCGCGGCGATCGGGCGGCACCAGATCGCCGATCGCGGCCATCGTGACGACCATCAGGCCGCCGCCGCCCAGCCCCTGCACCGCGCGCAGCACGATCAGCTGCGTCATGTCCTGCGCGACGCCGCACAGCGCGGAGCCCGCGAGGAACAGCACGATCGCGGCCTGCAGCACGATCTTGCGGCCGTACAGGTCACCGAGCTTGCCGTACAACGGCAGCACGACGGTGGAGGAGAGCAGGTACGCGGTGACGACCCACGACAACTGGTCGAGCCCGCCGAGCTCGCCGACGATCGTCGGCAGCGCGGTCGACACGATCGTCTGGTCGAGTGCGGACAGCAGCATGACGAGCAGCAGCGCGGCGACGATCAGCCCGGTCGGCGCGTCGCGGCGGGCCGTTTCGGCGGCCGGCGGAGTGAGGAGGGTGTCGGTTGTCATCGAGATATCTGCCATGGCAGGGAATTGTGTCGAATATAGCCATTGATAGTTGACTGGTCAATTTCTGCCCAGCCTCGATGTGTTGCAACCGCAACAGGAGATTGCCGGCCCGGAAAATTGACCGGGATCACGGGAAAGCGGGGACGGACTCAAGTTTTTTGCAGGCAAACCGTAATCCAGAGTGCTGCGGACCGATTGCCGCGGCACTTTTCATCGCTCTCGTCCCGTCATGAACCTGAACGCCCTGTTTTCCCGTTTCTCGATCCGTACGCGGATTTTCTCCACGCTCGGCCTCGTTGCCGCGCTGCTCGTCGTATCGGGGCTGATCGGCCTCGCCGGCATGCAGAGCTCGAACCGCGCGCTCGACGAGGCTTATACGCAGCAACTGGCTGCGAAGACCGCGCTGTCGGCGGCCAGCCTGAACCTGACGATCGTGCGCACGACGATCGACCGCGCGATGCTGCATCCGGAAGCGCCGGAGGTGCCCGATCTCGTCAAGAAGGCCGAGAGCTATCTCGCGAAGGCCGACACCGCCTGGCGCGGCTACGCGTCGATGCCGCACGACGGCGACGAAGGCCCGCTCGCGAGCCGCCTCGACGCCGCGCGCCAGGCGCTGATCGGGCAGGCGCTGAAGCCGATGATCGACGCGGTCCGCGACGGCCGTCGCGACGAGGCCGACCGGCTGCTGATGTCGGTTGCGCCGCCGCTGTCGGTCGCGCTCACGCAGGCGACCGATGCGCTCGATGCGTACCAGGTCGCACGCGGCAAGGACGTGTACGACACCGCGCAGACCTATTACGGCTGGATGCGCGCGGGCGCGATCGCCGGTATCGCGTTCGGCCTGGCCGCGTGCCTCGGTTGCGCGATCGGCCTGCATTACGCGATCACCCAGCCGGTGAACCGGCTGCTGTCGCATTTCCGCCGCCTGTCGGAAGGCGACCTGACGTCGGAGGTGCGCTGGTCGTCGCGTGACGAGATGGCCGAGCTGGTCAAGGGCGTGACCGGCATGCAGCGCAGCCTCGCGGATACGGTCCGCCAGGTCAGCCAGGGTTCCGAAGCGATCTCGACGGCGACGCACCAGATCGCGGCCGGCAACACCGACCTGTCGCAGCGCACCGAGGAACAGGCGTCCGCGCTGCAGGAAACGGCCGCGAGCATGGAGCAGCTCACCGCGACCGTGAAGCAGAACGCGGACAATGCGATGCAGGCGCAGGCCTGCGCGGATACCGCGAGCGAGATCGCCACGCGCGGCGCGACGGTGGTCGGCGAAGTGATCGGCACGATGAACGAGATCGACCAGAGCTCGCAGAAGGTCGCCGACATCATCGGCACGATCGAGGGCATCGCGTTCCAGACCAACATCCTCGCGCTGAATGCGGCAGTCGAAGCCGCGCGCGCGGGCGAGCAGGGCCGCGGCTTCGCGGTGGTCGCGGGCGAGGTGCGCACGCTCGCGCAACGTTCGGCGTCGGCGGCGAAGGAAATCCGCACGCTGATCGGCGAATCGGTCGAGCGCGTCGCGACCGGCTCGCGGCTCGTCGGCACGGCGGGTGCGACGATGCAGGACATCCAGCAGGCGATCGGCCGCGTGACGGGCATCATGACCGAGATCGCGGCTGCGTCGAACGAGCAGCGCGACGGGATCGAGCAGGTGAACCGCGCGGTGTCGCAGATGGACCAGGTGTCGCAGCAGAACGCGGCGCTCGTCGAGCAGGCTGCGGCGGCTGCCGCGTCGCTGGAAGAGCAGGCCGACGGGCTGCGCCGCGCGGTCGGCGCGTTCCGCGTCGCCTGATCGACCGCGGGCGGCGACGGGGCGGGCGCTTGCCCGCCTGCCGTCCGCCCGTTACATCAGACGGCCGCGAGTTGCGCGGCCGCGCGCGACGACGCGACGATCAGCAGCTTCATCGTCGCACGCGTCGCGCCGACGAACAGCTTGCGCGCGGCACGCGCGTCGAGCGTGTCGAAGTCGACCTCGGTGAGGATCACGCACGGCGCCGACTGGCCCTTGAAGCGGTAGATCGAATCGAGCAGCACGTCGCCTTCGCGATACTCCGGGTTGCCGAACAGGTCGTACTTGCCGGTGAAGCTCTTGAGCCGGTGCGGGCCGAGCTGGTCGAGCGGCGCGAGCACCGAGCCTTCGCGGCCGCGATACGACAGCACCGCGATGTCCTGCTTGCGAAAGCCGAGCGACAGCGCATGCGTGATCGCCCGCTTGGTCGCGTCGATGCAGGCGTCGGCCAGTGCGTCTGCCGACGCGCCTTCTTCCCCGTACGACGACACCGACGGATCCGAACCGTCGAACGGGCTGCCCGAGCGCAGCTCGGCCGCCAGCGGCTCGACCCGGCCGACGATGTCGCGCACGAATTCGAGCAGGTCGCGCGGGCTGCGGTAGTTCGTGAGCGCCTTCAGCGTGACCCAGCCCGGCAGCGCGACGGGCTCGCGCATGTACAGGTTCTGCAGCGGATCTTCCAGCCACCACCATGCGCCTTCCGGCGCCAGCAAGCGCGCCAGGGCGGCCGCCCACGGCGCATGGAAATCCTGTCCTTCATCGACGACCAGCACGTCGAAGCGCCAGCGCTCGGGAATCGGCGTTGCCGCGAAGCGCGCCTCGAGCCGCTCGAATTCGCCGGGTACCTGGAAGTCGGGCGTATAGCCGCCGTCGCGCGCGACCCAGTCGCACAGCTGGTGGTAGTTCGCGATTTTCGCGCCGGGCGGCGCGATGCGCGCGATGTAGTCGGCGAGCGGCCGGTTGAAACACACGTAGAGCACGCGCTTGCCGGCCGCGACCGCATCGCGCATCGCCTGCACCGCGAGCTGCGTCTTGCCCGAGCCGGCCGTGCCGGTGACGCGCAGCCGGAACGGCGCGAATTCGAGCTGGCGCGCCCACGCGGCGAGCCCGCCCGACAGCCGCGTGACGAGCGTGCCGGCCTGGCCGACGAGCGCGCTCGTGTCGGGCGTGAGCGCGAGCTCGTCCGCGAGGAAGTGGTGGAGCTTCGGCGCGTTCGGAAAGTGTTCGTCGTCCTCCGGCAGGATCTGCAGGATCACCTGCGCGAGCTGCGCCTTGCGCGATGCATCGACGATGCGGTCGGCCGCGACGCCGGCGATCGACGCGTCGCGGATCGAGTAGTCGGGGCAGTACAGCAGCGCCTCGACGCCGTAGACACCCGCGCCGAGCGCGGCCGTCAGGCGCCGGTGCAGCGTTTCCTGCGTGCGCGCGAGCTGGATCGGGACATTGCGTTCCTTCTGCAGATAGACCTTCACGAGCCCCTTCGGCGTTTCGCGCAGGAAGCCGGCTTTCTGCTCGATCAGCAGCACGCGGCCGGCCGGGCTCACGACGACGAACGCGGCCTCGCCGAACACCGAGAACGCCTGGTCGGCGCGGGTCCAGTGCACGCCGTGATACACGGTGTAGCTGTCGGGCAGCGCGTGTTCGAGCGCGGCGAGCGTTTCGCGCTCGCGTTCGGCCGCGCCGGTCGCGGCGAGGCTTTTCCAGTCGTCGGGGATGAGGCGGGCCATGGCGTCGGGCGGCGGAAGCCGGCGTGGGCGTGAACGGGTGCGGCTATTGTACTGAGCTATGCACCGGTTCACGACCGCCGTGCCGCGCGGACGCTGGCCGTCAGGAGGAAGAACGGCCCGGGGACGTTACCCGCGGGCGAGCCGTTTCGCGAGATCGGCGCTGAGAATTGCCATGCGCGCGGGCTTTTCGTAGCAGACGACGTCGAACGCGCGGATCACTTCGCTGATGTCGGCCTCGCTCGCGCGGCCGGTGAGCAGGTCGCCGGTCAGCACGAAGATCGGTGCGCCCGGGTTGTCGGATGTGCGCACGGCCTTGATCGCGGTGGCGGCCGTGCTGTCGTCGAACAGCCATTCGGTCAGCACCGCGTCGAACGCCTGGCCTTGCAGCGCGTCGACGAACGGCGCGAGGCCGTCGAATGCGGCGGTCGCGAAACCCTGGCGTTCGAGATAGCGGCACAGTTCGGTCGCGCTGACGCGATCGGGGTCGATCACCGCGACGACGAGCTTGTCGCTCTCCGCGCGGCGCGGATAGATCTCGATCTTGTGCACGTCGTACGCGTTCTGGTACAGCACGCCGGTGTGGCGCAGCACGCGCCAGCGGCCGTTTTGTTCGTACGCGACGAATTCGGGGCGCGCGCCGGCTTCGAGCGGCGCACCGATCCAGGCGGTGCACGGAATCTCGGCGACGCCCGCGTAAAGGACGGCCTCCTGCGAATAGGCGCCGACCATGCCGGGGTCGAGCGTTTGCGCGCCGAACAGTTGCGCGGCGGGTTCGCCGTACGCTTCGGCGACTTTCTTGATCTGCGCGAGCGTCCAGGGGCTGCTGCCGCGCAGTTTGCGGTGGCCTTGCGAGAAACTCAGGTCGAGGATGCGGCACAGCTCGGTGGTCTGCTGGCGCTTGCCGATGCCGTTGCGGGTCATCAGCTCGCGCACGCGCTCGGCAACCGCGAGGGAATCCGTGGTGATTGCTTCAGTGGTCATGCTACGGGAACGGATCGTGACGTTCAGAACGACGCCTTGCGGCAGTCTCGACGGACAGTCTTCATGACGTCCAGGGGCGAGCCGACCGGCCACGCGCGGAAAAGATAACTTTACCGCAAAATGGTCGTTATTCAGCGTGGCGAAAGGTGCGTTTGTGTGAAAGGTGTGTCACGACGTTACCACCGCCGCCCACATTCGGATGCATTAACGCCTGACAGGAAACAATGACGACAACCTATCCGCTGCATGATGCCCTGACCCGCATAGACACACCATTCCCGCACGAAGCCGACGTCGTGATCGCCGGCGCCGGCATCATGGGCTGCGCAGCCGCGTATTACCTGGGCCTGCGCGGCCTGAAGGCCGTCGTGCTCGACAAGTCGCGCATCGCCGGACAGCAGTCGACCCGTGCATGGGGCTTCGTGCGGCAGCAGGGGCGCGAAGCGGCCGAGGTGCCGCTGATGATGGCCGGCATCAAGATCTGGGAGGGGTTAGAGGAAACCCTCGGTTTCGATCTCGAATGGCGGCAGGGCGGCTGTCTTTATATTGCGGACAACGAAACGGACTGGACGTCATTCAACGCGTGGCTCGCCGTCGCGCGCGACCACGGGCTCGATACACGCACGCTGACGCGCGCGCAGATCGACGAGTGCGTCAGCGGCCTTTCGCCGCAGGCGCGCACGCTCGGCGGGCTGTACACCGCGACCGACGGGCAGGCCGAGCCGCGTCGCGCGGCCGCCGCATTCGCCGCGCGTGCCGCGGAGGCGGGCGCGCGCTTCTTCGAAGGCTGCGGCGTGACTGCGATCGAGACGGCCGGCGGTGCGGTGGTCGGTGTCGTGACCGAGCGCGGCACGATCCGCACGCGGCGCGTGATCTGCGCGGCCGGTGCGACCAGCTTCCGGCTGCTCGATGGCGTCGGCATCCGGCTCCCGCAACAGGCCGTGCGCGGTACCTGCATGCGCACCAACGTGGTGCCGCCGGTGTCGGCGTCGACGGTGTGGGGCCACGGCCTCGGTATCCGGCAGCGCAAGAACGGCGCGATCAATCTTGCCGACGACATGCAGGTCGACGTCGACCTGACGCTCGGCCACCTGCGTGGGTTGAGCCTGTTCTGGCCGGAGTTCTGGTCGCAGCGCGACAAATTCCGGCTGCACGTGAACGGGGCCGCGTGGCGCGACGTGCTGGCCCGCATCAACGGGGCGACCGGGCCGATCGAACCGCGCGATCCGCAGCCGCAGCCGAATCGCGCGCATGCGCCGCGCGCGCTCGCGAAGCTCAAGGCGATCTTTCCCGCGCTGAAGGACGCGCAGATCGTCGAGGCCTGGGCCGGCCTGATCGACGTGCTGCCCGACGGCATTCCGGTGATCGATGCGCCGGGCACGCCGTCCGGGCTTGCGATCGCGACGGGGTTCTGCGGCCACGGTTTCGCGATGGGGCCGATCGTCGGGCGGCTGCTGGCCGAATGGATCGACACGGGTGCGCCGTCGCTCGACCTGTCGGCGTTTCGTGCGCAGCGCTTCGTCGACGGCACGATGGTGCGGCCGCGCAGCATGCTGTAACGGACGCATCGACGCGATGACGTCGGCCGGCCGCGGCCGACCCATCGTAGAATCGAGCCCGCATCCTTCAGGAGATTCCCCGTTGGCTTCGCCCTCCGCCCAGCGCCGCTCGTTGCGCTCACGCCTGCGTCGCGCCCGCAACCCGTGGCAGGCGCCGCGTGCGCGCACACTGTTCACGCGTCCCGCGACGTCGCCGCGGCGCACGCTGCTGTTCCGGATCGGCGCGGTCGTGCTGCTGTGCACGCTCGCGTTCCTCGTGCTGTATCTCGATCGCGACGGGTTGCGCGATTCGACCAAGAGCACGCCGATGACCGTCGCCGATCTCGTGTACTTCACGATGGTCACGGTCGCGACGGTCGGCTATGGCGACATCGTGCCCGTCACCGCGCGGGCGCGTCTGATCGATGCGTTCTTCATCGTGCCGATCCGCATCGTCATCTGGTTCATTTTCCTGGGCACGGCGTATCAGTTCGTGATCCAGCGCGTCATCGAGGAATTCCGCATGAAACGCCTGCAGAAGCAATTGTCCGATCACATCGTCGTATGCGGTTATGGCCTGTCCGGCTCGATCGCGGTGCGCGAACTGCTCGAGAGCGGCGTCGATCCGGCGACGCTCATCGTGATCGACTCGCAGCAGCAGGCGATCGAGGCCGCGACGTCGCTCGGCGTGGCGGGATTGCTCGGCGATCCCGCGCATGAGGATCTGCTGCAGCAGGCACAGGTGCGCGAAGCGAAGGCCGTGATCATTTCGGTGACCGATGATCCGACCGCGATCCTGCTCACGTTGTCGGTGCGCAGTATCGCGCCCGATACGAAGATCGTCGTGCGGATCCAGGAGAACCTGTATCAGCGGCAACTGCGGCAGGCGGGCGCCGACGTGATCGTGTCGTCGACGAAGATCGGCGCGCTGCTGCTCGCGGATGCCGTGCATAGCCGCTATATCGTGCCGTTCGTGAACGACATGCTATCGACGCGCGGCCGCGCGACGCTGCTCGAGCGCGAGGCGATGCCGCAGGAAGTCGGCTGCATGACGAACGTCGTGCCGGGCGCGATCGTCGTCGGGCTCGATCGATGCGGGAAGATTTTTTCGTTCTATGAAGACCCGCCGTGCCGGATCGAGAAAGGGGACACGCTGGTCGTGATTCAGTCGGCGCGGATTCCGGATCCGGATGTTTGACGGCTCGTATGGCAACATGGCCGACCGGTTGCCGCTGATGCAGGGAGGCGGCGCCGGTCCGGCGCACGCGAGGGATCGGCCCGCGCGAACGGGCCGCGAAATCAGAATTAAACGGGGCAATGAAAAGAATGATCGAGAGAGAAAGCGGGGCGACAAGGAACCCGCATGACGCAGATGGGCCGCACGCGTTTTCGAAGGGGCGCATGAGCCGGTCGGTTCGACGCGCCGTCAAGGTGAGCACAGGGCTCGCGGTGCTGGTCGCCATGACCGCCTGCGACCAGGTCGGCATCGCGGTACCCGACGACATCAAGCCTGCTGTCGACACGTACAAGCTTTCCGGCATGTCCGTTTCCGACATGACGAAGCCCGACATCCGGCGGGCGCTGGTTCAACTGAGCCGGGAGGCTTGCAATCGGGACGCGATGGGCCGAATGGCCGCGCAGATCGACGCGCTCGGCTACCGTCGCGAAAGCGCGTCCGCGCTGATCGGGTTCGTCGATCGATGCGGGCGCGCGGACGGTTTCCTGAGTGCTGCCGCGAACGACCTGATGGCCGTGAGCGATTTCAAGGGCGCCGTGGAGGTTTCCGACCGGCTGATCGCAAACAACCCGTCGGAACCGCAGTATTACTTCGATCGCGGGCGCGCAAACGAAGGCTGGCAGCGCGACGATGCGGCATTGTCGGACTACATGCAGGCGCTGGCTTTGTCGACGAACCTGGCGACAGTCACCAGCAACCTGTTCATCCGGATCGCCGACCTGCATGCGAAGGCTGGCCGCTACTGCGATTCGGTCAGTGCGATCCGGATGTGGGTGTCGGCCGATCCGGAGCGTGCGGACAACACGCAGGCGAAGGGGATGATCGCGCAGTACGCGTCGCATGCGAGTTGCCCGTCGACGTATGCGGCCGGACAGGAGAGTTTTGCCAGGCAATCGGGCAATACGATTCGCGTGAAGGCGAAGGTCAACGGCATCGAGGGTGTGTTCATCGTCGACACGGGCGCGAGCTATGTTTCGCTAAGCGAAGCGTTTGCCCGGCGCGCGCAGGTTCCGACGGAGCAAGCCAAGCGGATTCGTCTGCAGACAGCCAATGGTGCCCGTGACGGACTGCTGGCCCAGGCCCGCGCGGTCAAGGTCGGTGCGGTCGAAGCGTCGGACGTGCCGGTATCGGTCGATGCGGGCGGCAAGTCGCCATACGGCGACGGCATCGACGGCTTGCTCGGCCAGTCTTTCCTGTCCCGTTTCGAGGTGTCGTTCACGCCGACGCGTTGGTCGATCAGCCAGCGCTCCTGACCGGACCGTGGCGTGAGTGGACCTCCTGCGTGAAGACTGGGCGGGCATCCGCAAGATCGGCCTGGAAGGGCCGGTTGCCTATTCGCCTGCCGACATCGCGGCGATCTTTGCGCTCATGCTGGATCGACCGGTGCGGCCGGTGGCGCTCGAACCTTCGGCGTGGGCTGGCGTACTCGCGATGAATCCGTTCTCGAGCGTGGCGATCAACGGATTCATCGAATTGAATCGCGGGCTGAACAGTGGCCACATCGACTTCGGGAGCGACGAGACCGTCGAGCTTCGGCAAGGGCGTGTGGCCTTCTAACAGGTCGCCAAGGAGATCCTGCGGGCATGACGTTGCACGTCCGCAGGCGGCGTGTCGCCGCGGCATCGCGGCGTTCGTAAACGGTGGTGCTGCGGCAGGCCCCGGATACGAGCGCCATCACTTGCGTCGAGTGCCCGCAACGGCCCGCACGGCGTCATGCGCGATCCGACTCCGTCGCGGCGCCGGTCATTTCCCGGTCGCCCGCCGCCTTTTCGTTCAACGCACCGGTTCGGCCGTGGTCAGCAGGCTGCGCAGGAACACCATGATCATGTGCCCGATCGGCACCTCGGACAGGATCGACTGCTGCAGCGACAGGCCTTGCGAGAGCCCCATGAACGCAACGGCCAGGACGGCCGGCGGTTCGGGCGGCACCTTCTTCAGCCGCGCGAAAATCTGTTCGATGCAATGGGCAAGGCCATCGCGATGGGCGTCCAGCAACGCCTGCGACGCGACGGCAAAAGCGGGGTTGCGCCGCCCCTGAAGCTTGAACTCGACGCCCAGCACCGACCACTCGGGCTCGGCATCGACGGTCCGCGACCAGACCTCCAGCGCATTCAGAATGTCCTCCCCGGACGCGGCGGGGTCGCTCAGCACCCGGGCGATGTCGGCCACTTGCGTCTGCGAGCGCTCGCGCATCAGCTCGACGAACAATTCCTCCTTGCTCGCGAAATTCGAATAGAACGCGCCTTGCGTATAGCCGGCCTCGGCCGCGATATCCCTGAGCGATGTACCGCCGAACCCGCGGTCGACGAACAGCCGTTTCGCCGCGGCGAGCAAATGGGCACGGGTCTGCTGTCGGCTTTCTTCGCGGCTCAGCCGCGGGGGAGGGGGAACCATGTTCATGGCCGGCAGGATATCAGTTGATATTTAAGATAGATACCATTACGATCGCATTTCAGATATCACTCGATATTTGAAATGCCGGGTGCGATTGTGTCGCCGAACGTCTGCAGCGGGGGCCCCGGGCGGGCGATCGGGTCGACGCGGGGGGCGCACGGTGTGCCGGTGCGTGGCGGCGTGTCGTTGGTGTCGTATCGCGTGCTTCGATGCGCCGACGCGCGCTGCTTGCCAATCGAGTGAATGTGGCCGTCACGGGACGTCGTGAAACAGTCAGTTAGTCATGCGAATCATGCCGGTTCGCATGCAGATGCAGATGCGGGGCAGGAAGCAGAAGATGAACGCGAGCAAGACCTATGCACAGCTCGTCGTCGAGCTGGCCGAACTGGACGAGGAAATCGAGCGCGCACGCGCGCGCGAACGCGTCGATGCGATCGCGGCGGTTCACTCGCTGATGGACACGTATGCGATCAAGCATCGCGACCTGGTCGGCCGCAACGGCAGCCGGGGCTCGTACATCCTGAAAGCGCTGCCGGCGCGCTATCGTGATCCGGTGAGCGGAAAGGAGTGGAGCGGGCGCGGCAATGCGCCGCTCTGGATCAGGGGCAAGGATCGTCGTCAGTTCGTCATCGTCAAGCCGCCGTCGACCGGCAAGAAAACCAAAACCAGATGACGGACGGCGTCGGGCTACGGCGACAGCGGCTTCGCCGGTGCCTGACTGGACGGCGTGAGCACCATGAGCAGCGTCACGTCTTCCGGCGACGGCGCCACGTACGCATGCGGCCGCTGCGACGAGAAGCGCGCGTGCTCACCGGCGCGCAACCGCGTCGGCTCGCCGTGCTCGACGTGCAACTCGCGTTCGCCCGACAGCACGTGACGTCGTCCGCAATCATGACGCGGGTGACGTCTCGCGATTCGGGCCGGACGGGATCGGGTGTCGCGTGCGTTTCGTTCAGCCCCGGCCGACGAACGGCATCGCCGTCGCCATGATCGTCATGTTCAGGATGTTCGTGTCGAGCGGCAGGTTCGCCATCTGGACGATCGCGTTCGCGACATGCGTGACGTCCATGCGCGCCTCGGGCGCGAGGCTGCCGTCGGCCTGCGGGACGCCTTGCGTCATTCGGTCCGTGAGCGACGTCGCCGCGTTGCCGATGTCGATCTGGCCGCACGCGATGTTGTACCGGCGGCCGTCGAGCGCCAGCGATTTGGTGATCCCGGTCACCGCATGCTTGGTGGCCGTGTACGCGATCGTGTCGGGGCGCGGCGCATGGGCCGAGATCGAGCCGTTGTTGATGATCCGGCCGCCCTGCGGCGTCTGCGTTTTCATCAGGCGCCACGCGGCCCGCGCGCACAGGAAGACACCGGTCAGGTTGGTCGCGACGACGCTGTTCCACACGTCGAATTCGTATTCGTCGAGGGAAACCGGCGGCGCGTTGCGGCCGGCGTTGTTGAACAGCACGTCGAGCCGGCCGAACTGCTGCGCGATCCGGGCGAACGCGTGGTCGACCGAGGCTTCGTCGGTGACGTCCGCAGGAAACACGGGCGCGTCACCGCCGGCGGTGCGGATCGCGTCCTGCGTGTCGCGCAACGATGCCTCGGTGCGTCCGAGCAGCGCGACGGTGAAACCGGCCTGGGCGAGCGCGATGGCCGCCGCGCGACCGATGCCGGAGCCGGCGCCGGTGACGGCTGCGAATTTCTTCGAAACAGACATGGCTTGATTTCCTGCAGGTTGAAAGAGGGGCGAGGTGGCCGACGACCGGAATCGTCGCCACTTCGGCAATGTAGTCGAAATGTGCGGCGCACATGTTCGAGCGACATCGTCAGGCACACGCGATGGCGTGATGACCTTGGCTACTTCTTGCGGCCAGGTATGGCCTTCCGCGCCCGCGTGCCTGACTCCGCAAACAGATCGACCACCACGTCGCGCAGCCACTTGTTCCCTTCGTCCTGATTGACCCGCGTATGCCAGAGCATGTGAATCGGCGCGCCCGGCACCGTGACGGGCAACGCGCGCCAGCCGAGCGAGAACGGTGCGGCAAGCTGCTGCGCGAGATGTTCGGGCACCGTCGCGATCAGGTCGGTGCGCTGCAGGATGTAGCCGACGCTCATGAAGTGCGGCACCGTGAGCCGCACCTGGCGCGCCACGCGGCGGCGCTTCAGCCATTCGTCCACCTGCCCGTGACCGGTGCCGGCCGACACCACGACCAGGTGCTCGGCATTGCGCCATGCGTCGACCGTCAGCGGCGCATCCTCGAGCGGATGGCCGCGCCGAAAGAGGCACACATAACGCTGATCGAACAGCCGGCGCTGATAGAAGCCGCCCTTGAGCTGCGGCAGCAGGCCGATCGCGAGATCGACGCGGCCGTCGGCCATTTCGTCGCCGAGATTGACGCTCGTGTCGCGCACGGTATTGAGCGCGATGCCCGGCGCCGCTTGCGACAGGTGTTCGAGCAGCGCGGGCAGGAACACGACTTCGCCGATGTCGGTCATGCCGATCGTCAGCGTGCGCGTGGCGCGCTGCGGATCGAAACCGGTCTCGGGGTTGAGCGCGGCGTGCAGCGTCGCGAGCGCGTGCGATACGGGTTCCGCGAGGCGCAGCGCGAACGGCGTCGGCACCACGCCGCCGGGCCCGCGCACGAACAGCGGATCGCCGAGCCGGCGGCGCAGCTTCGCGAGTGCATTGCTCACGCCCGGCTGGCTCATGTTCATCTGCTCGGCGACGCTCGACACGCGCCGTTCCTGCATCAGCCGCTGGAAAAGCAGCAGCAGGTTGAGGTCGATATCGCTCAGTTCCATGGGTTGGGCCTCGCCGGAATCATTGCATTCAGTGATGAAGCAGATTCCGGTCATTTTATTGCGGGATGAAAGTCCGCTCCCGAGAATACCGATACGGCCCATGCAATCGACATGACCGCTGCGCACGCCGCAGACCCCCCATCGGAACATCGGAGACACCTTCATCATGCAGACGAACCTGAAGATTGCGATCGTCGGCGCCGGGATCGGCGGCCTGACGCTCGCACTTGCCTTGCGCGAGCACGGCATCGACGTGCAGCTCTACGAACAGACGGAGGTGTTGCGCGAAGTCGGCGCGGCCGTCGCGCTGTCGGCCAATGCGACGCGCTTCTACGAACGGATGGGATTGCGGGCGGCCTTCGATGCGGTGTGCGCGGACATCCCGGGGCTCGTCTATCGCGACGGCCGCAGCGGCGCGGTGATCGGCCATCATCGCGGCGACCCCGACTATCGCCGGCAGTTCGGCGGCGCGTACTGGGGCGTGCATCGTGCGGATCTTCAGGCGCTGCTGTCGAAGGCGGTCGGCCTCGACGCCATCCATCTCGGCCATCGGCTGACCGATCTCGCGCAGCATCCCGATCGCGTCACGCTGTCGTTCGACAACGGTGTGCGCGTCGACGCCGATCTCGTGATCGGTGCGGACGGCGCGCGCTCGATCACGCGGCGCTGGATGCTCGGCTACGACGATGCGCTGTATTCGGGGTGTTCGGGGTTTCGCGGCGTGGTGCCGGCCGCGCGGCTGAGCCTGTTGCCCGATCCCGAAACGCTGCAGTACTGGATCGGGCCGCACGGGCACCTGCTGCACTATCCGATCGGCGACGACGGCGACCAGAATTTCCTGCTGGTCGAGCGCCATCCGTCACCGTGGCCGTCGCGCGACTGGGTGATGCCGTCGGAAGAGGGCGAGCAACTGCGTGTGTTCAGGGACTGGCATCCGGCGGTGGTGCAGATGATCACCGCCGTGCCGATCAGCCAGCGCTGGGGGTTGTTCCACCGGCCGCCGCTCGGCCGCTGGAGCCGCGGGCGCGTGACGCTGATCGGCGACGCCGCGCATGCGCTGGTGCCGCATCACGGGCAGGGCGCGAACCAGTCGATCGAGGATGCGGTGGTGCTGGCCGAGCAACTGGCCAAGGCCGGGCCAGGCAACTGGCGCGAAGCACAGGAAGCGTATGAGCGGCTGCGTCGCGGTCGCACGCGCAAGGTGCAGTACGCGTCGATCTCCGTGGCCGATGTGTTGCACCTGCCCGACGGGCCGGCCGCGCAGGCGCGCAATGCGCGTCTGGCCGAGCGCGACTGCGTGCTGCATCACCTGGACTGGATTCACGATTTCGATGCGCTGGCGAGGGAGCCAAGCGAGCGGCAGGGCGGCACTTGGCTTTGAGTCTGCCATCTGGAATCTGGATCAGGGGGCGCGGCGGCAAGCGCAACGAGTGCGCCTTCAGGCGCGACAGGCTCGCCGGGATTGCATGCGCCGGGCATGACGTGGGTCGACGGCCTATGGCCCGCCGATCACCCGCCGGCCTGACGAAAACGGGCGGGGCAACGCCCGCCCGCCGTCACTTCACGCATTCGAGCGCGTACTTCAACCCCTGCCCGAGCAGCCCGCGCCATACATCCCACGTGTGCCCGCCGTCGACGATGCGCAGCTCGGCCGGGTTCTGCGCGCGGCGCAGCTGCGTGTACAGCACGCTCGATTCGGCCTGGATGGTCAGGTCGTCGTCGCCGACCGCGATGAACATCGGGATTCGCCAGCTGCGCGCGAAATAGCCGCGCATCAGCGCCGGGTAGTTGAGCTCGTGCCACACGCGCGGGTCGAACTGCCGGTCGCCGAACACGCCGACGTAGCGCGCGGCGGAATTGAGCGGCGGCTCGTTCGCGTAGATTGCGGGGCTCAGCAGCATCGCGCCGCAGAACAGCCCGGGTTCGAGCAGCGAGAAGCGCAGCGCGCCGAAGCCGCCCATCGACACGCCGCCGATCGCGCGGCCCGCTCGCTGGTTCGACACCGCGAAGTGCGCTTCGACCTCGGGCAGCAGGTCGTTGAGGAACGCGCTCTGCATCTTCTCCTTGCGGTCGACGTACCAGTCGGTGCCGCCCTGCGGCATCACGATCACGACCGGCGGGATCTCGCGGCGCTCGATCAGCGTGTCGGCGGTGGCCTGCAGCCGGCCCTGCGTGACCCAGTCGTTCGCGTTGCCGGCGTTGCCGTGCAGCAGGTACATCACCGGGTAGCGCGCGCCTTCCGGGTTGTAGCCGGGCGGCAGGTAGACCGTGTACGACCAGTCGCGCTTCAGCGACGCCGACCGGAACGTGCGCAGCACGACGCTGCTGCCCGGATTGAGCGCGGGCTCCTGGGTGGCCGACGGGGTCGTCGCGGTCTGGACGGCCGGCGGCGGCGCGGGCGCTGCCGCCGGCGCGGGCGGCGTGGCGCGGGCGGTGGCGATGGAGCCGGCGATCAGGGCGGGGGCGAACGCAAGGGCGAGTCGGCGCATGTCGAATCGTTTCAGGAGAGGCGCCGGCTATCGTAGCAGCGGCGCATGACGGCGCGGCGCGTCATCGCCGCGAACGGAACGGCAGCCGCGCGACGAGCGGCCCGTAGAGTTTGGCGACGAGATACAGCAGGCCCATTGCGACGACGTCGGCAATCAGGCCGAGCTTCACGTCGAGATAGCCTTCGGTCGCCTGGTAGAGCACCGAATCGACCGCGAGCGAGATGGCGGTGCCCGCGACGAAGCACAGCAGCCCCTGCCGGCCGATCGTGCCGATCCACGGCATCGCGTGCGCAACCTTCTTCATCCAGCCGAGGTGGACCAGCTTGGCCGCGAGCCATGCGATCGCGAGGAAGTTCGCGAGCCGCAGCGCGCCGAGGTTCTGCTTGATCGACGGATCGGTCGGGAACGGCTCGATGCGCAGCCGGTAGTACGCGCCGGCCGCGACGATCGCGAGCGCCGCGGCCGTCAGCAGCCAGCCCTGCGGCTTCGGCGCGAGCGTCTGGTAGACGGGCTGGCAGCGCGCGATCACGCCGAGCACGAACAGGAACTGCCATGCGAACGGATTGAAGTCCCACGGCGCGCCTTCGACAGTCGGCAAAAAGCGCGCGGCGTGCGGCGCGGCGTACCACAGCGACCCGCTGAACGCGAGCAGCAGCCACGGCTGCGTGCGCGCGAGCGGCAGCGTGAGCGGGACGAGCAGCGCGAAGAACGCATACATCGGCAGCACTGACGCGAGGTACGGCTGGCGGCGGAACAGCAGGATGTCGCGCAGCGCGGCGAGCGGCTTGTGGAGCAGGCCGTCGAGATCGTTGGTCGGCATGTTCGGGCCGTCGATCGCGAACGCGTTCAGCGCGGCCGTGATCAGCAGCATCAGACCGGCCGTCACGAGGAACGCGCGGTAGATCTCGAACGCGCGCCGGATGAAGCGCTGGCGCGCGGCGGCTTCGTCGTGCCGTTCGGCGAGCGAGTTGTACGCGATCGCGGTGGCGAAGCCGCCGAGGAACACGAAGACCTCGGCCGCGTCGCACAGCGCGTAAGCGTGCAGCGTCACGCGCGACAGGATGCTGCCGCCGATATGGTCGACGACGATGACGAGCAGCACGAGGCCGCGGAAGAAATCGAGCTCGGCGTAGCGGCCGGCCCGGGCCGGTGCGGTCATCGGACCGCCTCCCGGCGCGCGCCGCGGGCGCGGCCGGCACGCGCCGCGCATGAATCGGGGGGAAGCATGACTTCGTGAAGAAATGACGAACGGATGCGCATTGTGCCACCGATGCGGCGCACATCGGGTTTACGCGGATGGTCGGCCGTCGTGCCGCTGCCGATAAGCCGGGGCAGGCAGTCTGCGCAACGGGGCAGTTGGACGAGCGCAACGGTTTGCGCAGGGTTCAGCTACCCCGATGGACGGACGGTTTGCGACGTGACACCATTTTGACCTCACGCGGCCGCACACCGCGTCGTCCGCCCTGCGGGCCACACCTAAAACAGACCAAACATTCGCCGGGCGCTCGACCCTGCCCGGCCCCCGGCTCCGGAGATCCGTCATGAAGAAGCACGTCATTTTTGCCGCCGCGCTAGCCGCTTTCGCCGCGCCGGTCTTCGCCCAGAACAGCGTGACGCTGTACGGTGTGATCGACGAAGGCTTCAATTACACGAACAACGTGAACGTCAATGGGGTCGGAAAAACGAATTACCAGCTGGCGAGCGGCTATGCGCAGGGCAGCCGCTGGGGCCTGAAGGGCAGCGAGGATCTCGGCGGCGGGCTGAAGGCGATCTTCACGCTGGAAAACGGTTTTGACGTGAACAACGGCCGGCTCGGCCAGGGCGGCCGCATGTTCGGCCGCCAGGCGTTCGTCGGGCTGAGCGCGCCGCGCTTCGGCACGCTGACCCTCGGCCGTCAGTACGATTCCGTCGTCGACTATCTCGCGCCGCTCACCGCCAACGGCAACTGGGGCGGCACGCTGTTCTCGCACCCGTTCGACAACGACAACACGGACAACTCGTTCCGCGTCAACAACACGGTCAAGTATGCGAGCGCCGACTGGAACGGCCTGACGTTCGGCGGCACGTACAGCTTCAGCAACAGCACCGGCTTCTCGAACAACCGTCAGTACAGCCTCGGCGCGCAGTATTCGCTGGCGGGGCTGCAGGTCGCGGCTGCGTACCTGCAGGCGAACAACCCGGGCATCGGCAGCGCGGGCGCGATCTCGGCCGACGATGCGAACTTCGTCGCCGACCGCCTGCGGATCTTCGGCGGCGGCGTCAATTACACGTTCGGCCCGGCCACGGTCGGCTTCGTCTACACGAAGACGGACGTGAAGAATCCGGTGTCGACCGTCTACCTGCCGGCGTCGACGTTCGCCGGCCTCGGGCTGACCGCGACGAAGTTCCAGAACTTCGAGATCAACGGCAAGTACCAGCTCACGCCCGATTTCTATCTCGGCGCGCAGTATGTGTACACGGACGGCAAGTACGATGCCGCGGCCGGGACGTTCAAGCCGAAATACCACACGGTCGGCCTGATGGCCGACTACAGCCTGTCGAAGCGCACCGACGTGTACCTGCAGGGCGCGTGGCAGAAGGTGGGCGGCGACAAGACCGGCACGGCGGCCGACGGCGGCTACGTGGTCGGGACGGACGGCCCGTCGGCGTCGTCGAACCAGTTCGCGGTGCGCGCGGCGATCCGCCACAAGTTCTAAAGTTCTGACCGGGCGGCGCCGGGGCGGGTGCGCCGGCGCCTGCCGTCAATCCGCCCGGGGCGTGGCGCCGAGCGTTTCCGCAAGCCAGTCGACGAAGATCCGCACGCGCGGCGCGAGATGCCGGCCGGTCGGAAACACCACCGACACGGGCAGCGGCTCGGCATTCCATTCCGGCAGCACCTCGACCAGCGAGCCGTCGGCGAGCAGCGGCCCGAGCCCTTCGCGCGGCGCCTGGATCAGCCCGAGGCCCGCCAGACAGCACGCGAGATACGCCTGCGAGCTGTTGACCGACACGACGCTGCGCATCTTGACCGCGTGCAGCCGGCCCGAATCCATATCCGCATATTCCCAGTCCAGCTCGCGGCCCGTGCGGCTCGAGAAATAGCCGACCGCGACGTGGTCCGGCAGCTCGTCCGGCGAGCGCGGCGTGCCGTGCCGCTCGAGATACGCGGGCGCCGCGCAATTGATCTGCGCCAGTTCGCCGATGCGCCGTGCGACGAGCGACGTATCGGACATCGCGCCGACCCGCACCGCGCAGTCGATGCCGTCGGCGACGAGGTCGACGAAGCGGTCGGTCGTGCCGATCACGACGCGCAGGTCGGGGTAGCGCGCGTGGAAACCCGGCAGCGCCGGAATCACCTGGTTCAGCGCGAAGCGTTCGGGCAGGTCGACGCGGATCGCGCCGCGCGGCGTCGTGCCGGCGTCCTCGAACAGCGTCTCCGCATCGTCCAGATCGGCCAGCAGCCGCATGCAGCGCTCGTAATAGGTCGCGCCTTCGGCCGTCAGCGCGACGCGCCGCGTCGTGCGCTGCAGCAGGCGGACCTTCAGATGCTTTTCCAGGTACTGGACGGCGTTGCTGACCGTCGGGCGCGGCAGTTGCAACTGCTCGGCCGCTTTCGTGAAGCTGCCGAGATGGGCGACGCGCGCGAAGATGCGCATTGCTTGCAGATGATCCATGCGGGGCGGGTGCGTGGGTGGAGGGGGAGCAGGCTCCATTGTTAATCAGCGTCGAATGGTTTGGTTGAGTGTTTCGCGTTTATCGCGCGCCGCGATGCGCCCAGAATCCGGCCTGTTCATTCATCACTCGAGGAAACGGATATGGAAACGCGTGAACTGGGCCGTACCGGCCCGCGGGTGTCGGCAATTGCGCTCGGCTGCATGGGGATGTCGGACTTCTACGGGCCCGCCGACCGCGACGAAAGCATCGCGACGCTGCACGCGGCGCTCGACCACGGCATCACGATGCTCGACACCGGCGATTTCTACGGGATGGGCGACAACGAGATGCTGATCCGCGACGCGCTGCGCGGCCGGGCCCGCGACCAGGTGCTGATCAGCGTGAAATTCGGTGCACTGCGCGATCCGGCCGGCGGGTTTGCCGGCTACGACGCGCGGCCGGTGGCGATCCGCAACTTCGTCGCGTACTCGCTGAAACGGCTCGGCACCGACTACATCGACATCTACCGGCCGGCGCGGGTCGATCCGGCCGTGCCGATCGAGGAGACGATCGGTGCGATCGCCGATCTCGTGAAGGCCGGGTACGTGCGCCATATCGGCCTGTCGGAAGCCGGCGTCGACACGATCCGCCGCGCGGCGGCCGTCGCGCCGATCTCCGACCTGCAGATCGAGTATTCGCTGCTGTCGCGTGGCATCGAGGCCGGGATCTTGCCCGCGTGTCGAGAACTCGGGATCGGTGTCACGGCCTACGGCGTGCTGTCGCGCGGGCTGCTGGGCGGGCGCTGGAGCACGGCGCGGGAAGGCGAGCGCGATTTCCGCGCGGCGAGCCCGCGCTTCCAGGGCGAGAACCTCGCGCACAACCTCGCGCTCGTCGATGCGCTGCGCGCCATCGCCGACGAGAAGGGCAGCAATCCGGCGCAGGTCGCGATCGCGTGGGCGCTGTCGCGCGGCGACGATATCGTGCCGCTGATCGGCGCGCGCAAGCGCACACAACTTCAGGATGCGTTGCAGGCGATTGAAATGCAACTAACGGTCAATGACATCGCTCGCATCGAAGCGGCGGTTCCCGCCGGGGCGGCTGCCGGTGAGCGTTATCCGGCCGCACAGATGGCGCACCTCGACAGCGAGCAAGGCCGGGGGGCATCTCACGGGGACTGATCGGCGCGGATCGGCAATGGTTTCGGTGCAGGCTCCGTATTCGGCTCGAATCTGAGGGCTGGGGCTGGGGCTGGGGCTGGGGCTGGGGCTGGGGCTGAGGCTGAGGCTGAGGCTGAGGCTGAGGCTGGGGCTGAGGCCGGGCCGGCAACCCCGATTGCAGTGCATGGCTGGCCTGGCCTGACTTGACGCCGGTGGCGCATGTTTCGCCGACGCTGCGGCGCGCCAGCCCATCGGCACAATCGCGCCGCCGCCCCATCCGGCAAGCCCTAGCCAGCCTCAGGCAAAACCAGATGGCGAGCGGCGCGATCGGGGTTCACCATCGGCGCCGTACTCAACCGGACGGAATGCCTTTCATGCAAGTTCATACGCTAACGATCATCGCGGTGGTTTTCCTGCTGGCCGGCGCGGTCAAAGGGATGATCGGGCTTGGGCTGCCGACGATCGCGATGGGGCTGCTGACGCTCGCGATGCCGCCGTCGGCCGCCGCGAGCCTGCTGCTCGTGCCGTCGTTCGTCACCAACGTGTGGCAGCTGTGGCTCGGCCCGTCGTTCGGGCCGCTGCTGTGCCGGCTTTGGCCGCTGCTCGCCGGCCTGACGATCGGCACGCTGACGGGCGGGCTGCCCGCGCTCGCGGCCGGCAGCACCTGGACGCATGCGGCGCTCGGCGTGGTGCTGATCCTCTACGGGCTGTGGGGGCTGGCCGCCGCGCGGTTGCCCGCGCCGGGCCGCCATGAAAAATGGCTGTCGGCCGGGGTCGGCTACCTCACGGGTGTCGTGACGGCCGCGACCGGCGTGTTCGTCGTGCCGGCCGTGCCGTACCTGCAGGCGCTGCGGCTGTCGAAAGACGACCTGATCCAGGCGCTCGGGCTGTCGTTCACCGC
Source organism: Burkholderia sp. AU45274 (assembly GCF_030482505.1). Taxonomy (NCBI): domain Bacteria; kingdom Pseudomonadati; phylum Pseudomonadota; class Betaproteobacteria; order Burkholderiales; family Burkholderiaceae; genus Burkholderia; species Burkholderia sp. AU45274. Next base: position 1,709,001 of record NZ_JAUJQE010000001.1, on the reverse strand, counting down.
ATCGACGATCGTGCTCGGCCTGCAGTTGCGCGTGACGGGCGCGCTGGAGACGGTCGATCTCGGCGTGTCGGCGCTCGCGCTCGTACCGGCGCTGGCGGGCATGGCCGGCGGGCAATATGCTCGGCGTGTGATGAGCGAGAAGGCGTTCAAGCGCTGCTTCTTCGTCGGGCTGATCGCGCTCGGCGCCTATATGGCGGCTTCGGGGTGGCTGTAAGCGGGCATCGCTGACGAGCGCGATGCCCGCTGTCCGCTGTCGGTGACGCGCCCGAAGCCGGTTTCGACAACAGCGGGCTTCAGGCGCGTTCACCGGACGTGGGTCACCTCGCTCAGGCCGGGTCGGCGTACTTCAGCGTCCAACCGAACGTGCGGGTCGCGCCCGCGCCGAGGGCAAACGGCTTCGTCGTGCAGGCGAAGTTCGAATGCAGCTGGCCGACCGGCGTCGTCGACAGCGGATTCGTCGTGCCGTTCGCCGTGTCGAAGGCCGACAGCGCGCAGGTGTCGAACCCGGACGCCGCATAGCCGGTCGCGGCGCTGTTCGCGTAGGTCACCGACACGCCGTCGCCGTTCGCCTGCGTCGACGCGAAATCCGCGAACGACGTGAAGTCCGTCTCGACCGACAGGTTGCCGGTGAGCGAGCCCGTGCTCAGCGTGTCGCTGCGGGCGACCGACCCATGCGCGAACGTCAGCACCGTATGCACCTGCAGGTCGAGATCCGTCGTGTACGCCGCATTCTTCGACGCGAGCCGGAACTTCGCGGTATCGAACGACACGATCACCTGGCCGTTGCCTTGCTGAACGTTCAGGTTCTTGTAGTACGTGACGGGAATGTAGGTCTTCCCGTTGTACGACACCTGCGGCACCAGCAGCGCGTAGCCGAGATCGGTCGTGCCGTAGATCAGCTTGTCCGAGAACGGTACCGGGTAGTACGGCGTGTAGGAGTTGTAGTCGGGCGCCTGGCTGAGGTTCAGGTTGATCACGCGCCGGCCGTCGCGCACGGTGACGAGCGCCGCACTGTACGGATGCGCGGCGTCACCCGGCTGGTTGTACCAGGTGAGCGTGTAGTGCGGCAGCGCATCGAGCCACGCGTTGTAGTCCGTGTCGGCCATCGGCGCCTTGCCGCCGAAGCCGAGCTTGTTCCACCACGCGTTCACGTACAGGTACTGGTGCAGCAGGCTGAAGTTCTCACCCATCACGCGCGGCTTGCCGCGATACGCGTCCGTGCCGCGGCCCTTGACCCACATGTTCACCGAAGGTGTGGGCAGCGACGGGTCGTACCAGTATGTGTCGAAACGCTGCGCGGCCTGATAGATGAACTTGTATGCAACCTGCTTCTCCTGGTCGGTCAGCACGCCGGCGTTGGCCGCGGCCGTCAACACCTCCATGAACGCCGAATCGCCGTACGGGCCGATCGAGCGGCCGTAGTTGAAGCCCTGGCCGTTCGCGTTCAGCTGCGGCAGGATCAGGTCGACCGACTTGCGCAGATAGCCCTTCAACTCGGGCGTGAGGTTCGCCTCGTTGCCCATCTCGAACGTGCGCTCGGTCACTTCGCCGATCAGCAGCGTGCTGTAGCGGTCGAAGCGCGCCTGGTCGTAGTAGGTCGTGTGCGTGTTCGACGCTTCGTCCGAGAACCCGCCCGACGAGTCGTTGCGGATATGGTTCGTGAGCGTGTACAGCAGCGCGTCGCGCGCGCCCATCGTCGCGACCGACGGATCGGTCTTCGATGCAAACGACGGGCTGCTCCAGCCGAGCTTCTGGCGCAGCCCGGCGATGCCGTAGGACACCGCATAGTAGTTCTGCGCGGTGTTGAGCGAGGCGATGTCGATCGGCGTGCCGGCCGCGGGGCACGTATCGGTCTTGCCGCTCGCATCGGGGCCGAACATGTCGCAGAAGGTGAGCCGCCGCTGCAGGGTCGCGAGCATCGCGTCGCTGAAGACTTCGTTGAGCATCCCGTGCGCCTTCAGGTTGTTCAGCGCGACGAGGTAGTAGTACTCGCCCCAGGACGTATTCGCATACGTGTAGTTGCTGCCCGACTGCGCCATCATCGCGGTCGTGATCGTCTGGTACGTCGCGAGGTAGCTGGCGTACTGCGGATCGTTCTTCGACTTCATGTCGATCAGGATGTACGACAGGCCGAGCGCGAGCTTGCCCGGCAGGAATTTGTCGCCGGTGTTCGTGTCGAGCACGTGGACCGGCGTGCCGTCGCCGAGATCCATCACGACCTGCGTGAAGTCGGGCGATTTCCGGATCAGGTCGAACAGTGCGCGCATCTGGCCCATCATCGTGACCGGAATGTTCGCGCCGGCCGGCACGCTGGTGTCGGGCGCGCCGTAGACGAGCGCCTGCAGCGAGTTCGACGCGAGCGTCGGTGTCGTGGACGGGGGCGGCGAAGATGACGACGGTGGCGGCGTGTCGGTCACGTCGTTGCCGCCGCAGGCGCTGACGAACAGGACGGAAAGGGCGCTGAGCGCGGCGCCGAGCGCGAATCTGCTGCGCGGATGCATTGTGTCTCCAGTTTTGAATAGTGATGAAGCACGGGCGGGTGTGGCCGTTGCCGCGCTCGATGCCCGTACCCGGCCGCCGTCTTGCAACCCTGATCCCTGAAGACGGACGGCCTGAATCACTTGTCGAGCGGGCAAGCGTTCTCCCTGCACGGGCCGTGACGGGCGTCGTGCGAAGATATTGGAAAACGTTTTCCAAATTTAGGCAGCCATCGGCGTGATGTCAATGAACTTTCACGTCGGAAGGGGCGGGAAAAACCCGGATGGTGGGAAGGGGGCGTGAAGGGTTGGAGCGAAATAGTGAAGAATTTACCGGGATTTCTTCGCGATGAGATGAAGTGAAGCGCGGGATACCGATGTGGACACGACGAGCAGAATGACTATCCGGTGATGCGTGCTCGCGGGGGAGTGAGGGAAAACGTTATCCACACGGATCGAGATGAATTCGACGGACATCGGGGCGCGATGGCGACAGGCAGCCACGCCGTTCCGTCGAGCCTAAAGCTGTGCCTCGATCGCGGCCTTGTCGATCACCGACCAGACCTGACGGATCTTGCCGTCATGAAACTCGTAGAACACGTTCTCGCAGAACGTGACCTTCCGGCCGTCGACGGCGAGCCCCATGAACGTCCCGCTCGGCGAACAGGCGAAGCGCAGCCGGCAGGCGATGCGCGGCGGCTCGCACACGAGCAGCCGGATGTCGAAACGGAGATCGGGAATGTCGCGGAAGTCCTGTTCCAGCATCGCGCGGTAACCGGCGAGGCCGAGCGGCCGGTCGTTGTGAATCACGTTATCGGAGACGTATTCGCCGAGCGCCGGCCAGTCCTGCCGGTTCAGGCAGTCGATGTACGCGCGGTAGCGGGTTGCAAGATCGGTGTCGGTCATGGCCGTGCCTCCTTGTATCGACGGGATGAGTCGGATGCGGCGCGCGTCACTGCGGCGTGGTTTCGCCGGACAGGAACGCGACGAACTCCCGCGTGTACTTCGGCAGCGCATCGAACGACCGTGCGCACAGCTTCAGCCGACGATGGCTCCACGCATCGGACAGCTCGACGAGCCGCACGTCCATCGTCTGCATCGCGCGCTCGGCCGCATGGCGCGACACGATGCCGATGCCCACGCCGCTCGCGATCACGCGGCAGATCGCATCGAAGCTCTTCAGCTGCACGCGATAGCGGATCCGCTTGCCGAGCGCGCGCGCCTGGTCGGCGAGATGCACCTGCAGCGCGCTGCCGTCGGTGAGGCCGATGAAGTCGGCATCGGCGATCGAGTCGAACGCGACCTTGTCCTGCGACGCGAGCGGATGCGCGGCCGGGACGACGACGATCAGCCAGTCCTCGCGGAACGGCTTCTGTTCGAGCCTGCCGAGCCCGACCGAATCGGCGACGATACCGACCTCGGCCGTCTTGTTGCGGATCGCATGCACGATCTCCTGGCTCGAGCGCTCCTCGACGCTGATCGACAGCTTCGGATGATGCGGCAGGTAGTCGGCCAGCGCATCGGGCAGGTATTCGCTCAGCGACGCCGTGTTGCATAGCAACCGGATATGCCCGCGCAGCCCCTGGCCGTATTGCTGCAGCTCGCCGCGCATGTGGTCGATCTGCTGCAGCACGGTGCGCGCGTGGTGTTCGAGCGCGCGGCCGGCATCGGTGGCCTGCGCACCCGACTTGGTCCGGTGCAGCAGCGGCACGCCGAGCTCGTCCTCCATGCCGCGGATGCGCTCGCTCGCGGCCTGCAGCGTGATGTGGGTCCGCTCGGCGCCGCTCGTGATCGTGCCGGCCTCGCAGATGTTCAGGAAGAGCCGCAGGTCGGTCAGGTCGAAGCGCATGATGGGTGGGGCGATCGTATTGGAATGGCCGATAAGTTAGCAGGGAACCGCGGCCCGGGTCTCAGGCGCAGCTTGAGGCCCGATTCGCCGGTTCCGCATTTTCGGGGCGCGATCGATGGCGGATCATGGCCGCACATCAACCGAGGAGCCTGTCATGCAGATCGATCCGTCGTGGGGCGTGTCGTTCAAGATCGCGTTGCACATGCTGTTCCTGTGCATCGGCATCGCGTGGGCCTGTTCCGAACTCGCCGCGTGGTTGCGTTGAACGTCGCGGCGATCGCCGCCTCGTGCCTATTGAAACCAATCCGTCATAGTTTTCAGAGACGAAAATTCTTCCGCTTTCCTGCAAAAAGACCATCAAGTTTTCCTGAATCGGACCGTATTACCGGTAGCGAATGCCGGCCGGCATCCGGTTCGTGATCGTTTGTCATCATTGTTTGCATCCGGTTACACGTCGGCCGTTCCGTTTTTGAGATGCTTGAAAGATTGTCAAACCGGAGTCGGATCGTCCATGAAAACGCGCGAGATTCACCGCAACGCGGCGTGGCTGCCAGGCCTGGCAGCCGTGCTCGTCATGGCCGGTTGTGCAAGCACGCAGTCCGTTCCGCCGAGCGACACGCTGGCGGGACAGCCTTCGCCGTCGAGCCAGCCTGCCGCTGCGCCGTCGGCTAGCGCACCGCCGCCGGCGCCGATTCTCGTCGCGCAGAAGTACGTCGTGAAGCGCGGCGACACGCTGACGGGCATTGCGTCCGCGAACGGCTGCAGCGTTGCCGACCTGCGCACCTGGAACAAGCTGGGCGCGAACGGCAGGCTGCGCATGGGGCAGGTGCTGCGCATCGTCAAGCAGCAGCCGTTGCCGGCGCCGGGTGCACCCGGCACGCAGGTGGCCGCCTCGTCGGCGTCGGGCAATGGCGCGGCGAGCAACCCGGCAGCTACGCAGACCATCGCGTCGAGCGCGAGCGACCGTCAGGTCGTCAAGGAAACGAAGCGGCATGCGGGCGGCGTCGCGCTCAAGTGGCCCGCGAGCGGCAAGATCGTCGACGGCTTCCGGCCGGGGCAGAACCGCGGCATCCAGATCGCCGGCCGGCCGGGCGACCCGGTCCGCGCCGCGGCCGACGGCCGCGTGATGTACGCGGGCACCGGCCTGAACGACTACGGCAGCCTGATCATCGTCCAGCACAACGCGGATTTCCTGACCGCCTATGCGCACAACCGCAAGCTGCTCGTGAAGACAGGCGACATCGTGCGCCAGGGCGACGAGATCGCCGAGATGGGCGACCTCGACAACTCGCGTGTCGCGCTGCTGTTCGAAGTGCGACGCGACGGCAAGCCGGTCAATCCGATGCCGTACCTGCCTTCGTCGCAAGGGTGAAGCCGGGCCGTTTCGCTGGAACGTCGCGGCGGTCGCTGCTACGCTAGGGTCTGTTCATGCGAGTCCCGCGCTTCGCGGGGCCGACGGTCGTCTTTCGGGGAAGCGCGGCGAATGCCGTCGCGGGCCGGCCGTCGGCGTGAACGGGCACGCTTCTTCAACGCGTGCCCGAGCTGCTTCGTGCCACCGATTCCGACAGAACCCACGACATTCATGGAACACTCTCCGACACGCCGCTCGCTGTTGCTTGCCGCCGTTGCCGCGCCGTTCGTCGCCGCGTGCACGTCCGCGCCGGTCGCCGACCAGGGGCGCGCCCACACCGCCCAGGCTGAATTGACCGCGCTCGAGAAGGCCTCGAATGGCCGGCTCGGCGTCGCCGCGCTCGATACGTCGAACGGCGTGCGCATCGCGCACCATGCGCGCGAGCGCTTCCCGCTGTGCGGCACGTACGCGGTCGCTGCGGCGGCCGCGATACTCGCGCGCGGCTCGCTCGACGCGTCGCTGCTGCCGCGCCGCATCCTGTACCGTCGCTATGAAATCGTTGCGGGCTCGCCGATCACGGAAAGCCACGTCGACACGGGCATGACGATCGAGCAGCTGTGCGCGGCGATGCTGCAGTCCGGCGACAAGGGTGCCGGCAACCTGCTGATGGGCGTGCTCGGCGGCCCGCAGGCCGTCACGGCGTTCGTGCGCGCGAGCGGCGACACGTCGTTCCGCCTCGATCACTGGGAACCCGAACTGAACAACGCCGCGCCCGGCGACGAACGCGACACGTCGACGTCGGTCGAGATGGTCGACACGCTGCAGCGGCTGCTGCTCGGCAACACGCTGCAGGAGCCGCAGCGCGCGCGACTGACGGAGTGGATGGTCGGCGGCGCGCGCGGCGCGACCGGCATCGCGGCGGGCGTGCCGCCCGGCTGGCGCATCGCGGACAAGGCCGGCACGGGCGGTTACGGCACGACGACCGACGTCGCCGTGCTGTGGCCGCCGTCGCGTGCGCCGATCGTGATGGCCGTGTCGTTCACGCAGCCGCAGGTCGCCGCGGCGGCCCGCGCGGACGTCGTCGCGTCGGCGGCGCGCATCGTGGCGGGCGCGCTCACCGCGACGGCCTGAGCGTCCCGCGCCTCGCGCAAAGCCGGCGTTTGGCTTATCGTGTCGGACAGTGCGCGCCGGGGTCGGCGCGCGGTCCTTCCGCGCCGTTTTTCCGTTTGCCTTCTTCATGCGCCGACTTCCGCCCCTGCACGCGCTGCAGATCTTCTCGACGGTGGCCCGCCACCGCAGCTTCACGCGCGCGGCCGAGCAGCTGTGCATCACGCAGGGCGCGGTAAGCCGGCAGATCCAGACGCTCGAGGCGCATTACGGTTTCCCGTTGTTCAAGCGGCATGCGAAGGGCCTCACGCTGACGGCGGAGGGCGAGCAGTTGCTGCCGGTGGTCAACGAGAGCTTCGCGCGGATCGAGGACATTTCGATGCGGCTCACGCGGCAGCGCACGGATCTCGCGCTGAAGGTGCCGACCTGCGTGATGCGCTGGATGTTGCCGCGCATCATGCGTTTCCAGGGCGAGCATCCCGATCTCCATGTGCAGATCACGACCGCGTGGCAGCACGTCGTCGATTTCTCGACCGAGCCGTTCGATGCGGCCGTTGTCTACGGCACGTCGCCGGGCGCCGGCGTGTTCGCGCTGCCGCTGTTCGACGAGCGGCTGACACCCGTCTGCGCGCCCGAATTGCGGCAGACGTCGCCGCTCGATGCGGTCGGCGATCTCGCGCGCCATACGTTGCTGCATCCGACGCGTGACCACCGCGACTGGCGCGCGTGGCTCGATCACGCCGGCGAGCGCAGCGTCGATCCCGCGCGCGGGCCGACGTTCGACACGCTCGATCTCGCGACGAACGCGGCGATGCAGGGCTTCGGCGTCGCGATCGGCGACGTGACGCTCGTCGACGACGACGTCAGCGCGCGCCGGCTGGAGCGTCCGTTCGACATCGTGCTCGAGACGGGCGCGCGCTATTTCTTCGTCTATCCCGAGAACATCGGCAACCAGCAGAAGATCCGCGCGTTCAGCGACTGGATCGCGCGCCATCGCGATTGACCGGCGATCACGCAGGTACGCCGAACGGCGCGCGGAATCCGTTGGATCCCGCGCGCCGGCGGACGGCTTTACTGGTACGTCACGACGGCGATCATCGGCGCCTGGTTGTGGCCCGGACGGTTCGGTAAAACGATTGCGCGCGAGGCCTGAGTAAAGGTCGTGGTCTTGATGGCCTGCTGGCTCGCCGCGTCGACGAACGCGATCTGGCCGTAGGCCGGGCGCGGACAATCGGGGCGCACGTGCCCACGGGCGACATCGGCCGTATCGACCGCGAACGAGCAGGGCGGCTCGACGATCATGCCGGAGAAGGTGATGACGCCGGACGTGCCGGCGGCGAAGGACGAGGAAGTGGCCAGAAGCGCAGCAGCCAGGACGAACGAGGCGGCGATAGGGCGGTGCTTCATGACAGGCTCCAGAGAGGAAGCGCGTCGCAGCGGGGCCGCTCGGGTGGCAGTCCGTCTAACGCTGCGATGCTGTATGCGTAAACGGCAAAACCATCGAAACTCTTGAGTGGAAAATTACCAATTTGGGATAGGAGCAAACGCTTTCGTATTGCTGAATTCAATCTATGCCTGATTTGCGAGATATCAAATCAGGGTAATGCCGGTGGTGTAGGCTCGACCGGAACGCGGAAGTCCGATGCCGGTCGTCACGACGGGTCGTTGCGAAGTCAACGAATTTATGGAGCGTGAAAGAGGTGCGCAGGTGAATATCGGCGATCCAAAAGAAAACGGCCGCTCGTTTCCGAGCGGCCGTTTTGCGTTGAAGCGGAACGTGCGTCGTTCAGGCCGTGCGCTTGCGTACCGCGCCGACGACCACGAGCAGCACGATCGCGCCGATGATCGACGCGATCCAGCCCGCGCCCTGGCCCGGTGCGTACCAGCCGGCGGCGCGGCCGACGTAGCCGGCGACCAGCGAGCCGACAACGCCGAGCACGATGGTCATCAGGATGCCCATCTTGTCGTCGCCGGGCTTGAGCGCGCGGGCGAGGAGGCCGACGATGAGCCCGACGACCAGGGTTTCGATGAATTGCAGCATGAACGCCTCCCTATTGCGGATGAGCTGTTGACGAAAGAAAGTTGACCCGTGCAGCGCACAAGGGTTCCATGCGCGGCAGGCCGCCGCGTGGCGTGCCGAGTATCGCATGCCGGCACGGCGCGCAGATGTCAGGCCGCCGGCGCGCCCGCCACCGGGTCGAGACGGCGGTAGCCTTCGGTCGCGTTCAGCAGCGTGCGCGTGTAGTCGCGCGCCACCTGCCCGGCGCGCACGTCCTCGATCCGGAGTTGCTCGACGATCTGGCCATGCTGCATCACCGCGACGCGCTGGCACAGGAAGCCGACCACCGCGAGGTTGTGGCTGACGAGGATCATCGTCAGGTTGCGTTCGAGATGCAGGCGGCGCAACAGGTTCAGGATCTCCGCCTGCACCGATACGTCGAGCGCGGACGTCGGCTCGTCGAGCAGCAGCACGCGCGGCTCGACGATCAGCGCGCGCGCGATCGCGACGCGCTGCCGCTGGCCGCCCGACAGCTGGTGCGGATAGCGGAACCGGAACGCGGGGCCGAGGCCGACCTCGGACAGCGCGCGGGCGATGCGTGCATCGGCGTCGCCGATGCCATGGATCGACAGCGGCTCGCGCAGCGTCTGGTCGACCGTGAAGCGCGGATGCAGCGACGCATACGGATCCTGAAACACCATCTGCACGTGACGGCGAAAGGCGCGATCGGGCGTGCCGCCCACCGGCCGGCCGTCGATCGACAGGCTGCCGGACGCGAGGGGCACGAGGCCCGTCAGCGCGCGCAGCAGCGTCGACTTGCCGGAACCCGATTCGCCGACGAGCCCGAACACCTCGCCGTCGCGCACCGCGAAGCTCGCGTTGCGCACGGCGTCGACGTGACCCGTGCGGGTCGGGAAACGGATCGATGCGTGATCGACGTCGATCATCGTGCGGCCTCCTGTCGATCGGCGGGCGTGCCGGCAGGCGACGCGGGCTCGAGCCACGCCGGATCGCGCCGCAGCACGGGCAGTTCGTCCGGCGGGTTCGCGAGCGGCGGGTTCGCCGCGAGCAGCCCGCGCGTATAGGGATGGGATGCGTCGCGCAGGTCGCGCGCGGCGCAGGTTTCGACCACGCGGCCCGCGTACATCACCGCGACGCGATCGCAGAACGACATCACGAGCGGCAGGTCGTGGCTGATGAACATCAGGCCCGTGTCGTGTCGCGCGATCATCGCGTCGAGCACGGCGAGCACCTGCATCGACACGGCGACGTCGAGCGCGGACGTCGGCTCGTCGGCGATCAGCAGGCGCGGGCCGGTCGACACCATCATCGCGATCATCACGCGTTGGCCCATGCCGCCCGACAACTCGTGCGGATACGCATCGACGACGCGTGCGGGGTCGCGGATCTGCACGGCCGCGAGCGCGTCGACGATCCGTTCGCGCAGCGCGCGACCGCGCAGGCCCGGCTCGTGCAGCCGGAACGCCTCGCCCATCTGCTTCGCGACCGTCATCACCGGGTTCAGCGAATATTTCGGGTCCTGCAGGATCATGCCCATCTGGCTGCCGCACAGCCGCCGGCGTTCGCCCGGCGGCATCGCGAGCAGGTCGTGGCCCGCGAAGCGCATCGTGCGGGCCGACCAGCGCGCGGCATCGGGCAGCAGGCCGAGCAGCGCGCGGCCCGTCAGCGACTTGCCGGAGCCCGATTCACCGACGATGCCGAGCCGTTCGCCGGGCGCGAGCGTCAGCGACAGGTCGCGCACGGCGTCGGTGACGGTGCCGTCGTGGCCGCGAAAGCCGATCTTCAGGCCGTCGATCTCGCAGAGCGGCGCGGGCGAGGGGGCGGGATTCATCGGCATGTCACGCTCCATGGCGGGGATCGAAGACGTCGCGCAGCCCGTCGCCGAGCAGGTTGAACGCGAGGCTCACGAGCAGGATCGCGCAGCCGGGCAGCGTCGCGACCCACCACGCGTCGAGCAGCACGTTGCGGCCCGACGCGACCATGAAGCCCCACTCGGGGCTCGGCGGCTGCGCGCCGAGGCCGAGGAAGCCGAGGCCCGCGACGGTCAGGATGATGCCGGCCATGTCGAGCGTCGCGCGCACGATCACCGACGACATGCACAGCGGCATGATGTAGCGCAGCAGGATGCGCGGGCCGGACGCGCCCTGCAGGCGCGCGGCGTGGATGAAGTCGGCCTGCGCGATGCGGATCGTCTCCGCGCGCGCGAGCCGCGCATACGCGGGCCACGCGGTGATCGAGATCGCGACGACCGCGTTGATCACGCCCGGCCCGAGCGCGGCGGCGAACGCGAGCGCGAGCACGATTTTCGGGAACGCGAGCGCGATGTCGGTGATGCGCATCAGCACGCTGTCGACGAAGCCGCCGCAATAGCCGGCCGTCGTGCCGATCAGGAGGCCGATCGGCACGACGATCACGACGACGAGGATGGCGATGCCGAGCGTGAGGCGCGAACCGGCAATCAGCCGCGAAAGGATGTCGCGGCCGAGCTGGTCGGTGCCGAGCCAGTGCGACGGCGAGCCGGGCGGCAGCAGCCGGTCGGACAGCACCTGGCGCAGCGGGTCGTGCGGCATGATCAGCGGGCCGACGATCGCGACGACGATCAGCGCGACGAGAATCGCGAGCCCGAACAGGTTGAGCGGATTCGCGGCGAAACGACGCCAGCGCCGGTACGCGAGGCCGAGTGCGGCCTGCGAGCGCGATGCGGGCGCGTCGGAGAGCAGCCACGCACGCAGGGTGAGACGCTCGGCATTCATGACTGGACGACCTTCGGCATGGGCGATGAAAGAAGCAGGGGGGAAGCGGTCATGTCGGGTCGGCCCTCAGCGCGCACGCGGATCGAACACGCGGTACAGCGCGTCGGTCAGCAGGTTGACGGTGATGAACATCGCGCCGATCACGAGCGTCGCGCCGAGCACCGCGTTCATGTCGGCGTTCAGCAGCGCGCCGGTCAGGTACGAGCCGAGCCCGGGCCACGCGAACACGATCTCGGTCAGCACCGAGCCTTCGAGCAGGTTGCTGTACGTGAGCGCGATCACGGTGAGCAGCGGCACCATGATGTTGCCGAACGCATGCCGCCAGATCACGCGCCGTTCCGACAAGCCCTTCGCGCGCGCGGTGACGATGTATTCCTGGCTCAACTGGTCGAGCATGAACGAGCGCGTCATCCGGCTCAGGTACGCGACCGAGTAGTAGCCGAGGATCGCGGCCGGCAGCGCGATGTGCGACACCGCGTTGCGGAACACGTCCCACTCGCCCGCGAGCGCCGCGTCGATCAGCAGGCTGCCGGTGCGCGCGTCGACCATCCCGTCGTACACGGGATCGAGCCGGCCGGGCCCGCCGACCCAGTGCAGCCGCGCGTAGAACAGCAGCAGCCCCATCAGCCCGAGCCAGAACACCGGCACCGAATTGCCGATCAGCCCGACGAAGCGCGCGACGTGGTCGATCGGCCGGTTGTGCTTCACGGCGGCCGCGACGCCGAGCGGCACGCCGATCGCGATGCCGATCAGCGTCGCGATCGTCGCTAGTTCGAGCGTGGCCGGGAACACGCGCCTGATGTCGTCGAGCACGGGGTTCGCGGTCAGCAGCGACATGCCGAGATTGCCGTGCAGCACGTCGCGCGCATAGATCAGGAATTGCGTGGCGAGCGGTTTGTCGAGGCCGAGCGCGATGCGCTCGGCCGCATACGCGTCGGCCGACGCGCGATCGCCGAGGATCGCGAGCACGGGGTCGATCGGCACCTTGCGGCCGATCACGAACGTCAGCGCGAGCAGCCCCGCGAACGTGACGGCGAGCGTGAGCGCCCAGCGCAGCACGCGCAGGGCCCAGCGCACGGCCGGGCGCCGCGCGGGCAGCGTGCGCAGTGCTTCGAGGGAGGAGGCGGGTGTCGACATGCGGCGAATCTTATTGCTTCTTCAGGTTGCGGTACGACACGAGATCGTTGATCGGCCCGACGTCGAGCCCGCTCACGCCGGGCCGCGTCGCGACCTGCGCGACTTTCTCGAACATGATCACGAACGGCGAACGCGCGAGCATCTCCTTCTGCATCGCCTGATACCGTTGCGCGCGTTTCGCGGCGGTCGGTTCGGCGAGCGCGGTGTCGGTCTCCTTCGTCAGTTGCGGGATATCCCAGCTGTTGCGCCAGGCCAGCATTTTATAGCTCGACTTGTCGGAATTGTCCGGGTTCCATGCAAAACCCTGCGCGTTGCTGTGCGGGTCGATGTAGTCGGCCGACCATTCGCCGATGTAGATGTCGTGCTGGCGCGCGCGGTATTTCGCGAGCGTCTGCTTGTTGTCGCCGGGGATCAGCTGCACCTTGATGCCGGCCTGCGCGAAGTTCGCCTGCACGGCCTGCGCGATTTCGGTGTACGGATAGTCGTTGCGCACGTCCATCGTCACCGAAAAGCCGTTCGGCACGCCGGCCTTCGCGAGCAGCGCCTTCGCCTTCGCGACGTCGAGCTTGTACGGGTTCGCGTTCAGCGTGCCGAGGAAGCCTTCGGGCAAGAAGGTCTGGTGCACCTTGTAGGTCGTCTTCACCACGTTGCCCTGGATGCCCGCATAGTCGACCAGCCATTTCAGCGCTTCCTGTACCTCCGGTTTCGCGAGCGTCGGGTTCTTCGTGTTCAGGCCGAGATACAGCAGCGTCGCCTGCGGCGAGGCCGACACCTTCGCCTTGCCGGATTTCACGACTGACGCCAGATCGTCAGGGCTCAGGTCGCGCGCCGCGTCGACGTCGCCGTTTTCCAGCAGCAGGCGCTGGCTTGCCGCTTCGGGCACGTGGCGCAGCACGATGCGCTTCATCGCGAGCGGCAGACGGTAGCCATCGAAGCGTTGCAGCACGACGCTGTCGCCGGCCGTCCATTTCACGAGCTTGTAGCCGCCGGAGCCGGCTTCGTTGGTCTTCAGCCAGGCGTTGCCGAAATCGTTGCCCTGCTGGTGCGACAGCAGCAGCTTCTTGTCGACCACCGATGCAGGCCACGAGCCGAGCACGTTCAGCACGAAGGTCGGGGCGTACTTCTGGTCGGTCGTGACCGATACCGTCAGGTCGTCGAGCTTCTTCACGTTGGCGACGACGTTCGCCTTCGTGAGCCCGATGCCGGTCAGCACGGCGGCCGGCCCCTTGTCGAGCAGCACCGCGCGCTGGATCGACCAGGCGACGTCGTCGGCCGTCAGCGGGTTGCCCGAGTGGAACTTGAGGCCGGGGCGCAGCTTGAACGTGTAGGTCAGCCCGTCGGTGCTCACCGTCCACGACTGCGCGACGTCGCCGTTGAATTTCGACGGATCGCGCAGATCGACGCGCACGAGCCGGTCGTACGTGTTCGCGACGTATTCCTCGGGCACCAGCTCGTAGATCTCGCCCGGGTCCAGCGTCGTGAATTCGTCGAGCAGCGTGGCCATCACGAACATGTCCTTCGGCGTTTCCGCGCGCGCGGCGGAAAGCGGAACGGCGGCGAGAACGGACGCGGCGGCCAGCGCCGCGACGAGCCGGGATGTCAGCAATTTCATGTGCGCTCCATCTGTCGTTGAGATCGTTGAAGTCGTCGAACGTGAACGGTGAGGGAAATACGTCGGGCCATCACATCAGGTGCCACGAGCCGCTGTCGGCATTGTCGATCTGCGGCAGCGCGTGCGAGCCCGGCAATTCGTAGTGCCACCACTCGCTGTCGATGTGCGCGAAGCCGGCCGCGTGCATCACGCCGAGCAGCAGCAGGCGGTTGCGCTGAACGGCTTCGGGCAGCCCCGCGTGGAAGTGACCGGAGGCGGCGACCATCTCGTCGAAGCCGGTGCCCATGTCGAGCGGCTCGCCGTCCGCGCCGACGAGCGTCAGGTCGAGCGCGGTGCCGCGGCTGTGATTCGAGCCGCGGCCGAGATCGGCGATGAAGTTCGGATCGGGCAGGAAATCCCACAGCACCTGCTGCGCCTGCGGCGGCCGGTACGCGTCGTAGATGCGCAGCGTGAAGCCGGCTTGCGCCGCGATGGTCACCGCGCGGCGCAGCGCGGCTTCGGCCGGCGCCAGCAGCAGGCAATGCGCGCGGCGGTAGATCGGCTTGCCGGTCAGGTTGCGGTCGGTCGCGTAGACGAGATCGATGTCGACGCGATGCGTGGCGGACGTGATTTCAACGAGGCGGTGAGCGTTCATCGGCGGTTCGGAAGGCACTCGCATTCAGGATTCGAATTGATCGAACGTGCGCTGCAGTTCGCGGTTGCGCGCGACGCGCCGGTCGATCGCGGGGCCGAGGCGGTCGACCACGGCCGTGATCAGCAGGTTGAACAGGCAGGTGAGCGGCGCGAGCGAATCCCAGAACTGGCCGACGTCGGTCTTCACCTGCAGCAGGTCGGCCGGCCAGTCGCGCGCCCACGGGCACGAGAGATCGGTGACCAGCGCGAACGGCTGCCCGCGCTCGGCGGCCGCCTGGCAATAGCGGCGCGCGCTGCGCGAATACGCGCGTGTATCGGTGACGATGCAGTACGGCCGCTCGAATTCGGAGTTCAGCGAATCGACGTACGAGCCCGACTGGCCGTCCGAATAGAACACGCGCGGGCGCAGGTATTCGAGGTAGCTGCTGAACGCGTTGCTGATCCCGCGCGTCGACTGGATGCCGAGGATGAACACGGCGTCCGCCTGCGCGATCCGGTCGGCCACCTGCGCGAACACCGGGCCTTCGGCGAGCCGGTACACGTGGCGGATCGCATCGAGCTCGCGCTCGAGCGACGACGCGAGCGGCCCCTCGCGGCCGTTGCCGTCGGGTTCGGCCGGATGCGTGCCGGCGACGCGGCGGTATTCGTCGAGCCGGTCGGTGATCATCCACGGGCGGTCGCCGCCGCCGCGCAGTTCGCGCTTCAGGTCGTCGAGGTTGCGGTAGCCGACGCTGCGCAGGAATCGCCCGACCGAGATGCCGCTGGTGCCGGCCTGCTGCGCGATCTGGTCGGCCGTCTCGAGCCCGAGCCGGTCGAGGTTCGCGAGCATGTAGCTCGCGATGCGCTTGGCGGTCGGCGTCAGCTCGGCATAGCGGGATTCGACGGTACGGGCAAACGCGCAGGTCATCGGCTGTTAGATCGTTGTCGTCAGGTGATCGAATGTCATCCATCTAACAAAGCCAAAATCATCCGCGCCAGCGGATAAAAACTATGGTGTGAGGATAGGTGATAGGGGCGAAAGCATGGTCGGCGGAGGGAGAGGTGTGCGCAGGCGGGTCAATTATTCCTGTCAGGCATAAACGCAAAATATGCCTGACAGGAATAATTGTCGGGCTGGCGAAGCCTGCGCTAGGTCTTGTGTCTCGAAGCCGTGAAATGGGAGTCGCGATCGGTGCAGTGACAGCGCTTGCCCGGTTGGCCGCAAAAAGAAAAAAGCGAAGGCCGTCCCCGGGCTTCGCCTTTGCATGTTGAGGAATGCGATGCTGCTTCGGCATCACGGGATGATCAAGAGGTTCGGGTCGATCGGGTTGTCCGGTTCGCCGTGGTCATCAACGAAGGCGACGATTTTCTCCTCCACCACGGAAAGGCATTGCACGGCCCGATAGAAGCCGGGCATGGATTGAGTCGTGCGCTTGAACAGGCCGGTTTCGACGAGTGCGTCGACCACAGCCGTAGTCGCCTGCATCGTGTCACGATAGGGCGAACCCTCCGGCAGGCAGCAACGCCGCAGCATCGCGTCAAGGCCGTTGATGGGGCCGACCATGTTGTTGTTGCCGTCGCGTTTGGCCTCGAAGTCGGCCAGCTTCTGCGTTTTTTTGGCGATCGGCACAACCGGGAGCACCGTATCGGTCGTGCCGCGGCGGCAGAACGCGTGAGCGAACGCGTGAACGTCGATCTTCGCGTCCGGGCCGCCGTGCGGCAGCTTGATGAACAGCTTGTCGGCGCTCAACAGCGACTCGCGCGCGGGTTCGGACTCGGGTGCCGCATGAGTCGTGTCGATGCGCACGTAATCGCGCTCGAATTCGTCGACGGGAATGATGACATGGGTAGGGGTGCCATCGCTGGCATTGACATACTGAATCGGGGGCATGAAAGCTCCGTTTCTGGTTGAATTACCCCGAGAGTACCCTGAAATACCCCGAAAATGCAAGGGCGGTCGTCTTGTCGACGTCGCCCGCCTGCCCGACATTGCCTTTGCCGCGGCTCAACCGGTTAAAAGCGGTCCTGAAGAGACAAAAAACGCGTGGCGTGTGGTGACGATGCCCCGGGGTAACCGCGCCCTGGCATCGAGCATTTCGCGCTACGTGGACTCGGCATCGACTCCTCTTGCCGCCATTTCAGGCATCACCGCTGCAACTGATCGCGTTTCCTCATTCACCAGACTCGACCGATTAACAGCATCGGTCGCTCACACCCAACAGCGCCTCAATAATTACAAAATTAAAGCGAATCAGATTAACTCATCAATTCAGGTTAATAATTCATTTAATTTTTAGATGAATATGGATTTAACTTGCGTCACGGGATGTTCGATTTTCGATAATCCGAAAAACGGCATGTGTTCCGTAAATGGAAATTCGCACAATCGCAGGCATGAAGAGGAAATCATGACGAATCTTTCTCGACGCAAGATGCTGGCTGGAACGGCCGGCGCCATTGCCGCGGCGGGTATCGCCGTATCGGCCAAGGCTGCTTCGTTCGGTAATCCGGACCGCCCGCCGGAAGGCGCGGTGAATGCGCGCAACCGCCAGAGCCTGACCGACCCGGGGCCCCAAAACCCGGCAATCGCCAATCAATTCCCGGCCTTTCAGGATCCGCCGGCTACCGATATCAATGGGATGCCATTATTCTGGGCGTCATTCAATAACGCCCATAAACGCATTCAAAATGGCGGATGGGCACGTGAAGTCACGCAGGACGATTTTGCGATTTCCGAAACCATTTCCGGCGTCAACATGCGCCTCACGCGTGGCGGCATTCGCGAGATGCACTGGCACCAGCAGGCCGAGTGGGCCATCATGCTCGACGGCCGCTGCCGGATCACGGTACTCGACGAACTCGGCAGGCCATCGGTGCAGGACGTGAAAACCGGCGATCTCTGGTATTTCCCGCCCGGTCTGCCGCATTCGCTGCAGGGCCTCGGCACCGACGGCGCCGAATTCCTGCTCGCGTTCGATAACGGCCGCGCGTCCGAATTCAACACGCTGCTGCTGACCGACTGGATCGCGCACACGCCGCCCGACGTGCTTGCGCTCAACTTCGGCGTGCCGGCCGACGCGTTCAGGAACATTCCGCTCGACAACCTGTGGATCTTCCAGGGCGACGAACCGGGCCCGCTCGCGGAAGCGCAGCGCGCGTCGGCGTCGTCGGCCGGGGCGCCGCCGCATCCGTTCATCTTCTCGCTCGGCGACATGAAGCCGGTCAGGAAGACCCGCGGCGGCGAAGTGCGGATCGCGGACAGCACGAACTTCAACGTGTCGACCACGGTCGCGGCGGCGCTCGTCACCGTGCATCCGGGCGGCATGCGCGAGCTGCACTGGCACCCCAACGCGGACGAATGGCAGTACTACCTGCAGGGCGACGCGCGAATGACCGTGTTCGACACGGGGCCGAAGGCGCAGACGGCCGACTTCCGCGCGGGCGACGTCGGCTACGTGAAGAAAAGCCTCGGACACTACGTGCAGAACACCGGCAACACCGACCTGGTGTTCCTCGAGATCTTCAAGACCGACCGCTATGCGGAAGTGTCGCTGTCCGACTGGCTCGCGCATACGCCGCCGCAGCTCGTCGAAGCGCACCTGGACGTCGCACCGGACGTGATCGCGCAGTTTCCGCGCAACCGTCCCGACGTCGTGCCGCTGTAACGCCGCCGCCTCGGCCGGCAGGCGGCATGCCGGCCACGGCGCCCGAACTTCAGGAATCCTTCCTCATTCGAACGGAACCTCACCATGATTCCCGTCACGAGCAAACGTGCCGGCGGCTTCGCGCTGCCCGACCTGTCCACCGCGCACCCCGACGGCGCGGCGCGCGCCGCGCTGGAAGGGCGCCGCACCGGCGTCGCCGCGCTGCTGCCGTTCGTCGGCCCGGCCGTAATCGCGTCGATCGGCTACATGGATCCCGGCAACTTCGCGACCAACATCCAGGCCGGCGCCGCGTACGGCTACCGGCTGCTGTGGGTCGTGCTGGCCGCGAACGCGATCGCGATGCTGTTCCAGGCGATGTCCGCGAAGCTCGGCATCGTGACCGGCCGCAATCTCGCGGAGCTGTGCCGCGACCGCTTTCCCGCGCCGGTCGTGTGGGGCATGTGGGTCGCGTCCGAGATCGCCGCGATGGCGACCGACCTCGCCGAATTCCTCGGCGGCGCGCTCGCATTCGGGCTGTTGTGCCACCTGTCGCTGTTCGCGGGGATGATCGCGACGGCGCTCGCGACCGGCGCGATCCTCGCGCTCGAAAAGCGCGGCTTCCGGCCGCTGGAAGCCGCGATCGCGGCGCTGGTCGGCGTGATCGGCGCGTGCTATCTCGGCGAGTTGCTGATCGCGCCGCAGGACTGGCATGCGGCCGCGTTCCACCTGATCGTCCCGCAGATTCCGGATCACGCGGCGCTGACGATCGCGGTGGGGATCATCGGCGCGACGATCATGCCGCACACGCTGTATCTGCATTCGGGTCTCACGCAGGATCGCACCGCGCCGCGCGACGACGCGGAGCGGCGGCGGCTCGTGCGCTTCTCGAATCGCGAGGTCGTCGTCGCGCTCGGGCTGGCCGGGTTCGTGAATCTCGCGATGGTGATGATGGCGTCGTCGGCGTTTCACGCGAGCGCGCCGGGCATGACCGACATCGGCGACGCGTATCACACGCTGATCCCGGTGCTCGGGCCGGCGGCCGGCGCGCTGTTTCTCGTCGCGCTGCTGACGTCGGGCGTGTCGAGTTCGGTGGTCGGCACGATGGCCGGGCAGGTCGTGATGCAGGGCTTCATCCACCGCCGCATGCCGGTCTGGGTGCGGCGCGCGGTGACGGTCGTGCCCGCGTTCGCGGTGGTCGCGCTCGGCTGCGACGTCACGCGCGCGATGGTCGCGAGCCAGGTCGTGCTGAGTTTCGTGCTGCCGCTGCCGATGATCGCGCTGCTGTTGCTGTCGGCGCGCACGGACGTGATGGGCGCCTACGCGATGCGGCCGCCGCTGCGGATCGTCGCCGGCGCGGCGACGGTCGTGATCGTCGGGTTGAATGCGTACCTGGTGTGGGCGGCCTTCAATTGAACGGCCGCGGGCCGGCCGCCTACTGCTGCATGTCCGGCGCCTCGCGAAGCCGCCAGATCACGTTGCATTGCTGGCCGCCGAGGCTCGTCGAGCGCAGCGTGATGACGGTGCCGGCCGCGACCTGATACCAGAAATGCGCCATCAGCTCGGTGCCCTTGCGTTGCGCCTGCCCGTCGACCAGCACCTCGCACAGCAGCGGCGACGGCGAGCCGGACGGATGCGTGACGTAGACGTTCAGCCGCGCGATGTCGCGGGTCGCGGTGAGCACGATTTCGTGGTTTCCGCTGCCGATCAGCATCGTGCCGCCGGGTTCGTCGATCGCCTGCAGGTAGGCGCCGGTGCTTTCCTCGATCGCCGCGGCCGCGACGGTCAGCCCGGCCGAGCGGACGTAGCCGGTCGCCGCGATGCGCGCGGCAACCGTGTCGGATTGCGCCGGCGTGCCGTCCGACAGCGCGAACGGCATGCCGTCGCGCAGCGCGGCGTCGGTGTGGTTCGGGTAGTAGCGCCACCGGTCGAGGAAGCGGATATCGCCGGTCATGTGCAGCGCGCGGATCGGCTCGCCGTGATACCGGAGCGTCGTCGTGCCGGTGCTGGCATCGAACGCTTCGTGAATGCCGTACTTGCTGACGAAGTTCTGGACAGGGTCGAGCAGCGCCGTTTCACCCTGTGCGCTCCACAGGTGCAGGAAGGTCGTATCTATTCCGAAGCATTCCTGGAAATCGGTGCCGATGCGGGCGATGCAGTCGCGCAGGTGGTGGGCGTAGCGTGTCCAGGCATCGGCGGTCCCGGCCACGAGCCCGGCCTGCAAGGCGCCGCCGTGGCGCGCGGAGACTTCGTCGACGACGAGACGCCAGTGATGGTCGCGCCGCTCGCCGATCAGCGGCGTGACGACGAACGTGCAGAACAGCGGGTCGGGGCACGCGTGGATCCGGTCGTCGCCGATCTGCGAGAACAGGTCGAACCCCGGTGCGCAGAACCAGATGTCGGCGTCGTACAGCGCGAGCTTGCGGATCTGCGGGTGGCGAGCGCAATACTCGGCGGCCTCGATGAAGCGGCCGACCGGCAGCGCATACGCGCCCGATGCCTCGATCACGTCGACCGCCTGGCTCGCCAGGATCTGCCGCTTGCGTTCGGAGAGGCCGTAGCCGATCACCGCGATCCGGCCGTCGTAGCCGGTGTGCCGCAGCGACAGCAGGAACGGCACGAGCATTTCGTACCACGCGCGGTTGTTGTCGTTGATCGCCACGCAGACCGCGTGCTCGCTCGAATGCATGTTCTTTCCCCGGTGTGCGTGCCCGGCTCAGTAGCCGACGTGGCGCTCGCAGACGACCGCGCCGCAGCCGCGGCTGTCGTGATACGTAATATGAAACTGCTTGTTGTCCCACAGCCACTGGAACACGGCTTGATATACGCCTGCCGTGGTCATGTCGTGCAGCACGATCTTCTTGCGCACCAGCGGGCCGAAGCGGTTCAGTTCGGCGAGCGTCTGCTCGTACGTGTGCGTGGTGTCGATGAACAGCAGGTCGGATGCCAGCGGCTCCATCGCCAGATCGTCGGCGATCCTGAATTCGAAGTCGACCGACAGGTCTTGCGCGGCCTGCTCCAGTTCGTGCCGGATGCGGAAGTGCTCGTCGGAGATGTCGACCGACACGAGGCGCTTGGGTTGCGCGAGCATGAAGGCCGTCGTGGTCAGCCCGGTGAACACGCCGAGCTCGAGGATGGTGTCGCACCCGGTCGCCGTTTCCGTATAGAAGTCGAAGCGGGAAGGGCTGTCGCCGAGCCAGCCGATCGGTTCGATCTGGTACTGCAGAAACGCCATTCTCAGTTGTTGTAGCGTGCGCATCCTGTTTTCCTTCGCGAACCGGATTCGGTGGTGGTTGCCAGCGCCGGGACCCGCCGGTCCCCGCGGTGCCGGCCATTGTAGATCGCCGGCCGCCCCTCGCCCTAGCGCGGGCGCGGCGGTGGCGGCGATTACCCGCGCGCCGGCAGGGCCGGCCGCGCGGGCAGCCCCGATTACTTCGCGAGCGTGCGGTATGACACGAGGTCGTTGATCGGCCCGATTTCCGGCCCGGTCGCGCCGGGGCGCGTCGCGACCTGCACGACCTTCTCGAACATGATGATGAACGGCGAGTTCGCGAGCACGGCCTTCTGCAGCGCTTCGTAACGCTGCGCGCGCTTCGCGGGCGACGGCTCGACGAGCGCGGCCTCGGTGTCCTTCGTCAGTTGCGGAATGTCCCAGCTGTTGCGCCACGCGAGCATCTTGGTCGGCGACTGGTCGGAGTTGTCCGGATTCCACGCGAAGCCGCGCGCATTGCTGTTCGGGTCCATGTAGTCGGGTGACCACTCGCCGACGAAGATGTCGTGCTGGCGCGCGCGATACTTGCCGATCGCCTGCTTCGCATCGCCCGGAATCAGCTTCACGCGGATGCCGCCCTGCGCGAAGTTCGCCTGCAGCGCCTGCGCGATCTCGAGGTACGGATAGTCGTTCGGCATGTCCATCGTCACGTCGAAGCCGTTCGGCAAGCCGGCCTTGGCGAGCAGCGCCTTCGCCTTCGCGACGTCCTGCTTGTACGGCCGCGCGTTCGACGCGCCGAGGAAGCCTTCGGGCAGGAAGGTTTCATGCACCTTGTAGGTCGTGCTGACGATGTTGCGCTGGATGCCGTCGTAGTCGACGAGCCATTTCATCGCCTGCTGCACCTCGGGTTTCGCGAGGTTCGGGTTCTTCGTGTTCAGGCTCAGGTACAGCAGCGCGGACACCGGCCACGACGTGACCTTGATCTTGCCGGCCTTCGTCAGCGCGGCGAGGCTGTCGGGGCTCAGGTTGCGCGCGGCGTCGGCGTCGCCGTTCTCCAGCAGCAGGCGTTGCGCGGATGCTTCGGGCACGTGGCGCAGCACGACGCGCTTCATCGGGTACGGCGTGCGGTATTTCTCGAAGCGCTGCAGCACGATGGTCTCGTTGGGCGTCCACTTGACGAGCTGGTACGGGCCCGAACCCGCGTCGTTGGTCCGCAGCCAGGCACTGCCGAAATCGTTGCCTTGCTGATGCGACAGCAGCAGCTTCTTGTCGAAGACCGATGCCGGGCACGCGCTCAGCACGTTGAGCACGAAGCTCGGCGCGTACTTGCGGTCGGTTTCGAGCACGACGGTCTGCGGATCGACCACGCGCACCTTCTGCATCACGTTCGCCTTCGTGAGGCCGAGATCGGCGAGCACGCCGGCCGGCCCCTTGTCGAGCAGGATGGTGCGCTGCAGCGACCACGCGACGTCGTCGGCGGTCACCGGGTTGCCGGAGTGGAACGTGAGGCCGGGGCGCAGCTTGAACGTGTAGGTCACGCCGTCGGCGCCGACCGTCCACGATTGCGCGATCTGCCCGTCGAAGCGTGTCGGGTCCTTCAGGTCGACGCGCACCAGGCGTTCGTAGGTGTTCGCGACGTATTCGGACGGCACCAGCTCGTAGATCCCGCTCGGGTCGAGGGTCGTGAATTCGCCGAGCTGCGTCGCGACGACGAAGATGCCGGGCGGCGTGGCCGCCTGCGCCGGGAGTGCCGGAACAAGCGCGACGAGCGCGGCGCTGACGAACAGGCGGGACAGCAGGTGCTTCATGCGGGCTCCGTTGAAAGGGAATCGTGGGTGCGATTCTCTCATCGACGGCCGGCCGGATGAAAATATTCGGCGTGCGCGCCGGTGGGGTGGCGCGTAGCCGCGAGCCGGGCGGGCGCCCGGCGTCGGCGGGTTCGAATCAGATCGCGCAGCGCGCGATCGCGAAGCGCATCGCTTCCTCGGCCGGCTCGTTGCCCGAGCCGCGCACGACCTTGATGACCGAACCGTTGCCCGACGGCGTCAACGTGACGAAGTACGAGTTCGAGCCGACCGCGATGTCGGTCACGCCGTTGTGCTGCGATTGCTCGGTGCCCGACAGGCGGCTGTCGAGGCAGTTGGCGACCGCGTAGGCCGGACGTTGCGACGACACGTAGATCATCGGCGCTGCACCGGAGGCGGAGCCCGAGTCGGACGAGGGCGCGGAACCGCAGGCGGCGAGCAGGGCGGCGGGAAGGAGCAGCAGGAATCGTTTCATGATGGGTCGTCGTGGGTCTCGTATCGAGGCTGGGGCGCGGGGGAGGCGAAACGCGAAGCTTCGCGACGAAACCGCCCGGAATCGGGCCGTTTTTGACGGATGACGATGCGACAGGCGGCTGACGACGGAGTATACCCGCAGCGTTTGAAGCCGTTGGCGCGTTGAAACGATTCGATACACAACAAGCACCCGCTACCGCATCGCGGCAGCGGGCGTTTCAGGTGACGGCGAATGGGCACTTGCCGGTGTTGTCGATCTTATTGGCCGATCTGGTGGCTGACCGCATTTTCCTGCTGGTTCAGCACGTGCTTTTCGCTCTTCGTGATGTGGCTGTGATCCTGCGCAGCCATGTCCCGCTCTTCCCGGCGGATCTTGCGGTCGTCACGGTGCAGGCGCGCAGCTTCGGCGTGCGACATCTCGCCTTCCTTCACTTCGTGATGGATCCGGCGATTCTGGTTGGCGAGGCGCTGGTTGACCGCTTCGCGGCGCGGATGCGCCTGTTGCCACGGCGTATCGGCGAACGCGGTACCGGTCAGCACCGACATCAGGGTCGCGGCAATCGTGAGATGGCGGGTCAGGGCTCGCATGGTGTGTTCTCCTGTCGTTGCGCTCCGGATCGTGGGCGCTTGTCCAAAAAACGCGGAGCGGGCACCGGCTGTTGACGTTTCCTCGTGTATCGATTGCAAGTCTTTATTACGTCGGCGTGTGACGGCGCGAGCCCCGGCGCGTGCAGGACGGGGCCCGACCGTCGCGCACTCGGGTCAATGCGCGCCGGCCGCCGCCGCATCGGCATCGCCGCCGCCGGAGCGCTTCGGCTTCGTGATCCAGATGAGCGGAATGATCGCGATGAAGATGATCGCCGACACGTAGAAGATGTCGTTCAACCCCATCACGGCCGCCTGCGAATCGACCGAGGCGTTGAAGAACGCGAGTGCCGAATCGGGGCCGAGATGCAGCAGCGAGCGCGTCGTGTCAACCTGCTGCGTGAAGACCGGATTGGTGACGCTCGCCTGTTCGGTGAGCCGCACGTGATGCAGGATCGTGCGGTCGTTCCATGCGTTGCTGATCAGCGACGTGCCCACCGCGCCGCAGAACGTGCGGCCGAAATTCGACAGGCCGGCGGCGGCCGGGATCTTCTCCGGCGGCAGCCCGGACAGGATGATCGATGTCAGCGGCACGAAGAACATCGCCATCGGGATGCCCTGCAGCAGCGTCGGCAGCACGAGATCCCAGCGCGACACGTCGGTGTAGAAGGTCGTGCGCATCATGAACACGACCGCGAAGCCGACGAACGCGAGTGTCGCGATGTAGCGCGGATCGGTGCGCGGCAGCAGGCGCCCCATGACCGGCGTAAGCAGGATCGCGAACACGCCGAGCGGCGCGGTGGCGAGCCCGGAATCGACCGCGCGGTAGCCGAGATAGCCCTGCATCCACTGCGGCAGCAGCACCAGCGTGCCGAAGAACATCCCGTACGCGACCGAGATCGCTATCGTGCCGCCCGCGAAATTGCGCTGCGTGAATAGCCGCAGGTCGACGATCGGGTTCGCCTCGTGAAGCTCCCACACGAGGAAGAACGCGAAGCCGATCAGCGCGACGATGCCGAGCGCGACCACGACCGGCGAGTTGAACCAGTCGAGATCCTTGCCCTTGTCGAGCATGATCTGCAGCGACGCGACCCACAGCACGAGCAGCAACAGGCCGATCGTATCGATCGGCATGCGTTTCGTGGCCGATTCGCGGTCGCGGAACACGATCCACGTGACGGCGGCCGCGAAGAAGCCGACCGGGATGTTGATGTAGAAGATCCACGACCAGTTGTAGTCGTACGTGATCCAGCCGCCGAGCGACGGCCCCGCGATCGGGCCGACGAGCGCCGTCATCGACCACAGCGCCAGTGCGCTCGACGATTTCTGCCGTGGCCACGCGCCGAGCAGCAGCGCCTGCGACAGCGGCGCGAGCGGCCCGGCGACCGCGCCCTGCAGGATCCGTGCGGCGAGCAGCGTCGGCAGGTTGGGCGCGATCCCGCACAGCCACGACGCGAACACGAACAGCAGGATCGACGTGACGAACAGGCGCACCTGGCCGAAGCGCTGCGTGAGCCAGCCGGTCAACGGAATCGACACCGCGTTCGCGGCCGCGAAGATCGTGATCACCCACGTGCCTTCGTCGACCGACACGCCGAGGTCGCCCGAGATCGTCGGAATGGCGACGTTCGCGATCGACGAGTCGAGCACGTTCATGAACATCGCGAGCGATACCGCGATCGTGCCGATCGCGAGGCGGCCGCCCGATAGCGGGGCTGTAGTGGACGGAGAGGACATGGGTTTCCTGCGTAAGGGACGTAATGGACGTAAGGGACGTAAGGGGCGGAACGGATGCGACCCGTTGCGGCGGGCACGCGCGGCCGCACGCGGCCACGCACGCGCGCGCGCGCGAAAGCGACGCACGGACGGCGCGGCTGCTGAACGGAAGGAAGCACGGCGCGCGCGACGCGGCCCGGTAGAGGGGCCGACGCGTGCGACGTGCTGCTCGATCGGATGCACGAAGCCGTGGCGGGCTTCGGGAGGCGGAATGCTGCCGGTCAGGAAGGCGGGACGCGCGTGACGCGCCTGCGGGCAGCGGTCAGGCGGCTGCCGTCGCGTGTGGAATGGTTTTGCATCGCGACAGGCTAACGATGTGGCGAGCCGCCATCAACACGTGCCGGCTCATTAATCGATTTCGCTTGCTGCAACAATCGCTGGGCGAACCGTGCCGGTTACGGGGCGGTGCGCCAATCGTCGAACACTTCCGCGAGGAATTCGACGAACGCGCGCACCTTGCTGTCGAGCGTCGCGCGCCGCGGATACAGCACGTGCAGCTCGACGTCGTCGGTCCGGTGCCAGTCGGGCAGCACGATTTCGAGCTCGTTCCGCTCGAGCCGGCGGGCCGTGTAGTGCGTCGAGACCAGCGCGATGCCGCCGCCGCTCGCGGCCTGGCGCAGCACCGTCACCGATTCGTTGGTGATCAGCACCGGCCGCACCGGCACGTCGGCCACTTCGCCGGCCGCATTGGTGAGCCGCAGCGTCAGGCCGGGCGCGTCGCGGCCGACGAGCAGCAGGTCGTGCTGCGCGAGATCCTGCGGCGTGGCGGGCCGGCCGACGCGGTCGAGATACGCGGGGCTCGCGGCGAGCTTCGCCTGCGACCAGCCGAGCGAGCGCGCGATGTAGCTGGAGTCCGTCAGCACGCCCGCCCGCAGCGCGACGTCGAAGCCATGCTCGACCAGATCGAGCGGGTTGTTGTCGTAGATCAGCACGAGCTGGACCAGCGGGTAGCGCCGCCGAAACTCGGCGAGCGCCGGCTCCAGCTCGAACAGGCCGATCGAATAGGGCACCAGCACGCGCAGCATGCCCTCCGGCGCCGTGCGCAGCGCACGGGCCTGGCGGTCGGCGTCGAGCAGGATGTCCTCGGCACGCAGGCAGCGCTCGTAGTAGTCGCGTCCGGCTTCGGTGACGGACACACGGCGCGTGGTGCGGTACAGCAGCTGGACGCCGAGATCGTCCTCGAGCTGCTTGACCTTGCGGCTTACGCGGCTGAGCGGCATGTCGAGGTGCGTGGCGGCGGCGGTGAAGTTGCCGCGCTCGACCACGCGCAGGAATATCCGGATGCTTTCGAAGTCCATACGAGGTGCTTCAGTGTTCGACCTGCGCGCATCTTACCTGTGCCGGCCGAATTGCTTCGTGCGGCGGCGATTATCCTGCCCGGTGCAATAACGCATCCTGTCCGCGCCTCTTAGTGGCGGCGGCGCGCCCCCGTATGCTCGCCGCATGAAATTCGCCTTGCCCTCTCTACCGCCGCTCGCGGCCGTGCGCACCGCGCTGCGCGACGCCCGGCCCACGCTGCCGCCCAGCGCCCTCGGCTTCGCGTTGCGCAACACGGCCGCGTCGCTCCTCGCGCTCTACATCGCATTCCGGATGAATCTCGACGACCCGAAATGGGCCGCGTCGACGGTGTGGATCGTCGCGCAGGGCAGCCGCGGGATGGGTTTGTCGAAGAGCCAGTACCGGATTCTCGGCACGGCGATCGGCGCGGCCGTCGCACTGGTGCTGACCGGCGCCTTCGCGCAGACGCCCGAGCTGTTCCTGCCGGCGCTCGCCGCGTGGATCGGCCTGTGCGCGGGCGTCGCGACCTTTCTGCGCAATTTCCGCGCGTATGCGGCGGTGCTCGCCGGCTATACGGCGGCGATCATCGCGATGGACGCCGTCTCCGCGCCGCTGCACGCATTCGACATCGCGACCGCGCGCTTCCTGTACGTGGTGGTCGGCATCCTGTGCGGCGCGGCGTTCGAGACTGTGTTCGCGCCCGGTTCGCCGCTGGCCGACGTCCGCACGCGGCTCGCGCGCTATCTCGACCGCGCGGTGGCCGTCGGTGCGGGCGCGCTGCGCCGCGAGCCGAACGGCGCCGCCGTGCACCGGCTGTTCGCGGACGCACTCGAACTCGACACGGCGGCCGAATATGCGGCCGCCGGCGATCTGCCGGTGCGCAACGCGATCGGCCATCTGCGCGCGGCGGTGCTGGGTGTGCTGTCCGCGCAGGCCGCGGGGCAGGCGCTGCACGAGCACGCGGCGCGCAGCGACGGCACGCCGGAGCCGCTGGTCGCCGATGCCGCGCAGGTGCTCGATGGCGTGGCGGCGTCGGGCGAAGCGGGGCCTGCGCTGACCGCATTGCGTGCGCGCGTGGACGACGCGGTGCGCGCCGAGGCCGCGGAGCCGGCCGGCTCCGATCCGTCGCGCCTGCTCACGCTCGACCGGCTGGCGGCGCTGCTTGCCGGGTTCGACGCCGCCTTTGCGGGCAAGGCGCAGCTGGACCGGCCGAATCCGCCGGCGTCGCGCGTGCGCTATGCGTTCCACCACGATCCGGTGCTCGCGTGGCACAACGGCATTCGCGCGTTCGTCGCCGTGCTGGTCGCATCGGCGCTCTGGATCGTCACCGCGTGGCCGTCGGGCGCCGGGTTCGTCGCGATCACGGGCGTGGTCTGCGCGCTGTTCTCGACGCGCCCGAACTCGGTCGGCGCCACCGTCGGCTTCCTGAAAGGGGCGGCCTGCGCGGCGGTCGCGGGCGCGCTCTGCAATTTCGTGCTGCTGCCGGCGGTGTCGGGCTTCGAGATGCTCGCGTACATCCTCGGCGTGTTCATGATCGGCACGGGCATCGCGATGCGCAATCCGCGCACGGCCGGCATCGGCAGCGGCTTCTCGATCTTCTTCTGGAATTTCACGTCGCCGGACAATACGGCGCGCATCGGCGATGCCGCGTTTCTCAATTCGGCGCTCGCCACGCTGCTCGGCATCGCGTTCGGGGCGCTGGTGTTCGCGCTCGTGTTTCCCGGCGATCCCGGCACGAGCCGGCGGCGCCTGCATCGCGCGGTGCGCGACGATCTGGTTCGCATCGCACGCAATCCACGGGCATGGCGGGCGAGTGCGTGGCTGAGCCGCACGGCCGACCGTCTCGGGCGCGAACTCGGTTTCGCGGGCCGTCTGTCACCCACGCTCATCGAGCGCGACCTGCGCGATCTGCTCGCGGCCTGGACGATCGGCGACAGCCTGTTGTCGCTCGCCGAACTGGCCGCGCGCGAGCCGGCGGCGCGCCGGGCGGTCGCGGTCGTGCGGGGGCGGGTCGGGCGCGCGGATTTCGCGCGGCTGGCGCGGACCAGCAACGCGGCTGCCCGCATGCTGCTGCGGCGCGTGACCGAAGTCGACAGCGACGACGGCCGCGCACTGCTGCGCGGTGCGGTGCTGCTGAGAACGATCGCGGAGACGGCGGCCGCGCACGATGGCTTCCTGCGCGCGGTAGCGTTCGTCTGAAATCGGAAGGAGTGGTGCAGTCTCTCCTTCGAAAAACACCTGTCCATCGACGTTGAATGAGGCAGGCGCACCCTGAGGCTTCAGTTTTCCGCTTTGCCTCGCCGGGGAATCATTCGTCAGCGGTATCCAGTTCCGTGGTGTCGTTGCTCACCTTTTTCCCCGGGGCGACTGACGGAATCCAGACCTGAGCGCTTGAATTTATCAGCGTCTGTTCCAATGGTTACTTCCCACCGGTATTCGAAAAATTTGAGCACTCTTGCAGTGCGTTCACATATTTGGCGAGGAGTCCGCTCACTCCCGTGCGCAATTTAATTTTCGGAATGGCATTCAT
The DNA here is from genome assembly GCF_030482505.1 of Burkholderia sp. AU45274. Taxonomy (NCBI): domain Bacteria; kingdom Pseudomonadati; phylum Pseudomonadota; class Betaproteobacteria; order Burkholderiales; family Burkholderiaceae; genus Burkholderia; species Burkholderia sp. AU45274. Next base: position 1,678,783 of record NZ_JAUJQE010000001.1, on the reverse strand, counting down.
GGCTAAATCCAACTTTTTCTGTTGGGCTGCGTTTTTGGGGAGCAATTGCGGCCGTTTAATGAGAGTGATCGAGGGGCCGGCGCAATGCAGGCAACGACCCCGTACTGCCCACGCGACAAGCACTCAACTCTGTTGCCGCAATGGAGCGGCAAGGGGATATTTTTAATTTAATGCGAACCTATTTTTATTGATTCTTGGATTATTGAATAATATTGACGATTGATGAATCGAATTGGGCTGATATAAATGACAGCTTTAAAGTCTATGTTTTTTATCTATGTTTTATTCATGCGGCTGGTTTGATTATTAAGTGTGTGCATAGGAGATTCCGGGAGAAGCGAGGTGAAGTCGTGCAAAAACGCCGGGTCAACGCGAAAAACGAGGCGCGCGACTATGGCGTGGCAATGTGGTGGCCGCAGTAATGCGGGAAGGTGCAGTGGATTGATAGGTTTGCTTGCAAAATAATCGGGGCATTTAAATCGTGCATTAAAATAACACAAAGGTGAATGTCATGGCGGATCCGAAAAACTTCGTTGATCTTCAAGCTGGCTTCTACAACGCACTCGCCCAGGGTCTGGGGTACTCCAACCAGGACCCGTTTCAGGTGATTCAACCGTCGCCTCCGCTTCTGGATGGAGAGGGCGCGGATGACTTGCTCTGGGCCTATTTCAATAATCTTCCCGTCGCGTCTCTGACGGGGAACACGCAGATTTCGGGCGGCAATCAGTTTCTTGCCAATTACCAGGCAGTGATGTCTGCATTGCAGTCAGCACCGAACAACTTCCAATCGACGCTCGGCCCGGCATGTTGGGATAGCTATCAGGCTGCGCTGAAGCAGGACAAGAGCCTGACGAATCCCAAGAAGTTTCGCAATTGGGCGCTATATAACGGAGCGTGTTCTGCCGTTGCAGTGTCGGGCGCGTCTGCCTTGGCGGCTGCGGAGCTTGATCCGATCTTCGCTGCGCAGTTGAACGTCGAACCCTACCTCCCGGCCGGTGACGAGTCGGTTGACTTCGTGCCCGGCTACTCGAAGATGCTTGCCTTGCTCAAGAAGGCGCCGTATCGCTCCTTCAATGTCGGTACCAACAGCTGGCAAACCGATGTGTCCAGCACGTGGACCCAAGGTTCGAACAGCGGTTTCTTCGGGCTATGGGGCGGCAGCAGCTATACGTCCACGTTGAGCCAGAAGTTCGCCTCCGGCGGTGTATCGGTGGACGCGAGCTTCCGCAACGTGCTGCCGTTCAACGTGACCCCGGGCACGTGGTACAGCTCGGGCGCGTTCGGCCTCGCATTCAACAACCCGGGCAGTGCGCCGTGGAAGCCCGGTGTCAAGCCCAATTGGGAAACGACATTCGGCGCGTCGGGCAACATGCAACGGTTCGCATCGACTCTCGTGATTGTCAACGAGATGAACATCAAGGTTACGTCTAACGCGTCCTATAGCGAGAGCGAGCAGGAGCAGATCAGAAATAACTCGTCCGCCGGTTTGTGGCCATTCTATTGCTCCAGTAGCTCGGGCGGTTCCAACACGTCGACGGCGTTCAATGCCGCGGGAAACATGACCGTCACGATCACCTCTCAGAAGAACGTACCCGTTGTCATCGGCTGCATCGTTCTTTCCGCAAGCCACTATCTCGGCCATGAGTCGCTGGCGTCGAAGATCCTTACCGAGAAGTTCTACAGCTGACGTCGGGCAGTGATACCTGAGCCGGCATTCCGGCCATTTGCAGCAGGAGGTCGCTGCGCCGTGCTCATTTCGGGCGGGATCCCCTGGATCCCGCCGACTTGCACAACCGAAGAAAGGTCAATCCCATGGCTTCATTCGTCGAACTGCAAGACCGCTTTATCACCGCGGAGTTTGCGGCGCTCGGGTTTTCTCGGTCGGGCGGGCAAGTGCTACAGCCGGCCGCATTGCTCCGCTCCGGGGATAACGAGTCACTGTGGTCCTGCTTCAACACCATTCCGGCCGACTTGCCGGTCTTTGCGCCAAGCGGTGGCGACACGTTTTTTGCGGCATATTCCGCGTTGATCGACTCATTGATACCTGGATCCGCTCTGCTCGATCCGATCGCGGCAGCAAAGCATCGCCTCGATGTGTGGGGGCGGCAGCCCCCCGCCTGGAATGTCGACTATGCCGGCCTGGTGAAGCAGCTTGCGGTAGCCCCTAGCGTCACGTTTCCGTTCGGCAGCAACGCCGAGCCGAATACAGGATTCTGGGGCCTGTGGGGCGGCAGCGATTCCATCTCGGGACCGAGTGCGCAATTCGCCGCCGGCGACGTGTCCGGTCAGTTCGAATTCAAGCACGTGCTTCCGTTGTCGGCAACGCCGTCCAACTGGTACGTTTCTTCAGCGCTGTCACTTGCGCACGCGACGAAGAGCGGCGACCCGTGGAATCCGGGATCGGCGATCAATTGGCAATCGACGTTTGGCCCGCACGGCAACATGCAGCGCTTTGTTGCAAGCTTGCTTGTCGTATCGGGTCTGAATGCCGAGTACACATCGAGTGCGTCGTTTAGCAAAGCCGACCAGCAATCGATCCAAGCCAGTCAGGCGAAGGGTATGTGGCCGTTCTACTTGAGCGGCTCCGGGATTTCCACCCATATTCACTTCAACAGCGAGAACCAGATGACGGTGCAAATCGCCAGCGATCGGAATGCGCCAATCGTCCTCGCCGCGTCCGTGGTAAGTGCAGCGCAATTCCTCGGAGGGTAAGGGGCGCGACGCAATGGCGCGGTCGTCGACGGTGCGGTCCAATCCACGGCAGAACTCGTACCGAGAATGCAGGGGACGTCAACGCCGGGCAGCGCGTCGCTACCGGGCCGAGTCGGCCGGATCAACTGAGCCGCCAGGCCTTGCCCGGCCTCACTTCCGCCGGCAGCGGCTCGCGGTTCAGCTCGAGCAGCGTGCGCTCGATCTGCCGCGTCATTGCATCGAGTGCGAGATGGTTCGGCCCGTCGCCGAACGGCTCGGCGATCGCATGTGCGATCGCGTCGAGGGCGATCAGCGTATAGGCGACGAACACGCTGACGAACGGCGTCGCCGCGCCGATCGAATCGACGAGACCGAACGGCAGCAGCACGCAGTACGCATAGATGGTCCGGTGCAGCAGCACGTCGTATGAAAACGGGATCGGCGTCGACGCAATCCGTTCGCAGCCGCTCACCATCTCGACGAGATCGTCGAGGCGCGCGTCGAGCATCCACAGTCGCGTGTCGGAGAGATGGCCCGCATCGGCGCGTGCGGCGAACGCTTCGCGCAGTGCGTGCACGATGACGACCGGGCGGAACCGCGCAGCGGCAACGCGCGCGTAAGCGGCGCCGTCGAGCAGCCCGCGCAGGTCCGCGGCCGGATCGGTGCCGCGCAGTTGATGCTTGAGCGCATAGACGAACGCGACGACCGTCCGCACGAACGCGCGCCGCGATGCATCGTCACGGTCGATCGCACCGTAGCAGAGCGCCTGCGACACCAGCGTGCGCGTGGCGGTCAGCACGCCGCCCCACAGTTGCCGGCCCTCGCGGTAGCGTTCGTAGCTCGCGTTGTTGCGGAACCCCGCGAAGATCGCGAGCGTCAGGCCGATCAGCGTGAACGGCGTCGGGTTCAGCGGCACCTTCTCGCCGAGCACGCGGCCGCCGCCCCAGACCGCGACGAGGCTGATCGCGAGCGTCAGCACGAGCTGCGGCAGGATGGTCGGCAGCACCGAGCCGTTCCAGACGAGCAGCATCCGCAGCCAGTGCTCGCGCGGACGAACGATCATCGCGGCGCTCCGTCAGGCGGCAATCGAGGCCGGCGCGGCCGCGCGATGCAGCAGCACGGGAATCGACTTCGACGTCGGGGTGTTGCACACGTCGCCGACGCTGTCGAGCGGCACGAGCGGGTTCGTTTCCGGGTAGTACGCGCCGATGCAGCCGCGCGGGATGTCGTACTCGACGAGCAGGAAGCCGTCCGCGCGCCGCTCGATGCCGTCGTGCCACACGGTTTCCATGTCGACCCAGTCGCCGGCCTTCAGGCCGAGCATCGCGAGATCGTCACGATTGGCGAACACCACGCGGCGCTGGCCGAACACGCCGCGATAGCGGTCGTCGAGCCCGTAGACGGTCGTGTTGTACTGGTCGTGCGAGCGCGTCGTCATCAGCGTCATCAGGCGCTCGCCGTGCAGCGCGCGGGCACGCTGGATCGGCGTGTCGGCCGGCAGCGCGTGCGCGATGAAGTTCGCCTTGCCCGTCGGCGTGAGCCATTCGCGGTCGCGCGACGCGACGCGCAGGTGGAAGCCGCCCGGTCGCGCGATGCGCGTGTTGTAGTCGTAGAAGCCGTCGAGCGTCGCCTCGATCGCGTCGCGGATCTTCGCGTAGTCGTCCTTGTACGCGAGCCAGTCGATCTTGCCGCTGCCGAACAGCGCATGACCCATGTGCGCGACGATCGCGGGCTCCGACATCAGGTTCGGCGACGCCGGCTTGTTCATCCCGTACGACACATGGACCATGCTCATCGAATCCTCGACCGTCACGCCTTGCGCGACGTTGTCCTGCAGGTCGATTTCGGTGCGGCCGAGCGTCGGCAGGATCAGCGCGTCGCGGCCGTGGATCAGGTGGCTGCGGTTCAGCTTCGTCGTGATGTGCACGGAGAGGTCGCAGCGGCGCATGCCTTCCCACGTGCGCGGCGTGTCGGGCGTCGCCATCGCGAAGTTGCCGCCGAGGCCGATCAGCACCTTCACGTGGCCTTCGAGCATCCCTTCGATCGTCTCGACGACGTCGTAGCCGTGGTGGCGCGGGGGTTCGAAGTCGAACACGTGGCCGAGCCGGTCGAGGAACTCCTGCGACGGCTTTTCCTCGATGCCGACCGTGCGGTTGCCCTGCACGTTCGAGTGGCCGCGCACCGGGCACAGGCCCGCGCCGGGGCGGCCGATGTTGCCGCGCATCAGCATCAGGTTCGTCAGCATCTGGACGGTCGCGACCGAATGCTTGTGCTGCGTGATGCCCATGCCCCACGTCGCGATCACGCGCTCGCTGCGTGCATAGAGCTGCGCGAGGCTGTCGATCTGTTCGTACGGCACGCCGCTTTCGGCCGTCAGCGCCGACCAGCTTTCGTTGCGCAGATCGTCGGCGAATGCGTCGAAGCCGGCCGTGTGCTCGCCGATGAACGCGGTGTCGAGCACGCGCGGCGCACCGGCGGCGCGCGCGGCGTCGTCGAGTTCGAGCACGCGCTTCGCCATCCCCTTGATCAGCGCGAAATCGCCGCCGATCGTCGGCTGGATGAACGTCGATGCGATCTTCGTGCCCGACATCGTCAGCATCTCGATCGGGCTTTGCGGATCGGCGAAGCGTTCGAGGCCGCGCTCCTTCAGCGGGTTGATCGACACGATCGTCGCGCCGCGCTTCGCGCACTCGCGCAGCTCGCCCATCATCCGCGGGTGGTTGGTGGCCGGGTTCTGGCCGAAGATCAGCAGCGTGTCCGCATGTTCGAAATCGTCGAGCGTGACGGTGCCCTTGCCGACGCCGACCGATGCCGGCAGCCCGCGGCTCGTCGCCTCGTGGCACATGTTCGAGCAGTCGGGGAAGTTATTCGTGCCGTACAGCCGCACGAGCAGCTGGTACAGGAACGCCGCTTCGTTGCTCGCGCGGCCGGACGTGTAGAACGCGGCCTGGTTCGGGTCGGGCAGCGCCCGCAGGTGGCGCGCGATCAGCGCGAACGCGTCGTCCCATGCGATCGGCACGTAGCGGTCGGTCTGCGCGTCGTACACCATCGGGTCGGTGAGCCGGCCGTGCTGCTCGAGTTCGAAATCCGACTGTTCGAGCAGCTCGGTAACCGTATGCGCGGCGAAGAATTCGGGCGTCACGCGCTTGCTCGTCGCTTCCGCGGCCACGGCCTTCACGCCGTTTTCGCAGAATTCGAACGTCGACGCGTGCTGGCGATCGGGCCACGCGCAGCCCGGGCAGTCGAAGCCGTCCGGCTGGTTCTGGCGCAGCAGCGTACGGTAGTTGCCGCCCGCGACCTTTTCCTTGATCAGGTTGATCGTGACGGCTTTCAGCGCGCCCCAGCCGGCGGCCGGGTGGGTGTACGGTTCGATGCGCGCGGTGGCGGATTTCTTTTTCATGATGCAGCGGGTGTCGGGGTCGATGGGTGCAGAGTACGCGCGGCCCCCGTCCGGCTGTGTGTACACCTGTTCATTCCAAAAAAGAGTACAGTTGCGGCCATTCAGGCAGTGCGGATCGCAACTGTATTGTTGAAGGGAAGTTGAAAGGGAGGCGCGTGAAGCGTTACGAACAACTGGCCGACGATCTCCAGGCGCAGATCGAGCGCGGCGTGTACCGGCCCGGCGAGCGGATTCCGTCGGTGCGGCAGGCGAGCCGGCAGCAGCAGCTCAGCGTCACGACCGTGCTGCGCGCGTACCTCGTGCTGGAAAGCCGCGGCCTGATCGAGAGCCGGCCGCAATCGGGCTACTTCGTCCGTGCGCGCGCGTCGGCGCCGGCCGAGGCCGAGCTGCACATGTCGGCGCCGGCCGCCGAGCCGTCGGCCGTGGACGTGAGCCGGCTCGTGCTGTCGACGCTGCGCTCGATCTCGCGCGACGACGCGGTGCCGCTCGGTTCGCCGTATCCCGATGCGTCGCAGTTTCCGGTGCAGCGTCTTGCGCGCTATGCGCAGACGATCGGCCGCCGCCGCACGCGCTGGGGCGTGATCGACGATCTGCCGCCCGGCAACCAGGAGCTGATCCGCCAGATCGTGCGGCGCTATGCGGAGCGCGGGATCGTGGTCGAACCCGGCGAGATCGTGGTGACGATCGGTGCGACCGAGGCGATCAACCTGTGCCTGCAGGCCGTCGCGAAGCCGGGCGACACGATCGCCGTGGAGTCGCCGACCTTCTACGCGATGCTGCACGCGATCGAGCGGATGGGCATGCGCGCACTGGAAGTCGCGACGCACCCGGTCGACGGCATCGATCTCGACGCGCTCGGACGGGTCCTCGAACGCGAGCGCATCGCCGCGTGCATGGTGATGCCGAACTTCCAGAATCCGCTCGGTTTCCAGATGCCCGACTCGCGCAAGCGCGCGCTCGTCGAACTGCTGGCGAAGCACGGCGTGCCGGCGATCGAGAGCGACGTCTATCACGAGCTGCACTTCGGCGACACGACGCCGAGCGCGCTGAAGTCGTTCGACCGCGACGGGCTCGTGCTGCATTGCGCGTCGTTCACGAAGAGCCTGTCGCCGCGCTACCGGATCGGCTGGGCGATGCCGGGCCGCTACCGCGATCAGGTCGAGAAGCTGAAATTCCTGAACACGCTGGCCACGCCCGCGATCGAGCAGCTCGCGATTGCCGAGTACCTGAAATACGACGGCTACGATTTCCACCTGCGGCGCATGCGCAAGCAGTACGCGCAGCAGGCGAGCCTGATGAGCGCGATGGTGCGGCGTTTCTTTCCGGAAGGCACGCGGCTGTCGCAGCCGCAGGGCGGGTACGTGCTGTGGGTCGAGCTGCCGCGGCAGGTCGATGCGATGAAGCTGTATGCGGCCGCGCTCGCTCAAGGAATCACGGTCGGCCCCGGACACATGTTCTCGGCGAGCACCGATTACCGGCATTTCATCCGGCTCAACTACAGCTATCCGTGGTCGCGACAGATCGAGGATGCGTTGAAGGTACTCGGGCGGCTCGCGTCGGAGTGCGCGGCGCGCTGAGTGCGGGGGCCGCGCGGCAAGCGGCGGCCGACGCTCGGCCGCCACCGCGTGCATCACCCCGCGTGCGGCGCCTGCAGCCCGGCTTGCGCGGCGCCGACCATCTGCCGCATGTCGAAGCCCGACGGGTGCTGGTACACGCGCAGCCCGAACTCCGGCAGCACCGCGATCAGGTGATCGAACAGGTCGGACTGGATGGCCTCGTAGTCGACCCACGTCGTCGTGTCGGTGAAGCAGTACAGTTCGAGCGGAATGCCTTCGGCCGTGAGCGGCAGTTGCCGCGCCATGCAGGTCATGTCGCGGCGGATGCGCGGATGGCCCTTCAGGTAGTTCGCGACATACGCGCGGAACGTGCCGAGATTCGTCAGCTGGCGGCGGTTCGCCGGGCAGTCGCCGGCGGCGCCGAGCGTGCCGTTCCATTGCTCGATCGCGTCGACCTTGTCCTCGAGATAGTCCTTCAGCAGCGTCAGGCGTTCGAGCCGTTCGATCTCGTCGTGGGAGAGAAAACGCACGCTCGTCGCGTCGACGAACAGCGCGCGCTTGATACGGCGCCCGCCCGCTTCGGTCATTCCGCGCCAGTTCTGGTAGCTCTCGGTGATCAGCTTCCACGTCGGCACGGTGATGATCGTGTGATCGAAGTTCGCGACCTTGACGGTGTTCAGCGTGATGTCGATCACGGTGCCGTCCGCGCCGGCCGACGGCATCGTGATCCAGTCGCCGATCCGCAGCATGTCGTTCGACGACAGCTGCACGCCCGCGACCAGGCCGAGCAGCGTGTCCTTGAAGATCAGCATCAGCACCGCGGACATCGCACCGATGCCCGACAGCAGCAGGCCGATCTGCTTGCCGGTCGCGTCGCCGATCACGACCAGCGCGGCCGTGATGAACATCACGAGCTTGACGAGCTGCATCGCGCCTTTCAGCGACAGGTGCGGCTGGCCGCGCTGATCGCGCTGGTACGTGCGATGCGTGTGTTCGAGCGCCGACAGCGTCGCGCTGACGGTCATCGTCACGAGGAACACGATCAGCGCGAACAGCACCTTGTCGGCGACCTCCGCGGCCGTCTCGGGGATGCCGGGCACCGCGCCGAGCCCGAACTTGATCACGACGAACGGGACGATGCGGTTCAGCCACTTGAATGCGCCGAACTCGAACAGCGCGTCGTCGACGCGCGTGGCGGACAGCCGGGCGAGCCGCGCGACCACGCGGAACAGCAGGAAATGGACGACGGCGGTGATCGCGCCGGCGGCGGCGAGCAGGATGAGGGTGCCGACGAGCGGCGCAAACCAGGATTCGTTCAGGGTCATAGGGGCAAACAGGGGCCTTCTCGTGCGTTGAATCGGCGCCGCGGCGCGGCGCGCGCCCGGTGAAGGGCACATGAAAGGGACCGTGATTGTGCCATCGGGTTCCGGGCGCGTTACTGCGAGTGCATGGTGCGCGGCTCCCGAATCTCCTCACCATTGCGTAGGTTTCCTCTGTAATCGGGTGAGGGCGGGTGGTGAAAGCGCATCACCGCGAGCCGCCGCGCGCGCATGTCGCCGGATGCGTTGCGCACCGGGCTGGGGATCGGCTGCAGCCCGCTCCAGCGGGCCTTCGCGCGTCGATGCGCGTGAACGGCGATCCATGCAATCATGCGGGCGTCGCCCGTGCCGGCGCGTGTGACGCTCGCTTTCGCGTGCGGCTCATCGCCGACGGTGAGCGACACGTGCCACCTTCGCGCACTTGCCATGGGACGCCTGCCCGGGGCACGATGCACGAACGACTTCGCGAACCACGCCACCCCGTATTCACGCATTCCACGCATGCAAGATTCCAACGAAAGCCGCCCGTCGGGCGTGCGGCTGCTGAAAGGCATCCTCCCGATCCGCCGTGGCGGGGCGATCCGCGACGTGTTCGCGGGTATTTCGCTCGCGTCGATGGACATCCCGCAGGTGCTCGGCTATGCGCGCATCGCCGGCATGCCGGCCGTCACGGGCCTCTACACGGTGTTCCTGCCGCTCGTCGCGTTCGCGTGCTTCGGTGCGTCGCGGCATCTGGTGGTGGCCGCCGATTCCGCGACCGCGACGATCTTCGCGAGCCGGCTGTCGTCGATGGCGCCGGCCGGCAGCGCCGAGTACGTGGCGCTGGCCGGCATGGTCGCGCTGCTGACCGCCGCGATGCTGCTGCTCGCACGCCTCTTCAAGCTCGGCTTTCTCGCCGATTTCCTGTCGCGCACGGTGCTGGTCGGCTTTCTCGCCGGCGTCGGCGTGCAGGTGTCGATCGCGATGCTCGGCGACATGCTCGGGTTGGCGGTGCCGTACCCGGCGTCGCGCAGCCTGGCACAGCTCGACTACGTCGTCACGCATCTCGTCCACACGAACCGGCCGACGTTCGCGCTCGCGGCGCTCGTCGTCGTCGCGATTCTCGCGTGCAAGCGGTTCCTGCCGCGCGTGCCGATGCCGATGATCGTGGTCGTGGGCAGCATCGCCGCAAGCTACGCGTTCGGGTTCGCCGCGCACGGCATCGCGGTGCTCGGGCCGGTCGCCGGCGGGCTGCCGCCGTTGCGCTGGCCGTCCGTCACGTGGCAGCAGTGCCTCGATCTCGTGCCGGTCGCGGCTTCGTGCTTCGTGATGATCATCGCGCAGAGTGCGGCCGCCGCACGCGTGTTCGCGCAGCAGTATGACGAGGAGGTCGACACCAACGCCGACATCCTCGGCCTCGCGGCCGCGAATGCGGCGGCGGCGGTGGGCGGCGCGTTCGTCGTCAACGGCAGCCCGACGCAGACGGCGATGGCCGACGGCGCGGGCGTGCGCAGCCAGATCGGGCACCTCGCATTCGCGGCCGTGGTGGCGGTGGTCCTGCTGTTCTTCAGCCCCTATCTGCAGTACCTGCCGCATGCGGTGCTGGCCGGCATCGTGTTCACGATCGCGCTCGGGCTGATCAATGTGCGCAGTCTCGCCGCGATCCGCAAGGAAAGCCCCGGCGAGTTCACGCTCGCGCTGGTGACGGCGCTGGCCGTCGTGACGGTCGGCGTCGAGCACGGCATCCTGCTGGCCGTCGCGCTGTCGCTGATGCGGCACGTGCGCCACAGCTACCAGCCGCACACGATGGTGCTCGAACCGGTCGACGGCAACGGGCGGTGGCAGCCGGTGCCCACGCGGCGCGGCGCGATGACGGCGCCGGGGCTGATCGTCTACCGGTTCGGCTCCGACCTGTTCTTCGCGAACGATCATCTGTTCACCGCCGAAGTGACCGAGCTCGTCGAGGCGGCGCCGGTGCCGACGCGCTGGTTCGTCGTCGATGCGGGCGCGATCACCGATATCGACTACTCGGCCGCGCGGACGCTGACCGACCTCGTCAGGATGCTGCAGGCACGCGGGATCGGTGTGCTGTTCGGGCGTGTCAATCGCTACCTGCGCGCGGACATGGATCGTCACCGGATCACGGAGATCGTCGGCGCGTCGTGCATCTTCCCGACACTGCACCAGGCACTGGAGGCCGCCGGCACGACGCCGGCGCCGCAGGAACCGGGCATCGTGTAGCGGGAGCGGGCGTTAGGCTGCCGCCCGCACGCGCGCGAAGCCGTTGCGCAGGTGGCGTCGATCGTGCCGATGTGGCTGCCATGGCGACGCCGCGCGCGGGGCACAGCGCAGCGTGATGGAGCGCCCGCGGTCAGCGCGAACCGGCGCGTGCGGCGCCGGCAGGTTTCCCGCCCGCACCGGCCGACCACAACGGCAACCGCAGCGTCGTGACGAAGCTCGCCGCGTGCAGCACACAAAGCAGGCCGAACGCCCACGCATACGCGTTCGCCTGCGTGCCGCCGCTCGCCACCGATTCGGCCTGCAGCCGCCACGCGAGGAACAGCGAGCAGATCGTCGTGAACGTCGGGCCACCGAGACGCTGCACGATATTGAGCGAGGTCGTCGCCATCGGCAGGTTGCGGCGCTCGACCGACGCATACGCGGCGGAAATCGACGGCGCGCCGATCGCGCTCTGGCCCATGCCGCGCAGGAACAGCGCGGGCACGAGCAGGACCGGATCGTAGCCGCTCAGCGCGAGAAACACCAACGGCAGCGTCGCGAACAGCGCGAGCAGGGCGCCTGCGGCGGCCAGCCGGCGCACGCCGAACCGGCTCGTGAGCGCGCCCATCGACGGGTAGGTGACCAGCATGCCGAGCCCCATCGGCGCGAGCAGCCAGCCCATTTCGCCGGGCGTGCGGCCGCAGGCCTGGATCAGGAACACCGGAATCAGCATCTGGCCCGCGAACAGCGCGCCGTTCGACAGGAATTGCGTCGACGCGGCCGCGCCGAATACCTTGCGGCGAAACAGCGCCAGGTCGATCAGCGCGTGCTCGCCCTTGCGCGTTTCGACCCGCAGGAACGCCGCGAGCAACAGCGCGGCCGCGACGATCGCCGCGATGCCGAGCGCTTCGTTGATCCGCTCGATCCCGTACAGGAACAGCACGAGCGCCGGCGACAGCAGCGCGAGGCCGACCCAGTCGAGTTCGCGCGGCTGCGTGTCGTCGCGGTCGCCGGGCAGGAACCGCACGGCCAGCGCGAGCGCCAGCACGCCGACGGGCAGGTTCACGAGAAACAGCCAGCGCCACGACGTGTGCTGCAGGATCGCGCCGGCGACGACCGGGCCGAGGATCGGCGCGAGCAGCACCGGCACGGCCGCGTAGCCGATCACGCGCGCCATCTGCTGGCCGGCGACACGCGCGATCATCATCTGCGCCATCGGCGCGAGCAGCCCGCCGCTCACGCCTTGCAGCACGCGGAAGGCGATCAGCGACGGCGCGGACCACGCGAGCCCGCACAGCGCCGACGTGAGCGTGAACGCCGAGAAGCACCACAAATACAGCGCCTTCGCGCCGATCCGGTCGACGAGCCAGCCGTTCAGCGGCAGCACCAGCGTGAGCGCGAGCAGGTAGCCGCTCGTCACCCACTGGATCGTCGAAAGGTTCGCGTGCAGGTCGGTCGCGAGACTCGACAGCGACACGTTGACGATCGTCGCGTCGAGTTGCGACAGCAACGAGCCCAGCACCGCGACCGCGCTGACCTTCCAGATCGACGGATCGAGCCGGCCGGCCGCGTGGTCCCGCGCCGGCCGAGTGCGTGGATCGCTCACGCGCCGCGCCGGTCGAGCAGCGCGACGATGTCCTGCGTCGTGCCCGTCTCGCCGAGGCGCGGGAACAGGCGCTCGACGCTGTTCACATGTGCATCCGCGTTGAGGTCGGTCATCGCATCGACGGCGAGCGTGACGTTGTAGCCGAGTTCATGCGCCTGCCGTGCAGTCGATTCGACGCCGATGCTCGTCGCGACGCCGGTCAGCACGATCTGCGTGACGCCGGCCGCCTTCAGGTGCGCGTCGAGGTCGGTGCCGGTGAAGGCGCCCCAGGTCTTTTTCGTCACGAGGTGGTCGCCCGGTTGCCGGTTCAGTTCGGGCACGAGTTCGGCCCAGTCAGCCGGGAGCTGTGCCGTGCGCGGCGGTTGCTCGGTGCGACCCGGTGCGCCGCCCGCGACGTTGACGAGCACGACCGGCAGGCCGCGGCTGCGGAATGCGTCGAGCAGTTCACGGGTGTGCGCGATCACCGGTTCGACCGGGTGCGCGGTGGGAAGGGCGACGATGCCTTTCTGCAGGTCGATGACGACGAGGGCCGTGTTCGTGTCGAGACGGGTTGCGCTCATGATGGGACTCCGTGAAAGGGCGAAGGAAGCCGTGCGCGCGAATGCGGTGGGGCGCGCCGGCCGGATTCATTGCTCGCCGATGCGGCGGATCAGCGGGATCGCGGCGGCGAGCGTGCCGATGTCTTCGGGATCGAGTTGCGCGATCGCGGCGCCGAGCCACTTGTGCTTCGCGGCGTTGCGCTTGAGCCGCGCGTCGAGGCCGGCCGCGGTCAGCCGGAACAGGATCTGGCGGCCGTCGGTCGGATGCGGTTCGCGTTCGACGAGGCCATCTTCCTCGAGGCTGGCAAGCGTCGCCTTCATCGACTGCGGCTTCATCGCTTCGGCGCGCGCGAGGTCGGCGGTCGTCATCGGCCCGTGCCGTTCGAGTCGCGCGAGCGCGCTCGTTTGGGACATGCCGAGCCCGCCGGATTCGATCTCGGAGCGGAGCCGGCGGATCAACTGGCCGACCGCGAGGGTCAGATCGGCGGCGACGATATCGGCGGAAACGCCGGATTTGCGTGGCGGGTTCATGCGGCGGATCATAGGGCACGACAGTTAAACTTGCAAGTTTAACTGTCGAATTGATCGCCGGATCGCGGTGCAGCCGGGCGGGTGGTTACGCGCCGGGGAGTGGGACCGGTACGACTTCGCTGTATCGCGGGGTCGCGCTTTCGTGCAGCAGGTCGCCGAGGTATTGCGCCAGTTCGTCGGCGGCAAGCTCGGACGGAATGTGCAGGTTTGCCGGGCGCCGCTTGCCCTCGGCGCCGAGAGCGAACACGATCCAGCGGTCGTTCTTGCGGACGACGGCGAGTAGCCGGCCAAATGCGTTGAAGCGGTATTCGTCCTGCATGGCGTCGCTCCGTGACGGTGAACGCGCCGGCCGCCCGTGCGCGCTTACTGGATCGAGCAGGACAGCCAGCGGTGGATCTTGATGGCATCGCTCGAGACGCCCGCGCGCGTTGGCGCACCGAGCAGCACGACCGTTTCGCGGCGGCCCTTCACCCGCATGCGCATCACGACGCCGTGGCCCGACTCGTTGATGAAGCCGGTCTTCTGCAGCCGGATCGGCAGGCGGCGGTAGCGGACGAGCGGGTCGGAATTCACATACAGCAGCTCGCCGTCGCCCGGGCGCACGGTGGTCGACGTATCCGTCGAGAAATAGCGGATCAGCGGATCCTGCGCGGCCGCGCCGACGAGCTTCGCGAGATCCTCCGCCGTCGACACGTTGTGCGGCGACAGGCCGGTGGGCTCGCGGAAGTGCGTATGACGCATGCCGAGCCGACGCGCTTCGCGGTTCATTGCCTTGACGAACGCGGCGCGTCCGCCCGGATAGTCGCGGCTCAGCACGGCGGCCGCGCGGTTTTCCGACGACATCAGCGCGATATGGAACATCTCGCGGCGCGACAGTTCCGAGCCGACCTGCAGGCGCGACCCGGTGAACTTGATCGTGTCGCGGTCGTGCGCGGTGACGCGCAGCACGCCGTTCAGCGGACGGTCGGCGTCGCGCGCGACGACGGCCGTCATCAGCTTCGAGATCGACGCGATCGGCCGCACGGTGCGTGCGTTGCGGGCCAGCAGCGGCGTGCCAGAGTCGACGTCTAGCACGTAGGCGGCGCGTGAATGGAGCGAGTTGACTGCGCGTGGGGTATAGCCGCAGCTCGCCATCAGGCGCGGCTTGACGGCCGGGCGCGGGCGTACCGCATTCGAACGTTTCGCGCGGCGCTGCTGCGGGGCCGGTGCCGCCTGGCGCTTGACTGCCTGGTGCTTCACGCGCGGGCGGCGGTGCTTGACGGCCTTCTGCTTACGCTGCGCGGGCTTTTTCCTGACGGCTTTCTTGACGACCTTTTTCGCATGCGGCTGCACATGCGCGACGCGCTGCGGCGTGTGACGTTGTGCGGACGACGCGTTCGTCGAGAAGGCGAACATCAGCATCGACAGGGCGACGAGCAGGGTGGTCCGGGCGAGAGGCAGGCGCGCGATGAGGCCGGTCAAGCGAAAGTCTCCTTGTCACGCGTGGCGAGGCGGCGTGAAATGCGTGGGCGGTCAGCGGGATGCGGAAAATTATACGGTCGATCGCGGAGCGATGACGATTGAAGGCGGGAAAAGATGCGCGATTCGGTGAAATTGGGCGACGCTGATCGGTGATTCGAGGAGGGCGCAGCGGCCTGCGCGCTTGCGGTCGCGCGATATATGACGCGATACGCGGCGCGATCGTGGATCGATAGCGCCGATGCTCAACGCGGCCAGTTACGCCGCGACACCACCGCGAAGCTGATCGCGATCGAACCCGTCACGGGGCGCGGCGGTGCGTCGTTCATCGCGCTCATCGCGTCCACCGCATCGCCGAAACGAAAGCGGCGGCCGCGGCCGTCGGCGCGTTCGGCACGACGCTTCGGAGCGCGCGGATCAGCCGTTGCGGCGCGCTCATCGAGGGCGGCCGGTGCGCACGACGTGTCGTCGGGCGGACATTCACAGATGAGATCTACAGACATGACGGTCGATTCCTGAAAGGGCATGTCCGTATTGAACGCCATCGCATTCGATCGGTAAAATGAATGTTTCGATCGTTACGATTCCTTTTAAGAATGGAATTGAAACTGCTGCGAACCTTCCTGACGGTCACTGAGCTGAGCCATTTCAGCCGCGCGGCCGATGCGCTGCACATGAGCCAGCCGGCACTGAGCAAGCAGATCGGCGCGCTCGAGGCGAGCCTCGGCGGCAAGCTGTTCGAGCGCGGCCGGCACGGCGCGGAACTCACCGCGTTCGGCGAGCGCTTCCTGCCCGATGCGCAGGCGCTGGTGCGCGATGCGGACGAGATTCTCACCCGCGCGCGTGAGCTGTCGAGCGGGCAGCGCGGCCATTTGCGGCTGGGCATCTGCCTGTCGGTGCTGACGCTCGTCCCGAAGCTCGTCGCGGAATTTCGCAGCCGGAATCCCGGCATTGCCGTGACGTTGAGCGACCTGTCGTCCGCGGAGCAGACGCGCCGGTTGCGCGCGGGCAAGCTCGATGCGGGATTCCTGCGCCTGCCGTCGGACGAAGATTTGTCGTCGTTCAAGGTGATCGACGAGGCGCTGGCGCTGGCGGTGCCGCCGCATCTCGGCCTGAAGCGCGTGCCCGCCGATCTCGGCACGCTCAACGAGATTGGCTTCATCGCGTTGCAGCGCGCACGCGGCCAAGGGTTGGCCGCGCAGGTCGACCGGTGGTGCGTCGAGCGCCGCTTCGTGCCGCACGTGACGCAGCAGGCCGAGGACGTGCAGTCGGTGCTTGCGTCGGTCGCGGCCGGCGCGGGCGTCGCGTTCATTCCGTCGCGTGCGCAATATCTGCTGCGCGACGCGACGGTATTGCCGCTCGACGGCAAGGACGCGAAGTGGCGCGTCGGGCTCGCATGGCTGTCGGATCGCGACGATCCCGTCACCACACGCTTCGTATCGTTCATGCGTGCCGCGATCAAGAATGCATGACGAACGAAGCGGTATAGTGTCCTCAGCCGGCAGCGGTCGCCCGATCGCAAGCCCCAGTCTCGCTCAACAACCACCACCCATGACTTCAGAATCCGACGACGCCCCGCTCGATCCCGCACTCGTCGCGACGCTCGCGACACTGAACGACGCCGCGGGCGATCCGGCCGGCAAGGCCTGGTCGCTGCCGAAGATCGCGAAACGCACGCAACTGCCGATGAGCACGCTGCGCCGCGTGCTCACGCAGCTCGACGCCGCGGGCCTGAGCGCGACGACGTTGAGCGAGGACGGTACCGGCAGCGCCGCGCTGACCGACGAAGGGCGCGCGGTGTGCGCGCAACTGTTCGGTGACTAATGCGAATGTACTGGAAGATGTGGGTCGTTATTATGGGTAAGTTTTCTTGTCGGGCTTATGTTATCTTTTGATTGGCGATAAATGTTTTTGGTAGGAGAGGTTTGGTCTTGTTGCCACGTGGTTGTTTGCTGTTTTTGTTATTGATGGTGCATTAGAAATCGGGGCGCCCGGAATGTTGCGGGTGATTATATTAAATAATGGATAATAACAATGGAATCTTCTAAAATTGATTTGAATATTCGCGGTGAAAATATTCAGGAGCTTTATACATGGTATCTCGATGGCCGTCTTATCGTAAATAGGCGCTATCAAAGAAAATTGGTTTGGACTATCGATGAAAAGCAACATCTGATCGATACTGTTGTTCGGCAATTTCCTCTTCCATTAATTCTTTTGGCCGAAGTTCATGTTGACGGGCAGCCGAGATTCGAGATTATTGATGGAATGCAGCGATTGAATGCGATATTCAGTTTTATTGAAAATAAATTTGCATTCAATAATGAGTATTTTGACTTGGAGACGATGGCGTCGTCGAAGCAGTTGCTCGATGAGGGGCGTTTGGGTCAAGGCGAAAATATTCTGCCTCGTAAAGTATGTGCTGCTTTTGCGAATTACAAAATACCTATTTCGACTTATAGAATCGATGATTCTGCTGATATCGATGAAATATTTAGAAGAATAAATTCCTTTGGACGGGTTCTGTCTGATCAGGAGATTCGGCAGGCTGGCGTTACGGGATCATTTTCAGATCTTGTTCGAACGCTGGCTACGGCGATTCGTGGCGACGTTTCGCATGACGATATCTTGCTGTTGAGTAAAATGGATGCAATTAGTATTACCAGTAAAGACCTCGAGTATGGAATTCGTGTCGAGGATATGTTCTGGGTTCGTCATGGGGTGCAGTTGAGAGAGGATATTCGCGATAGTCGAGATGAAGAGGTGATTGCTGACATCATCGCCTATATTGCGAGTCCGGACGAGGAGAAGCCGGCAAGTTCTCGGCAGGCTCGTGACGCATTCTACGGTAGATCCCGAGAGTCCACGGCAGAAGAGTTGGTTCGTGTTGCGGCAAAAAAGTCCGAAATTGACTCGCTGGTTTTTAAGTTTGGGATTTCGGCACTAGAGAAGACGATTCAGCAAACGGTTGATAATTTTGACGAGATCTTTGATGAGATAGGTGGATTTCGAAAAGTACTGAAGAACGTTTCTCCGAGGCATGGGACTTCACGATACTTTCAAGTTGTATTTCTTGCTCTCTATGAGCTTCTCTTTGTCGAGAAGTTGAGGATCGCCGATAAGAGAGGTTTGATAAAGGCGCTGGATGGCTTGGATAGGCATGTTGATATTTCGACGGGTGGACACTGGGCGGCAATTAATAGAAATAAAAATGTCGATCTTGTTAAGGGGTTGATCCGTAGAAGTTTTAGGGTTAATCCGGAAGATCCGGTGGCTCTTGTTGGGAAAACGGAATTCTTGAATTTGCTGTCGAGATCGAAAACAGAGGCGGCAAATTACGATTTTAAGCAAGGTTTGCATCGCTTGGATGGTGCCAGGAAATTTGATGATAATTCATTTTCCGGGGTGTTGGAGACGATATGTGCGCTTGCAAATTTGGGGAAGGGAAAGGTTGGGTATGTGATCCTTGGGGTTGCTGATAAAAAATCTGACGCCGAGAGGGTGCGGGAATTGTATGGGACGTCAATATTGAAGGCGGGTGAGTTTCATGTTGTCGGAGTCGATCGGGAGGCGGTGTTTCATACAAATATGGATAAATATCTTCAGTTTATTTCGGATAGAATCGCAGGAAGTAATCTGTCTGATGAGATAAGGATAAGGGTCGGATCTCAGATTGCGCCGATTGACTACATGGGGCGTACTTCGATCGTGGTTAGGGTCGAAGCCGGGAAAGAGCCCTGCTTCTTAGGTGACAAAATGTTTAGAAGGAACGGGGCGCAAACAGTGGAGGTGGCGGGGAAGGAGATAATTCAACTCGCAAGATTATTCAATTGACAAAAGGGTTGAATTTCGCACGATCTTGTTGAGTATTTCCAGCGCGAAAAAAATCTTTGTCGTTGATAAAAAATCTTTATGAGCACACGGATTCTGTGCGGGACGATGGTGGACGGGCGCTAGTACTCCCCCCATCCATCGTTCGACGTCTCACCACCGCACCGTCACGCCGCCCATCACCGAATGATCGTAGGTCTGGTCGTTCAGCCTGCGCCGGTAGCCGAGGTCGAGATCGAGCCACGGCTTCGGCGAATAGATCGCGCCCGCGATCACGAAGGCGGGATTCGCGCCGGCACCGCTTTCCGTGTGGCGCGACGTGCCGATGTCGGCCACGATCTGCAACGTGTCGGTCGCCTTGTAGATCGCCGCGCCGGACACGGCCCAGATCGACGTCAGGTCGCCCTGGCGATTCGGCTGGTACGTCATGCCCGCATTCGCGAGGAACGAAAACCGCGCGACGTCGAGCTGCGCGAGCAGCGTTGCGCCGGCGCCCACGCGGCCGGTGCCGAGGCCGCGCCGGTCGTTGCCGGTCGGCGCGGTCAGTTTCGGCTTCAGCGCGATCGACAGCGGGCCGCGCTCGACGAACCGCCATTTCATGCCGATCTCGACATCGCCGATTCCGGCGCCGTTTTCATCGGTGCGCGTTTGCAGATGCGTGTAAGGCGCGTTCACGTAGAGATCGACGTGTTCGCCGAACCCGCGCGTGAGCGTCGCGTTCCACAGCTGGTGGCGGCCGGTTTCTTCCTGTTTCGAGGTTTCCTCGGCGTTGAATTCGAACTGCCAGTTCGCGTTGCCCTGCGTGCCCGTGTCGTCGCTGACGAGCGGATGGGTGGCGAGCGCATCGAACGGCGCGAGGAAGGCGCTCGCGGCTGCGAGCGGAAGCATTCTTTTCATCGTGTCACCCGAGATGCGTGGCGAGCCTGCCGGCTTGCGCCCAGGGAGGCGCAGGCCGGCAGGTCGTCAAGCGAAGACGTTCAGAACCACTGCTTGTAGCGGCGCACGTAGATCGTCTTGACGATCTGCGCGAGCAGGATGTAGCCGACCATCGTCGCGGCGAGCCACAGCCAGAAGGTGCCCGGCAGGTGCATGAAGCCGAGCGATTCGGCGAACGGCGAGAACGGCAGCCAGCAGCCGATCGCGATCGCGGTGAACGTCGACAGCAGCACCGGCAGCGCGGCCGTGCTCTGCAGGAACGGGATCTTCTGCGTGCGCAGCAGGTGCACGACGAGCGTCTGCGAGACCAGGCTCTCGATGAACCAGCCCGAGTTCATCACGATCTGGCCGCCGGTGCCGCCGTTCAGGTGATACATCGCACCCGCGCCGAACACCGTCCACATCAGGATGTACGTCGTGATGTCGAACACCGACGACGTCGGCCCGACCCACAGCATGAAGCGGCTGATGTTGCCGGCTTCCCACTTGCGCGGCTTCTTCAGGAACTCGGGATCCATCTTGTCCCACGGCAGCAGCATCTGCGACGTGTCGTAAATCAGGTTCAGCACGAGCAGCTGCGTCGCGAGCATCGGCTCCCACGGCAGGAACGCGCTGGCGACGAGCACCGAGAACACGTTGCCGAAGTTCGAGCTGGCGGTCATGTTCAGGTACTTCAGGATGTTGCCGAACGTCTCGCGGCCCTTGATCACGCCTTCCTCGAGCACCATCAGGCTCTTTTCGAGCAGGATGATGTCCGCGGTTTCCTTCGCGATGTCGGCGCCGCTGTCGACCGAGATGCCGACGTCGGCGTCGCGCAGCGCGGGCGCATCGTTGATGCCGTCGCCGAGGAAGCCGACCGTGTGGCCGTTCGCCTGCAGCGCCTTGACGATGCGCGCCTTCTGCAGCGGCGTGAGCTTCGCGAACACGGTCGTGCGTTCGACGACTTCCGCGAGCGTCGCGTCGTCGAGCGCTTCGATTTCCGTGCCGAGGATCGGCTTGCCGGGCTCGAGGCCGACCTGGCGGCACACCTTCATCGTGACGACCGGGTTGTCGCCCGTCAGCACCTTCACCGCGACGCCGTTTTCGCGCAGCGCGGCGAGCGCCGGCGCGGCCGATTCCTTCGGCGGATCGAGGAAGGTCAGGAAGCCGCGCACGACGAGGTCGTGTTCGTCGGCGGTGCGGTACTGCTGGCGCTCGTCGCCGCGCGGGATCGTGCGCGTGGCGAGCACGAGCACGCGGAAGCCGTCCTCGTTGTACGCGCTGGCCTGTTCGAGCAGCCGCTTGCGCGCGACGAAGTCGAGCGGGCGCACGCCGTCCTCGTCCTGCACGTGCGTGGAGACGGCCAGCATTTCCTCGACCGCACCCTTGCAGATCAGCAGGTGCGTGCCGTGCCTGTCCTCGACGACGACCGACAGGCGGCGCCGCACGAAGTCGAACGGCAGTTCGTCGATCTTCTTGTAGCCCTGCGGCTTCACGCGCTCGCCGATCTCGTCGGCACGCGCGACGACCGCGATGTCGATCAGGTTCTTCTGGCCGCTCTGGTGGAAGCTGTTCAGCCAGCCGAGCCGCAGGATCTCCTCGTCCTTGTAGCCCGACAGGTCGAGGTGATGTTCGAGGATGATCTTGTCCTGCGTGAGCGTGCCGGTCTTGTCGGTGCACAGCACGTCCATCGCGCCGAAGTTCTGCACCGAGTTCAGCCGCTTGACGACGACCTTGCGGCGCGCCATTGCCACCGCGCCGCGCGCGAGGTTCGCGCTGACGATCATCGGCAGCATCTCCGGCGTGAGGCCCACGGCCACCGCGAGGGCGAACGTGAGCGCGCTCAGCCAGTCGCCCTTGGTCAGCCCGTTGATCATGAACACGATCGGCACCATCACGAACATGAACTTGATCAGCAGCCAGCTCACGCTCGCGACGCCGCGGTCGAAGCTCGTCTCGATGCGCTTGTGGCTCACGACGTTGCGCGCGAGCGAGCCGAAGTAGGTGTCCTCGCCGGTCGCGACGACGACGGCCGTCGCCGTGCCGCTGACGACGTTGGTGCCCATGAAGCAGACGTTCTCGAGATCGAGCAGCGATGCCGACGTATCGGTCGCGGAGTCGGCCGCGCGCGTGCCGGCGGATTTGCCGGCGACCGCGCCGAGCGTGTCGTACTTCTCGACGGGCAGCGCCTCGCCGGTCAGCACGGCCTGGCTGATGAACAGGTCGCGCGACGCGAGCAGGCGCACGTCCGCCGGGATCATGTCGCCGGCCGACAGGTGCACGATGTCGCCGGCCACGACTTCGCGCATCGGCACCTCGCGGCGTGTCGGCTCGGACGTGTCGGTCATGGCACGCTGCACGGTGGCCGTCGTGCGGACCATCGCCTTCAGCTTCTCGGCCGCGCGCAGCGAACGGAATTCCTGCACGAAGCGCAGCAGCGCGCTGATCGTGACCATCGTCAGCAGGATCGTCATGCCGACGTAGTCGCGATCGTCGGGCGCCGCGAAGTAGACGTCGGTGAAGAAGCTGATGGCGGCGAGTACCAGCAGCACGTAGACGAACGGATTGTGGAACGAGAGCAGCAGCTGGCGGGTCCAGTGCGGCGGCTTGTCGTGCGCGATTTCGTTCGGGCCGTAGTGCTGCAGGCGGTCGGCGGCCTGGTCGTAGGTGAGGCCGCGCGTGCTGGTGTTCAGCGACTTCAGCGTCTCTTCGAGCGGACGGGCCGCTTCCTGCGCGGCGCGCATGATGCGCGGGTCGTTCTGCTGGGCGCCGCCGGCCTTGATGAAGCCGCGCTGTTTCTTTTGCGATGTGTTGTGTCGTGTTGTCATGAGTCGCTCCTAGCGCACGAGGCGGCGGGCGGGGAGCGACCGTGACGTTATCGACGCACGAGCGCTCCCCGCCGCGTCGCGTCAGGCGCGATCGGCTGTGGATCGGTGAAGGCGGGAACGCTCGCCGGCGCGTGCGGTGCGGCCGGAGGGGCGATGCGTGACGTCGCACCGGCGAGCGGTAATCGACTACTGTCGTCTGAGTTCATCTGCACTCCTGTCGGTTGCGAATAGTCGGCACGGGCGATCGACGGCGACGCACGCACGAAGGCGCGCGGCCGGACGGCACGCGAACGGAAAACGCACGCAGCTGACGCTGCGCGCAACACGAACGCACGCGCGCGACGGCGCATCGCGTGCATTCGACAATAATGAAAATTCGGCGGGAGATCTGGCCAGTCAAGTCAGGCCGGAAGGACGCCGCATCCTGCTTCCCGGGATGCGGCAGAAGACGAGGCTCTGCGCGTTTTCCTCAGGCAGCAGTCGAGTTGGTCAAGCACCAACTACAACTCGCATCGGTGTTCACAGAACACTCCATGTAATTAGACGGGAGCGATGGTAATGGGTCGCTGTGCGAAGCGTCAACCCTTTTGTCAGTCGTTATTTCGAGAAACGTAATCGGGGTGAGGGGTGCGCGGCGCGCCGTCGGATCGACGCCAATGAAACGGCTGCGCGCATGCGATATCGGCATGCGCGCGGCCGTGTCGAAGCAGGTGGCGTATTAGTGGGCCGATGCGACGGCGGCCCCTGCATCGAGGATGCCCGAGCCCGCCGGCATCGCGGTGCACGACGTGCCGGCCGCGAGCTTGGCCGTGCGCGTGCCGCCCTGCAGCTTCTGCTGGATCTGCGCGGGCGTGAGGTTGCCGTTCACCGACAACATCAGCGCGGCAACCCCCGTCACTTGCGGCGTGGCGAGGCTGGTGCCGTTCGCGAGGCCGTAGGTGTCCGAGCCCGGGGTCGTCGTGCCGGTATTCGACGTCGACAGGATGTTGACGCCCGGCGCGCTCAGCGACACATCGGGGCCGAAGTTGCTGAACGACGCGCGGCGGCCGGTCGCGTCGGTGGCGCCGACGCTGATCACGCCGCGGCAGTTCGCGGGCTGGTCGAGCCCGGTCGACAGGCCGTCGTTGCCCGCGGCGACGATGACGGTCACGCCCTTCGCGGTCACGTCGTCGATGGCCTGCTGGAACGTCGAGCTGCACGCGCCGACCCCACCGAGGCTCAGGTTGATGACCTTCGCGGGGCGCGGGTTGTTCGGCACGCCGTTCACCGCGATGCCGGCGGCCCAGCGCATCCCGTCGGCGATGTCGCTCGTCGTGCCGCCGCACTTGCCGAGCACGCGCACCGGCAGGATCTGGCCGAGCCACGACACGCCGGCGATGCCGGTGCCGTTGTTGGCGGTCGCGCCGATCACGCCCATCACGCGCGTGCCGTGCCAGCTGCTGTCGCTCGGCTGGCTCGCGCAGTGATAGTACGGACCGTTTGCGTTGTCGAGTTCCTGCTGCGTGACCCAGTCGCCCGGGTCGGTCGCGTCAGGGCTGCGGGTCAGGCCGTTGTTGCTGGTGTTGACGTTGCTGATGAAGCTGTAGCCGGACAGGATGTTGCCGACGAGGTCGGCGTGCGGCCGGTAGCCCGTGTCGAGCACGGCCGTGACGACGGTCGGCGAACCCTTGGTCGCGTTCCACGCGGGCGGCAGGTTGATCCCGGCGGTCGGGTCGGACAGGTACCACTGCTGGCTGTAGAGCGGGTCGCTCGGCGTGTCGCGGATCTGCATCGGATGATCCGGTTCCGCGTAGTCGACGTCGGAATCGGCTGCGAATGCCTGCGCGAGCGCGGCTGCGTCGGTGGCGGCCATGCGCTGGCCGAGCGACAGCACGGTCGCGCCGTTCGAGATCGTCCGCTCGACCTGCACGTTCACCGGCGTTTGCCCGACCGTGCTTGCATACGCACGTGCGCTGCCGGCGACCGGCGCCGTCCAGCGCGTCAGCGAGCGCTGGATCACTGCGTCGAGCCGCGTCCCGTTATCGACGGCGGCCATCGCACGCGTGGCCGTCAGCGTCTTCAGCTTGACGATCAGGTGATCGATCGGCGGTTCGGTCTGCGCGGTCTGCGCGGCCATCTGCACGGCGGCCTGCTGCGTCGTGCACGCATTGCTGCCGGACGACGTGGGCGGGTTCGTGGGATTGGACGGCGCGGGAGACGGCGTGGGGGCAGGGGCAGGGGCAGGCGCTGCGTTGGAAGAAGACGGGTTGCTGCCGTCGCCGCCGCCTCCGCCGCCGCAACCGGCGAGGGGCAGGAGGGCGGCGGCGGACAGCATGCCGGCGAGCATGCGCGCATGTGCGGAGCGCGCCAGCGCAAAATTGAAACGCTTGGTTCTCATGTTGAAACTCGATCCTCGTAGATGACCGTCGTGCCGGCGGTGGCGCTGGTCCGGCTGACCCGGACCTTGTCTTTTTTGTCTGACGGTTGCAGCCAGGTTGCTGCGACGCGCCATGCACTGGGTAACGGCCAGCGCGGCGGCTTCTTGAGTGCGTTTCACGAGAAAAACCGGGGTGGGCGCAAACGATTACGTTGCTGCGTTGCAGCATGAACGCGTGTTTGGAACGCGTGGCACAAAAGGTGGGGCGAGTCCGTGTGCGGCCGGTCGGGCGACACGGGCGGCGCGGGCGCGTTTGCGCGGTACGGAAAACATCTTTCACGGCCCGGCCGCGACGGAAGGTTGATGACGCTTTCCCTGATGCGACGCGAATTTTGTCGGGCGTACGATCGCGATTCGACCAACGTTTCGTCAGGAGAAAAGCATGGATCGCCGCTTACGCTGGCTGGCCGTCGCGCTGTCCTGTGCGCTGGCGGGCACCGCGCACGCGCAGGCCCTCACCGGCACGCTGAAGAAGATCAAGGACACGGGTGTCGTGTCGCTGGGCATTCGCGAATCGTCGGTGCCGTTCTCGTATTCGGACAACCAGCAGAAGAACATCGGCTATTCGCGGGACATCGCGTCGCGCATCATCGATCAGTTGAAGACGGAACTGAACGCGCCGAACCTCGCCGTGAAGGAAATCCCGATCACGTCGCAGAACCGGATTCCGCTATTGCAGAACGGGACGATCGATTTCGAATGCGGATCGACGACGAACACGCTCGAACGGCAGAAGCAGGCCGCGTTCTCGAACAGCATCTTTCTGTATGGCATCCGCTTCAGCACGCGCAAGGATTCCGGCGTGAAGGACTTCGCGGACCTGGCCGGCAAGACGGTCGCGACGACGGCCGGCACGTCGGACGAGCGCCTGCTGCGCAAGCTCAACGAAGAGAAGGCGATGAACATGACGATCATCAGCGCGAAGGATCATGCCGAAGCGTTCATGAACGTCACGACCGGGCGCGCGGTGGCGTTCGTGATGGACGAGCCGCTGCTGTACGGCGAGATCGCGAAGGACCGCAACCCGGGCGCGTACACGGTGACGGGCACGCCGCTCGTCCACGAGAACTACGCGTGCATGATGCGCAGGGACGATCCGGCGTTCAAGCACGTGGTCGACGGCGTGATCGCGAAGATGCAGACGTCGGGCGCGGCCGAGAAGCTCTACAACCAGTGGTTCACGCAGCCGATTCCGCCCAAGGGCGTGAGCCTGAACTATCCGCTGTCGGCGGAGATGAAGCAGCTGTTCAGGAATCCAACGGATCAGGCGCAGTATTGATTCGGCCGTCGCAATGAAAAACCGCCGGCGTATGCCGGCGGTTCGAGCGCGCCGCGCCGAGCGCGGCGAAGCGTGTCAGGCCTTGATTTCCGCGCCGCGCGCGGCGGGGGCGGCAGGGGCGGCCGGCGTTGCCGGGGCCGTCGAACGCACCGACGGCTGCGCCGGCACGATGACGAGCACCGGCTCGGGCATGGCCCACGGCGCCATCGCGAAGCCGACGGGCTGCGGCACCGGCATCGCGAACGCATTGGCGAGCGCGATGTGCTGGAGCGCCATCATCTGCTGCTGCATCGCGACCATCTGCGCCTGAGCCGCCTGCATCCGGTACTGCGCGGCCTGCATTTGCCGCAACGCTGCCGCGGGCGGCAGGCCGCCCGACGACGACGTCTGCATCTCGAAGCTCGCGCCGCCTTGCGGGCTGTGCCAGCTCCACGTGCTGACCTTCATCGGGCCGACGGCCGTCTGGACGACGCGCGTTTCGGCTTTCACGGGCACGGCCTGCCCGTCGACGTTGACGAACATCGGTTGGGCGGCCGCCGCGCCGGCCTGCCCGGCCAGGGCGAACACGGGCACCAGCGCCAGCGCGCCCGCCGCCATATACGAACGGAATCGCATCTTCGTATCTCCATCAAACGAGACTGATCGAATCAACAATGACGTGCGGCTCACGGAGTGAGCCATCCGGGACAATGCAGCCGTCGGCTTAAATCAACATTAAAACCGCCGCCGGCCGGCCCGGTCAGCGCAGGTCAGGACGCTCCGCAATCGGCATTCAACCTCGCCCGTGCCAGGGGAATCCTGTCGCCCGATGCAACAACAGGCACAATACGGAATTCGCCGCGACACGCACGCGTGTTCGCCATTCGAACATCGCACGGCTGCGCCGCTGCTGTCCGACCTCCTTCCCCGTCGTCATGAACGCCACGCTCATCCCCGCGCGCGAGTCGAATTCGCCGCGTTTCCTGCTGTTCCTGATCTGCCTGTTCGCGTCCGCCGGCCAGCTCGCGATCGACATCTACGTGCCCGCGCTGCCCGACATGGCACGTTCGTTCGCCACCACGCCGCAGGCGATCCAGTCGAGCGTGTCCGGCTACATGGCGGCCTACGCGCTCGGCCAGCTGATTTTCGGGCCGGTCGCGGATGCCTACGGGCGCAAGCGTGTGCTCGCGTTCGGGCTCGTGATCTACACGATCGGCTGCCTGCTGTCGCTCGGCGCGCAGAACCTGGAGACGTTCGTGCTCGCGCGCTGCCTGCAGGGCTTCGGGATCGCGACCACCAACCTGCTCGCGAAGGCGATCATCACCGATTCGTTCGCCGGCCAGGCGCTGATGCACGCGTTTACGTACATGTCGATCGCGTGGGGGCTGGCACCGATCGTCGCACCGGTGATCGGCGCGCACCTGCAGGAATGGTTCGGCTGGCGCGCATGCCTCGTGTTCCTGCTCGTGTACTCGCTGGTGATGTGGGCGCTGCTGTGGCGTTACCGCGAAACCTTGCCGAAACCCGTGCATCTCGAGCCGCGCACGCTGATGACGAATGCGGGCAAGGTGCTGGCGAGCCCGGTGTTCCAGAGCTGCTTCCTCGCACAGGGGCTGTGCTACAGCATCCTGCTCGTGTTCAACATCGTCGGGCCGTTCATGGTGCAGACCACGCTGCACAAGCCGCCGACTTTCTTCGGCTATCTCGCGCTCGGGATCGGGTTGATGTATTTCCTCGGCGGCCTGTCGAACCGGATTCACCGGCCCGGGCTGCCGAGCGCCGAGCAACGGCTGCGCATCGGCGCGCGCGTGATGGCCGGCGCGTCGGTCGCGATGCTGGTGCTGGCGCTGACCGTCGGGTTGCGCGTCTGGACGCTCGCGACGCCGGTGCTCGTGATGGGTTTCTGCGCGGGCGCGATGTATCCGACGCTGATGGCCAAGGGCAATTCGCTGTTTCCGCATATCGCCGGCCTGACGAGCGCGATCCTCGGATGCGCGCTGCTGCTGGTGTCGTCCGCGATGATGGGGCTGGCCGGCTTCGTGTCGATTCACGTGCTGACGCCGCTCGCGGTGTTCTTCGTCGTGCTGTCGTGCATCGTCGTGTGGATGGTCACCAAGCTGTTGCGATACCTGTCGCAGCAGCAGGCGCAGGCCGCGCCCGTCGCGTGCGGCCGCGAAGAGGCCGCGTAAGTGCCGCCTGTCGACCGGGCCGTGAGCCCGATCCTGCTGAACCGCGTCGCCCGTACCGACGCCGCTGACCTGCTCGCCGCCAACCGCGCGAGCCGGAGCCACCATCTCCCGTGGGTCGATTCGTTCACCGACCAGGCGGGATTCGACCAGTGGTTCGGCCGCTGCCTCACGGGGCCGAACGTCGGCCTCGTCGCACGCGAACGCACGTCCGGGGCGGTGGTCGGCGTGGTGAACCTCAACGAGATCGTCGGCGGCGTGTTCCAGAGCGCGTATCTCGGGTACTACGGGATGGTGGAATTCAGCCGTACAGGGCTGATGACCGAAGCCCTGCGCGCGGCGATCGGCGTCGCGTTCGGCGAACTCGGGCTGCATCGGCTCGAAGCGAACATCCAGCCCGGCAACCACGCGTCGATTGCGCTGGTTCGGCGGCTCGGTTTCACGAAAGAGGGTTTTTCGCCGCGCTATCTGCGCATCGGCGGCGAATGGCGCGACCACGAACGGTGGGCGCTGCTGGCCGACAGCAAGCCCCAAGCGCGCCCCTGACGCCCGATACCGGGCGATCTTCTTCCCGCCGCCGGCCGCCTACAGCGGATGCGCCGCGCCGGCCTGCGTCAGCAGCGATACGGCCGCCGGATCCGGCATCCCGTTCGAGTCGATTGCACCGGCTTTCGCGAGGGCGACGAGATCGCTGTCGACACCCGGTTGCCCGACCGTGAACGATGTCGTCAGGAACGCCGGCGTGGTGAGCGCCACCGAATAGCGCTGCTGCAGGTTCGTCACCACGGCCGATTGCGCGGCCTGTACGGTGTTCGCGCTGTTCATCGCCTGCTGATAGCGCGAATTCCCCTGGAAATTGCCGATCAAGGTGGCCGTGTTCGTACCGAGCTGGGCGGCGAGATAGACGAGCATCAGCTCGGTCTCGGGCGTCGTATTGAACGTGCCGCCCGCATACGCGAGCGAATGCAGGCTCGTGCCGCCGGACGTCACGGTGATCACGCACGGCAGCGCCGCATTGACCGTCACGCGGTAGTTGCCGCCGCCGTCCGTCAGCGTCGTCGCCGACCCTGCCGCGCAACTGACTGTTACCTGCGCGCTGGCGAGCGCGCCGCCCGTCGCGGCCGTGCCGGACAGCGCGACGGTCTGCGTGTTGTTGTTGTTGTTGAAGCAGGCATCGACGCCGAAGCAGGCATCGCCGTTGCATGCCTGGAGCGTCGCGAGGGTGGCGAGGCAGAGGGTGCTCAGCGCGGGGCGGATGAAGCGCCTGGGGTGAATGTTCATGGTCGCGGGCCTTGACGAGAGTGGGGCAACCGGTCGGCGCCGAAAATGCGGCGCCGTTCCTATTCTAGGTCCCGAATCGGGGCGCTGCTTGGCCGTTGGGTCAGTTCGGCCCGCGCGCGGCCGCCTTCGCGAACGCGCCGCGCACCTCGAAGCGTATCGTATCGGCCACCTTGCCGCGCGCATCGACGAGTTCGAGGCGGTGCCGGCCCGGCCACGGCATCCACGCGATGCGATCGGCATGCCCGATCACCTTGTCGTCGAGCCGCCACGCGAACTTCGTCGCGCGTCCGGCCGAGCGCTCGAACCAGATCCGCTGGTTCTTCGGCGGAATGTCCGGATCGATCGCGAAGATCGTGCCGTCGGTCGGCGTGCCGATCGTCAGCGGTGCGCGCGCGCCGTCCTTGCCCGGCGTGACGGGGGCGGCGAGCCGGATCGTGTCGACCGCCGTTCCCGCGATGAACCACTCGTTGCGCGACGGTTCGATATCGCGTTCGAACGTGATGCGGCGCGTCTCGACGCCGGCCGGCGCGCGCGGCGCACGGCTCGGCTGGTCGCGGTGCAGGTAGCCGACGACGGCCGACCACACCGGCGACGCGCCCGTGACGCCCGACACGTCCCACATCGGCGAGCCGTCCGCATTGCCGACCCACACGCCGACCGTATAGCGCGACGTGAAGCCGACGGTCCAGTTGTCACGCATGTCCTTGCTGGTGCCGGTCTTGACCGCCGAGAAGAAGCGCGTCGCGAGCGGATTGTCGAAGCCGAACGTGCGCACGCGCGCGTTGTTGTCGGAGAGGATGTCGGTCACGACGAAGCTGGCCGCGTCGCTGAACACGCGCGTGTCGTCGGCTGCGCGGGCGGGTGACGCGGCCGATGCGCCGGCTGCACCGGACGCCGGCGCCGGCACGTCGATGACTTTGCGCGCGACGCCGCCGTTCGCAAGCGCGCGGTACGCGTTGGTCAGCGACAGCAGCGTGACGTCCGCACTGCCGAGCGCGAGGCTGAAGCCGTAGTAGTCGCCTTCCTGCGCGAGCGGCAGGCCGAGCGCGGTCAGCGTGCGCGCGAAGCGGTGCGGCGTGACGAGCACGAGCGTGCGCACGGCCGGCACGTTCAGCGAGCCGCCGAGCGCGCTGCGCACGCTCACCCAGCCCTTGAAATCCTTGTCGTAGTTCTGCGGAATGTACAGGCCGCCGCCGGCGGCGAGGTTGATCGGCGCATCGTCGAGCAGCGACGCGGCCGTCAGCCGTTTCTCGTCGATCGCCTGCGCATACAGGAACGGCTTGAGCGTCGAGCCGGCCTGGCGCGGCGCGAGCACGGCATCGACGTCGCGCGCGCCCGACAGCGCGCCGGACGAGCCGACCCACGCGCGAATCTCGCCGGTCGCGTTGTCGATCACGACGACTGCGCCGTCCTGCACGTTGCGCCGGTGCGCGGGTGCGTTGAGTTCGGTCAGCGCGCGCACCAGCGTGTCGCGCGCGAAGCGCTGCAGCGGCGCATCGAGGGTCGTGCGTATCTGCGCGCCGGCCGTTGGCCGGACCTCGGCCGCGATGCGTCGCGCGAAGTGCGGGGCGAGGGCGGCGCCGTCGTCGCGCGCGGCGCCGGCCGGGCGCGCGGTGACGAGCTGCACGTAGCCGTCGAGCGACGCGCAGGCCTGCTCGGCATGCATGTCGCGCAGGATCCGGCATGCACGTTCGGCGACTTTCGCGGAGGTTGCGTTGGGCGCGCGCACGAGCGCGGCCGCGATCGCGGCTTCGCGGGCGTCGAGGCCCGACGGCGCCTTGCCGAACAGCACCTGCGACAGCGCGGCAAGGCCGATCGTCTCGCCGCGGAACGGCACGAGGTTCAGGTATGCCTCGAGCACCTGGTCCTTGCGCCAGCCGCGTTCGAGCAGCAGCGCGTTGACCGCCTGCGACGCCTTCTGCGGCAGCGAGCGCTGGCCCGAGCGGCGCGGCGAATCGCTGAGCAGCCCGGCGAGCTGCATCGTGACGGTCGACGCGCCGCGCGTGCGCTCGTTCCACAGGTTGCCCCACGCGGCGCCGGCGATGCCGCGCCAGTCGACGCCGCTGTGCTCATAAAAGCGCTTGTCTTCGGACACGACGATCGCCTCACGAAACGCGGGCGACACGTCGGCGAGCGACACCCAGTCGCCGCGCCGCTCGGTGAGGTCGACGCGCGTGCGCTGCAGCGGCGTGCCGTCGCGCGCGAGCAGCACCCAGTCGGAGCTGCGCCAGTTGCGGCGCACGTCGTCGTAGCTCGGCAGCGCATGCGCGACGAGCGGTGCGGCCAGCACGATGGCGACGAATACGCGGCCGGCGAAACGCGCCGGCCGCGGCAAACCCTGATCGATCATCGCTTGCTCGTTACTTGCCCGCTTCGGCCGCTTTCACGGTCATCGGCGGGTTCGGCCACAGGCCGTACACGGACGGCGCGTACAGCGCCTCGACACGCGTCGGCGGCAAGCCGAACGTGCCGACGTTGTTCAGCCGCACCGTGTACTCGACCGAGAATTTGCCCTTCGGCAGATAGTCGTAGTACGCGCGGTAGCCGTCGAAGTCGCGCTCGATGAACGCCGGCCACGCGCCGTCCGGCGTCTTCTCGCCCTGGGTCGCGGCTTCGGAGTCGCGGCCGAGGCCCGAACCGAGGATCGTCGAACCGGCCGGAACCGGATCGTTGACGACGACCCAGGTCATGTCGCTCTGCGCATCGATGTCGAGATGCACGCGCACGACGTCGCCGCGCGTCAGCACGCCCTTGACGGCGGGCGACACGGGCGTGACGGTCTTCGTGATCCGGTAGCCGGCCGCGAACGGCGAACGCAGCGGCACCGCCGCGAGGCTTTCGATCGTGGCCCACGGGCGGCCCGTGCCGTCCTGCGTGACGGACAGCGTGGCCGGCGCCTGCGACGCGCGCGGCCACGGCAGCATTACGCTGCGGGCCGCGGCGGCGCGGGTGGCCGGGGTGGCCGACGCCGGCGTGTCGGCGGGCGAGGACGCGGGGGCCGATGCCTGCGACCACGAGATCGTGCGCGCGTCGCCGCCGAGCGCGACCTTCGTCGCGCCGGCCACCGGCGTGCTCTCGTAGGTGCGCGAGAAACGTTCGACCGCGAGCAGGCCGAGCGCATTCGACGTCGTGGTCTGCCATGCACCCTGGCGCTGCAGCGCGAGCAGGCCGGCCGTCACGCGCGGCATCTCGTCCTTCCACGCCGGGTCACCGGCGAATTCCAGCGCGAGCCGTGCCGCGTTGGTCTCGTTGCTGGTCATCAGCCACCACAGGTCGTCGTCGCGTGCGGTCGAGAACACGAGCTGCGTGCCCTGGTACGTCAGGCGTGCCCGCAGGATCTGTTCGACCTGCGCGCGTTTCTCGTCGCGTTGCGGGATGTCCTTCACGCGCGTCAGGATCGCGTGATAGTCGATCACCGCGGAAGTCGGCCACTGGTTCGGCGCGATCTCGATCGAGCCGAGCATGCGGCCCTGCGCGGCGCCGTAGCGCGACAGCGCCTCGATCGCGGCGAGCTTGCGCAGGTCGCGATCCTGGCGCGGCGCCCACGGGTTGCGTTCGAGGCGGCCGTCGACGAAACGCGCGAGCCCGGCCTCGAGCTGCGTGCGCAGGTCTTCCGGCAGCGCGAAGCGCGGGTCGAGACGGCTCGCCTCGTCGGACACCACGAGCAGGTACGACGACAGCGTCGCGCTGCCGGCATGCGAATCGTCGGACGACGGCGGGAAGTAGCTCGCGAGCCCGTCGCTGTCGAGATACACGGGCATGCGTGCGATCAGCGCCTGCCATTGCGCGGGGTCGCGCAGGCCGATCGCGCGCGAGGTCTGCTGTTCGAGGCAGCGGTACGGATAGCGCTCGAACCAGCGCTTCACGCCGGGCAGCCCGTCGGCGAGCTTCGACTGCAGCGACACGGCGATGCCGCCGCGCGGCAGGCCTTGCGCGTTGTTCGCGGCGCCGGCCGGGGAGGCGATCGGCACCGTCAGCGTGCCGTCGACTTGCGCGAGGGTCGCCTGCTGGACCGTGACCGGCAGCGCGGGCACGACCTTCTGCGCGACCGCCAGCGCGTCGGACGCGCGCTTGCCGCCTTGCTCGGCCGCTTCGATGCGCCAGTTCAGCGCACCGGCCGCGTCGAGCGCCTGCTCGGGCACGGTGATCGTCCACGCGACCTCGGTGGCCGTGTTGGCCGCGAGCGAGACGGTTTGCGGCGCGACCTCGAGGCCCGTCACGCGCGGCGTCACGACGACCTGCATCGCGCGGTCGGTCGTGTTGCGCAGCGTGACCTGCGCGCGGAACGCGTCGCCTTCGCGCACGAGCGGCGGCAGGCCGGAGATCAGCTGCAGATCCTGCGTGCTGCGGATCGACGTGCTGCCGGTGCCGAAGCGGTCGGGGCCGACCGCCGCGATCGCGACGATCCGGAAGCGCGTGAGCGCGTCGTTCAGCGGCACCTCGACGGTCGCGCTGCCATTGGCATCCAGCGTCACGCGCGGATTCCACAGCAGCAGCGTGTCGAACAGCTCGCGCGTCGGCGCGCTGCCGCCGCCGCCGCCCGCGGGCACGGCCTTGCGGCCGAAGTGGCGGCGGCCGACGATTTCCATCTGTGCCGTGGATGTCTCGACGCCGTACGCGCGTCGCCGCAGCATCGCGTCGAGCAGGTCCCAGCTGTTGTTCGGCATCAGTTCGAGCAGTGCCTCGTCGACGGCCGCGACCGCGATCTGCGTGCCGGCCGGCGCCGGTTGGCCGTTCGGCAGCGTGACCTTCACGTGCGCCTGCGCCTTGCTGCGCACCGTGTAGCGGGTCGCGTCGGTCGTCACGGTCACGCCGAGTCGGTGCACGCCCGTGCCGACCTTGATTTCGCCGAGACCATAGCGGAACGCGGGCTTCGACAGGTCGACGAACGCGGTCGGCGCTTCATAGTGACGGCCTTCGCGCCAGAACGCGCGCGCCCATTCGACCGGCGCCTTCCAGCCCCACGTGAAGAACGAGTACCACGGCACTTCGCGAATCCGGCCGCGCAGCGCGAGCACCGACACGTAGACGTTCGGCCCCCACGATTCGCCGACCTTCAGGTCGACCGTCGGGTTCTTGCCGTTCAGCTCGACGATGTGCGTTTCCATCACGCCGCCGCGTTCGACAGCGACCAGCGCGGTGGCGTAGCGGAACGGCATGCGTACCTGGAAGCGGGCGGTTTCGCCCGGTTCGTACGAGGTTTTCTCGGGGATCACGTCGATCCGGTCGGTGTTGTCGCCGCCGAACCAGAGCTCGTCCTCGCGCGTGACCCACACCGACGTCGACGCGTTCGACGTGCGGCCGTCGCCGTCCTTGGCGACCGCGATCAGCTGCACGTTGCCGGCCTGTTCGAGCGTCGCGTCGCAAGCCATGCGGCCCTTGTCGTCGGTCTTGCCCGAGCACAGCACGCCGAGGTCGCGCGTGTCGCTCTTGTTGTCGTACGCATAGAAGCCGCCGACCATCCGCTTGCGCGACGACGTCGTGATGCGCGCGATGCCCTTGATCTCGATCGGCACCGACGCGCGCGGCTTGCCTTGCAGGTCGACCGCCAGTGCCTGCACGGGCACGCGCTGGCCGACCGATACCCAGCGGCCTGCCTTGATGCCGGCCACCACCGCGGCCGGCCACAGGATCGTGTCGCCGCGAATCGTCTGCACTTCGCCGTTCGGGTCGGCGAACGTCGCTTCGAGCGCGATGCGCTTCGGTGCGTCGACGTCGGGCAGGCCCTTGAGCGTGACCGAGCCCGCGCCGTTGCGGTCGAGCGTCAGCGGCAGCTTGTCGGCGATCAGCTTCGTCGCGTCGGGATCGTTGTTCGACGTCGATGCGTTGTCGCCGTCCTGCGAATCGTCGTCGGCATTGCCGTCGCCCGCTTCGGGGCGATACGGCGTGAAGCTGAAATCCTCGAAGCGATCGGCGAACGGCGGCGACGCCCACTTCATCAGCGCCGATACCTGCACCGGCAGGTTCGATGCGCCGCCCCCCGACACGTAGTCGATCTGCACCGCGAGCGGCGCTTCCTTCACGGCGACGAGCGGGCTCTTCTGCGCGTCGCGCGCGCCGATCGACCCCTTCAGCACCGGCAGGCGGAACGCCTCGACGCGGAAGCTGCCGCTGTAATAGGTGGCGGTCGGCGCGTCTTCCGGGCCGCCTTCGAGTTCGACGCTGTATTCGCCGAGCTTCGCGGCGGCCGGCAGCGTGAACTGCGTGTCCGCGCTGTGATCGGCGGCCCACGTGAGCGGCAGCTTGTAGGTCTGGCCCGTGCCGAGATGGCGGATCGTCACGCGCGTCGGGTATTGCGACGGGAACGCGAGGCTCTGCAGCGTCTCGGCGCGGATGAAATGCTTCATCGACACGGTTTCGCCGGCGCGCAGCAGCGTGCGGTCGAAGACCGTATGCGCGCGCACGGTGCGTGCGCTGTCCGTGTCGGTCGGCACGTTGAAGCGCCACGATTCGATTCCGCGGTTCCAGCCGGAGCTGACGAACGCCATGTCGGGGCCCGTCTTCGGATCGTTCACGCGGGCCGACACGAAGTAGTCGTCGAAGCGTTGCTCCGAGTCGGACGAGCTGCAGGCGCGCTTCGACTCGAACGCGCCGTCGATCTTCAGCAGGCCCTGCGCATCGGTCTTGCCGGACGCGATCTCGTCGCCGTTGCAGTCCGACACGCGGATCTGCGCGTTCGGCACGGGCTTGCCCTTGTCGAGCGTCGTGACCCACACGAGGTTGTTTTCGCGGCCCTGTTTCAGGTGCACGCCGAGGTTGGTGACGAGCACCGTGGTGCGCACGTACATGCTCGACGGCTTCGCGAGCAGCGAGCGGCCGAGCGCGGGCGACGCGAGTTCGAGCACGTAGAAGCCGGGCTTGTCGATCGGCACGCCGACGACCTCGAACGGGCGCAGCGCCTTCGGGTCCGCCTTCGGCAGCGTCAGCGCCTGCACGCCGGGCTGGCCCTTGAGCAGTGTCAGCGAACGCACGTCGATGCGGCGATCCTTCGGCGCGGGCGCCTTTTCGCCGGCTTCGCGCGGCACGTACACGGGATGCTGGCCCTTGCGTTCGAGCAGGCCGGGAATCTGGCGGTCGATCGAGCCGGCCGTCATCGACCAGTTGTCGAAGCGGTCGACCGTGCGCATCCACTGGCGGATCGCGGTGTCGTCGTCGACCTTCAGGTTCGAGAACTGCGCGCCCTGGGTGTTGAGGCCGTCGATATGCAGGTCGGCCTCGACGTTGCGCAGCGTGACGGGCACGAGCGCGGGCGAATCGGGTTCGGCGAAGCGCTCGACGATCCCGAAGGTGCCCGACGAGAATTTCGCGAGCGGCGGCATCGGCGCGGTGCGCGTCGCGAGCGGGAACAGGTCGGCGTTCGACAGCGGTCGATCGGTCACGTCGCGCAGGCCAGACGGCAGTTCGATCGTCAGGCCGGCCTGTTCGGGCAGCGGCGGGTTGAACGTGACGGTGGTGACTTCCTCGCTCTTGTCGTCGGCCGCGAAGGTCGGCGCGAGCGTTCCGTCAGGGCCGCGCAGCTTGATCGCCTCGGCGTGCTTGCGCGAGATTGGCGCGTTGAACGACAGCGTGAGCGGGCGCAGCGGAGTGCAGGGCGCCTTCGCGTTCTCGCGTTCGCACGAGAAGCTCGCGGCGAACGGGGCCCGCACGGTGAAATCGAAGCGGCGCTCCGTTTCGTTCGGGATCCCGCTCGGGCTCGTGACGCCCTTGCCGTACACGAGCTGCATCTTCGCGCTCGCCGGCAGCGCCTGGGCGCACGACAGCGTCAGCACGCGCGCGGCATCCTTCTTCAGGCCGAAGTGATCGAGCAGCGCGTTGCGCGCATCGTCGTCGGCGGCCGTGACGGGAATGCGGTTGCCGATGCCGGCCGCTTCGCACCAGATGTTCGCGAGCGCCGAGCGCGGTTCGGCCGGGCCGTTCAGCTTCAGCACGAACATCTGCCGCTCCTCGATCTCGCGCGAGCCGGGGCGGACGTTCACCGGGAACGGGCCGCCCGTCTGGAACGTGAAGCGGCGCGGGCCGCTGGCCGCGTTGCCGGCGACCGAGCGCAACGTGTCGTTGAGCGCGACCGAGCAGCGCACGCCGGGCGGCAGGTCGTTTTCGAAATCGTAAACCCAGGTCTTGTCGTCGAGCCAGTGGCCCTGGCCGCGCGCGGCCGTGGAGTCGTTGCAGGTCACGCGTGCCGGATTCGGCGCGGAGGCCGAGCCGAACGCGACCATCGGTTCGTCGAACTTGACGACGGTTTGCCGGACCTCGGTGACGGTGCCTTGCGGCGACACGCTCACCGTGCGCGCCGCGCCCGCATGCAGCGACAGCGCCGTGGCGCCGCCGAGCGCCGCGACGGCGCCGATGCGCCAGAGCAGCCGGGTGGTGTGGTTGGTTCGTTTTGCTTTGTTCTGTTTGTCGTGCTGCTTCATCGCTCGTTGCCCTTGGAGGGAAGCTTTCTGTTTGATTGCACGGGATTCTAACCGACCGACCTGCGCGCGCATCGCACTGCACAGTGTGTCGTCGGCGTGCGACACTGAGGTGCGTGCCGCAGATTTGTCGCGTCAACGACACAAAAATGCAGCGAAATGTCGATTGTCTCGGATTGCGGAACATTTAATGGACTATAAAAAGATTGTTCGATCCGATTTGTGCGCGTACATTTCAGGTCCGCGCCAATGTTTGAGAAATATCAAGCGTGGTTTTCCCGAATCCGGTGTTCGAGAGAAGGAAACATGCACAACGACAACACTCCCCACTCGCGTCGCTCGGGCGACGCAGCCGTAACAGGCATCACACGGCGTCAATGGCTGCAGGGCGCACTGGCGCTGACGGCGGCGGGCCTCACGGGCTCGCTGGCGTTGCGGGCCCTGGCCGACGATCCCGGCACCGCGCCGCTCGATACGTTCATGACGCTCTCCGAAGCAGTGACAGGCAAGAAGGGATTGAGCCGCGTGCTCGGCCAGCGCTTCCTGCAGGCGTTGCAGAAGGGTTCGTTCAAGACGGCCGACAGCCTGCCTCAACTCGCCGGCGCACTCGCGTCCGGTTCGCTGAATCCCGACCAGGAAGCACTCGCGCTGAAGATTCTTGAAGCGTGGTATCTCGGCATCGTCGATAACGTCGTGATTACCTACGAAGAAGCATTAATGTTCAGCGTCGTATCCGATACGCTCGTGATCCCGTCGTATTGCCCCAACAAACCCGGCTTCTGGGCCGAAAAACCGATCGAGAGGCAAGCCTGATGGCCGATACCGATACGCAAAAGGCAGACGTCGTCGTCGTCGGGTCGGGTGTCGCAGGCGCGATCGTCGCGCACCAGCTCGCGATGGCGGGCAAGTCCGTGATCCTGCTGGAAGCCGGCCCGCGCATGCCGCGCTGGGAAATCGTCGAGCGCTTCCGCAACCAGGTCGACAAGACCGATTTCATGGCGCCGTACCCGTCGAGCGCGTGGGCGCCGCATCCGGAATACGGCCCGCCGAACGACTACCTGATCCTGAAGGGCGAGCACAAGTTCAACTCGCAGTACATCCGCGCGGTAGGCGGCACGACGTGGCACTGGGCCGCGTCGGCGTGGCGCTTCATCCCGAACGACTTCAAGATGAAGACCGTGTACGGCGTCGGCCGCGACTGGCCGATCCAGTACGACGACATCGAGCATTACTACCAGCGCGCCGAAGAGGAACTCGGCGTGTGGGGCCCGGGCCCCGAGGAAGACCTGTACTCGCCGCGCAAGCAGCCGTACCCGATGCCGCCGCTGCCGTTGTCGTTCAACGAGCACACGATCAAGAGCGCGCTCAACGGCTATGACCCGAAGTTCCACGTGGTGACCGAGCCGGTCGCGCGCAACAGCCGCCCGTACGACGGCCGGCCGACGTGTTGCGGGAACAACAACTGCATGCCGATCTGCCCGATCGGCGCGATGTACAACGGCATCGTGCACGTCGAGAAGGCCGAGCAGGCCGGCGCGAAGCTGATCGACAGCGCGGTCGTCTACAAGCTCGAGACCGGGCCGGACAAGCGCATCACCGCCGCGGTCTACAAGGACAAGACGGGCGCCGACCATCGCGTCGAAGGCAAGTACTTCGTGATCGCCGCGAACGGCATCGAGACGCCGAAGATCCTGCTGATGTCCGCGAACCGCGATTTCCCGAACGGTGTCGCGAACAGCTCGGACATGGTCGGCCGCAACCTGATGGACCACCCGGGCACCGGCGTGTCGTTCTACGCGAACGAGAAGCTGTGGCCGGGCCGCGGCCCGCAGGAGATGACGTTGCTGATCGGTTTCCGCGACGGCCCGTTCCGCGCGACCGAAGCCGCGAAGAAGATCCACCTGTCGAACATGTCGCGTATCAACCAGGAAACGCAGAAGATCTTCAAGGCCGGCAAGCTGATGAAGCCCGAGGAGCTCGACGCGCAGATCCGCGACCGTTCCGCGCGCTACGTGCAGTTCGACTGCTTCCACGAAATCCTGCCGCAACCCGAGAACCGCATCGTGCCGAGCAAGACGGCCACCGACGCCGTCGGCATCCCGCGCCCCGAGATCACGTATGCGATCGACGACTACGTGAAGCGCGGCGCCGTGCACACGCGCGAGGTCTACGCGACGGCCGCGAAGGTGCTGGGCGGCACCGAAGTCGTCTTCAACGACGAGTTCGCGCCGAACAACCACATCACGGGCGCGACGATCATGGGCGCGGATGCACGCGACTCGGTCGTCGACAAGGACTGCCGCACGTTCGACCATCCGAACCTGTTCATCTCGAGCAGCTCGACGATGCCGACCGTCGGTACGGTGAACGTGACGCTGACGATCGCCGCGCTTGCGCTGCGGATGTCGGACACGCTGAAGAAGGAAGTCTGACCGTGCGGAAATCTACTCTCACCTTCCTCCTCGCCGGCTGCCTCGCGCTGCCGGGTCTCGTACGCGCGGCCGATGCGGCCGATCCGGCGCTGGTCAAGCGCGGCGAATATCTCGCGGTCGCGGGCGACTGCATGGCGTGCCACACCGCGAAGGGCGGCAAGCCGTTCGCGGGCGGTCTCGGCATGCCGGTCCCGATGCTCGGCAAGATCTACACGAGCAACATCACGCCCGATCCCGAGACGGGCATCGGCAACTGGTCCGCCGAGGACTTCGAGCGCGCGGTGCGCCACGGGGTGTCGAAGAACGGCGACAACCTGTATCCGGCGATGCCGTATGTGTCGTACGCGAAGATCAACGACGACGACGTGCAGGCGCTGTACGCGTACTTCATGCACGGCGTCGAGCCGGTCAAGCAGGCGCCGCCGAAGAACGAGATCCCCGCGCTGCTGAGCATGCGCTGGCCGCTGAAGATCTGGAACTGGCTGTTCCTGAAGGACGGGGTCTACCAGCCGAAGCCGGCGCAGAGCGCCGAGTGGAACCGCGGCGCGTATCTCGTGCAGGGCCTTGCGCACTGCAGCACGTGCCACACGCCGCGCGGCATCGCGATGCAGGAGAAGTCGCTCGACGAAACGGGCGGCAGCTTCCTGTCGGGCTCGGTGCTCGCGGGCTGGGACGGCTACAACATCACGTCCGACGCCAATGCGGGGATCGGCGGGTGGACGCAGCAGCAGCTCGTCCAGTACCTGCGCACCGGCAGCGTGCCGGGCCTCGCGCAGGCGGCCGGCCCGATGGCCGAGGCGATCGAGCACAGCTTCTCGAAGATGACGGAAGCCGACATCGGCGCGATCTCGACGTACATTCGCACGGTGCCGGCCGTCGCCAGCGGCGATGCGAAGCAGTCGCGCGCGTCGTGGGGCAAGCCGGCCGAGGACGGCCTGACGCTGCGCGGCGTCGCGCTCGCGTCGTCGGGCATCGATCCGGCCCGGCTCTATCTCGGCAACTGCGCGACCTGTCACCAGATGCAGGGCAAGGGCACGCCGGACGGCTATTACCCGCCGCTGTTCCACAACTCGACGGTCGGCGCATCGAATCCGACCAACCTCGTGCAGGTGATCCTGAACGGCGTGCAGCGCAAGGCCGGCAGCGAGGACGTCGGGATGCCGGCGTTCCGCCACGAGCTGTCGGATGCGCAGATCGCCGCGC
The DNA here is from genome assembly GCF_030482505.1 of Burkholderia sp. AU45274. Lineage (NCBI taxonomy): Bacteria > Pseudomonadati > Pseudomonadota > Betaproteobacteria > Burkholderiales > Burkholderiaceae > Burkholderia > Burkholderia sp. AU45274. Next base: position 1,636,723 of record NZ_JAUJQE010000001.1, on the reverse strand, counting down.
TGACTAACTACCTGACCGGGCAGTTCGGCAATCCGGCCGCGAAGGTGACCGAGCAGGACGTCGCGAAGCTGCGTTGAGGCGGCGCGCGACGAAGCAGGGCGATAACTGACAAGAGGAGGAGCACAGCACATCGGGTCGTTGCCCGATGCCGGTTGTTGCAGAGCGGGGCGGGCGGCGCAGGCGGCCGCCCGTCCTGGTTCATTCGCAATCCGGTGCGCCGGGCGTGTTTTCGCCGTGCGCATCGCTTTCGTTGATCGACACCATGACACCGAATCAACCGTTTCTCGCGTCCCAGCGCGATGTGCTGCTGCTGCTTGCCCGGATCCTGCTCGTGATCCTGTTCGTCATGTTCGGCTGGAAGAAGATCGTCGACTTCCCCGGGACCATCGCGTTCATGGGTTCCGAAGGCGCGCCCGCGCCGATCATCTCCGCCGCGATTTCCGTCGTGATGGAGCTGTTCGTCGGGATCGCGATCCTGGTCGGTTTCCAGACGCGGGCGCTCGCGCTGCTGCTGGCGCTCTATACGATCGGCACCGGCATCATCGGTCACCACTACTGGACGATGACGGGCGGCGAGCAGATCAACAACATGATTCATTTCTACAAGAACATCGCGATCGCCGGCGGCCTGCTCGCGCTTTGCGCGGCGGGCCCCGGTCGTTTTTCGATCGATCGCGGATAAACGGACCCGGGGCGCGCGCATGGGGCACGCGCTGGAAGGTCGAGACTCCGAGGGGGCATCATTTTGCGACTCAAACATTTCGCATGGCTGATCGCGGCTGCCACACCGGCGGCCGCTTTCGCACAGACGAGCGTGACGCTGTACGGCCGCGTCGACGGCGGCATCGAATACCTGAACCACATCGCGAAGCCGAACGGCGGCAGCGGAACCCGCTGGAGCGCCGAAAGCGGCGACTGGGGCACCAGCATGTTCGGGCTGAAGGGCATCGAGGATCTCGGCGGCGGGCTGTCGACGGTCTTCAACCTCGAAACCGCGTTCCAGGTGATGAACGGCCAGACCGGCGGCGGCCGCATGTGGTCGCGGCGCGCGTACGTCGGGCTGAAGAGCAACACGTGGGGCCAGCTGCAGGCCGGCCGCAACCTGTTCATCGACAGCGACGGCGTGTGGGAATTCGACCCGTTCGTGCAGCAGGCGTTTTCGTCGGCCTCGCTCGTGCGCGGCCGCAACTGGCAGCAGACCAGCAACAACATCGAATATCACAGCCCGGTGATCGGCGGCTTCGACGTGCAGGCGCAATACGCGTTCGGCAACCAGTCGCGCGGCTTCAACTACGGTGCGGCCGACGATTTCGGCCGCTCGGACGGGATCATGATCTCGTACCACTCGCCGTTGCTCGACGTGCGCGGCATCTACGACGAACTGCGCGACAACAACGGCAAGTTCAGCAATATCTTCACCGCGTCGCGCGAGTATTTCGTCGGTGCGAACGTGAAGGTGTCGAAGTTCAAGATCCAGGGCGCGTATACGCATTACCAGGCGCCGGACAGCCCGGCCGGTGTCGCCGATCGGGCCGATCACTACTGGCTCGGTGCGACTTACACCGCGACGCCGCAGTGGGCGGTGACGGGTGGCGGGTACTACGTGAAGGTGGGCGATGGCGGCGGCGATGCGTCACACGATCCGTCGGGGCACGCGATGATGTATGTGTTAGGGACCACGTACAACCTGTCGAAGCGCACGTTCCTGTATGGCACGGTCGCTTATGTGCGAAACGGCGGCAATTCGAACTTCTCGCTGCTCGCGACGCCGCGCGATGCGACGTCCGGGACGAGTCCGATGACGGGCGAGTCGCAGACGGGGGCGTATGTGGGGATGATGCATACGTTCTGAGCAGGCGGTTACGCGACCGGTACGCAACGCACGGGCGGTGGCTGCCCGTGCGTTGTTGTGTTTAGAGTGTGTGAACGGTGTCGATCAGAACGCGCACGCGTCGGTCGTGGTGAGCGTCGCGAACGGCCCACCAAGCGTCGTGTTGTGATGCGCGACGATCCGCTCGGCCGGCAGCTCCGGCATGTCCATGCAGGTGTGCGCATCGGTCACGAGCACCGCACGAAAGCCGTGATCGGCGGCCGCACGGCAGGCCGTATCGACGCAGTACTGGGTCTTCATTCCCGCGATGACGATCTCGCCGATGCCGGCTTCGCGCAGCCATTCGGCGAGCCGCGTACCGGCGAAGCTGCTCGACTGCGCCTTGTCGAACACGATGTCACGCTTCATATCGATCGCGAGTTCCGGCACCAGCGCGGTCAGCGGGGAACCGGGCGCAATCGGCGAACCGACAGGCCCGGTGTGGCGCACGGCGAACACCGGTGCATCGGCTTCATGCGCGCGACCGATCAACCGGTTGATGTTCGCGAGCACGCGTTCGCCGTCGTACGGACGCTCGGGGCCATGAAACAGGCCGACCTGCATGTCGATGACGAGCAGTGCGCGTTTCGGGGAACAGACTTCTGGCATTGCGTTTCTCCTGAGTGACCGATACGGACGGAGAAACGACAAGACCCCGTCCGGAACCGGCGGGGCCTGTGAGGGATGGCGCTACGACCTTGCGCGCACTCGCCGCACGAGCCCGCCGAAGGCGGTCGTGCGCGTCGTGGTCGAGGGGGTGGTCGTGATGTGGCGCATGGAGCGATCATGCACGATGCACGCGCGCCACGTCAATCCTGCATCGCGCATCGGCCACCAGTCAGTCGAGTGCCTTCCCGGCCTTTTCATCCATGCAGCGGACAGCAAGCAGCGTCATCGCGCCGCAGCCGATCGCATACCACGCAGGCGCATTCGGATTCCCGGTCGCCGCGATCAGCCACGTGACGAAGAATTGCGCGAAGCCGCCGAAGATCGCGACGCCGACGCTGTACACGAGCGCACCGCCGGTCGCGCGCACCGCACGCGGGAACAGTTCGCCGAGCATCGCGCCCGTCGCGCCGATGTTGATCGCATGCACGATCGACAGCGCGGCGATGATCGACAGCAGCGATGCGGCGCCCGGCCAGCGGTTCAGTGCGATGAACGCCGGGTAGATCGCGGCCATCAGCACGATCCGCGTCCACCAGACGATCCGGTTGCGTCCGTAGACGTCGGACAGGTGGCCGCCGATCGGCGTCACGAGCATCAGGATCGCGCCCGCGACGCTGCCGGCCGTCATCGACAGCCACGTCGGCAGGTGCAGCACCTGCACGCCGTAGATCGCCATGTAGAACACGATGATGTAGTGGATCGACGTGCCGCCGATCGTCACGCCGAGGCCTGCGAACACGGCCTTGCCGTGATGGCGCAGCACGTCGGCGAGCGGCAGCGACGCGACCGGCTCGTCGTGTGCGGCGGCAGGCGCGGCGGCCGGCACTTCCTCGACGGTGCGGCGCAGCCAGTAGCCGAGCGGCACGAACAGCGTGCCGATGATGAACGGCACGCGCCAGCCCCAGCTTTCGAGCTGCGCGGCATTCAGCGTCGACGTCAGCGCGACGCCGGTCAGCGCGCCGGCGAGCGCGGCGAGCCCCTGGCTCGAGAACTGGAACGACGCGTAGAAGCCGCGACGATGCTGCGGCGCCTGTTCGAGCAGCAGCGTCGTCGACGCGCCGACTTCGCCGCCCGACGCGAATCCCTGCAGCAGGCGCGCGAGCACGAGCAGCAGCGGTGCGGCGAGCCCGATCTGCGCGAAGGTCGGCGCGACCGCGATCGTCGCGGTGCCGAGCGCCATCAGCAGCAGCGTGAGGATCATCGCCTTCTTGCGGCCGGCGCGGTCGGCATACATGCCGATCACGAGCCCGCCGAGCGGGCGCGTGACGAAGCCGACGCCGAAGCTCGCCACCGCGAGCATCAGTTGCCCGAACGGCGAATGCACGGGAAAGAACAGCTTGCCGATCAGGATCGCGAAGAAGCTGTAGACCGTGAAGTCGTAGAACTCGAGCGCGTTGCCGACGGCGGCGGCCGCGATCAGCCGGCGTTTCTTCGCGGCGGCGCGTGCATCGACCGGCGTGCCGGCGAACGAAAGGGCGGACGTTTCCATGTGGGGCTCCCCGGTTGGGCGCGAAACGATGGGGTAAAGGGCCGTCAGGCGGCGAGCCAGGCTTCGGCGATGCGAACCCAGTAGCTCGCGCCGATCGCGAGGATGTCGTCGTTGAAGTCGTAGCCGGGGTTGTGCACCATGCAGCCGCCCTTGCTGCCGATCCCGTTGCCGATGAACGCGTAGCAGCCGGGGCGCGCTTCGAGCATGAACGCGAAATCCTCGCTGCCCATCAACGGCGCGGCGTCGGTTTCGACGCGTTCGGCGCCGAGCATCTGGCGCGCGATGTCGGCCGCGAACGCGGTCGGTTCCGCGTGATTGACGAGCACCGGGTAGCCGTAGTCGTAGTCGACTTCCGCCGTGACGCCGAAGCTTTCCGCCTGGCCTTTCGCGAGCGCTTCGATGCGGCGCGCGAGCAGCGCGCGCACGTCGGCGTTCAGCGCGCGCACCGACAGTTTCATCGTGACGGTTTCGGGAATGATGTTGAACGTCTCGCCGGCCTGCACGCTGCCGACCGTGATCACGGCCGCATGCTGCGCGTCGACCTCGCGTGCGACGATCGTCTGCAGCGCGACCATGATGCTGCCCGCGGCCGACATCGGATCGCGCGCGAAATGCGGCATCGCGCCGTGGCCGCCGACCCCGCGCAGCGTGATCGTCACGCGGTCGGCCGACGCCATCGCGGCGCCGGTGCGGAAGGCCATGTCACCGGCCGCGCGGCCCGGCATGTTGTGGATTGCGAAGATCGCATCGCACGGGAAGCGGTCGAACAGGCCGTCGTCCATCATCGCCTTCGCGCCGCCGAAGTTTTCCTCGGCCGGCTGGAAGATCAGGTTCAGCGTGCCGGAGAACTGGCGCGTGGCTGCGAGGTGGCGCGCCGCGCACAGCAGCATCGCGGTGTGGCCGTCGTGGCCGCACGCATGCATCTTGTTCGCGTGGCGGCTCGCGTACGGCAGGCCCGTGGTTTCCGCGAGCGGCAGCGCGTCCATGTCGGCGCGCAGCCCGACCGTGCGCGTGCCTTGCCCTTCGCGCAGCACGCCGACCACACCCGTCTTGCCGATGCCGCGATGCACTTCATAACCCCAGCCGGCGAGCAGCTCGGCGACGAGATCGCTCGTGAGCGTTTCCTCGAACGCGAGCTCGGGATGAGCGTGGATGCGGCGGCGCACTTCGACCAGCTCGGGTGCGATCGCGGCGATACCGGGGATGACGGGGTTCACGGCTTGCAGCATGGTATCTCCTGTGGGGCAGGTGGGCGTTTGACGCACATATGACGAGCAAGCATATAAATTTCTTTTGTGTACCAGAAGCTGATAAATTGCTTTGGTGCTCACCACCGGTTGCCGCTCGGGAATACCCTGAGCCGGCGTGTGCCGCGCAGCACGGGGTTTCCACGGATCACGCGTCGCCGCCATGAAATACCATCAGCTGAAAGCGTTCGTCACCGTCGCGGAAGAGGGGAGCATTCGCGCGGCCGCGCGGCGCCTGAACGTGTCGCCGGCGGCGCTGACGAAGGCGGTCAAGGAACTGGAGATCGCGCTCGGCGTATCGCTCGTCGTGCGCACCGCGCGCGGCGTGCAGCTCACCGCGTTCGGCCAGCAGTTGCAGGTGCGCGCGCGGCTGATCGTCGCCGAAATGCAGCGCGCCCGCGACGACATCGAGCAGGCGCAGGGCGCGATGACGGGCTCCGTCGCGGCGGCGATCACGCCGGCCGCCGCGGTGACGATCCTGCCCGACGCGTTTCGCGCATTCCGGCGCCGCTTCCCGGTGGCGCGCGTCAACCTGATGGAGGGGTTTCCGGGCGTCGCGCTGCCGCGCCTGCACGACGGTTCGCTCGATTTCGCGGTGGCCGTCGTCGTGCCCGAACTGCTGGCGGCCGAATTCGATCACGCGGAGCTGTATGCGAGCCGGTCGCTGATCGTCGCCCGCAAGGGGCATCCGCTCGCGTCGGCCACGTCGCTCGCCGAGCTCGTCGAAGCCGACTGGCTGATGAACCCGTCGCCGGAAAGCTCGACGCAGGTGCTGTTCAATTCGTTCGTCGCCTACGGGCTACCGGTGCCGGCGCGTGTCGTCGAGTGCCCGAGCTTCGGGCTCGCGCGCAGTCTGATGATGGAATGCGACCTGATCGCGTCGATGCCCGAGCAATTGCTGCAGGCCGAATGGGCGCGCGACCAGCTCGCGGTGTTGCCAATCCGCGAGCGCCTGCCGGGCGTCTCGGTGCAGGTCATCACGCGTCGCGACAGCCCGCTGACACCGGCAGCGGCGATGCTGCTCGACTGCCTGCGTGATTCCGCGCGGCGCAAGGGGTTGCGGTGAACCGGCGCTCGCGGTCGGCGATCTTCAATACATCGTCATCCTGACGATTATCCGTGCGGCGTTGCCGTTGTCTGACGGGCACGTGGCTTGCGCAGCGGGCACGCCGTTCCGGCGCATGCCGCGCGAGCCGGTATCATAGCGGCCGGCCCGCCGCTCCGGCCGGCCTCCAACAACATCGCCATCCGGCATCCAGCAATCAGAGGCATTTCATGACCAGTGCAACCCAATTCGACAACGTATCGATCGTCAAGCGCGCGAACGTCTATTTCGACGGCAAGTGCGTGTCGCATACCGTGCTCTTCCCGGACGGCACGCGCAAGACGCTCGGCGTGATCCTGCCGTGCGCGCTCAACTTCGGCACGGACGCCCCCGAATTGATGGAAGTGCAGGCCGGCAAGTGCCGCGTGAAGCTCGACGGCAGCAGCGAATGGCAGACCTACGGCGCGGGCGAATCGTTCTCGGTGCCGGGCAAGAGCCGCTTCGACATCGAAGTGCTCGAGACGCTCGATTACGTCTGCAGCTACCTGTAACACGCCGCCGCGCTGCAAAAGAAAAGCCCCGCCGAAGCGGGGCTTGTCGCAAGCGGATGGCGCCAAGGCCATCCGAAGCGCCTGTTCTCGTTACAGGCAGGCGTTGATGTCGCCGGCCGACGATGCATCGCCACCGCGGAAACCTACCCAGGTCTTCGCATTGGCGGCGTTGGCCGGGCGCACGACGGCCGCGGCGCCATTCGGCGGCTGCTGGCCCGGCGCATACACGGCCATGGCGAGGCCGTTCGCGAGTTCATACTGCGACGTCACTTGTTGCTGTGACTTGTCGGCCCAGGTCTTGGCGATGCACTGCGCGACCTGGTCGGCGGGTTTCTGGCTTTGTCCCACGTTTTGCAGGGCAGAATCGGCTGCATGAGCAGAAAATGCCACGGTCAATGCGATGAGCGGTAAGTATTTCGCGTTCACGTTATCTCCCTCGAGTCGTGATTGATTGAGTGGGATGCGCAGCAGGACTGCGTAACAGTGAGATCGCATCGGGCGAGCACGGTTCCGGCTATTCCGAAACAAGATGTTAACGCGCTTGCCAAATGGCGGCTCCGATGCTTTGCACGTTGCTGCGGCGCGGCATGCATCGTGTGCGGCACGACGTCATGCGCTGCGTGGTCGGCGCGCTGCCCGGTCGTATGGTGACGTGACGGTCGCGGCGAACGGCATATGTCTTCATGCCGTGCCGTGACTCTTTATTGGATCGCGAAGTGGAATGGCTGGATGGATGGCCCCGTCGCATGAGCACCATGATGACAAACTTTCGCCCGTCGAATTGTTAACCAACTTTAAACACGGGAAGCGGCGGAATGCGATGCGGCACGCGAGAGGCGTGCCGCATCGCGAGCGCAAGCGGTGATGCGAGCGGAGCGTACGCGGCGAGGGGGCCGCGCAGTGCAGTGGGTCAGCCGGCCTTGCGCGTGCCGATGTCGCGCAGGTTGGCCGGGACGATCGGGCGGAAGCGTTCGCGCTTCTGTTCGTCGTCGAAGTGCTGGAGTGCGGGTTTGATCAGGTCGCTGCGCGACACGATGCCCGTGATGCGCATCGATTGCTCGTCGTCGACAACCGGCAGACGTTCGAGGCCGAGCATCGCGAGTCGCGACGCGACGACGCGGCACGTTTCGTGCGCCTGCGCGACCGTAGGCGCGCGGTCGGCGAATGCGCCCGCGATCGGCGTGTCGGCCGCGGCCCGTGCGCGCTGCGCGTCGAGCGTCGCGCGATCGACGAGACCGAGCAGGCGGCCGTTCTGCACGACCGGGTACGCGCGGTGCGTCTGCTTCGCGCCGAAGTACTGCGACTCGACGGCATCGAGCGTCGCTGCGCCGTCGATCGCGACGAGCCGGTCGGCCGACGTCATCACTTCGCCGATGTCGTGCCGCTCGAGCGGATCGACGCCGTATTCGCGATAGATGTGATAGCCGCGACGTGCGATCTTTTCCGTCATGATCGAGCGCTTCATCACGATGGTCGCGAAGCCGTGCGCGACGAGCGTCGCCGCGAGCAGCGGCAGCAGTGCGTTCGCGTCGTGAGTGAGGCCGAACGCGAACACGATCGCGGTCAGCGGGGCGCCAAGTGTCGCGCCGAGCGTCGCGGCCATGCAGACCAGCGGCCACAGCGCCGGGTCGCCCCCCGGCAGCACCGGCGACAGCACGGTGCCGAGGCCGGCGCCGAGCATCAGCAGCGGGGCGAGCACGCCGCCCGACGTGCCCGAGCCGAGCGCGATCACCCACATCACGGCCTTCACGATCAGCAGCGCGAGCGCGATCTTCAATGCGATGTGCTGATGCAGCAGATCGCCGATCACGTCATAGCCGACACCGAGCGCGCGCGGTTCGAGCCAGCCGCCGATGCCGATCACGACCGCGCCGAGCGCGGGCCACCACATCCAGTGCACCGGCAGCTTCGCGAAGGTGTCCTCCACACGATACAGCGCCGCCGACAGGCCGCACGCGAGCATGCCCGACAGCAGGCCCGCGACGATGCACGACAGCAGCGCGACGGGCGTCGGTGCGGCGGTGGTCAGCGGAAACAGCGGATCGACGCCGAAGAACACGGCGCGGGCAAAACCGGCCACCGCGCAGGCGAGCGCGACCGGCAGGAAACTGCGCGGGCGCCATTCGAACAGCAGCAGTTCGACCGCGAGCAGCACGGCGGCGACCGGCGTGCCGAACACGGCCGTCATGCCGGCGGCCGCACCGGCGACGAGCAGCGTCTTGCGCTCGGCGGCGGTGACGTGCACGCACTGCGCGATCAGCGAGCCAAGCGCGCCGCCCGTCATGATGATCGGGCCTTCTGCGCCGAACGGGCCGCCGCTGCCGATCACGACGCCGGACGACAGCGGCTTGAGGATCGCGACCTTCGGCGACATGCGGCTCTTGCCGAACAGGATCGCCTCGATCGCTTCGGGAATGCCGTGGCCGCGGATCTTTTCCGAACCGAAGCGCGCCATCAACCCCACGATCAACCCGCCGATCACCGGCACGATGATCACCCATGCGCCCAGCGTGCTGTTCGCCGGCGATCGGTCGGCGAACGAGAACTGCTGGTAGAAGAACAGGTTCGTGAACAGGTGGATCAGGCTCAACAGCACGAATGCGGCCAGCGTGCTGAGCAGGCCGATCCCGGCGGCGAGCAACGCGATCCTGGGCAGGCGGTCGTTGGTCGCGAAATCGCGTTTGTGTGGTGCGTTCATCGGAGTGGACAGAGCAGGGGTCAGTAATCGATCTGGGGAACCTGGAACGCGTCCTTGAGCGATCTTAGCTCGGCGCGGTGCATGGCCGCGAGACGCGCGAGCAGCGTCTCGCCGGCTGGCTCGAGGTGGACCTCGACCTGGCGGCGATCCGCTTCGCTCGTCTTGCGCTTCACGAGGCCGAGCGCTTCGCAGCGCGTGACCAGCGCGACGACGCCGTGATGCTGCGCCTGCAGGCGTTCCGCGAGTTCGCCGATGGTCGCCCATTCGCGATGCGGATAGCCCTTGATGTGCAGCAGCAGCAGGTATTGCAGCGGCGTCACGCCTTCGCTTTGCGCGGCGCGTTCGGAGAAGCGCTCGAAGCGGCGCATCTGGTAGCGGAACTCGGACAGTTGCTGGAAATCGCTTTTCGCCAGCGCGCGTCGGGTATCGTTCATCGGGGCGGTCGGACAGTCGGTTTCGGTAGCGATTAATATATCACAACATGATATAAATGGCCGAGTGGGGGCGAATGGAAGGCATTCCGCGTTGTGCCGGCCGTTAGATGCGTTACGTGCGCTGCATGCGCTACGCGGCCTCGCGCATTTGCGTCTGCCGATAAAGGCCCGTGACGAGATCCGTCTGGGTAATGATTCCGACGAGCCGGCGCGATGCATCGACGACCGGAATATGGTGGTGGCCCGAATGCGTAAACAGCGGCACGAGCGCGGTGATCGGCATCGTCTCCGGCACGCACGCGACGTCGCGCGTCATCACGGTGGCGACGCTCGCCGGCTGGCCGCCGAACGATTGCGGCAGCCGCGCCGACAGGCGTTGCCACAGCGGGGTCGGACGGCGCAGTTGGCGCGTGAGGTCCGCACGCGTGACGATGCCGGTCAGGCGGCCTTCGCCGTCGACGACCGGCAGCGCCTTCACACGGTGGCGGTCGAGCAGCGTGAGCGCGGCCGTCACCGACGTCGACGGCGCGACTTCGATCGCGTTCTTCGTCATCAGGTCGGCGCACGACAGCTGGCCGAACGTGCGCGTATAGGCTTGCATCTCGGTTTCGCGCAGCAGCGCTTCGAGATCGTCCGGATCGACGTCGAGCCATTCGCCGCGACGCTTCAGCACCGCATCGAGGTCGCCGCGCGTGAAGCCGCCGCGCGCCGGTGCGGCGCCGCCTGCCTGCGGTTTCGCTTCGGGGCGCACGCCGCCGTGCGGGTAGCGGTGCCCGGTCAGCGCGTGATAGGCGAGCGCGGCCGACAGCAGGACGGCCGATTGCAGCGCGATCGGCTCCAGCACGAAGCTGAACCCGAGCGAATGGATCGCCGGGCCGCCGACCACGGCCGTGAGCGCGACGGCGCCCGACGGCGGGTGCACGCAGCGCAGCACGAACATGCCGCCGATCGCGCACGCGATCGCGACCGCGGCGGCCGTGATCGGATCGGCGATCCATTGTGCGCACGCGACACCGACCGTCGCCGCGACGAGATTGCCGCCGATGATCGACCAAGGCTGCGCGAGCGGGCTCGCCGGCACCGCGAACAGCAGCACGGCCGACGCCCCCATCGGTGCGACCAGCAGCGGCACGAGGCCCGGCACGCCCGGCAGCAGCCGCATCGTCACGCCGACCGTCGCGATGCCGACGAGCGCGCCCGTGCACGAGCGCAGGCGTTCACGCCAGCCCAGCGACATCGGATGGGGAACGAAGCTGTGCAGCCATTGCCGCAACGTGCGGCGCGACGAAGGGGAGCCTGACGACATGGACGGTAAGCGGTAAGGATGACAGCGCGGATGCGCGCTGCGACAAGCGGCGAATTATATCGCGTTGTGATACAAATCGTCGCGCTGCATCAAGCCGTTGCATACGTGCGACGGACATGCCTTGCAAAAAGCTTTCATCCGATGAAAGTTTGCAGGCCGGACAAACGCGCAAATTTGTCTGCGGCGGCGTACAATTCGGGCCACTGAATCCCCCGTCATGCCAGAACCCACGTACGCGATGCCCGCTCTCCCGCCTTTCCCCCGGCACGGTGATCGAATTGACGTGGTTCGCGGCTGCGTTCCGTTTTCCACCTGACGCGAGCGCTGCCGACGCCTCCCCACTGACTCTCCCCAAGCCAATTCAATGGACATGCTCGAAAACATGCGCCTGTTCGTGCGCGTTGTCGAAGCCGGCAGTTTTACTGCGGTCGCGAAGGAAATCGACGCGACCACCGCGCAGGTGTCGCGCGCGGTATCGAACCTCGAAGCGCACGTACAGACGCGGCTGCTGCATCGCACGACGCGCCACCTCGGTCTCACCGAAAGCGGCGAACGCTATTTCGAGCGCGCAAAGTCGATCCTCGCGGAAATCGACTACGCGAACGCGGAGGCGCGCAACGCGCTGCTGCGGCCGAGCGGCAAGATGCGCATCCATGCGATGACGGGGCTCGGGCAGAGTCATGTCGTGTCGTCGATCGTCCGCTACCAGGAGGACAACCCCGACGTGTCGGTCGAACTGACGCTCGCCCAGCGGATGCCGAATCTCGTCGAGGAGGGCTACGACGTGTCGATCGTGACGGCGTCGCAGCTGCCCGATTCGGGCTATGTCGCGCAGACCTGCGGCACGAGCTGCAGCGTGCTCGTCGCGTCGCGCGAATACCTGGCGCGCCACGGCACGCCGCAATCGCCCGACGAATTGCCGAACCACGTGTGCCTGCGCCTCGATACGCCGGCCTCGCCGGCCAGCGAATGGCGGCTCGAGCGCAGCGATGGCGAGGAGGCGGTCTACGAACTGCAGCCCGCGCCGTTCCAGGTCAACGTGCCGGACGCGCTGTGCGTCGCGGTGCGCGCCGGGCGCGGGATCGCGTGCGTCGCGCTGTATACGGTGCTCGACGACATCCGCGAAGGGCGGCTGATCCGCGTGCTGCCCGAGTACCGGCTGCAGACGGTGAGCGTGTATGCCGTCTACGCGACGCGCCGCTATCTCGACGCGAAGATCCGCACGTTCCTCGACCACCTGCGCACGACGCTCACGCCCGCGCTGGAGAACGACCTGCGCGAACTCGACCGGCTGACGACCGAACTGACGCCGGGCGGCCGCAAGCGCGCGTGACGATCCGCGCGGGCGTGCGCCGCGCGAACCGCACGGGCCGCGGCGCGGTTCATGCGCGCGGCGTGATGCGAATCCGCTCGAAGCGTCCCGCGAGCCACGCGTAGGCGGCGATGCCGAGCAGCCCGTGCGCGGCGACGAACCACAATGCGCCGGCGAACGAGCCGGTGCTGGCGACGAAATAGCCGATCACGAGCGGTGTGACGATCCCGGCGATGTTGCCGAGGCCATTGAACACGCCGCCGCTCAGGCCGACCATGCCTTCCGGCGCGGTGTCGGCGAGCACGGCCCAGCCGACTGCCGCGAGCCCCTTGCCGAAGAACGCGATCGTCATCAGCGCGATCACGACTGCATTCGACGATGCGCCGTTCGCCAGCACGAGCAGCGTCGCCATCGCCATCCCCACGACGAACGGCGTCTTGCGCGCCTTCGACGGATGCATGCCGCGCCGGATCAGCCAGTCCGACAGCACGCCGCCGAGCACGCCGCCCGTGAAGCCGCAGATCGCCGGCAGCGCGGCGACCCAGCCGGCCTCCATGATCGTCATCCCGCGCCCCTTGATCAGGTAGATCGGGAACCACGTGATGAAGAAGTAGGTGAGCGCCGTGATGCAGTACTGGCCGACGTAGATCGCCCACAGGTTCCGGTGGCGGAACAGTTGCGACACGTCGTGCCACGACACGCGTGGCTGTTGGCGCACGCGGTTCGCTTCGAGATCGACGAGCGCGCCGTGCGCACGCAGGTAGTCGCGTTCCGCGTCGCTCACGCGCGGGTGGCCGTGCGGCTCGCGATACCACGCGAACCACAGCGCGGCGAGCGCGATGCCGAGCAGCCCCATCCACAGGAACACGTGCTCCCAGCCGAGCGCATGCGTGAGCCACGCCATCGCGGGCGTGAACAGCACGACGGCCATGTACTGCGCGGAATTGAACAGGGCCGACGCGGTGCCGCGTTCGGCGGTCGGGAACCAGCATGCGACGATTCTCGAATTGGCCGGGAACGCCGGCGATTCGACGAGGCCGAGCATGAAGCGCATGACGAACAGCGCGAGCGTGGCGGATGCGCCTTGCACGGCGAGCCAGCCGACCGTGCCTTGCAGCATCGTGAAGACCGACCACAGCAGCAGGCTCAGGCCGTACACGCGCCGTGCGCCGAAGCGGTCGAGCAGCCAGCCGCCCGGGATCTGCCCGATCGCATAGGCCCACGCGAACGCGGAAAAGACGATGCCGAGCTGCACGGGCGTCAGCCCGAGGTCGTGCGCGACGCCGGTGCCGGCGATCGACATCGTCGCGCGGTCCGCATAGTTGATGACGGTGACCGCGAAAATCAGCGCGAGGACCGCATAACGGACGCGGCCGATCGTGCGCGAGGCGGCGGGTGACGCGGCGAGGGCGGCGCCGCTGGTTCGATTGGGCATGCGTGTCTCCTGGCCTCCGTCATGCGGAGGCATCCGGTGTTGTAACGAGGGGCGGCCGTGCGGTGTGCCGTGATCAGCGTGTGACGCTGGTCGGCGGGCGCTGGCCCGCGAAGCACGCGGCGAGGTTGGCCAGCACGATCCGGCCCATCTCTTCGCGCGTTTCGCGGGTCGCGCTCGCCCGGTGCGGTTGCACGACGACACGGTCGAGTTCGAGCAACTCGGCCGGCACGTGCGGTTCGTTCGCGAACACGTCGAGGCCGGCGCCGGCGATCGTGCCGTCGGCGAGTGCGCGAATCAGCGCGGCTTCGTCGACCAGCTTGCCGCGTGCGACATTGATCAGGAATCCTTGGGGGCCGAGCGCGGCGAGCACGTCGGCGGTCACGAGCACGTTGCCGTGATCGGCCGATGCCGCGATCACGAGCACGTCGCTGTCGCGCGCGAGCGCGGCGAGGTCGGGCACGAAGCGATAGCCGCTGTCGCGATGCTCGCGCGGGCCGAAGTAGCTCACAGGCATCCGGAACGCCTGCGCGCGCTGCGCGATCGCGCGTCCGACGCGGCCGAGCCCGACGATGCCGAGCCGCTTGCCGCTCACCTGCGTCGCGAGCGCCTGGGCCGTCTTGCCCCAGCGGCCGGCGCGCACGATGCGCTCGCCGGCGCCGAGGTCGCGCAGCGTCATCAGGATCAGCCCCATCGCCATGTCGGCGACGTCGTCGGTCAGCACGTCGGGCGTCGTCGTCACGTGGATGCCGCGTGCCCGCGCCCGCTCGAGATCGACGGCGTCGGTGCCGATGCCGCTGATCGCGACGATCTCGAGCGCGGGCAGCCGGTCCATCAGCGCGGCGGCGAGGCCGTTCGCGCCGCCGGTCACGACACCGCGAATGCGTGCGGCCACGCGATCGAGCAGTGCGTCCGGCTGCTCGGCCGCATACAGCCGGTGCACGGCGTAACGGGTGGACAGTTCGGCGTCGATGGTGTCGGGGAGCGGCTGGGTGAGGAGGATGTCGATGGTCATGAAGGTCTCGGTCGGTATGCGCGGCGCGGGCCGCGCCGTGCATCAGGTGCAACCGAGTATAGAAATCGCATCGATATGCGTCTAACATCAAAAGACTATTGATTGATTCAAGATTTGGATGATTGAACTGCACCAGCTTCGCTGTTTCGTCGCGGTCGCCGAGGAGCTGCATTTCGGTCGCGCGGCGCGGCGGCTCTTCATGACCCAGCCGCCGCTCAGCCGGCAGATCCAGTTGCTCGAGCATGCGCTCGGCATCGCGCTGCTCGAACGCAGCAGCCGGCAGGTCAGCCTGACCGCGGCCGGCGAGCGGTTTCTGCGCGACGCGCGGCACATCCTCGAATTTTCCGCACGGGCCGAGCAGGCCGCGCAGCGCGTCGCACATGGCGGCGCCGGCCGCATCACGCTCGGCTTCACGGCGGTCAGCGCATACCGGATGATCCCGATGCTGCTGGCGCATGCCGCGCACGCGCTGCCGGACGTCGACATCGAATTGCGCGAGATGGTGTCGACCGTGCAGATCGATGCGCTGGCGTCGCGGATGCTCGACGCGGGCTTCGTCCGCCAGCGCGCCGCGCGCCAGCCGCTCGAATACCGGCTCGTGCAGCGCGAGCCGATGCTGGTCGCGGTCGCGGAGGGCGCGCCGCTCGCCGCGTGCGAGCGCATCGGCCCCGACGAGCTCGACCGGCAGCCGTTCATCGCGTATTCGCCGAACGAGGGGAAATACTTCCACGACCTGATCTCGGGCCTGTTCGCGAACGCGGGGCGGCTGCCGAACTACCTGCATTATGTCGGGCAGACGCATACGATCCTCGGCCTCGTGCGCGCGGGGCTCGGCGCCGCGCTCGTGCCGGCGTCGGCGCGCGAACTGCATGTGGATGGCGTGGTGTTCCGGCCGCTGGCGGGCGCCGACGTGGCGGCCGAGCTGTATCTCGCATGGCGCGCGGACAACGACAACCCGGCGCTGCCGGTGTTCAACGCGATGGTCGAGCGGTTCCTGACCGAGAGCGCCGACGAAGCGGGCGCATAGAGGAGCGGCGCGACTCGCGCGAGCGTCCTGCCCACATGCCGGATTAAAAGTCTGTCGTCTGATGATTCGAGATGCCCGCTCGAATCATTTCCGGGTCGTCCGGAATCAGCGGGAATTCCGTTTCTTTGCAAAGGAATCGGCCGGAAATCAACGCCGCAGATCCCCCATTTTTACCTTTGTCACGGGAAAACCCCCATTTTTATCTCATCGGTCGTCGTATTACTGTATCGATACACTAAATCGATACAGTGCGTCGTGAGACGCCATCGCAAAGGAGACGGCCCATGAATACCTACACCCGGCGGCGCTTTCTGCAGACGGTGTCCGCCGCCACGCTCGCGGCCGCGGGCGGCTTGCCGGACGCCGCGCGCGCGCAGCCGGTCGTGACGCTGCGTTGCTCGTCGTCGATGCCGGCCGACCAGAACGCCGCGCACTACGTGTGGTACGAGCGTCTTGCCGCGAACCTGAAGGCGAGTGTCGGCGACGCGATCCGGGTCGACTACTTTCCGAACAGCCAGCTCGGCAAGGAAAGCGATGTCGCGCAGCAGGTCAAGATCGGCGCGATCGACATGATGATCGCGGGTTCGTCGATCTGGGCGACGGTGGCGCCGGAGCTCGGCATGCTCGATCTCGGCTATCTGTTCGACAGCTATGCGCACGTCGCGAAAGTGCTCGACGGCCCGGTCGGTGCCAGCCTGAACGCGCTGCTGCAGAAGCGCGCGGGCTGCTCGGTGCTGACCTGGGGCTCGCATTTCGGCGGGCGCTGCGTGTTCACGAAGCAGCCCGTGCTGGCGCTGCAGGGGCTGAAAGGCACGAAGCTGCGCGTGCTGCCGACGCCGGCGTTCATGGACACCTTCAAGGCGATGGGGGCGGTGCCGACACCGATTCCGTTCGGCGAGCTGTACATGGCCGTGCAGACGGGCGTCGTCGACGGGCTCGAGCACGATCCGGCCACGGTGCTCGCGAGCAAGTTCGACGAAGTGGTGAAGTCGTGCTGGCAATCGCAACACGTGTTTGCCGCGATGACCGTCGTGATGGGGCGGCGTGCGCTCGACCGGATTCCGGCGAACCTGCGTCCCGCGTTCGATCGCGCGGTGGCCGACGCCACCGCGCAGCAGCGCGCGATTGCCGCGCAGAAGGCCGACCAGGCCGAGCAGGCGCTGAAGCAGCACGGCATGCGCTTCCATCCGATGGCGCCGGCCGAACGCGCGGCGTTGCGGCAGACGATGCACGACCGGCTCTATACCGCATTCGCCACGCAGTATCCGGCGACCGCGCCGCTGTTTCCGGCGATCGCCGCCGGGCGGGGCTGAACGATGGAGACCTGTTCCGTTTCGGGCGCCGCGGCGGCGCCTGGCGCCGGCCGCCCGGCACGCCGCGTCGCGCGCGTGCTGGACGCGATGCTGCGCGCGATCGAATACGTGTCCGCGGCGGTGCTGGCCGTCGATGTGCTCGTCGTGTTCGTGTCGGTCGTGTGCCGTTATTTCCTGCACGACCCGCTCGACTGGACCGAGGAGGTCGCGAGTGCGCTGATGATCGTGCTGGTGTTTTTCGGCGCGGCGACGGTGCTCGGGCGCAGCCAGCACGTCGGCATCGACCTGTTTCGCGGCGCGTTCCCCGTGCGCTGGCAGGGCGCGCTCGTGCAGATCGGCCACTGGATCGTCGCGGCCGTCTCGCTGAACCTGCTGGTGTCGTCGTGCCAGTTGCTGGCGGATTCGTACGACCAGTTGACGCCGGGTGGGCTGCCGGGCTGGATCAACGTGTATCCGATGATGTTCGGCGCGCTGTTCATGACCGTGTTCGCGCTGGCGAACGCGCTCGACGCGCCGCGCCGCCGGGTAATCGGCACGCTCGCGTGCTGCGTGGGGTTCGCGGCCGCGCTGTACGGATGGAATGTGCTGGCGCCGGCGCATGCGATCGCGCCGGGCCTGCTGCTGGCGGCCGGTTTCGTCGGCGGGCTCGTACTGGGCGTGCCGATCGGCTTCGTACTCGCGTTCTCGGCGCTGCTGTATTTCCTCGCCGACCCGACGCTGCCGCTGCTCGTCTATTCGCAGCAGGTCATGGCCGGCGCCGATCACTTCGTGCTGCTCGCCGTGCCGTTCTTCGTGCTGGCCGGGCTGCTGATGGAATCGAACGGCATGTCCGCCCGGCTCGTCGAGCTGCTGCTGCGGATTTTCGGGCGCGTGCGCGGCGGGCTCGGGCTGATCGTGATTCTCGCGACGGCCTGCTTTTCCGGCGTGTCGGGCTCCAAGCTTGCCGACATCGCGGCAGTCGGCGGCGTGGTGATGCCGGCGGTGCGCCGTGCGCGCCAGGATCCGGACGAAACGGCCGCGCTGCTCGCGTGCAGCGCGGTGATGGCGGAGACCATCCCGCCCTGCGTGAACATGATCATCATGGGCTTCGTCGCGAACATCTCGATTGCCGGGCTGTTCGTCGCGGGCATCGTGCCGGCCGCGGTGCTGGCCGCGTCGCTCGCGGTGGTCACGGTGATCACCGGACGCCGGATCGACGTCTCGGCGGTGTTCACGGAACGCCGCGCGTGGCTGCCGCTCGCGGGCGGCGCGCTGGTCGCGCTGGTGATGGTCGCGATGATCGGCAAGGGCGTGACGTCGGGGATCGCGACGTCGACCGAGGTGTCCGCGTTCGCGGTGGTCTATGCGCTCGTGGCGGGCTGGCTCGCGTTTCGCGAGCTGACCTGGCGGTCGGTCGGGCGCGTGTTCGTGCGTGCCGCGTCGATGGCCGGCGGCATCCTGTTCATCGTCGCCGCGGCGTCGAGCGTGTCGTTCGCGCTGTCGATCGAGCAAATTCCGGCGCTGGTCTCGGGCACAATGACCGCGTTCGCCCACCAGTACGGCGCGACGATGTTCCTGCTGCTCGCGGCGCTGGTCATGATCGTGTTCGGCGCGGTGCTCGAGGGGGCGCCGGCGCTGATCATCTTCGGGCCGCTGCTTGCGCCGATCGCGTTGCAGCTGGGCATCAACCCGCTGCATTTCGGCACGGTCGTGGTGGTGGCGATGGGGCTCGGCCTGTTCGCGCCGCCGGTCGGACTCGGTCTGTTCACGACCTGCGCGATCACGGGCACCGAAGTCCGGCACGTTGCGCGGCCGATGGTGAAATATCTGCTGGTGCTGGTCGCCGCCCTCGTGGCGCTGATTCTCGTGCCGGCGTTTTCGTTGTGGCTGCCGGCCCATTTCGGCCTGTAGCCGCCTTTTACAGCAAGACGACATGAGTACGATTCAGGACGTGGCCCGTCATGCGGCCGTTTCGGTCAGCACGGTTTCGAACGTGCTCAACGGCCGCACCGACCAGATGAAGCAGGAAACGCTCGAACGCGTGAAGGCCGCGATGGAAGTGTTGCAGTACCGGCCCAGCACGCTCGCGCGGCAGCTCAAGACGGGGCAGACGCCGCTCGTCGGGCTGCTGGTGCCGTCGATGGCGAACCCGATGTACGGCTACATCGCGCGCGAGGTCGAGGCCTGCGCGCAGGAACGGTACGGCCATCGCGTGCTGATCGGCAATACGTATCGCGATGCGAAGAAGGAGGCATCGTTCTTCGACGACCTGTTCGCGCATGGCGTGCGGCGCGTGATCGTGATCTCGTCGCTGGCCGACGAAAGCCACCTCGAGCGCGCGGCCGAGCGCGGGATGACGGTGGTGAGCTATGACCGGCGCGCGACGCCCGGCGAACGGTCGAAGGTCGAACACGTCACGGCCGACAACGAGGCCGCCGCGCGGCTCGCGACGCGTTGCCTGGTCGATGCGGGACATCGGCGGCTCGCGTTCGCGACGGTTGCCGGCATGACGGTGAGCCGCAGCGACAAGATCCGGGGCTTTCTCGAGACGGCGCGCGAGGCGGGCGTCGACGCACACGCGCGGGTGCTCGACGGCGGTCCCGCGAACGAGTACGGCGACGCCGTGATCGTCGACGTGGGGCGCGCGCTGGGCGTCGCGCTTGCGGCCGATCCGGCGCGGCCGACCGGCATCGTCGCGGTCAACGACCTGTTCGCGCTTGGCCTGATGGCCGGGTTGCGCGATGGCGGCCTGCGCGTGCCGGACGACGTGTCGGTCGTCGGGATGGACGGTCATTTCCTGTCGGCGATTTCCAATCCGGCGCTGACCACGGTGCAACTGCCGGTCACCGAGATGGCCGAGGACATGGTGCGGCGTGTGATGCGGCCGGACGGCGACAGGCCGCTGGCGCCCGAGCCGCACGTATTCTCCGACGTGACGCTCATCGAGCGCGCCTCGGTTGCATCGCCGCCGCAAGCGGGCGATTCGCACGGGGGGGCCGCATGACGCGCGTCTTCGTCACGCATCCGTCGGGGATGCTCGACCGTTATTTCGGCGCGAAGGCCATGCGCGCGCTGCAGGCGATCGCGGACGTCACGTGCAATCCGCTTGATCGCGAGCTGGGCACGGACGAACTGATCGCGGCCGCGCAGGGTTGCGAGGCGATGATTGCGTACCGGCAGACGCCCGCGCCGCGGGCGCTGTTCGCCGGGCTGCCCGCACTGGCGGCGTTCCTGCGTTGCGCGGTCGATATCCGCACCATCGATGTCGACGCGGCGAGCGCGTTCGGCGTGCTGGTCACGCAGGCGAGCCCCGGCTTCGCGCCGGCGGTCGCCGAGTGGGTGATCGGCGCGATGATCGATCTCACGCGCGGTATCGGCCGTTATGCGTCGGCCTACCACCAAGGGATGCCGCCCGTGCCGCAGATGGGGCGCGAATTGCGCGGCAGCACGCTCGGCCTGATCGGTTACGGGCAGATCGCGCGCCATCTCGCGCCGATCGCGACGGCGCTCGGGATGCGCGTGCTCGTCAGTGATCCGTACGTGCGCGTCGATGCGCCGAGGCTCGAACAGGTCGAATTCGCGGCGCTGTTGCAGGCGGCCGATTTCGTCGTGTGCCTCGCGCCGGCGACGCCGGCCACCGCGAACCTGATCGATGCGGGCGCGTTCGCGGCCATGAAGCCGGGCGCGTATTTCATCAATGCGTCGCGCGGCGAACTGGTCGACGAGCAGGCGCTGTCCGAGGCGCTCGACACCGGCCGGCTCGCGGGCTGCGCACTCGACGTCGGGCGCGCGCCAGACCAGATGCCGACGCCCGCGCTCGCGGCCCATCCACGCGTGATCGCGACGCCGCACGTCGGCGGCCTGACGCTGCCCGCAGTCGAGCACCAGGCGCTCGAGACGGTCGATCAGCTCGCCGCGCTGCTCGCCGGAAGCGTGCCGCGCGGTGCCGTCAACGCGGCGTACGCCTCGCGGCTGGCGCGCTGGCGCACGGCAGGGGCCGATACCGGGGCGGGCGCGCGATGAGAGCCGACACACCCACCGGGCGGACGGCCGACGCGTGCGATTGCCACATCCACATCTATGACGACGCGTATCCGCTCGCGCCGACGGCGACGTTCCGTCCGCCGCACGCGCCGGTGGATGCGTATCGCCGGGTGCAGCAGACGCTCGGCCTGGCCCGCGTCGTGATCGTGCAGCCGACCGGCTATGGTGTCGACAACCGTTGCCTGCTCGAAGCGCTGGCTGCATTCGGCCCGCAGGCGCGCGGCGTCGCGACGTTGCCGGTCGACGTGCCGGATGCCGAGCTGGCGCGGTTGCACGCGGCGGGCGTGCGCGGCGTCCGGTTCATGACGTTGGCGGGCGGCCTGGCGCGGTGGGACGAACTGGAGCGGGTGGCCGCGCGGATCGCGCCGCTTGGCTGGCACGTCGACGTGCAGCTCGACGGCCGGACGCTGCCCGAGGTCCTGCCGTTGCTGTCCTCGCTACCGGCGCGTGTCGTGATCGATCACACGGGCAAGTTCCTGACACCGGTCGCGCCGGACGCGCCTGCGTTTCTCGCGCTGCGGCGTCTGCTCGACCGCGGCCACGCCTGGGTGAAGCTGTCCGCGCCGTACGAGACGTCGCGCTCGGGCGCGCCCGGTTACGACGATGTCGCGCGTCTCGCCGCCGTGCTGGCGCGCGACCACTCGGCGCGTTGCGTATGGGGCAGCAACTGGCCGCACCCGAACGCGTCGCCGGTCCCCGACGACCTGCGCCTGCTCGGCTGGCTGGACGACTGCACGGCGGACGACGCGGTCAGCCGCGCGATTCTGATCGACAACCCGACCGTACTTTACGGATTCTGAGTCGGCTGCCAGGACGAGGTCGAGCGTCACAAGCTTTCAATCCGGAAGCTTGCACAAGCGATGCCAAGCAATCCTGACCTAGCACGACAGGTCGCAGTCCTGCGAATCCTTACCGTGCTGAAAGCGGGTTCGCTATCGGTGTTCCAACGGAGGAACGCGAGGCTTCGCTGCACTGCGACAACTGCTTGACGCTGCATGCCGGTCGGCGCAGGATACGTCCGTGCATGTGGAGTGGGACGCGCCGGCCGCGCGGTTCCTGCACCCGCGATACGCAGAAAAACAACGATGAGCCTTTACGCACTCGTACCGGAATACCGGCCCCGCGTTTCTCGGCCCGCCGGAACAATGCTTCTCCCGACGCCCGTCGCGTCACGTATCCGTCATCCCGTTTCGTACCGTGCATCGGTACACTTTCCCGTCCGCGCGCGAGCCGCGACGATGAGCGGCGCCCGTCCGGCGCGCCGCATCGCAGCGTCGTCTGCCGCTCCTCACCAACGCATCCTGAACGGCGCCTACACCGGCGTCTCGTGACGTCCGTCGCGCCCATCCTTGCATTGCGCCGCCGGCCTGCCTGACTGCCCGGCGGCACCGGAGTCCGAAGCATTTCGATTGAGCTTGAAAAGGCAAACGCAAGCAGTTCGGTTCGAGGTTCAAGGAGAAAAACTCATGTCGCAGCTTTCGAATGAAGAAGCAAACGGCAGTTCGGGGAATGGCAAGGTCAAGCTGATCAAGTGGGCGATCATCATCGCCGGCGTCGCGATCGCGGCACCGGCGGCGTTGTTCATCCTGAAGGGGGTGATCGCACTGGTCACGGCGGCCGTGATCGGCCTCGGCGCGATCTACTTCGCGCCGGTCGTCGCGATGAGGTTCGCGAACCAGAAGGTGAAGATGATCGTCCAGGAGGCGCAGGCGAATCCGATCGAGACGCTGATCAACCAGCTCGCGGAGAAGCGCCAGGCGGCCCAGAAGTTCGCGGACAGCATCACCGCGTTCCGCACCGAGGTGAAGAACTTCGAGAGCAAGACGGAGCTGTTCGAGAAGCAGTATCCGGACGACGCGCCGCGCTTCCGGCAGCAGCTCGACACGATGAAGCAGCTGCTCTCGTTTCGCGAGGGGCGGTACAAGCAGGTGCAGGCCGAACTGAAGAATTTCGCATCGGCGATCGATCGTGCGAAGGCGATGTGGGACATGTCGCAGGCCGCGCAGCAGATGAACAAGCTCGCGGGCCGGCAGGCGTCCGACACGTTCGAGCAGATCAAGACCGACGTGGCCGTCGATTCGGTGATGCGCTCGGTCAACAAGGCGTTCTCCGAAATGGAGACGTCGCTGATGGATAACCCCGAGGTCAAGCAGGCACAGCAGCAGGCGGTGATGAACGCGCCGCATGCGCCCGGGCTCGACGCGACGACCCGCGCGCAACTGCCGTCGAAACAACAATAACTTCCTGCAGGCTCGCAACCATGAAAAAACTTCTTGGCGCCATCGCATTTCTGGTCGTGCTCGTCGGCGTATGGATCGTGCATCAGGGCGGCCTGTCGACGCTGATTCCCGCGCATGACGCGGCCCCGGCCTCGACGTCCGCGCAAAGTGGCGACAGCGGCCCGTCCACGCAGACGTCGCCGTCGTCCAACGTGCTGCCGGCCGGCTTCACGCCGCAGGCCAGCGCGCTGAAATCGATTGCAGAAAACGGTATCGTGCGGATCTCCGTGCAGAACCCGAGCGAACCGTTCTTCGGCGAGGACAAGGGCACGCCGCACGGCTTCAACGTCGAATTCGCGCGGCTGCTGTTCGCGGATCCGTCGTTCTCGCACGGCGGCAAGCCGGTCGTCGTCGATACGCGTCACGAGGTCGACACGTATCCGGGCGTGCCGAAGCAGCTGCTCGATACGGATGCGAAGGGGAACCACGTGGTCGACGTGGCGATGGACGGGCTGACGTTCCCGGACAACACGCCGTCGGGCATCGTCTATTCGGTGCCGTACGTCGACGATTTCGGCTATTCGCTGATCGTGCGGCGAGGCTCCGCGATCCGCTCGACCGACGATCTCGCGGGCAAGACGGTCGGCATCCTGAAGGGCGACCCGGACGTGCGTGCGTTCGTCACGCGCCAGTATCCGAACGTGAAGTTCGTCGAGGTCGACGATTCCGATCCGGCCTTCATCGCGAAGAGCATCGACGGCCATGCGGTCGACGCGTTCATCTACGACTATCCGTTCGCGGTCAGCTCGATCAAGGACACCGACCTGAAGTTCGCGGTGACCAAGCTCGACGGCTCGAACATCGCGTACAAGATCGGCGTGCGCGCCGACGACCAGGATCTGCTGATCTACCTGAACGCCGCGATCGCGAAGCTCAAGCAGTCGCCGCAGTATCTCGACCTGCTGCGCAAGTACTTCGTCAGCGACCAGGCGGTGACGACCGCGGCCGCGTCGGGCGAGCATACGTACGTGGTGAAGGCGGGCGACACGCTGAACCTGATCGCCGCGAGCAAGCTCGGCAGCGGCCAGCGCTATCGCGAGATTCAACGCCGCAACAACCTCGCCAACCCGAACCTGATCCTGGCGGGCCAGCATCTGGTGATTCCGGTGCGGTAACGGCGGCGTGACGTGAACGAAGGAAGCGGAAGGGACGTGAAGGACGGCGCGTGGCCCGGCGGAGAGGATCCGCCGGGCCGCGTGCTTTTCTGCGTCAATGCGTGATCGACAGGAACAGGTAGGCAGCGAACAGCGACAGGTGCACGACGCCGTGCAGCACCGTCGTGCGCCCCTGGCTGAGCGTCAGCGTGCTGACCAGCAGGGTGAGCGCCAGCAGCACGGTTTCCATCGGGCCGATGCCGAGCGTGAGCGGCTGGCCGACCCAGATGAACACGGCCGCGACGGTCGGGATCGTGAGCCCGATACTCGCGAGCGCCGAACCGAGTGCGAGGTTCATGCTGGTCTGCAGGCGGTTCGCACGCGCGGCGGTGACGGCCGCGAGCGCTTCCGGCAGCAGCACGAGCGCGGCGATCACGATACCGACCGCGGCCTCGGGCGCGCCGAGCTTCATCACCGCATGCTCGACGGCCGGCGACAGCAGCTTCGCGAGCAGCACGACCGCGACGAGACTTACGAACAGCAGCACCAGGCTGATCAGCGCAGTGCGGCCGCTTGGCGGCGCCGCATGCACCGATTCGTTCGCGCTGTCGTGCCCGGTGAGGAAGTAGTCGCGGTGGCGCACGGTCTGCACGAACACGAACGCGCCGTACAGCACGAGCGACGCCACGCCGGCGAATGCGAGCTGCGATTTCGAGAAGAACGGGCCCGGCGCGGCGCTCAGGTAGTTCGGCATCACGAGCGACAGTACCGACAGGGAAGCCAGCACCGCGAGCGCCTTGCTGGCGCCGCGCCCCTGGAAGTCCTGCTCGCCGTGCTTCCACGCGCCGACCAGCAGGCAGATGCCGACGATGCCGTTGCAGATGATCATCACGGCGGCGTACACGGTATCGCGGGCGAGGCCCGATTTCTCCGGGCCCGCGCCGAGCATCACCGACACGATCAGCGCGACTTCGATGACGGTCACGGCGATCGCGAGCACGAGCGTGCCGAACGGTTCGCCGACGCGGTGCGCGACGACTTCGGCATGGTGGACGGCGGCGAACACGGCGCCGGCGAGGGCGGCGGCGAACACCGCGATGACGAGGCCTTCGGCCGGTACGACGCGCGACAGCGCGAGGACCAGCCAGGCGGCAAGCGGGGCCACGAGGGTCCAGCGCGGGAGCTGGTTGGACGAGAGCGGCATGGAGGGTTTCCTTATGCGAGTGGCGGCGCGCGACGCGCCGTCACGGGTTGACGAAGCCCGGCCGTA
Source organism: Burkholderia sp. AU45274 (assembly GCF_030482505.1). Lineage (NCBI taxonomy): Bacteria > Pseudomonadati > Pseudomonadota > Betaproteobacteria > Burkholderiales > Burkholderiaceae > Burkholderia > Burkholderia sp. AU45274. Next base: position 1,610,649 of record NZ_JAUJQE010000001.1, on the reverse strand, counting down.
CTATCCGCCGAACGAGGATGATGAAACCGAAGGAGGGCGGCACGCAACGGTGCTGCCCGGGGTTCGCCGCCATGAGGCGGCGAGGGGCGCGGGCGGGCCGGAGCCCGTCGCGGGATGAAACGATTCGATGCGGCCGGCCGCGAACGACGAGGCGAGCACGTGTGACGACGCACGGGCCGGAGGCTCGGTTCCGACCCTGGAAGGGCGGCCGGCAATGGACGGCGGTGGCGACGTGACATGCGGTTTCCCCCTGAAATCCGGCAGTTTGTCGAATTTTATCAGGCGTTTGGGGGTCACTATCTCATATTCGAACTCTTTCATAGACCTTTCGGTTTACAAAAAGTGCCCCGGCCTTTCGATTTTTTTGTCTTTGCAGGTTTCGTAACGGTCTCTTGCACGACAAATTCGGGCTCGCCCTGACATAAATCTACCGACCGGTCGGTTTATAATCGCTCGCACCTCCACTTCATGACGGATCGCAAGCGATGGCTGTTTCTTCTGCACATTCGGTGAACTCGGGCGCGCTGGCGCCATCGGCCGTCGTCGGCGTGATCGGCGCCGGCGCGATGGGCGCGGGCATCGCGCAGGTCGCGGCGGCGGCCGGCCATGCGGTGCTGCTGTACGACCTGAACGAAGCCGCTTGCGACAAGGCGCTGGCCGGCATCCGCGCGCAGTTCGCGCGGCTCGCGGAGAAGGGCCGGCTCGAACCGGCGCAGGCCGACGCGGCCGGCGCCCGGATTCGCGCGGTGCGTGAACTGGCCGATTTCGCGGGCGCCGCGCTGATCGTCGAGGCGGCGGCCGAGCGGCTCGACGTGAAGCGCGAGATTTTCGCGACGCTCGAGCGTCATGTCGACGACGCGTGCCTGCTGGCCACCAATACGTCATCGATCTCGATCACGTCGATCGCGGCCGGGCTGCGTGTGCCGCAGCGCGTCGCCGGCCTGCATTTCTTCAACCCGGCGCCGCTGATGGCGCTCGTCGAGGTGGTCAGCGGGCTCGCGACCGCGCCGGAAGTCGCGCAGGTGCTGGTTGCGACCGCCGCCGCGTGGGGCAAGCAGCCCGTGATGGCGAAATCGACGCCGGGCTTCATCGTGAATCGCGTCGCGCGGCCGTATTACGCAGAGGCGCTGCGCGTGCTGAACGAGCAGGGCGGCGCGCCGGCATCGATCGACGCGGTGATGCGCGAGGCCGGCGGCTTCCGGATGGGGCCGTTCGAGCTGATGGACCTGATCGGCCACGACGTGAACTTCGCGGTGACGGAATCGGTGTTCCGCGCGTATTTCAACGATCCGCGCTACACGCCGTCGCTGATCCAGCAGGAACTCGTGAACGCAGGCTTCCTCGGGCGCAAGTCGGGCCGCGGCTTCTATTCGTATGCGGACGGCGCGACGCCGCCTGCCCCCGATCTCGAAGCCCCGCGCGACGCGCCGGCCGACGTTGCATTGTTTGCACAGGACGGCCCGGCCGCCGCGCTGCAGGCGCGCTTCGCCGAACGCATTCCGAGCGCCCGGCAGGCCGGCGCGCATGCCGACGACCTGCTCGCGACGGCCGGCCGCGCATCGATCGCGCTGACCGACGGCCGTACCGCGACCGAGCGCGCCGCGCAGACGGGCGCGGCTGATCTCGTGCTGGTCGATCTGGCGCGTGATTACGCGCAGGCCGGGCTCGTCGCGCTGACGCGCGCGCTCCAGTGCAGCGACGCGGCCTATGCGGATGCGGTCGGCCTGTTCCAGCAGGCGGGTTTTCGCGTCGTCGGCGTCGCGGACGTGCCGGGCATGGTCGCGATGCGCACCGTCGCGATGCTCGCGAACGAGGCGGCCGACACGGTGAACCAGGGCGTGTGCTCGCCCGCCGATCTCGATCTCGCGATGGAGAAGGGCGTGAACTACCCGTGCGGCCCGCTCGCGTGGGCCGATGTGATCGGCATCGGCCGCGTGCATCGCGTGCTGTCGAACCTGGCGGCGAGCTACGGCGAGGACCGCTATCGCGTGTCGCCGCGTATCGCCGCGCTGCATGCGGCCGGCCGCACGTTCCGGTCGTAGCCGTCGCCCCCGTCACTTCGAACACGATAACGACATCACTCCATTGGAGGAGCACCCCGATGACTCACCCGACGCATCCCGCCGCCGCCCTCGAGCCGATCGAGACTGCCAGCCGCGACGAACTGCAGGCGCTGCAGCTCGAGCGCCTCAAGTGGTCGCTGCGCCACGCGTACGACAACGTCCCGCACTATCGCCGCACGTTCGAGGCGGCGGGCGTGCATCCGGACGACCTGAAGTCGCTCGCCGATCTTGCGAAATTCCCGTTCTCGACCAAGCACGATCTGCGCGACAACTATCCGTTCGGGCTGTTCGCGGTGCCGCGCGAGCAGGTCGTGCGCGTGCACGCGTCGAGCGGCACGACCGGCAAGCCGACGGTGGTCGGCTACACCGCGCGTGACATCGACACGTGGGCGAACGTGACCGCGCGCTCGATCCGCGCGGCCGGCGGCCGCCCGGGCGACACGCTGCACAACGCGTTCGGCTACGGGCTCTTCACCGGCGGCCTCGGGATTCACTACGGTGCGGAACGGCTCGGCTGCATGGTCGTGCCGATGTCGGGCGGGCAGACCGAGAAGCAGGTGCAGCTGATCCGCGATTTCGAGCCGAAGATCATCCTCGTCACGCCGTCATACATGCTGAACCTGATCGACGAGATGGTGCGGCAGGGGATGGACCCGGCCGAATCGTCGCTGAAGATCGGCATCTTCGGCGCCGAGCCGTGGACGCAGGCGTTGCGCGAGGAAGTCGAGACGCGCGTGGGCATCGACGCGCTCGACATCTACGGGCTGTCGGAGGTGATGGGCCCGGGCGTCGCGTGCGAATGCGTCGAGACGAAGGACGGCCCGGTGATCTGGGAAGACCATTTCTATCCGGAGATCATCGACCCGGTCACGGGCGAAGTGCTGCCCGACGGCAGCCAGGGCGAGCTGGTGTTCACGTCGCTGACGAAGGAGGCGATGCCGGTGATCCGCTACCGCACGCGCGACCTCACCGCGCTGCTGCCGCCGACCGCGCGCGCGATGCGCCGGCTCGCGAAGATCACGGGCCGCTCCGACGACATGCTGATCGTGCGCGGCGTGAACGTGTTCCCGAGCCAGATCGAGGAGATCATCGTCGCGCTGCCGCAGCTGTCGGGCCAGTTCCAGATCACGCTGTCGCGCGACGGGCACATGGACCGGCTCGACCTCGCGGTCGAACTGCGCTCCGAAGCGGCCGCGTCCGTCAGCGAAAGCGATCGCACGGCGCTCGCGCGCGAGTTGCAGCACCGGATCAAGACGATGGTCGGCGTGTCGTCCGGCGTGACGGTGCTGGCCGCGGGCGGCATTCCCGCGACCGCGACCGGCAAGGCCCGGCGCGTGATCGATCGCCGCCAGGCCGCCTGATTCCCCTGTTTGCCGTTCAACCCGAGGAAACCTGTTCGATGGATGGATTGAAGACCCTGGCCGTCACGGTCGATGCGCGCGGCATCGCAACCGTCGCGCTGCAGCGCGGCGACGTGCTCAACGCATTCGACGAGACGATGATCGCCGAACTGACCGACGCGTTCGCCACGCTCGGCCGGCGTGACGACGTGCGCGCGATCGTGCTGCGTTCGGAGGGCCGCGCGTTCTGCGCGGGCGCCGACCTGCAGTGGATGCAGCGCGCGAGCGCGAACGATGCGGCCGCGAACCTGCGCGATGCGGAGCGGTTCGCCGCGATGATGCGCGCGATCCGGCAATGCCCGAAACCGACGGTGGCGCGCGTGCAGGGCCATGCGTTCGGTGGCGGCGTCGGCCTGTGCGCGGCGTGCGACATCGTGATCGCGAGCGATCACGCGCGCTTCTCGGTCAGCGAGGCCCGCTTCGGGATCCTGCCGGCCGTGATCGGCCCGTATCTGGTCGAGGCGGTCGGCCAGCGCCAGGCGCGCCGCCTCGCGCTGACGGCGACCCAGCTCGCCGCGGGCGAAGCGGTCGCGATCGGCCTGATCCACCAGGCCGTGCCGCTCGATGCGCTCGACGAAGCGCTCGACCGGACGCTCGCCGAACTCGGCCGCAACGGCCCGAACGCGCTGATGGAGATCAAGCGCTTCTTCGACGCGATCGGCGAGTATCCGCCGTCGGACGAGCGCGCGGCGTTCACCGCGCAGACGATCTCCCGCGTGCGGGCGACGCCGGAAGCGAAGGAAGGCTTCGCCGCGTTCTTCGCGAAGCGGCCGCCGGCCTGGGAGGCGGGCACCGAGTAACGGGAAACCGAGGGGAAACCAGGGCGAAACGGCGGCGCTCGGCGGTGCAGCGGGCCCGGCCGAATTTTGCGGCTCGGGCGCGGGCGCTTGCTCTACAATGCGTGACCTCCGGCGTGCTGCCGGCCCAGCCCCGACCGATTCTTCATCCGATGATCGTCAACCGCCTTATCTCCGAGATCCTGTTCGGCTTCACCGGCCTGATCGGCATCATCAACCCGATCGGCATCGCGTTCCTGTTTCTCGAACGAACCGAGGCGCTCACCGAGCAAGAACGCGATCTGCTCGCGAGGAAGGTCGCGTTCAACGCGTTCGTCGTGCTGATGGTCGCGTTCTTCGCCGGCACGCCGGTGCTGCATTTCTTCGGGATCTCGATGGAAGCGCTGCGGATCGGCGGCGGCTTCGCGGTTGCGGTGGCCGGCTGGCAGATGCTGAACGAACCCGACGGCCCGGGCGGCGGCGATACGCCGGTCAAGCCGATCGACGCGAACGCGATCATGACGCGCGCATTCTTCCCGCTGACCATGCCGCTGACGGTCGGCCCCGGCTCGATCGCGACCGCGATCGCGCTGAACGCGAACCGCACGCACAAGCTGTCGGAGTTCGCGCTGTCGAGCATCGTGTCGATCGCCGTCTCGGTGCTGGTGGCGATCGTGATCTGGCAGGTCTACAGCCGCTCCGCGCTGCTGTCGCGCTACCTCGGCAGCGAAGGCACCAAGGTCGCGAAGCGCGTGTCGGCGTTCCTGCTGCTGTGCATCGGCGTGCAGATCATGCTGACCGGTTTTTCCGCGTTCCTGCAGCCGATCGCCGACCAGGTCAAGTAAGCAAGCAGCCCGCGCCGCTGCGCACGTGCTGCGCGGCCGGCGCCCGTACGACCTCGCGCTGACGACCACTCCCTTCGCACCTTGCGGCGACACCGCACGCATTTTTGCCGCCCGGGATACCATGCGACGGTTCGGCGGATGCGCGGCGCGCATCCGGCCGTCAGCTCAACTTCAATGGCGAGGCGTGCAATGGAATACGTGAAATTCGGATCGACGGGGCTGGAGGTGTCGAAGCTGGTGCTGGGTTGCATGACGTTCGGCGAACCGTTACGCGGCACGCATCCGTGGACGCTGCCGGAAGCGCAGAGCCGTCCGATCATCCAGCGGGCGGTCGAAGCCGGCATCAACTTCTTCGATACCGCGAACATGTATTCCGACGGCACGTCGGAGGAGATCGTCGGCCGCGCGCTGCGCGATTTCGCGAAACGCGACGACATCGTGATCGCGACCAAGGTGTTCTACCGGATGCGGCCCGGGCCGAACGGCGCGGGGCTGTCGCGCAAGGCGATCATGACCGACATCGACCAGAGCCTGAAGCGGCTCGGCACCGACTATGTCGATCTCTACCAGATTCACCGCTGGGACGACGGCACGCCGCTCGAGGAGACGCTCGAGGCGCTGCACGACGTCGTGAAGGCCGGCAAGGCGCGCTATATCGGCGCGTCGTCGATGTTCGCATGGCAGTTCGCGAAGGCGCTGCACACGTCGAAGCAGCACGGCTGGACCCGCTTCGTCAGCATGCAGAACCACCTGAACCTGCTGTATCGGGAAGAGGAGCGGGAAATGCTGCCGCTGTGCGAAGACGAAGGGATCGCGGTGATTCCGTGGAGCCCGCTCGCGCGCGGCCGCCTCACGCGCAACTGGGACGAGTCGACCGAGCGGCAGCAGAGCGACGCGGTCGGCCAGCGGCTTTACGATGCGACGGCGGAGTCGGACAAGGCGGTCGTCGATGCCGTGGCGACGATCGCGGCCGCCCGCAACGTGCCGCGTGCGCAGGTCGCACTCGCGTGGGTCGCGCAGAAGCGCGGGGTCACCGCGCCGATCGTCGGCATATCGAAGCCGCAGCAGCTGGACGACGCACTGGCCGCGCTCGAACTGAAACTGACCGACGACGAGATCGCGACGCTCGAACGCCCGTACGTGCCGCACGCGGTCGCCGGGATCAACTGAGCGGCGGCGCCGCGCGGCCGTCAGCGCGCGGCGTCGAGCATCGGGTAGGTGAACAGGCCGAAGTGGATGACGTTCAGCCCCGCATGCGCGAGCGCGGACGCGAGCAGCCCGCCGCGCCGCCAGGCGAGGCCGTAGCCGACGCCGGCCACCGTGCCGAGCACGATCCATTGCCAGCCGCCGGCGGCGTGCGCGGCGCCGAACAGCACCGCGCCGATCGCAAGCGCGGCCCACGGCCCCCATGCGAACGCGCGTAGCGCACGCGTTAGCCCGCCCTGCACGTAGCCGCGGAACAACGCTTCCTCGGCGAGCGTCACGAGCAGCAGGTTGTTCACGAGCCACAGCCAGCCCGACGGCGGCCATTTGGGCGCCCAGCCGATCATCCCGATCGCGAGCGCGCCGGCCAGGCACGCGGCCGCCGTTGCGACGGCCGCCACCGCGCCGGTGCGCAGCGCGCGCGACAGCGGGACGTCGGGGGCGACCCACGGCAGCACCCATACCAGCCACAAGCCGACGAGCGGCTTGTCGAGATTCAGGTACATCGTGAACGGCACGGCATCCGGCGTGAAGCGCGTTGGGCCGATCACGCGCGGATTGTGGAAGCCGGGAATCAGGTGCAGGCTGAGCGCGATCGCGACGGCGGCAAAGACGACGTGCGCGGCGATGCGCACCGCGCGTGGGCGCTCGGGCATCACGCCCCAGGCTGCCGCGCCCAGCAACGCGAGCGGGGCCAGCGCGAGCGGCCCGAGCTTGCCGAACGCCAGCGCGCACGCACAGCCGAGCGCGGCGAGGCCGACGCTCAGGCCGTGCTGCGGGCGATGCCACGCGAACGCGGCGGCCGCGAACAGCGCGAGCCAGATCGTGGCGGACGGAAGGAGCGAAAGGGACATGACAGGAGCGGCATTCGTCGGACGAGACGCCGCGCATCATACAGCAGCCGGCTTGCGATGCCGGTGGAGAGCGGTCAGCGGCCGGCGGTTTCGGTGACGCTGTCGCGGCCCGGGACGTGGACGCTGTTGCGCTCGCGCATCCGCCGCCGGTACCAGAACGTCCACAGCAGCAGACAGCCGAACACGGTGTAGCCCATGATCGGCGACACGACCAGCACGCGTTCGACCGGCCAGGTCACGACCATCCAGAGGCGCAGCAGCATTTCCAGCGTCATGAACGCGCCCCACACGAAGGTCATCCGCCGGAGCATCTGCCGCAGCCCCGGCTGGGCTTCCCAGACGGCTTCGAAATGCGCGGCGCCGCCATCCATCTCGCGGGCCACCGTGGCGCGGGCCAGGTAGAAGATCAGCGGGCGTTCGCGGAACAGCGACAGCAGGAACACGACGCCGATCGTGCCCGACGCGAGCGATTCGCGCATCAGCAGCGTGCGCGCGCTGCCGCCGAGCGCCATCCCGAGGATCGACAGCGCGATGCCCAGCAGCACGATGGCCGCTACCGCATCGACGCGGCGCGAGCGGATGAATTCGACGATCGACCAGACGATCGGCGGGACCGCCGACGCGTACAGCGCGCCGGTTTCGCCGAAAGACGGCTGCGCGGCCCGGTAGGCAATCCAGGGCAGCACCAGGTTGACGAAGAGTTCGAGGATCAGTCCGGCTCGCGGTTTCACGGTGAGCAATTCCACGCAGGTTGGGGCGAACCTGCAAAGGGCGTGGTGGCCCGCGGTTGCCCCGAAAAGGGTTCGATTGAGTATATCGAAGAATCGGGCCGGGCTGCGGTGCCGTGTCGGCCGCGTGCCGTCGGCGCCGGTGTCGGTGCCATCGTCATGGAAGCCCCGCGGCCGGCAGCGTGATCGTGACCGTGGTGCCCTGCAGCATGACGCTGTGCACGTGGATCGTGCCTTCGTGCCGCTCGACGACGGTCTTGACGAACGCCATGCCGAGCCCGACGCCGCTGGTTTCCGGCTGGCCGGCGGTGCGGAAGCGCCGGTAACGCTCGAACAGCCGCGTCTGGTCCGCGCTGCTGATCCCGCACCCGCTGTCGCGGATCGTGCAGCGCACGGTCTTGCCGTCGGCGCCCGGCTCGACCCTGCATTCGACGCTCGTCAGCGACGCGCTGTACTTGATGGCGTTGTCCAGCAGGTTGATCAGCGCGCGCGACAGCAGTGCCGGGTCGCCCAGCACGATCGTGTCGTCGCGCCGCGGCACGTCGTCGATCGACATGGATTTCCGGTGCGCGAGCGGCCACACCGCGTCGCGTGCCTCGTTCATCAGGTCGGCGAGGTTGACCGGCACGCGCTCGTAGTCGCTGGCCTCCGCACGCGAGAGCTGCGCGAAGCCGTCGGCCAGCGCCAGCGTGTGCCGCGCCAGCTTGCCGATTCTCGCGAACTGCTGCTTCATCTGCACGTCGCCCGCCCGTCGCGCCTGCGTGTCGATCAGGATGATCAGCGAGGTCAGCGGGGCGCGCATGTCGTGCGAGAACAGCGTCAGCATGTCGTTGCGCTGGCGCTCGAGCATGTCGCGGCGGACGGTCGCGTGGCGCAAGGTTTCCAGTGCGTCGTGGATCTGCGTGATCTCGGGCCCGATGCCGCGCGGCATCGCGACGTGCGACGTATCGCCATCGCTGAGCGCGACGATCCGGCGGCCGAGCGCATCGAGCGGCTTCGACAGCAGTCGCTGCACGCCGCGCGCGAGCGAGGCCAGGATCGCGACGCACAGTGTCGTGGCGAACGCCGACAACGCGACCTTGATCCGGGCGGTGTTCCGGCCGCCGATCGCGCGACGCCGGGCCAGGTCGATCACGTGGTCGCGCAGCCGCTCGCTCGGCCGGAAATGCGGCACGATCGCGCGGGAAAAGTCGGCCGCACTCATCGCATAGACGCCGTTCTTGCCGCCGGCGACGGCCGCGTCGACGAGCGGCAGGATGTGCGCGTCGAAGGCCGCGTTGAGCTGCGCGTATTCGCGCGCCACGTCAGGGTCGTCGAGCTGCGCGCCGATCGAGCCGTCGATCAGCGCGCGCAATTGCTCGATGCGGCCGCGCATCCGCATGATGTCCGCGAACTGCGTGCGCTCGAGCGCCTGCCGCGCGAACATCGGCGCAATGAGCAGCGAGCCCGTGCGGCCCGCGTATTCGCGAAGATCGCCGAGGAGCCGCGCGAGCAGGATCGCACCCGAGGTGCGCGGGTCGCCCATCGCGGTGTCGGTCATGGCGCCGTCGATCAGCAGCGACAGCGTGTCGACGATCCGGAACAGGCGCGCCTGCGCGTGCTGGATATCGTGAACGCCGCGTGTCGCGCGCGGCCGCATGCCGAGTGCATCGACTTCCATACGCGCATCGGCGAGCGTGATCCGGACCGAGTCGAGTGCATGCAGCAGGGTGCTGCGTTCGCGATCGTCGAGCACGGTCGCTTGCGCGATGCCGCCGCGAAAATGGTCGAGCGCCTGGTCGGAACGCACGCGCGCGGCGAGCAGGTGGCGGATCTCGATCGCGCCGTCGTCCTGCGGGCGCACCAGCAGGTCGTTCGTCGGGCCGCGTTCGGCCGAGATCACGTTGGCGGCGCTCATCGCGCCGCGGACGAATTCGAAGCTCTGCAGGTCGGCGTTCTCCTGCCGGTATTGCCGGACACTCCCCCAGATGATCGTGCCGCACAGCAAGGCCAGCAGCGTGGTGACGAGTGCGAAGCCGATATGGGTCTTCTGCTGGATCGTCAGCGATCGAATGTTATATGCGCGTTCCCGGCTAAACGAGAATGAACGATTCATGACACACCATGTTTGCAAGCTATCCCGGGTGGGCCCGTATTCTCGGCCTGTCGGCGCCGCGACACCGTAAGGTTTTGTGGGGGGGGCGGGGGCCGCCCTCAAGGGGCGGCAACGATCCCGGCAGGGAGGCCGGATCGTGCCTTGCACAGGATCACCTTGCGTCAGTGTCCTGTCGACATCGGACGAATCGCGCTTGATCCGGAGAAACCCTGAGCGCGCATCGGACCAGCGGCGCATTACGACGGATGGTTTGGATTGCGAATGTTTCTGGTCGTCATGTTCGAACGATGCGCGGCACGAAGTTCGCGACGGACGAAGGCGGCAAGGAGGGGGCGCTGGAAGGGAATGGCTGGCAGGCGCGCCGCCTGCGCACGGGCGACGCTCCAGGGTGACGCTTGCAGCCCACGTGCCGCGGCGCGAATCGCTGCCGCGGCCGCGCGTGCGGTCAGGTGAGGGCGGGCTGGACGATGATCTTCACGTTCCGGTCCTTGTGGTTGACCAGTTCCTCGAAGCCGTGCGAGACGATGTCGCCAAGCGCGATGCGCCCGGTGATGAGCGGCTGCACGTCGATGCGGCCGTCCGCGATGAAGCGGATCACGTCCGCGAATTCGCCGTTGTACGCGAGCGAGCCGATCACTTCCTTCTCGGTCGACACGATGTCGAAGAAGTTGAACGGCGCCGGCTCCTCGAAGATGCCGACCATCACCGACTTGCCGGCCTTGCGGATCACGTCGATCGCGAGCTTCGCGGTGGTGGTGTGGCCGATGCACTCGAACGACACGTCGGCGCCGTAGCCGCCGGTCAGCGCCTTGACTTCCGCGATCGCGTCGGACGTCTTCGGATCGATGACCACGCTTGCGCCGACCTCCAGCGCCTTCTGCTTGCGCGCGGCCGACATTTCCAGCGCGATCACGCGCCCGGCGCCCGCGGCCTTCGCGCACATGATCGTGCACAGGCCGATCGTGCCCGCGCCGACCACGACGACGGTCTGCCCGACGATGTTGCCGGCCTTCTTCACCGCATGCAGCCCGACCGCGAGCGGTTCGATCAGCGCGCCGGCCTCGGTCGGGAAGTCGTCGGGCAGCTTGTACAGCAACTCGGCCGGCACGTTCACGTATTCGGCGAATGCGCCGTTGTTCATCAGCCCGGTGAACGCGAGGTTCTCGCAGATGTTGTACAGCCCATGCTTGCAATACCAGCAGGTGCCGCAATGCTGGCAGGCGTCGGCCGTCACGCGGTCGCCGACCGCGTAGCCCGTCACGCCCGCACCGAGTTCGGCGATCTCGCCGCTGAACTCGTGGCCGAGGATGCACTGGCCCTTCAGGCCCGTCAGCGGATGCGGCGCGTCGACCGGGATGAAGACCGGGCCCGCGACGTATTCGTGCAGGTCGGAGCCGCAGATCCCGCACCAATGCACGCGAATCGTCACCCAGCCTGCCGGCGGGCGCTCGGGAACGGGAACCTGTTCGACGCGGATGTCGTGTCGGCCGTGCCAGACGGCGGCTTTCATGCTCGGGGCGGTGGTCGTTGCCGGTGTACTCACGTTGCTGTCTCCATCAGGTTGTCGTCGGGCGCGAGGCGTGGCTGCCGGTGCGCCCGTCGCGCGAGTGCGCGAACGACCGGTATGCAGGAACGGGGCCAGCTCGAGTGGGGGCGCCGGACGGCGATCGGACGGGATGGGAACGATGCGATGCACCATTTACCGACTCGTTGACAGGGAATGATTTGACGGAAGCAGGGGTGAAATTTGCTGCGGAAGCAAAAACTCCGGCCGGGTGAGACGCTGGGACGTTCGTCTCAGCGCAATGAGACGAATCGCGAGACGCACGTTGCCACGCCGATCCATTGCCGCGATCGGCGGAACGGATCGTTGCGCACATTACCCCTTTACTTGAAGTTAACTTCAATTTGTATCATGTGCGCCAGTCCGATCGCGGACGCGTGACGCATCCCGTTGCACGCAGCCGTTTCAACGGAGGGGGAGATGACCGAATCGCCTGTCGCGGCCGATGCCGCCACGCTGCCGTCGCGCAGCTACCGGGCCGCCGTCGCGAACGTCGTGCTGGCGAGCATCGTGTCGGCGCTGCACGTCGGCAAGGCGACGATCGCGTTGCCGTCGCTCCAGCACGAATTCGGCGGCTCGCTCGCGTCGCTGAGCGGGATCATGTCGGTGTTTCCGTTCGTCGGCGTGTTCGGCGGCATCGCGGCCGGCCTGCTGGTGCGACGCCGGGGCGACCGGCTGCTGCTGATCGCGGGCCTCGTGATCCTCGGCCTGTCGAGTGTCGCCGGCGCATGGGCCGGCAGCTTCACGCTGTTGCTGGCCACGCGTTTCGTCGAAGGGCTCGGTTTCGTGATCGTGGTGGTTGCCGCGCCGGCCGTGCTGAATCGCGTGACGCCGCCCGAGCGGCGCAATCTCGTATTTGGCCTGTGGAGCACGTTCATGCCGGTCGGCATGGCGCTGTCGATGCTGGTCGGGCCGCTGCTCGGCGGCTGGCGCAACGGCTGGCTCGCGGCCGCGGCGCTGACGCTCGTCGCGGCGGCTGCGGTGCCCGTCACGACGTCGGCGGATGCGCCGTCGCGGCAGGCCGGCGCCCCGCGCGTCGGGCCCGCGCTGCGCGACGTACTCGCGTCGCGCTCGACCACGCTGCTGGCGCTGGGGTTCGCCACCTACAACGTGCAGTTCTTCGCGGCGATGACGTTCCTGCCGGTGTTCCTGATGCAGCGCCTCGGCGTCGCGGTCGGCGCCGCGGGGTTGATCAGCGCGGCGATCGTCGCCGCGTGCGTGATCGGCAACCTGACGGCCGGCTGGCTGTTGTCGCGCGGCGCACGGCCCGGGATCGTGATGGCCGCGACGTCGGTCGCGATCGGCGCGGCCGGCGCGGGGCTCTTCAGCGCGGCCACGCCGGCGCCGCTCGCGGTGGCGCTGGGTTTTGCGTTTTCGGCGATCGCGGGGATGCTGCCCGCGACGATCCTCGCGTGTGCGCCGGGCTCCGCGCCGACGCCGTCGCTGGCGCCGCTCAGCATCGGCTGGGTCGTGCAGGGCAACTATCTCGGGCAGGTGATCGGGCCGCTCGCGATCGGCTCGATCGTCGGCGCATTCGGCTGGTCGGGCGGCATCGGGCTGATGCTCGCGGCCGCGGTCACCGGCGCGGCGATCGGCCTGTCGCTGCTGCGCGAACCAACGGGCCGGCGCTGAGCGCGGCGCCGTTCAACCTGCACGGAAATCCGTCAAGCATGCTCAACACCATGGAAAGCCTGATTTGCGAAGCAGACCCGCCGTGCGATGCGCCGGCATGGGTCGAAGACGATGCGATGCCGCCACGTGGCGGCGTCGCGCATCCGCTCGGGACGATCGGCCGGGCGCCGGGTCCCGACCACGCCGCGGCGGCCGTCTCGCCGTTGCGCCCGCAACTGTTCGTCACGGTGCTGGAGGCCGACGACCACGCGTTGCTGATCCGCTGGGTCGAGAGCGGCCGGTGCCATTACGGCGAGCAGCGCTGGCGCTTGCGCGTCGCGTTGCAGCCGGGCCGCTGCGCGATCTCGGGGCAACCGATCGAGCCGGGCGAGCCGGTGTTCCGGCCGGTGCGGCGGCCCGTGCCGGCCAACGGCGACGAGATGATCTGCCCGGCGGCGGTGCCGGGTGCGGCCGGCCTGGCAGGTGACGCCGCCCCGGAGGGCGACGACGCCGCACGCGAGCCGGCCGACGTTTCCCGTTGAACGCCGGCCGGCTGCGACGCCGCGTTACTTCTTCACGTCGTGCCGGTACTGGATGAAGCCGGCGTTGTTCGCGAGCTTGTCGTACAGCGCGCGTGCCGTCGTGTTGGTTTCGTGGGTGAGCCAGTACACGCGGCTCGCGCCGGCTTCGCGGGCATGTTCGTACACGGCCTCGATCAGCGCGCCGCCTGCGCCTTGCCCGCGTGCGTCGGGTGCGGTGTACAGGTCCTGCAGGTAGCAGTACGGCCCTTCGGTCCAGCACGAGCGGTGGTAGATCGCATGCACGATCCCGACCAGCGCCCCCGAGGCGTCGAATGCGCCGAGCACGAACATCGGCTCGGCCGGATCCATCAGGCGGGCCCACGTCGTTGCGAATACCGCGTCGCTCAGCGCGGTGTCGTAGAACTTCTGATAACCCTGCCACAGCGGGCGCCACGCGGCTTCGTCGGCGGCGACGAGCGGGCGCACCGTGACGCGCGTCGCGTCGTTCGCGCGGCTGGCCGCGTCGCGCGCGCTTGCCTGCGCGTGGCGGATCGCGGTGAGCGACCGGCGCTGCTCGCCCTGCGCGTCGAAGTTTTCCGGGGCGAGCCACGCGTCGAACGCGGCGCGCACATCCGGCCATTCGCCGTCGATGATCGAGAACCACGCGGTGTCGCGATTGCGGCCGCGGTAGATGATCGCCTGCCGGAACGTGCCTTCGTAGCGGAAGCCGAGCCGGGCGGCGGCCTTGCACGACGGGAGGTTCAGGTCGTCGCACTTCCATTCGTAACGCCGGTAGCCGAGCGTGTCGAACGCGTACTTCATCAGCAGGAACTGCGCTTCGGTCGAAACGGGCGTGCGCTTGAGCAGCGGCGAGAACGTGACGGAGCCGACCTCGATCACGCCGTTGGCCGGATCGATGCGCATCAGCGCGAGCGTGCCGACCGCGCGGCCGGTGGCGCGGTCGATCACCGTGTAGTGCAGCGGATCCGGGCTCGCCTGCGCGGCACGCGCGTACTCGCGGTAGCTCGCTTCGTCGGCGTACGGGCCGTGTGCGAGATAGGTCCAGTCGCTGCCGTCCGGCGCCTGCGAGTAGGCGGCGTGCAGGTCGGCCGCGTGGCGCTCGGCGTCGAGCGGTTCGAGCCGGCAGTAGCGGCCTTCGAGCACGATGCGCTCCGGGCGCGGGCGCGCGGACCAGTCGGGAACGGGGTGGCCGATGGGTTGCTGGAAAGCGTTGGTGAGCGTGGACAAGGTCGATCTCGCTTCGGTTGGCGGCCGGCGACATGCCGGCATGCAGACGATCGTAGTCGCGGCGAGGTACCATGAGAAGCGCCAGAGATCGGCAAATTTATGGTGCCACGAATATCGGGGGGCCGAACCGCGAGCCGCCGTTCACCAGCCGTGCGCCACTTGCCGTGCGCCACGTTCCGACATTTTCACGCTGCGATGTTCCGATGACGACTGTCCTTCCTTCCGGCGATGCGCCGTTGCTGCCGCTCGACGCGCCGTTGGCGCGCACGCCGGGCGCGCCTTCGCTGCAGCGCCAGTTGCTGCGCCGCGTGCGCGACGCGATTCTCGGCGGCGCGATGCCGGCCGGCACGCGGCTGCCCGGCACGCGCGCGCTGGCCGAGACGCTCGGCGTGTCGCGCAACACCACGGCGGCCGTCTACGAGCAGCTCGTCGCCGAAGGCTTCCTGCAGTCGGACCGCCGCGGTACGCGCGTGGTGGGGTTGTCACGGCCGGCGCCGCCGCGCCGGCGTGCCGCGCCGCCGGCCGTCGCGCAGCGGCTCGGCCGGATTCGCCCGAGCCGCATCGGCACCGGCGAATCGGAGGGCTTCCGGCCGGGCGTGCCCGCGCTGACGCATTTCCCGGCGGACGCATGGCGCCACGCGATCGACCGCGCGCTGCGCCGCGCCGGCCGCGACCTGCTCGGCTATGGCGACCCGCTCGGCGAGCCCGCGCTGCGCGAATCGATCGCGCGCCACCTAGCCGTGACGCGCGGCGTGCGCTGCGATCCCGAGCAGATCGTGATCACGGAAGGCGCACAGGGCGCGATCGCGCTGTGCGCGCAGTTGCTGACGAACCCGGGCGATACGGTGTGGGTCGAGGAGCCCGGCTATCGCGGCGCGCGCACCGCGATGCAGGCGGCCGACCTCGACGTCGTGCCGATGCCGGTCGACGCAGAAGGGCTGCGCACCGACGAGGACGACTGGCGCGAGCGGACGCCGCGTCTCGTCTATACGACGCCGTCGAACCAGTTCCCGACCGGCGCCGTGCTGTCGATCTCGCGCCGGCTCGCGCTGATCGATGCCGCGCGCCGGCATCGCGCGTGGATCATCGAGGACGACTACGACAGCGAATTCCGTCACACCGGCGAGCCGATCGGCGCGATGCACGGGCTCGCGCCCGATTCGCCCGTCGTCTATCTCGGCTCGTTCAGCAAGACGATGTTTCCGGCGCTGCGGATCGGTTTTCTCGTGCTGCCCGACGCGCTGCTGGCCGCGGTGCGGCCGGTGCTGCCGGAGATGCTGCGCGGCGGGACGCGCCACGTGCAGCTCGCGCTGGCCGATTTCATCGAGTCGGGCGAGTACGGCCGCCATCTCGGCCGCATGCGCCGGCTGTACCGCGACCGGCGGCGGTTGCTGCTCGCCGCGCTGGACGGCAACCTGAGCGTGACGCATCAGATCGAGGGCGGGCCGTGCGGGCTGCATCTCGCGCTGCGGCTGCCGGCGCGCTACCGCGATCGCGCGATCGTCGACGCCGCGCGTGCGCACGGCATCGGGCCGTTTCCGCTGTCGGGTTTTTCGATCGATGCGGGATCGGCGGGCAACGGGCTCGTGCTCGGTTTCGGCAATACGTCGGCTGACGCGTTCGAGCCGATGTTGCGGATGTTGTCGGCTATCGCGGAGCGGGTGGGTGGGGAGTGATGTGGGGGCGGCCGGGCGCGCGGGTGACGTCACCCGTCGCCGGTGATTTCCGCGTCTGTATCGATTTCGATTTCGCTTTGGGATCCCGACGGGAGAATCGAGTCATGAATGGACGAACTGGATCGGTGATGACCGTCGTTCGTCTGGCTGCCTTCGCTACGGAAGCCGCGTGCGCTGGTGCGACGGATGACAATCGGACTTGTGCGGATTGACGAACCGCACACTTTGTTCGAAACGGCCACCGTCGCGGCTCCGCGCTTGCCGCGCCGCCCGGCATTCGGGTTTCGATTCGTATGGTCGAACAGGCCGCGTGGACTATAAATGGATGGGTGTACCGGGCCTTGTCGAGCGCCTGCGCGTCTCGCGCATGTCGGCGCCGTGACTCCCGGGGGAGGTGCACCGTGGTTCGCCAGACGCTTGCTCGCGCCGTGCTTCGCACCGCGTTGATCGGGGGCGTGTTTGCCGGCTGTTTGCCGGCCCCGCCGGCCGTCCTTGCCGGAACCCTCTCGCCGCCCGTCACGCCGCATCCGATGAAGCAACGGCCGGCTGTCGCGCCTTACGCGATGCCGGTCGATTTTCCGGCGATCGTCGACCGCTACGGCCCGGCCGTCGTGACCGTCATGACCGCCGCACCCGACCAGCAGGCGAGCGGCCCGTCGTTCACGACCCTCGATCCCGACGATCCGCTCGCGGCGTTCTTCCGGCGTGACGCACCGCCGCCCGCCCAGGGCCCGCAGGCGCCAGGCCAGCAGGCGCAGGCACCCGACACCGCGCCGCGCGCGGTATCGGGCAGCGGCTCGGGTTTCATCGTCAGCGCCGACGGCGTGATCCTCACGTCCGCCCACGTGGTCGACGATGCCACCGACGTGACGGTGCGGCTCACCGACCGCCGCGAATTCAAGGCGACCGTGCTGGCCGTCGATCCGCAAAGCGATGTCGCCGTGCTGCGTGTCAACGTAACGAAGCTGCCGTTCGTGCGCGTCGGCGATTCGTCGAAGGTTCGCGCGGGCGAGCCGGTGATGACGATCGGCGCGCCGGACGGATCGGGCAACACGGTCACGGCCGGCATCGTCAGCGCGACGTCGCACCGGCTGCCGGACGGCAGCGCGTTTCCGTTCTTCGAAACCGACATCGCCCCGAACCCCGACAACTCCGGTGGCCCCGTCTTCAATCGGGCGGGCGACGTGATCGGCATCGCGGTGCAGGTCTACACGGGCACCGACCGCTACGCGAGCACGACGTTCGCGATCCCGATCGCGTTTGCCGCAAAGGTGCGTGCGCAACTGCAGAAGCAGATGCAGGCGCAAGCGCAGCAGGCCCAGGCGCCGGGCGAGTCGTCGTCCGGCAATGCGATCGGCGTCGACGTGCAGGATGTCGGCATCGGGCTGGCCGCGGCGTTCGGGCTGCCGCGGCCGGCGGGCGCGCTCGTCAACGGCGTCGCGCCCGGCTCGCCGGCCGCCGCGGCCGGCGTGAAGCCCGGCGACGTGATCGTGAAGCTGGGCGACAAGACGATCGGCCGTTCGGCCGAGCTGAACGACCTGGCCGCCGCGCTGCCGCCGGGCCAGAAGGCGCCGCTGCGGCTGATCCGCAACCGCGCGCCGGTGATGCTGACGATCACGGGCGCCGACGAGGCCGCCGGCACCGCCGGCCCTGCTGTCGCCATGGCCGCGCCGAAGGCGGCTGCACGACCGGCGGCGGGAGCAGCGGCTGCCGACGGCGGCGACCGCCTCGGGCTGACGATGCATGCGCTCAGCGACGACGAGCGCCGCTCGACGGGGCTCGCCGTCGGGATGATGGTGGACGCGGTGCACGGCCCGGCAGCCAAGGCCGGTATTCAACCGGGCGATGTCGTGCTGGAGCTCAACGACACGCTGCTCGAGACGCCCGATGACATACCGACGCTCGAAGCGAACGGCAGCGTGATCGCGGTGCTGATCCAGCGCAACAACGCCCGGAAATTCGTGTCGGTGCGTGCGCGTTAGGGCGTTGACGCGCTCGGCATCGTCCGCCTACCATCGTCCGATCTCGCACGCAGTCAGCGACGCATTCAGGAGCCATCCGGCATGAACGCAGCATTCATCATCGTAGTAGTACCCAGGCGCAGGGTCCGGTAGCGGCACCGCGCCGGCACCCATGCGCCCCCGACTCGTTCGGGGGCTTTTTTTTGCATTGCGCACGGCCGTGCGGCACGTGCGCGGAGGGCATCCGCTTGCAATCGAACCTGCCGATCGCTTCCGAACGGGCGTCGCCGAGACTCGCGACGCTGATCCTGCTGTGTGCGTGCTCGGTGCTGCCGCTGAGCCTGTTCCTGCCGTCGCTGCCGGCCATCGCACGCGACCTGCGCGCCGACTATGCGCTCGTCGCGCTGTCGCTCGGCGGTTACGCGGCGGTGGCCGTGTTGCTCGAATTCGTGATGGGGCCGCTGTCGGACCGGTTCGGGCGGCGGCCGGTCGTACTGGCGAGCGTCGGCGTGTTCGCGCTCGGCTCGCTCGGCTGCGCGATGGCGACCGATATTCGGGCGTTTCTGGCATGCAGGCTGATGCAGGCGGCGATCACGTCGGTCTATCCGGTGTCGATGGCGACGATCCGGGACACCGGCGGCGGTGCGCGCGCCGCGAGCCGGATCGGCTATGCGGCGATGGCGGCCGCGTTCGCGCCGATGCTCGGCCCCACGCTCGGCGGCGCGCTCGACCAGGCGTTGGGCTGGCGCGCGAGCTTCTGGCTGCTCGGCGCGGTGGGCATCGCGCTGTTCGTCTGGTGTGCGTTCGACCTCGTCGAAACCCATGCGAACCGGTCGTCGAGCCTCGGGCAGCAGCTTCGTGCGTATCCGGCGCTGCTCCGCGCGCGCCGTTTCTGGGCCTACGCGCTTTGCATGGCGTTTTCGACCGGCGCGTTCTACGCGTTTCTGGCCGGTGCGCCGCTCGCCGCGCAAACGGTGTTCGGCATCGCGCCGGCGGAGATCGGCTTCTACATGGGGACCATCACGGCCGGCTTCGTGTGCGGCAGCTTCCTGGCCGCGCGTTACGCGCGCCGCTACGCGCTGGCCACGACGATCCTGTGCGGGCGGGTGGTCGCGTGCGCGGGGCCGTTGATCGGGCTCGCGCTAAGGTTCGGTGGCGCGACGCAGGCGATCGCGTGGTTCGGGCCGTGCGTGCTGGTCGGCATCGGCAACGGGCTGACGAATCCCGGCGCGCATGCAGGCGCAGTGTCGGTGCGCCCGGAACTGGCGGGGAGCGCGTCGGGGCTGGCCGGCGCGATGACGATCGCCGGCGGGGCCGCGCTTTCGTCGCTGACGGGGGCGGTGCTGACAGCCGGCAACGCGGGCTATGCGCCGCTCGCGATGATGCTGCTGTCGGCCGCGATCGCCCTGGCGGCGGCCGTCTGCGTGCGGGTGTTCGATGCGCGCGACGCGGGGCGGTGAACGAAGACACGCGGCATCGGACATGGGGGCTGGCACCGCTACCGTGCCGTGAACGATTGGCGGACAATCGATCGATTATCGGGAGACGACGAACCCGCCGCGCGCCGAGCATGCTCCGACGCGGGAAGGGCGACTGGACGAGGATGCGATGAGCGACTTTTCTGATTTCCAGCGAGACATTGCCGACGCCGCGAGAGCGACATTCAGGGCGCTGCGGGCGCTGCACCCGGACGAGCATTTCTACGCATTCGCGCTGTATACCGACAGCGGCGCGATGACGGTGGTGCCGGCGGCCAATTCGGTCGAGGGGCTGCGCCGGATCCGCGAGCAGCAGGCCGTCCCGGACGACGACCCGTGGTATGCGTGGGGTTTCTCCGAATGGGCGTACGCGGCGGCGGAAGCGTCGCCGTTCAATGCGATCTGCGGCAAGCTCGCCGATGACGTGCTGAGCCCGCAGTTCATCCGCTCGAGATTCCCGGAATTTTCGCGGCAACTGCACGCCGACATGATCGCGGCGTTGCGGCTGCTCGACCGAGAAGGCCTGTTCGGCACGGGCGACGACCGGGCGGCGATCACGCTGTTCGTGTCGATCAGCGACGACGACGCGGCCGAGGCGCTGGAAAACGAATCGGCGAAGGCGCTGAATCCGCCGGCCGTCGCCGACGCATTCCTGCGCCGCTACGACCGACCGAAAGCGGGATAGCGCACGGCGGCCCCGCGCAGGCGGCCGCCGTGCGTGCTGCGTGTCGGCTTATGGTTTACGGCTTCGCGCCCACGACGAATTCGAACGTCGCGACGCCGTCGACGCCGCCCGTGACGCGATCGCCCGGCTGCAGCGCGCCGACACCCGCCGGCGTGCCGGTGAAGATCAGGTCGCCGGCCTTCAGCTCGACCGAGCGCGACACGTACGCGATGACGTCGGGCACGGCCCAGATCATGTCGGCCAGGTCGCCTTGCTGGCGCGTGTCGCCGTTGACCGCGAGCCAGATGCGGCCCGTCGCCGGGTGGCCGGTGGCGGCTGCCGCGCGCAGTGCGGTTACGGGGCCCGATGCATCGAAGCCCTTCGCCCAGTCCCACGGACGGCTCAGCTTCTTCGCTTCGGCCTGCAGGTCGCGGCGCGTGAGGTCGACGCCGACACCGTAGCCCCACACGTGCGACAGTGCGTCGGCCGGGTCGATCGACCGGCCGTTCTTGCCGATCGCGACGACCAGCTCGATTTCGTGATGAAGGTCGTTCGTCAGCGGCGGATAGGCGACGGTGCCGCTGGCCGGGACGATCGCGTCGGCCGGCTTCGTGAAGAAGAACGGCGGTTCGCGGTCGGGATCGGCACCCATTTCGCGCGCGTGGTCGGCGTAGTTGCGGCCGACGCAGAACACGCGGCGCACCGGAAAGCGCGCGGACGACTGGTCGACTTCGACGGAAGGACGCTCGGCAGCGTCGATGACATAAGCGGACATCGGATGGCCTCGTTCAGTGGGAAGACGGATGCGGTGCCCGTGCGGCGCACGGGCCGGCATGCGTGCAACGATACCCGACAGCCGAGTGGCCGGATGCGACGCAACTGCGTTTTACCGGGACAAAACTACGCGTCGGCCGCCGCCGGTGCGTCGTCGCCGTCCGGCGGCGCGGCGTTCGCGTCGCGGTACGCCTTCGGCGACACGCCGACCCGCGCGCGGAAGCGCCGCGCGAAATACCCTTCGTCGCGGAAGCCGACCGAGCGTGCGATATCGGCGATGCGCCGGCTGGTATGGGCCAGCAGCGACTGCGCGAGCGCGATCCGGCGCTCGGTCACGAGATCGGTGAAGGTGCTGCCGGTTTCCTTGCGGACCAGGTGCGCGAGGTAGTTGGGCGACAGGAACGCGGCCTCGGCGGTCGCGGCGAGCGTCAGGTCCTCGCGGGTCAGGTTGGCGCGCACGTGGCGCAGCACGCGCGCGAGCGCGTCGCGCCGGCCCGCGCGCTGGGCGCCGCGCTGCGCGAGCTTGTCGAGCGCACCCGCGTACTGCGTGCAGACGAGCCCGATCAGCTGCAGCAGGTAGCCGCGCAGCAGCGTGGTCGAGCCGAACGTGCGCACGCGATCGGTGTCGAGCATGCACAGCGCGAGGCGGCGCGCTTCTTCGTAGGTGTCGCCGGTCAGGATGAAGTCGAGGTGTTCCTGGAAGCGGAACGGCGTCAGCTCGGGAAAGCGGTGCGCGGGCACGTCCTCGAGATCGAGCGGGTCGACGTCGAGATCGGCGCGCAGGAACGCCTGGCTGAAGTTGATCACGATGAAGTGCGCGCCTTCCGGATGCGGGATCAGGTGCTCGCGGTGCGGCAGCACGAACGCGAGCGCGCCGCGCGGAAACGGCCGCGTGACGCCGCCGATCCGCTGCTCGGTGTCGCCGCCGAGATTGAACTGGATCTGGAAATACGCGTGCCGGTGCGGCTCGGTGATCGCCTGGCGCGACGCCTGGTCGCGGATGTAGAAGTCGAGCCGGTCGCTGCGTTCGGGCATCCCGTACAGGCGCGGCGGGGCGGTGGAGGGCATGAAGGATTCTGCTGTTCGTGACGCGGTTGAGCCGCGATGGTACAGCGAACCGGGCGCGGCGGCGATCCGTGCGGCCGCACGGCTTCGCCCGGTGTCGCTCGCGGCGTGCCGCGCGGCGATCACTCGTCCGGATGGAAGCCGAGATAACTGGCATGCGGGTTGGCGCTACCGGCACGCTGAGCTGCCGCGCCGACCGACACGAGCGCATCCAGCGTCGACGTACGGTTCGACACCAGCGTCCAGGCGATGGCGGCGTCGGCGCTGGCCGGGGCCGACTCCGCTGCGCGCTGCGCCGTCAAAGCCGTCAGCGCGGCGAGCAGCGCGGCAGCCGGCGGCGCATGGACCGCGAACCCTTCGTTGGCCACCGCCGCCGTATCGATCCCCAGCATCGCGCACAACCGCGCCCGCAGCGGCGTCTCGGCTTCGCTCGCCGCACGCGAGCGCGCGATGTTCTCGCGGGTGGCCGCGTCGACGATCGTGCCGCCGCGGACGAACGGCGCCTGCTGCCACGCGTCGGGCGTGCATTGCTTGCCGTCCGGCACCAGCGGCACGAACGGATTCACTTCGGCCGGATAGATCCGGCACACGAGCGGCCGCGCGTCGTAGATCGCGCAGCGCATGTCATCGCCGAGGTTCGGGCATGGCCCGGCATGGGTCGCGGTGAGCATGACCGTGATGCGGACGGGCAGCGAGCCGCTGAGCGCGGCGCTCGAGCGCACGCGCTTGTACGCGGCGAACGCGTTGTCGGGCTCGGGCTCGACGAGCCACGGCATCGCGTCGCACAGCAACTCCACGTGGCCGCCGCGCTGCAGCCAATCGGTGGCCTCGTCGATCGTCAGCGGAATGCGCAGGTCGCGGCAGCACCCGCCGCAGCCGTTGCAGGCAAAGTCGAGGTCGGTGGGGGTGTCGTTCATGCTTGATTCGATACGGATAACGGGGATGTCGCGACGCGTCGCGACATGGCAGCGGTGTGCGTTTATCGGGCGACCAGCGGCGCGATTCGGCGCCGCAGTTCGGGCACGACCTCGGAGTCGAACCACGGGTGGTGCTTGAACCACGCCTGGTTGCGCGGCGACGGATGCGGCAGCGGCAACACGTCGGGGCCATAGTCGCGCCACGCGTGCACGGTGTCGGTCAGCGTGGCCTTGCGCGACTCGCGCAGGAAATGGCGCTGCGCGTACTGGCCGATCAGCAGCGTGAGCCGGATCGACGGCAACTCGGCGAGCAATCGGTCGATCCACAGCGGCGCGCATTCGGGGCGCGGCGGGTTGTCGCCGCTTGTGCCGCGGCCCGGGTAGCAGAAGCCCATCGGCACGATCGCGAAGCGCGTCTCGTCGTAGAACGTGTCGGCATCGACGTCGAGCCAGCCGCGCAGCCGCTGGCCGCTCGCGTCGTCCCACGGGATGCCGCTTGCATGGACGCGTGCCCCCGGCGCCTGCCCGACGATCAGGATGCGCGCGTCGCGATGGGCGCGCACGACGGGGCGCGGGCCGAGCGGCAGGTCGGCTTCGCAGGCACGGCACGCGCGGATTTCGGTGAGCAGCACGTCGAGCGGCGCGCGCGTGGGTTTTGGCATCGAATCGGATCGGGGGACGGAGTGGTCATGCGGCGTCACCCGGGGCCGCGTGCCGGGCGCCGGCAGGCGGCCCGGACAGGCGTGGCGCGGGAGCGCGCGCCGCCTGCATCATGCGGCGCGCATCACGCCTGCGACAGGCCCGGTGCGCCGCTTTCGGCGACGGCAGCATCATACAACGCGGTTTGCGCGATCGCCCGGGCGATCCCCGCGTCGTCGTGCGCGCCGTCGAGCATGCCCCAGCGCCGGTATTGGGACAGGAACCACTCGCCTTCGCGCGGATCGGGGCGGTTCACGGCGCCGCCGTCGTGGAAGCGGATCGGCAGCGGCGGCACGGCGAACGGGCCTGAGCCGTAGTCGCCGAGCAGGCGCGGCGCGATCAGCCGGGCCGGCACGCCGAGCGCATCGGGCGACGCGAGCCAGTCGGCCGCCTCGCGACGGTGCGCGGCACTGTCGAGCCAGGCGCAGGCATCGACGAGCGTGCGGATCAGCGCGCGGGCCGTGGCCGGATACAGCGCGACGAAATCGCGCCGGGCCGCGAGCACCTTCTCCGGATGATCGGGCCAGATCTCGCTCGTGACGGCAACGGTCCGCCCCGCGCCGCAGGCCTCGGCCACCGCATGCCACGGCTCGCCGGCGCAGAAACCGTCGAGCTCGCCGCCGGCGAGCGCGGCCACCATCTCCGGCGGCGGGATCACGACGCTGCGCACGTCGCGCAGCGGATCGACGTCGTGCGACGCGAGCCAGTGGTTCAGCCACATCGCGTGCGTGCCGGTCGGGAACGTCTGGGCAAGGAGCGGCTTGCGGCCGAGCGTCGCGAACGCGTCGCGCACGCTGCCGCTGGCGCGATACGCGTCGGCGAGGCTGCGCGACAACGAGATCGCCTGGCCGTTGCGGTTCAGCACCATCAGCGCGGCCATGTCGGCCTGCGGGCCGCCGATCCCGAGCTGCAATCCGCAGACGAGCCCGTACAGCGCATGCGCGGCGTCGAGCTCGCCGCTCAGCAGCTTGTCGCGCACGGTGGCCCACGACGGCTGGCGGCTGAGCTCGAGCGTGAGGCCGTGCCGTTCGCCGAGGTTCAGGCGCTGCGCGACGATCAGCGGGGCCGCGTCGCTCAGCGCGACGAACCCGAGGCGAAGATGTGCGCGTTCCGGCGCGGCGGGAGAGGAGGTATCCATGGCATTCATGACTGGGGTGACGCGTCGAGCAGTTGCCGCGCGACGTCGACGATGCGCAGGCCCTGGTCCATCGCGCGCTTGCGCAGCGCCGCGTAGGCGTCGTGTTCGGACAGCTTGCGCTCATCCATCAGCAAGCGCTTCGCGCGGTCGATCAGCTTGCGCTCCGCGAGCTCGCGCTCCACGTCGGCCAGCCGGCGGCGCAGCGCGTCGTCGTGCGAGAAGCGGGCAAGCGCGACTTCGAGAATCGGCGCGAGGCGCTCGGCCGACAGCCCTTCGACGAGATACGCGCTGACGCCCGCGCCGACCGCCGCGCGGATCAGCGACTGGTTGGCGTCATGGCTGAACATCAGCACGGGGCGCGGCGCGGTGGCGTGCATCACGGCAAGCTGCTCGAGCGTGTCGCGCGACGGCGAATCGGTATCGATGATCACGACGTCGGGATGCTGCTCCTCGACGGCGGCCGGCAGGCGCGCGGGCGTCGCGACGTCGTTCAGCATCTCGTAGCCGAGGTGCGCGAGCGCGTCGCCGAGCTCGCCGATCGGCTTGTCGGTGTCGGTGACGAGCAGCACACGCAGGCGGGAGGAAGAAGCAGACGTACTCATGACGTGAACGGCGGCGGCGAAAGCGTGGCGCGATGGGCGGATCGGGGGCGGCGGTTCCGTGCGGACATCGTGTCGGTGCCGCGCACGGCGGCCCGGCGGCCGGTGCCGCCGTCTTCATGATAGGGGGGCGGCTGGTGCCGCATGGCGTCGCGCATGCTACGCGGCCCGGGACAAGGCCGTTCCGATCGCGGCGCCCGCGT
Organism: Burkholderia sp. AU45274; assembly: GCF_030482505.1. Classification (NCBI taxonomy): domain Bacteria; kingdom Pseudomonadati; phylum Pseudomonadota; class Betaproteobacteria; order Burkholderiales; family Burkholderiaceae; genus Burkholderia; species Burkholderia sp. AU45274. The sequence continues at coordinate 1,584,567 of NZ_JAUJQE010000001.1, read as the reverse complement.
CCGGCACGTGCTGCACGGCGGCTTCGCCGATCGCGCCGCCGACGAGGATCACGGCCGGGCTGCCGAGCCGCGCTGCGTCGATGCCGTGCGCGAGACCGCCCAGCGTGCCGGTCCAGCGGCGTTCGTCGGACGTGCCGGCCCATTGCACGGCTGCGGCCGGCGTCGAGGCTGACAGCACGGCCAGCAGGCCGGCGGCAATGCCGTCGACGCGACTCATGCCCATGTAGATCGCGAGCGTGGTGCCGGTCGCCGCGAGACGCGCCCAGTCGGGTTCGCCGTGGTCCTGACGGTGCGCGGTGACGAACGTGACGCCGTGGCAATGCGCGCGGTGCGTGAGCGAGATGCCGAGGCTCGCGGCGGCCGCGAAGCCCGACGAGATGCCGTTGACGATCTCGACCGGGATCGCGGCGGCGCGCAGCGTCGCGAGTTCTTCGCCGGCGCGCCCGAACAGCAGCGCATCGCCGCCTTTCACGCGCACCACGTGGGCGCCGCGCAGCGCGTAGCGGCGCATCAGCTTCTCGATGAATGCCTGCGGCGTGGAGCGGCAGCCGCCGCGCTTGCCGACGCGGATCACGCGTGCCTGCGGCGCGAGTTCGACGATGCCGGGCGCGACGAGATCGTCGAGCAGCAGCACGTCGGCGGCGGCCAGCGCCTTCACGGCCTTCAGCGTGAGGAGATCGGGATCGCCGGGGCCGGCGCCCAGCAGCGTGACTTTGCCTGTCGTCATGTCGTGTTCCAGTGCCGCCTGCATGGGGCGGTCGATAGCGCATTGTCTTGCGCGGCGGCGGGCGGTCGAAACGCACCGGCATCCGGCCGTGCCGCGCACGGAAGGACGCCGTTGTCCTGATCGGCCCGCGTGAATGACGGGCATGGTTTGCGGGGACTGCCCACCGGCGCCGTTGCCGGTGTCATGCGGCGGATTCAGCAATATCCGGGCCAACCGGCATGACGCGTCGCGCGGGGGGCGGCGGCAACGGTGCGCATTGCGCCGCGCGATGGCCCCGAGCGTGAAGGCGGCCACCGCGCGCGGGCAGCCGCAATGCCGCATCGACGTGCATCGTGCCCCGTCAGCACGCACCGCGATGTCGCACGACGACAGTGCTGCATCGCACCACATCTGTGCCTCGCTGCCTCACGACGCATCGTGGGTGACGTGGCGCCGCGCGTCGCATGACGCCCGACACGCCTTGCGTGGCGGGGCTGTGGGCCCGATTCGCGACGACATGGCACGGCGTTTGCGTTGGGAGGTTCGGGCGGATCAATGGCGATTCGTCCGGCAGTACCGATTACCGACGCGCCCGGCAACGGGCTTCATGGGCAACGGCGTCCTACGCATCGGGTCTCGACGAGACCGGGTGCGCAGGACGCCGTTTTTCGTTTGGCGGATGACATGACCGACAAAGCTACCCGTATCGATCTCTTCAGCTTCCGCACCGCGCCGATGCGCGCGTTCCACCTGACGTGGATGGCGTTCTTCGTGTGTTTCTTCGCGTGGTTCGCGTGCGCGCCGCTGATGCCGCTGATCGCACGCGAATTTCACCTGACGGCCGCACAGGTCGCCAACATCAACATCGCGGCGGTGGCCGCGACGATCGCCGTACGGCTGCTGGTCGGCCCGCTGTGCGACCGCTTCGGCCCGCGCCGCGTGTACGTGGGCCTGCTGCTGCTCGGCGCGATCCCCGTGCTTGCGGTGTCGTTCACGCACGATTACCTGTCGTTCCTGATCTGCCGGCTCGGCATCGGCGCGATCGGCGCGGGCTTCGTGATCACGCAGTACCACACTTCGGTGATGTTCGCGCCGAACGTGGTCGGCACCGCGAACGCGACGACGGCCGGCTGGGGTAACGCCGGCGCAGGCGCGACGCAGGCGCTGATGCCGCTGCTCGTCGCCGCCGGCCTGATGCTCGGCTTCGGCGAGGATTCGTCGTGGCGCATCGCGCTGGTCGTACCGGGCGTCGCGATGCTCGTGATGGCCTGGGCGTACTGGCGCTTCACGCAGGATTGCCCGCAAGGCGACATCATCGCGCTGCGCAAGGCGGGCGTGACGGTCGACAGCGGCAAGAAGGGTGGCTGGGCGAGCTTCTTCGCGGCCTGCGGCAACTATCGCGTGTGGATGCTGTTCGTCACGTACGGCGCGTGCTTCGGCGTCGAGGTGTTCATCCACAACATCGCCGCGCTGTACTACGTCGATCACTTCAGCCTGTCGCTGAAGGACGCCGGCTTCGCGGTCGGCCTGTTCGGGCTGCTCGCGCTGTTCGCGCGTGCGCTCGGCGGCTGGCTGTCCGACAGGATCGCCGCGCGCCGCAGCCTCGACGTGCGCGCGACGCTGCTGTGCGCGCTGATCGTCGGCGAAGGGCTCGGGTTGATCTGGTTCTCGCATGCGCAAAGCGTCGGCATCGCGCTCGTCGCGATGCTCGCGTTCGGCCTCTTCACGCACATGGCCTGCGGCGCGACCTACGCGCTGGTGCCGTTCATCGACCGCAAGGCACTTGGCGGCGTCGCGGGGATCGTCGGCGCGGGCGGCAACGTCGGCGCGGTGGCCGCCAGCTTCCTGCTGAAGGGTGTCGGCGACGTGCAGCACACGCTGAGCCTGCTCGGCCTGGCCGTCACCGCGACCGCGCTGTGCGCGATGGCCGTGCGCTTCAGCGAAGAACACAAGGCGCGCGAAGCCGAGCTGCGCGACCGCGCGCTGGCTGCCAGCAGCGTCGCGAGCTGATCGACCGAAGGAAACGTCACCATGAAACTCATCGTCATCGGCCACGGCATGGTCGGCCACAAGCTCCTCGAATGCGTCGCGGCGGAAGCGGGCGCCGCGGGCGCGCTGCAGGTCACGGTGCTCGGCGAGGAACCGCGTCCGGCGTACGACCGCGTGCACCTGTCGGAATTCTTCGCGGGCAAGTCGGCGGACGACCTGTCGCTCGTCGAACCCGGCTTCTTCGAACGTCATCCGCAATTCGACCTGCGCCTGAATGCGCAAGTCGCGTCGATCGACCGCGCCGCGCATACGGTCACGCTCGCATCCGGCGAAACGCTCGCGTACGACAAGCTGGTGCTCGCGACGGGTTCGCGCCCGTTCGTGCCGCCGATGCCGGGGCACGATCGTGACGGCTGCTTCGTGTACCGGACGATCGAGGATCTCGAAGCGATGCAGGCGTGCGGCACGCATGCGAAAAGGGGCGTCGTGGTCGGCGGCGGCCTGCTCGGCCTCGAATGCGCGAAGGCGCTGCGCGACATGGGGCTCGACACGCACGTCGTCGAATTCGCGCCGCGGCTGATGGCCGTGCAGGTCGACGACGGTGGCGGCCGGATGCTGCGCGCGAAGATCGAGGCGCTCGGCGTGACCGTGCATACGGGCAAGAACACGCTGGAAATCGTCGATGGCGAGGCAGGTACGCACCGGATGGCGTTCGCCGACGGCTCGCACCTCGACGCCGACATGATCGTGTTCTCGGCCGGCATCCGCGCACGCGACGAACTGGCCCGCGCATGCGGTCTGGACATCGGCCCGCGCGGCGGCGTCGCGATCGACGACACATGCCGCACGAGCGATGCCGACATCTACGCGATCGGCGAATGCGCGGCCTGGAACGGGATGGTGTACGGCCTCGTCGCCCCCGGCTACGACATGGCGCGCGTGGTCGCGAAGCAGCTTTGCGGCGATGCGAACAGTGCGGCCGAGGCCGCCTTCGCCGGCGCCGACATGAGCACGAAGCTGAAGCTGATGGGCGTGGACGTCGCGAGCATCGGCGACGCGCACGGCACGACGGCCGGCAGCCGCACCTACCAGTACGCGGACGAGCGCCGCCAGGTCTACAAGAAGCTCGTGGTGTCCGACTGCGGCAAGTTCCTGCACGGCGCGGTGATGGTCGGCGATGCAGCCGAGTACGGCACGCTGCTGCAGATGATGCTGAACCGCATCGAGCTGCCGGAATCGCCGGAATTCCTGATCCTGCCGTCGTCGGACGGCGTCGCGAAGCCGGCGATCGGCGTCGAGGCGCTGCCCGCGGCCGCGCAGATCTGCTCGTGCAACAACGTGTCGAAGTCGCAGATCTGCACGGCGGTCGCCGACGGCGCGACGAGCCTCGGCGCGCTGAAGACGTGCACCGGCGCCGGCACGTCGTGCGGCGGCTGCGTGCCGCTCGTCACGCAGATCATGAAGGCCGAGATGAAGAAGCAGGGCCTCGCGGTCAACAACCATTTGTGCGAGCACTTCCCGCATTCGCGCCAGGAGCTGTTCCACCTGATCCGCGTCGAGCGCATCACGACCTTCGACGAACTGCTCGCGAAGCACGGCCACGGCCTCGGCTGCGACGTGTGCAAGCCGGCGGTGGCGGGCATCCTCGCGTCGTGCTTCAACGAATTCGTGCTGAAGAAGGAGCACGCGGGGCTGCAGGATTCGAACGACTACTACCTCGCGAACATCCAGCGCGACGGCACATACTCGGTCGTGCCGCGCATGCCGGGCGGCGAAGTCACGCCGGAAGGGCTGATCGCGGTGGGCCAGGTCGCGAAAAAGTATGGCCTGTACACGAAGATCACCGGCGGCCAGCGCGTCGACCTGTTCGGCGCGCGCGTCGAGCAGCTGCCTTCGATCTGGGAAGAACTGATCGCCGCCGGCTTCGAATCGGGCCACGCGTACGGCAAGGCGCTGCGCACCGTGAAATCGTGCGTCGGCTCGACGTGGTGCCGCTACGGCGTCGACGATTCGGTCGGCCTCGCGATCGACCTGGAGAACCGCTACAAGGGGCTGCGCGCACCGCACAAGATCAAGTTCGGCGTGTCCGGCTGCACGCGCGAGTGCGCGGAAGCACAGGGCAAGGACGTCGGCATCATCGCGACCGAGAAGGGCTGGAACCTGTACGTGTGCGGCAACGGCGGGATGAAGCCGCGCCACGCGGAACTGCTCGCGTCCGATCTCGATCGTCCGACGCTGATCCGCTACATCGACCGTCTCCTGATGTTCTACGTGCGCACGGCTGACCGGCTGCAACGCACGAGCGTGTGGCGCGACAACCTCGAAGGCGGCCTCGACTACCTGATCGACGTCGTCGTGCACGACCGGCTCGGGCTCGGCGCCGAACTCGAAGCCGACATGCAGCACGTGGTGGACACCTACGAGTGCGAATGGAAGAAGGCCGTGACCGATCCGGAAACGCGCAAGCGCTTCCGCCACTTCGTGAACAGCGACGCGCCGGACACGACCATCGAGTTCGTCGAGACGCGCGGCCAGATCCGGCCCGCGACGCCCGGCGAACGCGCGGGCGGCAAGCGCGTGTCGATTCCCGTCGTGGCCGAAGGCGTGACGCAAGCCGCCACCGAACCCGCCACCGTTTGACCCTGACCGACACCCGCGTCTTTTCCAAGGAGCCCATCATGAACGATCGTCTTCCGCTGTCCTGGACCCGCGTGTGCGCGCTCGACGACATCGTGCCCAACACCGGCGTATGTGCGCTCGTCAACGGCGAGCAGGTCGCGGTTTTTCACGTCGCGCATGCCGAAGCAGGCGGCGTGTTCGCGATCGACAACGTCGATCCCGTATCGCAGGCGGCCGTGATGTCGCGCGGGCTGATCGGCAGCCTCGGCGAGCGCGTGGTCGTCGCGTCGCCGCTGTACAAGCAGCACTTCGACCTGCGCACCGGCGAATGTCTCGAGGCGCCCGAGCAGTCGGTGAGCGCGTATCCGTCGCGGGTCGAGGACGGTTTCGTGTGGATCGCAGCCTGACCGCCCCGGAGCGCGCATGACCGCCACCCCCGTCAAGAGCGTGTGCCCGTACTGCGGCGTCGGTTGCGGGATGGTGCTGCACGTCGAGGAAGGCGAAGTCGTCAAGGTGTCCGGCGACGCCGACCATCCGACCAACTTCGGGCGGCTGTGCACGAAGGGCGCGTCGGCGCACGTCGCGCTGCGCCGCTCGGGGCGGCTCGACCGCGCGTTCGTGCGCCGGGCGCGCGAGGAGGACCTGGTGCCGCTGCCGGCCCGCGACGCGATCGCCGACACCGCGCGCCGCCTGCGCGCGGTGCTCGATACGCACGGGCCCGACGCGCTGTCGTTCTACGTATCGGGGCAGATGTCGATCGAGGCGCAATACCTCGTCAACAAGCTCGCGAAGGGCTTCGTCGGTACCAACAACATCGAGTCGAACTCGCGCCTCTGCATGGCGAGCGCGGGCACCGGCTACAAGCAGTCGCTCGGCGCGGACGGCCCGCCCGGGTCGTACCAGGACTTCGATCGCGCGAACCTGTTCTTCGTGATCGGCGCGAACATGGCCGACTGCCATCCGATCCTGTTCCTGAGGATGATGGATCGCGTGAAGGCCGGTGCGAAGCTGATCGTCGTCGATCCGCGCCGCACCGGCACGGCCGACAAGGCCGACCTGTTCCTGCAGATCCGGCCGGGCACCGATCTCGCGCTGACCAACGGGCTGCTGCACCTGCTGCACGCGAACGGCCGCACCGATGCCGCGTTCATCGACGCGTACACCGAAGGCTGGGACGCGATGCCCGCGTTCCTCGCCGACTACACGCCCGAGCGTGTCGCGGAAATCACCGGGCTCGCGGAAGCCGACCTCCGCACGGCCGCGGAGTGGATCGGCGATGCGCCGGAGTGGATGAGCTGCTGGACGATGGGGCTCAACCAGAGCACGCACGGCGTGTGGAACACCAATACGATCTGCAATCTGCATCTCGCGACGGGCAAGATCTGCCGCGCCGGCAGCGGCCCGTTCTCGCTGACCGGCCAGCCGAACGCGATGGGCGGGCGCGAGATGGGCTACATGGGCCCCGGGCTGCCGGGCCAGCGCTCGGTGGCGTCCGACGACGATCGCCGCTTCGTCGAGAGCCTGTGGCGCGTGCCGGCCGGCACGCTGCGCAAGGAGACGGGGCACGGCACGGTGGACATGTTCGCGCGGATGGCGGCCGGCGACATCAAGGCATGCTGGATCATCTGCACGAACCCGGTCGCGACGGTGCCGAACCGGCAGAACGTGATCGCCGGGTTGCAGGCCGCCGAGCTCGTGATCGCGCAGGATGCATTCCTGGACACCGAGACCAACCGCTATGCGGACATCCTGCTGCCCGGCGCGCTGTGGGCCGAGGGTGACGGCGTGATGGTCAACTCCGAGCGCAACATGACGCTGATGCGCGCGGCGGTCGCGCCGCCCGGTGACGCGCTGCCCGACTGGCGCATCGTCGCGGAAGTCGCGCGTGCGATGGGCTTCGGCGATGCGTTCGACTATGCGTCGGCGGCCGACGTGTTCGACGAGATCGTGCGCTTCTCGAATCCGGCGACGGGCTACGACCTGCGCGGCGCGAGCCATGCGGCGCTGCGCGACGGGCCCGTGCAGTGGCCGGTCGCGCCGGGCACCGCGCGCGAACGGCACCCGATCCGCTACCTGAACGACGGCGTGAGCCAGACGCTGCGGCCGGCCGCCGACGGCAACGACGCGCCGCGCCTCGCATTCCCGACGCCGTCGGGCAAGGCGCGCTTCTTCGCGCGGCCGCATGTCGATCCGGCCGAGCTGCCGGACGACACGTTCCCGATCGTGCTGAACACCGGGCGGCTGCAGCATCAGTGGCACACGATGACGAAGACGGGCAAGGTCGCGATGCTGAACAAGCTCAACCCGCGCCCGTTCGTCGAGCTGCATCCGGACGACGCGAGCGCGCTCGGCATTGCCGCGAAGGACAGCGTCGAGATCCGTTCGGCGCGCGGCCGCGCGGTGCTACCGGCCGTCGTGACCGAGCGCGTGCGACGCGGCAACTGCTTCGCGCCGATGCACTGGAACGACGTGTACGGCGACGACCTGTGCATCAACGCGGTGACGAACGACGCGATCGATCCGGAATCGCAGCAACCCGAACTGAAATACTGCGCGGTCGCGCTGCGGCGCGTCGAGACGGATGCGTTCGCGTCCGCCGATGAAGCGACCGTGCAACCCGATGCTCGCGCCGACGACACGCTGCCCGCGCCGACGCTTGCTTCACAGGAATCCGACATGGCAGACATCGACACTTTCGCGGCCGCGCTCGGCGTGGCCGACCTCGCGCCGCCGCCGTTGACGGACACCGAACGGCTGTACGTGGCCGGCCTCGTCAGCGGGCTCAAGGCGAGCGCGGGCCGGCGCGAGGGCGGCGTGCCCGTGCTGCCGGCCGGCGCGCCGCTCACGCCGCCGGCGCGGTTCTGGCTCGACGGCATGCTGGCCGGGCTGTTCAGCCGCACGCTGCCGGCGAGCGTGCCGGGTGCCGCGGCGCCTGCGTTGCCGGCCGATGCCACTGCGTCGGGCGGCGTGCGGATCGTGCGTACACGGCCGAAGGTCGTGCTGCTATGGGCGTCGCAGACCGGCAACATCGAATCGTTGACCGAGGATTACGCGACGCAACTGATGAACGCGGGCTTCGAGATCCGTACCGCGTGCATGTCCGACTATCCGGTCGCTTCGCTCGCCGGCGCGCAATACGTGCTGCTGATGACCAGCACGTTCGGCGACGGCGATGCGCCCGACAACGGCAGCGAATTCTGGGACGCGCTGCGGGCCGGCAGCGCCGCGCGTCTCGATGGCGTGCACTTCGCGGTGCTCGCGTTCGGCGATCGCAACTACGACCAGTTTTGCGGCCACGGCCGCCGGCTCGACGCGCGGCTCGCGGAACTCGGCGCGGCGCGCCTCTGTGCACGCGTCGATTGCGACGTCGAATTCCAGCGCGACGCCGACCAGTGGCTCGAACGCGTCGTCGCGCGGATCAAGGAGGCCGATGCCGCGCTGCACGCGGTGCCGACCGGCGCGATGAGCCCGTCGGGGCTGCTGCCGACCAAGGCGCATCCGGCGCCGTCGAAGCTCGTCGCGAACCTGCGGCTGAACCGTCCGGGCGCGGCGAAGGACACGCGCTACGTGTCGCTGTCGACCGAAGGCGCGAACCTCGAATACGAAACCGGCGACGCGCTCGGCGTGTGGCCGACCAACTGCCCGGAGCTGGTCGACGAGCTGCTGTCGGTCACCGCGCTGAAGGCCGATGCGCCCGTGTCGGTGGCGGGCGTCGGCGACGTGCGCCTCGGTGATGCACTCGCGCGTCACTTCGACATCACGCGCCCGCATCCGGACACGCTTGCGTTCATCGCGTCGCGCAGCCCGAACGGCGCGCTGAAGTCGCTGCTCGGCGACGCCCGCAAGGGCGACCTGAAGCAATGGCTGTGGGGGCAACAACTCGCGGACGTGCTGCACGAGTTTCCGGTCGAGCTGTCGGGCACGGAGCTGATCGGGATGCTCAAGCGCATGCAGCCGCGCCTCTATTCGATCGCGTCGAGCCCGAGCGCGCATCAGGGCGAGATCCACCTGACCGTGTCGGCCGTGCGCTATCACAACGGTCGGCGCGCGCGCAAAGGCGTGGCGTCGACGTTCCTCGCCGATCGCGCGGACGACGGCCGCGTGCCGGTGTTCGTGCAGAAGTCCGCGCATTTCCGGCCGCCGGTGAACGGCGACGTGCCGATCGTGATGGTCGGCCCGGGCACCGGCGTCGCGCCGTTCCGCGGCTTCCTGCACGAGCGGCAGGCGCGCGGCGCGCGCGGGCGCAACTGGCTGTTCTTCGGCGAGCAGCACGCGCAGACCGACTTCTACTACGGCGACGAGCTGGGCGCGATGCACGACAGCGGCTTCCTGACGCGGCTCGACCTCGCGTTCTCGCGCGACCAGGCCGACAAGATCTACGTGCAGGACCGGATGCGCGAGCAGGGTGCCGAGCTGTTCGCGTGGCTGGAGGAAGGCGCGCACTTCTACGTGTGCGGCGATGCCGCGCGGATGGCGAAGGATGTCGACACGGCGCTGAAGGCGGTGGTCGCCGAGCACGGCGGGATGTCGGATGAAGCCGCGAACGATTATGTCGCGCGGCTCTCGAAGGCGCGGCGCTACATGCGGGACGTGTACTGAACGCCGGTGACGCGGGCCCGGCGGGTTACGCCTGATCGTCCGGTTGCGGCCGGTTGAACCACTGCCGGCTCGAGCGCGACAGCAACAGCAAGGTCGCCAGCGTGAACAGGCAGTAGACGGCGCTCAGGAAATCGACCGGCCGATGGGCGACCGTAAAGGCCATCAAGGCGAGCGTGGCGATGACCAGCCCGATCATCGTGATGCGCGCCCAGTTCTTCCGGCGCGCGATCTGCACGACGAGCAGCGCGAGGGCGATCGCGATGAAGGCCGCCGCGAGCATCTGGACGATCCTGACGCGTAACGCGTCACCCGAGACGCGGTCGAGCAGGGCCGGAACGATGGCCGACTCGAAAATGGCGATCCGGTACGCGAAGATGCACCATGCGCCTGCCAGCAGCGTGACGGCCACCCGGACCGTTTCCGGCGTATCTCCGCCGAAAATCGGCATATTCTTCAGCGAAGTCATTTTCATTCCGATGGGTTCCTTCGCGGCGGCGGGCATGCCGCTTGCGCTCGGCTGGCGGCGTCGCGGCCGCAGGCGGGAATCGATCGTCGCAGCGTAGCACAGGCGTCGGCGCCGGCAACGGCCGGTTCGTTTCGCGGCCGGCGCGCACCTTCCTTCACGATCGACCGGAGCAAACATGAAGACGAGATTTGTCAGCGCGACGGCCCGGGCCGCGACCGTCGGCATCCTGATGGCGGCAGCGGCATGGAGCCTGCCCGCCGCCGCGCAGGGCGCGTCGTCGCCGGTCGGGTCGGCCGCCGCGACCCCCGACAACGCGGTGCTGCTCACGGTATTCCTGAAACACGACCAGTCGCGCCCGCTTGCCGAGCTCAATGCGCAGCTCGCGAAGCAGGGGTTTTACAAGGCATTTCCGCCGCCGGGTGTCGAAGTGGTGAGCTGGACCGTGACGATGGGGATCGGGCAGATCGTCGTGCTGCGGTTGCCGGCGTCGCGGCTGCGGGAGGTCAATCGCGTGCTCGAGGATACGGCGTGGGGCGCGTACCGGACGGAGTTCTATCCGACTTACGACTACAAGGCGATCGGGTTGGGGGAGCATGAGCGGGCGAAGTGACGGCAAGCGGGTGCTTGCCCGAGACGGCGCCTCCCGTCCCGGAAAGCCGCGCGGCGTTGCGTATTTGTCCCTGTCCGCGCGGGCACTCCCGGCGATTTTTTCCCAAATGCATCACAAGTCATTCATCAGATGAAAAAACCATCCCGGTTCCCGGTATGATGCGCACCTTGCGTTGCAGGACGCCTTGTTTCTTTATGCGTTTTTGATGGCCGAGATACCACAAATCCGCACAAAGCCGACGTGAAAGATTCTGTAATATAAATTCCGTATACTCGTAAGTTCTGACCCAGGCGCCTCCGAGCCCGTCTTCGGCCGGCCGCCCACGCAGAACAACCACAGATACGTCGCCGCCCGGCCAACCCGCGCCGCGACACGCTATGCACCACCACTGAACAACTTATGTCTTCCCGCCACTCTGGTTCGCCTGGTCGTGCCGCGGCGGTGATCGCCCGTGCCCGGGCGCTGATCCGCAACGAGCGCGTGCTGTCGCCGCTGCTCGCGCTCGGCATCGGCCTGCTGCTGATCGTGGTTTTCCAGCACCTGTCGGAATCCGTCGACTACCGGTCGGTGATCCGCCAGCTGCGTCACATGTCCGCCGGCGAGTGGGGCGCGTCGCTGGCCGCGACGGCCCTCAGCTATCTCGCGCTTGTCGCCCGCGACGCGGTCGGCCTGCGCTACGTCGCCGCGAAGGTGCCGCGCGTCGCGCTGTGGATCGGCGCGATCGCCGGGTCCGCGCTCGGTAACGCGACCGGCTTCGGCGCGCTGACGGGCGGCGCGGTGCGCGCACGCGTGTACGGCGTGTCGGGCGTCACGCCCGCGCAGATCGGCCGGATGACGGTGTTCACGAGCGGCACGCTGGCGCTCGCGATGGTGTTGATGACGGCAGTCGGCATGGTGTGCATGCCGGAAGCGCTCGCCGCGATGCTGCACGTCGCGCCCGGCGTGCTGACCTGGACCGGGGCGGCGCTGCTGGTGGTGCTGGCCGCGATGGTCGTGATGTGCGGCAACACCGCGCGCCCGGTCGTCACGCGCTTCAAGTGGCTGTCGTTCGACGTGCCGGCACGGCGCGATCTCGTCGCGCAGGTCGTCTATGCGGTACTCGACGTCGTCGCGGCGGGCCTGACGCTGTGGGTGCTGCTGCCGGCCGCGCCGGTCGGCTTCCCGACCTTCATTACCGTTTACGCCGCCGCGTTGTTGCTCGGGATGATCGGCCATACGCCGGGCGGGATCGGCGTGTTCGAAGCCGCGATGGTCTTCACGCTGGGCCGCGAAGTGCCGCCGCACGCGATGGTCGCCGCGCTGATCGCGTATCGCGCGATCTATTTCGGCGTGCCGCTCGTGCTGTCGGCCGGCCTGCTGGCCGGTTTCGAGGGCCGCGCGCTGCGGCGCCGGCTCGTGACGCGGCAGGCCGTGCGCGTGTCGCAGCTCGCACCGGTGTTCCTGAGCCTCGTGACGTTCGCGGTCGGCGGGATGCTGGTGATCTCGAGCGCGACGCCCGCGTTCTGGCACCGGATCGCGATCCTGCGCCACCTCGTGCCGCTGTGGGTGCTCGAAGGCTCGCAGGTGATCTGCAGCGTGCTCGGTGTCGCGCTGCTGTTCGTCGCGCGCGGGCTGCTGCGCCGCCTCGACGGTGCCTGGTGGATGACCTTCGCGCTGACGCTCGCCAGCCTCGCGCTGTCGCTGGCGAAAGGCCTCGCGTTCGTCGAGGCCGGCGTGCTCGGCACGCTGCTGGTGCTGCTGCTCGTCAGCCGTCGCCGCTTCAACCGCCATTCGTCGCTGCTGGCGGAGCGCTTCACGGTGAGCTGGTTCGTGTCGGTGGCAATGGTGCTGATGCTGGCCGTGTGGGTGCTGTTCTTCGCGTTCCGCGACGTGCCGTACACGCGCGAGCTGTGGTCGCATTTCTCGTTCGACGCGCGTGCGCCGCGGGCGCTGCGCGCGACGCTTGCGTCCGGCGTGTTCGTCGCGCTGTTCGCGCTGTGGCAACTGCTGCGCCCGGCGCCGGGCCGTTTCGTGAAGCCTGCGGAGCAGGACCTGTCGGATGCCGAACGAATCATCCGCGCGCAGGAATGCAGCGATGCGGGCCTCGCGCTGATGGGCGACAAGTCGTTCCTGTTCTCGGAGTCCCGCCGGGCCTTCCTGATGTATGCGAAGAACGGCCGCACGTGGGCCGCGCTGCACGATCCGGTCGGGCCGCGCGAGGAATGGCCGGCGCTGATCAGCAAGTTCATCGCGCTCGCCCACGCGCATAGCGGCCGTGCGGCGTTCTACCAGGTGCGCGCGAACGCGCTGCCGCTGTATCTCGACGCGGGGCTCACGCTGATGAAGCTCGGCGAGGAAGCGCATATCGCGCTCGACCGGTTCGACCTGAAGGGTTCGAACCGCTCGCACCTGCGCTACGCGCTGCGCCGCGGCGACAAGGACGCGCTGACGGTCGAGGTGATCGCGCCGAGCGACGTGCCGGCCGCGCTGCCGGCGCTGCGCGACATCTCGGACGGCTGGCTCGACAGCCGCGACGCGCGCGAGAAGAGCTTCTCGGTCGCCGCGTTCCACGACGGCTATCTGGCGACGCAGTCGGTGATGCTCGTGCGGCAGGCCGACAAGCCGATCGCGTTCGTCACGTTCATGACGACCGACCTCAACACCGAGGCGACGGTCGGCGTGATGCGCCATCTGCCGGACGCGTCGCCGTACGCGATGGAGTATCTGTTTACGCAGCTCGCGCTGCATCTGAAGGAAGCGGGTTTCCGCAAGCTGAGCCTGGGCATCGCGCCGTTCTCGGGGATGGGGGCGGCGAAGATGCCGTCGCCGTTGCACCGGATCGGCCTGATGGTCTGGCGCTTCGGCGGCCGCTTCTACAACTTCCGCGGCTTGCGCGCATTCAAGAGCAAGTTCGAACCGCACTGGGAGCCGCGTTACCTCGCGGCCTCGGGCACGGTCGGTGTGTTCGTCACGCTGGCGGATCTGTCATTGCTGGCTGGAGGTCGGCGTTCATGATGTTGAAGAAGGGAATCGCGCGGGCGGCAGCCGCCTGCGCGGGAATGATGCTGGCCGGCGCCGCGTGCGCCACCCAGCCAGCCGCAATGAAGGCCGAAACCGTATCGGGCGGCCGCTACGGGCCCGTGACCGTGACCAAACCCAGCGGGCCGTTGCGCGGCTTCGTCGTGCTGTTCTCGCGCGAGGCCGGCTGGAATGCGGCCGACCAGCAGGCCGCCGAGGCGCTCGCGAAGGCCGGGGCGATGACGGTCGGCGTCGATTCCGAGCGGTATGCGATGAATCTCGCCGCGAAGCAGGAGACCTGCCATCACCTCGACGGCGACGCCGAAGCGGTCAGTCACCAGCTCGAGCGCCTTGCACAGTCGTCGCGCTACTTCACGCCGATCGTCGCGGGCGTCGGCCAGGGCGGCACGATCGCGAAGCAGATCCTGTCGATGGCGCCGGAGAACACGATCGCCGGTGTCGTATCGGTCGATCCGGCCGCCAAGCTCGATCCGCGCTTCAAGCCGTGCCCGCCCGATCCGACGATCGTGCGCCGCGCGATGCCGGGCTTCGTCGACACGGCGGCCACGGGCGATTCCGCGAAGCTCGTGTCGCTCGTCACGTCGCATCTGCTGGACACTACCCGCGGCGACGAACTCGACGTGTCGGACCTGCCGCTCGTCGAGCTGCCGGCCAAGGGTGGCAACGGCCAGCTCGCGATCGTGATCTCGGGTGACGGCGGCTGGCGCGATCTCGACAAGACGATCGCCGAGGCGCTGCAGCGCGACGGCGTGTCGGTGGTCGGCATCGACAGCCTGCGCTATTTCTGGAGCGAGAAGCCGCCGGCGCAGGTGAGCCGCGATCTCGCACGCGTGATGCGCACCTACATGGCGCGCTGGCATGCGAACCGCGTGGCGCTGGTCGGCTACTCGTTCGGCGCCGACGTGATGCCGTTCGCGTACAACCGGCTGCCGGCCGACCTGCGCGACAAGGTCGCCGTGATGTCGCTGCTCGGCTTCGCGCCGGCCGCCGATTTCCAGATCCGCGTGACGGGCTGGCTCGGCATGCCCGCAAGCGACAAGGCGCTGAAGGTTGCGCCGGAAATCGCGAAGGTGCCGCCGCAGCTCGTGCAGTGCTTCTATGGCGCGGAAGAGAAGGACACGATGTGTCCGGCACTCGCGAACACGGGCGCCGACGTGATCAAGACGCAAGGCGATCACCACTTCGGCCGCGACTACATCGCGCTCGAGAAGAAGATCCTCGGCGCGTTCGGCAAGCCGGTCGCGGCACGCTGAACGCCGGCGCCCGCTTTGCGGCGGGCGCCGACCGGTAGCTTCCGGTTCATCGTACGGGCGGCCTGCGGGCCGCCCGTTTCATTTTGCGGCGGGCGTTGCCGTTCGCGCATCGTGCTGATAGAAGCCGGTGAACCGGTCGAGCTGACGCCGCGCGGCCGCGAGGTCCGTGCCGTCGCCGAGCACCGCGCTCGAAAACCCCGTGCGTTCCATCAACAGCAACTGGTCGACCAGCACCTCGCCGGTCGCGCGCAGGTCGCCGGCGAAGCCGTAGCGCTTGCGCAGCAGGTACGCCTGGCTGTACGCACGCCCATCGGTGAACGACGGAAACGCGAGGTCGATGCGCGCGGCCCGCGCGATGTGTTCGGCGAGCGGCGGCAGTTCCTCGTCGTTGCCGATCGTCAGCGTCGCCGTGCCGTGCTGCTGCGTGTCGCCGGCGTGTTCGGCCGGTGTCAGCAGCCGGATGCGTGTGGTCGAATTCTCTCCGTGCGTCATGCGTGCTCCACCTGATGGCGCGCGTCGTTCGCGGCGGCCTTGAAGGGTTCCGTGCCGATGCGGCGGACGGTGTCGATGAATCGCTCGCTGCGGCCGTCGTCGTCGATGCGCGCGTCGAGATACGCGTTGACGATCGCATCGACGACATCGACGATCTCGTCCGCCGAAAACGACGGGCCGATCACCTTGCCCGGCCGCGCGGGGCCGCTCGCGGTCGAGCCGTCCGAGCCGCCGAGCGTGACCTGGTACCACTCGGCGCCGTCCTTGTCGACGCCGAGGATGCCGAGGTGGCCGCTGTGATGATGGCCGCACGAGTTGATGCAGCCGCTGATGTGCAGGTCGATGTCGCCGACGTCGTGCAGCATGTCGAGATCCTGGAAGCGTTCGGCGATCGCATCGGCGATCGGGATCGAGCGAGCATTCGCGAGCGCGCAGAAGTCGCCGCCCGGGCACGCGATCATGTCCGTCAGGAGTCCGACGTTCGCGCTGGCGAGCCCGATCGCGCGCGCGTTTTCCCACAGCAGGAACAGGTCGTCGACATGCACCCATGGCAGCACGACGTTCTGCGTGTGCGTGACGCGCGCCTCGCCGGCCGAGAACTGGTCGGCGAGATCGGCGAGCGCGTCGAGCTGGTCCGGCGACGCGTCGCCCGGTGCCTGCAGGCGGCGCTTGAACGACAGCGTGACGATGCGCAGCGCCGGATCGCGGTGGTCGGCCACATTGCGTGCGAGCCAGCGCGCGAAGGCCGGATGGCGTGCCGCCTGGGCGGACAGGCGCAGGTTCGCGTCGCGCAGGCTGACCGTGCGCGGCTTGAGCCGCGGCGGGACGAACGATGCGGCGACGCGGTCGAACTCGACCTGTGGAATCGTATGCAGCCCGCCGTCGTGATCGACGATCTGGCGGAACTCTTCCTCGACGTCGTCGATATAGCGCTGTCCCTCGGTCTTCACGAGGATCTTGATGCGCGCCTTGTACTTGTTGTCGCGCCGTCCGTAGCGGTTGTACACGCGGACGATCGCCTCGATGTAGTTCATCACGTGCTGCCATGGCAGGAACGCGCGCAGCAGCGTCGCGATCATCGGCGTGCGGCTCATCCCGCCGCCGACGCTCACGCGAAAGCCGAGTTCGCCCGCGTCGTTGCGCACGAGCTTCAGCCCGACGTCGTGCCAGTCGGTGGCCGCGCGGTCTTCGGTCGCGCCGGTGATCGCGATCTTGAACTTGCGCGGCAGGAACGCGAATTCGGGGTGCAGCGTGGTCCACTGGCGCATCACTTCGGCGAACGGGCGCGGATCGGCGATCTCGTCCGGCGCGACACCCGCGCGCTCGTCGCACGAGATATTGCGGATGCAGTTGCCGCTCGTCTGGATGCCGTGCATGTCGACGGTCGCGAGCAGGTCCATCACGTCGGCGGCCTTGTCGAGCGGAATCCAGTTGAACTGCACGTTGGTGCGCGTCGTGAAGTGCGCGCTGCGGGTCGGCAGGCGCAGCGTGCCGAGCAAGGCCTGCGCGTCGGATGCGGCGCGGTAGGTGGCGTCGTCCGGCACGTCGTAGTCGCGCGCGATCCGCGCGAGCACGCGTAGCTGCGCGCTCGACAGTTCGCCGTACGGGACGGCCACGCGCAGCATCGGCGCGTGGCGCTGCACGTACCAGCCGTTCTGCAGGCGCAGCGGCCGGAATGCGTCTTCGCTCAGCGTGCCGTGCTGCCAGCGTTCGAGCTGATCGCGAAACTGGGCGGCGCGGCTGTGCACGAGCGCCCGGTCGAAAACGGTATATCGATACATGACGTGATACGCGAGAGGAGCCGTGGCGCGGCGCGCGCGGCTCGGAACAGACGTTGCGACGGGTGTCGGGCAACCGCAGACAGCGTAGGGAACGCGGTGCGGCGGGACAAGCAGCAGATGGGGGCGAAAAGGGCGCAGCAGATCGCCGGCGTGACGCCGGCGCGGGCCGGGCATGCGTGCGGGCATGCCCGTGGCGGGCGTTTAAACGGCGGCGTCGACGACGAGCGCCGGATCGAGCGCGCGGATGCGCTGGTCGATGAAGTAGCCGCCGCCTTCCTGATAGCGCAGGAACAGGCGGCCGCACGAGCGGCAGCGGTTGACGGTGCAGCGGTTGTACGGGAAATGGCGCAGCGCGATCGGCGCGTCGTCCGACGCGTAGCGCGTGCCGGCCGGGTGATATTCGGCGTAGGTCGGCTCCGTCTCGTCGGGCGGCGCGAGCGTGGCGACTTCGGTCAGTTGCGCGTCCTGCAGCGACAGCGGCAGGGTCGTCCATCCGGCGAGCGGCGTTTTCGTGCAGATGCACGACTGCGTGATGTGCGCGGCTTCAGCGGTCAGTTTCAACAGCGCGTCGTGATCGAGGTAGGGCAGTTGACTCATCGGAAATCATGAAGGGCGGCGGGAACAGCACTGTAACCCGCGTGCGGATTGCGCGCATCACCGTGACGCAGGCGGTGCGCCCCGGGTGAGATTCAGCCGCCCTTGCGGACCGACGGCTGCGCGACGAGCTCGCCGAGCACACGGATCGCACGCTCGATGTCGCGGCTCCACGGATGGCCGAAGTTCACGCGCACGCAACGCTCGAAGCCGTGCGCGGCCGAAAACAGCGGCCCCGGCGCGAAGCTGATCCCGCGTGCGATGGCCTGGCGATGCAGCTCCATCGCGTCGATCGCGTCGGGAAACGCGAGCCACAGAAAATAGCCGCCTTCAGGCCGCACCCATTCGACGCCGGCCGGCAGCCAGCGCCGCAGCGCGTCGTCCATCCGGTCGAGCTGCGTGTGCAGCGCGCCGCGCAGCTTGCGCAGGTGCCGGTCGTAGCCGCCGTGCTCGAGATAGTTCGCGATGCCGACCTGCGCGGGGATGCTGGCCGACAGCGTCGTCATCAGCTTGAGCCGCTGCACCTTCTCCGCGAACCGGCCGGCGGCGGCCCAGCCGATCCGGTAGCCGGGCGCGAGCGTCTTCGAGAACGAACTGCAATGCATCACGAGGCCGTGCCGGTCGAACGCGCGCGCGGGCAGCGGATAGTCGGGGCCGAAGTGCAGCTCGCCGTACACGTCGTCCTCAATCAGCGGCACGTCGCGCGCGGCGAGCAACGCGACGAGCGCGCGCTTCTTCTCGGCGGACAGCGTGACGCCGGTCGGATTCTGGAAGTTGGTCATGAACCAGCACGCGCGGATGTCGTGCCGGTCGAGCGCGTTCGCGAGCGCGTCGAGATCGAGGCCCATGCGCGGATCGACGGGAATCTCGACCGCACGCAGGTCGAGCCGCTCGAGCGCCTGCAGCGCCGCATAGAAACCGGGCGCTTCGACGGCCACGACGTCGCCGGGCCGCGTGACGGCCATCAGGCACAGGTTCAGCGCTTCGAGCGCGCCGTTCGTGACGACGATCTCGTCGATCGGCTGCGAGATGCCGGTCGCGAGATAGCGCCGCGCGATCTGCTGGCGCAGCGCCTCGTTGCCGGGCGGCAGGTCGACGACCGTGCTCCACGGGCTGACGAGCCGCGTGGCCTGCGCGAGCGATTTCGCGAGACGCGGCAGCGGAAACAGTTGCGGCGACGGGAACGCGGAGCCGAGCGGCACGATGCCGGGTTGCGTCGCCGCGTCGAGGACGGAGAACACGAGGCTGCTGATGTCGACCTTGCGGGTGACGCCGGCGCGGCTTGCCTGGCGTTTGGCGGCCGGGTTTGCCGCCGGCGTGGCGCCCGGCGCGACGTAGTAGCCCGAGCGTTCGCGCGCGCGGATCAGCCCCCACTGTTCGAGCAGGTAGTACGCGCGAAACACCGTCGACTGGCTCACGCCGTGCTGCGCGATGATCTGCCGCAGCGACGGCAGGCGCGTGCCGACGGCGAGGTTGCCGGTGCGGATGTCGTCGGCGATCGTGTGGGCGAGGGTTTCGTAGCGTTTCATCGGCGAGGGTGGCGCGCGTCGTCGCCACGCGCGGGCCGGGGTGGCGCCGCGCCGGCGGGCGCGGCTCATTGTCCGATGCGCGGCCCGAAAAGGAAAGCGCAGGCGCGGCGGCCGCGCTTTCCGGCTGCGTCAGGCCGCGTTCGGCTCGACGTTCTGCCGGTTCGGGGCGCCGCGCAACGGCGGCAACGGCTCGACCTTGCCGACGATGAACAGGTACGACAGCGCGCCGACCACGCACAACGCACCGGCCACCGCGAGCGGCACGACGAACGAGCCCTTCGTGATCGACAGCATCACGCCCGTGAACGTCGTGATGAAGATCCCCGCGAGATTGCCGGCGAAGTTCTGGATGCCGCCGAGCGATGCGACATGCGCGGGCGTCGGCGCGACTTCGCCGACGAGCGTCCACACGTTGGCGCCTGCAAACGACAGGCTCGCATACGCCAGTGCGAACAACCCGAGGCAGGCCCACACGTTCTCGACGAAGGCCGACAGCGCGATCGACGAAGACAGCAGCATGCCGAGCACGAGGCAGGTCTTGCGCGCGGCGGTCGCGCTCCAGCCGCGGCGGAACAGGCTGTCCGACACATAGCCGCCGAGCCAGCCGCCGGGAATCGCGAGCAGCGCGGGCAGCATGCCCCACGTGCCGAGCGACGCGAGCGAGAAGCCGCGCGACTGCAGCAGGTAGCTCGGGAACCACGTGATGAAGAAGTAGATCGCGAAGTTCAGGCAGAACAGCCCGATCATCATGCCCCACACGGTGCGGTAGCGGAACAGGTCGAGCCACGACACCTTCGGGCCGTCGGTTGCGGCCGCAACGGTCGGTGCGCCGCGCTGCGCGAGCAGCGCATCGACGGCGTCGGGCGCGATCGCACGGTAGCGTTCCGGATCGCGATAGACGAACCACCACGCCAGTGCCCACACGATGCCGATGCCGCCCGTGATCACGAACGACCCGCGCCAGCCGACGATCGAGATCAGCCACGCGACGAGCGGCAGCGACAGCGCGGAGCCGACGCGCGAGCCGCTGTCGAAGATGCTGCTCGCGAGCCCGCGTTCGCTGCGCGGGAACCAGTTGAACGCGACCTTCGCGAACGACGGGATCGCGGCCGCTTCGCCGACGCCGAGCATCAGCCGCACGCCGACGAGCTGCGTGAGGCCGCGCGCGGCGCCCGTCGCGACGGTGAACACCGACCACCAGCCGACCGCGAGCGCGAGGCTCACGCGCACGCCGACCTTGTCGATGAACCAGCCGGCCGGCAGTTGCAGGAACGCGTAGGTCCAGAAGAATGCGCTCAGCACGAGCCCCATGCCGACCGCGTCGAGGCCGAGGTCGGCGCGGATGCTGGGCGCCGCGATCGCGAGGTTCGCGCGGTCGATGAAGTTGATGACGTTGGCGAGGAAGCACATGAGGATCATGGCCCATCGGATGCGTGGCATGCGGTGTCTCCGCGCGGAATGTCGTGACGGGCCGCCGGCGATCCGCAGCGCCGGCGGCCTCGATGGGCGGGTTATCGCGTGGCGTGCGACGGCGTGCGGTCGAACTTCGCGAGCGCTTCCCACAGGCCGTTCAGGTAGACCGCGCCGAGCGCGCGGTCGTAGAGGCCGTAGCCGGGCTTGCCCGTCTCGCCCCAGATCATGCGGCCGTGATCGGGGCGCACGTAGCCGGTGAAGCCGGTGTCGTGGTACGCCTTCACGATCGCGGCGATGTCGAGCGAGCCGCAGCTCGACAGGTGGGCGGTTTCCTCGAAATCGCCGTTCGCGTCGACCTTCACGTTGCGGATGTGCGCGAAGTGGATGCGGCCCATCGCGCCGAATTCGCGCACGAGCGCCTCGACATCGTTCTGCGGGCCCGCGCCGAGCGAGCCCGAGCACAGCGTCAGCCCGTTCGCGGGCGTGTCGACGATGCGCACGATCCGCGCGAGATCATCGCGGTTCTTCACGATGCGCGGCAGCCCGAAGATCGGGCGGGGTGGATCGTCGGGGTGGATTGCCATCTTCACGCCGGCTTCCTCGGCGACGGGGATGATCGCCTTCAGGAAGTATTCGAGGTTCGCCCACAGCGCGGCTTCGTCGACGTCGCGATACTCGGCGAGCAGCGCCTTCAACTGTTCGGGCCGGTAGCTCGAATCCCAGCCCGGCAGCGCGATGCCGTCGTCCGGATCGATCCGGTCGACCGCATCGGTGCTGAACGCGAGGCAGGTCGAGCCGTCGTCGAGCGTCTTCGACAGCTCGGTGCGCGTCCAGTCGAACACGGGCATGAAGTTATAGCAGATCACGCGCACGCCGGCCGCGCCGAGATGGCGAATCGTCTGACGGTAGTGGTCGATCAGGCGGTCGCGGCCCGGCTTGCCGAGCTTGACGTCCTCATGGACGGGCACCGACTCGACGACTTCGAACTGCAGGCCGGCGCGCTCGATCGTCGCCTTCAGCGCGTCGATCTTGTGCGCGGGCCAGACTGCGCCCACCGGTTCGTCGTAGATCGCGGACACGATATGCGTGACGCCCGGGATCTGGCGGATGTATTGCAGCGAGACCGGATCGGACTCGCCATACCAACGGAAAGACATCTTCACTGGCGCGGCTCCTGGCTGGCGGTTGTGGCATCGGACGAACGGGCGGCAGCGTGCCGGCCCCGTCTCCGGTGTGCGGATTATGATTGGTATGCCAATTGTGCGGGATAGTGGTTTACCAGTTGTCGAGGTGGAATCGGGGTGTCAGCGCATCGCAGGAAAGGCATGCGTCGCGCCGGCCACCCCGCCGAATCGGAGGCGGCCCGAAATTGGTGTACCATTTTGGCGATCCGGTGCCGCGACGGCGCCGGCCAGCCTGTTGCGAGCCTTTCGATGACCGATCTTTCCAGCCTGCCCGCCAGCCGCGATACCGATGCCGCGGACCGCTCCTATATCGGCCTTGCGCGGCAGATTCACGCGATGGTGGCCGCCGGTGCGTTCGAGGCCGGCGCGCGGCTGCCGTCCGAGCGCAGCCTGGCCGACCAGTTCGGCGTGAGCCGCACGCAGGTGCGCGAGGCGATCATCGCGCTCGAGGTGCAGGGGATCGTCGAGGTGCGGATCGGTTCGGGCATCTACGTATCGGCGGCCGACGCCGCGCGGCCGGTGACGTTCGAGGTGCCGCGCGGCCCGGGGCCGATCGAGACGCTGCGCGCCCGCGGGCTGATCGAGGCGGAAGTCGCGGCGCTCGCGGCGACCGAACGCAAGGACGCGGATCTCGACCGGCTGTTCTTCTCGCTGACGACGATGCGCGAGCAGATGGACGACAAGGTCGCGTACGACGCGGCCGATCGCCAGTTCCACCTGCGTATCGCGGAATCGACCGGCAACACGGTGCTGCTGCACATGGTCACCGCGATGTGGGACTGCGCGCGCAGCGATCCGCTGTGGGACAAGATCGAGGAGCATTTTCACTCGACCGCGCTGCGCGAGGCGTCGCAGGAAGATCACCAGCGGATCTTCGCGGCGATCATGGCGCGCGACGCAACGGCGGCACGCGACGCGATGCGTGCACACCTGTCGCGCGTGATCGCGGAATTCACGCAGGCGTGGCGCTGACGCGCGTTCCGTCAGAGGAAACAGGCCGGCGTAACGTTACCGTCATACGGCGGTGAGGGTTGGCGCGCGCGGCCCCGTTGTACGGCTTCTTCCGATTGCATGACCGTAGGTTTTATGGTCTTGTTGCGGGATATCGCATCGACTCAAAAAAGGACAGTCGAATGCAGCCGGGCGATTCACACGGGGTCCAATTGATCAGGGGAATCGGCGGACGTACATGCGTACGGTTCGCCGTGCGCCGGCTGCTTGTCATTTTGACGGCGGGCTTACTGGCCTCCGTGCTTCCCCCCGCGTTCGCCGCGTCTCCCGAAACCGTCAACGACAACGTGCTGCGTGTGCTCGCATGGCCCGGCTATGCGGACGACGATGTCGTCAGTGCGTTCGAGGCGCAATTTCACGTCCGCGTCGAAGTCACGTTCGTCGACTCCGACGAAGCACTGTGGACGCGCATGCACAGCGCGGCGCCACCGCCGTACGACGTGCTGGCCGCGAATACGGCCGAGATCCAGCGCTATGCGCACGAACGCCTGCTCGCGCCGATCGACCTGCCGCGCATCCCGAACCGGCGGCGGCAGTTGCCGAACTTCCAGCAACTCGCGGCGATCGACGGGCTCGTTGAAGCAGGCGCCCCGTATGCGATTCCGTTCACGTATTCGTCGATGGGGCTGATCTACGACCGCAAGCAGGTGCCGGCCGCGCCGCGCTCGATGCGGGAGATGTGGAATCCGCGCTATCGCGGCAAGGTGCTCGACTTCAACAGCGCGCAGCACAATTTTTCGTTCACGGCGCTGGCGCTCGGCTATCCCGATCCGTTTCGCCTGTCGCCCGCGCAGACGCTCGCCGTCGCGCACAAGCTGATCGACCTGCGCCGCAACCTGCTGACGTACTACACGCTTCCTGAAGAGGCGACCGCGTTGTTCGTCCAGCATCGCGCGGCGCTGATGTTCGGCAACTACGGCACGCAACAGGTCGAACTGCTGCGACGGGCCGGCGCGGACGTCGGCTACGTGATCCCGGATGAAGGCGCGCTCGCGTGGCTCGACTGCTGGGCTGTCACGCGCGGCGCACAACATCCGGAGCTCGCGTTCGCGTGGATCAATTACATGCTCGAACCGGCGATCGGCGCGCTGCTGACCGAACGCCAGGGCCTCGCGAACACGCTCGCGTCGCCGCCGGGACTCGACACCGGGCACCAGCATCTCGTCTGGCTCCAGCCCGTCGAGGACATCGCGCGGCGCGAATCGCTGTGGAGCCGCATCGTGTCGGGCGACCGGCCGGAGCGTTTCGGAAAATGATCCGGCTCGGGCTCACGTCGAAACTGTCGGTGCTGTTCGCCTGCATCGGCGTGATCGCGTCCGGCACGACCGGCTATTACGCGTATCGCGCGAACCGCACGATGCTCGTGCAGGAAGCGCAGCACAGCCTGCTGATGTCGACGCAACTGCTCGGGCAGCGCTTCACCACGGCGCTGTCCGACGTCTCGGACGATGCGCTCGTGCTCGCACAGTTGCCGTCGTGTGCACGGGTCTCGAGCGGCGACAACCGGGATGGCGCGCCACGCGCGCGGCTCGAGCAGGTGTTCTACAGCTTCATGAGAAATCACCCGGAGTACCTGCAGGTCCGCCTGATCGCGCGCGGGGATTTCGGCCTCGAACGCATCCGTGTCGATCGCGATGCGCATGGCATCGTCGTCCTGCCGGACAGTGCGTTGCAGGAGAAAGGACAGTTTTCCTACGTATTCGATACGCTGGCCACGGCGCCCGGTCATATCTACCTGTCGCCGATCGTGATCAACCACGAGACGGGGGCGCACGCGGCCGAAGGGCTGCCGATCCTGCGCGTGGGCACGCCGGTCGTCGACGCGTCGGGCCAGACGGTGGGGGCGCTCGTCGTCGACGTCGAGCTGTCGCGCGTGTTCGACCGGCTCGAGCGCGATCTGCCGGAAGACTACACGGTGTACCTCGCGAACGAGTGGGGCGATTTCCTCGTGCATCCCGATCCGACGCAGACGTTCGGCTTCGATCGCGGCCGGCGCGTGCTGATGCAGGACCGCTTCGCCGTCACGCGTGCGCTGTTCGACAGTGCGCGCGCAAACGTTACCCTCAATGGCCTGGCCGACCCCGCCGCGGCGCCGGGCCAGATGTTCGCGTTCGTGCGCACGCCGTTCGGGCACGACGAGGGCAACCGCTTCGTCGTGCTCGGGATGGGGCGCCCGCTGGCGGATGTGTTGTCGCCAGCGGGCATGCTTGGCGAGCGGATCGTCCGGATGGTGCTGGTGTCGAGCTTGATGGCGGTGATCCTCGCGATCCTGTTCGCACGTGCGATCACGCGGCCGCTGCAGACGCTCGCGCGCGCCGCGACGCACGTGTTCGACGATCCGGCCACCGAGCAGTTGCCGGTCGGGCGTGCCGACGAGATCGGCGTGCTCGCGCGCTGTTTCGACAGCATGCGCGTCGAGATCCGCACGCAGGTCGCGATGTTGCGCGCGAAGCAGCTGGAGCTCACGCACCTCGCCGGACACGATGCGCTGACCGAACTGCCGAATCGCCTGCTGTTCATGGAGCATCTCGATGCCGCGATCCGGCGTGCGGCCGCGCTGCACGAAGGGCTGGCCGTGATGTTCGTCGACCTCGACCGCTTCAAGCAGATCAACGACCAGCACGGCCACTCGGCCGGCGACCGCACGCTCGTCGCGGTCGCCAAGCGGCTGAGCCTCGTGCTGCGTGGCGGCGACATGGTCGCGCGGCTCGGCGGCGACGAATTCATCGTGCTGATCACGGACGTGCGCTCACCGGCGGTGATCGGCGACGTCGCGTCGCGCATCCAGCGCGTGATGGACGAGGAACTGGAGTTCGGCGACCGGCGGGTGGCCGTGGGCGCGAGTATCGGCGTCAGCGAGTTTCCGGCCGACGGTGCGTCGGCCGAGGAACTGCTCGTCAAGGCCGATGCGGCGATGTATGCGGCGAAGGCGTCCGCGCAGCGCGCGTTCGTGCGCTATCAGGAACTGGTCGGCAACGGGAGTGGCGCCGGCAGCGGGACGGACGAAGCGGCCGGCCGGGTCGCGTCGGGCGGCGGCCGGTGACCGGTTGCGGCCGGTCGCTGATCCACGCGTTGCAAACGCCACGAGCCCGTCGCAAGACGGGCTCGTGGCGTTTGCGGACTGCGCGCGAAGGCGCGCGGCGGCAGGCTTGCTCAGTGGCCGAAGTAGACCGAGTCGCGCGGGTTTTGCGCCTTGACGGCCGGTGCGCCACCCTGGACGGTCGCGGCCGGTTGCGCACCGTAGCCGCTGTTGTCGGCACCTTGCACGCGGGCTT
This sequence comes from Burkholderia sp. AU45274, assembly GCF_030482505.1. NCBI lineage: Bacteria > Pseudomonadati > Pseudomonadota > Betaproteobacteria > Burkholderiales > Burkholderiaceae > Burkholderia > Burkholderia sp. AU45274. The sequence goes on along the minus strand of NZ_JAUJQE010000001.1, from coordinate 1,558,028 downwards.
GCGCGGCCTGGATGTCGGCCGGGTAATACGGGCTCGACTGGCTCGGCTTGTAGCCGGCGCTTTCGAGTTGGACCAGTTCATTGCGCACTTGAGCGCGGGTCACGGTGCTTTGGGCGAAGGCGCCGAACGAGGCGGACAGGGCGGCAGCGGCAACGACTGCGGAAACGAGCGATTTCATGATGACCTCCGATGTTTTTGGCTTTCCGCGTTCGACACCATGTCGTAAGCGGTTGATTACATCGTAGGCGTCGGTCGACCTAGGGTAAACGTGAGTTTCGGCGAAAGATCGTTGCAGCCGGGGCAATAATTTCGAGATAAATACCTTCCGTCCCTAATCGACGTTGCCGGATTTGCAAGGGAACGGGCGGCGGATGCGCGCGCACGCACGGACGGGCGCGCGGCGGCGAAGGCGCGGGCGGAGAGGGGGACGCACTGCGACGCTGGCGGATCAGACGTCGTCGTCGATTTCCTTGCGCTCCCGGCGTTCCTCGTTGCCGCGGCGCGCGCGCAGGCGCTGGCGCGACAGCACGGCGATCACCTGCTGGGTCGGCGCGCCGGACGGCAGTTCGTTGCGGATGCGATCGGGCACCATGGGCAGGCCCGCGCGCTGCCGGCGCAGCGCCTTGGCGATTGCCCGGCGGCATTCGTCACCGTGGCAATCCCATTCATCGCGGATTCTCTGGCAATAACGGCATTGTTCCATCGGGAGCTTACTTAGGCACTTCAACCTTCGCAAAATCAATAAAATCAATGGCTTGGCGCGGAGGTGAAATGCTTTCAGCGGTGTATGTGTGCGTTCCGTGACAGACCATTGTACATAAATGGGTGAAGACGGACATACACCGCTCCCGGGCGCGGATCGACGAGCGAGCAATTGCAAGACGCTGGAGACAAAACGTAACTTCCTTACAACACGCTGTGATTCTTCATACATTCCGATCTGTACAAATGACCGGTGTCTCTGAACAATATCGGGGCCATGTCAGTTCATCGATTCAGGCAGCATCCCCTATATGGGGTATTTTTAACTCAAGCAGGAAACTCTCATTATGAGAAGACTCAAGAGCATTACCGAGATGGCAGAGCAGAGGCGGAAAGCGCGGAAGAAGGCAATCGAGCGTTTGACTGCACCGAAGATCGGCCGCGATATCGAGGTGTCGAGCCACTTGCGCACCTCAAAGCGCGGCCGAAAGTTTCTGGTCAAGAAGCATTCACGTTCACGCTGATGCTGAACTGATCGCGCAGTGATCATAATAATGCCCCTGAGCCGTGGAGGATTTCGGGGGACTTACTATGACCGTTGGCATGTAATACGTTATTGATTAACCCCATGGTGTCCGTAAACATCCATGGGGTTAATCAATTTTTGTGATCCGGTTAGAACTGGCCGGAAGTCCCACCGATAAGAGAAGCTGATTGCGGGACGTGACGCACCCTTCGTAAAGCTGTTGTTCTTCTTCTGGCGTCACGATGCGTTCGCGCTTGCCTGTCTCGCGCGGTCTGCGAACGTTCGCTAGAGGATCGCTCGTCAGTTCGATTCCCCAATCGGATCGGCCTTGATCGTGTTTTTGAGTACGGAGAACTCGCGCAGGAGCGAGCCGCCGCATATGGTTTTCAGTCTGTCATCGCGCCACTCTGCGATCATCGCTGCATTGAGGTCGGCTAACGACACCTGAGCCATTGCCGATCGAAGCAGGTTGCCATGCGGTTTGTCCTGTGATTGTCCAAAGTCGGAAAATCACGGAACGAACAGACATACGCCGCAAGCCGGAAAGGCCGATGTCACCGTGGCAATCCCATTCATCGCGGATTCTCTGGCAATAACGGCATTGTTCCATCGGGACAGTCTAACGCGTCTTCGGGAGCGGGGCTGAACGCTTGCCCCGAAGCGTCACGTGTTGGTTGCGACACCGGCGAGCGCTTTCGCATGCGACTGGAAGCGTCGGTGCTCTTCCGGCGGCACGAGCGAGCCGCCCGTCGCCCAGATGACGTGCGTCGACCGGCGCAGGTCGATCGCGCGGCGATGCACGTAGTCGCGGCCGGCCGGGGACGCCGTCAGCCAGCCGGGGCCACTGACGGCCGCGGCGGCCGACGGTTCGAGTTCCACGCCCGTCGCGCGCTGAACCGCGAGCAACTGCGCGTAGAGCTGCGCGTCGCTGACGGTGAACACGCCGGACAGCAGCGACGCCATCAGCGGGCTGACGAGGTGCGATGCCTGCGCGACGGCCAGGCCGTCGGCCTCGGTCCGGTTGTCGAGCCCCACGTCGTAGACGGACACGGGCTTCCCGGGGCCGGCGGCCAGCTGGACCAGCATGCATGGCGACGCGACGGGTTCGGCAAAGAAGCAATGCACGTGCTCGCCGAACAGCGCCTTGAGGCCATACGCGATGCCGCCCGGTGCGCCGCCGACCCCGCACGGGATATGAACGAAGAGCGGATGCGTCGCGTCCACGCGGCGGCCCGCGTCGGCGAGCTGCGCGGCGAGATGCCGGGCGCTGGCCGCGTAGCCGAGGAACAGCATCAGCGAGCCTTCGTCGTCGACGAAGTGGCTGCGTGGCTGATCGTGTGCCTGCGCGCGTCCGGCCGCGACGGCTTGCGCATAGTCGCCGTCATGTTCGATCACGCGAACGCCACGCTTTCTCAGGCGCGCCTTCTTCCACGGTTTCGCGTCGGTCGACATGTGCACGACCGATTCGAACCCCAGCGCGGCGGCCATCACGCCGATGCTCAGGCCGAGATTGCCGGTGCTGCCGACGATGACGGTGTGCGCGGCGAACCGTTCGCGTGCGGCGGCCGATGCGAGGATCCGCCGGTCGCCCGCGGGGTCGAGCAACCCGTGTTCGATCGCGATCGACTCCGCGAGCGCGAGCACTTCATGAAAGCCGCCGCGCGCCTTGATCGAACCGGCGATCGGCAACGCGTCGTCGCGCTTGATGAACCAGGCGCCGTGTGCGTCTGCCGGGAGCGACAGCCTGCGCGGCAGGTCGTCTGCCGGCATCAGCGGCGATTCGATTTTTCCCGCGCTTGCCGCGAGTTCGGGAAACAGCTCGGCCATCAGCGGTTCGCAGCGCGCCAGCCGCGCTTCGGCCATTGCAATGGCGCCGAGCCCCGGCGCGTCGTGCGGCAACGGACTGCCGGCATGGGGATTCAGCCACAGTAGCGGATGGCGGGATTGCAGTTGAGCTAATAGATCGTCGGGCAGGAGCGTGAGGGTCATGGATCGGTCTTGCGCTGGATAAACGTGAGGGGTGGCCGGAATGCTACGATCCGGGACGCCTGCGCGAAAGCGCCGATTTCTAATGGATCCATTAGCCTGACTGATACCTATGCGACTCGACGGTTCGACCCTGGGTGCGTTGCTCTGCTTTGAAACCGCCGGCCGGTTGCTGAGCTTCACGAAGACGGCACAGGCGTTCAACCTGACGCAAAGCGCCGTGAGCCAGCAGATCCGGAACCTGGAGGACCGGCTCGGCTATCCGCTGTTCGTGCGCCAGGCGCGCGGACTGAAGCTGACCGAGAAGGGCGCAATCCTGCTCGGGACGATGTCGAGCGCGTTCGTCGACATCAACCGCACGCTTCAGGCGCTTGGCACGTCGGATGCCCCGCTGCAGGTCAGCTGCCTGCCGTCGCTTGCGCTGCAGTGGCTGATGCCGCGCCTGTCCGAATTTCATCGGCAGCAGCCGAACGTGCCGGTTCGCGTGAAGGCCGAGTTTCAGGTGCTGGATCGCCAGGCCATGGAGACCGACGACATCGATGTGGCGGTGCGCTATGACCCGGTGCAATACGATCGGCTGCATGCCGAGGCCATCCTCGACGAAATCCTGTTTCCGGTCGCCACACCGGCGTATCTGGCGCAGCATCCGGCCTTTGCCCGTGGAGAGTCGCTGGACGGCGTCGTCCTGCTGCACGACGCCGCGCCGTGGGGCGGCGCGCCCGAGTTCGTGGAGTGGCGCACGTGGCTGGAGGCAGTCCGTCCGGCGTGGGCGGTCGATCTTGACGGCCCGCAGTTCAACTTCTCCAGCCTGGCGATCACGGCCGCGCTGAACCATCAGGGTGTCGCGATGGGGCGCGCCGCGCTCGTGCATGACGAGATCGCGAGCGGGCGGCTCGTGGATGTCTTCGGCAAGCACGTGCGTGCGCCGGCGCGCTACATGCTGTTGTCACGCCATCCCGACGATCCGCGTACCGAGGTGTTTTCGGATTGGCTCAAGGCCGAGTGCACGCGCTTCGATGCCGCGCGTTCACGTTTGCTTTCGAACGGAAGCAAACGCGGGTAGCCGACGCTGTCGGATAGCTGAATCGGAGTGCGAAGTAGTCGGGTGACGAATGCGGATGCAAACTACAGTTTCCCGTTCGTCTCCATACGGATGGCTTGCATGTGGACGGTGCGGGCAAGCGTTACTTGAGTTGCCAGATGCCCCAGACGGCGATCAACAGGCCAAGGCCCAATCCGCAGCCGAGCAATACGTAGGTTTCCATGTCATGTCTCTGAAAGCGTGGCAGCGCCGATGCGGGCATCAGCGAGCGAGCAGCAACATCGGTGACGTATCGTTCGACCCGTCGGGCGGGGCGATACGCCGGGTCCGCGAATACTACGCTTCGCAGCTTTCAGAACGCATGCGCGATCGATGGCTTTGCGCCATCTCCTGGTTCTTGCCCGTGCGCGCGTGGTTCATCTGGGTAACGTGCGATCCACCGTGCCGGAATACACCCGATTTCCAGATCATCTGCGATGCCGCGACGAGCACGAACAGCAGCACGACCATCCTGAAGAGGCGGGGCGACATCTTGTCCCGCAGCGGGCGAACGAGCCACATGCCGGCAATCGCCGGCAGGCTGGCTGCGGCCGAGATCGCGAGGTCGGCGCCGCTCGCGTGCGCGGCGCCGCTGAACGTCGTGATCAGCGTGACGATCGACACCACGAGGATGATCGCGATCTGCTTCGTGAAGACGCGTCCGGTTGCACCGGACGAAATCAGATAGGTGGCGAGCAGCGGGCCGGGAACCGACGCGATGCTTTCCATCAGCGCCGCACCGAAGCCGAGTGCGAAGCCGACGGGCTTCTGCCATGCTTCCGGCAGGTTGAGTTTCGGCGCGGCGAGCATCAGCGCCGCGGCCACGATCAGCAGTGCGCCGGACGCCGCCTGCGCGTGGCCCGGATTGAGCGACAGCAGGATCGCCACGCCGACGATATTGCCGATCACGGTGCCCGCGATCGGCGCGGCGATCTTGCGTGCCGTCGCCAGCAGCTGGCCGCCTTCCAGCGCCTGCGGGATGTTGCCGAGGATGATCGGCATCGACAGCAGCAGCACCGCATGCCGGATCGGCAGGAACTGGCTGAGTATCGGCATCGCGATCAGCGGCACGCCGATGCCCGTGATCCCCTTGGCCATGCCGCCCAGCAATAGCGCGATGGCGATGCCGGCCAGCTCGAACGCGCTGAGCCCCTGCAGGCTGGAGACCAGCACCCCTTCAGTCAGATTGAAATGCATCATGGAATGGCATGTCGCGGCATATCCGGCAGCGAGCGCTGTCGATGGCGCACGTGGCGGTCGCGTGTGTCTGGCACGCGTGTGTTCTGGATTGGCTTGAACCGGAAGTCGATCGCGTGGCGTCGCGCCGTTGTGCGGCCGGGGCCGCGGGCAATCGATGGGCGGTTCGACGGTGCATCTTACCTGAGCGTCGCGAAGGACATTCGGCACGGACTGTGGCGCGTCACGGGGCGCTTCGACGTGATCATTCCCGCTGTTCAATATAATTCATGATGGTTGGTAATTTCATGTGCCCGATTCATATCTTTGAACGAGGAGGCGTCGATGACGCTGGCCCAGTTGCAGGCCCTGGCGGCCGTGGTCGAACTCGGGTCGCTCACGGCCGCGGCCGATCGGTTGAGCCGCAGTCAATCCGCGATCAGTCATGCATTGACCGAGCTGGAAGACCTTACGGAGGTCAAGCTGCTGTGGCGCGACCGGCAGCCGGTCGTCCTGACGGCGGCGGGCGAACGCCTGTGGCCGTACGTGCAGAATGTGGTGCGGGAAGCGCAGCTGTTGCGCCAGCAGTTCAGCCTGTCACGCGGCAAGCTCGAAGGGAAGCTGGTGGTCGCGTCGCTGCCGAGCGTGTCGCTGGCGTTCGTCGTGCCCGCGCTCGAGGCGTTGAAGGACATGCACCAGGGCGTGTCGGCGGTGCTGCTCGAAGGCACGGACAGCGAAGTGGAAGGGTGGATCGACGACGGTACGGCCGATGTCGGCGTGGTGGCCGGCACGAAGACGTTCGCACACACTCTGGCACTGCTCGACGAGGATTTTGTCGCGGTGGCGGCCGACGGCATGTTCGCCGGCCGCAAGAGCGTGTCGGCGAAGCAGTTGTCCACGGCACCGTTCATCTTCTCGAAGGCAGGATGCGGGCCGGTGATCGCGGATTACTTCGCGCGCGGCGGGGTGCCGCTGCGGGCCGCGTTCAACGTGGTCGAGATGCGCACCATCCTGTCGATGGCGGAGGCCGGCATGGGCGTGTCGATCGTGCCGCGCATCACGCTTACGTACACGCAATTCGGCGGCCGCGTGCTGGAACTGTCGCCCAGGCTGCATCGCTCGGTGCGGTTGTCGTGGAATACGGCCGGCAACGCGGTCGCAGAGGAATTCGTGCGGCTCGTCGACGCGCAACGCGCGAAGGCGGCGAAGGCGGTCAACACGCGTGCGAGAAAGGCCCGGTGACGAGCGGCTTCGGCGATGAACAGCGCTCATGGGCGTCTTGAAGTTTATTCAAGCCGATGACAGTCGAGATGCAATACATTGTTCGAACTCGCCCCTGACCGCTTCGTCCCGAAGGAGATTGCCGTGCCGGCCTTGCCCACCTTGCTTGCTTTCGGACTCGTGTCGCTCGGCATGGTGCTGACACCCGGGCCGAACATGATCTACCTGGTGTCACGCTCGATCTGCCAGGGCCGCCGTGCCGGGCTGGTGTCGCTCGGCGGCGTCGCGCTGGGGTTCGTGTTCTACATGGTGTGCGCGGCGTTCGGCATCACCGCGCTCGTGATGGCCGTGCCGTATGCGTACGACGCGTTGCGTTTCGCCGGTGCGCTTTATCTGGCGTACCTCGCCTGGCAGGCGTTGAGGCCGGGCGGTCGCTCGGCGTTCCAGGTCAGGCAACTGCCGCACGACAGCCGTGCCAGGCTGTTCACGATGGGCTTCGTCACGAACCTCGCGAATCCGAAGATCGCGGTGATGTATCTGTCGCTCCTGCCGCAGTTCATTTCGCCGGGGCACGGCAGCGTGCTCGTGCAATCGCTGGCGCTCGGCTGCGTGCAGATCGCGGTGAGCGTCAGCGTGAATGCGCTGATTGCCTGCATGGCAGGCGGCATCGCGGGCTTTCTGGCGGGGCGGCCGGTCTGGGCGTCGGCCCAGCGCTGGTTGATGGGTACGGTGCTGGCCGGGCTGGCCGTGCGTATCGCACTGGAGTCGCGCTAGCGCGAACGGTTGGCGGTATGCAGGATCGCCGTGGGGCTTTCAGGCGGCATCTCAACGCAAGCGCCCGGCATCGTCAGCCCTGGCAGTTGCCCTGCGCTTCGTTGCCGACCGGGACAGGTGCGGCTTTTTCATGGCGCCGGCTGCGCGTCGCGAGCCAGCACAGGATCGACCCGCCGCACACCATCAATGCACCTTGCCAGAATTCGATCGACAGCGGCGCATGCAGCAGCGTCGCGGCGAGCAGCGCGGCGAGCACCGGCGTGAAGTACGACGCGCCGACGATGACGGTCACGTTGCCGTACATGATGCCGGTGTTCCAGGCCGCATAGCCGAACCCCAGCGCCGATGCCGCCAGCACGATGTAGATGACCGCATGCAGGCTGAACGTCATGCCGCCGCCGCCTTCGATCGCGAACTTGATCCAGAGCGCCAGCGCCACCAGCATGAAGAAAGGCGTGACGCCGTTCTTGCCGTCGGCGAGGCGTGCCGTCACCGTGCAATAGCCGGCCCAGATCAGCGCGCCGAAGAACGCGAGGCCGTAGCTCAGCGGATTGTCCGCGACGTTGTGCAGCATGCCGGCCGGGTCGAGCCCCTGGTCGCCGCCGAGCACCCGGCAGATCCCGAGCATCGACAGCAGGACGCCGGGCACGACCAGCAGGTTGGCGCGCTGCTTGTTGAACACGATCGCCGCGACCAGCGTGAAGCTCGGCCACAGATAGTTGACCATCGCGACTTCGATCGCCTGCTGGCCGTTGCTGGCATAGCCGATCGACAGCGACAGGCACAGCTCGTACGCGACGAACAGCAGCCCGCCCCAGAGCAGATATTTTTTCGGGAATTTGCTGAGATCGGGGAAGCCGATCGTCAACAGCAGAAGCGCGGATGCGACCGTATAGATCATCGCGGCGCCGCCGGTCGCGCCGAGGCTTTCACTCACGCCGCGAACGAGGGCGACCACGGAGGCCCACAACAACACCGCACCGAGCCCGGCGAGCGTGGCCTTGTTCTTGCGCTTCATGCTTCCTGCCTGTTTCAACATTTAAATTCGAGTTCAGATGATTCGGGTCCGCCCGCGCGTGCCGCCGCCGCAAACGGACAATCCGGTTGCACTCGCCACACGCGGCGGCGGCTGCAACCGGCCATGCAAAGCGGCGCGCTTACGCGAGATCCGCGGGTACGTCGATCCAGATGGTCTTGATCTCGGTGTACTGGTCGTGCGCCCAGACCGACTTGTCACGGCCGCCGAACCCGGACGCCTTGTAACCGCCGAACGGTGTCGTCACGTCGCCTTCGCCGAAGCAGTTGACGGTCACGACGCCCGCGCGGATCTCGCGCGACAGCCGGATCGCCTGGTTCAGGCTGCCGGTATAGACCGATGCGGCGAGTCCGTACACCGAGTCGTTGGCCAGCGCGATCGCTTCGCCGATATCGGTGAACGTCGTCACCGACAGGACCGGGCCGAAGATCTCCTCGCGGAACAGCCGGCTGTGCGGGCTCACGCCGTCCACTACGGTCGGCTCGACGAAAATGCCGCCGTCGGTGTGACCGCCGAACGCGATGCGCAAATGCTCCACATCGACCTGCTCGAGGTACGAACGCACTTTCTCGAAGTGGGCCTTGCTGACCATCGCGCCGAGCCGGTGTGCCGGATCGAGCGGGTTGCCCATCTTCCATTCGCGCATCTGCGCGCCGATGCGCCGCAGCAGGTCGTCCTTGATGTCGGCATGGACGATCAGCCGCGACGACGCCGAACAGTTCTCGCCCATGTTCCAGAACGCGCCGTTGACGATGTGCTGCGCGACCGCGTCGAGATCGGGGGCGTCGGGCAGCACGACCGCCGGATTCTTGCCGCCGCACTCTAGCACGATGCGCTTCAGGTTGGATTCGGCCGCGTACTTGAGGAACTTCCGCCCGGTATCGGTCGACCCGGTGAAGCTCACCATGTCGACGTCCGCGTGACGGCCCAGCGGCTCGCCGACTTCCGGGCCGCCGCCGGGCAGCACGTTGAAGACGCCGGCCGGCACGCCGGCTTCATGAGCAAGTTCCGCGACGCGCAGTGCCGTGAGCGAGGTTTCCTTCGCCGGCTTCACGACGATCGAGCAGCCGGCCGCGAGCGACGGGCCAATCTTCCACGCGAGCATCAGCAGCGGGAAATTCCACGGCAGCACGAGGCCGACGACGCCGATCGGCTCGCGCACGACCAGTGCCAGCGCGTTGCCGCCGACGGGCGCCGTGTTGTCGTAGATCTTGTCGATCAGCTCGGCGTGCCAGCGGATCGTATGAATCGTCTCCGGCACGTCGATGGTCTGGCATTCGCGGATCGGCTTGCCGCTGTCGAGGCTTTCCATCGTCGCGAGTTCGTGCGCGTGCTGTTCGAGCAGGTCGGCAAACTTCAGCAGGACGGCCTTGCGATGCGACGGCGCCAGCTTGCGCCAGCGGCCGTCCTCGAACGCCTGCCTCGCATGGGCGACCGCGAGGTCGACGTCGGCCGCATTGCATGCGCCGATCTGCGCGAGGACGGCGTCGGTGGCCGGATTCACGGTCGCGAACGTGTCGCCGGAACTGGCCGTGCGGAATGCGCCGTCGATGAACGGCCCGGTCGGGAAGCGCAACGCCGCGGCCAGCGCCGCGTATTCGGACGCGCTGAGCAGGTCGGTCATCAGGCTTGGCCTCCGGTGACGGCGGCGACTTCGCGCTTGATGCCGGCCACGATCGCGGCCAGCGCCTGCTTTTCCGGTTCGTCGAGCCCGCGCAGCGGTGCGCGCACGCCGCCCGCGCGCAGCCCCGCGAGTTCGCAACCGTACTTGATCGACTGCACGAACTTGCCGCCTTCGAGGAAATCCATCAGCGGCATCATCGCGGACATGATCCGGCGGCCCTTGTCGAAGTCCTTCTCGATCGCGCATGCCTGGTACAGCGCGATATGCTCGGCCGGCAGGAAGTTCGAGCCCGCGCACACCCAGCTGCGCGCGCCCCATGCGAAGAACTCGAGCGCCTGGTCGTCCCAGCCGCACGACACGCTGATGTTCGGGAACTCGCGGACCAGCATGTGCAACTGGCCCGTCTGGCCCGAGCTTTCCTTGATCGCGACGATGTTCTTCGACGCGTCGCAGACGGTACGGAAGAATTCGCGGTCCATCGACACGCTCATCCGGCCCGGGTAGTTGTACAGCATGATCGGCAGGCCCGCCGCGCGATCGATCTCCAGCGCATGCGCCGCGTTCTCCTGCTGCGTGGGCAGCGCGTAGGGCGGCGAGCCGACCAGGATCGCGTCGGCGCGCACGGCCTTGGCCGCCTTCGCGTAGTCGACGGAATCCTCGGTGCGTACCGCGCCGGTGCCGATCACGAGCGGCACGCGCGAGCCGATCACTTCGCGCGCCCAGGCGCCGAGGTCGAAGCGCTCCTGCGCGGTGTGCGCATAGTATTCGCCAGTCGAGCCGCCGACGATGATGCCGTGCACGCCGGCCGCGATCAGCGATTCGATCACGTCGGCGAATGCGGTCTTGTCGATCTGGCCGGCGGCGTTCAGGGGCGTGATGGCCGGGGTGTAGATGCCTTCGAAATTCATGGTGTTCTTCCGCGGAAAGGGATTGGGGCAGGTTGAGGAAAGGTGCGTCGTCGTGAGGGCGGCGCACCGGTGACGGGTATCAGTGGTTCAGCGACGCGGCCTCTTGCAGGCTGAGCGAGCGCGTTTCGGGCGCCAGCGCGAGCGATGCGATCAGCCCGACGAAGGAGACGGCGGCCGCTGCGTACATGGTGTTGCCGATGCCGACGGTCTGCAGCGCGATCGGTACGAGCCAGGTGCCGACCGCCGCGCCGATGCGTGACAGCGATGCGCCCATGCCGACCGCGAATGCGCGGATGTCGGTCGGGAAGATTTCATTCGGGTACACGAGCTGCAGCACCTGCGCGCCGCCGATCAGCACCGCATACGCACCGAACAGCACGAGGATCAGCACCGCCGAGCCGCCGGAGCAGGCGCCGAGCGCCAGCAGTGCGAGGCCCGACCAGAGGAAGCTGTGGATCACCATCGCGCGGCGGCCGAGTTCGTTGATGATCCACGTCGCGATGATGCAGCCGACCACGAACAGCAACGTGATGGCCACGGAGCCGAGCGATTCCCACTTGCCGGTCAGGTGCAGCGCTTCGAGCACGCGCGGCGCGAACGAGTAGACGGCGAACACCGGAATCACCGAGCAGCTCCAGAACACCGACACGAACAGCATCCGCTTGCCGTAGCCCGAGTGCAGCAGCGCCCACAGCGAGATCTTCTTTTCGGTTGGTTCTTCCGGCAGGTTCTTCACGGAGAACGACGGGCCGTAGACTTTTCGGATCACGTCGTCGGCTTCCGCAACGCGGCCTTTGCTGAGCAGCCAGCGCGGCGATTCGGGCGTGCCGATGCGCACGACGAACAGCGCGAGACCGATCACGGCCGGGCTGGCCAGCACCCAGCGCCACGCATCGGGGCCGCCGCTGCCGAGGATGATGTTGCCGACGATGTACGCGAGCGCCGCACCGAAGAACCAGATGATGGTCAGCATCGCGAGACGCGGTCCGCGATACTTGCGCGGCATGAACTCGACGAGCAGCGAGCCGGCGACGGGATATTCGATGCCCACGCCGATGCCGATCAGGAAGCGCAGCACGAACAGCGCTTCGCCGGACTGGACCCATAGCTGCGCGAGCGAGCAGACGAAGAAGATCACCGGGCCGAAGAGGTAGGGCTTCTGCCGCCCGAGACGGTCGCTCAGCCAGCCGCCGATGAAGCCGCCGAAGAAAATGCCGATCAGCGCGGACGCGGCGACCATGCCTTGCCAGAAGCCGGTCAGGCCGAGTGCGTCGGAAAACTGCACCATCGCGACGCCGATGATGCTCAGCACGTAGCCGTCCATTAGCCAGCCGCCGCCCGAGCGGACCGTGAGCAACTGGTGAAATCCATTGAGCGGAACATCCTCGATGGAAACGTGATGCGTTGACATTGCCTGTCTCCTTCCATGAAATTGCGCACGGAACACCGTCGCGTGATCAATTGATATGGTCTACTAAGCGTGATGCATGAATCGATGTCGTTGTCAGGGTGCTTCCTGGCGCGGTTACGCTCGTCGCGTCCCGGTCAGCTTTCGAGTCCCGCCTTGCGTTGTCCCCACCAGAGCGTCGAGTTGACGCCGATCGACAGGAACGGCTCCGGCGGGGTGCGGTTCGGTCCCGATGTTTCCAGCAGAAAGTCGACCAGGTCGCTGCGCTTGCCGGCCAGCCAGTCGGCGAGCAGCGTGCCCGTCACGGTGCCGCGCGTGATGCCGAGGCCGTTGCAGCACAGCGCGCCGTAGACGTTCGGCGCAAGCTGCCCGAAGAATCCCTTGTGGTTCTGCGACAGCGCCAGCGAACCGCTCCACGTGTACTCGAACTCGACGTCCGGCAGCATCGGGAAGCGTCGCTCGAACGACAGCCGGTGCCGGTCGGCGAAACGCGGCAGGTACTTTTCGCGCGGGCGGCCGTCGGGGTTGAAGCTGAAGCTGTTGCGCACCAGGATGCGGTTGTCGTGCGTGCGGCGCAGCGTGCTGCCGAACGGGTCGGCCGGAATCACGCCCCAGAACGGCTTGCCGCCCAGTTGCGCCTGTTCGGCGCCGGTCAGCGGCCGCGTCAGGCTCGCATACAGGAAGACCGGCAGCATCGTGTGCTGCAGGAAGCCGAAGCGCATGCCGAACGCGTTGTTCGCGAGCACCAGCTTGTCGACCGTGACCCGGCCGTGGCGGTGCGCGAGCACGATCCTGTCGCCGTACTCGACGTCGGTGATCGGCGTGTGCTCGTACAGCGTCACGTTCGGCGGCAGGCAGTCGGCCAGCCCCTTCACGAGCGCCGACGGCTGGATCAGCACGGTGCCCGGCGTGAACAGCGCCTTCCGGTAGAACGACGTGCCGATATGCGCGGGCAGATCCTTGCCCTCGATCATCTCGTACGGCTGGCCGAGCTTGTCGAGACCTCGGCGGTATGCGTCGAGCACGGCGATGCCGCGCGCTTCCACGGCCGCCTGGTATTTCCCGGACGCGCTCATCGCGCAATCGATACCGTGCTCGGCGACGAGCCGGCGCAGGATCGTCTGGCCGAGCACGTTCAGCTTCAGCGTCGTCCGGGCGGTGGGGATGTCGCCGATGTAGTCGTCGGCACCGATATCGTGCGGCAGGTCGATCGCGAAACCGGCGTTGCGCCCCGAGGTGCCGAAGCCGACTTCCTGTGCATCGACCAGGACGATCTCGTCATCCGGAAAATTCAGCGCGAGCTGCCGCGCGGCGGCCAGGCCGGTGAAACCCGCACCGACGACGGCCCAGCGCGCGCTGGATTCCCCGCGGTGCGACGGCCTGGGCTGCCGCTGCCGGCTGGTGTGGTACCAGCCGCACATCTTGTCGTCGGCGGGAAGCGATGTGACCTTATGCATTCCTAAATCCAATATCGGTAAAGAGTCCTGATCGATGGCGTGTTGAGGCGGCGCACGTGAAAGCGTGCGCCGTCTGGTGCGGCCGTTAAAACTGGATGGGTACGTCGAGGCCCTCCGGGATCACGTACTCGGCCATGCGGCGGCGCGACAGCTCCATGTGGCTGCGGACCAGCTCGCCGGCGCGCTGCGCGTCGCGCTGCGCAATTGCTTCGATGATCTCGTCGTGCTGCTTGACTGCCGTTTCCAGGTCCTGCTGCATGTCGCTCGTCGCGGGCGAGCGATAGAAGATCTTGCCGAGGCGGGCGTGATCGATCAGCACGCGGCGCAGGCTCGGCATCAGGTAGGCGTTGCGCGCGATCCGGCCGATTTCGAAGTGGAACGCGTCGTTCTGCAGCACGCGCGCCTGCAGGTCGTTCTCCTCGATCGCGGCGCGAAACTGCGCCTGGATCGCCTTCAGCCGCTCCACTTCTTCCGCCGTCGCGTGGCTTGCGGCCAGCTGGGTCGTCGCGACGTAGATCAGCGGCGCAGCCAGGAAAAAGCTGCGCAGCGACTGATAACCCATCGGCGACACGCGGGCCGGGCGGTTCGGCTCGAGCTCGAGATAGCCTTCCGCCGCCATCTGGCGCATCAGTTCGCGCACCGGCGGGCGCGAGAGCCCGAATTCCTCGCTGAGCGCGAGCTCGTCGACGACGGCGCCCGGCGCGAGCTCCATGCTCACGATGCGTCGCCGCAGTGTCTCCGCCATTACGTTCTTGCGATCCGCCGATCCGCCGGATTCGGCATCCGGTGAGGCGGTCTGAAGCTTCTGTCTGGACATGATTTTATTGTCTACAAACTGTAGACACAGTTTAGGTTGAGAATAGACCAAGCAAAAATAAGGGTTTACACCTTGCCTCGCCGGGCGGACGAGGCCGGTGCGGGCGCGGCGAGGCGCGCCCGGACATGCGTAGCTTAAAGGGACGAAGCCGGGAGGGCCGAATGGCGGGCGTTGATGCGGTGCCGGCTCTGCGTGCGGGGCCGATTCAGGCAAGCCGGTGAAAGGGGGGCGACGGTCATGCGTCGTCGATGTGCCACGCTGCGCCGATTGCCGACAACGCGCGGCCGATCGTGTCGAGCATCGCGTCGCGCGTCGGCCCGAGCGTCGTGACCAGGAAGAAGCCGTCTTCGTCGGTCGACAGGCCGATCAGTGGCCAGTCGCCAGTGTCGCCACGGACTTCGAGCTGTCGTCGGTCGGGATCGATGTCGACGTCGTCATGCGCTTGCCGCAACGCATTCGCGATGGCATCGAATGCGTCGGCCGACGGGATCGTGTGGATGCGGTATTCGAAACTCATCTGCATGGGCCGGTGGGCGAGGCGGGCAGTCTAACGCGTGGCATCGCGCGACGTCCCGCAACGGCACTCCATCGGGCGCCCGTCGCAACGGGCGCCCGCCCGATCAGCGTTCGTTCCGCTTCTTGCTCAGTTCGATCGTCTCGAACAGTTCGTAGTCGGCGGTCGGGTGCTGGTCGGCGCCCGGCGCGTGGTAGTAGCGCATCGTGATCGTCGTGTGCCCGCCCGGCTTGCCCGGGTCGTGGTCGAACACCGCGATCCCGTAGCCGGTGCCCGTATCGCGGCGCGCGGACCAGATCGCATCCTCGAGCGCATCGGCCGGCGCGCGCACGAACGTATTCGGCGCCGTGCCCGGCACCGGTCGGTTCGGCTTCGTGAACACCTTCGCCCGCGCGAAGCCGGTCGCCGGGTTCTCGCCATACACGTCGAGCGGCGCGCTGGTGCCGCCGCCGCCGAGGATCAGGTGGATCGTGCCGTGGCTCGTGTCGAACGTCGTGCGGTCCGGGTCGTTCGAGCCGACCGGACGCGGCTGCAGCGTCTCGACGACTTCGCCGGTCGTCGCATCGACACCCGCGCGGTGATTGCAGCCGCGCACCGGGTAGCTGCGCTCGTAGTCGTGATCGTGGCCGCACAGCACGAGGTCGACGCCGTAGCGATCGAACAGCGGCAGCCATGCTTCGCGAATGCCTTTGTCGGAACCGTTGCCCGTCTTCGACGAGCTGAGCGCGTCCTGGTGCATCTGCACGACGATCCAGTCGATGTCGTCGTCATGCGCGGCATGACGCAGCGTGTGTTCGAGCCAGCGCGTCTGCTCGCCGTTGCTGTAGCCGCGCACGTAGAACGACGTGCCGGGCTCGATCGGCGGGTGGCCCGTGCTCGCGGCCGGCACGAGCGGTGCGGGGCCGCCGACGAACGCGGCGGCGTCCTGGTACACGACATCGTCCGCGTCGAGCGAGACGAACAGCACCGAGCTCACGCGGAAGCTGTACCAGCGGCCCTGGAAGCGCGTGCCGTTCTCCGGCAGCGTATAGCGCGCGAGATACGAGTCGAGCCCCTGCGGGCCGTTGTTGAACTCGATCTCGTGATTGCCCGGGCACGGCATCCACGGACGATTGGCGGCCGACGTCTGGTTGTTGTTGCCGAAATCGCGCCACACCTCGGGCTGGTGCGCAGGGTTCAGGTTCGCGTAGCAGAGGTCGCCGTTCAGCAGGTGGAACAGCGGCTGGAATTGCTCGACAGCCTGCACCGCGAAGCGGCTCTGCGGCGACGACAGCACCCACGCGCCGTTCGGCGTCGCGAGATCGCCGTAGCTCGTGAAGCGGAACGGCGCGCGGCCGCGCGGCGCGGTCGAGAAATTCGCGGAGAACGGCTGCGCGGCGTTGCTGTCGTTGTCGGCCGTGATCTCGTAGCGGTAGCGCGTATTCGGCTTCAGCCCGTGCACGCGCGCGTGGTACGCGAATACCGTCTCGCCGTTCAGGCCGTCGGTGTACAGGCGCTGGACGCCGTACACGGTGCGCGCCGGCTCGCCGTCGGCGACGATGCGCGCACGCGGATTGACGGCCGGCGCGAGCGAGGCCCACGAGATCACGACTTCCGACGTCGGGTCGTTGCCCCACGTCAGGTGCACCTGTTCGGGCGTGCCGTCCGGGTTCGACGCGGCGGCCCGGGCTGCCGCGAGGCCACCGGCGGCGGTGGCGAGGCCGGATACGCCGGCAAGTTTCAGGAAGCCGCGACGCGACACGGACGCGGCCGGCTCGTTCGGCTGGATCGGGGAGTTGTCCTGGTTCGACATGGTCGGTGTTTTCGTGGGTGGAGACGCGAGATGTGGAACCGCCTGGCCATGCGCGAGCGCGGCCAGTGCGTGAGCTGGAAACGAGCGGGATCCCGGTGCGAGACATTGTCGAAGGGCAGTTTTGCCGGGTTGTGACAGCAGGGCAACCCCGCGCGCGTGTCGGCGACTGTCCGCGTGTGCACATCACGGCATCCGGCCCGTGCCGGCGCGCATCCGGTCCGACCGAAATTTATTTGCAGACTCCGCGACGGATTCCGTTCGCCCGCGCCGTTTAACGCATGAACGGCCGCTTCCGGTCGATATCCGCTACTTCGGAGTCTTGCATGAAGCTTTCCATTCCATTGCGGTTCGCAGCGGCATGCGTGGCCGCGCTGGCTGCGTCGGCCGCCTTCGCGCAGGCGGTCATCGTCGCGCCTTACGCGCCGCCGGCGCCTCGCGTCGAAGTGATGCCGGCGCCGCGCGCGGGCTACGTGTGGGACCAGGGCCACTGGCACTGGCGGCAGGGCCGCTACGTGTGGATTCCGGGCCACTGGCAAGTGGTGCGCGTCGGCTATCACTGGGTGCCGGGCCACTGGGCCGCGCGCGGCCCGGCCTGGCGCTGGGTGCCCGGTCACTGGGCCTGATGCGCATGCCGCCGCACGGCACGCGATGCCGGCGCGGCGGCGCTTTCCCGCAACGTCATGAGGCGCAGCAGCCATGCCTTTTCGAACCGTGGTGATACTCGCGGCCGCAGTTGTCGTGCTGGCCGGCTGTGTCGTGGTGCCGGCGCGTCCGGTCTATTACCGGCCCGCGCCGGTCGTCGTATATTGAGCACGCCGGCCGCCGCTCGCGCAAACGGGCGGCCGGCACCCGATCGACCCGATCGCCATGCAGCCTGAAACGGATGCCGATGAAACGGACCTTGCCGAGGCCGTGCGCGATGCGCGCGGCGATCCCGAACCGCCACTGGGGCGGGGCCGGGTAATGGCGCGGCGCATGCAAGGAGAGCACGACGATGAGCTTGAGTCTGCCGGCGGGCGCATCAACGATCGCGCCGCGGCACAGACGCACGATGCGCTGGAGCGCCCCGCGTTGAGCGACGGCGATCCGGACGCGGCCCTGGTCGCACGGGTCGGCGCGCGCGACGCGTCGGCCGTGCGCATGCTCGTCGCGCGCAAGCTGCCGCGGCTGCTCGCACTCGCGACGCGCATGCTCGGCGACCGCACGGAAGCCGAGGACGTCGCACAGGAGACGTTCTTGCGGATCTGGAAACAGGCGCCGGGCTGGCGCGAAGGCGAGGCACGGTTCGACACGTGGCTGCATCGCGTCGTGCTGAATCTGTGCTACGACCGCTTGCGCGGCCGCCGCGAGGAACCGGTCGACGTGTTGCCCGACGTGCCCGATCCGCAACCGGAGCCGGCCACCCGTGCGGAGACCCGCTCGCGCGACGCGCGCGTGCGGCAGGCGCTCGCGGCGTTGCCGGCGCGGCAGCGCGAAGCGCTCGTGCTCCAGTACTATCAGGAAATGTCGAACGTGGAGGCGGCCAACCTGATGGGCATTACCGTCGACGCGCTGGAAAGCCTGCTTGCACGTGCGCGGCGAAACTTGCGCGCGCAACTGGCGGGCGACTCACCGAGCGAGGACATCCGATGACACCCGAACGATTTCGTACCATCGTCGCCGCGTACGGCTCGGATGCGCGGCGCTGGCCGGATGGCGAGCGCGCGGCCGCCGAGGCATGGGCGCGCGCGCATCCGGGCGACGCATTGGCCGCGCTGGACGATGCCGCCGAACTCGATGCGTGGCTCGCCAACGATACGGTCGCACCGCCCGCGCCGGCGCTCGTCGAGCGTATCGTCGCGACGGCACCCGCGGCGCGGCGCGCGCGGCGGCGGCGGGGCGCCGTGTGGTGGTCGGGCGCGGCATTCGCGGGCGTGGGCCTGGCCGGTGCGCTCGCGGGTGCGGTGGCCGTGTCGATGCTGATGCTCGGCAGCGTGCCGCCTGCGCATGAGCCGGGCTATCTGACAACGACGTTCGGTGGGCCGAGCGTGGACTGGAGTGATGAATGAGTGAGCGTGGCTGGAAATTCGTCCTCGTCGGGTCGGTCGTGCTGAACGTATTCATGCTCGGCGCGATCGGCGGCGGTGCGTATCAGTGGTTTTCGACGCATCGCGACCTGCGGGCCGCGGGCGCACCGGCGTCGCACACCGCATTGCGTTTCGCCGCGGACGAATTGCCGGACGCGCGCCAGCAGGAATTCGTGGCGGCGCTGAAGGCGGCGCGCAAGGACGGCCGCGATTTCGCGCGGGAAGGGCGCGACGACCGGATCACCGTACTGGACCTGCTCGCCGCGCCGCAACTCGATCGCACGGCGATCGACGCGGCGCTCGACCGCACGCGTGCGGCCGATACGGCGCTGCGTGCGCAGGTCGAGCGCCGCGTCGTCGATTTCGCGGCGACGCTGACGCCGGACGAGCGCGCGAAGTTCGTCGACGGGTTGCGGCGCAGCGGGAACTGGCGGCTGCCGGCGAAGTGGCAGAAGAAGCAGGACGACGCAGCGAGCAAGTAAGCCAACGCCGCACGGGCAACGTGCGGCGGCGTGCCTTTTCGGTGATGCGCAACGCGTACGCCGAAGGTGGGTCGGCAATGCTTGCAGGCTGAGCTTCGACAAAGGATCGCAAGGAGCAGCTTCGACTTCGCTACGCGGCGCGCCCGTTCAGCGCGCCAGCATCCACGCGGAGATCGCGTCGACCACACCGCTCTCAAGGCCATTGAAGCCGTGATAAGCAAAGGCTTCGCACGGGTCGCCCCGGGACGTGCCGCCCGACACGATCATCAGTTCGGCTTTCGGAGACTGCTCCAGCTTCTTCAGCAGCGTATCCGTTTCGGACACCGGACAATGTTTGCAGCCGTCATTCTGGTGATGAACGATGAGCACCGGAATCGTGAGACTGGCAAGGTTCATGTCCGTAACCGCGGTACCGCCTTGCTCTTCGCGGAGGATGGTGGACGTCAGCACGAGACCGTCGGGCCCGCCGCCGCCGGCCAGCGCAATCGCAATGGCGGCGGCGGACTGGGTGCCGC
Organism: Burkholderia sp. AU45274; assembly: GCF_030482505.1. Classification (NCBI taxonomy): domain Bacteria; kingdom Pseudomonadati; phylum Pseudomonadota; class Betaproteobacteria; order Burkholderiales; family Burkholderiaceae; genus Burkholderia; species Burkholderia sp. AU45274. Next base: position 1,537,943 of record NZ_JAUJQE010000001.1, on the reverse strand, counting down.
GGCTCGTCCCGACCAGCCAGACCGGTACATGGAGTTGCTCCTTCAACCACGCAATCACGGCGCGTGCGTCGTCGGCGTGTTCCTTCGACAGTCGAAAGCCATTGAGGTAGGGCGCGGATTGCCGGTCGCTCGGTGCATCGATGACCGCGACGGCGATGCCGTCATTCACGAACAGCTGCCGGGTGCGGACGAGAAAGTTGCCTGCGCCCCATCCGAACTGTCCGGACGGTTCCAGTTGCAGCCCGCCATGTCCGCCGGCATAGAGAATGGCCGCTGCCTTGGGTGCGTCGGGTGCGATGAAGAGAATCCGTTGAGTCACGCCGGGGCGCGTCGGGATGTCGACGACCTTGGGCGCATTCTGCGCATGGGCCGGATAGCCGGGCAGCGTCAGCGCGATGGCAAGCAGCCACGCACGGATCCAGTGCGAGTGCGGACGCATCGAACCGACGCAACGAAACCGCGCACGCAAGCTGACGGGAAGAGTGGGCATCGTAGTGGTCGCTGGGTCGGGACGGCAAAACGCCGTGACGCGGGGGCGATACCTTTCATTGAGTCTAGGTGGCTTTCCGGGAACGGCAAGCGTCCGGGTGGGGCGGTCGGCGAGCCTTCCGCTGAGATCGAGGCCGGTCAGGCAAGTGAAAGCCGGCTAACCGAATGTCGAAACAGGCCCGTCCTTCGCAGGGACGCGGGACCCCGATACGGCCGCTGAGCGACCCACCGATTCGCGACTTTGATCAGCCGAATCCGCGACCGGCATTCGAGCGGCAACACGCACGCATCCAAGGCCGCGCGACGCACCGGAAATATTCGTCTCCCCAGCGACGGATTTCCCGCCGACCCACGTTAAACACGGGTACGCATCGCGAGAGCCCTGTCATGGACCACCCGAACGACATCACACCGGCCGCCATCGCGCTGAACCGTTTCGGTCTCGGCGCGCGGGCCGACGAAGCGCCGCCGGCGAACCCGAAGGCAGCGCTCGTCGCACAATTCGACCGTTACGACGCGCGGCCGGCCGCATGGGCCGGCGAGCCCGACGCGGTCACGCTCGCGACACGCTTCGCGAACGCACGCAATGCGATGACGGCCAACGATCCGGCGACGAAGCGCGCGACCGAGCAGTCGATCCGGCGCGACGGCAACGACACGTATCGCAGCGCGGTCGTCGCGCGGATGAACAGTGCGCTGAATACGCCCGCACCGTTCGTCGAGCGTCTCGTGCATTTCTGGGCGAACCATTTCGCGGTATCGGTCGACAAGGGACCGGTGGCGGCCTACGCGGGTGCGTTCGAACGCGACGCGATCCGCCCGCACGTGCTCGGCCGTTTCGAGGACATGCTGGTCGCCGTCGAACAGCATCCGGCGATGCAGCTTTTCCTCGACCAGGCGCGCTCGGTCGGCCCCGACAGCCCGGCCGCGCTGCGTGCCGAAGCACGCAATCCGTCGGCCAGGCGCGGGCTCAACGAGAATCTCGCGCGCGAAATCATGGAACTGCACACGCTCGGCGTACGCACGGGATACACGCAGGCCGACGTGACGGAATTCGCGCGTGCGCTGACCGGCTGGAGCATCGCCGGCGGACGCGGCCCGCAGCCCGGCGATGCGGCGCCCGGCGCGTTCGTGTTTCGCCCGAAACTGCACGAGCCCGGCGTGCGTACCGTGATGGGCCGCAGCTACGACCAGCCCGGTGAAGCGCAGGCGCGCGCGATCCTGCACGACCTCGCGCATGCGGAGGCGACCGGCCGGCACATCGCGTTCCAGCTGGCCCGTCATTTCGTCGCCGACAATCCGCCGCCCGCGCTGACCGACCGGCTGGCCCGCGCGTTCGACGCGAGCGGCGGCGATTTGCCGACCGTCTATCGCGCGCTCGTCGATTCGACGGATGCATGGTCGCCGGTCAACCGCAAGTTCAAGACGCCGTGGGAGTGGGCCGTGTCGGCGCTGCGCGGGCTCGGCTGGCGCGAAACGGGCGACCTGAAGGCCGCGCCGCTGCTCGCGCAGCTCGGCCAGCCGGTGTGGCGGCCCGGCTCGCCGGCCGGTTACGACGACGTGGCCGCGAGCTGGGCCGCGCCCGACGCACTCGTGCGCCGCGTCGAGCTCGCGCAGCGGCTGGCCGCGCGCACGGGCGACCGGCTCGACCCGCGCACGCTCGGCAACACGCTGCTCGCCGGTTCGTTGAGCGCGCCGACGGCGACCGCGCTGTCGCGCGCCGAAAGCGCGACCACGTCGCTCGCGCTGTTGCTCGTCTCACCCGATTTCCAACGGAGATGACCATGTCACTGTCCCGCCGACAATTCCTGAGCGTGGCCGCCGCCGGCGCAGGCGCGATCCTCGTCGCACCGCGGATCGTGTTCGCGAACGTCGAGACCGATCGGCGCTTCGTGTTCGTGATCCAGCGCGGCGCGGCCGACGGCCTGAACATCGTCGTCCCGTATGCCGAGCCCGCGTATGCGTCGCTGCGCGGCCCGCTGGCGATCGACACGTCGGCCGCGACGCGGCTCGACGGCACGTTCGCGCTGCATCCGTCGCTCGTGCAGACCGCGCAGTTGTACCGCGACGGGCAGGCGCTGTTCGTCCATGCAATTGCCTCGCCGTATCGCGACCGCTCGCATTTCGACGGGCAGAACGTGCTCGAGACGGGCGGCCGCGCGCCGTACCAGGTGAAGGACGGCTGGCTGAACCGGCTCGCCGCGCTGCTGCCGGCCACGCGCGAAAGTGCGATCGCGTTCGCGCCGACCGTGCCGCTCGCGTTGCGCGGCACCGTGCAGGCCGCGTCGTACGCGCCGTCCGGTTTGCCGGCCGCGCCGGACGACCTGCTCGCGCGCGTGTCGGCGCTCTACGAGGCCGATGCGCAGCTCGGCCCGTTGTGGCAGTCGGCGATGGACGCGCGCGGCCTCGCCGGCGATGCGCATGCGCGACAGGATCCGGCGGGCGTCGGCAAGCTCGCCGCGACGTTCCTCGCGCGCGACGACGGCCCGCGCATCGCGATGATCGAGACGGGCGGCTGGGACACGCACAGCGCGCAGAACGCACGGCTCGCGAATCAGCTGAAAGCGCTCGACACGATGCTCGCCGCGTTGCGCGACGGCCTCGGGCCCGCGTGGCAGCAGACCACGGTGCTGGTCGCTACCGAGTTCGGCCGCACGGCGGCCGCGAACGGCACGGGCGGCACCGATCACGGGCAGGCATCCGTCGCGATGCTGGCGGGCGGCGCGGTCGCGGGCGGCCGCGTGATCGCCGACTGGCCGGGGTTGCGACCGGGCGACCTGTACGAAGGGCGCGACCTGAAACCGACCGCGTCGCTCGACGCGCTGATCTCGGGCGCCGCCGCCGACAGCCTGCGGCTCGATCCGCGCCGTACCGCGTCCGCGCTGTTTGCGGAAAGCGGTGCGACGCGGCCGATGAGCGGGCTGATTCGCGGAACCGCGTGACGCACAGCGTTGCCGCGTCGGCACTCAATCCATTCACTACAAAAAGGGAGAATGCAAGATGATCAAGATCCGATCCGTTTCGCTCGCCATGCTGGTGACGGCCAGCGCAGCGTTGATGTCCGCGTGCGTTGTCGAACCCGTGCGGCCGCCGCAACCGGCGCCGATCGTCGAGGTGCCGCCGCCGATGCCCGCGCCGGGCTATCGCTGGGTGAAGGGCCATTACCGGTGGGCCGGCAATCACTGGGCGTGGGTGCCCGGGCACTGGGTGGGCGTGTACTGATCGTGTGTGACGCGCCGAGCCGGCCGATGCGCGCCTACCACCCGATCCGGTGCTTCTCCTCCGTCTCGCGATGCCGCCAGTCGTCGTCCGCGTGCAGGTACTGGCTCGTGGTCGTGAGCGATACGTGGCCGAGGTTGTCGCGCACGAGCCGCAGGTCGACGCGGCCGTCGGCCATGTGCGAACCCGCGCTGTGGCGCAGCTAGTGCGCGGACGCCTGTTCGAGCACGCGCGCCTGCTGCGCGCCGGCTTCGCCGTTCGCACGCAGCCGGTCGGCCGCGTGCCGGAACACCTGCTTCACGATCCGGTGCAGCGCCGCGCGCGTGAGCGGCTTGCGCGCCTGGCCGACCGGCAGCACGAGCGGCGTGGCCTCGCCGTCGGACGGCAACGCGGGCAGGCCATGCGCGCGCCGGTAGCGCGACAGCTCGGCCATCATCTCGTCGGTGGCCGGCACGAGCCGCTGCCGGCCGCCTTTGCCCGTCACGTCGAGCCACCAGCGGTCGCGCCCGTCCGCATCGCGCCGGCAGAAGAACTGGCCCATCGTCGTGTCGGCCGCTTCGGTGATGCGCAGCCCGCCGAGATACAGCAGCGTGAACAGCCAGCGCGCCCGATCCGCATGGAAGCCCGCCCGCGCGTCGTCGCGCGGCATCGCGGCGATCGCATCCTTGACCGATTGCCACAGCGGCTGCCCGAGATGGCGCGTGACGCGCGGCGCGGGCCGGCGCTGCCGCTGGCGCGACAACGCGAGCGGATTGCCGGCGAGATAGCCGGCCTGCACGAGCCACGAGAACATCACGTTCAGGATCACCAGTGCCTGCCGCTGGCTGGCCGCCGACAGCGGCCCGTAGAACGGCCGCCAGCGCGGATCGTCGCGCGGATGCTTGCGCCCGCCGTTCGCACACCACAGCTTGGCCGGCGCGGGTGCGAGCAGGAACTGGCGGTAGACGACCAGATCCTCGTGCGTGAGCGACGACAGCGGCTTGCCGCACGCGATCACGGCCCACAGCAGCAGGCGTTCGGCTTCCTTGCGGTAGTTCTGGAACGTGGTCGGCGTATCGACGAAGCGGGCGAGCCACGCGCGCACCGCGTCCAGGTCATTGGTCGCGGCAATCTGCGGATGCGCGCTGCTCGAGCGGTTGGTGCCCGTGCGTCCGTCGAGCGCGGCCGGCACGGTGAGTGCATCGATCGGCAGCGGGCGCAGCGGGGTGTCGGACGGAACGGGTGAGGTCATGCGAGGCGGGGTGCGCTGTGCGGATCGTACGCATGTGAATAGGCGGACGAACACAGCGCGATCAGGCATATCGGGAAGCGTCGATGGTACACGATCAGCACACGGTGAATTCGCCGTCGGCGGCGATCGTCTGACCGGCGACGAAACGCGCGGCGGGCGAGCATAGTCACGTCTCCGCTACCGCGAGGTCGTGCGATCCGCCGGGCATGAAAGAGGTGGCGTGAATTCTGTAAGGTATTTGTGAACTTTCTTGCCGTGAGGGCCTCTAATCGGCCCTCCAACGCTTCCAGAGGAACACCCGATGATTCGCCCATCCAGAACGCTGCTCGGCGCGGCCGTCATTGCCGGCAGCACGCTCCTCGCCGGATGCCAGACCGATGCGGTCGCCACGCAGCCGAACGCGGTGCGCCCGGCCGACAGCAAGCCGGTGACCAAGACCGTGTACGTCGCGCCGCAATCCGCGCGCTGCACGGGTGTCGCGCCGATGGAGTGCCTGCAGGTGCGCAACGGCCCCAACGAGCCGTGGAGCCTGTGGTACGCCGGTATCGAAGGCTTCGCGTACCAGCCCGGCTACCTGTACACGCTCGAAATCGACGAGTACCACGTTGCGCAGCCGCCGGCCGACGGTTCGTCGATCCGCTGGGTGCTCAAGCGCGTCGTCGAGCGCCGCCAGGTGAACTGACGGCCGCGCTCACGCGGATGGGCGTGCGGCCGCGCTGGCCGGCGGCGCGGCCGTATCGATCTGCCGGAATACGACGGACGACAGCAGCGTCACCACGCCCATGCACGTGAACGACAGCATGAACCCGTGCGCCATCGAGCCCCAATAGTCGGCAAACAGGTTGACGAGGCCGCCGCCGATCGACACGCCGAGCCCCATCGCCAGCATCTGCATCATCGTGAACAGGCTGTTGCCGCTGCCGGCGTCGGCATGCGACAGCCCCTTCAACGTCACGCCGTTCATCGCGGCGAACTGCATCGAGTTCGCCGTGCCGAACACGATCAGCAGCGCGCCTTCCAGCAGTGGCGCGGGCCGCATCGACACCAGCGCGAACCCCGCGATCGCGCACCCGACGATCCCCGTATTCACGACCAGGAACGTCGCGTAGCCGAACCGCTTCACGAGCGGCGCGATCCAGCGTTTAGCAATGACGCCCGCGATCGCGGCCGGCAGCATCATCAGCCCCGACTGCAGCGGCGTATAGCCGAGCTGCACCTGCATCAGCAGCGGCAGCATGAACGGCACGGAGCTCGTGCCGATCCGGCACAGCAGGTTGCCGAGCAGCCCCGAGCCGAAGTTCGGCTCACGAAACAGCCCGAGCCGGAACAGCGGCTGCGCGCGGCGCCGCGCGTGCGGCAGGTACGCAAGCGCGCTCGCCAGCCCGACCACGGCGAGCCCGGCCGCCCAGGCGGCGCGATGCGCGGGCATCGGCGGGTCGATCGCGAGCGACAGCGCGATCATCGCGACCGACAGCAGCGCACAGCCGACGAAGTCGAACGGCGGCGGCTGGTGCGCCTGGTCGTGCGGCAGGTAGCGCTGCACGGCGACGAAGCCGACCACGCCGACCGGCACGTTGACGATGAACACCCAGTGCCACGAAATCGCCTGCGTGAGCCAGCCGCCGAGCGTCGGCCCGACGATCGGGCCGAGCTGGCCGGCGATCGACACGAACGCGATCGCCGCGACGTACTGTTCGCCCGGCACGCGGCGCAGCACGGCGAGCCGGCCGATCGGCAGCAGCATCGAGCCGCCGATGCCCTGCAGCGCACGCGCGGCGACGAGCTGGCCGAGCGTATGCGACGCCGCGCAGCCGATCGAGGCGAGCACGAACACGAGAATCGCGAGCGAGAACACGCGGCGTGTGCCGAACCGGTCGGCGAGCCAGCCGGACGCCGGCGTGAGCATCGCCATCGTCAGCGTATAGACGACCACGACCGGCTGCATTGCCAGCGGCGACGCATGCAGGCTTTGCGCGATCGAAGGCAGGGCGGTGTTGACGATCGTCGTGTCGAGCGACTGCATGAAGAATGCAGCGGCGACGATCCAGAGCAGCGCGGAATGTGTGGGTTCCCGGGACATGGCGAAATCGGTGGTGCAAAGGCCGGCGCGGAGGGCGCCTTCACGCGGTTGCGTGGCGCCTGCGGTCTCCAAGCGCACGATGGTACCGATTCCGACGGTCATCGGGAAGCTGCCTGAAGACGTTGACTGTCATCGGTATTGCCGATGACAATGCGCCATGCTCAATCCCGTCTGGCTCAACACGTTCGCGACCGTCACGAACTGCCGCAGCTTCACCGAAGCGGGCCGGCAGCTCGGGCTCAACCAGTCGAGCGTCAGCGAACACATCCGTCGTCTCGAGGAGAGCGTCGGCCGGCGGCTGTTCGTGCGCGATACCCATTCGATCGCGATGACGGCCGACGGCGAGGCGCTGCTCGTGCATGCGAACGTGATCCTGCAGGCGCTGAACCGCGCGGAATCGCAGTTTCGCAAGCCGAGGCTCAAAGGGCGGGTGCGCCTTGGCGCGCCGGACGATCTCGCGCTCGTCGCGTTGCCGGACGTGCTCGCCGGGTTTCGCGCCGCGCATCCGGACGTCGCGCTGGAAATCACCACCGGCATGACGAGTCGGCTGTATGAAGGGCTGGACGCGGGCGCGCTCGACCTGATGATCGGCAAGCGGCGGCTCGGCGAGCGGCGCGGCACGCCGCTCTTGCGCACGCGGCTCGAATGGGTCGCGCGGCCCGGCACCGTCGTCGATCCGGAGCGGCCGCTGCCGCTCGTGCTGGTCGCCGAGCCGAGCGTGACGCGCGCGATCGTCCTGAACGCGCTCGCGGAGAAGGGGATCGGCTGGGAAGTCGTGTGTTCGAGCAGCAGCCAGCCGGGCTGCATCGCGGCCGCGCGCGCGGGGCTCGGCCTGACCGCGACGTCGCACTATCTGTCGACACGCGGGCTCGCGCCGCTGGTCAACGGCGATGCGCTGCCCGTGCTGCCCGACATCGAATTCATCGCGCTGGCCGCGAAGCGGCTCAGCCAGCCGGCGCGCACACTGCTCGAATTGCTCGAAGCGAGCGACCTGAGCACGCCGGGCGCGCACGCCTAGCGGGCGCGCCGCGCACGAGGCGCCCGTATCCGGCGCCCGCGCGGCGTGCGGTCATGCGGCCCGTTTCTGCGAAATCACGAGCAATGCACCGTTCTTGTCCTCCAGCACCGCGCGGTATTCGTGCGGCCCGGCCTGCACGGGCACGCGCACCGACGCGCCGGCCTTCACCACTCGCGCCATCGCCGCATACAGGTCGTCGTCCTCGTCCACGCGCAGCGTGAGCGCCGCGCGCTCGACGATCTGCTCGTCGCCCGCGACCAGCGCGATCGTCAGCGGGCCGCCGTCGAGCGCGCAATAACGGTCGCCGTCGCGAAACTTCACGTTCAGGCCCAGTCCGTCGACGAACAGCGGCAGCGCCGTGTCGATGTCGTCGACCGGATACAGCAGCATCGATACCTTCATTCCCTCTCTCCCTTGTCGTTGGTCGGCGCGCGCCACGCGCCCGCCGTTCGATGCTAGCGCGCCGGTCGCGCGCTCACGCAGTCCGATCGGATGACGGTGAAACCCCTCTGTCCCCGCAGGCGCGCCGGTACTCCGAACAGACGATGCCCGCACCCGTGCGTGCGCCGACACTCCCATTCGTGGACCGTCGCGCTTCGTCCGTATCGTGCGGGCGGGCTGCACGACCCGACTCGTCCAACAACCATGGAGACGCACGCAATGAAGTTTTCCCTCATCTACGAAGCCCAGACCACCGACGCATCGCGCGAGGGCGACCACCGGGTATTCAAGGAGACGGTCGAACAGGCGCTGCTCGCCGAGCAGGTCGGCTTCGACACGATCTGGTGCGTCGAGCACACGTCGCTGACCAACTATGCGCACATGAGCGCACCGGAAACCTTCCTTGCGTACCTGGCCGGCCGCACGACGCGCATCGGCCTCGGCCACGGCGTCGTGTGCCTGCCGCCGGCGATGAACCACCCGATCAAGGTCGCGGAGCGCGTCGCGCTGCTCGACATCCTGTCCGGCGGCCGCGTGCACTTCGGCGTCGGCAAGGGCGGCAGCCAGCAGGAAGCCGGCGCGTTCGGCTACGACCTCAACGAACTGCAGCCGATGATCGACGAATCGATGTACCTCGTGCCGAAGATGTTCGTGCAGGACGAGATCGAGCACGACGGCAAGTACATCAAGATTCCGAAGCGTCCGATCCACCCGAAGCCGTTCCAGGATCCGCATCCGCCGATGTACCTCGCGTGTACCAACACCGACGCGCTGCTGCGCGCCGGGCAGCGCGGGATGGGCGCGCTGGTGCTCGGCTTCGGTGGCCCCGACGAAGTCGCGAAGAAGAACGCCGTGTATCGCGAAGCGTGGGCGAATCGCAAGCCGGAAGACCAGGTCGGCTTCCGCCCGACCCAGCACCTCGCGGCGCTGTGCCCGACGGTCGTGATGGCCGACGGCCAGGCCGCCCGCAAGATCGGCATCCGCGGCCAGCGCTACTTCATGGAATCGCTCGCGTACTGGTACACGGGCGGCGAGCGTCCGGACCCGGCGAAGTGGGGCGACGACCTCGTGCAGGCCGATACCGGCGAGATGGTGATCCGCTCGCGCTTCGCGTCGGAGGAAGTCGTCGTGAACTTCGCCGACCCGGCGCTCGCGATGATGAACCCGAACCACGCGTACGGCACGGTGGACGACTGCATCGGCTATGTCGGCCGCCTGCAGGAAGCCGGCGTCGACGAGGTGCTGTTCCTGTGCCAGATGGGCACGGTGCCGCACGACGCGCAGATGGAGACGATCCGCAACATCGGCGAGCACGTGATTCCGTTCTTCAACCGCGAGAAGGCGCGCGCCTGCGCGTGATGCACAGGGCCGCGCCCGTCGTCCGGTCGGACGATGCGGCGCGCTCGCGCGAAGCCGACCATCGGTGGTGGCGAGCATCGCCCGCGGCCAGGCCGCGCCGGACAACTTTGAACGAGAGCGGGGCACGCGCCGCAGCGCATCACCCGCTTCACAGGAGACATTCGTGCATCGCGACAACGATTCGAACGCACTGGCCGCCACGCTGATCGCCCGGGCCGAGGCACTGGCGCCGACGCTGGCCGGCCGCGCCGCGCAGGCGGACGCGCAGGGCCGCATCCCGGCCGAGACGATCGCCGACATGCAGGCCGCCGGCTTCTTCAAGGTGCTGCAGCCGAAGCGCTACGGCGGCTACGAGCTCGATCCGCAGGCGTTCTTCGACATCCAGATGGCGCTCGCGCGCGGCTGCATGTCGACCGCGTGGGTGTACGGCGTCGTCGGCGTGCACAACTGGCAGCTCGCGCTGTTCGACGAACGCGCGCAGCAGGACGTGTGGGGCAACGACCCGACGACGCTGATCGCGTCGACCTACATGCCTGTCGGCCGCGTGACGCCGGTCGACGGCGGCTTCCGCCTGTCGGGCCACTGGAAGTTCTCGAGCGGCAGCGAACTGTGCGAGTGGGTGTTCCTCGGCGCGCTGGTGCCGCCAGCCGTTGCCGGCCAGCCGCCCGAATACCGCACCTTCCTGCTGCCGAAAGCCGACTACCGGATCCAGCAGGACTGGGACGTGCTCGGCCTGCGCGCGACGGGCAGCCACGACATCGTCGTCGACGACGTGTTCGTGCCCGCGTACCGCACGCACAAGGCGATCGACGGGATGATGGGCACGAGCCCGGGCCTCGCCGTCAACGACGCGCCGCTGTTCAAGCTGCCGTTCGCGCAGATCTTCGTGCGCGCGGTGTGCACGTCGTGCATCGGCGCGCTGCAGGGTGCGCTCGACGATTTCACCGGCTATGCGGCCACGCGCGTGTCGGCCAACAGCGGCGCGAAGACGACCGACGATCCGGGCGCGCAGAACGCGTGCGCGAACGCGGCCGTCGCGATCGACGAGATGCAGGTGCTGCTCAAGCGCAATTTCGCGGAACTGATGGCGTCCGTCACCGGCGGCCCGGCCGTGTCGATCGAGCGCCGCGTGCATTTCCGCTACCAGTCCGCGCAGGTCGCCGAGCGCTGCGCGCAGGCCGCGAACGCGCTGCTGCGCTACGCGGGCGGCAACGGCATCTATCACCGCAATCCGCTGGTGCGCCGCTTCCTCGACCTGCATGCGGCCCGCGCGCACTACGCGAACAACGTGGACCGCTTCGGCCAGAACCTCGGCGCCGTGATGCTCGGCCGCGAGAACACCGACTTCTTCATCTGACGAGGCCGCGATGAACGACCCGCAAGCACCGCAATACGTGTTCGACGTGGTGGTCGTCGGTTCGGGCGCGGGCGCGCTGCTCGCCGCGTGCCGCGCGGCCGACCGCGGCCTGTCCGTCGTCGTGATCGAGAAGACGGCGCTGTACGGCGGCACGTCGGCCGTGTCGGGCGGCGGCATCTGGGTGCCGTGCAACCACCATATCGTCGAGCTGGGCGCGACCGATTCGCGCGAGGCCGCGCGCGGCTATATCGAAGCCTGCGTGGCTGGCGAATCGACGCCCGAGAAGATCGACACCTATCTCGACCGCGCGCCGGAGATGCTGCGCTACCTGGAAACGAAAACGCCGGTGCGTTACCAGTCGCTGCCGAAATACGCGGACTACTTCCAGAAGGTGCCGGGCGCGATGCCGGGCTACCGCGCGCTCGATCCGATGCCGTTCGACGGCGGGCTGCTCGGCGACGAACTCGACCGGCTGCGGCCGGCGTCGCCCGGCACGCTGATCGGCGGGCGCGTCGCCGTGACGTCGAAGGAGGCGCACACGCTGTTCTCGCGCGGGCCCGGCTTCATGAAGCTCGCGATCGCGCAGTTCGGCCGTTACTGGCTCGATATCGGGATGCGCCGCCGCACGCGGCGCGACCGGCGCCTGACGCTCGGCAACGCGCTGATCGGCGGGCTGCGCCGTGCGCTGCTCGACCGCAACGTGCCCGTGTGGCTCGATACGCCGATGCGCGACCTGCTCGACGTCGACGGCCGCGTGACCGGCGTGCGCGCGCAGCGCTTCGGGCAGCCGGTGACGATCGTCGCGCGGCGTGGCGTGATCCTCGGCGCGGGCGGGTTCGAGCGCAACCAGCCGATGCGTGAACGCTACCTGCCGCAGCCGACGCAGGCGCAGTGGAGCGCGACGCCGCCGGCCAACACCGGCGACGCGATCGCTGAAGGCCACCGGCTCGGCGGCGCGCTGGCGTTGATGACGCACGTGTGGGGCGCGCCGACGGTCGGTGTCGCGGGCGAGGAGAAGCAGCGCGCGCTGTTCGTCGAACGCAACCTGCCGGGCTGCGTGATCGTGAACCGCCTCGGCAAGCGCTTCGTCAACGAAGCCGCGCCGTATTCCGAATTCGTGCCGGCGATGTATCGCGACCATGCGCGCACCGGCGCGAACGTGCCGGCCTGGATGGTGTTCGACGCGCGGTTTCGCCGCAAGTATCCGTGCGGTCCGATCATGCCGGCGTCGATGATGCCCGATTCACGGATTCCGGCCGCGTTCCGCGACGTGATCGTGAAGGCCGACACGATCGACGCGCTCGCTGCGTGCATCGGCGTCGACGCGGCTGGCCTGCACGACACGCTGCGCGACATGGCGCGTTATGCGGCAACCGGGATCGACGAAGCGTTCGGCAAGGGCGACAACCTGTTCGACACGTACTACGGCGATCCGCGGAACAAGCCGAACCCGTGCCTCGGGCCGGTCGACCAGGCGCCGTTCTACGCGGTGCGGATCGACGCGGGCGACATCGGCACGAAGGGCGGGCTCGTCACCGACGTGCACGCCCGCGTGCTGCGCGCCGACGGCGAGCCGATCGACGGCCTCTACGCGATCGGCAACACCAGCGCCTCGATGATGGGCGCGAGCTACCCCGGCGCGGGCTCGACGCTCGGTCCGGCGATGACCTTCGGGTATCTCGCCGCCGACCACCTGGCTGCTCGCGCGGCCGACGCCGGCGGGCAGCCCGCCCGGCCATCCACGACTGAACTTGACGGAGTCCAATGATGAGCGATCTCACCACCCATCCGCTGCGCACCGACATGCTGCTCGCGATGCGCCGCCTCGCGCGCTCCGTCACGGTCATCAGCAGCGCGCACGACGGCCGGCGCTACTCGATGTCCGCGACGGCGGTCGATTCGCTGTCGACCGATCCGCCTTCGCTGCTGATCTGCATCAACCGCAGCGCGTCGCTGTATCCGCCGCTCGACGCGGGCGCCGGGTTCTGCGTGAACGTGTTGTCGGCGGCGCACGAAGGCATCGCGATCGACTGCAGCGGCCGCCTGAAGGGCGAGGCGCGCTTCACGACCGGCGACTGGCACACGTCGGCGCTCGGCGTGCCGTATTTGCGCGACGCGCAGGCGAGCCTCGTGTGCGAGCAGGACGGCCGCTTCGAATACGGCACGCACACCGTGTTCATCGGGCGTATCCGCGAGGTGCTGATGAGCGGCGACGTCGATCCGCTCGTCTATCTCGACGGCGCCTACACGACGCCCGGCGCGCCGGTGGCCCGTGCGGCCGCGTGACGTGAGGAGCCGGCCATGAGCGATTCGCGCTTCCATCGGCTGACCGTGGCCGACGTGATTGCCGAAAGCGACGACGCGTGCTCGTTCGTGTTCGACGTGCCGGCCGCGTTGCGCGACGCCTTCGCGTACCGGCCCGGCCAGTTCCTGACGCTGAACGTGCCGTGCGCGGACGCGACCGTCGCGCGCTGTTATTCGCTGTCGAGCGCGCCCGGCATCGACGCCGCGCCGAAGATCACCGTCAAGCGCGTGCGCGACGGCCGCGCGTCGAACTGGCTGTGCGACCGCGTGAAGCCGGGCGACACGCTCGATGTGCTGCCGCCGGCCGGCGTGTTCACGCCGCGCGCGCTCGATGGCGACCTGCTGCTGTTCGCGGGCGGCAGCGGCATCACGCCGGTGCTGTCGATCCTGAAATCGGCGCTCGTGCACGGACGCGGGATGCTGACGCTGATCTACGCGAACCGCGACGAACGCTCGGTGATTTTCCGCGCCGAATTGCAGCAGCTCGCGCAGCGCCATCCGGGCCGCTTGCGCGTGATCCACTGGCTCGACAGCGTGCAGGGCATTCCGCAGCAGCGCCATCTCGAGGAGCTCGCGCGGCCGTTCAGCCAGCAGGAGACGTTCATCTGCGGGCCCGCGCTGTTCATGGAGAACGCGCTGGCCGCGATGCTCGGCCTCGGGTTGCCGCGTTCGCGGGTCCATGTCGAGCGTTTTGCCTCGCTGCCTGATGCGCCGGCGTCGACGGCGGCGGATACGACGGCGTCAAGCGTCGTAGCGGCGGCGTCGGCCGCAGCATCCGGCGACGGCGCGGCGATCGAGACGGTGCTCGACGGCGACGCGTTCGCGTTCGACAGCGCCCCCGGCGAAACGCTGCTCGACGCGATGCTGCGCGCGGGTGTGCCGGCGCCGAATTCCTGCCGGATGGGGCAATGCGGCGCGTGCATGTGCCGGATCGAGCGCGGCGAAGTCGCGCTCGACAGCAACCATGTGCTCGACGACGACGAGATCGCGGCCGGCTGGACGCTCGCCTGTTGCGCACGGCCCGCGAGCGACGCGCTGCGCGTGGTGTTTCCCGACTGAGCCGTCGCGCGCCGGCGGCGCGCACGGCCACCCTGATCTATGACGATGGACAACGAAATCCTGACCACGCCCGCGCTGATCGCCCGGGCAGCCGCGCGCCACGGCGCGCATCCGGCGATCGAGTCGGAGCATGGCCGGCTGACCTACGCGGAACTCGATGCTGCGCGCGTCGCCGCGGCCCGCGCGCTGCTCGCGAGCGGTATCGAGACAGGCGACCGCGTCGCGGTGTGGGCGCCGAACCTGCCGGAATGGATCGTCGCGGCGCTGGCGATCCACACCGTCGGCGCGATCCTCGTGCCGGTCAATACGCGGATGAAGGGGATGGAGGTGGGCGGCATCCTGTACGACGGCGGCGCACGGCTGCTGTTCTGCTGCGGCACCTTCCTCGGCGAATCGTATCCGGCGATGCTCGCGCCGCACCGGCCCGCGACGCTCGAGCGCGTCGTCGTGTTCGACGGCGAGCCGCCTTCAGGCGCGCGCGACGAGACCTGGGACGCGTTCCTCGCACGCGGCGCCGAGGTGCCGCTGGCCGCGGTGCGCGAACGCGAGGCGCAGGTCACGCCCGACACCGTGATGGACCTGATGTTCACGTCCGGCACGACGGGCCGCCCGAAGGGCGTGATGACCGCGCACGGCCAGAACCTGCGCGCCGCGCAGGCGTGGGCGGCGATCGCCGGCGTGCGCGCCGACGACCGCTACCTGATCGTCAATCCGTTCTTCCACACGTTCGGCTACAAGGCGGGCTGGCTCGCCGCGCTGTCGAGCGGCGCGACCGTGCTGCCGCATCTCGTGTTCCAGCCGGCCGACGTGCTGCGGCGTGTCGCCGACGATCGCGTGTCGGTGCTGCCCGGCCCGCCGACGCTGTACTACGCGCTGCTCGACGCACCCGATCGCGCGACGCGCGACCTGTCGTCGCTGCGGATCGCGGTGACGGGCGCGGCGGCGATCGCGCCGAGCCTGATCGAGCGGATGCGCGCGGAGCTCGGCTTCGAGACGGTGCTGACCGGCTACGGACTGACCGAATCGTGCGGCTTCGCGACGCTGTGCCGTCAGGGTGACGATGCGCAAACCGTTGCCTATACGTCGGGGCGCCCGATGCCGGATGTCGAATTGCGTATCGCGGGCGAAGGCGGTGAGCCGCTCGGGCCGGACGAAACCGGCGAGATCTGGGTGCGCGGCTACAACGTGATGCGCGGCTACTTCAACCAGCCGGACGCGACGCGCGAGACGATCGATACGGATGGCTGGCTGCATACGGGCGATCTCGGCTGCGTCGATGCGAACGGCAACCTGAAGATCACCGATCGCATCAAGGACATGTTCATCGTCGGTGGCTTCAACTGCTATCCGGCCGAGATCGAGCGGCTGCTCGCCGCGCATCCGGCGATCGCGCAGGTCGCGCTGGTCGGCGTGCCCGATACGCGGCTCGGCGAAGTCGGGCATGCGTATGTCGTGCTGCGGCCGGGCGCGCATGCCGGCGCCGACGAACTGAACGACTGGGCACGCCGCAACATGGCGAACTACAAGGTGCCGCGGCATTTCACGTTCGTCGAGCAACTGCCGACGAGCGCGGCCGGCAAGGTGCTGAAGTACCGCCTGCGGGCGGGGATCGACGCGGCGGCCTGAGCGCCGCCGCGACACACGAACGGGATGAACGCATGAACGACAACGGGTTTCCGCAGGGCGCGGTGCTGGTGTTCGGCGGCAGCGGCGGGATCGGGCAGGGTGTCGCGCTCGAGTTTGCGCGTGCCGGCGTGCCGGTCGCGGTGGGCTATCGGAGCAAGGCCGACGTGGCCGAGCGCGTCGCGCGCGAGATTCGCGGCGAAGGCGTCGCGGCCACCACGCACTGCGTGGACGTGACCGATTCCGCCCAGGTCGATGCCGCGCTCGCGGCCGCGATCGACGCGCATGGCCGCGTGCACACGGTCGTCTGGGCGGCCGGGCCGTTCGTGAACCAGCGTCACATCGGCGACATGACGCACGACGACTGGCGCCGCGCGATCGACGTCGAGACGGTCGGCTTCTTCGTGGCGGCGAAGGCTGCGTTGCCGCACTTCCGTGCGTCGGGCGGCGGATCGTTCGTGACGCTAGGTTCGGCCGGGCACCTGCGCTGGCCGGATCGCGACGGGCTTTCGGTCGCGCCGAAGGCGGCGAACGAGGCGCTGGTGAAAGGGCTGGCGCGCGAGGAAGGGCGTTACGACATTCGCGCGAATTCGATCCTGGTCGGCGTGATCGAGGCCGGGATGTTTCCGGTGCTGCTCGAACAGGGGCAGTTCGATCAGGCGTGGATCGACGAGACGCAGAAGATGCTCGCGCTCAAGCGCTGGGGGAAGGCGCACGATGTCGGACGGGCGGCGGTGTTCCTGGCGTCGGACCGGGCCAATTACATCACCGGGCAGCAGTTGAATGTGTCTGGGGGGTATGGGTTGTAGCGGGTACACAAAGCCTGCTCGGACGAGCAGGCTTCATCGTCGCCGAGTCGCGTCAGTTGTCTTGAACGTTGACATCGCCGGTTTGGGCGATCTTCGTCAGAACGCGCTTCTGATACGCGTACCACGATGTCAGACAGTCCTTGTCTCGACAATTCTTCTCGCGAAAATTCCACTGCTTTCGTGTCCGCTCAACAAAGGCGGTCTTGTCGATGACAGCATCTTTCGCTTGTTGATATGTCGCGGCAAGATCCCGATCTGAAGCTGCAAGATCGGCATCGTGACAGATCAGAAATTCTGGAATGGACTTGGCTTTGGCACAGTCGAAGCTTGTTTGTTGCAGCGGTGAAGCTGCGGCATCGCTTGCTGGTTGATTTGCCACCGGCTGAGCAGCAGGCAAGTTCGATTGTGTCGAGATTGCCGTAGTAGATGATTGTTGAGGTTGGGGCAACGTTGCCGTGCGTTGACCATAAGGTGTCAGTTGCCCCGACATCGCGTCTTCGACCATCGCGCCGATCAGGGAATTAGGTACAACCCGTACTGTTTCAGTTTTAAGAATCGAATCACCAGCCATGGTTTGCGACTTGGCGAAATTGCACGGGGCCGAACAGGTAATGCGATTCGAAATGTTCGGGTTGTCTTCATCGACCAGGAGCAGAATATAGCTGCCATCCCTAAGTCCAACGTAGCGCATCATGACAAGCGCCTTCGTGGCTTTTCCTGCTCTCACGTCGTCTTCACTAAGCGCAGGCTCGTAACCATACGTGCCATCTTGGCTCATTGCGTAGTTGTGTGAAGGGGGAGGCGGCGCAGGGGCCACCACTGGAGGCGGCTGCTGCGGCGTGGAAGTATCGCTTGATGTGCTGGGGCTCGTTGCTGACGACTGAGTGCTGTTGTCGGATTGTTTCGAATTGCAACCAGCAACAGTGGCTGCTACCAACAAAAGAATTGCGATGTGTTTCACATTTCCCCCGCTAATCGATTGGTCTTATGAATCGCCGATGGTTGCCGCGGATATTCGACGTGGAATGCCTCGTCTGCAATTTTCCGGTGGCCGGATTGATTTATAAATCGGCTTGGTCTTGGTCGATGGATTGTACCAAGCTGCTTCGTTTGGTTGGTGATCTGGAAAGTCAATAAATTGGAGCATCGTGGCTGCATTCAAATGAAAAACACGCGCCGGCACCCGTATTCACCCTGAATTGCCACGTGCGATCGCACATCGGCCACGCGCTCGAGCCGCGCGCGGTCACATCCTTGCAACGTTTCGTCCACGCATTGCGCCGCATGCGCTTGACGGCAACGACGACTCGCATGCGCTGAAGGCCGTCCCGCCGCGTTCAATACGCATTGCGGCATCGATGCGGACACATCGGATCGCATGTCCCGGCTTCGTCTGCCGAATAACGATGCGTTCCTGAAACATTTCCTCCGATTACACGCCGCGCGACTGCCGACGTTCGGTGATGACGCATGTCCCGCTTCGATTTGCGCCGCATGGCACGCGCTTTGCGATTGACCCGGTGCCGCCGGTGCAAACGAAACACGCAACCACGATGAACGCATCGGCGGCATGCAGCGACATCGAAACAAACGGGGAATCGGATCGGGGCGTGGGCGCCGCCTGGAGCGACGTACATGCCGCGCATGTCGTATCGGCCATGCGCAAGGGGCAACGCGCTCCCGATCCGTCGAACAGCAAGCGTGCTTGCAAGGTGTCGTGCCGGGGTTCGCGTCACGCGTGGCGGCGCAGGTCGCATGCGTTGGCGAGGCGCGCCCGGCACATGTCGGGGGAGGCGCCCGTGAAAACGACGGTGAACCAATGGGTAGCGGTCGCGGTGACGTGCGCCGCGAGCATGCATGTACTCGCGCAGGAGATCTACCTGCAGGGCGGCACGCAGGGCGTCGGCATCGGCGCGGCCGTGAGCTTCAATTCGATGCTGGGCGCGCACGCGGACTTCAATGCGATCGATCTTTCGCATGACTTCACGGTAGCCGGCAATCGCTATCAGGACGACCTGAAGCTGCGCCAGGGCGGCCTGTACGCGGACATCTTTCCATGGCGCGGCAGCGGCTTCCGGGCGACGCTCGGCCTGCGCTTCAACGACGACGAACTCCGTGGCGTATCGGTGCCGACCAATGGCTCCTATGTGTTCGGCGGCAAGCGCTATCCGGCGATGCCGGGGATGAACGCGGTGGCGGAAGCGCGCTATCCGACCGTGATGCCGTACTTCGGGATCGGCTACGGGCACCGGCCGGCATCGAAGGGGCTGGGCTTCGTCGCGGATCTTGGCGTGGCCTACGGGATACCGAAATGTTCGTACACGCTGTCGCCGGAACTGGCGGCCGCGGCCGGGCCGGCGAAGAGCCAGATCCTGACCGCGAGCGGGCTGGATTCGCTGCGGCAGGTGATGTCGCGCTATCGGTGGTACCCGGTGTTGCAGATCGGGATTTCGTATCGGTTCTGAGCGGTGGGCAGGTCACAGCGTGGCCGTTTGACGCTCGCGTTCGGGCGGTACCGATCGGTGTGCCGGACGCGCGCTGCTGCGTTTCGCGATGAATGGATGCTCGATGTAGCGATAGGTCAGCAACGCACAAAGTACCGCGACCAGCGCGCATCCAAGCGAGAGCATCCAGCGTTGCAGGTCGTCCGCGGAACCGATCTGGAAAACGAACCGGTTGATCGCGTGGATCAGCACGTACACGATCACCATGTGGATCATGTAGATGCTGAAGCTGACCGTGCCGAGCAACGCGAGCGGCCGGGTCTTGAGCACGCCGTAGAACGTGTTCCCGCACGCGACGCAGACGAACACGGGCAGCAGCGGCAACACGCCCTCGATCGAATAGCGTTCACCCGGGCTCGGGGCGACGGCAAGGATCAGCAACGCGACGGTGGCGGCCGATTTCGTGTCGAGCCGCGCGCGGATGGCGGGGTGCCGCGACATCTCGAATGCCACGGCACCGAGCGCAAACAGCAGGGCCAGGCTGCCAGGCTGCCCGAACAGCGTCGCGCAGATCGTGACGATCGCGAGCGCGAACAGCTTGCGCCACGCATGCGTCGCGACGAACCACGCGAGAAACGGAACGACGGCATAGAACCGCCATTCATATCCGAGCGTCCACCAGACGCCGCTCAGATAGCTGGTGTGTCGGGCGCCGTTGATCGGGAACGCGCCGAACCAGCCGAGCGACACGGTCTTGAGCACGTCGGCCAGCAACTGCGTCGGCGCGTCCACGACGTTGCGAGGAAACCAGACCAGCGTGCAGACGACGATGACGATCGCGCAAGCGAGATAGAGCGGGGCGACGCGCCGCACGCGCCCGACGAAGAAGGTCCGCACGTCGAGCGTGCCCTTGCACGCGCGTTCCCAGAACAGGAACCCGGTGACCATGAAGAACATCGCGACGGGAATCGTCCCGAGATTGCGCAGGAAGCCGGGGCTCGTGCCCCAGCTTCCGGTCGTGAGCAAGCCCTGGTTGCACGCGAAGTGATGAAAGACGACGGAGGTGGCGAGGATGCCGCGGAATCCGTCCAGATTGCGATAGCGCATCGACAGCGACTGGTCGACGGCGAACCGGTAGAACGGCGTGTGTCGCGCGACGAACCACGCGATGATCGCCACGGCCGCAAGGCAGGCCGGGAAGTAGAGTTTGTCGGGAGTCGGGGAAAGGAGGGTGTCGAAAGAAGGCGTAACAAAGTCCACTGAAAGGCGTCTCGTGTCTTGATCGGGATTTCAGGCACGGATGATCCGCGTCGATGCAAGGTCTTCTGCGCGCTTTGCTCGGCGTTCTATCGCCAGTCTCATGGTTTCGATGGTATCAAACGATGCCGATGGCCGCAGAGCCGGCGAGTGGCGGCAGGCTGCGCGTCGGAAACCGGCCATTCGGCTGTCTTTCACCTCGCTCCGTCCCGGTTTACCTTGGGCGACAGCAGTTCGAGGCGTCGGGCCAGCGGCGGCCGGTGGGCGGATCCGTTTCGTCCGGAGCCGAGGGCCAGCGCCGACATCGTCGTCCGTCCGTCATCAAGATGATAGCAATGCTTGCACTTCATCCTGTTGGCGCTATCATTGATAGCAAATCCGGATGGAGGAATTCATGGCAAATCTACTGGTGCGTAACGTGGATGACAGTATCGTTCAGAGCCTGCGCGAGCAGGCTGCGGCAAATGGCAGGAGTGCCGAGGCCGAACATCGGGCCATCCTGGCCGATGCGCTCGGCCGGCCGAAGCGTAAGACATTTGCGCAAGTGCTGATGAGCATGCCCGATGTTGGCGACGACGCGGATTTTCAACGTGTTCAGGATTCCGGCGAGGCCAGGCGTGTATTTGATTGATACGAACATCATCAGCGAAATCAGGAAGGGCAAGCGAACCAACCGTGGCGTGCGGGCGTTCTTCACGCAGGCCGCGGCGGACGCGAGCCCGCTTTACCTGTCCGTCGTGACGGTTGCTGAACTTCGCCGCGGCGTCGATCTGATCCGTCATCGCGGCGATCATCCTCAGGCGTCGGCGCTCGAGGCCTGGATGGCGACCATCCTGTCCGGCTATGCGCCGAACATCCTGCCGGTCGACATCGAGATCAGCCAGATGTGGGGGCATTTGCGCGTGCCCGATCCGACGCACGAACTCGACAAGCTGATCGCGGCCACCGCGCTGATCAACGATCTCACCGTGGTCACGCGCAACGTCGCGGATTTCGCCCGCACCGGCGTCCGGCTGCTGAACCCGTTCGACTGACCCGTGTTGCCGCGCCGCGGCAATCCGCACCCGCTCCCCGTCTTCTCCCGCATGCACAGCCCGTCCCGCCGGGCTTCCGCGCGCACCTGCGCCGCGCCGATTCCCCGCCGCCTCTCGTCCCAACAGACGATGTAACACCACCCCCGACCGGCCAGAATCCTTTCACGAACAACGGATTCTGAACCAGGAGGAGGCCGACATGATCGATGTCCGTGCGCTTGGCTATGTCGTCGTCGAGGCGACGCGCGTCGATGCGTGGCGCCGCTACGCGGAAGACGTGCTGGGCATGCAGGCGCTCGACGCGCCCGACGGCGCGCTGTACCTGAAGATGGACGAGCGCGATTTCCGCTACGTGATCGTTCCCGGCTCGACCGACCGCTATTTCGCGTCGGGCTGGGAACTGCCCGACGGCGCCGCGTTCGACGCCGCGCTGGCGGCACTGCAGCGGGCGGGCGTCGAGCCGGTGCGCGCGACCCGCGACGAAGCCGCGCTGCGCCGCGTGCAGGCGATGGCGTGGTGCATCGACCCGTCCGGCAACCGCCACGAGCTGTACTGGGGCGCGCGCTGCGACTTCCGCCGCTTCGTGTCGCCGCTGGGCGTCTCGCACTTCGTCACCGGCGACATGGGGCTCGGCCACGCGGTGCTGCCCGCGCCGCAGTTCGACGCGACCGACGCGTTCGTGCGCGGCGTGCTCGGCTTCGAGCTGTCCGACATCTTTCGCGTGAAGTTCACCCCGGATCCGGCCGAACCCGAGAAGCGCATCCACTTCATGCACTGCCGCAACGCGCGCCATCACAGCCTCGCGCTGTTCGAGATGGCCGTGCCGTCGGGCTGCGTGCACGTGATGGCGGAAGTCGGCTCGATGGACGAAGTCGGCCGCGCGCTCGACCGCGTGGCCGCGCACGACGTGAAGCTGTCCGCGACGCTCGGCCGTCACTGCAACGACCAGATGATCTCTTTCTACATGAAGACCCCCGGCGGCTTCGATCTCGAATACGGTTTCGGCGGCCTCACGGTCGACTGGTCGAAGCACGCGGTGTTCGAGGCCACGAAGGTGAGCCAGTGGGGCCACGATTTCAGCATCGGATACCGGTAAGCCAGCACGATGACGATGAAACCTCTCGACAAGACGATGTCCGCGCGCGACGTGGTCGCGCAACTCGCCGACGGCATGACGATCGGCATCGGCGGATGGGGGCCGCGGCGCAAGCCGATGGCGCTGGTGCGCGAGATCGCGCGCTCGAACCTGAAGGACCTGACGATCGTCGCGTACGGCGGCGCCGATGTCGGCCTGCTGTGCGCGGCGGACAAGGTGCGCAAGGTGGTGTTCGGCTTCGTGTCGCTCGACGTGATTCCGCTCGAACCGCATTTCCGTCGGGCCCGCGAGCAGGGCCGCGTCGACGTGCTCGAACTCGACGAAGGGATGCTGCAGCTCGGCCTGCGCGCGGCCGCCGCGCGCCTGCCGTTCCTGCCGACCCGTGCCGGGCTCGGCACCGCGCTGCTCGATCACGCGCCGCAACTGCGCACCGTGCAATCGCCGTACGACGACGGCGAGACGCTGCTCGCGATGCCCGCGATCGACCTCGACGTCGCGCTGCTGCACGTGAACGCGGCCGACCGGATGGGCAATACGCGCATCGACGGCCCGGATCCGTTCTTCGATGCGTGGATGGCGCGGGCCGCACAGCGCTGCTACGTGTCGGCGGAAACGCTCGACGCATCGCTCGCGAGCGAAGACCTCGACGCCGCCAAACGCAACCCGTTCGAACGCTCGCTCGTCACCGGCGTCGTGCATGCGCCGGGCGGCGCGCACCCGACGTCGTGCGGGCCGGCCTACGGCTGGGACCTGCCGCACCTGCGCGCGTACTGCGCGAGCGCGGAAGACGACGCGAAAACGACGGCGTACCTGCGCGACGTGGTCGGCCAGGACGAACGCCGGTACCTCGAAGGCGTCGGCGGTCTGTCGCACGTGACGACGCTGCCGTTGCCGATTCTGTAAAGGAGCGCCTGTGAGCGAATCTCTCGACCATTCCCTCGCGGAACTGATGATCGTCGCGTCCGCGCGACTCTGGCGCGACGACGGCGAAGTGCTGGCGACCGGCATCGGCACGGGCCCGCGGCTCGCGGCCGGCCTCGCGCGGCTCGCATACAACAACGGGCTGATGCTGACCGACGGCGAAGCGTATCTCGTCGAGGAGCCGGTGCCGCTGGGGCCCCGCCCCGACGGCTATCGGGTGAAGGCGAGCGGCTGGATGACCTACGAGCGCGTGTTCGACTGCCTGTGGCACGGCCGCCGCCATGCGCTCGTGATGCCGACGCAGATCGACCGGTTCGGCCAGGCCAACATCTCGTGGCTCGGCGACGACTACGCGCGCCCGAAAACCCAGCTGCTCGGCGCACGCGGCTTCCCCGGCAACACGACGAACCACGCGAATTCGTTCTTCGTCAGCGGCCACGGCAAGCGCACGTTCGTCGAGAGCGAAGTCGACATGGTGTGCACGGTCGGCTACAACCCGGCGCGCCGGCTGCCCGGGATGAAGACCTTCGTCGACCTGCGCAGCATCGTCACCGACCTGTGCGTGATGGATTTCGGCGGGCCGGACCATGCGATCCGCGTGCGTTCGCTGCATCCGGGCGTGAGCTTCGACGAGGTGCAGGACGCGACCGGCTTCCCGCTGATCGCCGCACCCGACCTCGGCACGACGGCCCCGCCGACTGCGGAAGACCTGCGCATCGTGCGTGCGCTCGATCCGCACAACCTGCGCGCGGCGATCGTGCGCAACAATCCGGCGCCGCGCCGGGGATGAGGTCCGACATGGAAGCGACCCAGGTGACCTTCGGCGACGGTGTCGTCGACTACGCGGTCGAGGATGGCATCGCGACGATCACGATGAACCGCCCCGAGTATCACAACGCGCAGAACTCGAAGATGACGTATGCGCTCGACGCGGCGTTCCGGCGCGCGGCGCACGACGACGCGGTGAAGGCGATCGTGCTCGCGGGCGCCGGCAAGCATTTCTCGGCGGGCCACGACATCGGCACGCCGGGCCGCGACATCCACGAATCGTTCGACCGCGCATCGCTGTGGTACGACCACGTCGACAAGGAGGGCGGCGAATTCCTCTATGCCCGCGAGCAGGAGGTGTACCTCGGGATGTGCCGACGCTGGCGCGACCTGCCGAAGCCGACGATCGCGATGGTGCAGGGCGCGTGCATCGCCGGCGGCCTGATGCTCGCGTGGGTGTGCGACCTGATCGTCGCGTCCGAGGATGCGTTCTTCGCCGATCCGGTCGTGCGGATGGGGATTCCGGGCGTCGAGTATTTCGCACATGCGTACGAGCTCAACCCGCGCATCGCGAAGGAGTTCCTGTTCCTCGGCGAGCGGATGCCGGCCGAGCGCGCGTACCAGATGGGGATGGTCAACCGCGTGGTGCCGCGCGAGCGGCTGCGCGACGCGACCTATGCGATCGCCGCGAAGATCGCGACGATGCCGCGCCTCGGGCTCACGCTGACCAAGCAGGCGCTGAACCACGTCGAGGAGCTGCAGGGCAAGCGCGCGGCGATGGACGCGGCGTTCGCGTGGCATCACTTTGCGCATGCGCACAACGAGCTGGTGAGCGGCGATCGCCTCGGCGGCTACGACGCGCGCAGCATGGCCAGCTCGCAGCGCCAGCCGAACGGCGCGGATCGCGGCGACACGCAGGCGCAGGCACCGGTCGCCGTCAACGGAGCCGCCGCATGAGCACGACGCTGCATACGCCTTTGTGCGACCTGCTCGGCTGCCGCTATCCGATCGTGCAGACCGCGATGGGCTGGGTGGCCGATGCACGGCTCGTCGCGGCCACCGGCAACGCGGGCGGCTTCGGCTTCCTCGCCGGCGCGACGCTCGAACCCGACCAGGTCGAGGCCGAGATCCTGAAAGTGAAGTCGCTGACGGACCAGCCGTTCGGCATCAACTTCCACATGTTCCAGAAGAACGCGCAGCAGGTCGTCGAACTGGCGATCAAGCACCGGCTGCGCGCGGTGAGCTACGGCCGCGGGCCCGATGCGAAGACGATCCGCCGCTTCAAGGATGCCGGCATCGTCTGCATGCCGACCGTCGGCGCACCGAAGCATGCGGCGAAAGCGGTTGAACTCGGCGCGGACATCGTGACGGTGCAGGGCGCGGAAGGCGGCGGCCACACCGGCTCGGTGCCGACCACGCTGCTGCTGCCGAAGGTGCTCGACGCGGTGCGCGTGCCGGTGGTCGCGGCCGGCGGGTTCTTCGACGGGCGCGGGCTGGCTGCCGCGCTCGCGTACGGCGCGGCCGGCATCGCGATGGGCACGCGCTTCCTGATGAGCGCCGAATCGCCGGTGCCGCGCGAGACGCTCGAGCGCTACGTCGCGGTCGGCGACCCGGCACGCATCCGCGTGTCGGACGCGCTCGACGGGCTGCCGCAACGGATGATCGACAACCCGTACCTGATGAAGCTCGAACGCTTCGGCCCGCTGCGCCGCACGTGGTTCGCGTTGAAGACGGCGGAAGCCTGGCGGCGCCAGAACGGGCTGAGCACCGGCGACATGCTCGGCCTCGCGCTCAAGGCACTGCGCTCGCATGACTACACCGCCAGCCAGACGCTGATGGCCGCGAACGCGCCGTTCCTGATCCAGCGCGCGATCGTCGAAGGCCGCCCGGATGAAGGCGTGCTGCCGAGCGGCCAGGCGGCCGCGATGATCGGCGCGATCGAATCGTGCGACGCATTGATCGCACGGATCGTCGCGGACGCCGGCGAGCGGCTCGACGCACTGGCCGCGCTGCGCGGCGCGCCGGCCGCACGGGCTGCGTGAAAACATAACAGGGAGGCTTTGGAGATGACAGCATCCAACCAACCGGCCGGCGCGACGCCGTTCCGGATCGATCGTGCCGATGGCATCGCCGAACTGGTGATCGCCCATCCGCCCGTAAACGCGCTCGACGCACAGGGCTGGCTTGCGCTCTCGCGCGCGCTCGACGCGCTCGGCGAGGACGACGACGTGCGCGTGATCGTCGTACGCGGCGAAGGGCGCGGCTTCTGCGCGGGCGTCGACATCAAGGAACTGGCCGCGCATCCGGAGCGGATCGTGGCGGTCAACGCGGGCAACTACGAGACGTTCCGCGCGGTGCACCGCAACCCGAAGCCGGTGATCGCGGCCGTGCACGGCTTCGTGCTCGGCGGCGGGATCGGCATCTGCGGGGCGGCGGACATCGTCGTCGCGGCCGACTGCGCGCGCTTCGGCGTGCCCGAGATCGACCGCGGCGCGATGGGCGGCGGCGCGCACCTGCAGCGGCTGTTCGGCGTGCAGAAGGTGCGCGCGATGTACTTCACCGGCGACATGATCGACGCGGCGGAAGCTTACCGGCTCGGCGCGGTCGAGCAGGTCGTGACGCGCGACGCGCTGCGCGACGCGGCGCTCGCGATCGCCCGCAAGATCGCGGCGAAGAGCCCGGCGATGGTGCGGCTCGCGAAGGAGGCGCTGAACGGCGTCGAGGACGGCGATCTCGAGGACAAGTACCGCTGGGAGCAGGGCTTCACGCTGCAGGCGTACATGACGAACGACTCGACGGAAGCGCGCGCCGCGTTCGTCGAGAAGCGCGATGCGCGTTTCGATGCGCAGGCAACCGCCGAGGAGGCACGCGCATGAACCTGACCTATACGCCGCAGCAACAGGCGTTCCGCGCGGAGATCCGCGCATGGCTCGCGGCGCACGTGCCGCGCGAGCGCTTGCCGAGCTTCGACACCGAGGAAGGCTTCGCCGCGCACCGCGAATGGGAGCGCACGTTGCACTCCGGCCGCTGGAGCATGGTCACGTGGCCGCGCGAACTCGGCGGCCGCGGCTGCGACCTGATCGAGTGGCTGATCTTCGAGGAAGAGTACTGGCGTGCCGACGCGCCGATGCGCGTGAACCAGAACGGCATCTTCCTGCTCGGCCCGACGCTGATGGATTTCGGCACGGCCGAGCAGAAGGCGCGCTTCCTGCCCGCGATGGCGGCCGGCGAGCACGTGTGGGCGCAGGGCTGGTCGGAGCCGAACGCGGGCTCGGACATGGCCGCGATCCGCACGACGGCCGCCCGCATCGGCGACGAATACGTGCTGAACGGCCAGAAGATCTGGTCGACGCGCGCGGTGTGGGCCGACTGGTTGTTCGGCCTGTTCCGCAGCGATCCCGAATCGTCGCGTCACCACGGGCTCACGTTCCTGATGGTGCCGCTGTCCGCGCCGGGCATCACGGTGCGGCCGATCCGCCAGCTGAACGGGCAGACCGGCTTCGCGGAAATCTTCTTCGACGACGTGCGTGTGCCGGTAGAGAACCGGCTGGCAGCGGAAGGCGCGGGCTGGCAGGTCGCGATGGCGACGGCCGGGTTCGAGCGCGGGCTGATGCTGCGTTCGCCGGCACGGTTCCAGCGCACTGCACAGGCGCTGCGCGACCTGTATCTCGCGCACCGTGACAGCGCCGACCGCGATCCGACGCTGCGCGAGCGCGTGGTGCAGGCGTGGATGGATGCGCAGGCCTATGCGCTGTCGACCTACGCGACCGCGAGCCGGCTGCTGAAGGGCGGCCATATCGGCGCGGAATCGAGCACCAACAAGGTGTTCTGGTCGGAACTCGATTTGCGCATGCACCAGACCGCGCTCGACATCCTCGGCGCGCATGGCGAAGTCGTCCCGCAGACGGCCGCGCAGCACGCGACGCTCGGGCACTGGCTCGACGGCTTCCTGTTCGCGCAGGCCGGCACGATCTACGCGGGCACCAACGAGATCCAGCGCAACATCGTCGCCGAACGGATGCTCGGCATGCCGCGTGCGTAAGCGCGCCGGCGCCACCCTTACAGAACGGACATCGTATGGATTTCGTATTCGATGAAGACCAGGAAGCGCTCGCGGACAGCGTGAAGCGCCTGCTGATGACCGAGATGACGCCCGAGCTGATCCGCGAGCTGTGGGCCACGCCGACCGGGCGCTCGGACGACCTGTGGGCGCTGTTCGCGTCGCAGGGGCTGACCGCCGTGTCGGTGCCCGAGGCGCACGGCGGCCTCGGCCTGACCGAAGCGGAATGGGCGCTGCTCGCGCAGGCCTACGGCTATTTCGGCAGCCCCGAGCCGCTGCTCGATACGGCGCTCGTATCGGCCGGCGTACTCGCGCGGCTGCCGGCGAGCGACTGGCGCGACGCATTGCTGCGCGACATCGCCGAAGGGCGCGCGCGCGTCGCGCTCGTGCATCCGGTGAATCCGTATGCGGCCGACGTGCATGTCGCGCAGACGCTGCTGTGCGAGCACCGCGGCGAGCTGCACCGCGTCGATCCGGCGCAATGCGCATGGCGTGCGGTTGACAGCGTCGACCCGTCGCGGCGGCTGTTCACGCTCGACTGGGAACCGTCGGCGGCCACGCGCATCGCGAGCGCCGACGCGGCCGCACCGCTGCTGAATCGTGCGCTCGACCACGGCGCGTTCGCGGTCGCCGCGCAACTGCTCGGCCTCACGCAGCGCGTGCTCGACGTCGCGATCGACTACAGCGCGCAGCGCAAGCAGTTCGGCAAGGCGATCGGTTCGTACCAGGCGCTCAAGCACCTGCTCGCCGATGTCGCGATCCGCTACGAGTTCGCGCGGCCGGTGGTGGCACGCGCCGCGCAGGCGATCGCCGACGATCACCCGCAGCGCGCGGTATTCGTGTCGCACGCGAAGCTCGCGGCGACGTCGGCCGCTCAGCTCGCCGCACGCCACTCGATGCAGGTGCACGGCGCGATCGGCTACACGTGGGAGCTCGACCTGCAGATCTTCATGAAACGCATCTGGGCGCTGTCCGGCAGCTGGGGCGACAGCGCGTTCCACAAGGCCCGCGTGGCCGACGCGATCCTCGGCGACGCGTTGCCGATCGGCCCCGCGCAGACCTTCGACCTCGAGGAATTGAACTGATGAGACAAGCCTATATCGTCGACGCGCTGCGCACGCCGACCGGCCGCCGCAAGGGCGGGCTCGCGCACGTGCACGCGGCGGACCTCGGCGGCTTCGTGCTGAAGACGCTGGTCGAGCGCAACGCGATTCCCGCCGATGAATACGACGACGTGGTGTTCGGCTGCGTCGACACGATCGGCCCGCTCGCGGGCAACATCGCGCGCACCTGCTGGCTCGCGGCCGGGCTGCCGCTGCAGGTGCCGGGCGTGACGGTCGATCGCCAGTGCGGCTCGTCGCAGCAGGCCGTGCACTTCGCCGCGCAGGCGGTGATGAGCGGCGTGCAGGATGTGGTGGTGGCCGGCGGCGTGCAGACGATGACGCAGATCCCGATCTCGTCCGCGATGACCTGCGCCGCGCCGCTCGGCTTCAACGACCCGTTCTCGGGCAGCACCGGCTGGCGCGCACGCTTCGGCGATGCGCCGGTGTCGCAGTTCGTCGCCGCGCAGCGGATCGCCGATCACTGGAACCTGTCGCGCGACGCGATGGAGCGCTATGCGCTGGAGAGCCACCGCCGTGCGGTTGCGGCGATCGAGGCCGGGCATTTCAAGCGGGAAATCGTGCCGCTCGAAGGCGTGATGCACGACGAGACGCCACGCCCCGATACGTCGCTGGAAAAGATGGCGACGCTCGAACCGCTGACGCCGGGCGGTTCGCTGACGGCGGCCGTCGCGAGCCAGACGTGCGACGCGGCGGCGGCGCTGCTGATCGTGTCGGAGGATGCGCTGAAGCGCTACGGCCTCACGCCGCGTGCACGCATCCATCACCTGAGCGTGCTCGGCGACGATCCGCTGTGGATGCTCACCGCGCCGATTCCCGCGACGAAGGCGGCGCTGAAGAAGAGTGGCCTCGACTGGTCTCGGATCGACGTCGTCGAGATGAACGAGGCATTCGCGTCGGTCGCGCAGGCCTGGCTCGCCGATACGCGTTTCCCGCACGAAAAGACCAACCCGAACGGCGGCGGGATCGCGCTCGGCCATCCGCTCGGCGCGACCGGCGCACGGCTGATGACGACGCTGCTGCACGAACTGGAACGCACGGGCGGCCGCTACGGGCTGCAGACGATGTGTGAAGGCGGCGGCCTAGCGAACGTCACGATCATCGAGCGCCTGTGAGCGCGCCACCTTCACGATCCACGAGGCACAAGCATGGGAATCTGTAACGGACGCACCGTCATCATCACCGGCGCGGGCGGCGGGCTCGGGCGCGAATACGCGCTGGCGTTCGCGGCCGAAGGCGCGGCGGTCGTCGTCAACGACATCCGGCACGATGCCGCGCAAGCGGTCGTCGACGAGATCGCCAGTCGAGGTAAAACCGGCGGCGGCCGCGCGCTCGCGAATGCGGACGACATCACGCAGGTCGACACCGCTCAGCGGATCGTCGATGCAGCGCGCGAAGCATTCGGCGACGTGCACGTGCTCGTCAACAACGCGGGCATCTGCCGCGACAAGATGTTCACGAGCATGACCGAAACCGACTGGGACGACGTGATGCGCGTGCACCTGCGCGGCCACTTCTGCCTGTCGAGCGTGCTGGCGCGTGTGTGGCGCGATGCGGCGAAGGCCGGCAATCCGGTCGACGCGCGGATCGTCAACACGAGTTCGGGCGCCGGGCTGCAAGGCTCGATCGGCCAGTCGAACTACGGCGCGGCGAAGGCCGGGATCGCCGCGCTCACGCTGATGCAGGCGGCCGAGCTGCAGCGCTACGGCGTGCGCGTGAACGCGCTGGCGCCGGCCGCGCGCACGTCGATGACCGAAGGCGTGTTCGCCGACATGATGAAGAAGCCCGAGGACGGCGGCTTCGACTATTTCGATCCGGCCAACGTCGCGCCGCTGGTCGTGTGGCTCGGCAGCGCGCTGTCGGCCGACGTGACGGGGCAGGTGTTCGAGGTCGCGGGCGGGATGATCGCGGTCGCGGAAGGCTGGCGCACCGGCCCGAGCGTCGATCGCGGCGCGCGCTGGGAAGCGGCCGAGGTCGGCCCGGCGGTGGCACAGCTGCTCGCCGCTGCGCGTCCCGCGCAGCGCGTGTACGGGAGTTGAGCGATGGATCTGGCGCTCACCGACGAACAGGCGATGATCCGCGACGCGGCGGCCGACGTGCTCGCCGAACGCAGCGCGTCCGCCGACGTGCGCCGCGCGCTCGAGCAGTCGGCCGGCCGCGACGATGCGTTGTGGGCCGCGCTGTCCGGCGAACTCGGCTGGAATGCGCTCGCATTGCCCGAGGCGGCCGGCGGGCTGGGGCTTGGTGCGGTCGAACAGACCGTACTGATGGAACAGCTCGGCCGGCGCGTGGCGTGCGTGCCGTATTTTTCGACGGCTTGCCTCGCGGCGACCGCGCTCGCGGGCTGTGCCGAGACGCCGCTGGCGAGCGACTGGCTTGCCAGGATCGCAGAAGGCGCGTGCAGCGCGACGCTCGCGCTGCCGTTCGACCTCCCGGCCGTTTTGCGGTCGTTGCCGGTCGTCGCGGAAGAAGCGGCGGGCGGCTACGCGCTGTCCGGCACGCTCGAACAGGTGATCGACGGCGCGCGTGCCGACCTGCTGCTGGTGCCCGCGCGGATCGCGAACGAAGGGCAATCGATCGGCCTGTTCGCAATCGACGTCGCAGCGGCATCCGGGCTCAAAGTCACGTCGCTCGACACGCTCGACGCAACACGGCCGATCGCGCGCATGGTATTCGACGAAGCCCGCATGAGCCGCGACGCGCTGCTCGCATGCGGCACGGCGGCAGCGCAGGTGCTGGAACGCACCACCTGGTTCGCGGCACTCGCGCTCGCCGCCGAACAGCTCGGCGGTGCCCAGCAATGCCTCGACCTGACGCTCGACTACACGAGCCAGCGCGTGCAGTTCGGCCGTGCTATCGCATCGTTCCAGGCCGTCAAGCACCGCTGCGCACAGATGATGGTGCTGATCGAATCGGCGCGCTCGGCCGTGCTCGGTGCTGCACACGCGTGGGATGCCGAAACCGGCCGCACGCAGCCGAGCGACGCATTGCGCGCCGATATCGCCGCCGCGAAATCCGCCGCGAACGACGCGTATGCGTTCTGCGCGCAGGAAGCGATTCAGCTGCACGGCGGCGTCGGCTTCACGTGGGAATACGACCCGCATCTCTATTTCAAGCGCGCACAGGCATCGGGTGCGCAGTTCGGCAGCACGCCGCAACTGCTCGAATGGATCGCGACCCATGCGATCGACGGCGGCGCATCGCATCGCGACCAAGCGTTCGCCCCCGCCACCGCGATGGCATCACGCCCATCGGCCGCACGCGCAGGAGCCCTGCAATGAACAGCGAAACGCGCGAACAGCAATTGCGGCACGAAGTGGCCGACTGGGTGCAGTCGCACCTGACCGGCGACTTCGCATGCCTGAAATACCGCGGCGGCCCCGGCGACGAGGAAGCGTGGCCCGAACTGCGCAAGGCGTGGGAACAGGAACTGGCGAAGGGCGGCTGGACCGGCCTCGGCTGGCCGACGGACGCCGGCGGGCGCGGCTTCTCGGTTGCCGAGCAGGTGATTTTCCATGAGGAATACGCACGCGCGGGCGGCCCCGGGCGGATGGGGCACATCGGCGAAGGGCTGCTTGGGCCGACGCTCGTCGCGTGCGGCACCGACGACCAGCGCGCGCGCTTCCTGCCCGGCATCCTGGCCGGCACGCAGTTCTGGTGCCAAGGGTATTCGGAGCCCGGCGCGGGTTCCGACCTCGCCAATGTGCGCACGCGTGCCGAACAGGACGCGGACGGTACGTGGCGCGTGTACGGACAGAAGGTCTGGACGTCGCTCGCGCACGATTCCGACTGGATCTTCGTGCTCGCGCGCACCGATCCCGCGTCGAAGGGCAACAAGGGGCTGTCGTTCCTGCTGATGCCGCTCGACCAGCCGGGCATCGAGATCCGGCCGATCAAGCAGCTCAACGGCGGCGCGGAATTCAACGAAGTGTTCTTCGACGGCGCGCGCGCTCAAGCCCGCGACCTCGTCGGCGCACCCGGCGACGGCTGGCGGATCGCGATGACGCTGCTCGGATTCGAGCGCGGGATGTCGACGCTCGGCCAGCAGATGCAGTTCGTCCGCGAGCTCGAATGGGTGATCGACGCCGCGCGCGAATCGGGCGCGGACCGCGACCCGGTGCTGCGCCAGCGGATCGGTCGCGCGTGGGCCGGGCTGCGCGTGATGCGCTACAACGCGCTGCGGATGCTGTCCGGTGCGGACGACATCGATGCCGGCGCCGGTACGCCGCTGCGCCGCGAGGCGCTGATCTACAAGTATTTCTGGTCGAACTGGCACCGCGACCTCGGCCAGCTCGCGATGGACGCACTGGGCTCGCGCGCGAACGTGATCGACCCGGCCGACGAAAAACTCACCCATCTGCAGCGCGTGTTCCTGTTCTCCCGTGCGGACACGATCTACGCGGGCACCAACGAAATCCAGCTCAACATCATGGCCGAGCGCGGGCTCGGCATGCCCAGGGAAGCCAGAGGAACAGCATGACCGAACCCCAGATCCAGAAAGCGCCGGCTTATGTGCCGGGCCATCAGCTGCTCGCCGGAAAATCGGTGCTGATCACGGCGGCCGCCGGCGCCGGCATCGGCTTCGCGGCCGCACGCCGCTGTGCGGAAGAAGGCTGCCGTGCGCTGTTCATCTCCGACATCCACGAAAAGCGCCTCGAACAGGCGGTCGAGACGTTGCGCGCGGAAACGGGGCTGCAACAGGTCTACGGCCGCCTGTGCAATGTCTCGGTGGAGGCCGACGTGCAGGCACTGGTCTCGCAAGCGCAGGACAAGCTCGACGGCGTCGACGTGCTGATCAACAACGCCGGGCTCGGCGGTTCGACCCGCATCGTCGATATGGACGATGCCGAATGGTCGCGCGTGATCGACATTAGCCTGACCGGGACGTTCCGGATGACGCGCGCGATGTTGCCGCACATGCAGGCCCGAGGCCGCGGCGCGATCGTCAACAACGCATCGGTGCTCGGCTGGCGCGCGCAGGCGGAACAGGCGCACTACGCGGCGGCGAAGGCGGGCGTGATGGCGCTCACGCGCTGCGCGGCGCTCGAGGCGTCGCCGTACGGCGTGCGCATCAACGCGGTCGCGCCGAGCATCGCGATGCACGATTTTCTGAAGAAGTCGGCTCCGGCCGACCTGCTGAATCAACTGGCGTCGCGCGAAGCCTTCGGGCGCGCCGCCGAAGTCTGGGAGGTCGCGAACGTGATGGTGTTCCTTGCAAGCGATTACGCGTCGTACATGACCGGCGAAGTGCTGTCGGTCAGCAGCCAGCACGCATGATGAGCGCGACCCTCGACCCCGTGCGCGCGACGCCCCGCGTGTTCGCGCATCCCGGCGAACTGGCAGAGGCCGTCGGCGACACGCTCGGCGCAAGCGCATGGCTCGCGATCGACCAGCTCCGCATCGACGGTTTCGCCGACGCGACGGGCGACCACCAGTGGGTGCACGTCGATCCGGTGCGCGCGAAAGACGGCCCGTTCGGCGCATGCATCGCGCATGGGTACCTGACGTTGTCGCTCGTCAATTGCTTCCTGCCGCAGATCGTGCGGATCGACGGCGCGCGGCTCGGCGTCAACTACGGCTGCGACAGGATCCGTTTCCCCGCACCGGTGAAGGTCGGCGCGCGCGTGCGCGGCGTCGGCGAGCTGCTGCGCGTCGAGCCGCTCGAAGGCGGCGTGCAGGCCTGGATTCGCGTGACCGTCGAGATCGAAGGCGAAGCGAAGCCCGGCTGCGTGGCCGACACGATCAGCCGCTACTACTTCTAGTTCCAGAGAGCAGACACATGGAAGACGCAGTCATCGTTTCCGTTGCACGCACGCCGATCGGCAAGGCGTTTCGCGGCATGTTCAACGACACCGAGGCGCCCGCGCTGGGCGGCCACGTCGTGCGCACCGCGCTCGAACGCGCGGGCGTCGCGCCGGCCGACGTCGACGACGTGCTGATCGGCTGCGCCGCGCAGCAGGGCACGCAGGGCTACAACATCGGCCGCCTGTCGGCCGCGGCGGCCGGGCTGCCGGCGTCGGTGCCCGGCATGGCGATCGACCGCATGTGCTCGTCGGGCCTGATGTCGATCGCGAGCGCCGCGCGCAGCATCGGCGCGGGCGACGCACGGATCGTCGTCGCAGGCGGCGTCGAGTCGATCTCGCTCACGCAGAACAAGCACAAGAACGCATATCGCGCTCGCTCGCAGGCCGTGCTCGACCACCAGCCGGCGGCCTACATGGCGATGATGGAAACGGCCGAGATCGTGTCGCGCCGCTACGGAATCTCGCGCGCCGCACAGGATGAGTTCGCGCTGCAGAGTCACCAGCGCACGGCCGACGCCCAGGCGGCCGGCCGCTTCGACGCGGAAATCGCGCCGCTCGACGTGCGGCGCGCGCTGTTCGACAAGGAAGGCAACCCGGCCGGCTTCGAGGACGTAAACGCCGCGCGCGACGAAGGCGTGCGTGCCGACACGACGGCCGAGCGGCTCGCGGGGCTGAAGCCGTCATGGAGCGGCGGCAAGGTCGTCGAGCAGGGCGAATTCGTGACGGCCGGCAATGCGTCGCAACTGTCGGATGGCGCGGCGGCCGTCGTCGTGATGTCGCGCAGTGAGGCGGTGCGCCGTGGGTTGACGCCGCTCGGCGCATTCCGCGGCCTCGCGGTGGCCGGCTGCGAGCCCGACGAGATGGGCATCGGCCCGGTGTTCGCGATTCCGAAGCTGCTGGCGCGCTTCGGGATGACCGTCGGCGACATCGGGCTGTGGGAGCTGAACGAGGCATTCGCGTGCCAGGCGCTGTATTGCCGCGACACGCTCGGCATTCCCGACGACCGGCTGAACGTCGATGGCGGCGCGATCGCGCTCGGCCATCCGTTCGGGATGTCGGGTACGCGGATGACGATGCACGCGCTGCTCGAAGGCGCGCGGCGCGGCGTGCGGCACGCGGTCGTGACGATGTGCATCGGCGGCGGGATGGGCGCCGCCGCGCTGTTCGAAGTCGGCGCGTAGCGGCACGCGGACGGGCCACGCCGCACGAGCGGCCCGCCATTCAGGACCATTCGAGGCCGCGGCAACGACCGACGGCCCGGAGACATGCAGGCGACGGCGGTGGGCGCGATGGCGCGAACCGTCGTCGAACGCAGACACAGGAGACAAGCGATGAAACGAACTTTGCCCGGACTCGCGATGTCGGCGCTGGTGCTCGGCGCCGCGCTGTTCGCGTTTTCGCCGCGCCCGCTGCCGGCGTTCCCGGTCACCGCGATCCACGCGGACCGGCTGCAGATCAACGGGCTCGCCCGGGCCGGCGCGCGCATCGTCGCGGTCGGCGAACGCGGCGTGATCCTGCTGAGCGACGACGCGGGCGCCCACTGGCGGCCGGCCTCGACCGCACCCGACCACGCATCGACGCTCACGCAGGTGCGCTTCATCACGCCGACGCTCGGCATCGCGGTCGGCCACGACGGCCGGATCGTGCGCAGCGACGACGCCGGCCTGCACTGGCGCGACGTGCACATGGACCACGCGCATGCCGATCCGCTGCTGTCCGTGTGGGGCACGGCCGGCGGCCCGCTGTTCGCGGCCGGCAGCTTCGGCCAGCTGCTGCGCTCGGACGACGCGGGCCTCACCTGGCAGACCGTGAAAACCCCGGCCGGCGACCGTCACCTGAACGCGATCGTCGGCGACGGCCACGGCAACCTGCTGGTCGCGGGCGAGAGCGGCACGCTGCTGCGCTCGACCGACAACGGCGCGACGTGGGACAAGCTGCCGTCGCCGTACGCCGGCTCGCTGTTCGGCGCGCTGATGCTCGCGAACGGCGACTGGGTCGCATACGGGATGCGCGGCAACGTGGTGCGCAGCACCGATCGCGGCGCGACCTGGACGCACGTCGACAGCCACGTGCCGGTGTCGTACTTCGGCGCGACCCAGCTCGCCGACGGCGAACTGGTGCTGGTGGGCCAGGGCGGCGCGATCGTCGCGTCGCGCGACGGCGGCCTGACCTTCGACGTGCGCAAGCTCGGCGGCGTGCAGAGCCTCGCGGCCGTGCTCGACATGGGCCACGGCGCGCTGCTGCTCGGCGGCGAGGCCGGCGTCGCGCCGCTCGCCGGCGCGGCTGCGTCAACGCCGTCCTGACGCGCGGCGGTCCCGCTGCCTGCTCCCGTTCGTTTCGCATCGACAAGAGAATTCCATGAACGACCTGTCACGTCCCCCTGAAGCCGTCCCCGCGTCGCGCCTCGCCGCGTTCGTCGAGCGCTGCGCCGACACGATCATCCGCCGGCGCAAGCTGCTGATGCTGCTGTGCGTCGCGGTGACGCTCGCGCTCGGGCTGTCCGCGACGCGGCTGAAGCTCGATCCGGGCTTCAACAAGATGATCCCGATGCAGCATCCGTACATGCAGGTGTTCGAGCGCTATGCGGGCGCGTTCCCCGGCGCGAACACGATCCTCGTGAGCCTGCGCTGGAAGGGCGACGGCGACATCTACAACCAGTCGTTCATGGACGCGCTGCGCCACGCGACCGACGATGTCTTCTTCATCCCGGGCGTGAACCGCTCGCGCGTGTTCTCGCTGTTCACGCCGAACGTCCACTACACCGAGGTGACCGAGGCGGGCTTTCGCGGCGACGTGGTCGTGCCGGGCCAGTTCTCGAGCGCGAATCCGGACGATCTTGCAAAGGTGCGCCGCAACGTCGCGCGTTCCGGGCAGATCGGCCGCCTCGTCGGCAACGACCTGAAGTCGGCGCTGATCCGCGCGGAGCTGCGCGAGACCGATCCGGCCACCGGCAAGCGGCTCGACTACAGCGCGGTCGCGCGGCAGCTGGAGGAGATCCGCACGAAGTACGCGAAGCAGGGGATCGACGTGAACATCATCGGCTTCGCGAAGCTGGTGGGCGACGTCGAGAGCGGTATCGCGGGCGTGATGGCGTTCTTCGCGCTCGCATTCCTCGTGACGGCCGCGCTGCTGTTTGCCTATACGCGTTCATTGAAGACCACCGTGCTGGCGCTCGTCGTCGCGCTGCTGCCGGTCGTATGGCTGCTCGGCGCGCTGCCGCTGCTCGGCCTCGGCATCGATCCGATGTCGATCCTCGTGCCGTTCCTGATCTTCTCGATCGGCGTGTCGCACGCGGTGCAGATGACCAATGCGTGGAAGCAGGCGCTGGTGCGCGGCGCGTCGTCGGTCGATGCCGCGCGCGACGCGTTCCGCAAGCTGTTCGTGCCGGGCACCGTCGCGCTGCTGACCAACGCGCTCGGCTTCATGGTGATCATGCGGATCCGGATCGACATCGTGCGCGAGCTCGGCATCACCGCGTGCCTCGGCGTGCTGCTGATGATCGTGACGAACAAGGTGTTCCTGCCGATCCTGCTGTCGTACACGCGCCTCGAGCGCGGCACGCTGGCGCGTGCGCAGCGCACGGCGGCGGCCGGCGGCAGCCGGATGTGGTCGCGCTTCGCGGTGTTCGCCCGGCCGGTGCCGGCGCTCGGCGTGTTCGCGGTGGCGCTCGCGCTGCTCGCCTACGGCACGCTCGAATCGCGCAAGCTGGAGATCGGCGACATCGGCACCGGCGCGCCGGAGCTGCGCGCGAACTCGCGCTACAACCTCGACAACGCGGCGATCACGCACCAGTACAACATCGGCGTGGACGTGCTGTCGGTGATCGTCGAGACGACCGGCTTCGACGACGCGTGCCTGCATTACCCGGTGATGAGCGCGATCGAGAAGTTCGAGATGACCATGCGCGGCGTGGCCGGCGTGCAGTCGGTGACGAGCGTGTCGTCGCAGGGCAAGGTGTTCATCGCCGCGTTCAACGAGGGCAACCCGCGCTGGGCCGCGCTGCCGCGTTCCAGCGACGGGCTCACGCAGGGCTCCAACGCGTTCGACCCCGACAACGGGATGAACACCGCGAACTGCAAGGCGATCCAGGTGCTGATCTACACCAAGAACCACGAAGGCACGACCATCGCGCACATCGTCGACGAGATCAAGCGCTTCGCGGCCGAGAACCCGACGCCGAACGTCGCGTTCCGGCTCGCGGGCGGCAACGTCGGCGTGATGGCCGCGACCAACGAGGCCGTCGGCGACGCGGAGATCGCGATGCTGCTGTCGATCTTCGGCGCGATCGCGCTGCTCTGCGCGGTCACGTTCCGCTCGTGGCGCGCGGTGCTGTGCATCATCGTGCCGCTCACGCTCGTGTCGATCCTGTGCAATGCGGTGATGGCGCGGCTCGGCATCGGTCTGAAGGTCGCGACGCTGCCGGTGATCACGCTCGGCGTGGGCGTGGGGGTCGACTACGGGATCTACCTGTACGAGCGCCTGCAGCACGACCTCCGCCACGGCGCGACGCTGCCGGACGCGTTCGCCGACGCGATGCGCCAGCGCGGCACGGCGGCGCTGTTCACGGCCGTCACAATGTTCATCGGCGTCGGCACGTGGGCGTTCTCCGCGCTGAAGTTCCAGGTCGACATGGGCGTGCTGCTCGCGTTCATGTTCCTCGTGAACCTGTTCGGCGCTGTGTTCCTGCTGCCCGCGCTCGCCGCATGGCTCGGCGTCGAGCGGGCCGAGCGCCGCGTGGCGCACCGGCAGCAGCCGTCACCGGCGGCCCCGGCGCCGCTGAAGCCGTCGCCCGCGCTCGAATCCGGCAATCCGATGCGCTGACCGGCGCCCTCATTTCCCCCGCGCGCGGCCGGCCGCCGCGCGCTCTCCACAAGAGGAGTCAACCCACATGTCCGCACGCCCCTACAAGATCGAAGCCCAGCCGCTCGCACAGCGCTATGCGCGCGGCTGGCACTGCCTCGGGCTCGCCCGCGATTTCAAGGACGGCAAGCCGCACACGCTGAACGCGTTCGGCCGCAAGCTCGCCGCGTTCGCCGATTCGACCGGCAAGGTCAACGTCGTCGACGCCTACTGCCCGCACATGGGCGCCGACCTGAGCCTCGGCACGGTGCAGGGCGACCACCTCGTGTGCCCGTTCCACGGCTGGGCGTGGAGCGGCGAAGGGCAGTGCGCATCGATCCCGTACTGCAAGCGGATCCCGCCGAAGGCGCGCATCGGCGCCTGGCCGACCTGCGAGGAAAACAACCTGCTGTTCGTGTGGAACGACCCGGAAGGCAACGCGCCGCCGCCGGAAGTCGCGATTCCGCGGCTCGACGTGTGCTTCTCCGACGAATGGTCGGACTGTGTCGTCGACACGATGGTGATCCAGGCCAACTGCCGCGAGCTGGTCGACAACATCTCGGACGTCGCGCACTTCGCGACCGTGCATCGTGCGCCGATCGACTATTTCGCGAACCTGTTCGAGGATCACAAGGCGACGCAGCTGATGGTCGGCCGCAGCGAGAAGCTCGGCGGTGATGCGCTGACCGCGCTGTCGACGTATTTCGGGCCGGCCGTGCACATCACGCAGATGACGGGGCAGAGCGGCGGGCAGCCGATCCACTCGGTGCTGCTGAACTGCCACGTGCCGATCGACATGAACAGTTTCGAGCTGCGTTACGGCGTGATCGTGAAGAAGGTGGCCGGGCTGACCGACGCGCAGAACATGGAGATCGCGAACGCGTACGTGAAGGAGGCGCAGCGCGCGTTCTACGAGGACGTCGACATCTGGCACAGCAAGACGCGGATCGACAACCCGCTGCTGTGCGAAGGCGACGGGCCGCTGTACCAGATGCGCGACTGGTATTCGCAGTTCTATCTGGACGTGGCGGACGTGCGGCCGACGAGCGTCGCGCGCAAGGCATTCGAAATGCGGATTCGCGAAGGCGCCGCGCCGCCGGCGCTGCATCACGTGTTCGAGCCGCAGTAAAAACCCGGCGGGCCGGCCGAAAAAGGGGGCGCATCGAAATACGTGCCGTCGGCCGGCAACACCCGCTGCGCAAGGCGCACGCGGCGGGCAGGCTTGTGCGCCGCATCAAAAAGACTTGACGAAGCGACTGCCATCGCGTAGTGTCCATGGCCGAAGTGTTCAAGAAGTTCGATTGCTCATCATTGGCCGCACTCCGTGCGGCAGTCGTTGGTCTATCCCTCTTTTGATTCTTTATGTGCCCGTCGCGGGCGCATGTTCAATTATTCGTCATTTGTATTAAGGAAGTATTTGTGGATACCGGTACCGTCAAGTGGTTCAACGAAACCAAGGGCTTTGGTTTCATCTCCCCGGACAACGGCGGCGACGATCTGTTCGCCCATTTCTCGGAAATTCGCGGCACGGGCTTCAAGACCCTGGCCGAAGGCCAGAAGGTCAGCTTCGAAGTGAAGCGCGGCCCGAAGGGTCTGCAAGCGTCGAACATCACGCCGCAGTAAGCCGCATCGGCAACGGCCGCCACACGGTGGCCGCTGCCGGATGGATTGGCGCGCAGGGCGCCGCTTTGGCGGCAGCCGGCGCGTTCCGATG
This sequence comes from Burkholderia sp. AU45274, assembly GCF_030482505.1. Taxonomy (NCBI): domain Bacteria; kingdom Pseudomonadati; phylum Pseudomonadota; class Betaproteobacteria; order Burkholderiales; family Burkholderiaceae; genus Burkholderia; species Burkholderia sp. AU45274. Next base: position 1,495,896 of record NZ_JAUJQE010000001.1, on the reverse strand, counting down.
CGCACGACCGATGCATCGCGACATTCGCGATGCATCGGTCGTGACGCTTCCCTCATCGCATGCGTGACCCGCGTGCGACGCAACGCCTTCGTGGAGCGCCTGTCGCTTCGCGAGCGCATCACCGCTTCAACGCATCAACCTGAGCAGACCGCCGCCATGCCGTAGCAGGCGCGGTCCCGACTTGCGCGGCGCTCCATGCGCCGCCGCCACCGACCGCCTGAACGCCGCATCGCGCCGGGCTCCGATCACAAGACAGACCCTGGGTCCGTCTGAACGAACCGACACCCGGCAGCCTGCCGGTCGCCGTCCCGTTGCGGGAAACGGCGCCGGGCAGATCGCCGCGGCCGCGGTCAATCACCTTGTCTGGAGGAATTGGTTTGGCAAAAGAAGAACTGCTGGAACTCGACGGGATCGTCGACGAAGTGCTGCCGGACAGCAAATACCGTGTCACGCTGGAAAACGGCGTCGTGGTCGGCGCGTACGCGTCGGGCCGCATGCGCAAGAACCACATCCGCATTCTCGCGGGTGACCGCGTGACCCTGGAACTGTCGATGTACGACCTCACCAAGGGGCGCATCAACTTCCGTCACAAGGACGCGAATTCGCCGCGTCCGCCGCGAACCGGCCAGCCGCGCCGTTAAGCGGTAACGATCGGCGCGGGCACGCAGCACCGCCTCGCCAATCGAATCCTGTCCGGCCGACGAGGCCGGACGAACCGGGTGGGCGACACATCGCGTGCCGTTCACCGGTCGCCGGCGGCATCGTCATGCCGCGGCGGCCAATACCGCCTTCACCGGCCGCCGCGCGTGCGCAACGCTCAGGCGGCCGCGTCCCGCAGGAAATCCTCGACGATCATCGCGACATACGGCGGACCTTCCTGCATCGGGTGATGTCCGCAATTCGGTATCGTCACGAGCCGCGCGTTCGGATGCCACGCGAGGAAGGTCGCCTGCATCGCCGCTGCGTCGAGCCCGCGGATCCTTGTCGCCGACGATCACCGGGAAGCGCGTGTCGAGCCCGCGGATGTCGTCGACGAAATCCGTGCCGGTCAGCATGTCGAGATACGCGAGCCGGCAAGCCGGCGCCACGCGCGCGGTTCTGCGGCAGCTTCACGTCGGCCCCGCGCGCCGACAGTCCCCCCGTCACGAATCGCACGAGCCGGCGAAACGCATCGTCATCGACGGTCGTCTCGGCGATCGGCGCGTGATGCGACCTGCTTGCACGGTCGACGATGAAGTTGAAACGGTCGACGCCCCAGTCTGGGAGGGCCTCGTGCAACGGGCCGGCAAGCGGTCGAACGCGCACACTGCCACACGGTTCGCATGCAGCTTTACGCGCGGGCCGGCGCGGTCGTACACTCGTCGGCAATCTCGGCCCGCGCCGCAGCTTTCAATCCCTTCAGCAGCTTTCAGCGGGCCGACGATCGTGCCAGCCGGACTTTCGTCGCGCGACGCCAGGAGGCGCCATGAGTGCAGACGCAGCCCCCGCATCCCCGTCGGTTCAGGACCGCATCCAGCACGTGTTCGTGCTGATGCTCGAGAACCGTTCCTTCGATCACCTGTTCGCGCTGTCGGGCTATCCCGACATCGTCGCCGCGTCGCCGGGTAACAGCAATGCGTACGGCGATGCGGTCTATCCGTTCGGCGGCGGCGCGCCCGACCGGATGCCGACCGATCCGTGCCACGAATTCACGGACGTGCTCGAGCAGCTGTGCGGCGCGAGCGTGCCGTTCGTGAAAGGGCAGCCGTATCCGCCGGTCGTCAACACCGGGTTCGTGTCGAACTACGCGACCTCGCATTCCGAAGGCACACCGCCGCAGCCGGCCGACGCGGGCAAGATCATGCAGGGCGTCGATATCGCGACGCAGGCGCCGTCGCTGCACGCGCTCGCGAACGCGTTCGTTCTGTGCGACGCGTGGCATGCGTCGATGCCGGGGCCGACCTGGCCGAACCGCTTTTTCCTGCACGGTGCGTCGTCGGCCGGGCTCGACCATTCGCCGACCAAGGAAGAAATGGCCGGATGGGACGCGTTCAACGGCTTTCCGTATCCGAAGGGGTCGATCTTCGCCGCGCTCGGCGACGACAACTGGCGCATCTACCAGGACCAGACCGGCGACCCGCTCGGCCACGTGCCGCAGGTTGCGTCGCTGAAGGGCATCAGCTTCTTCGACATCGACGACCTCGCGCATTTCGAGGCCGATCTCGCGGCCGGCTATACGGCGCGCTACACGTTCATCGAGCCCGGTTACGGCGACATCGTGCACGGCACTTACCAGAACGGCAGCTCGCAGCACCCGATGGACGGCCTCGCCGGTGGCGACCAGCTCGCCGCGCGCGTGTACAACGCGATCCGCAATTCGCCGGTGTGGAACAGCAGCCTGCTCGTGATCTGCTACGACGAGCACGGCGGCTTCTACGATTCGGTCAGGCCGGGTGCCGCGCCGCCGCCGAACGACGGCGCGGCGGCGACGCTGAACGCGAGCGGCTTCGGGTTCGACGTGTATGGCGTGCGGGTGCCGGCGATCGTGATTTCGCCGTGGGTCGCGGCCGGGCAGGTCGATCACACGCCGTACGATCATGCGTCGGTTGCCGCGACGCTCGAGCGGCTGTTCGGCCTCGCGCCGCTGACGGATCGCGACCGCCTCGCGAACGACCTGCTGGCGCTCGTCTCCACGACGTGCCGCAGCGACTGCCCGCAAAGGATCGGATCATGAGTACGACACCGGCCTTCGACCCGCGCGATGCGCTGCCCGTGCGCGACGGTACGAGCCTGATCGCGTATCTGCACATCCTGAAGAAAGCGCATGCGGCGCTGGTCGGCCATGACAAGGCCCATCAGCGCTTCAGCGAGATCGTGACGCGCGGGCAGGCGCGGCAATACATCGAGGAACTGATGCCGTCGCTGTTGCAGGCGCGTGAAGCGCATCGGCGCAAGCGGCACGGCGGGAAGCATCGCTGAAGTCGGCGGGCGATGCGTGATCGAGGGGACTCGATCCGCGCATCCGAAATGAAAACGGGGCTCGCGCCCCGTTTCCCGCCGCTTCCGGACGAATGCCGGCCGCGTTCGTTCAGGCCGCCACTGCCCGCGCCCGCACCATCGTCAGCGCCGCATCCTCGATCATGTCCTCCTGCCCGCCGACGAGCCGCTGCCGCCCCAGCTCGACGAGGATGTCGCGCGCGGGAATCCCGTACTTCGCTTCCGCGCGCTTCGCGAACAGCAGGAACGACGAGTAGACGCCTGCATAGCCGAGCGTCAGCGCATCGCGGTCGAGGCGGATCGGCGCGTCCATGATCGGCACGACGAGATCCTCGGCGACGTCCGAGATCGCGAACACGTCGACACCCGTCTCGATCCCCATCCGGTCGCACACCGCGACGAACACTTCCATCGGCGTGTTGCCCGCACCGGCGCCGAGGCCGGCCGCGGCCGCATCGATCCGGTTCGCGCCGGCGGCAACCGCCGCGACCGAGTTCGCGACGCCCATCGCGAGGTTGTGGTGGCCGTGGAAGCCGAGCTCCGTCTCCGGCTTCAGCGCGTCGCGCACCTGGCTGATCCGCGCGGTCACGTCATCCGGCAGCATGTGGCCGGCCGAATCGGTGATGTAGATGCAGTTCGCGCCATACGACTCCATCAGCTTCGCCTGCACGACGAGCTGCGCCGGCGACGACATGTGCGCCATCATCAAAAAGCCGACCGTATCGAGCCCGAGCGTGCGCGCGAGGCCGATGTGCTGCTCCGACACGTCCGCCTCGGTGCAGTGCGTCGCGACGCGGATCGTGCCGACGCCGAGTGCGTGCGCCATGCGCAGATGCTCGACGGTGCCGATACCCGGCAGCAGCAGCGCCGACACCTTCGCCTGCTTCAGCTCCGGAATCACGGCGCTGAGGTATGCCTCGTCGGTGTGCGCGGGGAACCCGTAGTTGACCGACGCGCCGCCGAGCCCGTCGCCGTGCGTGACCTCGATCAGCGGCACGCCGGCCGCGTCGAGCCCGCGCGCGATGTTGCGCATCTGGTCGAGCGTGATCTGGTGGCGCTTCGGGTGCATCCCGTCGCGCAGCGACATGTCGTGAACGGTGATCTTCTTGCCTGCAAGTGACATCGCGTGGCTCCTCAACTCAAGCGGTGGCGGCCGTCGCGGCCAGCATCTGTTCGGCGAAACGCTCGGCCGTGGCGGCCGCGGCGGCGGTCATGATGTCGAGGTTGCCCGCGTACTTCGGCAGGTAATCGCCGAGCCCTTCGACTTCCATGAAGACGGACACGCGATTGCCGTCGAACACGGGGCCGTTCTTCAGCGTATAGCCGGGCACGTAGCGCTGCACTTCCTTGACCATTGCATGCACGGACGCGGTGATCGCATCGACGTCGGGCGGGCCGTCGGTCAGGCAATGGATCGTGTCGCGCATGATCAGCGGCGGCTCGGCCGGGTTGATCACGATGATCGCCTTGCCCTTGCGTGCGCCGCCGACCTGTTCGATCGCACCGGACGTCGTGCGCGTGAATTCGTCGATGTTCTTGCGCGTGCCGGGGCCGACCGAGCGCGACGACACGGTCGCGACGATCTCGCCGTACGCGACCGGCTGCACGCGCGATACCGCGTACACCATCGGGATCGTCGCCTGGCCGCCGCACGTGACCATGTTCACGTTCGCCTGCGCGCTGTCGAGATGCGCGTCGAGGTTCACCGGCGGCACGCAGTACGGGCCGATCGCGGCGGGCGTCAGGTCGATCATCTTCACGCCGAGCGCGGTGAGCTTGTCGGAGTTGTCGCGGTGCACGTAGGCGGAGGTCGCGTCGAACGCGATGCGGATGTCGTCGGCGGCCACGTGCGGCAGCAGCCCGTCGACGCCCTTGTCGGTGGTCTTCAGGCCGAACTCGCGCGCCCGCGCGAGGCCGTCGGACGCCGGATCGACGCCGACCATCCACACGGGTTCGAGCACCGGCGAGCGGCGCAGCTTGTAGAGCAGGTCGGTGCCGATGTTGCCGGGCCCGATCAGTGCGCATTTGATTTTCTTCATCAGGATTTTTCCTTTAGATAAAGCGGACGTCGCAGCTGCCGATGCCGGAGATGTGCATCGACAGCGCGTCGCCGGCCGTGACCGGAATCAGTTTCGCTAGCGAGCCCGACAGCACGATCTCGCCGGCGAGCAGCGGCACGTCGTACGCGGCGAGCGTGTTCGCGAGCCACGCGACCGCGTCGGCGGGGTGGCCGAGCGCCGCGTCGCCGCGGCCCTGCGCGACGGGCTCGCCGTTCTTGTCGATCGTCATCTCGCACGCGGCGAGATCGAGCGTGCGCGGATCGACGCGTGCATCGCCGAGGACGTACACGCCGCACGATGCGTTGTCGGCGACGGTGTCCTCGATGCGGATCGCCCAGTCGCGGATGCGCGAATCGACGATCTCGAAGCAGGGCGCGACGGCGGCCGTCGCGGCGATCACGTCGGTGCGGTCGATGCCGGGGCCGCGCAGGTCGCGCGCGAGGATGAACGCGATCTCGCCCTCGGCGCGCGGCGCGATCAGCGTATCGGCGGCGATCGCTTCGCCGGCCGCGTAGTGCATGCCCGACAGCAGGATGCCGAAATCGGGCTGGCGCACGTTCAGCATGTCCTGCACGGCCTGGCTCGTCACGCCGATCTTCTTGCCGACCACGGCCTCGCCGTGTTCGATGCGGCGTTCGATGAAGCGCTGCTGGATGCGGTACGCGTCGTCGAGCGACAGGCGGCGCGGGCGGCTCGACAGCGGCGCGACCGGCGCACGCGCGTGCCATGCGGCGTACAGCTCGTCGCCGAGCGTCGTATGCAGGCGGGAAGACATGAAAGGGCCCTCGAATCTCGAATGAATCGAATGGAACAGGCCGCCGTCGCGGGCGGCGCCGGGCGCCGGAGCGACGCTCCGGCGCGTGGGACGCGGGCATGCCGCGTCGGCGGGTTGCTTAGTTACCCGAACTGCGGATCGCGTCGGGCGAGAAGTACGCCTCGTTGAACTGCGGGCTGTTGTCGAGCTTCGGCATCGGCCCTTCGTTGGTCAGGCGGTCGGCCATGTACGCGCCGGAGATCAGGTCGTGAAAGAACACGACGCCTGGGTAGAACACCTTCGCGTCATACGCGTACAGCGTCGTCGCGACATTGGTGCGCCACAGCTGGCCGCGCGCGTCGTAGTTGTCGGCGAGCAGCGTCATCCACGAATCCTCGTCGATGTACAGCACGCGCTTCGCATACTGGTGACGATAGTTGCTCTTCAGCGTTGCCTGCAGCACCCACACGCGATGCAGCTCGTAGCGGATATACGACGGGTTCTCGTGGCCCTTGGTCAGCAGGTCTGCGTACTTCACCGAGCTGTCCATCGCCTTGTAGTTGTCGTACGGCACGTAGATCTCGCGCTTGCCGACGATCTTCCAGTCATAGCGGTCGCCGGGGCCGTTGTACAGGCGGTCGTCGTCGACGGTGCGGAAGCCGCCCGGGCCCTGCGGCTGGTCGTAGCCGTACTCGGGCGCCTGGCGTACACGCCGCGTGCCGGGGTTGTACATCCACGTGCGCGACGAGTTGTCCGCGCCGGCCTTGTCCCAGTTCGTGAAGCCGACGATCAGCGAGCCGCGGTCGGACAGCGGCAGCTCCGTCGCGTTGCGGTAGTACGTGCGGTTGTTCAGGTCGCTCTTCACGTCGTACTTGCCTGAGTTGCGCGGCGAGTAGATGTCGTAGCGCACCTTGCCCCATGCGATGTTGCCGTCCGAGTACACGACCGCCTGGTCGTAGGTCGCCTGCTCGGCGCCGATCGCCGACGAGAAGCGCTGGTTCCACAGCAGCTCGGCGGCTGTTTTAGGGATCGGGTAGGGCACCGTCGGCGGCGCGTTCGTGAGGCCGTTCGCGTCGGATGTCATCGTCGAATCCGGTGCGTACGTGCGGATGTCCTTGTACACGGCATCCGCGTAGCGGAAGTCGCGATGGCTCGGATAGACGATGATCTTGAACGTGGCCGGGTAGCGCTTGAACATCGCCTTCTGGCCGTCGGTCAGGTGCTCGGCGTACTGCGCCATGTTCTCCGCGGTGATCGTCGCGACCGGCTTCTCGCTCGCGAACGGATCGGGGTAGCGGGTGCCGCGCTTGTACTGCACGTCCGGCGGCGTGCCGAGCCACTTGCCCGACCACTCGGGCACGCCGCTGTCCTTGCTCGCGGCGCGCACCGCGCCCATCGGCGTCAGCGGGCCGTCGAGCGCCTTCAGGTCGTCCGGCGTGACCTTCGGGTACGACGCCGTCGCGACGACCGCGCACGCGGCCATCACCGACGCGCGCAGGAGGGGGAGATGAAAGCGTTTCATATCGATCCTCATAGTGCTGAATGACGAGCGGCCGGGCCGCTCAGAAGTGGTAGGTCGCCGTGGCCAGCACGTAGTCGCGATCCGCGAGCGGGCGCGTGACCGGGTTCGGCGAGCCGAGGAACTTCGCGTAGACGAGCGACAGCTGCAGGTTGCTCAGGCGCGTGAAGGTCACGCCGGCCGTCACGCGGTGGTCGCCCTGGCCGGTCAGCGAGCCGAGCGCGCCGGCGAGCGGCGACGTGCCCGTCAGGTCGTGCGTGTAGGTCAGCGGCACGTCGAGATCCCAGCCGTTGAACACGTTCTTGTAGCTGAGCGTCCACGCGATCTCCATCGCGAGCGCGTTGCGCGAATTCGCGAGCGTGGTCGAGCCGTCGAGCTCGGAGATGCTGCCGGCATGCACGTACGTGAGTTCGCCGATCAGCGACTGCGAATTCGCGAGGAAGCTCGGCCCGATCGAGTAGATGCCGGACAGGTTCGTCTGCAGCACGTTCGCGCGGGTGGACTGCGGGCCGGTCGGCGTGTTGACGAGCACGGCCGCGCCCTGGCGGTACGACACTTCGCCCGCGACGTTCACCGGGCCGACCTGCGTCGAGAAGCTCGCGCCGGTCAGCTTGATGTTGCTGAAATACTTCTGCTGGTACTGGAGCGTCGGGAAGTAGGTCGTGACGACGCTCGGGTTCATGTCGTTGTAGTGCAGGTGGTACAGGCCGAGCTCGGTGTCGCCGAGCACGCGGAAGCGCGCGCCGATCCCCCACTGGTTGCGCGCGCTCGGCTTGTCGTCGGGGCCGCGCGGAATGATCATCCCGCCCGGGCCGATGATGAACTGCGCGCCGGGGCCCGTGACGTCCGAATAGCTCCAGTACGTGCCGGGCGCGGTCAGCCGGTTCTGCTGATACGAGAACTGGTAGTAGCCGAGCAGGCTGAAGTTCGGCGTGATCTGCCACTGCGTCGAGATCTGCGGCACCGGCAGCAGGATGTCCTTCACTTCGGCGCCGGCCATGTACGACTTGGTCGCGTCGGACGGCCCCTGTGCGCCGGCGATGTTCGGGAAGAACAGGCTTTCGCCCCACGCGACGACCTGGTCGCCGACCTTCACGTTCAGGCTCGTCGAGCCGATCTTGAACGTGTTGTACGCGTATGCGGCCAGCAGCGTCGTGTGGCCGCCCGACCAGTAGCGCGCGTCGCTCGTGAAGTTGTTGTACTGGCCCGACTGGTTCACGGTGCCCGGCGCGTCGTTGTAGTTCGGGCGGCGATACGCCTGGTCGTAGAACGTGTCGGCGCGCACGAACACGCCCCAGTCGTCGTGCTTCAGGTTCACTTCGCCGAGCAGGCTGACCTGGTTCTCGATCAGCTTGTTCTTCGCGAAGTTGCGGTCGCCGTCGTCGCCGTTGATGTTCGCCGGCGTGAGGAGATTGCCGCTCGGTGCGCGGGTGCGCATGCCGAGGCCGTAACTGAGCGTGAACGTGTAGTCCAGCGTCGTGTCGGCGCCCAGCTCGATCGTGCTGCCTGCATGTGCGCCGGGAGCGGCACACGCGAGCAGCGCGGCGGCCAGCGTCGACAGCGTGGCGGTTGCCCGCTTGTCGGTACGGCGCGAAATCCGTTGATGCATGGTGTCTCCTCTTGGGGTATCGACGACGGTCGACTGTGTGTGTTGTCGTGAGAGGCAGAGTAGGGAGATCGCGGTAGCAGGGAATCGTCAAAATGAACTAGATGACTTCCCTAGGGCCTGTTCACGCTAATAACGGGCTTGCGCTGGCCCCCAGAAGGGCCGAGCGCAAGGAATGCGACGAAGCGAATACTCAACGTATTCGCAAGGAGCATGACGCGGCGATCGGCCCTTCTGGGGGCCAGCCCCACGAGAGAATTTTTCCAAACAGGGGAACGTGCCTTTCCGCCCGCATTGCGGCGTCGTTCGTCGTTGCAATAGCTACGGCTATTGCGCCTCCTCTCTCCTTGCACTGCGGGCGGAAAGGCACGTTCGCAAGCCCGTTATTAGCGTGAACAGGCCCTAGGACTGGCAACGATTCGTGCGGCACCGATTTGCCGTGCGTGCATCAACGTGCGGCCACCTGCGCGGCCGACAGGAACGCGGGCCGCTCGCCGCCGCCGTCGAGCCGCAGGTTTGCACCCGACGTGTACGACGCGTCGGACGACGCGAGGAACAGGCACGCGGCGGCGACGTCGTCGGGGGTCGCGAGCCGGCCGGCGGGAATCGTCGCGCGGATCGCGTCGAGCGCATCGTCGTCGCCGTAGTGGCCTTCGGTGGCCGATTCCGTCTGCACGAGGCTCGGGCTGATCGCGCACACGCGCACGCGCGGCGCCCACTCGACCGCGAGCGACGTGACCGCGTTGACGAGGCCGGCTTTCGCGGCGCCGTATGCGGCCGTGCCGGGCGACGGACGCGACGCGCTGACGCTCGCGATGAACAGCATCACGCCGCCTTCGGGCTGCGGCTGCATGATCGCGTTCACGCGCTGCGCGAGCTGCAGCGGCGCGATCAGGTTCAGCCGCACGATCGATTCGGTGAAGCGCGGTGATGCATCGGCCGCGAGCGCGAACGGCGAGCCGCCTGCGTTGTTGACGAGCACGTCGAGGCGGCCGGCCGCCGCGCGAATCGTCGCGAGCATCGCGTCGACCTGTTCGATGTCGCGCAGGTCGGCCGCGACGAACGTCGCCGTGCGGCTGCCGTCCGCGGGCGGCGTGTCGGGCGCGCTGCGTCCGCAGACGAACACGCGCGCGCCCGCCGCGAGAAACCGTTCGGCGATGCGCCGCCCGATGCCCTTGGTGCCGCCCGTCACGAGCACCGTCTTGCCGCTGTAGTCGAATCCGTTCATCGTTGCCTCCGTTTCGGTGGGCCGATGATAGGAAGAAGCGCGCGCGGCTTCGTAGTCTGAAAGGATGATGCCGGCCGGCGCCGGCGGCGCAATCATCGTGGCAGACAGCCATCGAACGACGAAGGAGACAACCCGCGATGACGATCCCCACGACGCCGCCGGCCGGCAGCTTCACCGACGTGCCGGGCGGCCTGCGCCTGCACCACTACGAGGCGGGCGCAGGCCGGCCCGTGGTGTTCATCCACGGCAGCGGCCCGGGCGCCAGCGGTTTCAGCAACTTCAAGCACAACGTGCCCGCGTTCGCGGCGGCCGGCTATCGCGCGATCGTCGTCGACCTGCCCGGCTACGGGCAGTCGTCGAAGCCGTCCGACGTCGCCTATACGCTCGATTTCTTCGTCGGCGCGCTGCATGCGCAGCTGACCGCGCTCGGCATCGGGCCGGCCGTGCTGCTCGGCAACTCGCTCGGCGGCGCGATCGCGCTGAAGTACGCGCTCGACTACCCGGACGACGTCGACGGGCTGATCATGATGGCGCCGGGCGGCGTCGAGGATCGCGACACCTATTTCCGGATGGAGGGCATCCAGCGGATGGTGAAGCTGTTCACCAACCGCCAGATGAATGACGACACGATGCGCGAGCTGCTGACGCTGCTCGTGCACGACCCGGCGATCGTCACCGACGCGCTCGTCGCCGAGCGGATGAAGGTGTGCGTCGAACAGCCGACCGAAGTGCTGTCGACGATGAGCGTGCCGAACCTGACCGACGCGCTCGGCGACCTGCGTACGCCGGTGCTCGGGTTCTGGGGCACGGACGATCGGTTCAATCCGGTCGGCGGCGCGCTGAAGTTCCTCGAACGCTGCCGCGATGCGCGCTTCGTGCTGATGAACCGGTGCGGCCACTGGGTGATGGTGGAACACGCCGACTATTTCAATCGGGAATGCCTCGATTTTCTTGCGACGCGGAATACGCGATAACGCCGGATGCCCTTGACGGCCGGCCTCGATGCGGGCGGCCTGCCTGTCTGAACAAATACCTGGAACCTGGAGACGACATGAAGCTCATCGAAGACCTGTTCGACCTGCGCGGCAAGGTGGCCGCGATCACCGGCGGCGCGCGCGGCATCGGCGCGGAGACCGCGCGCACGCTGGCGGCCGCCGGCGCGAGCGTCGCGATTCTCGACGTGCTGTCGCAACCGGCGGAAGCGCTGGTCGAGGAAATCCGAGCGCAGGGCGGCCAGGCCGCGTTCTGGTCGCTCGACGTCACGCACGAGGCCGACGTGGCGCGCGTGTTCGGCGAGATCGTCGCGCGCTTCGGGCGCCTCGACGTGCTCGTGAACAACGCGGGCATCGAAGGCCACAACGTGCCGACGCACGAGCTCACGCTCGCGCAATGGCAGCGCGTGCAGGACGTGAACGTGAACGGCGTGTTCCTGTGCACACGTGCGGCAATTCCGCATATCGACGCGGCCGGCGGCGGCTCGATCGTGAACCTGTCGTCGATGTACGGGATCGTCGGCGGCCCGGACGTGCCCGCGTATCACGCGTCGAAGGCAGCGGTGCGGATGATGGCGAAGGTCGATGCGATGCTGTACGCGGCGAAGAACATCCGTGCGAACTCGGTGCATCCCGGCTACATCCGCACGCCGATGCTCGAGGACGCGTTCCGCCAGATGGGGCAGGACCCCGATCGCGCCTTCGAGTACATGCAGACCAACGTGCCGATGGCGAAGATCGGCAGCCCGCGCGACATCGCGGCCGGCATCCTGTATCTCGTGTCGCCGGCGGGCCGTTACGTCACAGGCGCGGAGCTCGTGATCGACGGCGGCTTTACCGCGCGCTGACGCGGCGCGGCGCACGCAACGGAACAGGAGACAGGCAGTTGAAAGCGCTCGTGGCAGTGAAACGCGTGGTCGATGCAAACGTGAAAGTCGGCGTGAAATCCGACCGGACGGGCGTCGACGTCGCGAACGTGAAGATGTCGATGAACCCGTTCGACGAGATCGCGGTGGAAGAGGCCGTGCGGTTGAAGGAGGCCGGCGTCGTGACGGAAGTGGTGGCCGTGTCGGTCGGCGTCGCGCAGGCGCAGGAAACGCTGCGCACGGCGCTGGCGATCGGTGCGGATCGCGCGATCCTCGTCGAATCGCATGAAGGCGTCGAGCCGCTCGGCGTCGCGAAGGTGTTGAAGGCGCTGGTCGACAGGGAGCAGCCGCAGCTGGTGATCCTCGGCAAGCAGGCGATCGACGACGATTCGAACCAGACCGGGCAGATGCTGGCCGCGCTGGCGGGTTTGCCGCAGGCGACGTTTGCCTCGAAGGTTGTGGTGGCCGATGGCCGTGTGACGGTTGCGCGTGAAGTGGACGGCGGTGCGGAAACGCTGTCGCTTCAACTGCCCGCCGTCGTCACCACGGATCTGCGCCTGAACGAGCCGCGCTACGTGACGCTGCCGAACATCATGAAGGCGAAGAAGAAGCCGTTCGAAATCGTGAAGCCCGACGACCTCGGCGTGGACGTGAAGCCGCGCCTGAAGGTGCTCGAGGTGAACGAGCCGCCGAAGCGTGCAGCCGGCGTGAAGGTGCCGGACGTGCAGACGCTGGTCGAGAAACTGAAGACCGAAGCCAAGGTGCTGTAACAGGGAGCGGAAAGAAATGACGATTCTGGTGATTGCGGAACACGACAACGCGTCGATCAAGGCCGCGACGCTGAATGCCGTCGCGGCCGCACAGGCGCTCAATGTGGTGGGCGGCGGCGACGTTCATGTGCTCGTTGCTGGACACGATGCACAAGCGGCAGCCGATGCAGCGGCGAAGCTCGCCGGTGTGTCGAAGGTGCTGCTGGCCGATGCACCGCAGCTGGCCGACGGTCTGGCCGAGAACGTCGAAGCGACGGTGATGACCGTCGCGAACGGCTACTCGCACATCGTTGCGCCGGCAACGGCCTATGGCAAGAACATCGCGCCGCGCATCGCCGCGAAGCTGGATGTCGCACAGATCTCCGAGATCACGGCGGTGGTATCGGCCGATACGTTCGAGCGCCCGATCTACGCAGGCAACGCGATCGCGACGGTGCAGTCGGGCGATCCGGTCAAGCTGATCACGGTGCGCGCGACCGCGTTTGATCCGGTGGCAACGGAAGGCGGCAGCGCGTCGGTCGATAAGATCGAAGCGGCAGCCGATGCCGGCAAGTCGCAGTTCGTGAGCCGTGAAGTGACGAAGCTGGACCGTCCGGAACTGACGAGCGCAAGCATCATCGTGTCGGGCGGCCGCGGCCTGGGCAGCGGCGAGAACTACACGAGGGTACTGGAGCCGCTGGCCGACAAGCTTCAAGCCGCACTGGGCGCCTCGCGCGCCGCAGTCGACGCCGGCTACGTACCGAACGACTACCAGGTTGGCCAGACCGGCAAGATCGTCGCGCCGCAGCTGTACATCGCGGTCGGCATCTCGGGTGCGATTCAGCATCTGGCCGGCATGAAGGATTCGAAGGTGATCGTCGCGATCAACAAGGACCCGGAAGCGCCGATCTTCAGCGTGGCTGACTACGGTGTGGTCGGCGACCTGTTCACACTCGTGCCGGAAGCGGCCGCGGCGCTCTGACCGATGCCGCTGTTCGAATTCAACGGGATGCGGCCGCGCATCGATCCGTCCGCGTACGTCGATCCGAGCGCGGTCGTGATCGGCGACGTGACGATCGGCGCGCGCTGCTACATCGGCCCGCATGCGAGCCTGCGCGGCGACTTCGGCGCGATCGTCGTCGAAGACGGCAGCAACGTGCAGGACGGCTGCGTGCTGCACGTCGGGATTGGCGAGACGTGCCGGCTCGGCGTCAACAGCCACGTCGGCCACGGCGCGATCGTGCATGGCGCGACGCTCGAACCCGACACGATGATCGGAATGAATGCGGTCGTGATGGACGGCGCGACGATCGGCGCGACGACGATCGTCGCCGCGTGCGCGTTCGTGAAGGCCGGCTACGACGTGCCGCGCGGTGTGCTGCTCGCGGGCGTGCCGGGGCGCGTCGTGCGGCGGCTCAGCGACGCGGAGATCGACGCGAAGGCGAACGGTACGCGCATCTATCAGCAACTGGCGGCGGACTGCCTGAGGACGATCAGGCGGATCGACGGGTGAGCGGGCAGGCGGGCGGCCGGGTGGCCCAGGATGTGACGGATTGCCGGGCAGCTTGCCGTTGCCGTAAGATCGGCACAGGCTTTCCCACCGGCATCCGCGTCACATGAAAAAGCACGTCCGTTTGCGGCTCACAGTCATTGCGTCGGCATTTGCCGTCTACAGCGTTTATAAGCACATCCAGCAGTTCATCAGTGGCTGTGTGTGGGTCAGGGGCCATCAGCGCTGCAGTTTCGAAAACAGCACGAACTTCGAAGGCTGGATGGATCTCGACCTGATGATCGCGTGCTGCTGGGTCGCCGCGGCGGTGGTGGGCTGGATCTCCGTCATGCAGGCCGCGAAGAAGCCGGGTTGAAGGCTGGCTTTTTTTTCACGCGAAACCGATCGCTGTCAATCCGTGACAACGATCACTCATGCGGCATCGCCGCAATCGTCCGTGCCTCTTCCGCATCCCCGCGCCGCAGGCGCAACCGGCCACCGGGATCGGGCTCCGCTCGTTCGACGTGCTGGTCGGCTTCGACGTCGGGATGAGCGTTGCCGTCCGTCGGCCGTCGTTGTGCTTTTTCCTGCCGTGCCCGGATAATGATCCGGCGTCGCGCACGCCGCGCGAGGGGAGGCTGCCATGCAATTTCCGACGGGATCGGTGGTCGCGCTCAGTTCGGCCGCCGCGACGATGTTTTCGATGGGCATGCTGTTTCTCGGCTACTGGGGCTGGCACGAGCCGCTGCCGTGGCGGTTCGGCGACTACGTCGTGATCCTGCCGGCGCTGGCCGGGTTCGCGTGCCTCGTCAGTGTGCCGTTTCTCGCCACGTCACCGATGAAGACCCCCGACGACGAATCGCGGATGTTCGTCGCGCGGCGTGTGTTTCTGTGCGGTGCGAGTGCGTTGTGGTGTGCGATCGTCGCGTCGCTGGTCGTGTGAGATTCGTGCAGGATTCGCATGCGCTGAGGTCCACCGGTTCGGTCTTGAACGGGCGTGTCGAAACGTCTTCCACGCGCGCTTGAACGGCGGTTTTCACGCGTCGATTCGGGCCGCCGCGACGGCTTTGATTTCCCCTGTGCCGTGCACTAGATTCGAAGCATTCCTGTGTAGCCGAGCGCGAGGTGGGGCCATGACGCCGTGGGAGATTCAGGGCACCGAATTGATGAATTGCAATTGCTCATACGGTTGCCCGTGCCAGTTCAATGCGCTGCCGACCCATGGCCATTGCGCGGCGATGGGGGCGATTGAGATTGGCAGCGGCCACTACGGCGACGTGGTGCTCGACGGCGTCAGGATCGCGGTCGTGTTCGAGTGGCCGGGGGCCGTCCACGAGGGGCGGGGCCGGTGCCAGCCGATCGTCGACGAGCGCGCCAGCCCGGCCCAGCGCGAGGCGGTGCTGAAGATCATGACTGGTCAGGATACCGATCCGTTCGCGACGATGTTCTCCGTCTACGCTTCGACGCTCGAGCAGGCGTTCGATCCGATCTTCGCGAAGATCGATTTCGACGTCGATGTCGATGCGCGGCGTGGCCGGATTCACATCGACGGCGTGTTCGACCTCGCGGGCGATCCCATCCTCAATCCGGTGTCGGGCGCCGAGCATCGCGCACGAATCGACCTGCCGCACGGCTTCGAATACGAGCTGGCCGAAATCGGCTCGGGCACGTCGCGCTCGCAAGGCCACATTCCGCTGACCCTCGACGGCAGCTATGCGCAGTTCGCGCGGCTGCACCTGAACAACCACGGGGTGGTCAGGCATCGCGTCGCGGCATGACTCCCGTCGACCACTGGCTCGGGCGCGAGCGCGTCATCGCGCTGCTCGGCATCGCGGCGCTCGTCGGTCTGTGCTGGTTCTATCTTTTGACGGGCGCGGGAACCGGCATGTCGGCGCTGGACATGACCGCAGTTGCGCTCTTTCCGCATCGCTTGAAGGGCGCCATGGGTAGCATGGATCCGTCACTGGCCACCGTGATCGTGATGTGGTGGGTGATGATGATCGCGATGATGACGCCCAGCGCGGCGCCGCTCGTGATGCTGTACCGGCGGGTGCTGCGACAGCGCGGCGTGGACGGGGCGGGTTCGGCGTTCACGTCGCTGTCGCTGCTGGCCGGCTACCTGGCCGCATGGCTGGCGTTCTCGATCGGCGCGGCGCTGCTTCAGGCGATGCTGCAGCCGGCCGGGCTGATCTCCGCGATGATGCTGTGGTCGAAGAGCGCCGTCCTTTCCGCGATCGTGCTGGCGCTCGCCGGGCTCTATCAATTCTCGTCGCTGAAACGCGCGTGCCTTCGGCAATGCCGGGCGCCGGCCGGGTTCCTGGTCGCGCACTGGCGTCCGGGCGTCACCGGCAGTTTCCTGCTTGGCGCGCGGCACGGCATGGTTTGCGTCGGCTGCTGCTGGTTGCTGATGGCGCTGCTGTTCGTCGGCGGCGTGATGAACGTCGTGTGGATCGCCGCGCTGTCGCTCTTCGTGTTCGCGGAGAAGATCCTGCCCGGCGGCGAACGTGTGGGGCGCGCGCTGGGCGTCGTGCTGATTGCGTGGGCCGGTGCGACGTTGATCGTGTGACGGGCCGTCATGGACAAGCCGGCGCGGACGTGCGGAATCGCCATGGACGGGTGACGGCCGGCCGCGGCCGGTCCCGCGTCGAGCGATGCCGGCATTTGCACTGCGGGATGCTACGTAACGCCGGGCCTGCGTTACGCACGCGTTACCCGGAACGCAAGGCTCGATCTCGCTGATGAAGGCGAGCCCGGATGCGACGCGTTGGGCCCCGGACGGCCGTTGGAACAGGGCAGTCCGGCGTGGGCGTGAAGTCGTCGTTGATGCCGATCACAATGGCACGATAGGTGCTTGTCGGGATGATCGAGCTAGAAAGCGAACGGGGGCTTCCATGCAGAATCATTTCATCAAGGCGAACGTTGCGGTCGCCGCCATTGCGGCGGCTTGCGCGCTGGCGGCGTGTGGCGGCAGCGATGTAACGGCGCCTAAGCCGGGTGGTAACACGATCGGAACGAGTACGAGCGGCACTGGCGGGACGAGTGGTACGAGCGGGACGAGTGGAACCAGCGGGACGAGTGGAACCAGTGGCACGAGTGGAACCAGCGGTACGAGTGGAACCAGCGGCACGAGCGGAACCAGCGGGACGAGTGGAACCAGTGGCACGAGTGGAACCAGCGGCACGAGCGGAAGCAGTGGCACGAGTGGAACCAGTGGCACGAGTGGAACCAGCGGAACCAGCGGAACCAGCGGAACCAGCGGAACCAGCGGAACCAGCGGAACCAGCGGAACCAGCGGAACCAGCGGAACCAGCGGAACCAGCGGAACCAGCGGAACCAGCGGGACGAGCGGGACGAGCGGAACCAGCGGCACAAGTGGAACCAGCGGCACAAGTGGAACGAGCGGAATCGGTGGCACAAGCGGCACAAGCGGCACCCCCGGCACGAACGGCATCGTCAGCGCCGTCGGCGCGGTCGTCATCGACGCCGGCGCCACGATTTCCGGCGAGAGCCCGCCGGGACCGACCAAGGGCGTGACCACCGGCCTTGGCAACACGGTCGCGGGCGCGGGCACGATCATCCGCGACACGTCGAACGCCGTGAGCAACGGCATCGGCCAGACCGGCTTCACGGCGAACCCGGTCGGCACGACGGTCGCCGGGCTGGGTTCCATCGTCGGCTCGACGAGCAACCCGGTCACCGGCCTCAGCGACACGGTGAAGGCGCTCGGCACCGGCCCGCTGTCGCCGTTGGCGCCGCTCACGACGCCGGTCGGCGGGCTGCTCGATACCGTCGCCGGTGGCCTCAAGACGGGCGGCACGATGCTCGGCGCGGCCCTGTCGTCGGGCCCGGTCCAGCAGACGACGCAGGCGATCAGCACGGCGATCACGCCGCTCGTCACGACCGTCGGCCAGGTCACGCAGCAGGTCGGCACGGCGACCGGCCTCGGGCAGCCCGTCGCGGGCCTGCTCGGCCAGATCGGCGGCGCGATCACGTCGGCGGGATGGAAGGTGACGTCCACGTCGCCCCAGCCGCTGGTCAGTGGCGTCGGCGACCTCGTGCGCGCGGTCGGCAACACCGTGACCAATGCGGGCGGCCTCGTGAACCCGGGCGGTGCGAACGGCGCGGTGCCGGTCGCGGGCCTGGTGACGAGCGTGGTCGGCGGTAATACGGCGATCGTCCACAACGGTTCCACGACGGGCACGGGCGGCGGCTCACCGTTGGGTGGTCTCTCCAACCCGCTCGCACCCGTGACGGGGCTGGTGGGCGGCCTGCTCGGCGGCTTGGGTGGCTTGGCCGGCAAGTAACCGATCGATTGAGATCGTCATGGCGGTAACCGGCCAACCGACAATCGGCCTCCGGTTACCGCCAACCAGAATGGCTTGATGATCCCCTGCGGGAAGCGGATCGGACGGGGCCTCTCGATGTGTCAATCGCGCACGACGTCGCGCTGCGACGGCGGCCGCGCCAGCCCGCGTGCGGGCAGCGGCGTCGACATCACGATCGACGTGCGTGTTTCGCCGTACAGGTTGATGCGTTCGATCAGTTGTTCGAGATGGGTCATGCTGATCGCGGCGAGCCGCATCATGTACGAGTCCGCGCCCGTCACGTGATGGCATTCGACGACTTCGGGAATGGTCTCCAGCAACCGGAGGAATTTGGCTTTTGCCGGTTGCGGCACCGTGATGCCGATCAGCGCGCTGACCGGATAGCCGGCCGCGACAGGATTGATCCGGGCCGTGTAGCCCTCGACGACACCGGCCGCTTCAAGGCGCTTCACGCGCTCCGTCACCGCCGGCACCGACAGGTGCACCTGGCGCGCCAGCTCCGTGTAGCTGATGCGGCCGTTGGCCTGCAACAGCGTCACTACCTTCCAGTCCAGATCGTCCATCGCGGCGGTATTTTTTAAGGCGGAGTGGCCATTTTTCCTTAAAAACCGCATTCAGCGATGACGGGACTTTCCCTACGATGCCTGTTCCACCCGTTGCATGTTGCAAGGAGCAGGCGATGCTGTTCATCAAGTCCGTCGTGATGGGGCTGTCGATTGCGGTGCCCGTCGGCCCGATCGGCATGCTGTGCATTCAGCGCAGCCTGAGCCGCGGCTTTCAGGCGGGATTCGCGACGGGCGTCGGCGCCGCGTGCGCCGATGCGATCTACGGCCTGCTAGGCGCGCTCGGCATCGCGGGTGTCGTCACGGCGTTCCCGATGCTGACCGTCGGCCTGAAAATCGGCGGCGGCGCGTTCCTCGTGTGGCTGGCGTGGACCATCGCGCGTCAGGCGCCGGCCGCGTCGACGGCGCAGCGCGACGTGCCGCGCACGACCGTCCTGCGCGATTTCGTGACGACGTTTGGCCTGACGCTGTCGAACCCGATGACGATCCTGTCGTTCGTCGGGATTTTCGCGGCGCTCGGCCCGCTGTCGGGCACGCGGGAAGGGGCGATGTGGCCGGCTGTGGCGCTGATGGTTACCGGTGTGTTCATCGGTTCCGCGACGTGGTGGCTGTGCCTGAGCGGTACGACCGCCGCATTGCGCACGAAGATGTCGTTCGCGTTCATGCACGGGCTGTCGCGCGTGTCGGCGGCGGTGATCGCGGTATTTGGCGTGATTCAGGTGGTCGCGGGTGTACGCGGTGTCATTTAGGCCGATGCGCCGCGTGGATCGCGTCGACCGTCGTCCGAATATGCGCGAGCAACTCGACCACGACGGCTTTCCGGAAATACTGGTTCATTCGCGTGCTGACGACGAAATCGGACGGCAACGCGTCGATCGAATGCTGAACCGTCAGCAGATCGTCGGCGAGTCGCGCCAGCGCATCGCGATCCCGCGTGGCCACCGCAACCTCGATCTCGTCCGGCCAGAAACCGAACGCGTCGATGCCGCAGCATTCGGCGACACAGTTTGTCTCCAGCGCATCGATCAAAGGCATGACCTCTGCCAGACAGGCGTCGATCGTGGCCGCATGTGCGTGGCCACCCGACAGATCGCCGAATTCGATCCAGCGATCCGGGCCGATGCTGATGTCGTCCTTGTGGGGTTTGCCGTTCATCGGTTGACGCTCGACGGGTTCAATTCAACGCCGGCAAATGTGCATGCACGAAGCGCGCGATTTCCTGGCTCAGTTCCCTGTCCTCGGGCGCGCCCATGAACCCGCCATGCGGCATCCCTTCGAATACGTGAAGCTCGGTCGGCACCTGCGCGCGCCGCAACGCGCGATGCAGGCGTACCGCGTTCGACAGGAACAGATCGCGCGTGCCGCTCTGGATGAAGGTCGGCGGGAAACCGGCGGAGAAATCGCCGAACAGCGGCGACAGATACGGATGCGCGAGATCGGCGCCGTGCGCGTAGAGCAGGTTGTTCGGCATCAGCGACGCCGGCAGCACGACATCGACGAGGCGATTGGTTTCGAAGCTGTCGCCGGATTCGGTCAGGTCGACTTCCGGCGACAGCAGCACCAGCGCGGCCGGAAGCGGCAAGCCTTCGTCGCGGGCGCGCAGCACCATCGCCGCGGCGAGGTTGCCGCCCGCCGAGCGTCCGCCGATGACGATGTTTTCCGGCGCGTAGCGCTCGAGCACGTACGCATACGCCGCGATGCAATCGTCGAGTGCGGCGGGATACGGATGCTCGGGTGGCAGGCGATAGTCGACGCCGTAGCACCGAATGCCGAGCCGGTCGGCCTGCATCTGCGCGCCGGCGCGGCACGCGGCGCCGCCGCCGAGCACCAGCGCGCCGCCGTGCAGGTCGATGTACGCGCATTCGCCGGAAGCCGCTGCTTCGGGCGTGGCGACATGCACGTCCGCCGCGCCGGTCCGGATCGTCTCCACGCTCGAACGCAGATGGCCGCCGAGTTGCTCGATGGCGGCCGCGTAGTGTGCGTCGGCGGCCGCCTTCACACGCATCCATGCGTCGAAATCGTCCGGGGCCGGCATCACGTGCAGCGCGTTCAGCGGCACGCCGTCGCTGCCGACCAGACGTTGCAACGCGGCTCGCGCTTCGTCGCTGATCGAGGCCGGGAAGGGGACGACGCGGCTCGGCAGGGCGACGCCGTCGGGTTCGTCTTTCATCGATTCGGTTCCGTTGGACGTTGGGCGAGTCATGCGGCAGAGGGCCAGTGGCGCAGCATCACGTCCAGCGCATCGAGACTGCGCGACCACGACGTGTCGGAAGCCGGTGCGCTGTGCGCGAAACCGCCCGCGCTTTCAAGTGTGACGTAGCCCATGAAAAAGCCGCCGAGCAGACGGATCGCATGCGCCTGTTCGGCTTCCGGAATGTCGTAGCTGCGCAGCACTGCCGAGGTCATCCTGACGAGCCGCCCGCCCGCGCTTTCGGCGGCGCGTTCGGCGCTTACCGGGTGGCGCGCTGCGGCGAAGCGACCGGGGTGCTCGCGGGCGTAGTCGCGATAGACGTCGGCGAGCGCGGTGAGCGCGTCCTTGGCGGTGCGGCCGGCCAAGGCGTCGGTCGCGCGATCGGCAAGTTCCTTCAGCGCGAAGAGTGCGATGCGGCTCTTGAGGTCGTCGAAGCTCGGGATATGGGAGTACAGGCTGGCCAGTTTGACGTCGAAGTGACGTGCCAGCGCCGCGCCGGTCAGGTGCTCGAAGCCGGTTTCATCGGCGAGTTGCGCGCCGGCTTCGACGAGTTTGTCCAGTTTGATGCCGGCGCGTGCCATAGCGAATGCTATTCA
Source organism: Burkholderia sp. AU45274 (assembly GCF_030482505.1). NCBI lineage: Bacteria > Pseudomonadati > Pseudomonadota > Betaproteobacteria > Burkholderiales > Burkholderiaceae > Burkholderia > Burkholderia sp. AU45274. The sequence continues at coordinate 1,473,982 of NZ_JAUJQE010000001.1, read as the reverse complement.
GATTAGCGAAAAGGCTAATTGTATTAGGTTTTGGGTTGATGTCAATTTCCCGAATTCGGTCACAGCCATGTCCATGACGATCACCCCAGCTCGAACGACGTCACCCCGAACACGCGGTCGATCGCAATCGCCGGCGCTTCTTTCGTGTACATCCGTGCGGTTTCGAACACGCTCGTCATGCCGTGCCGTTCCGCCAGCGCGACGGCCGCGGGGTTCGTTTCCGGCACGTCGAGCACGACGACCTCGCCGGGCATTCGCGCCGCGAGCGCGCGAAACAGCCCGGTGGCGACGCCCGCGTCGTCGGCGAAAAGCGGGCCAATCTTGCAGCCCGTCCTGCAACGGCGCACGACACCGTAGCCGGCGACACGGCCGGCGTCGATCGTCGCGAGCGCAACGGCATCCGGCTGCGCGATCCAGGTGGAGATGAAACGCTCGCGCGCCGACGGAAAGCATGCGCGATCGTAGGCAAGCAACTGTTCGAACGGCACGTCGGCCGCTGCCACCACGTGCGCGCACCCGATGCCGTCCACGCGCCCCTCATAGCGGATGTTGCGGTACGCAAGCTCGAATCCGGATTTTCCGTAGTTCGCCTGCTGGGCCACGACACCATCAAGCCCGATGTTGCGGTCTCCGAGGTAACGCATGCCGTGCTGCCAGGTTCGGATGCCGAAGCCTTGGCCGCGAAACTCGGGTTTCACGATGTAGAGGCCGATGAAGCCGAAGCGTTCGTCGTAGGCGACAGCAGAAATGCACGCGACCGGCTCGCCGCGCCATACGCCGACGAAGAACCCGGCCGGGTCTGCTTCCCTGAAACAGGAGGGATCGTGCAGGCCGGGATTCCAGCCTTCTGCCGCCGCCCATTCGACCGCCATGGCGACCTCGTCGGCCGACATGGTGCGCACGATGAAGTCTCCGCCTTGGTTCATGGTTCACCCCAGTCGCTGCGCCTTCAGGATTGCGCGTTGCGTTACCGGCTGCCGAGCCGAAGCAGCCATGACGGGCGAGTTGCCCCGTTTGGCGCCGTTCCCGTCAGCGAAAAGTCTATGGATGGATGGTTTCGCCGCGATTCAGCATGTCGATGAATTCCCCGATTTTGCGCGCCCGTGTTTCCGGCTTTTTGGCATTCTGTATCCGAAACAGGATGGCATATCGGTTACGGCTGTTCAGTGTTGCGAAAAACTTGCGGGCTTCCGGATTGGCGTCCAAAGCCGCCTGCAGGTCGTCCGGCACGATCGAGTTGCTGGCCGACGTATAGGCAGCCTGCCAGCGGCCGTCCTTTCTGGCTTTCTCGATTTCGCACAAGCCGGGCGGGCGCATTCTGCCTGCGGCGATCAGTGCTTCAGCCTTGTCTGTGTTGAGTTTGGACCAGATGCTTTTTGCGGAGCGCGGGGTGAAGCGTTGCAACCAGTATTGCTCGCTCTCGGCCCGTTTTTGACCATCGATCCAGCCATAGCAGAGGGCGCTTTCCAACGCCTGTTCGTAGGTGAGGGTTCGCTGCCCGGCGCCTTTTTTCGCCAGGCGCAGCCATGTTCCGGCCGACGTTCTGCCGTTCTGCCCTAACCAGTTTTCCCATTCGATCTGACTGGTCAATGTTAGGGCGCATTCGGTCATGTCGCTATCCTGAATGGTGGAGTACATGGGCGGGGAAGGCGTCCGCAGTCTAACAGTGTTGATACGGACAGCAACGTGCGCAGTGCGACGAAGGCCGGCGGCTCGTCAGCCGTCCGTCGGTCGCCCGGTTTGGGGGCGGCATCACCCGTTTCAGGCATCCGGTGGCGCAGGCATCGGATGCGCGATTTCAAATGGGAGGCTTCGCCAGCTATCCGGCCGAAGCCTCCCCATCCCGGTCAGAACGTGTAGCTGACCTTCCCGAACGCCGTCCGCCCGAGCGTGTTGTACCCATACGCGGTCATGTACTGCCGGTCGAACAGGTTCGATACCGTCGCCGACACCGTCAGGTGCGAATTGATCCGGTACGACGCGCGCAGGCCCACCGTCAGATACGAAGGCAGATAGGTCGAATTCGCCGGATCGTCGAACGTCGTGCCGCCATAAAGCAGCGACGCCCCCGTGCTCAACGCATGCAGGTGCAGTTCGTCCCACGTGTGATCGATGTTGAGGCTGACCGTCTGGCGCGGCCGGCGGTTGAGCCACGAGTCGTTGGTTTCGTCCTGCGGATTCAGGATCCCGACCGCGACGCTCACCGGCGTCGAGCGGCCGATCGTCCCCTTGTACGACAGGTCGATGCCACGAATATGCGCGCGGCCGATGTTCATCGGCGAGAACGTCGCCGGGTTGTACGCGATCAGGTTGCTGACGCGCGTATCGTAGATCGCGGCCGTGAACGTACCGTACGACGTGTTCGCATCGACCGCAGCCTCGACCGACGTGCTGCGTTCCGGGCTGAGGTTCGGATTGCCGTAGCCGGGGTAGTACAGGTCGTTGAACGACGGCAGCTTGAACGCATTGCCGTACGACACGCGCGCCGTGTACACCGGCGTGATCGTCCACGACAGCGCCGCGTTACCCGTATTCACGGACCGCCCGGCGATGATTTCATGACGCCCCGCGAGGAACATCGTCACGCTGCCGAGCGTCGCCGATTGATGCAGCGAGAACGCGGAATCGTTGCGCGTCGGCACGCCGTTCGGAATGTCGACCGGCAGGAATGCCTGCTCGCGGGTGAAGTCGTAGGCGAGCTTGGTTTCGCCCGACAGCGGCAGCCCGAACAGATGGAATCCGCGCGCCTGGTGCGTCAGCGACGTCGACGTGCTGATGCGCTGCGAATTGATCTGGTCGGTCGGGGTGGTCGGATCGCTCGCGTAGATGAACCCGCGATCGTTCGCATAACCGAACGACTGGTCGAACTGCGTGTCCGGCGTGATATCGACGTGGAACGCGAGACCGGTCGTGAGCTGATGATCGAGCTGGCGATTCGCATAGCCGCGGTTGTCGTAGGACAGATCGGACCGGTGATACAGCGCGAACGTCGAGATCGACCAGTTGTCGCGCGCGTAGCCGAGGCGGGCATCGAGATCCTGCGCGTGGTACGGGTTGCGGCCCGCCTCGTGCCCGTACGCGAAAGGCCGCGTCGCGTCGATGCCGGCCGTGTTGTACGAATGCAGGCCGAGCGAGTAGGTGAGCCCGCCGAGCGCGGCGAGCGGCCCGGTCGACGGCACGGTGCCCGACGTGCGCAGTTGCGTGTCGAACGTCTTGTTCGACCCGCCGCCGAACGACACGGTGGTCTGGTTCGGCTGGCTGGCCGCGCGGCGCGTGAAGAGTTGCACGACGCCGCCCATCGCATTGGCGCCGAACGACGCGGCAGCCGGCCCCGAGATCACTTCGACACGTTCGAACGATTCGGTCGGCAGGTCCGCCCACGGCGCGATGCCGGTGGTCGGCGAGCCGATCCGGATGCCGTCGATGAACACGGCGACCTGGCTGGCCGACGAGCCGCGGATGCTGACCGACGCGGACGAGCCGGGCCCGCCGTTCTGCGAGACGGTCACGCCGGGCAGCGTCGCGAGCGCCTGCGTGATGCTCGGGTCGCTCGGCGACAGCCGGTCGAGATCGGTGCGCGTGAGCACCTGGGTCGTCGCATAGCGCTGGTCGAACGACTCGGGCAGCCGACGCGTGTCAGTCACATTGATCGTCGGCAGGTTGGCGCCTTCGGCGGCCGGGGCCGGTTGCGCAACCGCGGTGTCGCCGGCTGCGTGGGCGAGCGGCGAGAAGAGCGCGGTCGCGGCGGACGTGGCAAGGAGGTGTCGAATCTTCATGAGGCTGTCGTTGTGGTCGGGCTGCGCATGCGTCGATCGGGGGAGCGCGGCGGGCAGCGCCGGTTTTGTTATCGGTGATCGGGCTATCGCGCGAGCGGGCCGAGCGGGCCGCGGTCGCGGGCGTCGGCGCGGCACATGCCGGCGGACGCGATCCACAGAGAACGGCGCGCGCGAGCAGGCGGGCCGTGCATGCCGGCGGCGTGCCGGCGCGACGCTTCCGGTGAGGAAGCGGATGCGGTAACAGTGGACATCGGGCGGATCCTGAGGTCGGGCCGTCCATGCAACGGACACCGCCAAAGGCGGTGTTGGCGCATCGGGACACCCCGCCCGGTGCGGCTGCTTGGACCTCGGGTCGATGGCAGGTCTCCTGGCTCGCGGGTCCTGATTCGCGCCGGCCTTCCCGGTTTCCCAGTGGCACGCAGTGGCACGGATTCGCCGCTCACAGTTGCGGGGGCAGCCGCAGATTCGAGGCACTGCCTCTCCTGCGTTCCCTTTTGATCCCATCCCTGGGAACCATCAGCGCGCAAGGGTAATGGCGTGCGCGCCGGCGCGTCAATTGTCGGACAGCCCCCGGATGCGAAAAAACGTCATCGATGCGCAAAAACTTTCGAAATCCTGTCTTTCAGGCGTCGGCGGTGCGTTTCATGTCTGACGAAATGGCATGGTTCGCTGCGATGAAATCGCGCCGGTACCGGCTCGGCGCGACACCCGTCCACCTGACGAACGCGCGGCGGAAGGCTTCCTCGCCGCCGAACCCGAGATGCTCGGCGATCCGCGCGACCGGCCAGTCCGACTCCCGCAGGCAGCGTTGCGCGGCCTCGGAGAGGCATTGCTCCCGCAGCACGTGATAACCGCTGCCTTCGGCCACCAGCCGCCGCCGCAACGTCGCCTCGCTCACGCCGAGCCACACGGCCAGCTCCGCGAGTGCCGGCAACGCCTGCTCGTGCGCGAGCGCCGCGTCGAGAAAGCCGCGCACCTGCTGCGCCCACGACACGACGGCCGGCGCCGCGTCGATCAGGCGAAACGGAAAATCGACGAGAAACGCGTCGAGTTCGGCTGGCTGCCGCACCACACGGCATTCGAGCCGCGCCGCATCGAAGGCGAAGCCGTAGGTCTTGCGGCCCACCTCGACCGGCGCATTGAACAACCCGAGCAACGGCATCGCGTCGTCGCGGCGCGGATGGCCGAGCCAGACGTCGGTCGGCCGCAGCGGCTGCCCGATCAGCCAGCCGAACAGCTGCAGATAGCAGAACAAGCCCGTCAGGTCGACGAGGCACGCGGCCGGGCTGCGAGTGCGGCGCAGCGAATCCATCCGGAACGTCGCGCGCCCGTCGCGCACGGTGAGCGACAACGCACCGGCGCGCGGGGTCAGCATCTCGCCGAATTCGCGCGCGCAGCGGATCGCGTCGGCGAGCGTCGCGCAACTCAGCAGGCAGCGGCACATCAGGTCGACTTCGCGCTTACGCATCGGCGGGTGGCCATCGCCGCGCGCGACCTGCGCCTCAAGGCGTTCGATCGCGTCGCGATACAGCGCGACGAAATCGCCCGGCGTCGCTGCCGGTGGCGGCGGCTGCGCATCGCGGTCGGCCGGCGGCGCGCCGCTGCGCGTGAGTTCGCTCAGCAGGCGCGCGCCGAGGCCCGGCAGGACGCGGCTGCGGGCCGGAATGGCGCGCTGTTTCATGAGTTTCCCGATCTGATCGTTGCGACAGGGGGCGGTGAGCGGGCCGGTAGGGGTCTGCGAATCGTCACCACGCAAGAATGCTATCCACGCCGACCGCCTTCGGCCTCGCCGGAACGGCGTAGGCCGGCTGCGCATCCCTGTCACGAACGACCACGGACGACACGCGAATGATCCAGATCGTAGACGAAATCACGCTCGCGCCCGAGCGCATTCCCGACGTGCTTGCACTGCTGCGCGACCGTTACCTGCCGGGCCATGCGGCGCGCGGGCTGACGGCGGCCGGCCGTTGGATATCACCGCCCGTCGCGGTGCCGGGGCAGCCGAGCACGCTGTGGCTGACCTGGCACGTGGCCGACGCGCCGGCCTATTACCGGATGCGTGCGTTGACGGATGCCGATGTGGTCGGATTCTGGATGGCGGTCGACGCGCTGTGCGACCTGCGCCGTCGCCATGTGATGACGGACGTCGACGCGCCGCTGCCCGCGCTGACGGAGGTCGATCATGCGGCATGACACGGCACAGGTATTCGTGTCCTCGGATTGCGATGCGGGCGCGATCGAGCATGCATTGCACGAAGCCGCGCACGCGCGGGTTGGCACGACACGCGTGGCATTGGCACGCAATCTGGACGGCAGCTGGGGCGCGGGCGACTACACGCTCGACGTGCTACGCGACGATTCGGCGGCCGACGGCACGGCGGATTTCGCGGCGCTGGCTCAATTGCCGGGCATCGAGCGCATCGATGGCGCTCAATGCCGCTCGATCGGCGGCGGCCTGCGCGAACCGGCGCTGCGCGACGGCGTCTGGCGCACGCTGATGCTGCGCGTGCGGCCGCAGGCCGGCGCAGCGCAGATCGCCGCGCTCGAACGCGAACTGCTGCAGATGCCCGCGTTCATGCCCGGCATCCGCAACTGGCGCCTGAGCCGGATCGAAACGCCCGGCGCGTGGACGCATGTGTGGCAGCAGGAATTCGCGCACGTCGGCGATCTGCTCGGCGAATACCTGATGCATCCGTATCACTGGGGCTGGGTCGATCGCCGGTTCGACGCTGAAAGCCCCGACTGGACGGTCGATGCGATCTCGCATGCGTTCTGTCCGCTCGCGTCGAGCCTGCTGGCGGACACGGCGGCGTGACGCGCAGCCCACATCGAGCTGACATCAAACCAACCCTGGAGACACGAAGATGCGAGCCCTGTTGATCGACCGCGTCGGTCATTCCGACACCTTGCGAATGGCCGACGTGCCGGCCCCGACGCCGGGCCCCGGCGACGTGCTGATCCGCGTGGCCTACGCGGGCATCAATCCCGCCGACTGGAAATGCCGCGAAGGCTACCTCGGCGCCTTCATGCAATACACGTTTCCGTTCGTGATCGGCTTCGACGCGGCGGGCGTGGTCGAAGCGGTCGGCGACGGCGTCGACGGGTTCGCGCCCGGCATGCGCGTGTTCGCGCAGACCGACGTCGGCGCGGGGCGCTGGGGTGCGTATGCGGAATTCGTCGCGGTGCGCCACGACTCGGTCGTGCGCGTGCCCGACGCGGTGAGCCTGGCGGAAGCCGCCACGGTGCCGACGCCTGCGCTTGCCGCATGGGCCGGCCTGTTCGACGACGGCGAGCTGAAGGCGGGCCAGACCGTGCTGGTGCACGGCGGCGCGGGCGCGGTCGGCACGTTCGCGATCCAGCTTGCCGTGCAGGCCGGCGCGCGCGTCGCGGCAACGTGTTCCGCGTGCAACCGCGAGACGGTCGAATCGCTGGGCGCGGCGGCGAGCATCGACTATCGCGCGCAGGACATCGCCGCGGCGCTGCGCGCCTGGGCGCCCGGCGGTGTCGACCTCGTGCTCGACGCGGTCGGCGGCGACACGCTGCCCGATGCGCTCGACCTGCTGGCGCCGGGCGGCACGCTGGTGAACATCATGACGCTCGCGCCCGGCGATGCGGAGCGGCTCGCCGCGACGGCGGCCGTTGCCGCACGACGCGGCCTGCGCACCGCGATGACCTACAGCCGGATGCCGAGCGGCGGCACGCTTGGCCGGATCGCGGCGCAACTCGACAAGCACGCGCTGCGCGTGCCGCGCTTCGACCGTTTCCCGCTCGAACAGGCGGCCCGCGCACTCGATCTCGTTCAAACGGGCGAGGCGAAAACGAAGCTGGTGCTTCATGTTGCGGATATCGCCCGCTGAGCGGCCCGCACGCACAACACAGGAGACAACGATGACCGATATCCGAACCGGCGTACTGGCCGGCAAGTGTGCGCTCGTGACGGGCGCAAGCCGCGGCATTGGCCGTGCGATCGCGCAGCGCCTCGCATCCGAAGGCGCGACCGTCGTCGTGACGGCGCGCAGCCTCACGCCATCGGCGACGACCGCCGGCACGCTCGCCGAAACGGTTGCGCTGATCGAGGCCGCCGGCGGCCGCGCGATTGCGCTGGCGGCCGACCTGTCGAACGCAGCCGAGCGCGACGCGCTCGTCGGGCACGCGGCGCAAGCCGCCGGCGGCCTCGACATCCTCGTCAACAACGCGGGCGTGGCCGACTACGCGTGCGTCGACGCGATGCCGATGACGATGTTCGACACGACGATCGAACACTATCTGCGGATTCCGTTCGCGCTGGCGCAGGCTGCGATCCCGCTGATGCGCGCCCGCGGCGCCGGCTGGATCGTCAACGTCGGCTCGGTGACGGCGCTGCCGCCGCTGCGGCCGTTCGACGATTTCTCGCGCGCGGGCGGCGCGACCGTCTATGCGGCGGCGAAGGCAGCGCTGTCGCGCTTCACGCAGGGGCTCGCGGCCGAACTCGAAGCCGACGGCATCGCGGTGAATCTCGTCGCGCCGAGCACGGCGATCCGCACGCCCGGTGCCGCGCGCTACATCCCCGAAGGCTATCCGACGGAGGACGTCGCGTATCTCGCCGAGACCGCGCTCGCGCTGTGCCGCCTGCCGGCGCGCGAACGCACGGGCCTCGTCACGCACAGCCTGCATTTCCCGCTCGCGCAGCAACTCGCGGTGCGCTCGCTCGACGGCCGCACGGTGCTGCCGCCGCCGGTGGTTCCCGCGTATGCGCATCCCCACATCGACCCGACAGGACTTTGATTGACATGACGAATTCGATTCGCTTCGACGGCGGCACCGCCGTGATCACCGGCGCGGCCAGCGGCATCGGCAGCGGGCTCGCACGCCACGCCGCCGGGCTCGGCATGCGCGTCGTGCTGGCCGATCTCGACCCGGCGAAGCTCGACGCCTTCGCCGCGACGCTCGACACCGACGTCCTGTGCGTGCCGACCGACGTCAGCCGGCCGGAAGCCGTCGACGCGCTGGCGGAAGCCGCGTGGCAGCGCTTCGGCGGCGTCGACCTGCTGTTCAACAACGCGGGCGTGATGGCGACCGGCTTCAGCTGGGAAATCACGCCGGAACGCTTCGAGCGCAGCTTCGCGATCAACGTGCACGGCGTGCTGAACGGCATCCGCAGCTTCGTGCCGCGGATGCTCGAGCGCAACGTGCCGGCGCGCGTCGTGAATACCGCGTCGGTCGGCGGGTTCCTGCCCAGCCCGCTGATGTCGCCTTATTCGGCAACGAAATTCGCGGTGGTCGCGTTGACCGAATCACTGTACGGAGAACTGAAGATGCTGGGCGCACCGGTCGGCGTGTCGTTGCTTGCGCCGGGCCCCGTGCAGTCGGGCATCTTCAACGACCCGTTCGGCGCGGTGCACGACCGGCCGGAGGTGCGCGGCTTCGTCGACACGATGCGCGCGATGCTGAACGCGCACGGGCTCACGCCCGACGCGTTCGCCGCGCGGGTGTTCGACGGCATCCGGGACGGGCGCTACTGGCTGATTCCGCAACCGGAGACGATCGACGGCGCGCTGCAGCGGCGCACCGACGACATCCTCGCGTCACGCGATCCGTCGCTGCCTGCGTTCTGAGGGCCGGGCGCGGCACAGCGCCCGGCGCGTGCCGTCACATGCGCATGCCGGAGTGCGAACGGCCGCTCGGGTCGCCGCCGCGATCGGGCGGCGTATTGTTCTGATCGATCTTCGCGAGCACGAAGCCGGCGTGCGGCAACGCGCCGGGCGAGCGGTGCGTCGCTTGCGCGACGGCGTCGTGCGGCGACGCTGCGGGGAAACCGGATGACGTCACGCCCGGTTGAGCGAACGCCGAAAGGGAAGCAGCCGCCAGGGCGGCGGCGACGATCGCGTGCGATTTCATGGTGGCTCCTTCACGACTGACTGCGGGACAACATCATCAGTCTAGGGCGCGAAACTTAACGCGACGTGAAGGAGCGATGCGGCGCGGATGACGGAATATTCATGCGCGCCGCGACGTTCATGCCGGCGCCGACACCAGCGCGCAGAAGTTCTCGAGATCGACGTTGCCGCCGCTGATCACGATGCCCACGCGCTTGCCCTGCAGCGCGTCCTTCATCCGTCGCACCGCGGCGAACGACAGGCAGCCGGTCGGCTCGACAACAATCTTCATACGCGTGGCGAAGAAGCGCATGCAGTCGATCAGTTCCGCGTCCGTCGCGGTCAGGATGTCGTCGACGTCGCGCCGGATGATCGGGAACGTCAGGTTGCCGAGGTGCTGCGTCTGCGCCCCGTCGGCGATCGTGCGCGGCGTGTCGATATGCACGATCGCGCCGGAGCGGAACGATTGCTGGCCGTCGTTGCCGGCTTCCGGCTCGACGCCGTACAGCGTCGCGTGCGGCGACAGCGCGCGCGTGGCGAGCGCGGTGCCCGACAGCAGGCCGCCGCCGCCGAGCGGCGTGAATACCGCATCGAGCGGGCCGACTTCGTCGAACAGTTCCTTGGCCGCCGTGCCCTGGCCGGCGATCACGTCCGGGTGGTCGTAGGGCGGAATCAGCGTGAGGCCGTGCTGCGCGGCGAGATCGCGGCCGATCTGCTCGCGATCCTCGGTGTAGCGGTCGTAGGTCACGACCTTGCCGCCGTAGCCGCGCGTCGCGGCCATCTTCGCGGCCGGCGCATCCTGCGGCATCACGATCGTCGCGGGAATGCCGAGCATGCGCGCCGACAGCGCGATCGCCTGCGCATGGTTGCCGGACGAGAACGCGACGACGCCGTTGCGGCGTTGCTCCGCATCGAAGCGCGACAGCGCGTTGAACGCGCCGCGGAACTTGAATGCGCCCATGCGCTGCAGGTTCTCGCACTTGAAGAACACTTGCGCGCCGAGCGCTTCGTCGATCGTCCGCGACGTCATCACCGGTGTGCGGTGCGCATGGCCTTCGAGCCGGGCCGCGGCGGCGGCAACGTCGTCGTAGGTGGGGAGAGTCGGAGCGTTCATGGATTGCCTGGTGGTCGTTGAAATCGTTCAGCGGGAAAGCAGCGCGTGTCACGCGCCTGCGTCATTTCGCATCGTTGTAGACGGTCGCGCGCGAGACGCCGAGATGCTGCGACACGATCTCCATCGCGCGGCGCACTTCGAGGAAACCGTCGGCCTTCAGCGTCTGCATCAGCTCGCGGCGCTGGTCGGTCTTCAGTTCGCGCGGCGTCGTCGCGAGGCGCATCGCGAATGCGTCGATGCGTTGGCGGATCGCGTCCGCGCCGGCCGGATCGAGCGTTTCCGCGACGGCTTCGCCGTCCGTGCTGCAGAACTGGTTCAGCATGCCCTGGAAGCCGCGGAACAGCGTGACGTCGGCATTCAGGCACAGCGCGGCCACATAGCGGCCGGTCGAATCCTTGATGCCGATCGACGTGCTTTTCGCGGTGCGGCCGTCGGCGAAGCGGTTCGGGTAGTTCGCGAGCACGGGCGGGAAATCGTCGTCCGCGATGCGGGCGAGGCCGAGCTCGGTCGCGGGATCGCCGACGGCGCGCCCCGACAGGTTGTTGTGGATCGCGAGGATCGCGTGCTTCGGCGTGCGCAGGTCGTGAACCACGACCTCGGTGAACGGCGCGAACATCGCACCGAGCCCTTCGGCGATGCGCTGCACCTGTTCGATCAGCGACGCCTGTTCGGACAGCACGAGTTTCCGGGTAGTGGTCATGATGGTTTCGCGGTCAGGTTTCGGATCGATGCGACGGCTGCGGGGGAAGGGGCAACCGGCGTGTTACTCGCCTTCCGCGGCTTCCGGCCGCGTGATGTCGGCGAGCAGCGGCTGCGCGATCCGCACGTAGTCGGCCGCGTCGAGCACGACGGAGCGGTCGAGGCGGCCCGCGTTGAAAGCGATCTCGGTGTTGCGTTCGACCAGGGCGGGGTCGACGACGAGCGTCACGCTGGCGTCGAACACGAACGGCGGCACGGCGCCCATCACGCAGCGCGTGACGGTGGCCGCGAGGTCGGGCGACGCGAGGGTGGCCTTGCGGCGGCCGACCGCATCGGCGACCTTGCGGAAATCGATCTTCAGATGGCCGGGAATCACCGCGAGCGCGGTGGTGTCTCCGCCATCCTTGAACGTGCAGAGCATCGCCTTCGCGCCCTGTTCGGGGCGCGTGCCGCGCAGCGCGGCGATGGCGTCGGATTTCCCTTCGGCCGGATGCTCCAGCACACGGAACCGCGCGCCGGACGTGTTCAGCAGATCGCAAAGCGTGTCGAAAACGGGGTAGTCGCTCATGTCGCTCCGGGCAAATTGGGCCGGGGAATCGGGGGCGCGCTCGGGTTCGTATGCTTCGGCGTGCCGGTCGATGGATTGTCAAATTATAGACTTTTTGTCATGGGCCTGGCAAAGGGACGGGAGAGCGGGGAGTCGAGGGCGTTCGGGCGCATCGACGAGAATGTGTCGCTCGACCCATTTTGTGACGGGTATCGAACATGTCATGCGTACGCTCGTCAATCGACATCGGTGCCTCTCCCCGGATTTCCAATCCTGCGTAGAATGTCGCCGTCAGGTTCCGCCTTGCGGTCCCTGCAGTGGAACCGACACGGCCGCGTGTGGGGCATCGATGTTTTGCGAAATCCGGTCGACCAACCTATATCACCACTTCCGTGCGCGGAGCGGATGCGGCGTGGTTGGTCTGCGACCAGGCATCGGCGGCGCTGACGCGCCATCAGCACCATCGCCCCGGGCATGCGCTCACGGGGCAGCAGGAGGAATTCTTGAAGAGGGCGGCTCTCGATAACGGACGCGTCTTGACCGAACGCGGCAAGAACGCTGTGAACAAGATTATGGCCAGTGCGATCGAGATCTTCGTGGACGAAGGCTACGGCGGGCTGACCATGAGGAAGGTCGCGGCAAAAGCCGGGTTGGCGCTGTCGAACCTGCAGCACTACTTTCCCACGCGCGAAGACATCTTCGAGGCGATCCTTGCCGTGACGCGGGAGGCGTACGCCAATACGTACGACGGCGTGCGCGCGGACACGTCGCTGACACCCGAGGGCCGGCTGGAGAAAGTGGTCAGACTCTTGCTCGAAGACAGCAAGCAGCCCAAGACCCAAAGCCTGTTCGTGAACTTCTGGGCACTGGCCCAAACGCAGGAGTTCGCGCGGAAGATGCTTGAAGAGGGGTATGAATTTCAACGCGGCGTGATCGCCGGCCTCATTGAAGCCGTGAACCCGGCGCTGCCACAAGCGGTGCGCATCCGGCGCGCGGCACTCGTTACGGCGCAGATCGAGGGGCTCATCGTGTTGATACCGCAAAGGAATCGGTTTCCGTCGGATATCAAGGGAATCGAGGACGATGCGGTGACGGCCATTCTGGCTTTGGCCAAGGCGCCGTGAGCTGCACTGTTGGAGCGATTGTCGGTAGCTCATGACCAGGGGGGCTTTTGCATACCATGCAGACGGAAATCGAAGCGCCGGGCCCTGCCGGTCCGTTGAAGGGCACGCTGTTGTCCCCGGACACCGGCGATATGCCGGTGGTGCTGATCGTGCCGGGCTCGGGCCCGACCGACAGAAATGGCAACGCGCCGAGCTGGCTTCAGGCGTCGACGTACCGGTTGCTCGCGGAAGGATTGTGCGAAGAAGGTATCGCGTCGGTACGAGTCGACAAGCGCGGCATGTACGGCAGCGCGTCGGCGATACCGGATGCCAATGATGTCGTGATCGACGACTACGCGGCGGACGTCCATTCGTGGGTAGCCGCCATCCGCGCGCGGACAGGTGCTTCCAGCGTATGGGTGTTGGGGCACAGCGAGGGCGGTTTGGTGGCGTTGCTGGCGGCGCGGCAATCCGCCGACATCGCCGGCCTGATTCTGGTCGCCACGGCGGGGCGTCCGCTCGCGCCCGTATTGAGGCAGCAACTGCGGTCGAACCCTGCAAATGCGCCGATCCTGGACAATGCAATGTCGATCCTCGATTCGCTGGAAGCGGGGAATGGGGTAGACGCGACCGACATCGATCCGGCGCTCATGCCGTCGTTCAGGCCGCAAGTCCAGCGCTTCCTGATCAGCGAATTGACCATCGACCCGGCGGCACTGCTGGCCGATTACGTGAAGCCCGTGCTGATCGTGCAGGGCGCGCGGGATATCCAGGTTGCCGTGCAGGACGCGGAACTGTTACAGCGAGCAAATCCGCAGGCCGAAATGGCGCTGATCGCCGACGCCAATCACGTTCTCAAGGCCGTCCGCACGGCGGATCTGCACGAAAACTTCGCTGCTTATTCGAACCCGGATCTGCCACTGGCGGACGGTGTCGTGGAGGCAGTTTCGGCGTTCGTGCACAGATTTGCAGTGAGTCGGCGCTAATCTCGATCGAATACGATGCGATTGTCGGGGCAGCCTGTAGCGGGCCGGCAGCCGCCGGATGGCGGCGAGTGTCTGCTGTCGCGAGCGTGACCGCATCGGCCCGTGCCGGTCACTCGCATCAGATGCACAGATCGGTGACCATTCCTGCACCGACCGGCTCATGGGTTCGTTTATACGGCCAAGCTGTTAGAGTCGTCATTTCTTTTCGAAGGGTGCGGTGATGCGACAAGCGCTACTCGAGCTAATTCAACGGATGACAGATCGTCAGGACTTCGTTAGCTCGGACGATTCCATCTCTTGGCAGGCACATCGCGAAGCGGAACTGCTTGGCGACATGTCTCTGGTTGATGAACTCGATGTATTCCTCGGCCAGAAGCCCAAAAAGGAGCAGCGGTCTGCAGCGTACTTCATCATCGGCAAGATCGGAAAGAACTGTCTCAGCGGCGAGTGCGCGGTACGCCTGATCGAATACTCGTCCAGAGAGCCGGACAAGTATGCGCTGGCAAGTCTCCTTGATCGGCTTGCTGACATCCCGAAGCCGGGAGGCGTCGATGTCCGGCCCCTGTTTGCACTTCTCAAGGACAAGCGCTGGCTCGTGAGGCATTCCGCGATACGGTCACTCAATGGTTGCGCAAACCCCCAGGCTGAAGACGAGTTGCTGGAGATTCTCGCGACCACTTCAGATCCCTATGACGTCATCTACTGTCAATCCACGCTCAACCGGATTGGCACGTGCAAAGCGTTGCCTGCCATCACGCAGAATCTAAAGTCGCGCAAGCGCGATGTGAAGATTTCGGCTCAGGCGGCGATAGAAGCGATCCAGGCACGTGACGGCCAGCCTGTCGCGGACGCCGCCGATGGATCTGCTCCTCCTCGACGGTAACGACAGGTGATTCAATGAACGTTGCGAAACGATGTGATCATCTATTGCGGCGGGCACCCGAATCCGTTCGCGTCCGGTAGTACTCGCCAGCATTCAGGCGTTCGCCGCAGTGCCCCACGTTCAACTATCGATTGGAGCGAGCCGTTGTGTGTTGGCGACGCTCCTCCGGCTCAAAATGGAACACGGCAGTCAATCGGGAATAGGGCGACCGCACCGTGCGATCACTCCAGCTCACCCCCGCACCGCCTTCACCACATACTGACTCGTCGGCACCACATCGATCTTGTCGAAGTCAATGAAGCGCCCACAGCTGTCCATCATCTCCGCTACATTCCGCTGAAACTTCTCGTCATCGCCGACCGCATCGAAGAACGCATGCGGATCGGTCATCGCCGCAGCGGGGAAGCATTCCTCGACGATCGCGTCGTACCCCGGCGCCGCATGCGTGAGCGCGCGCACGACGACGTTCTGCACGTACAGGAAGTTGTCCTGCGTATCGATCGCGACGCGCGTGTGATGCCCGTGCCACACGTCGAGCCAAGCTTCGTGCGTCAGCCGCGGTGGCCGCTTCAAAAACGCGAGCTGCGAAAAACCCGTCGTCCGCTCGCCCGGACGCGCCGGAAAGCGCGTATTCGTAATCGGCTGCGACTCGGTGACGAGATACGCCGCCATGTGCGGGACCACGGCGCGCACCGCGTCGTCGAACGGCTGGCGGAACATCGCATTCGCGCTATCGACCCACACCGCGACGATCCCGTCGATGCCCGGGTGCGTGTTGGTCTGCTTCAGGCCGGCGGCCGGCGCGACATCCGCATCGGCGACGTTCACCTGCACGCCGTGCGCACCGAGCGACAGCAGCTTGTCGGCGAGTTGCGCGCGCACCGTGCGGCTCCACTGATCGGGCGCGGCCTGCATATCGCGCCACAACACGTAAATGACTTTCTCCATTGCTCCGGCTCCAGAGGGAAATGACAGGATCGGCGGCATCGCCGCCGGGATTCAGGAAGCGGCTTCAGTCGATCCGGCCGCCTGATGCGCGCCCGGTGCGAACCGGTTCGCGGTCAGCGTGAACGACGGCGGAACCGGCGACGTGACGGTTTCGAACAGCCGCTCGTGGCGTGTCGCGTGAATGCGCCACACACCATCGCGTTTCACGTACTGGTCGTCGTAGAACGCGGTGCCGTGCAGCAGGTAGTCATCCTCAAGATTGATCGCGTGATCCTCGAGAAACCACACGCCGCACGCGTGATCGGCCGAGACCAGCGTGAGCTCGGGGTGATGACCGTGATGCATCGTCAGGAAGGTCGGCTTGCCGATCAGCGCGCGCAGGCTCGACACGAACGCGTCGCGGCCGTCGTACGCATAGCGGCCGCCATACAGCCGCGCCTCGCAGTCTTCGGTCAGGCAATCCGCGAGCAGCGCCCAGTCGTGCGTGTCGACCGCGCGGAAATACCGGTACTTCAGCTGTCGGATCTGCTCGTACTCGTGGAGCGTGCGGGTCGTGTCGTCCATCGCCGGGTCTCGTGGTGGTGTCGTTCGATGGTAGGAACGAAGCCGCCTGCATCACATCGTCTGTTCGGACGAATGCTGCGGACACGCTCAAACAGCGCTGCCGAAACGAATCGCGGATTTCATCCGAACGGGTGATGGCCGACCCATCGCGCGGCGGTAACGTGGCATCGACGCGGCCTTCGAACCGCGCCGGCACGAAACAAGGAGACAGGATGCCCCTCATCGAATCGCTGGAAGCGCGCGTGCGCCGGCTCGAGGACGCCGACGCAATCCGCCGGCTGAAGGCGCGCTACTTCACCTGCTGCGACCGCAAGGATCCGGAAGGGATGCGCGACTGCTTCGCGCCCGGCCCCGTGCAGATCGACTACGGCCGGATCGGTACGTTCGATACACGCGACGCGCTCGTCGACGTCTTCGCGCAACTCGGCTGCCATCCGCACATCGTCGAGATGCACCACGGCGTGAATCCCGAGATCGATGTGCTCGACGCGACGCATGCACGCGGCACGTGGGGCCTGCACTACCAGATGATCGACACGAACGCGCGCACGCTCACGCAGCTCGGCGCGTACTACGACGACGAATACCGGAAGGTCGGCGGCGAATGGAAGATCGCGGGCACGCGCTGCGTCGTCACGTCGACGCTGTCGGCCCGCTACGAAGGCGATGCGCCGGGCGTGCTGTTCGCCGGCGCGCAGCCGCCGGCCGCCTGACGCACGCGAACGCCATCCACGTGGCGCCCAGCACATTCCACAGGAGACATCGAACATGACACAGAACCACGATGCGCCGGTCGCCGTCGTGACGGGCGCATCGCGCGGCGCGGGCAAGGGCATCGCGCGCGCGCTCGGCGCGGCCGGCATGACCGTCTATGTAACGGGCCGCTCGCAGAATGAAGGCGATGCGCCGCTGCCCGGCACGATCCACGAGACCGCACGCGAGATCGATGCGCTCGGCGGGCGCGGGATCGCGGTGGCCTGCGACCACGCGGACGATGCACAGGTGCAGGCGCTGTTCGAGCGTGTCGAACGCGAAAGTGGGCGGCTCGACATGCTCGTGAACAACGCGACCTACCTGCACGATCAGCTGATCCTGCCGGGCCCGTTCTGGGAGAAGTCGCTCGATCTCGTCAACATCCTCGATGTCGGGCTGCGCTCGGCCTATGTCGCGAGCTGGCACGCGGCGCGGCTGATGGCGCGGCGCCGCAGCGGGCTGATCGCGTTCACGTCGTCGTTCGGCGCGAGCTGCTACATGCACGGCGCGGCGTACGGCGCGCAGAAGTCCGGCGTCGACAAGTTCGCGAAGGACATGGCCGTCGACCTGAAGCCGTTCGACGTCGCGGCCGTGTCGATCTGGATGGGCCCGCTGCGCACCGAGCGCACGAGGCGCGTGTGGGAAGAACACCCGGAGCTGTACAAGGAATTCTCGCTCGTCGCGGAAAGCCCCGAATTCACGGGCCGCGTGATTCACGCGATCCACGGCGATCCGCAGCGCATGGCGCTGTCGGGGCAGGTGCTCGTCGGCGCGGAAGCCGCGCTGCGGTACGGCATCGCCGATCTCGACGGCAAGCAGCCGCCTTCTTACCGCGAACTGCTCGGCGGGCCCGTGCAGGCGCATCCGGCGATCGTCGCCTGAGGAGCACGCATGGGCATCCTGACAGGCAAGGTCGCGCTCGTGACGGGCGCGGGGCAGGGCGTCGGCCAGGGCGTCGCGCAGGCGCTCGCGGCGGAAGGGGCGCACGTCGCGGTGGTCGGTCGCACCCTCGACAAGCTGCTCGCGACCTGCGAGGCGATTCGTGCGCGCGGCGGCGTGGCCGAGCCGTTCGTGTGCGACGTGATGGACGCGACGCAGATCGAGCAATGCGTCGACAACGTCGTCGCGCGGTTCGGTGGCGTGCAGATCCTGATCAACAACGCGCAGGTCGTGCCGCTCGGCCGCCTGCTCGACGTGACCGACGCGAGTTTCCTGGCGGGGCTCGAATCGGGGCCGATCGCGACGTTGCGCATGATGCGCGCGTGCCATCCGCATCTGAAGGGCGACGGCGTGATCGTCAATTTCGCGTCGTCGGCCGCGGTGCGCTGGGATGCGTCGGGCTACGGCGCGTATGCGGCGACCAAGGAGGCGATTCGTGCGCTGACGCGCGCGGCGGCCTGCGAATGGGGCGTGGACGGCATCCGCGTGAACGCGGTCGCGCCGCACGCGTTGTCGCCGGGCCTGAAAGGCTGGGTCGACGCAAATCCGCAGGAAGCCGCGGCGTTTTTTCGCACGATTCCGCTTGGCCGCGTCGGCGACTGCGAGCAGGACATCGGGCGCGCGATCGTGTTTCTGGCGAGCCGCGATGCCGCCTACCTGACCGGTGCGACGCTGCCGCTCGACGGCGGGCAGGCTTACTGGGGCTGATGGCGGGGCCGACGGCGCGCGGTGCTTGCCGCGTGCCAATCACGAACCGGCGAGCATGCACACTTGCGCGCGGCAGCCGGCAAACCGGAATCGAAGCGAGGACGACATGGGTCGACTGGAAGGAAAGGTAGCGATCGTCACGGGTGGTGCGCGTGGCATGGGCGCGGCGACGTGCAGGCTGTTCGTCGAGGAAGGCGCGCGCGTCGTGATCGGCGACGTACTCGACGCGGAGGGCGAAGCGCTCGCGCGCGAACTCGGCGACGCGGCGCGCTTCATGCGGCTCGACGTCGCCGACGAAGCGAGCTGGGTGCGCGTGACCGAAGCGACGATGGAGCAGTTTGGCCGGATCGACGTACTGGTCAACAATGCAGCCGTACTGACGTTCGGCGGCATCACGGAGCTGTCGAAACGCGAATTCGAGCGCGCGGTGTCGATCAACCTCGTCGGGACGTTCGTCGGCATCCGGACCATTGCGCCGCGCATGATCGCGCAGAAGAGCGGGTCGATCGTCAACATCTCGTCGGTGGACGGGCTGCGCGGCGTGAACGCGCTGGCCGCGTACGTGTCGAGCAAGTGGGGCGTGCGCGGGCTGACGAAGGTCGCGACGCTCGAACTCGGCCATCAGGGCGTGCGCGTGAATTCGATCCATCCGGGCGGCGTGAACACCGCGATGTCGAACCCGACCGGCGCGCCGCTCGAGGAAATCAACCAGCACTATGCGAACGTGCCGCTGCAACGCGTCGGGCTGCCCGACGAAATCGCGCGCGCGACGCTGTTCCTCGCGAGCGACGAAGCGTCGTACTGCAACGGCGCCGAGCTGGCCGTCGACGGCGGGATGGCGGCAGGCGCGTATTACCCCGGATTGCCCGGCGCGCCGTTTTGAGCAGGGGTGCCTGCGACCCGCTCACGTCAGATGTTTGTGTACGCAACCTAATTCAGGGTTTGCCTGAGTAGCGAAAACGTGAATTCGCCCGGCCCGCGCTCGCGTGGGCCCCACGCGGGAGCGGTGCGGCAATTTTGCCGCTTCCGCGAAACCCTTGCCGGACGGCCGTCCTGGCCGTTTCGTCCCCAAAGCGCGCGCCATGGCGCTGTAAAAAGCACGCACATGCAACCGGCGTGCCGGCGCGCCGACATAGTTGTTTCTTGTTGCAACGCAACGTTTGCCGAATAACGGCGATGGTATGCTGGCCGTCATGGAGTTGTACGGCAGGTTGCTTGTATGGCGAAACTCGCGTTCGCAATTACTAAAGAGACATCACCTTCTCTCGCACGCATCGCGGCATCGACGCGCGCTCCGCTCGCGCGTCCCGTCCTGCGCGCCGCCGCACCCTGCGCTCCAATCGCATACCCCATCTCGCGGGCTCGCCCCGCAACCCCCATCCCCGCCCAATAATCTGGAGACATCCTCATGTCGCAAAACACTTTGGCCGAAGCAACACACGGCCCGCTGATCGCTCCGCCGGCTTTCGTCAAACATCGCAAGCTGATCGACTGGGTGTCGCGTATCGCGGCGCTGACGGAGCCCGAGCGCGTCGTGTGGTGTGACGGTTCGCAGGAAGAAAACGACGCGCTGTGCCAGGCGATGGTCGACCAGGGCACGCTCACGCGCCTGAACCCGGCGAAGCGCCCGAACTCGTATCTCGCGCAATCCGATCCGTCCGACGTCGCGCGCGTCGAGGATCGCACGTTCATCTGCGCGGCCTCGCGCGACGACGTCGGCCCGACCAACAACTGGATCGAGCCCGCCGAAATGCGCGAGACGCTCAACGGCCTGTTCCGCGGCTCGATGCGCGGCCGCACGCTGTACGTCGTGCCGTTTTCGATGGGCCCGCTCGGCTCGCCGATCGCGCACGTCGGCGTCGAACTGTCCGACAGTCCGTACGTCGTCGTGAACATGCGGATCATGACGCGCATGGGTCGTGAGGTGTACGACGTGCTGGGCGAGGACGGCGAGTTCGTGCCGTGCGTGCACAGCGTCGGCCATCCGCTCGAAGCCGGCCAGCAGGATGTGCGGTGGCCGTGCAACCCGGTCAAGTACATCGTGCATTTCCCGGAAACGCGCGAGATCTGGAGTTTCGGCTCGGGCTACGGCGGCAACGCGCTGCTCGGCAAGAAGTGTTTCGCGCTGCGAATCGCGTCGACGATGGGCCGCGACCAGGGCTGGCTCGCCGAACACATGCTGATCCTCGGCGTGACGTCGCCGGCCGGCAAGAAGTATCACGTCGCGGCTGCGTTCCCGTCCGCGTGCGGCAAGACCAACTTCGCGATGCTGATTCCGCCGCAGGGCTTCGACGGCTGGAAGGTCACGACGATCGGCGACGACATCGCATGGCTGAAGCCGGGCCGCGACGGCCGACTGTATGCGATCAACCCGGAAGCGGGCTTCTTCGGCGTCGCGCCGGGCACCGGCGTGAAGACGAACCCGAACGCGATCTCGACGCTCACCGAAAACGTGATCTTCACGAACGTCGCGCTGACGGAAGACGGCGACGTGTGGTGGGAAGGGCTGACCGACACGCCGCCCGCGAAGCTGACCGACTGGCAGGGCAACCCGTGGACGCCTGAGATCGGCAAGGAGACGGGCCGCAAGGCCGCGCATCCGAATTCGCGCTTCACGGCGCCGGCCGCGCAGTGTCCGTCGATCGACGACGACTGGGAGAACCCGGCCGGCGTGCCGATCGACGCATTCATCTTCGGCGGCCGCCGTTCGACGACTGTGCCGCTCGTGACCGAGGCGCGTGACTGGGTCGAAGGCGTGTACATGGCCGCGACGATGGGCTCGGAGACGACTGCCGCAGCGGTCGGCCAGCAGGGCATCGTGCGTCGCGATCCGTTCGCGATGCTGCCGTTCTGCGGCTACAACGTCAGCGATTATTTCGCGCACTGGCTCAAGCTCGGCAAGCAGCTCGAAGGCGCGGGCGCGAAACTGCCGAAAATCTACTGCGTGAACTGGTTCCGCAAGGATGCGAACGGCAAGTTCGTGTGGCCGGGCTTCGGCGAGAACATGCGCGTGCTGAAGTGGATGCTCGATCGTCTCGAAGGCACCGGTGGTGGCGGCGAGCATGCGTTCGGCGTATCGCCCGCGTATGAGGACCTGCACTGGGACGGCCTCGATTTCACGCGCGATCAGTTCGATGCGGTGACGTCGATGAACGCCGATGAGTGGCGCGAGGAGCTGAAGCTTCATGCGGCGCTGTTCGATATGCTGAAGCTGCGCCTGCCGGCCGAAATGACCGATACGATGAAGAAGATCGAGCAGCGCATCGGCGCCTGACGGATCGCATTCGCGTAGTCATCCTGACGTCCCGCCGCCGGCCTGCATCGCCGGCGGCGGGACGTTTTTGCATCGGCTCCGCACACGCACCGTTCGCCGTTCGCTTACTGCGCGCGGCAATGCGCGACGACCTCGTCCACCGCGCGCTGCACGTCGCCGCGCCGGTAGCGCAGCAGCGCGCTGTCGGCCGGATCGGGCTCGTACGACACGACGTTGCCGCGCCCCGTGTAGATCGCCATGTCGGGCAGCAGCGGATGCTCCTGGTCGAGCGACGGCACGTCCTGCGGATTGCCGGCCGCGCGGAAGAAGGCCGCGAAGTAATCGGCGAAGCTGAGATTCTCGTCGCCGACGAGGTAGGCCTTGCCCGCTTCGCCGCGCTGCAATGCGCCCCAGATCGCTTCCGACAGCGATTGCGTCGAGATGAAATTGCTGCCGCCGGCCGGCCCGAACACGGGCAGCCCCGCGAACTGGCCCTGCGCGTAGCCCGCGTACGCCGCGAACATCTCGTTGCGCAGCCCCGGCACCGACCCGACGACGAACGGCGCGTTGACGCTGCACACGGCGAACGACGGCGTCGCGAGCGCGCGTACGCGTTCGTCGGCGAGATGGCGCGAGCGCACGTACGGCACCGTGTCGACGAGCGCCGGCGCGACCTGCGGATAGAAGCTGCCGACCAGCACCGCACGCTTCACGCCTGCCTCGCGCGCCAGCGCGAAGAAGCGCGGCACAGCGTCGACGTTCGCGCGTTCCCAGTGCGCGGCTTCGTCGGTGCCGGGCGGCAGGTGGCGGATGTCGTTGCCGGCCGCGAACACCACCGCGTCGAACGGTGCGAGGTCGTCGCGCGTGAAGTTGCCGGCCACGTAGTCGCGCAGCAGCACGTCGAACCGCGCGAGCGCGCTGCCGGGTGCGGGCGGCTTGCGCGCGGCGAGCGTGACGGGGTTGCCCTGCGCGTGCAGGTGCAGCGCGGCATGGCCGCCGATGAGGCCGGTGCCGCCGACGATCAGGATCTTCATGATGTCTCCGAAAGCGGCGCCATTTCGCCGCGTGAAATGAACAGGCGAGCGGTGCCGCTCAGAAATTGAAGCCGTTGCCCGTGACGACGGGCAGGTTGGTCCAGAAGCCGTTCGGGTCGCGATACCAGCCGGCCGCCGCGAGCGCGCCGCCGTCGACATGCAGCGTCGTGCCGGTGACCCAGGCAGCGAGCGGGCTCGCGAGGAACAGCGCGGCGCCCGCGATATCGCCGGCCGCGCCGAAGCGCCCGAGCGGGATCCAGCGCGGGATATGGCCGTGATGCTCGGCCGCGACCATCGCGCTGACGGGCACCTGCGGCGTCTCGGTGGTTTCGGGGGCGATCTGGTTCACACGAATGCCGGCCGGCCCGAGTTCGAGAGCAAGGCTCTTCGTGAAGCCGGTCAGCGCGGCCTTGAACGACGCGTACACGGTGCAGTTCGGAATCGCTCGAAAGCCTTCGATCGACGACACGCCGACGATGCTGCTGCCCGCGCCGCGCTTGCGCAGCAACGGCAGCATCGCGCGCGTGACGATGAAGACCTGGCGCAGGTTCACGTCGAACAGCCGTGCGATGTCGTCGTCGGTGCAGTCGTCGAACGGTTTCGCGATCTGCAGGAAATCGCCGACATTGTTGACGAGTACGTCGAGGCCGCCGAAGCGTGCATCGACGGTGCGCGCGAATGCTTCGACCTCGTCGCGGCGCGTGACGTCCACGGTGCCGACGAGCGCATCGACGCCCGCCGCTTCGAGTGCCTGGCGCACGTCCTGCGCGCGGGTCGGGTCGATCTCGGCTACCGCGACGCGCGCGCCGGTCGCGCCGAACGCTTCCGCGCACGCACGGCCGATGCCCGCGCCGCCGCCGGTGACCAGCACGGTCTTGCCGGTGAATGAAATCATCGATGGACTCCTTTGAACGGGAAAGCAATGAGCCGCGTCACAGCGACGACACCAGTTGCGCGTTGTCGATCCGCAGCTCCGCACCGTTCACGAAACGCGATTCGTCGGACGCGAGGAACAGCACGAGATTCGCGACGTCTTGCGGGTCGCACATGCGCGCCATCGGATCGCTGCCGATGCCGAGCGCGGCCGGGTCGAGATCGGGCATCAGCGCCTGCGTCATCGGCGTCCAGATGCCGTCCGGATGGATCGAGTTGCAGCGGATCCGGTAGCCGCTGCGCTTGCAGTGCACGGCGACGCTGCGCGCGAGCGCCGTCACCGCGCCTTTCGACCCGGTGTACGCGCACATCATCGGCAGCCCGCCGAGCGCGGCGACCGACGACATCATCACGATCGAGCCCGGCGTGTCGTTGCCCTTCATCGCGCCGATCGCGTACTGGCAGCCTAGGAAATAGCCATCGGCATTGGTACGCATCACGCGCCGCCAGGTGTCGAGGCTCGTGTCCTCGATCGAGCCGACCGGGCAGATCGCCGCGTTGTTGACGAGCACGTCGAGGCGGCCGAAGCGGTCGAGCGTCGACGCGATCGCGTGCTGCCAACCGGCTTCGTCGGCGATGTCGTGGCGGACGAACAGCGCCGCGTCGCCGATCTCGCGGGCGAGCGCAAGGCCCGCGTCCTCGTCGATGTCGGTCAGCACGACACGCGCACCTTCCGCGGCGAGCAGCAGCGCATCCGCGCGGCCGACGCCGCTTGCCGCGCCGGTGACCAGCGCGACCTTGTTTGCGACTCGATTCATGTTCGTTCGGATTCCTTTGACGTTGAAAAAGGGCAGGCGCTCATGCGGTGCCCGGCACGCGGCCGGCCTTGATCGCGTCGAGCGCGGCCGTGCCGTAGATCTGCGCGATCGTGTCGTCGACGCGCGGGTTGGTGCGCAGCTCATGGCCGCCGTCGACCGCGAAGCTCTGGCCGGTCACCCAGCCGGACTCGGGGCCGGCGAGATAGCGCACCGCATGCGCGATCGCTTCGGGTTCGCCGAGCGTGCCGAGCGGGATCTGTTCGAGAAAGCTGTCGACGAGCGCGCGGTTGTCGAACATCGGCGCGGTGGCTTCCGAGCGCGTGAGGCCCGGGCGCACCGCGTTCACGCGGATCTTCGCGCCGGCCAGTTCCTCGGCCGCGCCGCGCACGAGCGCTTCGAGCGCGGCCTTCGCGGTGCAGTACGCGGACAGCCACCGGAAATTGATCTGCGCGGCCGTCGACGAAATGCAGACGATCGCGCCGCCGCCGCTGTCGGCGAGCCGCGGCGCCGCATGACGGATCGCGGCGAACGCGCTGTGCAGGTTCAGGTCGATTTCGGCGCGGAAGGTGTCGGCGTCGTGCAGCAGCAGCGGCCGGAAGCCCGCCCCGCCGACCGTCGGCACGACGATGTCGAGGCGATGGTCGAGCGCCCACGCGCAGTCGAGCGCGGCCTGCAGGTCGCCTTCGTCACAGGCGTCGCCCGCATGGATCGCGACGTGGCTGCCGGGCACGGCGTCGGTCAGTTGCCGCTGCGTGCGTTCGAGCGCGTCGCGGCGGCGGCCCATCAGCACGACGGCCGCGCCGTCGGCGACGAGCGCGTGCGCACAGGCCGCGCCGATGCCGCCGGCGCCGCCCGTCACGAGTGCAGTGCGGCCGTCGAGGGGAGCGGAGGTGCGCATCGTTCAGCCCTCCAGCGGCAGGTCTTGGGCCCAGTCGACGTGCAGCGTGCGCGCGGCGAAGCGCCACGTGCCGCCGTCGACCACGCAACGATCGCGATAGCGCAGCCCCCAGTCGAGCTTGCGCTTCACGCCGTCGCGCACGTAGACGTGGCAGGCGACGCCGTAGGTCTCGACATCGGCCTCGCCGCCGTCGAGCGTGACGAGCTGGTTGTGCACGTGATGCTGGGTCGCCTCGTAGCGCTCGATCACGCGCATGCCCGCGACGATCGCGTCGCGGTCGTCGAAGCGGAAGCCGGGGCCGGCCAGGGTGGCATCGGGGGTGAAGAGCGTGGTGAGGCGTGGCCAGTCGCGCCGGTCGACGGCTTGCGCGTAGCGGCACGCCAGTTCGTACAGCGCGTGGCGGGGATTGGAATCGGTCATGCGTGGGCTCCCGTGGAAGAACGGAACGCGTCGGCCGCGCAAGGCGGGCCGACGCGGCGGCATTGCGACGTCGACGCGCAGGTTCGCATCGCGCAGGCCGGGATTCATCATCCATACGGAGCAGGGCGCGGGTCGGGGAAAACACCGGGGCAGGCCGCCGCGAGTCACGTGAGGGCGCATGGATGGTGCGGTGCGGTGGCCGGTGTGCGAGATGCGTCTGACGATTCGTATGGCCGGCCGCGACAGGCGCGCCACGTGCCGCGTTTCCTCCGCGTGGGCGAAGCCGCGGCGCGCGATGTTGCGATGCGTCAGGCCGCGCATCGTCCGCTCAGCGTTTGCCCCTAGTCGAAATGGACGATGGCCGGCGGCCGGGCGCTGGCTACCGTGCAGTCATCCGGTACCGCATGTGATGCACGCCGGACACGAACCGCACCAGCGGACAACCGGAGGGGACGACGATCATGAGACTGACGACTCGCAAGCTGTGCGTATTGGCGATAGGGACGTTCGCTGCCATGGCGATGGCGCGATACGGCGCCGATCAGGTCCCGTCGCCGCCGTATGCGGCCGGCATCCTGCAATGCCGTTCGGTCGACGCGAACGGTTTGCCGACCGGTTGCGTGCCGATCGATCCGTCGCACTTCGGTTTTGCCGCGATGCGCGGCATGTGACATCGGCGCGGCCGCGCGCCGCGCAGCGCGGAAGCGGTGGCGGCGCGATGGCGTATGGATGCGATTCGCTACGGCAACGGTGGAGTCGCCGCGCGCCGATCCCGCTTTACGCGCTTTGACTTCAACCGGACGAGAGACGGACGTGCGCGTTGCACGCGCACCGTCGTACGTCCGTCTCGGCAACCGGATCGGCGGTAACGTCCGCGTCAGTCCCTTGCCACCTCCGCCGATTTCCGCAGATTTCCCCAAACGCTGACCCATTCCTCATGTCATCCGACTATTCCCTGACTCACCCCCTGAACACCCGCGACGTGCCTCGCTGGGACGCCGAACACGATGTCGTGATCGTCGGCTTCGGCGCGGCCGGCGCCTGCGCGGCGATCGAAGCCGCAAGCGCCGGCGCCGACACGCTGATCGTCGAGCGCGCGTCGAGCTACGGCGGCACGAGCGCGCTGTCGGGCGGCGAGATCTACCTCGGCGGCAGCGGCGGCACACCCGCGCAACGGCAGGCCGGCTTCACCGACGACACTGAGGATCTGTACCGCTACCTGATGCTGGCCGGCGGCCGCGACGCCGACGAGGCGAAAGTGCGCCTCTACGCGAACGACAGCCTGACGCACCACGACTGGCTCGTCGCGCAGGGCCTCACGTACAAGAACACGTTCATATCCGAGCGGATCGTCGAACCGGAAACCGACGATTGCCTGATCTGGTCGGGCAGCGAGGAAGCCTGGCCGTTCAGCGAGGCTGCGAAGCCGTGCCCGCGCGGGCACACGCCGCAATGGCCCGGCTGGGGCGGCGGACAGATGCTGATGCGCGTGCTGGCCGAACGTGTGGCGGCGCTCGGCGTCGCGACGCGCTACGACACGCGCGCGCTCGCATTGATCGTCGACGACGGCGGCGCCGTATGCGGCGTCGTGCTGCGCGCCTATGGCGAGACGGCATTCGTACGGGCGCGTCGCGCGGTGATCCTGTGCGCGGGCGGCTTCGCGATGAACCGCGAGATGGTGCGCCGGCATGCGCCGCAGTTCCTGCGCTCGGACGAGCCGATCGGCAGCCCCGGCGACGACGGCTCGGGCATCCTGCTTGGCCAGAGCGCGGGCGGCGCGGCGATTCACATGGATCAAGGCTTCGTCAGCCTGCCGTTCTACGCACCCGAATCGCTGATCAAGGGGATCTTCGTGAACGCGCGCGGCCAGCGTTTCATCAACGAGGACGGCTATCACGGTCGCACGGGCCATCACGCGTTCCATCAGGCCGACGACCGGATCTACCTGCTCGTCGACCAGGCCACCTACCAGGAGCCGCCCGCGATCGCGCGGATCGGCATCGCGGCGGCCGGCGAAACGTGGGAGGAAGTCGAACGCGACCTGCAGATGCCGGCCGGCACGCTGACGGCGACCGTCGACGTCTACAACCGCCATGCGGCCGACGGCACCGATCCGCTGTTCCACAAGGCGAAGCAGTGGCTGCAGCCGCTGATCGAGCCGCCGTTCGTCGCGCTCGATTGCCGGATCGACTTCGCGTTCTATCCACACTTCACGCTCGGCGGGCTCGACACGCTGCCGACCGGGCAGGTGGTCGATGCATCGCGCGCGCCGGTGCCGGGGCTCTATGCGGCGGGCCGCACGACCTGCGGGCTGCCGCGCTGGGGCGCCGGGTACAGCTCGGGGCTGTCGCTGGCCGACGCGACGTTCTTCGGCCGGCAGGCCGGGCGTCACGCCGCGCAAGCGGGGTGCGACGCAGTGCGCCGCGCCGCGTAGTGTTTTCAGGCGCGAAATGAACGACGCCCCGGGCAATCACATCGCCCGGGGCGTCGTCGTTTCAAGCAACCAAGCAACCAACCAGTCAAGCCAGTCGACCCTTAGCCCAGATCGAGCGCATTCGTCAGATCACCCGGCGGCGTCGCGCCGCGCGCGGCGAACGCCTTGTTGCGTGCGACGACGCCGTCGAGCGGCGCGAGCCCATGCACGCGGCTGATGAAGCGCAGGATCGAGTTCGTGTCGTACAGCGTGTGATCGACGAAGCCCTTCTTCGCGAACGGCGAGATCACGAGCGCCGGAATCCGCGAACCCGGGCCCCAGCGGTCGCCTTCCGGCGGCGCGACGTGATCCCACCAGCCGCCGTTCTCGTCGTGCGTCATCACGATCACGGTGTGGTCCCATTGCGGCCCGCGCCGGATATGATCGATCACGGTCGCGATGTGACGGTCGCCCGATTCGATGTCCGCGTAGCCTGCGTGCATGTTCAGGTTGCCCTGCGGCTTGTAGAACGTGACGGCCGGCAGGCGGCCCGCGTCGATGTCGGCGATGAAGTGGTTGGTCGACGGCTCGTCGCCGAGCCCCGCGTCGCGCAGGTGCTTGCGGCGCGCGTCGGTGCCCGGCGCGTAGTTCACGAAATAGTTGAACGGCTGGTGGTGGTACTGGAAATCGGGCACGGTGCCCGTGTCGCGATGCTCGAGCGCGTACTGCCATGCGCCGCTGTACCACGCCCAGTCGATGTTCTTTTCCGACAGGCGATCGCCGATCGTCGCATAGCCCTGCGGCGGCATCACGCGATGGTCGGCCGGATCCGCATACGCGGCGTTGCCCGGATCGGGCGGCGGCACGTAGCTCGGCTGGTACGGCGGCGCCATCGTGTTCACGCCGTAGCCGTCCGGCGTCAGCGGGCCGTCGGCCACGAACTTCGGCGGGCCGTCGAGCGCGGACGCCGGCGAATTGTCGGCGAGCTTCAGGCGCGTGCCGGTCGGATCGTCGCCTTCGACCTTCGACAGCAGTTTCGCCGCATGCGGATGCTTGTGCGCGTCCGGATAGAGCGGCGGCTGCGCGGAGATCAGGAACATGTGGTTCATCCACGACCCGCCGAATGCCGCCATGAAGAAGTTGTCGCACAGCGTGTATTGCCGCGCGAGATTCCACAGCCGCAGCGTGTCGGCCGAATTGCGGTAATGACCCATCACGAGGCCGCCCGAATCGGCCCACGCGGCGAACTGGTTGTTGCGGCCGGCCGCGATCTGCATCTGGTTCTGGTAGAAGCGGTGCCACAGGTCGCGCGTGATCACGCCGTTCGGCAGCGCGTTGCCCTGTGCGTCCTTGATCAGGAACGGCGCATTCGGCAGCTTGTCGATGTCGCGCTCGGCGATCGCGTAGCGCTTGCCGTCCACTTCCTGCGCCTGCGGCACGAGCCCGCCCCAGATCTTCGGCAGCACGGGCAGCGGCGTCTTGCCGTCGCGATCGAGCTGCTGCGCATGCTCGGGCCGCACCTCGCTCAGCGGATGGCGCACGCCCGGGAAATCGCCGTACAGGTTCGCGAAGCTGCGGTTTTCCGCATAGATCACGACGATGTGGCGCACGCGCTGGCGCAACGCTTCGTCGATGCGCAGGTCGGCGGCCGAACGCGGCGCGCTGCCTGTGGTGGTTTCACAGCCGCTGAGCGCGACACCCGCACCGAGCGCGGCGAGGCCGCCGAGCACGCGGCGGCGGTCGGGATCGGCGGGAAGGTCGTCGGGGCGATCGGGGGTGTCGTTCACGTCGTGGGTTCCTCGAATGGGCGGGTGGACGGGGGCGTGATGCGCGGCGGCGTCGCACAGGCTGCCGCGCCGCGGGATGGAAAGCAACGGCCCCGGTTACGGATGGGCTGGTGCGATGCATCTGTCACAAAAATGTCACGAATGCGACTATAACGCGGCAACGGGGGCGGATGAAAGGTGTTTGTCGGACGATTCGACGCGCGTCTCGGGCCATGCGCGACGCCCGCGCGCGAACTAGACTGGATTCAGGGGCGGCGCGTCGCAAGCGTGCCGCCCGGGCGAGGATTGCGCGGCGGCGCCGGCCGACGGCGTCGCCGCGGAGCCATTGATGCGACGAACGAGGCGATGAAGCGAGGCGACGATGGCGCGCATGAATGCCGCTTCCGCATGGCCGCCGACGGCGCGCGCCGGCTGCGCGCGTGCCCGCACCCGTCCGCCGTGCCGCGCAACGCAAGCGTAGCGCGCACGTCCGGCCCGACGCCATGGACAGGAAATTCGACTACCCGGGATTGTTGATCGCGGCGGGCTTCTTCGTGCTGTTCGCCGCGCAGTTGCTGATGCTGCGCCCGACGTCGGCGCCGATCGCGTACAGCGATTTCCACCAGCTCGTCGCCGCCCGGCTCGTCGACGATCTCGAAGTCGGCCCCGTATCGATCTCAGGCACGCTGAAGATGCCGCAGGCCGGCACGATGCTGCCGGCATCCGAAGCCGCGGCCGTGCGGCAGGCCGGCGCGCCGTGGCACTTCACGACCAACCGCGTGACCGACGAGCACCTGACCGACACGCTGACCGCCGCCGGCATCCGCTATCACGGTGCGCCCGACACGAGCTGGGTTGCATCGCTTGCGTCGTGGCTGCTGCCGCTCGTGCTGTTCGTGTTCATCTGGAACATGATGCTGCGCAGGCGCGGCGGGCTGCAGGATTTCACCGGGATGGGCAAGAGCCGCGCGCGGGTGTACGTGCAGCAGGAAACCGGCATCACGTTCGACGATATCGCGGGCATAGACGAAGCGAAGGCCGAGCTGCAGCAGCTCGTCGCGTTCCTGCGCAACCCCGACCGCTACCAGCGGCTCGGCGGCAAGATCCCGAAGGGCGTGCTCGTGGTCGGCGCACCGGGCACCGGCAAGACGCTGCTCGCGCGCGCGGTGGCCGGCGAGGCGGCCGTGCCGTTCTTCTCGATCAGCGGCTCGGCGTTCGTCGAGATGTTCGTCGGGGTGGGCGCGGCGCGCGTGCGCGACCTGTTCGAGCAGGCGCAGCAGAAGGCGCCGTGCATCGTGTTCGTCGACGAGCTCGATGCGCTCGGCAAGGTGCGCGGCGTCGGCCCGATGTCAGGCAACGACGAACGCGAGCAGACGCTCAATCAGTTGCTCGTCGAGATGGACGGCTTCCAGGCCGGTTCCGGCGTGATCATCATGGCCGCGACGAACCGGCCGGAGATCCTCGATCCCGCGCTGCTGCGGCCGGGCCGCTTCGATCGTCACATCGCGATCGACCGGCCCGACGTGAATGGCCGAAGGCAGATCCTCGGCGTGCACGTGAAGCGCGTGAAACTCGCGGACGACGTCGATCTCGGCGAACTCGCGTCGCGCACGCCGGGCTTCGTCGGCGCGGATCTCGCGAACGTCGTCAACGAGGCCGCGCTGCATGCGGCCGAACTCGGCAAGCAGGCAATCGGCATGGCCGACTTCGACGAGGCGATCGACCGCGCGTTGACGGGCCTCGAGCGCAAGAGCCGCGTGATGAACGCACAGGAGAAGCTGACCATCGCGTATCACGAGGCCGGCCACGCGCTCGTCGCGGAAAGCCGCACCCATTGCGATCCGGTGAAGAAGGTGTCGATCATTCCGCGCGGTGTCGCGGCGCTCGGCTACACGCAGCAGGTGCCGACCGAGGATCGCTACGTATTGCGCCGAAGCGAGCTGCTCGACCGGATCGATGCGCTGCTCGGCGGCCGTGCTGCCGAGGAACTCGTGTTCGGCGACGTGTCGACGGGCGCGCAGAACGATCTCGAGCGCGCGACCGCGATGGCGCGCCACATGGTCATGCAGTACGGGATGAGCGAGAAGATCGGGCTCGTGACTTTCGATGACGGCGACACGTGTACCGGCATGCCGGGCGTATGGCATGCGGGCGACGGCCGCTGCAGCGAGCACACCGCGCGGATGATCGACGACGAGGTGCATACGTTGCTGACCGACGCGCATGCCCGCGTCGCGGCCACGCTCGGCGAACGTCGCGATGCGCTGGAACGCATCGCGCGCCGGCTGCTGCAATGCGAAGTGCTCGAACGTGATGCGCTGCAGGCGCTGATCGACGGGCGCGCCGAACCGTCGTCCGCCACGACGCCGGCGCCGGACGACGCAGCCGGCGCACGCGACGGCGCGGTCGAGACAGAGCAGGCGTCCTCAATCGAGCGCGATTTCGTCGCGTACGGGCCGCCACGCGAACCCGAGCGCTGAAGATGCCATGAATCGGCGAGCGGCGCGCGTCGAAGCGACTGCGTGCCGTCATTCCTTTCCCCGTTGATCTCCACGGAGTCGCCATGAGCGAGGCGCACGTATCGGTCGATGTCGCGCAGCAGGCGCGTTTCTGTTTCGAAGTGGTATTTGCCGGCACGACGCTGGCGCCGGTGCTCACGGACGAACCGCCGCCGCACGGCGACGGGCGCGGGCCGAACCCGATCCGGTTATTGGCCGCGGCCGTTGCAACCTGTCTCGCGGCGAGCCTGCAGTTCGCGCTGGAAAAGCAGCATGTCGATCCGCAGCCGATTGCCGCGCATATCGACGTCGACATGGTGCAGAACGAAGCGGGCCGGGTGCGCGTGGGCGCGATGTCGGTACGGCTGTCGATCGGCAAGACGTGGGCCGATCTCGCGGTCGCGACGCGTATGCTCGATCAGTTCGATGCGTACTGCGTACTGCGTACTGACGGAGAGCCTGCGCGAAGGCATTCCGGTGTCGATCGACTTGTGCGACGTGAACGGCGCGGTGCTCGAACGCGCGACGACGGACGCGTGAACGCGCGTCAGGTGGGTCAGGATTCGGTCGCGGCCGCGACTTCGGCGGCCTCAGCGAGCGCGTTGAGAAAGCGCGTGCGCCACCAGTGCACGTCGGTCTTGCGCACGATCGCCATCAGCGCCGCGTGGCGCTGGCGGCGCTCTTCGAGCGGCATCGTGAGCGCGCGCTGGATCGCCTGCGCGGTGCCTTGCGTGTCGTACGGATTGACGAGCAGTGCCGACTTCAACTGCTCGGCCGCGCCGGCGAAACGCGACAGCACGAGCACGCCCGGATCGGCGGCATCCTGCGCGGCGAGAAATTCCTTCGCGACGAGGTTCATCCCGTCGCGCAGCGGCGTGACGAGCGCAACGCGGCTCGCGCGGTAGAGGCCCGGCAGGCGCTTGCGCGCGACGGTGCGGTGAATGTAGCGCATCGGCATCCATTCGAGTTCGCCGTAGTCGCCGTTTATCGCGCCGCACAGGCTGTCCATCTCGCGCCGCAGGTCGTCGTATGCGCCGAGATCCTCGCGGCTCGGCGCGGCGATCTGGATCAGCGTCGCGCGGTTGCGGTTCTCCGGATATTGCTCGAGCAATTGGCGGAATGCATGCACGCGTTGCGGCAGCCCCTTCGTGTAGTCGAGGCGGTCGACGCCGACCAGCAACTGGCGGCGCGAGTATTCATCGCGCATTCGCTCGAACATGTCGAGGCCGTCGCGATCGCGCGCGAGCGATTCGAACTCGTCGACGTTGATGCCGATCGGGAATGCGCCGGCCGACAGCGTGCGGCCGAACGCGCGCAGGCGGCCGTCGGGCAGCCGCGCGGCGCCGGCTTCCGCTTCGACGTAATGCTCGAAGTGAAGCAGATCCGACTCGGTCTGGAAGCCGACGAGATCGTAGGCGAACAGCGAACGCATCAGCCATTCGTGTTCCGGGATCGCGGCCATGATCGGCGGCGGCGGCATCGGAATGTGCAGGAAGAAGCCGATCGGATTCGTGCAGCCCATCGCGCGCAGCTCGGCGGCGAGCGGAATCAGCTGGTAGTCGTGGACCCAGATGGTGTCGTCGGGGCGCAGCAGCGTGCGCAGCTTGCGCGCGAACAGCTGGTTCACGCGCCGGTAGCCGTCGGCGAAGCGGCGGTCGAACTGCGCGAGATCGAGCCGGTAGTGAAACACCGGCCACAGCACGTTGTTCGAATAACCGAGGTAGTACGCGTCGTAATCCTGCGGGTCGAGATCGATCGTCGCGAGCTGGATGCCGCCGACGTTCTGGATCTGCACCTCGTCGCCGTGCGCAGGCTGGTCGTCGCCGCCGCGTAGCCTCCCGCTCCAGCCGAACCAGACGCCGCCGGATTCCTGCAGGCTGTCCTTCACGGCGACGGCGAGCCCGCCGGCCGCGGCTTTACGGGGATCTGCAATGCGATTGGATACGACGACGAGTCGGCTCACCAGCTCTCCTGACGATTGTTGAGGGAAGGGTTCGTGCGGCCGTGGCGCGAGAAGCAGACGCCGCCATCGACGCGCGGTGCGCGCAGCGACGGGGCCGCAATGCGATCGGTCGGGAGTCAGGGCACGCGACTCGCAGTCCGATCGCGGAGTGCTTTTTTAAGCATACTCGTCATTCGGCTGTTTTAAAAGTCTGCATCGGCGCGCGACGCACGTGCGAATGCAGCGCGATCTCCATGACGCCGGTATGGCAACGTGAGAAACATGGGCGGGACCGAAACTTGCGCAGCGCTGGCCATTCAGCGTGCGCCGCGTGATGCGCAAGCGCGCACGTCACGCGCGATCGAGCGTGACGATGTGCATTTCATGACGTGCGCGCGCGGCCCGCGCCGGTCGGTGGAAGGGACCGGCGATGCCGTGGCTGCGCCGACGCGCGAGCGACACCAAGCGACGTGCAGGCGTGCCGCGCACGCGCGACGTCGTGCAGGCGAACCGGCCGCGCCGGACGGCGACGATATGCAACTGCACCGCGTGCCGCATGCGGCCGCGCATCGCGCGGTGCGCGCAAGCGTGATGCAGGCGGATCGGCGGAACAGCGGGCGCATCGTCGTCTCCTTGCGGTATCGGTTACGCGGTTACGCGGTTCCGAGGTTACGCAGTGGCCGGTTGCCAGTGCTGCACGGCGGGCGCTTGCGCGTACTCGCCCA
Source organism: Burkholderia sp. AU45274 (assembly GCF_030482505.1). Classification (NCBI taxonomy): domain Bacteria; kingdom Pseudomonadati; phylum Pseudomonadota; class Betaproteobacteria; order Burkholderiales; family Burkholderiaceae; genus Burkholderia; species Burkholderia sp. AU45274. The sequence goes on along the minus strand of NZ_JAUJQE010000001.1, from coordinate 1,438,467 downwards.
GCGACGCCACGTGCGTGCCGGACGGCATCCGGAACGCGGCAACCGTTTCGGACAGCTCGTGGCCTTGCGCCTCGAGCGACTTCGATGCGGCCGCGGCCTGCTCGACGAGCGCCGCGTTCTGCTGGGTCGTCTCGTCCATCTGCGTGATCGTCAGGTTCACCTGGTCGATGCCGCGGCTCTGCTCGGCCGACGCGGCCGCGATCTCGCCCATGATGTCCGTCACGCGCGCGACGGCCTGCGTGACGTCCGACATCGTCTTGCCGGCTTCGCCCGCGAGTTCGGAGCCGTCGCGGATCGTCTGCACCGACGCGGAGATCAGTTCCTTGATCTCCTTCGCCGCCGTCGACGAACGTTGCGCGAGGCTGCGCACTTCACTGGCGACCACCGCGAAGCCGCGCCCCTGTTCGCCCGCACGCGCGGCTTCGACGGCCGCGTTCAGCGCAAGGATGTTGGTCTGGAACGCGATGCCTTCGATGATGCCCGTGATGTCCGCGATCTTCGACGAGCTTTGGCCGATCTCCGTCATCGTGTCGACCACGCGACCGACCACCGCGCTGCCGCGCTGCGCGACGTCCGATGCGTTCGCGGCGAGCGAGCTGGCCTGTTGCGCGTTCTCCGCGTTCAGGCGCACCGTCGACGTGAATTCCTCCATCGTCGCGGCGGTTTCCTGCAGCGACGCGGCCTGTTCCTCGGTGCGCTGGCTCAGGTCGAGGTTGCCCGATGCGATCTCGCTGACCGCGTGCGCGATGCTGTTCGACGAATCGCGCACGCGGCCGACGATGCCGATCAGCCGCTCGTTCATCGTTCGCAGCGCGTCGAGCAGATCGCGCGTCTCGTCGTTGCCGCTCACGTTGATGCGGCTGCCGAGATCGCCGTTCGCGACCGTGCGCGCGACGTCCACGGCCGAGCCGATCGGCACCGTGATCTTGCGCGTCAGCCACAGGCCGCCGCATGCCGCGACCGCGACGGCGATCAGGCAGATGCCGGCCAGCAGGTTGCGCTCCATCGCATAGCGATCCGCGAATTGCTGCGCGATCGCGAGCTCGCGTTCATGCGTATAGGTTGCGTATGCATCGGTTGCGCGCACCAGTTGCGCGAGCAGTGGCCGGCAGTTGCCGTCGATGTCGGCGGTCGCCTCGTCTTTCTTGCCGGCCTGCGCGAGCCCGACGATGCGCAGGGCGACGGGCCCGTAGCTGGTTTCGATACGGACGATGTCGGCCACCAGTTCGCGCGCGCGATCGGAGGTGTCCGTCGCGTTCGCCATCAGGTCCTTGAGCTTCGCGAGGTGATCCTGCACGTCCTTGTGCGCCTGGTTGACCTCGGCCAGTTCGAGCTCGACGTCGGATGGTTTGGTCACGAGCACGAGGTTGCGCGCGGCGATCGCGCGCCGGTCGACCGCGGTGCGGATTTGCGCGGAAACAGTCGCCCGCGCATTGATGCCGTTCATGTAGCGGGAAAATTCGGCGTTCGTATCGGATAGCGCCTTGAGTGCCATGCCCGACACGATCACGACGACCGCGGCGAGCAGGCCGAAGCCGCCAAGGAGTTTTGTTTTGATGCTCATTCTGGCGATTTTCACAGTGTGCCTCTGTGCGTGTGGTTGACGAATTGAATTTATTGTTCGACCAGATACGGGCTCGTGCCGGCATTAACGGGTATCCGGGATGATTCTTTACCCGTCGAAAACCCTGATATTAGTTTTTTTAGCGCTGGAATCGTTGCCAGACGGGCGCTCCTGATTTTTATCAAAAATCGGCGGAGTGCCCGTAATTAAAAGGTTTATACGTGGAATTCGAAACCGGTTTTCATGGGTGAAACAAAAACACTTGTTTTGCTAATAATTGTCTGATGAATCTGTTTCGATTTATGGGTGAATATTGGAATTGGGTTTCGAATTAATTGGGGAGGGAACTGGTGCGCGTCGTCGGCGAATGCCGCGAAATTGGCGGTAATGGCGGATCAATGGAACTCGCGGCGCAGGGGGGGGCGCCGGAGAGAGGCCCGCGGCGGGCGCCGCGGACCGTGAGAGGGTCAGAACGTGGTGCGCAACCCGGCCATGACGCTGCGGCCGCCTTGCGGCGCGAAGCCGCGCACGACCGACGTCGAATAGCGGATCTCCTGGTTCGTCAGGTTGTCGCCGCGCAGGTACGCGAGCCAGTGCGTCGGGCCGACGCGGAACTTGTAAGTCAGCATCACGCCGAGCGACGTGTAGCCGTCCGTCGAAAAATCGTTGTCGGGCACGCGATGCTGCGACCACGCATGCGTGACTTGCGCACGCGCGCCGAACGGGCCGTAGCCGTAGTCGGCCGCGAGCGTCGCGCGCAGCGGCGCGATGCGCGGCAGCGGCTGGCCCGTGTCGACGTTGCGCGCATGCGTGTAGTCGGCGGTCAGCTCCAGGTCGACAGTATGGCCGCGCCGCGAGAAGGCACGCCACTTGCCGTCGAGCTCGATGCCGTAGAACTCGGCGCGCACGCCGCGATAGATCGCTTCGTTCAGCGCGCCGTCGGTGCCGGGCGCGACGGGTTCGTCGTCGCCGTTCACGACGCGGCCCGTGTTGTACTCGGTCAGGTAGTTCGAGAAGCGGTTGTAGAACACGCCGACGCTGCCACGGTTCGGCCCGCTCGCATAGCGCAGCGACAGGTCGGTCGATACGGCCTTTTCCTTCGACGCGTTCGGGTTGCCGATCAGGAACTGGCCGGTCGCGTCGTGCGGGCCGTTCGAATACAGCTCGTAGAAGGTCGGCGCGCGTTCGGTGTATGCGACGTTGGCCGCCACCGACCACACGGGTGTCAGCGAGAACAGGGCGCCGGCCGACAGGCTGCCCGCGTTGAATTCGCGCGGCTGCGCGCCCGCGAATTTCTCGACGCCGGCCGGATCGGGATCGACCTTCACGTGTTCGAAGCGGCCGCCGAGGCTCAGCTTCAGCGCCGGGACGACCTGCCATTCCTCGAGGCCGAACAGCGCGACGCTGTTGGTGCGCGTGGACGGCACGAGCAATTCGTCGCCGAGCGCGGAGAACGTGTTCTGGCCGAACTGCACGCCGATCGCGCCTTCGAACGGGCCGATCTTGCGATGCGTTGCCTCGATGCGAGCCTCGTAGCCGCGATTGCGGAAGGTGGTCGCGGTTTCGCCGTTGTTGACTTCCTTGTGACGGTAGTCGGTGTACGCGAAATCGAATTTCAGCTTCGTGAACGGCCCGCTCAGGTTGCGCACCTCGGACGCGAGCGCGAGGCGCTCCTGGCGCATCCGCAGCCGCACGTCGCTTTCCGCGACGGAGCCGTAGTTCGATTCGTAGCCGCTGTACGACAGGCCCGCGAAGCCGTCCGCCCACGTGTACGACGCGCCCACCGCGCCGCCGTGCACGCGGCCGTCGCTGTTCGGTACGTTGCCGTACGGCTGCGGCGCGTCGGGGCCGTCGATCGCGCGTTGTGCGCTGCTGCGCGCGTAGCCGGGAATCCGCAGCTTGCTCGTCTCGCGGTCGAACGCATCGACGTGGAACGCGAAGCGGCCGTTGCCGCCTTCGACCTGCGCGGCGCCCGCGCGCACCGAGTTCGCGCCGCCGTAGCGCGCGTCGAGCGCCCCCGTCACGCCCTGGATCGCTTCGCGCGGAATCCGGTTGTCGATCGTGTTGACGACGCCGCCCACCGCATTGCCGCCGTACAGCAGCGCAGCCGGGCCGCGCACGATCTCGATGCGTTCGATCGACAGCGGGTCCTGCGGCACCGCGTGGTCGTACGACAGCGACGACGCGTCGTACGCCGCGACGCCGTTCTGCAGCAGCCGGATCCGGTCGCCATCCATCCCGCGGATGATCGGGCGGCCGACCATCGGCCCGTAGGTGGTGGTCGACACGCCGGGCAGCCCGTTCAGCGTTTCGCCGAGCGAATCGGCCTGGCGGCGCGTCAGCGCATCGCCGGATAGCTGGGCGGTCGGCGCGATCAGTTCGTTGTCACCGAGCGGGTTCGCGGTCACGAAGATCGGGGCGAGCGTGGTGGTGGGCGGCGTGCCGGGCCCGACGGGCGGCTCGGTCTGCGCGTGCGCGACGGCGGCGAACAGCATCAGCGAAAGGGACGAGAGCGGGCGAAGCGGTAGACGAGGGAGGTCGCGCATGGTCGGTGAATCGGTTGGAATCGGATCGGATAACGAGCGATGCAGGTCACGGCTGGATACGATATATTGTTGCGTCAGCGACGCGCAGTGACCCGTTGGAACATGGCTCGGCGAGGCTCGGCCGCCCACAGTAGAACGGCGTCAGGCGGACGAGCACGCAAAATGATATGTTATATCATCTCAAAATCCAAGCCGGATGGCGGGATCCCGTCGGGTTTCTGTCGGACGGGGGAAATGGCGGCGGGAGCGGAAACCGTCTGCGCGGTGTGCGGAACGCTCGCCTGAACCGGAGGACGCGATGCGCATGCCGACGCGTTGCCGATTCGCCGGCCAGGTGCGTGTTGCCCGCGTCGGTGTCCGTCGAAGCGGCCCGCCCGAAGCAGCCCTGCGCTGATCGATGCAGCGGGCGCGGACCGCCGCTCCTGAGTCGGGAGCCAGCGCGATTTCGCGTCGCGCGACGGTGCGACGCCTTGTAGCGGTGGCCATCGCCGTGCATTGCCCCGCGGGTTGATGCGTATCAACGTCGTTCGATTCCGAAACCGGATACTGGATCGCTCATTGACCAGGCAGGAGCGACCCATGACCCAAACCATGAAAGCGGCCGTCGTGCACGCATTCGGCGAACCGCTGCGCATCGAGGAAGTGCCCGTGCCGACGCCGGGGCCCGGCCAGATCCTCGTCAACATCAAGGCGTCGGGCGTGTGCCATACCGATCTGCACGCCGCCGACGGCGACTGGCCGGTCAAGCCGACGTTGCCGTTCATTCCGGGGCATGAAGGCGTGGGCATCGTCGCGGCGGTCGGTGCGGGCGTCACGCACGTGCGCGAGGGGGATCGCGTGGGCGTGCCGTGGCTCTACACGGCCTGCGGCCATTGCGAGTACTGCCACACGGGCTGGGAAACGCTGTGCCACGGCCAGCAGAACACCGGCTATTCGGTGAACGGCAGCTACGCGGAATACGTGCTGGCCGATCCCGACTACGTCGGCCATTTGCCCGCGCAGGTTGCGTTCGACGAGATCGCGCCGATCCTGTGCGCGGGTGTCACCGTCTACAAGGGCATTCGCGTCACCGATACGCGCCCGGGCCAGTGGCTCGCGATCTCCGGCATCGGCGGCCTCGGGCACGTGGCCGTGCAGTATGCGCGTGCGATGGGCCTGCACGTCGCGGCCATCGACATATCACCCGACAAGCTCGCGCTGGCGCGGCAGCTCGGCGCGGAACTGACGATCGACGCGTCGACCGACGATCCGGCCAAGGTGATCCAGAAGGAGATCGGCGGTGCGCACGGCGTGCTCGTCACGGCCGTGTCGCGCAGCGCGTTCGCGCAGGCGCTCGGGATGGTGCGGCGCGGCGGCACGGTGGCGCTCAACGGCTTGCCGCCGGGCGATTTCCCGTTGCCGATCTTCTCGACCGTGCTGAACGGCATCACCGTGCGCGGGTCGATCGTCGGTACGCGGCGCGACCTGCAGGAATCGCTCGACTTCGCCGCCGATGGCCTGGTGCGCGCGCATATCCATCGCGACCGGCTCGGCAACATCAACGACGTGTTCGCGAAGCTGCGCGAAGGCAAGGTCGACGGGCGCATCGTGCTGACCGACATGCATTGATGCCGTGAACACGCCCACGCCGCCGCGCGACGCATCGCGTCGTGCGACGGCGTGGCGGTCATGCCAGTGTCATGGTGCGAAGAACACGTCGGTGCGGTTCGTCAGGTTGCCCGCGTTGGTCTGGACGAAGAACGGATGGAACGACGACGATGGAAGCACGTCGAGCCCCTGGTAGTCGCCGATGAAGAAACCTTCGGCATTGGGTGCGAGCTTCATGTCGAACGGGCCGCCGACACGCCGCTCGTCGGTGAACGTGGTGCCGCCGTCATGCGAGATCTTGCGCCAGAAGCCGGTCGGCAGCGTCGTGGTGTTGCCGGCCTGCAGGTCGCGGAAGTCGTAGTAGGTGACCATCACGGCCCCCGTGTTGTCGACGCGCACCGACGGATTGAACGCTGGGCGCCCGGTCGGCGTGTTCAACTGTTGTGGCGCGCTCCAGGTCGCGCCGCCGTCCTTCGACGTCGATACCGCAATCTCGTCGTACGTGCCGCCATTGAAGCGGCTGTCCTGCCACACGACGTACAGCTGCCCCGACGCGGGATCGATCGCGGGTTCCGGAATGATGTCGCCGGTGCGCACCGGTTCGCCGGTGACCGGATCCGTGACGCCGACCGTCTGCAGGCCGGCGATCACCTGCGGTTTCGTCCACGTTGCGCCGTCGTCGGTCGACTTGATGAACGCGACCTTGCCGGCCGCCTTGCTGAACGGTGGCTGGATCAGGTCGAAGAAATCGTAGAGCGTGCCGTTCCTCGGATCGACCACGATCTGGTTGCCGATCGTCTGCTGGCGTGAAGGCACGTTGACGATCACTTTCGGGGCGCTCCACGTCTTGCCGCCGTCGGTCGTCTTCGAGAACAGCGTCGGGCCGCGGAATGCCTTCGTGTGCAGGTTCGCGTACGGGTTGCCGTTCGGCAGCTCGAGGCGGTCCCATACCGCATACGCCGTGCCGGCCTTCACCGGGTTCGCGGTGACCGATTCCTTGTCGTTGAAGAACTGCGTCGTCGGCTCGTCGTTCGCGATCAGCACGGCCGGGCTGCTCCAGGTCTGGCCGCCGTCGGACGAAACCGACGCGGCAACCGCATTGCTGTTGTTCGACTGGTTGAACGAAATCGACACCGAGTACGCGGTGCCGTCCGGCCCGAACGAGACCCACGGATCGGACGCGCGCTCGTACTTGAGCCCGCCCGGCGCGCATGCGCTGAACGGCTGCGGCGTGCGTGCCCAGGTCGCGCCGCCGTCGAACGTGTAGCCGGCGACGAGCCCGTGGGCGCCGCCGTTCGACCAGCGGTCCTGCTGCCACACGCCGATCATGTTCATCGGGTTGGCAGGGTTGACCGATAGCCACGGCTCGACTTCGGCGTTCACGTAGTTGGTGCCGGGGCCGCCGATGGTGCAGGCGGCGAACGGGCTCGGGCCGGACACGACGACGGGATCGGCGTGCGCCGCGGCAGCGGCGGCCATCGCCATCGCGGCGGACAGGCGGGTGACAAGCGAGTGGGACAAGATCATGCGTCGCATGGACTGCTCCTCGTTGACGTGCGGGTGCGATGGCGCGGCACGACGCGGCGGCGCGATCCGGCGCGCGGCGTCGTCTGCCGCGCATCAGGCCGATACGTGTCGTTCAGGATGCCGCTTCGGTCATCGCAATCCGCGTATGCTGGATGCCGCCAGCACTTCGGTTAAGACTCCTTTTCATTTTCATTGATTGTCGGGTGTGTCTGCGATGTCGACCGGGCGGGAAGACTTGCCCGGGCAGGCGACGAATGTGTCGAGGTGGATTGCAATGTAGGCGATTCGATTGCCACCCGGCAGGCAGTTTTTTGTAACAGTGCGCAGCCGGAAAGCGTTGCCGGAAGAGGGCGGCGGGCGCGCAAAAAATGCCGTCGAGGCGGCATGAAAATCGAATCGAAAATGCGAATCGGAATCGCTTTCGATGGGGCCGGTGAGTGCCGGTGGCGATGCCGGAAGGTGCCGCTCAGCGCTCCGCCGGAAACCGCTCCTGCAACGCATGCAGCCAGCGCGCGACGACATCGAGTTCGTCGTCGGAAAACCCGTCGCACAGCTTGCCGTTGAGTTCGCGCAGCAGCACGCGCGCACGCTTGAGCGCGGCGTGGCCTGCGTCGGTCAGGTACAGGCGCGTCGCGCGGCCGTCGTCCGAATCGGCGTGACGCGTAATGAGGCCGGCTTTCGCCATCCGATCGGCGAGCCCCGTCATCGCCGACGGCGCGAGCTGCAGCGCGGCGCCGACTTCACCGATCAGCGCGCCATCCTGTCTCGCGAGACAGAACAGCGCGCCGGCCTGCGCGGCGCTCGCGCGCGTCTCGGTCTCCGCCTTGCGGTCGATCCAGCGCTGCACGCGCCGCTGGCCGATGTTCAACATGAAAAACAGTCGTCGGTCTTCGCTCAAGCTGGGTTCCCGGCTGCAATGGAAAGGGAGGGGCGGCCCGCGGTTCGCGGCGAGTCGAGCGCCTGCGCGAGCCAGTCGGCCACGTCGGGCCACAGCACGGTGCCGGGGCGGCTGCGGAAGAAGCCCATGTGCCCGACCGGGCCGCTGCCCGCCGCGTGCGGATCGATCTGGCGGCGTTCGACCGCCGCGCGGGTCAGATAGCTTACCAGCAGCCCGATCGCCGGCGGGTTCGCCCACGGGTCGTCGTCGAAGCCGAGCGCGAGGATCGGCAACTGCTGTTTCGCGTAACGCTCGGCCGCGCCGAGTGTCGGATCGTCGAAGAAATAGTGCGGCAGCGTGGTCCAGCGGCTCCATTCGCGGAACACGCCGGCCGGCATGTCCTCGCCGAGCCCGAGCCGCTTGCCGGGCACGTAGCCGAGCAGCGCCGACATCAGCGGGCCGAGCACGCGCAGGATCAGCCGCACCTTCAGGCGTTCGGCCGCCTGCGTGATCAGCCGCGTGCTGCCCGCATGCGCGGCGACCAGCACGGCCGCACGCAGGTGCGGCGTCGCGGCGGACAGCCCGATCGCGTGCCCGCCGACGCTATGGCCGACCGCCAGCAGCGGCAATTCTTCGTACGCCTGCCGCGCCCACGCGGTCGCGGCGCCCACGTCGAGTTCCATCCAGTCGCGCATGCGGGCCTTCAACGCACCCAGGCGCGCGGGGCGAGACGCGCCGATGCCGCGATAGTTGTAGGTGAGCGCCGCGAAGCCGCGTTCGGTCAGGAAGCGCGCGAAGCCCGCATACAGCCGCTCCGGCACGGCCGTTGCCGGATGGATCAGCACCAGCGCGCGCGGCGGCGCGTCCGGCGACCACAGCGTGCCGTGCAGCGCGTAGCCGTCGGCGGCGGAAAACTCGATGGGCTCGGAGGTCATGGCTGTCCTCGTTACGGGTAGTTATTTCGTATGCGAAATATAGTTCGTGATTTATTTCGCGAGCGAAATATCTGTCGAGGATTCATTCGAACCGGGTTCCCCTGAGCGCGACCGGCGGCATCCGGCGACGCTTGCCATGTCATAAAACATTTGCATCTTTGCATAGAAGAATATTGCGTTTGTTTCATGATGAAGATCGACGTATCTTCAGCGGTTCCATCCGTTCCGCCGACCACCGTGCACGGCGGACCACGGGCGCCGCTCTCGCGCGGCCGCCCGCCAACCCTCCGGGAGATCACGTTGTTGAGTCGAATCGTCACGGCACTCTTGCTGGCGCTGGCCGCGCAGCCGGGCATGGCCAAGGACACCGTCACGCTGCGCGTCGGTGAACAGAACTACTTCAACATCCAGGCGTCGATGGAGGCGTCCGGCGTGCTGAAGGACCTGCCTTACACGATCGAGTGGAAGCATTTTCAGGCCGCGGCGCCCGTCGCCGAATCGCTGAACGGCAATGCGATCGACGTCGGCTTTCTCGGCGATTCCGCGCTGCTCACGCTGGCCGCGCGCGGCGCGCCGGTGAAGGTGGTCGCCGTGTCGCGGCAGAGCCTCGACGGCGTCGCGATTCTCGTGCCGAAGAATTCGCCGGTGCGCACCGTGGCCGACCTGCAGGGCAAGACCATCGCCGTATGGCGCGGCGCGTGGAGCCAGCAGCTCGTGCTGCGCGCGCTCGAACACGCGGGCTTGCGCGCCGATTCGGTCAAGTACGCGTACCTGATGCCGATCGATGCGACCAACGCGCTCGCGAACGGCTCGGTCGACGCCGTGTCGCTGTGGGAGCCGTTCGTCAGCACGCTCGCGTTGCGGCAAGGTGCGCGACCGGTGACGACCGCGCAGGGGCTGATGCCGGCGCTGAGCTTCGTCGCCGCGAACGAGCAGGCTGCCTCCGGCAAGCGCGCCGAGATCACCGATTTCCTGCGGCGCGTCGTCGCCGCGCGCCAGTGGGTCGACAACCATCCGCGCGAGTACGCGGATCTGTGGGCGAAGCGCGCGAAGCTCGAACCCGATGTCGCGTACCGCTGGCTCAACAACGCGAAGCAGCGCGTCGGCCCGGTCGACGAGACGGCCGCGAAGGACGCGCAGAACACGGCCGACTTCCTGTACAAGGCCGGCGTGATTCCGGCCGCGTACGACACGTCGAAGCTGCTCGACCGCTCGTATGCGGGCGCGTTCGCGGCGCCGGCGCAGAAGACGGCCGCCGCGCAGTAAGCGGGCCATCCCGTCCACGATTTCCAATCGAGCACCCCAAGGACATCCCGACATGCCAGTCGACATCATCGGCATGATCACCGCGACACCGGGCGCGGAGGTCGACGTACCGGGCGGCGCGGCCGTCCAGCCCGACTACGTGCGCCGCTTCGCGCAGGCGCACGAGGCCGCCGGCTTCGACCAGATCCTGGTCGGCCATTTCAGCAACGCGGCGGACGGCTTCATCGTCGCGTCGTTCGCGGCTGCCGCGACCGAACGTATCCGCATCCTGCTCGCGCACCGGCCGGGCGTGATCGTGCCGTCGGCCGCCGCGCGGCAGATCGCGACGCTCGACGTGTTCAGCGGCGGCCGGCTGGCGCTGAACGTCGTGTCGGGCGGCGACGATGCCGACCTGCAGCGCGACGGCGATTTCGTGCCGCACGATGCGCGCTACCGACGCACCGGCGAATATCTCGACGTGCTGAAACGGATCTGGCAGGCCGACGCGCCGGTCGACCATGACGGTGCGTTCTACCGGCTGCGCGGTGCGTCGCCGCTCGTGAAGGGCGCGCAGCGGCCGCACGTGCCGATCTATTTCGGCGGGTCGTCGCCGGCTGCGCTGGCGGTCGCGGGCGAGCATGCCGATGTCTACATGACATGGGGTGAGCCGCTCGCGTCGGTGCGCGAGCAGATCGCACGCGTGCGCGAAGCCGCCGCGCCGTTCGGGCGTGCGCCGCGCATCAGCGTGTCGTTCCGGCCGATCGTGGCCGACACCGAGGCGGCCGCATGGGAGAAGGCCGAGGCGATCCGCGAACGCGTGCGCGCGGCGCGGCTCGCGAACGGCCAGCCGATCGCCGGCCATGCGCCCCAGAATGCCGGTTCGCAACGGCTGATGGCGGCGGCCGCGCAGGGCGACGTGCTCGACGAGCGGCTGTGGATGGGTGTCGCCAACCTGACCGGCGCACGCTGGAATTCGACCGCGCTGGTCGGCACGCCCGAACAGGTCGCGCGGGCGCTCGGCGCGTATTACCGGCTCGGCGCGTCGACGTTCCTGATTCGCGGGTTCGATCCGCTGGACGACGCGCTCGATTACGGGCGCGAGCTGATTCCGGCGATTCATGCGCAGGTCGCGGAACTCGACCGGTATCACGCGGCGGTGACGGCGTAGGCTTCTACAGCCAGCGATGTTGCTTCGACGCGCCCCGGCATTGCCATCGTGCAATGTGCCGGGGCGATGTCATGTCGGGTATCGCCCCATCGACGCCGTCAAAACGACGGCAGCCCCGGCGGATTGGTCTCCGCACGCGCAATCGCCTCACTCTGCAAACCCCAGCGCGCGAGCGCCTGCCCGTAGCGGCCGCTGCCGATCAGCGCGTTCGTCGCAAGCGTCAGCGCGGGCGCGAGCCCGCTGCCGCGCCGCGTCGCGATCGCCACGTCGGCGTTGGCCGGCCAGCCCGCATTGACGACGCCGACGCGGCGGATCTTGCCGGTGCGCGCGGCCTCGTACGCGAGCGACGCGTTCGGGTTCAGCTCCGCATCGGCGCGACCCGACAGCAGCGCGACGCGCGACGCCGCATCGTCGTCGAAATAGAGCAGCTCGGCCGGTTTCAGCCCCTGCGCCACGTTGCGCTTGTTCCACTCGAGCAGGATGCGCTCCTGGCTCGTCCCCGCGCCGGTGATGATGCGCAGGCCGGCGATGTCCTTCGGCTCGGCGAGCTTCGCGATCGGGCTGCCGGTACGCACGTAGAAGCCGTGCAACCCGAGCCGGTAGGTCGTGAAATCGTATTTCTCCTTGCGCTTCTCGGTCACGCCGACGTTCGAGATCACCGCGTCGTACTTGCCGGACGTCAGCCCGAGCGGCCAGTCGGCCCACGCGATCGGCAGCAGCACGAGCGTGCGGCCGAGCGCGTCGGCGACGAGCTGCGCATAGTCGGGGTCGGCACCGACCACGGTGCGCGCGTCGGTCGCGTAGGTCGACACGGGCGGCGCGTGCGGTGAAATCGCGACCGTGAACGCGCCGTCGCGTACCCAGCGGTAGCCGGCTGCCGCACGGATCGCCGCGTCGTCGGGTTGCGCGCGCGGGCGGCCGGCCTGGCGCGGATCGAGATCCGCGGTCGCGGCGGCTGCCTGCACCGCGTGCCATGGAAGGCTGCCCGCTGCCGCGACCAGCGCCGCGGTCATGAACTGGCGTCGGTCGGTCATCGTGCGGCACCTCGCAGGTCGTGAGCGGTGCGCATCACAGCACCCGCGACAGGAACGCGCGCGTGCGCGGATGCGACGGCGCGTCGAGCACGACGGCCGGCGGCCCGGCTTCGACGATGCGCCCGCGCTCCATGAACAGCACGTTGTCCGCGACTTCGCGCGCGAAGCCGATCTCGTGCGTGACGATCACGAGCGTCGTGCCCGAACGCGCGAGTTCCTTGATCACGTCGAGCACCTCGTTGACGAGCTCGGGATCGAGCGCCGACGTCGGTTCGTCGAACAGCAGCACCTTCGGGCGCAGCGCGAGCGCCCGCGCGATCGCGACGCGCTGCTGCTGGCCGCCGGACAACTGGCGCGGATACGCATCGGCCTTGTCCGCGAGGCCGACGCGCGCGAGCAGCGTGCGGGCGATGCGTTCGGCGGCGTCGCGCGTGATGCCGCCGACGACGACCGGCGCTTCGACCAGGTTCTCGAGCACGGTCAGGTGCGGGAACAGGTTGAAGTTCTGGAACACCATCCCGACGGCCGTGCGCCGCGTCAGCACGTCGCGCTCCTTCAGTTCGTAGAGCACGTCGCCGTCGCGGCGATAGCCGATCAGTTCGCCGTCGATGTCGATGAAGCCGTCGTCGACGCGTTCGAGATGGTTGATCGTGCGCAGCAGCGTCGACTTGCCCGAGCCCGACGGCCCGACGATCGCGGTCACGCTGCCGCGCGGCGCGACGAACGACACGTTGTCGAGCACGCGCTGCATGCCGAACTGCTTCGACACGCCATGCACGGCCACTTCGCCGCCGGCGCGCGGTGCGACGGCGGTCGCCGCGTCGCTATCGCCGTGAGCCTGCGCGACCGATGCCGCGTGACGGGACGTGACACGCCGCCACAGTGCGCCGAGGCGCGCGAGCGCGAACGTGATGACGGACGGCGGCGGGTTGCGCAGCGCCCCGCGCGCATAGTGCCGCTCGACCTGCACCTGGATGGCCGACAGCACGGTCAGGATGATCAGGTACCAGACGGTGGCGACCATCAGCAGCGGAATCACTTCGAGATTGCGGCGATAGATCACCTGCACCGTATAGAACAGCTCGGGCATCGCGAGCACGTAGACCATCGACGTGCCTTTCGCGAGCATGATCAGGTCGTTGAACGCGGTCGGCAGGATCGCGCGCATCGCCTGCGGCAGCACGATTCGCGTGGTCTGGCGGCCGCGCGGCAGCCCGAGCGCGGCGGCCGCCTCGAGCTGGCCCTGGTCGACCGCGAGAATGCCGCCGCGAATCACCTCCGCGGAAAACGCCGCGTGGTGCAGCGTGAGGCCGAGCACGGCCGCGAGGAACGGGCTGATCAGGTCGGTCGTCGGCGTGTCGAACCAGACGATGTCGGTGAACGGCACGCCGAGCCGCACATGCTCGTACAGGTAGCCGAGGTTGTTCAGGATCAGCAGCAGCACGATCAGCGGAATCGAGCGGAACAGCCACACGAAGGTCCACGCGCTCGCCGACAGCAGCCGCGAACGCGACAGCCGGGCCAGCGCGACGAACGCGCCGAGCACGAGGCCGAACACCGCGCCGAGCAGCGTCAGCACCAGCGTGCGCGCGAGCCCCGACAGCACGGGCGGCGACAGGAACCATTCGGCGAACACCGGCCAGCCCCATTGCGGGTTGCCGAGAATCGAATGCAGGACGATCGCGATCAGCGCGACGGCGAGCACGGTGCCGGCCGTGCGCGACCGGTGGCGCGCGGGCACGATCCGGAAACGCGTGCCGGCGTCGCGCGCGCCGGGGGAAGAGAGCGGCGGCAGCGCGCCGCCGAGGTGGGTCGTGTCGCTCATGTCGTGGAAATCCTCGAATCGGTCGGGCGGGCGCGCCGCGCACGGGCGGCGCGGCGGCGGGTGTCAGGCGTGCGCTTCGGCCGCCGTTTCGTGCGGCGCGCCGGGCGCCGCGTGGCGGCTGGCCTTGCGCGGGAGCCCGAGGTGGTCGCGCAGCGTCGCACCGGGCAGGTCGCGGCTGTAGCGCCCGCGTGCCTCGAGCACCGGAATCACGAGTTCGATGAAATCCTCGACGCCCTGCGCCTGCACCGCGAAGCCGAGGATGAAACCGTCGCCGGCGCCGGCGTCGTGCCAGCGGATCAGTTCGTCGGCGACATGCTCGGCCGTGCCGATGAAGTTCGGGCGCGGCGTGGCGACCGCCAGCGCCGTCTCGCGCAGCGACAGGCCTTTCTGTTTCGCGTCGGCCTTGATCCGGTCGGTGGTCGAGCGGAAGCTGTTGCGGCCGAGCTCGCCGAGTTCCGGGAACGGCGCATCGAGCGCGTACTGCGTGAAATCGTGGTGATCGAAATAGCGGCCGAGATACGCGAGCGCCTCGTCGATCGTCAGCAGGTTGCGGATCGCCTGGTATTTGTCCTCGGCCTCGGCCGCCGTGCGGCCGACGATCGGCCCGATGCCGGGGAAGATCTTCACGTCGCTGCCCTGCCGGCCGTGCTCGATCGCGCTCTGCTTCACGCGCCGCGTGAACGCGGCCGTTTCGTCGAGCGACGGCGAATGCGTGAACACCGCATCCGCATACTTGCCGGCGAGGCTGATGCCGGTGTCCGACGAACCGGCCTGGAAGATCACCGGCTGCCCCTGCGGCGAGCGCTGGATGTTGAGCGGGCCCGCGACCTGGAAGAAGCGGCCGTGGTGGTCGAGCGTGTGGAGCTTGTCGCGGTCGAAGAAGCGGCCCGTTGCGCGGTCGCGCACGAAGGCGTCGTCGTCCCAGCTGTCCCACAGGCCCTGCACGACGTCGAGGTATTCGTCGGCGATCTCGTAGCGCAGTTCGTGATCGGGATGCGCCTTGCCGAAATTCTTCGCGGTGCCTTCGAGCGGCGTCGTCACGACGTTCCAGCCCGCGCGCCCGCCGCTGATCGCATCGAGCGACGCGAGCTGGCGCGCGACCGTGAACGGCTCGCTGTACGACGTCGAGATCGTGCCCGCGAGCCCGATCTTCTTCGTCGCGACCGCGAGCGCCGACAGCACGGTCAGCGGCTCGAAGCGGTTCAGGAAGTGCGGGATCGACTTCTCGTTGATGTACAGGCCGTCCGCGACGAACGCGAACGCGATGCCGGCGGCTTCCGCCTTGCGCGCGATGCCGATCGCGAAATCGAGGTTGATGCTCGCGTCCGGCGGGTTGCTCGGGTGCCGCCATGCATTCATGTGGCTGCCTGCGCCTTGCAGCATCAGGCCGAAGGGAATCGATCGTCGGGTCGTCATGGGAGCGTCACATGTTCTGGTCAGGGGAGAGGGAGCGGTCGGCCGCGAGGGCCGCCTGCAACGGCGTGGCCGACAGCGCGCCGCCGAGCCATTCGGCCGATGCGAGCCGCGCCGCGTAGTCGGTCACCGGCGAATCGATCACGAACGCATCGACGTCGAGCCGCCGGCTCAGCGCATCGAGCGCGCGGTGGATGCGCTCGGGCGTATCGGCCAGCACCGTCGGGCGCAACTCGTCGATCCGGTAGTCGGACGCGCCGCTCTGCCGCGCGAATTCGGCGGCCGCCTGCGCGCTGGCGAGATTGAAGCTCTGGCCGCCCGCGAACTGCAGCTTGAAGATCTTCAGCGGCCCGATCAGCTGCTCGGCCGCGTCGCGCGTGGGCGCGGCCACCGCGTACAGCGCGACCAGCGGCCGGGTGCCGCCCGCGCTGCGGTACGCGTCCAGCGAGCGTTCGAGGTTCGCGTCGTCGCCGTTGAAATGCCCCGCGTAGCAGAAGCGCCAGCCGTTGCGCGCGGCGAGCGCGCCGCTGTCCGGCGAGCCGCCGAGCAGGATGCGTTCGGGCGCCTGCGGCGGCACGGGCAGCGCGACGGCACCGGCGAGCGGGTGATCCTCGGCGACGCCCCAGCCGAGAAACGCGTCGAGCTCCGCAAGCTGGCCCGCGAAGTCCGGCTTGCGCGCCTTGTCGTGGAACCACTGCAGCGCGCGCGTGGTCAGCGGCAACCCGCCGGGCGCCTTGCCGATGCCGAGATCGACGCGACCCGGCGCGAGCGCGGCCAGCACCTTGAAGGTCTCGGCGACCTTGAACGGGCTGTAGTGCTGCAGCATCACGCCGCCCGAGCCGACGCGGATGCGCGACGTGTGCGCGAGCAGGTGCGCGACGACGATCTCCGGCGCCGAGCTTGCAAAGGCCGGCGTGCCGTGATGTTCGGCGACCCAGAAGCGCTCGTAGCCGAGCTGTTCGGCGCGCTGCGCGAGCGTCGTGGTGAAGCGCAGCGCGTCGGCGGCGTTCGCGCCGTCGGCGATCGGACTCTTGTCCAGCAACGAAAGCGAATAAGACATGGTGGGCGGCGTTCCTGCGTGAGCGTGGCGTAAGCGTGAAGGGACGGTGAGCGTGCGCGGCGTTCAGCTCTTCGGCAGCCCCGGCGGATTCGTGCGCGACTGGTCGATTGCTTCCGAGGCGAGGTTCCAGCGGTCGAGCACCTGCTGGTAGCGGCCGTTCTTGATCAGCCCGTTCAGCGCGACGGTCAGCGGATCGGCGAGCCCGCTGCCGCGGCGCGTCGCGATCGCGATGTCGGCCGTACGCGGCCAGCCGCCGCTGATCGCGCCGACGAGGCGCGTCTTGCCTTGCTGCGCGCTCTGGTACGCGAGCACCGAGTTCACGCTGAACACCGCATCGGCGCGGCCCGACTGCACGGCGACGATACGCATCGCCTGGTCGTCGTAGTACTGGATCTGCACGGGTTTCAGCCCGTGCGCGACGTTCTCGCGATCCCACGCGAGCAGGATCTTTTCCTGGTTGGTGCCGGCGTCGGTCACGACGCGCAGCCCCGCGACGTCCTTCGGCTCGCGGATCGCCTGGATCTTGCTGTCGTTGCGCACGTAGAAGCCGACCTGATCCTTGCGGTAGGTCGAGAAATCGAACTTCTGCTTGCGCTCCTCGGTGACGGTGACGTTCGAGATCACCGCGTCGACTTTTCCGGATTCGAGGGCGAGCGGCCAGTCGGCCCACGCGAGCGCGACGATCTTCAGCTTGCGGCCGAGGCTGTCGGACACGAGCTGGCCGACGTCGGCGTCGAAGCCGATCACCGTGCGCGCGTCGGTCGCATACGAGCTGATCGGCGGCAGGCTCGGCGCAACGCCGATCGTCAGCGTGCCGGGTTCGGCGAACTTGAACGACGAGGGCACCGCGCGCTCGACGGCCGCATCGGCCACGCCGCGCGGGCGGCCGCGCTGCTCGGGGCTCAGGTCGAATGTGGCGGCGGCCGCGGCTGCGGCGAACGCGGTCAGGCCGATCAGCGCGGCGGCCAGCGCGCGCACGGCACGGGAAGAAAGCGGTACGGCTCGTTGCATGAAAGCGTCCTGGGGTGGCAAGCGGAAATCGGAGGGAAGCGGGGGGCCGTCGCGGTCAGCGCGACAGCACCGGTTCGGGCACGGGCGCCCACAGGTCGGCCAGCGTCGACGTTCGCGACGGATCGGCGAGATCCTTGCCGAACCGCAGGTGGAAATACGCTTCGGGGTCGATCGACGCATCGAACAGCCGCGTATAGCCGGTGCGGTCGTACAGCGCCCATGCTTCGGGCTGGCGAAAACCGGTGGTCAGGTAGATGCGGCGATAGCCTTGCTGCGCGGCGCGCAGTTCGAGCGCGTCGACGATCACGCGGGCGAGGCCCTGGCGGCGCAGGTCCGAGCGGGTCCAGATGCGTTTGAGCTCGGCGGTCTGCTCGTCGTAGCGCTTGAACGCGCCGCCGCCGATCGTTTCGCCGTCGCGCAGCAGCAGCACGAACGCGCCTTCGGGCGGCGCGAACACTTCGGCCGGGTAGCGTGCGAGTTCTTCGCGGGCGGACGCGTGGCTGTCGGGCCGATAGGCGTGGTAACGGGTCGAATACTCGTCGATCAGCGCGTCGATCAGCGGTTGCGCGCGGACGTCGAGCGGCGTCGTGTCGATGATGCGGTCGGTCGTGGCCATGGGCATCGCGAAGGGCGCGCGATGCGGACGTTCCTGGCGGGGTGCGGGCACGCGGCCCGTCCGGTCTGTTCCGTTATCGCGACGCGGTTGTCGTGATGGCGGCGGCCGGTGCGTATCCTGCCGGAATGCAGAGGGCGGGCCGCCGCCGTTTTGAACACGTTAGCGGCGCGGCCGGCAAAGGCGAACGAAGCAATTTCGATAAGGATTTCGCGGGAAGCGTCAGAAGGCTTGCAGCGGGAGTGGGGTGGGGTGACGGGGGATCGCGCATGCGTCGAGGCGTGTGCCGGACGCATGCGCGATCCTGAAGCGCGAGCGCCTATGCCGCGCGAACTTCGGCGAGCAGATCGGGGTGACGATCCAGGAGCTTCAGCAATTTCACGAGGGCAAGCGGCGGATTCGTCTTGCCTGTCTCGTAACGGGAGAACGCATTGACGCCGCCGCCGAAGAGCTCGGCCGCCTCGCGCTGGTCCAGCTTCAGCTTCTTGCGCACCTTCGCGATGTACTTCGGGTCGACGAGGGTGGCGTTCACCTGCTTGTTGAATTCGGTGATCGCTTCGCCGAGACGGGTCGCCTCGTCGAGATCCAGCACCGATTCCCCGCAGGCCGGACAGAAATCGCCGGTGATATCGCGAACGACAGTCGACCGGCCCTTGTAGGTATAGGGGATGTCTCGCGTGTCGCGGACCAGCTTGGCGGCACCGCAGGCAGGGCACTTCATGTTCAACGCTCCTTGAAAGACACGATCAGCACATCGTCGATCACCGTCAGTTTCAGGTACACGTCGCCGCGCACCGTGAAAGGTCGGTAGACGTCCTGCCAGATCGTGTGGTCGGCGTACGTCGTCATACTCTTGTGGAAGTCGAGATCGGTCAGCGACAGCACGACACCGAGCGCCTCCCGTTCCGTGAAACCCAATAGCCGGCGCCGAGTACCGCGCTCGCCGTTAGCCGGACCTTGCCGGATTCGACGAGCGCTTTCACGCGCAGCAGCTTGCAATGAGGCGTTCTCTTTTCCATCTGCGATCATAACCAAGTAAGTTAATTTGTCAAGTTGGTTAATGGCGAGCGCATGCCGTCCGCCATGACTGGCAGACAGCGTGGAAAGGAGAGAGGTCCGGATTTAGGCCGTCTGGCCGATGCTTGGCGGCGCCGACAACTCCGCGAGCTGAAACAGGCAATCGCCGCGCTGCACCTGCGCGGGCACGCGCTTGCACACCACTTCGCCGTCGCCCTTGAAGCGGTGCAGCACCGGCTCGCGCAGCGGCGTATCGGGGAAATGCACCCACGCGGCCGGCTGCCCGGCCTTCACCTGGTCGCCGAGTTCGACGAGCGGCTCGTACAGCCCGCGCTCGTACGCGTAGACGAAGTGGCGCTCGCCGTCGACGCGCATGAAGCGCGTGACGGTGGGTGGCGCATCGGGCACGAGCGTGCCGCGCAGCAGGCCGATATGGCCGAGGTAGTGCAGCAGCCCGTGGCGGCCCATCCGGATCAACGACGGATCGGCCATGCCCGCGCCGCCGAGTTCGGTCACGATCGAGATCGCGCCTTGCCGGCGCGCGGCCGACGCCGAATGCACGGGATTCGGCGCGTGCAGCAGCGCATTGTCCAGCCCGAACGCGACCAGCAGCCCGTTGAGCTTCGCGGCTTCGTCGGCGTCGAGCGGATCGATCGCGAGCATGTTGCCGCCCTGGTACAGCAGCGAGCTGCCGCCCGAGTGCAGGTCGACCAGATACTCCGCGCGCGACAGCAGCGCGTGCTCGATGTAGTGGGCGATCATCTGCGTCGGCGTGCCGGTCGGATCACCGGGGAAACTGCGGTTCAGGTTGCCTTCGTCGAGCGGCGACACGCGCAGGCCGGCATCCGCCGCCGGGAAATTCGCCATCGGCAGCAGGATCAGTTGCCCGCTGACCATCTCGGGCTCGATCTCGCGCATCAGTTGCGACACGATGATCTGGCCTTCGTACTCGTCGCCGTGATTGCCGGCCATCACGAGCGCGACCGGGCCGTCGCCGTTGCGGATCGACGCGATCGGGATCGGCAGCCAGCCGTACGCCGAGCGGTGGACGGAATGCGGCAGCCGCAGGTAGCCCGCGTGCTTGCCTTGTGCGTCGAGATCGATTTCGCAGTGGATGGGATTGCGGTGCGAGGAAGAGGCGGTCATGGCGGCATCGTTCGATGAACGGAATTCGCCATCTTATCGGGAAACGACCGCCGCGCGCCGGGCCCGACGCGTGCAACGCCGAACACCATCAACCGGCACGCGCATGGATCATGCGTACGGCGCGTTGCACAGCCGATACGCGAGGCCCCGTGCGATGTTGCAGCGATGAACGCATGCCGGCAGGTCGGCCGGCTGCATTCGGGCGGGATGTTTCGCGCCGGCCCCTTGCCGCGACAGGGCCGGCGCGCGCAACCGCGTTACCGGCCCGATGTTTCAGCTTCGAGACGTCCTTCTTCCCACAGCGCCCAGAAACGGCTGCCGGCGCGATACGGATTCCCGCGGCGTGCGCCGTGATCGGCGATGCCCTGGCGAAATGCGCCGTACAGCGTCAGCGGCGGATTGTCGACGCATCGGGCCTCGCGGGCGGCCGGCATGCGGCTTTCGGACACGAGCCGGCGGATCAGCGATTCGCCGTCGATCACGTCCAGTGCGTCGATGGTTTCGCTGCGGCTGAGGACTTCGACGGTATTCATGTTGGGTCTCCCTGACAACCTGTTTCCCTGACAGGGAGCAATAAGAGTGCCAGGCTTGAAACGCCTTGCGCTGCGTCGATCGTGCCGGCTTCTGCAGCCAACGTGACGGGTGGCGGGCGGCGATGTTACGGAACACGTCACGTGACACGCGAACGCGCGACGACACGTGCGGCCACGCAAAGCGTTGCGGAATTGAATCGTCGGGAGGAGGCGGAGGCGGGGGAAAGCGGGTGGCGCAGCCGGGTCAGCTCGCGGTGACCGGCGTGACCCGGCTGCTGCCGCTCGAATAGAAACGATAGATGCCCTTGCCTGCGGACTTCGCGTCGTACAGCGCGCTGTCGGCCTGCCGGATCAGTTCGTCGGGAGAGCCGTGCCCGTCGTCGAGCGCGATGCCGATGCTGATCCCGAGGCTCACGGTCTCGCCGATCGACAGCGTGTACGGCGCCGAGATCTGCCGGATGATGCGCGCGGCGAGGAGCGAGCACGTGTGCATCGTCGTATCGTCGATCGCGACCACGAACTCGTCGCCGCCGATGCGGGCCGCCAGCTCGCCGGACGACAGCGTCTTGCCGAGCCGCACGGCGACCTGCGTGAGCACGTCGTCACCGGCCTGGTGACCGAACCGGTCGTTGATCGCCTTGAAGCCGTCGAGGTCGAGATACATGACGGCGAGCGCGGGGCCCGGCGCGCGCGGCCGGCGCGCGAGCATCCGCTTGAGCTCGGCATGCAGTTCATGACGGTTCGGCAAGCCCGTCAGCGCATCGTGCCGCGCGAGATGCCGGATGTGCTGCTCGGTCCGGCGCCGCGCTGTGACATCCTCGACGATGATCACCGCGTTGCCGTCGGGCACGCGGTGGCGCGTCAGTTCGAGCTGGCGGCCGTCGGCGAGCACGACGTCGAGCGGCGCGGGTTCGTCGCAGGCCAGCCAGAGTTCGCACTGCGCGGCGAGAATGGCGCCGCCGGGATCGGTCGCGTCGTTCGCGCCGAGCGCCGCGACGACGGCGGGCAACGGCGTATCGAGCATGATTTCGCGCGGCGAGCCGAACAGTTGCGCGGTGCGCCGGTTCGCGACGATCACGCGGCGCTCGCCGTCGATCATGCACAGGCCGTGCGGCATGTAAGTGAGCGCGGCGTCGAAGCGCGCGACGAGTTCGGCGTTGCGCTGGCGCGCGGCGATCAGCGCGACGAGCACGCGATAGTGACGCTGGACGACCGTGCGCATCGCGGCGAGATAGATCGCGAGCGGCGGCAGCAGCAGCCACGCGCCCGACCGGTGGGCCAGCAGCGCACCGACGCCGATCGGCAGCACGCCGAGCGCGACCTGCATCATCGCGAGCCGCGGCAGCGCCGAATTGCGCGACGCGATTCCGCCGAACACGCCGCCCGCGACCATCACCGACAGCGTGCCGAGCTCGACGTCGACGGCCTGCACGCAGCCCATCACGCCGAGGCCGAGCACGAAGCACGCGACGAGCGACACAG
Organism: Burkholderia sp. AU45274; assembly: GCF_030482505.1. Classification (NCBI taxonomy): domain Bacteria; kingdom Pseudomonadati; phylum Pseudomonadota; class Betaproteobacteria; order Burkholderiales; family Burkholderiaceae; genus Burkholderia; species Burkholderia sp. AU45274. The sequence goes on along the minus strand of NZ_JAUJQE010000001.1, from coordinate 1,415,884 downwards.
GCGCATAGCGCAACGCCCAGTATTCGGCACGGTCGTCGCCGGCGTTGCGTTGAACGGTGTACGCGCGCGCGATCGAGAGCCGCGTGATGAGGAGGCCGACGTCGGCGATCAGCCACGCGAGGCACCACAGCTGCTGCAGCCGGATCAGCGCGACGGCCGCGACGAAGCCGCTCGCGAGCCCGGAGAGCGCCATCGGTCGGACGTCTTCGAACAGCGTAACGAGCATCGACGGGCGCAGCGCGGCCGTCACACGGTGGTTGCCGGAGGGGGGAGTGGCGAGAACGGAGTGCAGGAGAGATGCCCTGACTGCCATGGTTGTTAACCTCGACACGATGTCGCGTGATGTCGCGATGGCTGGCGGCGCCCGCACGGCACATGGCGGGCGCCCGGCCAGGCCGGATGCGCACGACATTACCATGAAACGCGGGCGGCGCGGATAGCCCGGGTGGATGCCCGGGGAGGCCAGCGGCACCGCTCGCCGCGCCGGCCACTCGTCGTAAACCACGCCCGCGAATGGCTTGCGCATTCGCCGGCGCCGGGGCAGCATCGTGGCGAACGGAATGCAGCTCGGCGACCCGCAGGAGACCGGTCACCGTGCACGGCGGGCCGCTGCAAACGGGCGCGCGACGCGGTCGAATCGACACCCGCGACCGGCTGCCGCAGCCCGGCTGAATACCGTTATAAGAAATTCAATAAGTATTTCATGCGAGAAATACTATAGGCGATATATCTAAAACAATGCCAGAATGCGCGCCGCTCCGAACGTCGCGACACCCGATCGCCGTCCGAGCCGCATCAGGAGGTTCCCCCCAAATGAAAAACCACGGCCTGTCACGGCGGGGTTTTCTGAAAGCCAGCGTGCTGGCGGGTGTCGCGGTGTATGTCGCGCCCCTGGGCAGCCGCGCATTCGCGGCGCTCTTCGAAGAAAAACTCCTCACCCCCGTCAAATGGGATAGCGTCACCGGCATCCCCCAATTCCGCATCGACGGCATCGCGAAGGTCACCGGCTCGAAAGTGTTCGCCCGGGACGTGCGCGCCGCCGACATGCCGCACTGGCCGCAGCAGCAGTCGCATGCGCTGATCCTGCGCGTCACGCAGGCCGACCGCACCTACGAAGGCTTCGACCTGTCGCTGCTCGGCGACGACCTGAAGCCGGACCGCGTGGTCACGGCCGACGATCTCGTGCGCGACGGCGTCGCGTTCCCGACGTTCTACGGCGACGACATGCTGCTGCCGGCCGGCAAGACGCCCGCGTATCTCGGCCATGCGGTCGCGATCCTCATCTATCACGACTTCGCGCGCTTCCGCTTCGCGAAGAACGCGCTCAAGTTCCGCGACGACGTGATCCGCTACGGCGCGGTCACGGGCCCGCTCGAGCGCGATCCGTGGGGCACCTTCCGCTATGTGCGCGTGGGCGGCAAGACGGCCTATGACGACGACGTCTATTCGAGCCTGAAGGACGCGCCGATCTTCCCGAGCATGATGCGCAAGCACCTGCCGGTGTGGCCGGACGGCAAGGAGCACGGCAAGCTCGACGAGCAGGGCATGTTCCTCGCCGGGCAGATCGCCAGCGAGCTCGACCATCCGTCGGCCGACTGGCTCGTGTTCGACCGCGAGTACAACACGCAGTCGGTCGACACGTCCGCGCTCGAACCGGACAACGCGAACTGCTGGTACGACACCCCGACGCAGTCGCTGCATCTCGTCGTGCCGACCCAGTCGCCGCTCGAAGTGGCGGAGAACGCGGCCGCGATGGTCGCGAAGTGCCGCTTCCCGGTGAAGAAGCTGTTCGTGCATCCGTGCTACACGGTCGGCTACGGTTCCAAGGATCACTTCAACGTGCCGTTCTACGGCCTCGTCTGCGCGCTGTACGCGGACGGCCGCCCGGTGCGTTTCGCGAACGACCGCTACGAGCAGTTCCAGACGTCGCTGAAGCGTCACGCGTTCAAGATGCATTACCGGATCGCGGTGGACCGCAACACGGGCCTGCTGCAGTCGTTCAAGGGCGACTTCGAGGCGAACGGCGGCGGGCGCTCGAACTTCTCGCCGTCGGTGGCGATGGTGGGCGCGACGGCCGCGCAATCGATCTATTACTTCCCGAAGAGCGACCTGGCCGCGGTCGCGATCGCGTCGCGCGCGATCGATGCCGGTTCCGCACGCGGCTACGGCACGCTGCAGAGCATGGCGGCGACCGAGATGGCGGTCGACGAGATCGCCGCGCAGCTGAACATCGACCCGATCGATTTCCGCCTGCGCAACGCGCTGCGCTCGGGGATGAAGAACACGCAGGGGGCGATTCCCGCCGGCGCGCTGCGCGTCGACGAGGTGCTCGAGCGCTCGAAGCAGCATCCGCTGTGGACGCGCCGCGCCGCGCGCAAGGCCGAATACGAGGCCGCGCATCCGGGCAAGCGCTACGGCGTCGGCTTCGCGTGCGTGCAGAAGGATTTCGGCACGGGCGCGGAAGCGTCGTTCGCGAAGGTCGAATTCGACGAGAACGGCAAGGTCTCGCTGCAGCACACGGCGGCCGAGATCGGCACCGGGATGTCGACGTCGCAGGCCGTCGCGGTCGCGAAATGGCTGGGCCGTCCGGCAACTGACGTGCGCGTGGCCGTGACCGAATGGCCGGACCTGCCGGTCGAGACCAGCGGCGATCCGTACCTCATGTCGCAGGCCGACCAGGATCGCCTGAGCGCGAACCCGCGCTGGTCGCCGAGCTATGCGTCGCCGTCGAGCGCGACGAACTCCGCGTACTACTTCACGCACAGCACGCGCGAAGCCGCGCGCGCGGTGTTCCGCTACGGCCTGTGGCCGGCGGCGATGTCGATCTGGACGCGCGGCCTCGGCGGCGGCCAGGCCGCGCCGTACACGATCCGCATCGAGGACGCGCGCTGGGTCGACGGCAAGCTGACCGCCGACGGCCTCGAGCCGCTGTCGTTCGAGCAGCTCGCGAAGCAGGCCCATGCGCTCGGCCTGCCGACCGGCGCCGTCGTGCACGTGTTCAACCGCTGGCAGTGGGCCGACGCCGAGTTCGAAGTGGGCGGCACGGTCGAGCGCCTGCCGATCGACGGGCTGTCGCTGCGTGTCGGCGCGCCGAAGACGGGCGACAACGGCCCGGTGCCCGGCACCGCCGCACCGGCCGGCGCGACCACGATGCGCGGCACGCTGGCGCCGACCGCGAACGGCTACCGCGTGCTGGATCGCAAGCGCGTGTTCATTCCGCCGACGAGCCGCAACAACGCGGCCGTCACGTACTACACGGCAGTCGGCACGCTGGTCGAGCTGGCCGTGCACGAAGCGACCGGCAAGGTCGAGCTGCTCACGCACCACTCGATCATGGAATGCGGCAACCAGATTTCGCCGCAGCTCGTGTCGGGCCAGTTGCAGGGTGGTCTCGCGATGGGGATCGGCCACGCGCTGCACGAGTACCTGCCGCTCTATGAAGACGGCCCCGGCAACGGCACGTGGAACTTCAACCGTTACCAGCTGCCGCGCGCGTCCGACGTCGCCGTCTGGACGCAGACGGGCGACGTGCTGCCGCCGCTGTCCGAGACCGATCCGCCGAAGGGCGTCGCCGAAGTGGTGATGATTCCCGTCGTCGGCGCGATCGTGAACGGCATCGCGCACGCGATCGGCCATCGTTTCACCGACCTGCCGGTGACCCCGCAAAAGATTCAGGAGGTGCTCGCATGACGACCGCCCAAACCGCGGCTACGGCCGCGAGCGCCAGCGCCGCTGCGACCGGCGCTTCCGCGCCGAGCGCGGCTTCGGCCGCACCGGCATCGGCCCCGGCCGCGGCCGTGCCGGCTTCGGCACCGGCTGCCGTCGAGCGTCCGCTCGTCCGGTTCCAGTCGAAACCGCTGTCGATCAATATCAACGGCAAGTCCGTCGGCCCGATGCAGGTGCCGGAAGGGCTGATGATGATCGAGTTCCTGCACGAATACGCGGGCCTCACCGGTTCGCGGCTCGGCTGCGGGCAGGGCATCTGCCACGCGTGCGTCGTGATCGTCGACAAGCCGGACGGCACGAGCGAGGAAATGCGCACCTGCATCACCGGCGCGCACTTCTTCCACGGCCGCTCGATCCGCACGATCGAAGGCCACGCGAAGCGCAACGAAGCGGGCGAAGTGGTCGAGCTGTCGCCGATCCAGCAGAAGTTCCTCGAGCACTTCAGCTTCCAGTGCGGCTACTGCACGCCGGGCTTCGTCAACGCGGCGACCGTGCTGATCGAACGCCTGAAGCGCGAGCCGATCGCGAAGGCCGACGTCGAGCGCACGATCACCGAGGCGCTCGATGCGCACCTCTGCCGCTGCACGGGCTATGTCCGCTACTACGAAGCCGTCAAGGACGTGGTGCTGACGACGCCGGGACTCGTGAAGGACGCCGCATGAAACGCACATTCGCTCATCGTGTCGCGCGGGCTGCGGGCTTGCCCGCGCTCGCGGCCGCCTGCGCGTTGCTGCTCGCCGCATGCGGCGGCCACGACGCACCGGCCTCGAACGCGGCTTCCGGCGCACCGGGTGCCGACCCGATCGCGCGCGGCCGCTACCTCGTCAAGGCCGCCGACTGCGCGGCGTGCCACACCGCGAAGGACGGCGCACCGTTCGCCGGCGGCGCGCCCCTCGAATCGCCGTTCGGCACGTTCTACGGCTCGAACATCACGCCCGACAAGGATCACGGGATCGGCAGCTGGAGCGCGGACGATTTCTACGCCGCGCTGCATGACGGCAAGGCGCCGGGCAAGCGCCTGTATCCGTCGATGCCGTACACGTCGTACCGTCAGCTCACGCGCGCCGATTCCGACGCGATGTACGCGTACCTGAAGACCGTCAAGCCGGTCGCCCTGGAAAACCGCGAGCACGAGCTGAAGTTCCCGTACAACCTGCGTTTCGGGATGGTCTTCTGGGACATGGTGTTCCTGAAGGACAGCCTGCCCGATGCGTCGACCGGCCAGTCCGCCGACTGGCAGCGCGGCCGCTATCTGGCGGGTGCGCTCGGCCATTGCGCGGAATGCCATACGCCGCGCGCGTTCACGGGCCAGCTCGACAGCGCGAAGCCGTTCGCCGGCGCCGCGCTCGGCCGCGTGGCCGCGCCCGACATCACGCCGGCCGGTCTCGCCGCGCGCGGCTGGACGGGCGCCGACCTGCAGACGTTCTTCGGCGTCGGCATCGCGCCGCAAGGCTCGGCGTTCGGCGAGATGTACCCGGTCGTGCATCTGAGCACCCAGACCATGACGAAGGACGACCTGCGCGCGCTGTCCGTGTACCTGCTCGGCGATACGCCGCCCGCGCCGCAACCGGTGAAGCCGGTGTCGGCCGACGCCGCGCAGCTCGCGGCCGGCCGCTCGGTGTATCTCGCGGTCTGCGCGGGTTGCCACGGCTTCAACGGTGAAGGCAAGCCGCACGTGGCGGTGCCGATGAACGGCAATTCGACGGTGCGCCAGGGCGACCCGCGCAACCTGCTGGTCGCGATGCTCGACGGCATCGGCGAGCAGAAGTTTGCCGGGTTCGAGAACCTGCAGCCGATGCCCGGTTTCGCGCACACGCTGAGCGACGACGAACTCGCGCAGCTCGCGAACTACCTGCGTGCGACGTGGGGCGGCCAGCCCGCGAGCGTCACGCCGGCCGACGTGAAGGCCATGCGTTAAGTCGTGCCGCAGGGCGGGGCGTCGCGCGGGAGTCAGCCGGTTTCCGGTGCTCGCGCGCGACGCGTCGTCCGATTTTTTCGGCGGCGCTTCAGTAGCCGCTGCCGCCTCCGCCTCCGCTGCCTCCCGAGCCGCTACCGCCATACCGGCTCATGCCCGGTCCCTGCGCAGGGCCACTCCCCGATGACATGCATCCCGCCGACAGCACGAGCACCAGCGCGGCGATCAGCGCCGCGGCCCACCTTGCCGATTTCATGTCCGCCTCCTTGCCACGCGCGGGACGCTGGAAAGGCCGGTTCGCTTGAACCGCGCGTCTGCGTGCTGACGGAACATGAAACGTTTCGGGCGGGCGGTTTATTCCATGCATTTTGTGGATTGTTGAACGCGAAGGGGCAGACCGGAGGCATCTTGCCGTGTCTTGGTACACTCCGGCAGCCGCCATTCCGATTCCGACTACAAAGAACATGAGTGCTACCGCAGAACGTCTGCCGTCGCGGCTGTCCCATCCCATCGTGTTCGGCTGCATGTCGTTTGCCGTCGGTGGCCCGCTGGTCGCATCGCTCGTCTGGCCGGCCGTGATGCTGATCGCGTGGTCGTTGATCGACGGTCCGTCGTGGGAGGTACTGAAGGTCAGCGCCAGCATGGTGCCGCTGATCTTCTTCGCGTCGTTCCTGTTCGGCTATTTCGTGCCTGCGGCCGTGACGGGCGGCATCATGGGTGCAATCGGCACGCGGATCCGGCGGCGCTGGTTCGTGCTGCTGGGGATGGTCGTCGGGGCAGGCGCGATGATCGGCTTCGTCGAACTCGTGAATGGCCTGGCGAAGAGCGACACGTCCCGCTCCCTCACGGCGGGCGCCACGCTCAATGCGATCGTGGCGTCGGCGCTGATGTCGCACTGGCTGCATCGCCGGCTCGAACGTCGGCGTTGAACGCGAAGCGGTATGTGATCGGCCGCCTGCGTGTCGATCGCTTGCGCGCATCGTACGAATCAGGCGGCGCCGCGCAGCCGCTTCTGCGGCCTGCGGGCTGCCATGCTGTGCCTGAAGCGGAGGCCGCCGTCGCGGCGGCCCGCGATCAACGATAGACGAGATCGGCGCGGCGATTCTGCGCCCAGGAATCCTCGTCGTGGCCGAGCGCAACCGGCTTTTCCTTGCCGAGGCTGACCGCCTCGAGTTGCGTGGCCGGCACACCGAGCGTTTCGAGCCCGCTCATCACGGCCTGCGAGCGGCGTTGGCCGAGCGCGAGGTTGTATTCGGACGTGCCGCGTTCGTCGGTGTTGCCCTGGATCAGCACGTGCCGCGCCGGATGGCTGCGCAGATAGTCGGCATGCGCCTGCAGCAGCGACTGGAATTCGGGCTTGACGGAGTACTGGTCGAAATCGAAGTAGATGCTGCGCTTCGCGAGCGGGCTGTTCGGATTATCGAGATCGTCGGCCGTCACCGTTGCGACGGCTTCGCTCGAGGGTGTCGGCGCCGTGCCGGCATTCTCGGGCGTCTTCGCCGCATGGTGGCAACCGGCCAGCAGCGCGAAGGTTGCCAGGACCGCAAATCGGTTCGTTTTGCTCATCGTTCGTCTCCAGCGGTTGACTGCGTTGAACGCGTGGGGCGTGCGACCGGCACGCCCGTATCCGGCCGGCATGGCGCGAAAGGCCCGGCACGCACGACGTGAAGCACGTTCGTAAGCCGGTGGTGCGCCATATGAAAGAGTGTCGCGACCGGAACGCCAAATCTCGGCGTCGCTGCAAACAGATTAGGAAAAATGTCACAGCGTGACCAGTTTCTCCGCATTTTTTTGCGCCGATGCGACAGTCCGGGCGGCATTCTTGCTGCCGTGCGGGCGCCGTCACAGTGAAAAGACCGCGCACGGGCGCGGCCTTTTCGGTTCGGGGCATGACGATCGGGCGGTGCTGGAACGCTTGCCTGATACGTCCGTCGGCGCAGCCGCGTTGCGTTGCGCTGCACCGCTCCGTCTTGCATCGTCAGAACTTGTGCCGCAGCCCCAGTGCGACGACGACCTGGTTGCTGTTCGCCGACGGCGTCAGCGTCCAGACGGTCGCGTTGAATGCGGGATGGCCGTTGCCGCCGCTCACGCTCTGGTAGACGCCTTCGAGATACGCATCGGTGCGCTTCGACAGCGCATAGTCGGCCTGCGCCACGACCTGGTTCCATTTCGGGCGCGTCTGGCCGGTGCGCGTGTCGAAGCGGCCCATCGTGTACGTGTAGGCGGCCGAGAGGCTCAACGCCCGCGTGACGACGTAGCGCCCGTCGATCGAGAAGTTGTCGAACACCAGCGATTCGCCCTTCAGCGGCGCGATGCCGCCGCCCTGGAGCACGCCCGTCACGCCGTCGGTGGTCGAGTGCGACCACGCGGCGCCGACCGAATGCGGCCCGAATGCATAGCGGCCGGCCGCGGCCCAGATCTGCTGGTTGCCGCCGGTGATCGTCGCCGAGCCGTCGACCGTGCTGAGCGCGCCGTTCGGGTTCGGCGCATTGCGGTCGCGGCTGATCTTCAGGTAGCCGGCGCCGAGCTTCAGCGGACCGTTCGCGTACGACACGCCCGTGCTCCATGCCGCGTTATTGGAGAACTGTCCGGCCGTGTTCGAGAACCCGAACATCGCGCCGAACGTCAGCCCGCGGTACGTCGGGCTCGTGTACTTCACCGCGTGGTTGATGCGGAGGTTGCGGTTCGAATCGTCGTTGTCGTACGGATGCACCGCGAGGTTGCCGCCCCAGCCGGGGCCGGACGCGCCGAGCGGCGTCACGAAATCGAGGATCAGGTCGTACTGGCGGCCGAACGTGAGCGTGCCGGCCGTTTTCGAGCTCAGGCCGATCCATGCCTGGCGGCCGAACAGGTCGACGCCTTTCTGCGACAGTGCGCCGGTGGTGCCCGAGAAGCCGTTCTCGAGCGTGAAGACCGCGGCCGTCCCGCCGCCCAGATCCTCGCGGCCGCGCAGCCCCCAGCGCGACGCGTTCAGTGCGCCGCTCGTCATCGCGACGGCACCGCTGCCCGGCGAGCCGGCGCCGTGCGTGCGCTGGTTGGTCGCGTAGGTGATCGACGTGTCGATCAGGCCGTACAGCGTCACGCTGCTCTGTGCGTGTACTCCGCCTGACGCGAGGGCGGTCAGGCAGGTGGCAATGGCGGTCCCCGCGAGTCGAGTGCTGGCGTGCTGGTTCATCTTGTAGGAATGCATAGGAGTTTTTATCGTTTTTCCGGCCCGGCGGCCGGCGGATCGAGCGGCCATTATTGGAGATCGTATGGCGGTCGATTAAGGCGTTGCACAGGAAAGGTCCTCTGCAAAATCGCGTGGAATCGCGGCGAAGTGGGGGCGCAGAGAGGGTCAAGCGGCGGCCGCGTATTGACGCGACCGCGATGTGGGGGGAGTGTGCGCGAGGGGCCGGCGCACGAAGCCCGGCCCCGCGCCCGTCAATGCGGCATCACGAGGCGCGGATCGATATACGCGTCGATGTCCTGCGACTGCTTGTATACGCCGTTGCGCACGTTGAACGCATTCGCGTTGCGCGTCGAGCCGTAGATCGAGTCGAGCCCGTCGCCCTTGCGGAACGCGCGCTTCGCGGCGGCTTCGTCGAGCAGGTGCGTCCCCTTCAGCAGCGGGAGGTATTGCTCCGGCGCAAGCCCGACGCGTGCGGACATGATCCGGACCGCGTCGGCCTGCGTTTTCGGATCGTTGATGTAGGCGACGCAGCGGTACCAGACCTTGATCACCTTGGCCCAGTCGGCGCGGCGCGCGGCGAGGCTGGCCGGCGCGACCGTGATCGCGTCGTAGATCAGCCCCGGCGCGTCCGCCGACGTGAAGATCGCACGTGCGCCCGGTGCGCGCTTCAACGCCTCGCCCGCGTTCGGCTGCCAGGCGGCCACCGCGGCGATGTCCGTCGACGAGCCGAGCACTTGGGGCAGTTCGTTGGTTTTCGCATTCACGAGCGTCACGTCGCCGTCCTTCAGCCCGTGCTTCTGCAGCGCGGTTTCGAGCAGCAGGTGATCGACGAGGCCGAGTTCGACGCCGACCTTCTTGCCCTTCAGCGCCTCGACGCTGCGCAGCGGCGGCTTGGCGACGATCATGTCGTTGCCGGCGGAATAGTCGGTGAGCAGGATCATCACGTTCTTCGCGCCGGCCGAGCCCGTGACGAGCGCGTCGCCGTTCGTCGCCGCGACCGCGTCGAGCTTGCCTGCCGAAAACGCGTCGAGCGATGCCGAGTAATCGAACCATTCGAAATCGACGTCGACACCGGCTTCCTTGAACCAGCCTTTGTCGAGTGCGACCTGGAACGCGACCCAGCCGGGCCAGTCGCTGTAGCCGATCTTGAGCGGCGCTGCCGCGTGCGCGGCGGGCGTCATGAGGAGCGTGGCGGCCGCGGCGGCGGCGCCCAAGGCGTGACGGACGGAACGGCGGGACAGCAGGCGGCGGAGCACCAGGGCGGGGCGGGTCATCGTTTTCTCCAGGAGACCGGGATCGGGATCGTCGATACGGACCGTGCTCGTGCGCGGTCCGGCCGCGTGGCCGGTTCCTGCGGATGCGGAACGAATGAAGCGGCCACGGAGAGGCGCGACGGCCGTTGCCATCGCCAATCTCCCGGGCTTTTGTCCCGCCGTGTAGCGCGTGCGCGTCCGGTCTCGCGATCGGACGCACCCGCGCCGGGCTGCTCTCGGACCAGACGTTCGATGAACCGGAACCCTAGCACCCCTAAGATGCGACGCCGCCGCACCTCTCGGCGTCATGCCGAGCGAGAAGCGTGCCAACGGCACGCGGCGGGGCGGCTCAGGGGCGGCGCGACCTGCGCTGCAGTTCGATGAAGCGGGCGGAGAAGAGCGCGCTCAGCGCGCGCCGGAGCAGGTCGAGCTTGTTCATGAGGTGTCGCGTATCGAGTGAAGGTGCATGCATCGAGCAATGCCCATGCCATCACCGGTCGTGTCGTGCAGGCCGGCTCGGCGCGCACTGCGCCGGTGCGGCCGCGCGTTCGCATGGTGCGCGGCACGCCCGCCGCGAGGGCGGCGATCCGCATCCGGTGCGGTGTCCGTCAGCGCGCGCACGCCGGAAAGCCGCGTGGCACGGCGATTCCTCGCACGCTGGCACGCAACTCGCTTATTCCGTGCCCGAGAGGTGCGAAGCAATTTGCATCATCTTCAGGATCGCTAGGGTTCCGGTCGTGCGGCGTTCGCGCCGCGCGATGGCTGGTCCGAGAGCAATCCGGTCTTGTCTTCTCCTCGCTTCGAGGAAACGGCGAGGCTCCACGGAGGGATAAAAGCCCGGGAGGTCGCGATGTCGTTCGGTCGCCCTCTCACGCCTTTTGTCCAACCGACCACGGAGCCGCCATGTCGCCGCGCCCCCAAGCCGTCCTTGCCCCGCCGCCACACGTCGTGTGGGAAACGCTCATTCCCGCCGGAACCCATTGGTCCGGCATCCTGCGCCGCGGTCTCGCGCTGCGTGTCGTCGATGTCGACGGCGGTGCGAATCTGTCCGCCGTGTTTCATCGCCAGGAAGATCCGCTCGAACGCTACAACATGGCCGACACGCTGAAGGCGCAGCACACCGCGCATCTCACCCGCGGCCATGCGCTGTACACCGACATGGGGCGTGTGATCGCGTCGATCACGGCCGACACGCTCGGCTGGCACGACCCACTCGGCGGCGTCGGCGATGCGCGGCTGTTCGCGCACAAGTACGGCACGACGTCTTACCAGGCCGATCGCAACGCGATGATCCGCAATGGCCGGGACAGCCTCGTGCTCGAACTCGCGAAATACGGGCTGTCGGCGCGCGACCTCGTCGCGAACGTCAATTTCTTCAGCAAGCTCGACACGCGCGACGACGGCGCGCTCGATTTCGTCGCCGGACATTCGCCGGCCGGCAGCACCGTCGACCTGCGCTTCGAGATGAACACGCTGGCGGCGTTCTCGACCGCGCCGCATCCGCTCGATCCGCACCCCGACTACGCGCCGAAGGCCGTGAAGCTGATCGCGTACCGCGCGTATCCGGCAGACGGGGCCGCGCCCGAAGACGACCCGTGCCGCCGCGCGTGCGCCGAGAACGTGCGCGGCTTCGCCAACACCGATCGCCTGTTTGCGTAAGGAGCGCCGAGCCATGCCGATCATCGAAAGCCGTCTCGACCCGCGCGATGCCATTCACGACACCACATTGAACGCGGGCGAACCGTGGCTGCACGACCTGAAGCGCGGGCAGGTCTTCCGCATCCTCGACCTCGAAGGCAACCAGGCCGTCGACACGCTGTTCTACCGGTCCGACGACCCCGAGGAGCGCTACAGCGCGCAGGACACCATCCGCGCCCAGCGCAACCTGTACCTGAGCGCGGGCAGCGTGCTGCTGTCGAGCCGGGGCAACCCGATGGTGACGATCGTCGCCGATACCTGCGGCCGCCACGACACGCTCGGCGGCGCGTGCGCGGCCGAGAGCAACACCGTACGCTATGCGCTCGACAAGCGGCACATGCACAACTGCCGCGACAGCTTCCTCAACGCGATCACGCACTGCACGTGCGGCGCGGGCGCGCGGCTCACCAAGCGCGACCTGGTCGGCAACGTCAACTTCTTCATGAACGTGCCCGTCACGCCGCTCGGCGGGCTGACCTTCGAGGACGGCATTTCCGCACCGGGCAAGTACGTCGAGATGCGCGCGGAGATGGACGTCACGGTGCTGATCTCGAACTGCCCGCAGCTCAACAATCCGTGCAACGGGTACAACCCGACGCCGGTGCGCCTCACGATCTGGGAGGCTGAATGAACGACCCCCACGCTCACTATTGTTCGCTGCCCCCCAAGGGGGCGGTTGCCGTCCACGGCCGGCTTTGCAAAGCCGGCCGGCTGCGCGGGCGCGGAGCGATGCTCCGCGAATTCCCCGCTACGCCCCTTGGGGCGGCCCGGCGGGAGGCAACATGAGATTCACGAAAGTCCTCGTCGCGAACCGCGGCGAAATCGCGTGCCGCGTGATCCGCACGCTGAAGCGGCTCGGAATCGCGTCAGTCGCGATCTACTCCGACGCCGATCGCGATGCGCGCCATGTGGCGCTCGCCGACGAAGCCGTGCGGGTCGGCCCCGCGCCGGCGGCGGACAGCTACCTGAACGTCGCGGCGATTCTCGCCGCCGCACGCGAGACGGGCGCGCAAGCCGTGCATCCCGGCTACGGCTTCCTGTCCGAGCACGCCGGTTTCGCCGACGCATGCGAAGCCGCGGGCCTGCGCTTCATCGGGCCGCGCGGCGACCAGATGCGCGCGTTCGGGCTCAAGCACACCGCGCGCGAACTCGCCGCCGCGCAGGGCGTCGCGCTGCTGCCGGGCACGGGCCTGCTCGACGATGCACGGACGGCGCTCGCGGAAGCCGACGCAATCGGCTATCCGGTGATGCTGAAAAGCACCGCGGGCGGCGGCGGGATCGGCATGTCCCTGTGTCGCGACGCCGCGCAGCTCGAAGCGGCGTTCGATTCCGTCGTGCGGCTCGGCGCCGCGAACTTCGCGCATGCGGGCGTGTATCTCGAGAAGTTCGTCGAGCACGCGCGGCACATCGAAGTGCAGATCTTCGGCGACGGCCGTGGCGATGCGATCGCGCTCGGCGAGCGCGATTGCTCGGTGCAGCGCCGCAACCAGAAAGTGATCGAGGAAACGCCTGCACCGGGCCTGACCGCTGAAGAGCGTGCCGCGTTGCACGCGAGCGCGGTGCGGCTTGCCCGTGCGGTCGGCTATGCGTCGGCCGGCACGGTCGAGTTCGTGTTCGACGCGACGACGCGCCAGTTCTATTTCCTCGAGGTGAACACGCGGCTGCAGGTCGAGCATTGCGTGACCGAGGCGGTGACGGGCATCGATCTCGTGGAATGGATGATCCAGCAGGCGGAGGGCGACCTGCCGCCGCTCGACACGCTCGCCGTTGCACCGCGCGGCGCGAGCATCCAGGTGCGGCTGTATGCGGAGGATCCGCACAAGCAGTTCCTGCCGAGCGCGGGACTGCTGACGCACGTCGCGTTTCCGGACGACGTGCGCGTCGACGGATGGATCGAGGCGGGCACCGAGATCAGCGCGTATTACGATCCGCTGCTCGCGAAGCTGATCGTGCATGGCGAGACGCGCCGCGACGCGCTGGCCGCGCTGCAGCGCGCACTGGCGCGCACGGAACTGTACGGCATCGAAACCAACCTCGACTATCTGCGCGCGATTGCCGGTTCGGACACGTTCGCGCGCGGCGCGTCGACGACCGCCTTCCTGTCGCGCTTCGCGTTCGCACCGCACACGATCGACGTGCTCGACGGCGGCGTGCAGACCACCGTGCAGCAGGCGCCCGGGCGCATCGGCTACTGGAACGTCGGCGTGCCGCCGTCCGGGCCGATGGACGATCGCGCGTTCGCGCTTGCGAACACGCTGCTCGGCAACGCGCGCGACGCGGCGGGGCTGGAATTCACGATGGTCGGCGCGACGCTGCGCTTCAACGCCGAGACGCTCTTCGTGCTCGGCGGCGCACCGCTCGCGGCATCGCTCGATGGCGCACCTGCGCCGTTCTGGCAGGTGCTGCGCGCGCGGCCCGGCGCGGTGCTGAAGCTGGGCGGCGTGACGGGCGCCGGCGTGCGCGCGTGCCTGGCCGTGAAAGGCGGGCTGCAGGTGCCCGACTATCTCGGCAGCAAGGCGACTTTCACGCTCGGCCAGTTCGGCGGCCATGCGGGGCGGGCGCTGCGCAAGGGCGACGTGCTGCATCTGGATGCGGCAGCCGGGCGCGGCGACGCGGGCGCCACGCTGGTCGCCGCGGACATCCCCGCGCTGACGCACGCGTGGACCCTCGGCGTGCTCGACGGCCCGCACGGTGCGCCGGATTTCTTCACGCCGGACGACATCGCGATGCTGTACGGCACGCAGTGGACGGTCCATTACAACTCCAGCCGCACCGGCATCCGGCTGATCGGCCCGAAGCCGCAGTGGGCACGCGCGGACGGCGGCGAAGCCGGCCTGCATCCGTCGAACATCCACGACAACGCGTACGCGATCGGCGCGGTCGATTTCACCGGCGACATGCCGGTGATCCTGGGCCCGGACGGCCCGAGCCTCGGCGGCTTCGTGTGTCCGGTGACGGTCGTGCATGACGAGTTGTGGAAGCTCGGGCAACTGCGGCCGGGCGATACGGTGCAGTTCGTGCGCGCCCGTGTGTCGACCAAGCTTTCCGCCGACACGGTGGTTGCGCGTCCGGCACCCACCGGCGTGCCGGACGACTGCGTGCTGCATCGCGACCCGGCGGCCGGCGGCGGCCTCGGCGTCGTCTACCGGCGCTCGGGCGACCGCAACGTGCTGGTGGAATACGGGCCGCTCGTGCTCGACCTGAACCTGCGTTTTCGCGTGCATGCGCTGATGTGCTGGCTCGACGCGCACCGTCTGCCCGGCATGCTCGACCTGACGCCGGGCATCCGTTCGCTGCAGGTGCAGTTCGACGCGCGGACCTTGCCGCTCGACACGCTGCTCGCGCATCTGCAGGCGGCCGAGCGCGAACTGCCGGAAGTCGCCGACATGCGCGTGCCGAACCGCATCGTGCATCTGCCGCTGTCGTGGGACGACCCGTCGACGCGGGTCGCGATCGAGCGCTACATGCAGTCGGTGCGGCCCGACGCGCCGTGGTGCCCGAGCAATATCGAGTTCATCAGGCGGATCAACGGCCTGGCCGGCATCGACGACGTGAAGCGCATCGTGTTCGACGCCCGTTATCTCGTGATGGGGCTCGGCGACGTGTACCTCGGTGCGCCGGTCGCGACGCCGATCGATCCGCGCCACCGGCTCGTCACCACGAAATACAACCCCGCGCGCACCTGGACGCCGGAGAACGCGGTCGGCATCGGCGGCGCGTATCTGTGCGTGTACGGGATGGAGGGGCCGGGCGGGTACCAGTTTGTCGGCCGCACCGTCCAGATGTGGAACCGCCACCGCACCACCCGCGAGTTCGAAGCCGGCAAGCCGTGGCTGCTGCGCTTCTTCGACGAGATTCGCTTCTACGAAGTCAGCGAGGCGGAACTGGCGGAACTGCGCGCGGATTTCGTCGCGGGGCGCGCCGGGCTGAAGATCGAGGAATCGGTGTTCGACCTCGGTGCATACAACCGTTTCCTGCGCGACGAGGCCGATTCGATCGCCGCGTTCAAGACATCGCAGCAAACGGCGTTCGAAGCGGAGCGCGAACGGTGGCGGGTAGCTGGGCATGCCGAATACGTCGGCGACGCGGTGCAGGGCGACGCGGATGCCGCGCGGGAGGCCGGCGCGCTCGCCGACACGCAGCGCGCGATTGCCGCGGACGTGTCGGGCAGCGTATGGAAGGTGCTGGTCGAAGCCGGTGAGCGCGTGACCGAAGGGCAGGTCGTCGCGATCGTCGAGTCGATGAAGATGGAGGTCGCGGTGACGGCGACGGAAGACGGCACGATCGAGACGATCGATTGCGCGCCGGGCGCGGCGGTGGTGGCCGGCCAGCGGCTGATGGTGATAAAGGCGGGCGCCGCCGAGGAGGTCGCATGAGCACGACGGAACGTTCGATCCTGCCGGGCGCCAGCTCGATCGCCGCGCTGCGTGCACGCTATGCGGCGGGCGACCTGACGCCGCACGCGCTCGTTGACGCGATCGCCGCGCATTTCGCCGCGGGCGATCCGCATCATGCGTGGATCCGGCCGCTGACGCATGGCGAGATGACGGCCTACGCCGACGCGCTGGCCGGGCGCGAGCTCGCGTCATTGCCGCTGTACGGCGTGCCGTTCGCGATCAAGGACAACATCGACCTCGCCGGCATCCCGACGACGGCAGCCTGCCCGGCCTACGCGTACACGCCGGCGCGCAGCGCGCCCGTCGTCGAGCGGCTGATCGCGGCCGGCGCGATCCCGATCGGCAAGACCAACCTGGACCAGTTCGCGACCGGGTTGTCGGGCCAGCGCTCGCCGTATGGCGCGTGCCGCAATGCGCTCGATCCGCGTTATGCATCGGGCGGGTCGAGCTCCGGGTCGGCGGTGGCCGTGGCGCTCGGCGTCGCGTCGTTCTCGCTGGGTACCGACACGGCCGGCTCCGGGCGCGTGCCGGCCGCGTTCCACGGGCTCGTCGGGCTCAAGCCGACCAAGGGCGTATTGAGCACGCTCGGTGTCGTGCCGGCCTGCCGGTCGCTCGATTGCGTGTCGGTGTTCGCGCAGTCGGCGGCCGACGCGCGCACGGTGTTCGCCGCCGCGCACGGCGTGACCGACGGCGATCCGTACGGACGCGTATGGCAACCGCTGCTGGGCGCGGACGGGCTCCGCGCGCAACCGGCGCGACCGTTCGGGCAGTTGCGCTTCGGTACGCCGCGCGCCGATCAGCTGCAATTCTTCGGTGACGAGTCGTATGGCGCGGCGTGGTGCGCCGCGCTCGAACGCTTGCGTGCGACCGGGGCGCGGATCGTCGAGATCGATTTCAGCGCGTTCCTGGCTGCCGCGCGGCTGCTGTACGAAGGCCCGTGGGTCGCCGAACGGCTCGCCGCGATCGGCGCGTTCGCCGCGCGGGAACCGGACGCGCTACATCCGGTGATTCGCGCAATCGTCGGTGGCGCGGCGCGCTTCAGCGCGGCCGATGCGTTCGCCGCATTCGACACGCTCGCGACATTGCGCGTCGAGGCCGGTCGCGCATGGGACGGACTGGACGCGATCGTCATGCCGACTTCGGCGACGACAGCGACCATCGGCGAACTCGAAGCCGACCCGATCGGCGTCAATTCGCGTTTTGGGTACTACACGAACTTCGTCAACCTGCTCGACCTGTCGGCGATCGCGGTGCCCGCCGGTCGCTGCGAAACCGGGCGGCATGCCGGGCTGCCGTTCGGCATCACGTTCGTCGGGCGAGCGCACGACGACGCGCGGCTGCTTGATCTTGCGCAGGCGTGGGGTGACGCGGAGGAACGTGGCCGCGGCGAGGGTGGCGGCCTGCAGACGGACGTCGCCGGCGACACGGGTGCAACAACAGCACCGGTGCCCGGCGCGTCATCCGGCGTCGTGCGCGTGGCTGTCGTCGGCGCGCATCTGCGCGGTGAGCCGCTCAACTGGCAGCTCACCCAGCGAGGCGGGCATTTCGTCGCCGCGACGACGACGGCGCCCGCCTATCGTCTCTACGCGCTGTCCGCGGCGGCATCCGGCGGCGTCGCCAAGCCGGGCCTCGTGCGTGTGCCGGACGGCGGCGCGTCGATCGCGGTCGAGCTCTGGGAGATGCCGGTCGACGCTTACGGCAGCTTCGTCGCCGGCATTGCCGGCCCGCTCGGCATCGGCACGCTGGCGCTCGCGGACGGCGCTCGGGTCCAGGGTTTCCTGTGCGAAAGCGCGGCGCTGGCCGGCGCGCAGGACATCACGCACTTCGGCGGCTGGCGTGCCTACCGTGCGAGCGCCGCGACCGGCGCACGCGCATTGCAATGAACGTCCGGTCGCGCGGTGCCCCGGCATGCGCGCGACCGGCACCTGAAACGATACGGAGATTTTCATGCCAATGACCCGCAACACGACCGGATGGCTTGCCGTGCGCCGCGAGCTGACGACCCGCGGAAAATGGACGCTCGGCGTGGCGTCCTTCCTGCTGCCATTCGCCGTCTGGTGCCTGATCAGCTATGTGCCGTTCATCTGGCATCCGCAAATGCGCGTCACGAATCCGGGCAGCGTCGACTATTTCCAGACCGGCATGCAGATCGATCGCGACGTGTTCGACGACGAACTCGCCCACGCGCGAGCGACCCACGCGGCCGTGCCCGAAGGCGTGCGCGCGAACCCGGTGTACCTGCCCGCGCCGCACCAGGTGCTGCGCGCGTTCTACACGGCGTTCACGACCCCGCCGGCATCCCGCGACGGCGTGTGGCTGCACGAGAGCCTGTGGCACAGCATCCGGATCATCTTCTGGGGCTTCGTGATCTCGTCCGCGATCGGCGTGCCGCTCGGCATCGTCTGCGGCACCTTCAGCGTGCTCGCGCGGCTGCAGGAACCGTTCCTGGAGTTCTTCCGCTACCTGCCCGCACCGGCGTTCGGCGCGCTGATGGTCGCGATCCTCGGCATCTACGATGCGCCGAAGGTCGCGATCATCGTGATCGGGACGCTGTTCCAGCAGGTGCTGATCATCGCGAACACGACGCGCAAGCTCGAGTACGGGCTGTTCGAGGCCGCGATGACACTCGGCACGAAGAAGCTGAAGCTGCTCACGCACGTCGTGATTCCCGGCGTGCTGCCGGACCTGTATCGCGACCAGCGCATCCTGCTCGGCTGGGCCTGGACCTACCTGATCGTCGCCGAACTCGTCGGCACGAGCTCGGGCATCACCTGGTACATCAGCCAGCAGGCGCGCTACCAGCATTTCGACAACGTGTATGCGGCGATCCTGATGATCGGGATCATCGGCCTCGGCACCGACATCGTGCTCGGGCTGCTCGGCCGCCGGCTGTTTCCGTGGGATCGCACGCTGAACGCGTGACGCCCGTTGACGCCCACCCATCGACCGATTTCCGCGGAGACCATCATGCAGAACCCGCAAGCCGTTCCCGATTACCTGATGCAGTCCGACGCGGTGCGCGAGCGCTTCGCGCGCCTGAAAACCCGCGACGTGATACTCGACGTGCGTCATGTCGGCAAGCGTTTCGCGACACCGCAGGGCGAGTGCACCGCACTTGACGACATCAGTTTCCGTACCTACCGGCGCGAATTCGTGTGCGTGATCGGCCCGTCCGGCTGCGGCAAGTCGACGCTGATCCGCATCCTGGCCGGGCTCGACGCACAGACGAGCGGCGAGGTGCTGCTCGACGGCAAGCCCGTGCAGGGGCCGGGCGCCGATCGCGGGATGGTGTTCCAGGGCTATACGCTGTTTCCGTGGCTCACCGTGAAGAAGAACGTGATGTTCGGACTCCGGATGAACGGCAGCAGCGGCCAGGCCGAGCGCGAAGCGCTGCAGTGGCTCGATCTGGTCGGGCTGACGCGTTTCGCGGATGTCTATCCGCACCAGTTGTCGGGCGGGATGAAGCAGCGCGTGGCGATTGCCCGCGCGCTCGCGAACCGGCCGCGCATCCTGCTGATGGACGAGCCGTTCGGCGCGCTCGACGCGCAGACGCGGGCGCGGATGCAGACGCACCTGCTCGACATCTGGCGCAACATCGACGTGACGATCCTGTTCATCACGCACGATCTCGACGAGGCGATCTTCCTGGCGGACCGGATTCTCGTGCTGAAGGCGAACCCGGGGGCGGTGCAGGAACTGATCGAGGTGCCCGTGCCACGGCCGCGCGACTATGCGCAGGTCAATACGCCCGAGTTCATCGCGACGAAGGCGCGGCTCGAGGCGCTGATCCATCCGAAGGAGGCGGTGGCCATCGACGACGGCGTGAGACCGCACATGATCCGCATGACGGATGTGTCGGACAACGTCGAGTAAGCCGTGATGAAAACGGGCGGACGGTTCGCCACGCGTCTAGGCGCGGGCGATCGCCAGCGCCGTCGCGACATCGCCACGGCGATACGCGGCCCGAACGGCCGCCGTCGTGGCCGCGATGACTTCCGGCGGGGGTGACTTTCGCAGGCGCACGGCGATGCGCGGTAGCGATGCGAGCTGATTCCGCAGGTCGACGATCAGCCGGCAGCAGCGAAAACCGGTGGACGAGGCTTCCGGGTGGACGGCGGCGTCGGCGAGCCCGGCCGTCCACTCGACGCCGCGATGGCGCCTGACTGCATCGAGGCGCGGCAGATGGCGCGCATCGCCCGATAACGCGATCAACAGCGCGGCCCACTGCGCGCCGCGCCATCCATGTTCCTCGTCGCACGTGAGGTCGGCCAGCAGCGCGTCGTCCAGCACGGACAGGCTTTGCTGGCACAGGTAGTGGAAGTCGAGGGGCTGGTAGCGGACCTGCGGGTAGTCGCGCAGCACGTGCCCGAGTTCGGCGCCGGTCTCGACGGCGGCGGCCAGGAATTGTTCGGCCGGCGCGGGACGGTTCAGCAGCAGCGTCGGCACGCTTCGGTAGAGCCGGTAGATGTCGGCGGAGTGATAGTGCATCGCGAATGTCGGGGTGATCGACCGGCGCGCGCGGTGCGCCGTTCAGGTTTTCTGCTGATCGCCGGACAGCAGCGCCGTATAACGCCGCTGCATTTCATCGGGTTCGACCGCTTCGATCGTATGCCCGATCAGCCAATCGTAGCCGAACGGGTCGCGAATCTTGCCGGAACGCTCGCCGTAGAACTGGTCCTGGATCGCGCGTGTCAGCTGCGCGCCGGCCGCGACCGCGGCGGCGATCGTCGCGTCGGCGTCGTCGACGTGCAGGTGAAGCGACATCGGCGCCTTGCCGTCCGGGTCGAGCGCGAAGATATCGTATTCGGGGAACTCGTCCGAGATCATCAGCGTGCATGGCCCGAGCTGCAATTCCGCGTGGCCGATGCGTCCCGACGGCTCGACGAGACGGAATTTCTCCTGCGCGCCGAACGCTTTCGCATAGAACGCGATGGCGTCGTCCGCACGCCTGGCGCGCAAATAGGGAAACACTTCGTGAATCGCCATGGTGCCCTCCGGTTTGGGGGTGTGGGTGTCGGCCGATCCTGTCGGGCCTCGCGGGGCGGGGATTGAGTCCACTGGGGCGGTGGCCGAGGATTTTGTCGTGTGGTGAACGGCTAACACGCTGATTCTACAGACGAAAATAGCGAGTGGGGGAAGGGCGGTGATGCGGCGGCGACGCCTGGCAGGCGGACGGTCTCCGCCCTCTACCGGCCGGTCGTCATCGCGATTCCGCCGCAGGCCGAAAGCGATCCCGATACGCTCCCGGGCTCAGTCCGACCTTCTCCTTGAACAGTCGGCAGAACGAGCTCGTGTCGCTATACCCCACCTGGGCCGTGATCCGCTCGAGGCTGAGATCGCCGGCCTCCAGCAAAGCGCGCGCGGCTTCGATGCGCAGGCTCTGCAAATACCGCAATGGAGACTGATTCAGCGTGGCCTTGAAGCGGCGGATGATCGTGCGCTCGCTCACGCCGAGGTCCTGCGCCATCGCCGACATCTTCACGTCCTTCGTCATGTGCTTCTGCAGCCAATGCTGCGCGCGGTGAACCAGCGAATCGCCATGCGTCTTCTCCGTCAGCAACGGGAGATACGGCAATTGCTTCGTCTGGCTGACGTCGATCAGCATCGTCTTGGCGCACTGCGCGGCAATCACCGCCCCGGAGAAACGCTCGATGACATGGATGGTCTGCAGCAGGTAAGACGCTGACGCGCCCGCACAGATCAGCCGGTCCGCTTCGGTGACGACCGGTTCCAGCTGAAGGTCGACCCGGGGAAACCGGCTGCGAAACGCGTCTGCCAGCCACCACGTGGTCGTCGCGGGCCGTCCGTCCAGAAGGCCGGTGTTGGCCAGCACGAACGTGCCGGTGCAGTTTGCCGCCAGGTACGCGCCGGCGTGCCATTGCGAAACCAGCCAGTCGCATGCGGCGGATTGTCGTGCCAGCAACTGGTCGAACGCCTTGCCGCTCGCATAGTGCGCACTGGGAATGAAGACCACGTCGAATTGCTCGTGCGGCCGGATCGGCTCCGTGTTCAGCTGTAGCCCGTTGCTTGCCATGACGGGCGCCCCGGTCGGAGAGACGAACCGCCACTCGAACTGCGCATTGCCGTCGCCTCGCTGTCGCCGCACATGCGCGTTCGCAATCTGAAGGATGTCGGCGAACCCGCCCAGGCTGGACGCGTAGCAATCGTCGTACGCAAGGATGGCGGCGCGGGGCATGGTGTGTCGGATATCGCATGTAATGTGTCAGTTTAGCCAATGTACGGCAATCCGTACTGCGAGGAAACTGTCGGTGTCCGCTGGCGCCAGCGTCGGGCGGCGACCCGATCGTCGACGCGGGCGGCCGTGTAAAAGGGGCGGCATCGCATGCTGTCCGGGCCGCGCGAAGGCGAACGAAGCCGGCGCCCGGGAAGCTCGGGCGCCTCCGTTGCGTGGCCGCGTGGGTTTCCATCGGCTTCGCACCGGCGATTCGGCCGTACGGCAGCGCGCGTCGAGGTCGCCGCGCGTTCCCGGCATGCGAAGGCGCCTTCGTCTCAACCTGAACCGAAAACATCATGAAAACCAGGATCACCGAACTCTTCGGCATCGACTATCCGATCATCCAGGGCGGCATGCATCACGTCGGGTACGCGGAGCTGGCGGCGGCCGTCTCCAACGCCGGCGGCCTCGGCATCATTACCGGCCTGACCCAGCGGTCGCCGGCGGATCTGGCTGCCGAAATCCGGCGCTGCCGCGAGATGACCGACAAGCCGTTCGGCGTGAACCTCACCTTCCTGCCGACCGTCACGTCCCCCGACTATCCCGGCTATATCCGGGCGATCGTCGAAGGCGGCGTCAAGATCGTCGAAACGGCCGGCAACAACCCGCAGCCCTACCTGCCCGCGCTCAAGGACGCGCATGTCAAGGTGATCCACAAGTGCACGTCGGTTCGCCATGCGCTCAAGGCCGAGGCCATTGGCTGCGATGCGGTGAGCGTCGATGGATTCGAATGCGGTGGCCATCCGGGCGAGGACGACATTCCGAACTTCGTCCTGCTGCCGCGCGCTGCCGACGAGCTCAGGATTCCGTTCGTGGCCTCCGGCGGCATGGCGGACGGGCGCTCGCTGGTGGCGGCACTTTCGCTGGGCGCGGACGGCATCAACATGGGGACGCGCTTCATCGCGACCCGCGAGGCGCCGGTGCACGAGAACGTGAAGCAGGCGCTGGTCGCGGCGACCGAACTGGACACGCGCCTGGTCATGCGTCCGTTGCGCAATACCGAACGCGTGCTGCGCAATGCCGCGGTCGATCGCATCCTCGAAAAGGAACGCACGCTCGGCGCCGATATCCGGTTCGACGATATCGTCGAAGAGGTCGCCGGCGTGTATCCGCGCATCATGAAGGAGGGCGCGCTCGACGCGGGCGCCTGGTCGTGCGGCCTGGTCGTCGGCTTGATCCGCGATATCCCGACCGTGAAGGAACTCGTCGATCGCATCGTGAGCGAGGCGACGGAGATCATCCGCAGTCGGCTGGCACATATCGCGGTTTGAGCTGCAGGCTGCCCGAATTCCGGCAGCCGCTTGGCGAGCGTGAATTTGCAGCCGTGGTCGACCTTCAGTGGTGAACGGCCGTCTTTGGTTGCAAAACCCCGATGCGTGTGGCTGTCGACGAAAGTCAACCTGAGCACTCGATCCGTGGGCCGAGCGCGAGTCGCGAGCGTGGCGACGCTCAAGACGGTGATGACGGCTGCACCCAGATATACCGCGAATCCAAAGCATCACAACCTGACCATGGCGATATCGCTGATCGCATCAGAACCGTTTCGTCGCCGACAGCGTCACGTGAGCCGGAATTTTTTCCGCAGGCTCGAATCGACGGGGCCGGCCGGCATGAAGCGCCGCAACTTGCGCAACAGCGACGCCTCGCCGGCCGGCGTGCGTCGCATCCGCCATGCGCCGAGCGCTGCGTCGACGATGGTGGCGGCCACCCCGTCGGGGTGCGGCGCGGCTTTCACGCTGTCGGCGACGGCGCGCGACGCAAGCGTTCGCTCGCGGTCGTACTCGGCGATCGGTGCGCCGGCCTGCGGCGCATTGACGTCCAGGCTGGTCCGTGTAAACGACGGTTCGACCAGCGTCGCGCGAACGCCGAACTGGCGCACCTCGTGATCGAGCGATTCGGTCAACCCCTCCACCGCATGCTTGGATGCCGAATAGAGTCCCATATAAGGCGCCGGCAGGAAGCCGAGCACCGAGCTGACATTGACGATCCGGCCGCGCCGTCGGGCCCGCATGTGCGGAAGCACCGCATGGGTCGTACGCAGGAGGCTGAATACGTTGGTGTCGAACAGGGCCGCTGCCTCGTCCACCGACGTTTCCTCCACCGCGCCGATCAGGCTCATGCCCGCATTGTTCACGAGCACGTCGATACGCGCCGCGCGATCGATGATCGCTTGGATACCCGATTGAACGGACGCGTCGTCACGCACGTCCATCTCGATCAACTCGACGCCGGCGACGGGCGCCGTTCGCGCAATGCTGCGCACGGTGCCGAACACGCGGCACCCGCGTTTGGCGAATCGTTCCGCGGCAACGCGCCCGATGCCCGACGACACGCCGGTCACGACGACAACGGTGGAATTCGACATGGCTGCTTCCTTCGATACGGTGAATGGATCGGCGTAATCAATCGCGCGCGTCGAGCGCGGGCTGAAGTGCGGGCTCGCCCGGCGATGCCGGTTCATGGCCGCCGTGGCGGGCGGCGGACTGACCGGGCCGGATCCTGAACCAGATCGCATACATCGCCGGCAGGAACATCAGCGTGAGGATCGTCCCGGCGAACGTGCCGCCGATCAGCGTGTACGCGAGCGTGCCCCAGAACACCGAATGCGTGAGCGGAATGAACGCGAGCACGGCCGCCATCGCGGTGAGAATCACCGGGCGCGCCCGCTGCACGGTCGCTTCGACAACCGCGTGGAACGGATCCAGCCCCGCCTGTTCGTTCTGGTGAATCTGGCCGATCAGGATCAGCGTGTTGCGCATCAGGATCCCCGACAGCGCGATGAGGCCGACCAGCGCATTGATGCCGAACGGCTGCCGGAACAGGATCAGCGTGGGCACCACGCCGATCAGGCCGAGCGGGCTCGTCATGAACACCATCACCATCGCGGAGATCGAGCGCACCTGGAAGATGATGATCACGAGCGTGACCGCCAGCATGATCGGGAACAGCGGCAGCATCGCCTTCGTGGCCTTGCCGGATTCCTCGATGGAGCCGGCTTCCTCGATTCGATAGCCGCTCGGCAGCGCGGCGATGATCGGCTGAAGTTGCTGCGTGATCGCAGCCGACACGTCCGGCGGCTGCAAGCCTTCGGCGATGTCGCCGCGCACCGTGAGCGTCGGCACGCGATCGCGCCAGCGCATGATCGGCTCTTCCATCCGCACGTCGACCTTGCCGACCTGCGACAGCGGGATGCGCTGGCCGTTCGCGCCGGCGAGCGTGAAGTCGTCGAGCCGTGCCGGGTCGAGCCGCGCGTCGCCGCCCGAGCGTGCGATCACCTGTACGGTCCGGATATCCTCGCGCACCGCGGTGACGGGCACCCCGGTCAGCAGGAACTGCAGCTGCTGCGCGACCGCGCTGGACGTCAACCCGACTGCCTGCAGGCGGTCCTGCTGCAACGTGAAGTGCAGCGTCGGCGCGCGCGTGCCCCAGTCCGCATTGACCGTGCGCATCATCGGGCTGCCGTTCATCACGCGCTCGACATCGGTCGCGATGCCGCGCAGCGTGTCCGGATCGGGGCCCGTGATCCGGTAGGCCACCGGGAACGGCGAATACGGGCCGAACACGAGCTGCGTCACGCGCACGCGCGCTTCGGGCGCGAGGCCGTCGGCGATGGCCCGCCGCAGGCGCGCCTTCAACGCGTCGCGCTCGTCCTGGCTGTCGGTGCGGATCACGATCTTCGCGAACGACGGATCGGGCAGCTCCGGCCCCATCGCCAGATAAAAACGCGGCGCGCCCTGGCCGACGTACGCGGTGACGATCCTCGCTTCCTTCTGCTTCGCGAGCCACGCCTCGACCTTCGACGTGGCGGCGCTCGTTTGCGAAATCGACGTGCCGTACGGCATCTGCACCTCGACCAGCACCTCGGGGCGATCGGAGATCGGGAAAAACTGCTTCTTGACGACCGCCATGCCGAGAATCGCGAGCACGAAGAGGGCGACGACCGACCCGGCGACGAGCCATTTGCGGGCGATCACGCGCGTCAGCAGTTGCCGGAAGCGGTTGTAGCGGGGCGTGTCGTAGATCGCATCGTGACCGCCTTCGAACTTCTTGAAGTTCGGCAGCATCTTCACGCCGAGGTACGGCGTGAACGCGACGGCGACGACCCATGAGGCGATCAGCGCGATCCCGACGATCCAGAACATGTTGCTGGTGTATTCGCCCGCGGTGGAGCGCGCGAAGCCGTTCGGCATGAAGCCGACCGCGGTGACCAGCGTGCCGGCCAGCATCGGCGCGGCCGTATGGCTCCACGCATACGCCGACGCGGCCACGCGGTCGTAGCCTTCCTCCATCTTCACGACCATCATTTCGATCGCGATGATCGCGTCGTCGACCAGCAGCCCGAGCGCGAGGATCAGCGAGCCGAGCGTGATGCGGTCGAAGTTCTTGCCGGTGGCGGCCATCACGACGAACACCACGGCCAGCGTCAGCGGCACGGCCGCGGCGACCACGAGGCCCACGCGCCAGCCCATGCTGACGAAGCTCACCAGCATCACGACGAGCAGCGCGGCGAAGAACTTGACCATGAACTCGTCGACGGCCGAGCTGATGTTCACGGACTGGTCGGTGACCTTGGTCAGGCTCATGCCGAGCGGCAGCGCGGCGTTGATCGCGCCGACTTCCCGGTCCAGCGCGCGGCCGAGGTCGAGCCCGTTCCAGCCGTCGCGCATCACGACGCCGAGCAGCAGCGCGGGTTCGCCGTTGTTGCGGATCATGAACGTCGACGGGTCTTCGTAGCCGCGCTCGACGGTCGCGATGTCCGACAGTTTCAGCGTGCGGCCCTGCGCGACGATCGGCGTGTCGCGAATCTTCTGCAGCTTGTCGAATGCGCCTTCCACGCGAATGAAGATCTCCGGCCCGCGCGTCTCGACGGAGCCGGCCGGCGTCAGCGCATTCTGGCCGTTGAGGGCGGCGAACACGTCCTGCGGGCTCACGCCGAGCGTCGCGAGCCGGTCGTGCGACAGCTGCACGTAGATGCGCTCGGCCTGTTCGCCGATGATGTCGACCTTCTTCACGCCGGGCACATGCAGCAGCCGCTGGCGCTGCGTCTCCGCATCGCGCACCAGCAGGCGCTGCGGTTCGCCCTTGGCCTTCAGCGCGAACAGCGCGAACGTGACGTCCGCGTATTCGTCGTTGACCAGCGGGCCGATCACGCCGGCCGGCAGATCGTTCGCCACGTCGCCGATCTTCTTGCGCGCCTGATAGAACTGCTCCTGCACCTCGGACGGCGGCGTGCTGTCGAGCAACGTCAGCGTCGTGAACGCGAGGCCGGGGCGCGTGTAGGTTTCGCTGCGGTCGTACCAGCGCAGCTCCTGCATGCGCTTTTCGATCTTTTCGGCCACCTGGTCGTGCATTTCCTGCGCGGTCGCGCCCGGCCATGCGGTGACGATGGTCATCACCTTGACGGTGAAGGCCGGGTCTTCCGCGCGGCCCAGCTTGAAGAACGACACGAGCCCCGCAAGCGAAATCAGGCAGATCAGGAACAGCGTGATCGCGCGCTCGCGTACCGCGAGCGCCGACAGGTTGAAGCGGCGCTCGCTCACGGCCGTGCTCCTTCGCTCGCGAGCGTGGCGGCCTGCGCGGCCACGCGGACCGCATCGCCGTCATGCAGCAACTGCGCGCCGAGCGCGACGACCCGGTCGCCTTGCTTGAGTGCGCCCGACACGCGTGCGCTGTCGTCATCCACATGCTCGACCGTGACCGGCCGCCATCCCACCTTGGCCGGATCGCCTGCGACGACCCATACGCCGGGCCCTTTGCCTCCGTCCAGCAGCGCGCCGATCGGCACCTGCAGGCCGGCTTGCGGCGTCGCGCGTGCGTCGTCCGGTAGGCGGATCGTGACGGTCGCGCCCAGCGGCGCAGCGGCCAGCGCGCCCTGCAGCACGTAGCGCGCTTCGAACGTGCGCGTTCGCGCATCCGCGGTATCGGAGAGCTGCCGCAGCGTCGCGGGGACACGCAAGCCCGGCTTGCCGAACAACTCGGCCTGCGCCACGGAGCCGACCGCGGGGCGCAGGGTTTCCGGCAACTGGATCACGGCTTCCCGGTTGCCGGCGTGCGCGAGCCGCACGACCGGCTGGCCGGCGCTCACGACCTGGCCGGGCTCCGCGAGCGTGTCCATCACGACGCCGTCGCCGTCCGCGACGAGTTCCGCATAGCCGGTCGCATTGCGTGCGACGCCGGCATCGGCCTCGGCGGCGCTCAGCTGGGCTTTCGCGGCATCGGCCGCTGCCTTGACCTGGTCATAGGCCGATGCCGATATCGCGCCGGTGCCGCGCAGGTCGCGGTAGCGCGCTTCGTCCTCGGCGGTCTGCCGCGCGCGTGCCCGTGCCGCGGCCACGGCTTCGTCGCGTGCGCGTGCCGCGAGCTTCAGGTCGACGGGATCGATCCGCATCAGCGGCTGGCCGCGCCGGACGGTTTGTCCGGTATCGACGAGCCGCTCCAGCACCTTGCCGGACACCCGGAACCCGAGATCGCTCTGCACGCGTGCGGCGACGGTGCCGGTAAACGAGCGGGACGCGGGCGCGGCTGCCTGAACGATGGCGGTACGCACGAGCGGCGCCTCCGTGCGCGGATCGGAAGGCGCTTTTCCGCTGCAGGCGGCTAGCGCGAGGGGCAGTGCGGAAGCGACTGCGAGGAGAGCGGGGCGACGCCGAACCATGAAAGACCCACTAACGAAGTGATCGGGGCTTTCATTGTGTATCTAGTGACCAAAAGAGTCAATGGTCACAATGGGCGTCGATTCACGGGGCGAGGCTGCGGAGCACCAGGCTCGACAACTGCGCGGGCGCGGCATCGGTCGTGTCGAGGTTGTATTGCAGCAGCAGCGGATTCAGGTATGGCCGCATCACGAGGTAGATCGCCGTCGCGGTTTCGTCCAGCGGCGTCTTGCGCTCGAACTCGCCGCTTTGCCGGCCCGCCTGCAGCACCTCCTGCAGCAGTTGCTGCACGCGCGCCTCATAGGCCTGCACCGACTGCCAGTTGCCGGTGGCGGCCGACGCGGCGATGTCGTACAGCTTGCGGTCGCGGAAGAACAGCCGCAGGCTCGCTTCGGTAAAGACCTTGAACATGCGCCGCAGCTTTTCGGTGGGTCGTTTCGCTTCGGCGACGGCGGTGCGCACGTCGGTTTCGATTTCATGCAGGCAGTTCGCGCAGATCATCTCGCCGATCGCCTGTTTCGACTCGAAGAACTTGTAGATATAGGCCTTCGAGAAACCGATGGCCTTCGCGAGGTCGGACACGGTCGTCTTTTCATAGCCGTACCGGCTGAAGTGCTCGGTGGCGGCCGCCACGATCTGGTCCCGCACGTCGTGATCGGCCGGGCCGCGCGCGGGAGCCGGGGAAGCGGTGTTTTCTTTCATGGGTTGCGGCTGGCAAGGATGGACAACGAGTGACTATTTGGTATTATAGTCACCATCTGATCTTGGCTAAAACCGTCATGCTACCGAAACCCATCGTTGCCGCGGTGCTTGCCGCGCTCCTGTCGACGGGATGCGCCGTCGGTCCCGACTACGTGCGGCCGGACATCGCCATGCCGCAGCGTTTCCAGGGCCAGCGCGCCGTGGAGCAGCGGCACGCGGCGGCCGAAGCGGAACTCGCGACGTGGTGGACGGGCTTCGGCGATCCGCAGTTGACCCGGTTCGTCACGCTTGCGCTCGCGCAGAACCTCGATCTCGCGCAGGCCGCGGCACGCGTCACGCAAGCGCGTGCCGGGCTCGGTGCGGCCAATGCAGCGCTGTTGCCTTCGGGCACTGTGACCGGTCAAGCCGCGCGCGTCTACCAGTCGGTCGAAACGCCGTTGGGGCGCGTGCTGAACTCGACGCCCGGTTTCGACCGTCACGGCAACGACTACGAGGCCGATTTCACCGCGAGCTGGGAACTGGATGTGTTCGGCGGGTTGCGCCGCGGGCGGGAGGCGGCGCTCGCCGACTATCAGGCCTCCGAGGCGGCGGCGGTCGCCACGCGCCTTGCCGTGGCCGCGCAGACGGCGGACATCTACATCACGATTCGCGGGTTGCAGGGCCGGCTGAAGGTCGCGCGGCATCAGGTGCAGACCGAACAGGATCTGTTGTCGACCATCAATCTGCTGTATGGAAAGGGGCTCGCGGCGGAGCTTCAGGTCAGGCAGGCCGAGGGTGCGCTCGCTCAGGTCCGCGCAACGGTGCCGGTACTCGAAGCGGCGCTGGACACGGCGATGAATGCGCTCGACGTGATGCTCGGCTCGCAACCCGGTACGTATCGCGCGGAATTGCTCGACGGCGGCGACGTGCCGGTCGCACCGCGGATCGCGGCGACGGGAACGCCCGGCGAACTCCTCAGGCGGCGGCCCGACCTGATCGTCTCCGAGCGGCGCCTTGCGGCGTCGAACGCGCGCATCGGCGTGGCCATTGCCGAGTATTACCCGAAGTTTTCGCTGAGCGGCTTGATCGGCAGCGCGACGACGATGGGCGCGGGCAACCTGTTTGCCGGCGGCGCGAACCAGGCTGCCGGCGTGCTCGGCCTGCGCTGGCGTTTGTTCGACTTCGGGCGCATCAATGCGCAGATCGCGCAGGCCAAAGGGCAGGATGCCGAAATGCTGGCTGCGTATCGGCTCGCGGCGCTGCACGCCACCGAGGACGTCGAGAACGCGTTCTCCGCGCTCGTCAGGCGCGACGAGCAGGCGGCGGTTCTCGCCGACGGCGTGGATTCGCTCGGCCGCGCACGGGCTGCGTCGTTCGCTGCGTACCAGAAGGGCGTCGTCAGCCTGATCGAGGTGTTGCAGGCGGACGAAAGCCTGCTGCGCGCATCGGACGAGCGCGTGCAGGCGAAAACCGAAGCGGCTCGGGCGTCGGTGGCTGCGTTCAAGGCGCTCGGTGGTGGATGGCAAGGGGCGGCGTCCGAAGCCGTTGCGAGTCGATAGCGCGGTTGTACGTGCCGATGGCTTGCCACGTCCTGAATGACCTTGAATCGGTCCAGCTCGCGCATCGTCATCGTGATCCGCTCCGTTGCAGCCATCGAAGCCTCCGGCGCCGGACACCCGGCGGCCGGCCAGCTTACGCGGCCCGAAAGCGGCCATTTCAATCTAGCCGCTACAAACAAATGCCATACCCGGATTCAGATGTCGTAGCGCCAGCTAAATACAGATGTCGCATGTTTCATCGGCCTTTCCGTCCTTCAGCGTTGAAGCGCCGAGCCTGAAGCAGCAGGGCGCTTACGCTCACCCGCGGGCCTTGGCAGACCGCCGCTCAGTTTCTGCTTTTGACGCAACTTCCAGAATCGCGGCTTCCATGTCAGTCACCGTGAACCGGCGAGGTTTCTTCGTGCCGGGTTGCGCTTCATTTGCCCGCACCGGCAGCCCCCGATGCGTTCGCGACGGCGCAGTGCCGATCCGCCGGCTGTCGCGCTGCGCCTGAAACGCTTGTGCCACCTGCAACGCATGGCTCAGGCGCTTGTGATCCACGATCGCGCCTTGATCCACCTCGGCCAGCCGATCGTAGGATTGTGCCGACAGTAGCTGGCCAGCCGCCCGAAGCTCGATGCGTCCGTCCGGGTACTCCCACACCTCGATGTCACGATGTATCCACGCCCGATTCCCCGGCGTATCGTCCAGCAGATAGAGCACCCGGTCGTACTGCACCGTCAGCGCCTTCGTGACCCGGCGTGTCTCGCGCCAGGTCAGCAGCAGATCCAGATCCTCGTCGGACCGCAGCGGTCGATGCGCATCAAAGCCGCTCTTCGGTGGCTTCGCGAAGCGCTCGTTATACATGGCCATGAAGGAGGGCGCGTAAGCGTTCGCGTCGGCCACCGTGCTGATGCCGCGCAGTCTCAACTCCTTGACGAACCGATCCTGCAGCGTCAAGTGCGCTCGCTCGACACGTCCCTTGGCCGAGCTGCTGTTCGCGCAGAACGTGTCAATGTTCAGCTCGTACATCGCCCGACCGAAGTGCGTCACGCTTTGGCCTGTCTTGCTGGCGCTCGTATTGCGGAACACGCTGTACTTGTCGCTGTAAAACGCCACCGGCTTGCCATGGCGCTCCAGATACGCTCGCGTGGCCTCGAAGTAGCTGAACGTCGACTCGGTCTGCGTGAAGTGCAGCATCATCAGCCGGCTCGTCGCGTCGTCCACGTACACCAGCAGCGTGCAGGCCGGCGCCCGTTCCTCGAACCACCGATGATCGCAACCATCGATCTGGATCAGTTCACCCAGACACGCCCGGCGCGCTCGCGGCTGATAAACCTTCGGCGGACGCTGCCGACGTGGAATCCACAAGCCAGCGTCCGTCATCAGCTTCCTGACCGTTTCCTTGGCCAGCCGAATGCCATGGCATTCCCACAGCTTCTCGCAGGCCAACGTCGGCCCGAAATCGGCGTAACGCTCTCGAATAGTGGTCAAGGCGCGTAACGCTAGTCCTTCGTCGAGCTTGCGGTTGCCTGGCCGGCCACGACGGCCCGAAGCGACGCCGCTAGGTCCATGCTCTCGATATCGGATGACCAGCCTTTCCACCTGTCGCACGCTCAGTCCCAGCCGTTCGGCCGCACGTCCGGGCTTCAGGCCCGTGTCCACCACGGCCTGGATTACCTTGAGTCGATCAAGCTCTCGCATCGTCAGTGTCACCAATCCGGCTGGCTGCATGGTCGGCTCCGCGCTCGCTCAACGAGCCGTCCAGCATGCCAGCAGTCAAAAACACGACATCTGTAAATAGCCAGAACACGACATTAGGATATGGCTGC
Organism: Burkholderia sp. AU45274; assembly: GCF_030482505.1. Taxonomy (NCBI): domain Bacteria; kingdom Pseudomonadati; phylum Pseudomonadota; class Betaproteobacteria; order Burkholderiales; family Burkholderiaceae; genus Burkholderia; species Burkholderia sp. AU45274. Next base: position 1,382,784 of record NZ_JAUJQE010000001.1, on the reverse strand, counting down.
TACACGATTTAACGTTGATAATTCACGTTATGTCAAATTAAAGTGTTAGTGAATCAGTTGATCTGCTTATGATCTGAATCGTCCGGATGCTTCGCTCAAGAGTCCTCTATCGACGCCACCACGCGCGATGATTTTCCCAGTTCTCACCGGGAATCGTGTGTGTCGTCCGGTCAATGCGTCCGTCCCAGCCTTCGATTGGAGACTTGCCGCTGCCAGGTTGAATCCCGGTTTCATTCCGAATGCCGAGTTCCTGTTGAACTCGGGCGCAATGACGACAAGCCGCGCCGCCATGCCCAGGTCGATCCGGATTGCCAGGTTCGTCACCGGACGATGACCACTGACGTGTGGGCGGCCTCCCGCTTGCTTTGTAGCTTGCCTCAATGCCTCTCTGTTCGGCATGGTGAAGGTGGGGATTTTGAAGCGTACTTGGATCGGGAAGGTTTTCACTTGCTTCGATATTTTCCGGTTGCAGTTTTCGATCCGTTCTGGAGGAAACGTAATTGGCGTTTGGCTGGTGATGTTCAGTGACAGGTTTGTCATAACTCGGGTGATAACCAAACGACAGATGCTTCCCATCGACAAAGATGACGTCGTCCGGGCCGAATCCTCGGTTTAGCAGCAGCCTCACCGCCTCTGCCCTCTGGCTCGGGGTCAGTGAATGCGCATTGGAGGTGATGACAAGCCGCCCATCCTCAAGCTCGGTCAGCCCGGTGGTCCTATTGGCACGTTCTGTACTGCGCATGGCCGCATGAATTCCGTCTACGACGCGCTGCCCCTCCTCGCGACTCAAACGCGGTCGCTCAGGCGGTGTCTTGTGTACGGATACGGGCTCTCCCCACAGCGCTAGTTGCTCTGCGACATGTCCCGTGCTCGTATTTCCCGGTCCGTCGGAGGAATGCTCTCCAGCCTTGCACTCATCGGCGGATAACCCGAGCACGTCGACTTTCAGCAACGGGTTCGCTGTATAGGAATAAAGATTGATTCCGCCACGTTGACCAAGCGGATCGGACTGAAGATAGCGACCGAGCGCCGGGTTATAGGACCGAAAACGATTGCTGTGGAGCCCCGTGGACTCGTCAAAGTAGTGGCCCGGAAATCGCAAGTTATATTCGATTGAACTGCCAACCGCGACATCGATCGACCCGTACGGGTCGGTGTGCTCTGCAGCCCATACCGTTTTTGCATCCATGTCCTCGATCCACTGCGGCATGCCAACCTGGTCGTGAAAGACGAAGTAGGCTCGACCACTATCGAGTGCTGCATCTTTGCTCAAGTAGTCGAAAAACATGAACGGAACGAGTGCCATGTCGTTTGCATAGACATACAGCCGCACGAGTCCATCGGCGTTTACTTCCGCAGCGAGGCGATCGCCGTCCCAGTAAAAATCGGTACGCTGGCTGCCACATGTCGTCGCGACTCGCCGACACATACCATCGTAATCGGCAGTCCATGCGACTGGTCGATCGCTTAATTGCTCTTTCACCAGCAAATCCATGCTGTTGTAGTGATACGTCCTGCGACATCCGGTTTCGCTTGTCGCCTGCACGATATGATTCCGAGAATCGTGTTCGTATACGGTGCCGCCTGCTCTGGCAAGCCGGTTGCCCTCGATGTACTGCATCGATCGGGATGTCGGGGAGTCCAGCAGGTTGCCAGCGCCGTCGTAGATGAAGCGACTCACGAGAAGTCCGCCTTGGACTTTTCCGATAAGGCGATGGGCCGCGTCATATCGGTATTCAGTGCTTCCAGTAACACTATCGGTTACGCGTTGTAACTCTCCTGTCGCGCTATATGCGTACTGCGTACTGCGAAGTTGGTCAGTGCGACTTTCCTGCCATGACAGACGCCCAGTAGCCCTGCCTAGCCTATCGAACATATAGAGCACATTTGTCTTATTGGCTAGTTGCATGAGTACCCGGCCGTCTGTCGATCGCAACATGCGATGTTCGCCGCCGTCCGGGGTGCGGATAAGGATCTGCCGACCATCAATTTCTTCGTAATGCACCGCGTAGTGCCCGAAATACATGGTTTCGGATCGATGCTGGCCGGCGTACCGGTGTTCGACGCCTTGATCGTCGCGTCGATCTCCAGTTAATCGGCCGAATCCGTCAAACGTACGCGTGACCTTGAATCGAGTGGTCGACGCTTCTGTTACGTTGCCCAGCGCATCGTACGCGAATGTATGGATATCACCGCTTCCCAGCACACGATGGCTACACAATCCATCGAATCCCACTTCGTTGCGCAGGAGAACGGTTCCGGCGCCGTCGCATTTTTCGATCAATCGATCACCCTCATCGTACCGGTACGTCTCACGTAGCACGCCATGCCGCACCACCCTCGAAATCCGGCCTTTTAAGTCATACGTGTATGCACTTTCATTGCCGGTCGCGTCGATGACGACAGCAATTTCTCCTTTCGCTGTGTGCCGATACCGAATTGTGTTGCCCAATGGATCGGCCTCGCTTTCGCGTAAGTTCCACGACGTGATAGTGTTGTGATAACCGCATCCGTCCTTGTCACGGAGAAACAGCAGGTTGCCGGCATCGTCGCGATGCAGATATTCGGTTTGCCTATACTCGTCCGTGCGCGCGATCACGTTTCCTGCAGCATCATGCTGCTCAGTCGGAGCGGATACGACAATATTCGATGCGAATTTGTTGACTAGCGTGTCGATTTCAGGCGGTAGCAGTATCCGATCAACCAGATCCGTCGGTCTGGCATCGCCCCACTGAAGCCCCAGCGGGGTCGCTGGGATTTCATGCGTCAGAGGGTTGGGCAGCGTGAGCGCTTCTTCTCGCGGTGGCCAGTGATTCCCCCAGCCATCCAAGCGTCCCGTATTACCGCCGCGCTCGTCATAAAGCCAGCGAATCACGCGCCCGCCAGAATCCGTCTCGCGAAGGATTTGTCCATCATCGCCGGTCACGCGCTCCGTTGCTCCGCCATATGGATCGACGATTCGCGTCACGGTGCGCGCCTCGTTGTACAGGAATGTCCATTTTCCGCCATCGACACGCGTCACTACGGTGCGACCGGGTTGATAGCCGAGCACGACACGCCACCGCCCGTCCTCGCCGACACTCTCTATACAGCGATCTTGGTTGTCGTACCGGTATAAGAATGAGTAGCCGTTGGGATCGGTCTCCTGGATCATCCGGCGCCGACGATCATATTTGTGTGAAGTCCTCGCGCCAAGAATATTGGTAACCTCCACCAGACATCCAGCCGTGTCGTAACGGTAGTGAGCGATCCGCTGGCTTCCGCCCTCTTGATCTTTGAGATAAAGCTCAACGACATGGCCGTGGTCATCGTAGCGGAAATCGATCAACTGTCGCTGATGAGCGCGACAGTCCTCCTGCGTAATGCGCATGAGTGCACCGTCACGCGAATATTCGAGCGTGCGCTGAACGTCGCTCTTGACGTACCGTACGAGCCGAGCAACCCGGTCGGAATCGTTTGCGCGATCAAAAATCATGTCGCCTAGCCGTTCGTGATGAAGAACGAAACAACGCCCATCTCGTTGCTCGAGCTCGTAGCCGGAACAAATGCCCGCATATTGGCCCGCTGCATTCCGACGAAATGGATATGTCCGGTTGCGTGCATCCACATAGATCGCCCGTGTGCGCAACATGCGAAGTTCGTGCTGAAACCCATGTCGGAAGCCGAATCCGAGGACTCCGTCCTGATCACGCCAGCCGCTGCAATAAAATCGCTCCAAACTGAATTCAGGCACTTCAACTTTCACATAGTCGACGAATTCGTTCTCGGCCGTACCCCTGACCACATCGACTGGGTGACCATCCCTGCACGGGCCTGCTTCTTGCCGTTCAGGTGCTATTCGAGCGCGTACCTTCTTTCCGATCCCATGCTTCGCCGTATGCCACATCATCTGCGAGTCCGGCAACGGAAACCCGCCGATCAGGACCGTCGGATCGCCCACGAGCAGCGCCCCCATACTCGGCTCGATGCCGGGATCCTTGCCCATCAGGTTACTGAGCGCCATGAACGCGAGATCGGCCGCAGTTTGTGCGGCCATCATCGCTGCTGCTGCGATTTCTCCTTGCGATGCGTCATCGGCAGCAGCCGCTACCCCGGACGCTGGCCCGACCGCGGCGTTACCAACCGACCATGCCTTCCCTGCCCGTCCCAACGTCTTCGCCCTGCCGGTCACTTGAGCAGCCTCGCTTGCCACCTCCTCGCCTTTCTCCGCAGCGCTCGCCGCTTCGCCACCCGAGTGCCCGACATGCCCCATCGGATTGCAATGCCGAGTCATGTCGATTCCCATGCGAGCAGCACGCATCCCGCCGATGAAGGTATTGCTCGATCCAGTCTGAATATCGAAGAAAGGCGTTATCCCGCCGCACGTCGGCGCGATACCGATATCCAGCACGCGTGCCGCAGGAATCCCCCCAATCAGCACGCTCAAACATCCGCTACCGATCGTCGCCCCGACGCTCGGCAACGGAAAACCGCTGCTTGGCGGATGACTATGCGCATGCGGCGTACCGAGATGCGGAACACCGATGGTGGCCGCCGGCATCCCCGGCATCTTGTCGAGCAGCGGGATCTGCGCAATGCCGGTGTTGAGTAACTGCGACGGCATGCCCTGCAACGACGCGAGCGAGTTCACGGCTTCGCTGACGTGGTGAAGCGTGCCGCCTTCCGACGAGAAGGTCTCCTTGAACGGATCGAACGTCGACTTGACCGTACCGAGCAGCGAATCGCACGCGGTGTCGGCCTTCGACTCGGATTGCGATGCATGGCTCTCCGCAGGCGTCGATGCGCGCGTCAGCCGGGTTTCAAAGTCACTCATTGGCGCGCCCGTTCGTACCCGGCCATCGCATCGTGTACCGTCGGCGCGACCACTCCACGGAGGCGAGTCATGTAAAGCGGATCCTTCTCCAGCTCATACGCCCTAGCCTCGGTTTTCAGGCCGGCGTTCCCGTAGAGCGAAACGAGTCGATCGAGGAGGGAAATGCGCTGTCGTTCGCAGCCGAACTTTTCGCACAATCCCTTCGCGGCAATCCAGCTTTTCGCGGCTTCCGCCGCCTGGCCACATGCCAGCAGCGCGACACCGCCCTTCTCCATCGCCTCGATCTTCGTATGCACGAGCATCAGCCTGCCGGCGGCACCGCTCGCGAGATCAAAATAAGTCGCCGCCTTCGCATGCTCGCCGAGCGTGTTGCAACAGCTACCCGTGGCCATCAGCGCATTCAGCACGACCAGCAGGTTCCGACCATCGAGCGCAGCCGGCAGCGCGCGCATGTACCAGTCCTTCGCATCGCGCGGCGACCCGTGGCGCAACGCTACATCGCCGAGGCCGTGCAATGCCACTGCGCAGCCTGTCGCATCCTTGCGCTCGGCGTGGAAGGAAAAGAGCGCGTAGTACTTGCGCTGCGCTTCGGGCAATCGGCCATGCGCAAGATCGATCCCTGCGATTTGCAGCAAGGCCCCCATGCGCTGCTCGATCGGATGCACCGCGTCGTTCGCGATGTCGACCAGATGACGGGTCGCTTTTTCGGACGAGAAATCTACCGGCAAGATCAGCACGTGCTCGGCCTTCTTCTCGCGAGCGAGCGGAATCAGGCACGGATGCTTCCGGTCGTCGCGGATGCAGAACCGATGCCCTTCCATCCACTCTTCAAAGCCGTTCAGCGCCAGGCATTGCAGCACCAGCTTTGCAAAGCCGCCGAAATCGCCCATCGGTGACGGCAACCATGCCCATACGACCTTGGTGCCTTCCGGCATCAGCGTGTGAACATGCGTGACGGCATCGCGCAGCCGTGCCGCCGGCGCACGCCTCGGGTCGGTGCAGGTCAGCGGCAACGGTGGCCAGCTTGTTTCGCCACGTTCAATGCGTGCGCTGCTTGCGTCGTCGATCTGACGTGCAAGTGCTTCCATGCACGTCTGCAGATACGCGTCGGCAGAGTCGCAAGGAAACGGAAAATTCAGGAAAACGGCATCGCCGAGTCGTTCGTCGAGCGACTGCATCATCTTCAGAACCGGCACGAGGTCGTTGTCGGTTGCCTCGATCAACAGCGTGGGATCATCGGGCTGATCGATGAACGCTTCGAGCGACGATTCGATGGCGGAGAATTCACGATGCATGACGTCAGGCCGCCTTCTCAGTTCAGGCGAACGTAACGGCTGCGCACGACGGTGTCCGCTTCGGTCCGGATATCGACACCGCCTCGCCCGCCCTCCAGTTCGAGGGTCTGCGCGCTCAGCCGCAGCTTGCCGGCGACTTCGATATTCACGTTCCGGTTCAGCAGCGTCACGACCGGCCCATCCGGAGAAGCACGCACCTGCAGCAGCGGACAGCCAGATGCATCCGCGATCTGCACGCACTTGTCGGTTTCAAGCGAAAGTGCCATCGCGGGTTCGACCGCTGGTTCGACCGGTTCACCGTGTCCTTTGCGCATGAGAAGACCGGCGATCAGGTACTCGGGCCAGTTCGCAGGAGATTGCAGCAGCACGCGATCGCCGATGTGGGGCTTGATGCCGTCCACGCATTCGAGCCAGCGTTCGCACGTGGTGTCGTCCTGCGAAACCCACTTCACACGAATGAGCCCCATCGCGTCGGGATGATGCGTATCGGTCACTTCGCCGATCATCGTCGACGATTCGCGACGTTCGTCGGGCGGTGTACGCTCCGGCGTCGCATCGTTGGCGAACAACCGGCGCAACGCCTCGACTGTTTCGGCTTCGAGGGCTTCGTCGACCATCACCTGATCCGATTCGTTTTCCATCGAATGTCTCCCATGCTTCAAATGCAATCGTGTGACCGGCAGGCGCCGGTCGAAATCAATTGATGTGGGCAATCGTCCCCTGGATCGTCACGCCCGATCCGTCGAGCGTGATCGAGCCGCCACCGGTCGCCAGAACGATCCTCGTCGCATTGACGTTGACGGTGCAACTGGCCTTGCCGTTGTCGATGTTGACCGTCGGTGCCTGAAGATTTGCCGTCGACTTGCCGGAAAGATTGAGATCGTTCTCGCCGTAAATCGTCACGCCAGGTGCGTAGCCCGCAATGTTGACGCCCTTGCCGTATCCGGCGATGGCCACACCGCCACCCTGGCCGCTGATCCCGACACCGGTATCGCCTCCGGTTCCGCCGATGGAGACGCCGACGTTGTCCTTGTTGATCGACACGCCACTCTTTCCTGAACCCATGTCGATGTATTGGCCGGCCGCCAATGAAGCGACTTTGTTAACGTCCACGGAATGGTTTCCGGCATTGACCTTCGTCGCATACGACCCGGTGCCGACGACATGCGTGCTGTTCCCCTCGACGAAGACGTCGTGCGTTCCGGCGATCACCGCCAGGTTGTGATTCCCCTTGGTCACGGTATGCGAACTGTTGCCATCGACCGACACGCTGCGATTCCCCGTCACCCCATGCGTCTCGTTCGCCCCAATCTGCGCGACCCGGTTCTGCCCGATATTCACCGTCTCGTTCTGCCCCACGCTCCGTTGCCGGTTGTTCTTCACCTGCATCGTTTCGTCGTTCCCGACCGTATGCGTATGGTTGTTCCCGACGGAAAGCGAATGATCGAGCTCCGTCTCCGCATCGAAATTCCGTTCCGCGTGCATCCACAGTTGCTCGGCGCCCTTCTTGTCCTCGAACCGGAACGCATTGGCGTGGTCGGTCGTCCCGCCCGGCGACGAGCGTGACAACAGCCCGCTCTGCGTCGCACTGCCCGGCAGCCCCCACGGTGGCATCTTCTCGCCGTTGAAAACCCGTCCGGTGACGATCGGCTCATCCGGATCGCCGTTCAGAAAATCCACGACGACCTCATCACCCACCCGCGGAATCTGCACGCCCCCGAACCCACCCCCGGCCCAGGGACTCGACACCCGCACCCAGCACGACGAATCCTGATTGCTCTGCCCATACCGATCCCAGCGGAACTGCAGCTTCACGCGCCCGTACTGGTCGGTCCAGATTTCCTCCCCGGGCGGCCCGACGACGGTGGCCGTCTGCGGCCCGTTGGTGCGCGGCCGCGGCGTCTCGCGCGGCGACCGGTAAGGCAGGCTCGACGGCTGCACGAGCATCATCGTCTGATGCACGACGGCCTCCGCGCCCTGGTCGCTCGCATACGCGTTCTCCTGAAAGCGGTACTGGCAGCGCACGATCAGGTATTCGCGGTTCTGGTCCGCCCGCGGGCAATGTTCGAGCGTGAACAGATGACCGGGCGCGACACCGCGCACATCGGTATCGGCGCTCGCCCGTTCATGTCCGGCCTGCTGTTCCTCGAGCCGCACGCGGCTGTAATGCGCACCGGGCGCATCGTCGCGATAACCACCCGGCCACTCGAACGAAGCGAAACTGTCGTGATCGTGCCCACGCGGATCGACTTTCTGCGACGAAAGATCGGCGCGCGGCTTCGTATAGTCATAGTCGGTGGTCTGGTGCCGGCCGACGCTCACCGCCTGCGCGGGCAGCCAGCCGTCGATGTGCTCCTCGTCGGCGATCGCGGTGCGGTCGCGCGCGATGTACGGAATCGTCTCGTAGCCGGGCAGCACGGTATGCGACGACATCGCGTCGCCGAGCATCAGCGTATGCGTGTCCTCCGCATGCCGGAACCAGAAGTAGATCCCCTCGAACTCCATCAGCCGCGACACGAACGCGGCATCGGTCTCGTTGTACTGCACGCAATAGTCGCGCGGCACATACGATTCGGCGAGGTGGTTCTCGATCGGAAAGCCGTACGTCGACAGCACCTCCTGCACGATCTCGGGCACGGTCTTGTTCTGGAAGATCCGGCAATCGGAGCGGCGCGTCGCGAGCCACAGCCACGGGCGCACGATCAGCTCGTAGCCGTAGTAGCGCTCGGCGCGCCGGCCGGAAAGCGATGCGCGCGCAACGATCCCGTTCAGGTAGCGGGTCGACAGGTCCTGCTGTTCGATCCGGACCGTCACGGGCTTGCCGAGCATGTCCTTCAGCGACAGGCTGTGACTGTCGGCAAGCGCCTCGATCCGGAATTCGAACAGGCGGCCGAGCTCGTCGCTGCCGTCGAGCGTATGGAACTTGAGGCCGTCGCCGTGCGGGCTGTCGAGTGTGAATACGCGATTCAAGTCGTTTCCTCCTCGTCGAACCGGTACGCGAATTCGCCGTCGACGGCGCTCAGCTCGATCGACGACAGCGTGCGGCCCTCGAGCGTGGCCTGGAGGATCGCGCGGCCGATGCGCGGCATCACGGTGTGCGTGAGGATTGCGTCGACCATCCGGCCGCCGGATTCGATCGTCCGGCAACGCTCGACGACCAGCGCGGTCGCCGCTTCGGTGCAGCGCAGCCGGATGCCGTGGTGCGCGTCGATCCGCTGCTCGATCCGCCGCAACTGCAATGCGACGATCCGCGCGAGCGTCGCGTCGGTGAGCGGGTAGTACGGCACGACGGTCAACCGCCCGAGCAGCGCGGCAGGAAACACGTCGAGCAGCGGCGCGCGCAGCGCATCGGCGAGCGTCTGCACGTCGGGCAGGCGCTCGGGGTCGCGACACAGCTGCATCACACGATCGGCACCGACGTTCGACGTCAGCAGGATCACCGTGTGGCGGAAATCGATGTCGCGCCCCTCGCCATCCTCCATCCAGCCCTTGTCGAATACCTGGAAGAAAATCTCGTGCACGTCGCGGTGCGCCTTCTCGATCTCGTCGAGCAGCACGACGCTGTACGGGCGGCGGCGCACCGCTTCGGTGAGCACGCCGCCCTGCCCGTAGCCCACGTAGCCGGGCGGCGCGCCCTTCAGTGTCGACACCGTATGCGCCTCCTGGAATTCGCTCATGTTGATCGTGATCGCGTTGTGTTCGCCGCCGTACAGCGTGTCGGCCAGTGCGAGCGCGGTCTCGGTCTTGCCGACGCCGGACGGCCCGCACAGCAGGAACACGCCATGCGGTTTCTTCGGGTCGTCCAGCTTGGCGCGCGCGGTCTGGATGCGCTCGGCGATCAGCTCGACCGCGTGCTGCTGGCCGACGACGCGCTCGCCGAGCGTATCGGCGAGCTTCAGCACGGCCTGCGTTTCGTCGCGGACCATGCGGCCGAGCGGAATGCCGGTCCAGTCGGCCACGACCGCGGCCACCGCGTGTGGGTCGACGGCGGGCAGCACGAGCGGCGCATCGCCCTGCAGGTCGGCCAGCGCCTGCTGGGCAGCCGAGAGACGGTTTTGCGCCGCGGCTCGTGCATCCGCATCGAGTGCGTGGGACGGATCGTCGTCGAGCAGCAGCGCACGGGCATCGACGATCGCGGTCAATGCGTCGCGTTCGGTTTGCCAGCGCGTGTCGAGCCGGTCGAGTTCGGTTCGGGCGGTAGCAATGTCGTGCTCGATCGCGTCGCGCCGCGCCGTATCACCGGTGCCGAGCGCGCATTCGCGCCCGATCCGCTCCTGTTCGACGCGCAGGCTGTCGATGCGGCGGCGTGCATCTTCGATCGGCGCGGGTACCGCGTGCTGGCTGACGGCGACGCGCGCGCAGGCCGTATCGAGCAGGCTGATCGCCTTGTCCGGCAACTGGCGGGCGGGAATGTAGCGGTGCGACAGCGTGACGGCGGCCTCCAGCGCATCGTCGAGCACGAGCACGCGGTGGTGGGCCTCGAGCTTCCCGGCGAGGCCGCGCAGCATCGTCAGCGCGGCCGCTTCCTCCGGTTCATGGACGTGCACGAGCTGGAAGCGTCGCGTCAGCGCCGGGTCCTTCTCGATGTACTGCTTGTACTCGGACCACGTGGTCGCGCCGATCGTGCGCAGCAGGCCGCGGGCGAGCGCTGGCTTCAGCAGGTTCGCGGCGTCGCCGGTGCCGGCGGCCCCGCCCGCGCCGACGAGCGTGTGGACTTCGTCGATGAACAGGATCGCCGGCCGCTCGGACGACATCGCTTCGTCGATCACGCCGCGCAGCCGGCTCTCGAATTCACCCTTCACGCTCGCGCCGGCCTGCAGCAGCCCGATGTCGAGCAGGTACAGCGCGACGTCCCGCAGCGACGGCGGCACGTCGCCGGCGGCAATCCGCAGCGCGAAGCCTTCCGCGACCGCCGTCTTGCCGACGCCGGCCTCGCCGACCAGCAGCGGGTTGTTCTGCCGGCGTCGCAGCAGGATGTCGACGATCTGGCGAATTTCCGGATCGCGTCCGATCACCGGATCGATCTCGCCGGCCCACGCGCGGGCGGTCAGGTCGACGGCGAAGCGCGTGAGCGCCGAGCCGGCGGCGGCGGTCGCGCCGCGCATCGTCATGTCGCCGCCCTGCGCCGCCTGCCCGGCCGCTGGCGCTTCGGGCGAGCCTTCGACGATCGACGCGAGTTCGTCGGCGAGCACGTCCGGCACGATGCGCTCGAATTCGCGCGTGATCGCCAGCAGCACGTTGCGCAACTGCGGTGTCTTCAGGATCGCGAGCAGCAGCACCGCGCCGCGAATGCGCGTCGCGTCGTACTTCAACGTCGCGTAGACCCACGCGCGCTCGACCGCATCGTCGATGTGCACGGACAGATCCGACACCGAGCCCGCGCCGCGCGGCAGCTTGTCGAGCGCGGTAACGAGCCCGCGGTCGATCGCGGCGTCGTCCACGCCGAAGTGGCGCAGCACGCGCTGCAGGTCGCCGTCGGGCCGCTGCAGCATCTGCTTGAACCAGTGCGCAAGCTCGACGTACGGATTGCCGCGCAGCCGGCAGAAGCCGGTCGCCTGCTCGAGCGTCTCGTAGAGGAACGGATTCAGTTTTCCGAACAGGTTGGCGCGGCCGATATCGGACATGACGGTTCCCGTTTAGGCGGTTTCGCGATGAAGGGGGGCGCCGCCGCGCCGCACGTCGTAGCGGACGACGAGGTCGCGCGCGGGGCCCGGTTCGAGCCGCTGCCCGAGCCACGCGGTGCGGCCGATGCCCTGCGGTGCGCCGAGCGCGATCGCGGGCACCGCGTCGGCCGCCAGTTCGAGCTGTACGTCCCAGTCGAACTCGATGCCGACGTATTCGCGCACCCATTGCGCGAGCTGCCGCGCATGCGGGCCGCCCGGCAGGAAACGGCGGTACGCGTCGAGCGACAGCGGGCCGAGCACGATCCGGAAGCGCGACTGCGCATCGCGCACCGCGACGCCGAGCGCGACGGCGCCGACCCGCAACGTCGGCCGCGTCGCGCGGATCGTGCAGCGCTGCGAACGTTCGATCGCGACCCACCGCGGCACGTGCTCGACGATGCGCGCCTCGACACCGAAATGCCGGCGCAGGATCTGCACGAGCCCTTCCGGGTTGCGCGTGTGCCGCACGAGATGGCCCGCGTGGAAATAGCGCGCATGCGGCGCGAGCGTGTCGGCGTCAGCGTGGATGTCGGCTTTCGCGGCCGGCTTGTCGCCATGCGCCGCCCGGCCGATCAGGCTCGCGATATAACCGTCGAACCGTGCGCGCTCCGGGCGATCGAGGCTCACCGTCGGCTGCGCGTCGGCCCAGGCGCGGTAGAACAGCAGGATCAGCCGGTGATGGAACAGGTCGGCGAACGCGGCGAACGTCGGATCGTCGTGCTGCGCGGCGCGTTCGTGCGCGTATTCGGTCAGGTGCGTCGGCAGCGGCCCGTTCGGGCCGAACAGCCCGAACCCGTGGATCGCGATGCGCGGCGGCATGCCGCTGCCGTCGTCGCTCACGCCGGCCAGCATCGACGCCGCGAACGCGAGCGACGGTTGCTGCCCGAGCCGCACCGGCTCGTCGCGTGGCCGCGTCGCATGGCCGAGCGGCGCGGGGCCGGGCGACAGCGCATCGAGCCAGCGCAGCGCCTGGAACAGGTCGTAGCCGTGCGGCGCGGCGCGCAGGCGTGCCCACCACGCGTCGCGGCGTGCGGCTTCGGCAGCCGGCCCGGTAGCCGGAGACATGTCGCGCTTCATATCGCGGGCCGCCTGCCGATGCGCGCCGGCCAGCGCGCGAGCGTGCCGCGCTGCGCACTGGTCAGCACGCATTCGGCGAACGCGTTGATCGACACGTGCCGCGCGAAGAACTGCTCGAGCACCGCGCCGAGCAGGAACGGGCTGTCGCCGGAGAACGCATGATCGTCGACGGTCACGTCGACCTGCACGCCGCGCCCGAACATCAGCGGGCCGGACGCCGGCAGCCGACGAAACACCGGCGAGAACGCCACGCGCAGCACGCCGTCGATCTGCCGGCGCATCGCGGCATCGGCCGGGTCGGCATGCAGGCCGAGCAGTTCGCGCAGCGCATGCGCGCCCTCTTCGTCGTCGAGATCGGTCAGCGTGTGGCGTGCGAGCCCGAGATGGCGGATCAGCCGCCACGCGGTTTGCGCATCGGCGATCGGCGGGCGCGGCCGCGACGGGCCGCGGATCGCGACGATGCTTTCGACCGGGGCCGACACGCGCAGCGTGAACGTGTTCGCATCGCCCGGTGGCTGCAGCAGCACGAGATCGCGATTCGTGCACAGGGTATCGGCCGCCAGGTAACGCATCGTTTCGTCGTACGGCGCGCACTGGCTGTCGACGAGCGACACGTAGGTCTCGCTGCCGACGTAGCCGGTGCGCGTGCCGTTCGCACGTGCCTGAGAAGAGACCAGCCTCGGTTCGCGCCGCACCGTGTAGTAAGCGCCGTGATTACCGTCGTCGCTCGCGAACGACGCATGAAACGGCCGGAATTCGCGCGACTGGCCATCGTCGCGCTGCTCGCTCGCGAGCCGCTGCACCGCATAGACCTCATAGTCGAGCGGCCGGCTGCGATCGACGACGACATGGTGCTCGCGCGCGCCCGGCTGCAGCGGAATGCGGTCGGCGCGGCGCGCGAACAGGTTCACGGCCGGCGTGCAGTTCAGCGCGAGGTGTTTCGCGCTGACGGCCGCCTCGAGCGCCGCATCGTGGCGATCGAACAGCACGGTCAGTTCGAACGCGTCGCCGGTCGCACGCGCAAGCGCGGCGCGCAGCCCGCCGATGCTGAAGAACAGGAAACGCGCCGGAAACGCGAAATACTCGCGCAGCAGCCGGTAGCCGTGGAAGCTGCGGCCGTCGTCGGGCAGGATCGCCTGTGCGGGATCGAAGCCCTCGTGGACGATCGCGTCGGCATCGAGCGTATGCAGCCAGCGCGGCGGCTGCGCCGGATCGTGGCACACGACGCCGAGCGCATGCGCGGCGATCAGTTCGAGCAGATGCAGCGCGTCGCGTTCGGGGCCGGCGAGATGGAACGTCAGCCGGTCGAGCGGCAACTGGGACAGTTTGGCACCGCCGCGCGCCTCCAACCGGATGCGCAGCGCGCCGCGCACGTCCTGCCGCGCGGCGAACGCGCCGCGCGGCAGCCACGACGGCGCGCCGGTGACGGTCGCATCGGTCAGTTCGAGCGGCCACAGCGTCAGGTCATGCGCGGTGCGGAATTCGCAGGCGGTCTGCTCGGACGCGGCCGGACGCGCGCGCAGCGCGGTGCCGGCCGGCAGCCGCCAGCCTTGCGCCAGGCTGCCTTCGTTCAGCAGCGGCGCGAACCGCACGATCGCCATCGACGGCAGCGGCGCGATATAGCCGGGATAAACGGCATCGAGCAGCGCCTGCGTGAAGCGCGGAAACTCGGCGTCCATCTTGAGCTGCACGCGCGCGGTGAGGAAGCTGAAGCCTTCGAGCAGCCGCTCGACGTACGGATCGGGCGGCCCCGATTCGTTGAGCCGCAGCCGCGCGGCCACTTTCGGGAACTGCTGCGCGAATTCGCCGCCGAGCTCGCGCAGGTACGCGAGTTCGCGGTTGTAGTAGTCGAGCAGGCGCGTATCCATCGCGTCAGGCCCCCGCCACCGATTGCAGCGACATCGCGCCCGTCTCGAGATCGAGGTCGGAGCGCAGCACGAATTCGAGCGGATGCGGGATCGACCACAGCGTGCCGCGAATCTCGAACAGCAACACGTTGTGGCGCCGTTCGCCGGCGCGGCCGCCGGCCGCGTCGATCACGCTGCGGACTTCGACGCTGTCGGGCGCGATGCGCGGCTCGAAGCGGAGGATCGCGTCGCGGATCGACGCCTCGACCGACATCCGCTCGACGCCCGACATCGGCTTGCCCACGAGCGGCCGCATCCCGTAGTTGAGCACCGACGCCTGCGCGTGCGTGAACGCCGACCAGTCGACGAAGCCGTCCTCGGCGTTGCGCGTGTTGAGCAGCCACGCGAGATCGCGCAGCACGGCCGCACGCAGGCGTTCCGTGCCGATCCACTGCGCGCCGGGCGCTTCGGCGGCGCGCTGCGGCGTGTCGTCGGTGAGCCGGTCGAGCAGCGCGGGCTGGAGCCGGTCGCGCAGGCTGCCTTCCCGGCTGTCGCGGCCGTCGCGGGTTCGCGGGTCGTCCATCGTCATCTCCGCGCCGTCACATCTCGGTGTTTTCCTTGATGTTCCAGCCGACGGTCACCTCCGCGCCCTTGCCGCCGTTGTCGTTCTGCTGCCAGTACTGCTTCTTCACCTTCGCGGCCTGGAAGCCGTAATGCATCATCAGCCGGTCGGCGACGTCGCCCGGATCGATGCCCGCGACCTGCGCGGACGTGACGAGCACCTCCTGCAGCGTCACGCGCATGAACTCGACCTGCGTGCCGCCCGTCTTGCATGCGGAGATCTCGACCGACGACAGATGCTTGCCGTTCGCGCAGTTCTTGATGATCGCGGGCGCGCCCTTGTCCATGTATGCGGCGACGACGAGATCGTTGAAGCTCGCCTTGCCCGCGTTGCCGCCGCTGCCGCTCGCCATCGCGCCCGGCTGGCTCGCGCCCCACGTGAACGACTGGATGTCGGTCCAGCCCTTGTGCTGCGCGTCCGCCGATTCGCCGGTCACGCCGTCCACCTTCATAAACATTGCCACGCCCATTGCCGTCTCCGTTTCAGTGCGATGTCAGGATGAATGCCGCGTTGAATGCCGATCGTTGCTTGCTGCGCTGCTCACTCGTTGGCCGCCTTCGCGGTCGGCAGCCGCGAGATGAGCCGCAGCGACACCGTGAGCCCTTCGAGCTGGTAGTGCGGCCGCAGGAAGAATTTCGACGTGTAGTAGCCGGGGTTGTCCTCGACCTCGTCGACCACCACCTGCGCGGCCGCGAGCGGCTTGCGCGCCTTGGTTTCCTGCGACGAGTTGATGGGGTCGCCGTCGACGTAGTTCATGATCCAGTCGTTCAGCCAGCGCTCCATGTCGTCGCGTTCGCGGAACGAGCCGATCTTGTCGCGCACGATGCACTTCAGGTAATGCGCGAAGCGGCAGCACGCGAACAGGTATGGCAGGCGGCCGGACAGCCGCGCGTTCGCGGTCGCGTCGGGATCGTGGTACTCGGCCGGCTGGTACAGCGACTGCGCGCCGATGAACGCCGCGAAATCCGAGTTCTTCCGGTGTACGAACGGCATGAAGCCGTTCTTCGCGAGCTCGGCCTCGCGGCGGTCGCTGATCGCGATCTCGGTCGGGCATTTCTGGTCGACGCCGCCGTCGTCGGTCGGGAACGTGTGGCTCGGCAGCCCTTCGACCGCCCCGCCCGATTCGACGCCGCGGATCGACGAACACCAGCCGAACTGCTTGAACGAGCGGTTGATGTTCGCGGCCATCGCATACGCCGAATTCGCCCACGTGTAGCGGTCGTGGTTCGCGGCGTCGGTGTCTTCCTCGAAGTCGAATTCGTCGACCGGGTTGGTGCGCGCGCCGTACGGCAGCCGCGCGAGAAAGCGCGGCATCGCGAGGCCGATGTAGCGCGAATCCTCCGACTGCCGCAGGCTGCGCCACGCCGCGTATTCGGTGTTCTGGAAGATCTTCGTCAGGTCGCGCGGGTTCGACAGCTCCTGCCACGAATCCATCTGCATCAGCTCCGGCGATGCACCGGCGATGAACGGCGCGTGCGCGGCCGCCGCGATCTTCGACAGCTCGCCGAGCATCTCGACGTCCGGCGGGCTGTGGTTGAAATGGAAATCGCCGACCAGGCAGCCGAACGGCTCGCCGCCGAATTGCCCGTATTCCTCTTCGTAGATCTTGCGGAACAGCGGGCTCTGATCCCACGCGACGCCCTTGTAGCGCTTCAGCACCCGCGCGACCTCGTTGCGCGACGCCGGCAGCGCCTTGATCTTCAGCAGCTCGTCGGTCTCGGTGTGCGTGACGAGGTAATGCAGCCCGCGCCACGCGCCTTCGAGCGTCTGGAACTCGTTGTGATGCAGGATCTGGTTGATCTGCTCGGACAGCTTGCGGTCGATCTCCGCGATGATCTGCTTCACGCTGCCGTACGCATCGGTCGTCATGCCGACCGTGTGTTCGAGCGCCTGCTGCGCGAGCGTGCGCACCGCGCGCTCGACCGACTCGCGCGCCTCGGCCGTCTTCGGCTTGAACTCCTTCTGCAGCAGTGCGGCGAATTCGTCGTGCGCGACGGCCGGTTGTGCGGCGTCGCGCGTATCCGCGCGGGATTGGACGGGATCATTCATCGCGGGCCTCCGGTTGGGTCGCGTCGCCCCCCTGCGCGGGCTCGTGCGGGTTGCGCACGAGCGTCTTCAGCAGGTCGGGATCGTTGATCGCGCGCTCGATCAGCTGCTCGGCGCCATGCTTGCCGTCCATGTACGACAGCAGGTTCGACAGCTCGGTGCGCGCCTCCAGCAGCCGGCGCAGCGCGTCGACGTTGCGCGCGATCGCGGCCGGCGAGAAATCGTCGATCTGCTCGAACGTCATGTCGACGTTGAGCATCCCTTCGCCCGTCAGCGTGTTCGGCACCTGGAACGCGACACGCGGCGCGATCGATTTCATCCGCTCGTCGAAGTTGTCGACGTCGATCTCGAGAAATTTCCGCTCCGGCAAGTCCGGCAACGGCTCCGCACGCTTGCCCGCCAGGTCCGAAATCACGCCCATCACGAACGGCAACTGCACCTTGCGTTCGGCGCCGTAGGTCTCGACGTCGTACTCGATCTGCACGCGCGGCGCCCGATTGCGCGCGATGAACTTCTGTCCGCTGCCTGCCGCCTTGGTTCTGTCCGTCATCGTCCACTCCTTCACATCGATCAGGTTGCGCAGTTGGTCGTCACCGCCCACATCGCGGCGGCGCTCGCTCGTTTCATTCGCTCCGCTCGCCGCTCAGCAGATCCAGCTTCGGCAGGCTCTCCGGCGCGAGATCGCGGATGATTTCGTAGAAGTCGAGCGCGAGCAGCCGTTGCGCGCGCCGCAGCAGCAGCGGCGCCGGATGGCTCGGCTCGTGTTGCTCGAAATAGCGGCACATCTTGTCGAGACCGATGCGCACGTCGTCGCGGCTCGTGACCTCGGCATCGCGCCAGGCGTGCGCGTTCGGTCGTGCCGCCGGCGCGGTTGCGGCAACGCCTGGCGGCGCCGTGTCGCCGGGCGCGGCCTGCTGCATGTCGGGCGACACCGGTTGCGGCTCGGGCAGCGGCACGTCGCGCACGATCCGTTGCAGCGCCTTCTCGGCGTCGCCTTCGTCGGGCGCCCATTCGCGGCCCAGCCTGTCCGTCACGCCCACGCGGATCGCCTCCAGTGCGTGCAGTGCCGCGCGCGCCGCGTCGAGCGGCGTCGTGCCGTCGCTGCGCGCGGCCGACAGCGCAGCCAGCAGGCTTTCGCGGCTGCCCGCCACGGGGCTGCCGGTGTCGTCGCGGCCGTCGAGCAGCCGTTCCGCGTCGCGCACGCTCGGGCCGCCGTCGAACAGCGGCTGGCGCCGCGCCGCGCGCGCGCAGTCGTGCGCGCCGGCTATCTCGGCGAGCGCGTTCATCCGCAATGTCGGGTCCGGTTCGCCGTCCGCGTCGAGCCGCGGATGCAGGTCGTCCCAGCGGCGTTCGAGCAGGTTCGCGACGAGCGCAAGCGCGTCCGCGTAGCCCGGAATACCGTGTTGCTCGGTCCAGCTTCGCGCGAGACAGGCGATGACGCGCAGATCCTTCGTGCGCGCCGACAGCGCCAGCGCGAGCCGCTCGACCGCCCGCCAGTCGGGCGCCTCGGCCGGGATCACGGTGTCGCCGTATTGCTGCTCGGCACGCGGCGTCGCGCGCTCCTGCAGTTGCAGGAACTCGGCGTCGTATTCGAGGTTCGCGCCGCACGGCGCATCGGGCGCGACGTCCGCGAGCAGTTGGCCGATCAGGTCGGCGCGCGGGGTCGCCGGCAGGCCGGGCGGCACCGTGGCATGTGCGGCGGCGGCCAGCGCCGCCTGGCTGACGTCATTCGAATGCATAGTCGATGTTGACCGGTTTGCTGCCGAAGTCGATCGCCACGGTGCGGTGCAACGGCGGCAGCGAGCCGTTGCGGATCTCGATCACGTAGACGCCCGGCGTCAGCGATACGGAGCGCAGCGGCGGGCTCGCACCGCGCCGCGCGCCGTTCACGTAGATGTCGCCCCAGGGCCGCACGTTGAAACGCACCTGCACGGTTTCCTGCGCCTTCGGCGGACGCGGCTGCGACTCGGCCGTTGGCGCGGTGACGGCGGCGACAGCAGTCTCGGCCTCCGACGGCGCCTTCGGTGCGGGTGTCGGCGCGGTCGCCGGTGTGGCGGCCGCTTCCGACGGCGGCACGTTGACGACGCGTTCCGACGAATCGAGGCTGCCGGCGGGCGCGATGCCCGAGCTGGAGCCCGACGGCGACGGGGCCGGGTTCGTGACGGTGGTCGCAACCTGCGGCGCGGGCGTGGCGGCTTCGACGGCAGGCGCGCTGGCCGGTGCGGCGACGACGGGGGGCGGTGGAACCTGCGCGGACGATCCGGCCGGGAGGCTCGACGGCGGCACGACGGTCGGTGTCGGCCCTTGCTGGGCCAGCGTGGCGCCCGGCGTGCTCGCGGGCGGTGACGTGCCGGCCTGCGGCTGGCTGGCGGCCGGCGCGGCCTCGTCGGCGACGCGGGCGGGACGCGACAGATAAGTCGCCGCGAGGCCGACGGCGATCAACGCAACGAGCGCGCTGCCGACGTAGACCGGCAGCCGGCGGTTGCGCGATCCCGGCGGAGCGTGGTCGCGTTGGGCGCCGGTCGGCCCGGATGCGCCACTCGATGACGAGGCCGACGCCGATGCGGCGGGATGCGGTGCGCTCAAACCAGCGGTGCCGGCAGTCGCGGATGCGTTCGCATTCCCGGAACCCGCCGCACCGCGTGCACCGACGCCGGTGTCGGTCGTTGGGGATCGCGTACCGGCTGCGTCGTGTGTGTCAGTTCGTGCAGCAGACGCTTCTTGCGCGCGTTCGACGTTTCCGTTCGCCGTTTCGGATTCGACCGGCTTTTCAACCGGTTTCGCAGGCGATTGAGACGCATGCGATGCAGCAGACGCTGCCAGCGAGCCCGCAGCCGCAACGGCGGCGCCTTGCGCGACGGTTTGGGACGTCGAACGCATATCGGCCGCCGGCTTGGCGCCGGACACGCCAGGCGCTGCGGATGCCGTGTGCGTGGGTGTAGACACATGATCTGCACCACCGGCTGTCGACGCCCGCCCATCCGCCGCAGCGTTGCCCGAAGCGGTCCCGCCCGCGCCGATCGAAGCCGCGCCAACAGCCGACGCCGTACCGGACGCAGCCGAAGCCTCCCCCTTCCCTTCCCCGCTCCTGCCTGCATCACCCACCGGCGGCACGACCGCCGCGCCATATCCGCCACCCGTCCCGACGTCCCGCAACCCGAGCTCCGCCGCGAACGCCGCGACCGATTCCGGCCGATCCGGAATCCGCAACTGCAGCGCATGATCGACCGCCGCGAGAAAGGCCGGGCTGTACACCTCGCCGGCGGGCAGTTCGCGCGACGCGAGCGGCCGGTACGTGTCCTTGATGCTGCGCACGACGGCCGCGGGCGGCAGCTCGCCGGTGATCATCGCGTGCATCACCGCGCCGAGCGCATAGAGGTCGGTCCACGGCCCCTGGCTGAACGCGGGATCGTCGGTGTACTGCTCGATCGGCGCGTAGCCGGGCTTGATCATCATCGCGCCGTCGTCGACCAGGTCGCCGATCCGTTTGCGCGCCGCGCCGAAGTCGAGCAGGATCGCGCTGCCGTTCGGGCGGATCAGCACGTTGTCGAGCGCGACGTCGCGATGGAAGCACTGCGCGCGATGCAGCGTGTCGAGCGCGCCGAGCAGCGCGCCGACGATATTGCGCAACTGCGTCTCGCTGATCCGCATCCCGCCGTCGAGCAGCTGCTTGAGCGTGCGCCCTTCGTAGAACGGCATCACCATGTACGCGGTGCCGTGGCTTTCCCAGAAATGCAGGACCTTGACGAGCCCCGGATGGTCGAATTGCGCGAGCAGGCGCGCTTCGTTGAGGAACGCGCCGCGGCCGGCGTCGAAGGCCTGCGCGAACCGCTCGGAGCGTAGCGACACCGTGTAGTCGCCGCCGCGCGTGGCCAGCATCGACGGCATGTATTCCTTGATCGCGACCGCGCGCCGCAACGTGCGGTCGAATGCGCGATAGACGATCCCGAAGCCGCCGATGCCCAGCACCTCGTCGAGCTGCAGTTCGCCCAGGCGATGGCCGAGCGGCAGCGGCCGCACCGTGAATTCGGATGCGTCGCCGCGTGTCGCCGTGTCGTGCTCGTTGTCTCTCGATCCAGCGTCCTTCATCTCCACCACCTCTCGAAACCGCGTCCTTTCCACTCGCCGCACCCGCCGCGCCCGGCGGCCCGCCGTCGGTCAGCCGGGGGCCCGCTAGCTGCCGCCGAACAGCGTCAGGAACAGCGCGTTGTCGGGCGTGCCCGTATGCGCATGCGTGCGCAGCGGCGATCCGTCCGCGCGGTTGGTCCACCAGAAACTCGTGCCGCCGTGCGGATCGAAGTAACCGGACAGCCCGGGCCACGCGGCCGGGGCCGGCCGTTCCGGCGGCGGCGCCGGCATGCCGTCGACGATGTCGGCGTAGGTGTCGTCGCGCTGCGTGAGCCGCACGCGTTCCAGCATCTGCTCGAGATCGCCGGGCGCGCGGGCATGGCGGATCGTGTCGAGCAGCGCCTGGCCGACCTGCCAGTAGAACGTGTCGGCGGCATCCGGCAGCCCGTTCCAGTAATCGGCGGCGCGCATCGGCAGCGTCACGATCACCGGGTAGTAGCGCCCCACCCGGTCGCAGCTCGGCGCGAGGCAGCCCGGCTGCACGCACGACGCACCCGCGCCCGCCGGAATCAGGAAATTCCAGACCGGCGCGACCGTGTAGTGGCGCTCGATCTCGTCCGCGCCGCGCTGGCGCATCGCGGCCATGCCCTGCTGGAGCCAGCGCTCCCACCACAGCGCGAGCGCATGCGGCAGCCGGCTGTTCACGAAGTCGCCGGCGCCGGGAATCTTCCCGTACCAGGCCGGCGCATCGCCGTCGGTACGCGTGAACGGCGGTGTCGGGCTCATGGCTTCGGCGGGCATGTAAAGGACTCCATCTGGGGCAGCCTGAACGGGTTGCGGACACTGCCCGCATTCACTTGCAGCACGATCGGTTTGCCGTCGACCGTGAACCGCGCAATCATCTGGTCGGAACCGCGCCCGGCGGACACCCCCGCGCGGTCGAACAGCCGGTGCAGCGCCCACGGCCCGTCGGTCGAGAAGCCTTCGGTCGCGCCGGCCTGCCCGGACACCTGCAGCCGCACCTGGTTGCTGCCGCGCGGGCCCGGCCAGTTCACCGCGCTCTGCACGAGCGGGCCGTGCGCGTAGCGGACGATCTGCCCGTCGACGTCGAGCACCATCTCCGTGATCGACGGGTCCATTTCGAGCGGCTGGATCTGCACCTTCAACTGCGCGGTGCGCGCGCCGCCGCCGAAATAGACGTCGCGGATCACCGCCGCCTTCTCGAACGACGCCAGCATCGCGGCGGCCGACGGATCGGCGTCCGCATTGCGGTTCGCGAAGCGCCACGGGTGTGACGTCGTATCGACGATCGACTGCAGGTTCTTCTGGAAGAAGTCGTCCATCAGGCCGCCGGGCGCGAACATCTGCGCGAAATCCGCCGGCGCGACGTCGCGCGCCGCGCCGCGCGCGAACGGATAGCGGCCTGCGATCGCCTGCCGGCAGAAGTCGCCGACGTTCGCGCCGGCCCGCGTCGCGACGCTGCGCTGCTCGACGGTCGCCACGCTGCCGTTCGCGACGTTCGACAGGTCGTCGAGCACTTCGCGGAATGGTGTCGGCAGGCGGCCGGCCTGGGCGCGCAGCTTCGCGGGCGCATCGGACGGCGGCGGCTGCGCGCCGCTCCTCAGCGCGTCGTCGGTGGCCGTCAGGTACGTGTACAGCGCGTCGATCGACTTCAGCACGTCGTTGAATGCCGACGCCTGGTCGCCGCTGCCCGGCGCGAACGCACGCAGCCCGGCGAAGTGGCTGTCGACGATCTGCTCGGCGCTCGCGGGCGCCGCCGCGGACGCACTCGAATTGCCGCCCTGGCCCGCGAAGATCTGCGACAGCGAGCTGCGCGCCTCGTCGACCTTGTCCTGCGCACGCGCCGCGAGATTGCGCGCCCCGCCCGGTGCGTCGCCGAGCGCGGTGTCCCGTGCGAGCGCCACCATCAGTCGCGTGAGCGGCGAATCGGCGGACGACAGCGCGCGCGCCACCTGGATGCTCTGCGCGAGCGTCGCGGTGCGCTGCAGCTTGATGTCGGCGAGATAGTCGTCCCAGATCTTCAGGTAGTCGTTCAGGTAGAGCTGGCGGATATCGCGCGCCCACGCCGCCGCGTCGTTCGGGCCGGGAATCTCGGACAGCCCGAGGTTCAGCACCCACACCTCCTCGCGCCCGTACGCTTCGACCTCGCCGGCCAGGCGCGGCGCGAACACGTTGCGATAGCCGTTGCGCGTGTAGAGCCCCGGCACGCCTTCCGACAGCGGCTTGCCGCTCTGCCGGCGGAATACCAGTGAAGCGTCGGGGCCGACCGCCCGCGCGACGCTGAAGTCGAACGCGGCCGTGGCCGGCCGCAGCGTCATCGTCATCTGCCGGTACAGCCGCTGCGAGAACGGCACCTGGCGCAGCCGGTCGCGCACGTCGGCCACGAGCCGCTCGTTCATCGGATACGGTGACACCGCGACCCGGTTGCCGAACAGCGCGGCAAGATGCGCACGCAGCGCGGAGCGTTCGGCCGGCGAGAAATCGGGCGGCAGCGCACGTTCCATCTCGAGGTCGACGACCGCCTGCACGAACGCGGGATCGTAGTGCGCGCTGTCGTACAGCATCAGGTACGCCTTCAGCGCCGCATACGCATATTCGGTCTCGTCGGGCCGTGCGTCGCGCAGCGCGGCCTCCATCCGGCTCGCGGCGATCGGCAGCAGCACGTCTTCGAGCGCGCGCCGGTACACGGCGTCGACGGCTTCGTCGATCTTCTCGCCCTGGAACAGCCCCCACCGGTACGCGAGCGGCGGATGCTGCAGGTCGACGCCGCCCGCATTCGCGAGGTTGCCGAGCGCGTCGAGCACGGGCAGCAGGCGCGCGACGTCGGCCGCATCGGAGAATTTCGCGCCGGCGATCTGCGCATCGACGGCCGGCACGCGCCCGGCGATCTGGTCGAGATACGCGCGGTTGTTCGAATAGCTGCGCAGCCACGCAAACAGCACGGCCACGCACACCAGCGCGAGCAGCACGTAGCCGGCGATCTGCAGCACGCGCCGCTTCTGGTGCCAGCGCAGGTCGCTGCCTGCGAGCGCGGCTTCGCGGAAGATGTGCTCCTGCAGCAGCGACTTCAGGAAGAAGCTGCGCCCGGTCGAACCGACCTGCGCGACCGGCGGCACGCCCTCGATCTTCAGGAAGCGCTTGATGCCGCTCATCACGCGATCGAACGCGGTGCCCTCCTGCGTGCCGCTCGTCAGGTAGACGCCGCGCAGCATCGGCATCGGCTCGTAGCTCGACACGGAAAACACCTCGGCGACGAACTGGCCGAGCATGTCCTGCAGGTCGGCGATCTGCTGCGGCAGCAGGTACGTCATCTCGCGCTGGCGCGCGTCGGTCTGCGCGGCGAGCAGTTCGGGCAGCCCGTCGTTCAGCCGCTGGTGCAGCAGCCGGTATTCGCGGTCGAATGCCGCGCGCAGGTCGAAGCCCGGCGCCTCGCTTTGTGCGAGCGGGAACGTGAAACCCCACACCTGCGCGCATTCCGCGCGGCCATAGCTGCTGAAATACTCGGCGAAGCCCGCGAGCAGGTCGGCCTTCGTCACGAGCAGGTACACGGGAAAGCGGATGCCGAGCTGCGCGCGCAGTTCGAGCAGCCGCTTGCGCAGCACCATCGCGTGCTGCGTGCGTTCGGCCTCCGACGCGCCGAGCAGGTCGGCCACGCTGATCGTCAGCATCGCGCCGTTCAGCGGCTGGCGTGTGCGGTATTTCTTCAGCAGGTCGACGAAGCCTTTCCATTCGGCCTCGTCGAGCGCGCGGTTGCCCTCGTGCGTCGTATAGCGGCCGGCCGTGTCGATCAGCACCGCGTCGTTCGTGAACCACCAGTCGCAATGCCGCGTGCCGCCCACGCCGCGGATCGCCGCGCGGCCGAACTGCTCGGCAAGCGGAAAGCTGAGCCCGGAATTCACGAGCGCGGTGGTCTTGCCCGAGCCCGGCGCGCCGATGAACACGTACCACGGCAGCTGATACAGATACTGGCGCGACATCCGGTCGAACCAGCGCGGCAAGCCCTTGCGCACGGTGTCGGCCTGCCCGAAGCGCACCTTCTTCAGCAGCGTCGCGGCTTCGTCGAAGCGGCTGCGCAACTCGTCGAGCTGCGCTTTCGCCGGATCGTCGGCGACAGCCGGCCCGGGCGCGGCCTCGCGCAGCTGGTTCAGCAACTGCGCGTTGAGGCGGCCGGCGCGCCAGCTGCGCCACGCGACGCGTGCGCCCCACGCGATGAACAGCACCGCGATCGTGAGCCCGCGCGCCCAGCCGCTTTCGAGCGGCCGGACCTCGGCGAACGCGAACAGCGGCCCCGCGAGCCATACGAAGCACGCGAGCACGACGAGACCGGCGAAGGTCCAGATCTCCCGCGACGGCAACGGCCGGACGAAACGCGCGACAGCCTGGTTCATGGTCAGTTGGCTCCCTGCGTGGCGCTCGCGCCGACGGCGGCACTGCCGGGCGCCGGCAGCAGCGTGATCTCGACGCGCCGGTTCAGTGCGCGGTTCGCAGGCGAATCGTTCGGCGCGACCGGATCGAGCGTGCCGCGCCCTTCCGCGGCGAGCCGTTCCGGATGGTCGAGCCGCGCGGCGATCATCCCGCGCACGGCTTCCGCGCGTTCGCGCGACAGGTCCCAGTTCGATGCGAAGCGCGCCGTATGCACGGGCGTGTCGTCGGTATAGCCGGTCACGCGCACGTTGCCGGGCACCTTGTTCAGCGCATCGGCCACGCGCGCGAGCACCGGCACGTAACGGTCGATTACCGACGTCGAGCCGGACTTGAACACCCCGTCGCCGCGCAGCACGATCACGCTGCGGTCGGCCTGGTCGCGCACCGCCACGAGGCCGGCCGCGATCTCCGGTTCCAGGAACTTCGCGATGCGCGGTGCCTGCGCCGGGCGCGGCGGCGCCTGCGCGGGTTGCAGCTTCGGCACGTGCAGCGCGTCGATCGACGCGAACAGCCGATCCGAATGCCCGGCGAGCGCGATCCGCAGCCCGACGAACACGCCGAAGCCGATCAGCAGCGCGAGCGCCACGCACACCCACAGCGGCACGCCGAAGCGGCGCGCGACGTCGCGCGTGACGACGTCGCGCCAGTGCGGCGACAACGCCGGTTCGAATTCGCCGCGCACCGAGCGGATCGTCAGCGCGAGCTGGTGGCGCAGCGCGTCGAGCTGCGCATGGCCGTTGTCGAGCACGCGATAGCGGCCCTCGAAACCGAGCGCGAGACAGAAATACAGCAGCTCGAGCAGGTCGAGATGCTGGCGCGGCTGCTGCGACAGGCGTTCGAGCAGGTGGAAGAATTTCTCGCCGCCCCACGTCTCGTTGTGGAACGACACGAGCAGGCTGTGCGACGACCACACGCTGCCGCCCCACGGCGTCAGCGCGGCGGCCTCGTCGAGCGCCGTGCACAGGCAGTAGCGCGCGCCGATGATCGCTTCCGACGGCACGCCGGCCTCCTGCGCCCGCGCCTCGAACTGCCGGATCTCGACGACCAGGTGCTCGCGCAGCCACGCGGGATTCGGGTGATGGACGGTCGAGCGGATCTGCGGCACCAGGTTGAGCAACGGATTCGCCGCGGCGACGAGCGGGTTCGTGCCGCTCGCGGCCCAGCGCCCCGGGCGCGGCTGCGTCGCGGTCGGGCCGGCCGTGCCCGCCGCGGCCGGATGCATGCCGCCCGGATTCGGCGGCACGAATCCGCCGGCGCCGGGGGAGATCGATTCGGAGGAGGAATTCATCGCGTCGCCCCGCCCTTACCCGCGTATCGCCCAGAACTCCATCGAGAGCCCAGGGAATTCGCCGGCGAAATGGAAAGCGAGACCGCCGGAGCGCGCCAGCTGCTTCCACAGGTCGCTGCCCTTGTCGATCTCGAAGTACGTATGGCCCGCGTGATACGGGATCTGCCGCGGCGCGACCGGCAACTGGCGCATCGTGATGCCCGGCAGCTGCAGCTGCACGAGATCGCGGATCCGCTCGACCGGCCCGAGCTTCGCCTGCGCGGGAAACCGTGCACGCAGGCTGTCGGCCGGCACGTCCGCGCGCACCGCGAGCACGAAGCCGGCCGTGTCGCGCAGCGCCGGGTCGGCCAGCGTCGCGACGCGGATGCCGTTGCCCGCATCGCGCAGCTCGATCTGGATCGCGTTCTGCTCGAGCACCGTCGACAGCGACCGGCGCAGCTCGGTCATCAGCTCCGCGAAGCTCGTGCGCAGGTCGTCGTGGACGTAGACCGCAAGCGACTGCGGGCGCCGGCCGGCCGCCGTGAACGTGCTCAGGTCGCAGGCGAGCTTCAGCCAGTCGCAGAACAGCGCCTCCGGGTGCGTCGACACGTGCTGCTGCGCGTGCCAGGTCAGCGCGAGATAGCGGTTCACGAGCTGCAGCAGCAGGAAATCCGCGACTTCCGACACGCCGCCGCGCCCGGGCTCCGACAGCCGTGCCGCGAGCGCTTCGCTGCGTTGCGTGAGCAGCCCGTGCAGCTCGCGCACATACGCCAGCAGCACGGTGTCGTGCTGCGCGACGAGGCGCGGCGGAATGTAGCCGTCGTCGACGAGCAGCCGCGCGTCGGTGCGCCGCTCGACGATCCGTGCGACGCCGAGCGCGTGCCAGTCGCCGGTCAGCTCGGCTTCGAGCATCAGCCGCACGTTCAGGCGGCCCGTCTGCAGCAGCGCGGGGCCGAGTGCGACCGCGTTCGCGTCGGCCACTTCGTATTCGCGGACGACGTAGCGCGCGACGTCGGCGCTGCCGTTCGCGCTATTCATGCCGTTCGCGGCATGGCTGCCGCCCGCGCCCGCACCGAACGACACCTCCTCGCCGCCGCCGCGCCACAGCGGTAGCGCGAGCACGACGAGCTGGTCCTTCGCATTGGCCGGCACGTCGAGCGGCTCGGGGAGATCGTCCGGATGGGACAGGTCGAACGGCGTGCCGTCGCGCATCACGCCCGACGCGGTGCGCAGCGCGACCTTGCCGAGCGCCAGTTGCTCGCGATCGAGTTCCAGCGTGTCGAAGCCCCAGTAGAAGCCTTGCAGCGGCAGGCAGCGCAGCGCGACGTAGCGCTCCCAGTGCCGTTCGAGCTGCTGGAAATGCTGCGGCCGCAGGAACATCCCCTCGGTCCACACCACCCGCTGGCGGAGCGCCGCGACCGGCGTCGCGGACATCGTCGGTTCGGTCATGGGCGCCCCTTCGCATCGTTCAGCGCGACGCCGCCATTGCGGACGGCGATCGACAGCTTCAGCTCGCCCGGCGACGTCTGCCAGAACTTGTAGAGATTGAGCTGCTTCGCGCGCGGCAGCGGCACCGTCAGCCGCCAGCGGTTCTTGTCGAGCATCCGGTATTCGGCGACCACGCCGATCGCGCCGGCCTCGACGTTGCCGCGATAGCGCAGCGTGCGCGACTCGCCCGGCCGCAGGATCACGCGGTCGGTGCCGAGCAGGTCCGCGCCGAGCACGTTTTCCGGCTTGTCCTGCAGCGAGAAGAAATCCGCGCTGTCGAACGACGATGCCGCGCGGAGCTGGAACACCTTCAGCACGATCGGCGAAGGCTTGCGGTTCATGTCCGGGTTGACGTCCGGCGCAACGTCAACCGTGATCGCATACGGCACCGCCGCGGCGTGCTCCGTCGCACCGCACCCCGGCAACAGCATCACGCATCCCCATACGATGAAACTGCTCGACCGCCATTGCATATGCCACCCTCGCCACCCAATAGCCGCGCGCCGGTTTTCGACTTCGAAACCGGATGATCTGATTGAAAAAGGGACAATTAATTGATCGGTAATTGTGTAACCTGCATATCCATCCATTGCAATCCGTGTCGGCAAATTATTCTTGTAAAAAGCCGGGTCATATCAATCGGGGTTTTTGAAAATCTCTTTGGCGAGATGATGGGCAATTGAATTGAGATTGGTAAATTAATGGCAAAAGTTAACCCGACCGGTGCGCCTGGGCGGCCCGGTTCTATGGCGTGGACACCTGTCGGATGGGCGCAGGACGTACGCCGACCGGCCGCCGGGCAAGGGACGCTCGCGACGCTGGTGGTGTGCCAGGCTATTCGTTTCGCACGAACGGATGCCCTGTTTTTAGTGCATTGACGTGCGCTGACCAAACAACTGACGAATCCGAAAAACACAGCGAACTATAGGCCGTTTTTCCGGTTTCACAAGCACTGAAATTCGTAGTCGATTCTGCATTCAGGGGGAAACGGATTGGCGAAATGAAACAAAACGTAACAGCTGGTTGGGTGCCGATGATTGGCACTAGAATCCAACAGCGCTTGTGTGCCACCTTCCAATTACGCCAATCTTTAATTTCAATAATGAAAGGTCGTTCATCGCTCGTTCTTTTCCTCGGCGCATGGTTGCTGGGGGCCGGCGGGTGCAGTACGTCCCCGACACAGTCGGCTGCACGCGCGACGGTCGACAGCGCGCGCGCCGCATACGACAGCGGCGACTACGGGCGCACGATCGCATTGCTGAGCCATGCGAAGGAGATCGATGGCGCCGACACCGACACGCAGGTGGCCGCGCACAAGCTCCTCGCGTTCAGCTATTGCGTGACGAACCGCATCACGCCGTGCCGCGCCGAGTTCTCGAAACTTCTCGACCTCAACCCGCGCTTCGACTTGTCCCCTGCCGAGAAGGGGCATCCGATCTGGGGGCCCGCGTTCGAATTCGCGCGCCGCAGGCATGCGTCGTCATCCTGAACGAACCGGTTTCCACGCGAGCGCTTCACCGAGCGACGTATGACATGCAACTGATCGTGATCGAACATGCCGGCGAGCCGGTCGAAAACGACTCCTACGACGCCGTCGTGTTTCATCCGCCCGGCGGCACCATCGGCCGGGCCAGCGACAACCATCTCGTGTTGCGCGACGACACGCGGCAGATATCTCGCCTGCAGGCGCTGCTGCAGGTCGGCGACGACGCGTGCCTGCTGAAGAACCTGAGCAGCGTCTCGACGATCGAGGTGAATCGCGAGCCGGTCGGCTATGCGCAGGAGCGCCCGCTCAATACCGGCGACATCATCCGCATCGGGCCGTACGTGCTGCGCGCCGAACGTGACGACGGCGGCCACGGCGACGACGCCCCGGTCATCGACATGGCGACCGATACCGGCGTGCACGTCGATCCGCCGTCGCAGGCGCGAACGTCGGCGGCGCCCTCGCCTGCATCGTCTTCGCGGATCGATACGAAAGGCGCCGGCAACCGGCTGTGGGGGCTTCTCCAGGATCGTCTCGCGCCACGCGGCAAGGCGGCGGACACCGGTACACGACCAGGTGGCCCTGCACGGCCGGATGCCGCGCAGCCCGCGAACCGCGCGGCGCAAACGGTACCGCCCGCCCCTTCACAGCGCGACCTGCACCAGCTGTCGATCGATCCGCTCGATCTGTTCGCGCAGCCGTCGGGCGATATCGGCACATCAGGCACGACGGGCACGGCATCGCATGCCGATCGCGGCCACACGGAACGCGAAGCGTCGTCCGCGACCCAGGCCGACCATGCGCCCGAGTGGACGCAACACGTGCGGGTGCAGCCCGCTGCCGCGCGCGCGGCCGATACGCATGCGCAGCCGGCCGACGAACCGGCGCCACATGCCACGCGCCCGCCGACGCCCGATGAACTGCTGAGCGCGTTCTTCGAAGGCGCGGGGCTCGATACGGCCGCCGAGTCGCATCAGTGGTCGGCCGAGCAGCTGTACATCGCGGGGCAGTTGCTGGCGCTGTTCGCGAACGGCACGGTCGAGCTGCTGTCGTCGCGCAGCATCCTGAAGCGCGAGGTGAAGGCGCACATGACGATGCTGCTCGATCGCGAGAACAACCCGCTGAAGCTGCTGCCGGACGGCGGCGCCGTGCTGCGGCAGATGTTCGGGCTGCCGCTGCCGGGTTTCATGTCGCCGCAGAGCGCGGTCAGCGACGCATTCCAGGATCTGCATGCGCACCAGATCGGCATGGTGGCTGGCATGCGCGCCGCGTTGATGGATCTGCTGACGCGCTTTTCGCCGCAACGGCTGCGCGAGCGCGACGACGCGATGCGCTGGTACGAGAAGCGCGTGCCGGTGCTGTACAAGGCGAGGATGTGGGATCGCTACGCGGCGACCCATCGCGACACGGTGTTCGCGATCGAGGACGATTTCGCGTCGGTGTTCGGCAAGGCGTTTCTGGCGGCGTACGACGCGGAAGTGGAAAGCTATCGCGGCAGCGGCCGGCATTGAACGTCGAACGGCACGCCCGCCGTCGGTGGCGGGCGGTGCGTGTCGGCGGCGGTGTCAGGTGCCCGTTTCATGCGAGGCCACCTTGTTTCGCCCCGTTTCCTTCGCGTGGTACAGCGCCTCGTCGGCCGCCTTGATCACCGACTCGACTTCCCCTTCCTGCCCGGGGGCCCAGCTTGCCACGCCGATGCTCGCGGTGACGCGCCCGAATTCGCTTTCCGCATGTTCGATCGCGAGCCCGTCGATGGCCGCGCGAATCCGTTCGGCGATCTCGGTCGCGCCCGTGGCCGGCGTATCGGGCAGGATCACGACGAATTCCTCGCCGCCATAGCGGGCGGCGGTGTCCGCGGGACGCCGGATGTTCTCGCCGATGCATCGCGCAACCGCCGCCAGCGCGTCGTCGCCGGCCTGGTGACCATACTTGTCGTTGAAGGCCTTGAAGCGGTCGACGTCGACGAACAGCAGCGAAAACACCGAGCGGGCACGGCGTGCGCGGCGCCATTCGAGATCCAGCACTTCCCCGAACGAGCGGCGATTGTTGAGCCCGGTGAGGCCGTCGGTGCGCGCGAGCATCACCAGCTCGGATTCGGCCCGCATCCTGCGCCGCAGCTGGGTGCCCAGCAAAAAGGACAGCACGATGAACGCCGCGCCGAAGGTCGCCACCAGCGCGCCGATCGTGATCGCGCGCCGCCGCCACGCCGCGTAGATGTCCTGCTCCGCCTCGGCGACCATGATGATCAGCGGCAGGTGCGGCAGCGTCTTGAAGTAATACAGGCGGCGCACGTGGTCGATCGTCGAGGTCTCGATGAACGAGCCTTCCGGCGCCGTCATGAAGTGGCGAAACGTCGCCGCCTTGCTGATGTCGCGGCCGATGGTGTGCACGTCGTACGGCTGGCGCATGAACATGATGCCGTCCCGGCCGACCAGCGAGATCGCGCCGTGCGAGCCGAGCGCGAGGCCGGCGAACAGCGTATGGAAATACTCGAGATTGACCGCGATCAGCGCAATGCCGCCGAACGAGCCGTCCGGATTCGACACGCGGCGCGTCAGTGCCACGCTGAGCGAGCCGCCGCGCAGGCGGGACGCAAACGGATCGCTGATGTAAAGCCCGGCGTTCGGATTGTCCCGGTGAACCGTAAAGTATTTGCGGTCGCCGAAATTGCCTTGTCGCGGCACGTCGTTCGCCGAATCGAGGATGATGTTGCCGGCCGAATCCAGCACGAGCATCGAACCGAGAAATTGCGCGGTCATTGCATGATCGAACAGGACGGCGCGCCGCAGGGCCGGCGTGGCCGCCATGACGTCCTGCCGCTGAAGGCCCTGGATCACCGCCTCCAGTGACAGCCCGTACAGCTCGATATTGCGCTCGATGTCGCGCTCGGCGACGAGCGCCAGATTTCGCGACGTCTCGCGTGCGCGGTCGAGCGCGTCGTGACGGCTCTGAAACAACTGCAACACGCAGAGGCCCATCAGCGCGCACGCTATCAAGGTCCCCGCCAGCACAACGTAGTACGGCGCTGCCGACCGCGGATGCATCCGTGTCCTCTCAGGTTGGGCCGACGCTGACGCACCGGTTGTTATGGTTTCTTCTGAATAAGCTATACCAAAAAGTGTGACATCCGGGTACGAGGAGCAGTCCGTACTTGCCAGTTGGCTGACGGCGTGAGCTTAGGGGCGCGGCGTATGTCGTTGCCGATGACGGAATTGAAACAATGGGATGGGAATGGTGCGGATATTGAAATTGTCGTCCGGTTGACGTTCGAATGTACGGTCGGCGGGAAAGCTAGATGAACATCGCCGCCAGACAGCACGTGGGCGTTGACAACGGCCCTTGATCGATTTATCTCAATGACGTTGTCTTGCAAAAATCAAGACAAGGCCTGACTGTTTTGCGTGCAAACCAGTCGTTCCATTTCATGCAATAGAAAAATAACGTCATGTCGACAAACAATCACGCGGACGCGGCCAGCGAAGCCGAGCGCGCCGACCTTCTTGCAAAACGCGTCGAATCAATCAGCAATTTAGCATCGTTTTCCTACAAGATTGCAGCGGCCGCGGGGGCGCTAATTACTCTCGGATACTTGTTCAACATCAAATTCTTCCCTTCTGGATTGACGCCTGGGGAAGTCGTTTTCTTTGTTTTCGTGGCAATTGCTTTTGGTTTCGTCTATGTCGTGCTGTTGATGTACGGTGCCATTTCTTCGATATGGTTTGTTCATTTGATAAGTTTTTTGGAACGCGTATATAACCGTCCGCCTAGAACTATTTCTGCAGCCAACTGGCCGTCACTCAGAAAGCTAGTATCCCAAAGAAAAATCAAGAAATTTGCGAGATTCCGATGGGCAGTATTGACGAAATTCCGGAAGAGTCGAAAGCAGGTGCAGGAGAGGCGTAAGGCATCCGGTGCTGCGGAATATTCGATGCCGCGTGAAGTCCAAGGCGGCGCGTACCTGTTCATGTCGGTGATGATGTTTGCGGTGATGGTCCTGCTTGCGTGGGTCTATCACGATGTGTCGTTGGCGAGGCTGTTGATTGCATTCTTCCTTGCTGGTTTTATCGCGTTGGTCATCACAGGCCTTCCAGCCGAGCGACTGGGCTTCTCAACACTCAACGATAAACATTCGCGGCCGCCAGCGTGGGTCCGCTGGCTATTTGTCGCGATAATTCCACTCGGTATCGTGCTCCTCTTCGGCGGCCCACAGCCTCTGATGAATCTAGTTTTCGAAAGGCTGGGAATTCGTATTCCCGACGTCAGCATTGAAGTAAACGAATCCGAACGGGGCACGATCGAACGTATTTCGGACGTCGTTGGCCATCCAATACTGGATTGCCGCCGCATCGAGGGGGGACGGCTGCTCATTCACGGCGCGGATGTTTTGTGGACAGGCGTTGGAAATACTTCCTTCGTGTCGTTCAGTGTGCTTGAGCCGAAGGATAATGTATCGTTCGGTAACGACCGTCGCGCTATCCGCTACGCGACATTGCGCCTCGATACGGGAGCAATGCGAGTGGTTAGCGCGAAGCCACCGATTAATCCGTGCTTCGATCTAGCAAACGACATGCTATTCAAGACTGGGAGCTTCGAGTTGACCTCGCTTGCCCAGACACAATTGAAAAGCGTGATGTCCGCGATCGAGGCATCGGGCACACCAAGGCGCATCGTCGTACGCGGGCATAGCGATGCCCGACACATCACTGGACCACTCGCAGAAACGCTTGGAGACAACCAGCGATTGTCGGAATTGCGTGCCAGTGCAGTTGCGACGGTGTTGCGTCGGTTAATTGCCAATCAAGATGTCGAGATCGTCTCGACTGGTGCAGGTAGCCGCGAGCCGAAGGTCAAATGCCCGTCAGAGACGACCGGAACGCGTTACGAGGTCGAACAATGTAACGCGCCGAATCGTCGTGTGGAAATTCGCGTGACCTACGCTCGCGGAGGGGGCAAGAGCGGCACGGACTAGCCGAGCCGCCCTTCTTTACACGGCCATCACGGTCACCGACTTCGTGACGAGGTACGGCTCGAGCGCTTCCGGCCCGCCTTCCGACCCGTAGCCCGAGTCCTTCACGCCGCCGAACGGCATTTCCGGCCACGGCGTCGCCGGCTGGTTGATCCACAGCATCCCGACTTCGAGGCGCTGCGTGAGCAGGTGCACGTTCGCGAACGAACGCGTGAACGCGTAGCCGGCGAGACCGAACGGCAGACGGTTCGCTTCCGCGATCGCGTCCTCGAGCTTGTCGAAACCGCGAATCGCCGCGACCGGGCCGAACGGCTCGTTGTTGAACACGTCCGCTTCGAGCGGCACGTTCGCGATCACGGTCGGCGCGAAGAAGTTGCCTTCCGAGCCGATCCGCTCGCCGCCGGTTTCGATGCTCGCGCCGACCTTGCGCGCGTTGTCGATGACCGACGCCATCGCGGTCAGCCGGCGCGGGTTCGCGAGCGCGCCGAGCGTCGTGCCTTCCTCGAGGCCGTTGCCGACCTTCAACCCTTCCGCATGCTTGACCAGCGCGCGCGTGAATTCGTCGCGGATGCTGTTGTGCACGAGGAAGCGCGTCGGCGAGATGCAGACCTGCCCCGCGTTGCGGAACTTCGCGCCGCCGGCCGCCTTCACCGCGAGCGCGACGTCGGCGTCCTCGGCGACGATCACCGGCGCGTGCCCGCCCAGCTCCATCGTCGCGCGCTTCATGTGCAGGCCCGCCATCGCGGCGAGCTGCTTGCCGACCGGCGTCGAACCCGTGAACGTGACCTTGCGGATCACCGGGTGCGGAATCAGGTACGACGAGATCTCAGCCGGATCGCCGTACACGAGGCCGATCACGCCGGCCGGCACACCCGCGTCGACGAAGGCGCGCAGCAGCGCGGCCGGCGAGGCGGGGGTTTCTTCCGGCGCTTTCACGAGGAACGAGCAGCCGGTGGCCAGTGCGGCGCTCAGCTTGCGCACGACCTGGTTGACCGGGAAATTCCACGGCGTGAAGGCGGCGACCGGGCCGACCGGCTCCTTCACGACCGTCTGCTGTGCGCCGAGGTTGCGCGGCGGCACGATCCGGCCGTACACGCGGCGGCCTTCGTCCGCGAACCATTCGATGATGTCCGCCGCCGACAGCACTTCGACGCGCGCTTCGGTGAGCGGCTTGCCCTGCTCCTGCGTCATCAGCTGCGCGATCGCGTCGGCGCGCTCACGCACCAGCGCGGCCGCCTTGCGCATCGTCGCCGCGCGCTCGTGCGCGGGCACCTTGCGCCAGGCTTCGAAGCCGCGTTGCGCGGCGGCGAGCGCACGGTCGAGATCGGCGATGCCCGCGTGGGCCACCTTGCCGATCGGCTTGCCGGTCGCCGGGTTCACGACGTCGATCGTCTTGCCGCTCGCGGCGTCGACCCACTCGCCGTCGATCAGCAGTTGCGTATCCGTATAAGTCACGTTAGCCATCCAGACACCCCTACATTGCGTCGATAAACGCGCGCTGCCGCGAACGGCCGCGCGCCGGTTGACAGAAAAAGCCACGCCGCCGGGGCAGGCACGCACCCGGCGGCAGTGACGGCGGGCACGCCGGCCCGCCCTCGTTCCGCATGGGGCCGCGCTCAGCGCGCGGCCGCCGTCGCCTTGCGGAGTTTCGCGACGTCCGCCGCCTGCACGGCCGGCGCGCCGTTGTTCCAGCCGGCGCGCATGAACGTCAGCACGTCGGCGATCTGCCGGTCGTTCAACTGGTTCGAGAACGCCGGCATCGGATACGCGGACGGCACGCCACCGATCACGAGCGTGTCGCTGCCGTTCAGCGTCACGTTGATCAGCGACGATGCATCGGTTTCGAGCACGTTCGGATTGCCGGCGAGCGGCGCGAGCAGCGGCGCGTAACCGCGCCCGTCCGCGCCGTGGCAATGCAGGCAGTAAGCGTTATACACCTTCGCGCCCGGATCGGTCGCCGGCCGGCCCAGCGCGGCCTGCGTCGCCTTCGGATCGTAGCTGTACGGCGGCGCGCCCGTGCCGCCTGCGGCCGGCAGCGATTTCAGGTAACGCGAAATCGCCGCCAGATCGTCGTCGGAGAGCGCCTGCGTGCTGTGGTTGATCACGCTCACCATCGAGCCGAACGCGGTCGCGTGCCGATTCGCGCCGGTCTTCAGGAACTGCGCGACCTCGGCCTCGTTCCAGCGGCCGAGCCCCGTGTTGGGCTCGCCGGTCAGGTTCGACGCGAACCAGTTGTCGATCGGCGCGCCCGACAGGAACGCCGTGCCGCCTTCGTCGAGCGCCTTCTCCTGGAAGCCGACGCCGCGCGGCGTGTGGCACGACCCGCAGTGCCCGAGCCCCTGCACGAGATACGCGCCGCGGTTCCACATCGCGTCTTTCGCCGGCTTGTCGGCGTAAGGCGTCGTGTCGAGGAACACCTTGTTCCACAACGCGAGCGGCCAGCGCATGTTGAGCGGCCACGGGATGTCCGACGGCCGGTTCGCCTGCTTCACCGGTTCGACGCCGTGCATGAAGTACGCATACAGCGCCTTCACGTCGTCGTCCTTCAGCTTCGCGTACGACGGATACGGCATCGCCGGATACAGGTTGTGACCGTCCTTCGCGACGCCCTTGCGCAACGCGCTGGCGAAGTCGGCTTCGGTATAGCCGCCGATGCCCGTCTCCGGATCGGGCGTGATGTTGGTCGTGTAGATCGCGCCCATCGGCGTGACCATCTTCAGGCCGCCGGCGAACGGCGTGCCGCGCGGCGCGGTGTGGCACGCGACGCAGTCGCCCGCTTTCGCGAGATACGCGCCGCGCGCGACGAGCGCGCTGTCGGCCGGCGCCGCCTGCGCGGCGTGCGCGGCCGTGCCGGCCAGCAGTGCAGACACGGTGAGCAACGACGTGCCGAGCATCTTCAGGGTGAGGTTTTGCATGGTCGTCTCCTCCCCTCAAGCCGTCTTCAGCTGGTCGCCGACCGGCAGCTTGCGCAGCCGCTTGCCGGTTGCCGCGAAGATCGCGTTCGCCACCGCAGCGGCGGTCGCGGCCGTACCCGGCTCGCCGATCCCGCCCGGCGCCTCGCCGCTTTTCACGAGATGCACCTCGATCGGCGGCGTCTCGTTGATCCGCAGCATCCGATAGTCGGTGAAGTTGCTCTGCACGACGCGGCCCTCCTCGATCGTGATTTCGCCATACAGCGCGCCGGTAATCCCGAAGATGATGCCGCCCTGCACCTGCGCCTCGATCGTGTTCGGGTTGACGACCATGCCGCAGTCGACCGCGCACACGACACGCTTCACGAGCACTTCGCCGTTATCCACCGCGACGTCGACGACGATCGAGAAGAAGCTGCCGAACGCGTGCATCACCGAGACGCCGCGCCCCTGCCCCGTCGGCAGCGCCGGGCCGCCCCAGCCGGCCGCCTTCGTCGCGACGTCGAGCACGTTGAGCGCGCGCGGCGTCTTGCCGAGCAGCGCGCGGCGGTATTGCACCGGGTCGGTCTTGGTCTGCGCGGCCAGTTCGTCGATGAAGCTCTCGACCACGAACGTGCCACGCGTCGGGCCGACGCCGCGCCAGAACGCGGTCGGCACGTGGCGCGGCTCCTGGCGCACGTAGTCGACGAGCTGGTTCGGCAGGTCGTACGGCAGCTCGGCCGCGACCTCGACCGCATCGGGATCGACGCCGTGCTGGAACGCCGGCGGCGCGAAGCGCGCCATGATCGACGAGCCGACGATCCGGTGCTGCCACGCGACCGGCTTGCCGTTCGCATCGAGGCCGGCCGAGATCCTGTCGTAGTAGCACGGCCGGTACATGTCGTGCTGCACGTCTTCCTCGCGCGTCCAGATCACTTTCACCGGCGCGTTGACCTGTTTGCCGACCTTCACGGCCTGGCCGATCATGTCCGTCTCGAGCCGCCGGCCGAAGCCGCCGCCGAGCAGGTGGTTGTGCACGACGATCCGGTCGGGCGCGAGGCCCGTGAGCTGCTGCACGGTATCGCGCGCCCGCGTCGGCACCTGCGTGCCGACCCAGATCTCACAGCCGTCGCCACGCACGTGCACCGTGCAGTTCACCGGTTCCATCGTCGCGTGGGCGAGCAACGGCTGCTCGTAGACGGCGTCGACGCGCGTCTTCGCATTCGCGAACGCGTTGCCGACGTCGCCTTCCTTGCGCGCGACCGCGCCCTTGCCGTTCGCCGCCGCCTGCGCGAGATCCGCGAACAGATCCTTGGTCGACACCTTCGCGCCCGCGCCTTCGTTCCACTTCACGACCAGCGCCGATGCGCCGCGCTTCGCGGCCCACGTGTGATCGCCGACCACCGCGACCGCGTTGTCGACGCGCACGACCTGGCGCACGCCGGGGATCTTCTTCGCGGCCGTGTCGTCGACGCTCGCGACCGTGCCGCCAAACACCGGGCTGTTCACGATCACCGCGACCAGCATGCCGGGCAGGCGCACGTCGAGCCCGAACTGCGCGGTGCCGTCGACCTTCTCCGGCGAATCGAGCCGCTTCGCGGGCGTGCCGATCAGCTTGAAATCCGCCGGCTGCTTCAGCGCGACGTCCTTCGGCACCGGCAGCTTCGCCGCAGCATCGGCAAGCTGGCCGTACGACGCGCGCCGGCCGCTCGGCGGATGCTGCACTTCGCCGTTCGCGGCGCGGCAGGCTGCCGGATCGACGTTCCATTGCTTCGCGGCGGCCGCGACCAGCAGCGTGCGCGCGGTGGCGCCCGCACGGCGCAGCGGTTCCCACGCGTAGCGTACCGACGTCGAGCCGCCGGTGAGCTGGCCGCCGAGCAGCGGATCGAGGAACAGCTTCTCGTTCGGCGGCGCATGATCGAGCGTCACGCTCGACAGCGGCACTTCGAGTTCCTCCGCGATCAGCATCGGCAGCGCCGTATAGACGCCTTGCCCCATCTCGACCTTCGGCATCACCAGCGTGATCTTGCCGGCGCGGTCGATCTGCACGAACGCGTTCGGTGCGAACACGCCCGGTTGAGCCGGCTCGGCGGCGTCGCCGCCGATCACCGAACGACGCGCATCGTCACCCGCGGCCGGCATGCTGAAGCCGAGCAGCAATCCGCCGCCGGCCGCCGCGCCCAGCGACATGCCGAGCTTGAGGAACGAACGGCGCGACACGCCCGCGCCGGCCCGACCGGCTTCGATCAGTCCTCGTGACATGTCAGGCCTCCTTGGCGGCTTGCTTCACGGCCGCGCGAATCCGGTTGTACGTGCCGCAGCGGCAGATGTTGCCGGCCATCGCCGCATCGATGTCGGCGTCGCTCGGGTTCGGGTTCGACGCGATCAGCGCGGTGGCGGCCATCACCTGCCCCGACTGGCAGTAACCGCACTGGACGACGTCGAGCGCGCGCCACGCCTGCTGGACCTTGTGGCCGGCCGGCGTCGCGCCGACGGCTTCGATCGTCGTGATCTTGCGGCCGGCGACCGCCGCGACCGGCAGCACGCACGAGCGCGCGGCGACGCCGTCGAGATGCACCGTGCACGCGCCGCACTGCGCGATCCCGCAGCCGAATTTCGTGCCGGTGAGACCGACGACGTCGCGCAGCACCCAGAGCAAGGGCATGTCGTCGGGGGCGTCGACCGAGCGGGTTTCGCCGTTGATGTTGAGGGTGATCATTCAGCCTCCGGGGCCGGTGTATGGGGGAAGCGGCGCGAACGATGCGCCGCCTGGTGTTGTCATCGCCGCCGCGTGCAGTGCGGCGGGTGCCGTGCGGCCCGGGTGGGCGCGAGCCGCGACGGGCGTACGGCGGGTTACTCGGCGACGTCGATGCCCGACAGCACCTTGATGACCGGCGGCGCGGTGAACCAGTCGGCCGACTTCGCGCGGAATTCGCCGAAATGCGGGCTCGCGAGGTGCGCGTCGAAGGCGGCCTGGTCGTCGTAGATCTCGTACAGGTGCAGGTTCGGCGAGCCGTCCTGTTCGCGGAACAGGTCGTAGCGCCGGTTGCCCGGCTCGGTGCGTGTCTTCGCGACCATGCTGCGCAGCTCGGCCTCGGCGGCCGCCGCGTGTTCGGGTTTCAGGAACAGGGAAGCCATCACGTGAAGCGCCATCTTGTCACTCTCCTAGTCGTCGATAGCGGAATCGAGCATGCCACAAGCCGGCGTCGCGTGACGCCGGCGTGCAGCCGTTGTGTGTCGCCGTGCCGAGGCGTCAGGCCAGTTCGTCCGGGCCCACGCGCACGACGACCTTGCCGAAGTTCTTGCCGGCCAGCAGGCCGATCAGCGCTTCCGGCGCATCGGCGAGATCGGGGACGACGTCCTCGCGCGTCTTCACCTTGCCCTGCGCGACCCATTCGCTCATGTCCTTCATGAACGTCGCGTAGCCGGTGGCATAGTGATCCATGATGATGAAACCCTGCATCCGGATGCGCTTGCGCAGGATCGTGCCCATCAGTGCCGGCACGCGGTCGCGGCCGGTCGACACGGCCTTGTCGTCGTAGGCCGCGTCGTTGTAGTGCGCGATGATCCCGCACACCGGCACGCGCGCATGGTCGTTGAGCAGCGGCCACACCGCGTCGAACACGGCCCCGCCGACGTTCTCGAAATAGATGTCGATGCCGTTCGGGCACGCTTCCTTCAGCTTCGCGGCGAACGCCGGATCGCGGTGGTCGACGCACACGTCGAAACCGAGCGTATCGGTCACGTACGCGCACTTGTCGGCGCCGCCCGCGACGCCGACCACGCGGCAGCCCTTCAGTTTGGCGATCTGGCCGACCACCGCGCCGACCGCACCGCTCGCCGCCGCGACGACCACGGTTTCACCGGCCTTCGGCTCGCCGATCGTCAGCAGTCCGGTATAGGCGGTGAAGCCCGGCATGCCGAGCACGCCGAGCGCGTACGACGGATGGGCGAAGTCGCGGCCGAGCGGAATCAGGCCGCTGCCGTCGGACAACGCATAGTCCTGCCAGCCGGCGCCTGCGACCACCAGGTCGCCTTCGCGGAACGCCGGCAGGTTCGACGAGACGACCTGGCTGACGGTGCCGCCGACCATCGGCTGGCCGAGTTCGGCCGGTGGCGCATAGGACGGTGCGTCGCTCATCCGGCCGCGCATGTACGGGTCGAGCGACAACCAGACCGTGCGCAGCAGCACCTGGCCGGCGCCGGGCGTCGGCACGTCACCGGATTCGGTGCGGAAGTTGCCCGGCGTCGGCGCGCCAACCGGGCGCGAATTCAGGATGATCTGGCGATTAGCGGTTTTGCTTTGCGGCATGTGAGCCTCCGTCAACAGGAATGGACGTGCTTCGTGGGCACGATCGGATCAGGGATGGACCAGCGGGAGACGCACGCGGGCGGCTGCATCGGCGCTCAGGCCGGCGCGGCTGCGTGCATGCGGTTGAATCAATCGGAACAGCGTAACGCGGCGTGGCACGTTCGTCATGCGGTGTTGAGTAGACCAGTCGTCTAGTATCAGGGTAAAAACAAGGCGCGCCGATGCGCGCCCGGGTTATGACTGCACGTCGCCCGGCTCGAGCGGCGGCAGGTTCAGCATGCGCCGCGTTTCGACCATCGCCCTTTCGAGCGGCTTGCGATTGCGGTGAATCTTTTCCAGCAGCGTCGCGCCCAGCCACAGCTCGTACAGGATCGCGGCCGTATGCGACGGATCGGCGACCCCGCTCAGCGAACCGTCGGCCAGCCCGGCCTCGATGCCGCCCGCGAGCCGCTCGATGATCTGGCTCGTGCCGTTCCGCAGCACCGCGCGCATCGCTTCCGACAGGTCCGACACTTCCGCGCCGAGCTTCACCGCGAGGCACTTGCCTTCCGGATCGTCCGCGCATTGCGTGTGCAGCCAGTTGCGCCAGTACGTCATCAGGCGCTCGGCGCCCGTGCCGGCCTGATGCTTGAAC
Organism: Burkholderia sp. AU45274; assembly: GCF_030482505.1. NCBI lineage: Bacteria > Pseudomonadati > Pseudomonadota > Betaproteobacteria > Burkholderiales > Burkholderiaceae > Burkholderia > Burkholderia sp. AU45274. The sequence goes on along the minus strand of NZ_JAUJQE010000001.1, from coordinate 1,339,863 downwards.
AGGTTGTCGAGGTGCGCGAGATAGCCGTCGAAATACGATTCGAGCAGCGCTTCGCCGAATGCCTCTTTCGAGCCGAAGTAATGGTAGAACGAGCCCTTCGGGATGCCCGCCGCAGCGAGAATCTCGTTCAGGCCGACCGCCGAAAACCCCTTGTGGAGCATGATCGGCTTGGCGATATTCAGGATGTGCTGGCGGACTTCCGCGCCCGAAGATGCATTCATGATGGCGTATGTTAGCAACGATTAGACCGGTCGTCTAGTAACGTCGAGCCGGCATGTTGAGCGGCACTTTACCCGATCCCCGCCCGGCGCCCAAACGTCGCGCCGGCATGCCTCCCTCCTTCCCGCTCCGCCGAGCGCGCGGCGTCACACGCCCGACTCGGTTTCGTCGCAGGCGTTTCATCGATCTCCCGCATAAATACGCGCGGCGCATGTGCCGGTGATCGAGCCGTTTCGACCGGCATTGCACACGTGTGCAATGCGCCGGATCGTCGTTGTCGCCTCCCGAACCCGTGACCAGGAACGCCCATGACTGCTTCGAAACCCGAACGCCCGTCCGCGCCGAACCGCCGGCGCTTCATCCAGCGCGGCGCCGCGCTGACCCTGTCGCCGCTCGTCGGCTCGCTGGCTGCCTGCGGCGGCGACGGCAACCCGACGTCCGCGTCGTCGTTCGCCGCCGCCGGCGCCGCGGATGCATCCGCGCGCAGCTACGGCATCGCCGACCGCTCGATCACGATCAACGTCGTCAATGCGATCCCGTCGACGACGCTCGCGTACGGCAACGCGGCGAGCCAGAGCGGCTCGCTGCCGCAGGCGTCGCAAGCGCAGGTCGCCACCGGGCAATCGACCGCCGTCAGTGCGTCGAACAGCTGGGGTGACTGCACGGGATCGTTCAGCCTCGCCGGCGGCGACGCATCGTTTGCCATTTCGTACACGCATCCGTTCGGGTCGCAGCCGACCACCGTCAGCGTCACGCCGTCCGCCGGCTACGTGTCGGGCGCCGACGCCGCCACGTTTCCCGGTCACGACTCGGTCGCGAATCTCACGCTGTATCGCGGCGTCCCGACCGCGAACGGCGCGTGGGTCGTCCCGCTCGCGCAGCTCGCGACGCCGCCGGCCAACAACTGCCAGGATTTCGCGAACAGCATGTTCGGCAGCAACGTGCGCACGGTCGCGGCCATCCAGTCCGCGTACCAAGGCACCGGCCCGCTCGGCTACGTGCCGCCCGCCGACTTCACCGGCGGCCAACTGGCGGCCTTCGTCGCGCAATGGGTGCGGCGCTGGCAGAGCGGCGCGGCCTATGGCGTGCTGCCCGCTGCCGATGCGCAACTCGTCGACGCGCTGAAACAGTACGTATCCGGCGCGTCGAACGCCGGCCCGCTGACGATGTGGGTGCCGCAGATCACGTGGCAGGCCGGCTCCGATCCGGCGGTGTTCGCGCTGACGGGCTATCGCGCGTTTCCGTTCGTCGATGCGCAGGGCAACTGGAATACGAGCACGCTGTCCGCGTTCCTGACGCTGCTGGCGGCCGGCTCGCACATCGTCGCGATCAGCGCGACGAGCGACCTGCCGGCGGGCGTCACGATGCAGGCGTTCGACAGCTTCATGGGCGCGAGCGGGCTGACGACGTCGACGGACATCGGCAACTCGCACTACGCATCGGTGTTGAACACGACGGGCCGCTATTACCTGAGCGTCGGCAGTGATTTCGCGCCGGCGAACTGCGGGCTGATCCTGTCGTTCCTGTACGGGCGCACGGTGAACAACCTGCTCGCGGGCGCCGGCACGTACAACACGTTTATCCAGCTCGAAGGCTGGCAGGCCGGCGGTTCGCGGCACAACGCCGACTATGCGACGTATCAGCAGACGCTGTGGAACATCTCGACGTACGGCGCGTCCGCGTATAGCGAGAAGCGCGCGACGTCGATCTTCCTCGCGCCCGCCGGGTGGACGCCGCAGGTCTATCAGACGACGCGGATGATGCCGTACGTCGGTGCCTATGCGCAGTCGAATGGGTCGCCGCAGGGCTGGCTCAATACGTCGCTCGTCACGATTCCGGCGGATGCGCCGGCGTTGCCGTCGCGGTATGTGTCGAGTTGATCGGTATCGGGGGATGGGCGGGCGATCGGGGGTGTAAGGGGCTCGGTCGCTTGCCTTGCCGCTTCAGGCTTTCGGCGTGCGTCGCCTTCGGCTGACGCACGCTTGCGGTTTCTACTTCAACGAGACGGCGCTTCGTCCGCGCGCTTTCGCGTGCGCGCCCTCCGCTCGTCCCGTTGTGCGGCTGGCGCAGCCTTGGCGCCACGCAGCGCCGACCGGCGCGAGAGCGCTGTCATTTCGCGCCGCAGCGCATCGAGCTCCTTGCTCCGTGCCGCATCGGTCGCCAGCGCGCCGTCGAGCTGCCCTTGAAGCACGCCGCATCGATGCAGCGCGTCGCCGAGCTGCGCCTGCAGTGCGGCCATTTCCTTGCGCTGCTGCGCATCGCGCTGCTCCATGCGCAATGCCGCTGCCTCGAGTTCCTTCTGCAGCCGCGCGGCCGCGAGCCGCTCGCGATCGATCTCCTGAAGCGCCCGCTTCTCCGACGCGCGCAAGCGCTCCTCGGCCCGGCCGGCGTCGTCGCGCAGCCGGTCGAGCTGGGTGGTGAAATCCGCCCGCGCCTGCGCAAGTGCGCGGTCGCCTTCCGCGTTGTCGGCCATGAGGCGTTCGATGTCCGCTTGCAGCGCTTGCCGCGATGCGTCGTCCGCCGCCCTCGCCTGTTCCAGTTCCTGAATGCGCACCTGCGCGGCCAGCAGCGCGGCCGTGCGTTGCTCCAGCGCGGTTTCGGTGCGGGCCAGTTCGGCCTGCAATGCCGCGACTTCCGCCTTCGCTGCTACCCGCTCGGTCTCGACCTCCGCGCGCAATGCGTCGAGCGCGCCGGCCGCGTCGGCGCTCGATCGATTCCACAGCGCCGCCACCAGTTCGCCGGCGGCCGCCTGCAGATCGGCCGGCAGATCGGGATGCTCGATGCGCACGCGACTCTTTTCCCGCAGCTCGGCCCAGAACTCGCCGAGGACGGCCGTCGGCGTGCTCATGCTGCCCTTGCGGACAAGCTGGTACAGGCGGTTCGCAGTGGGCGTGATGCCGAAGCGGAAGAACAGCAGCGCGCAGGCTTCGCGATACAGCTCGCGGGTTTTCGGGAAGTCGGCCTTGAGACGCTCGATTTCGGCGGTCAGGCGGGATTCGTCGGCGGCGAGATCGGACATGGCGGGTTGGGCTGGTGATTTCGTCAATAATATAACGTAAAACGTCAAATATCCAATTAACCGCGCCTTTTAATTTGACATTATTTCTATAATGTCGAGATGGTCGAACTCGGCATCAAGCACAAAGTCGCCGAGTACAACACGTTGCCCCGATTCCCTCCCAGCCCGCCCGGACACCCAAACGCCGCTGCAATCAGCGCGAAAAACCATCAACATGCGCGATCGAAAGCCGGCCGCCGACCGCGACGTGCGCATCGTCATGCGCCCCTCTCCCCGATGACGTGCCCTGCCGCTCAATCTGTTAAGCAAAGCCCCCGTTGACAGTATGCATATGCATAGATACCGTTCCCTCAAGAGCGGCGCGTGATCCGGTCATCGGAGGCGGCCGCATTGCACCGCGCCGGCGTTCCTGCCGGCGTCACGGCGCAATCGAACCGGCGACGCGAATGGCGCGGCGCGCCCTCGTTCGCCACCGACTCGTCCGCGCAACTTGCAACGCGATCCAGGAATGCATCATGAGCACACGCGAAGTCGTCATCTGCCACCCCGTCCGGACACCGATCGGTACGTTCAACGGATCCCTGAAGGACACGCCGGCCACCGAGCTCGGCGCGATCGCCATCCGCGAAACCTTGCGGCGCAGCGGCCTCGACGGCGCGGCGATCGACGCGGTCGTGCTGGGCAACGTGATCCAGGCCGGCAACAAGATGAATCCGGCCCGGCAGGCCGCCATCGGCGCGGGCCTGCCGGTCAAGGTGCCGGCGCTCACGGTCAACCGCGTCTGCGGCTCCGGCGCGCAGGCGGTCGTCAACGCCGCGCAGGAGATCCTGCTGGGCTACGCGAATGCGGCGATTGCCGGCGGCATGGAAAGCATGGAGCGCGCCCCGTACCTGCTCGACGGCGCACGCTCGGGTTACCGGATGGGCGACGCGCCGATCCGCGACAGCATGCTGCGCGACGGCCTCGTCGATGCGTTTTCCGACCAGCATTCGGGTTGGCATACCGAGGATCTCGCGAGCCAGCTCGACATCTCGCGCGATCGCCAGGATCGCTGGGCGCTCCGCTCGCAGCAGCGCTTTTCCACCGCGCTGGCGGACGGCAAGTTCGACGCCGAGCTCGTGCCGGTCGACGTCCTGCAGCGCAAGACGCGCGTCGCGTTTGCGCGCGACGAGACGCCGCGCCCCGACACGACGCTCGAAGCGCTCGCGAAGCTGAAGCCCGCGTTCCGCCCGGACGGCACGATTACCGCGGGCAATGCACCGGGCCTGAACAGCGGCGCGGCGGCGATGCTGGTCGCGGATCGCGCATTCGCCGACGCGCACGGGATTGCGCCGAGTGCGCGGCTGGTTGCATTCGGCGTTGCTGCCGTCGAACCCGGCATGTTCGGGCTCGGCCCCGTGCCGGCCGTCAGGATCGCGCTGGAGCGGGCGGGCTGGACGCTGGCCGACGTCGAGCGTTTCGAGATCAACGAAGCGTTTGCGGTCGTGCCGATCGCGGTGGCGGGCCAGCTCGGCATCGCCGAGGAGATCGTCAACGTCGAAGGCGGCGCGATTGCGCACGGCCATGCGATTGGCGCAACGGGGGCGGTGCTGACGACTCGCCTGATCCATTCGATGCGGCGCGACGGCATCAAGCGCGGCGTCGTCACGCTGTGCATAGGCGGCGGCCAGGGCATCGCGCTGGCGATCGAGGCGCTTTGAGTCGAAGCGGACGCGGACGCATCTGCGATTCGGACGAAAGGGAAACGCCGCGGGCGATGCGGCTCGCGGCGCGGGCTTCCCGAGTCACGGTGCAGCCAGTCACCTGCTCGGCGCGCACCGCGCCAAGTCGGCGGGCGGCCCGGAGGCTTCCGTACACATCGCGCACGGATTCGGCGATTGCCCCCGTGTCACCGATCTGCCACCGTCGACCGGTAGCGTTCGGGGCTGACCCACGCTTTCGACAGACGAATCCGCCATGCAGCGCACGTCGCGCGCCACGCCCCATGTTTATGCGGCCACGTCCCGCGCCCTCGCCGTCAGCCTCGCGATCAACCTGCTGCTGCTCGCCGTCGAGACGGCCGCGGCGTGGTCCGCGCATTCGTCGGGGCTGCTCGCGGACGTCGTCCACGCGGCGATCGATCTCGCCGCCGATGCGCTGATTCTCGTCGCGTGCCGGCTCGACGCACGCCTGCCGCCGGAGCGGCGCCCGACCTATGAACCGCTCGCGCTCGCGGGCCTCGGCGCGTTGCTCGTCATAACCGGCGCGCAGATGATCTGGCATGCAACGAACCGGTTCGCGACGCCGCCCGTCGTGCAGCCGGGCGCGGCGACGCTCTCACTCGTCGCCGTCACGCTCGCCGGCAAGGCCGCGCTGTCGCACTGGATGCTGCGCAAGGCGCGCGAAACCGGCTCCGCGCTGCTCGAGGCGAGCGGCTGGCATGTGCGGACCGATGCGCTGTCGTCGCTGCTGGCGGCGCTCGCGATGAGCGCGGCACTGGTTGGCTTCGGTCGTCTCGACGATCTGGCCGCGCTGGCGATCGGCGCACTCGTGATCCGCACGGGTGTCGGTTTCATCCGACGTGGTTGCGCGCAGTGGCCGGCGCTCACGGCATGGGCGGATCGGTCGACGCGCGGCTCGTGAACGCAGCGGGCATCGTCCCGCATCGCGAGCGGCACAGTAGTCGCTATCTGCGGCGATGAATGAAGAAGAGGCTCGCGCGGTGCGAGCCTCTTTTGCATGAGGTCGCCGCCATCATCGTGCTATACGCGACGCGTTGACCGAAGTCGATGTATCGCCCGACGAATGCGGCCGGTTCCGATGGATCGACCTTGATGGTCGCTTACCCGAGCGGCACGACGCTCCCGAGCAGAATCCGCACGAGCGTCGCCTGGCGCGTGACACCCGTCTTCGAGAAGATCGCGCGCAGGTGCGTACGCGCCGTGTTCTTGCTGATCCCCGATTCCTCCGCGGCTTCCTCGAGCGTCAGCCCGTTCGTCAGCAGCAGCGCGAGCGACGTCTCGGCGGGCGTCAGGTCGAACAGCTTGCGGATGATCTCCTGCGCGCCCTGCGGCTTGCGGTCGGGATCACGCAGGAACAGCGTGACGGCCGGCCGCCGCTTGTTGTCCTCCGACCAGTCGGACAGCAGCACCGTGCGCACCAGCAGCCCGAGGCGCGGCTTGTCGAAGCTGCGCGTGATCGGCATCGCCTCGACGGTCGCCGCGGCCGTGCCGTGGTGCCCCATCACCGCATGGCGGATCAGCCGTTTCAGCGTGCGGTTCTCCTGCGCATCGGTCGCCTCGATCGTGCCGCGCGCAATCGTCAGACCGTTGTTCTGCTTGAGGATCTCGTCGGCCACGCTGTTCAGGTCGATGATCGTGCCGTTCTCGTCGAGCGTGATCGTGCCGATCTGCATCCGGTTGATCGCATTCGCATAGATCGAGCGCTCGACCTCGGCCGTGTCGAGCCGCGAATGCAATTCCACCGCGCGTTTCAGGTGCGGCAGCAGCAGCGCGCAGATCGCCTTGTCGCGCGCGGAAAACTGCTTCGACGCATGGTTGCGGCACACGCGGAAGCGGCACTCGACGCCCGATGCCGTGCGCAGGTCGGCGCCGAGGATATAGCGCACGTCCTGCGGTTTCAGGAACTGCTTGTACAGCTCGCTCGACAGCCAGCCCGTGTCGCCGAACACGTCGTCGACCGTAACCACCCGATCGGCCGGCAGGCCGACGAACGGGTCGAGCGAATAGTAGTAGTTGTTGTACGACGCCTCGCCGTCGCCCGGCACCACCGGGCCGAATTCCGACGCGTGCACGGACAGCGGCGCGCGGCGGTCGCTGGCGGCCGCGCGCAGGATCAGCGTCACGTAGTTCGCCTGCAGCCAGCGGCGGACCAGTTCGAGCGCGCCGGCCCACGGCGGCGTCTCCAGCGGCCCCTGGTAGATGCGCGCCATCAGTTCGCTGAAATCCGCGACGCCGATGTCGGCCTCGTCACTGGTTGCCTGGCTCTCTTGCGGAGCCCATCTCGTCTCCATCAGCACGCTCCATCCTCCATACGACATGTTTCCGGCGCGACCCAACCGCGCCGCCATGATTAAGACGCGTCTAAATTCCGGCGTCATCGGGAGATTCACTGAATGGTGAGAATTGGCCACCCGTGCGAACGAACCATCGTCCGATCGGATGATGTGGCGCCCTGCCCGCTGCGCTGGAATGCCCGTCAGGCCGTGCCGGCAAGCGTCCGGCGTGGACTCAGGGAAAACCGCGACACGGGTTTACCTGATTCAAAACGCATCCGATTCAGACAGGAGTCCCCATGCCGCTCGACCCACAGGCGCAGGCGCTGCTCGCCGCGTTCGCCCAGGCACCCGCGATCGATTTCGCGCAGCTGACCGTTCCCGCATATCGCGCGAGCCTTGCAGCCGGCGGCGCGTTCGCCCCGGGCGATGCCGTCGCCGCCGAAGAGGACTGGCGGATTCCGCTGTCGGGCCGTCAGTTGTCCGCACGGCTGTATCGGCCCGCCGCTGATGGGCCGTTGCCGCTGACCGTGTTCTTCCACGGCGGCGGCTTCGTGTCGTGCGGGATCGATACGCATGCGAACCTGTGCCGCAGCCTCGCCACCCGGGCGCGCACGCTCGTGCTGTCGGTCGACTACCGGCTTGCGCCCGAGGCACGCTTCCCGGCGGCCGCGCACGACGCATGCGACGCGGTGCGGTGGGCCGCCGCCAGTGCGCGCGATCTCGGCGCGCGCGCCGGGGCGATCGCCGTGGCCGGCGACAGCGCCGGCGGCAATCTCGCGGCGGTCGCCGCGCTGCAGTTGCGCGGCTCGGGCATCGCGATCGCGCACCAGTTGCTGCTGTATCCAGTCGTCGATTGCGCGACCGAGCATCCGTCGTACGAAACGCTCGGCAACGGCTATTTCCTGACGGCGGACGCGATGCGCTGGTTCAAGCGCCACTATTTCGACGACGGCGCCGATCGCGCGTCGCCGCTCGCGAGCCCGCTCGCCGCGCCGGACGTCGCAGGCGTGGCGCCGGCGACGATCGTCAGCGCCGAATTCGATCCGCTGCGCGACGAGGCCGAAGCCTATGCGCTGCGCCTCGCGCAGGCCGGCACCCCGGTGACGCTCGTGCGCTGGCCGGGCCAGCTTCATGGTTTCGCGAGCATGCTCGGCGCGATCGATGCAGCCGACCGCGTGCTGACCTTCGGCGCCGATGCGCTGCGCCGCGCGTTCGATTTGACGGAGGCACGATGACGCTCGCCGGCACGCTGGAGATCGTCGACGAACTGCGGGCGGGCCGCATGGTCCTGCTCGTCGACGAAGAGGATCGCGAGAACGAAGGCGATCTCGTGATCGCGGCCGATCACGTGACGCCGGACGCGATCAATTTCATGGCGCGCTTCGGGCGCGGGCTGATCTGCCTCACGCTGACCGCCGAGCGCTGCGAGCAGCTGAAGCTGCCGCCGATGGCCGATCACAACGGCACGCCGTTCGGCACCGCGTTCACCGTCAGCATCGAGGCGGCCGAAGGCGTGACGACCGGCATTTCGGCGGCCGATCGCGCACACACGATCCGGGCGGCGGTGCGGGCCGGCGCCCGCCCGGACGATCTCGTGCAGCCCGGCCACGTGTTCCCGATCGCCGCGCGCCCCGGCGGCGTGCTCGTGCGTGCGGGGCACACCGAGGCCGGCTGCGATCTCGCCGCGCTCGCGGGGCTCACGCCCGCGTCGGTGATCTGCGAGGTGATGAACGACGACGGCACGATGGCGCGGCTGCCCGAGCTGAAGGCGTTTGCCGCGCAGCATGGGCTGAAGATCGGCACGATCGCCGACCTGATCCATTACCGGCGCGAACACGAATCGCTCGTCGAACGCGTCGGCGAGCGGCCGCTGCATACGCCGTGGGGACGATTCCGCGCGATCGAGTATCGCGACACCGTGCACGGCGCGCCGCATCTCGCGCTCGTGCGCGGCGAGCCCGATCCGTCGACGCCGGTGCTGACGCGCGTGCACGAATGCCATTCGCTGCTCGACCTGCTCGATGCGGAGCCGTCCGCGCACTCGTGGCCGCTGCACGCCGCGCTGCAACGAATCGACGCGGCCGGCTGCGGGGTCGCGGTGCTGCTCGACTGCGACATGCGTGGCGACGCGATGCGAATGCCGACCAGCCATGCGCGCCGCGACGGACGCGTGACGGGGATCGGCTCGCAGATCCTGCGCGAGCTCGGCGTGCGGCGGCTGAACGTGCTGTCGAGCCCGTTCCGGCTGCCGGCGCTGTCGGGTCACGACCTCGAGATCATGGCGTTCATTCCGCTCGGCGACGACGATCCGGAAAGCGCGCGGAGCGTGCAGGCGAATCCGCTGCGGGCGGCGTGACGCGTTGACGCGGGATGGCGGGTCGGCTTTACGCCTGACAGGCTATCGCTTGTTTTTGGTGGATACAGTCTTTGGTTTGTATTTTGATAATACATGCTATAGGCTGTATTTTTCGATTACAAACGATCGCTTGTCATCCTGCGGAGCGCCCGATGTCCTTTCCTGTCCAGACCCTGACCCAACTGCGGCCGATACTCGTCGGCTTCCGGAAAGCCGCGGGCCTCACGCAGGCGCAATTGGCCGCCCGTCTGGGCGTCACGCAACAATCCTACGCGCAGCTCGAGGCCAATCCGTCGGCGGTCAGCATCGAGCGGCTCTTCAAAGTGCTGAACGCGCTCGGCGTTCACATGACACTCGCACTGGGCAAGCAGGACGTGTCGGCGGCATCGGCGGATCCCGTGCCTGTGCCCGATGCCACGCCGGCGGTTCGGAAACCGGCTTCGAGCAAACGCAAGCAGGAAACGTCCCGCGGCACCACGCCCGCCAAAAATCCAGCCAAACCCGCAACCGGCGCCAAGCGCAAGCGGCCCACTGACGCAGCACCCGGCAAGCCCAGGGTTGCGAAGCGGGAGGACTGGTGACGATGGCCACGCGTGTCCGCCACGACCGGCTCGACCTGTGGATGAATGGCATTCCGGTCGGCTACTGGGAAGTCCGGCGCGGCGTCGAGCGCCTCGTCTACCTGCCTGAATGGCTCGACGATCCACAGGGGCGGCCGCTGTCGCTGTCGTTGCCCTTCACGCCCGGCAACCAGCCGCACCAGGGCGCGATCGTCGCCGATTACTTCGACAACCTGCTGCCGGACAGCGAGCCGATCCGCCGTCGCATCGCGCAGCGTTACGGGCTCCGCTCGACGGCGCCGTTCGAACTGCTCGCGTCGATCGGCCGCGATTGCGTCGGCGCGATTCAGATGCTGCCGGCCGGTGAGACGCCCGTCGATCTCGAGGCGATCGACGGCATGACGCTTGACGACGCGGCCGTCGCCGACGTGCTGCGCCACGCGACCGCCACGCCGCTGCCTGGCCGCGCGGAGCTGGAAGGCGACCTGAGCCTGTCGATTGCCGGCGCGCAGGAAAAGACCGCGTTGCTGCGTCACGGAAACCGCTGGCTGCGACCATTGGGCAGCACGCCGACGACGCACATTTTCAAGCTGCCGCTCGGACGTGTCGGGAACATGCAGGCCGACATGCGGACGTCCGTCGAAAACGAATGGCTGTGCTCGACGCTCGTCGCCGCGTACGGCCTGCCGGTCGCACCGTGCGAGATCGGCCGGTTCGATGACCAGAAAGCGCTGATCGTCGAGCGCTTCGACCGGCGTCCTTCGCGCGACCGCACATGGATCCTGCGATTGCCGCAGGAGGACATGTGCCAGGCGACCGGCACGCCCGCAGGCGCGAAATACGAATCCGACGGCGGCCCCGGCATCGAGACGATCATGGGCATCCTCGCGCATTCGGCCGACGCTGCGCGCGACCGGATGAATTTCTTCGTCACGCAGCTCGTGTTCTGGGTGCTGGCGGCGATCGACGGCCACGCGAAGAACTTCAGCATCGCGCATTTGCCCGGCAACACCTACCGCAGCACGCCGCTGTACGACGTGCTGTCCGCGCATCCGATCATCGGCACGCGCCGCAACCAGCTTCCGCCGCGCCGCGCGCGGCTCGCGATGGCCGTGTGCGGGAATAACCGGCACTACGTGATCGGCGAGATCCAGCCGCGCCACTGGATCGCGCAGGGCCGGCGTGTCGGCCTGACCGAAGATGACGTGCACGCCGCGATGGCAGCCGTCGTCGCGCGCACGGAACCCGCGATCGCCGAGGCCGCAGCGCAGATCCCGGCGGAGTTTCCGGCGGACGTGGCGGATGCAATCTTCGACGGCATGCGTCGGCAGAGCCTCAAGCTGGGCGCGGCCGGGTAGCCTCGGCCGTCGCCCGCGGCGACACGCTACTCGCCGGCGGCGAAGCGCCGGCAATGCTCCAGATACCCCGCTTCATGGCTGCTCACGAGCTGGACGATGCTGTTCCACAGCCACATCGGTGCGTCGATCGTCTTCGCGCGGTTGCGGCCGAGTTCGGTGCGCCATGCCGTGCGTGTCGGCTTGTCCATCTGGCGCGCGTGGGCGGCGCCGACCGCCGCACCGAGATAGCGCGCGACGTCACGCGCATCGTCCTCGGCGAGCAGATCGATGTCGAGCTTCAGGTCCTGTGGCAGCAGTTCGCGGATCACGACCGCGCGATCGAGCAGGCGCGCGGCCCGCATCCGCTCGCCGAGGGCCGGCGACAGATGCCGTGCGCCTTCCACGACGCGCTCGGCGTTGTCGCGCGGCATCGTGGCCGTTTCGTCGCGCGGTGCAGCGGCCGTCACGCCCTCCTTGATGTCCATCAGACACAGGTCGTCGCCGTCGCGCACGTCGCCGTCGATGTCGAGCAGCACCGCGTAGCGCAGTCGTCCAAGCGAACTGCAGCCTTTCACCCAGTACGCCGCGTCGAGCACGTCGACCTTGCCTCCGTCCTTGCGGCCCTTGAGGCTCGTTGCGAGTGTCGCGATCGCATCGTCGCTGAACAGCTTGCCGATCGCGCGGGATTCCTTCGCACTCAGCGGCCAGAAGCGACGGCCAAGCGGAATCGTCGGCGCGAGCCCTTCGATCCGTTCGATCGCGAGTTGCCGCCACGAGCGGCGCATGGCCTGCTTCATCACGAGGTGCACGGGTTCGGGGCGTTGGGGCAGCTTCGCGTGGCGGCTGCCGAATGCCGACGCATAACCCGCCGTCATCGCCTCCATCATGTGCACGATCGTCAGGCCCGCCAGTGCGGACCCGCGCGCGGCCGTCGCCAGCGACAGCCCGAGGCGGATCAGGTCGTGAACGGGATTGCCGACGACCGTCTGGTCGAGATCCCGGATCTGCACCTCGACCTTTCCTTCACTGTTCGCGACCGGGCCGAGATTGCCGGTATGGCAATCGCCACAGATCCAGATCGACGGCCCGTGCGGCAGTGCGCTGCCGTTGGTCTCGACGAGCCATTCGTAGAAACGCGCCGTATTGCCGCGCACGTACGCGTGAGGTGAGCGCGCCATCTTCCGGCGGCGCTGTTCGGTCAGGATCGCCTGGCGCCCGGCGGGTTTCGGCATGCGCTTCTGCTTGTGTTTCTGCTTCGGCTGTGACTGGTTGCTCATTCGGTTCTCCGGATGTTCCTGTCGTGTGCGGCATGCGGCTTCGTCACGATGCCATTGATCGATGCCTTTCTGCAAACCGGCAGCGTCGCCAATGTCCGTCCCCCCGGCCTGCCGTCTCATGCTTCATTCGGCCGGATCGGGGCCATCCACCTGGACGATGTGCGCCGGCGCGGGTTGCGCACAATGACCGTCGAACCCATTCCCGACGTCTCCCCGACATGGAACCCACCGAATTGTCCCTCGCGTTCAACCCGCTGCAGATCGGCCCGCTGACGCTGCGCAACCGCCTGATCAAGTCCGCGACCAACGAGGGCATGACGCCGAACGGTGTGCCGTCGCGCGCGCTCGTCCGTTTTCACGAACGCATCGCCGAAGGCGGCGCCGCGCTGACGACCGTCGCGTACTGCGCGATCAGCGACGACGGCCGCACATTCGTCGACCAGGCGCGGCTCGACGCGCCGACGGTCCGCCAGTTCCGCGCGTTGACCGACGCCGTCCATCGCCACGGTGCCGCCGCATCCGCGCAGATCACGCATGGCGGCTGCTTCACGTTCCTGCCGTCGCTGTCGACCAAGCGGCCATTGAGCGCGTCGGGCGGCTTCAACAAGGTCGGCGTGATGAGCGGCCGCTTCCTGAAGCAGGCGATGACGCACGACCAGATGTCGACCATCGCCGACGAATTCGCGCAGGCCGCACGCCATGCGCGCGACGCCGGCTTCGATGCAGTCGAGATCCACATGGGGCACGGCTATCTGCTCAGCCAGTTCCTGTCGCCGCTGTACAACCGCCGCCGCGACGCGTATGGCGGCGACGCGGCGCGGCGTGCCGCGTTCCCGGTCGAGGTGCTGCGCCGCGTGCTCGATGCGGTGGGCCGCGACCTCGCCGTCGTCTGCAAGATCGGCGTGACCGAAGGCGTGCGCGGCGGCGGAACCGCCGACGACGCTTGCGAAGTCGCGCGGCGGCTCGAAGCCGAAGGCGCGCATCTGCTCGTGCTCAGCGGCGGGATGAACGTCGAATCGGTGTGGCAGCTGTTCGGCAGCCCGTTGCCCGGCGAGGCGCGTGCGAATGCCGACAACGCGATCGTGCGCGCGGCAATGGCGTTGCAGAAGCTCACCGAGCCGAAGATGGGCGCGTTTCGGGAGATGTATTTCCTCGAACACTCGAGGAAGGTGCGCGCGGCCGTCAGGATGCCGCTCGCTTACCTCGGCGGCGTGCGTTCGCGCGAGAACGTCGAGCGGGCGATGCGCGAAGGGTTCGACGCGGTGGCGCTCGCACGCGCGCTCGTGTTCGAGCCGGATTTCGTCAACGGGCTGCGCGACGGCCGGCTCGCGCAGTCGGGCTGCACGTCGTGCAACCGTTGTGTCGTGTCGATGTACACGCCGGGCGGCACCGCGTGCGTGCTGCGCGAGTCGAACGACCCCGCGCCGAACCGCGTGCCGGCCGCCGGCGCGTGACGCTTGACGTGTAACGCGTGATGCCTGATGCCTGATGCGGGCGCCGCGGCCGCTCAGCCGGCGTCGCGCGCGCGGGCGAGTGCGGCGAGATTCCCTTCCCCGAACCCGTGGTGCCCCTTGCGCTGCACGATTTCGAAGAAGATCTCGCCGGGCCGGCGCTTGACGAAGGTCTGGAAGAACAGGCGCGGCACGCCGTCGCTGCCGATCTCGCCGTCGACCAGCACCGCGCGGCGGCGCAGCGCGTCGAGGTCGACGCCGTGCCCCGGCAGCCGTGCGTCGACCTCGTCGTAATAGCGGGCCGGCGGCTCGACGAATTCGACGCCGTTCGCCCGCAGCGCATCGACGCAGGACAGGATGTCGTCGGTGGCCAGCGCGACGTGCTGCACGCCTTCACCGGGGTGGTCGGGCAGGTACGCATGCATCAGCTCGGTGCGCCGCGTGCCTTCCTCATAGACTGGAATCCGCACCGCGCCGCACGGCGACACCATCACGCGCGATTCCTCGGACACATGCCAGTGCGCATCGATTTCGTGGATCTCGCGAAAATGCAGCAGGTCGTGGTAGAAATCCAGCCACTCCTGCATGCGCCCCGCGCCGACGGTCTGCGTGAAATGATCGACCTGCTGCAGCCCAACACCCACGCAGTCGAGATCGGTATGTGCGGTTGCGATGTCGATCGGCCGGAAATCGATGTCGAAGATCGAAATATCGCCGACGCCGCCGCGCTGGCCGTCACGCCCGCGCCAGCGGTCGACGAAATAGAGGTGCGAATCGCCGATGCCCTGGATCGCCGGAATCTTCAGCTCGCCGACGCCGACCTTCTCGCCCTCGAACGCCCACGCGCCGAGCTCGATCGCCCGCTCGAACGCGCGCCGGGCGCTGGCCACGCGCAGCCCGATCGCGCAGACGCCCATCCCGTATTCCTCCGCGTAGCGCGCGGCGAACGAATCGGGCTCGGCGTTGATCAGGAAGTGCATCTGCCCTTGCCGGTACAGCGTGACGTTCTTGCTGACGTGCCGCGCGATCGCCTTGAAGCCGAGCTGCTCGAAGCGCTGCGCAAGCGCTTCCGGCACGGGCGCCGCGAATTCGACGAACTCGAGGCCGGCCATCCCGAGCGGATTGGCAACCGGATCGGCAACGGGCGGCGTATCGCTGGACAGGGGGTGGGAAGTGCCGGGCATTCCAGTCTCCGGGGGCATGCGTCGATGGGGATGGCGCTCGTTGCGTGCGGGATGCGCGGCCAGGGTGGCGACCGCGCGTCCGCCCCGAACGGGCGAGTTTTCAATGCTGCCAATTTTAACCAGTTCGTTCACGGCGGCACACCCTGGCCAAACGGGATATCGTCACGCGGCCTAGTGCAAACCCGGAAAGCGTTCGATAATCGCACGGATTTGAACGATAATCGCGCACTCTGTCCGATTGGCCAATTGCCGCCATGCGGCGCGCGCCCTATTCTCCGTTCACTCATCGACTTCAATGCAGCATCGGACGCGGCGCCGCCACGATTCCACGATGCGCCGTGCCAGGAGACATCGCCATGACCCCAACCTTCGACACCCTCGACGCCGCAGCCGGCGCCCGCGCGCGCAGCCAGGCCCGCAAGGCCGCGATAGGCAGCTTCGTCGGCGCCGTCGTCGACTGGTACGACTTCCTGCTGTACGGGATCGTCGCCGCGCTGGTATTCAATTCCGAGTTCTTCCCGAAAGTCAGCCCGACGATGGGCACGCTCGCGGCGTTCGCGACCTTCGGCGTCGGCTTCCTGTTCCGGCCGCTCGGCGGCGTCGTGTTCGGCCACTACGGCGACCGGCTCGGCCGCAAGCGGATGCTGGTGCTGACCGTGATGCTGATGGGGCTGTCGACGGTCGCGATCGGCCTGCTGCCGGCGTTCTCGACGATCGGCTGGTGGGCGCCCGTGCTGCTGGTGCTGATGCGCGCGATCCAGGGTTTCGCGGTCGGCGGCGAATGGGGCGGCGCGGCGCTGATGGCCGTCGAAAGCGCGCCGAAGCAGAAGAAGGCGTTCTACAGCAGCGGCGTGCAGGTCGGCTACGGCGTCGGCCTCGTGCTGGCCACGGGCATCGTGTCGATCCTGAGCCACACGCTCGGCGAGGCCGCATTCAAGTCGTGGGGCTGGCGCCTGCCGTTCGTGTTCAGCATCGTGCTCGTGCTGATCGGGCTGTGGGTGCGCAAGAACATGGACGAATCGCAGGAGTTCGTCGAGAAGGTCGAACACGGCAACCGCAAGCTGCGCCTGCCGGTGCTGGAAGCGCTCACGCGCCATCCGAAGGCATTCCTGCTGATCATCGCGCTGCGCCTCGCTGAACTGTTCACGATGTATATCGTCACCGCGTTCGCGCTCAGCTATTCGACGACGAACCTCGGCATGTCGCGCGACCTGTTCCTGAACATCGGCTTGCTGGTGGGCGCGGTGAGCTGTGTGACGATTCCGTGCTTCGCGTGGCTGGCCGACCGCTACGGCCTGCGCCGCATCTACCTGATCGGCGCGCTGATCGGCCTGGCGTCCGCGGTGCCGTTCTTCGTCGCGCTGGAAGCGCGCTCGATCGCGTGGATCGTGATCTTCTCGATCCTGCTCGCGAATGCCGCGCACGACATGGTCGTGAGCGTCCAGCAGCCGCTGTTCACCGAGCTGTTCGGCGCCGAATACCGCTATAGCGGCGCGGGCGTCGGCTACCAGTTCGCGAGCGTGGTCGGCGGCGGGTTCACGCCGTTCATCGCGGTCGGCCTCGTCAGCATGGCCGGCGGCTCGTGGCACCTCGTCGCTGGTTATCTCGCGGTGGGCTGCCTGATCTCGCTGGTGGTCGCCGCGCGGATGCGGGCTGCGCAGTAACACCCTGACCGGATGGCCGGCCCGATGCGCGGCCGGCCATCCCGCGTGGCTCGACGATGACCTGCAACGGCGCCACGGCCTCGTGTTCGAGCGCACGACGTCAAACACTGTCAGTTACACGCGTCGATTCGCCCTTTTCCCCGCTGAACATGCCACGCCGCCCGCCGACCAATGGCATCATATGGGCCTACGTCAGTCACCGATACGCCCCCATATCATGTCGAATCTCATCGTCCACGGCGGCACTCCGCTGCGCGGGGACATCAAGCCGTCCGCGAACAAGAACGCCGTCCTGCCGATTCTGTGCGCCACCCTGTTGACCGATCAGCCGCTGCGCCTCATCGGCGTGCCGGACATCACCGACGTGCGCAAGATCCTCGACATCTTCCGCACGCTCGGCAGCGACGTGTCGGTCGACTTCACGACGGGCCTGCTCGAACTCCACCATCGCAACACGAAATTCGATCCGGCCGTCCACCGGCTGCCGGAAGCGATGCGCTCGTCGATCATGCTGATCCCGCCGCTGCTCGCGCGCTTCGGCGTCGCGCGCCTCGAGAACGACGTGAAGGGCTGCACGCTCGGCGTGCGCGAGATCGATCCGCACGTCGAGGTGTTCGAGCGCTTCGGCGCGCACATCGAGCGCACGCCCGATTCGCTGATCGTCCGCACCGACGGCCCGTTGACGGCCAACGACCACTGGCTCGACTACGCGTCGGTCACGACCACCGAGAACTTCGCGCTGTGCGCGACGGCCGCCAACGGCACGTCGACGCTGATGAATGCCGCGTCCGAGCCGCACGTGCAGGAGTTCTGCCAGTTCCTCGCGATGATCGGCGTCGCGATCGAGGGCATCGGTACGTCGCGGCTGTGCGTGACGGGCGGCCGCAAGCTCGGCGGCGGCGAGTTCCGCTTCGCCGAGGATTTCCACGAGATCGCGACGTTCCTCGCGCTCGGCGCGATCACCGGCGGCGACATCACGGTGCGCAACTCGTCGCCCGAACATTTCCCGCTGATCGACCGCACGTTCGCGAAGTTCGGCGTCAACGTCACGCACCGCGACGGCTGGTCGCGCGCGGAGCGCGACGGCCCGCTGCGCGTGCGCCGGCCGTTCACGCAGAACATCCTCACCAAGGTCGAAGCCGCGCCGTGGCCGTACCTGCCGGTCGACCTGCTGCCGATCTTCATCGCGCTCGGCGTGCGTGCGGAAGGCAGCGCGATGTTCTGGAACAAGGTGTACGACGGCGCGCTCGGCTGGTCCGGCGAACTGTCGAAGTTCGGCGCGCACGTGCTGCTGTCCGATCCGCACCGGCTGATCACGTTCGGCGGGCTGCAACTGACGCCGGCGCGCGTCGAGAGCCCGTACATCATCCGTGTCGCGATCGCGCTGCTGATGGTGGCCGCGAGCATCGAAGGCCGCTCGGAAATCATGAACGCGCTGCCGATCCGCCGCGCACACCCGCACTTCGTCGAGAACCTGCGCTCGGTCGGCGCGAACGTCGAGTGGACGAGCAGCGAGTAAAGCCCTGACGGTACGGCGCAAGCGCTGCGAACAGCCGTACCATCCTCCCCACCCGGCCGGCACCCGTGCCGGCCGCGCCTTCCCGCGTTACTCGCCTCCTCCGCAATCGACATCGCCGCCGCCCATGTGGTCGAACCCGTAAAGCATCACGGCCGTCGTGCCGCGCGCGGGGTTGCTCGGGCGTTTCGCCAGGCTTTCATCGAGTGGAGACGACGGGTACTGGACGCTCGTGTCCATCAGGTTGCCCGGCTCCGAGCGCAACTCCGCTTCGGTCAGCTTGCTTCCTTCCGCGCGCGGCAGCCCGAACGCCTTGCGCACGTCCGCTTCGTTCCACGTCCCCTTCAGCGTGACGGTGACCATCTGCAGCCTGCCTTGCTCCCAGTCGAGATCGACCTTCGTCGCGAGCGGATGCACGCTGGCCGCGAGCCGGTCGGGGAACGCCGGGCCCTCGTAGTAGGCCTTCGTGTTCTTGCACGCGTCGCCGGTGTTCCGGTACTGCTTCAGCGCGCAATTGAAGCGCTTGTCACGGTAGCCGAAGGACGTTTCGACGTAGCAGCCGAATTTCGGTGACGTCATGCGCGGCCACGCGCGGATGTCGGCGGTCGGCTTCGGGAGGAGTGTTCCGGACGAAGGATTCGCCGCGGCAAGCAGCGGCACGGCCGCGACGAGCACGGCCAATACGGATTCGCGAATTGTCATTGTTCTGTTCCAGTCGAGGCGCCGATTCTAGCGCGGCTTCGCCAGCGTAATCGTGCCTGCGATGCTGCGGAACAGCGGCAAAGCCTGCGGCATGTCTTCCACACAGGTTGCGCAAGTCAGGCTGGCCCAATAGTTCGGCGTGGTGCCGATTGTCGTCGACGGTCATGTTCCGGGCCTGGAGCACGCATCCACCGTCGAATGAAACGAGCCCTGATCAAGCGTCGTGGAGATCAGAACTGCGCGATAATCGCCCATTCACGCGCGATCACCGCGCATTCCGACGCCTGATCACGACGATGAAAAAGCCCGAACTCGACCGACGCGACTGGATTGCCGGCCTCGAAAAAGGCCTGGCGATCCTCGAGGCATTCGACAGCCAGCATGCGCGCATGACGCCCACCCAGGCTGCCGCGCGCACCGGCCTCACGCGCACGGCCGCGCGGCGCTACCTGCTGACGCTCGAATCACTCGGCTACGTGTACACCGACGGCAAGCTGTACGGTCTCACGCCGCGCGTGCTGCGGGTCGGCTGGTCGTACTTCGATTCGGCCCGCCTGCCGCGCACGGTCCAGCCCTATCTGCAGCAATTGAGCGCGTCGCTGAACGAGTCGGCGTACGTGAGCGTGCTCGACGACTGGGAACTCGTGTTCATCGCGCGCAACGGCGTGTCGCGCGTGATGACGACCGGCTTCGTGCTCGGCGCGCGCGTGCCGGCGCCGCTGACGTCGCCCGGCGTCGTGCTGCTCGCCCATCATCCGGATCGCGAAGCCGTGCGCGCGTGGCTCGACGACACCGAACTGCCGCCGTTCACGCCGCACACGATCACCAACAAGGCGCGCCTGCTCGAACAGGTCGACCAGGCACGCGACGCCGGTTTCGCGGCGATCGAACAGCAATTGCAGGTCGGCGTGCGCGGAATCGCGGTGCCGCTGAAGAACCGTCATGGTGAAGTGGTCGCCGCGCTGAGCACGAACATGCCGATCGGCGCGGAGACGACCGACGCGGCCGTGCGGCGCGTCCTGCCGCATCTGCAGGAAGCCGCGCTCGCGATGCTCAACGTGCTGTAGCGAGGCGCGGAGACGGGGAAGCCGTGCGCCGGAACGGGCCGCGCAGCGTCATCGTCACCGTCACCCGATCCGCCACCACCGCGGCAGCAGATCGCGCACTTCGCGCCGCCGGTAACGGTCGTCGATCAGGTGCACGACGCCTTCGTCGTGCTCGGTGCGGATCACGCGTCCTGCCGCCTGCACGACTTTCTGCAAGCCCGGGTACAGGTACATGTAGTCGTAGCCGTTGCCGAAGCGCGCGTCCATCGCACGCCGCATCTGCTCGTTGACGTCGTTGACCTGCGGCAACCCGAGCGTCGCGATGAACGCGCCGATCAGCCGCTCGCCGACCAGGTCCACGCCTTCCGAGAACGCGCCGCCCAGCACCGCGAAGCCGACGCCGCGCCCGCCTGCGTCGAAGCGGGCGAGAAAGGCGTCGCGCTCGCTTTCCGCCATGCCGGGCGCCTGCTCCCAGACGGGCACGTCCGGATGCCGCGTCTGCATCAGCGCGACCACGCGCCCCAGGTAGTCGAAGCTGCTCAGGAAGCCGAGGTAGTTGCCGGGCCGTGTCGCGTATTGCGCGGCGATCAGGTCGGCGATCGGTTCGAGCGAACGGTCGCGGTCGCGCCAGCGCGTCGACACGTGGCTCGCGACGCGCACCGTCAGTTGCTCGGCGCGGAACGGCCCGTCGACGTCGAGCCAGCCCGTGTCGCCGGGCAACCCGAGCGTGTCGCGATAGAAATGAAACGGGCTCAGCGTGCCCGAGAACAGCACGGTCGCGCACGCGGCTTCGTAGCGCGGCGCGAGAAAGCCGGCCGGAATCACGTTGCGCACGCACAGCGTCGACTGGACGCGGCGCCGGCGGCCGGCCGACGCCACGCCGTCCAGCGCCGGCTGGCGCGGCATCGGTTCGCCGTGCAGCGTCGCGTCGAAGATCGACGCGCTGTCGAACGCTTCGGCCAGCACGCCGAACTGGATCGCCTCGAAATGAAACCGCAGCAGTGCATCGCCGTTCGCGCGCGGCGCGTCGGCCAGGTGTTCACCGATTGCCGCAACGAGGTTCTGCACGGCCGACACGATCGGGCCCGGAATCTCCGGATACGCGGCATAGTGCTCGGCCTGCGCGCGACTGACCGAGCCCCAGGCGCGGGCGAGCCGGTCGAACGCCTTGCGCAGTGCCGCGGGCGCAACCTCGCGCGCCGCCGCGAACGCGAACGGGTCGAGCGATGCGCTGTACATCTTCCTCGCGCGATCGAGCAGGTTGTGCGCTTCGTCGACGAGCACGCCGACGCGCCACTGGTTCTGCTGCGCGAGCGTGTGCAGCATCGCGCTGCCGTCGTAGTAGTAGTTGTAGTCGCCGATCACCATGTCGGACCAGCGCGCGAGCTCCTGCGACAGGTAGTACGGGCAGACGTCGTGCGCGAGCGCGGCCGCGCGCACCGTGTCGCGGTCGAGCAGCCCGGCCTCGATGGCCGCATCGCGCGCGGCCGGCAGCCGGTCGTAGAAGCCTTTCGCGAGCGGACACGATTCGCCGTGGCATGCGCTGTCCGGATGCTCGCACGCCTTGTCGCGCGCGACGAGTTCCAGCACGCGCAGCGGCAGCACGGGCGTGCCGGCGCCGAGCGTCGTCGCCGCCTCGAGTGCGAGCGCGCGGCCGGGTGTCTTCGCGGTCAGGAAGTACACATGATCGAGCTCGCCCTCGCCGCAGGCCTTCAGCAGCGGAAACACGGTGCCGAGCGTCTTGCCGATGCCGGTCGGCGCCTGCGCCATCAGGCACCGCTCGTCGCGTGCCGCGCGATAGACGGCCACCGCCAGCTCGCGCTGGCCGCTGCGGAACTGGCCGTGCGGAAACGCCAGCGCGCGCAGCGCCGCATCGCGCGCCGCCCGATGGGCCGTCTCGCGCTCGGCCCAGCCGACGAAGCACGCGCACTGCTCGGCAAAGAACGTCGCAAGCTCGGCCGCGCCCAGCGTTTGCGTCAGCACCGTCTCGCGCTCGGACACGATGTCGAAATAGACGAGCGCGACGTCGATTTCCGGGAGGCTGCGCGCGTCGCACATCAGGTGCGCGTAGACCTTCGCCTGCGCCCAGTGCAGCGCGCGGTGGTTGTCGGGCATCGCATCGAGGCTGCCGCGATAAGTCTTGATTTCCTCGAGACGGTTCGCCACCGGGTCGTAGCCGTCCGCGCGGCCGCGCACGGTGAGCGTGCCCCAGGTGCCGGTCAGCGCGATCTCGGTTTCGTAGCGTGCGCCGCGATTCGACGTGACCGCACCGTGGCCGGCGATGCCTTCGAGCGCGGTCGGTGCGGGCGTGAAGCGCAGGTCGAGGTCGCCGCGTCGCGCGGTGAACTCGCACATCGCCCGCACCGCGACGACGTAGCTCATGCGGACAGCCCCGCCGCTTCGGCGTGCGCGACGCCCTCACCGGCCCACTCGACATCGATCACGCGCACCGGCATGCCGTGTGCGACGCAGTACGCGAGCCAGCGCGTCTGGTTGTCCTGCAGGCGGTCGCCGGGGCCTTTCACCTCGATCAGCTCGTAGCGGCGCTCGCCGGGCCAGAAGCGGACGAGATCGGGCAGCCCCGAGCGGTTGCTGCGGATATCCGCGAGCAGGCGCGTGAACCACAGCCTCAGGTGCTCGGGCGGCAGGCACGCGAGCGCCTCGTCGAGCAACGCGTCCGTCAGCACGCCCCAGAACACGAACGGCGATTGCAGCCCGGCCTTCGTCGCGAAATGCCGGCGGATCGTGTCGCGATACGCACCCGAATCGAGCTGCGCAAAGCACGCGGCGAACGCTTCCGCACGACGCGCGAGGAAATCGGGTGCGTGCAGATCGGCCGGGCCGCGCTGGAACGGGTGGAAGAACGCACCGGGCACCGCGGCGAACACGGGCTCCCAGCACAGCAGCCCGAACAGCGAATTGATCAGCGTATTTTCGACGTAATGGACCGGCGAAGCCGGCTGCGCAAGATGGTCGCGCACGGCGAATTCGACACTGACGAACGCATCGGGACGCGCGATCACGAGCGTCGCGCGCGGCACGTCTGCGGCGGCAGCGGCACGTTCGACACGCTGGCCGAGCCGGCGCTGCAGGCGCGGCAGCATCCGCTCGACACGCTGGCGCTCCTCGTCGCTCTCGAAGCTGCAGCGCGCATCGAGCGCCAGCGCGAGCGCCTCGCCGTCACGCCCGCAGCGTTCGAGCACGCGGATGCGCCGATGGCGGCTGCCGGGCCATGCGCTGCGTGCATACGCGTCGAGCGCGCCGTCCCAGTCGGCCCGGCGCTCACACGTCTGCCCAAGCGCGAACAGCAGCTTCGCGCGACGCGTCGCGAGCCACGGCTGGGCGCAGCCGACCGCGTCGATGGCGCGCATCAGGTCGTCGAACGGCAGATCGTCGGGCCACGCGTCGAGCGCGTCGCGACACGTCTGCAGCGCGAGATACGCATCGACGTCGCCGCGCTGCTGGAACGCCCGCGACGACGGCGCGATCGGCACGCTTTCGTACTGGAACACGCCGAGATCGGCGAGCACGAACTCGCTCCAGTCCTGATGGAGATTGCCGAAGAACATCAGGCGCAGCCGGTCGCACAGCGCGCCGACCGTCACGCGCAGCACGCGGTCGCCGGCCTGCGCGCACCACGCGTCGAGCGGTTGCGCGACGTCGTGCGCGGGCCGCAGCCGTTCGAGCCATTCGGGCTTGCGCTCGCCGGCATGCGCGGCGAGTGCCGGGAAGATGCGCAGCAGATCGGCCTTGGTCGACAGCGCGAACAGTTCGTCGAGCGTCAGCGCAGGCGCCGGATCGACCCAGCCGAGTGCGACGAGCGGCGCGACCGCGTCGAGCGTGCAGCCGATTTCGTCGTAGACGAGCTTGCTGGCGCGGAAGTCGGACCCGTTGCGCATCAGCATCCGCACGAGCAGCGCGCGCGACGCCTGCGGCAGCATCGCGAACTGCCGGACGAACGCGTGCTCGTGTGCGTCGAACAGGTCGTCGTAACGCGCGCCGAGCCAGGCCAGCGCGCGTTCGAAATTGGTCAGGTAGTAAAACGCCGGGGGCGTCGGCGATGCAGGCGTCACGGGGATCGATCACTGTACATTTGTACAGGTCGGAATCATATCAAATGTGACGGCAACTGCCGCACGCCCCGTCGGCGATCGGCTCCCCGGCCCCACTCAGAACTGGTAATTCACCGACATGTCGAACACGCCGTTGGTCTTCTGCTGCGTGATCGGGCTGTGCGCGGCGCGGCCGACGAGCTGCTCGAGCGCGCCGTCGATCGTGACGAACCAGTGCTTGTTCACGAACCAGGCCATCGTCACGCCCGCACCGACCGACTTGAGCCCGGCCCCCGATGAATAGGCCGGCAGCCCCGAGCGCGCGGCGGCGCCCTGGCTCACGCCGAACCAGCTATTCATGTAGCGCGAATCGGCGAACGACACGGTCGGCCCCGCGAACCAGAAGAAATGCTCGTTGCTGCCGGGCATCGGCATGTACGCGGAGAAATCTCCGACCCAACCATTCGAGCCGCCGATGCTGCGCCGGATATCCGCGCGCAGTACGAGCGGAAACTCCTTCGAGATCACGTAATCGGCCGCCAGTTTCATCACCGGCGCCGCGTTGATGTTGTCGAGGCCGTTCAGGTGCTGGAGGTCGTCGGCCGAGCGGCGCCCGAGGTCGTAACCGACGGACAGGCTCACGCGCCAGTTCGGCCCGCGCAGCACGTTCGCGCCGAGCCCTTCGCCGGTCGACAGGAAGAACAGGTCGCGATAGCGGATATCGATCGTCGGGCCGCCCATCACGCGATAGCGGTCAGAGCCCGCATAGCGCGGCTGCAGCGTCATCGCGGCGCCCATGCTGATATCCCAGGTGGAGATGTTCGGCTCGTACAGCTTCTGGAGCGGCACGCCCGCCGAGTATTGCCACTCGCCGAGCGGTGAAGGCGTCTGGGCCGACGCGTCGCGGGCGCCGGCCGCGGCAAGCGCCGCGCAGGCCGACACCCCGGAAACGAACCGGCGTGCGCCGGGTGACAACAAAGGGCGAGCAACAGTCATCAAGGTCCCCGTCGGTGGCGCGAAACGAACCTGAAATAAAGAAGCGCATTACGCCTCTTCGGCTGCAGCGGTGGGCAGCCTGCGGCGCGAACGTAGCGTGCGCTGAATTAACGGACATCCTACGCGACCCACGCGCGGACGCAAAGCGCCCGCTGCGTGCGGGCACTTTGCCGTACGCGGGACAGTCCGGTGAAGCGGAGTGGAATCAGAATCGCTCGACGTGATAGTCGCCGGCCAGCGCGGCCGGGCTGCGCGTCGACATCATCCGCGAGAAGCCGTCGGCGAGCCGACCGAGCGCGAGCTGCTTCTGGCTCGCATCCCAGTGCGTGTAGGTGTCGTACGCGGCATCGTCGAACGACACGGTGACGGCGACCGGGCGGCCGCTGGCGCGAAAGCCGATCTGCAGCACGCCGCCCGGCAATTCCTCGATGTGATAGCGCAACGAGCGCGATTCGAAGTAGCGGCCCAGCACCTGAGCGATCGCGCGCTTGTCTGGCGATTGCACGTGAATGTCCATGAGGGTCCTCCTTTTTTGAGTGTTCGCGCGGACGGTTGTGATGCACCGCCTCCCGGCATCCGGATCGGTGGCGGGTGCGACGGCGGGTCGCCCTGCGGCAGCCCGTCTGGCACGGGCGGATCGACGGGATCGTCGTGCCCGGGCGGCGGCGGGTCCGGGTCGACATCGGGCGTCGTCGGCTCGGGGCGGTGCAGCATGGATGGCGTCTTCATGTCTCTCCTGCGCGACGGCGCGCGCATCTCGATGGCGCCGGCATCGCGCGCAAGCGGCGTGCCCGCTCCCGCGCGCCCGGTTGCCCGCTCCGGTCGGACGCTGTCGTGCGCTCAGTCGTCGTAGGCCGCCATCACCAGCCACATCGTGCGGCCTTCTGCGGTCAGCCGGGCCGCGAGCGCGAACCGGTCGGACGGCGTGCATTCCGCGACGAGCGCCCGCTGCGCGCGCTCGGGGCCGTCGTAGACGGTGTCGTTCAGTTCGCGCACCTCGTCCTTGCCGTCGAGCATGCGCCGCTCGGGCCGATAGACCCGCGACTCGCGCTTCCACGTGTCGAAACGCTCGCGCAGGTGGGCGAAATCGCCGCCGCATACGTTCGCGTCGTAACGTATTCTTTCCCTGGATGCATTCATCACGATGTCCTCTCAACCACGCCGACGGCGCGCGTGACTGCGCAGCGTGCGGTTTCGCCAACGCGCAACCGTCGTGCCGACGGCCCGCGCAGGCATGGCGCTTGCGCCTCTATCCATGACCAAGGAGGTTCGACCATGACCGTTCACGCCCCCGGCCGCCACGACGCCGTGTCACCGGCTGCCGGACTGCTCTGGCTCGCCACGTCGCGTCCGCCGTCCAAAGACAAGACGGAGGAACGCATCGACGAGGGCCTCGAGGAGACGTTTCCGGCCAGCGACCCGCCCGCCGTGGGCGGCGCGACCCGTATCGATCCTGCCAAGCCATCCGGCAAGCACGAACGCCGCTCGCCGGACGTCCCTTCACCGCCCCGCGATCACGGCTGACGGCGGCAACCGGCCCGCGCTGCGCGGCGGCGCAGCCGCGTGCCGGAGCAATCTGGAGTTGATCTGATGAAACGCCTTGAACGTAGATGGCATGAAATCAGCGGCGCCGCCGGCGTTGCCGCGCTGGCGGCGATCGAAAGCGCGGTGGTGCTCGCGATCGTCGCGATGACGGGCATCGGCCACTGAGGTCCTGCCCCGCCCGCTCGCGGCTGTCGCCGTGGAAGATGTACAAGCGGGCTGGCAAATTTCTCCGTCGCCTGGCCGGCGCGGCCCGTTCACGCTAGTGGCGGGCTTGCGCTGGCCCCAGGCCCGGCGTGTGCGGCCCGTGCGCGGCACGCCATCTGCTCCCCGATAGTCTTGCTCACGAAGGAGACGTTCATGTATCGCGTCACCGAGATCATGTCGCGCGACGTGGTGTGCGTCGCGCCGACCGACACGATTCGCCACGCGGCCGAACTGATGCAGCGCTTCGATATCGGCGTGCTGCCCGTTTGCGACGGCGCCGAACTCGTCGCGATCGTGACCGACCGCGACCTCGCGGTGCGCGGACTGTCGCACGGCCATTCGTCCGATACGCCCGTGCAGGCGGTCGCGTCCCAACCCGTGCAGTGGTGCGTCGAGGACGACGGTGTCGGCGACGTCCAGCAGCGGATGGCCGACGTGCAGTTGCATCGGATGCCGGTGCTCGACCGCAACCGGCGGCTGGTCGGCATCGTGTCGCTCGGCGACATCGCGACGCGCGCCGGCGGCCCCGAGCGCGACGAGCTGGCCAATACGCTCGAGGACGTGTCACTGCCGCGCCGGCGCTGACCGGCGCCCGGGTGCCGCTTCGACCAGGAGGTGTTCGATGACAACGGACAGACCGTCGCGTGACGACACGCGCATCGTCGGCGGCAACCGCCGCACGGCCGGCGGCGGGCCGGGGCCCGACGTGATGGCCGCCCGCACGCTCGAAGGCGATCGCGTGCTGACGATGGACGGCGACGACATCGGCCAGGTCGCCGACATCATGCTCGACGTGCGCTCCGGCCGGATCGCGTATGCGGTCGTGTCGGCGGGCAACCCGCCCGGGAGCGGCGACAAGCTGCTCGCGGTGCCGTGGAACGTGCTCGTGCTCGACGTCGAGCGCCGCTGCTTCGTGTTGCCCGTCGC
Organism: Burkholderia sp. AU45274; assembly: GCF_030482505.1. NCBI lineage: Bacteria > Pseudomonadati > Pseudomonadota > Betaproteobacteria > Burkholderiales > Burkholderiaceae > Burkholderia > Burkholderia sp. AU45274. Next base: position 1,311,811 of record NZ_JAUJQE010000001.1, on the reverse strand, counting down.
CACCGAACGCGTGCGCGAAGCCCCCGGCTTCGACCGGAAGCGCTGGCCCGCCATGGCCGATCCGGAATGGGCCGAGGCGCTGCATGCGTACTATGGCAGTTCGCCGTACTGGCTGATCGAGGAAGGTGAAACGGCGCTGGATGCTCCGCCGCATGAGGCGTCGCCGGGCGGCCCCGACGCCCCTGAAAGCCCTGACGGCGGCAAGCGGTAGCGCAATCGGCGCTCAGTGTGCGGCCGCCACCGTCTGCGCGAGTTGCCGGGCGGCGGCCAGGTGCGCCTTCAGCGTCGGCAACGCGTGGGCCGCGAACGCGCGAAGCTGCGGATCGCGGCCGTTCCGCGCCTCTGTTTCGTAGAGCCTGATCGCTTCTTCATGCGCGCGCGGGCCCGCCAGCGCGACATAGGCCGTATCGAACGCATGCCCTTCCTTGGTTCGCAACGCGGTCACGGCCGGATCGACGAGCATCCGCGACTGGACCGGTACGCCCTTGGTCGCGCCAAGCTCCCGCAATTCGCCGGCGAGCCGTCCGTGATCGTCGACCATCCGGCGGGCGAACGCCTTCACGTTGGGGTTCGACGAGCGGTCGAGCGCGAGCTGGCCGGCCTGCCGCGCCACCTTGCCGATCATGCCGGCCTTGTCGATGAATTCGACATCGATACCGGTCGGCCGCTGGGTCATGCCGGCCTCGTCGGGCGTCGTGCCGGGGCGGATGACGCCGGGCGCGACCTGGGCCGACGAAGCGGGTAACGCCTGCGCATGGGCGAGTACGGCGATCGAGGCGCCGACGGTCGCGGCCAGCACGATCACCGCTGGCCGATGAAGTCGATTCGTTTTCATCCGGACCTCCGTGTGGCGCGACAGGGCGGCCCGGCCGCGCGGGTTGCCGTTGCGTCCGTCGCGCCGCCTCCCTTCGTCATGACCCGGCGAGCCGCCACGCCGGCTGCTACTGGCCGCGCCCTTTCCGATCGTGCGCGGCGTCCGGCGCGACATCGGCGATCACGCTCGCCAGCGTCGGCATGTCCACCGGCTTGCGCAGATACGCGTCGAACCCGGCCGCCATCACGCGGTGCCGGTCGGCGTTGCCGGCGTGGGCCGTGACCGCGACGACGGGCAGATGCCCGCTGCTGCCCGGCAAATGACGGATACGGTCGAGCAGCCAGAAGCCGTCACCGTCCGGCATCGCGAGATCCGACAGCACGACGTTCGGCGCCTGCCGTTCCACCGCGTCGAGCGCGTCGTGCCCCGACTGCGCGGTCGACACCTGCGCGCCCATCGTTTCGAGGGCCGCGGCAAGGCTCGCGCGCGATGTCGCGTCGTCGTCGACGACGAGCACGCGCTGGCCGTCGAGCGTCACCGGGTCCGGCGTGTCCGCCGCGTGCAGCAGGTTGTCGGCCGGATCGTCGATGTCCCAGCCAGCCGGCAGCGTGACCGTGACGGTCGTCCCGCGCCCGGGGCCGGCGCTCGTCGCCACGACATCGCCGCCGTGCAGTTGCGCGATGTGGCGCACGATCGACAGGCCGAGCCCGAGGCCGCGCTCCGGCGACGCGAATGCGCGTTCGGGCCGGCTGAACGTCTCGAACAGGTGCGGCAGGTATTCCGGCGCAATGCCCTGCCCCGTATCGGCGACCGACAGCCGCACGCGCTCGCCTGCCCGGGCCAGCGACACGGCGATGCGCCCGCCCGGCGGCGTGAACTTGATCGCATTCGACAGCAGGTTCGACAGGAGCTGGCGCACGCGCTCGCGGTCCGCCGGAATCACGCAGGTCGGCATCGCGTAGTGGGTCGACAGCTCGAGCCCGCTCGCCTGGGCCGTCGCGTCGAGTTCACGCGTGGCATCGCGCACGATCCGCACGAGATCGACCGGCACGCGCTCGAGGCGCAACCGGCCGGTCGCGAGCGACGATGCATCGAGCAGGTCGGCCACCATGTGCGACAGCGACCGCGCGCTGCGATCGATCGCGTCGACGGCCTGTTGCGCGAGCCCCTGGCCGTCGACGTTGCGCAGCACCTCGACCCAGCCGTAGATCACGTTCAGCGGCGTGCGCAGTTCGTGTGACACCGTGGCCAGCAGTTCGTCCTTCAGCCGGTTCGACGTGTCCGCCTGGGCGCGTGCGTCGCGCGCGCCGCGCAGCGAGCGCAGGTTGCGCCGCTCGCCGCGGCGCCGTTCGTGCGCATCGCGCAGCGTCATCGACAGGCCCGTGCAGTTGCCCTGCGCATCGACCATCGGCGAGGCGGCGAAGGTCGCCCGAAAACGGCCGCCGTCGCGTCGCACGCACAGCACGTCGAGCGGACCGACCGGCGCGTGCAGGTTCGCGAACGACGCGGGCAACGGATGGCGCCGCAACCAGCGCGGCGCGATCATCGCGGCGACGTCGCGCCCGGCGGCCTGCGCCGCGTCGATGCCGAAGATCCGGCGCGCGGCCGGATTCCAGCTCGTGATCCGGCGTGCGGCATCGACCCCGACGATCGCGTCGGGCGAAGCGTCGACCACACGGCGCAGCAGGCGGTCGTCGGGTACCGGCACGCGTGCGGCCGGCGCCCGCTCGCGATGCGGCTCGCGGGCACCGGCGTCGCCGTCGTCATCGGGTTCGCGCAGACGATCGTTCGCGAGCAGCGGCTTCACGGCCATCACGAGCACGCACTCGACCAAGCTGATCGCGACGAATGCGCCGGCTTGCGTGAGCAGCTCGGCCAGCGGCGCATCACGCCACCACAGCGTGCCGATCACGGCCACGCTCAACGCGGCCGCGACCAGCCCGCCGCCGAACGACGTCAGCCATGCGGCAGCCGCAACGCCTGCATAAAAGGGCAGCGGCGCAAATGGCGCGTGCTCGCCGACGACGCGAACCGCCCACGCCTGCAGCGCGGACGCCAGCCCGACGGCCAGCACGATCCATGCACCCTGCCGTAACAGCTCACGTGTCAGGGTCCTCATTGCATCCTTGCCTCGCGCCGGCTCCGGTCGCACGGCGTCATGCCGGGGGTCGACCATCCGGCCTGCCGTCGAGCGTGCCGGGCGAGCCTGACGGGATTCGCAAGCTGCATGCCCGGCGCGGATCGCGGAAGGCTGCCTGCCTGACTCCCTGGCTGTCGGGCGTGCCGTATCAGGTTGAGCGCCAGCCGGTGTCGCGCGTCGCATCAACGCACGATGGTCACGACCGGTTTTTTCATCAAAATTCTGTAAAAAAGCACCGATACGACCCTGGATGGCACAGAAATGCCGCGATGCGCGTCAGGAATCGATGGCCTGTCTCTTCCGTCCCCGCCGCGCACATTGGAAATTTCTATTTTGCGGCACCTTCGTGGTCGTTTCGCTGTCGATGAAAATATTGCAATCAACGGAGCGCGTGGTGCCGATTTTCAAAACGGCCCCACCCATGCCGATCCATGCCAATGGGAGAAACCGCAAACCGGTCGAAGCAACGTGCGGACGGCCGCCGGTTGTCCGGCGAGTCCACCGCGATGCGCACGCTGCTCGGCCGCATCGAGAAGATCGCCCCGACCCGCGCCAGCGTGATGATTGCCGGCGAAAGCGGGGTCGGCAAGGATATCGTCGCGCGCCGGCTGCACGACCTCAGTGCCCGGTGCGACGGCCCGTTCGTCCCCGTGAACTGCGGCGCGATTCCGCCCGATATCGCGGAATCGCAATTGTTCGGGCACGAGAAAGGCAGCTTCACGGGTGCAATCGCGCAGCGCGAAGGTTTCTTCGAAGCCGCGCGCGGCGGCACGCTGCTGCTGGACGAGATCGCGGAAATGCCCGCGCCATTGCAGGTGAAGTTGTTGCGGGCGATCGAATCGAACGTGATCGTCCGGGTGGGCGGCACCGAGCCGATTCCGCTCGACGTGCGCATCGTGTCGGCCACGCGCCACAACCCGGCCGAAGCCGTGCGCGACGGCCGGCTGCGCGAGGACCTGTTCTACCGTCTCGCCGCGTTTGCGCTGTACGTGCCGCCGCTGCGCCAGCGCGACAGCGACATCGAGACGATCGCACTGGAATTCGTCGACGCGCTCAACGCGCGGCACCATGCGCACAAGCGGCTGACCGACGCGGCGATCGCCGCGCTGCGCGCGTATTCGTGGCCCGGCAACGTCCGCGAGCTGCACAACACGATCGAGCGCGCGTACATCCTGGCGGACGAAGGCATCGACGTCACGCTGCCGAAGCCGGCGATGCCGCCCGAGCGCCTGTCGGAGAACACGATGGCGCTGCCGCTCGGCGCGACCTTGCACCATGCGCAGCAGCGCTTCATCGCGGCAACTTTGCGCCACTTCGACGGCAACAAGCCGCGCGCCGCGAAAGCGCTCGGGATCAGCCTGAAAACGCTCTACAACCGGCTCGCGCTGATGCGCGACAACGGCCACTCCTGAGCGGCGCGGCCGTCTTTCCCACGCGCCGCGTCAAGCGACCTTGAACCGCCCGACCGTGGTCGCCAGCGCGTTCGCCTGCGACTGCAACGCGGTCGCGGCGGCGGTCGACTGTTCGACGAGCGCCGCGTTCTGCTGCACCATTTCGTCGAGTTGCGTGACCGCGCGATTCACTTCCTGGATGCCGCGCGTCTGCTCGTTCGCCGCGTGCGTGATCTCGGAGATGATCGTCGTCACGTTCGACACGTTGGACACGATCTCGCGCATCGTGTCGCCCGCCTGACGCACCTGCCCGGACCCGGCCGACACGCTCGCGACCGTCGATTCGACCAGCACCTTCACTTCGCGCGCGGCCTGCGCGCTGCGTTGCGCGAGGCTGCGCACTTCCTGCGCGACGACCGCGAAGCCACGGCCCTGCTCGCCCGCGCGCGCCGCTTCGACGGCCGCGTTCAGCGCAAGGATGTTGGTCTGGAACGCGATCCCGTCGATCACGCCGATGATGTCGCCGATGCGGCCCGAGGCTTCCTCGATCTTCTCCATCGTCGCGACGACGTCCGACACGACCACGCCGCCGTGCGACGCGATCCGCGACGCGGCCGCCGCACGTTCGTCGGCCTGGCCGGCGGCGGCGGCCGATTGACCCACCGTCGCGGTGATCTCTTCCATCGACGCAGCCGTTTCCTCGAGGCTCGCCGCCGCCGATTCGGTGCGCGACGACAGGTCCTGGTTGCCCGCCGCGATCTCGTTCGCGGCCGTGCGCACCGATTCGCTCGCGTCGCGGATCTGGCGCATCACGTCGTTCAGCTTGTCGACGAAGCTGTTGAACGAGCGGGCGATGTCGGCCACTTCGTCACGTCCGTCGGCCGGCAGGCGCTGCGTCAGGTCGCCGGCGCCCGAGCCGATCGCGGCCATGGCCTGGCGCACTTGCGACAGGCGACGGAATGCGGTCGCGGTGATCGCGCCGATGATCAGCGACGCCACGCCGACGATCACGAGCAGCGTGATCAGCGACGCGGTCAGCAGCGAGCGCATCCCGGCCGTCGCTTCGTTCTTGTCGAGCAGCACCAGCGCGTACCAGTCCGTGCCCGGCACGGGGCGCGCGCGCACCAGCTTCGCGTCGCCGCCGACCGTCACCTCGACGGGCGCGGCCGCGGCCGCGATCGTCGCGCCGTTCGTCGCGCCGAGTTCGGGCGACACGTCGGCGACCGGCTTCAACGTGAGCTTCGGGTCCGGGTGGGCAACCACGTGGCCGTTGCTGTCGATCAACATCCCGAAGCTCGCGGGCGTCGGGTGGATCGTCTTCACGTTCGCGATCACGGTGTCCATCGAGACGTCCGCCGCGACGACGCCCTTCACCGCGCCGTCGCGCAGGATCGGCACCGCGAACGTGACGACGAGGTTGCCCGTGCCGGCGTCGACGTACGGCGGCGTGACAACCGGCTTGCCGGCCTGCGCGGCCTGCTTGTACCACGGGCGGCCGGTCGGATCGTAGTCGGGCGGAATGCCGGTCGGGTCGGAGAAGTGGAACGCCTTGTCGGCGTAGCCCGCGTAGACGTTCGTGAAACCGCCGGCCGTGGCCATCTGCTTGAACACCGGCAGCGGGTCGGTCGTCAGCGCGGCATCCTGCAGCGACGCGATCATCCGGCTCCGGGTGGCGACCCAGTCGGCGATCCCGACCACGTGGCCGCTGGCGACGGAGGTCAGGTTGCGGTCGATCGCGTCGTCGTTGTACGAGCGCGCGATGAAATAGTTGATGAGCGTGGTGGCGACCAGCGCGAATACGACGATGGCGACGCACGCGGCAAGGATGCGGGCGCGGATGGACGAGAGCATGGCAACGACTCGGTAAGGGAGCGCGAACGCCCGGTGGACGAATTCACCGGGTAAACGGCAATCGCGCCACTTACTTGAGGCCGCTGTGACAATTCAGTGAAACGTATGACAAAACGCAAGACCGGTTGTCAGCGAATCGTCAGGATGACCGTGCTGCGCGGCGCCGTGCGCCCACCGCCCGCGGACGCGACGACGGCATCGTCGATCCCGGGCACGGCGATCAAGAAGCGCGTTGGAACGGGCCCGGTTTGCTGCCGACCGACTCATGAATGTCGATCAGGATCCGGCCCGGGCCCTGCCCCCGGCCACGGATCATGTCACGTCCGCGGCATCAGCCGCGGCGCTCGCCCGTCACAGGCGATGGCTCGGACGCGGATCGGCGTCCGCGGGCGCATCGGCACGCGTGTCGTCGTGGAGATCGTCCTGCCGGCGCATCCGTTCGCGCAGGTGCCGGATCGCGAATACGTGGATGTAGTCGTGCACCCGCGCGTCGGACGACAGCGCGCGCACTTCGTCGTCGAGCATCGCACGCAACTGATCCGAACCGATTGCGCGCTGTTTGGCGGCTTCCTTGAGTGAATCGAGCAAACTGTCCTTGGACATCGACGGACTCCTGACGGTCGAGGAACGAAAAGAAGAAGGTACCGGAAGCTTAAAGACTGAACGGCGGCGCGGCGTGCGATGCACCGGCGCATGTTTGTGCGCGATCAACGGCACGTTGCGTGCCGCCGTGCCGATCCGTCCCCGAACCGGCCGCGCAAGATTCGCGGCGCAAACTGCCCGCGAACGAGACTGGAAGCCCTGCCACGCCACCCCGGGGCGCGGCACCGACTGACACAGGCCGACGATGGAACGCCGCCCGACGCCGATGCACTGGCCAAGTTAGACCGGCCGAAATCATGCGTCAAGCGATCCCCTCCGCGCGCGCCCCATTCGTCCGAACGAACACGCCGGCGTGTCAGCGGATTCCTATAGGCGCCGCGCATTACCTGACAGCGACTTCAGCGCGCGCTGCTTGGCAGCGCACGGGCGCGACACGATACTGGTGACATGGACGAAACGTTCATACGGGTCATCGCTCAGCCGGCCGTCGAGCCGGCATGCGGGGCCTGGCGCAGGAGACCAACCATGGCACATCGCAACTTACCGGGCCGGGACGGCCAGCGGCGCGCGTCGGGCAAAGCGCGCGCCCTGCCCGCCCAGGCCGTGTCGGCGGGCAACCTTCCGTCCGACAATATCGACACCTTGCTTGCGCTGGCACGCGAGGCCGGATTGCTCGTCACGCTCGACGGGCAGATCGGCCGCGAAAAGTACCAGAGCGTCGCGGGCTCGGTGCTCGCGTTGCAACGGTTCGCCGCGGCACTCTGCGCGCGGGCCGCACCCGACGCGCCGGCCGATGCCGAGCCACGTCGCAAGGCGCGCCCCGGCTGGCCGCACGCGAACCGCCTGCGCAACCGCACGTGCAGCGCGTGCGCGCCGCTGCATGTCGGGCATCAGCGTCCGCGGGTGCGCCGCGCTCCCGGCCGACGGCACGACCTGCGGTCGATGCTTCGCTTCACCTGAGCATGCAGGCGTGCCGTTGCACGGCACGGGGGCCGTGCAACGGCTGAACATCTCACGACGTCGGCAGCGCCTGCCGCACGCCGCGCCTGTACTACAGCGAGCGGCGCACCTGGCGCGATCCTCACCGATCCGCATCGGCGCCACCGCGCGCCATCACGCGTCATGACGCGCCGTTCGACACGGCCGCCATGACGACGATTCCTGCGGGGAAGGCAATTCAGACGGGGCCAACTACAACACGAACGCGGAAAGCGGACGGGGTGACTTCCACCCCGTCCGTCCTCCAAGGCAACCGTGGCTGCCTACCCTCGTGCCAGAGAGTTCTCTGTCGGATGACGCGCCGTGCATCGCACGTCGCGGCTCCGGAAATTGATGTCACGGCTGTGAATGCACCGTCGATCGCGGCCATCAACACGCGTGTTGCAGCGTGGCTGCGCGGTACATGCACGACAGACCGGCCGTGTTGCCGGTTGTTCCGACAATGTCTCACGCGCGAGGCGCGCCGTTTCTGATGCAGGTCAAGCCAAGCCTGCTTCGATCGCGACACCGCGCGCTTTATTCGGTACCGCGCACGAGCAGCACCGGCACCTGGGCGAGATGCGCAATGCGGCGCGCCACGCTGCCGATCAGCCAGGCGGCGATGCCGCGCCTGCCATGCGTGCCGACCACCAGCAGTTCGGCACGCCAGTGCACGGCGTCGCGCATCAGCGCATGAGCCACGTCGTCGCTGGTCGGGCGGGTTTCGACGACACCGCGCTTGCTCGGGTTCCCGGTCGCATGGAACAGCGGACCGATCTTCGCGAGCGCATCCTCGCCCTCCGCGCGATAGGCATCCTCGAGCGCGCGCACCGGCACGATATCCGTCAGACGAACCGCGCGATCGATCACGTACGCCGCGTAGAGCAACGTCGTCGGCGTCGCGAAGCCGAGCCCGACGCGCACCGCGTGCAGCGACGGCTCGCTGCCGTCGACCGCGAACATCAGCCGCTGCAGGCCGCCGTCCGACGGCCGCACGTAGGCGGCCGGCACGATCAGCAGCGCGCAGCGCACGCGGGTCGTCAACGTGTCCGACATCGCGCCTTCGACGAGCCGCAGCAGCCCGTGATGCGGATTCGCGCCGACCATCAGCACGTCCGCGCGCCATGCCGACGTATCGCCCACCAACGCATCGGCCACCGAGCCGCCCGTCACCGACGTATCGATGATGGCCTGCTCGACCTCGACACCGCTGCCGGCGAACATTGCCGCGATCCGTTCGTTGATGGCGTGCGCCTCGCGCATCATGTCCTCGCGCGCGGACGTCAGCAGTGCGTCGATGCGCGGGATGTCGGGCAACACGAGGCGCGGGTTGTCGATGGCGCAGACGATCCGCAATCGCATGCCGGGGTGCAGCAGCGTGCGCGCATAGCGCGCGGCGGACAGCGATTCGGGCGTCGGATCGACGGCCAGCGCGATCCGCGCAGGCGTCGGGCTGGGCTGGGCAGGCTGCATGGCGAAGGCCTCCGTGCGTGCGCGTCGTCGCGGAACGACGACGGGAGCTTCGCGCGGAAGCGGCGCACGGCGGCCAGGCCACCGCCGCGGTCGCGGCGGTCACGGGGATCGGCGGGTTGCCACGCGAAACGCGGACAATCGATTCGTTCAGCATAGGTCGTCCGGCCCGCGCGTGCATGATCGCGATCAAGGTCGCGCGGGCCCCTGCCCCTGCTGCTTACGACTTGGTCGGCACCGATGCCGCCCGACGGTTCGCGTAGAACAGCGCATAGGTGACGCCGAGCAGCACGATCCATACGGGCCCGATCACGAGCGCGACGCGCGTGTCGGGCGTGAACGCCATCAGCACGACGACCAGCACGAGAAAGCCGAGCGCGACGAACGAACCGAGCGGATAGAACGGCACGCGGATCGGCAGGCGCGCGATCTTGTCGGCCGACAGCGTGCGGCGAAAGCGCATCTGCGCGATCAGGATCACGCACCACGTCCAGATCGCGCCGAACGTCGACACCGACGTGAGCCACGTGAACACGTGCTGCGGCGCGAGATAGTTGAGCAGCACGCCGATCAGCAGCAGCGCAACCGACACGATCACGCCGTACACCGGCACGCCGTTGCGATTGACCTGGCCGAGCTTGCTCGGCGCCTGGCCCTGCTGCGCGAGGTTGTAGAGCATCCGAGCGGTGCTGAACAGGCCGCTGTTGCACGACGACAGCGCCGCGGTCAGCACGACGAAGTTGATGATGCCGGCCGCCGCCGGGATGCCGAGCCGCGAGAACGTCATCACGAACGGGCTGCCCTGGGTGCCGATCTGGTCCCACGGATACAGCGACATGATCACGAACAGCGCACCGATGTAGAAAATCAGCACGCGCCAGAACACCGAGTTCACGGCCTTCGTCAGCGACTTCTCCGGGTTGCGCGCCTCGCCGGCGGTGAGGCCGAGCATCTCGACGCCGAGATACGCGAACATCACGATCGGCAACGCGGCGACCACGCCGTTGATGCCGTTCGGCATGAAACCGCCGTGCGCCCACAGGTTCGACAGGCCGATCGCGACACCGCCGTTGCCGATGCCGAACGCGATCATCAACCCGCCGCCGATGATCATCAGCACGATCGTGACGATCTTGATCAGCGCGAACCAGAACTCGAATTCCCCGTACAGCTTGACCGCGATGAAGTTCACCGAGCCCATCGCCATGAGCGCCGCGAGCGCCCAGATCCAGTTCGGCACGGCGGGGAACCACATGTGCATGTAGACGCCGACCGCCGTGATTTCCGCCATGCAGGTGACGATCCACACGAACCAGTAGGTCCAGCCGGTCAGATAGCCGGCGAGCGGCCCGAGGTAGTCGCGTGCGTAGCGGCTGAACGCGCCGGCGACGGGATTGGCGATCGCCATCTCGCCGAGCGCGCGCATGATCAGGAAAATCGCGATGCCGCCCAGCAGGTAGGTCAGCAGGATGGCCGGGCCGGCGACGCGGATCGCGCTGGCCGAGCCGAGGAACAGGCCGACGCCGATCGTCGCGCCGAGCGCCATCAGGTTGATGTGCCGCTCTTCCAATCCTCTATGCAACTGGTCTTCTGGTTGTTTCAAGTCCGTCTCCTGGCAGCCGTGAACGAGCCGCCGTCATTGTCGATGTCAATGCGCGACCGTTCATGCCGATCCCGGCATGCCGAAAACGAAATAATCTCCGCTGGCGTTTTCTGAATTAGAAACGACACGGATATTGCGTCAATCCGATGGGAATCGCCGCGGATTATCCGTATGTTCCGGAACAATCCGGAAAACGGATCGGGCCGTTCACGGAATACGCCCGCGCGGCCCGTTCGACGCGGCTGTGCGCGTGACGGACGGCGACGGGATCAATCGCTTTCGGCGCGAACGAACACGCGTCGAAGGTGCGCGATCAGGCGCACGCAATATGCAGGCGGGATTATAGGGAGGATCAGCAGTTTCACGCCAGTCGATTTTCGGGAAAATCGCGGGGCGTGAAACCGGTAGTGGAATTCGAATGCGCGCGACTCCCGCGCTCGGATTTATTTCGACAGCGTCGCGCGCACCGTATATTCGCCTTCGATCGCACCGTGATCCGGCCGCACGAAATACCGCGACGCATCGAGATCGGCCGGCATCGGCTCGACCGGATAGCCGTGCTTCTCCCATGCATCGAGGCCGCCCTTCAGCGCACGGATGTTGTGGATCATCTTTTTGCGCTGCATCTTCGCGATCAGGCGCTTCGCGGTGGCCTCGTTCGGGCATACGCAATACACGACGATCGGCCGCTTCAGCATTTCAGGATCGAGCAGGTCCGGCGAATCGAGGTCGACCGGCACCGCGCCGGCGATCCGGTACGGTTCGCGCTCGCGGATCGCTTTCGGCCGCGCGTCGAAGATCAGCGGCGGCTCGTCCGACGTCATCATTTCGACGAGCTGCGGCGGCGAGATGCGCACCTGCGCGAGATAGCGGCGGAACTGCACGCGACGCACCCAGCGGTACAGCAGGAACGTGATGAAGATCGCGAGGAATGCATCGAGGATCGTGCCGCCGCTCGCGCGCACCCACAGCACGAACTGGACGATCTGGTCGTGAATGGCCGCGCCGCCGACTAGCCAGAACGCGGCCCACAGCGATGCGCCGGCCAGGTCCCAGAACAGGAACACGCCGACGCCGATCGCGGTCGTGCCGAGCAGCGGCGCGGACACGAGGCCGAGGCCCGGCAGGAATTTGGACAGCACCAGCAGCGGCGCGCCGTATCTTTCGAATACGTTACGTGCGAAACGCAGCGTCGTGTCGAGCGACAGCGAGAAGCGCACGAGGCCGTTCAGCAGGCGCCGGCCGCGGGTGCGGCCCATGAAGAACCACAGCGAATCGGCCAGCATCGTCGCGCCGATCGCCGCCGCGAACATGCTGACCCAGGACGCCTGCCCCATTGCCGCCATCGTGCCGCCGAGAATCAGCATCGGCACGGCCGGCACCGGCACGCCGAGCTGCGTGATCAACACGCTCGCGAACACGGCCCACGGGCCGAGCGACGATGGAATAGCGATGGGAAAGTGCCACACGGCGGCGCTCCTGGAAGGCATGCAGCCGTGCGACGAGGGCCGTCGGCACCGCTGGGCAACGGCCGCCGCGGCACGCCCGCGGCCGACCCGATGCATCACGGCATTCTAAACGGGTTTGGCCGCGACCGCGCGGAACACGCACCATCGGCACGGGCTTCGCGCCCTTCCGTGACAGTCACATGTCCGTGCGCTGGGCAAGCTGCCCGACGTGTTCCGCGTAGTCGGGAAACGCGGCGGCCAGCGCGGCCGCGTCGGCCAGTTCGAATTCCGCGAACTCGAAGCCCGGCGCCACCGTGCAGCCGACGAGCGCGACATGCTCCGGCAACGCGCAGCGCGCGCCGAACCAGCTCCCGGCCCGCACGACCGCCTGGAACACGGTGCCCGGATGCGTGAGCGGGTTGCCGAGGCGGTGGATCGTCAGCCCGTCGCGCTCGTCGAGCACCCACACTTCGATCGGGTCGCCCGCGTAGAAATGCCAGACTTCGTCGGAACGGATCCGGTGCCACGACGAATACGCGCCGTCGCACAACAGGTAGTAGATCGCGGTCGACGCGGCGCGTGGCGCGCCGTCGGCCGGACGCACGACCGAATCGGCCGCACGGTAGGTTTCGCGGAAATAGCCGCCTTCGGGATGCGGCTGCAGGTCGAACTGGCGAATCAGGTCGGTAGCGGAGATCGGCATGGCGGATGACGTCGGTGAAGTAAGGAACCGGGCACCCGGCGCACGGCCTCGCTTCGCTCATCGCGAACGCGGTCGCATAGCGCCGGATGCTGCTGCGTCGATCGCCGCGGCCATGCGCGCGGCGAACAAGCGGACACCGGTCGATGCTGCCAGAACTGCGTGTCGGGATGCAACCGCCGGCACGCGATTGCGCGCGTGGGGGACATCGGGTGTGCCGCCCTCGCGCGCCCGATGAGCAGCGACAGCCGCGCTCACACGCCGTGCGGCGGGCGTTTCCGTTTCATCACGCCGTCATCCGACGAATACGCGAGACGGCCGCCCCCCCGCGACCGCCCGTGCGTCAACGTCGGTGCATCGCCGCGTGCGTCACGCAGCCGCCGAGGTGCCGGGCTCGCTGTGCCGCACCAGCAGCACGGGCCGGTCGGCCGCGCGCAGCAGCGATTCGGCGACGCTGCCGAGCAGCAGCCGGCGCAGGCCATGCCGCCCGCTCGTGCCCATCACGATCAGGTCGGCATCGGCTTCGGCCGCCGTGCGCATCAGCACGGTGGCGACATCCTCGCCGTACGCGTCGAGCGCGCGCACGGTGCCCGATACATGCTGCTGCGCGAGCACTGCCTTCGCATCGTCGAGCACCGGCGTCACGGCATCGGTCGCGGCCGCATCGCCGTCGCGCGCGGCAGCGAAGCCCGCATCGACGTCGACGAGCTGCGGCCGGTGCTCGACGACATACGCGCAGGTCACTTCGCCGCCGGACGCCGCCGCGATCCGGATCGCCTCGTTCAGCGCGAGACGCGCGCTCGGGCTGCCGTCGAGCCCGACGAAAATCCGCTTGTACATGGTCCGTCCCTCCGACCGGGCACGCATCGCGCGTCGCGCGACGGCGGCCCGTTATCGCCACCCGGCCCGGTGCCGGGTGGTCTGCCGAACAGTCTGCCCCACGTGCCGACGCGCCCGTTGATGCGCGTCAAGCGCGGCCGGCGCGCCCGCTGCTTCACGCCGGTTGCCGCAATTTCTAGTGCCCCCATTACATAAAACGTGTAAATCGCGCACAATTTCATCTTGAAAATAGACGTTGCGTGCAGCCGGCGCGAGTTTTGCCCGGTTTTGCTGTGCCGCTCCCGGTGCCAGGGCGCGGCCCCTGACAACAGAATGCCAATCGAATGACCGCAAGTGGAACCCCGACGCGTGACGCCCGAGGGCCCACGCGCCTCCAGATCATGTTACGCCAGCCGCTCGCGGCTGGTGTCGTTGCACTGTGCGCCGGCGCCGTGCTGTCGCTCGGCGTCGCGCTGCTCGTGCGCGAGCAGTGGCAAGGCGCTGTCCATACGCGTTTCGAACGCCGCACGACGCATGTGACGGCCATGCTCCGCCACGAGCTGCAATCCGGCGCGGCCGTGCTCGAAGGCGCGCGCGGCGCGTTCAGCCTCGTCCCGGGCATGACGCCCGAACAATGGCGCCGGTATGCGGAGATGATCGACCTCGACAGCGGCCGCTCGCCGGTGCGCCAGATCGGCTATGCGCCGCTGCCGCCCGCGACGCGCACCGCCCTCGCCGGCGCGAAGCCGATGCCGGCCGGCACGCTCGCGACCGCCGCGCTCAGCGCACCGGCGTCGAATTCACCGGTCGTGCGCTTCGGCGCGTCCGATGCGGCGCCGCTCACGCGCGCGCTGCAGACCGGCGACGTCGCGCTCGGCGTCCACCCGGCCGACGACGACACGTCGCGCGACGCCCGCACCTTCACGCTGTTCCTGCCGGTTGCCGCGTCGCCGCGTGCGGCCGCCGCACCGCCCGGCCTGCGCGAAACCGGCGCCGACGGCGTGCTGTTCGCGGCATTGAGCCCGCGGCGCCTGGTCGAGCGCGCGCTCGACGCAGAACGCGGGATCGACGTGTGGATCACCGCCGGCGGCGATCGGCGCGCGATCGTCAGCGTCGAAACGACGACCGACGAGGCGTCGGCATCGCCCGACCTGATGCGGCGCACCGACGAGCTGAATTTCGGCGGCACGGTGCTGACGCTCGCGTATTCCGCGGACGGCCGCCCGAGCGCCACCGGCGCGCAACGCGCGGCCGGCACCGTGCTCGCCGCGGGGCTGATCGCGTCGATCGCATTCGCGGTGCTGATCCATGCGCTGCTGCGCGGCCGCATCGCCGTCGATTCGGGCGCGAGCAGCCGCGGCATCCTCAACGAGGCGCGGATGATGGGCATCATCCGTTCGTCGATGGAAGCGATCATCACGATCGACGAAAAGCAGACGGTCGTGATCTTCAATCCGATGGCCGAGCAGGTGTTCGGCGTATCCGCGATGGAGGCAATCGGTGCGCCGCTGTCGCGCTTCATCCCCGAGCGGTTCCGCGCCGCGCACGCCAAGCACGTCGACCAGTTCGGCGTGACGGGCGTGTCCGAGCGGCAGATGGGCCGCCAGCGGGTGCTGTTCGGGCTGCGCGCCAACGGCGAGGAATTCCCGATCGAGGCGTCGATCTCGCAGATCCGCGACGCGTCCGGCAAGCTCTATACGGTGATGCTGCGCGACATCACCGAGCGGCAGCGCGCCGAGAACGCGCTGAAGCAGTCGCGCGAGGAATTGCGCGAACTGTCCGCGAACCTGCAGAACGTGCGCGAGGAGGAAAAGACCCGCATCGCGCGCGAACTGCACGACGACCTCGGCCAGCAGCTCACCGCGCTGAAGATGGATCTGTCGGTGGTCGAACAGCAGCTGCGCGTGCCGGGTCGCACACACCCCGACGAAGACGTGCAGACGCACCTGCAGGGCATGCGGCGGCTGATCGACGCGACGGTCGCGTCGGTGCGGCGCATCGCGGCCGACCTGCGGCCCGTGATGCTCGACGATCTCGGCCTCGTGCCGGCGATCGAATGGCTCGCGAACGATTTCACGAACCGCTACGGAATCGATGTCGAACGGCACATCGAAACCGGCGGGCTCACGTTCACCAGCGCGGGCGCGACCACGTTGTTCCGGATCGTCCAGGAAGCGCTGACGAACGTCGCGCGCCACGCGGATGCGACGCGCGTCGCGCTGCGGCTCGACGTCGAGGAAGGCTTCTGCGTGCTGCGTGTCGCGGACAACGGCCGCGGCTCGGCGCCCGGCGGCCCGGCCCATGAAGACAAATCGTTCGGCCTGATCGGCATTCGCGAACGCGCCCACATGCTGGGCGGCAGCGTGACGATCGACACCGCGCTCGCGCGCGGTTTCTCGATCACCGTCGCGCTCCCGCTCAGTACCGTCCAACAGGAAACGCTCATCACATGATCAAGGTGCTCATCGCCGACGACCATACGCTCGTACGCGACGGTCTGCGGCACATCCTCCAGAACGCCACCGGATTCGAGGTGGTCGGCGAAGCCTGCGACGGCCCGTCGACGATCGCGCTCGTGCGCGCGACGCCCGCGCAGGTGCTCGTGCTCGACCTGTCGATGCCGGGCCGCAACGGCGTCGAGCTGATCAAGCAGATCAAGGACGAGAAGCCCGCGCTGCGCGTCCTCGTGCTGACCATGCACGCGGAGCAGCAATACGCGGTGCGCGCGTTCCGCGCCGGCGCGTCCGGGTATCTGACGAAGGAAAGCGCGAGCGCCGAGCTGGTCGGCGCGGTCACGAAGGTGGCGTCAGGCGGCGTCTACGTGAGCCTCGCGATGGCCGAGCAGTTCGCGCAGAGCCTGAACGAGCCGGCCGAGACGCTGCCGCACCAGCGGCTGTCCGACCGCGAATTCGACGTGTTCCGGCGGATCGCCGCCGGCCAGACGCTGACCGAGATCGCCAACGCGCTGTGCGTGAGCGCGAAGACGGTCAGCACGTACAAGACGCGGATCCTGGAAAAGATGCAGATGCCGCACGAAGCGGCGCTGGTGCGGTACGCGATGCGGCACAAGCTGCTCGACGAAACGGACGACGTGTAACGGACGACGTCCGGCAGCGGCGGGATGGCAGGTGCCGCCGGCCGGGCGGCGCGCCCTGCTTACCCGCTCACTTCGCCGGCACGGGGCACGCGAGATCGCCTTCCTCGCACGACAGATAGCCCTTCAGCGTTTCGGTGCGCAATTTCGTCAGATCGTCGAGGCAGGTCGACACGACCATCGGATACACGCTGCCGCCCTCGGCGTTCGCGCTGGAGAAGTTGCATTCGGCATCGCGGTACGCGATCCACGCACGCTGCGCATTCACGAGTTTGTCGGCAAGCGGCCGCGCGTCGCGCAGGCGTGCGGTGACGGCCTGGTACGTCCGGTTCAGCTCCCCGTCGGTTTTCTTGTACGCGCGATCGGCGCACGCCGTCATCGCCGCCTGATCCGTCGCGTCGGCACAATTCGCCTGCGCGTGGGCGAGGTTCGCCGCCAGCGCGAGCGAGCACAGCAGACCGGTCAAGACACGCATGGATGCTCCTTGTTGTTCGTTGAAGTCGTGGAAGCCGGTGCCGGGCTTGACGCGCTGACGCGCATCGGCCGCCGTCTCTCGTGGCGACACCGATCGCGATGCTAGCGTACGCGCGCCGGCTTGTCAGCCGGTGTCGCGGCCTGCGACGGCTTGCATATCGCCCGTGCGCACCTACACTTGAAAACCGATACGCCGCTTCAGGCCCGCGCTATCGCATCCATCCCGTCTCCGCTTCCGCGCATTCCTCAGCGCATTTCGCGTTCGCATCGCCGAGCGGGGTGACGATTCGTCTGCCAGCCTCCTCCCCCCAGCCCAACGTGCCTTCGCCGTCGCCCCCTGGAGGGAATCATGAGTTATCACCTTGAAGGCCGTCTGCTCGAGGTCTGCAACTGTCGCGTACTCTGCCCGTGCTGGATCGGCGAGGACCCCGATTTCGGCGTCTGCGACACGATCGTCGCGTGGCATGTCGACAAGGGCACCGTCGACGGCGTCGACGTGGGCGGCAACACGATCGCCGCCGTATGCCGCGTGCCCGGCAACATCCTGGAAGGCAACTGGACGGCTGCGATCTACGTCAGCGACACGGCGTCCGAAGCGCAGGAGCAGGCGCTCCTCAAGGTCTACACGGGCGAGGCCGGCGGCCCGATCGCCGAACTCGCGAAACTGATCGGCACGGTCGTGTCGATCGAACGCGCGCCCATCACGTTCAATGTCGAGGGGGCTCGCGGCACGCTGTCGATCGGCACCGATTACCACGCGGAACTCGAGCCCTACCTCGGCCCGAGCGGCGCGCAGACGACGCTGACCGACACCGTGTTCTCGACGGTGCCCGGCGCGCCGGTGTTCGTCGGCAAGGCGCCCGTCTACCGGTCGAAGAATGCGGCGATCGGCATCGACGTCGACCTGAAGAATCACAACGCGCTGCAGAGCACGTTCCGGTTCGACGCGTGACGCGTGATCGCACGCCAACGGTCATGGCCGCGTCGCTGCACCGGCGCCTGTTTCCGCTCGTGCTCGCGAGTCTCGTCGCGTTCGCCTGGCTCACCCTGTGGGCGTGGACGCGCAGTCCTTACGGGCGGTACCTCGACCACGGCGACGGCGTGTTGGCCGAACCGTTCAGCACGCTTTGCCGCGCGCTGCCCGGTGGCGCGCTGTGGCTGCCGGCCGCGTTCACCGCGGCCGGCTGGACGCTGATGATCCTCGCGATGATGCTGCCGACGACGCTGTCGCTGTTCGACGCGTTCGCCCGCGTCGTCGCGAGCCGACCCGACCAGACGCGCCTGCTAGCGCTCGTCGGCATCGGCTACGTCGCCACGTGGAGCGGCTTCGGCCTCGTCGCGCATGGGCTGCACGGGCTGCTGCTGGCCGGTGTCGCGCGGGTGCCGGCGCTCGCGTGGCGCGGCTGGCTGATCGGCGCGGCCGTCTTCGCGCTCGCCGGCGCGTTCCAGTTCAGCGGACTGAAGACGCACTGCCTCGACCGGTGCCGCACGCCGTTCAGTTTCGTGATCAGCCGCTGGCGCGGCCGCACGCCGATGCGTCACGCATTTGCATTGGGCGTCAGCCACGGGCTCTTCTGCGTCGGCTGCTGCTGGGCGCTGATGCTCCTGATGTTCGTCGTCGGCGCCGGCAGTCTCGGCTGGATGCTGGCGCTCGCCGCGTTGATGGCCGTCGAGAAGAACGCGTCGTGGGGGCAGGCGCTCACCGCGCCGCTCGGCGCCGCGTTGTTCGGCGCGGCCGTGCTGATCGTCGCCGGCCACGCGTGAGGCCCACGATGCGACCGCCCGCCTCCGCCGTCGTGCCGCATGTCCGGCCGGGCGTGCGCGTCGTCGCGCTGACGTCGATCGCGATGCTCGCGTTCGCGTCGAATTCGCTGCTGTGCCGGCTCGCGCTGCAGGCCGGGCGGATCGACGCGGCCAGCTTCGGCAGCCTGCGCCTCGTATCGGGCGCGCTGATGCTCGCGATCGTCGCGCGTGCGGGGACACGACGGCCTGCCCCGCCCGCCGACTGGCCGGCCGCGGCGATGCTGTTCGCGTACGTCACGTGCTTCTCGTTTGCGTATCTGACCGTCAGCGCGGCCACCGGCGCGCTGATCCTGTTCGGCGCGGTGCAACTGACGATGTTCGCGGCGGGATGGCATGCCGGCGAGCGGTTTGCCGCGACCGGCTGGGCCGGGTTCGGCGCGGCGCTCGGCGGGCTGGTCTATCTCGTGTCGCCCGGGCTCGCCGCGCCGACGCCGCGCGGCGCCGCGCTGATGACGGCAGCCGGCATCGCATGGGGTGTCTATTCGATCCGCGGCCGTCGGCCCGTCGATCCGGTCGCGGCCACTGCCGGCAACTTCCTGCGCGCCGCGCCGCTGGCACTCGCGCTGAGCGTCGCGCTCGCCGCCCGCCTGCACGTCACGCCGGCCGGCCTCGCGCTCGCCGCGCTTTCCGGTGCGCTGACGTCGGGCCTCGGCTACGTGGTCTGGTATGCCGCGCTGCGGCACCTCACGGCGATGCGCGCCGCGGCGGTTCAGTTGTCCGTCCCGCCCATCGCCGCGGGCGGCGCCGTGCTGCTCCTGTCCGAACAGCCAACCTGGCGGCTCGCACTCGCATCGGCTGCGATCCTCGGCGGCGTCGCGACCGTGCTCGCGACGCGGGCGCGGCGGGCGGGCAGCACGCGGTGATGTCCGTCAGGCGCGGCACCCCACCCATTCAAGCGGCCAAAATGCAAAACCCGCACACGGATACCGTGCACGGGTTTCGGATGAAACGGCAAACCGGGCGCCCCTGCGGGCGCTGCCTGGCTTAGTGGCCGAAGAACACCGACGAACGGTCGGTTGCGGCCGGCACGACCACGCGCTGGCCCGATTGCGACGCAGCGGCGGGGTTCGAACCGTAGCCCGTAGCATCAGCTTGCGCGCCGGGGTTCTGCGCGGCGGCGATCTTTGCCTGTGCGGCCTGGATGTTTTCCGGGTAGTTCATCCAGTCGTTCGGGTTGTAGCCGGCCTTTTCGAGCTGGACCAGCTCGGCGCGCACTTGCGCGCGCGTCAGCGGCTGCTGGTTCGATTGGGCGAAGGAGACGACCGGTGCGGCCACCAGGGCGGCCAGTGCAACTGCCTTGATCAGCGATTTCATGATGCGTTACCTCCAGAATTGTTTTGTCAGGCGCTTCGGACTCGGGGTCGTTGCGCATGAGTAGAAGTCTAGGAGGCCACGCTATCAGGGTAAATACTTAAATCGCGAATTCACTGTTGACGGAAACCATACAATCACCACGGAATACGCGGAATCGTCAGATGATTATCGGCATTCACGCACTGAATACCGTGGCACGGCGCCCCGTGCGTCCAGCCCTGCATCAGCGCCGCCGGTCGGTATCCGACGACGCCATCAACCGGTCGAACAGCAGCGCCTTGAGGCGGATCAGGTCGTCGGCGCCGGTCTCGCCGAACGCCGCGTGATGCAGCGTCAGCGCGGGCGCGGCCGGGTCGGCATGGACGGCCCGCACCGTGCCGTCGAGCGCCAGCAGCTCGACCCGGTCGCCCGCCGCGTACGGAAGCTGCACGCGCAAGGGTTCGCCGATGGCGGCGATCGGCCGGTCGACGGCAATCGACAGGCCGCTCAAGCTGATGTCGTGCACCATCCCGATGCCTTCCGCCCCCTCCGACCCACCCGTGCAACAGGCGGCGATCCGCACCGGCACGCGCGGCTCCGCGCGCGTGCGCAGCCGGTCGACGAAGCCGGGCGGCGACAGCACCAGGAACCGCGCGGCGCCCGCCGCCTGCACCGACTCGACCGTCGCGCCGAAACGCGACACCGCGGCACGACCGATCGCCACGGCCTCGATATCGTCGCCATGCGCGAAGTCGAGCGCGGCCGACGGCTGCGGCTCGACGAACAGCGCACCCGACGCGGCGCTGCCGATCAACCGGCAGCGCTGCAGCCCGCGGGTCGTGCCGACCCGGCGGCGGATGCCGATCGAAGCCCCCGCCGACAACCCCATCCGCGGCGCGTGAGGCACCGCGTCAGGCACGCGCGGCTCGGCCGCGGCTTCGGCGTCGTCGCGCCGTCGTACCGGCCGGAAATGGTCGAACAGGAAGGCATGCTGCGCGGCATCGCGCAGCGTCGTGCCGGCCGGCAGCAGCGCGGCGCCGTCGGCATCGTAGAGATCGAAGCCGAGCGGGACGCCGGCGGCGAGATCGTCGCGCGCGAGCGGGACGTAGTCGGTAGATAGCCTCATCGGGGAGGCGCGGAGCGACCGCGCAAGCTGTCATGACAACATGATTACGGCAGCATCGCGCGAGTTCTGAACGGCTCCGTTACTGCGACTGCGATGCGCCGGTCGCGTCGGGCGCGGCCGGTACCGGCGCCTGGGACGGTGCGGTCGAAGGGGCGGCCGCCGGTGCGGCGCCGAGGCCCGCACTGCCTCCGCCCGCCGCGCTCGCCCCCGCCGGCGGCTGCGCGGGTGGCGGCTGCGAGGCGCCCGCCGACAGCGCGGCGGCCGACGCGGCCACTTCGGACGCCGGCACCCATTCCTCGACGATGCCCCCGGATGCCGCTTCGGGCGCCGAGGCAGCCGAGGCGGCCGACGCCTCGTCGGTATCCGCCTCGGGCGCCGGCTCCACCCGCTGCGTCCTGACCGGTGCGGGCGCCTTCTTCGCGTCGGGCGGGAACCACGTGTCGAACAGGTCCGTCGCGCGTTCGCGCAGCGACGCGAACCAGCCCGGCGACGGCTCGGTGTCGAATTTCGCCTTCGTATCGACGAGCCGGGCGCGCTGCGCGCGCTGGAAGAAATCGCCGACGATCGGCAGCGCACTGTGCGCGCCCTGCCCCCAGTAGTCGCTGCGCAGCGTCACGCGGCCGTCGTCGAAACCGACCCACGCGCCGGCGACGAGGCCGGGTTGCATCAGGATGAACCAGCCGTCCGCGTTGTCCTGCGTCGTGCCGGTCTTGCCGGCCACGTCGCCACGGATCCCGAAGCGCGTGCGGATGCTGCCGCCCGTGCCGCGCGTCACGACGTCGCGCATCACGCTGAGCAGCGTCTTGTCGGTTTCGGCGTCGAGCGCGCGCTCGGGCGGCGCCGGCGCGTATTCGGCGAGCACGTCGCCCTGGCGGTTCTCGATGCGCGTCACCATCTGCGGCTCGACGTACAACCCGCCGTTCGCGATCGTCGCGTACGACGCGACCATCTCCTTCAGCGTGACCGGGCTCGTGCCGAGCGCCAGCGACGGCACGCGTTCGAGCGGGCTCTCGCGCACGCCCATGTCGCGTGCGAGTCGGGCCACGGACGCCGGCCCGACCTTCTCCATCACCTGCGCGGTGATCCGGTTGCGCGACAGCGCGACCGCGTCGCGCAGCGTCATCGGCTTGCCGGTGGGCGGCACGTCGTCGTTCGGCCGCCAGATCTCGCCACCCTTCAACGGAATCTCGACCGGCTGGTCGATGAAGGTATCGTCCGGCTTCATCCCGTTCGCGAACGCGACGCCATAGACGAACGGCTTGAACGTCGAGCCCGGCTGGCGCCGCGCCTGCGCGACGTGGTCGAACGGCTCGCGGGTGAAGTCGCGGCTGCCGACCCACGCACGGATCTGCCCGTCGCGCGGATCGATCGCGAGGAAGCCGGCCTGCACGTCGGTCTTCGTCTTGCACAGCGCGCGCAGGAAGCCGCGGTCGGCCGCGAGCAGCTTCATCGCGGCCGCGTCGTCCTTGCCGGCGTCCTGCGCGGCCTTGTACTCGGGCGACTCGCGCATGAAGGTGCGGAACACCTCGTTGTCGGTGCCGCAGCCGTCGCGGCCGCTCCACGCGTTGTTCGCAATGCCCTGCAGCTGGTTGCCCTGCAGCGTGAGCGCCTGCGTCGCCATCTGCTGCAGCCGCGCGTCGATCGTCGTGCGCACGATCAACCCGTCCGAGTAGATGTTGTAGTCGTTGCGGTCGGCCCACGCGATCAGCCATTTGCGCAGCTGCTGCGCGAAGTGCGGCGCCGGCCCCGGCGGCTCCTTCTGGCGCTCGAAGTCGATCCGCAACGGCCGGCGCTGCAGCTGCGCGAACTGCGCGGGCGACAGCTTGCCGTACTTCACCATCTGGCCGAGCACTGTGTTGCGCCGCTGCAGCGCGCGCTCCGGGTTCAGCACCGGGTTGTAGTAACTGTTGCCCTTCAGCATCCCGACCAGCGTCGCGCTGTCGAGCACGTCGAGCTCGTTGGCCGACTTGTCGAAATAGGTGCGCGCGGCCATTTCGACGCCGTACGCGTTGTACAGGAACGGCACCGTGTTCAGGTAGGTCTCGAGGATCTGGTCCTTGCTGTAGATCGCCTCGATCTTCAGCGCGGTGATCGCCTCCTTCACCTTGCGCGTGAGCGTCGGCGCACGGCCGATCTCGTCCGGATACAGGTTGCGCGCGAGCTGCTGCGTGATCGTCGAGCCGCCCTGGCGGCTGCCCGAGAACGTGTGGAGCGCGGCCGACGCCGTGCGCTTCCAGTCGAGGCCGTGGTGCTCGTAGAAGCGGTGATCCTCAGTCGCGATCAGCGCATCGACCATGTGCGGCGAGATCTGCTTGAGCGGCACCCACTCGCGGTTCGACGGCTTGAATTCGGCCAGCAGCTTGCCGTCGGCGGACAGCACCTGCGCGGGCTGGTCGACGCGCGCCTTGCGGATGTCGCCGATGCCCGGCGTGAACGGGATGAGCACGACCACGTACACCACGAACAGCGCCGGCACGGCGGCGCCGGCGAGCAACACGCCGCGGCGCGTCGGGTGACGGACATGGTGCCACGCGGTGGCGGCGAGAGGCTTGACCCGCGCGACGGCGGCAGCCGCGACGGGTTGGGCGCGCGCGACCCATCTGGCACAGAAGGCACGCACTGACGACACGTTTCGGCGATTCACTCGGGTGGAGCTCGGCTGAAAAGGGTGCATCGTACCAAACTCGCGCGGGCCGCCGGACGGCGATGGCCTGGCGGCGACCTACCCGGCGCGCCTGCGCGGGCGGTCCCCACGCAAAAAAGGCGCGCGCCCCGCAACGGGAACGACGCGCCAAGCCTGGTACGACAAACGGGTGGCCGCGCCGGGCGCGGCCGATCGGCGCGGCGACTCAGCGCACGAGAAAACCGTAGGTCAGCGGATCGCGCTCGTCGACGATCCAGTTAGCGAACCCGCAGATATGCGCGCTGCCTTCCACTTCCGGAATCACGGCCGGGATGTCGCCGACCGTCGTTTCGCGCAGCACGCGCCCCTTGAAGACCGTGCCGACGATCGATTCGTTGACGAGTGTGTCGCCGGCCGCGAGCAGCCCGCGCTGGTAGAGCTGCGCGACCCGGCCACCGGTGCCGGAACCCGTCGGCGAACGGTCGACCTCGCGATCCGCGAACACGCAGCAGTTCGCCTGCGTCGAGCCCGGGTGGCGCGGCGCATTCGCGATGATCGTGCCGTAGATGTGGTTGATTTCCGGGATCTCCGGATGCACGACCGGGTACTTCGCGTTCGCGGCGGCCTTCACTTCCGCGCCGAAGCGGATTAGCCGTTCCACCGCCGCTTCACGCACCGGCAGGTCGAACGGCGCACCGTCGACGTAGAAATAGAACGCGCCGCCGTACGCGATGTCGCCGGTCACGGTGCCGAACGACGGCGTCTCGACCGACACGTCGCGCTGCCAGATGAACGACGGCACGTTGACGAAGCGCACCGGCCCCGCGTGCTCGCCGTCCCATTTGACGAACGCCTCGATGAAGCCGCACGGCGCGTCGATGCCGACCCGCGTTTCCGGCACCGTGCGCTGCACCCAGCCGAGCTCGACCGCCGCGGTCGACAGCGCGATCACGCCGTGCCCGCAATGATCGCTGTAGCCTTCGTTGTGCACGAAGATCACGCCGAAATCCGCGTTCGGCGACACGGGCTCGGTCAGGTAGCCGCCGTACATGTCGGCGTGGCCGCGCGGTTCGAACATCAGCGCGCGGCGGATCTCGTCGGCGTGCTCCTTGAGCCACGCGCGGCGCTGGACGATGGTGTCGCCCGGCAGACGCGGCAGCCCGCTCGTGACGATGCGGAACGCTTCGCCGCCGGTATGGACTTCGACGGTGGAAAGGGATCGGGAAATTTTCATGGGGGAATCGAAAGCGTTGAAACGAAGAACGGCGGCCGCGCCGCCGTCCGATGGCTGGCGGGCCGTTACTTCGCGTACGGTTCCGGCAGGCCGTTGCGGATCACGTAAACGGTGGTCGGCGCGCCCTTCAGGTCGCCGTTCGCGTCGAACGAATAGGTGCCCGCGACGCCCGTGTAGTTCGACTTCGCGAGCTGCGCGATCAGCTTCGCCTTGTCGGTGGTCGTGCCGGCCTTGACCATCGCGTCGGCGAGCAGCTTCATCCCGTCGTAGTAGTTCACGCCATAGACCTGCGTATCGGTGTGATACGTGTCGTGGTACTTCTTCAGGAATTCGCGCCCGGCCGCCGTCTTCTCGAGCGCGACGCCGCCCTGCGCGCAGTAGACGATCGACGCCGCCTCGCCCGCGACCTTGCCCATGTCGGCCGAGCAGATGCCGTCGCCACCGAGCAGCTTCGCGCGCAGGCCGCGCTGCTTCATCTGCTTGGCCATCGGCGCGCCCTGTGCCGCATAGCCGCCGAGGAAGATCACGTCGGGGTTGCTGGCCTTGATCTTGGTGAGAATGCCGAGGAAATCGGTGGCCGACGAACTCGTGAATTCCTGGTCGACGATCTTGATGCCGTTCGCCTTCGCGACATTCATGAACTGCTCGGCCACGCCCTGCCCGTACGCGGTGCGATCGTCGATCACGGCGGCGGTCTTCGCATTCAGCGTCTTCGCGGCGAAGGTCGCCATCGTGCCGCCGAGCTGCTCGTCGCTCGCGCCGATCCGGAAGATGTTCTTGAAACCCTGCTTCGTCAGTGCCGGGTTCGACGCGACCGGCAGCATCGGCACGCCGGCGCTCGAGTACACGCGCGAGGCGGGAATCGCGACGCCCGAGTTGTACGGCCCGAGCACCGCGACGACGCCCTTGTCGACGAGGTTCTGCGCGACCTGCACGCCGGCCTTCGGATCGGCCTGGTCGTCGTCGGAGACCAGTTTGAAGGTGACCGTCTTGCCGGCAACCTTGATGCCGGCCTTGTTGAGTTCGTCGACGGCCAGGCGCGCGCCGTTTTCATTGTCCTTGCCGTTCGCGGCCTGCGGGCCGGTCAGCGGCGCCGAATGGCCGATCGTGACGACTTCTTGCGCCTGCGCGGAAGTCAGCGCGCCGGCGGCGATGGCCACCGAGAGCGCGGTAACGAGATGTCGCATGATGTCTCCTGATTGGTTTTGTGTGAAACCAATGTAGGATACGCGTGGTCACCGCGCAAGCAATTTCAAAATAAGAACTGCGATTCTGGTCATTTTTCAGACCAGAACGAACCCGGCGCGGTCACTTCGGTGCGATGTCGCGCCGCACGCGGCGGATGTGCTGCTCGACATAGAACGCCGCCGCATCCGCGTCGCCGGACACGATCGCCTCGTAGATCAGCCGGTGTTCGGACACGTAGAGCCGGATCCTGCCCGCATCGTAGATGCCGTCGTCCTTCAGCCGCTTCCACAGCGGCTGGTCCATCGTCTTCGCGACTTCGTCCGCGATCTTCACCATCAGCGCGTCGCCGGTCATCAGCGCGAGTTGCCGGTGGAACAGCCGGTCGCTCTCGTTCCACAGCGCGCGCTGATGCGGATCGTCGACGTCGGTAATGGTTTCCATCTGGGCCAGATAGCGTTCGGCGCCCGGGTCGGCTCGGCCGTGCGCAGCCGCGAGGCGCGCGATCGCGGGCTCCAGGATCAGCCGCACGTCGAGCGTCGACGTCGGGCTGAAATCGGGCTCGGACGCCCGGTGGCTGTCGCCGCGCTGCGCGAGCACGTCGAGCGGCGACGCGACGACGTAGGTGCCCGAATTGCGCTTCGTGAACACGAGCCCTTCGTTCTGCAGCGCGCCGAGCGCCTCGCGCACGGCCGGCCGGCCGACCTGGAACAGCCCCGCGAGCTCGCGCTCGGACGGCAGCCGCGACTCGGCGGCATAGCGCCCCGCGCGAATTTCGTCGCGGATCTTCTCGGCCACCTGCTCGTAGATCTGCAGCGGCCTGAAACCGCCTTCGAGTGTGTCGGGACGCGCGGACATCATCGTATGGCTCCTGCCCGGTCGCGGGCGTGAATCGGGAATGGGTTCGCACTATACCGGAGCGCGCCGGCATCGAGGCCATGGCGCCCCTTCTGGACAGATATTAGAACCAAAAACGGCGAGGCGCTTTATTTTCTGGGTTGCGGGTGGGCCAGCAAGTGGTATAGATTCGATCCACACTGCCCTGTGTCACGGTATCCGGCAGCTCTTGGCGGGCGCGGCATGCGCCCGTCGTCCACGCTCACCGACGCATGCGACGTACACGATGACCGCTCTTTCCCCGATTCCCGTTTTCGACGCGGCCGACACGGCCGCGCTGCTCGACTACCCGGCGCTGCTTGCCACGCTCAGGCAGGCCGTCACCGACTATGCGGCGGGCGAGATCGTCAGCCCCGAACGCCTGGTCGTGCCGCTGCAGGCGGGCGGCGTGATGCTGTCGATGCCGTCGAGCGCGCGCGACCTCGCGACCCACAAGCTCGTGAACGTGTGCCCGGGCAACGGCGCGCGCGGGCTGCCGACGATCCTCGGCCAGGTCACCGCCTACGACGCGACCACCGGCGAAATGCGCTTCGCGCTCGACGGCCCGACGGTCACCGGGCGCCGCACGGCGGCCATCACCGCGCTCGGCATCCAGGCGCTGCAGGGCGCCGCGCCGCGCGACATCCTGCTGATCGGCACCGGGAAGCAGGCGGCCAATCACGCGGAAGCGCTCGCCGCGATCTTTCCCGAGGCGCGCCTTCACGTGCGCGGCACAAGCGCCGACAGCACAGCGGCATTCTGTGCCGCGCACCGCGCGCAGGCGCCGCGCCTCGTGCCGCTCGACGGTGACGCGATTCCCGATGCGATCGACGTGGTCGTCACGCTGACGACGAGCCGCACGCCCGTCTATCGCGAAGCCGCGCGCGAAGGCCGGCTCGTGGTCGGCGTCGGCGCGTTTACCGCGGACGCGGCCGAGATCGACGCGAACACGGTGCGCGCCAGCCGGCTGGTCGTCGACGATCCGGCCGGCGCGCGTCACGAAGCCGGCG
This sequence comes from Burkholderia sp. AU45274, assembly GCF_030482505.1. Taxonomy (NCBI): domain Bacteria; kingdom Pseudomonadati; phylum Pseudomonadota; class Betaproteobacteria; order Burkholderiales; family Burkholderiaceae; genus Burkholderia; species Burkholderia sp. AU45274. The sequence continues at coordinate 1,283,276 of NZ_JAUJQE010000001.1, read as the reverse complement.
ACCTGATCGTCGCGCAGGTCGACTGGCAGCACGTCGCATCGCTCGCCGACGTGCTGGGCGGCGCATTCGACCGCAACGGGCCGCTGCTGTTCAAGAGCGTCGGCTGTGCGGCGTGGGATCTCGCCGCGTGCCGCACGGCGCGCGATGCGCTGGCTGCGCGCCAGGCCGGCTGACCCGCCAACGTCCCCCTTCAGCCGCGCTCGCGGCATCGCCACCGCGGGGCCGTTCCGGCGATTTCCCGTACGCGTTGTAGGAATCGCCCTACAACGCGTCGCAGCGGCCTACATCAACTTCCAATTCGGCCGATTTCATTTTCGGCGGCGCAACACGATACTGCCGGCATGAATGCCAGCCCGTTACCCGCCGCGCTCCGGGTGTTTCTCGTCGATCACGCCGTCGCCGTCCGGCAGCGGATCGCGCTGCTCGTCGGCGCGATCCGCGGTGTCGCCGTCGTCGGCGAAGCGGAAGACGGCCAGGACGCGTGGACGCATATCCGCAGCAGCCAGGCGGACGTGGTGATCGTCGACCTGCGGCTGGCGGACGGCAGCGGCCTCGAGCTGATCGGGACGCTGTCGAAGGCCGCGCCGCGCATCGTCACCATCGTGCTGACGAATCACTCGGCACCGGCATTCAGAGAGGCATGCGCGTTGGCCGGAGCCGACTACTTCTTCGACAAGACCGTCGAATTCGACGCCGCATGCCAGGTCATCGAATCCCTGGCGCACGCTCGCGTGCACCACCCCTGACGAGCCGGAGTGACTCATGTCCACAGCCACCCCCTGCGCCGCCGACGTATCCATCGCGCCTCGGCCGACGATTCCGCTTCGCGCGGTCACGCGCGCCGACGCCGCCAAGCATCCCGCCGCACGCTGCTCGGTGTGCGCGATGCGCACGATGTGCCTGCCGCCGCACCTGACCGCAGCCGAATACGGCCGCCTCGACTCGATCATCTGCACGACCCGGCAGGTGCGCCAGGGCGACGCGCTGTTCCGCACCGACGATCCGTTCCAGAGCATCTATGCGGTGCGCGCGGGTTCGTTCAAGACGGTGATGATGCATCGCGACGGCCGCGAACACGTGACGGGCTTCCAGATTGCCGGCGAAACGCTCGGGATGGACGGCATCGGCGGCGGCCAGCATTGCTGCGACGCGATCGCGCTCGAGGACAGCGTCGTGTGCATCATCCCGTTCGGCGCGCTCGAAGCGGCGTGCCGCGAGATCAAGCCGATGCAGCACTTCCTCTACCAGATGCTGAGCAGCGAGATCGTCCGCGAATCGAGCCAGATGCTGCTGCTCGGCACGATGTCGGCCGAGCAACGCGTCGCGCATTTCCTGCTGAACCTGTCGTCGCGCTTCGAGGCGCGCGGCTATTCGGCGACGGAATTCAACCTGCGGATGACGCGCGAGGAAATCGGCTGCTATCTCGGGATGAAGCTCGAAACCGTGAGCCGGATGTTCTCGCGGTTCCATCGCGAAGCGCTGGTCGAAACGCGCGGCAAGCGCGTGCGCATCATCGACTCGCAAGCGCTCGCACGGGTCTGACAACCCGGAACCCAGGCTGCGCCTGACGGCACCGCGCGCGATGCATCATCGCACCGCGCCATCGGCCGCCGCGTTGCGCAGCCCCACCCTTGCACCGGCCGCCTGGCACGCGATCAGCGCCTGTTCGGCCTGCATGAACGCGCGGCGCAGCGCGTCGTCCAGGTTGCCGCCGACGCACGGCGGCAGCGGCCAGCGCGCCGTGTCGTGCATCACGAGGTCGAGTCGTACGTCGTACACGCGTGCGCCATCGGCGTCGGCGCTCGCTTCAATGGCGAGGTAACAGCCGCCGATCAGCGTGCGAAACCGTTCGAGCCGCACCAGCTGCGCGCCGGCTTCGGCTTCGACCGCGGCGGTTCCCGCGAATCCCAGGCAGGCGATCTGCATGCCCACGCCCATGTCGTGTCTCCTGACGGGGCCGCCCGCTCGTCGACCGCCTTGCATGTGCCGCCTGCACCGAAAGGCGGCGGCACGTGTTGCCCGTAGCACGGCGCGATTTCTGCGATCGCTGCCGGCCGATAGTCTGCCCGCGCCGTCGCCGGCGCGGGTCCGTTCATACGTTGAAGGTCTGTGACGTCTTCATCTCGATCCAGGTCATGCCGGCCCGCAACCCTTCGATCATCGCCTCGCGCTCGGTCGGATACGCATGGCTGTGCTCGAACGTATGATGAAAACGCGCGGCGCCGGTGCCGTGCTCGACCGACACGCGGCAGCGGAATTCGCCCGATTCGCACGGGCGCGTCTCGACTTCGACGGACCAGTCGCGTTCGTGAATGTTGCCCTGCAGTGTCATGCGCCCTCCTGCGGTATCAGTCTCCGAGCCGGAAGTGGCCGCTGTGCAGCAGCACCGGCCGGCCGCCGATTTCCTCGAGCATGCGTCGTGCCATCGCCTCGATCGCCGACCGGTGCGCGTCGAACGCAGCCAGCAGGTCGCGTTCGAGCAGCGACGGCGCGCCGAAATGATCCTCCAGCGCCTCGGCCGTGACCGCGCACTGCACGCACCGTCCGTCGACCAGCGCCGAAAACGCCACGACCAGGTCGCGTGCGCAATATTCGGGTGGTTCCGGCGGGAAAACAATCTGCATCTGTCGGCCTGTCATCGTCGTGATGGCTCCATGACAAGAGCATAGTGGCGCGCGCGCACGCACGCTTGACCCACGTCAACCGGTTCGCTGCACCGCACGATGACGGCGCGGCGGCGTGCCGGCGCGGCTGTGCGATGCCGCTACAAACGGCTTTCAGCCCGCGTCGGGCTCGATCGCCGCGCCGCGCTCCGCGAGCAGTTCGCGCAGCACGCTGCGGTGGCAATGGCGCTCGTCGTCGCAATAGCAGCCGATCGAAAACGCGGTGGTCGCCGACAGCGCCGCCAGCAGGTCGAGCACCTTCGGCGCATCGCCATGCGCCATCTCCGCACGGAAGTGACGCCGGAACGCGTTCCATTCGGCATCGGTTGCGGCGGCCTGCGCCTGCGCGACGAGTTCCGGGCTCGGCGACAGCGTCGGCAGCCATACATCATAGTAGTTGCGCGACGCGAATTCCGCCTTCGGCACGCCGCGCGGCGGCCGCCGCACCGTGCCGATCCGCAGGCCCTCGCCGGCCGCGCGCGGCGTGCCGAGCTGGATGATCCGGATGCCCATGTGCTTCCTTCCAAGTTGCGCTGGATGCCGTGATCGTACCGCCGTGCGTGCCCCCGCGTCAGCCGGGTGGCGCACCTTGCGGCCGCACAATGAAAAACCGGCTGCCCCCTTGCGGAGACAGCCGGTTCGGCCAGCCGCGTGGCGCGCCGCGCTCAGACGCCGCTCTTCAGCACCTTGCCGATGGCATCCGCGACGATGGCGACGTTCGAGTCGTTCAGGCCCGCGACGCACATCCGGCCCGAACGCAGGACGTACACGCCGTGCACTTCGCGCAGCGCGTCGACCTGCGATTCGGTCAGGCCCGTGTACGTGAACATCCCGCGCTGCTTCACGTAGCGCGTCAGTGCCTCGCCGCTGACGTGGTCGCGCAGGCCGTCATGGATCGACTGGCGCATCCGCGCGATGCGGCGGCACATCGCCGCCAGTTCCTCTTCCCACTGCTTGCGCAGCGCGGGCGTGCCGAGCACGGTTGCCACGACCTTCGCGCCGTAGGTTTGCGGGTTGCTGTAGTTCGAGCGCACCGCGCCGGCCAGCTGGCCGAGCACGCGCTCGGCCGCGGCGGCATCCTCGCAGACGACGCTCAGGCCGCCCACCCGCTCGCCGTACAGCGAGAGGTTCTTCGAGAACGAGTTCGCGACCAGCGCCGGCACGCCGCGGCGGGCCAGCTCGCGCACCGCGAACGCGTCCGCGTCGAGGCCCGCGCCGAAGCCCTGGTACGCCATGTCGACGAACGGCAGCAGCCCGCGCGCCTCGATCACGTCGATCAGCTTCTCCCACTGGCCTTCGTCGAGGTCGACACCGGTCGGGTTGTGGCAGCACGCGTGCAGCAGCACGATGCTGCGCGCCGGCAGCGCGTCGATCGCCGCGAGCATCGCGTCGAACTTCAGGCCGCCCGTCGCCTCGTCATAGTACGGATACGTGTTCACCGTGAAGCCGGCGCGCTCGAAGATGAAGCGGTGGTTTTCCCAGCTCGGATCGCTGAGCCACACCTGCGAATTCGGGAAATAACGCTTCAGGAAATCGGCGCCCACCTTCAGTGCGCCGGAGCCGCCGAGCGTCTGCAGCGTGGCGATGCGGCCAGCCGCGCGGGCCGGATGATCGGCGCCGAACACGAGCGCCTGCACGGCGTCGCGATACGCGGCCAGACCGACCATCGGCAGGTACGGCTTCGCGCCGCTGTCGCGCTGCAGCGCGGTTTCGGCTTCGCGCACGGCGCCCATCACCGGAATCCGGCCTTCGGCGTCGAAGTAGATGCCGATGCTCAGGTTGACCTTCTGGTCGCGCGGATCTTTCTGGAAGTTCTCGTTGAGCGTCAGGATCGGGTCGCCCGGGTACGCGTCGATGTGTTCGAACATGGCTTGAATCGGTCTCGTTTGGAAGAATGGTCGGTCGTGGCCTGCGTCAGCGTGCGGATGCGCCGTCGTGCACCGCATAGCCTGCATTCTTCTGACGGAAGCGATACCCGACCGCGAGCACCGCGAGCCATACCGGGATCAGGTACACCGACAGACGGAGATCCGGCGTCAGGTACATCACGACGAGAATGCCGGCCATGAAAGCCAGGCACAGGTAATTCGTGAAAGGATAGCCCAGACTGCGGAAGGAAGTCTCCTCCCCGGCTGCGCGCTTCGCCTGGCGGAACTTCAGGTGGATCAGCGTGATCATCGCCCAGTTGATGATCAGCGCCGACACGACGAGGCCCATCAGCACCTCGAACGCCTTGCCCGGCATGAAGTAGTTGACCAGCACGCACACGCCGGTCGCGAGCGCCGACGCGCCGAGCGCGGCGAGCGGAATGCCGCGCTTGTTCACCGAGCACAGCACCTTCGGCGCATTGCCCTGCTTCGCGAGGCCGAACAGCATCCGGCTGTTGCTGTACACGCCGCTGTTGTAGACCGACAGCGCGGCCGTCAGCACGACCACGTTCAGCACGTTGGCCACCAGGTTGCTGCTCAGCGCGTGGAAGATCAGCACGAACGGGCTGCCGCCGGTGACGACCTTTTCCCACGGGTACAGCGACAGCAGCACGGCGAGCGCGCCGATGTAGAAAATCAGGATGCGATAGATCACCTGGTTCGTCGCGCGCGGAATGCTGCGCTTCGGATCGTCGGCCTCGGCCGCGGTGATGCCGATCAGCTCCAGCCCGCCGAACGAGAACATGATCGCGGCCATCGACATCACGAGCCCCGACACGCCGTTCGGGAAGAAGCCGCCGTGCTGCCACAGGTTCCGGACACTCGCCTCCGGCCCCGCATGGCCGCTCGCGAGCAGCCAGCCGCCGAAGCCGATCATGCCGACGATCGCGGCGACCTTGATGATCGAGAACCAGAATTCCGTCTCGCCGTACGACTTCACGCTGGCCAGGTTCAGCAGGTTGATCGCGACGAAGAAGACCAGCGCCGACACCCAGGTCGGCACGCCCGGCCACCAGTACTGCACGTAGATCCCGACGGCCGACAGCTCGGCCATGCTGACGAGGATGTACAGCACCCAGTAGTTCCAGCCCGACAGGAAACCGGTGAAGTGGCCGACGTACTTGTTGGCGAAGTAGCTGAACGAGCCGGCGACGGGCTCGTCGACGACCATCTCGCCGAGCTGGCGCATGATGAAGAACGCGACGATGCCGGCCACCGCGTAGCCGAGCAGCACCGACGGGCCCGCCATCTTGATCGTCTGCGCGATGCCGAGGAACAGCCCCGTGCCGAGCGCGCCGCCGAGCGCAATCAGCTGGATGTGCCGGTTCTTCAGCCCGCGCTTCAGGCCGTCGCTCTCGTTTCCAGAAACCATGTCTTCTCCACTCTGTCCGCGCCCGCCTGCAGCGGGGTGCGGCGCGCCTCGGTGTGCCGGGCGCTGTTTTGGTGTGCCGGGGCCGTTCGTGGAGCCGCCGGGTTGGGGACTGCAATCTTCGCGTGGCGGCGCCCGATTCGCGTCGGCGTGCCCGCCAGACCGGCCGCCGCCGCGCCCGCTTTGATGCGTTCGCACACGAAAATCCGGCGTCAGTTTAGCGTCGCGACGGCGAAATCGGGTTTCGTAACCCGTTCATGCAAACCCTACATTATGAGATAAGATTGCATCCAGGAGACAGATGGGGAAACAAAAATGCATGAACCGGTTCTGGATCGCCTCGATCGCCACTTGCTCGCGATCCTGCAGGAGAACGGCCGCGCGTCGAACCTCGACCTGGCGAAGGCCGTCGGCCTGTCGCCCGCGCAGACGTTGCGCCGCCACCGGCGGCTGGAGGAAATCGGTGCGATCCGTCGCTACGAAACCCGGCTGTGCCCCGACACGCTCGGTTTCGGCGTGACCGCTTTCGTGCACGTGACGATGGAGCGCGGGCATATCCGCGACCTGTCGAAGTTCCAGAAACTGGTGTCCGATCTAGCGCAGATCCAGGAATGCTTCTCGGTGACGGGCGACATCGACTACGTGTTGAAGGTCGTCGCGCACGATCTGAAAGGCTTGTCGCGGTTCCTGCTCGAGACGCTGATGCGCATTCCCGGCGTGAGCGGCGTGCATTCGAGCGTGTGCCTCGACGAGATCAAGTGCACGAGTGCGATGCCGGTCGAGGCGTGACCTTCACACATGGATTCTCGGCGGCGCCATTCGCGCGCCCGGCATCCGCAGCACGTGGTCGCCCCGAATAGGCTCGAATCCCTCATCGGCCTATTCCCACCTCGCGTAGCACACCTCGCAGCTCATCCACATTGCATCGAGCGCAACGATCTCATGTTCGTATGCGCGCGGCCCGCTACGAGCCACGGGCGGATTCAATCAAAATTTCGAATGCGTCCGATGGACAATAATCGCCCTTCTGGCGACCCTAGAGTATTCCTCAAGAACTCGGCTTGATCCTTGAGAATCCATGTACAGGGGGGCTGACGCATGACCAATTTTTTCGACAAAAAACCGTACGACTTCGACATCGACGACAGTGAGGATTGGGTTTTGGTACATTCCGGCGCCATCACCAATACCAACCCCGGCTCAATGGTGTATGTGTCAATCAACACGACTCCCATATGCTCGAATATGAGTAACAGGAAATTCCGAAAACTGATCATGAAGGCTCGTGATGCAGCAATCTCTCTGATACTACAGCGCATTGAAGGCGTCACAGCTTGGGACAAGGCTGAACAAGCGCGGGCTCGACTCTACTTCGGCCGCTCCGACAATGATGTCAGATCAGTCCTTGCCGCTGGCTTGCCTAGACTACTCAATGCGATGCGGGAGCTCGTGCCGGAGAAGATCGTTCGATGGGACGATTCCATGAACAGACGTCTTACCTGCAGTGTAGTGCCCGACAGTGGTAACAACATCGCAGGGGTATGCAAGCCGGACTCTGAGAAGCGGATCATCGCCATCTATTCAAAATTCTGCACAATTTCAAACGGAGACCTATGGACGGCATCAAAGGTTAAAACACTGATCCATGAATGCACGCACTATGTCGACACATTCAATTCCGACGACATCATATATTCCGACACAGAATCCGGGCTGAAGGCTTTTGCAGAAAACAATGCCGACGTCGCCATTAGAAATGCGGACAGTATTACGGGATACATCGCAACCTTCGACAAGAGAATCATGGAATGAAAGTCCATATCAAAGCCGTAATTTCCGGTATCTCACGGGTGATTGCACTGTCGGCATGCGCCGGCACCTTTCCAGCACATGCATGCACGATTGGGGAATCGGTGCGAATCCCGTTACCGCTCAACAGCGTCGACGTGACCAATGCTGACAGGCTGAAAATCGCAAATGCTGTAATCGAGGCGCGAAAATGGCCGGATGCAGAAATTCAGGCCGTTGTCATATCCGGTGCATATACGATGGAACGGAACGGCGAGCGCCTGAAGACCGAGCGAGCCAAGATCGCGAGCGAATATCTGAAGCAACTTGGAATCAGGAACGAACACATCATCATCGACAAAAAAACTTTCACCGATGCCATGGTGCGGAACAGCGACGGAACACTAACCCTGTACCAGATCGACATTGAGCTAACCCCCCTATGCCGAGGCGGGTGTCAAAGGCTTTGCGACGACCCACGCGTTACGCCCCGAAGCAAGGCGATTCTGTGATGGGCAATGACGATTTGTCGGCTGCGCGCGCACTTTCACGGCGTCCGAACGGGGCCATCTTGGCGTTTACTCACCGCACCGCCTCGAACGCACTGATCAACAACGCCCCGCAAGCGATCACCAGACACCCTGCCGCCCGGCGCGGCGTCAGCCGCTCGCCGAGATACACGCGCGCGATCAGCGCCGCGAACACCACGCTCGTTTCGCGCAGCGCCGACACCGGCCCCATCGGCGCGCGATCCATCGCCCAGATCACGATGCCGTACGCGAGCGCCGCGAACACGCCGCCGCACGCGGCCTTCGCCGTTTCGCCGACCTCCTGCGTCAGCCGCAGCGGCCCCGCCCGCAGCCGGTAGTACGCGGCCATCATCGCGCCCGTCAGCACGAACATCCACGCGGTATAGCCGACCGTGTTGCCGCTTTCCCGCACGCCGATCCCGTCGACCACGCTGTAGGCCGCGATCGACACGCCGGTCGCGAACGCGGTCGGCAGCACCTGCATCATCCGGTGCGTGGCGCCGCGCCCGCGCTCCAGCCCGATCGCGAGGATGCCGGCGCAGATCAGCACGAGCCCTGCCTGCGCACCCAGGTTCAGCCGCTCGCCCGCGAACGCCGCCGCGCCGAGCGTGACGAGCAGCGGCGCGGTGCCGCGCGCGACCGGATACGCGACGCTCAGGTCGCCCTGCTCGTACGCGCGCACCAGCAGCAGCGTATAGACGACGTGCAGCACGGCCGACGCGACGACGTACGCCCAGCTCGCCGCCGAGATCGGCGCCGCGGCCGGCAGGAACAGCAGCGCGAACAGTCCGATCGCGATCTGCAGCACCGTGGCCGACCGGAGCCGGTCTCCGCTGCTGCGGACGAGCGCATTCCACGACGCGTGCAGGAACGCTGCACATAGAACGGCAAACAGAACGGGGATCGGCACGCTGAATACTCGCTGACGGTCGGCCACGCGAAATCGTCGCCGCAGGGCGTTCATCGTAGGAATACGTCATCCAATTGTCAAAAAACGGGCGCCGCACCGCACCGTGCGCCGAGCCGTCGATGACGCCCTTTCGCCCGCCCCGCGCGGCATCCGCGGCAAGCGGCCCACGCGCCGCGGGATGTGACACGAAGGTGGCATGCGGTCCGCCCCTTTCCGTTCACTTTCGCATCGCATTCCGCCGTAATGAAATCGATACCGCAGCGCAATCGCGACGAAACCACTCCGTCCCCATATCTTCATACGGGACTGTTCCAATGCGCGTGCTCGCTCAAGAGCTCCGCGCCGAACCGACACGGCGACGGGGCCGCTCTCCACCATCGAAGACCTTACCTGGAGTTTCCCGATGTTCCGTCAAGCCTTGCTCGTCACCACCTGCGCAGCCGCGGCGCTGGCGCTGTTCGCCTGCGGCGGCAGCGACGATCCCACGTCGACGCCCGCCGTGTCGTCGCAGGATGCGCTGCAGACCGCCACGCCGATCAAGCACGTCGTCGTGATCTACGGTGAAAACATCTCGTTCGACCACTACTTCGGCACCTACCCGAACGCGACGAACCCGTCGGGCGAACCGGCGTTCACCGCCAAGTCCGGCACGCCGACGCCCAACGGCCTGACGGGCACGCTGCTCACCGCGAACCCGAACTTCACGAACACGGCCAACGGCACCGACGCGGCGAACCCGTTCCGCCTCGACCGCACGCAGGCCGCGACCGCCGACCAGAACCACGCGTACACGGCCGAGCAGCAGGCCGAGGACAACGGCCTCGCCGACCTGTTCCCGAAATACACCGGCAAGGGCTCGTCCGGCGGCGCCGGCGCGTTCGGCACGAAGGGCCAGGTGATGGGCTACTTCGACGGCAACACCGTGACCGCGCTGTGGAACTACGCGCAACGCTTCGCGATGAGCGACAACACGTTCACGACGGTCTACGGCCCGTCGACGCCGGGCGCGCTGAACGTCGTGTCGGGCCAGACCAACGGGATGCAGATCGTCAAGACGTCGAAGCAGCCGTCGACGCTCGCCGCCAGCTCGTACTACATCAATGACGGCCAGGGCGGCTTCACGATGATCAACGACGTCGACCCGGGCTTCGACGTGTGCTCGAGCACGACCGACCAGGCGATGATGACGGGCAAGAACATCGGCGACCTGCTGAACAGCGCGAAGATCACGTGGGGCGGCTTCATGGGCGGCTTCAACCTGTCGACGACGAACGGCAACGGCACCACGGGCTGCGCGCGCAGCACGGTCGCCACCGCCGTGAACGCCGCGACGGCCGACTACATCCCGCACCACAACTGGTTCCAGTACTACGCATCGACCGCGAACCCGCAGCACACGCGCCCGAGCTCGGTCGCCGCGATCGGTTCGAGCCTCCAGGCGGACGGCAAGACCGCCGAACCCGCGAACCACCAGTACGACACGGACGACTTCTTCGCCGCCGTGAAGGCCGGCAACTTCCCGTCGGTCAGCTACCTGAAGGCGCCGGCCGCGCAGGACGGGCACGCCGGCTATTCGGATCCGCTCGACGAGCAGGCGTTCGTGACGAAGGTGGTCAACTTCCTGCAACAGCAGCCGGACTGGCAGAACACGGCCGTGATCGTCACCTATGACGACTCGGACGGCTGGTACGACCACGTGTACACGGCGCCGACGCACGCATCGTCGGACGCGGTCGACCAGGTCAACGGCAACGGCAAGTGCGGCACGGGCGGCACCACCGGCGTGAACGGCGCGACCGTGAACGGCCGTTGCGGCCCGGGCGTGCGCATTCCGCTCGTCGTGATCTCGCCGTACGCGAAGCAGAACTACGTCGACCACACGATGCTCGACCAGGCGTCCGTCGTGCGCTTCATCGAGGACAACTGGCTCGGCGGCCAGCGCATCGGCGGCGGCTCGTTCGATGCGACGGCGGGCGACCTGCGCGCATTGTTCGACTTCACGTCGAAGCCGAACACGACGCCGCTGTACCTCGACCCGACGCTCGGCACCGTATTGAGCTCGGCGCCCGCGATCTGACCGGTACGTCGTGACCGCATGGCCGGCGCAGCACGCGCCGGCCGTTTCCGTTTAACGCGCCGCTTCGTGCGGCGCCCGATTTCCGACCGACAGCATGACAGCCCGCCCCGCGTTCCCGTCTCCCGACACCACCGGCCCCCGCGCGTCGCGCACGACGTCCCGCCTCCTGCGCCGCACGGCGTTCGTGATCGGCGCCGCCGTGCTCGGCTACGGCGCGTTCGCGATCGCGTTCCCCGCGCAGGTGCCCGCGGCGATCGGCACCGTCGTCGCCGACTGGACGGGCGCGAACCCGCATCCGGTCGTGCTGCAGCGGCCCGCCGCGCAACCGCTGTCGGCGGTCGCGCAGCTCGGCCGCGCGCTGTTCGCCGATCCGTCGCTGTCCGCGTCGGGCAAGCAGTCGTGCGCGTCGTGCCACAGCCCGGATCATGCGTATGGCCCGCCGAATGCGCTCGACGTGCAGCCGGGCGGCCTCGCGATGACGCAGCAGGGCTATCGCCCGCCGCCGTCGCTGATGTACCTGTACCGTCAGCCGAACTTCAGCATCGGCCCCGATGCCGGTGAAAACGACGCCGCGCCGAGCGTCGCGCAACAGGCCGCGTCGGCAGCCGGCGTCGTCAAGGCGCAGAAGGTGGCCGGCACGTCGGCCGCGCCGCAACTCGTGCCGCAGGGCGGAATGTTCTGGGATGGCCGCGCCGATACGCTGCAGCAACAGGCGTTCGGCCCGCTGCTGAATCCGGTCGAGATGGCGAACGCGAGCGTCGACGACGTCGCGCGCAAGCTCAAGCAGTCGTCGCACCGCGCGCAGCTCGAGCAACTGTTCGGCCCGCGCGTGTTCGACAGCCCGCAGCTCGCGGTGTCGGAGGCGATGTTCGCGATCGCGCGCTACCAGGTGGAAGATCCGTCGTTCCATCCGTACAACAGCAAGTACGACCGCTGGCTCGAAGGCCGCGCGCGCCTCACGCAGGCCGAACTGCGCGGGCTGCGCCTGTTCAACGATCCGGACAAGGCGAATTGCGCGGGCTGCCACCTGTCGAAACCCGGCAAGGACGGGTTGCCGCCGATGTTGACCGATTACCAGTACGAGGCGCTCGGCGCGCCGCGCAACAAGGAACTGGCGCAGAACCGCAACCCGGCGTTCTACGATCTCGGCGTGTGCGGGCCGTTCCGCGACGACCTGAAGGATCAGACGCAGTATTGCGGGATGTTCCTGACGCCGACGCTGCGCAACGCGGCGACGCGCCACGTGTTCTTCCACAACGGCGTGTTCCACACGCTCGACCAGGTGATGGCGTTCTACAACGAGCGCAGCATCTCGCCGCAGAAGTTCTATTCGCGCGGCGCGGACGGCAAGGTCGACGAGTACGACGACATCCCGCCGAAGTATCGCGCGAACGTCGACGTGACCGATGTGCCGTTCGATCGCAAGCCGGGCGACAAGCCCGCGATGACGGCGCAGGACATCAAGGATATCGAAGCATTCCTCGGCACGCTGAACGACGAGCCGGTGCGGCATTGAGTGCGGGATGACCGCCGCGCCGCGTCGTGTCAGCAGCGCGCGCGGATGCAGAGGAAGGCCGGGGCCAGCGACAGCTCCGCATGAAGCCGCTCCGAGGCGGCCTTCATCTCGGGCAGCGGCTTCGGCTCGACGAACCGGTCGAGCCGCCAGCCGCTGTCGGCCACGGCGTTCAGGATGTCTGCGAGCGGCCGCCGCCACGCTTCGACATAGGGTTTCGGCTCACCGAAACCCGACCAGTGGAAGCCGAAGCGGGACGTATCGAAATAGGTGCCCTCGCCGCGCGTGCGTTCGTCCATCCAGTCGCGCATAGGATGCGCCATCGAAAACACGAGCGTGGCGCCCGGCCGCGCGACCCGCCGGAATTCGCGCAGCGTCGGCGCAAGGTCGCGCACGTAGTCGAACGCGAGCGAACAGACGATCTTGTCGAATGCTTCGTCGGGCAACCACGTGAGCGGCCCCTCCAGATCGCCCTCCACGAGGTCGACCGCGAGGCCCGCGCAGCGTGTTCTTGCCAGCGCGACCATCTCCGGCGTGACGTCGAACGCATGCACCCTCGCGCCCTGGCGTGCGAGGTGTTCGCTGCCGATGCCGGGCCCGCAGCCGGCATCGAGCACCGTCAGGTCGTCGACGTCGCCCAGCAGCGCCATCGTCGCCGGACGTTCGTAGAGCGCGTTGTGCGCCTTCGTCGGCGCGATGTCGGCGTAGCGTTGCGCGAAGCTCGCGTATGCCTGGCGGCCGGGTGGTTCGTTCGGATCGGTCATGCGGACTCCGTCGATGGAAACTGGGGAAGCCGATTCTGCCTGATCCGCCGGCGGGTGGCGACTCGGCGTCTCGCCTGCGTCACGACAGGCTGTCGAGCAGCCGATACCAGGCCACGCCGGCCGCGATATAGAAGCGCTGCAGCCCGTGAAACGGAATGGGCCGGATCGGCGTGCGCCGGAACGGCAGCGGCAGTTGCGCATCGCCCGACAGGTGCGCGGCCAGATGCTTGCCGAGCGTCGTCGCCATCGCGATGCCGCGCCCGTTGTAGCCGAGCGCGATCGTCACGCCCGGCGCGGGCTCGTGCACGTGCGGCATGAAATCCGCGGTGATCGCGACGCGCCCGGCCCAGCGGTACTCGAACCGGACCCCCTTCAGTTGCGGATACAGCAGCGTCGTCGCACGTTCGAGATGGCGCCAGTCGCTCGTCGCACGCGGTTCCGCGAACGGGCCGCGGCCGCCCATCAGCAGGCGTCCCGCGGCATCGCGCCGGAAGTACAGCAGCAGGCGCCGTGCATCCGATGCGACCTCGCCGCCGGCGAGGATGTCGCGACCGAGTTCCGGCGCGAGCGGTTGCGTCGCGACGATGAAGCTGTTCGCGGCGATCACCGACTGGCGCAAGCCCGGCCACAGCCCGTCCGTATACCCGTTGGTCGCGATCACGACACGGTCCGCCGATAGCGTCGCGCCGCCGGCCGTCGCGACCTGCCAGCGGCCGTCGGCACGCGTCAGCCCGACGGCGCGCGTCAGCCCGTGCACGACCGCCCCGCTCGCCTGCGCGGCGCGCACGAGGCCGCGCGTATAGCTGAGCGGCTGCACGCTGCCCGCGCGGCGATCGATCCAGCCGCCCGCATACGCATGCGTGCCGAGCCGGCGCGCGACCTCGTCGCGACCGAGCAGTTCGACCGGTGCGCCGCGCGCGGCCCACTGCCGCGCACGCCGGGCGACCGTGTCGAGCATCGCGGCAGTCGGCGCCGGCTGGATCCAGCCGTGGCGTCGCGCATCGCAGTCGATCGCGTGCCGCGCGATCAGGTCGAATACCGTGTCGGCCGCACCGCCGACCACGGCAGCAAGCTGCTCGCCGGCTTCGTCGCCGAACCGGCGGATCAATTCGTCGGGGTCGTATTTCAGGCCGGGGATCACTTGCCCGCCGTTGCGGCCGGACGCGCCCCAGCCCGGCTGCGCGCCGTCGATCACGCGCACGTTCACGCCGCGTTCGGCCAGGTGAAGCGCGGTCGACAGGCCCGTAAAGCCGGCGCCGACGATCGCCACGTCGCACGACGCGGAAGCGTCGAGCGCGGGTGTATCGGGCGCCGGCGCGGCGGTCGCCGCCCACAGCGAATCCGGCCACTGGGCGTCGGGCCATCCGGGTGCCGCGTTCCTTGCACTCATGTTCGATCCGGGTTGGCGGCGTCGTCCGACGCCAGCAGTCGACGCAGGAATTCCTGCGTGCGGGGATGCTTCGGCTGCGTGAGCACGTCGCGCGCGGATCCGCTTTCGCAGATGGTGCCGTCGTGCAGGAAACACACGCGATCGGCCACCTCGCGCGCGAATGCCATTTCGTGCGTGACGACCACCATGGTCATGCCGTCGCGCGCGAGTCCGCGCATCACGCCGAGCACTTCGCCGACGAGTTCGGGGTCGAGCGCCGACGTCGGTTCGTCGAACAGGATCGCCTGCGGCTCCATCGCGAGCGCGCGTGCGATCGCGACGCGCTGCTGCTGCCCGCCCGACAGCTCGGACGGATACGCATTCATCCGGTGCGCGAGCCCGACCTTGTCGAGCAGCGCGCGGGCCTGCTCGCGCGCTTGCGCGGCCGGCGTGCGCCGCACGTGGACCGGCCCTTCCATCACGTTCTCGAGCGCCGTGCGATGCGAGAACAGGTTGAAGCGCTGGAACACCATGCCGACCCGCATCCGCAGCTCGTGGATCCGTTTCGAATGCGCGTCGACCGTCACGCCGTCGATCGTGATCGATCCTTCGTCGTACGTCTCGAAGCCGTTGATACAGCGCAGCACGGTCGACTTGCCCGAGCCGGACGGCCCGATCAGGCACACGACCTCACCTTGCTGCACGTCGAGGCTGACGCCCTTCAGCACCGCGTGTTGCTGAAAGCGCTTGTGTATCGCATCGATCCGGATCATGCGCTTCTCCTCAGCGAGAGTCGCTTGCCGAGCCGGTTCACGCCGAACATCAGCGGCAGGCCGAGCGCGAGATACAGCAACGCGACGAGCGTATAGACGCTCATGTTCTGGAACGTCGACGACGCGATCAGCTGGCCGGCGCGCGTGATCTCCGCGACCGTGATCGTCGACGCGACCGAGGAATCCTTCAGCAGCATCACCAGCGTGTTGCCGTAAGGCGGCAGCGCGATGCGGAACGCCTGCGGCAGCACCACGCGCCGCATGATCATCGGCCCGCGCATGCCGATCGCGTGCGCGGCTTCGATCTGGCCACGGTCGATCGCCTCGATGCCCGCGCGGAAGTTTTCCGCCTGGTAGGCCGAATACGCGATGCCGAGACCGAGCACCCCGGCCTGGAATGCCGACAGCTGGATGCCGAGATCGGGCAACACGAAGTACATGTAGAACAGCTGCACGATGATCGGCAGGCCGCGAATCACGTTGACGACCGTGCTCCCGACCGTCGACACGGCACGGTTGGGCGACACCTTCAGCAACGCGAGGATCAGCCCGAGCACCGAGCTGAGCACGAACGCGCATGCCGTGATCTCGATCGTGACCACCGCCCCCTTCAGCAGGATCGGCAGGAAATCGATCGCGTTCTGAAAAAACATGAGGTCTCCTATGCGACGGCCCGGCGGCACGTCGCAGTGGGTGCCCGCGATGCGCGGGCGATACCGCTCGGGAATCCCGGGCGCGCGCTCAGCTCATGTGCCACTTCTGCAGGATCTGCTGCAGCGTGCCGTCGCCCTTCATTTTCCGGATCGCGCCGTTGAGTTGCTCGAGCGTCGCCGTGTCGCCCTTGCGCACGATGAAGCACACCTGCCCCTTCACGACGCTCTGGTATTCGGGCACGAGCCGGACCTGGCGGTTGACGCCGTGTTCGATCTGATACGCGACGATCGGCTGGTCGGCGAAGCCGGCCTTGATGCGGCCGAGCGCGACGTCGCGCATGATGTCGGCGATCGAATCGTAGGTGCGGACTTCCTTGAAGATGCCCTTCTTGTTGAGTGCGTCGACGAACGCCGTACCGACCTGCGCGCCGACCACCTGCCCCTTGAAGTCGTCCATCGACGTGTAGCGGCCCGGGTCGTCCGCCTTCACGATCAGGCCTTCGCCGAACGTATAGACCGTGTCGGAGAAGTCGACGACCTGCTGGCGCGCCGGCGTTTTCAGCATCGCGGCCGAGATGATGTCGATCTTCTGCGTGGTGAGCGACGGAATCAGCGCCGAGAACACGGTCTGCTGCACGTCGACGCGAAACCCGGCCGACTTCCCGGCCGCGGTGATCGCATCGACCATCATCCCCTGGATCGAATTGCTCTTGACGTCGAGAAACGTGAACGGCACGCCGGTGGCCGTCGCGCCGACCTTCAGCGTGGGCTCGGCCGCGACGGCGCCGGCCGATGCCGTGGAGAAAGCGATGCAGGTGGCGAAACCGGCGGCCAGTGCGCCGAACCGCTTGATGAACGAAACCATGATGTCTCCTTCTCGAATACTTCGGTGCGCCGGCCGGTCGCGGATCGACACTGCGACGATGACCCGATCTTAAAACGAATCAAAAATATCGCAAAAAGATTTTTATGTATCGATATGCGATACGATATGATGCGATATCGAATCGATTCGGCCCCTTGCTCATGGAAACGTCGCCCGATCAGTCAAACGACCTACTGTTCAACCAGTCGCTGGAGAAAGGGCTGAACGTGTTGCGCGCGTTCAGCGCGAAGCGGCGCACGATGACGCTGGCGGAAGTGGCCGACGCGGCCGGCATGACGAAAAGCTCGGCGCAGCGGATGGTCTATACGCTCGAGAAGCTCGGTTACATCCGCAAGCATCCGGTTACGCGGCGCTACCAGCTCACGCCGCACGTGATGCGGATCGGCTTCAACTATCTCGCGGCCGACACGTTGATCGACGTCGCGAATCCGTTCCTGTCCGAGCTCACGAACCTGACCGGCGAAACGACCAACCTCACCGAGCCGGACGACGATGAAATGGTGTACGTCGCGCGTTTCGTATCGACCAAGTTCGTGCCGATCCACATGCCGATCGGCAGCCGTATCCCGATGTACTGCACCGGCAGTGGCCGCGCGTTCCTGAGCGCGTTGCCGCCGGAAGAAGCGCGTGTGAGGCTGGACGGCATGGCGCGCACGCCGCATACGCCGCGCACGGTCACGGCGCTCGACGATCTCGTCGCGTTGCTCGATTGCGCGCGGCGCGAAGGCTACGCGGCCAACCAGGAAGAACTGTTCATCGGGGATATGTCGATTGCCGCACCCGTGCTCGGCAGTCAGGGGCAGCCGGTCGCGGCCGTGCACGTGGTCGCACCGACGAGCCGCTGGACGTTCGACGACGCGCGCCGCAAGCTTGCGCCGGCGGTGATCGACTGCGCGCGCGGGATCAGCAATTCGATCCGGACGCTTGAATAGCGTCGGCGAAACGGCATACGGCGCGCCGTTGCATGGCGCACCGGCGTTCGATCGCTACTGCGGCTTCGGCGAATGCTCGGCCCGGTAGGTACCGTTCGGGCGCAATACGAGCTGCTTCGCTGCGGCGTCCAGTTCCTTGCCGTGATACAGATCGATGCATTTCAGGAAGTCGAACTTCACGTCCCCGACTTCCGATTCGACGACCGGATTCCGATAGTCGCGGGCCAGATACTTCGCGACCAGCGCATGAATGACGTCCGGCGCACGCTCCATGTCGTAGTAGGTCCAGTCGCGCAACGCGCTGGTGCTGCTGCCGATGTCCTTGCTCGCGCCGGGCGCCTGCTTGTATGCGGTAGCCAGGCACTCCGCGAGCACCATGTCCTTGAAGTTCCAGAGGTAAGTTCGTGAGCCGGCCTCAGGCGACGTTTGTGCGGCGTCTTTCGCCACGACCATCGCCGGTTGAAACGCGATGCACGCCAACGCGGCAGCGATCCGGACTCCCCTCATGACAGGCTCCAAAAATTTGCGCGATCGGTACGATACCGCGCGCCGGGTTCGTTGAAGTAACAATGGTCGTAACACGTTCGCCCGTTGAACAACGTGGCGTGGCCCTGTGCATCGCGCCACCCCGACACCTCGAACAGGATGACACCCCGCCGACCCGCAAGTGGCCCTCCGTTCGACGGCGGGTATTTGACGCCGTCAGCCTTCCCCCATCGTTGCTCGAGAAAACGAATCAAGTCCCTGACACGAAAAAAGTATTGCCGATTGTCTCCACCCGATACCGTTTGTTCCGGGATTCGCGGTATCACCATACCTGCTTCACCCAGGATATAACTCATCCTCACCGCGCAAGTATTGCTCCATTGCTCTGCCGGGTTCGGATTGTTGACGTTCTTCGCAACGTATCCGCCGATCACTTTCGCGACGCGCTCCCCGGAATTTGCCGGGTCGTAGATTCGCTGGGATGCCGCCCACGCAACGGCAAATGATGGTCGTTTCACTTTGGCTCCTTGTTATAGTAATGAATTCGACTCGAGGAAGCGCATCGAAGACTCGCGACGGCTCTGTGCTACGAATACCTTCGAATCCATCGAATCAGGGAGTCATGATGCGCGATTGGAAAGTTTTTTGTAAGGATGCCGACTTGCCGGACGCCGATCCTTCTTCTGCTTCGCCCCCTCGTTTTCCCCGATCCCGTTCGCCTTGACTCCACACGCTCCGGCGACCACAATTCGCACATCGCAAGTGTGATCACAGATCGCAGATCAAACCCAGGAGAACCCGCCTTGGCGCCTCGTATCGTCCCGCCCGCCCTCAAAGCCATCGAACAGGAAACGATGGCCGACAAGGTCTACCAGCAACTGCGCGAAGCGCTGATGAGCGGCCGTTTCGCGCCCGGCCAGGCGCTGAGCCTGCGCAGCGTCGCGGAAGCGGTCGGTTCGTCGACGATGCCCGTGCGCGCCGCACTCACCCGGCTGCACGCCGAGCGCGCGCTGGTCGACGGCCCGAATCGCGCGCTCGTCGTGCCGCCGATGACGCTCGACATGCTCGACGAGTTGCGCGACGTGCGCATCGCACTCGAAGGCTGCATCGCCGAACGCGCGTGCGGACGCATGAGCGACGCGCAGATCGCGGCCGTGCGCAAGACCTGCGAGACGATGCAGGCTCACGCCGAGGCAGGCCGCTCGCGCGCTTACCTGCAAAGCAATTTCGCGTTCCACAGCGCGATCTATGCGCACGGCGCAAGCGAAAGCACGCTCGCGATCGTCGAGAACCTGTGGATGCGCGTCGGCCCCTTCCTCAACATGGTCGCGCTCGACATCCCGCACATGCGGCGCTCGATGGATGCGCACCGCGCCATCGTCGATGCGCTCGAACGGCGCGACGGCGCAGGCGTGCGCGCCGGCATCGCGCTCGACATCGGCGGCGCGGCACACGATCTCGCCGAGACGCTGCGGGCGGAACGGACCCCGCGGACCGTGAACGCGAAGCCGTAGCGGCCGCCTGCCGCGGGCGCCCGGTCGCGAGCGTCCGCGATCCGACTACATCAACGATGGAGACAACCCGGCATGACAGCTTCCGACCTGCTGAAACCCTATGACGGCCTGCGCGTCCTCGTGACGGGCGGCGCATCGGGCATCGGTCTTGAAATCGCGGACGCGTTCGCCGAATGCGGCGCGCACGTGCATGTATGCGACGCGTCGCAAGCCGCGATTGCAGCGCTCGCCGACCGGCCGCCGCGCGCCGGAGCCGGCGCGATCAGCGCGACGCTGGCCGACGTCTCCGATCCGGCTGCCGTCGAACGCGTGTTCGCCGACGTATCGGCCACGCTCGGCGGCCTCGACGTGCTCGTCAACAATGCCGGCATCGCCGGTCCGACCGGCGGCATCGACGAGATCGACCCGGTGCAGTGGGAACAAACCGTCGCGATCAACCTGACCGCGCAATTCCAGTTCGCGCGCCACGCGGTGCCGCTGCTGCGCGACGCGAAGCACGGCGGCGCGATCATCGCGCTGTCGTCGGTCGCAGGCCGGCTCGGTTACGCGTTCCGCACGCCGTATGCGGCAACCAAATGGGCCGTGGTCGGCCTCGTGAAGAGCCTCGCGATCGAACTCGGCCCGCTCGGCATTCGCGTGAACGCCATTCAACCCGGCATCGTGCGCGGCCCGCGGATGCGCCGCGTGATCCAGGCACGTGCGCAGCAGCTCGGCATCGGTTACGACGAAATGGAGACGCGCTATCTCGAGAAGATCTCGCTGCGGCGCATGACCGATCCGGCCGAGATCGCCGCAACCGCGCTGTTCCTGTGCTCGCCGGGCGGGCACGGGATCACGGGCCAAGCGATCTCCGTCTGCGGCAACGTCGAAGTGCTCTGACGCACCCTGCATCGTTCACCGAAAGGAATCCATCCATGGCCAACGCTCGCAAAGTCATCATCACCTGTGCGCCGACCGGCGCGATCCATACGCCGTCGATGTCGCCGTACCTGCCCGTCACGCCGCACGAGATCGAAACCGCCGCCGTCGCGGCCGCCGAGGCCGGCGCAGCGATCCTGCATCTCCACGCACGCAATCCGTCCGACGGCAAGCCGACCCAGGATCCGGCCGTGTTCGCCGAATTCCTGCCGCGCATCAAGGCGCAAACCGACGCGGTGATCAACCTCACGTCGGGCGGCAGCCCGCACATGACGGTCGACGAACGCCTCCAGCCCGCCCTGCATTTCCAGCCCGAAGTCGCATCGCTGAACATGGGCTCGATGAACTTCGGGCTGTACCCGATGCTCGAGCGCTTTCGCGAGCTGAAGCATCCGTGGGAACGCGAACATCTCGAGAAGAGCCGCGACCTCGTGTTCAAGAACACGTTCGCCGATATCGAAACGATCCTCACGCGCTGCGGGGCGAACGGCACGCGCTTCGAATTCGAGTGCTACGACATCTCGCACCTGTACAACCTTGCGCATTTTGTCGACCGCGGGCTCGCGAAGCCGCCGTTCTTCGTGCAAAGCGTGTTCGGCCTGCTCGGCGGGATCGGTGCACACCCGGAAGACCTGATGCACATGCGCCGCACGGCCGACCGCCTGTTCGGCAGCGATTACGTGTGGTCGATCCTCGGCGCCGGGCGCAACCAGATTCCGCTCGCGACGATCGGCGCCGCGCAAGGCGCGAACGTGCGCGTCGGGCTCGAGGATTCGCTGTGGATCGCGCCGGGCACGCTCGCGGAATCGAGCGCCGCGCAGGTCCTGAAAATGCGACAGGTGCTCGAGGGCCTGTCGCTCGAGATCGCGACACCGGCCGAGGCGCGCGCGATGCTCGCGCTCAAGGGCGGCGACGCGGTGAATTTCTGATCGCCGGGTAACGCCCCAACACCAGAATCCGCAAGCGCAGTGACAAGGCGCCGGCCCGAGCCGGCCGGCGCCAGGACGCCCATCATCGCCCCGCTCCGTTCGAGCGCTGCCGGCGCGGCTCCGTCGTCTGCCCATCCGCTGCATGCATCGCAGCGGCATCTGTCGAACGCGGCGCACCGTGCTTGCCGTGCGCGCCGGTTCGCCCTTACCGGAGTCGTCCGCATGTCCACTCATCACGCCCAGGCCCTGTCTTCCGCCGCCGGCGACGCGAGCGCGTCGCTGAACCGGCTGCTGTTCCGCAAACTCCTGCCGCTGCTGATCGCCGCGTATGTGATCAGCTTCCTCGACCGCACCAACATCGCGTTCGCCAAACATTCGATGGGGGTCGATCTCGGCATTTCATCGGCCGCGTACGGACTCGGCGCGGGGCTGTTCTTCCTGACCTATGCGCTCTTCGAAATTCCGAGCAACCTGATCATGCATCGCGTCGGCGCGCGCTTCTGGATCACGCGGATCATGATTACGTGGGGCGCACTATCGGTCGCGATGGCGTTCGTCAGCGGCGAGACGTCGTTCTACGTGATGCGCCTGCTGCTCGGGGCCGCCGAAGCCGGCCTGTTTCCCGGCGTGATGCTGTACCTGACGTACTGGTTCGGCCGCGAGGAGCGTGCGCGCGCAACCGGCTATTTCCTGCTGGGCGTGTGCATCGCAAACATCGTCGGCGGGCCGCTGGCCGGCGCGCTCATCGAGCTCGACGGCACGCTCGGCTTCCACGGCTGGCAATGGCTGTTCGTCGTCGAAGGCATTCCGGCGATCCTGCTCGCATTCGTCGTGTGGACACGGCTGCCGGATCGTCCGAGCACCGCGCCGTGGCTCTCCCCGGAAACCGGGCGTGCGCTCGAACGCACGCTGGCCGCCGAGCAGAATGCGGGCGCCGGCGCGCACGGCGGCCATGCATTCGGCACCGCGCTGCGCGATCCGCAGATCTGGCTCGCGATCTTCGTGTACTTCTGCCACCAGTTGACCATCTACACGGTGATTTTCTTCCTGCCGGGCATCATCGGCGCATCGGGACGCTTCTCGCCGTTCGCGGTCGGGTTGTTGACCGCGCTGCCCTGGCTCGCCGCCGCGTGCGGCGCCGCCACGCTGCCGCGCTTTGCGCGCGAGTCGCGGCATTCGCGCCGGATGCTGTGTGCGGGGCTGGTCGTGATGGCGGCCGGAATGGTCGGCGCCGCGCATGCGTCGCCTGCCGCGGGGCTCCTGTGCGTGTGCGTGGCCGCCTTCATGTTCTTCGTCGTTCAGTCGATCGTCTTCACGTTTCCCGCGTCGCGGCTCGCCGGTAACGCTCTGGCCGGCGGACTCGGACTGGTGAATACGTGCGGGTTGCTCGGCGGCTTCGTCGGACCGACCGTCGTCGGTGCGATCGAACAGGCCACCGGCAATGCGAAGAACGGGTTGACGCTGCTGGCGGCCGCGCTCGTCATCGCGGCGTTCGCCAGCCTCGCGTTGCGGCACGGGCACGAGCGGGATGCCATGCTGTCACGCAATTGAGTCCAGACTCGCACACTCGTTCGTTGTACGCGACTTCAATCACCCAATAAAAACTCACCGGTTACGATCAGGAAATAATGCACCGTTGACAGAAAGCACTCGAACGCTAGAGTGATCAGCATGATTGTTGTCTATCGCTACCGGGTGAAGTCGCTCAATGGCCTGCTTAACAAGCAGAGCCGTGCGGTGAACTACGTCTGGAACTTCTGCAACGACACGCAAAAGCACGCGCTCAAGTGGCGCAAGAAGTGGCCGACGGGTTTCGACCTGAACGTGTTGACGACCGGTGCCAGCAAGGAACTCGGCATCCACTCGGGCACCGTCAACGCAACCTGCGAGCAATACGCGAAGTCGCGCAGCCAACACCGTCGGCCCTACCTGCGCTATCGCGGCAGGAAATCGCTGGGCTGGGTGCCGCTGAAGGGCCGTGACCTGAAGCGTGAGGGTGACGCGTTCCGTTTCGCCGGCAACACCTTTCGCGTGTTCAACAGCCGACCGCTTCCCGAAGGCAAGATCAAGGACGGGACCAACTTTGCGCAGGATGCACGCGGCAACTGGTTTCTGAACATCGTGATCGAGATGCCCGATGTGCAGGCCCGCCCGGTCCGTTCCGGCGTCGGCATCGATCTCGGCCTGAAAGACTTCGCCACACTTTCGACCGGCGAGAAACTGCCTAACGATCGGTTCGGTCGACGAGCGGCGGAAAAGCTGGCGAAAGCGCAACGGGCACGAAAGCACAAGCGGCATATCGCGAAGCTGCACGCCAAGGTGGCGAATGCCCGTGCCGATTTCCAGCATAAGCTCGCGCTCGATCTGGTGCGGCGTTTCGATTACATCGCGGTTGGCAACGTGTCGGCCGCCAAACTCGCCAGAACCAGGATGGCGAAGAGCGTCTACGACGCATCCTGGTCGTCCTTCCGAAACAAGCTCCGCTACAAAGCGATCGCGCACGGGGCCACGTTCGAGGAAGTCGACGAAAGCGGTTCTACCCAGTCCTGTTCGGCGTGCGGATCGAAAGACAGCACGACGCGGCCGAAAGGTATCGCGGGACTGCGAATAAGAGAGTGGGCCTGCAGTGACTGTGGTGTCGAGCATGATCGTGATATCAACGCTGCGCTGAACATTCTCCGATGCGGACGTGCATCGCCAGTTGTGGGAATTCCTCGCTTTTAAAGGAAGAGGAACGTCAATACCATCTGCATCGAGACCGTAAGTTGGATTGGTAAGCGCAGCGATGCAACCGGGAAACGAGGGAGCAAGAAACAGCATGCGGCGCCCCAGGCGCCGCATGCGAAGGATTCGAACGAGTTCGCCGCGCTAACGCGCCGTCACCGATGCGCGCGCGCACGCACCGTCGCGACCGCGTATTCGCGCCGCTCCGCCAGCAGCTGCATGAACCGGTACGCAACGAGCGAGCCGGCCACGGCAAGCAGCATCGGCACGAGGCTGTCGTGGTCCGCGCGCGTGAATTCGAGCAGCAGCACGACCGCCGTGATCGGCATCTGCATCGACGCGGCGAGGAACGCGGTCGCGCCGATCAGTGCGCACCCGCCGATCGACGCGCCCGGCCATACGAGGCTCCAAAGCCCGCCGAGCACGACGCCGAGCAGCGCGCCGTTCGCGAGGCCCGGTGTCAACAGGCCCCCTTCCGCACCCGCGCGCAAGCTGCTGGCCTCGATCAACACCTTCAGCACGAGCAGCGCCGCGGCGAAGCCGATCGTCAACGTGCCGTCGAAGCCCAGCGACGCCGGGCCCTTGCCGTTGCCGAGCAAGGGCGGAAGCCCCATCGCGAGCACGCCGATCATCGTGAAGTTGATCAGTGCGAGCACCGGCAACCGCCCGTCTTTCGGCGCGTTCGCCCGGGCACGTGTGGTGAGCCGCACGAAGCCGTACGCGGCAAGGCCGAACAGCGGACCGCAGACGATCGACCACGCCACCAGCGGCGAGCTCAGCACGAACGGCGGCACCGTGTACTGGTGTTCGTTGCCGAGGCCGATCCACGCAACGGCCGCGGCGATCGCCGACGTCGCGACCGCCACGACCAGCGCACGCAGTTCGAACGTGCCGAGCAGCACTTCGAGCACGAAGATCGCGCCGCCGAGCGGCACGTTATAGACGGCAGCGAGCCCCGCACCGGCACCGCACGCGACCATCAGCCGGCAGTCGTCGGGCGTGAGCCCCGCCGCATGCGCAAGCCGCCCGGCAAGCAGCGAACCGATCTCGCGCGGCGCGACTTCGCGGCCGAGCGGCGAGCCGAGCGCGACGGTGACGATCTGCAGCAGCGCATGAACCGTCGTGCTGACGACCGGCATCCGCGGATCGGCTGCACGCACTGCGCGGCGAATGCTGACGAGCGGCCGGCCATACCGGTGCAACGCCCACCAGCCGCCGCCGGCAACGATCCCGCAGACGACCAGCACCGCGAGGCGGCGCAGCGGATCGGCGCCGGTCACGCCGGTGAGGAAGCTCTCGGTGCCGATCACGTGCGCGACGCTGTAGCCGTACGCAACATGCTGGATCGCATGCAGCAGCAGCGCGAGCAGCATGCCGCCGAGGCCCGCGCCGATGCCGGTCAGGATCGTGACGACGGCCACGCGCGCGAACGGGCTGGCGGCCGGCGAGGAGGATGCGGGGGCGGACGGGAGATCGGGGCGCATTGGGGTCGGCGATTGGAATCGAAAGGACGGCGCGCAACACGCGCGCCGCCGTCAGGACCGCATCGTAGGCCGGCGCCCATCATGAGACAAACGTATTTTTAGAATCGACTGATGCATTTCTCGAATACATGGCGTCTGGCGGGCCCAAGTCGCCCGCCGTTCACCTCAATCCGGATATATGACCCGCTCAGGTTCGCGCCGCAGGATCGCTTTCCCCTGGCGGATCGACAGCGTGGCCTTGGCCTGCCGCCGCACCGCTTCGTCGTCGCTGTCCGCATCAAGCACGACGAGATTCGCCGGACACGCCGATCAACCGCCGTACCGCACGCCGCGCATGTTGCAGCGACGCGACAGGCACGCCTCGATGAACGGATGCCAGCCGCGTGCGACCACGCAAAAACCGCCGGCGTCACGCGCGCGCGGCGCCTCGTGTCAGTTTTGTGAAGGACTCTTGCGGGATCCGGAAAGGTCCGCTCGCGGCCCCGGCGGCCTTGCGCGCGCGATGCGCCCCTACACTTGCGCCGAACCTTCGTTCCCAGTCCCACACGCAGGAGCCCTGACTTGAAAAAAACCCTCATCGCCGGCGCATGCACCGCCGCCCTGTTCGCCCCGCTCGCTCACGCACAGAGCTCGGTCACGCTGTACGGCCTGATCGACGCCGGCATCGTCTACACCAACAACGCGAACGGCGCGTCGCTGTGGCGCCTGAACAGCGGCACCGTCAACGGCAGCCGCGTCGGGTTTCGCGGCACCGAGGATCTCGGCGGCGGCCTGAAGGCGCTGTTCGTGCTCGAGAACGGCTTCAACGTGAACAACGGCGGGCTCGGGCAGGACGGCAAGCTGTTCGGCCGCCACGCGTACGTCGGCCTGAGCCAGAACGGCTTTGGCACGCTGACGCTCGGCCGCCAGTACGACACGATGGTCGACTTCGTCGCGCCGCTGTCGGCCACGGCCGGCGACCTCGGCGACGCGAGCTTCGCGCATCCGTTCGACAACGACAACCTGAACCACTCGCTGCGCATCAACAACGCGGTCAAGTACACGAGCGAGACCTATGCGGGCTTCAAGGTCGGCGCGATGGTCGCGTTCTCGAACGCGACCAACTTCGGCGCGAACCGCGCGTACAGCGTCGCGGCGAGCTACACGAACGGCCCGCTGAAACTGGCCGGCGCGTACCTGCAGATGAACGGCACGAAGGGCTCGACGAGCGCGAGCCCCGGCGCGACCGATGCGGCCGAAGCAAAGAGCCTGAACCAGGGCGGCTGGTCGATCGGCTCGGACCGCATGCGTTCGTACGGCGGCGGCATCAGCTACGGGTTCGGCCCGGCCACCGTCGGCTTCGTCTATACGCGTTCGCAGTACGACAACACGGGTTCGTTCGGCTCGACCGGCCAGGTCGCGTTCAACAACTACGACGTGAACGTGCGCTATGCGGTGACGCCGGCCGTCAGCCTCGGCGCGGCCTACGTGTACACGGACGCGAGCGTGTCGAACCCCGACAGCAAGCACGGCACCGATCCGAAATGGCACCAGGTCGACCTGCAGGCCGTCTACAAGCTGTCGCGCCGCACGGACGTCTACGCGGAAGCGATGTACCAGCACGCAGCAGGCCGCGGCTACCAGGCGTTCATCAACGGCTCGGGCGGCGCATCGAGCACGGCGAACCAGATCGTCGGCACGATCGGCATGCGCACGCGCTTCTGACCGGCGCGATGCGTCGTCGCCCGCCGGCCACGAACCTGCGTTCGCACGCGGGTTCGCCGGCCGCGGGCGGCCTCCATCAATGTTGTGTCATCTGGAAAGCAGCCTGCCTGGAATCGGGGTTTTTGCGCGCGCGGGCGCTGCGTAGACTGCCTGCAAAGGTCGCGGTCACGCATCGCGCGTCGAACCGGCCGCCCACCCCGTCCCCAGGAGAACCTCGTGAAATCGCTCGTCGTTACCGCCGCCGCTGCCGTCCTGCTCGCTGCACCGGCCCTGTCTTTCGCCCAGTCGGCCCAGTCGCCCGTCACGCGCGCGCAAGTGCTGCAGGAGCTGATCGATCTCGAGTCGGTCGGCTACAACCCGGCGCGCGGCGAAGTCAACAACTATCCGGACGACATCATGGCGGCGCAGGAACGACTTCACGAAAAGCGTCTCGCGGAACAAAAGGCGGCGCAGGCCGCCTACGGCCACGCCGGCGCACCGACGACGGAATCGGGCGCGGCGGCCAAGCCTGCGCTGTAACGGCATGACGAAGCGCCGCGCCCGCATGAACGATGTCATGCAGGCGCGGCTCGGTTGCGTTCGCTTGATTGGCTTGAAGAGAAGACGCCGGCAGCTTGGCAATGCGCCGGTGCGCGCCCGCCGCTCAGGCGGCCTGCGGTTCGCGATCGATCGCGTTCAGCATCTCGACGTCGCGCGCGATCATCCCCGGCACCTGGGCCCGCAGCATCTCGACCCAGGTCCGCACCTTCGCATCGACGAAGCGGCGCGACGGATACAGCGCATACACGTTCATCTTCTGCAGGATATGCGCGGGCAGCACGCGGACGAGCGTGCCGTCGCGCAATGCGTCGATCGCCGAGTACAGCGGCAGCATGCCGATCCCGATGCCGTCGCGGATCGCGAGGGCGAGCGATTCGGCCGTATTGGTCTGCACCGGCCCCGCGACGTGGATCTGCTCGACGCCTTCCGGCCCTTCGAGCACCCATTCGTGCGTCGGGAACGCCGGCGTGCATAACGTCAGGCATGCGTGCGCAGCGAGATCCTGCGGACGCACCGGTGCGCCGTGGCGTTTCACATAGTCGGGCGACGCGCACAGGATGCTGAAGGTCGAACCGAGCAGGTGCGACACGAGTTCCGAATCGGGCAGCGACGACGCGGTCACGACGGCCATGTCGCTCGTGCCGTCGAACAGGTCGGGCATGCGCTGCGACAGCGACAGTTCGATCGACACGTCCGGGAACTGCGCGTGATAGCGCGTCAGCGCGGGCAACACATAGTGATGGCCGACGCTCGCGAAGCTGTGCATGCGCAGCACACCGGCCGGCCGTTCGTGTGCGCAGCTCGCCTCTTCTTCCGCACGGTCGACGTCGGCGAGGATCTGGCGGCAGCGCCGCAGATAGCTTTCGCCGGCCGACGTGAGCGCGAGACGGCGCGTCGAACGATTCATCAGACGGGTGCGCAGGCGCGCCTCGAGCTCCGACACCGCGCGCGACATCGCGCCCGTCGTCGAATTCAGCGATTGCGCGGCGGCGGTGAAACTGCCCGTCTCGACGACGCGCGAAAACACCCGCATGTTTTGTAGGGTATCCATTCCTGTGAGCAACCTGTAGCGGAGCCGCTATTTTCCTCCACGGGATGCGACAGATTGTTACTCCGGCTGCAACTATCGTTTCCCCGCAGCTGCGTTAATGCGCGGGCGCCGCACTCCTACAATCGGCGCCTCAACAGTCGAACGGACCCGTTCGGACGTGCCAGGCACCTCGCCAGGCCCCGTACCGGCCCCCTCTTTTCATGAAGCCACAACCTGTGATCGAGCGTCATTCCATCGAACCGGCACGATGGAGGACCTGGCTCGATCCACTCGGCGACGCGGCACGCGACTGGGCCGCAAGCGACGGGCTGATCTGGCTGCACCTCGCGAAAACCGTGTTCGCGGCGCTCCTCGCGATGGGCATCGCGATGCGCCTGGAGATGTCGCAGCCGCGCACGGCGATGACGACCGTGTTCGTGCTGATGCAGCCGTTGTCGGGGATGGTGTTCGCGAAGAGCTTCTACCGCGTGCTCGGCACGGCGGCCGGCCTCGTCGCCGCACTCGCGCTCGGCGGGCTGTTCGCGCAGCAGCCCGAGCTGTACATGGCCGGCATCACGCTGTGGATCGGCACCTGCATCGCGCTCGCGGTGCGCAACCGCCACTTTCGCTGGTACGGCTTCGTGCTCGCCGGCTATACGGCCGCGCTGATCGGCCTGCCGTCCGTGATGACCCCGCAGACGCTGTTCCAGTCCGCGCTCACCCGCGCCGCGGAGGTCGCGCTCGGCATCGCGTGCTCGGGTGCGGTCAGCGCGCTGATCCTGCCGCTCAGCTCCGCGAAGGCATTGATGCGTTCGCTGGGCACCCGCCACGCGACGTTCGCGGCGTTCACGGCCGGCGCGCTCGCCGGCGACGTCGCGCGCGGCGATTTCGAGCGGCGCTTCGCCGATTTCGTCGACGACATCGTCGGCTTCGAGGCCAACCGCGCGTTCGCGTCGTTCGAGGATCCGCACATTCGCGCGCGCAGCCGCCGCCTCGCGCGGCTGAACAGTGAGTTCATGAACGCGTGCACGCGGCTGCATGCGCTGCACCAGCTCATCAAGCGATTGCGCGCCAATGGCTCCGACGCGGTGCTCGACGCGCTGGCGCCGCACGTCGATGCGCTCGCGCAGCGCTTCGCCGCACTGCGCGACGAGCGGCAGCGCGGCATCGCGCCGGCCACCGGCGCACTGCTCGAACTGCGCCGCTTCCACAGCGCGTTGCCGAAAGCCGCGCGTGCATCGCGGCGAACCATCGAGGAGCACGCTGCCGGCGGCCTGCTCGACTTCGATACCGCGATCGAGCTGCTGTACCGCTTCATCGGCGAATATCTCGGCTACGCCGACACCTACGCATCGCTCGACCAGGACGATCACGCGTTCGAGCGCTCGGTCACGCACTACGCGGTGAAGACCAATTCGTTCTTCGTCGGGTTCGCGTTCCTGCGCACGATCGTCGCCGTCGGCGCGATGAGCGCGTTCTGGCTCGCCTCTGAATGGCCGAGCGGCCCGCTCGCCGTGATCGCCACCGCGATCGCGTGCGCGCTCAGCTCGACGTCGCCGCGCGCGCCGAAGTTCGTCGCGCAGATGAGCGTCGGCGCGGCGTTCGCGACTGCGGTCGGCTATGTGTTCCTGTGCTACGTGTATCCGAACATCGAAGGGTTCCCGCTGCTGTGCGCCGCGCTCGCGCCGGTGCTCGGCCTCGGCGCGTTTCTCGCGATGCGGCCGGGCTTGTCCGGCTACGGGATCGGCTTCGCGGTGTTCTTCTGCCTGCTCGCGGGGCCCGACAACGTGATCGCCTATACACCCGAGGTGCTGATCAACAACGGGCTGGCGATCGTCGTCGCGATGCTCGCGTGCTCGCTCGTGTTCGCGGTCGTCTTTCCTACCCACATGCCGTGGCTCACGGGTCGCATCGCGCACGACCTGCGCCGCCAGGTCACGCTGGCGTGCGAAGGGCCGACGGAGCGCCTCGCGCAGCGCTTCCAGTCAAGCACGCACGACCTGATGGCGCAACTGCGCACGCTGCTCGTGCGGCGCACGCGACAGCATCGCGATGCGCTGCGCTGGATGCTGTCGACGCTCGAGGTCGGCCACGCGGTGATCGACCTGCGCGACGAACTGAACGCGTTCTGCGCATCGAAACCGCCGCAAACGCTGCGCTGGACCGGCTCGATCGACGCGGTGCTGCACGAGTTGCCGCGCTTCTTCGACGACCCGACGCCCGGCCACCACGCGCGCACGCTGAAATCGGTGAACCTGGCGATCCGCGCGGCGCAGCACACGCTGCAGGCGTGGTATGCGGTGCCCAACGAGCGGCACCGGATGCAGCGCATCGTCGGCTGCCTGCACTTCATGCGCAGCGCGCTGCTGGACAAGGATGCGCCATTCAACCGGCACCGCCATTGACGATCGGTGCGCGCGCAACGGGATCCTTGTTCCGGATGGAAATAAGCTCTACAGCCGCGGTGATTAATCTTTAAGCAGTGCGAGCCTATAGTTTCCTCACTGCCAGCGAGACTGGCACCCACCCAGGAGAAACCAAAATGAAGCCGCTGCACCTCGCCCTCGTTGCCCTGTCGCTCACCGCTGCTGTTGCTCACGCACAGCCGGCACCGGCAGACGCCGCACCGCAACAGGCGAACCGCGCCGAAGCCGTGAAGGCCGCCGGCCGCGTCGATCGTTCGCAATCGAAGCAGGAAGACCCGAACGCGTGTGTCGGCCCCGTCAGCTTCTGCAACATCTACTTCGGCAGCTGAGCATGACGCCGCGTCGTCACGGCCAGGCCCGCACCGCCCGCGTTGCATCCATGGGCGAGCGGCGGCCCGGCCGATCGCCGCATCGCCGCTCCCCTGCGCGCCGCTTCGATTGAAGCGGCGCATGCCGTTTCAGGCGCCGCGCCCCGGCCGCCAGCCCACCTCGCGCAACGCATCCAGCAAGCGCGCCTGCCCCAGCCCTTCGACCCGCGCCCCGCGCGACTCGACGTCGCCGCCCGCGACGAGCGCATTCACGATCGCTTCCTCCACCGCTTCCGCCGCCGCCACGAACAGCGCGGAAATATGGTCGTTGTTGACCATCTTCACGCCCGTGGTCGACGCGCCCTTGCTGCCGTAGTTCGCCGCCGGCAGGCCGTCGTTGCCCGTGGCGAACGCCAGGAAGATGTCGCCGCTCGAATCCTCCGTGCCGCCGCCGACGCGCGCCAGCCCGACGCTCGCGCGCTGGGCGAGACGCGTGCACTGGTGCGGGAGCAACGGCGCGTCGGTCGCGATCGTCACGACGATCGAGCCCATCCCGGCCTCGCCCTGCGCGTCCGGCGCGCGGAACGGCGAAGGCACGTGCCGCAGCACTTCGCCGACCGGGTAGCCGGCCACGCGCAGCATCTCGCGCACGCCGTAGTTCGCCTGCACGAGCGCGCCGACGGTCCAGCCGCCCGCCTCGGCCGCGAGCACGCGCGACGCGGTGCCGATGCCGCCCTTGAACTCGTGGCAGATCATCCCCGTGCCGCCGCCCACGCCGCCTTCGGCAACCGGCCCCGACTGCGCGGCGGCCAGCGCGCGCTGCACATGCGCGGCGCTCACGTGCTGCCCCCAGATGTCGTTCAGCAGCCCGTCGTAGGTTTCCATCACGACCGGCATGCACCAGTACACGCGGCCGGCCGCCGCTTCGCGCTCGTTCGCGACGAGCGCATCGCGCACCGCGCCGACGCTGTGCGTGTTCGTATAGGCGATCGGCGTGGTCAGCAGGCCGGCCTCGCGGATCCATTCGAGCCCCGTCGCGTCGCCGTTGCCGTTCAGCACGTGCACGCCCGCGAAGCACGGCGAATCGTGCGCGGCGCCCGCGCGCGGCTCGATGACGGTGACGCCGGTGCAGATCGACGCGTCGCCGTTCTCGACGTTCAGCGTGCAATGTCCGACCCGCACGCCCGGAACGTCCGTGATCGCGTTGAAGCGGCCCGGCGTGCCGAGTCCGATGCGGATGCCGAGATCCCTCGTGCGCATGATGCAATTCCTCCCGTCTTTCAATGGTTCGGTGTTTCGATGATTCGGTACGGCAAGCTTTCGATCCCGCGCTCAGAGCGTGCGGAAGGCTTCGCTGTGGCGCGCCCAGACCACATACATCACGAGTGCCGTGACCAGCAGCCCCGCGATGATGATCAGGTCGGTCGGTTTCGTGGCCGTTGCGAGCGTGGTGTAGAGCGTATACGCGGCGCCGGCTACCGCGACGAGCGGCGTCACGGGCCACAACGGCATCCGGTAATGATGTTCGACGTCACGGCGCACGAAGCGGCTCGCGAGCGCGGCCAGCCCGACGACCAGATAGATCAGCAGCAGCAGGTCGACCGTGAACGCGGTCAGTTCGTCGAGGCTCGACACGAACACGAGCCCCGCCGACGGCACCGCGAGCGCGATCGTGGCGAGCCAAGGCGATTCGAAGCGCGGATGGATCGTCGAGAAGGCGCGGTTGCAGGTGCGCGACCAGAGCGCGTGCCGGCCGCTGCTGTACAGCAGCCGGCCCATCGTGATCACGATCGCGATGATCGCGTTGAACACCGACAGGAAGATCCCGCCGCTGACCACGCGCGACACGGCCGGGTTGCTCAGCGAGCGCACGACATAGCCGATCGGGTCGGCGCTCTTCGTCAGCTCGGTCAGCGACGGCGCGCCGAGCACGATCGCGGTGAGCGGAATCAGTTCGACGACGAGGATCACGAGCAGCGAGTAGATCACCGCCTTCGCGACATTGCGGTTGCCGCCGCGCAGGTCTTCCGCGAGATAGGCGGCCGAGCCGAAGCCGTTGTAGCAGAAGATCGCCGTGCCGATCGCCGGGACGATCGCGGCCAGCGTCGCCGGCACGAGCGCGTTGCCGCTCGCGACGACCGGCGCGATCAGCGCGTCGGCGCCGCGATGCGGCGAACCGAAGCCGAGGCCCGCGATCAGCATCAGCACGCCGATCTCGACGACGAGAAACGCGCCCGTGATCCACGCGTTCGTCTTGATGTTCAGCATGCCGAGCAGATAGCTGAGCAGCACGATCGTCAGCGCGACCGACTGGTTGCTGAAATGCGTGCCGAGCGCGTTGTTCAGGTAGGGCGCGGCGCCGCTCGCGAGCACGGCCGGGATGAACACGCTGACGGACAGCACCGTGATGAAGGTCAGGTAGCCGGGCAGCGTGCCGAACACGCGCTTGGCCATCACGTACTCGCCGCCCGCGCTGCGGTGCGCGGCGCTCAGCTCCGCATAGCAGAGCGCGAACGCCAGCGCGAGCACGCCGCCGAGCAGGAACGACAGCACGGCGCCGCTGCCGGCCTGCTGGATCGCGAACGGCGCGATCACGAAGATCGAGCTCGCGGGCGTCACGCCCGATACGGTGATCATCACCGCATCGCGCACGCTGAGCGTCTGCGACAGCGCGCGCGGCGCGTCTTCCGTTGCAGGCGCCGCTTGCAGCGTGCCCGTCGATTCCGACATCATCGCCATTTCGTTCTCCTGTGCTTGGGCCAATCCTTTGCCACTTTTTTTTGAACGCCCATACTCGGGCCCGATTGATTGCGTGGCAGTCTAGGAAGCCAATTTCAGGACCGCTATTCCCCCTTCGTGTTACGCCCTTCCGGTGGTGGTATGGATCGTCTCTTTTCCGAAATCGCGATGCACCAGGCGCTCGGCCGCGCAATCGATCATCTCGGCCAGCCGCGCTTCTGGCGGTTCCTGGTGCTGCTGCTCAATGAAATGGTGCCGTTCGACAACGCGCTCGCGACCGCGATCGGCCGCGACGGCGTGCCGCTCGTGCTCGACGAATACGACACGGGCGGCACCGATGCCGCATCGCCCGTGCCGCTCTACCTGAACGGCGTGTATCTGCTCGACCCGTTCCTGCAGGCCGCGCACGACGGGCTAGCCGACGGCTGCTACCGGCTCGAGGAAGTCGCGCCCGACCTGTTCCGGCAGAGCGAATATTTCCTGAGCTACTTCCGCGACGCGGTCGGCGACGACGAGATCCAGATCCTCGTGCGGCCGAACGCCGACATGCTGCTGTCGCTGTCGCTCGGTGCGGGCACGCGGTTCGACGTCGAGCCGCTCGGCAAGCTGACGGCCGCGATGCCGTGGGTGCTCGCGTCGATCCGGCAGCACTGGCGGCTGGTGGGCGACGCGGCGCGCGCGACGCCCGATGCCGATCTCGGCGCGCGGGTCGAGCAGGCGCTTGCCCGCTTCGGCGCGGGCGTGCTGACCGATCGAGAGATGTCGATCGCGCGAATGGTGCTGCGCGGCAATTCGTCGAAGGCGATTGCCGAGCGGCTGGCGATATCCCCCGAAACGGTGAAGGTGCACCGGCGGCATTTGTACGCGAAGCTCGGGATTTCGTCGCAGCCCGAGCTGTTTTCGCGCTTCATCCAGGCGCTGGGGGAAGACGCGGCCGGATGACTGCATCGGTGCCGGCGGATGGCAACCGGCGTGGAATCGGGCACACTCCGTGAAGCGCCGCATGCCGGGGTCATCCGGTAACGCCGATGCGGATGCACCGTCGACAACAGGATTGCCCGACAACAGGAGCCCCGATTCATGTCGCTCATTCCGATCATCGGACTTGGCTGGCTGCTGCTGTGCGCGATCAGTGCCGTATCGATCGTGCTCATCCCGCCGGCGGTGCTGGTCGCTTGCCTGATGGGCAAGAACGTCTGGTCGATCCTGACCCGCGGCCGGCTGCAGTTCGCGTTCCTCGCCTACCTGGGCTCCGCGCCGGTGCCGGCCGTCTTCACGTTCCTGCTGGAAGCCGGCGCCTCGGCCGGGAGTCACGGCGGCGTGGCGTCCGACAGCCTGCGCCAATGGAACGGACAGTTCTTTTTCGTGTTCGTCGCGGCGGCGGCACTGAGCGGCCTGCTGTTGCTATTACGGCCGAAAGACACGCAAACAGCGAACGCCGAACCGTCGCAGCCTGCGCGATAGCCGGCGCGCCAAGCCGCCTGCACGGGTCTCGAGCAGGGGCATCGTCATGCGCTGATGTCCGCTATGTCTACGTCGACTTCCACTTCGCACCGATCTGCGCGAGCCCGGCGTTCTTGAGATCGTCCGGCAACATCACCACGCGGAACTCGCAGTCCGCGTTCAGCATCAGGAACCAAGGCTCCGCGAGCGCCGGGATCTGCGATGGATCATTCAGGTCGATGATCACGACCGCCCCGCGCCCGCCGTTCTGCTCCGTGAAATACACGGCCTCCGGCTTGACCGCTTCGAGTATTCGCCCGATCACGTCGCCGACGCTGCCGTCGCGCACCAGCGTGTTGAACGGCTCGTGAGGGATTCGTATGTTGAGAAGCATGCGCATGACCATCCTCCTTGGGCTGCGCCCGGCCTGGGCCCTTCAAGCATAGGTGCTGCGCGATGCCGCGCCAGTGGCGCCGAACGCAGCGGCCGGCACGCGTTTACGTTCCGACGATTCGATTTCGTTGCGTGTCGCGAACAGCAAGCGTTCGCGACACGCGAATCGGCCGAGCCTGCCGTCGCGTTCGATATCTGTCGTCGACTCAGCGGCCCGCTCGCCCGGCCGCGCCGTGCGCATCACGCGGAACGCCCATCCGCCGCCGGCGCGATCGCGAGATGCAGTGGCCGGTCCGGCCGCAGCGTCACGTTCAGCACCGGCCGCGGCGGCTTCATGCCGGGCGGCGCCGACAATGCGTAGCGCTGCAGGATCATCGCCGCGACGACCGTCATTTCCGTCATTGCCAGATGCTGCCCGAGACACACGCGCGGGCCTGTGCCGAACGGCATGTAGCTTCCGCGCGGCGCAGCCGGCGCGTCGTCGGCAAAACGCTCGGGGCGAAACACGTCGGGCGCGTCGAACCCTCTCGCATCGCGCTGCATGAGCTGCAGCGGCAGCATGAACAGCGTCCGCGCGGGAAACTGCCACGGCCCCAGCACGATCGGTCGCGACGCGCGGCGGCTGATCAGGATCGGCGCGGACGGATACAGGCGCAGCGTTTCCTCGAGCGTGTGCGTCAGGTAGCGTAACGACGCTCGCGTCTCGGCGGACGGTGCGCAACCGCCCAGCACGCGTGACACTTCATCGCGCGCGGCGGCCTGCGCCGCCGGATTCGTCGCCATGCACCACGCCCACCAGGTCAGTGCCCCGGCCGTCGTTTCGTGGCCCGCGAGGAACGCGGTCATGCATTCGTCGTGCACGGCCTGCAGCGGCCAGCGCCGCGCGTCGTCCCGATGCAGCCGCAACAAGCGCGACAGCAGATCGTCGGGCCACGCTCGCGCCGGCAGGTCGAGACGCGCATGCAGTTGCCGGTCGATCAGCCCGTTCAGCACGGCCATCGCCCGGGCCTTGCCGCGCTTCCACGGTACCCAGTCCGGCGTGCTCGCGGGCCAGTAGAAATCGGCGTTGGCCGCCGCGCTCACCGCTCGCACGGCTTCCTCGGCCGCACGTGCGTCGTCGCCGATCGCGTCGGAGAACATCGTGCGCATGATCACGTCCATCGCCAGCGACGTCAGCGCGCTTTCGATCGGCCAGTCCGGATCGCGCGCGGGCCACTGCGCAAGCGCATGTCCGGCCGTCGCCGCGATCGACGGCACGAACGTCTGCACCGCCTTCGGCATGAAATTCGGCTGCAACGCCTGCCGCTTGTCGCGCCACGCGTCGCCTTCGGCGATCAGCACGCTATGGCCGTGGACCTCCGCAAACACGCGGACGGCACGCTCCCAGCGCCCGAGCGCATCGTGATGCGTGACCAGCAGTTCGCGCACGAGCGCGGGATCGGTCACGACCACCGCATGCTCGGGCCACACGCGCACGTGCACGACGTCACCGTATGCGCGCTGCCAGCCGGCCAGCGTGCCGAGCAGGTCGCGCGACATCGCGCGCAGCAGCCCCCAACCCGTCAGGCCGGCACGCGGCCCCGGCGGCCATACGCCGGGCGGGTGAAGCACGGGCGCCGAAGCAGCGCCCGTATGGAATGGACATGAGGATGTGGATCGCGTGTTCATGGGCCGGA
The DNA here is from genome assembly GCF_030482505.1 of Burkholderia sp. AU45274. Classification (NCBI taxonomy): domain Bacteria; kingdom Pseudomonadati; phylum Pseudomonadota; class Betaproteobacteria; order Burkholderiales; family Burkholderiaceae; genus Burkholderia; species Burkholderia sp. AU45274. Next base: position 1,244,807 of record NZ_JAUJQE010000001.1, on the reverse strand, counting down.
TTGTCCGCACCGGCATGGCGGCGGTCTTGAACGCAAACGACATCGACACGCGTCGGGCCGCTCCCTATACTCCAGCGTCATGTTCCCCGCCCCGTCATCGATCCCGCTGTCGTGCCCCGATCCGCTGGCACGCGCCCCTCGCGCGCCGGGCGACGGGCGGGCGCCGCATGGACGGCTGTACCCGGCGCCGGCTGCCCTGCAGGGCGCGGTGGTCGCGATCGTGTTGCACGACACGCGCGGGGTCGCATTGAGCGACGCGCAGCGGCTCTCGCATTTTCCGGCCACGCCGCTCGTGTGCGTGTCGTGGTATCGGGATCTCGACGTGGGCTTCGTCGAACACACGGCCGACGGGCCCCGGTGGCGCCCCTTCGGTGCCGCCGTGACACTGTCGGGCAGCCATTCGGCCCCTACCGTGGCCTGGGCGCCGACGGGCGGACGGATCGGCATGATCTGCTTCACCGCCGATGCGGCACGGGCGCTGTTCGGCGTCGCGCTGGCGGACATCCACGATCGCGTGCTCGACGCCCATGCGTGCCTCGGCCACGACTGGCATCCGCTGCTCGACGCGCTGGCCGGCGCGGACCGCGATGCCGATGCGCTGGCGGCGATCGAACGTCATCTTGCACCGCGCTGGCAGGCGTTACGGCCCGCGACGCCGCTGTCGTCGCTACGCAATGCGGGACGCAGTTGGGTCGAGCGCCTCGCACTGCAGGCGCGCGAATGGCGGGATACCCATAGCCCGCGGCAGGTCGAGCGGCGGATCAAGACCTACAGCGGCCGATCGCTGCGCGAATGGCAAACGCTCGTCAGGACAGAAAGCGCGTTCTTCGCGGCGCGCGACCGGTACGAAGCCGGCGCCGCGTTCAATTGGGCCACGCTGGCGCTGGACGAAGGGTTCGCCGACCAAGCGCACCTGAGCCGCGAGGTCAAGCGCATCACGGGGTTCTCGCCGAGCGAATTCACGCAACGTTTCATCGAGGACGAATCGTTCTGGATGTATCGGCTGTGGGTGTAAGGCGCCGCGGACGACACATTGCGCCGGCGTGCAGCATCGCTCGACACGCCGGTACGGCACCACTCGCTTGTCCGGCTAAAGCATTCCAGAAATCAAACCGTCATTCCAGGGAATCCCCGAACGCTCGCGACTCATCGACGACTCGCAGCGCACGCCATGCACGCCGGTTGCCCGATTCGGGACGCGCGGGCATGATGTCGCGAACCCTGGCGGCGGCCCTGTGAACGGTTTCCCGCAACGCGCTGCAAATCGCGCCAGCCGGGATCCGCTTCGCACACGGCTGCTTCTGCCCACCTCCGCCCGCCCATGTCATTACGCGCATTCAGAACGCTGGTCGCCATCGCCCGACACCGCACATTCGCGCGCGCCGGCGAAGCCATCGGCCTCACGCAATCGGCGGTGAGCCTGCAGATCAAGACGCTCGAAAGCGAATACAACGTGCAGTTGTTCGATCGCTCGCGCCGGCAGCCGGTGCTCACCGAGGCCGGCAACATCCTGCTGGCGCAGGCCGAGCAGGTGCTCGCGCTGGTCGACCGGATTCCCGATGCGCTCAGCGACGAGAAGAAGCTGGTCGGCCGCCTGCGGATCGGCGCGATCCAGACCGCGCTGTCCGGCCCGCTGCCCGACGCGCTGCTCGCGCTGCGCGCGGCGCACCCACGGCTGCGCGTGCACGTGTCGGCCGGGATGTCGGCCGAACTCGCGAACCGCGTCGCGGCCGGCGAACTCGATGCGGCGATCACGACGCGCCCCGTGCGCCCGCATCCGGCGGAACTGACGTGGACCACGCTGTACGAGGATCGCTTCTGGCTGCTCGCGCCGCCCGACCAGGCGGAACGCGATGCGGTCACGCTGCTCGATTCGCTGCCGTTCATCCGCTTCGATGCGCAGGCATGGGCCGGCCGCATGATCGCCGCCGAGCTGCGCCGCATCGGCGTGCGCGTGCGCGAGGAGATGGTGCTGGACAGCGCGGAAACGATCGCGCGCATGGTCGCGAGAGGGCTCGGCGCGGCGATCGTCGCACTCCCCGATTCGACGCTCGCGCGGCTGCCGCCCGTCACGCGCTTGCCGTTCGGCCAGCCGCAAATGGGGCGCGCGGTCGTCCTGCTCGAACACCAGTCGCGTCCGGCCGAGCGTTTCGCACGTGCGCTGGCCGCCGAAGTCACCGCGTCATCGATGAGAATTTCTCATTGAACACCCGATAATTCACCATTATTCCTGTTGCTTGCGCGTGTTAACTTGGCGGCATCGTCACTCTTTCGATTGCGTGCCGCCATGTTGCCCGCCGGATGGATTCCCGCCTCGTTCCGCCGTTTTGCGTGCCAGCCACTCGCAGCGGCCCGCACCGCCTGCACGGCTCGCGTGAAGGCGTGTCGATGATCGGCCCGATCCTGCTCGCGCTGGCACCGGTTGCGCTGCTGGTCGCGTTCGGCCACGGCCTGCGGCGCACCGGCTTCATCGGCGACGCGTTCTGGCCGCAGGCCGAGCGGCTGTGCTACTACGTGCTGCTGCCCGCGCTGTTCGCGGACGGCCTCGCGAACGCACGGCTGCAATCACTGCCCGTTTTACCGCTCGCGGCCGCGGTGGTCGGTTCGACCGCACTCGCCGCGGCGCTTCTCCTGCTGGTCCGCCGGTTCGTGCGGGTCGACGGCGCCGGCTTCACGTCGGTATTCCAGGGCGCCGTGCGCTTCAACAACTATGTCGGCACCGCGCTCGCCGCCGGCCTGTTCGGCGCAAAAGGCATCGCGCTCGCGGCCGTATGCGTCGCGGCGATCGTCCCGACCGTCAACCTGATGTGCGTGCTGGTGTTCGCACGCTACGGCGACACGCGGCTCGGCGCGGCGGCACTCGTGCGCCAGATCCTGTCGAATCCGCTGGTCGTCGCGTGCGCGCTCGGGATCGCGATGCAGGCCGGCGGCGTCTCGTTCTCCGCGGCCGTCGCGCCGGCCGTGCGCGCGCTCGGCGTCGCGTCGATGCCGCTTGGCCTGCTGTGCGTGGGCGCGGCACTGCAATTCGATGCGGCGCGGGCGTGGCTGCAGCCGGTATGCGTCGCGTCGGCGTTCAAGTTCATGGCGATGCCGCTCATCACGCTCGCCGCCGGCCGCCTGCTCGGGCTCGGCGATGCGGCGCTGACCGTCGCGCTGCTGTTCCAGGCGCTGCCGACGTCGTCGGCGTCCTACATCATGGCGCGCCAGCTCGGCGGCGATGCGCCGCTGATGGCCGGCATCACCGCGTTCCAGACGGTCGCCGCGGCGCTCGCGATGCCGGTCGTGCTGAGCGCGCTCGCGTCGGCGCCCGGGTTTCGCTGACGACGCAGCGCCGCCCTCCTTCCCCCTGAATCCAGACTGCCAGCCGGCCATCGCGCGATTCCGCATCGTCGGCCGCGCGCGGTCGCTCACGCGTGGCCGCAGGCACCCACCGAGAAACCCTTCACATGAACGCGCCCGCCCCACCCGCCGCCCTCGTCGCCACCCGGCCGCACGCGGCCATCTACGTGAAGCTCACGCTCGTCGCGCTGTTCTGGGGCGGCACGTTCATCGCAGGTCGGATCCTGGCCGCGACGATGTCCGCGACCGCCGCGGCCACCGGCCGCTTCGCGATCGCCGCGCTGCTGCTGGTCGTGCTGACGTGGAAGATCGAAGGCGGGCTCCCGAAGCTGAGCGGCCGCCAGGTCGTGACGACCTTCGGGCTCGGCGCGACCGGCATCTTCCTGTACAACGTGTGCTTTTTCGCGGCGCTGGCGCGGATGCCGGCGGGCCGCACCGCGCTGTTCGTCGCGCTGAACCCGGTGGCCACCGCCGTGCTGCTGTCGATCGTCGTGCGCGGGGAGCGCCTGTCGCTGTCGCGCTGGGCTGGCATCGCCGTCGCGCTGTCCGGCGCGCTGGTCGTGATCAGCCGCGGCGACTTGCTGCGGGTGCTGACCGATCTCGGCAACACGTTCGGCTCGGGCGAACGCTTCATGCTGTGCGCGGTGCTGAGCTGGGCCGCCTATACGGTGATCGGCCGACGCGCGCTCGACGGGCTGTCGCCGCTCGCGGCCACGACGTATGCGGCGCTGTGGGGCCTCGCACTGCTGATCGGCGCGCATCTGTTCAGCGCGCCCGCCGGCAGCGGCACGCCGCTGACGTGGCAGGCCGTCGCGTCGATGCTCTACCTCGGCGCGATCGGCACGGTGGTCGCGTTCGTCTGGTATTCGCAGGGCATCCGCGAACTCGGGCCGGCCCGCGTGGCCGTGTTCACCAACCTGGTCCCCGTGTTCGGCGTGCTGCTGTCGGTCGCGTTGCTCGGCGAGCCGTTGTCGCCGTCGATGCTGGCCGGCGGTGCGCTCGTGATCGTGGGCGTCGCGTTGACCAATCGCGCGCGGCGCTGACGTATCGGCATGCGCCCGTCGCGCCTAAGGGGACGGATGTCAAATCCCGGCGCCGGAGCATGACGGCCGTTGTGTCACGCCCACGCGCGGCCGATACGCCCCCGATGTTCTCGCAGCCCCGCCAAAAACCGCCTATCGTGAATGGAGCGCCCCGTTCATCGCCACTCGACCCTGCGTCGCTCGCACCGGCGGTAACGGCACCGCGTTCCGGCACCATTCATCGCGATCCCGGCGCACGCTCGCCCGTGCGCTATCGCGGCCGCCCACCGGATTACAGGAGGCCCTCATGAAAGCCGCGCTGCTCGTCAGTTCCGCCCTGCTCGCCATTGCATCCGCTTCGGCGTCGGCCCAAGGCTCGATCACGAAAGTCGAAAACGGCGCGCTCGTCGCCGCAAACGGGATGACCGTCTACGCATTCGACCAGGACAAGCCCAACGCCGGCACCAGCGCCTGCACCGGCCAATGCGAATCCTTCTGGCCGCCCTACAAGGCCAGCGCGACCGATGTCCCGGTCGGCCCCTACACGATCATCAAGCGCGATGACGGCAGCCCGCAATGGGCGTACAAGGGCAAGCCGCTGTACTTCTTCTCGAAGGACATGAAACAGGGCGACCGCAACGGCGACAACTTCAAGAACATGTGGCACGTGGTGGCGCCATAACCGTCCTTCCGCCCCCTTCCGCGCGCGCCGCGCGGACGTAAAAAAACCCGCGCGGATCGTCGATCCGGGCGGGCCTTGTCGCGGTCACGCCGGCCGCATTGCGTTGCGTTGCCCGCCGTCAGGCAGGCGGACGGGCGACGCATGCAGCCGGGTGGCGCGTCAGCGGTTCGACGGGAAGCTGAACACGGTGCCTTCGCGCACGCCGGCCGACGGCCAGCGCTGCGTGATCGTCTTGCGCTTCGTGTAGAAGCGCACGGCGTCCGGGCCGTACGCGTGCAAATCGCCGAACAGCGAACGCTTCCAGCCGCCGAACGAGTGGTACGCGACCGGCACCGGCAGCGGCACGTTGATGCCGACCATGCCGATCTGGATGTTGTCACCGAAGTAGCGCGCGGCCTCACCGTCGCGCGTGAACAGGCACGTGCCGTTGCCGTACTCGTGCGCGTCGATCAGCGCCATCGCCTCGTCGAGCGACTTCAGGCGGATCACGCCGAGCACGGGCCCGAAGATCTCGTGCTGGTAGATCGGCATGCCGGGCTTCACGTTGTCGAACAGGCACGGGCCGAGGTAGTAACCGCCGTCGTGGCCGTCGACCTTCACGTTGCGGCCGTCGACGACGAGCGTCGCGCCCGCTGCCACACCGGCGTCGACGAAACCCGTCACCTTCTCGAAATGCTGCTGCGTGACGAGCGGACCCATGTCGACGCCCGCGCCGTTGCCCGGGCCGACCTTCATCTTCTCGATCTCGGCTTTCAGGCCCGCGACGACCTGGTCGCCCGTCTCGTCGCCGATCGCGACGACCAGCGGGATCGCCATGCAGCGCTCGCCGCACGAACCGTACGCGGCACCCATCAGCGCGTTCACCGCGTTGCCGATGTCGGCGTCCGGCATCACGACCGCGAAGTTCTTCGCGCCGCCGAGCGCCTGCACGCGCTTGCCGTGCGCGCAGCCGGTCGAATAGATGTACTCGGCGATCGGCGTCGAGCCGACGAAGCTCACCGCCTTCACGCGCGGGTCGGTCAGCAGCGTGTCGACCGCTTCCTTGTCGCCGTTCACGACGTTCAGCACGCCCGGCGGCAGGCCGGCCTCGAGCGCCAGCTCGGCCATGCGCAACGTCGACGACGGCGTACGCTCCGACGGCTTCAGCACGAACGTGTTGCCGCACGCGACGGCCATCGGCCACATCCACAACGGCACCATCACCGGGAAGTTGAACGGCGTGATGCCGGCCGCGACGCCGAGCGCCTGGAACTCGCTCCACGAATCGATCGCGGGGCCGACGTTCTTGCTGTGCTCGCCCTTCAGCAGTTCGGGCACGTAGGTCGCGTATTCGACGTTCTCGATCCCGCGCTGCAGCTCACCCATCGCATCGGCGAGCACCTTGCCGTGCTCGGCGGTGATCAGCGCGCACAGCTCGTCGGCGTGCTCCTCGAGCAGCGTCTTGAAGCGGCTCATCACGCGGGCGCGCTTCAGCGGCGGCGTATTGCGCCAGGCCGGGAATGCGGCCTGCGCGGATGCGATCGCGGCTTCGACGGTCAGCTTGTCGGCGAGCGCGACGCTCTTGTGCGATTCGCCGGTGGCCGGGTCGAACACCGGCTGGACGCGGCTGCCGCCGTCGACGCGCTTGCCGTCGATCAGGTGGCCGACGGTGGAGGTTACGTTGCTGTCGTGTTTCATCGTTGAGGCTCTTTCGTGAATTCGGTTATCGCTCAGGGCAAGCCGCGGCTCAGTCCACTTCGTTCAGTGCATCGGACAGCGCGTTGACCAGGTTGTCGATCTCGCGCTTCTCGGAGATGAACGGGGGCGCCAGCTGGATCGTGTCGCCGCCGTAGCGCACGTAGAAGCCCTTCGCCCAGCAGCGCATCGCGATCTCGTACGGGCGCCGTGCCGGCTCGCCGGGCAGCGCCGCGATCGTCAGGCCGGCTGCCAGCCCGTAGTTGCGGATGTCGGTGATGTGGCGCTGGCCCTTCAGCCCATGCACCGCCGCTTCGAAATGCGGCGCGAGATCGCGCACGCGGGCCACCGCGTCTTCCTTCACCAGCAGGTCGAGCGCCGCGACGCCGGCCGCGCATGCGACCGGGTGCGCCGAATACGTGTAGCCGTGCGGGAACTCGAGCATGTACTCGGGGCCGCCCGCGGCCATGAACGTGTCGTAGATTTCCTTCGTCGCGATCACGCCGCCGAGCGGCTGCACGCCGTTCGTGACCTGCTTCGCGAAGTTCATGATGTCCGGCACCACGCCGAACGCATCGGCGCCCGTCATCGCGCCGGCCCGGCCGAAGCCCGTGATGACTTCGTCGAAAATCAGCAGGATGTCGTGCGCGGTACAGATGTCGCGCAGGCGCTTCAGATAGCCCTTCGGCGGCACGACCACGCCCGCCGAACCGGAGAACGGCTCGACGATCACGGCCGCGATGTTCGATGCATCGTGCAGCGCGATCAGCTCGAGCAGGCGGTCGGCCAGCTCGGCACCGTGCTCGGGCATCCCGCGCGAGAACTTGTTCTCGGCGAGTTGCGTGTGCGGCAGGAAGTCGGCGTCGAGGCCCTGGCCGAACAGCTTGCGGTTCGGCCCGATCCCGCCGACCGAGATGCCGCCGAAGTTCACGCCGTGATAGCCCTTCTCGCGGCCGATCAGGCGCGTCTTCGTGCCCTTGCCCTTCGCGCGCCAGTAAGCGCGGGCCAGCTTCAGCGAGGTATCGGCCGCTTCCGAGCCCGAACCCGTGAAGAACACGTAGTCGAGGCCGGCCGGCGTCAGGTCCTTGATCTTGTTCGCCAACTCGAACGATTTCGGATGGCCGAACTGGAATGCCGGCGCGTAGTCGAGCTGCGCGACCTGGCGGCTCACGGCCTCGACGATTTCCGTGCGGCCGTGACCCAGGCCCGTGCACCAGAGCCCCGACAGGCCGTCGAAGATCTTGCGGCCTTCGGCGTCCGTGTAATACGCGCCCTTGCCCGACACGATCATGCGCGGATCGGCCTTGAACTGGCGGTTGGCAGTGAACGGCATCCAGTGCGCGTCGAGCCACGCGGCGTCGGTGCGGAGGTTGGTTTCGTCGTGCTGGGCGGTGGTGATGTCGGTCATATCGGTCGGCGCGGGGCGCCCCTCCTCCTTATGTTGATATTGCGCATTGTCGGGAGGCCAATTAGTCTTTTGAATATCGCAATATCAATGTTCACTTGCGCATCTATGCAAGCAAAGCAACCGAAGAGTCGCGCGCTGCTCGGGCAGCTCAGCGACATGGATCTCCGCCTGCTGCGGGTCTTCAAGGGCGTCGTGCAGTGCGGCGGGATGGCCGCGGCCGAACTGGAACTGAATATCGGCATCTCGACCATCAGCCGGCACGTGAAGGATCTGGAAACGCGCCTCGGCCTCGTGCTGTGCCGGCGCGGCCGCGCGGGCTTCACGCTGACGCCCGAGGGCCAGACGGTGTACGAGGAGACGTTGCGGCTGCTCGCGTCGATGGAAGCATTTCGCAGCAGGATCGACGGCATTCACGACCGGATGGGCGGCGAACTGCACATCGCGGTATTCGACAAGACGGCCACCAACGCGAACGCACGGCTCGGCGACGCGATCCGCCAGTTCGCCGACGAAGCGCCCGACGTCGCACTGAACCTGCATGTCGCGTCGATCAACGAGGTCGAGCGCGGGATCATCGACGGCAGCTATCAGGTCGGGATCATTCCCGCACACCGCAACTCGGGCAGCCTCGTGTATTCGGAGCTGTTCGACGAACGGATGCTGCTCTATTGCGGCCGGCAGCATCCGCTCTACGATGCGCCGCACGGCAAGCTCACGTGGACGACGATCCGCAACCATGCGTTCGCGGGCCTCGGCTTCCATTCGCCGAACATGGAGCTGAGCCATCGCGCGAAGCTCACGCGCAGCGCGACCGCGTCGGACCAGGAGTCGATCGCGACGCTGATCCTGTCCGGCCGCTATCTCGGCTTCCTGCCCGACCATTACGCGGAAAGCTTCGAAAACAAGGGGCTGATGCAGCCGATCGCGCCGCACCGGTTCAATTACCTGTGCCGGTTCGTGAGCCTGCTACGGCGCTCGCCGCGGCCGTCGCGGGCTGCGTTGCTGTTTCAGTCGTGCCTGGAAGCCGCGCATGCTGCGGCGCGGCCGGTCGCTTAACGGCCGTCGTGGCTGAATGGCTGAATGGCTGAATGGCTGAGTGGCTGAACGGCTGAACGGCTGAACGGCTGAACGGCTGAACGGCTGAACGGCTGAACGGCTGAACGGTTGGGCAGCCTACGTCGGTTTCACTGCCGGTCAAGCGCCGTCGCCCGTGCCCGCCTGCGCACGCATCCGCTTCATGAAATGCGTCGCGACGAGCGCCGCGGCAAAACCGGACATCGCGCCGACACCGAGCGCCCAGCGCGGGCCGAGATGATTCGCGACCCAACCGGCCACCGGCGCGCCGATCGGCGTGCCGCCGAGCGCCACCGCGAGACGCAGCGCCATCACACGCCCGCGCATCGCCGGCTCGGTCGATAGCTGCACGAGGCTGTTGGTCGAGTTCATGAAGGTGATCGCGGCGATCCCGGTCAGCACGAGCGCGGCGCCGAACAGCCAGTAACCCGGCGCCAGCGCCGCCAGCGTGCAGCCGAGCCCGAACAGCGCCGCGCCGATCCACAGATGCCGGAAACGCGGCCGGTCGCGGCGCGCCGCGAGCAGCGCACCGGTGATCGTGCCGACGGCCATCATCGACGACAGCACGCCGAAGCCGCGCGCGTCGACGTGAAACACGCTGGCCGCCATCGTCGAGATGAACAGCTGGAAATTGAGCCCGAACGTGCCGATCAGGAACAGCATCACGAGGATCGCCTTCAGGTCCGGGCGCTGCCACACGTAGCGGAACCCGTCGAGCAGGCTCCCGCGCGTGCGGTCGGCTCGCGCATGCGCGCGCAACTCGTCGGCACGCAGCATCGACAGCGACGCCAGCACCGCGACGAAGCTGAGCCCGTTGAGCAGGAACGCCCAGCCGGTGCCGACCGACGCGATGATGAAGCCGGCCGCCGCCGGCCCGATCATCCGCGCCGCGTTGAACGACGTCGAGTTGAGCGCGACGGCGTTCGCCAGTTCCCGATCGGCGACCAGCTCGGCAACGAACGTCTGCCGCACCGGCGCATCGAATGCCGACGCACAGCCGAACAGGAACGCGAACAGATACACGTGCCACAGCTGCGCGACGCCGGTCACCGTCAGCAGCCCCAGCAAGAGCGCGAGCCCGCCCATCAGCGCCTGGGTCGCCATCAGCAGCTTGCGCTGGTCGAAACGGTCGGCCGCGTAGCCCGTCCACGGCAGCAGCAGAAGCTGCGGGCCGAACTGCAGCGACATCACGATGCCGACGGCCGACGCGTCGTGATGCATGAGCTGCGTGAGGACGAGCCAGTCCTGCGCGGTGCGCTGGATCCACGTGCCGATGTTCGACACCAGCGAGCCGATCGCCCACACGCGATAGTTGAAGCTGCGAAGCGAGCGGAAGACGCCCGCCGCCGGCACGCTCATGGCCGCTCCCGGTCGGGCTCGTTGCCGCCGTGCAGCTCACCGAAGCGCCGCGCGAGGAACAGGCCGAGCGCGAGGACGCCGAGGCCGAACGCCGCCGCGTCTGCCGTGATGCGGAGATCGAAGTCGCCGACCCGGCACACCAGCACGTAGGCAATCACGAGGTTCGCGACACCCCACAAGACATTCACGGTGGACGACGACAACCCGCGCCCGGGCGGATTCGCGAACGGCGTCTGGAACGGCTCGCCGCGCAACCCGCTGACGAGATGCGGCACGACGTTCGCGAGAAACGCGCCGCCGAAGAAATACGACACGAGATGCGGGAGGTTCATGTTCGGGCTTTCCTTGCGGCAAACGGGGCGAGGCGGTTTACGGACGCGCCGGTTCCTGGAATTCGGCGAGCCGCTGCAGCAGTTTCACGGCCGACGCGAGCTCGGCCTGCTCGGCCTCCGACAGTTGCGCATGCAGCGCGCGGAACAGCCAGTCGTCCTTGGCCGCGCGGTTGGCCTGCAGCGCCTTGCGGAAACCGGGCGTGAGCGCGATCAGCGTCTGCCGGCCGTCGGTGGGATCGGGCTCGCCGCTGACGGCGCCGAGCGTCTCGAGCGTCGCGACCGTCACGCGCATCGACTGCGGCCGCACGCTTTCGGCGCGCGCGAGCGCCGACACGGTCGCGGGGCCGTCGCGGTCGAGCCGCAACAGCACCGATTTCTGCGATGACGTGAGGTCGTTCGGGTGGACCTGCTCCCGCATCCGCCGCATCAGCTTGCCGACGGAGATGCGAAGTTCGCCGGCGAGACCGGCCAGTGGGAGCGCTTCGGAAGGAGGCAATGGCGTGTTCATAAATTCAAGATAACAGATATACAGTCAAACTGTACAGTTTGGCTGTATATTTCAAGCTGTAAGGATCGCCTCGTCGCATGTGCTCGAAAGCCAACGCTATACGTCCCGCTCGGCTGCACAAGCCGTGCTCTGCGATAATGCGGGCTCCCCATTTCCGCTCCACCGCCCGCCATGACGCAGCCGTCCGTCCCGCTCTCCACCGACCTGCCGCCGATCTCGTGCCTGCCCGGCGACGCGCTGCCGTGGCTGCCGATGAGCGCCGACCTGCCGGGGCTGGCGATCAAGTACCTGCACATCAATGCGGCCGAGGACACACTCTCCGCGCTGCTGAAGATGCCGGCCGGCGGCACGCTGCCGCGCCACCGTCATGAAGGCGAGGTGTTCGTCCATACGTTGCAGGGGGCGTGGCGCTACCGCGAATACGACTGGGTGGCGCACGCCGGCTCGACGGTGCTCGAGCCGGCCGGCTCGGTGCATACGCCGGAAACGCTCGGCGCGCCGGGTGAGGACGTAATCACGCTCAACGTGATGCGCGGCGATCTCGTGCTGCTCGACGACGACGGCCGCGAGACCGCGCGCGAGAACTGCCGCGTCGCGCTGCTGCGCCAGCGCAAGCATGCGCGTACGGCGCCGGACGACGCCGCGCCGTTCGTCACGCGCTAAGGCAGGCGCTAACGCAGGCGCCGCCGTCGCGTCGCGATCCGCCCGCACTCCCTGTCGACCGGATGGCCGCCGGTGCGCTGCGCCGGCCGACCCGATCGTCACCGAAAGCGCCGGAAAAACGTCCGAATATCGTCGGCCAGCCGATCCGGCTCTTCCATCGCCGCGAAATGGCCGCCGCTCGGCATGTCGGTCCATTGCACGACGTCGAACACGCGTTCCAGCCAGCTGCGCGGCGGACGGCTGATTTCCTTCGGAAAGCGCGCGAACGCGACGGGCACCGTCACGCGTTGCCCGGCCGCGAAACGCATGGGCTGCAGCCGGTTTTCCCAATACATCTGCATGGATGAGCCGATGCAGCCGGTGAACCAGTAGAGCGAGATGCCGGTCAGCAGCGCATCGTGCGAAAACCGCCGTGCGACGTCGCCGTCGCAATCGCTCCACGCGCGGAATTTCTCGGCGATCCAGGCGGCCAGTCCGGCCGGCGAATCGTTGAGCGCGACGGCCAGCGTCTGCGGCTTCGTCATGTGCACATGCGCGTAGCCGCCTTCCAGCGCGGCCCACTCGCCGCGCTGCGTCACGAAGGCCCGTTCGTCGTCGGTCAGCGGCACGGCCGCGTCGGCCGGAGGTTCGTAGCTGCCGGGCAGGTAGTTCAGATGGATGCCGTCCACCCGGTCGGCATGCCGCGCGCCGAGCGCGATCGACACGCCTGCGCCGAGATCGCCGCCTTGTGCGCCGAAGCGTCGATAGCCGAGGCCGGACATCAACGCCGCCCAGCAGTCGGCGACCTGCAGTGCCGACATGCCGGGTGCCGTTGGCGCGGGCGAGAACAGGAAGCCGGGCAGCGACGGGACGACGACATCGAACGCGTCGTCAGGATCGCCGCCGAATGCCGCCGGGTCGCACAGGCGCTCGATCAGCGCGGCGAATTCGAACACGGAGCCCGGCCAGCCGTGCGTGATGACGAGCGGATAAGGTTTCGGTCCCGCCCCACGCCGATGGATGAAGTGCACGCGCTGCCCGCCTGCGTCCGCGACGAACTGCGGCAACCGGTTCAGCGCACGTTCCACCGCGCGCCAGTCGAAGCGCTCGGCCCAGTAGTCGGTCAGTTCGCCCAGCCACGCGCCGTCCACACCCTGCTGCCACGGCTCGGCGGGCGTGAGCAACGGCGGGCGGTGGGCGCGCAGGCGCCGACGCAGGTCATCCAGCGCGTGATCGGGTATCGCAATGTCGAACGGCTCGGCGTGCATGGTGTCTCCTCGCGAAACGTGCCGGAGATTCTGCGCGATTTTTCCGACCTTCGCTGGCGTCTCGCGCCCGCGGGCATCAGCCCGCTTCCCGCTCCTCCGCACGCGCGTCGCGCCGCATCGCCTGCGGCGGAACGCCGAACCCGCGCACGAACGCCTCGCGCATGTGGCGGCGGTCGCGAAAGCCGTTTTCCTTCGCGATCACGTCGAGCGAGTGGCGGCTCTGCTCGATCATCAGTCGCGCCCCCTCCAGCCGCAGCCGCTCGATCGCCTTCGCCGGCGACTGCCCCGTTTCGAGCATGAACACGCGGCTGAACTGGCGCGGGCTCAGGTGGACGGCTTCGGCGAGATCCTCGACGGTCAGCGCGCGGCCGAGATTCTGCCGCGCGTAGTTCAGCGCGTTCTGGATCCGGTCGGATTTCGGCGCGAGCTCCAGCATTTCGGAATGCTGCGACTGGCCGCCGGCGCGCCGCTGGTGCATCACGAGCTTGTGCGCGACCGACCGGGCGGCATCGGCGCCGAGATCCTTTTCCACCATCGCGAGTGCGAGGTCGAGGCCGGCCGTCATCCCGGCCGACGTCCAGATCGGGCCGTCGACGATGTAGATCCGGTCGTCCTCGACGCGGATCTCCGGATAGCACCGCTGCATGTCGCGGCCGAACGCCCAGTGCGTCGTCGCGCGGCGCTGTGCCAGCAACCCGGCTTCGGCCAGCACGAACGCGCCCGTGCAGATGCCGGCGATCCGCCGCGCGCGTGCGCTGGTGCGGCGCAGGAACGTGACGACGCCGGCCGGCGCCGGCGAAGCGAGCGGATCGTTGACGCCCGCGACGATCCACGTATCGACGGCGATCCGCCCGCGCAGCGCGTGCGTGGCGACCGGCAGCCCGAGCGACGAGCGCACGTCGCCGCCGTCGACCGAATAGTTGGCCATCGCGTAGAACGGCTCGCTCGTGCCCATGTTCGCGTACTCGAACACCGATTGCGCGGCGAGCGCCATGATCTGGAAGCCGTCGCTGATCAGAAAGCCGATGCGGTGCATGTGGAATCTCCCGTCCCGGGCGAAGGGGTCGACCCGATGTCCGGAATCATACCCATCTACGTCATTTGTGTCGCAACGATTCGGGACCAGAATGGCTTCACGCCATCCGGCCATTTCCCTCGAAACGGAGCACATCATGACGCAAGCACATCGCGGTACCGCCCTCATTACCGGCGCCTCGTCGGGCATCGGCGCCGTCTACGCGGACCGCCTCGCGCGCCGCGGCTACGACCTGATCCTGGTCGCGCGCAACCGCGACCGCCTGGCCGCCCTCGCCGACCGCATCACGAACGACACGCAGCGCAGCGTCGAGATCATCGACGCCGACCTCAACGACCGCGCGGCACTCGCCGCCGTCGAGGCGAAGCTGAAGCAGGATGCGAGCATCACGCTGCTGGTGAACAACGCGGGCATCGGCACGCACACGCCGCTGCTCGACAGCGACATCGACGCGATGACGCGGATGATCGACCTCAACGTGACCGCGCTCGCGCGCCTCACCTATGCAGCGGTGCCCGGCTTCGTCGCCCGCGGCAACGGCGCGGTGATCAACATTTCGTCGATCGTCGCGATCTCGCCGGAAACGCTGAACGGCGTGTACGGCGGCAGCAAGGCGTTCGTGCTCGCGTTCAGCCAGTCGCTGCATCACGAACTCGCCGACAAGGGCGTGCAGGTGCAGGCCGTGCTGCCCGGCGCGACCGCCACCGATTTCTGGCAAACGGGCGGCCTGCCGCTCGAGCACCTGCCGAAGGAAATCGTGATGTCGGCGACCGACATGGTCGACGCGGCGCTGGTCGGCTTCGATCGTGGCGAACTCGTGACGATCCCGTCGCTGCACGCGGGTGACGAATGGGCCGCGTACGAGGCCGCGCGCCGCACGATGGCGCCGCACCTGTCGGCCGACACGCCCGCGCCGCGTTATTCGACGGCGGGCTGACCACGCGACGCTCGCGGGTCGAAAGCAATAGCCGTTTCGAAGCCCGGGAGGTGCTGCGGAACACGGTGATACGTGGCGAATTGCCCGTCATCATCCGAAGTTCGGCGGCACGTTTCCGGGCATCTGCGGATTGATGAATTCGTCCGCGGGAACGCACACCGGATTGTTTCCCGATCGGCCTGGCGTCCCGCCGCCCCCTTTGCTCGACATATTCGGGACGGATCGTGTAGGCTGGCGCCCCTGCCCCTACACACCCCGACTCGCCATGGACAATGCCAAACGAACCGCGCGCATCGCGTCAGTTCTTCTCGTCGTCGCGCTCATCGAGCTGCTGGCGCTGCTGTTCGGCTACGGGTTCGCCAGTTCGATGGACGATCCGTACATGGGCCTTCGCGTGTTCATCACCGCGCTCTTCTGGGCGGCAGGCCTGTCGGTCATCGGGGTCATGGCGGCGATCGCGTGCCTGTCGATCGACCAGCAGGCGCGCGGCGGCACGATCAGCTGGGCGCTGGCGCTGCACAGCCTGATCGTCCTGCCCGGGCTGTTTATGTACTTCAACTGAACCGCACCGCCGCGCCCGCGTCACGCCGATTCCGCACGCGGCACCGCCCGCACGCCCAGCAGCATCGCGACCGTGCATGCCGCCAGGAGCGCCGCGATCATCAGCATCGCCGGGTCCATGCTGCCGGTTCTGGTGCGGATCAGCCCGACGAGCCACGGCGTGATCATGCCGCTCGACACGCCGATGCTGCTGATCAGCGCGATCCCGCCGGCCGCGCCCGCGCCGGAGAAATACGCGGACGGCACGGCCCAGAACACCGGATGCGCGGCGAAGATCAGCATCGCCGCGACCGACAGCAGCGCCATCATCGCGACGATGCTCGACAGGTGCAGCGTCAACAGCGCGAGCGCCACCGCGCCGCCGAGCGCACATGCCGCGAAGTGCCAGCGCCGTTCGCGCTTGCGATCGGAGCGCCGCGCGATCGCGATCAGGCCGGCCGCGCCGATCGCATTCGGCACCACCGACATCAGGCTGATCTGCACGACGTCGTGAATGCCGAATTCGCGGATCATCAGCGGCATCCAGAACAGCAGCATCAGGAGCGCGGTGGTCAGCGAGAAATAGATGAATGCGAACAGGTACGTGCGCGGTTCGGCCAGCACCTGCCGCAGCGAATGCGGCGCCGGCGTCCCGGCACCGGCGCGGTCGGCGGCGAGGTCGGCGGCGAGGTCGGCCGCGAGCCGCTGGCGGTCGGCGTCGGACAGCCAGCTCGCCTGCTCGGGACGATCGCACAGCCAGAACCAGGCCATCACGCCGAGCAGGATCGCGGGCGCGCCTTCGATCGCGAACATCCACTGCCAGCCGTGCAGCCCGAGCACGCCCGACATCCCGCGCATCAGCCAGCCCGACAGCAGCCCGCCGACCATCCCCGCCACCGCGACGCCCGCGTAGAAGATCGACAGCACCGACGCGCGCCGGCGTGCCGGATACCAGTACGTCAGGTAAAACACCACGCCCGGAAAGAACCCGGCCTCGAACAGCCCGAGCAGGAAACGCAGCACGTAAAAGTGCTTCGCGCTGTCGACGGTGATCATCGCGACCGACACCGCACCCCACAGGAACATGATCCGCGCAAACGTGCGGCGCGCGCCGAAGCGGCGCAGCAGCGCGTTGCTCGGCACCTCGAACAGCACGTAGCCGACGAAGAACAGCACCGCGCCGAGGCTGTACATCGCATCGGTCAGGCCGAGATCCTGCCGCATCTGCAACTGCGCGAAGCCGATGTTGCTGCGATCGAGGATCGAAACGATGTAGCAGATGAACAGGAACGGCACGATTCGCGCACCGATGCGGCGGTACAGCGCGTCGTCGTCCGTTGAAGCGATACCGGACGCGACGGCACGCGCGGCGTCCGCTTGAAGAGGGGCTGACATCGATCGTCTCCTCGCTGGGTTCGGGTACGGGACTCACACGTCGTGCCAGTCGCCGCCGCCCGCGAGCGGCGACCGGCCGTGGCTCGCTCAGTCGCGCGGCGCGGCTTCGCCTTTCACGCCGAGCATCAGCGCGACGCCGCTCGCCACCAGCAGCGCGGCCAGCAGATACACGGCGAGATCCATGCTGCCGGTGCGCGTGCGGATCATCCCGATCACCCACGGGCTGACGATCCCGCTCGTGATCCCGATGCTGCTGATCAGCGCGATTCCGGCCGCGGCGGCGTTGCCCGACAGGTAGCGGGTCGGCACCGCCCAGAAGATCGGCAATGCGGCGAAGATCAGCGTCGCCGCGACCGACAGGCACGCGAGCATCGCCGCGAAGCTGTGCAGGTGCAGCGTCAGCGCCGCGAGCGCGAGCCCGCCGCCGATCGTGCAGCACGCGAAGTGCTTGCGCCGCTCGCCGGTGCGGTCCGAACGACGCGCGATCAGGATCAGCCCCACCGCACCGACCGCGTTCGGCACCACCGTGTACAGGCTCACGGCCACGACGTCGGTCACGCCGAAGTCGCGGATCATCAGCGGCATCCAGAAGTTGAGCGTCAGCGACGCGCAGGTCAGCGAGAAATAGATGAACGCGAACAGGTACACGCGCGGGTTCGCAAGCGCGGCCACGAGGCTGCGCCCGTCGTGCGCGTGGCCGTGGCCGCGGCCGTCGGCGCACAGCGCGGCGACCCGCGCCTTTTCATCGGACGTGAGCCACGTGGCGTCCTGCGGGCGGTCGACCAGCAACGTGAACGCGGCGAACGCGAGCAGGATCGCCGGCGCGCCTTCGATCGCGAACATCCACTGCCAGCCGTGCAGCCCGAGCACGCCGCTCATGTCGCGCATGATCCAGCCCGACATCAGGCCGCCGAGCACGCCGGCCACCGCGACGCCCGCGAAGAACACCGAGATCGCGGCCGCCCGCCGGTTCGCGGGGAACCAGTAGGTCAGGTACAGCACGATGCCGGGAAAGAAGCCCGCTTCGAACACGCCGAGCAGGAAGCGCAGCACGTAGAAATGCGACGGTTGCGACACGAACATCATCCCGGTCGACGCGATGCCCCACAGCAGCATGATCCGCGTGAAGGTGCGGCGTGCGCCGAAACGCGCGAGCAGCAGGTTGCTCGGCACTTCGCAGAACACGTAGCCGACGTAGAACACCGCGGCGCCGAGGCCGTACATCGCGTCGCTGAAGCCGAGATCGTGCTTCATCTGCAACTGCGCGAAGCCGATGTTGATCCGGTCGAGGAACGAGATGACGTAGCAGAGGAACAGGAACGGCACGATCCGCCAGGCGATCTTGCGGAACAGCAGCGCGTCGTCCGTGGCGGCGGAAGCGGAAACCGAAGCGCTCGCGTGCGCGAGCGTCGCTTCGGCGGGAAGCGATTGGGGCATGTCTCTCTCCAAACAGGCTGCGCGATTCGAGCGCGCAAGCCGTCTCCCAGGGCGTACGTGCGCCCTGCTTTCTTGTGAGATCGGATACGGCGGACGGAAAGCCGGCAGGAAGCCGTGGCCCGTCGCCGCGTCAGAAAAAAGGCGGAGCGCCCTGCCGGACACCCCGCCTGTGCAAGCCGCTCAGTCCTGCAGCGCGGCCCACATTTCCTTGTCGCGCTGCGCGGTCCAGATGCGCGGATGCGTGATGCCGCTCGCTTCGTCGAACGCACGCGACACGTCGAACGGCAGACAGTGCTCGTAGATGAACACGTGGCCGAACTTCGGATCCATCGCTTCGCGCGTGAGCGCCATCGACGCCTTCAGGTCGAGCTTCTGCTCGACGGCCTTGCGGCCCTGTGCGAGCAGCGTCGTGACGAAATCCTTCGTGTAGTCGAGGCCCTTGTTCACGTCGGCCGGGTTCAGCAGCGCGGGGCCGCGGCCCGGCACGAGCTTCTCGGCGCCGAGCGCGCGCAGCGCCTCGAGCGTGGCCGGCCATTGTTCGAGCTGCGCGTCGCCGCAGTAGCACGCGGCGTCGTATTCGACGAGGTCGCCCGAGAACAGCACTTTCTGCGACGGAATCCAGACGATCGTGTCGCCCTTCGTGTGGCCCGAGCCGACGTGCATGATCTTCACTTCGAGCTTGCCGAGGAACAGCGTGATCTCGCGCTCGAACACGAGCGTCGGCCAGGTCAGGCCGGGCACCGTCTCGACACCCGCGAACAGGCGCGGGAAACGCTCGATCTCCGACTTCATGTCGGCCTCGCCGCGCTCGACGATCATCTCGTACGTGCCGCGGCTCGCGATCACGTGCTGCGCGCCTTCGTCGAAATACGCGGACGCGCCGAGCACGCGCACCGCGTGGTAATGCGACAGCACCACGTGCTTGATCGGCTTGTCGGTCACGCTGCGGATCTTCGCGATCAGGTCCTGCGCCATCGCGGGCGTCGCGGTCGTGTCGACGATCAGCACGCTGTCGTCGCCGATGATCACGCCCGAGTTCGGGTCGCCTTCGGCGGTGTACGCGTACGCGTTCTCGGACAGCTTCGTCCAGGTGACTTTCTTCTCTTCCAGATCGGCTTGGGAGGCGAATGCTTTGGCCATGTTGCGTTCCGTGGCTGCGAGCCATGTGTTGAGGGGAGTGAGCGGATCATCTTCCTGCGCCGATTATTTGTCAATGACAAAGTCACTTGCTATTGTCTAATGCGGGTAAACCTGCGGGCTGGCGCGATAAATGGCGTCGGATACCATGCGGGGTTTCGTCAACGGAAGAATCATCGCGTGCAGAACCACGAAGTCAGCGCAGACGACGCGCCGCCCAAGGCGCAGCGCGGGATCCAGAGTGTCGAGGTCGGCGGCCGGCTGCTCGACGCGCTCGCGCGCCGGCGCAAGCCGCTCGGCCTGTCCGAGCTGGCCGCGGCGGCCGACCTGTCGACCGCGCAGGCGCACACCTATCTCGTCAGCCTGACGCGGCTCGCACTCGTGAAGCGCGATGCGATCACCGGTAACTACGAGCCGGGCCCGTTGTCGCTGCGGCTCGGGCTGATGTCGATCGAGCGCCAGCCGGCCTATCGCGCGGCGCTGCCGCACGCGGCGCGGCTCGCGGAAGCGGTTGGCCTGAGCGTTGCGCTGTCGGTGCCGGGCGTGCTCGGGCCGACGATCGTGCGAATCGAGCACGGCGGCTATCCGCTGCACGTGAACCTGCACGTCGGCTCGGTGATGTCGCTCGACACGACGGCCACCGGCCGCGTGTTCCGCGCGTTCGGCGACCCCGCCCAACTCGATGCGATGGCGGCCAGCCAGGCCGGCGCGGGCGCCACCCTCGCGGGCGCCGAGCAGCCCGCGCCGGACGCCGGCGTGCCGCAGGCGGAACTCGACGCGATCCGCGCACGCGGTATCGAGCGCGGCGTCGACCTGCCGAGCCCCGGCGTCAGCGCGATGTGCGTGCCGGTGTTCGACGCGCAAGGCACGCTGCAACTCGCGTTGACGGTGATCGGTTCGACGGGCTCGATCGACGTCGACTGGGACGGCCCGATCGCGGCGGCGTTACGCGACGCGGCTCTTCAGGCAACCGCATCGCTCGGCGCGGCGCACGATGCGCCTCCGCCGGCTTCCACCTCGGCGCCGACCGCCCCGCGTGTGCCGCCTGCACTGGCCGACGATGCGAAGGCGCAGCGCGGGATCAATGCGCTCGACAGCACCGGCGAGCTGCTGCTCGCGCTGGTGTCGGCGGGCCGCGCGCTGCCGTTGCGCGATCTCGCGGCAGCCGCCGGCATGCCGGCCGCGAAGGCCTTTCCGCATCTCGTCAGCCTGCAGAAGATCGGCCTGCTGAGCCGCGACGACGCCGGCTGCTTCGGCGGCGGCCCGCTCGGGCAGGCGCTCGGCCTGATCGCGATGCAGCGCGTGTCGCCGACGCGCGACGCGGAAGCCGAGATCGTCGCGCTGGCCGGCGCGACCGACATGAGCGTGGCAGCCGCGACGCTGGGGCCGCTCGGCCCGACCGTGATCCGCCTCGAAGAGTCGGCACGACCGCAGCACGTGAGCCTGCAGGTCGGCACGGTGATGTCGCTCGTCAATACGGCGATCGGACGGATCTTCGCGGCCGGCATGTCCGACGACGTGCTGGCCGACCTGCTCGCCAACGAGCCCGTGCGCCTCGCGGGCCGCGCCGCCGCGCCGGTCGACGCGGCCTTCCGCGCGCGGCTCGCGACGATCCGCGCGGACGAACTCGATTTCGCATTCGACGCGCCGGTGCCGGGCATCGGGACGGTCGCCGCGCCCGTGTTCGATCACACCGGCAGCATCCGGCTCGTGATCGCGATCATCGGCTCGTCGCGCGGCTTCCCGCGCGGGCCCGACAGCGAGCTCGCGCAGGCGCTGCTCGCCGCGACGCGACGGCTGTCGTGGCGGTTCGGGTGGATCGGCGGATAGCCGTCCCCTTTTTTCTCTTCTTCCCTCCGCCAGACCGCGCCGCGAGGCGCAGCCTCGCCACGCCTGCGCGCCAGGCCTTTCCGGGGCGGGATGGCCGTACTAAATGACATCGCTATGAAGCCGTGTGCGACCGCCATTCATGTTGCATCGCGGCAACATAAACTGTCAGGAATTCTCATATAACGAAATCGCATTTCACAAAGCGGAGGTGTTTCGCTATGATTAGGGTTATCCCTAACTCGCCACCTATATGGGGCTTCGTCATGCAAACGTCTAACACCTCCGACCGTTCCACCGAATCCGCTGGCTGGCTCGCACGTATGGGCGAGCTGATTGCAGAAGCTTGGGCACTCCACCTCGAGAACTGCGAAGTCATCGCTGAAGCACACGCACGCCTGCCGCGCTGAGCGCGGAATGGCCGGCCGCCAGCCGGTTGGCCCGACGATACCCTGCCTGATCCGCTTGCCCGGACGCGCGCCATGAGGCCGCCGCGTCGGGCAACGGATTGCAAGGCAAGTCGTCAGAAACAGGCCGGGTGATCCCGTTGGATGCGCGCCGTGTTTCAGGCGCGCGTTGAAGTCGCCTTGAAGTTGCTTTAAAGCCGACGCCGGCGCCGCGATCAACCTCGGCGCGGTTTTGTCTGCCGGTTGCCCGGGCAGGCAGCTGCTATCTCGCCGGCGCGTGAGTCCGCCGGATCATCGCGAGCGGAAGATTCATCCGCGTTGCAGGCCCGGGCGCCGAACCCCGCCTCACGCCTGCCCCCTCTCCCGATTGCCGGCTTGCTCCGCGCAAACGCGCAGCCTCATGCGCCGTCGTTTCAACGACGGCCGCACACGCCTCCCCGCCCCCATCACACCTGAATCGACGGCACGTCCTTCATGCAGCGCAGCGCGAACATCGAGCGGCTGTGACGGATGCTCGAAATCTTGTACAGCTTTTCGCGCAGGAACCGCTCGTAACCGGCCGTGCCATCCACCGCGACCTTGATCCAGTAGTCGTACTCGCCCGACACGAGATACGCCTCGAGCACCTCGGGCAGCGCGGCGAGTTCCTCGCCGAAGCGCGCGAGCGCGTCGTCCTCGTGGCGATCGAGCGTGACTTCGAGGATCACGATGTCCGCATAGCCCAGCTTGCGCTGATTGACGAGCGCGACGTAACCGTCGATGTAGCCGTCCACCTCGAGCTGCCGCGTGCGGTTCCAGCACGCGGTGGTCGACATGCCGATCTGTTCGGCCAGTTCGGCGTTCGACAGACGCGCATTTTTCTGCAGTGCACCGAGGATCTTGCGGTCCTGGCTGTCGAGCGTTTTCGGCGAGCGTTCACGTGTGGCCATGGCAAAAAGAATCTTCTACTGAAAACTGGGATTCTATCTGAACGACATTCCGGATTTGTGTCGGTTTGTGTGGAAAAGCGGAAGCCTTTTAATCCGGCCCCTTGATATATTTTTACCCATGCCTGCTGTCCGGCACGTTCCCCGCGACAACCCCTTCGCACCGGGACGCACAGCCGCAATCACGAGTTGCGGTGCCGGCCGGCAGGCATGCGATTCCCCGCCGTCCGCGCGCCTATCCGGCCGCGCGGCCTCGGCGCCCGTGATCCTGTTCCTGCCCTACCCGTCATGTCGTTCAGGCTTTACCTGTCGTTTCTCGCGGCTTCCGCCGTTCTCGTCTACGCCCCCGGCCCCGTCAACCTCCTCACCATGAACCAGGCGCTACGCGCCGGCTGGCGCCGCGCGCTGCCGTGCGTCTGGGGCGGCACGCTCGCCGTGCTGCTGCAACTCGCGCTGACCGCGCTGTGCCTGAATTCGCTCGTGCATCTCGACGAGCGCGCGCTGACCGTGCTGCGCTGGGCCGGCGCGGCCTACCTCGTCTGGCTCGGCTGCAAGCAATGGCTCAGCCGCACGCCGGCCGGCGCACCCGCCGCCTCGGCCGGCCCGGCCGGACCGGCCACGCCGGACACCGACTCGCACCGCGCGCTGTTCTGGCGCGGCGTGGCAACCTCGGGCCTCAATCCGAAGACGCTGCTGTTCTTCCCGTCATTCTTCCCGCAGTTCATCAGCCCCAACGCCGACTGGAGCCTGAACCAGCAGTACCTGCTGCTCGCGGCGACGTTCGCGGTGCTGTTCGCGGGCGGCGTCGCGTCGATGGCGCTGTTCTCGCACCGGCTGAGCCGCGCGCTGCAGCGGCCCGCGCGGATGCGCGCGATGAACCGCGTGACGGGTGGCCTGCTCGTCGGCATGGGCGCGATCATGGTCGGCTGGAACTGAACGCGGCCGGGCGGCCGGCTTCATCGCGGCCGCCGCAACGCCCCTCGAAAAAGCAGCCGAGCGCCGAATGCTTTAGGGTAGCGGCTGTTTCGTTGGACATGCCCGGCCAGCCGGGCGACTGGATGAAGCTTCTCACTTCCCGCCTGCGGTGCCTGTTCGCGCCGATCGGCCTGCACTGGTATCTCGCTCTCCTCCTCGCGCTCGACGCGCTCATGGTGCTGCGCCCCGTCGTCGAGCATGCCCGGCTCGGCGTGCATCACGCGTGGCTCGCCGATGCGCTGAACCTCGTCGACAACGCCGGGCTCGTCGTGTTGCCGCAAGTGGTCGTCGCGGCCGGCCTCGCGACGATGGCCATCGGCATCGTGCTGCGCGCCCGCGTCGCGTGGGTGCTGTCGATCCTGCTGCTGGTCGCGGCCGCCGCGATCAGCGTGCTCGGCGGCTATCGAAGCCACGCGGTGTTCGTCTACACGGCCGTGCTGGCCGTCGCGCTGCTGTACTACTGGCGGCACTTCGACCGCGCGAGCGTCGCCGCGAGCAGCCTGTTCGCGTTGCTGAGCATCGTGTCGCTGCTGATCTACGCGACCTTCGGCGTGCTGTATCTCGGCGACGAATTCACGCCGCCCGTCCACGATCTCGCCACGGCCGTCTATTTCTCGATCGTGTCGATGTCGACGGTGGGCTACGGCGACATCGTCCCGCACGCGCCGACCGCCCGCCTGTTCACCGCGTCGGTGATCGTGCTCGGCATCACGGTGTTCGCGACGTCGATCAGCGCGGTCGTCGGGCCCGTGATCGGCGGCAATCTGAAACGGATCGTCAAGGGAGGCATTTCGAACGTGATCCGCAAGCATCATTACCTGATCGTCGGCGCGACACCCGTCGCGCATGCCGTGCACGACGGGCTGCGCAAGCGCGGCTACGCGGTGACCGTCGTCGTGCCGGCCGGCGTCGAGCACAACTATCCGGCCGCGACCGACCTGATCGTCGGCGATGCGACCGACCACGCGGTGCTGGAACGCGCCGGCGCGGCGACCGCGCGTGCGGTGCTCGCGCTGCGCTCCGACGATGCCGAAAACGCGTTCATCATCCTCGCGATCCGCGAGATCGCATCGTCGGTGCGCACGGTCGCGCTCGTGAACCAGCAGCGCAACCTCGAACGGCTGCGCCTGCTGAAGCCCGACATGGTGTTTTCGCCGCAGCAGCTGGCGGGCGAACTGCTGGCCAGCACGCTCAACGACGAACCCGTCGACAAGTCGCTGATCTCGCACCTGCTGTTCGGCACGGCCGACGCCGCATGACCGTGTGACCCGGTGCCCCGGATTGGCCGGTGCGTGCCCGGTACAATCGCGCGATGTCCGAATTGCTCACTTACGGCGGCCTGTTCGCCGTGTCGATGGTCGCCGCGACCCTGTTCCCGCTCCAGTCCGAAGCCGTGCTCGCCGGCCTGCTGCTCGCCGGGCGCGAACCCGTGTGGGCGCTGGTGCTCGTCGCGAGCATCGGCAACGTCGCCGGCTCCGTGATCAACTGGGCGCTCGGGCGCGGCATCGAGCACTTCCGCGAACGCCGGTGGTTTCCCGTCAAGCCCGCCGCGCTCGCGCGCGCCGAGCGCTGGTATGCGCGCTACGGCCGCTGGTCGCTGCTGCTGAGCTGGGCGCCCGTGATCGGCGATCCGCTGACGATGATCGCCGGCGTGCTGCGCGAGCCGCTGCCGTCGTTCCTCGCGATCGTCACCGTCGCGAAGGTCGCGCGGTATCTCGTGATCGCGTGGCTCGTGACGCACTGACACCCCGCTTCCCGTCGCCCACCCGCGCGACGGCCGCACCTGCCGGCGCCGCCATCGACCGCGCGCCGCTAAAGATTTCGCCGAAGTTGCCGTATTAACCGGTCGACTAGCGGTGACGCGTGCGTTCCGCCTCCTCTCCCTCCCCACTCAGGATGTTCCATGAGATTGACTCAATTGGGCCGGGTGAGCGTCGGCGCGCGTCTCGCGGCGCTGGCGTGCGCACTCGTCGCCGTGCTGTTTACCGTGTTCGCGTGGACGCTCGCTCATTTCGCCGGCCAGCAGCTGGCTGAAGAAGCCCACATGCGGATCGTCGACAAGGAACAGTCGATCCGCGCGATGGTCGACCTGTTCGACAAGGCGCTGTCGGCCGAAGCCAACCGTTCGATGTCGCTGTTCGCGAGCTTCCTGCCGCCCGATTTCTCGCTCGACCCGACGCGTACCGTCGACATCGGCGGCGTCGCCGCGCCGACCCTGCTCGCGGGCGGCCAGCCGCTCGACCTCGACTATTCGATTCCCGACCAGTTCCTGAAGAAAAGCGGCGCGATCGCGACGATCTTCGCGCGCGACGGCGACGACTTCGTGCGCATCACGACGTCGCTGAAGAAGCAGGACGGCGCGCGTGCCGTCGGGACGAAACTCGACCGTGCCGGCCCCGCGTACGCACCGCTCGTCGCCGGACGCAGCTACACGGGACTCGCGAAGCTGTTTGGCCGGCCGTACATCACGCAGTACAAGCCGGTGACCGATGCGACCGGCCGCGTGATCGGCGCGCTGTTCGTCGGCCTCGACATCGGCGCCGAGCTCAAGCTCGTCGAGGACGGCATCCGCTCGCTGAAGATCGGCGACAACGGCTACTACTTCGTGCTCGATGCGTCGCAGGGCCCGTCGCGCGGCACCTTCGTCGTGCATCCGGATGCCGCCGGCCAGCGGGCCGACGACACGCGCGCGCCGTACGCGCAGATGCTCGCAACCGGCCAGGGGCGGCTCGCGTACACATCGACCGACCCGGCCGCGCACGACGGCGGCCCGACCGCGAAATTCGTGTCGTTCACGACGATTCCGCAGTGGCAGTGGCTCGTCGGCGGCATCGCGCTCGACGACGAACTGCTCGCCACCATGCGCGCCACCCGCAACCGCTTCCTGATGATCGGCGCGGTGCTCGTCGCGGCGTTCGCGACGCTGTTCGTCATCGTGGTGCGCCGCGTCGTGAGCCGGCCGCTCGATGCGGCGGCACGGGCGTCCGAACGCTATGCGGCGGGCGATCTCAGCGTGCGCATCCGCGATGGCGCGGCCACCCGCGGCCAGGCCGGCGACGACGAGATCGGCCGGCTCGTGCAGGCGGTCGACGGGATCGGCGACGGCCTCGCGCGGATCGTCGCGCAGGTGCGCAACAGCTCCGCGGACATCGCGCGCGGCACGGTCGACATTGCCGCCGGCAGCAGCGACATCGCCGCGCGGATCGCGACGCAGGCGAGCAGCGTCGAACAGACGGCCGCCAGCATGGAACAGATCACCGCCGCCGTGCAGCAGAGTGCCGAGCACGCGGCGCAAGCCAATGCGCTGGTCGCGGACGCGTCGGCCGCCGCGACGAACGGCGACGCCGCGGTGCAGCGCGTGGTCGCGACGATGGACGACATCGGCCGCGCGACGCGCCGGATCGCCGAGATCACCGGCGCGATCGAAGGCATCGCGTTCCAGACCAACATCCTGGCGCTGAACGCGGCCGTCGAGGCCGCGCGCGCCGGCGAACACGGCAAGGGCTTCGCGGTGGTCGCGGCCGAGGTGCGCGCGCTCGCGCAGCGCAGCGCGGCCGCGGTCAAGGAGATCGACGCGCTGAGCGCCGAATCGTCGACGACCGTCGAACAGGGCTACCGGATCGCGGAGGCCGCACGCGGCACGATGCGCGACATCGTCGCGCGCGTCGACCAGGTCCGCGCGCTGATCGGCGAGATCAGCGCCGCGTCGCGCGAACAGTCGACCGGTATCGAGCAGGTGAACCTGGCCGTCACGCAGATCGGCGACGCGACGCAGCAGAACGCGATGCTGATCTCGGATGCCGAACGCGCGGCCGTCGCGCTGCGCGACCAGGCCGCGCATCTGTCGGACGCGGTCAGCGTGTTCCGGCTCGAACGGAAGGCGTGACGGAGAACGGCTGGCCAGCGACGGCCGGCCCATCGCCTACTTCTTGTCGTCGCCCGCCAGATCGATCGCCTTGTCCGACCCCACCGCATTGCGCAGCTGGAACTTCTGGATCTTGCCGGTCGACGTCTTCGGCAGTTCGCCGAACCGCACGGCCTTCGGCACCTTGAAGCCCGCGAGCAGCGCCTTGCAATGCGCGACGATCTCCGCCTCGGTCACGCTCGCGCCTTCGCGCAGCTCGACGAACGCGCACGGCACCTCGCCCCACTTCGGGTCGGGCATCGCGACGACGGCCGCGACCGCCACCGCGGGATGCCGGTACAGCGCATCCTCGACCTCAATGCTCGAGATGTTCTCGCCGCCCGAGATGATGATGTCCTTCTTGCGATCCTTGATCCGGATATAGCCGTCCGGCATCAGCACCGCGAGATCGCCGGTATGGAACCAGCCGCCGTGGAACGCGTCGTCGGTCGCCTTCGGGTTCTTCAGGTAGCCCTTCATGCAGATGTTGCCGCGGAACATGATCTCGCCGAGCGTCTCGCCGTCGGCCGGCACCGGCGCCATCGTGTCGGGATCGAGCACCGTCGCGCCCGCCTCCAGGTGATAGCGCACGCCCTGGCGCGCGTTGAGCCGCGCGCGCTCGTCGTCGCTCAGTGCCTCCCAGTGCGACTGCTTCGCGCAGACGGTCGCCGGGCCGTAGACCTCGGTCAGTCCGTACACGTGCAGCAGGTCGAAGCCGATCTCCTTCATCTTCGCGATCACGGCCGGCGCGGGCGCCGCGCCCGCGACCATCGCGTGCACCGTGTGGTCGATGCCTTCACGGAATTCGGCCGGTGCGTTCGCGATCGCGCTCTGCACGATCGGCGCGCCGCAATAGTGCGTGATGCGTTCGCGGCGGATCAGGTCGAACACCGTCTTCGCATCGAACTTGCGCAGGCAGACGTTCACGCCCGCGCGCGCCGCGACGGCCCACGGGAAGCACCAGCCGTTGCAGTGGAACATCGGCAGCGTCCACAGGTAGACGGCGTGCTTCGGCATGTCCCATTCGAGGAGGTTGCTGACGGCCGCGAGATACGCGCCGCGATGGTGGTAGACGACGCCCTTCGGGTCGCCGGTCGTGCCGGACGTGTAGTTCAGCGCGATCGCCTCCCATTCGTCGGCGGGCGGCGTCCACGCGTAGTCGGCGTCGCCGCTCGCGACGAGCGCCTCGTAGTCGGTCGCGCCCGCGAAGCGCGCGGGATCGGCCGCCATCGCATCGGCCACGCTGACGATCTTCAGGCCCGGCACCTCGAGCGCCGCGCGATGCGCGAACTCCGCGTATTCGGTGTCGACGATCAGCACCTTCGCCTCGCCATGACGCAGCATGAACAGCACCGACGACACGTCGAGCCGCGTGTTGATCGTGTTCAGCACCGCGCCGGCCATCGGCACGCCGAAGTGCGCCTCGACCATCGCCGGAATGTTCGGCAGCATCGCCGCGACCGTGTCGCCGCGCTCGACGCCGAGCCGCGCGAGCGCGCTCGCCAGTTGCTTCGCGCGCGTGTAGGTCTCGCCCCACGTGCGGCGCACGTCGCCGTGCACGATCGCGAGGCGCTCGCCGTAGACTTCGGCCGTCCTGACCAGGAAGTCGATCGGGGTGAGCGGCACGTAATTCGCGTCGCGGCGGCCGAGCCCGGCCTCGAACATCTGCGTCATGATCCTGTCTCCCGTGTCCTGTCGACCGGGGCGCATCCACCCCGGATCGTTTTGATGTGGTTCAATTGCCGACAGCCTAACGGGCACTATTGTGAGCGGTCTGTCATCGAAACGACAGAGTGCCTTTCACGCGCTGCGCGTTATCCCTATCCTCGCAAACCCGCACCCATGCACGACCCTCTCGTTGCCTCGCCCGACGCGCCCGCCGCCCCGGCCGACACCCTTTCCGAACCGGGCCCGCTGCCAGCGCTGGCCACGCTGTTCGGCCAGTGCGCGTGGTTCCGCACGCTCGCGCCCGAGCACCAGGCGCTCGTGCTCGCGCAGTCGCGCGTCGAGCAGTGCGAGGCAGGCGCTGTGATCGCCCATCGGCTCGCGCCATCCGAATACTGGATCGGCGTGCACCGCGGGCTGCTGAAGCTCGCGATCTTCAATGCGTCCGGGCGCGGCTGCACGTTCTCCGGCGTGCCGTCGGGCGGCTGGTTCGGCGAAGGCAGCGTGATCAAGCGCGAGCTGCGCAAGTACGAGGTCGTCGCGATCCAGCGCTCGACCGTGCTGTTCGTGCCGGTCGACACGTTCCACGCGTTGCTCGACACGAGCCTGCCGTTCACGCGTTTCGTGATCCACCAGTTGAACAACCGGATGGGCGAATTCATCGCGTCGATCCAGAACAGCCGGCTGCTCGACGTCGATGCGCGCGTCGCGCAGGCGCTCGCCCAACTCTTCAACCCAGACCTGTACCCGGACACGGGCCCGTCGCTGTCGATCTCGCAGGAGGAACTGGGGATGCTCGTCGGCGTATCGCGACAGCGCATCAACCAGGCGCTGCAGCAGCTCGAGAAGCTTGGTGCGCTGCGGCTCGCGTACAACCAGATCGACGTCGTCGATCTCGGGGCGCTCGCGCGCGTCGGGATGGAGCAGATCTGAGCGCGGGCCGATGAACGGAATCGCCATCGAAGCAGCGCGCCCATCCGGTATCGCGACCGTTTTCCGGCCGTCGCGCCGCGCGGCGTTTCCTCTGCTGAATCGGCAATCGGCCGCCCCGCCCCGACCTGACAATTCCGCCAGTTTCGCGACAGTAACCCGTTCCACGCCGACGCCTATCATTCGGGTGCCCTTTACCCACGCCTGATCACCGCCCGTCCCGCTGCCTCCATGTGGATCGTCAATCTCGCGCTCAAGCGCCCCTACACGTTCATCGTGATGGCCATCATGATCGTGCTGGCCACCCCGCTTGCGCTGATGCGCACGCCGGTCGACGTGCTGCCCGCGATCAACATTCCCGTGATCAGCGTCATCTGGAATTACAGCGGCTTCTCCGCGACCGAGATGACGAACCGCATCACGTCCGTGCATGAGCGGATCCTGACGACGACCGTCAACAACATCCAGCACGTCGAATCGACGTCGTTGCCCGGCATCGCGGTCGTGAAGGTATTCCTGCAGCCGGGCGCGAACGTGCAGACGGCGATCGCGCAGACGGTCTCGTCCGCGCAGGCGATCGTGCGGCAGATGCCGCAAGGCGCGACGCCGCCGCTCGTGATCACCTATTCGGCGTCGAGCATCCCGGTGATCCAGCTCGGGCTGTCGAGCAAGACGCTCAGCGAACAGTCGCTCGCCGACATCGCGCTCAACTTCCTGCGCCCGCAGCTGATCACGGTGCCGGGCGTGCAGATCCCGTTCCCGTACGGCGGCCGCACGCGCGTGGTCGCGATCGACCTCGATCCGCAGGCGCTGCAGGCGAAGGGGCTCACGCCCGCCGACATCGTCAACGCGGTCAACGCGCAGAACCTCGTGCTGCCGACCGGCACCGCGAAGATGGGCCAGACCGAATACCGGATCGACACGAACGCCTCGGCCGACACCGTCGCCGACATCAGCAGCCTGCCGGTCCAGACCATCAACGGCGCGACGACCTACCTGCGCGAGGTGGCGTCGGTGCGCGACGGCTTCGCGCCGCAGACCAACGTCGTGCGCCAGAACGGCCAGCGCGGCGTGCTCATCTCGATCCTGAAAAGCGGCGATGCGTCGACGCTCAAGGTCGTGTCGGACCTGAAGGCGCTGCTGCCGAAGGTGATCCCGACGCTGCCCGAAGGGCTCACGATCACGCCGCTGTTCGACCAGTCGGTGTTCGTCAACGCGGCCGTCCAGGGCGTGATCCACGAGGCGCTGATCGCCGCCGTGCTGACCGCGATGATGATCCTGCTGTTCCTGGGCAACTGGCGCAGCACGCTGATCATCGCGATCTCGATTCCGCTGTCGATCTTCACGTCGCTGATCGCGCTGTCCGCGCTCGGCGAGACCATCAACA
The DNA here is from genome assembly GCF_030482505.1 of Burkholderia sp. AU45274. Classification (NCBI taxonomy): domain Bacteria; kingdom Pseudomonadati; phylum Pseudomonadota; class Betaproteobacteria; order Burkholderiales; family Burkholderiaceae; genus Burkholderia; species Burkholderia sp. AU45274. The sequence goes on along the minus strand of NZ_JAUJQE010000001.1, from coordinate 1,212,996 downwards.
TCATGACGCTCGGCGGGCTCGCGCTCGCGGTCGGGATCCTGGTCGACGATGCGACCGTCACCATCGAAAACATCGAGCGGCACCTGCATCTCGGCACGAACCTGCACGACGCGATCCTCGAAGGCGCCGGCGAGATCGCGGTGCCCGCGTTCGTGTCGACGCTGTGCATCTGTATCGTGTTCGTGCCGATGTTCTTCCTGACGGGCGTCGCGCGCTTCCTGTTCGTGCCGCTCGCGGAAGCGGTCGTGTTCGCGATGCTCGCGTCGTACGTGCTGTCGCGCACGCTGGTGCCGACGCTCGCGATGCTGCTGTTCCGCCCGCAGCAGGCGGGCACCGGCGCCGGCCATGCGACGTCGCGCTTCGCGCGCATCCATCATGCGTTCAACGCGGCGTTCGAGCGGCTGCGCGCGTGGTACATCGTGCTGCTCAGCATCCTGCTGGTGCGCCGCCGCTTCTACGCGATGTGCTTCCTCGGCTTCTGCGTGCTGTCGACGGGCCTCGTGTTCGTGCTCGGCCGCGACTTCTTCCCGAATGCGGATTCCGGCAACATCCGGCTGCACATGCGCGCGCCGACCGGCTACCGGATCGAGGAAACCGCGCGCCTCGCCGACCAGGTCGAGCGCGTGATCCGCCAAACCGTGCCGCCTGACGAACTCGGCGCGATCGTCGACAACCTCGGCCTGCCGGTGAGCGGCATCAACCTGTCGTACAGCAACGCGGGCACGATCGGCACGCTCGACGGCGAGCTGCTGATCGCGCTGAAGCCCGGCCACCGCGCGACCCAGCACTACGTGCAGACGCTGCGCCAAGTGCTGCCCGAGCGCTTCCCGGGCGTCGAGTTCTTCTTCCAGCCGTCGGACATCATCACGCAGATCCTCAACTTCGGCCAACCGGCCGCGATCGACCTGCAGGTGCTCGGCAACGATCTCGCGAGTAACATGACTATCGCGAGCAGCCTGATGAAAAAGATCAGGCAAATCCCCGGCGCCGTCGACGTGCACGTGCTGCAACGTAACGACGAACCGACCCTGCTGGCCGACATGGACCGTACGCGCATGCAGCAGCTCAATCTCTCCGCGCAGAACGTCGCGCAGAACATGCTGATCTCGCTGTCCGGCAGTTCTCAGACCACGCCGTCGTTCTGGATCAACCCGCGCACCGGGGTCCAGTACCCGCTGCAGATCCAGACCCCGCAATACAACATTTCGTCGGTCGACGACCTGCTCGGCACGCCGATCTCGGCGAGCGGCCGCACGGGCATGCCGCTGCAACTGCTCGGCAACCTCGTGCAGGTGCGCAGCACCGCGAACCCGGCCGTGATCACGCACTACAACATCCGCCCGGCGATCGACGTGTACGTGAGCGTCGAAGGCCGCGACCTCGGCGCGGTGGCCGGCGAGATCGACCGCATCGTGTCCGGTGCGCGCGCGACGCTGCCGCGCGGCACCGAGCTGACGATGCGCGGCCAGATCGAGACGATGCGCACGTCGTATATCGGCCTCGGCGCGGGCGTCGCGATGGCGATCGTGCTGGTCTACCTGCTGATCGTCGTCAATTTCCAGTCGTGGCTCGACCCGCTGATCATCATCAGCGCGATGCCGGCCGCGCTCGCCGGCATCGTCTGGATGCTGTTCATCACCGGCACCCACCTGAGCGTGCCCGCGCTGACGGGCGCGATCATGACGGTGGGCGTCGCGACCGCGAACAGCATCCTGGTCGTGTCGTTCGCGCGCCAGCGCCTCGCCGACGGCGCGCCGCCGCTCACGGCCGCGCTGGAAGCCGGCGCGACACGGATCCGGCCGGTGCTGATGACGGCGCTCGCGATGATCATCGGGATGGTGCCGATGGCGCTCGGCCTCGGCGAAGGCGCCGAGCAGAATGCGCCGCTCGGCCGCGCGGTGATCGGCGGGCTGTTGTTCGCGACCGTGTCGACCCTGCTGTTCGTGCCGCTGGTGTTCGGCGGCGTGCATGCGCGGCTGGCCCGCCGGCGTGCGCGCCAGGCCGGCCACTGACTTTCGTCCCACTACCCGGTTGATTTGGTTGAATTCATGGAAGAGAAACATCACAGCGCGGTCGGCATCCAGGTGGACGAACACGGCATGCACCTGCCGACACGGTCGTCGGTGTCGCGACGCGGGAAAATCGTCCTGATCGTGATCGGCGTGCTGCTGGCCGCCGGCGCGGCGCGCACGGTCGTCGTCAACGTGCTGAACCACAACCGGCTCGACGCGGTCGCCGAGCAGAACACGCGCCAGTACGTGACCGTCGCGCATCCGGTCGATGCGGCCACCGGCGGCAAGCTGACGCTGCCCGGCACGCTGCGCGGTTTCGTCGAGGCGCCGATCTACGCCCGCGCGAGCGGCTACGTGCTGCGCTGGCAGGCCGACATCGGCGCGCACGTGAAGCAGGGCCAGACGCTCGCCGAACTCGACACGCCCGAGCTGAACCAGGAACTCGCGCAGGCCACCGCGCAGCGCCAGCAGGCGCAAGCCGCGCTCGCGCTCGCGAAGACGTCGTTCGACCGCGCGCAGCAGTTGCGCCAGCGCGATGCCGTCTCGCAGCAGGAACTCGACGACCGGCAAGGCGCGTTCAACCAGGGCACCGCGAACCTCGCGGCGGCCGATGCCAACATGCGCCGCCTCACCGAGCTGAAAGGCTTCCAGCGGATCGCCGCGCCGATCGACGGGATCGTCACGCAGCGCAACGTCGACGTGGGCGATCTCGTCAGCTCCGGCAACGCGGGCCGCTCGCTGTTCACGGTCGTGCAGGCCGACCGGCTGCGCCTCTACGTGCAGGTGCCGCAGGCGTACGCGCAGCAGGTGAAGGTCGGCCAGCACGTGAGCGTCGCGCAGGCCGAGCTGCCGGGCCGGACCTTCGACGGGACGGTCACGCGCACGTCCGAGGCGATCGACGTCGCGACGCGCTCGCTGCAGATCGAGATCACGCTGCCGAACCCGGACGGCAAGCTGCTGCCCGGCGCGTACGTGCAGGCGACGCTGCCGATGACGCCGGTCGGCCGCCTGCAGGTGCCGGCCAATACATTGCTGTTCCGCGCCGAGGGCCCGACGGTCGCCACCGTCGACGCGAACGGCCGGGTGCGCCTGAAGCAGGTGACGGTCGTGCGCACGATCGGGCAAACGCTCGAAGTCGACGGCCTGCTCACGCCGAACGACCGCCTCGTCACGAACCCGAGCGACGCGCTCGCGAACGGCGACCCGGTGATCGTCACGGCGCCGGCCGCGAAGCCGGCCTCCGGCGCCGCGGAGGCGAAGTCGTGATCGCGCTGCGCGTCCGCCGGCGGCCTGCCGCCGTCTCCATCACGTCGGTTGCGCTCGCCGCCGCGCTCGCCGGCTGCACGGTCGGCCCCGATTACAGGCGGCCCGCTGTCGACACGCCGGCCGCGTGGCGGCTCGACCCGGCGGATGCGTACTGGCATCCGGCCGCGCCGGCCCGCGCGCCGCTCGACCCGGCATGGTGGACCGCGTTCGGCGATCCGCAGCTCGATGCGCTGGAAGCCGACGCGCTGCGCAACAACCAGAACCTGAAAGCCGTCGCCGCGCGCTACGACCAAGCGAAGGCGACCCTCGCGTCGGTCGCGTCGGCGCAGTATCCGGCCGTCGGCCTGAACGCGAGCGGCCAGCGCTTCAAGATCTCCGCCGACCGGCCGCAGACCAACTACGCGACGAAAAGCATGTCGACCGTGCAGAACGAGATCCAGGTCGGCGCGGCCGTCAGCTACGAACTCGACCTGTTCGGCCGCGTGCGGCGCAGCGTCGAATCGGCGCAGGCGACCACCGAGCAGGCCGGCGACGATTTCGCGAACGCGCGCCTGGTGTTGACCGCCAATCTCGCGTCGAGCTATTTCGCGCTGCGCGAATTCGACACCGAGATCGACGTCGTCAAGCGCTCGATCGACCTCCAGCAGAAGGCGCTCGACTACGTGAGCGCGCGCCACGACCTCGGTGCGGTGTCGGGCCTCGACCTGCTGCAGCAGCGCGCGCAGCTCGACGCAACGCGCACGCAGGCGCAGTTGCTGCTCCAGCAGCGCGTGCAGGTCGAGACCGCGATCGCGACGCTGGTCGGCACGCCGGCCCCCGCCTTCTCGATCGCGCCGCGCGTCGTGCCGATCAACGCGCCGGCGCTGCCGACCGGCCTGCCGAGCGACGTGCTGCAGCGGCGCCCCGACGTCGCGTCGGCCGAGCGCGCGATGGCCGCCGCGAATGCGCAGATCGGCGTCGCGCGCGCCGCGTATTTCCCGCGCATCACGCTGTCGCCCGATATCGGCTGGGACGCGACGCGCTTCGCCGGCCTGTTCACCGTGCCGGCGTTGCTGTGGTCGGTCGGCGGGTCGCTCAGCCAGCCGCTGTTCGAAGGCGGCAAGCTGAAGGCCGGCGTCGATTTCGCGCAGGCCGGCTATGTCGCCGCGCAGGCCAGCTACCGGCAGACCGTACTCACCGCGTTCCAGGAGGTGCAGAATGCGGTCACGGGACTGTCGGTGCTCGCCGACGCCGCGCAGCAGGCCGCCGCGGCCGTCGACGACGCGCGCAAGCTCGTGTCGCTCGCGCAGGATCGCTACGCGGGCGGCCTGACGCCGTTCATCGACGTGCTGACGGCCCAGCAGCAATTGCTGACGAGCGAGCGGCAGGCCGTGCAGATCCAGGGCCAGCGCGCGGCGCTCGTCGTGTTTCTCGCGAAGGCGCTGGGCGGCGGCTGGGATGGCCAAGCCGCGGGCGACCCCGCGCCGGCCGAGGTCGCCACGGCAGCGCCGGTGCCAGCCCCGGCCGCGGCGCGCCCCAGCCCTTAACCGGATTACCCGGACAACGGATTCGAACATGAAAGTCCTGATCGTCGAAGACGAACCGAAAGTCGTTGAATACCTGAAGAGCGGCCTGACCGAGGAAGGCTGGGTCGTCGACACCGCGCTCGACGGCGAGGACGGCGCGTGGAAAGCCGTCGAATTCGACTACGACGTGGTCGTGCTCGACGTGATGCTGCCGAAGCTGGACGGCTTCGGCGTGCTGCGTGCACTGCGCGCGCAGAAGCAGACGCCCGTCATCATGCTGACCGCGCGCGACCGCGTCGACGACCGCGTGCGGGGCTTGCGCGGCGGCGCCGACGACTACCTGACCAAGCCGTTTTCGTTCCTCGAGCTGATCGAGCGGCTGCGCGCGCTGACGCGCCGCGCCCGCGTGCAGGAATCGACGCTGATCTCGATCGGCGACCTGCGCGTCGACCTGATCGGCCGCCGTGCCACGCGCGACGGCACGCGCCTTGACCTGACCGCGCAGGAATTCCAGCTGCTCGGCGTGCTCGCGCGGCGCAGCGGCGAGGTGCTGTCGAAGACGACCATCGCCGAACTCGTGTGGGACGTGAACTTCGACAGCAACGCGAACGTCGTCGAAACGGCGATCAAGCGCCTGCGCGCGAAACTCGACGGCCCGTTCACGGACAAGCTGCTGCACACGATCCGCGGCATGGGCTACGTGCTCGAGGCGCGCGAGGACGGCGACACCGAGAGGCCGGCATGAAACGCTCGATCGTCCTGCGGCTGTCGGCGATGTTCGGCATCGTGTCGCTGCTCGTGTTCACGCTGGTGGGCTGCGGGCTGTTCGTGATGATGGAGCGCCAGCTGTTCGCCGAGCTGCGCGCGACGCTCGATACGCGCACCAAGGTCGCCGAGATGATCGTGTCGCATGCGACCACGGCCATGCGCGGGCGTCTCATGCAGGAAAAGCTCGCCGACCTCGAACCGCCCGACGGCTCGACGCACTACCAGGTCGACAGCCCGAATCCGGATTTCCGCTTCGGCACGCCCGTCGACGGCGTGCCCGTCGGCGCACCGTTCGGCGCGTTCCAGCGTTATGCGTTGAACCACAGCACCTACGACGTGATGACGAAGACCGTCATGGTGGCCGGCAACGGCGAGCGGCCGGTGCTGAAGCTGACCGTCGCCAGCTCGTGCGAGCGCACGCAGCGGATGCTGCGCCGCTTCGGCTGGACGCTCGCCGGGCTGATCACGATCGCCACGATCATCACGCTGCTGCTGAGCCGCGCGGTGGCCCGCTTCGGGCTCGCGCCGCTCGACCGGCTGTCGCAGGACGCCTCGGCGATCAGCCTCGCGAATCGCCGCCAGCGGCTGCAGACCGACGCGCTGCCGCCCGAGCTGCGCGACCTCGCCACGTCATTCAACGGAGCGCTCGACCGCATCCAGCAAACCTACGCGCGGCTCGAGGCGTTCAACGCGGACGTCGCGCACGAGCTGCGCACGCCGGTCAGCATCCTGATCGGCCAGACCCAGGTCGCGCTGACCAGCCGCGACCGCACGGTCGAGCGGATGGAGCGGACGCTGCAGTCGAACCTCGAGGAATTCGAGCGGCTGCGCGTGATCATCAACGACATGCTGTTCCTGTCGCGCAGCGACCGCGGCGAACGCGCGACCGACCTGAAGGACGTGTCGCTCGCCGACGAAGTGCGGCGCATGCTCGACTTCCTCGAAATCCCGCTCGACGAAGCGCAGTTGCGCGCCGAGCTGCACGGCGATGCGCGCGCAGCCGTCGATCCGTCGCTGTTCCGCCGTGCGATGACGAACCTGCTGATCAACGCGATCCAGCATTCGGCGCCCGGCGCGACTGTCAGCGTGACGATCGTGCGTCGCGACACGCTCGTCGAAATGTCCGTCGCGAACCCCGGCGAGCCGATCGACCCGGCGCGGCGTTCGCACGTGTTCGAGCGCTTCTACCGGCTCGAGGAAGCCCGCGCGAACAGCAAGGAGAACCACGGGCTCGGGCTGTCGATCGTCAAGGCCGTCGCCGAGATGCACGGCGGCAGCGTATTCGTCGCGTGCTCGGGCGGCATCAATACGTTCGGCTTCTCGGTCTCGACGAAACCCTGCGCCGGGGGCCCGCTGCCCCCGGCCGACCGGCACGAGACCCGGCCGGCGCACGCGCCGAGCGCGCTGCACTGACGGCGGCCGCGCGGCCGCCCGACGAGGGCAGTTTTCTTCAATACGGGCCCGCGCGGCGCCCGTAGTCTCGATGCGACTTTCGACCTTTCGCATGGAGACACCCAATGAGCATGCTGGTTTCGATGGCCGCGTTCGCGCTCGCCTCGTCGATCACCCCCGGCCCCGTCAACATCGTCGCGCTCAGTGCCGGCGCCCGCCACGGCCTCGGCGCGAGCCTGCGCTATGCGGCCGGCGCGACGCTCGGCTTCGTCGCGCTGTTCCTGCTGATCGGCCTCGGGCTGCACGCGGCGCTCGCGCGCTGGCCGGTGCTGACCACTGTCACGCAATGGTCGGGGATCGCGTTCCTGCTGTATATGGCGCTGCGGCTCGCGCTCGACGACGGCCGGCTGTCGGCCGACCCGGACGTGGCCGGCCCGTCGGCGGCGGCCGGTGCGGCGATGCAATGGCTGAATCCGAAGGCGTGGCTCGCGTGCGTGGCCGCGATGGGCGCTTATGCGGCCGATGGCGACCGCACGCAGGTCTGGCAGTTCGCCGCGCTGTATCTGGTGATCTGTTTCGCGTCGATCGCGTGCTGGTCGTATGCGGGCGCGTCGCTGCGGCACCGGCTCGCGAACACGCGGCACATGCGCGTGTTCAACCGGCTGATGGCGCTGCTGCTCGCGGGCAGCGCACTCTTCCTGCTCGACGTGTAGCGCTTGCCGTTCAGCTCGTCGCGCTGCGGTACTGACCAGGCGTCGCCGCCGCGATCCGCCGGAACGCGCGCTGGAAATGCGCCTGGTCGGCGAAGCCCGCGTCCAGCGCGACGTCGGCGATCGGCCGGCCGCGGCGCAGCTCCGTGCGGCCGTACTGCACGCGGCGATCGATCAGGAACGCATGCGGCGTCATCCCGTAGCGGGCGTTGAACGCGCGGATCAGGTATGACGGCGACAGATCGGCCGCCGCGCAGATCGCATCGAGCGTGACGCCCTCGCGGCAATGCGCGGCGATGTAGTCGGCCGCGCGCGCGAGCCGGGCGTTGTCGTCCCCGGCGCGCGGGCCGGGCAGGTCGCGATCGAGCGCGCCGTGCAGCGCCGTGAAGAACTCGACCGCCGCGCTCTCCTTGCCGAGCGGATCGACGCCGGGTGCGACGAGCGTGCGGTAGAAGCCGCCAAATTGCGCGAACAGGTCGTGCCGCTCCGTCAACTTCTGCGAAAAGCCGTGAAAATCGCTGTTCGGATCGCGGCCCAGTGAATGCTGAAGCCGCGCGAGCCACGGCACGTCGACATAGACCATCCGGTACGCCCATGCGTCGGGGCCGTACGGATTGCACGCATGCACCTGTTCCGGATCGATGATCACGAGCACGCCGCGCCCGACGTGCGCGTTCGTCGGGCCGTTCACGTACGTGCTCGTGCCGCCGACGATCGCGCCCACCGAAAACGTGTCGTGCGTGTGCTTCGCGTAACAGATCGCGCGGCCGTCGTCGACGGTGCGCGCCTCGATGAACGGCAGCGCGGCGTCACGCCAGAACGGCGACGGGACGACGGATCGGTTGGCGGTACGGCTCACGCGGCGGGCTCCCGGTTCGGATGGCGAACGCTCACCGTACAAGACTGTGCGGCGCCGCGCAACCGGATCGGCGGATTGCAGCTTCAATACCGGATCGCGCCGTTTCGCCTAAGCTTTGAATTCCGTCCGCCGCGGCACTCGCAGCGATTCCGTTCATTCCTCTCCCGTCACGCACATGCATATCGATCTGAAAGGCAAGACCGCGGTCGTCACCGCCTCCACCGCCGGCATCGGGCTCGCGATCGCCGAAGGGCTCGCACGCGCCGGCGCGCGCGTCGTCGTCAATGGCCGCAGTGATGCATCGGTGCAGTCCGCGCTCAAACACCTGCGCGCCGCCCTCCCCGATGCAGACTTCGACGGCGTCGCGGCCGACCTGTCCGATGCCGCCGGCGTTGCGCGCGTCACGCAGCACACGAGCGCGGCCGACATCCTCGTCAACAATGCGGGCATCTACGGCCTGAAGGCGTTCTTCGACATCGACGACGCCGAATGGGAACATTACTTCCAGATGAACGTGATGTCCGGCGTGCGCCTCGCGCGGCATTACCTGAAGGGGATGATCGAACGCAATGCCGGGCGCATCGTGTTCATTTCGTCGGAATCCGGCCTGAACATCCCGGTCGACATGATTCACTACGGTTTCACGAAAACCGCGCAGCTGTCGATCGCCCGCGGCCTCGCGAAGCTCGCGGCCGGCACGAACGTGACGGTCAACTCGGTGCTGCCGGGGCCGACGATGTCGGACGGCGTGCGGGCGCTGCTGAAGGAAACGGCCGACGAAACCGGCCGCAGTGTCGAGGACGTGGCCGTGGATTTCGTGCGCAACCACCGCTCGAGCTCGATCATCCAGCGGCCGGCGACGCCGGAGGAAGTCGCGAACCTGGTGGTCTACGTGTGCTCGCCGCTCGCGTCGGCAACGACGGGCGCCGCGTTGCGGGTGGACGGCGGCGTGGTCGACACGATCGCCTGACGGCAGGCGGGCACGGCCGCCGCCGCGCTAGCGCGACGCGGCCTTGCCCGGCTGGAGCGTGCCCTTGCGGTCGGCGTTCATGCAGGAATCGAAGCCGTATTGCGTGACGACGCCGGCCCGGTCGAACACGACGAAATACTCGCGGTGATCGTTGCCGTGCTCGATGAAGTAGTTGTAGCAGACACCGTTGCCGCTGCGGACCATCCAGACACTGCGCGGATTGCCGGCGGCCCGGACGACATCGGCGCGCGTCGCGCCGTGCCGCGACGCGGCCCTCGCGAGCGGCGTGCGCGAATACGAGAATGGCAGCCACGCGTCGAACCACGCGCAACCGTGCAACATCAGGCAGCTGGCGGCCAGCGACAGCGTCGCTGCGGGACGGGACATCGAAATCAATCGCATGCTTGGTGAAATCTGCTGCGCCATGCCGGCGTGATCGAAAGCGCCATGCTACTCGACCTTTGGGTCCGGATCGAAAAGAAATGTAGAGATCTTTATCCGAATCCTTGCATTGCATGCTCCAGCACCCGCCTGATCGGCGCCCGTCGTGGCGGCCGATGCGCGCGTGAACACGCATCGGTACCGCCGCTTCATGCCGCCGCCCCGGCGCGCAGCGTCATGCAATCCACTCGGCCCACAGCATCGTCAGCACCGTCATCAGCGCGGGGCCGACGAACAGCCCGATCAGGCCGAACGTCTCGGCGCCGCCGAGGATGCCGAACAGCACGAGCAGGAACGGCAGCCGCGCGGAACTGCCGATCAGCACCGGCCGCACGAAGTGCTCGGCGACGAACACGACGACGAACCCGAGCACGGCCACGACGATGGCCCACATGGTCGCGCCCTGCACGAACAGCCAGAGCGCGGCGCCGCAGAACACGACGGGCGCGCAGAACGGCAGCATCGCGGCAATGGCCGTGACGAGGCCGAGCAGCGCCGCATGCGGGACGCCGGCCAGCGCATACGCGATACCGAGCAGCGCGCCCTCGCCGAGCCCGACGACGACGAGCCCCGTCACCGTGCCGAACACGGCCGCGACCATCCGCTCGATCAGCTCCGCGCCGCTGCGCCCGAACGCGCGCCGTGCGCCCTGCAGCAGCGCCCCCGACAGCTTGTGGCCGGCGCGCAGGATCACGAACAGCGTGACGAGCATGAAGCCGAATTCGAGCAGCGCGTGCGCGAGCTTGGTGCCGAACTGCCGGCCGAACGCGAGGAATTTCTCGCTGTTGACGCTGTGCATCGCGGTGGCCGCATGCAGCGGATGGGCGAGGTTGGCCTGCCACCATTCGGTGATCTGCGCCGCGCCGTAAGGCACCCGGGCGACCACGTCCGGCACAGGGATGCCGTTGTCCTGGATCGTGCGCAGCCACTCGCGCAGGTCATGCACCTGGCCGATCGCCTGGGTCGCCGCGACGGCCACCGGCAGCACGACCAGCAACGAGATCGCCGCCGTGATGACGAGCGCGATGAGTGTCGGGCGGTTGCGGAACAGCCGGTGCGATTCGAAGCGCTTCAGCATCGGCCACATCGCGATGGCGATCACGCAGGCCCACGCGATGGCGGGAATGAAATCGCGGATCACCCACAGCGCGATCACCAGCAGCGCCGCAACCAGCACGGCGCGGGAAACCTGCTGCGTGCGCGGCCGTGCGGCGGGCTCGGGAGACGACGGGACATGTGCGCCCATGGCACCTCTGTCGAAATGAAAAAAATGGCGGTTCGCGCAGGCCGGTTGCCTGCGCGAACCGCCATTCTATCCATCGGCGCCGGATCGGCGGCGCATGGGATGCGCGCGCCGCCCCGGTGCCCCGCCCGCTCAGGCCACCTTGTCGGCGCTCCGGTAACGCTCGAGCCAGTGCGCGTACGGTGCGGGCAGCGTCCACGACGGACGCTCGACGCCGAGTTGCTTGGCCGCGTAGTACGGCCAGTGCGGGTCGGCCAGATGCGCGCGGCCGACCATCACGAGATCGAGCTGCTCCTCAGCCACCACGCGGTTCGCGAGTTGCGGCGTGTCGATCCCCCACGCGGACGACACCGGCAGCCCGGCCTCGCGGCGCACGCGTTCGGCGATCGGCGCGAGGAACGCCGGGCCCCACGGGATCTGCGCGTCGGGCGTCGAGAAACCGATCGACACGCTCAGCATGTCGAGCCCTTCCCGCTTCAGCCGCTGCGTGAGCGCGATCGACTCGGCGAGCGTCTCCTCGTCGCGGCCGTCGTACTCGATCACGCCGAAGCGCGCGGTCAACGGCAGATGCTCCGGCCACACCTTGCGCACGGCCGCCAGCGTCTCGACGAGGAAGCGGCCGCGGTTCTCGGCCGAGCCGCCGTATTCGTCGTCGCGCTGGTTCGCATGCACCGAGAAGAAGCTCTGGCCGAGATAGCCGTGCGCGAAGTGCAGTTCGAGCCATTCGAAGCCCAGGTCGCGCGCGCGCTTCGCCGCCGCAACGAAGTCGGCCTGCACGCGTGCGATGTCGTCGCGCGTCATCGCGCGCGGCGTCTTCGGCAGGTGCGCGCCGAACGGCACGGCCGACGGCGCGATGGTTTGCCAGCCGCGCGGATCGCCGTCGGCGATATGGTCGTCGCCTTCCCACGGACGGTTCGCGCTCGCCTTGCGGCCCGCGTGCGCGATCTGGATGCCGGGCACCGCGCCGGCCGCCTTGATCGCCGCGACCGACGGCGCGAACGCTTCGGCCTGCGCATCGTTCCACAGCCCCGCGCAGCCCGGCGTGATGCGCCCTTCCGGCGACACCGCCGTCGCCTCGGCGATCACGAGGCCCGCACCGCCACGCGCGATGCCGGCCAGATGCACGTGATGCCAGTCGTTGACGACGCCGTCCTCGGCGACGTACTGGCACATCGGCGGCACCGCGATGCGGTTGCGCAGCGTGACATCCTTGAGTTTGAACGGTTCGAACAGGGCAGACATCCACGGCTCCTTTGCTTGGTTCTGAAAAACGACGGGAAACGCGTCGTGCAACCTGCACGACGGATCGATTCAGGCCGTCGACGGGCCGGCCTGCGCCCGGCGACGGATACGGGGATGGCGCCGGCCCGGCCGGCGCCCTGGGCTCAACGGCGGCCGAGCTGCGCGAGCAGCGCCTCGGCGGCAGGCTCCGACGACGCGGGGTTCTGCCCCGTGATCAGCAGCCCGTCGGTGACGACATGCGGCGCCCAGTCGGCGCTGCGCTCGAACTCCGCGCCGTTGGTCTTCAGCATGTCCTCGACGAGGAACGGCACGACTTCCGTCAGTTCGACAGCCGCTTCCTCGCTGTTGGTGAAGCCCGTCACACGCTTGCCGCGCACGACCGATTCGCCGGTCTGCGGATTCTTCACGTGACGCAGCACGCCCGGCGCGTGGCACACCGCCGCGACCGGCTTGCCGGCCGCCAGCGCGCGCTCGATCAGGCCGATCGAATGCAGATCCTCGGCGAGATCCCACAGCGGGCCATGGCCGCCCGGGTAGAACACGGCGTCGTAGTCGTCCACGGACACGTCGGCCAGCTTGCGCGTCGAAGCCAGTTCGGCCTTGGCCTCCGCATCGGCGTCGAAGCGGCGCGTCGCGTCGGTCTGGGCCGTCGGGTCATTGCTCTTCGGGTCGAGCGGCGGCTGGCCGCCCTTCGGCGACGCGAGCGTCAGCTCGACGCCCGCGTCCTTGAACGTGTAGTACGGCGCGGCCAGTTCCTCGAGCCAGAAGCCGGTCTTCTTGCCGGTGTCGCCGAGCGTGTCGTGCGAGGTCAGGACAACCAGAATCTTCATGATCGGACACTCCTTCGAAAAATGGATGACGGGAACGGGGCCGCTCGGCCGGCAAATCCGGCCGGTGGGCGCGGCACGCCTGTGGGTTAGTCAGCTGTGACGCGTCAACGTGCGACCCGTGTATCCGAATGCGGCTTGCGCCTATTAGACCAGTCGTCTAGAACAATTCGAAATGAAACGACGGCGTCTTGCTGCACCACCAGCATCGCAGCGCGAAATGGCATTCAAATGGCATTTTCGCGTCTTCGTTGCCTGCGCCGCGGACGTCGTCGCATTCATGGGAACGGATGATAGCCCTGGATTAGACCGGTCGTCTAGTAACCCCTGCCTTCGTCATGGCCTTTTCGGCGGCGCGCGATCCGCCGGCACCTGCCGTCGCTCGCGCCCCTCACCCGCGCCGCCGCGGCTAGCCGCGCAATGGACCGTCCGTGTCACCCGCCTCGATCGCCGGTGCTTCGAGCCGCTGCTCGCGAACCCCGTCGCCCAGCAGCCGCAGCATCAGTTCCGCCAGTGCGCGCCCCGACGCGTGGCCGGTCGGCTGCACGACCGCCGTCACGCGATACGGATGCGCGAGGTTCGGCGGCACGCCGTCGTAGACGATCAGCGACATGTCCTCGCCCAGGCGCAGCCCGCTGTCCACGAGCGCCCGAAACGCGCCGCCGCCCGCGATATTGTTGTCGACCAGCAGCGCCGTCGGCCGCTCGGTGCGCGCGAGCAGCGCCCGCGCCGCCTGCCACCCGCCGTCGTGCGTAAATGGACACTCGACCATCAGCGCCGGATCCGGCTCGACACCGGCTTCGCGCAGGGCCGACAGATAGCCTGCACGGCGCTGCGCGGCGAAATTCAGCGCCAGCGGCGCGCTGATCATCGCAATGCGCCGGTGCCCGAACGCCGTCAGTCGACGCACCGCGTCCCGCGCGCCGCCCTCGTTGTCGAAATCGAACCACGCATACGGCTCGGCCACCTGCGTCCGGCCGTAGGCCACGTACGGAAACGCGCTCGCCTGCAGGTACGCGATGCGCGGATCGTCGACCCGTGTGCGCGCGACGATCAGCCCGTCGACGAGCTTGCCGTCGACGATGCGCCGATAGGTGTCCAGTTCCGCGTTCGGTCGCGCCGACGCGATGATGAAATCGAGATTGCGTTCCGCGAGCCGCTCGGTGATGCCCGCGACAACCTCGCCGAAACGCGGATCGCCGAGATCGCCCGCGCCGAACGGATAGACGATCCCGATCACGTCCGCCCGCCCGGTCGCGAGCCGGCGCGCGGTCGGATCCGCCACATAGCCCATTTCCCGCGCGGCCCGCGCCACGCGCTCGCGCGTCGCCTCGCTGACGTCGTCGTAACCGTTCAGCGCGCGGCTGACCGTCGTCCGCGACAGCCCGAGCGCGTCCGAGAGCGCCTTCAGATTCACCTTCACCGTCGTTCCTCGCATTCGCCGATCCGCCCGGCCGCCCGACGTGCGGGACGCGCCGACCGGGTAATTATTTCCAATTGGTAACGATTACCGTCAAATAAATATCTTTTGCGTTCCAAACCGGTTTGAAATAGCATCCAAACCGGTTTGGACATCGATGCCCACTCAGCCGTTCACTTTCACCTAGCCAGGAAACAACGACGAGATGACATACTTTCCCCTTTTCCGCCCGATCGCGACCAAACGTTTGCTGCTCGCTGGCGGCGCACTCGCCGCCTTCGCGTCCGTCGCGCATGCGCAGTCCAGCGGCACGGGCGCGCCCCTGCCCACGCCCCATACGCAGCAGGCCTACGATCCCGAGGGCAACTTCACGATGCGCTGGACGCGAGCGGACATCCGCCAGATCGTCGCGCAGTCGCATACCGCCGGTGCCGACAAGAACTCGCTGCCGCAAGCGCTGACGATGCCGGACATCCCGCAGGATTTCCCGCTGATCAACTCGAACGTATGGGTGTGGGACACATGGCCGCTGGCCGACCTGCGCGCGAACCAGCTCAGCTACAAGGGCTGGGAGGTGATCTTCTCGCTCACCGCCGATCCGCATGCGGGCTACACGTTCGACGACCGTCACGTCCATGCGCGCATCGGCTTCTTCTACCGTCGCGCGGGCATCCCCGCGTCGCAGCGCCCCGCGAACGGCGGCTGGACCTGGGGCGGCCACCTGTTCCCCGACGGCGCAAGCGCCAAGGTGTTCGGCACCGCGCCGATGACCAACAACGCCGAATGGTCGGGATCCGCCCGGCTCACGCACGGCGACAACGTCAGCCTCTACTACACCGCGACGTCGTTCAACCGCTCGGCGCCCGGCGGCGCCGACATCACGCCGCCGCAGGCGATCATCACGCGCGCCGACGGCCACATCCACGCCGACGCCACGCACGTCTGGTTCTCCGGCTTCGACGATCACAAGGCGCTGCTGCAACCGGACGGCAACTACTACCAGTCCGGCCAGCAGAACACCTACTTCTCGTTCCGTGACCCGTTCGTGTTCACCGATCCCGCGCACCCGGGCAAGACCTACATGGTCTTCGAGGGCAACACGGGCGGCCCGCGCGGCGCACGCACCTGCACCAACGCGGATCTCGGCTACGCGCCGAACGATCCGTACAAGGAAGATCTCAACGCGGTGATGAATTCGGGCGCAGTGTATCAAAAGGCCAATGTCGGCCTGGCGATCGCGACGAACCCGCAATTGACCGAGTGGAAGTTCCTGCCGCCGATCCTGTCGGCGAACTGCGTCGACGACCAGACCGAGCGCCCGCAGATCTACCTGAAGGACGGCAAGTACTACCTGTTCACGATCAGCCACCGCACGACGATGGCGGCCGGCGTCGACGGGCCGGACGGCGTGTACGGCTTCGTCGGCAACGGCATCCGCAGCGACTTCCTGCCGCTGAACGGCGGCAGCGGCCTCGTGCTCGGCAACCCGACGGACTTCTCCGCGCCGGCCGGCGCGCCGTATTCGCAGGATCCGAACCAGAATCCGCGTGAATTCCAGTCGTATTCGCACTACGTGATGCCGGGCGGGCTCGTCGAGTCGTTCATCGATGCGATCGGCCCACGCCGCGGCGGCACGCTCGCGCCGACAGTGAAGGTCAACATCAACGGCACGTCGACGGCGGTCGATCGCGCCTATGGACGCGGCGGGCTCGGCGGCTACGGCGACATTCCCGCGAACCTGCCCGCGACCGGTGGCAGCAACAGCCAGGGCAATCAGGATAACCAACAATAACGCACGCTGGTAGAGGCACGGGGTTAAGGAGGCGCGTATCGCGCGTGTCGCGTGTGCGCCTCCTCTTTTTTCTTCCATCCATCGCGCACACCGCCGTTGAAAGCGGTTGTGCCCTCCTTTCCCGCTTTGCACGGCGGAGCACGGGACCCCGCATGATATCGACGTCTTTCCGCTTTTCCGTCCGGGTCGCCCGGTTGCTGCTCGCCTGCGTGGCCTGCGCCCAGGTCGCTGCCGCGCCTTGCCACGCACCGGCCGAACATGACACGCCGCAATGGCGGCCCGCGCTCCACTACACGCCGCAGCGCAACTGGATGAACGACCCGAACGGGCTCGTCTACGACAACGGCCGCTATCACCTGTTCTATCAATACAATCCGCTCGGCCGCGACTGGGGCAACATGTCGTGGGGCCACGCGACGAGCACCGACCTCGTCCACTGGCGCGAGCAGCCGGTCGCGATGCGCGCGAACGCGACGGAGGAAATCTTCTCCGGCTCGATCGTCGCCGACACGCTCAACACGTCCGGCCTCGGCAAGCCGGGCCACACGCCGCTCGTCGCGCTTTATACGAGCGTGTACAAGGCAGGCTCCGGTCACGCGCCGGGCGTCCAGGCGCAGTCGCTGGCGTACAGCCTCGATCAAGGCGCGACCTGGCAGCCGTACGCACGCAATCCGGTGCTGACGCTCGATCCGGAATCGAAGCAATTTCGCGATCCGAAAGTGTCGTGGTATGCGCCGGGCGGCTACTGGCTGATGACGACGGTCGTCGCCGATGCGCACGTCGTGAAGCTCTATCGCTCGGACGATCTGATCCACTGGAATTTCCTGAGCGACTTCACGCGGCCGGGCGTGCCGCACGACGGCGCGCTGTGGGAAATGCCCGACCTCGTGCCGCTGCCGCTCGATGGCGACCCCGCCCGCATCCGGTGGGTCATGATCGTCAACGTCAATCCGTGGTCGATCGCCGGCGGCTCCGGCGCGATGTACTTCGTCGGCGACTTCGACGGCCGCACGTTTACACCGGACCGCATTGCGCCCGCCGGCTCCGATCCCGCGCAATTCCGCTGGGTCGACCATGGCGCGGACTTCTACGCAGCCGGCACCTTCTCGGGCGCGCCCGGCTCACGGCCGGTCGCGATCGCGTGGATGAGCAACTGGGATTACGCGGCGAAAGCGCCGACCGCGCCGTGGCGCGGCGCGACGACCCTGCCGCGCGAACTGTCGCTGAAAACGATCGACGGCGAACCGACGCTCGTGGTCGCGCCGGCCGCCGCATTCGACGCCTGGGCGGACGGCAGGCCCGCCGTGCATGAAGGCGATCTCGCGGTCGATTCCACGACACGTGCGCTGTCGGCCGCGACGCGCGGCGTCATCCAGCGCATCACGGTCACGCTCGCGCCGCAGCACGCGGCGCGTGCCGGCCTGATCGTCCGGCGCTCGGCGGATGGCTCGGTCGGCACCCGGATCGTGTACGACACGGCAAAGCGCACGCTGACGCTCGACCGCTCGCAGTCCGGCGAAACCAATTTCGCCGACACGTTCAGCAAAGAGCACATCGTGGACCTGCCGCTCGAGCACGGGCAGTTGCGGCTCGAGATCGTCGTCGATCACGGTTCGGTGGAAGTGTTCGCGAACGGCGGCCGTGTCGCGCTCACCGACCTGATCTTCCCGCCGCTCGATGCGGACCGCGTCGCCGTATTTGCCGAACACGGCCGCGCGACGTTCTCCGGGCTCACGGTGACGCAGCTCGAAGCTGGTGGTGACAGCCACAACGCCTGTGCGGCGCGATAGATGCGATGGGCGGGCGGCCATCGGTCCTGCATGTGACGGGGGCTGTCCGCCCGGCATCACGCCGGCCGGTTGCAGCCCCCGCCTGAGCCCCACCGATCAGAGCAAGCCCATCCCGCCCGACGCGATGATCTCGGCGCCGACGATGAACGCGGATTCCGGCGCGCTGAGGTGCAGCACCGTCGACGCGATCTCGTCCGGCGTGCCGAACCGGCCGACCGGGACGAGGCCCTTGATCTTCTCTGCCGTTTCGTCGAGCGTGGCCGCGTCAAATCCGAGCTTGCCGTAGAGCGGCGTCTGCACGGGCCCGGGGCTCACGACGTTCACGCGCACGCCGTGCGGCAGCAACTCCGCCGACAGCGTCTTCGCGAACGAATTGACGGCCGCCTTGCTCGCCGCATACACCGACGAGCCGGGCATCCCGATGTGCGCGTTGATCGAGCCGTTGATCACGATCGACGCGCCGCGGTTCAGCAGCGGCACCAGCGACTGGATCTGGAAATACGCGCCCTTCACGTTGGTGTTGAACACGAGATCCCACATGGCCTCGTCGCTGTCGGCGAACGGCGCGAGCTTCGCGACGCCCGCGTTGATGAACACGGCGTCGAGCCGCGCCCCCGCCGACGCGATCGCATCGGCCAGCGCGCGGGCCGACGCGACGCTGCCGGCCTCGTTGCGGATCGCGAGCGCGCCTTCACCGAGCGTTTGCCGCGCGGCCTCGAGCGTCTGCGCATCGCGCCCGGTGATGATGACGCGCGCGCCTTCTGCCGCGAATGCCTTGGCGGCTGCCAGGCCGATACCGCTGTTGCCACCCGTGACGAGGACCGTCTTTCCTTCGAAGCGTTGCATGATGTTCTCCTGTGAACCGGTGAGTTGACCGTGAACACAGGATGCGCGCCGCGCCCGGTCATGCCGTACGACGGGCGTGACGAACATGTTCGAAAATATCGAACATGTTTGGGCGGATGGGATACGAACGCTCTGTTCCGTGCCGTGCTGTTCCGCGCCGCGTCAGCCGGCCACGTCGATGCCGTCGAGCAGGCGCTGCGCGAGCCGCGGTTCGCGCAATTGCTCGAGCCACCATTGCAGCGCGCGGCCGTCCCGGTCGCCGTGCCATGCGACATACAGCAGGTTCGGTTCGCGCGGATCGGCCGTCTGTTTTTCCACGAGTTCGCCGCGCGCGAGCAGCGACGCCACGCGCCGGCGCGGCACCCAGCCGACGCCGAGCCCGTCGCGCTGCGCGAGGATCTTCGCGCGCATCGACGGCACCGCCAGCACGGCCTGCCCGCCGAGCAGGCCATACGCGCGGCCGGCCGCGCGCCGCGACGAATCGGCGACGACGACGGCCCGGTGCGCGCCGATCGCGTCCCGCGTCAGCGCGCCGCTCACGGTGGCCAGCGGATGGCGCGGCGATACCGCGAACACCCACTCCATCGCGCCCAGCTCGAACCACTTGAAACCGGGAATCGCCGGCGGCTCGTTGGTCGCGCCGATCACCAGGTCCGCGCGCCCGTCGCGCAGCGCTTCCCACGTCCCGCCGAGCACTTCGTGCGTGAAACGCAGCGACACGCCCGAGTCGAGCGCATCGAACGCGCGGACGACCGGCAGCAGCGTGTCGAACTCCAGCACTTCGTCGCTGACGATCCACAGCCGGTCTTCCCAGCCGCTCGCGACCTGCCGCACGCGCTGCGTCAGCCGCGCGACGTCCAGCGCCAGCCGCGCCGCTTCGTCGGTCAGCAACTGGCCGGCCGGCGTGAGCTGCAGCCGGTAGCCGCGGCGGTCGAACAGCAGCGCGTCGAAGCGCGTTTCGAGCTGGCGCGCCGCGTGCGACACCGTCGACGGCGCCTTGCCGAGCCGCGCGGCCGCGCGCGACAGGCTGCCGGTGGCGCGGATCGCGTCGAGCAGCGCAAGTTCGTCTTCGGACAGCATGGGCACGCTCCGGTGTGGGGTTGTCGTGGATCTGTCGTGGATCGTAAGGCAGCGGCGGGCCGAGGTCCAATCGCGCGACCGGGCTGCGTCGTCTGACGATGCCCGCCCCCTGACGAATGCCGCCGGGCCAGCGTTGCACGATGCACGGGTTCGTCGGCCGCCCGCGTCGCCCTGCCGGGATGCCTTGCACCGTGCGGCCGGTTCGAGCATCGAGCGAAACCCGCGAAGCCGTCACGCCGCGCAGAACCGCCCATTCTTTCGTCGCCTCCGGTATGCTGATCGGCACAAAATTCCAGAAATCGAGGTAACCACTGCGATGGACATCGCGATCCGCATCGAAGGCCGTCACGACCTGACGGGGCAGATCTTCCGGCAACTGCGCACCGCGATCGTCGACGGGCGGCTCGCCGGCGGCGCGCGGCTGCCGTCGACGCGCGACCTCGCGAAACAGCTCGGCGTATCGCGCAAGACGACGCTCGACGCGTTCGAGCGTCTCGTCGCCGAGGGCTACCTGAATACGCGCGCGGGTGACGGCACGTTCGTCGCCGACGGCCTCGCGCGCGTGCCGCACGCCGCGGCCATGTCGGCACCCTCCCTCGTCGAATACACGCCGCGCATCGACGCGGTCGACGCGCGTGCGCTGTGGGACGACCTGCCCGACGCGCTCGCGATGCCCACGCCGCAGGACACACCGGGCTTCGACTTCCGCGGCGGCGTGACCGACAAGGCGCTGTTCCCGTTCGACGCGTGGCGGCGCTGCCTGCATCACGCGCTGCGCCAGCAGATGCGCGGCTCCGCCGGGTACCACGACCCGGCCGGCGATCCGCAGTTGCGCGGCGCGATCGCGCGCTACGTCGCGTTCAGCCGCGCGGTCGCGTGCGGCTGGGACGACGTGCTCGTCACGCAAGGCGCGCAACAGGCGCTCGACCTGATCGCCCGCGTCGTCGTGCGGCCGGGCGATGTGGTGGCGGTCGAGGATCCCGGCTATCCGCCCGCCCGCGCCGCGTTCGCGTCGCTCGGCGCGACGGTGATCGGCGTGCCGGTCGACGCGCAGGGGCTGGTGACGGAACGGCTGCCCGACGACGCGCGCCTCGTCTACGTGACGCCGTCGCATCAGTTCCCGCTCGGGATGCCGATGACGCTGGACCGGCGCGTCGCGCTGCTCGAGTGGGCGCAGCGCCGCCGCGCGGTGATCATCGAGGACGACTACGACGGCGAGTTCCGCTTCGAGGGCCGGCCGGTGGAATCGCTGAAGAGCCTCGACCGCACGGGCCTCGTCGCGTATGTCGGCACGTTTTCGAAGACGATCTTTCCGGAGCTGCGGATCGGCTACGCGATTCCGCCGCGTGCGCTGCGCGGCGCGCTGACCAAGGCGAAGCAGATCGTCGACTGGCACACCTGCACGCTGACGCAGGCGGCGCTCGCGCGCTTCATGCTCGAAGGCGATTTCGCGCGGCACCTGAAGCGCGTGCAGAAGCACTACGACGCGCGCCGCAAGATGCTGATCGCGCATCTGCGCGGCGAACTCGCGCCGTGGTTCGACGCGATCGTGCCGACCGCCGGCATCCACCTGGCGGCCTACCTGAAGCCGGGGCTCGACGAAGCGGCGCTGGTCCGCGCGGCCCGCGCGCAGGACATCGGCCTGTACGGCATCTCGGCGTTCCACGTCGGCGTGCCGGTCCGCGCGGGGCTGCTGTTCGGCTATGGCGGGATCGACACGCCGCGCATCGACACGGCGCTCGCGACGCTGGCCGGCCTGCTGGGTTCGGACGCCATTGGCGGCTCGGCACTGGTTACCTGAATTTACCGGAAATTGGCCATTCAAGCAGGCCAGCATACGTCCTAAAGTAGGTCCTGTCGCGCCACCGTGCGCTCCCACCGAAAAGGACCTGCCATGCAACCGCGCCTGAACTTCTACGCCGCCAGCCCGAATGCGATCAAGGTGATGCGCAACGCCGAGGAATTCCTCGCGAAGAGCTCGATCGAAAAGCCGCTCGCCGAACTCGTCCGCCTGCGTGCCTCGCAGATCAACGGCTGCGCGTTCTGCGTCGACATGCACACGACCGACGCGCGCAACGGCGGCGAAACCGACCGCCGCCTGGCCACCGTCGTCACGTGGCGCGAGACGCCGTTCTTCACCGAGCGCGAACGCGCGGCGCTGGAATGGACCGAGGCGCTGACGCTGGTCGCCAGCAACCACGTGCCCGACGCCGTCTGGGAAGCCGTGAAGCCGCACTTCACCGACGAGGAGCTGTTCGACCTGTCGATGCTGATCGCGACGATCAACTCGTGGAACCGCTTCGCGATCGCGTTCCGCAAGATGCCCGAGTAAGGAGACGACGATGAGGGATGCCACGCTCCGTCGCGCCGCCCTGTGCGCCTCGCTCGCGGCCGGCGTCGCGCTGCTGCCGGCCGCTGCCCGGGCGCACGACACCGGCGACAACGTGCACACGATCCTGCAGCAGGCCGTGCCCGAAGCGCCCGGCAAGCTCGCGGTCGTCGCGACCGTCGACTACGCGCCCGGCCAGGCGTCCGAAGCCCATCGGCACCTCGGCTCGGTGTTCGCGGTCGTGTCGAAAGGCGAAGTGCTGTCGCAGGTGAACGGCGGCCCGCTGCACCGCTACCGCGCCGGCGAAGGCTGGTACGAGGCGCCCGGCTCGCGCCACCCGGTGTCGCGCAACGCGAGCGCGACCGAGCCCGCTCAGCTCGTCGTATTCGGGTTGACCGGCGAACACGTGCCGCTGACGTCGCCGATCGATCAGTAACCGCTCACCGGGGGCGTGCGATCGTCCAGGCGCGCGCCCCGCTTCGCGACCGGTTTTCCATACCGTGGGGCCGCCACGCCTCCCGTTTCTCCATTAGCTGCTCCCTACACTCCGCCACCGGCTTGCCGTACCGCGCCGCGTCACGTCGCCTCCTCGCTCGCCCGCGTCCCCCTTCGACGCTCGCCTGATCGCGATCATCTCGGGCGGAAACCCTTCCTTGAAATTAACTAACTCATCAATTAGCGTCGATTTCATGAACGCGAAATCCACCGTCGCCAGGCCGCGCGGGCGCCGCCCGTCGGTCGACGATTTCGACCTGCGCGACCACATGCTCGACGTCGCGATGCAGCTGTTCGCCGAACGCGGGATCGCCGCGACGACCGTCGCGCAGATCGCCGCCGCCGCCGGCGTCACGTCGGCGATGGTTCACTACTACTTCACGAATCGCGAGCAGTTGCTCGACGCGATCGTCGAGGAACGGCTCGCGCAGGTCATCGCGTTCGTGTGGCGACCGACCGAGCCGCAGATCGAAAACGATCCGTTCGCGCTCGTCGCCGAACTCGTCGACCGCTTCTTCGACGTCACGCACCGCATGCCATGGCTGCCGTCGATCTGGCTGCGCGAGATCGTCCATGAGGGCGGGCTACTGCGCGAACGGATGGTCCGGCGCATTCCGCTCGAACATGTCGGGCGCTTCGCCGAACGCATCCACGGCGCGCAGCAGGCCGGCACGCTGAACCCGGCGCTCGAACCGGCGTTCCTGTTCCATTCGATCATCGCACTGGTGATGCTGCCGCTCGCGACCGCAAAGCTGTGGCAAAGCGCGCGCGGCGGCCTGCCGCCGATCGACCGCGACGTGCTGCACCGGCACGTCCGCGCGCTGCTCGGGTCGGGCATGCAGCCGCCGGCCGCCGCGCCGCGCGCACGGGCCCGCTCGCCCTCGCCGCGGAGGCCGTCATGAACGCGCCCCGCGCGCGGTCGCTCGCGCTGGCCGCCGCCGTCGCCGCCGTCGCGCTGCTCGCCGGTTGCGAACGCCGGGAGAACAACGGCACGACCTACCAGGGCTACGTCGAAGGCGAATTCGTGTACCTGTCGTCGTCGCAATCGGGCACGCTGACGCAGTTGTCGGTCGCGCGCGGCCAGACCCTCGCCGCCGGCACGCCGGCCTTCTCGCTCGAAGCCGTCAGCGAAACGGCCGCGCTGCTGCAGGCGCAGCACCAGCTCGCGGCCGCCCGCGCGCAGCTCGCCGACCTGCAGACGGGCAAGCGCCCGCCGGAAATCGCGGTCACGCAGGCGCAGCTCGCGCAGTCCACCGCGCAGGCCGCGCGGGCCGCCGCGCAACTCGCGCGCGACGAAAGCCAGTACGCCGCCGGCGGCCTGTCGAAACAGCAGCTCGACGATTCGCGCACGTCCGCGCAAACGACCGCCGCGCAAATGCGCGAACTGCGGAAACAGGTCGACGTCGCGCGCCTGCCGGGCCGCGCGCAGCAGGTCGCCGCGCAGGCCGCGCAGGTCGACGCCGCGCAGGCGGCGGTCGCCGAGGCGCAATGGAAGCTCGACCAGAAGCGCGTCGCCGCGCCCGCCGCCGGACGCGTGTACGACACGCTGTACCGCGTCGGCGAATGGGTGCAGGCCGGCAATCCGGTCGTGCAGATGCTGCCGCCGCAAAACCTGAAGGTGCGCTTCTTCGTGCCGGAGGCCGCGATCGCCTCGCTCGCGCCGGGGCGCACGGTCGCGATTCACTGCGACGGCTGTGCGGCGGACGTGCCCGCACGCATCACCTACGTGTCGAACGAGGCCGAATACACGCCGCCCGTGATCTACAGCAACGAAAGCCGGACCAAGCTCGTGTTCATGATCGAGGCGCGCCCGGCCGTCGGCGACGCGCCGAAGCTCCATCCGGGCCAGCCCGTCGCCGTGAGGGTGCCATGAGCGCGCCGCCCGCACCGTACGCGATCGACGTCGATCGCCTGAACAAGCATTTCGGCGACAAGCACGTCGTGAAGGACGTGTCGCTGCGCGTCGCGCGCGGCGAGATCTTCGGCTTTCTCGGGCCGAACGGCAGCGGCAAGACCACGTCGATCCGGATGATGTGCGGGCTGCTCACGCCCGACTCGGGCAGCGGCACCTGCCTCGGCTACGACATCGTGCGCGACAGCGCGCAGATCAAGCGGCGCGTCGGCTACATGACGCAGCGCTTCTCGTACTGGGAGGACCTGTCGATTCGCGAGAACCTCGACTTCGTCGCGCGCGTGTACGGGATGCCCGACCGCAAGGCGGCCGTCGCGCGCGCCCTCGACGGGCTCGGCCTCGCGAGCCGCGCGGACCAGCTCACGGGCGCGCTGTCGGGCGGCTGGAAGCAGCGCCTCGCGCTGGCCGCCTGCATGCTGCACGAGCCGGCGCTATTGCTGCTCGATGAACCGACGGCCGGCGTCGATCCGGCCGCACGCCGCGACTTCTGGGAAGAACTGCACCGGCTGGCCGCGCAAGGGATCTCGGTGCTCGTCAGCACGCACTACATGGACGAGGCCGAGCGCTGCCACAAGCTGGCGTACATCGCATACGGCGAGCTGCTCGCGCAGGGGACGTCGGCGGAGATCGTCGCGTCGCAGGGGCTCGTGACCCGCGCGATCACCGGTGCGCATCTGAGCGAACTGTCCGCGCGGCTGCGCACGATGCCGGGCGTCGACCAGACGGTCGTGTTCGGCTCGGCGCTGCACGTGAGCGGCCGCGATCAGGCGCGGCTCGACGCGACGCTCGCGCAGGTCGCGGCGCAAGCCGACGGGTCTGCCGCGCTGCAGGTCGCACCGATCGACACCGCGCTCGAGGACGTCTTCATCTACATGATGGGCCGCGCATCCGGGCCGCCCGGCGGAGCGTCGTCATGAACGCGTGGGCGCGCCTGCGCGACGCGTTTTCGGTCGCCCGCTGGTGGAGCATCGTGCTGAAGGAATTCCTGCAGCTGCGGCGCGACCGCGTGACGTTCGCGATGATCGTCGGCGTGCCGATCATCCAGCTCACGCTGTTCGGCTTCGCGATCAACACCGATCCGAAGCACCTGCCCACCGCGGTGATCGTCGCGGATGCGAGCCCGTTCGCGCGCAGCTTCATCGCCGCGATGCGCAATTCTGCGTACTTCGACATCGTCGAGACGCTGCCCGACGAGGCGGCCGGCCGGCATGCGCTCGCCCGCGGCGACGTGCAGTTCGTGCTGAGCGTGCCGGCCGATTTCTCGCGGCGGCTGCTGCGCGGCGAGCGTCCGTCGCTACTCGTCGAGGCGGACGCGACCGATCCCGTCGCGACCGCGTCGGCGATCGGCGCGCTGCCGGGCCTCGTGCAGCCCGTCGCCGACAAGGACCTGACGGGCCCGCTCGCACACCTGAACGGCCGCCCGGCCGCGTTCGACGTCGTGCTGCACCGGCTGTACAACCCCGAGGGCATCACGCAGTACAACGTCGTGCCGGGGCTGATGGGCGTGATCCTGACGATGACGATGGTAATGATGACGGGCCTCGCGATCACGCGCGAACGCGAGCGCGGCACGATGGAGAACCTGCTCGCGACGCCCGTGCGGCCGCTCGAGGTGATGACGGGCAAGATCATCCCGTACGTGCTGATCGGGCTGATCCAGGTGTCGATCATCGTCGCCGCAGCGCGCTTCGTGTTCGACGTGCCGTTCGTCGGCGGCGTGTTCGCGATCTACCTGTCCGCGCTGCTGTTCATCGCGGCGAACCTGACGGTCGGCATCACGCTGTCGTCGCTCGCGCAGAACCAGTTGCAGGCGATGCAGCTCGCGGTGTTCTACTTCCTGCCGAACATCCTGCTGTCGGGCTTCATGTTCCCGTTCGCCGGGATGCCGAAGTGGGCGCAGTTCATCGGCAACCTGCTGCCGCTCACCTACTTCAACCGCCTCGTGCGCGGCATCCTGCTGAAAGGCAACGGCTGGAGCGACCTGTGGCCGTCGGTGTGGCCGGTCGCGCTGTTCACCGTCGTCGTGATGGGCGTCGCGCTGCGCTTCTACCGACGTACGCTCGACTAGGCGCCGCACGATGAAACCGGCTTCGCGTCGCTCCTTCCACGTCGACCCTGCTGCTCGCGGCTGTGCGCTGGCTGCCGCGCTGCTCGTCGCGGGATGCGCGGTCGGGCCGGATTTCCACGCGCCGGATGCGCCGGCCACGCAACACTACACGCGCGGCGAGCCGCCCGCGACGACGGTCGCCACCGCCGGCCCGACTGGCGACGCGCAGATGTTCGCATCGGCCGCGCATACGCCGCGGCACTGGTGGACGCAGTTCGGCTCCGAACCGCTGAACCGGCTCGTCGATACCGCGTGGCACAATAGCCCGACGCTTGCCGAGGCCCGCGCACGACTCGACGAAGCGCGGCAGAACCATGCGGCCGAAGCCGGCGCGACGATGTTGCCGAAAGTCGATGCGAGCCTGTCGGCCACGCGCGAGCAGGTCAATACAACCGCGTTCGGCCTGCCCGCCAACGTGCCCAGCCCGGGGCCGTTCACGCTGTATGACGCGTCGGTGAGCGTGTCGTATGTACTCGACGTGTTCGGCGGCAACCGGCGCGCGCTCGAAGCGTTGCGCGCACAGGTCGACTACCAGTCGTACACGCTCGACGCGGCGCGCCTGACGCTCGCGGGAAATATCGTCGCGACCACGATCCTGCGCGCGTCGCTCGCGCAACAGGTCGCGCTCACGCGGCAACTGATCGATGCGCAGGCGCGGCAGTTGCCCATCGTCGAAATGCGTTTCGCGGCGGGCGGCGTTTCGCAGGCCGACGTGCATGCGCAACGCGCACTGCTCGCGCAGACGCGGGCGTCGCTGCCAGCGCTCGAGGCCCGCCTCGCGCAGGCCGGCCACCGGCTCGCGATCCTGCTCGGCGTGCCGCCGTCTGATGCCGTGTTGCCCGACCTCTCCCTCGATGCGCTCGCGCTGCCGCGCACGCTGCCCATCGCGCTGCCATCGACGCTCGCGCGCGAACGCCCCGACATCCGCGCGGCCGAAGCCATGCTGCACCAGGCGAGCGCGAACGTCGGCGTGGCCACCGCGAACCTGTATCCGCGCTTGTCGATTTCGGCGGGAATCGGCTCGGAGCGCACGCGCATCGCGGATCTCTTGAGCGGGCTCAACGTGTGGAATGTCGGCCTCGGGCTGACGCAACCGCTCTTTCATGGCGGTGAACTGCGCGCGAAGAAACGTGCGGCCGAAGCGGCGTATGAAGCGGCCTTCGCAAGTTATCGGGAAACCGTGCTCGAGGCGCTGCAGCAGGTGGCCGACGCAATGCGCGCGGTCGAGCACGACGCGGTGACATTGCAGGCGAGAGACATCGCCGCGCAGGAAGCGGCGGCCAGCAACCGGATTGCCGGCGACCGTTACGCGGCGGGCGGGATCAGCACGTTCGACCTGCTCGACGCGCAGCGGCAGGCGCTGCAGACGGCGCTCGACCGTACCCGCGCGCAGGCCGACCGGCTCGCCGATACGGCGGCGCTGTTTCAGGCGCTGGCGGGAAGCTGGACGGATGACGCGGCGGAGTGATCGGATGGACGACATTGGCACGGGCAGGACGCCGCCGTGTGCACGCCGGGCACCGCATGAGCGGTGCGCTTGTCTGGCGCGGCTTTCGTCGCCGTCCTCATCCCGTCGATGCCGGCCGGCGACGGCACCGGAATACACTTAATACGTACCGCAAACAAAAAACCGGCCCGAAGGCCGGTTCTTCAACCGCATACCGTAAGCGGCGCTCACGCGCCGCGCGGCATTTAGAAGCGGTGGATCAGGCCGACGCCGAGGCCGATCTGGTTCTGCTTCGAACCTGCGCCCACGCCGTCGCCGATGGACGTCGTTGCAGCGATGATGCCGCTCTTGCCGAGCGTGTTGCCGCTGGCGTGCTGGTAAGCCTCAACTGCGTACAGGCCCGTGCGCTTCGACAGGCTGTAGTACTGCGACAGCGTGACCTGGTGGTACTTGGCCGAGCTGGTGATGCCGTTCGACTGCGTTGCCGCCGTGTACGAGTAGCCCGCTGCGAAGTCCCACTGAGCGGCTGCCTTCCAGTGCAGCACGGCGCCAGCCGTGTTGAAGATGGCGGTGTTGCGGAACGCCGAACCCGTGCCCGGCGTGTACTGGACGTTCGAGTACGATGCCGAAATGTCCCATGCCGGCGTGAACTGGTAGCCCGCCGTCACGGCGATACGCTGTTGCGATTGCGCCGTGGCATAGCCGTTGTTGATCGACGAGACAGCCGGCTGGTTGCCGTCGCCCGTTGCCGTCAGGCCGTTCTGGACCGTCGAGTTCGCGCCCCACACGCCGCCGCCGAGCGTCGCGTTGTTGACCTTTTGGTAGCCGACCGCGATGCCTGCCGGGCCGTTCAGGTACTGGATCGCCGCGCTCCACGTCGAGCCGCGGTTCGTCGCGCCTGCGACGCCGCCGAACGAGTACGAACCGCCGACCGTGAAGCCGTAGAACTTCGGCGACATGTAGACGAGCGAGTTGTTCGCACGGTAGCTCGTATCCAGCGAGTCGATATCGCCCGGGTGCGCGCCGTAGTAGCCGGTCAGCCAGGTCGTCGGGCTGTACGGCGACAGCAGCGTGTAGTACGCGGTGTACTGGCGGCCGGCCGTCAGCGTACCGTACGTGCTGTTGGTCAGGCCAACCCACGCCTGACGCGTGAAGATGCCGTTGGTCCACTGCGACGAGCCGTTAGCCGTGTTGACGCCGGCTTCCAACTGGAAAATCGCCTTCGTGCCGCCGCCGAGATCTTCGCTGCCCTTCAGGCCGAAGCGGCTGCCTGCCCACACGCCGGTGGACATTTGCACCTTCGAGTGACCACCCGTGGTCGCGCCGACGGCCGACGAGTTGTTCTGCCAAGCCAGACCGTTGTCGACGATACCGTACAGGGTCACGCTGCTCTGGGCGTGGGCGGCGGTAGCGGCTGCGAGACCGACTGCCGTCATGGCGAAAGCGACGCGCTTTTTCATTGATTCTCCGTCCTCAAAGAATGATTTCTTTTCTGGTGTGGTTTTATGACTGACACATGTGCGAGTACATGCCGACGGGATTCTGACGGATTACCGATTATTTCCCAACACGCGCAGTCGGTCATCGTATGATCGACGCAACGCAGGGGTTCACCAAGCGGTTACATAACACCTGAAAACGCTTACGCGGCGGGCTTTTCCGGCATTTCCCGGTGAAAACCCTAGCTTTACATTTTTACGGGTGCAACACGACCGTCGGATGTCGTCAGATGCCTTCGGCAACATACGTCTTACCAATGCGCGACCGTGGCTGACACCACGATTCACGCCGCCGCGAAGGATCGCTGACGTTCATGACACCCACGTTTCGCGACACGAAATAATGAAAACGTTTTTAGCCGAGGCGTGAAGCGGCGGACGGTGATGGCCCGGCGAACGCGGGCCGAGGGGCGATGCCGGCACCTGTCGCGCCGGCATCGTTCACTGCGAATCAGCGCGTGGCCGGCTGCGCGAGATGCGCGCTCACGGCATCGGCGAGCGCGGTCAGGCGCGCGCGAATCGCGGCGTTCGAGCCGACCAGCGCGAGCGACGACGCCATGATCCGGTAGACGCGCTTTCTCGGCACCTTGGCCGGCTTTGCCGGATCGAGCCACGCATCGTTGCCGGCCAGCAACTCGAGTGTTTCGAGGCCGATCATGATCGGCCACAGGCACGCGAGCCGCAGCCGCACGAAGCGGCGCGGGATCGCGAGCGTGTACAGGCACGCGTCGCGATACTGGTCGAGCGTCACGCGCAGCAGGTCGACGAGCACGCCGCGCGCGCGCGCCGACGCGTCGGGCGCCATCAGGTCGGCAACGCCGAGCCCGTGCGCACCCAGCACGTCGTCGGGCAGGTAACACCGGCCGATGCGCAGGTCCTTCCCGCAGTCGCGCAGGATGTTGGTCATCTGCAGCGCCTTGCCGAAACGGATGCCCTTCTCGCACATGTCCGGCAGGTTCCAGCGGCGCGCGGCCGGCGTGTGCATGCCCGTCATGTCGGTCCAGAACTCGCCCACGCAGCCGGCCACGAGATACGTGTAGCGGTCGAGTTCGCCGCGCGTCGGCAGCGACACGACGCGCCCCGACTGCTCGTCGGGGAACGTGCGCAGGTCGAATACCATCCCCGCCGTCAGCGTCGCGACGACCTTGCGGATCGAGGCGCGGTCGGCGTCCGGCTGCGTGCGCAGCAGCGCGAGCATCGGCTCGATCGAGCCGAGCAGCACGTGCTCGTGCGAATCGGTCTGCATCCGCGTCACGTCCTCGAGCGCCCGCGACAGCGCGACGCCGTCGCCGAGCCGCTCGACCTCGTCGCGCAGGTCGGTCAGCAACGCGGCCCGGCGATCGGGTGCGACGAGCGCCGTATCGGCAATCGTGTCGGCCGCGCGCGCAAGCAGGTACGCGAGGCCGACCGGGTCGCGCATGCCGTCGGGCAGCACGCGCAGCGTCAGGTAGAAGGAGCGGGAAACGTTCTTCAGCAGGTCGCCGAGCAGGAAAGCGGAATCGGTTCGAGTCGTCATGGGTCGGGAAAAATCGGCCGGCGCGGGCCCCGGACGCACACGGGCGCCGGGCGCCCGCGCCGGCCCGCGAGTCGCCGCATCGTCGCGCCAGGCGGGCGTCGGCCCCGGCGCGTCGATGCAAAATTCCCGCAAGTTTAGTGCATCCGGCGCGCAGCCTGCCCGAGACGGCCGGAATGCGCGTCACGCTAGGTCGCAGTCAACCGCCCTGCCGCGGGTATCGCACCCTAAAAATAGATAATGGAAAGGCGAAAGTAATACATATGTAATTATTCGGTGCGACGATCGCGTCCCATTCGACTCCGTGCGACACGCCGCGACGGCCTCACCGCCGGATCGATCGCCCCTTTCCGACTCTCGTTTCGAAGGTTCATCGACATGCTCTTCAAGCGCCCGACCTCCCTGCGCTACGTCCCGTTCGCCTGTGCCGCCGCGTTCCTGCTCGCCGCGTGCGGTGGTGACGACGACGTCGCGTCCGATCCCACCCAGCCGATTTCCGCGAAGGTCCAGGTGGTCGGCCATCGCGGCGCGAGCGCGCTGCGCCCCGAACACACGCTCGCGTCGTACCGCAAGGCGGTCGAGGACGGCGCGGACGTGATCGAGCCCGACCTCGTGTCGACCCGCGACGGCGTGCTCGTCGCACGACACGAGAACGAGATCTCGGGCACGACGAACGTGTCGACGCTGCCGCAGTTCGCGAGCCGCAAGGCGACCAAGACGATCGACGGCGCGGAACTGACGGGCTGGTTCACCGAGGATTTCACGCTCGCCGAGCTGAAGACGCTGCGCGCCCGCGAGCGCATTCCGCAAGTGCGCCCCGCGAACACCGCGTACAACGACCAGTTCGAGATCCCGACCTTTGACGAGATCGTCGCGCTCGCGAAGCAGATGTCCGCGCAGACCGGCCGCACGATCCACCTGTATCCGGAAACCAAGCATCCGACCTACTTCCAGTCGATCGGCCTGCCGCTCGAGGACCGTCTCGTCGATGCACTGCTGAAGGATTCGTACACGGCACGCACGGCGACCGTCTACATCCAGTCGTTCGAGGTCGCGAACCTGAAGACGATCCGCAACCGGATCAAGTCGAGCCAGCCGAACTGGAAGCTCGTGCAGCTGATGGACGAAGCCGGCCAGCGCCCGTACGACTTCGTGAAGGCGAACGACAAGCGCACCTACGGCGACCTGTCGACGCGCGACGGCATGCGCGAGATCGCGACCTATGCGAACGGCGTCGGCCCGTACAAGACGTCGATCATCGCGGTCGCCGCGGACGGCACGCTGCAGCAGCCGACGCCGTACGTGCGCTACGCGCACGAGGCCGGCCTCGTCGTGCATCCGTACACGTTCCGCCCGGAGAACAACTTCCTGCCCGCGTCGCTGAAGGATGGCGGCACGCCGGCCACGCGCAACCCGGCCGGCTCGGTGCGCGAGATCCAGGCGTACCTGCGCGCGGGCATCGACGGTTTCTTCACCGACGATCCGGCCGTCGGCCGCACGGCCGTCGATACGTTCAAGCGCTGACCTGCGCGCTGACCGGGCGCGATGCATGACGCACGACGCGCCGCGCCCGGTCGCGCCGCATCGGTCAGATCACGTTGAAGTGATGCGTGCCGTCCCGCTTCAACTGATCGACCAGTCCGTACTCCCAGTCGAGATACGCCTGCATCGCGGCCGCCGCGTTGTCGGTGCCTTCGTACGGGCGCCGGTAGCGGTCGACGCGCGGTGAGGCCAGATGCGTCTCCCCGCTTTCGAGCGGCAGCCCGGCGTCGATCCATGCGGCCGTGCCGCCGGCGAGCACCGAGATGTCGGCCGAAGCCGGCAGCAGCGCGCAGGCGTCGTCCGCCGCGAACCGCGCCAGCAGGCTCGACCCGCACGTGAACACATAGCGCTTCGCGGGCGGAATCGCCGCGAGCGCATCGCGCAACTGCGCACGCACCGCGAACCACGCACCCGGGATATGCCGCTTCACGTAGTTCGCGCTGGCCGTCACGTCGACGATCGCCAGCTCGCCCGGCGCGGCCTCCTTCAGCCAGCCCGCGAGCGTCGCGGGCGACACTTCCGCCACGCTCGGCGTCGCCGGCACGTCGCGCGGCGGCTGGCCGCGCTCGCCGAACTTCGCCGTGCCGTCCTCCGGTTCGACCACCCGCACGTCCCAGCCCATCTGCGCGAGCCACGACGCGGTCATGTCGGCGCGCACGCCGTCATCGTCGGCGAGCACGATCCGCGCGCCGCGCACGGCCGCGTGATGGTCGGTCTCCTGCACGAGCTGGCCGCCCGGCGTACTGAGGAAGCCCGGCAGATGGCCGGCTTCATATTCCTCCGGCGTGCGTACGTCGAAGCGGTACAGCGTGCGGCCCGGCGCGTCGAGCGCGGCGACATCCGCGAGCGCGATGCGCGGCACGCCCGCGCGTTCGGCCACCGCGCGCGCCGCCCGGCGTGCGTCGGCACGCTGCGTCGCGTCGATGTCGTCCGGAAAGCGTCGCGCGGCGCCGCGTTCGAGCGTCTGGCCCGCGAGCGTCCAGCCGATCGTGCCGTTGCGCAGCGCGGCGACCGGATTCGGCAGCCCCGCGTTGACGAGCGACTGCGTGCCGATGATGCTGCGCGTGCGGCCCGCGCAGTTGACGATCACCTGCGTCGCCGGGTTCGGCGCGAGCGCGCGCACGCGCAGCACGAGCTCCGCGCCCGGCACGCTCGTCGACGTCGGGATGTTCATCGTCTGGTATTCGTCGAAACGGCGCGCGTCGACGATCACGACATCGGCCTTCGCGTCGATCAGCGCCTGCACCTCCTGCGCGGACAGCGACGGCGTATGCCGCTCGGCCTCGACCCATTCGCCGAACGACTTGCTCGGCACGTTCACGTCGATGAACAGTTCGCCGCCCGCGGCGAGCCAGCCCGCGAGGCCGCCGTCAAGCAGCCGCACGTCGGTGTAGCCGAGCTGCGCGAGCTTGGCGGCCGCGCGCGGCGCGAGATCCTCGCCGCCCGCTTCGCCGAACACGACGATCGGCGTATCGCGGCGCGGAACCCGCGTCCACGCGTCGAGTTCGAGTTTCGACAGCGGAAAGTTGGCCGCCCACAGCGGGTGGCCCTGCGCGTACGGATCTTCCTCGCGTACGTCGATCAGCGCGATCTCGTCGCGGGCCAGCAGGCGGGCGCGCACGTCCTGGTACGACGCGACGGGAAAGCGGGAGGTGGAGTCGGCGGATTGCGTCACGGTGTCTCTGTCTTGATTGAATGCGTTGAAGTCGGTGAAAAAAGCGGAACGGATGAATCTCGGGCCTGCCGGCGCGTGCCGGCAACCGGCCGCGCGTGCGGGCGTTGCGTCAGGCATCAGGCATTCGAATAACCCGACACGAAAGGCTTCACGGTACCGTCGTCGAGGAACACCGCGCGCTCGACCTTGCCGATGTTCGCGCCGTACACATGGATGCTGATCGATACCTGATCGTCGAACGCGTTGGTCACGCGATGGACGTCGCCGATGCGCGGCGACACGGCCTCGATTTCGCCCGGCCGCAGCCGCACGGCGTCGCCCGCCGGCTCGGGCCGGCCCGCCGCGTCGAACCGGTACGGCTGCGAGAACTCGCCGCCGCGCAGCATCCCGATCAGCCCCCACACCGTGTGGTTGTGAATCGGCGTCGTCTGGCCCGGCCCCCACACGAAGCTGACGACCGAGAACCGCTCGTCCGGGTCGAGATACAGCAGGTACTGCCGATAGCGCGCGGGGTCGGGCTGCGCGAATGCGTCGGGCAACCAGTCGTCGTGTTCGACGAGCGCGGCGAGCAGCGCGCCGCCTTCGTCGAGGATGCGCGCCTCGTTCGCGCCGGACGCGAGCAACGCGCCCAGACCGTCGACGAACGGCCGCAGCGGCGTCTGATGCAACGAAAGCGTACTCATCGGCTGACTCCTCGAATAT
Source organism: Burkholderia sp. AU45274 (assembly GCF_030482505.1). Lineage (NCBI taxonomy): Bacteria > Pseudomonadati > Pseudomonadota > Betaproteobacteria > Burkholderiales > Burkholderiaceae > Burkholderia > Burkholderia sp. AU45274. The sequence goes on along the minus strand of NZ_JAUJQE010000001.1, from coordinate 1,177,612 downwards.
GATGCCGAATATGATGGATCGTCATGATGCACCCGAAAGACCATGCAGAACAAACATGAAAATTAGCGATATCGACGCTTTTGCAGCGGTCGTCCGCTGCCAGACCCTGAGCCAGGCCGCGGCCGAGCTCGGGATGACGCAGCCCGCGATCACGCGGCGCGTCCAGAATCTCGAGGAAGCGCTCGGCGTGATCCTGCTCGATCGCAACACCAAGCCGCCGCGCCCGACCGACATCGGCCGACGGGTGTTCGAGCAGTGTCGCGCGATCCTGCGTGAAGTCGATGCGCTGCGCGAGCTGACGGCCGGCGAGCAGCCGCCTGCCGGCGAATTCCGGATCGGGCTCACGCAGGGCCTCGGCGAGCTGATGCTGCCCGCGCTGATCGCCGAACTCGCCGCGCAGTGGCCCGCGCTCGCGACGCAGGTCACGACCGCCTGGGGCGGCATGCTCGTCGAGCGCGTCGCCCGGCGTGAACTCGATGCGGCGCTCGTGTTCCTCGCGCGCGAAATGGTGCTGCCGGCGCAGGTCGAAGGCGAACGGCTGCTGGCCACGCGGCTCGTCGCGGTCGGCCGCAAGGGCGACTGGCCGCGCCGCAGCTACCGGCTCGCCGATTGCCACGCGCGCGGCTGGGTGCTCAATCCGGACGGCTGCGGTTTTCGTGCGGGCTTGCGGCGCGCGCTCGACGCGCAGGGCCTGCCGATGCCGGTCACGCTCGACACCTACGGCCGCGACCTGCAGCTGCAGAGCGTCGCGAACGGCTTCGGCATCGGGCTGATGCCGCTGCCGCTCGTCGAAGGCAGCCCGCTGCGCGATGCGCTCGACATCGTGCCGCTCGCCGATTTCAAGCCGCAGATCGATCTGTGGCTGCTGCGCCGGCACGATGCGGCCCGCTTCGACGCGCCGCTCGCCGCCGTTGCCGCGCATGCGCGCACCGCGTTCGCGTTGCCGGAGCAGGCGCACGGCAAGGCTGCCTGACCGGATCGGGCGGCGAAGGCGTCGCGCCGCCCGATTGGCGCCCGCGCCCGCCCGGCTCCCATCACGCATCGTTGCGGCCGCGTTCGGTCTCGTTGACCGACGCCCCGCTCGTCTCCGTTTCGCCTTTCGTTTCGCCCTTCGCTGCGCGCTTCGTCTCACTCCGGCTCGCCGCTTCGAGCGCCGCACGCCCCGCTGCCACTGCGATCGCATCGTCCTGCGGCGTATGCACGCGGCTGCACAGCACGTCGCGATAGTGGCGTTCGAGCGGATTGGCGCGGCTCAGCCCGTGATTGCCCGACAGCTTCAATGCCTGCTCGACCACGCGGATCGCGTGCTCGGTCACGGTTCGCTTGACGAGGCCGCTCGTCGTGACCGCCGGTGCCGTACCCGCATCGGTGCGCGCGATGTGATCGTCGAGCAGCACACGGTTCGCATGCAGCCAGCCCTCGATTTCGCCGACCGCTTCCTGCACGCGCGGCAGCGTCGCCAGCGGCGCGCCCAGCCCGCTCGGCGCACGCGTCGTCGCGAACCCGACCAGCCAGTCGCGCGACGCACGCGCCACCGCGTCGTACAGGCTGCCGAGCAACGCGACCATCCACGCCTGCTGGTCGGCCTGCGCATCGGCATCCGCATGGGTCGCCGCCGACACGGCCCATGCGTCCGGTGCGCGTACGTCGACCGCGTAATCGGCCGGCAGCCGCACGTCGTCGAACACGACCTCATGGCTGCCTGACGCACGCAGGCCGAGGTGATTCCAGCTTTCGATCACGCGGATGCGATCGCCGTCCGCATCGCGGTCACGCGGCACCAGAAACACGCCGACCCGCGGCACCGGCTCGTCGGTGCGCGCCCACACGGCCAGCCAGCGCAGCGCCGGAATCCCGGTGCTGTACAGCTTGTGGCCGGACAATCGCCAGCCGTCGCCGTCGCGCCGTGCAATGGTTTCCGGCAGGCCGCCGCGCGACGGCGAACCGAGCGCGGGCTCGACGCGCAGCGCGTTGATCAATGCCCCTTCGGTGACCGCGCTGTCGAATACCGCCCGCCGGACCTGCGCCGGCCAGCGGTTGTCGGCGCGGCCGAGCGCGCGATGCTGCAGGTAGGTCATCGTCAGCACCAGCGCGGTCGCCGGGTCGGCGCTCGCGACGGCAGCCACGATCCGGCTCGCCTGCGCGAGCGTCGCACCGGCGCCGCCATGCTCGCGCGGCACGACCTGCGCGATCAGCCCCGCGCGATGCAGCCGCGCGAAGTTCTCGTGCGGAAAGCGGCCGTCAGCGTCGTTGCGGGCCGCGTCGGCGGCCAGCTCCGGCGCGAGGCGGTCGAGCAGCGCGGCGACGCGGGCGCCGTCGGCGTCGGCGTCGGCGTCGGCATCGTCGGTGGACAGCAGGCGCAGCGAACGCGGCTGCGGCGCTGGCGAGGAAGCGGCAAGGCTGGCGGACATCGAGACGGATTCCCTGGGCAATACGCAAAGTAATACGGACCGGCGGCAATAGCGGCAATCGATCGCCACGCGGCGCGGTTTCTGATGAAGCCGGCGATCCGGAACGCGCGGCGCCGGATGCGCTGGCGCCCGCGCGCCCGATCTTTCGTGAGCCCACAGCGTATGCGCAGCGCGCCCCCGCCCAAACCATGCAAATCTGATATTCAATTCGGGATTGATTATTTCCGTTTCGCATGATCCCGGCGTTAACCTGCGCTCCATTCCTGCCCGGCCGTGCGCCGGGACGTCCCTGCACCGGAGACCCAGATGAGCGTCGAATTCATCGGCATGATCCAGAGCCAGAAGCAGTCGGAAATCCATCCGCCGTCCGGCCCCGTCGTCGATCCCGATTACGTGCGCGATTTTGCGCGCGCCCACGAGACGGCCGGCTTCGACCGGATTCTCGTGCCGCACCACTCGACCGGCCCGTCGGCGACGCTGACGATCGCGTTCGCCGCGGCCGCGACCGAGCGCATTCACTTCATGCTCGCGCATCGCCCGGGTTTCACCGCGCCGACGCTCGCCGCGCGGCAGATCGCGACGCTCGACCAGTTCAGCCGCGGCCGGCTCGCCGTGCACTTCATTTCCGGCGGCTCGGACAGCGAACAACAGCGCGACGGCGATTTCCTCGATCACGACGCGCGCTATGCGCGCACCGACGAATACCTCGGCATCCTCCGACGAATCTGGACCGAAGCGCAGCCGTTCGATCACGACGGTGCGCACTACCGATTCAAGCAGGGCTTTTCAGAAGTGAAGCCGTTCCAGCAGCCGCATGTGCCGATCTATTTCGGCGGCGCATCGGAAGCGGCGCTCGAAGTGGCCGGCAAGCACGCGGACGTCTACGCGCTGTGGGGCGAATCGCTCGACCAGGTGCGCGACCTGACCACACGCGTGCGCGCCGAAGCCGCGAAGCACGGCCGCCAGGTGCGCTTCTCCGTGTCGTTCCGCCCGATCCTCGCCGCGACCGAGGACGAAGCATGGGCGCGCGCGCATCGCATCCTCGACGAAACGCGCCGGCTGCGCGAAGCGGCCGGCCTCGGCGCCGGCGGCCCGCAGCAGAGCGAAGGCGCGCGCCGCCTGCTCGCCGCGGCCGAACGCGGCTCGCGCGTCGACAAGCGGCTGTGGACCGAGATCGCGAAGCTCACCGGCGCACGCTCGAATTCGACGGCGCTCGTCGGCACGCCCGAACAGGTCGCCGACGCCCTGCTCGACTACTACGACCTCGGCGTCACGACGTTCCTGATCCGCGGCTTCGATCCGCTGGAAGACGCGATCGACTACGGCCGCGAACTGATTCCGCGCGTGCGCAGCGCCGTCGCCGCCCGCGACGCGGCACGCCGCGCAGCCTGAGCCCAACGAAGCCTATTGGAGCCATCCGCCATCATGTCCGCCGTCCTTGCCTCGCCCGTCCGCACCGCATCGGGTCTCGAACTCGCCGAAGCGCCGCGCCAGCATTTCTGGTTCGATCCGCCGGCACCGCGCATCGACGTCGCCGCCGAGCGCCGTCACCGCCAGGAACGGCTCGCGGGCGCATTCCGCCTGTTCGCCCGCTTCGGCTTCGCGCAGGGGCTCGCCGGCCACATCACCGCACGTGACCCCGAACTGCTCGACCACTTCTGGGTGAATCCGCTCGGCGTGCATTTCTCGCAGATCAAGGTGTCCGACCTGCTGCTCGTCAACGCACGCGGCGAAACCGCGATCGGCACGCGGCCGCTGAACAAGGCCGCGTTCGCGATCCATGCGGCGATCCACGAAGCGCATCCGCACATCGTCGCCGCCGCGCATACGCACTCGACATACGGCAAGGCGTGGTCGACGCTCGGCCGCCTGCTCGATCCGCTCACGCAGGATGCCTGCGTGTTCTACGAAGACCACGCGCTGTTCGACGACTTCACGGGGATGGTCGTCGACACGAGCGAAGGCGCGCGGATCGCGGACGTGCTCGCGAAGCCGGACGGCACCACGCACAAGGGCGCGATCCTGAAGAACCACGGGATCCTGAGCGCCGGCCCGACGGTCGAGGCCGCTGCGTGGTGGTACATCGCGCTCGACAACGCCGCGCACACGCAGTTGCTGGCCGAGGCGGCCGGCACGCCGCAGCCGATCGATCGCGCGACCGCGCGCCACACGCACGGCCAGATCGGCGGCCCCGAGGGTGCGCTGCATGCATTCGACAGCCTGTTCGCGCGCGTCGTCGCCGAAGAACCCGACCTGCTCGACTGAGCAACATTCCGCACGACCGGAGACCAGCCCTCATGACCCGAACCACCGCACCCGCACCCGCACCCGTGCCCGACGACGCGCACGACGACAAGCGCCGCAAGCTGCTGCGAGCCGCCGGCGCGGTCGCGCTCACCGCGCCCGCGATCACGCTGGGCCGCAAGGCCTGGTCCGCGCCGCCGCTGAAGAAGCTCACGTTCGCGTGGAACCAGAACGCGTTCTGCCTGACGCCGATCGTCGTCGCGCAGGAGCGCGGCTTCTTCGAGAAGAACGGCCTGAAGGTCGATCTGATCAACTACAGCGGCTCGACCGACCAGTTGCTCGAATCGATCGCGACCGGCAAGGCCGATGCGGCGGTCGGGATGATTCACCGCTGGCTGAAGCCGCTCGAAGCCGGTTTCGACGTGAAGATCATCGGCAGCTCGCACGGCGGCTGCGTGCGGCTCGTCGGCGCGAAGGCGGCCGGCGTGACGACGCTGCAGGCGCTGAAGGGCAAGACGGTCGGCGTCAGCGACCTGGCTGCGCCCGGCAAGCATTTCTTCTCGATCCTGCTCGCGAAGAACGGGATCGATCCCGAACGCGACATCACGTGGCGGCAGTATCCGGCCGACCTGCTCGGCGTGGCGGTCGACAAGGGCGAGATCCACGCGATCGCCGACGGCGACCCGAACCTCTATCTGCTCGAGAAGCGCAGCAACGGCGCATACACCGAGCTGGCGACGAATCTGTCCGGCGAATACGCGCGCAAGGTGTGCTGCGTGATCGGCGCGCGCGGTGACCTCGTGCGCAACGACCGTCCGTCGGCCGCCGCGCTCGCGCGCTCGATCGTGCAGGCCACCGAACTCACGCACGACAACCCGAACGAAGCCGCGAAGGTGTTCGCGAAGTATTCGCCGAAGATCAACCCCGAGGACTTGCGCAAGCTCTACGCGACGCTCACCTACAATCACCACCCGACCAACGTCGACCTGCAGCAGGAAATCGCGTTCTACGCGGACGACTTCCGCCGCATCAGCGTGCTGAAGAAGAGCACCGACCCGCAGCGCTTCGCGCAGCAGGTCTATGCGAACGTGCTGGGGTGACGCGATGTCGACGATCGAACACGCTGCTCCCGCACGCTCCGCTTCCGGCGCTTCCGGCGCTTCCGGCGCCAGTACCACCGCATCGTCGGCACGTGTCGCCTGCACGGCCTGCGAAGCGACGCTGGCCGCCGAAGCCCGTCGCGCGCGTACCTGGCCGACCGGCATCGCCGCCGCGCTCGCATGGGGCGTGCTCGGCGCCCTCACGCGACTGTGGCCGAACCGCGTCGTCGGTTTCAGCGACTGGGCGTACACCGACGAATTCGCCGTCGGCGCGTGGACGATCGCCGCGCTGTTGCTCGCCGCCGCGACGCTCGGCCATCTCGTCCCCACGACACGCACGCGGCTCGCACGCGTGCGCCCGGCCGGCCCGTGGCTCGTCGCGCTGCCGCTCGTGCTCGCCGCGTGGGAAATCGTCACCGCGAAAACCGGCTGGCTGCCGACGCCGTTCTTCGCGCCGCCGCAGGCGCTGATCGAGGTCTACGTCGACGACTGGCCGCGCCTGCTGGGCAGCGCCGGCAACACGCTGAAGCTGCTCGCGCTCGGCTTTGCGTACGGCGTCGCGGTCGGTTTCGCGGTCGGCGTGTCGATTGGCTGGTCGCGCCGGATCGGCTACTGGGTGCATCCGGTGCTGCGCGTGCTCGGCCCCGTGCCGGCCACCGCATTGCTGCCGCTCACGTTCTACTTCTTCCCGTCGAGCTATTCCGCGGCCGCGTTCCTGATCGCGCTCGCAACCGGCTTCCCGGTCGCCGTGCTCACGTGGTCGGGCGTCGCGAGCGTCAACAAGCAGTATTACGACGTCGCGCGCACGCTCGGCGCGAACGCGCGCTTCCTCGTGCTGCGCGTCGCGATTCCGGCCGCGCTGCCGCACGTGTTCGTCGGCATCTTCATGGGGCTGAGCGCGTCGTTTACGGTGCTGGTCGTCGCCGAGATGATGGGCGTCAAGTCGGGGCTCGGCTGGTACCTGAGCTGGGCGCAGGGCTGGGCATCGTACGTGAACATGTATGCGGCGCTGATCGTGATGGCGCTGCTGTTTTCCGGGCTGATCGCGCTGCTGTTCGCGGTGCGCGACCGCGTGCTCGCCTGGCAGAAAGGAACCGTCAAATGGTGAGCGCCGCCGTACTCGAATCGTCCGTTGCATCGTCCGTTGCCGCTGCGCCCGCCGTCACGGCGCCGCGCGGCGCGCGCATCGACATCCGCCGCGTGAGCCATGCGTTCGACGGCCCCGGCGGCGCGCTGCCGGTGCTCGACGACGTCACGCTGTCGGTCGCGGCCGGTGAATTCGTCGCGCTGCTCGGCCCGAGCGGTTGCGGAAAATCGACGCTGCTGCGCCTCGTCGCGGGCCTCGACGCCGCGCGGCAAGGCACGATCGCGCAGGACGGCGTGCCGATCGAGCAACCCGATCCGTCGCGCATCGTCGTGTTCCAGGATCCGACGCTGTACCCGTGGCGGCGCGTGCGCGCGAACGTCGCGCTCGGCCTCGAGGCGCGCGGCGTGGCACGCACCGCGCAGCATCGCGTCGACGATGCGCTCGCGCGCGTCGGGCTGCAGGAATTCGCGAACGTGTTTCCGCATCAGTTGTCCGGCGGGATGGCGCAGCGGGTCGCGCTGGCCCGTGCACTCGTCAACGATCCGCGCCTGCTGATTCTCGACGAGCCGCTCGGCAAGCTCGATTCCCTGACGCGGCTGACGATGCAGGCCGAGCTCACCGCGCTGTGGCAACGCGACGGCTTCTCCGCGCTGCTCGTCACGCACGATGTCGAGGAAGCGCTGTTCCTCGCGCAGCGCGTGATCGTGTTCGGGCCGCGCCCCGCGCGGATCGTCGCCGAGTTGCACGTCGACCTGCCCTATCCGCGCCATCGCGGCGACCCGCGCCTCGCCGAACTGCGTCACGACGCGCTGCGGCATCTCGGGCTCGATGCGAGCTGGTAGATGCGCGGTACCGTTCGACGAAGGGCCGCCGCGCGGCGCGGCCGTAGCCGATGAACGCGCCGACGTTCGCCGACTGGGCGCTCCTGTTTCTGCAAGGGCTGTATCGCGCGCAAATCGCGCTGGCGCGCGTGCTGCATGCGATCGGGCTGACGGGCGACGCCGATGGTCAAGCCGCGTGGCCATGGGCCCATCGCATCGCGCTCGAAACGCTGCGCATCGACGCGGGACTCACGCGGCAGCTTGCGTTCGCCGTGGCGGCGACGGCGCTGGCGGTCGTGCTCGCGGGCATCGCGCTGGCGTCGCGCAAGTGGCGTGTCGTATCGGCAGTCGCCGCGCTGGCCGTTGCGTGGTTCGCGCCGTGGCCGCCGTCGTCGCTGTGGCTCTCGCCTGCCGTACCGACGAGTTTCCAGCGCGATCCCGCGCCGTTTTCCGTATCGAACGTGATGCACGGCGCGCATCTGTATGCGCAGCATTGCGCGGCGTGCCACGGCGCGGACGGACGCGGCGAAGGGCCGCTCGCGGCCACGCTCCCGCACTGGCCGCCGACCTTCGCCGGCGCGCTGCTCGCCCGACGTCTCGACGGCGAGCTGTTCTGGCGCGTACGCCACGGCACGCGCGACGAACACGGCGCGTCGACGATGCCCGGCTTCACCGCGACGCTCGGCCCCCAGGACACCTGGGCCGTGCTCGACTACCTGAAAGCGCTCGCCGCGGGCAGCGGCGCGCAGGCGGAAGGCGCGTGGCCCGTGCCCGTTCCGCTGCCGGCGCTCGACGTGCGCTGCGGCGCCGCTGCACCCCAGCCGCTCGAGCGCTGGCGCGACGGCCAGCGCGTGCGCATCGTCGCGCTCGCGCCGGGCGCGACGCCGCCGCCGGAAGACGCGCGCTGGCAAACCTTGCTCGTCACGGCACGCGGCGCGCCCGTGGCGCAGGCAACCGGCGCCGCACGGGCCGATTGCGTCGCGTCGACGCCCGATGCGTGGCACGCATTCGCGACGATCGCCGGCGTGGCGCCCGATGCGCTCGGTGGCACGCAGCTCCTCGCCGATCGGCGCGGCTGGCTGCGGGCGCGCGCGTTGCCGGGCAGCGCCGGCTGGTCGGATGCCGACCTGCTGTGCCGCTCGGACGCCACCGCACGACCGGCCGTGCCGGCAGCGACCGGCGATCCGCTGACTGCGCTGCTGCTGCGCGTCGACACGGAGCCCGTACGCGATGTGCAGGCCGGGCTTCCGCATTGATTGAAACTTTGAACCTCTCTTCCGACCGAGCTTCACGATGAATCCAACCCGACGCCATTTCCTCGCACAAGCGAGCGCCCTCGCCACGATCGCCGCAGCCCCGGCCGCCCTGCGCGCGCAATCGGGCACGCGGCCGCTGCTGCGTGCCGGCGACCAGAAAGGCGGGCTACGCGCGCTGCTCGAAGCGGCCGGCGAACTGAATGGCCTGGCGTACGACATCGCGTGGACCGAGTTCCCGGCAGCCGCGCCGCTCGCCGAAGCGCTGAACGCGGCCGCCGTCGACTGCGGGCCGATCGGCGACGCGCCGGTGATCTTCGCACTCGCGTCGGGCGCACGCATCAAGGTGATCGGCGCGAACCGCTCCGACCCATACGGCACGGCCGTGCTCGTGCAGCCCGACGCGGCGCTGAAAGGCGCGGCCGACCTGAAGGGCAAGCGCATCGGCACCACGCGCGGCTCGATCGGCCATTTCGTCACGCTGAAGGCGCTCGATGCGGCCGGCCTGCCGCCCGACACCGTGTCGTTCCGCTTCCTGCCGCCGGCCGACACGATGCTTGCGCTCGCAACCGGTTCGATCGACGCGTGGGCGACCTGGGAGCCCTATACCGCGCTCGCCGAAACGAGCGGCCGCGCGCGCGTGCTCGTCAATGGCCGCGGACTGTGGTCGGGCCTCAGCTACCTCGCGGCGACCGACGCGGCGATCGCGTCGAAGCGCGACGTGCTGCACGATTTCCTGCGGCGCGTCGTGCGCGCGCAGACCTGGTCGTACCGCCATGTCGATGCGTATTCCGCGGCACTCGCGCGCATCATCGGCATTCCGCCGGCAGCCGCGAAGCTGCAGTTCGAGCGTCGCCACACGCGCTGGCTGCCGATCGACGCGACGGTCGTCGCGGAGCAACAACGCACGGCCGACTTCTACCTGAAAGCCGGACTGCTGCGCCAGCCGCTCGACGTGCGCACGACGTTCGACCCGGGCTTCCCGCTCGCCTGACCGGCCACGCGACGGCGCGCAGCCGCCCGAACGGCTTCGGCATGATCTGGCACAATCGCAGTCTCGCCATTCGCCTTCAGCCAGCGTCATGCCAGCCATCGCCGAACTCTTCGTCTACCCGATCAAATCCTGCGCCGGCATCGCGTTGTCGCGCGCGCAACTGCTCGAAACGGGCCTGGCGTACGACCGCCACTGGCTGATCACCGACCCGGCCGGGCAGATGATCACGCAGCGCACGCACCCGCGCCTCGCGCTGATCCGCACCGCGCTCGACAGCGATGCGCTCGTGCTGAACGCGCCGGGCATGCACGAGATCCGCACGCCGCTCGACGGCGACGTATCGCCCGCCACGCCGAAAATGGCCGCGACCGTATGGCGCGACACCGTCGACGCGATCGACACGGGCACCGAAACGGCCGCGTGGCTCACCGAATTCCTCGGCACGCCCACGAAGCTCGCGCGCTTCGGGCCCGACGCGCGTCGCGGCTGCAACCGCACATGGACCGGCGAGATCGATACGCACACGCAGTTCGCGGACGGTTACCCGCTGCTCGTGATCGGCCAGTCGTCGCTCGACGACCTGAATGCGCGGCTCGCCGCGAAGGGCGCGCCGGCGATCCCGATGAATCGCTTCCGCCCGAATATCGTCGTGTCGGATCTCGACGCGTTCGAAGAGGATTTCGTCGAACATCTCGACACGGAAGGCGCGACGCCCGTGCGGCTGCGCCTCGTGAAGCCGTGCACGCGCTGCCCGATGCCGACGATCGACCAGGCCACCGGCGCGCCCGATCCGGCGTGGCCGCACGAACCGACCGACACGATGCAGACCTATCGCGCGAACCCGAACTTCAACGGCGAGCTGACGTTCGGCATCAATGCGATCGTCGTCGAAGGCGCGGGCGCGTGGCTCGAAGTCGGCCAGTCGCTGGAAGCGGAGATCGGGTTCGGCGATTGAGCCGGGCGGGCGGAACCGCTCGCCCCTTTCACCGCCGGGAAGCCGCGGCTCACAGCCACCGCTTCCCGCATCGCCGATCGCCATCACGCAGCGCGCGGCGCTGCGTCGTTCGCCGCCGGCAGCCAGATCGTCACGACCAACCCGCCACCGGCCGCATCGGCCAGCGTCACGCTGCCCTGGTGCACACGTGCGATCTCGCGCACGATCGACAGCCCGAGCCCCGTCCCTTCGACCGTCTGCGTCTTGCTGCCGCGATGGAAGCGCTCGAACACCGCGTCGCGTTCGTCCGCCGGAATGCCCGGCCCGTTGTCGATGACGTCGAGCCGCGCGTGCTCGCCGTCGCGCGATACGCGCACCGTGATCACCGCGCGATCACCCGCATAACGGATCGCGTTGTCGATCAGGTTGCCGATCATCTCGCCGAGCAGGTCGGACTGCCCGTGCACGTCAAGGTCGGCCTCGTGCTCGAAACCGAGATCGATGTCGCGCGCGCGGGCGACCGGCGACCAGTCGAGCGTCACGCTGCGCGCGAGCCGGTGCAGCGCGACCGGCTTGTGCGCGACCGCATGGCCGCTGTCCGAATCGAGCCGTGACAGCGACAGCAGTTGCTGCACGATCTTCGCGGCCTGCCGCACCGCACCGTTCGCACGCCGCAGGTGCCCGTTCGCGCGCGGCTGCTCGTCGGGCCGCAACGCGAGTTCGACGCCCGCCTGCACGGCCGCGAGCGGCGTCTTCAGTTGATGGGCCGCGTCCGCGAAGAAGCGGCGCCGCGCGACCTGCATCCGCTGCGTGCGGCCGATGTACTGGTTGATCGACTCGACGAGCGGCGCGAGTTCGCTCGGCACCGCACCGGTATCGAGCGGCGTCGTATCGTCCTCGCTGCGCGCGGCGACCGTCGCCGACAGCCGGTTCAGCGGCCGCAGCCCGCGCCCGACGCCGAGCCACACGATGCCGAGCGCCAGCACGACGAGCAATCCTTCCTGCAGCAGCGACCCCACCAGGATCTCGCGCGCGAGCGCTTGTCGCGCCTCGATCGTCTCGCCGACCATCACCCACACGATGCGCGACTGCGCGGTCGGCACGTCGTGCACCGGGATGCGCAGCGCGGCCATCCGCAACTGCTCGCCGCGATACACGACGTCGTAGTAACGCGTGACGAACAGCGCGCCGTCGCCCGCGTCGCGCCCTCGCGGCAGCGGCAGGTCCGGGTAGCCGGTGATCGTGTGGCCGTTGTCCTCGCGGATCAGGTAGTAGACCTTGCCGCCGTCGCTCGACTCGAGCATTTCGAGCGCGAGATACGGCAGGTCGACCTCGATCTCGCCGTCGTTGAGCCGCACGCCTTCGCGGATCGACTTCAGCGACGACGACAGCGTGCGGTCGAACGCGACGTGCGCGGCGCTCATCGCGCGCTGGTACGTGAGCCACGAGTCGAGCGCGAGCAGGCCGAGCAGCGGCAGCAGCAACCACAGCGCGACCTGCGCGCGCAGGTTCGGGCGGGTCACTCGGCCCCCCGCCAGGCCGCCCATAGGGACACGGCGGCGCATGCACGGCGCACCGCTCCGCGCCCGCACGGTCGGCCGTGAATGGCGTGCGTGTCGTTGGCGCGCCGTGAGCGTGTCGATCCGGCATGGCGCGTCAACGCGCCCACCCGTTCCGCGCAAAGATCGTGAGCCCGGCGGCGGTTCATTCAGCCGTCTCCGCCTTCGCTTCCAGCAGATAACCGAGCCCGCGCAGCGTGACGATCGCGACTCCTGCGTTCTCGAGCTTCTTGCGCAGCCGGTACACGTAGATCTCGATCGCATCGGCATTGACCGACTCGTCGAGCCCGAAGATCTTCTCCGACAGCGTTTCCTTGTTGATCGCGCGGCCGTTGCGCAGGATCAGCACCTCGAGCACCGAGCGCTCGCGCGGCGTGAGCGACAGCGGCTCCCCCGCGAGCTGGAAGCTGCGGTCGATACTGTCGTACGAAAGCGGCCCGCATTCGACCCGCGAATGCTCGTGGCCGAGGCTGCGGCGGATCAGCGCGCGGGCGCGCGCCTCCAGTTCGGTCAGTTCGAACGGTTTCGCGAGATAGTCGTCGGCGCCGAGATCGAGCCCCTTCACGCGATCCTCGACCGACCCGTGCGCGGTCAGGATCAGCACCGGCACCGGATTGCGGCGCGCGCGCAGCCGCCGCAGCACTTCCAGCCCGTCGAGCTTCGGCAGCCCGAGATCGAGGATCACCAGCGCGTAATCCTGCGTGCGCAGCACGTGATCGGCCGCCTCGCCGTCCGCCATGTGGTCGACCGCGAAGCGCGCCGCGCTTAGCGCATCGTTCAGCGACTGGGCGAGGTTCGGATTGTCTTCGACGAGCAGCACACGCATGGGGATTCCGGTAAGGTCAGCGACAGGCCGCTACATTACATGATCCTTTCCATCGCGACGCCTCGCGGAAACACGGGTTGCGCCGTCGGCTCGGGCGCACGTCGGCCGGCCCGGCCGACCGTCGCTCAGCGCTCGGCGGCGGGCCGGTTGCGCGTCGCGAAGCGCGAACTTTCGCCTGCCCGGTGCCGCTCGCGCAGGCCGACCGCCACCGCCAGGAACGCGACGCTCGCACCGGCCGTGACGACGATCATCGGGCGCGCGGTGCCGTCCGACAGCCACGCCAGCACGCCGCCGCACGCGGCGGTGATCGCCATCTGGATAAAGAAGAACAGCCCGGACGCCGTCCCCGCGATCGTCGTGTACGGCTGCATCACCGCGAACTGGCAGGCCGGAATCGCGATCCCGACGGTGATCATCACGAAGAACATCGGGACGACCAGCGCCGCGACCGCCGTCGGCGCGATCACACCGCCGATCCACAACACGGCGGCGCTGGCCAGATTGACGGCCGCCGCCGCCGCGATGACCGAATCGGTCTTCCAGCGCGTGCCGGTCCGCGCGAACAGGTTCGAACCGATCAGGTAGCCGAGCACGGTCAGGCCGAAGATCGCCGCATACACGGGGCCGGATACGCCGCGTTGCCGCTGGAACAACGTCGACGATTCCGCGATGAACGGGTAGTACGTGCAGTACGCGAAACTGATGGCGAGCGAGTAGCGCAGGAACCTGCGCTCGCGCAGCAGGCCCGCGTACGTCCGCAGAAGCCCCGCGCCCGGCGCCGGCCGCGCGTTGCGTTCGCGCGTCTCCGGCAGGTAGCGCAGCACCATCGCCGTTGCGACCAGCCCGCCCGCTGCCAGCAGCCCGAACACGCCGCGCCAGCCGAGCCATTCGGCCACCGCACTGCCGGCCAGCGGCGCAATCACCGGCGACAGCGCCATGCCGGCCGAGATGCGGCCCAGCATCGTGGCCTGCATCGCGGTCGGGAAGCGCTCGCGCACGATCACCCGCCCGATCACCGTTCCGCTGCAGCCGCCCAACGCCTGGAAGATGCGCGCGGCGACGATCGCCGTGACGCTGGTCGACCACGCGCAGGCAACGCTCGCGACCACGTAGAGGCACAGGCCGCCGAGCAGGACAGGACGGCGGCCATAACGGTCGGACAATGGCCCCGACGCCAGCATCGACAGCGCGTAGCCGACCATGTACAGGGTGAGCGTGAGCTGCAACTGGGCATCGGTGCCGTGCAGCGCGTCCGCCATCGCCGGCAGCGACGGCAGGTACGCATCGATCGTGACCCGCGGCAGGCACACGACGAGCATCAACAGGAGCAGCCAGCCCCACTGGGGTAATGAACGCGTTTTCATGCGGTGAGCTCGTCTCCGGTCGGATTGATGGGGTCGACAGCAATCTAAGGTCAAAGTGATATAAGCTGAAGGGCCATTAAATCCTTGACTGAATAGACCACTATGCCGCGAGGCAAAGCCGCGATTCCGCTTGATCTGCCGTGCCCGGCCGGGCTGTCCGCGGGCAGTCCGCAGTCGAAGCAGGAGTGCATCGCCGACGCGCTGCGCGACGCGATCCTGAAGCGCCTGCTGCCCGGCGGCAGCCCGCTGCCGTCGAGCCGCACCCTCGCCGCGCGCTGGGGCGTCGCCCGGGGAACCGTCGAAGCGGCGTACGACCGGCTGTGCTCCGAGGGCTACATCGCCCGCACGCAAGGGTCGGGGTCGCGGGTATGCGCGGTGGTGCCGGACAGCTATCTGCGCGCGGCGGCGCAATCGCGCGACACCCACCTTCCCCCATCCGGCGCACACCCCGCACCGGCACGCACGACCGAAGCCCCCGCGCCGGAACAAGGCGTGCGCCCGGGCGTGCCGTTCGTCGCGCGGCTTGCCGATCCCGGCCTGCTGCCGATGCAGCAATGGAAGAAGGCGCTCGGGGCGAGCCTGCTTGCCGCGACCGCGCACGACCTCGGGGCCACGCCGGCGCAAGGCGTCGAAAGCCTGCGCGACGAAATCGCCGCGTACCTGCGGGAATACCGCGGCATCCCGTGCGACGCCGGCGACATCTTCATCACGACCGGCATCCGCCATTCGATCGATCTCGTCGCGCGCACGCTGCTCGCGCCCGGCGCGACGGTGCTGATGGAGGATCCCGGCTATGCGTCGGCGTGGCAGATCTTCACGATCGCGGGCGCGACCGTGATCGACGTGCCGGTCGATCGGGAAGGCATCGACACGGCGTCGCTGGATCGCTATCCCGATGCGCGCGCGGCCTACGTGACGCCCGCCCATCAGGCGCCGCTCGGCGTGACGATGTCGGTGTCGCGCCGGCTCGAACTGCTCGACTGGGCGCAGCGCACCCGCGCATGGATCATCGAGGACGACTACGACGGCGAATTCAGCTACCAGACCGCCCCGCTGCCCGCGCTGAAATCGCTCGACGCGTGCGATCGCGTGCTCTACTGCGGCTCGTTCAACAAGACGCTGTTCTCGGGTCTGCGGATCGGCTTCATGGTCGTGCCCGCGGAACTGCGGCCGGCGCTGTCGGTCGTGTGGCATGCGACCGCGCGCTCGGTCGGCGTGGCGCCGCAGCTGGCGCTGGCCCGCTTCATCGGCCACGGCGATTTTGCGAAGCACCTGCGCGCCGCGCGTCACGCGTACCGCCAGCGGCGCGACATCGTGCTCGACCAGCTGGCGAAACACGCGGGCGGGCGGTACACGGTGTCCGGCGAGCACGCGGGCTTTCATTTCGTGCTGTGGCTGCCGCCCGGGATGGACGACGCGACGTATGTCGCGCAAGCCCAGGCGGACGGCATCGAGTTGCAGCCGATCCGCGGATTCTGTCGAAGCGCCCGGTGCGAAGCGGGCGTCGTCGTCGGGTATTCCGCGCTGACGGCCGCGCACGCGCGGCATGGCGGCCGGCTGCTCGGCAAGCTGCTCGCGCAACCCGCCTAACCGCGCCCGTCATCGGTGCCGCGCCCCGCGGCAACCCGCCGCCCCCGCTTGCCCGACCGTGCCGCGCGCTGCAAAACGCGCGGCCGCCGCCGCTTCGACCTCGGGAAATCCATGACATGAACGACACGATTGTGAACAGAAATGAAAGCGGGCTGAAAGTGCGCCGCAATTAACATCCGCTCCACTCGAACAACACCTAGACGTAACTGGAGGAAGACATGCCGTTTGCACCGAAGCACCTCGTCGCCGCGCTGGCGGTCGTTCTGGGCACTGCCGCCGGCAGCGCCGCCGCGCAGGTTCCGGCCGGGTATCCGGGGAGCTACCAGGGCGTCATCGACGCCGCGAAGAAGGAAGGCAAGCTGATCGTCTACTCGACGACCGACACGGGCCTCGTGCGTCCGCTGATCAAGGACTTCGAAAGCCTGTACGGCGTGAAGGTCGAGTACAACGACATGAACAGCACCGAGCTGTACAACCGCTACATCAGCGAGAACGCGGCGAGCAGCACCAGCGCCGACGTGCTGTGGAGCTCGGCGATGGACCTGCAGGTCAAGCTCGTCAACGACGGCCTGATGGCGTCGTACGACTCCCCCGAAAGCGCGAACCTGCCGCAGTGGGCGCAGTACCAGAAGCAGGCGTACGGCACGACGTTCGAGCCGCTCGCGATCGTCTACAACAAGCGCCTGATCCCCGAGAACGAAGTGCCGAAAACGCGCGCCGAGCTGATCAAGCTGCTCGCGTCGCAACCGGACAAGTTCAAGGGCAAGCTCACGACGTACGACGTCGAGAAATCCGGCGTCGGCTTCAACGCGCTGACGCAGGACGCGCACCTGAACGAGAAGGTCACCTGGGAACTCGTGAAGGCGATCGGCGCGACCGGCCCGAAGCTGCAGTCGAGCACCGGCGCGATGATGGAGCGCATCTCGTCGGGCGAGAACCTGATCGGCTACAACATCTTCGGATCGTACGCGTACGCGAAGGCAAAGAAGGACAAGTCGATCGGCTACGTGTTTCCGAAGGACTACACACAGATCGTGAGCCGCCTCACCACCATCTCGAAGAAAGCGAAGAATCCGAACGCCGCGAAGCTGTGGGTCGACTACCTGCTGTCGAAACGCGGCCAGACGCTGATCGCGAACCAGGCCAACCTGTACGCGATCCGCACGGACGTGACCGGCGAAACGTCGGCCGCGGGCCTCACGAAGGAACTCGGCGATTCGCTGAAGCCGATCCAGATCGGCACCGGCCTGCTCGTCTATCTGGATCAGTCGAAGCGGCTCGCGTTCCTGAAGCAATGGCAGCAGGCGATCAAGGGCTGATCCGCTGATCCACTGACCGGCTTCGGCCGGCCAATGGCCGCCCGCCACGTCGCGCGGGCGGCCCCTTCCCCATACCGACTTCCTAGAGGCGGCCATCCGGATGGCCGCAGGGGCGAACTCATGCTTTCAACCAGCACACGCGGATCGGTGCCTGCCGTTCCGCCCGCCACCGGCCCGCGCGATGCGATTCCCGCGCTGCCGGTCAGCAGCCTGCAGCCGCTCGCCGGCATGCTGCGCTGGATCGTCGTCGCGGTACTGACCATCGCGGTCGCGCTGCCGCTCGGCTTCATCCTGTTCCAGAGCCTGCTGTCCGCGCCGTTCTTCGATGCGAACAAGACGCTCGGCATCGACGGCTTCCGTTTCGTCTTCAGCGATCCCGATTTCTGGTCGGCCGTGAAGAACTCGTTCATCATCGCCGGCGGGATGCTGTTCATCTCGATCCCGCTCGGCGGCATCCTCGCGTTCCTGATGGTGCGCACCGACCTGCCCGGCCGCCGCTGGCTCGAACCGCTGCTGCTCACGCCCGTGTTCGTGTCGCCGATGGTGCTCGCGTTCGGCTACGTGGTCGCGGCCGGCCCGGTCGGCTTCTACTCGGTGTGGTTCAAGGCACTGTTCGGGGTGCAAAGCGTGCCCTGGAACGTGTACTCGGTCTTCGCGATCACGGTGATCGTCGGCCTCACGCACGTGCCGCACGTGTACCTGTACTCGTCGGCCGCGCTGCGCAACCTCGGCTCGGATGTCGAGGAAGCCGCGCGCGTGACGGGCGCCCGCCCGTTCCGCGTCGCGCTCGACGTGAGCCTGCCGATGACGATGCCCGCGCTGCTGTTCGCCGGCGTGCTGGTGTTCTTCCTCGGCTTCGAGGTGTTCGGGCTGCCGCTCGTGCTCGGCGATCCGGAAGGCCACCTCGTGCTCGCGACCTACCTGTACAAGCTGACCAACAAGCTCGGCGTGCCGTCGTATCACCTGATGGCCGCGGTCGCGGTGTGCATCGTCGCGATCACGTTCCCGCTCGTGCTGCTGCAGCGCCGCCTGCTGAAGACCGCGAACCGCTTCGTCACCGTGAAGGGCAAGGCCGGCCGCGCGACGGTGCTGCCGCTCGGCGTATGGCGCTGGGTCGCGCTCGCGATCGTCGCGCTGTGGCTGATGCTGACCGTGATCGTGCCGATCTCGGGCATCGTGCTGCGCGCGTTCGTGACCAACTGGGGCGAAGGCGTCGCGCTCGCCGACGTGCTCACGCTGTCGAACTTCATCGAACTGTTCGAGCAGGACAACCTGGTGCGCGCGATCATCAATACGCTCGGCGTCGGCGTGATCGGCGGCGCGCTCGCGATCGGCTTCTACTCGCTCGTCGCGTTCGCCGGCCACCGCCGCCCCGACTGGGCCACCAAGCTGCTCGACTACCTCGTGCTGCTGCCGCGCGCGGTGCCCGGCCTGCTCGCCGGTCTCGCGTTCCTGTGGATCTTCCTGTTCGTCCCCGGCCTGCGCGAGCTGAAGAACTCGATGTGGAGCATCTGGATCGCGTACACGGTCGTGTGGCTCGCGTACGGGATGCGGCTCATCCAGAGCGCGCTGCTGCAGGTCGGCCCCGAGCTCGAGGAAGCCGGCCGCAGCGTCGGCGCGACGCGCAGCCGCGTGTCGCTCGACGTGACGCTGCCGCTCGTGCGTTTCGGCCTGCTCGCCGCGTGGCTCCTGATCTTCATGATCTTCGAGCGCGAATACTCGACGGCCGTCTACCTGCTGTCGCCCGGCACCGAAGTGATCGGCGCGCTGCTCGTGTCGCTGTGGGCGACCGGCGCCGTCGACCAGGTCGCCGCGCTTTCTGTCATCAACATTGCGATGGTCGGCGCCGGTCTCGGCGTGGCCCTGCGTTTCGGAGTGAAACTTCATGGATAAGCTCATCGTCGACGACCTGCACCTCAGCTACGGCACCCATCCGATCCTCAAGGGCGTGTCGTTCGAACTGAAGGCCGGCGAAGTCGTGTGCCTGCTCGGCGCGTCGGGCAGCGGCAAGACCACGCTGCTGCGCGCGGTGGCCGGCCTCGAACAGCCGTCCGACGGCCGCATCCAGCTCGACGACCGCGTGTTCTTCGACGGCGCGCAGCGCGTCGACCTGCCCGTCGAGCAGCGCTCGCTCGGCCTCGTGTTCCAGTCGTACGCGCTGTGGCCGCACCGTACCGTCGCCGACAACGTCGGCTACGGGCTGAAGCTGCGCCGCGTCGCACCGGCCGAACAGAAGCGCCGCGTGCAGTCCGCGCTCGACCAGCTCGGCCTCGGCCATCTCGCGGAACGCTTCCCGCATCAGCTGTCGGGCGGCCAGCAGCAGCGCGTCGCGATTGCGCGCGCGCTCGTCTACAACCCGCCGGTGATCCTGCTCGACGAACCGCTGTCGAACCTCGACGCCAAGCTGCGCGAGGAAGCGCGCGCATGGCTGCGCGAGCTGATCGTATCGCTCGGGCTGTCGGCCCTGTGCGTGACGCACGACCAGACCGAAGCGATGGCGATGTCCGACCGCATCCTGCTGCTGCGCAACGGTCGCATCGAGCAGGAAGGCACGCCGGCCGAGCTGTACGGCGCGCCGCGCTCGCTGTATACGGCCGAGTTCATGGGCAGCAACAACCGGATCGACGCGCGCGTCGCGGCCATTGACGGCGAACGCGTGACGCTCGCCGGCGACGGCTGGGAACTGCAGGCGCTCGCCCGCGACACCTTCGCGCCGGGCCAGGACGCGCAGGCCGTGATCCGCCTCGAGCGTGTGCAGGTCGCCGACGGCCCGGGCGCGAACCGGCTG
This sequence comes from Burkholderia sp. AU45274, assembly GCF_030482505.1. Taxonomy (NCBI): domain Bacteria; kingdom Pseudomonadati; phylum Pseudomonadota; class Betaproteobacteria; order Burkholderiales; family Burkholderiaceae; genus Burkholderia; species Burkholderia sp. AU45274. The sequence continues at coordinate 1,157,322 of NZ_JAUJQE010000001.1, read as the reverse complement.
CAGGCCGACCTCGTCACGTCGATGTATCTCGGCGACCGCTGGGAATACCTGTTCCATTGCGGCGAGATGCGCCTGCGCGCATTCGGCCACGTGCCGCGCGCAGCGGGCAAGCACTGGATCGAATTCCCGGCCAACGACTGCTGGGCGTTCGCGAAAGCGGGCTGACCCCGTCGCGGCGGCCCACGCGCCGCCGCGCATGCATTTGCGCACACATCCCTTCGCGCCCCGCATCGGCGCGACGCGTACCCGTTTTCTGTTTCAACCCGCCCACAAAAACCAAGGAGACACCGTCAAAATGAAGTCACGCGCAGAACATTCCATTCGAACAGTAGTCCTCACCAGTTCGGCCGCGGCAGCCTGTATCGCCGTGCCGGCCGCGCACGCGCAGTCGTCGGTCACGATCTACGGGATCATGGACGCCGGCATCGAGTTCGCGAACCACGCGGCGCCGGAAGGCGGCAATTCCGTCAAGCTCAAGTCGGGCAACAAGAACACGTCGCGGTGGGGCTTGCGCGGCGTCGAGGATCTCGGCGGCGGGCTGAAGGCGGTGTTCCGGCTGGAAAGCGGGATCGACCTCGCGAACGGCGCGTCCGACGACGGCCCCGACTCGATCTTCGCGCGCCGCGCGACGGTCGGCCTGAAAAGCAAATGGGGCGAACTGACGCTCGGCCGCAACTTCACCGTCACGTATGACTACATGATGCCGTTCGACCCGATGGGTTACTCGCAGAACTACTCGTGGGCCTCGTCGTCGATGGCGACCGGCGGCCGCAAGGATGGCATGTTCACGCGCTCGTCGAATGCGGTGCGCTACGACGGTGAATTCAGCGGCTTCAAGTTCGGCGCGTTGTACGGCTTCGGCAACGTGCCGGGCAGCATGAAGACCAGCTCGAAATACGACTTCGCGGCCGGCTACGAAACAGGCCCGTTCGCCGCGGTGGTCGCGTTCGACCGGCAGAACGGCGCGGCCGACAGCGTCACGCCGGCCGATGCGGTCAACTATATCCAGGGCATCCATGCCGGCCTGAGCTACGACTTCGGCAACCTGAAGACGATGGCCGGCTACCGCAACTACAAGCGCACGTATCGCACGAGCGCCGCGAACCAGTTGAGCGACATGTACTGGGTCGGCGGCTCGTATCAGTTCACGCCGACGTTCTCGCTGATCGGCGCCGTGTATCACCAGAACATCAAGGGCGGCACGGATGCCGATCCGACGCTCGTGTCGATGCGCGCGCAATACGCGCTGTCGAAGCGCACGGTGCTGTACGCAGCCGGTGCATTCGCGATCGGGCAGCATGGGCAGAAGGTCGGTGTATCGCGCGATGTCAACGGGTACGGCACCACGCAGGTCGGGGTGACGGCCGGGATTCAGCAGCGGTTCTGAGTCTCATGCGGCGGATGGCGGCGCGCGCGTTGCGTCGCTGCGCCGCGTCGCCCGTTCGCTCGCGACGGGCCACCGTTCCCTTGTTTGTTGCACGAAGCGTGCTCGCCGTACCCATCGGTATCGTGAAGAGATCACGTGCGTGAACGGTGCCCGCCGTGCGTTCGGCCACGCGGTGCACCGCCGCTTCTTCATCTGCCCTCGTCCATCGTGAACACCGATCGCACGAGGCTGCTCGTATCGCCCCAATGCACGCCGACGTCCGCCAGCGGCACTACCCGCGTCTCGATTGCCAGGCCCGCCGGCCCGGCCGCGTCGAATACGCCGCGCACCGAGGCCAGCAGGCGCGGCAACGGCACACTGCCGAGGCCGCTGCCCATCAGCTCGATGGCGGTCGCCCGCAGCACCGCGCCCGGCAGCAGCACATCCGCGCCGCCGATCGAACCGATCTGCACGAAGCGCAGCCGGCGGCCTTCGGGCGTCGCCTTCGCCGCAGCAACCAGCAGCGTCTGCGCGCTGGCACCCCACAAATAGTCGAGCACAACGTCTACGCCTGCGCGAAAGTGTGGCTCGAGCGCACGCGCCAGATGCGCGTCGTCCTGCTGCAGCGACACGACGGCATCCGCGCCCGCGTTCAGCAATGCCTGCAGCGCAGCCGCGTTGCGGCCGGTCGCGATCACCTTCGCTGCGCCGAGATGCTTCGCGATCCGCACCGCCAGCCGCCCCGACGTACCGGTCGCGCCGTTGACGAGCACCGTCTCGCCCGCGACGAGCCGGGCGCGCTCGGTCAGCGCGGCCCACGACGACATCCCGGGAATCGCGATCGCCGCGGCCGTGATGTCGTCGAGCGCGTCGGGCAACGGCACGCACCGCGTATCGGGCACGATCGTGCACTCGGCCATCGCGCCGAACGGTGCGGGCGCGCCGAAGAAATAGACGCGCTGCCCGTCATCGAGGCGGCCCACGCCGTCGACGCCGACGACGAACGGATAACGCCCTTCCGACGAGTAATGCGTACCGGACGCCCGCCCCTGCGCGATCCGGCTCAGCGCGGACGCCGTCACGTCGATCAGGCGATGGCCCGGCATCGCGCGCGGTGCGTCGAATTCCATATGGACGGGACGCTCGCCGGCGCCCGTTACGACTGCTGCTTTCATGGTGACTCCTCGAATCGGGATACTCGATCGACAGTTCCGGCGCGTGTCAATGCGCTTCGAGCCACGCGCGCAGCGCGGGATCGCGTACGTCCAGCATGTCGAACAGGCCAAGTGCGCGCAACGCGGGCAACGCGTCGATCGTGTCGGCTTCCGCGCGCGCCCGGTCGGCAGGCGCGGCGTTCGGGTCGGTCAGCACTCGCGCGTTGACCAGGAACGCGCCGACGGTGCCCTTGCGGATCGTCGTTCCGCCGGCCTCGATCCGGTCGGCATGGTCGGGAAGCATCTGTTCGGCTCGCATCGTGTCGTACTCCGGTTGTCATCGATGGATGCAGTGTAGGCGTGCGAATCCGGCCGATCTCCGGTATAACGGCCATTCGATACCGCTATCCGGCCATGTCCGATCCACTCCTGCCCGCCCGATTCGTCACGTCCGACGACGGCCCGTTCGTCGTCGCGGCCGTCCTGTCGCAACGCGACCCACGCGTGACGCCATCCCACTCGCACGCGCGCGGCCAGCTCGTCGGCGCGCTGAGCGGGCTGCTGACGATCGGTCTCGACGATCAGGACTGGGTCGTGCCGGCGATCCATGCGATCTGGATTCCGCCGCATTGCCGGCATTCGCTGCGCTCGTTCGGGCCGATTTCCGGCTGGTCGGCGTTCGTTGCCGAAGCACGCTGCGCGGCGCTGCCGGATACGCCGCGCGCGATCCGCACGACGCCGCTGCTGCGCGAGGCCGTGCAGCGCGCGGCGAGTTGGGAGGGGTCGGCGCTGGATGCCGCTCAAACGCGGATCGCCGACGTGATCCTCGATGAAATCGCGTCGTCGGAAGTCGAGGCGCTGGGGCTGGTGCGGCCGCAAGATCCGCGGCTGATGAAGATCACCGATGCGCTTGCCGCCGATCTAGCGGACAACCGGCGGCTGGAGGAATGGGCCGAATGGGCGGGCATCAGTGCCCGGACGATGAGCCGCCGCTTCGTCGCGGAGACGGGGCTGACGTTCGCGCAGTGGCGTCAGCAGGCCAGGCTGCTGCGGGCGCTGGAGCGCATTGCCGACGGCGTGCCGGTGACGACGATCGCGCTCGACCTCGGGTACGACAACGTGAGCGCGTTCATCGACATGTTCCGGCGCGCGTTGGGAACGACGCCGGGGAGGTATATGGAAGCGGACCGGCGCGGAAGGATAGGTGCGGCCGTCAGCAGGTGTGAATGGTCGCGGCCCAATTACTGATATATCAGATATTCGAACTGACCGACACACACTGCTATCACGTGGCGACGCGATTCGATTTTGATCATTCGGGTCTGCCGGACCCTCAGTGACAGACCGGTCCCGTCGTCCTGTTTCAAGACATCTCACCTATCCCGCGCACTGCAATCGACGGTGTCGCTCTTGCGATCGATTGGCTTGGCGTCAACGACGACCGCCCGAGCCTACGTCGAGTGCAGAACTACACCAAGTTTAAAGAGTAATGGTGTAAACGCCAGTGGCGCCCATTTCTGCATTTGGGCTCCCCAAATAGGTCCATTCAACATCATCGTTCGCAATGTCGATGAATTGCTCGGTAGGCGATGGAAACACCTGCCCCTTTTCGACAAACGCTTGCTGATTCCATCGGTTAAACAACGCGGCCATTGGGTGGTCATCTGCAACGCGGCCCTCCCATACGCCTGTGTCCGTGCAGCGACGATCACCCGAGCACTTCACTGCCACCGGCTGCGCCGCTACCTCGCGCAATAATCCCGATTCAACCATATTCGCCAGAAAATCTGCACGCTGCGGCGGCAGACGGTATGCTTCACCGAGGAAATGCCATTGCACTCGATCCTGCGATAGCCATTCGTGTAACGGTAACTCGAACCGCTCTCCCGTTTCGAAGCGCTCTGGCAAGCCTGATCGAGCAATCAACCGCCCGTCGGGCTCATTCGATGAACCATACAGTGCCAGCCAGTATCCCGTTTTAGGTACGCTTTGATCCCCGCCGACTGCAAGCGTGCTCGTCTCCAATGCGGCGACCGCGTAACCATCGGGTATAAAAGAACGCCCCTGAAGCGCACTACTCTTTTTCCGACTGATTGGTGGAGTAACCGCCTTCGCGGCATTGATCAGTGTTTGTCCATCACCGTTCCATTTCGGCAGCGGCGCAGGCGGTAACGGCAGTATCTTGTCCAGGTTGGGAAGCTTCAATCGTCCGTCGTAAAGTTTCAAGATATCAGCAATTTTTCCGTACCGTTGAGCACGCGCTTTGTCGATATGGCCTACCAGATTGGTTCCATTTTCGAGATCCATCCCATCAAATTCCGAAACGAGGCTATCTGCACATTTGGTGCTCCCGAGCTTCACGCCTTCATGCAAGACCTTCAGCGCACGGAGCTTCGCCTCAGGTGTATTGGAACGTGCGTAGATCAAACCCAGCTTCTCCGCGGCATCTCCATATCCCTGAGCAAAAGCACATTCGAGCATCTTGGTTCCCACCGCTTGGTTGGCCCAAAAGCCCTCGCTGGGGTTATCGTAAGACGCAGCCAGCTTGTATCCCAGAAATGCCATTGCAGCCGGGCTACCCATATCCGCTGCTCGCTGGAAAAAAGCGTAAGCGCTGGTAGCGTCCCCCTCCTTTACCACGCCGTTGAGATGATATACACCCATCCTGTCGTACGCGTCGGGAATATCGAGCCTCATCGCCTTCTCGACCCATTGAATAGCGACTTCCGGATTGTGGTCCGGTACGCCAGAATGATCACTCAAGATCAGCGACGCCAGATTCAGCATCGCTTTCCAATGCTTTTTTTCAGCTGCTTGCAGATAGAGCTGATATACCTTTGCATAGTCGATGTTGTCCGCAGGTACCGCCGGGTCATCTAGCCTCAACGCTTGCTGGAACCACATTTCTGACTGTGGATCAACGGACGACACCCGTTGCGCCTCGTAGACACAGGTAAAGTCCTTTCGGTGTGGATCAAACAGCGGTAGTTTTTCGTTTCGTGGCAGATCAGACATGGGAGTGGTCAACTTATTGCCGATAGAAGTCAGGATGCCCGCGTGCGCCGTAGTTGTTAACAACAAAGCGGCGAGGGAAAAACGCAACATATAGATAAAAATATTCATGCGTACACATTTCCAGGAGGGCCACCGACGCCACCGCCATTTGGCACGGAGATCGCCCCGTACAGCGTCGTGGTCGAACGATGCTCGACGAATGGCAACAAAAAACCCGTCATCGGCTGCGTACCCGCTTGCTGGATATCTTGATTCTTGCTCATCCGTCGATTCCAATTCCTGAATGTATCCGGCATATCTTTCGGGTGGCCGCTATATCTAATATCACCACCGTAGAGCAACCCGAATACACGCTCACGAAGATCAGCAGCATAAACACTACCGGTTGCAGCTATATTAATTTCACTATCAATAGCCATACTTCGCTGATTCAGGTTTGCACTACCCACCGTAATAAACACATCATCAATGATCATCAACTTCGAGTGAATATATATTTCCCGATAAGACATGTTTTGATCAACATCGGGACCACTCGTTCGCAATCTCGCGACACTTACAACGACACCCAGTGTTTTCTCAAGATTCTCCACACTGGGTCGATCAAGCACTTCACCGCGACCTCTGCTGCTCTTTCCATAGACAAAATCAAGCTTCCCTTTATCGACAAGCCCCTTTTGCTCGGACATCGAATCACCAGCCCCAAGCAGGGTCAGAGTGTCGTATGTTCGAGGCACCATTTCCTCCCGCTCCGGATGTGGAATCACGATAAAAAGATGCAGCTTCGGCATTTCAGTAACTGGCTTATTTGCTCCCTTCATCCAGTCATCGCAATGTTTTTTCCGTGTTTTGATCAGGTGCCGGGCAAATTCCGGGTAAAAGAAATACTGATTTTCCATGTAAATGTAGTTGCGTGCACTACTGGTAGCCTGGAAATACACCTCCTTGATCGACTTTTCTCGTTCACGAGGTTGCGTGCGCACAATTTGCACAAGATGTGCTGGATTTCCGGCTACCCGCGGAATCTTCGCTGGTGGAGCTGGAGGAATCTGGTATGGTAATTCTCCAACATTGAGTGCCGCAGCCCATGCGTTTTCAAAATTGAAATGCAGCTGCGCAAGTGCCGGCCCTACAACTCGGCACGCGTAGTCCTGAAAGGGACGTCCATGTACATAGTTTTCGTGCCCTATTCCGCGCTGCACGTCGTTTTTCGAAAACCTGTTTTTCAGACCCTGGTACAAACTAGTTTTTGCTGGCGCAGTCTGCGTTGAAATTTCGCGCTTCAGCTCGTCTTCAATAAGTGGCGATGACAAGATCTCACGCTTTCGATCGTCGATTTCATGAGCGGTACGATCCCAGTAGTCGGTAACCGAATTTAGCCCCATGACGTAACCAACCGCCTTACTTCCATTGTCGTAGTCGTAATCAATCAGGATTGGTTTCTGGTGATGTGTCCCATAATCCTCCATCCCGCTTCGTTCATCAACGACGCTGAATGTACTGGTTACGGGCTTGTCCTCTTCCGCAGGCGCAGTAGTCATCAAGGCTTTCGCATCAGCAGGCGAAACTTCACGCAGTACAACTCGAAGGCGAGGATTCTTTCCGCTATTGCTTTTTCCTCCTGGTAGGTTCTCGGCCCACCACGCAACACAGGTCTTGTGACGCTCGCTTTTCTCGTCGCCGTACGCGGGCCCTTGCCGAAGATGGTAAACAATAGGACCACTTGTCCAATTTTCCTGCACATCTGAAAAACCGGGCATATTGTTTTGGACAGCGGAACCCCGTGGAGTAGACCAGATCAGCAATCGCACTGTGACAGGATTTTCCTTGCGGGTAGTGATCTCATCCAATAACTGTCCGTAGGTTTGCCCTCGCGGCCACGTTTCACCGTCTCTCTCGAGCTCCATACCTGGATCAAAACCCCAGCAGACGATGTCTGCTGATTTCTTCGCTTCTCGCAAGTCTTTTGCGATCCGCTTAAATCCCTCTTCGCCGCAAATGATGAAGCTGAGCTTGTTTCCCCTAGTAATCGGGCAGGTGCCGTCCCCATTCTTTTCTTTCACGTCGCGATGCTCGACGAGAAATTGCATCGCATTCTTCGCCGACCTTGATTGTTCATCGATCGCGACTGTTGCGTGTTTGTGAGTTTTAAGCGGGAAATCTGCCATGGCTGCTGTTCTCAATAGTGGATGCGATTGGCGTTGCTCTCAGACATACCGCTCACCTTGATTCGTGCGTTGATCGGGGTGATCGGATTCTTCGTTGAGCGCATCCTTGACGTTTAAATTGTATTCTGCGCCGTTACTGAGTTTAGCAGTGTAGGCTTGGGTACCTGCCTGGTGGTCGTCCACAACGATCCGACCGAATTCGTCAGTGACACCTGCGCCGACCTTTGCGCTCCCCTTGTATAGCTCATAGGGCTCGCCGGCAATCAAATGCCCTTCACCCGGTAACGCCTGCAAAGCGAAGTGCAGTTGCTCCTTCTCCGGCGGCAACGCAGGAATATTCGGTGCGCTTACGCTATCAGGACCAACGAACGTCTGGCTTGCCGAATGCACTTCAAAGCCGCCCGATGTGCCGCTCTTGATTTGCCCGCTTGTCCACCGGGTATAGCTCCCGCCCCCGTTGATCTCGACTTCCTGCTGCGCACTAATCGTGATTTTTGTGGCCGTCACCGTAACGTTTAGCTTCGCCAGCAGATTGATGCTGTCCTTTAGTGCCTTCACGTCGATGTCGCCGGCCGCCGCCACGAGCCTCATGCCGGCCTCATAGGCGAACAGGCGCAGCGCTCGACGTGCACTGGCGAAAAATCCACCGCCCGTACTGACGGACATATGTTCGCCAGCAGTGACTGCTGTGGTTTTGCCACTGCTCAAGTGAATCTGCTCGTCAGTCGTAGCCGCGACGCCCGCAGGGCTGGCCAACACCAAATACGGCCGCTCGAACTGTTTGAGCGTACCGCCACCTTTTATCGAGTTCGCCTGGCTCTTCAGCGAATTGGCAACAGCCTTTTGCTCGCCATCTTGCGCGCCTGCTGCCTGGGCCGACTGCGCGACGCCGGCGGCGATATCCTGCGCGTTCACGAGTTGGAGATTGACCTCGTCGACGCTGAAAGTATCCCCAGTCGCCCCGGGGCGGGCATGCGTCGACAGGAGCATCCCGCGTGCGCCGCGTACCGCAACGTGACCATCCGTGCGCAACTCCGCGCCCTCACCACGCTTCTCGCCGCGCCCAGCGGGTTCGCTGACTCGCGTGAGGTAGCCCAAATGCAGTCCTGACTCAAGATGATCGCTCCGAATCTGAGTCTGCACTTGCCCCGCCGTATCATCTTTCAGCCAGACGTTATTCTGCTCTCCACCAATCTCCTTGCTGACGAAACCCGAAAGGGCATGTTGGTCGGGAAGATTCCACTGCGGCCGATGCGTGCCGTTCCCCACACGGGCCGTGATCACCGGCCTGTCAGGGTCACCCTCGAAAAATGGCACGATCACCTCGTCACCGACTCTTGGTAACTGAATACCGCCAAACTGAGCGCTGGACCACGGCTGTGCAACCCGCACCCAGCACGAGCTGCATTCGTCACGTTTTCCAATGCGGTCCCAGTGGAACTGTACCTTCACGCGCCCCAGTTCATCCGTATAGACTTCCTTACCTTGCGGACCCACCACAGTAGCCGTCTGCATCTGCATGACTGGCTTTCGGTGTTCGAACGGGCTGCGGTACGGAACGGCCTTTCTTTGCGCCTCTACCTCGACGAGAAAGAAGCCTTTGGCTCCATGATCGTGCGCAATGATCGAAGTGTTTCCGATGCCACGGCTCGCCATTGCGTCGGACAGGCGCCCCTGCAGTCCATAAGGGAAGTTTGCGTGATGACTTGAGCCTGGGAGGTTGTTCTCAATCAGCCATACGGTTTCGATAATCGCGAATTCACGCCGCTCGGCAGAATCCCGATCGTGCTCTGGATGCCCGGTGAGTTCGAACCACCTGCCTGCATCGGCCGCACGCAGGCCGCCAGTACCGTAGAACCGCTTGGCGCTCGACTCCCACTCCTCCATTTGCACCTTGGCAAGGTGCTCTCCTCGCTCTTGCTTCAGATAGGTGTACGGCCCGGTGTACTCGTACATCTCCAACTGTTCGGGCAATTCGGGCAACACTGTCGGAACATTAGTGCCCTTGGGATTTCCCAGCGATGATGGATTCTTGTAGTCGAACGTGCGGGTCGTCAGCGCGGCGCTATGCAGGACTCGCACTCCCGACCAGTGAACCAGTGCATCAACCTCGCTGTTTGCACCGTCACGCGAAAATTGAACCGCTTGCGGAGTTAATTGCTCACAAGTATCCAGGCGATCGGTAACTGTCAGCACGTGCGATTTGCCATCGCCAGCCTGCGTCCAAATGCCGAACAACCCTTCTGCTTCCATGAGCCGGTGAACGAAGTTCCAGTCGTCCTCGTACTGGGTGCAATATGATCTTGGCGGCAGCGCCTTTGAAAGTGCGAACTTGAACTGTCCTTTCGCCTGCGGATGGGCGTTGAACACGTCGCTGAGGATCTCATCGACAGGCTTGTCCTGCCAGATACGTTGATCCCGACGAAACTTAAGGAAATTCATCCACGATGCGAACCCGATCTGGTAGCTGGTCAGCCCACCTTCCGCTCCCAGCCGTCTTATCGAATAAACATAGCCATGCCGTGGCAGATACGACTTGTTCGCCTGCTGGATCCAAAGGGTGATAGGTTGCCCAATCAGCTTCTTTAGTTTGAGATCGTTGCGCGTCGACAACACATCGAGCGTGAAGTCGTAGTGCCGCCCGATCCGAGACCAGCCCGCTACGCGATGCGGTAGCAGCACGTTGGGGCCCAGCGGACTATCGAGTTTCAGTAGACGGTCTTGCTGAAGCAATCCGCCTTGAAGGGCCCTCACAATATCTTGCGCGTTCATTCCCATCCCTTTATTACTTTTTGCTTACTTATTGTCATTAATATGACATGGGCTCTCTTGCGCGATTCTAACTGCACTCAGATCAGTATTGCATCAGGTTACAAAAACTTGCGTATCTAGACGCCACGGCTCGCGCCGCCACCGGGTCTGCGTTCAGGAAGATTACCGACGTGCTGGCTACGAATCTCGCGGACAACCGGCGACTGGAGGATTGGCTCGAATGGGCCGGCATCGGTGCGCGGACGATGTGCCGCCGCTTTGTCGCCGAGACTGGACTGACGTTCGCGTAGCAACGCCAGTAGGCCGGACTGCTGCGAGCGCTGGGGACGACGCACGGGAAATATATGGAGGCAGAACAACGCGCAGAATGGTCAGCCCTGCACGCGCATGAAGTCGCAGAACGGAGAGCAGGCGTTCGGTTGACAGAAACCCGCCGCGCGCAGCCGCTGCGTCAATATGTGCCGTCGCCCTCCTTCGCCTCGCCACCCTTCCCCTTGAACTGCGCAGCCAACCGCTCCGCACTCCTCGCCAGCAGCGTCGTATCGACACCGACCGCGACGAACAACGCCCCCGCCTCCAGATAGCGCCGCGCGGCCGCCTCATCGGCGCTCAGAATGCCCGGCGCCTTGCCAGCGGCCTTGATCGTCCGGATCGCGCCATCGATTGCCGCCTGCACATCCGGATGTCCCGGATTGCCGAGATGCCCGAGGTCGGCCGCGAGATCCGCCGGCCCGATGAACACACCGTCCACACCTTCGACCCGCGCAATCGTCTCGATCGCGTCGAGCCCCGCCCGCGTCTCGACCTGCACGAGCACGGCCATCTCGTCGTTCGCGCGATGCAGGTAGTCACCGACGCGATTCCACCGCGACGCACGCGCCAGCGCACTGCCCACGCCACGAATCCCGTGCGGCGGATAACGCGTCGCCGCCACCGCCGCGCGCGCCTCGTTGGCGCTCTGCACCATCGGCACGAGCAATGTCTGCGCCCCAAGGTCGAGCACCTGCTTGACGATCACCGGATCGTTCCACGGCACGCGCACGACCGGATGCGACGGATACGGCGCGATCGCCTGCAGTTGCGCGAGGATCGTCGGCACCGTGTTCGGCGCATGCTCGCCGTCGATCAGCAGCCAGTCGAAACCGGCGCCCGCGACCACCTCGGCGCTGTACGGATTCGCGAGCCCGAGCCACAGCCCGATCTGCGCGTCGCCGCGTGCCAGCGCGGCCTTGAAGACATTCGAAGGAATCTGCATCGTTCGCTCACCTCATTCGAAGTAGCACTGGATCGTCCCGAGCGGGCCGTAGTCGACGCTGAACGTGTCGCCCGGCCGCGCCGCACACGGCCGCGTGAACGAACCGCCAAGCACGATCTGCCCCGGCTCCAGCGCGACGTCGAAGCGCGCGAGCCGGTTCGCGAGCCACGCGACGCCGTTCGCCGGATGGTTCAGCACGCCGGCCGCGACGCCCGTTTCCTCGACCACGCCGTTGCGCGACATGATCGCCGCGACCCAGCGCAAGTCGACGTCCTGCGGCTTCACGGGCCGCCCGCCGATCACGACGCCCGCGTTCGCCGCGTTGTCGGCGATCGTGTCGAACACCTTGCGCGGCCGCTTCGTGTCGGGGTCGATCGACTGGCTGCGCGCGTCGATGATCTCGAGCGCCGGCACCACGTAGTCGACCGCGTCGTACACGTCGAAGATCGTGCAGTCCGGGCCGGTGAGCCGCTTGCCGAGCACGAACGCGAGCTCGACCTCGACGCGCGGCACGATGAAGCGGCCGGTGGGAATCGTGCCGCCGTCGGCGAAGAACATGTCGTCGAGCAGCGCGCCGTAGTCGGGCTCGTCGATCTGCGACGTGTTCTGCATCGCCTTCGACGTCAGGCCGATCTTGTGGCCCTTCAGCGTGCGGCCTTCCGCGAGCTTGAGGGCGACCCACGTGCGCTGGATCGCGTACGCGTCGTCGATCGTGATGTCGGGATGGTCGAGCGAGATCTGGCGGATCTGCTTGCGCTCGCGCTCGGCGTCGTGCAGGCGCTGCGCGAGCTGGTCGATGATGGCGGGTTCGAGCATGGTCGGATCGGGAATGGGGTTCAGCCGGCCCGCTTGTAGCGGGCGTGAATGTTGTTGTGCTTGTACGAGCCGCTTTCGCTGAACTCGGTCAGTTCCATCGACAGCGCCAGGTAGCGTTTCGCGTACAACTCCGCGAAATGCGCGTTGATCGCGTCGAACAGTGCGTCGCACGCGGCCTTTTTCTGCTCGTCGGTACGGCCCGAGCCGATCTTGAGCGTCACGTGGACGAACGCGTCGTCCTCCGTGCCGTCGGCCACGCAATAGTCCTGCAGCTCGATCGCGCGCGAGCGGATGCCGCCCGTCGGGAACACGCCGCCCTGTGCGATCAGCGTGGCGTTGATCGTGCGCAGCAGCGCGGGAATGCGCGCGTCGTCGCGAATGTTCGCGGTGTATTCGACGACGATGTGTGGCATGGCGGGTCTCCTGTCGAAGGCGTGGCGCAGCGCTCAGGCGAGCGGAAAGATCGCATTGATCTGCCCGGTGCCCGAACTCGCGAAATAGTCGGTGACGATCTCGACGGGCTTGTCGTAGCGATCCCAGCCGAGCAAGCCGAGCAGCATCGCGGTGTCGTGCATCCCGCCTTCGCCGTGGCAATGCGTGTTGTACTCGGGCAGCATCGCGCAGAAGGTCTTGAAATCGCCCTGCTTCCACAGCTCGACCACGCGCAGGTCGACCTGCCGGAAGAATTCGCGGCTGATCTCGTGGATCGACTCCTCGGGGCTGCCGTTGTCGTTGAAGCGGTGCGACAGCGACCCGCTCGCGAGAAACGCGACGTTCGAATCGCTCTTCTCGATCGCTTGGAGCAGCGCCTCGCCGAAGCGCCGGCTTTCGTCGAGCTGATGCCACATGCACCAGCCGGCGATCGACACGACCTTGAAGTGCTGGTCGGCGTTCATGTAGCGCATCGGCACCAGCGTGCCGTATTCGAGTTCGAGGCTGTCGATCTCGTGCGCGCGGGTCGCGATCCCGCGCTCGGTGGCCGTCTCGGCGATCAGCCGGCCGAGCGCCGGGTTGCCTGGATACGCGTACTGCATGTCGCGGATGAAATGCGGCAGCTCGTTGCTCGTGTACGTGCCCGAGAACTGCGCATTGCAGTTCACGTGATAGCCGGCGTTGACGAGCCAGTGCACGTCCGACACGACGATCGTGTCGACGCCGAGCGCGCGGCAGCGCTCGCCGATCAGTTGATGGCCGCGGATCGCCGCTTCGCGGCAGCCGTGATGCCTGCCGGGCAGTTCCGACAGGTACATCGACGGCACGTGCGTGATTTTCGCGGCGAGGGACAGTTTGCCCATCGTTCAAGTCTCCTGTCGGCCGGAGTTAGCGCTTTAGCGCTTACTCCGGTCCCATGCTCGGCCGGCGTGCCGGCCAAGGAATCATTTGTGCTGCCGACGACCGTCGCCCGTCACACGCCCCAGCGCGGAATGTGGTGCGAACCCATCGAGATGCACACGTTCTTGATCTCCGCGAACACCTCGAAACTGTATTCGCCGCCCTCTCGCCCGGTGCCCGACTCCTTCACGCCGCCGAACGGCTGGCGCAGGTCGCGCACGTTCTGGCTGTTCACGAACACCATCCCGGCCTCGATGCCGCGTGCGAGGCGATGCACCTTGCCGACATCCTGCGTCCAGATGTACGAGGCGAGCCCGTAGGACGTGTCGTTCGCGAGCCGCAGCCCTTCTTCCTCGTCCTCGAACGGGATCAGGCACGCGACCGGCCCGAAGATCTCTTCCTGCGCGACGCGCATCCGGTTGTCGACATCGGCCAGCACGGTCGGCCGCACGAAGTTGCCGTTGCGCAGATGGTCGGGCAGGCCCGCCGGCTTGTCCGCGCCGCCCGCGACCACGCGCGCGCCTTCCTGCTCGCCGATGCGGATATAGCCCGTCACCTTCTCCCAGTGCTGGCGCGTGATCATCGCGCCGAGATTCGTGGCCGGATCGGACGGATCGCCGACCACCAGGTTGTTCGCGCGGCGTGCGAACTCCTGCACGAAGCGGTCGTAGATCGTGCGCTGCACGAAGATCCGCGAGCCGGCCGTGCAGCGTTCGCCGTTGATCGAGAAAATCGTGAACAGCGACGCATCGAGCGCGCGATCGAAATCGGCATCGTCGAAGATCAGCACCGGCGACTTGCCGCCAAGCTCCATCGAATACTTCTTGAGACCGGCACGCTCCATGATCCGCTTGCCGGTGACCGTGCCGCCGGTGAACGACACCGCGCGCACGTCCGGATGGCGCACGAGTGCATCGCCGGCCGTCGCGCCATAGCCCTGCACGACGTTCAGCACGCCCGGCGGAATGCCGGCTTCGAGCGCGAGGCGGCCGAGCTGGTCCGCCGTCAGCGGCGACAGTTCCGACATCTTCAGCACGGCCGTGTTGCCGAGCGCGAGACACGGCGCCGTCTTCCACGTCGCGGTCATGAACGGCACGTTCCACGGCGACACCAGCGCACACACGCCGACCGGCTGGTACAGCGTGTAGTTCAGCATCTGGTCGTCGACCGGATAGGTGCGGCCGTTCATCTGCACGCACACTTCCGCGAAGAAGTTGAAGTTCTCCGACGCGCGCGGAATCAGCTGCTTGCTCGTCTGCGCGATCGGCAGGCCGGTGTCCTGCGTCTCCAGCGCCGCGAGCATCGGCACGTTCCTCTCGATCAGCTCGCCGAGCTTGCGCATCAGCTTCGCGCGCTCCTTGGCGGGCGTGTTCGCCCATTTCGGGAACGCTTCCTTCGCGGCGCGCACGGCCGCGTCGACTTCGGCCTCGCCGCCCGATGCGACGTCGGTGATGACCTCGCCGGTCGCGGGATTCAGCGTCGTGAACGTCTCGCGGCTCTCGACTTCGCGGCCGTCGATCCAGTGCTTGATGGTCATGCTCTCTCCTTGGGCGACGGGCTCAGCCGGCGCGATAGTAGTCTGCTTCGCCGACGATCGTGTTCACGAGCCGGCCAATCCCTTCGATCTCGGTCACGACCTCGTCGCCCGGCTTCGTGTCCGCCAGCCCCTCGGGCGTGCCGGTCAGGATCAGGTCGCCCGGCGAGAGCGTCATGAAGCCGCTGATGTGCTCGATCAGCGCGGGCACGTCGAAGATCATGTCGCGCGTGCTGCCGCGCTGCGTCTCCTGGCCGTTCACCGTCGTGCGCAGCGTCAGGTCGCCCGCATCGCCGATCTCGTCGCGGCTGACGAACCACGGCCCGAGCGGCGTGCAGGTGTCGCGGTTCTTCACGCGCAGGTTCGGGCGGTAGTAGTTCTCGAGATAGTCGCGGATCGCGTAGTCGTTCGCGACCGTGTAGCCGGCCACGTAGTCGAGCGCCTGCGCGCGACTCACGTTGCGCGCGGGCCGGCCGATCACGACGGCCAGCTCGCACTCGTAATGCATGTGGGTGGCATCCGCCGGGCGCACGGTGCGCGACCGGTGGCCGATGAACGTGTTCGGCCCCTTCAGGAAGATCAGCGGCTCGCTCGGCGCGTTGAACGCGAGTTCCTTCGCGTGGTCGGCGTAGTTGAGGCCGAGCGCGAACGTCGTGCGCGGCGCGACGGGTGGCAGCCATTCGACCGCCTCTTCCGCGACGACGCGCCCCGTATCGAGGCGGATCGCACCGTCGCCGGCCGGTTCGGCCGCATGCAGTGCGCCGTTGTAGATGACGCGTGCGGTTTTCATCGTGCTTCCTCCGCGATCAGCGTGTGTCGCAACGTGCCGATGCCGGCGGCCGAAATCTCGATCGTGCTGCCCGCGCGGGCGCGCGGTGCGCCGCCGGCAACGCCGAGCAGCAGGACATCGCCCGCGTCGAAGGACATGAAGGCCGTCACGTCGGCGATCAGCTCGCGCACGGGGCGAATCAGCGTGGCCGTCGACGCAGACACGGCTACGTCGCCGTCGATCCGCACGGTCAGGCCGATCGCGTCGACCTCGCCCAGCGCAGAGGCCGGCACGAAAGCCGGGCCCAGCGGGCAGAAACCATCGCGGCACTTGAAGCGCACGGCCGGACGGTAGTAATCGGGATGCGGCACCGACACATCGCTTGCGAGCGTGAAGCCGTGCACATAGTCGAGCGCCCGTTCGGCCGGCACGCGCGTCGCTCGGCGAGCAAACACGACGGCCACCGATGCGCCGATCTCCAGCGCGTCGACACCGGCAGGCACGATGACGGCCGCGCCGTCGCTCGCATGCGTGTTGGCGGGCTTGATGTACAGGATCGGCGCCTGCGGCGGGCGGCCGTAAGGCGGTGCGTTCACGGCATCGCCGAGCGCGTCGAGCGCCGCGCGCTCGTTGAGCAGCGCACCGTAGACGGTACCGATGGCGACCGGCAACGGCGGCGCCGCGGCGGTCGTGCAAGACAGCTCCATGCGTCATTCCCCTGCCGCGCGTCGCGGCGCATCGTCAATAGTTAATATCTTAAGTAAACAATCGAACGCTGGCAACCTCGATTACCCTGATAGGCGAAATTCACTACCCGCGGCTGTTAAGATTGATGCGTCCCCGTCCTCTGCTCTCCCCGATGAACCGTACGCTCGACCACCGCAACCTGGCCATGCTGCTGCTCGAGGCCCGCGAAACGCTGATGGGTCTGTTTCGCCCCATTCTCAAGGAATTCGCGCTGACCGAACAGCAATGGCGGATCATCCGCGTGCTCGACGGCGAACCGGCGCAGGCGCTCGAAGCGGGACAGATCGCGCGGCGCTGCTGCATCCTGAGCCCGAGCCTGACCGGCGTGCTGGAACGGATGGAGCGCGACGGCCTGATCACGCGCACACGCGCGCAGGAAGATCAGCGCCGGCTGCTGGTCAGCCTGACACCGCAAAGCAGGAAACTGGTCACGGAAATCGGTCCGCGGATCGACGAGCAGTACCGGCAGCTCGAATCGCGGTTCGGCCAGGACGGCCTCGAAGACATCTACCGCGCGCTCGACCGGCTCATCGAGCTCGGCGGCAACACGTGAAAACGGCGCCCGTTCCCGCCCACCGCGGGAACGGGCGCCGGTGCGGCGCGGGTGATCAGTGCACCGTGCCGCGGATCAGCTCGGTCACGGCCACGCCGCGCGACGTGCGCATGCATTCTTCGACGTAGTCGATGAACGGCAGCGGCTCGAAATCGATTTCGTCGCGCACGCGGCGGTTGTCGAACACGCGATCGACCGTCGCGAATTCCCCGCAGCGCTGCAGTGCCCGGCCGATCACGCGTTCGAGTGCCGGATCGGTCCGCCCCAGCACATCGCGCACCACGAGCGGCAACTCGGCCGGCGCACACGCCGCGTAGCGCGGCGCGCCCGTCATCCCCGCCGCCTCGTCCATCGCACGCACGATCTGCGCGACCTGCGGCGCCTCGTCGCCGGCCGACACGTGATACAGGTCGTGCGCGAGCGTCGGCTTGACGGCCAGCAGCATCGTCGCGCGCGCCACGTCGTCCACCGACACGATGTCGATGCGCGTCATCGGCCGCGCGGTGAAGCGGCGCGCGGCATGCGCGAGCCGGAACATCCAGAACGAATTCGGCGCGGGCCGCGTACCGAGCACCGTGTGGCCGACCACATGCGACGGCCGCACCACGACGAGCGGCAGCCCGAGCGCCCGCAGCCGCTGCTCGGTCTCGGCCTTCGCATGCAGGTAGTCCGCCGCGAGCACCGCACCCGGCAAGCCCTCTTCGTCGCGCGCGACGTCGTTCGCCGCAGCGGCCGCGGCTTCTTCCTGCACGATCCCGCCGCGGCCCGCATGCGCATAGGCCGTGCCGACGTACACGAAGCGCTGCAGGCGCGGCGCCCGGGCGAAGCGCTCGGCGAAGCGCACCGCATCGGCGATGTCGGCGCGCAGGTGCGCGCCGTCGGCCGGCGACGCATGGCCCGCGCAATGAATCACGTGCGTCGCGGCGGCGAGGCGCGGCGCGTCGGCGCCCTGCCACACGTCGCCGAGCGCACCGACGATCACGTTCGCATCGGTCAGGCGCGACGCCCAGTACGGCGCCAGCCCCGCGCGCAGCGCCGCTTCGCGCAGCCGCGCGACGGCGTGGCCGCGATCCTGCGCACGCACGACGCAGACGATGCGGTCGAGCAGCCCCGCATTGACGAGCGCCGTCAGTACGGTACTGCCGATGAAGCCGGTTGCGCCGGTCAGCACCAGCCGCCCGACGTTCGCCGCCGCGACCGGTGCGCTGGCCGGCGACACGAGGCTCGTCCGCCAGTTGAGCGACAACGCGGTTTTCCAGATCAGCACGATAGTCTCCTTCGAAGAGTCGGCCGGGCGGCGCGACGCCCGCGGTTGCGGGTTGCGCACGGCTCACCGGCCGGGCCGGGGCCTGACGCGCGCCCCGGCAGTCCCGATCGGGCGTGCGGCCCGCGATCGCGTCGATCGCGTCTCTGGCACGAGGCGGCGGCAGCCGCCGAGGACGGGCGTCCGCGGCACTGGATCGGGAAGATCTCAGTGTGGGGCCCGACCGCAGGCAAGTCTGTCCCGAAAGTTTCGTGAAAGTGTGCCGATTTGTATGGGATTGTCGGAGTGTGTCGTACCGGGCGCGCCGTCAACCTGCCGCAACATCCGATCGGCCCGCGTTCCGACGGTGCGGCGCCCCGGTCGGCCCGGTTTCCCCGGCGGGTCATGCGCGACAGATCGACGCGCCTCGCGGCCATGTCATCCCATGTCTCGATGATCGGCCGCCCCCCATCGGCACCGCGATCGCCGGCACGCGTGTGTTTGCGCGTACTGGGCCGGAATTACCATGAATCGTCAGACGTCGTTCCATCTGAAATCGCAATGGACTCAATATGAATTTATTGCGGATTATCACTTGCGTTTCACGCCAGTCTATCTAGACTGGTCAAGTCAAAACGGTCGAATGTGTCATTTTTTTAGGAGACGATCACAATGCGCCTCACCATTCGGATTAATGGCAGCGAATCGGCAACCCGGCACGCCTTCGCGGTACTGTGGGTCGATACCGACGAGGGCCTGTGGTCGCGCGAGGCACATCAGGGCATGGATCTTCCGACCTGGGGCAAGGTCCGCGACGTCGAGGGCGCAATGGCGCTCTGCGCGGCCGACAGCGGGAATGCCGTGTGCCAGTTGAAGGGACTGTCGTTCGGTGCGACGCAGCGCGAACAGGGCCCCGCGGTGCTCGCCGGCAATCATCCCGGCGCGTGGCGACTGCAGGCTGTCGATCGTTGCACGAGCGAGCCGGAATACCGGGAATTCATTTCCGTCGCCCGATAGAAATAATCGATGTAATTCGTCTGCGGTTTTCGGGTTTATTCCGGTTTCAGCGATATTCATTTCGATATTCAGCATTAACGGCGCCCCACTTCGGGGCGTTTTCATTTTCCGGCTTAAAGAAATAACCACGGGCCGGTCAATTGATCGCACACCGGGGAGGATCGGCCTCGATCCGTACCGGAAATCCCCCACCCGCCCGTTCTGCACGTCGCAAGTCACCCGAGTTTCATCGTCACTGCTTCGGGAAAATGTCGCTCCCTCCCCCTTTTCCACCCGGTGTCAGCGCGCCGATACCCGCTTTTTCTCGGGGCCGGAACATACTTTCCCCACACGGCGTTTACTCATTTATTACAATCGCATTATTCAGACTGACTCGCCGCCCTCGGGCGGCCCGACCCGGCCATTGCATGAGCGTGAAAAAGAAGACCCACCCCGCCGATCCGTACGCGGCCGCGACCAAGCATCCGATGCTTGCGTCGCGCCTGCCGATGTGGCGCTCGAAGCTGATCGTGATCATCGTGTTCCTCGCGTTCGCCGCGCTGATCGGCCGCGCCTTCTGGGTGCAGGTCGCGAACAAGGAGTTCTACGTCGGCCAGGGTCAGAAACGCTACCAGCGCACGATCGAGCTCGACGCGACGCGCGGGCGCATCGTCGACCGCAACGGCGCGATGCTTGCCGTCAGCCTGTCGACCTATGAAATCTGGGCGAACCCGAAACAGGTCGCCGACACCGATTACCCGCAGATCTCGAAGCTGCTCGACATGCCGCTCGTCGAGGTCAAGCGGCGCCTCGGCAACGACAAGACGTTCGTGCTGCTCAAGCGGCAGGTCGACGCGGACACCGCGGGCAAGCTCGACAAGCTCGCGATCGACGGCGTCACCCAGATCGCCGATTCGAAGCGTTTCTACCCGGAAGGCGAATCGGCCGCGCACGTGGTCGGCTTCACGAACGTCGAGGACAAGGGGCAGGAAGGCGTCGAGCTCGCGGCGAATGCGCGCCTGGTGGGCACGTCCGGGCAGCGCGAGGTGATCCGCGACCGGCTCGGCCGCATCGTGTCGGATACGCGCCCGCTCGTCCCGGCGCAGCACGGCGCGACGATCGAACTGACGATCGACCGCCGCATCCAGCAGCTCGCGTTCAGCCAGCTCAAGGCGGCCGTGGTCGAGAACAACGCGGTGGCCGGCAGCGTCGTGGTGCTCGACGCGCAGAACGGCGAGATTCTCGCGCTCGCGAACTATCCGACCTTCGACCCGAACGATCGCGCGCGCCTCACCGGCCAGCAGTTGCGCAACCGCGCGGTGATCGACACGTTCGAGCCGGGCTCGACGATCAAGCCGCTCGTCGTCGCGCTGTCGATCGACGAGCGCAAGGTCACGCCGAACACGATCATCAACACGTCGCCGGGCACCTACAAGATCGGCCCGGCCGTGATCCACGACACGTCGAACCACGGGTCGCTGACGGTGTCGCAGGCGCTGCAGAAGTCGAGCAACGTCGCGCTCGCGAAGCTCGCGCTGAACCTGCCTGCCGAAACGATCTGGAACAAATACCAGGAATACGGAATCGGCCGCGCACCGGAACTCACGTTCCCGGGCGTCGCGTCGGGCCGGCTGCGCGGCTACAAGCGCTGGCGGCCGATCGAGCAGGCGACGATGGCGTACGGCTACGGCCTGTCGATGTCGCTGCTGCAGATCGCGCAGACCTACACGGCCTATGCAGGCGACGGCACGCTGCACCCGGTGTCGCTGCTGAAGAACGGCACCGACCAGCAGACGATCGACGCGCATCGCGGCCACCGCGTGACGTCGCCGCAAACGGCCGCGGCGATCCGCTCGATGCTCGAGATGGCGGTCGGCGAAGGCGGCACGGGGCGCCGCGCGCGCGTCGACGGCTACCGGATCGGCGGCAAGACGGGTACCGCGCGCAAGCAGGTCGGCGCGACCTATGCGAAGGGCAAGTACCGCGCGCTGTTCGCCGGGATGGCGCCGATGAGCAACCCGCGCCTGATCGTCGCGGTGATGATCGACGAGCCGCGCGGCAAGGGCTACTACGGCGGCACGGTGGCCGGCCCGGTGTTCGCGTCGGTCACGAGCGGCTCGCTGCAGCTGCTCGGCGTGCCGCCCGACGCGCCGGTCGAGCCCGAGAAGGCGCCGCCGGCGAAGGCCGTTGCGCCGCAAAAGACGGTGGCTGCACCGAAAGCGGCGGCAACCCAGGCCAAGACAGCCGCGGCGCCGAAAGCCGCCGCATCCCTGAAGACGGCCTCGCCATCGAGCGCGCCGGCGCAGGCAAACACGGCGGCGGGTTGATCGGCGCTGCCCGCGCGACGCGCCGCCGTCCCGGCGCGCGCGTCACGCTCCGACAGCCTCGTCGCCGCCTCAGACCTACCCGTCATCGGGCACCGTCCCACTTTCCAGGAACGCCGCGCGTCATTTGAGCGTTCCCGCCGCTGCTCCCTACCAATTTTTCACGCCTCGGCCCACCCGGGCCGCCGCGCCCTGCCCGGTACGCGGCACGATGCCGCGTGCCGTCAATGTGCAGCGGCCGCGGCCGGCTTCGTCATCCTGCCGAGCACGTGCTCGGTCATCCCGCGCGCGAGTTCGGTCTCGCCCATGAACACCGTGCCGATCCCCTCGCTCGACAGCAGCGCGGCCTCGTCGCCGCTGTTCGTGCACAGCACGACCTCGAGCGCCGGATTCAAGGTGCGCGAGATCTCGACGATCTGCCGCACGTCGAACACGTCGGGCAGCGTGACGACCAGCATCCCGGCGCGCGCGATGTGCGCCTGCACGAGCACGATCGGCTCGATCGCGTCGCCCGACACGGCGGCGACGCCGTCCTCACGCAGTTTCTCGACGAGCTCGCGATTCTGTTCGACGACGACATACGCGATGCCGCGCTCGTCCAGCGCGTGCGCGATTCGGGTACCGACCTTGCCGTAGCCGACGATCACGACCTGCCCGGTCAGGTGCGTCTGCGGCGTCGACATCGGCAGCGCGGCGAGCGGATCGTCGCGCGCCTCGAGCTTGCGCGCGAACGCCGAATGCTTGCGAATCCACGCGAGCGCCGGATCGATCATCGCGAACAGCAGCGTGTTCATCGCGATCGAGATCAGCGCGACGGCCAGAATCAGGCTCTGCCCCTCGGCCGACAGCAGCCCCAGCGCACGGCCGAGCCCGGCGAGGATGAACGAGAACTCGCCGATCTGCGCGAGCCCCGCACCGACCGTCAGCGCGGTATTCAGCGGATAGCGGAACGCGATCACGAGCGCGACTGCCGCGAGCGTCTTGCCGATCACCACGATCGCGGCGACCTCGATCACGTGCAGCGGCTCCGCGAGCAGGATCTTCGGGTCGAACAGCATCCCGACCGAAATGAAGAACAGCACCGAGAACGCATCGCGCAGCGGCAGCGTCTCGTCGGCCGCGCGCCGGCTGAATTCCGACTCGCGCATCATCATCCCGGCGAAGAACGCGCCGAGCGCGAACGACACGTCGAACAGCTTCGCCGCGCCGAATGCGATGCCGACCGCGGCCGCGATCATGCACAGCGTGAACAGCTCGCGCGAGCCGGTGCGCGCGACGAGCCACAGAATGCGCGGAAACACGCGCTTGCCGACCACCAGCATCAATGCGATGAACGCCGCGACCTTCAGCATCGTGACGCCGAGCGTGCCCCACACGCTGCCGCCGGCCGCCTGCGCGTCGCCGGGCGGCGTGCCGCCGAGCAGCCCCGCGACGGGTGGCAGCAGCACCAGCACGAGCACCATCACGAGATCCTCGACGACGAGCCAGCCGACCGCGATGCGCCCGTTGACCGTCTCGACCAGCCCGCGCCCTTCGAGCGCTCGCAGCAGCACCACCGTGCTCGCGACCGACAGCGCGAGCCCGAACACGAGCGCCGCGCCGACGCTCCAGCCCCAGGTGAGCGCGAGCCCGCCGCCGAGCAGCGTGGCCACCGTAATCTGGACGATCGCGCCGGGCAGCGCGATCTTGCGCACCGCGAGCAGATCGCCGAGCGAGAAATGCAGGCCGACGCCGAACATCAGCAGCATCACGCCGACTTCGGCGAGCTGCTGCGCGAGCGACAGGTCGCCGACGAAGCCGGGCGTGCCGGGGCCGATCACGATCCCGGCGAGCAAATAGCCGACGAGCGGCGGCATTTTCAACAGCGACGCGAAATAACCGAAGACCATCGCGAGACCGAAACCGGCCGCGAGCAACGCAATCAGGCTGACGTCATGAGGCATCCCCCCTCCCGAAGTTCTTGTAACTATTTAGTAAGGTTCAAGAACGAAAGGATAAGGGATGAGGCGGAAAAATGGCGCGCCGCCGCGAAAATTTCACGCATTGGCGCGCCTTTGCGGGGTGCAACCCCGGCGAAACAAAAGGCGCCGCGCGGAGACGGCGGCGCCTTGCAGCACATCCGACAGGCGGGGCCGGCGCCCCGCCGCCCCGTCAGCGCGACGCTTGCGGGAACCGCGCGCCCGGCGGCGGTTCGGGCCGGGTCGACGGCACGCTCTTGCGCACCTTCGCGACCTGCGCGGCCGTCACGGCAGCCCCCGTGTTGCCCCAGCTCGTGCGCACGAAGTTGGACACGTCCGCGACTTCCTGGTCCGACAGGCGCCAGCCGAACGGCGGCATCGTGAACGTCGACGGCGCGGTGCGCGTGCCCTGCAGTGCGCTGCCTTCCAGCACGACGTGGATCAGCGACGTCGGATCGTCGCCCTGCACGACCGGGTTGCCGGCGAGCGCCGGGAACACGCGCGTGTAGCCATGGCCGTCGCTGCGGTGGCACGCCATGCAGTTGTCGCGATAAACGGCCGCGCCCGGCTTGCTCGCGTCGCCGGTCTGCAGCGCCTTCGCGGCCGCCGCGTCGTACACGTGCGGCTGCTCGCCCTGCACGCGCGGCGGCAGCGTCTTCAGGTAGCGCGCGATCGCGTTCAGGTCGTCGTCGGTCATGTGCTGCATGCTGTGGCCGACCACGTCCGTCATCCCGCCGAACGCGGCCGTGCGCAGCGTGCGGCCCGTCTTCAGGAACTGCACGATCTCGGTTTCCGTCCACGTGCCGAGGCCCGTGCGCGGCTCGCCGCGCAGGCTCGTCGGCACCCAGCCGTCGATCGCCGCGCCGCCGGCCAGGAAGTCCGGGCCGTCCGCGTCGGTCAGCCCGCGCTCCTGCATGGTCGGCGCGCGCGGCGTATGGCACGCGCCGCAGTGGCCGAGACCCTGCACGAGATACGCACCGCGCGCGACCACCGGATCGGTGTATGGCACCGCGTCGAACGGCTTCGGGGTCGGCGCGAACATCTTGCGCCAGATCCCGAGCGGCCAGCGCATCGACAGCGGCCACACGATGTCGACCGCGCGGTTCTCGTGCTCGACGGGCGCGACGCCGTGCATGAAGTACGCGTACAGCGCCTTCATGTCGTCGTCGGTCAGGCGCGCGTAGGATGGGAACGGCATGGCCGGATACATCGTGTCGCCGTTCTTGCGCACGCCTTCGCGCACGGCGCGCGTGAAGTCCTCGACGGTCCAGCCGCCCAGGCCCGTTTTCGGATCCGGCGTGATGTTCGTCGAGTAGATCCCGCCGATCGGCGTGTCGAATTTCAGCCCGCCCGCAAACGGCTTGCCGCCGCTCGCGGTGTGGCACGCGATGCAGTCGCCTGCCCGCGCGAGATATTCGCCGCGCTTGATCAAGGCCGCGTCGGCGGATTGGGCCGCGGGTGCGGCCGCCGGGCCGGAAGCCGCCGCGGGAGTGGCGGGCTGCGCGAACGCCATCGAGCCTGCGCAGCCGAACGCGGCCCAGGCCGCACCGGCCGCCAGCGCGCGCGACATCCGGCGCGCGACGTTGTGGTTCATCGTCCTCTTCATGCGGTCACCAGCGGGGCGGGATTTTTCAGGTATTGCTCGCGGATCGCACGTGCCGACCAGTAGGCCAGCGCCGCGATGATCCCGGTCGGGTTGTAGCCGATGCCCTGCGGCAGCGCCGATGCGCCCATCACGAACACGTTGTGCACGTCCCAGCACTGCAGGTAGCGGTTCAGCACGCTCGTCTTCGGGTCGGTGCCCATGATCGCGCCGCCGACGAGGTGGGTCGTCTGGTACGCGCGCGAATCGAAGTGCTTGCCGAATTCGCGCGTCGACACGCTGATCGCCTTCGGCCCCATCGCCTCCGCGATCTTCTTCATCTGCGCGGTCACGTACTGCGCCATCTTGATGTCGTTGTCCTTCCAGTCGAACGTCATCCGCAGCAGCGGCTGGCCGTACGAATCGCGATAGGTTGGATCGAGGTCGAGATACACGTCGCGGTACGACATGTTGGTGCCGTGCGCGTCCATCGAGATCGTATGCGCGTAGTTGTCCTTCACCGCCTTCTTCCACGCCGAGCCCCACTGCGGCGTACCGGGCGGCGTCGCGATGCCGCTGATCGGCTTCACGCCGGCCTGGTTCACCCACAGCGGCGAGCCGCCGACGAATCCGAGCGGGCCGTGGTCGAAGTTGTCCGCGTTGAAATCGTCCACCGCGACGCCGTTGCCGCCCGCGCCGATGAACGGATTCGTGTAGGTGTCCTTGTCGAAGAACGCCTTGATCGTCGACAGGTTCTGGTACGCGAAATTGCGGCCCACGACGCCTTCGCCCGAGATCGGGTCATACGGCTTGCCGATGCCCGACAGCAGCAGCAGGTGCACGTTGTGGTACTGGAACGCGGCCACGATCACGAGATCCGCCGGCTGGTGCACTTCACGCCCGGCCGGATCGACGTAGGTCACGCCCGTCGCGCGCTTCTTCGTATCGTCGAGGTCGACGCGCAGCACGTGGCACTTCGAGCGCAGCTCGAAGTTCGGCGCCTGCTTCAGCGCGGGCAGGATGTTCAGGTTCGGCGACGCCTTCGAGTACATGTAGCACGCGTAGCCGCTGCAGTAGCCGCAGAAGTTGCACGGGCCCATCTGCACGCCGTACGGGTTCGTGTACGGCCCCGACGTGTTCGCCGACGGCAGCCGATACGGATGCAGGCCGAGCGACTTCGCCGCGTCGGAGAAGCGCTGCGCCGAATAGGTATTGAGCTGCGCGGGCAGCGGGAAGTTGTCGCTGCGGTTCGCCTCGAACACGTTGCCGTCGCCGACCACCTTGCCGCCGACCTTGTACGCCTGCCCCGACGTGCCGAACACCTTCTCCGCGAAGTCGAAATGCGGCTCGAGCTCCTCGTAGGTCACGCCCGTGTCCTGGATCGTCATCCCTTCGGGGATGAACTTCTTGCCGTAGCGCTCTTCATAGTGGCTGCGCAGGCGCAGCTCTTCCGGCGTGATCCGGAAATGCACGCCCGACCAGTGCAGCCCCGCGCCGCCCACGCCTTCGCCCGGCAGGAACGCGGCGAGCTGCCGGTACGGCAGCGCGGTGTCCTGCAGGCCGTGGCGGATCGACACGGTCGTCTTCGACAGGTCGAGGAACAGCTTCTTGCGGATGTTGTAGGTCAGCTCGTCGATCGTGTTCGGATACGCGCCGTCCGGATAGGTGTCGCGATACTCGCCACGCTCGAGCGCGACGACGTTCAGGCCCGCTTCGGTCAGTTCCTTCGCGAGAATCGCGCCGGTCCAGCCGAAGCCGACGATCACCGCATCGACATGCGGTTTTTTCTCTGCGGCCATCAGCTGCGCTCCCCGTTGATCGAGACGGGGCCGTACGGATACGACTTGCCGTTCTGGTTGACGAAATCCATGAAGTCCGCGCGCGCGCCCGGAAAGCCGATCATCTTCCACGCGGCCATGTCGTGATTGCCGCCATGCACCGGATCGCAGAAGTAGCCTTCACGCGTGTTCTGCAGCAACTGACCGAAGAACACGCCGGGCGGCACGTCGTCGATCTGCGCGCCGCCCTTCTCCAGCGCGCCGAGCACGGTGTCGCGCGTCGGCGCGTCGAGATCCGCGAATGCCTTGCCGTGAGTCTTCTCGCAATAGCGGTTGACCGCCGCGATACCGAGCCGGTAGATGTCGCGCGGCACCAGCTTCAGCTGGTAGCCGAGCTCGGGCACGCCTTGCTGGAACGGCCCCTGCATGTACCAGGTGGCGCCGTGCGCATACGGCGTCTCCATCTGGCGGTCGATGAATTCGGGCACGCCCGATTCGAGCGCGCCGGGCCCTTCGGCGTCGGCCGGAATCAGCCGGTCGACGGCGGCCTGGACGAACGCCCATTCCTTCGCATCGAAGAAGGTCGGCTTGTACGGCGCGCGTTCGGCACTGGCCGATGCACCGGGCGCGTTGCCGGTCGTCGCGGAAGGCGACGACGAACGCAGGTCGCAGCCGGCGACCGACGCGATCGGCACGAGCGCGACCGACGTGCGCAGGAAACGGCGGCGCGAGTTGGGTTTGTCAGGTGGCGTGGACATGGTCGGATGTTGATCGTTGGGGATCGGGACCCGGACGCGCGCACTCCGCATGCGGCATGTCCGGCATGGCAGCCATGCCGCATGCGGCTGGCCGTCCTGTTCTTTCGTCTGTTGCGAACAACCTCGCTGCTGACGCCGCCCATGCCATGCACGGCAGCGCCTTCAAGCAGCCGCGCATCGCGCCAATTCAGGATGCGCTGCACGGATCGGCTTCTTCGCGAGCCTTATCGTCTGACAAATGCCGGCATTTGCCCGCATCTGCCCCTCATCGCTCATGACCCTCATTCAACTTAGACGCCGCGTTTGCCGACAGCAAGCGCAACGTGCACGACCCTCTTTCGGGCCCGGCGACGAGTGCCGCGAATTATAAATGGAACCGGTTCCATTGAGTGTCGTATCAATGCAATTCAATGCATCGAAAATCGCAACAATTGAAAAATCCGGGAGTCGGAATCGACAAGGATCGCGGGAATACCGACTGACGCGGGCGTCAGGTAGACGATTGTTGTGTGGCGCGCTGCGCCGAAGGCTGTCTCTTTCCTGCTACGCGGGGTACCCGGGCGTACTTTTTTGCGCGGTGCTCTGGTAGCCTCCGCGTCTCATGAAACCACACAAGAAGAATGAACTGCCGGCGACCGACGCGACCGGCATCAGCCGATATCTCAGCTACCTGCTGCGCCACGCGCCGCAGTCGATCGGGCTGCAACTCGACCCCGAAGGCTGGGCCGACATCGACGCACTGATGACCGGCGCTGCCCGCCAGGGGCACCACCTCGATCGCGCGACGCTCGAAACCGTCTGCGCGACCAACGACAAGCAACGCTTCGCCCTCTCCGACGACGGCCGTCGCATCCGTGCGGTGCAAGGCCATTCGACGCCCGTCGTGCAGCGCCGCTATCCTACCGCGCAGCC
The DNA here is from genome assembly GCF_030482505.1 of Burkholderia sp. AU45274. Taxonomy (NCBI): domain Bacteria; kingdom Pseudomonadati; phylum Pseudomonadota; class Betaproteobacteria; order Burkholderiales; family Burkholderiaceae; genus Burkholderia; species Burkholderia sp. AU45274. The sequence goes on along the minus strand of NZ_JAUJQE010000001.1, from coordinate 1,128,290 downwards.
GCCCGAGCGCCTGTATCACGGCACGGCGACGCGCTTCCTGGATTCGATTCGGGAGCAAGGGCTGAAACCCGGCGCCCGTCATCACGTGCATCTGTCGCCGGACATCCGGACGGCGCTGGCCGTCGGCACACGCTACGGCGTGCCCGTGATACTCGAGGTCGATGCGCAGCGCATGCATCGGCAAGGCCACACGTTCTTCGTCGCGGAAAACGGCGTATGGCTGACCGACACCGTGCCGGCGGCATTCCTCAAAGAGATGGACGGGCCCGCGCGCTGAGACGCGCGCTCACCACGGCCAGAACATCGACGCGATGGACAGCGCCAGCGCCGCGCAAAGCGGCGAGTAATACAGCGTGTCCATGCGTGCGAAACGCGAGCCGCGAATCCGCTTGAAGAAGCCGACGTAACGGAAATCGCCGACGGCCCGCACCGCGAAGATCAGTGCGAACGCAACGACCGCGAACGAGATTGTGCCGGGATACGCATTCGGCCCCAGCCAGCCGGCACGCGCGGCAACCACGCACGCGCCGCCCAGCAACGCCACCGCGACCGCAAGCGTGCCGATGGCAGTCGGCCGCAATAGCGGCTCGCCGTCCTGCTCCGGAATGGCCGCCCCCTTGCCGCGCCGCCCGCCCAACGCCCAGTAGACGTGAACGAGCGCGATTGCGCAAAGCGTCGGCACGCTGAAATACGCTCCGGTCATGTTGGTCAGTGCCCTCGTGTCGTTGTCTCGTTATCGCGATGTGTTGCCGGCGACGTTCCGGCGCGCGGCCTCGGTCCGAGCCACACGTGACGATACCGAAACCCGGCACCACGTGCATTGCGACCTCCGGTCGCAACCTGCCACCCGCCACCCGCGACAGCGCATGTTGCGATGCAGTGCGCGCGCCGGTGCACGCGATCCGGCCGCTTGACTTCCCTCCGCGCACTACTACCCTGATATTCCAGTACTGCGGTCGATACGCTCCTGCATGATCGGCCGCACGGGCAACGTTCGCCGCATGGCGCACCTGCACGACAACGATAACGAAGGCCATGGAGGCGACTCATGCTGATCGGTGTGCCGAAAGAGATCAAGAACCACGAATATCGCGTGGGCCTCACGCCGGCCGGCGCCCGCGAACTGACGCGGCATGGCCATCGCGTATTGGTGCAGCGCGGCGCGGGCACGGCGATCGGCCTGCTCGACAACGACTACACGGCCGCGGGCGCAGCGCTCTGCGACGGCGCCGACGAAGTTTTCGCGCGCGCCGACATGATCATCAAGGTCAAGGAGCCGCAGCCGGCGGAATGCGCGATGCTGCGGCGCGGCCAGATCCTCTACACGTACCTGCATCTCGCACCCGATCCCGACCAGGCGGCCGCGCTCGTGAAGTCCGGCGCCGTCTGCATCGCGTACGAAACCGTGACGGGCCCCGGTGGCGGCCTGCCGCTGCTCGCGCCGATGAGCGAGGTGGCCGGGCGCATGTCGATCCAGGTCGCGGCGACTCACCTCGAAAGCCCGCGCGGCGGGCGTGGCCTGCTGATGGCCGGGGTGCCCGGCGTGCCGGCCGCGCACGTCGTCGTGCTCGGCGCGGGCGTGGTGGGAACCGGCGCCCTGCAGATGGCGGTCGGCCTCGGCGCACGCGTCACCGTGCTCGATACCAACGTGAACCGGCTGCGCCAGCTCGACCTCGTCTTCGCCAACCGGATCGCGACCGTCTGCTCGAATGCACACACGATCGACGAAGCCGTGCGCGACGCCGACGTCGTGATCGGCGCCGTGCTGGTGCCGGGCGCATCGGCGCCGCGGCTCGTCACGCGCGACATGATCGCGACGATGCGCACGGGAGCGGTCGTCGTCGACGTCGCGATCGACCAGGGCGGCTGCTTCGAGACTTCGCATGCGACGACGCACGCGGACCCGACCTTCGTCGTCGACGGCGTCGTGCACTACTGCGTCGCGAACATGCCCGGCGCAGTCGCGCGCACGTCGACCTTCGCGCTCAACAACGCGACGCTCACCCATGCGCTCGCGCTCGCCGACAAGGGCTGGAAGCAGGCGATGACCGACGATCCGCATCTGCGCGCGGGCCTGAACGTATGCGACGGACACATCACGTACGAAGCCGTCGCGCTCGCGCTCGGCCTGCCCTATGTGCCGGCGGCCGGCGTACTGGCATGACGTGACCACATTCATGACCGGCCAGCCGCTGACGGCACGCGCCGCCGGCTGCGTTCACGCGCCCTTCGCGCCGCCGCAGCGCTTCGACGCGCCGCCCGCTCCCATCGTGCGTGCAAGCAGCGGCCGCAATTGCGCGAGCGTGCGCGTGTTCAGCACGTCGGGCCGCGTGAGCCAGCCCCGTCGCGCCTGATCGACGCCGTACGCAAGATTGTCGAGTTCGTCCGCACTGCACGCATCCGAGCCGATCGCCACCGGCACGCCGGCCTTCGCGGCCTCGCGGCACCAGACGTCCGGCAGGTCGAGCCGCCGCGGCTGCGCATCGAGTTCGACGAAGCAACCGCGCGCCGCGGCGTGCGCGATCACGCGCGGCACATCGAGTTCGCAAGCATCGCGCTCGCCGAGCACGCGGCCCGTCGGGTGCGCGAGAATCGTGAAATGCGGATGATCCATCGCGCGCAGCATGCGCGCGGTCTGTGCGTCGCGCGACAGCTCGAAGCCGTCGCGTACCACGCCGACCACGAGATCGAGCCGGCCGAGCATCGCATCGGGCACATCGAGGCTGCCGTCCTCTCGAATGCCGGCCTCCACGCCCTTGAGCAGCACCAAATCGTCGAACGACGCGTTGAGACGATCGATCTCGTCGAGCTGCCGGGCAAGCCAGTCGAAGTCGCTGCGGCTGCCGCCGGCATGCGGCGCCCGGTCGGTGATGGCCAGGTACGCGAACCCGCGTGCGCGTGCCGCATCGGCCATCGCACGCAGGCTGTCGCGGCCGGCAGACGCGTCGGTATGCGCGTGCAGGTCGCCGCGCACGTGCTTGCGCTCGACCAGTGCCGGCAGCGTGCCCGCGCGCGCGGCCTCGATCTCGCCGCGATCCTCGCGCAACTCGGGCGGCACGTCGTGCAACCCGATCGCTGCATAGACCGACGCCTCGGTCGCGCCGGCAATCCGTTCGTCGCCGCGAAACACGCCGTACTCGTTGATCTTCAGTCCGCCGGCCTGCGCGATCCTGCGCAACGCGATGTTGTGCGCTTTCGATCCGGTGAAATAGACGAGCGCCGCGCCGAACGCGTCGGCATCGACGACGCGCAGGTCGACCTGCAACCCGCTGGCGAGCACGACGCTCGACTTCGTCTTGCCGTGCGCGAGCACGCGCGCGACCTCGCCGTGGCCGACGAACGCGTCGGCGACAGCCACCGGATCACGTGCGGTAACGAGGATGTCGAGATCGCCGACCGTCTCGCGGCGGCGGCGAAAGCTGCCGGCCGGCACGGCGTTGCCGACGCCCGCGATCGCGCGCAGGCGTTCGAGCAGCGGCTGCAGCGCGTGCATCGCATCCGGCAGCAGGAAGCGTTGAGGTTCGCGCTTCAGCCGGTCGTCGATCGCTTCGAGCAGATGCGCTTCGGTTTTCGCGCCGAAGCCCGGCAACTCGCGCACGTGCCCGCTCTTCGCTTCCGCGCGAAGCTGCTCGAGCGAATCGACGTGCAGTGCGTCATGGAGCGCCTTCACACGCTTCGCGCCGAGCCCCGGCACGTCAAGCAGCTCGACGATCGCGCCCGGCAACGCGTGACGCAGCGTTTGCTGCAGTTCGCAGGTGCCGGTCGCGGCAATCTCGCGCAGCTTCGACGCGAGATCGGGCCCGATCGACGGAATCTTCCCGAGATCGTCGCCGTTCGCGATCATCGTCGGGATATCGCGCCCGTAGTCGGCAATCGTCCGTGCTGCGTTGCGATAGGCACGCACCCGGAACGGATTGGCGCCCTGGATCTCGAGCATGTCGGCGATCTCGGCGAACACCGCCGCACACTCGGCATTGTGGATCGGCATGATCGGCGTGGCTCCCTTCCACGTGGATGGCGCCGCGCGCGTGCGCGACGGCGTCTGCCCGCCCGGCGCCGCATGCTGACGCCGCCGGGTGCCCGTTCATCATCGTACGCCGGCCGCGCCGCGCGTGCAGCGCCGTGATGGCGACGATGACAGCGTCAGAGGGAGGCGCGCGGTGTCGTGGCGTAGTGCCGCTCGTAGATCGACTGGCAATGCGTGCAGCGTTCGGCGGCCGGGCGCGCCAGCAGGCGCTCGTAGCCGACCGAGCCGTCGCAGTCGATGCACTCGCCGTAGCTGCCGTCGCGCATTCGCTGCTGGGCACGGCCGATCGCGCGCAGCTCGGTCAGTTTCATGCCGATCAACGCATGATCGACGTCGACGAACAGATCCGCATTGGCCTCGTCGCCCTCGTCCGGCGCCGCGCCGGCGAGGTCTGCGTAGGACTCCGACGCGCGCTGGTCTTCGCTCGCGCGGATCTCCGCACGCAACGTCTGCTCGCTCTCGTTCAGCCGCTGTTTCAGCGTCTGCCGTTGTTGTGGGTCGAGCGACATGGCCGTCTCTCCTGTTCCGGGTTCCGCGCGGAGCATGGCGGCGCGCGGTGTCGCGCCGGTGCGCGGCGGGCCGGCGTCACCGCCTGCCACCGTGTCCGGATGGGCGCCCGGCGACACGAAGAGCGCCGGACGCATTCGACGCAGGATAAACCCATTGAACACGCGTGTGTTGACCGGAATCAGCGTGTCGGTCAGGCAGCGGCAGCCGTGCTGAAACTGGGGCCGGACGCGTAATCCGGACCCGCGGTGCGCGCTCGGACACTCGGCGGCACGACCGCAGCGCAGCAATTTTCCGCACGGCTACAACGCTTCGTCCGCGCGCACGAACCGGCATTACGCCGTCGGGACGATCGCTCGCGCGGCGCCGCCTCGATCTTTCGTGATCCTCAGAATGCATTGCGCCCAATGAAGCCGCGCACGACCGTCAACAGGATGATCTTCATGTCGAACCAGAAGCTCCAGTTCTGCATGTAGAACAGATCGAACTTCACGCGTGCTGCCATCGCCTCGACCTTGCGCGTTTCACCGCGATAGCCGTTCACCTGCGCCCATCCGGTGATGCCGGGCCGCACGCGGTAGCGGTACATGTAGCAGTCGATCAATTGCCGATAGAGGTCGTCGTGTTCGATCGCGTGCGGGCGCGGCCCGACCACCGACATCTGCCCGAACAGCACGTTGAAGAACTGCGGCAGTTCGTCGAGCGACGTACGCCGCAGGAACGCGCCGACGCGCGTGATGCGCGAATCGTTGCGCGACGCCTGCTGCAGCACGCCCGGCTGGGCGCGATGCACGCGCATGGTCCGGAACTTGAGAATGTCGAACTCCCGGCCGTCGACACCCTTGCGGCGCTGCCTGAACAGCACGGGCCCCGGTGACGACAGCTTGACCGCGATCGCCAGCATCGACAGCAGCGGCAGCAACGGAATCAGCACGCCGAATGCGAACAGCCGGTCGAACGCGAACTTCGCCCACAGCTCCGGCGCCGAACGCGGCGTGGTCGCGAGGTTGATGGCGGGCATGCCGAGCACGTCGGTCGCCGAGCGATCGACCACCGCCATCTGCCGCACGTCGGGCAACAGCCGCAGTTCCACGAACTCGTCGCGCAACTCGCGCACGATGCGCTGGATCCGCCACTCGTGCGACATCGGCAGCGTGAGCCAGACCTCGTCGATGTCGCCGCCGCGAATCAGGTCACGCAATACGCTCCAGTCGTCGATTACCGGCACGCCGCCGATGCCGCCGATGCCGCCGGTGGCGCCGGTGGCGCCGGTAGCAGCCGGTGCGTCGTCGTCGAATACGCATGCGGCCACGAACGGGCCGTTCGGCGCGAGCTGCATCCTCTCGACCGCGACACGCCCATATGCCGTTGCGCCCACGACCGCGACGCGGCGCTGCCGCGCGCGCGGGTCGTCACGCGTCAGCGCGAGCGCCAGCAGCGCGGCACGGCCGAGCAGCAACGCAGCATCGCCGGCCAGCACCGTCCGCACGATCCAGCGTGTCGTGATCGTGCCGCCGCGATTCATGATCCACATCGCGGCGGTGACCGTCAGCACGCTCGCGCAGACGAGCGCCACCATCGTCTGCGTCAGTGCATGCGTGCCGCCTTGCGGCGCCACGCTGCCGCGCACGGTGCGCAGGTAGCGCGGCAGCAAGGCCACGGTCAGCACGCACAGCAGCGCGATCGCGCCGCGCTGCGCGTCGGACAGCGCGTGCCACGCGAGGCCCGACGCCGCCTGCGCCGCGAGCGCGCCTGCCAGCACGAGCGCGGCGTCGATAACTGCGATCACAGAACGCCGCATCGAATTCGTCCCACCGGACTTCGATTGCATCGTCATGCACCATGTGCCGGGAACCCGCGATGCACGTCCGGCATGCGCGGCCGAACCGGTGTCGGCCTCGCCGTCTCGCGCGTGCCGAGCAGCCTGCGATAGTCCTCGCGAATCAGGTTGTAGCATTCACACGCGTGATGTTCGAGGCCGTCGCGGTCGAGCACCGTGATACGGCCGCGGCGCTGCCGGATCAGCCCGGCTTCCTGCAGGTTGCCCGCCGCTTCCGTCACGCCTTCGCGGCGCACGCCGAGCATGTTCGCGATCGTCTGCTGCGTGACGGCCAGTTCGTCGCCGTCGATGCGGTCATGCGCAAGCAGCAGCCAGCGACTGAGCTGCTCGCTGACCGAGTGATGCCGGTTGCACAGCGCGCTGCGCGAGATCTGCGCCATCACCGCCTGGCAGTAGTTGAGCAGCAGCCGGTAGGTTTCCGGCGAGCGCTCGAATTCGGCGCGCATCACGCAGCTCGGCACGCGATAAGCCATCCCGCCGATGCGGACCTCGACCCGTTGCGACGCCGCGGCGCCGCCGACCATCGTCGCGAGGCCGACCACCCCCTCGCGGCCGACCTGCGCCACCTCGACCATCGCACCGTCCTCCATCAGATGCTGCACCGACATCATCGACGTCGTCGGGAAATGCACGTGGCGCATCGGCTCGCCGACCCGGTCGAGCATCCCGGCCTTGATCCTGACCAGTTCGAGATGCGGTGCGATGGTGCGGATGCTGTCCTCCGGGAGGGCATCGAGGATGGCGTTCGCCGAGTAGCTCGAGTGAAGATGAAGCATGTCTGTATCCCTTTTATTGTCCGCGCCGCCTGCAGCCGCGTGCACGGAACTCGTTATCGCGATGCGCGCCCGGGACTGACCGTGGTTGCGGCCCACAACCCTGATTCCGACTGACCGTCGGCTTATCGCCGCCGGATCGAGTCGGCCGTCCCGTTTCGACACGCCAGCCCGAATAAGCGATTTACGTGCCAATACATGCCCATCCTTAATATATGAATCACGCCTGATTTAGATCGACCGAATAACCGGCCAAGAAACAAAAAAAGCGTCTCATTTCCGGACACTCTTCCTGATGGCGGACACTGCGGGCAATTTGACTGATCATTCACCTGCCTCGAGCCGAGGCAGCCGCACCGGTGCTGCACGGCTTGTCGCTCATATACTTACAGTCTATTTTCAATTGTTTCCATGACGTGCCCGGATAGCACTCCGGTATGGCATCGCGCCTCACACGGTTGTTTGAAACTGTCTCAAATCTGAATCGGCACACTAATTTTCGCCTCTGTCATCCACCGCACAATTCTCACGCAACCGACTGATTTATATAGACATTCTTGAAATAGCAATTTATTTGTCAAAAAATGTTCAATGCCCATCTGGCACTTTTCCCGTGCGATGCGCCCCTCCCGGCAGATTGATTCACGGTCGACATGGAATGAATGCCCGAGGTCGCATTCAACTTCCGGATGATTAATTTCACGGAAATGAATCATTAAATCCGGATCACGTTTGCATGCGCCAAAATCGTCAAACTTTGTGAAATGACGTAATATGCAATTGATCGATTTCAATGGCGTGCTAGCCTTTTCGCCAGTATCGTCACTCCATTTTTGACGAACACAAGTCCGCACGATCGTGCGAATTCCCAATTCCCGGGATATCGCCGCGACGACGCGTGACCGCCACCCTACGAGGATGCGCCGTGACTCACCAGGCCCCGGATACCGTCGCGTACGCGAACGGCATGATCGAGCTTTCCCACAGCTTCGACGCGAACCGCTTTCTCGCGGCCATCGACCGCGACGAGCGCGCGACGCTGGCCCCCCACCTTCAACTCGTCCACCTGAAATCCGGGCAAGTGCTCTGCGAGCCCGGCGAAATGCTCGCGGCGGTCTACCTGCCCGTCACGACCGCGATTTCGCTGCAGTACGTGTCGTCCGGCGGCATGACGCTGGAAGTCGCGGAGATCGGCAGCGAGAGCGTGGTGTGCGACGACGTGATCGGCGGCAGCGGCCGGATGCCCTGCCGCGCCGTGGCCTGCCGCGACGGCTTCGTCTACCGGCTCGACCGGCGCGTGTTCGCCGCCGCGTTCGACGCATCGCCGGTGATCCGCCATCTCGTGTTCGTCTGCGTGCGGCTGCTGATGGCGCAGGTCTCGCAGATCACGTTCTGCAGCCGTCATCACGTGCTCAAACATCAGTTATGCAGATGGTTCCTGCTCGCGTACGACCGGACCCGCAGCATCGAGATCCAGGTGACGCACAGCATGCTGGCGCAGATGCTCGGCGTGCGGCGCGAAACGGTCACCGATGCCGCCGGCGAAATCCAGAAGCTGGGCCTGATCCGCCAGTACCGGAGCTCGATCGAGCTCGCCGACCTCGACGGCCTCGAAAAAATGTCGTGCGGCTGCCGCGCGATCGTGCGCGACGAGATGAAGCGCATCCTGTCGGCCGATTCGGGTGTGCCGGCCGCGTCGCGCGCCTGATCGGCGTGCCGCATCAGGACGGGACGCAACGTCGCGTGCCGTCCGGTGCCTGCCGGGTCAGCTGTTTGTAGGGTGGCGAACAGAACACCGTGTCTGCCAATGGTCTACTGATGCCGGACTGCCGGGGGGACGTCAGCGCGTGTCGCGCGTCTGCCCGAGCGGACGACACCACGCACGCCGGAGCAGCACGTGAAAAACGAAATCAGAACCATCCTGAAACACGTCGCCCATCTCGAAGCCGCGATCGATTCGATCGGCGACGGGGACGACCTCTACGACGCGGGCCTTTCGTCACTCGACACGATCCAGCTGATGCTCGCGATCGAGAAGCAATTCAACATCGAGATTCCCGACGAGATGCTGAACCGCAACCTGTTCCGCAGCATCGACGCGCTCGCGGACACGATCACCACGCTGCAACGCACCGAGCATTCAGCATGAGCGCGCCGCTTCCCGAACTCGCGGCCGACAGCGATGCGCGTCGGCTCGACGAGGCCGCGCATGCCGTCGCACAGATCGCCGCGCAGCACGCGGACGCGGTCGACCGCGACGCGCGCTGCCCCGTCGAGGCGATCGAGGCGATGCGCGCGCGCCGCCTGCTCGGCGCGATGGTGCCGACCCATCTCGGCGGCGCGGGCGCGTCGCTGGAAGACATCGCGTCGGCCTGCTCGATCCTCGGCCAGGCCTGTGCGTCGTCGGCGATGGTGTTCGCGATGCACCAGATCCAGGTCGCCTGCATCGTCGATCACGCCGCCGGCCAGGGCTGGCACAAGCTGTTCCTGCAACAGCTCGTGCGCCACCAGTGGTTGCTCGCATCAGCCACGTCGGAAGACGGCGTGGGCGGCAACCTGCGCGCGAGCCAGTGCGCACTCGAAATCGACGGTGGCGGCTTCCGTTTGCACAAATCCGCGCCGACGATCTCGTACGGCGACTACGCGGACGGCATTCTCGCCACCGCGCGACGCGATGCGGATGCGCCGGCTTCCGAGCAGGTGCTCGTCACGCTGCTGCGCGACGGCTACACGCTCACGCGCCGCGGCGAATGGGACACGCTCGGCATGCGCGGCACGTGCAGCAACGGCTTCGTGCTGGATGCGCAGGGCGCCGCCGTGCAATGCCTGCCGGTGCCGTTCGCGACGATCGCCGAGGAAACGATGGTGCCGGTCTCGCACATCCTGTGGGCCGCGGTGTGGATCGGCGTGGCCGGCGACGCATTCCATCGCGCGCACCAGTTCTTCCGCGCGCAGGCACGCCAGACCGACGGCGCACCTTCGCCCGCCGCGCGGCGCATCGCCGAATCGCTTGCACTGATGCAGGCGATGCAGGCCCGCGTCGACAACGTGCTGCGCCTTCACGCGAATGCGTCGGCCCGTTCGTGGTCGGCCGGCATGGCCTGGGCCGCCGAAATCAATACGCTGAAGACCTACGTGTCGGAGACGGCCCTCGAAGTCGCGCACCAGGCGATGATGATCTGCGGGATGGCCGGCTACAAGCAAGGCACGCCCTTCAGTATCGGCCGCCACATTCGCGACCTGCACGCGGCGCCGCTGATGATCAGCAACGACCGCATTGCCGCCAACACTGCGAGCCTGTTGCTCGCGCTGCGTCCTGCGACGCTGGAGAAACATACGTGAACGATCGCCTCGCCGTGCCCGCCGCCTCCCCCGCCGACGCCCCGCTCGACCGCGCCGGCGTCAACCCGCTGCGCGACGAACTGATCGACGCGGGCCTGCTAGTCTCGACCGGCATCCAGGGCCTGTTCGGCCGCAGCGAGCGATTCGAGCGCGTGGTCGAAGCGCTCGACGCGTTCGTCACGCGCATCGGTGCCGACCAGCAGGCCGAAGTGCTGCGCTTCCCGCCGGCCATGAGCCGCACCGAGTTCGAGCGCAGCGAATACATGAAGAGCTTCCCGCAGCTGGCGGGCAGCGTGCATGCGTTCTGCGGCGACGAACGCCAGCATCAGCGCGTGCTGCAATGCCTCGATCGCGGCGACGACTGGACCGAGAACCAGAAGCCGACCTACGTCGTGATGACACCGGCCGCGTGCTACCCCGTCTATCCGGTCGTCGCACGCGCGGGCGCGCTGCCCGCCGACGGCCGGATCGTCGACGTGTTCTCGTACTGCTTCCGTCACGAACCGTCGCTCGACCCGACCCGCATGCAGTTGTTCCGGATGCGCGAGTACGTGCGGATCGGCACGCCCGAGCAGATCGTCTCGTTCCGCGAGACGTGGATCGAACGCGGCACGAAGATGATCGACGCGCTGCGCCTGCCGAATGCGATCGATCTCGCGAACGACCCGTTCTTCGGGCGCGGCGGCAAGATCGTCGCGGACAGCCAGCGCGAGCAGAACCTGAAGTTCGAGCTGCTGATCCCGATCGAGCACGACGATCGCCAGACCGCGTGCCTGAGCTTCAACTACCACATGGACCATTTCGGGCTGCTGTGGGACATCCGCACCGCGACGGGCGACGTCGCGCACACGGGCTGCGTCGGCTTCGGCCTCGAACGGCTCACGCTCGCGCTGTTCCGCCACCACGGCTTCGATATCGCCGCGTGGCCGCAAGCGGTCCGCGACGTGCTGTGGGGGACGCGATGAGGTTCGTGTCCCGCGACGGCGAAGACGCGTCGTTCGAGAGCGTGCGCCACCGCGCCCGCCACTACCGGCCGCACCCGCTGCACAGCCAGGCGATGGTCTGGAAGCAGACCAACTGCTATGTCGACATGTGGCTCGAGGTGCTCCGGTGGTGGGGTCTCAATCCGTACGCGGCGCTGCCGTTTACGATCGCGCTCGACTTCGAGGGCGATCAGTTCACGTTCTTCAAGTTTCCGCTCGACGAGCTGGAGCGGCTCTACGGGATCGTCGTGCAGGAACATTCGATCTACGAGCCGCTCGATCAGCACATCGAGACGCAGGTCGCGCGCGGCCACCTGATGATCGTCGAGGTCGACGCGTGGTTCCTGCCCGATACGCGCGGCAGCAGCTACCGCACGCAGCATACGAAGACGACGATCGGCATCGACGCGATCGACCGCGCGAACCGCCAGATCGGCTACTTCCACAACAGCGGCTATTACGTGGCCGAGGATTTCGACTACAACGGGCTCGTCGGCGGCAACTCGCCGATGACGCTGCCGCCGTACGTCGAATGCGCGAAACGACGCTTTACGCCGCTTGACGAACGCGCGCTCTGCGAGGCCTCGCTCGCCGCGTTGCAGCGCCACCTGCGGCGCCTGCCGACCGTCGATCCGATCGCGGCGTTCCGCCGGCAGTTGCAGACCGACGCACAACGCCTCGCGCAGGCGCCGCTCGAACATTTCCATGCGTACTCGTTCAATTCGGTGCGGCAGCTCGGCGCGAATTTCGAACTGTTCGGCCACTATGCGCGCTGGCTGCAGGCGAGCGGCTGCATCGGCCCGTTCGCCGAGATTCGCGCCGCGTGCGAGCGCATCGCGTCCGAAGCGATGGTGCTGGAATTCCGGCTCGCGCGCGCATGCGCACGCGGCAAGGAGGAGCGCGGCGACTCGACGCTCGAGGCGATCGAGGCCGCGTATGTCGACGTCGTCGCGTGCGCGCGGCAGATCTGCGCGCCGTTGCGGCACGTGACGCCCGCACGCTACGACACGGCGCCCGTGTCGGTCATGCGGTGACGCGCGCGCGCGCCCTGCCCGCGTGGTCGATGCTGGCGACGGCCGCAGGCGCCGTTCGGGAACCGCGCGACCTCCCGGCCGGCCACGGCGGCTGGATCGCGGCGCCGGTGCCCGGCACGGTCGCGCAGGCGCTCGCGCTGGCCGGCCGGCTCGACGAAGCCGCATCGCTCGACGAGCGCGACCACTGGTACCGCGTCGAGCTGCGTGGGCGCGGGCCGCGCATCCTGCGCTTTCACGGCCTCGCGACGCTCGCACAGGCCTGGCTCGACGACACGCCGATTCACGGCTCGGACAGCATGTTCGTCGCGCACGACGTGCCGGTATCGCTCGACGGCATGCACCGGCTGACCCTCTGTTTCCGCGCGCTCGCGCCGCACCTGCGCGACGCGCGCGCACCGCGCCGCGCGCGCTGGCGCACGCGGCTCGCCGAGCCGGCCGGGCTGCGCACGATCCGCACGTCGCTGTTCGGGCACATGCCCGGCTGGTTTCCGCCGTATGTGCCCACCGGCCCGTGGCGGCCCGTCGACGTGCTCGATCCGGCCGACGGGCCCGTTCTGGCCAACTGCAAACTGCAGGCGCGTGTCGAAGGCGACACGGGCTGGCTCGACGCGGAACTGACGTTCGCCGCGCCGCTGCCCGATACGTTCGCAGCGCGGCTGTCGTGCGGCGAACATCATGCGACGCTCGAACGTGACGGCGCCGACCGGCTGCGTGCGCACGTCGCGATACCGAACGTGCGTCGCTGGTGGCCGCATACGCACGGCGAACCGTCGCTCTACGACGTTGTGCTGCATATCGGCGATGCGCGCCGGCCGCTCGGCTCGACCGGTTTCCGCACGATCGAGATCGATTCCGGCGCCGACGGCAAGGGTTTCGGACTGCGCATCAACGGCGTGCCCGTGTTCGCGCGCGGCGCATGCTGGAGCAGCGCCGCGCCGCTCGCGCTCCACGCGGGCGACGCGACCTACGGCCGCCTGCTCGGGCTCGCACGCGACGCCGGCTTCAACATGATCCGCGTCGGCGGCACCATGACCTACGAGGCCGATGCCTTTCACGCGTGGTGCGACCGGCTCGGGCTGCTGGTCTGGCAGGACTTCGGTTTCGCGAACTTCGATTACGCGCTCGACGATCCCACGTTCGCGGCCAACGTCGATCGCGAAGCGACCCAGTTCCTCTCGCGTCACGGCGCTTCGCCGTCGCTTGCGGTGCTGTGCGGCGGCAGCGAGATCGCGCAACAGGCCGCGATGTCGGGGCTCGGGCCGAAGCAGCGCTTCCTCGAACTGACGGCCGACCGGCTGGCCGGCCACGCGGCCGCGCTCCGTCCCGATGTCCCGTACGTGCCCGATTCGCCCGACGGCGGCGTACTGCCGTTCACGCCGCGCGAACGCGTGTCGCACTACTACGGCGTCGGTGCGTACCTGCGTCCGCTCGACGACGCGCGCCGCGCGGACGTGCGCTTTGCGAGCGAATGCCTCGCGTTCGCGAACGTCCCGTGCGACGCGACACTCGCCGAACTCGGCTGGCCCGGCGTGCACGAGCCGCGCTGGAAGGCGGCCGTGCCGCGCGACCCCGGCACGTCGTGGGATTTCGACGATATCCGCGACCACTATTTGCAGACGCTGTACGACGTTGTGCCGGACCGGCTGCGGCGCGAGGATCCGGCGCGCTATGTCGAGCTGTCGCGTGCGGTGGTCGCGGACGTGATGCGCGAGACGTTTTCCGAATGGCGCCGCACCGGCTCGCGTTGCGCCGGCGCGCTCGTGTGGCAGTTCCAGGACGTGATGCCGGGCGCCGGATGGGGCGTGATCGACGCCGCCCACCGGCCGAAATCGGCATGGTATGCGCTGCGCCAGGTGCTGCAGCCGATCCAGGTGCTCCTCGTCGACGAAGGGCTGAACGGGCTCGACGTGCACGTCGTCAACGAGCGCCCGGCGCCGCTGTCGGCGTCAATCGAGCTGGTCGCGCTGCGCGACGGCCGTACGCCGGTCGCGCGGGCCGGCTGCCCGGTGCGGATCGCCGCGCACGACACGGTGCGGCTCGGCTCGGCCGAGTTGCTCGGCCGCTTCTTCGACTGGACCTATGCATACCGTTTCGGCCCGTGCGAACACGATACGGTCGTCGCGACCCTGCGTGCCGACGACGGCACGCTGCTGTCGCAGGCGTTCCATTTTGTGTCGCGCACGCATCCGGCCGTGCTGGCGCGTCGCGAACTCGGGATCGAGGCATGCGTGTCGCGCACCGGCGAGACCTGGCACGTCGACGTCGACACGCGACACGTCGCGCGCCATGTGCAGATCGACGCGCCGGGATTCATGCCAGGCGACGACTGGTTCCATCTCGCGCCCGGCACGCCGGCGCGCATCGCGCTCGTTCCATTGCGCATCGACGGGAAGCCTGTGGCGGCCGACGACAACGCCCCGCCCGCGGTGGAAATCCGTGCCGTGAACGCCGCGCGCGCGGTGCGAGCCACGCAGGCCGGCTGACCCGACGCTCGCGGCCACCGCGAGCGTCGGGTCGCCCTGTATCAATCGGACGAGCCCGTCCCGCGCGGCCGCTCGATACCGTACGCCTCCATCCAGCGATACAGCGTCGCGCGCGACACGCCGAGTTCGCGCGCCGAAGCGGCAACGCGCCCGCGCGTTCGCAGCAACGCGGTTTCGATCGCCTCGCGCTCGATCGACTTGCGGATGTCGGCCACCGACGGCGACGCCGCATCGAGACAGTATTCGAGCTCGAGGTCACGCGCGGTGATCAGGCGCCCCTCCGTCATCACGACCGCACGGCGCACGCGGTTGATCAGCTCGCGGACATTGCCCGGCCAGTCGTGCTTGTAGAGCGCGGTAATCGCATCCGTCGAGAACCCGCGCACGCGATGGCGCGCATCGCCGCGGAAGCGTTCGAGCATGTGGTGCGCGAGCAGTTCGATGTCCTTGCCGCGCGCGCGCAGCGGCGGCTGGTCGATGCGCATCACGCACAGACGGTGGAACAGGTCGGCGCGAAAGCGTCCTTCTTCCATCGCATCGCGCAGGTCGACGTGCGTCGCCGACACGATCCGGACATCGACCGGCACCGGTTCGCTGCCGCCAAGTCGGTGAATCGAGCGTTCCTGCAGAAACCGCAGCAGGCTCGCCTGGCTCTCGTGCGGCAGGTCGCCGATCTCGTCGAGCAGCAGCGTGCCGCCGTTCGCGGCTTCGACGTAGCCGATCTTGCGCGCGTTCGCGCCGGTAAACGCGCCGCGCTCATAGCCGAACAGTTCCGATTGCAGCAGATGCGGCGGAATCGCACCGCAGTTGACCGCGACGAACGGGCCGTTGCGCCGCGCCGAATGGCGATGGATCGCGACGGCCGTAAGTTCCTTGCCGGTTCCCGTTTCGCCGAACACGAACACCGGTGCGTCGGTGCGTGCGAAACGCCGCACCGTATCGAACAGCCGCAGCATCGCGCTGCAGGTGCCGACGATGCCCTTTTCCTCCGATTCGAGCTGTTCGCGATCGCGCGCGAACAGGCATTCCATGCCGTAGGCATGGCCGACCGTATCGGCAATCCGCTGATGCGACGCCGGTAACGTCACGTAGTCGAAGCAGTAGTCGCGCAACAGCGCGCGCACGTTCGGCGAGGTGGTCTGGCCGACATCCACGAGCGCCACCCACACGACATCGCGCATCGACGCGCAGGTCGACGCGATGTTGCCGATCGCATCGGCATGACCGCCGCTCAGGTCGAGAATGCCGCAGGTAATTTCGCCGGACGTGTCGCGCAGCTCGCTCGCATGCGCGACGACCGACACCTTCCAGTCGCGGCGCGACAATTCCTTTCGCAGCATCACGGACGGCGATTGCGTCCAGTAAATCAGCGGACGCTGCCCGTTACCGCTCCCCACGCCGGCGCTCTTATCGCGCGTTATTGGCATATTCATAACGAACCATCATTTTCTGCACTCCGCGAACCGTTCGCGTGCGCGGCGGCAGGCGGCGCATGGCCGCCTTTCCGCGCTGCGTTTCCGCAGCCTTGGCGAAGATCGAAACTGCACACGGCGAGAACCCCCGGAGATCGAGCCGGATATCATCCGGTCCCGTTGTCATCGAACTCGAACGGAACGCGCGGCTACGGGAGCCACGACATTCCGGCTTTGAAGCAACCCGCCGCCAGGCGGGGCACGTCGGCAAACCAAAACCCGTCCGCATGGGCATGGCGTCGTACACGGCAAGCGCGCCGATGCTGAACCGGCGGGCCGCCAAACCGCGCCCGGATTGACTGCCCCATTTCAACCGCACCTGAATTTACACCCCGTTTCGGGCCGGTTTTGTTAGCAAAAGATAAACCTGAATCAAGCGGTTACGGGGCCGGCCGTTCCGCACCGCCCCCTTTTTGAACACTGAGATTTGATTATCTATGACCTTTCCCGTCAATCAGTGGCAAATACTACTTTTCCGCAAGATTGATACCGTCGATTACCCGCAACTTCCGTCGAAATCTCCTTAAAGTGGCGGCACCGTGTCCGTCGCACCACATAATCGCGCCCGCCCCCGGATAGCCCGATCCCATTGCGCCGGCGCGAGAGCCATCCGGCCGTTACACGTCGTAATCACGCCGTAATCAACGGCATCGCGCCACGCTGGCGCTTTTCGCGCGAATCGCCGCCGGCGAGCTCGAACTTCACGGGGCCGGCACGCGCGTCTCGCGGCGCAGCATGATGGCCATTCCCGCGCGACCGGACAACCCCGTGGTTCGACCGGATGCAGGCCCGCGACAGGTCACGACGGTCGTGCATGCACGCGGGCGGCAGCGTGCCGACGATGCGGTACGCGAGCGGTCCGTCGTCGGCCGCGCGCAATCCTCGGTCCCGCGCCCCGCTGCCTCGTTCGCGTGCGATGCGGACCAGTCGCGCTTCATTGCAGCGAGCCACGATGAATCAATTATGAAAAGCCAGCGGCACGGACGATGTGTGCTGTCGCACATTGCGACGCTCGCCCGTCGCGCACACCGCCCCGCAGCCCGCGCCGGACCGGCGAATCCGGAGCGTGAGTACGCTGTCGAACAGACCGCCGGACCGCGCATCCGGATGATGAAGATCGCCACGTCGCACGGAACGATCGCGTCCGTGCAGCGCGGCGTGACGAAGGCATCACGCGAGGACAGCATCATGGAATGGCATTGTTGTGAATTCGAACATCTGAGCGCCGTCGATCTCTATGCAATCCTGCGCGCGCGCAACGCCGTGCTGGTGGTCGAGGACGCCCACACGCATCTCGACATCGACGGCAAGGACGCAGGCGCGCTGCACGTCTATGCGAGCGTGAGCGACGGCGACACGACGGAAGTCGCCGCCTACGCGCGCATCCTGCCCGGCGACGACATCGATCCGGACGTCGTGATCGACAAGGTGCTGACGAGCGAAAGCTGCCGCGATGACGAGACGCTCGAGCGTTTGATCGGGCGCGCACTCACCGCCGCGCAGGCCGCATGGCCGGACACCGCGGTGCGCATGCACGTCCCCGCGCCGCGTCAGGCGTTCTACAAACGGTTCGGATTCCGCAAAGCCTACGGCCCGTATCTCGAACAAGGGGCGCCGTTCGTCGGCCTGGTCCGGCCGGCCGACCGTACGGCCGGTGCGCTGCGTCACCTGCTGTCGCGCGCCGTTTCGTTCTCGCGCGACGACGATACGCGCGCCGACGGCCGCCCTCACACCCGGCTGCCCGCCGATACCGGAGCGAACCGATGACCCGCGCCCTTCACCCGGTTCCCGAACCCGATCTGCCGAGCATCCTGCCGGTGATTCTCGCCGGCGGTTCCGGCACGCGGCTGTGGCCGTTGTCGCGCGAGCAGTATCCGAAGCAGCTGATCGAGCTGGTCTCGAACGAGTCGCCGCTGTCGGCGACGGCGCGCCGCCTGAACGGCATCGCGAACGCGTCGCTCGGCGACACGCTGCTACTCGTATGCGGCGAACAACATCGCTTCATGAGCGCCGAGCAGGTACACGGCCGCTCGGTGCCTGCCCGCATCCTGCTGGAGCCCGCGGCGCGCAACACGGCGCCCGCGCTGACGCTGGCCGCGCTCGACGCGAACGCGCTCGCGAACGATCCTGTCCTCGCCGTGATGCCGGCCGATCACGTGATCGCGGATGTCGCCGCGTTCCAGGACGCGGTCGCGCGCGCGGCGCGTTATGCGCAGGAAGGCGCGATCGTCACGCTCGGCGTGCTGCCGCGCCGCGCGGAGACGGGCTACGGCTACATCCAGGTCGGCGAGCCGCGCTCGGGCCGCCACGGCAGCCACGGCGGCTACGCGATCGGACGCTTCGTCGAAAAACCCGATGCGACGCTCGCCGAGCGTTACCTGCAATCGGGCGATTACTGGTGGAACAGCGGGATCTTCGTCACGCGCGCATCGGTCTGGCTGAAGGCGATCGGCGCGCTCGCACCGGACATCCATGCCGCCTGCGACAGCGCGTGGCGCGCGGGCGTCGCCGACGATCCGTTCTTCCGGGTCGATGCGGCCGCCTTCGACGCGTGCCCATCGGATTCGATCGACTATGCGGTGATGGAGCGCCTCGCGGAACACGCCGAACTCGGCATCGAAGGCATTGTGGTGCCGCTCGCGGCCGGCTGGTCGGACGTCGGCACGTGGGACGCGATCTGGGAAATCATGCCGAAGGACGATCACGGCAACGTCGCGCGCGGCCCGATCGTCTTCGAGGATACGCAGGACAGCCTCGTGCGTTCGGAAGGCCGCCTCGTCGCGTGCGTCGGGATGAAGGACGTCGTCGTGATCGAGACGGCCGATGCGGTGCTGGTCGCGAACAAGCACGACGTGCAGCGCGTGAAGAACATCGTCGCGCGCCTGAAGAGCGACCAGCGCCCGCAGGTGAGCGAGCACCGCAAGGTGCAGCGGCCGTGGGGCCATTACGATTCGATTGACCTCGGCGAGCGCTTCCAGGTGAAGCGGATCGTGGTCGAACCCGGCAAGCAGCTGTCGCTGCAGATGCACTATCACCGCGCCGAGCACTGGATCGTCGTGCGCGGCACCGCGAAGGTGACGCGCGGCGCCGAGACGTTCCTGCTGTGCGAGAACGAATCGACATACATCGCCGTCGGCGAAGTGCATCGACTCGAGAATCCCGGCCGGATTCCGCTCGAAATCATCGAGGTTCAATCGGGCAACTATCTCGGCGAGGACGATATCGTGCGGTTCGAGGATCAGTACGGGCGGGCAGTCGTCGGGACCGCGCAGCAGCCCCCGTCGCTCGCCTCGCGCGAACCGGACGAGGAAGCCGCGGAACGCGACGTCATCCGGTAAGGGCATGCGGATTGCGACGGCGTGTGCGACGCCAACACCCGCCGCCGCGCGAACAACCGGCGGCCCACGCAACACCTGATCAGTGGGGGCCGCCTTGCGGCCAGCGCGGCCGCCTGACGGACTCGCGCACGCGCGGCAACAACGACGTATCCGCGCCGATCGCATCGCCTGCCGCCGACAGCGGCTGAAGCGCGGCGCCGGCACACGGCGTGCCCTTCGCCTGCTGTCCCGATGCCCCCACCTGCCGGCCGGCCGCGCAAGCGTGCGCAGGGTCGATCCGGACCGGCATTCCGCCGATCCCCGACAGTTGATTGTCCGCGAGACGCACGCCCGACACGTTTCCCCACAGGCGAATGCCGTCGAATCGCGCATGCGACACGCGATTACCGATCACGGTCACGCGCGACACCGAACCCGACCACGTGCTGACCTCGATCGCCGCCTGCTGCGTGACCGGGCGAGCATCGGCCCGATCCGTCGCCGTCTGGATATCCGCGATCGAATTACCCTCGATGCGGATGTCGGACGAGCCGGCAGTGCGATTGCTGTCTTCCTGAGCGACGAGAATGCCGGAACTCACCTGTACGTTGCGCACGACGTTGTTCGAGATGGTGACCTCCGCACCGCCGACCACCGTGATGCCCCGCCCCCACGGATTGCCCTCCAGCGAGTTGCCGGTAATCAGCACGTTGCGCGTCAGCACGCCTTCCGCCTGATAACTCACCACGGCGATCATGTCGTCGCCGGTGCCGCGAACGACATTGCCCTGCACCAGCACGTTGCGCGTGCCGTGCGTCATGTGAATGCCATCCGCCAGCGTCGACAGCACCTCGTTGCCGACGATCGCGACGTCCGCGCCGCCGAACACGAAGATCCCGCCGCCCGCGCCACCGTCGATGACGTTGTCGAGCACCTGCACACCGCGCCCCGTCACCTCGACCTTCGACGACTCCGGCGTCGTGAGGCGTGTCGTGCCGGCTCCGGTGAGCCGGAAGCCGACGAGCGTCGTACCGTCGCCGCTCATCTCGATCGTCTGGTCGCCGGGGGTGGTCGCGATCAGCGTCGCGCCGTAGCCCGACAACACCACATGCCGCTGCCGCGCGACCAGCGACCGGCCGACCACATACCGGCCCGGCGCGAACACCAGCCGCTGGCCCGGCTGCAACGCGTCCAGCGCATGTTGCAGCATGTCGGCCTGATCGGCCGCGTCCGCAGCGGGACGAACGACCGCATCCGGTACAGTCGCATGAAGCGCCCCAGGCACGGACGTGCCGGATGCCGCCGCGGCACTGCCCGGCCAAGCCAGCCCGCCTGCCGCGCACATGGCGGCGAGCGCTGCGCGCGCGAGAAACGTGCCATGTGATCTACGCATATCGAGTCGACTCCCTGGAATGACTTCGAACGTGCCGGCACGCGCATCCGAATCGCTGCATGCCGACCGAGTTGCCCACCGACGATACCGTCGACGCGACGGCATGCTACGGTCGATTGGATCATTCGAACCCGCCGCGTTTCAGTGCGTCAACAGACCAATACACCCTGCCTGCGCGGTGTATCCGGCTTGCGGTTGACGCGTCATCGCGCTTTCGACGAAGCGAATCGCGCAACGGTAGGCTCGCGAACCGAATGCCGATCGACGACGCGTATCATGGCCGCCATGCGACGCGACCGTGCTCCGGGGCCCGAACCCTGCGCGCCGGGCACCCGGATCGTCCGCACTTCGCTCGTCCGGAATCCGTTCATGACCACCCTGACCATCGCAATCTGCAACTACAACCACGGCGCGTACCTGCGCGATGCGATCGATTCGGCGCTCGCACAAAGCGCGCACGGCGTCCCCGTGCTGGTCGTCGACGACGGTTCCACCGACGATTCGCGCGACATCATTCGCTCGTACGGCGAGCGCGTGACGGCGGTGTTCCAGGAGAATCGCGGCCAGGTCGCCGCATACAACCGCGCGATCGAGCATGTCACGACGCGCTACGTGATCCTGCTCGACGCCGACGACCTGCTCTATGCCGACGCCGCGGCCCGCGTGCTGGCCGCATTCGCTTCCGGCGACTTCGTGAAGGTGCATTTCCGGCTCGACGTGATCGCACGGGACGGTGCGGTGACCGGGGCCAGCGTACCGCAGTCGGCCGTCGACACCGATTGCGGCCGCCTGTTGCGCGCGGGCTGGCTGTACCCGTCGCCGCCCGCATCGGGCAACGCGTATCGGGTCGACGCGCTCAAGCGCATCTTTCCGGTGCCGGTCACCCCGGACAATCTGCACGGTGCGGATTTCTACGCGATCTACGGTATCGCGTTGCTCGGCGCCGTGCACATGATCGATGCAACGCTCGGCGGCTATCGCGTCCACCAGCAGCCGGGGATGCGCCTGCCCGCCGACACGCCGGCGCTTGCGCTCACCAACTCCGAAGACGCCGCGACGGGCGCGCTGAAAGCCGAACGCCGGTGGGCGACGCTGCGCATGCTCGCCGCCACGCGGCTGCACGAAGCATTGCCGATCGCGCCGCTCGACTTCGCGATCGAGAAGGCCCGCTTCGCCAGCACGCTCTATCACGCCCCACTCGTGCGGCGCTGGCGCTGGTTCCTGTGCGAATCCGGACGCTACTGGCAAACCGTGCTGCGCAACCCGTTCTGGGGCGTTGCCAAGAAAGCGGCCGTAGCCGGGCTGTCGCTCGCATGCTTGCTGCCGTCGGCAACGCTCAGCAACCGCGCGATTCGCTATATCTCCAATCCGCTCGCGCGCGTGCGCAAGTCGTCGGGCCATCACGCCGACGCGCGATAGCGTCGCCGAATCGCGCATTCGGTAAGCCATCGCACCCAGTGGGTCGCGCATGCGCTGCACAATGATCCGGACCAGTGGATTCACGCGCACTAACCGGACTTCGTCGTTGTCTCGGCTCCAGTCGTCGTAGTCGAACGCCGGTTTCGATGTTCGGAGGAATCGCGCCTGCACGTATGTCGCGGCATGGATTCCTCACGCTGCATCGTGTCCGGCGCCCTGCGGCAACGTCGACTCGGCATTTCATCGGCGGAAACCATCACGCTGCGACGTCGGCGCAAACCAGCGACTGTGACAGCAGGATCCAATGGCCGCGACTGCCATGCATTTATCAATCAGGAATGCATAGTTTCACGAACCGGATATCGAGACCGCGAGATTCGCAGGCGACTCATCGTCACGACGTTCGATGAATGTGCGAGCGAATCGCTGGACCCACAGATGACCCAACAAAAGATCGTTCATATCGCCGAAGCATTCGGTGGCGGCGTGCTTTCGATGCTGACCCATCTCGCCAACCATGCCGCAGCGTCCGGCGTCGACGTGACGGTTCTGCACTCGATCCGATCGGAAACCCCGACCGATTTTTCGACGCTGTTCCTGCCCGGCGTGAAGCTCGTGTACGTCGACATGGCGCGCGAGGTGAGCGTCAGACAGGATCTGCAGAGCGTGCGTGCGCTGGTCCTGAACCTGCGCGACTGCAGGCCGACCGCGATTCACCTGCACTCGTCGAAGGCCGGCGTACTGGGGCGAATCGCCGCCCGGATCGCCGCCCCGAACGCGAAGGTGCTCTACTCGCCGCACGGACTCTCGTTCCTGCGTCGCGACGTGTCGCGCATGAAGCAGTACGCCTATCTGAGCTTCGAACGCATCGCAGCGCACATCGGCGGCACCATCGTCGCGTGCTCGGGCAGCGAGCTCGCCGAGATCAGGGCAAAGGTCCGGGCGAAATCGACGGTCCTGGTGGAAAACGGTGTCGATGTGGCGGAGATCCCGCCGCGTCGAATGCGCGACGATCGCAAAGTCGTCATCGGGATGAGCGGTCGGGCGTCGTACCAGAAGAATCATCAAGCCTTCGTGCGACTCGCCGACCTGCTGCACGACGCGGACGTCGAGTTTCTCTGGATCGGCGGCAACGCGGCCGAGATTCCGGATTCCGCCCAGCGCGGAGCCGTCGTCTGCAGCGGCTGGATACCCCGCGCACGTGCGCTCGCGCTGACGTCGGAACTGGACATCTACGTCCAGACTTCCCGCTGGGAAGGCATGCCGGTCGCGCTGATCGAAGCGCAGGTCGCCGGCATACCGGCCGTGGTGACGGACGTCGTGGGCAATCGCGACGTGGTGATTCACGGCGTGACCGGCTACGTCGCGTCGAACGCCGCCGAGATGGCCGCGTATCTGACGACGCTGCGCGACGACCGGCAGCTTCGCGAGCAAATGGGCGCGGCAGCCCGAAAACGGGCGATTCAGCGGTTTTCGATGAACGCGATTTTCCGGCAGTGGAATGCGCTCTACGGACTCGATACCGAGGAGCTGCGGGTCGACACGCGCGACTTCAAGCCGGTCGCACCGGATCACGTCAAAGCCTGATTCCGATTTCGATATCTTCTTGTTGACATGATCACTTTCAATAAACCGAAGCAACTCGTCTATAACGGCCGCTTCACCACGCAGAAGACGACCGGCGTGCAGCGCGTCGCGCGCGAGCTGATCGCCGCATTGATCAAGTTTCAGCCGCAGGATCCGGTGACCGTGCTGGTGCCTCCGCAGCCCGGCGTCGAGGTCAGCGGCGCCAGGACGGTCAAGGTCGGCTTTTACAAGGGCGTGGTCTGGGAGCAGTTGGTGCTCCCGTTATTCGCTCGCCGAGGCCGCATCGTCAATCTCAGCAATTCGGCATCCGTTTTCATCGGCAACCAGATCATCTACATGCACGATGCGGCAGTGTTCGACACGCCTGCGCACTTCTCACGCCCGTTTCGCGTGTGGTACCGGATCATGTTCTGGATCCTCGCGCGAACCTCCGTATGCGTGCTGACCAACTCCTATTTCTCACGGGATCGCCTCGCGCATCACTGCGGCGTGTCCGCGGAGAAGATCAGCGTCGTGCCGCTCGGTGCGGATCATCTCGATGCGCTGGAAGCGGACACGAGCGTGCTCGACAAGCATGCGCTGACGCCCGGCCGCTTCGTGCTCGCGGTCAGCAGCATGAATCCGACCAAGAACTTCGGGCGGCTGATCGCGGCTTTCCGGCAGATCGACGATCCTTCGGTCGATCTCGTCATCGTCGGCATGCAGAACACCACCGTATTCGGCAAGCAGGATCCTCTGTCGGCCGCCGAACCGAACATCAAGTACGTCGGCTACATCAGCGACGAGCAATTGAAGGCGCTGTATCAGAACGCGGCGTGCTTCCTGTATCCGTCGATCTACGAAGGCTTCGGCATACCGCCTCTCGAGGCGATGCGCTGCGGCTGTCCGGCGGTCGTCGGCAAATCGGCCGCGCTGCCGGAAGTCTGTGCCGATGCGGCCCTGTACTGCGATCCGTATTCCCAGGACGACATCGCACGGAAATTGCGGACCCTGCTCGATTCGGCCGAACTCAGGGCCGAGCTCAAGCGCAAGGGAAGCCTGCACGCGGAGAAATATCGCTGGCGCCGAAGCGCCGAGATGATGACGGAGATCTTCGACGGGCTGTAAGCGCGACTCCCGCCATCCCGCATTCCCGCATTCCCGCACGCCGGCGCCGCAACGACGCCGGCGTGCGCCGCGCGCGGCGCCCGTTACCCGGCGTTGACCGGGTTGCCGGTCGCGGCCCGGTGATTTCCGAACATGCGCTTGCCCAGATACGACCTGATCGGTTCTTCGACGAATTTCGCCAGGATGGCGGCGGACACGATCGAAAGAAACGCAGCTAGCATCGCAGTTCGGACAATGTGGATGTCGGCCTGTGGTGCATACGCGAACACCAGCCTGCCGATCGGATAGTGCACGCAATAAAGCGGATACGAGATCCAGCCGAGGAACGCGCTGAGCCTTGCAATCGCCTTGCCGCTAGGCGCGAGCATGGCCCCCCGGTAAACCAGTGCGGGGGCGACGAACAGCAGGATCGCAACCGAATACATCCCCTTGATCGACGACGGAAACGCGACGACCACCAGGAAAACGACAAACAGCATGTAGTCGTTCTTCACCAGCCCGCCGATGAACCAATGCGGCTTCGCCGGAAGATTCGCGTCGTACATCTTGCCGATCGCGATTCCCAACAAGAACCCGTAGCCCACCCTGAAGAAGCCGCCGAAGAAGTTATCCGCCGCCCAGCCCTGGCTCATCAGGATCGCCAGCTTGTCGTTATCGAGGCTGGCGAGGAAACCGTATACGAGGAATGCGACGAGACAGGCGTAGGCCCATCTCGACAGATTGCGCGCGCTCATCCTGATTGCCACGATCAGGATGACGCTCGCGAACATCTCGAAGAACAGCGACCAGGCAGGCGGGTTCAGCGGGAATACGCCGGGATCGTTGACGGACGGCAAGCTGTGATTCGCCGCGCCGACGAAACCCGACACCGAAAAGCGACCGAGGTACGGAACGAGAAAAAGATTCTGGCCGGTGGCGGCCACCAGGTTGCCCGACGAGAACCGGGCCGACGAATTGGCCTGCATGACGATGAGGCTGGCGAAGCCGATCGCGAACCCGATGAAAATCATCGGGTACAGGCGTATCAACCTGCGCTTCAGATACTCGCCACGCCATGCGTCCTGGCGCAGCCTTTCACCGTAGGAGTACGCAAGAATGAACCCGCTCAACATGAAAAACATGTCGACGGAAAGATAGGCGCCCTGCAGGATCGTGCTCGATAGTTCCTGCAGGAAATGCATGAACATCACGCTGATGGCAGCGATGCCCCGCAAGCCGTCCAGGATTTCGAACTTCTGCTTGTGACTGGCCATGAAAGTGAGTGGCTCCGGGAAATATCGATCTTGCAGGTTCGGCACGCGTCGGCGCGCACTTGCACGGGTCCGGCAACCCGGCACCCTGCGATCGCCGTACCGCCGACGCGGATCAGAAAGTCTTGTAGACGATGTCCGGCGCGGGCGAATCGGAAATGACCAGCACCAGCACGGTCACGACCGCCAATACCGTGCACCACGAGGTCCGGGCGTAACGCGACAGGAACAGTCCGGCCATGCCGCCTTGCGTCATACGCGTATATACCGCGTCGAGCACGGCAAGCGTCACCGTCGCGCCGACGAATACCATCAGCCACACGAGCGCGACGAGTACCGGGCCGAGCGTGGTCGCGATGGTCTGGATTTCGCTCCAGGTCGACCAGAACCACAACAGGCTGAATGCGAAGAACGTAAACGTCAGCCCACGCGCGCAATGGGTGTAGAGCGGCGTGTTGCACAGCGCGACGTACCGTTTCTTGCCAAGCCATTTGGTCATGCGGATCTGATACAGCTTGTTGATGCTGACGCCCCCGCCCTGCAGGACACCGAAGAACAGGAACATCGACGTCTGCCCGTGCCAGGCGCCGACCAGGAAGAACGTCACGAAGAACGCGACGACACCCAGATACGGCTCCAGTGAGCGCGACGGAAAGCGACGCATGAGCGCCATCAGCAGCGGGTTGTAGACGTAGGTCTTGAGCCAGCCGGAGAGCGTGATGTGCCAGCGGCTCCAGAATCCGATGAAGTTGGTCGACGAGAACGGCCGGTCGAAATTCTCCGGCAGCGAGATCCCGAAGAAGCGCGCGACACCGACGACCGTGTCCGTGTAGCCGGAGAAGTTGAAATACAGATAGACCGGGTAGATCGCAGCGATCGTCAGCCCGGTCAGAATGCGCTCGCCGAGCGGTTGCGCCGGCGACAGCTGCGCAAGCGCCTGATGATGGACGTGCGACAACGCCACCGACACGATCGCCACCTTGAAGAATCCCACGATGATGCGCTCGAGCGCGACGCCGTAGTCGATGGCATCCGGCCCCGGCCGCTCGTTCGTCTGCGTCACGCTGTAATCCTGAAAGCGTTGAATCGGCCCCGACACGATCGACGTGAAGTTGAGCACGTAATTCAGATACACCACCGGCGTCACGCGAACCGGCAGGCCCGGACTGCGAGCGTCGATGATGAGGTGGAGCATCCGGAAAAAGATGTACGACACGCCGATCGTCGCGTAAGGGTGCGACAGCAGCAACGCGGACGGCACGAACGTATAGCGTTTGAGCCAGAAGAACAGCGCGATCACGATCGCGAGGATCGGTGCGAACGCCGCCAGCCACTGCTTCGTCTGCATGCCCCGGACGCTCAGATAGCCGACGAGCAGGAAAGCGGCGAACGGAATCCACGCGACCGGATCGCGGGAAAACGTGGCCAGGAACAGCAGGTTGACGACGAGAAACACCGCGTTTTGCCAGGTCAGCGAGCGAGACAGGTTGAAGATCAGCGCGGCGACGGCTGCAAAGGCGAAGAACTGGAAGGATGGAATATTCATCGGGCGGCCTGGATACGGTTCGAAACGATGGCGGCGGCATGCGCCGCCAGATTCAATGTGATCCGCATGCCGACAACGCGGGCGACCCGCCGGCGGTAAGCGCCGTCACCATGCTTTGCGCGACGACGCGCGCGCCGGCGGCGTTCAGATGGTTGTCGACCGGATAGTAGTAATCGGCCGGGTTCGCCGACTGCTTAAGGCTCGAGGCCAGGTCGATGTAGCGCATGCCGTGCTTCGCGGCGATTTCGGCCATCGCGCGATCGAGCGCCCACGGATCGATCCCGCTCGGCAGCGATTTCGCGGCCAGGAGCCCCGCCTGCGTGCGCTGCGGAATCAGCATCAGCGCCACCGGCACGCCTGTCGCGCGAAACCTGTCCGCGACCGTGGCGGCCACCTTGTCGAACGTCTCGAGCCGCTCGCGCCAGGCGGTCGAAAATGGCGGGCGAAGGAAATCGGCCTTGTCGCCGTATTTCAGATACATCGGCACCTGAATGTCCGGATTTTCGAACATGTAGTGCTGCGCGACGGCAATGGCACGGCTCCCGCTCAGCCAGCCCTTGGCACGCGCCATCAGGTCGCTGCGCGGTTCCGGCGCCGCGGTGGCCGCGGGCGCATCCGCGACGTCGGGCAGGTTGATCTTTTCCAGATCGAACGGCGCGACCGTGAGCACCGCTGCATCCGGCTGCAAGGCGAGCGCCGGCCCGATCCGGTTCAGCACCTTGCGGAACGGCAGTTCGTAGACACCGAGATTCTGGACCTCGACCGGCGCGCCGCACATCCTGCTCAAATCCTGTTCCGCCAGCGCCGCGAACGATTGGTCATACGGGAGGCTCGTGCCTTCGGCAAACGACGTGCCGAGCAACGCCACGCGGCGCGTTCCGGCCGGCTTCGGCCCGCAACCCTCGGTCGAGCGGAAACCGCACGCGTTGTAGTGATAAGCGATCCACGGCGTTTCCGGGGTCTTGACCGTCATCGTGCAATTCGGAACGTTGCGCATGCCCTCCGCCGCATCGGCTACATGACATTCGCCCCCGCGCGTCCCCGCGCTCCAGATCGCCCTCGTCACGCATTCGGCGGCGACGAACAGGCAGATCACTGTCGCCACGACGATCAACGGCAGCAATACATAGTCCCGGCTCGGCAGCCGGCGAGAAACCGCGACGTCATCCGTCTCGCGAAACGACGTGAGTGGTACGGTGTTTTTCATGGTTCAGGCGGCAGCCATCGTATCGAAACCCGCCCGCGTCACGGCGAAGTGACCGGGCGCGATCTCGCGGTCGCTGGCCATTTCCCAGACCGTCGTGCCGTCCGGCTCTTCGCTCACGGCTTCGAAACCGAGCTTCGCATAATGATCCCTGACCAGCGCATTGCGGTCGGTCGGGACATAACGCCCGATCACGCGCGTGACATCGCGCTGGCGCGCATGCTGCAGCACTTCGCGCAACACCATCTGCTCGACCTGGCGCCCGAGCACGCGGCAGCTCATCAACCACGAATCGATCTGCCAGGTACTCGGCGCCTGTTCGTCGGGCCGGCAAATCACGACCGAGATCATGCCGTTGTCGCCGAACGTATCCGTCAGGCGAACCTGCAGCGTAAAAACCCGCCCGTCGCCTTCGAGCGCCTGGATCTCCGCGTCGGTATAGCGGCGCGTCGTCAAATTGAACTGGTTCGACTTGTTGATCAACTGAACGATGCGGGCCCGTCCGGTATCGTCGAACGGTGCGAAATCGATCTTCATGTCGAGCGATCGCAAGTACGCATCCATGTCGCCGGCCTGACTGCGTAGCGCCACGCGGCGCGCATTGTCCTGGTACATGTCCGCGCGCTTCCGATCTTCCGGCAAGAATGCGAGGGACTCGAAATAGCCCGCGGCGGCCAGGGTTCGCGCGTACAGCGACGGATCATCGGGCAACTCGGGAACGGCGACTTCGGGCAACGTCGTACGGACCAGATTGCGCTCGACCGGATTGTCGTCGAGGAACACCATCGCATCGATACCGAGCGACAGTTCGTCGGCAATCGCGCGAATATTGGTCGCCTTGTCGTTCCAGTTGGCCTGGAACACCGCGAAGTGTTGCTCGCGCAACAGCATTTCAGGGTGTTTTTGAAACGGCAGACGCGCCGTATCGTCATTGTTCTTCGACGACACCGCGAGCACGATGCCGCGTGCTCTCAGCGAAAGCGCGAGCTGCTGCACCGCGAGATGGGCTTCACCGACCGCATCGCCCTGCGCGACCTTGATGCCTTCGAGCAAGTCGTCGCCGATCACCCCGCCCCACAGGGTATTGTCGAGATCGAGTACCAGCACGCGCCGGCTCTTGCCGCGCGCCGCGCCGAGCAGCCGGCCCACGTGATCCGCATACAGCGGCACATAGTCGCCGGCAAACGGATACTTGGCCAGATTCCATTGCGCGGGCGAATGCCAGTTCGCGACGCCGACCGTCCCCGCGACATGTGCAACGTCGAACAGGATGTCGTTCGATTCCGCCACACGCTGCGCAAGTGCTCGATTGAAACGTTCGACGAGATTGAGCGGCGTGCCGGCAATCAGTGCATCCCGGTTGCCGAACAGCGTGTCGGACGGCGGCGCGAGCGTCTGGACGATCGACAGCGCGTTGCCGTGCTGCCTGAAGCCGGCGCGCAGTGCATCGATCTGATCCAGCGCCGCAGCCACGCCGTGCTGCGCCGCTTCCTCGTCGCCCGGTTGTGCGTTCAGCGGCAGCCCGCGGTAGTCCAGGGCCACCAGCACGGCATCGACTTGCGCGCGATTGATCGTCGAATCCGGCGCCAGGGCTTCCTGCATGACCTGCCCGTAGTGTCCCGACACGATCTCCAGCGCAACGCCATGACGCGCGGCGCTGGCCACGAGCGGCAACACGAGATGATCGAGCGTGCCGTTGCCGACCAGCCCGAGCCGGAACGGCGTAAGCGGCGCAAGCGTGCGCCCCGCGCGCTGCAAGGCGACGATCGCGCGCCCGAGCTTGATCAACTGATTTTCGCCGAGCGCGCAGCTGGCCAGTTGGCGTACGCGACTGCCCAATCCGGCAGCCGGATCATCGTGGATCGATTCGCCGAGCTCGCGGCAGCGCGCGGAGAAATCGTCAGGCGGGCGCGGCAACCAGGCCAGCGCGGTGTACAAATCATCTTTCATCGGACGGCGCTCTCGGCGAAGCGGGTTCTGGACGGGAAATGCGGGCCGACGCGCGTCATGCGGCGTGGCGCTTGCTGATCAGGTCTGCAAATTCACCGACGTTCTTCAGGCCTGAAATATCGGCGGCGGCAAGCTTGATTCCGAACGCACGCTCGACGCTCAGAACCAGACGGATATGCGACAGGCTGTCCCAGCCGTCGACGTCGGCGGCGGTCAGTTGAGGCGTTGCCACCAGCTCGTCGTCGTCGAATACGTCCCGCAACACATCGGTCAACTTGGCATAGACGGCAGATTGGCTCACGGCGAAGGCATCCTTTGACGTAGGGAAAAATGAACGATGCGATGTGCGCGGTCGAAGTCGTTCTCGCGCACGTCATCGCATTGCATCGGTCAGCGGTCCGTGGCAGCACGACAACCTCGACCATCGTACAAATGCTAGCCCGGCGATCGAATCATTAACGTGCGAAAAGCTACTTTTCCGGGAGACTGCACGGCTCGAATGCGGGTTTCGACTCCCGGGCGGAATGTCGAGCGGGTGCGCAGCCGCCCCGCCGCTTCGCGCGCGGCAGGCGCCGCGACGCGGGACCGAACGTCAACGGGGTATCAGCCGCGTTCGCGCTGCGATACGCCGCGAACCCGGCCGTCGTTCCACACGTCGGCGCGACCGCGTGCGCCTCACGGCGCGGCAGGACGGGTGAGCGGCGCGACCGATGCCGGTCGCTTGACGAAATAGCGGAACACGACGATCAGCAAGACGATCGGCACGAAATTCCGTCCGCTGAACAAATTCGGAATTCGAAGAATTTCCATGATCGAAACGAAGAGCACGGCATGCGCGCAACACCAGAACCCCGCTCCGCTCCGCCAGCCTGCGTAGCTCCGTCCGAACACCCAGCCGAGGACAACCGCATCGAGCAGCCCGAACCAGCCCCATTCGTAAAAGTGAACGAAGATCCCCGACGGATTATTGAATTCCGGGTCGGCGTAGCTGTTCAGGAACACGGTGATGCTGTCGGTCGAATCGAGCCACGGCTCCAACGGCGCACCGATGATCGGAAAATGCAGCAGCCAGTCGAAGGTGAACATCGGATGACCGCTGTCCCACCCGAGCACGCCCAGTATCCCCGCACCGTTGTTCAGCGCCGTCGAGTAATACAAGCCGAGACGTTCGATCGCGAAATCGAAAATGTTGTCGTAGACGGTGACGTAATAGGCCTCCCACGACCGGTTGTACTCGTTCGCGATGAAGAGCCCGAACAGCAACGGAATCGCGGCGTACGGCCCGAGCGTCAGCAGCCGCGAGAACCGGCCGCGAAGCCGGAACCGCACGATCATGAGCACGCACGGCAGCGCCACCTCGATCAACGCGAGCCGCTCGGCAAAGATGAAGCTGCGCAGCAGCGTCAGCACCGCGAGCACGCCGAGGTAAACCTTGTAGCGGTTCATGCCCTTGACCGGTGTCTTGAACACGTAGAAATACAGCACGACGTACGGCGCGGCTGCCTGGGTGAACGAGCTCAGGCCCGTGAAGTGCCCTTTCTGCTCGAGCATGACATACGCGTTCGCTTCGCCGTGCAGGAACGCCAGCACCAACGCCGGACGCGCGAGAATCCCGCCCAGCAGCATCAGATTGCCGAACATCGCGAGCACGAACACGAAATCGAGTACGCCGGGGAGCAACTCGGCGGGGGCGGCCGGCGGCCCCCGGCGCGACTGCGCCTCGGTCGTCGCCAGCCACGCCGTCGCCACGACCACCAGCAGGAACAATGCGCCGACCCAGGCGTAATAGCCGTCGAAGTAGAGCCGCGCAATCGATTTCTGATTGACCAGCAGACTCAATGACAACATCCCGTACAACGGCAGGATGAAGATCAGCACGAGCCGGGCGGGGTCTTCCCACCAGTAACCCGTGTAAGCACCTGCCTCGCGACGGACACGCGCCGCCTTGCGTGCCGTCGCCCCGCTCTGTCGCGGACGGGGCCTGCCTTCGCCCACGCCACGCGGTCTCATGAAGCACGTTCCATCTGTTGTCGCGACACCGCCATTCCATTGGCAGTCGCCGCGGCCTGATGCGTATTCGTATCCGTATAGCCGTAGTCGTACCGACCCGGCGCGCCCTGGTAATCGTTCAGGATCACGCCGCGCACATCGATATGCGCGTGCTCGAGCCGTCGCGCGCTTTCGTCGAGCTCCGTCAGCGTCGTCACGCCGCTACGCGCGACGAGGAACACCGTGCCCGCCAGACGCCCCAGCACCAGCGCATCGGCGACCGGCAGCAACGGCGGGCCGTCGAGCACCACCATGTCGTAGCGCGACGCGAGCTGCCCGATCAATTCGGCGAAAGCGGGCTGCAGCAGCAGTTCGCCCGGATCGGGAACGACGCTGCCCATCGCGATGAAATCGAGGCCCGGTGTGACGCCGCGCTTGATTGCCTCGTCGAGCGCATGGGTGCCCGCCACCACGTCCGACAACCCCGGCGCGCGGCTATAGCGGAACCGGTCGTGCAGCGAACCCTTGCGCAGATCGGCGTCGATCAGCAGGACCCGCCGTTTCGCGGCACCGGCGAGCGACGCGATATTCGCAGCGACGAACGACTTGCCGACGCCCGTCGTCGGCCCGGAGATCAGCACGACCGGATTCGATGCGGCCGGCATCGCCAATTGCAGCGACGCGCGCAGACCGCGCAGGCTTTCGAGCGCGGCGTCCTGCGCGCCGACCGGCGCAATCGATGCGCGCGGACCGGGCCGGCCGGCCTTTGTCCGCAGTTCCGCGGCCGCAGCGATCGCGCTGTGCGGGACGGTCGCGAACACCGGCAGCCCCGTCGCCCATTCGATTTCCTCCGCGTCGCCGATCGTGCCGACGACGCGCTGCCGGGCGATCACGATCGCCGCGCCAGCCAGCAGGCCCACCACCAGGAGACCGACCACCGCAACCCCGCGATGCGGACCGATCGGCTGCTCGGCGATCTTCGCCGTATCGACGATCCGCACGGTGCCGGTCTTGCTGGCACGTGCGAGGACCATCTGCTGGCGCGTATTGAGCAGGTTCGTGTACAGCGCGGTATCCACGGCCACGTCGCGCTGCAGTTGCAGCACGCCCTGCTCCACGGTCGGCAACTGCTGGATCTGCTTGCGCGTCGTGTCGAGCGTACGCTGCGCATCGGCGAGCTGCGCATCAACGGCCGCAACCGCCGGATGCTTCGGCATGAAGCGCGTCATCAGTTCCTCACGCCGCTGCTGCAGCGTCTGCACGCGCGTCTCGATGTCGACCGCCTGTTGACGCAATGCCAGCGCTTCGTCGCTCGTATTGACCGTCCCGTGCGATGCGCGGAATGCGTTGAAGCGGTTTTCCGCCGCCTCCAGCTGGGCCTTCAACTGCGGCAACTGGCCGTCCATATAGCGGATCAGCTTGTCGGCCGCCTCGGACTTGCGTTGCGTGTTCTGCGCCAGATACGCGTCGCCGATCGCGTTCAGCACGCGGCTGTCCTGCACGGGATCGGTGCCGTCGAGCGTCACGCCAACCATGTTCGACTGCTTGCCGCGCTCCGAGATCAGCGCGTTCTTCTGCAGCCACGTGGACGCCTCCTCGTCGCTGTAACGCGTCAGGTCGAAGCGTGCGCCGGGCTTGCCGGCCACGCCGCGCACGAACACGTCGATCGCGCCCTCCGGCGTCTCGACGTGCAACGGCTGGCCGATACGGCCCTGCCACATCGGCCCTTTCCGGCCGAAGATGCCGGTGCGCTGCAGCGTATAGGCGCCGTCATCGCCGACGGTCAACGCGAAGCGCTTGCCGAGCAGTCGTTTCGGCACGTCGAAGGTCGGCACGTCGATGCGTTCGGTGCCGTACACGTATCCGCCCGGCAACGGCGACGACAACCCGTCGGCGGCATTCACGAACCGCCAGCCGATCAGCGGCAGGTAATGCGGTCGAACGTCGAGCGCGAGGTTGGTGCTGTCGATCGCGCGATCGAGCACCGCGCGGGATTTCAGCACCTCGATCTCCGTCGATGCATCCGTCTTCAGATCGAACACCGACGATGGATCGCCAGGCGGCGACGTCTGCTTCGAGTCGGTCTGGCTTTGCTCGACCTGGAACAGGATGTCGGAGCGGTAGACGGGGGCCGCGCACAGCGCATACAGGCCTCCGGCAATCGCGCCCGCAAGCGCGGTGCAAAGGATCAGGCGCCGGCCGCCATACAGCACGCTCCAGTAGCGGCGTACCGAATGGGACGGCCGCGGAATGCGCCCGCTGTGCGAGTCAGGCAGGGTCGAAGTATTCATACAGCCTCAGTCCTGTATGGCGCGACGCACCGTCGCGGTCACAAAATCCGCCGCGAGCATCACGGCGAAATGGCCTTCGCCGTCAGCGCACCTTGCGCGGACGATGGAATCAGCAGGTTCACGACGCGGCTCCAGCGCACGAGCGACGACGCATCGACGAACACGACGTCGCGCCGCTCGAGCGGAAACTGGTCGGCGAGCGCGAACGACGCGGGCGAGCTGCCGTCGAGGTGGTACACCCGCGGACGGTTGTCCGGGCCACGGCGCACGACGAACACCTGGCGCGCGTCGGACGTGTACTGACTTACGCCGCCCGTGTCGCCGAGCGCCTCGCCGAGGCTCATCCGGCCGTCGGTCAATGTCAGCGTCGCGGGTCGCGACACCTCGCCGAGCACGAACACCTTCGCGTCGCTCGCCGCGCGCACGCGCACGAGATCGCCGTCGCGCAACAGGATGTTCGACGGATTCACGCCCGCCGAGATCAATGCGGGCAGGCTCACGTTTACGGTCTTATCGCCGCGCGTCACCGAAACCTGCGAGCGGTCTGCCGTCGGGGTGAAACCGCCCGCACGGTCGATCGCCTCGGGCAGCGTCATCGGCATGTCGTTGACGATCTGCAGACCCGGCGTGCGCACCTCGCCGTCGAGATAGACGCGCTTGCTGCGGTAGCTCTGCACGCGTAGCGAGAGCTGCGGCTTGCGCACGTATTCGCCGAGCCGCTTCATCAGCAGCGCGCCTGCCTGTGCCTCGGTCAACCCGGCCACGTGAACGAGGCCCGCGTAAGCGAACTGCACGTTGCCGTTCGCGTCGACCGTATAGCCCGTCGCGACCGAGCTGGCGCCGACCCCGTCGCCGCCACCGACCGTCTGCGTCGTCGGCAGGTTCAACTCCGGGTGGTCCCATACGACGATGCCCAGCACATCGCCAGGGCCGATCGTGTACGGCATCGGCTTGCCGAACAGCTGGCGGATTTCCGCGTCGACGTTGGCCGGCCGCCCCGCATGGTGTTGCGCGACGAAGGCCGGCGTGATCTCGATCAGATCCTCGCTCGACACGTTCTGCACGCCGTCGAGGCCGCCCGATCCCGATGCGTCGGCGCTCACGCGCGCATTCGAGTCGCGCTCGGCCGGCGGGTGATAAGTCATGCCGGGCGACAGCGCGCATGCGCTCAGTGCGCACGCGGCGGCCGCGATCGCCAGGCGCGACTGCCACGGTGCGCGACGGGCGTCGGCCCGACGGGGCCTCGGCGTGCCGAGCGTCGATTCCGGTTGCGTGGTGATTGACATGATGTCCTTCCAAAACTGTGCGGTAACCCGCCGAACGCGGCGAATTCCGGCATTACGCTTGCCCAGCGCGGCTCGCATTGCATCGCCGCACCGCCCTCTTCACCGCACGTCACTCCATACGATTCGTCATGAACTTCTCTTCATCGCTTTCGTCGTTCGTCTGCATCGTGTCGGCCGGGTTCGTCTGTACCGCCGGTGCGCAGACGCTGTCCAGCAGCCCCGCCGACACTCCGTCCCTTGCGTCGTCGACGCTACCGGGCCTGGTGCCGCCACAACGTTCGGCGCAAGCGGCGGTCGCACGCGCGGCCGCCGAACCTGCCGCGCCCGCGTCCGCGTCCGCGGCTGCCGCACCCGCGCTCACGCGTTCCGCCGCGAGCGCCGCCGTCCAGCCCGACCCGCGCGCCCACAGCACGTTGCGCCGGCCGCTCGTCCCGGCGCGCCCGCATCGCGCGCAGGTGGCCAGTACACCAACCGACGACGTATGGGGCAGCAACACGTTGTACGCATCGCCCTACGCGAAATCACCCTATGACGCGCCAGCCGAGCCGGACTGAAGCACCCGCCGGTCATGCCTCGGCATGACCGCGCATGCATCGATAAGGGATTGGACACCACGGCAAACGGCGCGTCTGTGAGCAACCTCACCGAACGCCCATCTTCATACGCGGGCGCGATCGCACCCCGATGCGCCGCTGCATGCAACGCATGCGGCACAACGCACGTCACGGCCTGCCGACCGACACGCTCCCGTACGACCCTGCGGCCGCGTCGAGCGTGGCAGGATCGGCGACGCGCACGACCGACCTCGCCGAATCACGGCCGAGTGCCTGCATGCACAGCCCGATCACGATGTCCGTGCCGACCGCGCCGTACACCGCGTGATCGACCTGCGGCTCGAGATGCAGTCGCACGTGACGCGAGTGCCTGAACGCGCGCTCGATCGCACCGAAGTGGCGCCGCACGTCGTCGATGCCGGGATCGAGCGCGCCGTACACCAGCGTCGTCCGGACATTGCGTTGTGCCAGCACGTGCATCACGCCGCGTGGTGTGCCGGCGCGCGGCTTCCAGCCGAAGCGCGCGGCGGCCTCTTTCAACGGCACGCTGACCCGCGCGATCGCATTGGCGGCGACGGCCGCCACGATCGGCCGCAAATCGCGCCGTTCGCGCACGAGGCCCTTCCACTTTTTCCAGTCGCGCACCGATAGCCAGTAGCCGCGCACCGAATTGTTCCGCTGCTTCTGCACCGCCTCCAGCGAGAGCCCGGCCGGCCACACGAAACGCGCCAGGTTGATCGCGATCACGCCGCCGAGCGACGGCGTCTTCACGGCCGCATGCAATGCCGCATAGGCGCCCGAACAGATGCCGGTTGCGATCACCTCCGGGTAGCCGAGTGCACGCAGCCAGTCGGCGGCGGCGGCCACGTCGTCGCTCGACTGCGGTGAATACACGACCGGCGCCTGGTCGTCGGGCGCGGCAACCCCGCTGTCGCCCACGCCATGCACGTCGATCCTCAGCGTCGTCACGCCGGCGCGTGCGAGCGTCCGCGCGAGGCGCACGCTGAAGCGCCCTTCTCCGCTGCGCGGATTCGTCGACGTGTTCGCGATCACGAGTGCCGGCGCGACGGGATTTGCCGGCCCCGTATCGGCGGGACGGCACAGCACGCCGACCACCCGGTCCGGCCCTACCGCGACGACCTGCTCGGTCATGTCCGTCATGTCGAGCGCGACAGCCGACTCGCCATTCCATGACGGATCCAGCGGCCGCGCGGGGTCGATGCGTGTCGCCACGTGCGGTGCCCGTTCGGCGATCCAGTTGACGAGCGTGTCGATCGCGTCGAGCGGCAAGCGCGAGCGCGTGCCGTCCAGCATCGTCGTCGACCATTCGCGGAACGAGTCGGTCGCCACGTCGACGCCGCGAGCGAGCAGTGCATCGCGCAACGCAGGGCCGTCCCCCTGATCGGGATCGATCAGCAGCATCGCGCCGGGCAACGTCGCTGCATCGCGCACGACGTCGCACAGATCGACCGCCTTCAGCGCATCGACGAAATCGTCGGGAAAGCGGTGCCCGAGCACGTTCATGCACGGTTCGTCGCGATGTGCGGCACGAATGGCCGGCGACGTGATGTCGAGCCACTGCCGATGCACGAACGACATCTCGCGGAGGTACGCACGCCCACGCACGACGGGCGCGAACGCCGCCAATGCGTCGACGCGCGGCGACGGGCGCTGGCCGTTGCCTGCGGCGGCCAGCATCGCGACCAGCGCGCCCGCACGGATTCCGACGAGCGTTAGCGACGCGACACCGACCTGGTCGCGCAGCATGTCGATCGCATCGTGAATGCTGTCGATGCACGCGGCATACCGACCGGCATCGAGATCGTCGCCCGCGGAGTCACCGCTGCACGGATAGTTGAATCGCAACACCGTGACACCGTTACTGGCAAGGCGCTCGGCGATCGCCCGCATGAACTTGTGCGTCCACGATGCCTCGTGGCCCAATGCTTCGCACAGGACCACCCCTTGTGTCGTCTGTCCCTCGTGCAGCCACCCCACGCAGCTGCCGAACGTAATCGGCTTCAATCGGTACTCCTCGGATCGGTATTTTTATCGGACGCGGACGCGTGTTCCGGCGGCTCCACCGAAATGAGCGATTCCACGATCGTGCGACTGCTCGGCGAACACACGGCGGCGCCCCCGTCCGCGCCCCTGCGCGGCCCGCCCTGTTTCGTCCGTTGCCCTGCCCGCATGCCCGCGGGAGGTGATGTTGTGTGCCTGGCACGCCGTCACGGTCTGCGCCGGGA
Source organism: Burkholderia sp. AU45274 (assembly GCF_030482505.1). Classification (NCBI taxonomy): domain Bacteria; kingdom Pseudomonadati; phylum Pseudomonadota; class Betaproteobacteria; order Burkholderiales; family Burkholderiaceae; genus Burkholderia; species Burkholderia sp. AU45274. The sequence continues at coordinate 1,088,690 of NZ_JAUJQE010000001.1, read as the reverse complement.
ACCCGTGCGCCGTGAACCAAAACTGTGCACTCGATTAAAGCACCCGGTTCGAGCGTCCTTCGGTGCGCCAGCTTACAAATGGATTCGTCACTGTCGCGATCCGACGACGCGCGACGGCGTGCGCGGTGTCGGGATCCACGCATGCCGCGCGCACGGCATCCGCGAACGGTAGGCTCGCGAACACAGTCGTCTCGTGCCGCCGGTATCATGGCCGCCATACGATGATGTGGCCGTGCCCGGCGACGCCGGACGCGCCACCCACCCATGCATCCGGGTCAGCGCCGACCGGCTGCACACGCGCACCGCGGCCCCATGCCGCCGCACCGCGACACCCACGGCGCCGACCGAGCGAATGTCTAACCTCAAGAAGAACTTCCTGCTGCTGCTGACGTTGCAGATTTCGATGTACGCGGTGCCGCTGCTGATCGCACCGCTGCTGACGCACGCACTGGGGCCTGAAGGCTACGGCCAACTCGCGTTCTCGCTCGCGGTCATCGCCTACCTGACCAACTGCACGAGCTACAGCTTCGACCTGACCGCCACGCCGCGCATCGCGCTCGCCCGCGACGACCGCGCGGAGCGCTCCCGTATCTTCTGGGCGACGTTGTACGCACAGATCGGCATCGCCATGATCTGCTTCATCGTGCTGGTCGCGCTGACTTTCCTGTTCAAGCGCTTCGGCGAGGACCGCGATCTGCTACTGATCGGTTTCGGCATGGTGGCCGGCGTGGCGTTCACGCCAGGCTGGTATTTCCAGGGCATGGAGAAACTGCGCGCGCTGAGCGTGATCCTGTTCATCGGCCGCATCCTGAGCCTGCCCGCGATGTTCGCGCTCGTGCACAGCCCGGCGGACATCGACCGCGCGATGATCGTCAACGCAGCCGTCCCGACGCTGTCCGCGATCGTGCTGGCCATCTACCTGTATGCGCAGCGCGAAATCGACTTCATTCGCGTGGAGTTCTCCGACGTCGCGGAATCGCTGAAAGGCGGCTGGCAGGTGTTCCTCGCGTCGACGTCCATCGCGTTCTATGCGTCGACCAACACCGTGCTGCTCGGCTTCGTATCGGGCAACGTCGCGGCAGGCTACTTCGCCGCCGGCGACAAGCTGATCCGTGCGGCGCTCAGCATGCTGCAACCGCTGAAGGCCGCCACCTATCCGCGCATCAACTACCTGATGCGGCACGCGCGCAACGATGCGTTCTCGTTCCTGCGCAAGCTGTTCGTCGTGCAGGTTGCGATGGTGCTCGGTATCTCGCTCGTGATCTTCTTCGGCGCGCCGCTCGCCGTGCGCATCCTGTATGGCCCTTCGTACGAACCGACGGTCCAGGTGCTGCGCTGGATGGCCTTCATTCCGTTCATGGCCGGCATGACCGACCTGTTCGGCGTGCAGACGATGCTGCCGCTCGGGATGAAGTCCGCATTCACGCGCATCCTGATGTCATCGGGCGTTCTGAACATCGTGCTGGTACCCGTGCTCGCAAAGTACTTCGCCGAGCTGGGCGCAGCCGCCGCCGTGCTGACGGCCGAGGCGGCGGTCGCCGCGGCACTCGCCACCGTCGTCTATCGCGCCGGGATTCCGCTTCCCGGCAGTCCGCTCGCACGACGCGGCTAGCGCGAGGTGGCCGGCATCCGACGGTGCTCCGTTCGATGCGCGCGCAACGAACCGTCCCGCGCGACCACACGCCTCCTCATTGCCCGCCGCCTCCGCACGCTCGCACACGGGTACTTCTTACTCCTCCACGCACGCTCGATCGGGAACGATGACCGTCTTTCCGCCCCGCTACGCGCCCCCTACGAAATAAAGATCACACGTATCGGTAGAAACACCGATGCTGTAGTCAAACTACATTTGTACGATTGGTCGCTGCAGAGAATCGCTACATCCGATTCGGCAGCGTCGGGCGGTCCGCGTCGCCGTCCTCGATGTTCGATCGGGCCCAACCGGCCGTAACGATTCCCCGCCTGGCCCGGCATGCCGACGCGCAACCACCCAGCATCGCCAGCCAATTGCGTCCGGTGCGAATCCACCGGACGTGCGCAGCTCCAGACATCATCCGAACAACCGGCAATACGATCATGGAGAGCAACATGCGGGACACACTCTGGCCGGCCGTCGTGCTGGCAGCGACCCTCTGCACCACCGCCTATGCGGGCGACGCCGATTTCAACGCGCAGGGCGACGCGACCGATGCATTCGCGTCGGCTGCGGCGGTTCGGCGCGCTGACCTGCTCGTGCGCAAGATGACGCTCGACGAAAAACTTCAATTCATTCATTCGCAATACGAAATGTCAAAGGTGCCGGGCGGCGGCGCCGGCTACATCCAGGGTGTGCCGCGCCTCGGCATTCCCGACCTGAACATGGTCGATTCGGCGACGGGTTCCGGCAGCACGTCGCAGGCCAGCACGACGTTCCCCGCGACGATCGCCGTCGCCGCGAGCTGGGATCGCCGCCTGTCGTACGACTACGGCAAGCAGGTCGCGATCCAGTTGCGCGCGCAAGGATTCGGCATGGGCCTCGCCGGCGGCACCAACCTCGCGCGCGAACCGCGCGGCGGCCGCCTGTTCGAGTATCTCGGCGAGGATCCGCTGCTGGCCGGCGACCTGCTCGCCGAACGCACGCTGGCCACGCAACGGCAGAAAGTCATCGCGACCATCAAGCACTACGCCGGCAACGAGCAGGAGCACGGCCGGATGGGCGGCAACACGCAGATCGACGAACGCACGCTGCGCGAGCTGTACCTGCTGCCGTTCGAGATCGCCGCGAAGCGCGGCCGGCCCGGCAGCGTGATGTGCAGCTACAACCGCCTGAACGGCACCTATGCGTGCGAGAACCCCCATCTGCTGAACGACGTGCTGAAGAACGAATGGGGCTTCCAGGGCCAGGTGCAGTCCGACTGGGGCGCCACGCACAGCACCGCCGCCGCGATCAACGCCGGGCTCGACGAGGAGGAAGACGTCGGGCCGAGCGTGTACCTGACGCCGGCGGCGGTCAAGCAGGCGATCGCGAACGGCTCGGTGTCGACCGCGCGCCTCGACGACATGGTGCGCCGTAAGCTCGCGGTGATGATCCGCGTCGGCGTGATGGACGATCCGGCCAAGGGCGGCGGCACGATCGATTTCGCGGCCGGCAACCGATTCGCGCAGGCCGCTTCCGAGCAGTCGATCGTGCTGCTGAAGAACGACGGCAACCAGTTGCCGCTCGCCGCGTCGGCGCTGTCGCGTATCGCCGTGATCGGCGGCCATGCCGATGCGGCCGTGCTGTCGGGCGGCGGCTCGGGCAACACGCGCGACCCCGTATCGGGATCGTTCGCGGGTTGCGGCGGCCTGACGTTCGGGTCATCGACGGGATGCAGCTGGTGGCGCAATCCGTGGCTGAAGGTGGACGTGCCGATCGTCGCGGCGATCCGTGCGCTCGCGCCGGCCGCGCAGGTCACGTATGCCGGCAACAGCGATCAGCAGTCGCCGTTCCGCGCGTACACGCAGCAGGAGATCGACCAGGCCGCGGCACTCGCGGGCCGCTCGGACGTCGCGATCGTCGTGGTCGCGCAGCCGGCCGGCGAGGATTTCGGTGATCTCCAGAGCCTGAGCCTCGCGAACCCGTCGAACCAGGATGCGCTCGTCGAAGCCGTCGCGCGCGCGAATCCGCACACGATCGTCGTCGTCCAGAGCGGCAACCCGGTGCTGATGCCGTGGAAGGACCAGGTCTCCGCGATCGTCGAGGCGTGGTATCCGGGCGAAGCCGGCGGCAAGGCGATCGCGAACGTGTTGTTCGGCGCGGTCAATCCGTCCGGCAAGCTGCCCGTCACGTTCCCCGCGCGCGATCAGGATTCGCCGGCCTGGGGGCAAAACGGTGCGTTCGACAACGATCCCGTCTATGCGGAAAAGCTGAACATGGGCTATCGCTGGTATGACGCGCACAACATCAAGCCGATGTTCGAGTTCGGCTACGGGCTGTCGTACACGCACTTCGCGTATTCGGGGCTGTCGGTGTCGAAGCAATGGGACGGATCGCTGAGCGTCGCGTTCACGGTGCGTAACGACGGGCGCGTTGCCGGCGCGGAAACGCCGCAGGTCTATCTCGGCGTGCCGTACAAGGACGAGCCGCCGAAGCGGCTGGTCGGCTGGGAGAAGATCCGGCTGAATCCGGGCGAGGCGCGGCGTGTGCACGTGACCGTGTCGCCGCGGATGCAGAGTGTGTGGGATACGTCGCGTAACGGCTGGCGCGTGGTGCCGGGCGGGACGGTGTACGTCGGTGCATCGTCGCGGGATATCCGGTTGCAGGGGCACTGAGCGGTAGAGGAAGAACGGAAGCGCCGCGTGCGTCGTGCGCGGCGCTTCCGTATTCACTCATCCGCAAACGCGCACCTCACCGGAACAACAGCGCCAGCACCGTCGCGAGCGCGGCAATCGCGGCGATCCCCGCCGCCATCCCGGCCAGATGCGCGGCGATCACCAGGCCGGCCGGCAATCGCGCGGATGCCGGGCCGCAGGCCCCACCCGCCGGCCCGGCCCGCGATCGGAACGCAGCGCCGGCCATCACACCCCACTCCCTTCGAGCGCATCGAGCAACGGCCGGGCCAGATGCAAAACCTGGTACACCGTGCCCGCGCCGCCGCCATCCGGCTCCTGCTCCGATACGAGCACGCGCGTCAGCCGCCAGCGCAGCGGATCGAGGCTGACGGCGGCCGCAACCGTACCCTGCCGCGCCGCCACGTCGCGATTGCGCTCGACCTCCTGTGCCAGCGTCGCATCGAGGTCGGCGTCCGCCGGAATGTCGATGGCTTCCAGCCGCACGAAGCGTCCCGCCGACGCACTGCCCTTGCGCGCATCGAGTGCGACCTGCACATCGATCGGCGCGCGTCCGAAACTGTCCGTCACGACCCGATAGCGGCCGTCCGTGACGAACCCCGCGAACGCCTGTTCATTGCGCCACAGATAAAGCGACGCATAGCCGTTTTCCGTCGCACCGTAGCGGCCCGCCTCGCGCAGCAGAAACCCCTTGAACACGAGATCCGGCGTGTCGTCCCAGAGCCTGCCGCGCTCGCGCACGCGATTGCGGATGATATCGAGGTCGTAGTCCGCCGGCAGGCGGTGCACGTAGTACGCGGTCAGCATGATCGACTCCTGGGATTGACAAGGGAGATTCCGAACGGCTCGAGAACAGCGTAGAAGACCTTGAATCATTTGAAAAGACGATGGCAGAATATTTCAATGATTCGTTTTATTAATGGATGAGTGCGTGATGAAAACGCTCGACATCGAAGCCGTGCAGGCGTTCGTGCTGACCGCCGACCTCAAGAGCTTCACGCGGGCCGCCGAGGCGATGGACACGACGCAGTCCGCCGTGAGCCTGAAGATCAAGCGACTTGAAGACGGCCTCGGCCGCCGTTTGCTGGAACGCACGCCGCGGCAGGTTCGCCTGTCGGCCGACGGCACCGCGTTCCTGGAACCCGCGCGCGAGCTCGTAGCGGCTCACCAGGGTGCGGTCGGCGCGTTCGGCGCCGGCCAGCGGCGGCTGGTGATCGGCGTGAGCCATCATGCCGTCGGCGCCGATCTGCCGATGCTGCTTCGGCGCATGAGCGAAGCGGAACCCGGGCTCGTGCTGGAGATCCGGGTCGCCGCGTCGCGCGACGTGCTCGATGCGTTCGATCGCGGCCAGCTCGATGCCGCCGTCGCGCTACAGCACGACAGCCGGCGGCTCGATGGGGAAACCCTGCTGTCGGCGTCGTTCGGCTGGATGGCCGCGACCGATTTCGAATACCATCCGCCGCAACCGCTGCGGCTCGCGACGCAGGCCGAGCCGTGCAGCGTGCGACACATGGCGATCGGCGCGCTGGACGAAGCCGGTGTCGCGTGGACTGAAGTGTTCGTCGGCGGCGGCGTGGCGACGATCGGCGCGGCGGTGTCCGCGGGGCTGGCCGTCGCCGCGCTCGGGCATCGCGTGGCGCCCGTCGGGACGGTCGACGTGGGCGCGCGATACGGGCTGCCGCCCTTGCCGGCGCGCGACGTGGTGCTCTACTCGAACCTGACCGATGCGCGGGCCCGGCAAGCGCTGCGCACGCTGGGCGCGGCGCTGCGGTCGTCGGTCGGCGCGCGGTGATAGCGCGCTTGAACCATCGGAGAAAAAATTGGAACGGCCGCTGCCGCACCATGCACAGTGGCACTTCGCCATTCCGCATCCGGCACCTCACCCGGATCGGGCCCTGACGGCATCGAAAGGCTTCGACGCGCGCCACGGTAATATTCAGTCTTCAGGCTGGCCACTGCCTGCGCGGCCAGCACCCAAAGAACCGACACCCATCATCACCTTGATTTCCCTACACTTTCCCCGTCGCGACGCATGATGTACTCGCTCGCCACCACCTACATCCGGGAACTCGAGATCCGCAAGAGCCGCTTCATCGCCTACGCGATTCCCGTCGAAGACCGCGACGCCGCGATGCAGGCACTGCAACGCCTGCGTGACGAACATCCAGCCGCCACGCACGTGTGCTGGGCATTGCTGGCGGGCGGCCAGTCGGGGATGTCGGACGACGGCGAGCCGTCCGGCACGGCGGGCCGGCCGATCCTGGAAGTGCTGCGCCATCACGATCTCGACGGTGTGCTTGGCGCGGTCGTCCGTTACTACGGCGGCGTGAAGCTCGGCGCGGGCGGGCTGGTGCGCGCGTACACCGATGCAATCGCGTCGGCGCTGCTCGATGCCGAGCGCGTCGAGCGCATCCGCTACACGCGGCTCGCCATCGAAATCGGCTATCCCGAGGAGGCGCGCGTGCGCCGCTGGATCGAACAGGCCGGTTATGAACTGGTGGACAGCGCGTACGGGATGACGGTCAAGCTCGTGATCAAGCTGCCCGAGACCGCCGACGCGAACGCGCGGACCGAGTTGTTCGACCTGACGCAAGGGCGATCAGGCTTTCCCGATCTGTGACGCGCGGCAACCGGCCGCCCCGTCGTTCCTGCTGCCGGCAAATTCCGCCGAAAAATCAGATACGTCCGATAGAAAAACCGCACGCTGCCACTTAATCTCACCGGGTTCCCGGCGACTCGCGCCGCATACGTTTTATCCGCAGGCCGGCACAGGCAGCACGCAACCGCCACCGGCCGAGTCGGCACGCCAGGGCCGGGTGTGCCGACGTGCGGTTCGTCACGCGTCGCCAATAATCAAAATTCAGCTACGGGATAACGGACGCATGCATCAAGTGCAGACACTGCAAGCCCAGCTTGCGGAACTCGATCGGCGCATCAAGGCGGCGCGGAGCCGCGAACGCAATGCGGTGCTGGCGCAGGTACGCGAACTCGTCACGAGCTACGCGCTGACCGCGCGGGAAATCTTCGGGCAGGGTTACAGCGATCGCGCGAAGCTGTTCACCGTCGGCGTGAAGTATCGCGACCCGGCAACCGGCGCGACATGGAGCGGCCGCGGCCGTGCACCCGCATGGATCGTCGGGCGCGACCGCACCGCGTTCCTGATCCGGGAGTAATGCGCGCCGCGTGGCGCGGCGCGTCCCTTCATCGCATCGAATCCGCGCCGGCCGCTCAGTACGTGTCCGGCACGATCATGTTGTCCGGCACCGGTCGACGGATGTAATCCTCGTGATGCTCACGCGGCGGCAGGTCGATCGGTGCGTGCGGCACCTCGTGATACGGCACCTGCTGCAGAAGGTGGTGAATGCAGTTCAGCCGCGCGCGCTTCTTGTCGACGGCCTGCACGACCCACCACGGCGCTTCCGGAATGTGCGTGCGCTGCAGCATCTCTTCCTTCGCGGCGGTGTAGGCTTCCCAGCGGCGGCGGCTCTCGAGGTCCATCGGGCTCAGCTTCCACTGCTTGAGTGGATCCTCGATCCGGCTCTGGAAGCGCACTTCCTGCTCGTGATCGGTGATCGAGAACCAGTACTTGACGATCTGGATCCCGCTACGCACCAGCATCTTTTCGAACTCGGGCACCGAACGGAAAAACTCCTCGTATTCCTCGTCGGTACAGAAGTTCATCACGCGCTCGACGCCCGCGCGGTTGTACCAGCTGCGGTCGAACAGCACGATCTCGCCGCCGGCCGGCAGATGCGCGACATAGCGCTGGAAATACCATTGCGTGCGTTCGCGGTTGTTCGGCGCCGGGAGCGCCGCCACGCGGCATACGCGCGGATTCAGCCGCTGCGTGATGCGCTTGATCGCACCGCCCTTGCCGGCCGCGTCGCGCCCCTCGAAAATGACGACGAGCCGGTGCCCGGTGCTCACGACCCAGTCCTGCAGCTTCACGAGCTCGCCCTGCAGCCGGAACAGCTCGCGGAAATACTCCTTGCGCGCCTCGCGGCGCTCCTGCGAAAACAGCAGGTCGTCGCTGTCGTCGAAGCGGCGATCGTCGAGCTCCATCTCGAGCTCTTCGTCGTAGGCGTCGACCAGATCTTCCTCGAAACGGCGCTGGCGCGCCTCCATCGATTCCATATCGGTGCGGTCGTCGGTCTCGGTGCGGGTATCGTTGTCGCCCATGGGGCCTCCTTCCATCATTGACGCAGCCAAACGCTGACATTATCTCAGTGTCGCGCGTCAAATTCATGAAAAAAGGGCCGGCGCGCCGGTCAGAAGCGGAACGCGAGCAGCACGCTGGCCAGCACGGGGTTCGCGGAAATATCGAACGTGTTCGATGCGAGTTGCCGATTCGGCTGGTCGATGTCCAGCGTAATCTTCGTCCGTAACGGGATATAGGTCACCATGCCGGTGATCCAGAACTGGCGCGTGATCTGGTAGCTCGCGCCGACGGTGAACACCGGCTCCCACACGCTCTTCACCTTGGCCGACACATTGGTCTTGCCCGACAGCAGCAGGTCGCCGCCGGCGTCCCAGATCCGCTGGAACAGCGACGGGTCGAGCAGCAGCGACTGCAGGCTGCCGATGTCCGCGCCCGCCGCGAGCAGCCCGCCGAGCGACGCGAGCTTGCGCTGGAACACGGGATTCAGGTTCGTGTTCGTGAAGCGCGTATAGCTGATGCCGATGCCCGCAAACGGGCGGAACCGATCCTCGCGCTCGCCGAGGTAGTACTTGAACACGACGGAGCCGAGCCACGCGCGCGTGGTCGCGAGCGGGTTGCTTTGCGTATTCGCGAGGTCGATCAGCGGAAAGCGCCCCTGGACGCCGGAAAAGATCCGGTCGAGCGGCAACGCGATGCTGCCGTGCCCGCGCAGCGTCAGCACCGGCGGAATGCCCGCGCCGAGTTCGGCCGCCCAGTTCTCCGAGATAAAGTGGGTGAACGTGAAAGCCAGCGTGTTCGTATTGCTGAGCGACAGGCTCGAACCCCGGTTCTGGAAGCTGTTCAGCCCGAGTGCGTCCGTGTGCGTCGTCACCGGCGTCGATCGGCCGGTCGTGCCGACGAAGTGCCAGCCGAGGCCGACCATGTTGCGGTCGTCGCCCATCAGCTGCGTCAGCAGCGGCGGCGCCTGGGCGGCCGGCAGATCGGGCAGCCGCGACGGGTCGATCGGATGCAGTTCGTACGGCATCCGGTCGGCGTGGACGACACCGCCCGCCGGTGCGTCATCCGCCGTTGCATCGCGTGTCGCGGCCGGCTCGCAGCCGCCGGCCGAGCCCTTGTCGTCGAAGCCGATGCCGTCCGCGCCGTCGTCGCGTGTGGCCGCGCATGCGCGCCCCGCCCCGCGGGTCCGCTGACCGAGCGTGATCTTGCGCGCCGTGAACGGTACGGTGTCGGGTGGCGAAACATCGCCCGACTCGCCGCGGCCGCTGCGGGCCGGCCCCGCATCGGTCGCCCACGCGCTCGCATCGAACCCGTCCGCGTCGCCGCCCGGCCAGAAGCCGATTCCGTCCGCGCCGGCCTGCCAGCGTGGCGCAGCGTCGCCGTCCGGCTGCGGCGCGCCGTGCGCGGCGGCCGCGCACGCGAACAGCGTCGCGCCGAGCCAGCGCGACAGCGGACGCACCGTGCCCGGCCGCGCGCGGCGGCGGTCCTTGTCCCGGCTCGCCATCGGCTCAGGCCGGCACGCCGAACAGGCGCTGACGGATGCGGTACAGCGGCTCGAACAGCCATTCGAGCAGGCTGCGCCGCTCCAGCACGATGTCGGCCTTCAGCATCATCCCGGCGCGCAGTGACAGCGGCCGCCCTTCGAATGCCGGCGTGCGGTCGGCCAGCTCGACCCAGGTCTTGAAGTAGGTCTGAGGCGCGGCGGCATCGCCCGGCAGGTTCAGCTCCTTCGCCGAAAACGCGACCGGCGAGATCGACAGCACCTTGCCGCGATACGTGCCGAACTTCTCGACCGGATAGCTGGCGTACGCCACCTTCACTTCCTGCCCCTTCTTCACGAAGCCGGCCTTCGACGACGGAATGTAGACCTCGGCGATCAGCCCGTCCGCCTTCGCGGGCAGGATCTCGACGACGCGCGTACCCGGCGGGTCGATCACGCCGCCCTGCACGACGTCGAGCCGCACGATCTGCCCGTCGGCCGGCGCGTACAGCACCTGGTTCACGTTCTCGTCGATGTTGTATTCCTTCGCGTTCAGTTCCTCCTGCTTGATCTTCAGTTCCGCGTTCGCACCGTCGTACTTGCTCTGCATCGTGTCGAGGTCGCCGCGCAGCTTCATCGCGTTCTTCGCGAGTTCTGCGCGGCGCAGCAGCAGATCCTGGTACGCCTGCCCGGCCTGCAGGTACTGCGTGTTGACCTGGTTGTACTGCTCGAGCGTCACGACCTGTTCGTCGAGCAGCTGCTTCACGCGTGCGCGCCGTTCGCCGTACTCGTCGACGATGCGTTTCTGGTCCTGGATCTGCCGGTCGATCAGCCCGCGGCTTTCACCCTGCGCGGCGATCTGCTGGTTGATCTGCTGCACCGACGACTTGTATTCGAGCCGCGCCGCGTCGATCTGCTGCGTGACCTCGACGCGCTGCCGGTCGAGCGCGGCGCGCAGCCCCTGCACGTTGTTCGCCTGGCTCACGAAGCTCGTGTCGCGCGTCACCGCGAGCAGCCGCTGGCCGGCCTTCACGTGCTGGTCCTTGCCGACGTAGACGTCGCGCACGGCCCAGCCCGGCGGCGCGCTGACGCCGATCAGCCCCGAGCGCGGCGTCAGCATCCCCGATACGCTCTCGGTGTTCGCATAGCTCAGCTCGACGAGCGCGGTCACGAACATCACGAACATCGCAAGCGACAGGTAGCAGAAGAACCGCATCGACACCGGCACGTCGACGACGCCGTGGATCACGGTGCCGAAGGTCGTGCCGCGCGCGAGTTTGCGCGACGGCTTCTGTTCTCGAAGGGCGGAATTCCAGGTCGGCATGGGGCGGGCTCGTCAGGAGCGACGCCGCGCGGCCGCATCGAGCAGCGGCGCCGGCATCAGGTAAGGCGTGAAGTGTTCCCAGAAATGCCACTGCTCGGGCTGGCGCACGAGCGCCTGCTCGAGCCGGTCGACGATGCGCTGGTGCGTCGCGCGCACGGGCGACGCGTCGTCGTCCGCGCCGAGCATCGGCGCGAGCGGGCGGGCCGCGAGTTCGGTGAAATGCACTGCGCAGCGATCGCGGAACGGCACGCCGGTCGCATACGCGACGAGCAGCGGAATCCCCTGCTCGACCGCGAGCTTCACGCCGCCGCCGGCCATCCGCACCCAGCGGCCACCGAGCCGGCAGCGGTTGGTCTTGCCGAACTTGCCGTGCAGGTCGGAGAACAGCAGGAATACCGGCGCCTCGCGCCGCAGGCTCGTGATCAGCCGGCGCAGATGCACGCGCTCCTCGATGTCGATGAACTCGACTTCGCCGGCGCCGTATTCGGCGACGAGGCGCAGTGCATCGTCGAAGAACGCGCCGGGCGCATCGCGGTGCAGGATCACCATCAGCTTGCGGTCGTCGGGAATCATGAAGCGCAGCTTCGTGACGAACAGCATCAGGTTGCCGAAGTGCAGCCCCGCGAGCATCAGCGGGCCGCCGCGCGCGAGCGCCGCCTGCAGTTGCGCGTCGCCGTCGCACGCCATTCCATCGATCATCGACTTCATCGATTCAAGGCTGTGCGACCGCAGCTTGAGCCCCGCGAACTCCGCTTCGAACAGCTCGCGCACGATCGCCGCCGCCACTTCCCGCACGCGCCGCGGATCGTCGTTCAGGTGCGTGCCCAGCATGAACGCGACCGCACGCTCGATCGACTCGCGAATGCACGGAAAGCAGCGCAGGCATGCGCCCGAGCACCAGCGCATCAGCCGCAGCCCGCGCGCGGGCGACGTGCGCAGCGCGACGGCGCGCACCGCGCGGCGCACCAGGAACGCGTACGAGAACGGATTGAGCAGAAAGAGTCGCCCGAGCATCATCGCGTCTCCTCGGCCGAACGCCACGCGTCGGTCACATCGGTCAATACGCCGTCCTGCATCTCGTAGATCCGGTCGACCCTCGACAGGATCGACGCGTCGTGCGTGACGAGCACGATCGTGCACGGCAGCGTCAGCACGTTGCGGCAGATCTCGTGGGTCGTCGCCTGGTCGAGGTTCGACGAAAATTCGTCGAGGATCAGCAGGCGCGGCTCGCAATACAGCGCGCGTGCGATCAGGAGCCGCTGCATCTGGCCGGCCGACAGGAATTTCTGCGTATCGCCGAGCGGCGTGTCGTAGCGATGGTCGAGCCGCTCGATCTCGTCGTGAATGCACGCGAGCTTCGCCGCATCGAACATCGCGCCGATCCGCGGCGCGGGCGCGAAGTTCGTGATGTTGTCGCGGATCGTCCCGCGAAACAGCTGGTCGGACTGCGTGACGGCCGCGAGACGCTTGCGGTACTGCCGCAGGTTCACTTCCGCGAGATCCACACCGCCGACGAACAGCGTGCCGGGCTCGGGCCGCACGAGCCCGCAGATCAGGTTCAGCAGCGTCGTCTTGCCGCTGCCGGTGCGGCCGACGATCGCGATCTTGCCGCCCGCCGGCACGTCGAGCGCGATGTCGCGCAGGATCGGGCGGTTGCCGCCCTTCGGCGTGTACGACAGCGCGCGGATCGCCAGCGCGCCGTCGAAACCGTCGATCGGCCGCACGACCGCGTCCGGCGCGGGCTCCTCCGTCCCGGTCTGCAGCACGTCCGCGACGCGGTCCATGTGCACCTGCAACACCTTGCGGCGCACGTAGAGCTGGATCGAGTCGATGAACTTGTCGGCGAACAGGTTCTTGTACTGGATGAACGCGTAGATCACGCCGATCGTGCTCTGCCCGTGCATCACGAGCCACGCGCCGTACGTGACGATCACGAGCTGCTCGACGTGCACGATCCCCTTCGAGATCGCATCGAACAGCAGCTGCAGCCGCTCCTGCTGACGCATCGCCTGCAGCTTCTGCGTGAACGCGTTCACCCACAGGCTGCTGCGCGCGGTCTCGGCCGACAGCAGCTTGATCGAGTGCGCGGAGCGAATGTTCTCGATCAGCAGCGCATCGGCTTCGGCGCCGCGCGTGAGGATCTGCGACATCGCGTCCTGCAGTTGCGGCTGGATCGCGAGCCGGCTCAGCGCGAACAGCACCATCCCCGCGAGACTGATGCCGGCCAGCACCGGGCTGTAGTACAGCATCAGCACGAGCGTCAGCGTGCAGGTGACGGTATTGAGCAGCCCGCCGATCAGCCCATCGACGAGAAAGCGCCCGACCTCCGACACCGACGACACGCGCGAGATCGAATCGCCGGTGTTGTGGAACAGGAAATAGCCGATCGGCAGCCGCGCGAGATGCCCGACCATGTTCGCCGACAACTGCTGCGACACGATGTTGCGCAGGTAGCTCTTGATGTTGCCGACGAGGTTCGCGTACAGCGTGTCGAACAGGAACACGATCGCGAACAGGATCGTCAGCAGGTACAGGATGTCGACGTCGGTCTTCTTCAGCGCTTCGTCGATCGTCAGCTGTACGTACGACGGGCCGAGCAGCAGCAGGAGCTGCGCGGCGACGCCGCCCGCGATGCCGATCGCGAGGCTCTTGCGGATGCCGGTCAGCCCTTCGAGGTAGTCGCGCAGCCGGATCCGGTCGGCCTGCCCCGACCGCGTGAAGCCGATGTCCGGATTCAGCTCGAGCGCGTAGCCGGTGATGTGCGTGAGCGCCTGCGCGAGCGGCAGCTTCGTCTCGCCGAGCGCGGGATCGACGATGTGCACGCTGCCGTAGCCGACCTTCGTCAGCACGACATAGTGGTTCATCCCCCAGTGCAGGATGCACGGCGTCTTGAGCGCGTCGAGTTCGCCCGCGTCGAACTGCAGCCCGCGTGCGCGCAGGCCGAGATCGTTCGCGATCTCCATCAGGTCGAAGAACGACAGCCCGGAATCGATCCGCACCGGATAGCGGTTGCGCAGCGTGCGCAACGTGATTTCGCGCCCGTGCCACGACGCGATCATCGCGAGGCAGGCCAGGCCGCACTCCGTCACCTCGTCCTGCAGGACCGGACGGACTTTACGCGTATTGAAGAGCATGGTCGGGCACCCGGGGCGCGACGACGCGCCGCCCGGGCCTGCCGCTAGCGGGCCCGTGGCGGGTCGTGCGCGATACGCATGGGCGCAGCCGGCACGCTGCCGGCTGCGACGGAAGATCGGTGTTACCGGCTGCTGGGCGGGCCGCTCAGCGCGACGAGCCGAGCGACATCCGGAACTGTTCGACGGCGCGGGTCTGGTACTGGGTCATCAGGCCCTGGAGCGTGGTCCCGATCGACTGGTTGACGAGATCGACCGTATAGGCGGCCGAATTGGAGTAAAGCGACGCGCCGCCGCGAATCTGGCGGGCCTGTTCTTCCGTGATGTCTCGCATTTGTTGTGGCCTTTATATTGTCGGAATGCCCGCCACCGTCAGCCAATTGCAATCTCAATGGCCGTCAACTTTATTACGGGGATAATCCGGCACTCCTGCCTCCTGATAATCGCCCGAACCGAAAATAATGCATTCCGGATTCGCTTTATTTCCACTGCGGCGATCGATTCTTTTCCTTCTGTTTCGCAGCATTTCGCGCGGGGGGCGCCTCCCCGCGCACGGCGGTTACTTGCCGGTGTTATTGAACGTCTTCGGGTTCTGCAGGTAATTGCCGAGGCTCGGCAGGAACTGGCCGAGCGCGGTCACCACCGGCGCGGCGTCAACAGCGAGGCTACCCAGCGAGCTGATCGCACCGCCGCCATGCACATTCCTGACCTGTTCCGTCGTCATGACCTTCATCATTCTCTCCTCGTAAAAAATAAAGATGACGCAAAGAACCTTCATTGAAAGACAAACGGCTTTTAATCCCTAGCGACTTGTTAATCTAATAATCACTGCGATTACGAGCCGAAATCAGGCTATCATGCGAGCGCATCGGAATTCAATGGAGGACACACTCTTACAGTGGTGTTTTCCGATGCACCACGATTGGCAGGCATTCACGCTGTTTGAATTTCAATTTCAATACGTTTAAATCCCGCCGCACTGCGTTGCGGCACGGGCAGGAGACGGAGACGGCCATGTTTGAAACGAGGCGCGCGAATCGCGGATCGGCAACGCGGAATGCGGGTAATTCCCTATCAAGTTTTTCGACTAGGTGGAATCCCCGACTTGCAACCATGACATTGTTCGCTGTAACGATAGCCGGCGTGTCCGCGAACGCGCACGCGTTCTGCCTCGACACCGCGTTCCAGTACGCGGTCGTGCACGATCCGCGCTACCTGCAGGCACGCAGCGAATACGACGCGGCCCGCCAGAAATTCCCCGAAGCGCGCGCCCAGATGCTGCCGCAGGCCGCCGCGCAACTCGAATGGGGACGCTACGGGACGCACGCGAACCTGTTCGGCATCGACGTCAGCGGATCGAGCAATGCCGCATACGGTTCCGCGCAGGTCACGCAGGCGCTGTTCAACGTGCCCTACCTGTACGACATGCGGCGCGCGACCGAGTACGAGGAATCGGCGAAACAGAAGCTCGAGGTGGCGCGGCAGGACCTGATCCTGCGCGTCGCGAACGCGTGCTTCGACCTGCTGAGCGCGCGCGAGAAACTGCAGTCGGCCGACGACGAAGTGAACGCGCTCACCCGGCTCGAAAGCGATACGCGACGCATGGCGCAGCTCGGGATGAAGACGATCGGCGATACGGCGGAAATCGAGGCGCGCCGCAGCCTCGCGCAATCCGACGAAGCCCTCGCGCAAACCGACGTCGACGCACGCCGCGCGCGCTACGAGACGCTGCTCGGTTCGACGATCGATTTCTCACGCTGGCCGCGGCTCGCGATGCGCGGGTCGTCGCCGCGCATTCCGTCGGGCGACTACGCGCCGCAGGACAACCCCGCGTACCGGCAGGCGTATCGCGACGTCCAGGTCGCGCGGCTCGCCGCGAAGCGCGTCAGCGCCGAGCACTTGCCGACCGTCGACCTGTTTGCGTCGTATTCGCGCGGGCTCAACCCGAACCTGCGCGGGCTCACCGATCGCTCCGACTTCCATCAGAGCGCGGTCGGCGTGCAGGTGACGATTCCGATCTTCTCCGGCGGCAGCGTGTACTACCGGCAGGTGGAAGCCGAACACGTGACCGAGCAATACCGCAACCGGCTGCGCGAGGTCGAGGAGCAACTGGGCACCGATCATCGCGAGGCGCTGTCCGCGCTCGAATCGGTCGGCAAGCGCATCCGCGCGCTGCAGCAGTCGCTGCAGGCCGCGCGGCTCGCGTACGATTCGTCGATGAAGGCGCATCAGGTCGGCTACAGCACGACGTACGAAACGCTGAACCTGCGCCGTGATATCTCGGGCATCCGGCAGAAGCTGTTCGACAGCTATCTCGACGCGCTGAAGCTGCAGCTGAAGCTGAAAAGCGTGCTGGGTACGCTCGACGAACAGTCGTTGATCGCGGTGGACAGCTTCCTCGAAAGCAACGCGGCGAGCGACCGGAGTTGAGCGCGGTGCGAGCCTGGTCGCCGCCCATCAGTCCGGCGGCGGCAACACGACCGTGTCCTCCGGCCCGAGCACGCGCCCGTCCTGCGAACGCAGCTCCAGTTTCCTGACCGGCAAACCGCTCTTCCGGTCGACGAGCAGCACGTGTGCCTCGTCCGGTTCGAAGAAGAAATCCTCGCCCCACTGCCGCAGCGCGACGAGCAGCGGAAACAGGCCGCGCCCTTTCTCGGTCAGCACGTATTCGTGATGCGCACCACCGTCCGCGGCCGGCACGATGTCCATGATCCCGTGCGCGACCAGGTTGCGCAGACGCGCGGCCAGGATGTTCTTGGCCAGCCCGAGATTCTTCTGGAATTCGCCGAAGCGGCGCAGCCCGTCGAACGCGTCGCGGACGATCAGCAGCGACCACCAGTCGCCGATCGCGTCCAGCGGGCGGGCAACGCCGCAGGGGGATTCTTCGTGCGTGGTTCGTCTGTTCATCGTTGCATGGGGCGATGCCGTTCCCGGTATGCAGGTGAAACGGCGGTCGTTTTCGGTGAAATGAATGGTTGCAATATAAAACTCGTCGAACGAAAGATCAATCGCCCGACGCCCGACTGTTCGCGATCGCCGAATGGAACGGCCGATTCGGGTCAGATTGGCACTTCAACTCCTATTTCCAGCCGACAAATTCCGGCACTGCTCCTTTCCGATGCGTCATCACGCGCCCACGGCTCGGTCATTCGGCGGCTATCGGGGCAATCTTTTCGGTTGCAACTTGCAACCCGATATCCTACGCTTGGATTCGGTTTCAATTTGAAACCAAACTATCCGACTATCCGAAGGAGCGTTCGATGATCCGGTCCGATGCCACATTCGACGGCACCTTTCCATTCGCCCCGCATTTCGACGACGCATCCGGCTTCCGGATGCACTACGTGGACGAAGGTCCGCACGACGGCGAAACCCTCCTTTGCCTGCATGGCGAACCCACGTGGGGTTATCTGTTCCGCCATCTGATTGCCGCGCTGAGTCCGACGCACCGCGTCGTCGTCCCCGATCACATGGGCTTCGGCAAAAGCGCGACGCCGCAGGACCGCAGCTACTGGCTGCAGGACCATGTCGACAACCTGGAGCGCTTCGTGCTCGCGCGCGGCCTCGATCGCATCACGCTCGTGATGCACGACTTCGGCGGCCCGGTCGGCATGGGGCTGGCCGCGCGGCATCCGGACCGCATCCGGCGGATCGTGTCCGCGAACGGGCCGACGCCGTTCGGCCAACCCGATCTGGTCGAACGCCTGAACGCGAACGGTCGCACTGCGCCGTGGTTCCAGTGGATCGCACGCGCGGCGGCGGACGATACGCTGGAGACGGTGCTCGGCCAGCTCGGCTTCAATATCCTGAGCACGCTGAAGCTGAACGGGTTCGAAAATCACGCGGTGATCAACGACACGTGGATCGCCGCATACGGTGCGCCGTTCGCGCAGCCGGAGGACTGCGTCGGCGCGATCGGATGGGCCCGCGGGTTTGCCGCTGGCGCGCACCGGTTCGAGGAACCCGATGCGGCGGCGCTGCGCGCGATACGCGACAAGCCCGCGCTCGCGATCTGGGGAAACGCCGATCGAACGCTCGGCGCCGAACACTTCCTGCCGCTCTTCACGGCACTGTTTCCGTCCGCGCCCGTCGAGCGGCTGGCGGGCGTCGGACATTACTGCTTCGAGGATGCCCCCGACGCCATCGCGGCGCGCATCGCCGAATTCATCCGGACCACCGGCTGAGTGCGTTCCGCAGCCGGCTGCACGACACCCGGCTGCGGAACATGGCGTGCGCGGCCGCCTTCGCACCCGCGCACGCGCCCCTTCACGTCAGTGGATGATCCGCGTCACGCCACGCCCGCGCGGATCGGCCATCGCCTCCGGCGTCTTGCCGTCGATCTTGATCACCTGGATGTCGCCGCTGAAATCCTGCCCCTTCAGCGTATAGCCGCGCGCCTCGATCTGCTTCGCGAGTTCGCCTTCGATCGGGTGGTACGGCTCCCAGAAGATCGTGTTCGGCGGCAGCAGCTGGTGATGGAAGCGCATCGCGCCGACGGCCTCCTTCAACGGCATCTTGAAGTCGTAGATGTTGTTGATCACCTGGAAGATCGACGTGAAGATTCGCGAGCCGCCCGGCGTGCCGATCACGAGCGACACCTTGCCGTCCTTGGTCATGATCGTCGGCGACATCGACGACAGCGGGCGCTTCTTCGGTTCGATCGCGTTCGCATCGCTGCCGACCACGCCGAACATGTTCGCGACGCCCGGCTTCGCGGAGAAGTCGTCCATCTCGTCGTTCAGCACGATGCCCGTGCCGTCGGCGATCACGCCCGAGCCGAAATAGCCGTTGATCGTGTACGTGTTCGACACCGCGTTGCCCCACTTGTCGACCACCGAGAAGTGCGTCGTTTCAGCCTTCTCCGGCATCGTCGTGCCGAGGCCCGGCTGCACGCTCTTCGTATCCGACGGCTCCTTCGGGTTGACCTCGCCCGCCCGCTTCGCGATGTACTTATCGTCGGTCAGCTGCGCGATCGGCACCTTGTAGAAATCCGGATCGCCGAGATACTGCGCACGATCGGCGAACACGCGCTTCTCGATTTCCGCAACGAGGTGGATGTACTGCGGCGAGTTGAGCTTCACGCCCTCGAAGTCCTGCTTGAGGTCGGCCTTCATCTTCAGCAGCTGCACGAGGCCGATGCCGCCCGAGCTCGGAGGCGGCGCAGTGATCACGTCATAGCCGTTCCACTTCGCCTGCACCGGCTGGCGCCACACCGCGCGATACTGCGCGAGATCCTCGGTGGTGATCAGCCCGTTGCCGTCGCCGGTCTTCATCGACGCGGCGATCAGCTCGGCCGTCTTGCCCTTGTAGAAACCTTCCGCGCCGTCGTTCGCGATGCGCGCGAGCACTTCGGCGAGATCCGGCTGCTTGAAGTTCACGCCCGCCTTCAGCCCGGAGAAATACTTGTCGAAGTTGGTCTTGCCGCCGAACTCCTTCGATGCGTCGACGCCGCGCTGCGCGAGCTGCTCGTCGACGACGAAGCCGTCACGCGCATAGTGGATCGCCGGCGCGAGCACCTGCTTCCACTTCAGCTTGCCGAAGCGCTTCTGCGCTTCCCACATGCCCGCGACCGTGCCCGGCACGCCGACCGCGCGCGGGCCGTACAGGCTCATGCCCTTGACGACGTTGCCGTCCTTGTCGAGATACATGTCCTTCGTCGCGGCGAGCGGCGCGCGCTCGCGGTAGTCGATGAAGTACGGCTTGCCGTCCTTGTAGATCGTCATGAAGCCGCCGCCGCCGATGTTGCCGGCTTCCGGATACGTGACGGCGAGCGTGAACGCGATCGCGACGGCCGCGTCGATCGCGTTGCCGCCTTCCTTGAAGATCCGCTCCGCGGCATCCGCGCTGTACTTGTCGGCCACCGCGACCGCCGAACTCGTCAGGATGGCCGGCTGCGGCCCCTTCGCATAGACGGGCGCGTTCGGCAGGAAGCCGATGCCGGCCACCGTCGCGAGCACGACAGCGGATGATTTGAAGCGATTCAGCGTAGTCATTGCACGTCCCCCATATGGATCTCCTTCAGGCAGGAAAAGCACCTGTTCCGCTCATGGCCGCCGGCGCGCCGACGGCCATCTCCGGTTTCGTAGTATAGGGGGACAAAAAGGGTCGAACACGGGGCGTGCAACGAAAGCGCATTGTTATCTGCCCTCGGTCATGCCGCGGCTTCTGAACATGCATGCAGATCGGTCGAAATTGCACACGGTGCGCGTCTGACGTGTACGTCCGCGGCACCCGTCATCACGCAACGCACAAAAAACCGAAAGTTGCGAACTGCGCGGAAGGCTACGCGACCCGTGCAAAAAAATCTGCAAACGTCCCTCCCGCTGCATGGGCCGATCTGCGAAGATAGCGCCCCGCTTTCGCGGTGCATCATTTTTCGCGCACGCATCGCTTCACGTTTCCCCGTCTCGCTTCCTATGGCATCACACAATGCGCATCATGCGTCCGGCTTCGCGGCCGGTGTCGCCGCCGCCGTCCTCGTCGCACAAACCGGCGCGACCGGCCCGTGGCATTCGAGCCTGTTCGCCGCGTTCGCGGCCGGCGTCGCGGGCGGCACCGCGCCCGACTGGCTCGAAGTCGCATGGTGGAGCCGCAAGCGCCGCCTGTGGATCACGCATCGCACCGTCACGCACTGGGGCATCGGCTGGATCGCGCTGCTGGCGCTCGGGTGGCACGGGCTCATCCATCATCCGCATCCGCTGTGGGCCGCGCCGCTGTTCGGCTTCGCATGCGGCGGCTTGATGCACCTGCTCGCCGACTGGCCGAACCCGCTCGGCGTGCCGTGGATCTGGCGGCGTCACTCGCTCAACCTGTGGAAGAGCGGGCGTTGCGACCTGATCGTCGTGGCCGCCGCCTGGGGCGGCACGCTGTGGCTCGCGCAGTCGCTGTGCTCGCGTGCACCGCTGCTCGAGCACTGGCTCGGCTGGCTCAATCGCGTTTGATTGCAATTCGACTCAATTCGGCACGCGATCGGCGTGCCGACACGCATGCAACTTTCCGTTCGTTGAAAGTGCGGTGACGGCCCCCATCTGAAGCGGAATCGTCGCCACACGTGCCCGGCGCGCACGCGCGACGTCTGGCACACTGACGATTCGATTCGCACCCGCGCCCTCCGCGCGCTTGCACCCCATTTCAACGCTCCGATGGACGTCACCACTACCCGCCCTGCCGCCAGTGCGCTCGACGTGTTCCACCCGGCCGTCGCCGCGTGGTTCCGGCGCACGTTCACCGCGCCCACCGGCGCGCAGGCGCTCGCGTGGCCGCACATCAAGGCCGGCCGATCGACGCTCGTTGCGGCACCGACCGGCTCCGGCAAGACGCTCACCGCCTTCCTGTGTGCACTCGACGATCTGGTGCGCGATGCGCTGGCGCACGACGGCACGCTGCCCGACGCAACGCTCGTCGTGTACGTGTCGCCGCTGAAGGCGCTGTCGAACGACATCCACGTGAACCTCGATGCGCCGCTGGCCGGCATCGCCGAATCGCTCGCGCAACTCGGCTTGCCGGTGCCGGCGATCCGCACCGCCGTGCGCACCGGCGACACGACGCAAGCCGAGCGCGCCGCGCTGCGCAAGCGCGCGCCGCACATCCTCGTGACGACGCCCGAGTCGCTGTACGTGCTGCTGTCGTCCACGTCGGGGCGACGAATGCTGTCGAACGTGCGCTCGGTCATCGTCGACGAAATCCATGCGCTCGCGTCATCGAAGCGCGGCAGCCATCTCGCGTTGTCGCTCGAACGTCTCGACGCGCTGGCCGGCCGTGCGCTGCCGCGTATCGGACTGTCGGCGACGCAAAAACCGATCGATGCGGTCGCGCGCTTCCTGGTCGGCGGCCCGGCTGACGCGCCGCGCGACTGCACGATCATCGACACGGGCCACACGCGCGAGCGCGACCTCGCGCTCGAACTGCCGAACGTGCCGCTCGAACCCGTGATGGCAACCGACGTGTGGGAACAGGTGTACGACCGCATCGCCGGCCTCGCAGCCGCGCATCGCACGACGCTGGTGTTCGTCAACACGCGGCGCACCGCCGAGCGCATGGCGCGCCATCTCGCCGACCGGCTCGGCAAGGAAGCGATCGCAGCGCATCACGGCAGTCTCGCGAAGGAGCACCGCTTCGACGCCGAGCAGCGCCTGAAGCGCGGCGAACTGAAACTGCTCGTCGCCACGGCATCACTTGAACTCGGCATCGATATCGGCGACGTCGATCTCGTCTGCCAGGTCGGCTCGCCGCGCGGGATCGCACCGTTCCTGCAGCGCGTCGGCCGCTCCGGGCACCATGTCGGCGGCGTGCCGAAGGGCCGGCTGTTCCCGCTGTCGCGCGACGAGCTCGTCGAATGCGCGGCGCTGCTCGATTGCGTGCAGCGCGGCGAGCTCGACACGCTGCGCATTCCCGAAGCACCGCTCGACGTGCTCGCGCAGCAGATCGTCGCCGAAGTGGCGTGCGCGGAGTGGCAGGAGGACGCGCTGTACGCGAGCTTCACGCGCGCGGCGCCGTATGCGCGGCTGACGCGCGAGCGCTTCGACGAAGTGATGAAGATGCTCGCCGAAGGCTTCACGAGCCGGCGCGGCGTGCGCGGCGCCTACCTGCATCGCGACGTGGTCGGCGGCACCGTGCGCGGGCGCCGCAACGCGATGATGACCGCCACGACGTCGGGCGGCACGATCCCCGACATGGCCGATTACGCGGTGCTGCTCGAACCGCAGGGCATCCAGGTCGGCACGGTCAACGAGGATTTCGCGATCGAGAGCCTGGCCGGCGACGTGTTCCAGCTGGGCAACCAGTCGTACCGGATCATTCGCGTGGAAACGGGCCGCGTGCGGGTGGAGGATGCGCAGGGGCAGTCGCCGAACATCCCGTTCTGGCTCGGCGAGGCGCCGGGGCGCAGCGACGAATTATCGGCGGCGGTCGGCCGGCTGCGCGCGCGGCTCGACGGGCTGTTCGCCGACGGCGAGCGGCAAGCGCATGCCCGAGGCGGTGAACGCACTGACGACGATATCCGCGGGAAGACGACGGCTGAAACAAAGGCGACGACCAAAGCCAAGACCAAAGGCGGTGCAAAATCGACGCGACGCGTTGAAGCCGAAGCCGAAGCCGAAGCCGAAGCCGAAGCCGAAGCCGAAGCCGAAGCCGAAGCCGAAGCCGAAGCCGCGATCAGTGTACGAAACGACGTCTCCCGTGCCACCCCTGCCAGCCCGGCCGACAGCCGGCTCGCGCCGGCATTGCGCTGGCTCGTCGACGATCTGCACCTGTCGCCCGACGCCGCGCACCAGATCGCCGACTATCTCGCGCGCACGCGCGCCGCGCTCGGCGCGTTGCCGACGCAGGACACGCTCGTGATGGAGCGCTTCTTCGACGAATCGGGCGGCACGCAGCTCGTGATCCATTCGCCGTTCGGCAGCCGCATCAACCGCGCGTGGGGGCTCGCGCTGCGCAAGCGCTTCTGCCGCAGTTTCAACTTCGAACTGCAGGCGGCCGCGACCGACGACGCGATCATCCTGTCGCTGTCGCTCGCGCACAGCTTCGCGCTCGACGAAGTGTGGCGCTACCTGCGTTCGGCGAGCGCCGAGCACGTGCTGGTGCAGGCCCTGCTCGACGCGCCGATGTTCGGCGTGCGCTGGCGCTGGAACGCGACCACCGCGCTCGCATTGCCGCGCTTCACCGGCGGCAAGCGCACCGCGCCGCAACTGCAGCGGATGAAGAGCGACGACCTGCTCGCGACCGTGTTCCCCGATCAGGTCGCGTGCCTCGAGAACATCGTCGGCGAGCGCGAGATCCCGCATCACCCGCTCGTCGACCAGACGCTCGACGACTGCCTGCACGACGCGATGGACACCGAGGGCTGGCTTGCGCTGCTGCGCCGGATCGAAAGCGGCGCGATCGAGCTCGTCGCGCGCGACCTGCCCGCGCCGTCGCCGCTCGCGGCCGAGATCCTGAACGCGAAACCCTACGCGTTCCTCGACGATGCACCGCTCGAGGAACGCCGCACGCAGGCCGTGCAGTCGCGCCGCTGGAGCGATCCCGAATCGACCGACGATCTCGGCGCGCTCGACGCCGACGCGATCGATGCCGTACGCGACGAAGCCTGGCCGCTCGTGCGCGACGCCGACGAAATGCACGACGCGCTGCTCACGCTCGCGTGCATCGCCGACAGCGAAGCACGCCAACACGAAGGCTGGCTCGACCGGCTCGCGGAACTCGCCGAACGCCGCCGTGCGACGAAACTCGTCGCGCCGGACGGCACCGCGCTATGGGTGCCGGTCGAACGACTCGTATGCCTGCGTGCACTGCATCCCGACGCACGCATCGTGCCGGCGCTCAAGGTGCCGGCCGCGTGCGCGCAGCCGTGGGAATCGGACGCCGCACTCGTCGACGTGATCCGCGCGCGGCTCACCGGCTTCGGGCCGCTTGCACTCGACGCGATCGCGGCACCGCTCGGCCTGCCGCCTGCGTCGATCGCGACGGCACTCGCGGCGCTGGAGCGCGAAGGCTATGTGATGCGCGGCCGGTTCACGCCGGGCGCGACGACGGACGAATGGTGCGAACGCCATCTGCTTGCGCGCATTCATCGCTATACGGTGAAGCGCCTGCGCCGCGAGATCGAGCCGGTCGAGCGCGCCGATTTCATGCGGTTCCTGTTCCACTGGCAACACCTGACACCGGACACGCGCGGCACGGGCCGCGACGCTCTCGCGGCCGTGGTCGAACAGCTCGAAGGCTACGAGGCCGCGGCAAGCGCCTGGGAAGACGCGCTGCTGCCCGCGCGGCTCACCGACTACATGGCGGGTGGGCTCGACGAGCTGTGCCGCTCGGGCAAGCTCGTTTGGACACGCATCGGCGCGCCGGCGCGCGCAGCCGGCACACCCGTGAAGACGACGCCGATCGTGCTGCTGCCGCGCCGCCACCTCTCCGCATGGCAGGCGCTGCGCGATCCCGACGCGCAACCGGCGCTGTCCGCGCGGGCCACGCAGGTACGTGACGCCCTCGCCGCGCATGGCGCGATGTTCTTCGACGCGCTGCTCGACGACCTGCACATGCTGCCCGTCGAACTCGAACAGGCGCTCGGCGAACTCGTGTCGGCCGGCCTCGTGAATGCGGACAGCTACGCGGGCCTGCGTGCGCTGTTGAAGCCCGCCGTCAAGCGCAGCGCGACCTATGCGCCACGCACCCGGCGCGGCGGTGCGCTGATCGGCGGGATGGACGACGCGGGCCGCTGGGCACTCGTGCAACGTCATGCGCCGCCGGCCGATGCGCCCGCACCGAAACGCGGCCAGGCCGCGACCGACCCCGACGCGCTCGAACACATCGCCTGGACGCTGCTGCGCCGCTACGGCGTCGTGTTCTGGCGGCTGCTCGAACGCGAAGCCGACTGGCTGCCGAGCTGGCGTGAACTCGTGCGGGTACTGCAGCGCCTCGAAGCGCGCGGCGAGATTCGCGGCGGACGCTTCGTCGCCGGGCTCGCGGGTGAACAGTTCGCGTTGCCCGAAGCGATTCCGATCCTGCGCGAAATGCGGCGGCAACCCGGTGACGGACAGTACGTGTGCGTGACGGGCGCCGATCCGCTGAATCTTGCCGGCACGCTGCTGCCCGGCGACAAGGTGCCGGCACTGGCCGGCAATCGCGTGCTGTTCCGCGACGGCGTGCCCGTCGCCTCGCTGGTTTCGGGCGCGTTCCACTACGCCCCCGAGCTGTCGCCCGCCGCGCGCGAGGATGCCCGCCTGCGGCTCGCACGCCACTGCTGACATCGGCTGACACACGACACCGCACGGACTACTGATCGCCGGGCCGCGCTGCCGCCGTCGTTCGGGTAGCATCGAACGATTTTCCGCGCGAGCGCCCGCGCTCGAACACAACAAGACTTCCGGAGACTGCCGTCCATGCCCTCGCATGTCGAATCGCCCGCCGCTCATCACGCGGGCTCGCTGACGATTTTCCAGGGCGCCGCGCTCTATATCGGCGCGGTGCTCGGCACCGGCGTGATCGCGCTGCCCGCACTGGCCGCCGAGGTGGCGGGGCCGGCCTCGCTACTTGCCTGGGCGGCGTTGGTCGTGCTGTCCGGGCCGCTCGCGGCCACCTTCGCCGCACTCGGCGCGCGCTATCCCGACGCAGGCGGCGTCTCGACCTACGCGCGGCGCGCATTCGGGCCGAAAGCCGCTGCGATCGTCGGATGGTGCTTCTACTTCGCGGTACCGGCCGGCGCACCGGCCGCCGCCATGTTCGGCGGCGCATACGTCGCGGCCGTCACGGGCGGCGGGCACACGACGGTCATCGTCACCGCTGCCGCGCTGATCGCGACCGTGTCGGCCGCGAATGCATTCGGCGTCACGGTTTCGGGCCGCATGCAGCTCGTGCTGTCGGCACTGCTCGTCACGCTGCTGCTCGCCGCGGTGCTCGCCTCCGCGCCGCATGCACGCACCGCGAACCTGCATCCGTTCGCGCCGCACGGCTGGCTCGCGGTCGGCCAGGCTGCCGCGCTGCTCGTGTGGAGTTTCGCCGGCTGGGAAGCGATCACGCATCTCGCGGCCGAATTCCGCCGGCCCGCGCACGACATGCCGCGCTCGGCGGGAATCGCGGTCGTGGTGGTCGGGTTTCTGTATCTGTCGGTTGCTGCCACGAGCGTGACGGTGCTCGGGCCGTCCGCGGGCGGATCGGGTGCGCCACTCGCCGAACTGATCGCGGGCGGCATCGGCGGCCATGCGCAGGTGCTGGCCGCCGCAGCCGCCCTGTTGCTCACGCTCGGTACGATGAACGCGTATTTCGCGGGCGCGGCCAAGCTCGGCGCGGCGCTCGGGCGCGACGGCGCATTGCCCGCGTGGCTCGCGCAGGGCAGCCAGGTCGGCGGCGTCCCGCGTCGCAGCCTCGGCGTGATCGCCCTGCTCGCCGTGATCGCACTCGCTGCGACGACGCTGTCGGACGTCGGGCCGAAGCCGCTCGTGCTCGTCACCTCCGGGTGCTTCGTGATGGTGTACGGGCTCGGCGCGGCCGCCGCGCTGAAACTGCTGCCGCGCGGCGGCATCGCACACCGTTGCGCATGGATTTCGCTGGTCGCGGTGGCCGGGCTGTTCCTGACGACCGGCTGGTACATCCTGTGCCCGCTGCTGCTCGCGGGCGGGGCGCTGCTCTATCTGCAGGTGGCCGGGCCGCGTCAGTGACCCGGCAGCTGCGCGCGGGGTCGACACGCGCCTGCTTGCGGCGACGCGCGGGCTGACATCACCGAACCGCTGGCCGGATTGCCGGCCACGCCGCCGCGTGCATCATGCGTGGGGGCGCAGCCTCGGCCGCCGCCGATGCTGCGCGCCCGTCAGGCGGGCACCAGCTCGAAGCTGAGCCGTTTGCCGAGCGCGGTGGCCGCGCTCGCGAGCGTCGCCAGCGTGAGGCTCGTGTCGGTTTCGTCGAGCAGGCGGTTGAGCGCGGCGCGGCTGGTTTTCATCCGTGCGGCCATCGCGGTTTTCGTGATCTGCTGCGCCTTCATTTCCTGGCCGATCTGCCACGCGATCACGCGCTTGATCGCGGTGGCGGTGGCCGCCTCGAGATTGCCGTCCTCCTCGAGGAAGGTATCGAAATCGCTGCCGATATGCGGATTGTTCGTGGTCGTCATGGGTACTCCAGTGCATGGCGTTGCCGGCGGCCTGACCGTCGAAGACGGTGTGTTCCGGCGCGACCGGGGAATTCAGATGGCGCGCATCAGCGCTTTCAGGCGCGCGACGGTGACATCGAGATCGTCCGACGGCGTGGCCCGCGACTGCTTGAAGAAGCCGTGCAGCAGGACCATCGTGTCGCCGACGACCGTAAACAGCACGCGGGCGCTCCGCCCCGGCAACATCACGCGGATCTCCCACAGATCCTGCGCCATCTTCCGAACCAGCGGCATGCCGAGCGGCCAGCCGAGTTGAACGGTCTTGATCTCTTCGCCGATCGCCCTTCGCTCCGCTTGCCCGAGCGCCTTCAGCCATTCGCGCACCGGCTCGTTGCCACGGGCCGTCTGGAAGAACCGCACGCCGAGCGTGACCTGGATCTGCTGTCTCGTCATCGTCCTGACACCAATCGTACCAAAATCGGTACGATATGCCAAGCACCCCGCAGCCGGCTACTGACCGGATGGCCAATCCGGCAGCCGGGAACGGCGGGCGGTCCGCCGGCTCAATCGTCGCGACGAGCCGGCTTGCGCGCCGCGCGTGACGCCCCGCGTTCACGCGTCTCGCCGAACCGCGACCGCGCGATGTCGCGCACGGCGTCGATCAGCGTCCGCGCGACCGGCGACGGCTGCGCATCGGTGCGCAGCACCAGCCCGACCGGCTCGTCGGTGCCCGCCGACGGCAGCGGCAGGCGTGCCAGTGCGCCGGCCGACAGGTCGTATTCGGCCGCATAGAGCGGCACGAACCAGACCGCGTCGTTTTCGAGTGCCAGCGCACGCGCGACCGACACCGACAGCACCTCGATGAACGAATCCAGCGGCGGCACGCCGCAAGCGCCAAGCAGCTGCTCGGCCGACTGGCGGATCAGCGTGCCGAACGGCGGCAGCACGACCGGATAGCGCGCAAGCTCGGCCGCCGGCGCCGCATTCGAGAGCAGCGGATGCCCGGCGCGCACGACGGCAACGAGCGGCTCGTTGTACAACTGCTCGAACGCGAGCCCGATCATCCGCTCCGGCTCCGACAGCCGCCCGATCGCGCACTCGATCGCGCCGGACTTCAGGCGCTCGAGCAGATCGGCGTTCGCGGCCGTCGCGATCCGCACGACGACGCGCGGCCAGCGCTCCGCGAGCGCCTTCATCAACGCGGGCGCGAGCGATGCCGCGACGGTCGGCAGCATGCCGATTTCCAGCGTCGCCGCGGCGGCCCCGCCTTCGCGCGCGAGCAGCCCGACACCTTGCCGCAACGCCAGCACGCACGCGTTCGCGTGCGGCATGAACAGTTGCGCCTCGCGGGTCGGCTGCGCGCCCTGCCGGCCGCGCTCGAACAGCTTCACGCCGAGGATCGCCTCCAGCTCGGCGATCGTCTTCGACACGGCCGGCTGCGTGATCGACAGGCTTTCGGCTGCCTTCTGCACGCCGCCCAGTTGCGCGACCGCGAGAAAGCACTGCAGATGCCGAAACTTGACGCGGCCGTCCGCGATACGGTTATTCATAACAGGTGGTTATGCGATTGACGATGAAATGCCATTTTGCATAACTTTCCGGATAGCCCCAAGCGCTCGACGAGACGTCACGCGTCACGCGTTGCGCCGCAGTGCCTGGAAACCGGCCGGCTCCCACATCCGCTTCGCGATCAGCAAGCTGGTGCCGCGCTTCTGCGCGAGCGGTGCCGACGACGATTCCGCATGCAGCGCGGCCGCCTTGCTGCGCAGCCGGCGCAATTCCAGTTCGAGCTCGGCGGAAGCAGCCTCCGTCAGCATCCCCTGCGAGAACGTCATCGTCTCGCCTTCGCCGTCGAAGCGGCTGTCGAGGAAATCGCCGAGCGCGTGCGCATGGAAGTAACGGCGGATCGGCCCGCCCGGCAGCCAGTCGAAATCGCGCGCGACGCGCACGCGAATCCGGTCGCCCGGCAACAGCGCGACGACGTTCATCCGGTCGAGCATCAGCAGGTATTTCACGCACTCGGCCTTCGTCACCTGATAGGCCGACACGATGTCCTGCACCGTCCAGTAGTTGATCGCGCAGACGGCGACGAGCAACAGCTTGTCGTCGGACACGAGCAGCGCCTCCTGCTGCTCGGTCAGCACGTGCAGCCTCGGTGCCGATGCGGACGCCTCCTGTACGAGCTCGGCCAGCGTATAGCCGAGCAGCTGGGCGATCTCCACGACGCGCTCCAGCGTGAAGCGGCCGCTGGCGAACAGCCGCTTCACGCTGGTCTCGGAAACGTCGAGCGCACGTGCGACGTCGCGGTAGGTCATGCCCTGCGCCTTCAGCTGGCGCTTCAGCATGTCGATGAGTTGGGCAGTTTCGGTCATTTTGGTATCGAAAAGTGATGCTCGAGGTCAGATATTAGGCTACCTGCGCGCGCAGATGAACACATTCGGATACTTGTCTGCATAATCCGCTCCGTGCTGTCACTGAACGACGGAGCCGACATGCCCCCCCGAACCGACACCGCTGCCTACGAATCGCATCACCCCGCCCCGCGCGATGCCCGCGACACGGATCGCACGATGCCGCTCGCCACGGTCCGCACGCTGGCCGCCAGCGCGCACGTCGGGGATCTCGTGTTCATCCGCGTGCCGGCGAATGCGCCGCGCGACGCGGCAGGCGCGACGGGTGCGTGGGCCAATCGCTTCGGCATCGTCGTCGACACGTCGGGCGACGAGCCCGTGATCGCCGAATCCGCGTTGGCGTGGACGAAGCTCACGCCGCTGTCGCGCTTCGTCGCCCGTACCGACGGCGGACGCATCGCGCTGGCCCGTCGCGTCGCGGCGCCGACCGCCGATGCGCAGCGCCAGGTGCACGCAATCGCCGAACAACGGATCGACGCCCTGCTCGGCAACCGCTTCAACCTGCGGACGCGGCGCGGGTTCTGCGCGCGCTACGTGAGCGACGTGCTCGGTGCCGACCGGGATGCGACGCCGGCCGCACTGCTGCGCAGCGGCACCCTGTCACTCGAATTCGACGGGATCGTGTTCGATCCCGGCCGCCCGTCATAACAGGCGCTCAGGGAGACCGGATAACAACAAGAACGACAACACAAAAAAGCGGCGACGGGCTGGCTGGAGGGCCGTGCACGGGGTCGTCACCGACGACGCGAAGCCCGATCGCTTTTTCCGCCGGACAGGCATCCTGTCCGGCGGAATTTTCATTGGCGCATCGAACATAACGAACAGTTATGCGATTTGCTAAAAAAGGTCATTTTGCATAACTTTCCGGATTGGCTACAGTCGTGCCATCCACTTCGCGAAAGACCTATCAGGAGACGCCCCGATGGATTCCCCCACGATCCTCACGCCGCGCGACTGGCCGTCGCATCCGGCCTATATCCACCCCGAGTACCGTTCGTCCGTGAAGCGCGGCCCGACGCGCCCGCTGATCCCGCTGAAGGAGAAGCTCCGCGACCAGTACGCGCCCGTCTACGGCGCCGAAGATCTCGGCGCGCTCGACCATGACCTGACGAAGAACGCCGTGAAGAACGGCGAGCCGCTCGGCGAGCGCATGGTCGTCACCGGCCGCGTGCTCGACGAAGGCGGCAAGCCCGTGCGCAACACGCTCGTCGAGGTATGGCAGGCGAACGCGGCCGGCCGCTACGTGCACAAGGTCGACCAGCACGACGCGCCGCTCGACCCGAACTTCCTCGGCGCGGGCCGTTGCCTGACCGACGACGAAGGCCGCTACCGCTTCCTGACGATCAAGCCCGGCGCATACCCGTGGGGCAACCATCCGAACGCGTGGCGCCCGAATCACATCCACTTCTCGCTGTTCGGCGATTACTTCGGCTCGCGTCTCGTCACGCAGATGTACTTCCCCGGCGACCCGCTGCTCGCGTACGACCCGATCTTCCAGGGCACGCCCGAGGCCGCACGCGATCGCCTGATCTCGCGCTTCTCGATGGACATCACCGAAGAAGGCTATGCGCTCGGCTACGAATTCGACATCGTGCTGCGCGGCCGCGACGCTACCCCGATGGAGCGCTGAACCATGACGACGCTGAAGCAAACCCCTTCGCAGACGGTCGGCCCGTACTTCGCGTACGGCCTGTGCCCGCAGCAATACGACTACGACCTGAAGAGCCTGTTCACGCCGACGATCGCCGCGGCACACGCCGAAGGCGAACACGTGCTGCTGGTCGGCCAGGTGTTCGACGGTGACGGCAACGTCGTCGGCGACGCGGTGCTCGAGTTCACGCAGGTGGACGGCGCGGGCCGCTACCCCACGTCGCGCGACGACATCGCGAAATCCGGCTTCACGGGCTTCGCGCGGGTCGGCACCGGCACCGATGCGCAGCAGCGCTTCGTCGTCGAGACGGTGAAGCCGGGCCGCCTCGCCGCCGGCGAAGCGCCGCACATCAACGTGACCGTGATGATGCGCGGGATCCTCACTCATGCATTCACGCGCGTGTACTTCGACGACGAAGCCGCCGCAAACGCAGCCGACCCCGTGCTGAACGCGGTGCCGGCCGAACGCCGCGCGACGCTCGTCGCGAAACGCGACGCGCAGCCGGGTCGCCCGGTCGTCTACCGCTTCGACATCCGCATGCAGGGGCCGGACGAAACCGTGTTCTTCGACGTGTGACGCGCGGGCCGGCTCACGCCGGCTTCGCCCGCTACCGCACCGCCGCGTGGCGCGATACCGACAGGCATCGCGCCACGCGGCGTTTTTCATGGTCCGTCGTCATCATTCGATGCTGCGGTGCAGCGTGCCATATCGCGGGTGCCGACGGCCTTGCCACGGGCCTCCTGCCCCTGCATCGAACGCGCGATTGAAACGCATGCTGCGACAGCACACAAGTCACCAGTCCGACACGATATCGTTTGCGCGTTATGCGGCGTATTCTTCGCTATCCGCAACGCTTCAATGAGATTGAATCGAAACAGGAAACAATTACGCATGTCATGCGCGACACCGCCCGGCAGGCTGGGCGCGCATTTTTTCTGACCGAGTGCCTTTAAACGCGTCTGACCGAAGTTGGCAGGCGCGTATTTTTTGGCGGCGGCCGGCACACCGGCGTGGCGTGCGTCACTTCGTTCCGGTCAGCGCCGAATCTCCAGATAGCGGCTCGGCGTATCACCCAGAATGCGGCGAAACGCCGACGTGAACGCGCTGGCGCTCGCATACCCGAGATCGAGCGCGACCCGCGTCACCGGCTGACCGTCGCTCAGGCGCGCGATCGCCGCGAGCATGCACACCTGCTGGCGCCATACGGCAAAACTCACGCCGGTCTGCGCACGGAACTGCCGCGTGAACGTGCGGCGGCTCAGGCCCGCGTCCGCGGCGACCTGGTCGAGATCGGCCGCGATCGACGGCGAGGCAAGCAGGTGCCGGCACACCTTCGCCAGCCGTGCGTCGGCCGGCAGCGGCGCATGCAGCGACAGGCGCGGCATCGTCGCGATTTCCGCGACCAGCAGCGCCATCAGCTTGCCCCCGCGCCCGTCGACGTCGTACAGGGCCGGCAAGTCGATCGCATCGTCGATCAGTTGCCGCAGCAGCGCCGATACGCCATACACACCGCACTGCTCGGGCAGGCCCGCCTCCTGCGCGGCGGCGCCGGACACGAACGTGTTGAGCATCGTGACCGGCCCGGTCATCGTCATTTCGTGCCGCACGCCGGCCGGCACCCAGCACGCGCGCTGCGGCGGCACCAGCCAGCGTCCGTGCGGCGTCGACACGCTGATCGTGCCGCGCGACGCGAACGCGAATTGCCCGCGCCCGTGCGCGTGTTCCGGAAACGTCGTGCCCGCCGCATAGTCATTCGCGGTCACGACCACGCTCCGGGGAATGTTTTCGTAGGGATCTAGCAGCGTATTTCTCACGGCCCGAATTCCATCATCAATGACCCGATATCGAAGGCGGGTCTCCTTCGCGCGATCTACGATCCGCTCCACCCTTGCGCGACCTGACGGCCGCAAGACCCGTCGGCCTGATCGGCCGGATTACCACTGCATCGGAGCGGACATGCCGAATACGTTTCATCGCGTGGGGGACGGCCCCCACCCTGTTCTTGTACTGCCCGGCTGGTTCGGCGACGCCCACGCGTTCGAACCCGTCGAAGCGTGGCTGTCGCGCAAGCACTTCAGCTATGTATTCATGGACTACCGAGGCTACGGCCGCATGCGCGACGCAGCGGGCCACTACACGATCGACGAGATCGCCGCCGACGCGCTCGCGCTGGCCGACACGCTCGATTTCGCGACCTTCAGCATCGTCGGCCATTCGATGGGTGCGATGGCGGCCGAGAAAGTCGCCGTCATCGCGCCCGGGCGCGTGCGCGCGCTGGTGCCGGTCACGCCCGTGCCGTGCGGCGGCCTGCCGTTCGACGCGGAAAAACGTGCGCTATTCGAGCGCGCCGCCGACCACGTCGCCGATCGCCGGACCATCATCGATCGCAGCACCGGCGGCCGGCTGCCCGCATCCTGGGTCGAGTGGAAAGCGGCGTATTCGGCAGCCCGTTCTTCGCCGTCGGCGTTCGGCGCGTACTTCCGCGCGTGGGCCGATACGGATTTCGGCGACGAGATCGCCGGCATCCATCCGGTGAAAGTGCTGATCGGCGAGCACGATCCGGCGTTCGACGCGGCACTGGTGGCCCGCACCTACCTGCGGCGTTATCCGCTCGCCACCGTCGACGTGCTGCGCAATGCAGGCCACTACCCGATGAACGAGACGCCGCTCGCGTTCGTCGCCGCGATGGAAGCGTTCCTGCTCGCCGTGACGGCGCACCCCGTCGGCAACCCCTGACGACGCGCGGCGCGCAAGGAGCATGGCGGTCATGCGCATCACCGCAGCATGAACGACATCGCCGACAAGCTGTTCAGCGTGCGCACCACATATTCGACCGAAGGCCCGTCGAAGCGCAGCGTCACCGCATCGACGCGCTCCAGCGACGGCAGCACGCAGAACAGGTCGGCCTGCGCCGCCGTCTGCACGCGCAGCGTGCACGCGGCCGACGCGGGCCGATGGGCGCCGGCGCGCACGCCTGCCGACAGTGCGTGCGCAACCGCTTCGCGCGCAGCCGCTGCGATCCGCGCACATGACGCGGCGGGCGTGAGCGTATCGCCGCTCGACGCGCCGCCGGCCGTCTTGACCGTCTCGAAATGCGCGTCCGGAAACAGCGGCTGCGTTTCCGCCGCGAACACGTCGTCGCCCGTGGCCAGCGCGACGTGCGCGCCGTATTCGCGCGCCAGCGTACCGTACAGCCCGGCTTCGCCGAGTTCGACGCCGTTCAGCCAGACCTGCGTGAACGCAAAGCTGTTGATCGTGTGCGCGAGCACGCCGCGCGTCTGCGATTTCGCGTGATAGCCGATCATGAACACGAGATCGGGCTGCTGCTCGAGGCCCGTCATCATCCCGAGCGTGCGCGGCTTGCCGAGCACGACACGCGCACGCGCATCGAGCCCGTCGGGCAGCAGGTTGCGGAAACCGCCGTGCGAATCGTTGACCCACACCGCCTGCGCGCCGCCCATGAACGCGCCTTCGATCGCCGCGTTCGCCTCGGCGGTCATCCAGCGGCGCGCGCGCTCGTATTCCGGATTGCCGGCGCGCGTCTGCTCGATGGCAAATACGCCGGCGACGCCTTCGATGTCGGTCGAAATCAGGATCTTCATGACTGGGTAAGACGTCCTTCGTGGCCTTCGTTGAACAGGCGATCGAGATCGGGCACCGCATCGCGCAGCGATTGCCGCACGTGGCCGTCGCGCCCGGCCACCGTCACGGCCTGCAGCAGCGCGTCGGCGATCGCATGCTCGACGCTTTCGGCCGCGGCCATGAACAGCGGATCGAGCGCCGCATCGGCGACGAGGGCCGGCAGCGCGAGGGTCGATGCGTCGTGCGCGATCGTGTAGGCGGTGGAGAACGCGAGCGCGATGTCACCGCTGCCGTGCCCGTAGACCGAGCCCGTGCGGGCCAGTCCCGCCCCGGCGCGGCGCGCGAGCCGCGACAGTTGCCGCGCATCGAGCGGCGCGTCGGTCGCCAGCAACAGGATGATCGATCCTTGCTCCGGCGGCGCCGCATGTGCGGCCCCGGCCGCACGCCGTTGCGCGACGATGCGCCCGACCGGCACGCCGCCGAGCGTCAGCATCGGCAGCCGGCCGAAATTCGCGAGCACGAGTGCGCCGACCGTATAGGGCCGCCCGGCCGCGACGGCGACGCGCGATGCCGAACCGATCCCGCCCTTCAGGTCGAAGCTCGACATCCCGCGCCCCGCGCCCACCGCGCCGCGTGCGACGTCACGCGATGCCGCGCGGCACGCGTCGTCGTAATGCGCGGGCGTGACCGCGAACGCCTGGATATCGTTCAGATAGCCGTCGTTGCACTCGAACACGAGCGGGTTGACGGTCGACCAGTCGCGGCCGATCTGCGGATTCGCCGCGATCGCCGCGCGTATCTGCGCCTGCGCGAGCGCGCCGACGCCGAACGTATTGGTCAGCGCGATCGGCGTCTCGAGCGTGCCGAGTTCGTCGACCTGCACGAGCCCGACGCTCTTGCCGAAGCCGTTGATCACCGCCGCCCCGGCCGGCACCTTGCTGCGGTACACGTCGCCCGGATGCGGCTTCACGACGGTCACGCCCGTCTGCACGTTGCCCGCATCGAGCGTGCAATGGCCGACCGTCACGCCGGGCACGTCGGCGATCGTGCCGCGCGGCCCGGACGGCAGCGTCGCCGTCCACATCGGTGCATCGCGCATCAGCGGCGCTCCAGTTTCGGATCGAGCGCGTCGCGCAGCCCGTCGCCGAGCAGGTTGAACGCGAGCACGGTCAGGAAGATCGCCAGGCTCGGGAAGATCGCGATGTGCGGCGCCGTCACCATGTCCGCGCGCGCCTCGTTGAGCATCGCGCCCCACTCCGGCGTCGGCGGCTGCGCGCCGAGCCCGAGGAACGACAGGCTCGCGGCCGTGATGATCGACGTGCCGATCCGCATCGTGAAGTAGACGACGACCGACGACACGGTGCCCGGCAGGATGTGCCGCATGATGATCGTCCAGTCCGACGCGCCGATGCTGCGCGCGGCCTCGACGTAGGTCATGTGCTTGAGCATCAGCGTGTTGCCGCGCACGAGCCGCGCAAACGCCGGGATGCTGAAGATCGCGACCGCGCAGATCACGTTGACCATCCCGTTGCCGAGGATCGCCACCACGCCGATCGCGAGCAGGATGCCCGGGAACGCGAACAGCACGTCGGCCACGCGCATCGTGATGCGGTCCCACCAGCCTTCGTAGTAGCCGGCGAGCAGACCGAAGAACGTGCCGATCACCGCGCCGAGCGCGACCGAGAAGAAGCCGGCGGCGAGCGAGATGCGCGTGCCCGTGATGATCCGGCTGAAGATGTCGCGGCCGAGCGAGTCGACGCCGAACCAGTGCACGGCCGACGGCCCCGCGTTCAGCGCGTCGTAGTCGAAATAGTTCTCCGGATCGAACGGCACGATGTGCGGGCCGACGAACGCCAGCACGACGAGCGCCAGCACGAAGCCGCCCGCGACGAGCGCGACGGTCTGCTTGCGGAACTTGCGCCAGAATTCGCGCCACGGCGTGCGGATCGCGGCGGGTGCGGCCGGCGCCGCGGTCTGGACTGTCGCGTTCATGCGCGCCTCACTTGAACCGGATGGTCGGGTTGATGACCGCGTACAGTACGTCGACGGTCAGGTTGATCAGGATGAACTCGAGCGAAAACAGCAACACGATCGCCTGGATCACCGGGTAGTCGCGCATCGTTACCGCGTCGACGAGCAGGCGGCCGAGCCCCGGCCAGTTGAACACGACCTCGACGACGATCGAGCCGCCGAGCAGGAAGCCGAACTGCAGCCCCATCATCGTGACGACCGGGATCATCGCGTTGCGCAGGCAGTGCTTGAGCACCACCATCGGCTCGTGCACGCCTTTCGCACGCGCGGTGCGCACGAAATCCTCGTTCAGCACCTCGACGAACGACGCGCGCGTGAAGCGCGCCATCACGGCCGCGACCGCGGCGCCGAGCGTCAGCGACGGCAGCACGTAGCTCTTCCACGAACCGTCCGGCACGACCGGCAGCCAGCCGAGCTTCACCGAGAAGACTTCCATCAGCAGCATGCCGAGCGCGAACGCGGGAAACGAGATGCCCGACACCGCGAGCGTCATGCCGAGGCGATCCGGCCAGCGGTTGCGCCACACTGCCGACGCAATGCCGATCGCCATCCCGAAGGCCGTCGCCCACACCATGCTGACGAGCGTCAGCATCAGCGTCGGCATGAAGCGCTCGCCGATCTCGGTCGAGACCGGCCGCTTGCTGCGCGTCGACATGCCGAAGTCGCCGTGCGCGATCTTCGTGAAGAAGTTCACGAACTGCGCGGGCAGCGGGCGGTCGAGCCCGAGATCGGCACGCACGAGCGCGATCGTCGCGTCGTCGGCTTCGGGGCCGGCCGCGAGCCGCGCCGGATCGCCCGGCAGCAGGTGGACGAACAGGAACACCAGCACCGCGACGATCGCGAGCGTGGGCAGCAGGCCGAACAGGCGTTTGACGAGAAAATTCAGCATGGGGCACCGATCGAATCAGCGTGCCGGCAGCTTGTGCCGCCGGCACCGCATGGCGGACGAACCGCCGTCATCACCACTGTCATTTCAGCGAGATTTCGTCGAAGTTGAACGAACCGTCCGGCATCACGTACGCACCCTGCAGCCGCTTGCTGCGCGCATACACGATCTTCTCCTGCACGAGGAAGATCCACGGTGCGTCGGTCCAGATCTGCTTCTGCGCATCGGCGTAGAGGTCGGTCTTCTTCGCACGATCGACCGTCTCGAGCGCCTTCGTCAGATCGCCGTCGACCGTGTCGTTCTTGTAGTACGCGGTGTTGACGAGCTTCGGCGGCGCCGACGCACCGGCGAGCAGCGGCGTGATCGCCCAGTTCGCCTCACCCGTCGACGACGACCAGCCGATGTAGTACATCCGCACCGGCGCCTTCGCCGGATCGGGCGCGCTCTCGACCTTCGCGACCCGCTCGCCGGCCTCCAGCGCCTGCACCTGCACCTTCACGCCGACCTGCGCGAGCTGCTGCTGCACGAACTGGATCGCCTTCTGCGACGTCGAGTTGTTATACGCGGACCACAGCGTCGTCTCGAAGCCGTTCGGATAGCCTGCCTCCTTCAGCAGCGCGCGCGCCTTCGCCGGGTCGTACGGCCACGGGCCCAGCTTCGTCGCATAGTCGACGCCCTGCGGCACCACGCCGGTGGACGGCGTCGCGAAGCCGGAGAACGCGACCTTCGCGAGCGCTTCCTTGTTCACCGCGTAGTTCAGCGCCTGGCGCACCTTCGGGTTGTCGAACGGTTTCTGCAGCATGTTCAGCGACACGTAGCGCTGCACGATCGACGGCCGCTCCACGATGTCGACCTTCGGGTTGCCCTTCAGGTCGACCGCCTGCTCGAACGGGATGCGGAACGCGAAATCGGCTTCGCCCGTCTTGATCAGCGCGGCACGCGTGTTGTTGTCGACCACCGGCTTCCAGTCGATCGCGTCGATCTTCGGATAGCCCTTCTTCCAGTAGCCGGCGAACTTCTTCACCTTCAGGTCGTCGGTCTGCTTCCATTCGACGAATTCGAACGGGCCGGTGCCGACCGGATGCAGCGCGATGTCGCGGCCCCACTTCTTCAACGCGGCCGGCGAGATCATCACGGCCGACGGGTGCGCGAGCGTGTTGATCAGCGCCGAGAACGGCTCGCGCAGCGTGATCTTCACCGTGTACGGATCGACCACTTCGGTCTTCTCGATCACGCGGAACATGTTGTAGCGCTTCAGGTGGTTCGCCGGATCGGTCACGCGGTCGAAGTTCGCCTTCACGGCCGCCGCGTTGAAATCGGTGCCGTCGTGGAACTTGACGCCCTGGCGCAGCTTGATCGTGTACGTCTTCGCATCGGGGCTTGCGTCGTAGCTCGTCGCCAGCACGTTGACGAGCTTCATGTCCTTGTCGAAGCCGAACAGCCCCTGGTAGAACGACTTGACGACGGCCTGCGACACCGTGTCGTTCGCGTCGTACGGGTCCATCGTCGTGAACGTCGAATCCACCGCCATCACCGCGGTCTGCTGCGCGAACGCGGGCACCGCGGCCGACAGCGCGAACGCGCCGGCAAGCGCGACGAAACACGCGCGCGGACGAAACATCGGGAACGGATGCTGCTTGGTCATGTTGCTGGGCTCCTATCGGTGAATCGGTGACGCCTCACGGGCGTTTCGGTTTCGACTTCCTGCACGCTCGCGCATCGCCGTGGCGACGCATTGCTTCAGTACGCGCCGCCGACGCGATGCGTCGCGACGTAATGATCGGGGCCGACCGCGACGAGCGGTGCGACGACCGGGTCGTCGCCGACCGCGCGGATCGGGCTCGGGATTTCGTCCGCCGCCAGCTGGCGCGGCGCATGCCTGCGTGCCGGATCGGCCACCGGCACCGCGCTCATCAGCTTCTTCGTGTACGGGTGCTGCGGCGCCTCGAACACCGCGCGGCGCGGGCCGATCTCGACGATCTGGCCGAGGTACATCACCGCGACGCGATGGCTGATGCGCTCGACCACAGCCATGTCGTGCGAGATGAACAGATACGCGACGCCGAGCTCGCGCTGCAGGTCGAGCATCAGGTTGACGATCTGTGCCTGCACCGACACGTCGAGCGCCGACACCGATTCGTCGGCGATCACGACTTTCGGGTTCAGCGCAAGCGCACGCGCGATCGCGATCCGCTGGCGCTGGCCGCCCGAGAATTCGTGCGGATAGCGGCGCGCGGCCTCGGGCGGCAGGCCGACCTTGTCGAGCAGCCAGTCGACGCGCGCCTGCGCTTCGCGGCCGCTCGCGACGCCGTGCACGAGCAGCGGCTCCATGATCGAAAAGCCGACGGTCAGGCGCGGGTTCAGCGACGCGAACGGATCCTGGAAGATGAACTGGATGTTCCGGCGCAGCGCCTGCAGGTCCGGGCCTTTCAGCGCACTGATGTCGCGGCCGTCGAACTCGATCGAGCCGCTCTGCGATTCGACGAGGCGCAGCAGCGAGCGGCCGGTGGTCGACTTGCCGCAGCCCGATTCGCCGACCAGCGCGAGCGTCTCCCCCGCGCGCAGCTCGAAGCTCACCCGTTCCACCGCATGCACGTATTGCGACACGCGGCCGAACACACCGCTCTTCACCGGGAAGCGCGTCACGAGATCGCGCACGCGCAGGATCGGCGACGCGGACTGATCGACGGGCGGCTGCGCAGCGTCGTTCGCCGCGGGGGCGGGCGACGCAGCCGGCGCCGCCGTGCTCGCGCCCTCCACCTTCAGCAGCGGGAATTTCTGGGGCGCATCGGTGCCCTGCATCGAGCCGAGTTTCGGCACGGCCGCGAGCAACGCGCGCGTGTAGCGATGCTCCGGCGCCGCGAAGATGCGATCCGACTCGCCCTCCTCGACCTTCTCGCCGCGATACATCACGAGCACGCGGTCGGCCACTTCGGCCACCACGCCCATGTCGTGCGTGATGAAGATCACGCCCATGTTCATCTCGTCCTGCAGCCCGCGCACCAGTTGCAGGATCTGCGCCTGGATCGTCACGTCGAGCGCGGTCGTCGGCTCGTCGGCGATCAGCAGCGACGGCCGGCACGACAGCGCCATCGCGATCATCACGCGCTGCCGCATCCCGCCCGACAACTGGTGCGGATAGCGCGCGAACACGCGGCGCGCCTCCGGAATGCGCACGAGTTCGAGCAGCCGCAGCGTTTCCGCGCGTGCTTCCGACAGGCTTTTCGACTGGTGCAGCGCGATCGCCTCGCTGATCTGGTCGCCGACCGTGAACACCGGGTTCAGCGACGTCATCGGCTCCTGGAAGATCATCGCGATGTCCGCGCCGCGAATGCCGCGCATCGTCGCGCCGCTGGCCTGCGCGAGATCGACAATCGCACCGCCGCGCCGGCGGAACGCGATCCGGCCGTTCGTGATCGCGCCGCCGCCGTGCTCGACGAGCCGCATCAGCGCGAGCGACGTAACCGACTTGCCCGAGCCCGATTCGCCGACGATCGCGAGCGTCTCGCCGCGGTCGACGTGAAACGACACGTTGCGTACCGCGTCGAACGTCGCGCCTTCGCGGCGAAACGTGACCGACAGGTCGTCGACGGCCACCACGCGCTGCTCGGGCAGCACCAGGCCGGACGGGTTACGGCTCGAAGTCATCGTGGGTCTCCTCCTCGTGCGGGCCGGGATCAGGCCGTGTCGTCGTCGCGATAGATGCCGACCACCGGCGCTTCGCCGACGCGCGCATAGCCGCGGTACATCCCTTCCGTGTTGAACGGCATCGCGACGTTGCCCTGCGCATCGACCGCGATGATCCCGCCGCGGCCCGCGAGGCGCGGCAGCTTGTTCATCACGACGTCGTGCGCGGCGTCGGCGAGCGATGCGCCGCGATACGCGATCTGCGCGGCCACGTCGTGTGCGGTCGCGAGCCGGATGAACATCTCGCCGGTGCCCGTCGACGACACCGCGCAGGTTGCGTCGTCCGCATAGCAGCCCGCGCCGATGATCGGCGAATCGCCGACACGCCCCGGCTGCTTGTTCGTGATGCCGCCCGTCGACGTCGCCGCCGCGATGTGGCCGTGCTGGTCGCATGCGACCGCGCCGACCGTGCCGTGCTTGCGGTCCGGGTCGAGCGGTTCGGCCGGCTGCTGCAGTTGCTGTGATGCGCCGAACGTGAACGTCGCCGCGTCGTGGTCGAGCATGGCGCCCGCCGCTGCGCGCGCCTTGACCCACTGCGCGTGACGCGCCTCGGTGTGGAAGTAATCCGGTTCCGCGAGTTCGAGCCCCTGCGCGGCCGCGAACGCATCGGCGCCCTCACCGGCGAACAGCACGTGCTCGCTCGCTTCCATCACGCGCCGCGCGGCCAGCACCGGATTGCGCACGCGCGTCGCGCAGCAGATCGCGCCGGCACCGAGCGTCGCGCCGTCCATCACCGCCGCGTCGAGTTCGTGCTTGCCCTCCGCCGTATAGACGGCGCCGCGTCCTGCGTTGAACAGCGGGCAATCCTCGAGCATCCGCACCGCGACGGTGACGGCGTCGAGCGCGCTGCCGCCGTCGGCCAGCACCTGCTGCGCGGCCGTCAGGATGGCGGTCAGTTCGGCACGGTACTGACGTTCGGTGTCGGAATCCATCGCCTCGCGCAGGATCGTGCCTGCGCCGCCGTGAATCGCAACGATCGCGGGTGAAGTCATGTTTTTTTCGGACGGTGAGTAGAAGGGTTGGCGGCCGGTGGCGTCGCTTGCGGCTGGATGAGCCACGGCAGCAGGAATTCGGTCATCTCGGCCGCGGATTTCGCGGACCGGTGCGTGCGCAGCGCGACCGCGTCGATCAGCGCCTCGATCATCGCGAGCACGGCCGCTTCCGACGTCGCCGCGAAGCGCCGCTCGGCCTTGACGTACAGGTTCAGCGACGCAATCGGCGCAAGCGGCGATTGCGGGCCGTCGGAGATGCCCAGCACGCGCGCACCGCGCGCCGCCGCGCGACGGGCCAGTTCGATGGTGTCCTTCACGTAGCGCGGAAATGCGAGCGCGATCACGAGATCGCGCGAGTCGGCCGTGTACAGCCGCCGCGCCGCGTGCGACGGGCCGCCGAGCAATGCGAGCGACTGCACGTTGTCATGGCAGACGGACAGCCCGTGCTCCATCAGCCCGGTGAGAAACGCGCTCGACCCCGCGCCGAGAATCAGCACGCGCCGCGCGCCGACGATCGCCTCGAC
The DNA here is from genome assembly GCF_030482505.1 of Burkholderia sp. AU45274. Classification (NCBI taxonomy): domain Bacteria; kingdom Pseudomonadati; phylum Pseudomonadota; class Betaproteobacteria; order Burkholderiales; family Burkholderiaceae; genus Burkholderia; species Burkholderia sp. AU45274. The sequence continues at coordinate 1,044,951 of NZ_JAUJQE010000001.1, read as the reverse complement.
CGCGGTCTCGACATCGGCTGCGTCCAGTTGCGCACGCGTGTTCTCGATGTTCGCGACGGCCTGGTCGAATACCGCGTCGATCCACGCGGCGCCGCGTACGCCGGGCTCCTGCTCCTGCGCGGAACGCAGCCGCTCGACCGGCCCGAGCGTCGCCTCGAAGCCACGCACGAGCGCCGCGCGCATCGCCGGATAGCCGTCGAAACCGAGCGCCTTCGCGAAGCGGTTCGCGGTCGCGATCGACGCGTTCACGGCCTGCGCGAGTTCGTCGATGCGCATCGTCGCCGCGCGGAACGGATTCGCGAGCACGAACTCGCCCATGCGGCGGTGGATCGGCGTCATCAACGGCATCGCCGACGCGATCCGCTCGGCGATCGCGGGTTCGTCGTGACTGGCGTCGGGCGGAACGAGAGGCGTCATGCGAAGGGTTGTTGCAAGGATGATGAAAATGAATTTACACAACTCCCGTCTCGAAAAGAAATAAATTTTCATCAGGGTTCGTCACGGCGCGCCCCGCGCCTTTCGACCACCCGATGCGCGCACTGCCCCGCCGCACGGGCCTTCGCGCGTGATCGCCGTGCGTTGCCAAGCACGCTGTGTGGCCGTGCTCCTCGGGAAAACCCCGAGCAAGTTCGTTCGAATACATTTTCACGTTGACCGGATTCGAATTCGAACATAGGATGCTCGAAAATGATCAGTCGTCAGATAACGTCGCAGCTCGACGACGACAAAATGTTCGTTCGAATACCGTATTTTCGATATAAGCCGGCATAACCCGCTCCAATCAAGATCGGACATCGTACGAATAAAACGAATAAGCCATCCCGGGCGGATGGCCCTTACGGATCGGCGGGCGCTGGGCGCCCGCCCCTCTGACAGGAGACAGCAGTGAAGACAGTCAAGGCATTGCGCTGGTGGATCATCGTGCTCGTATGTCTCGGCACGATCCTCAACTACCTCGCACGGAACTCCCTCGCGGTGCTCGCCCCCGAGCTGAAGCAGGTCTTTTCGATCTCGACGCAGCAGTATTCGTACATCGTCGGCGCGTTCCAGATCGGTTACACGATCATGCAGCCCGTGTGCGGCTTCGTCGTCGACCTGATCGGGCTACGGCTCGGGTTCGCGCTGTTCGCGATGCTGTGGTCGATCGTCGGCGTCGCGCACGGCTTCGCGTCGGGCTGGCTGTCGCTCGGCATCCTGCGCGGCTTTCTCGGCCTGTTCGAAGCCGCCGCGATTCCGTCCGGGATGAAGGCGGTCGCCGAATGGTTTCCCGATCGCGAGAAATCCGTCGCGGTCGGCTATTTCAACGCGGGTACGTCGCTCGGCGCCGCGATCGCGCCGCCGCTCGTCGTGTTCCTGTCGATGCGGTTCGGCTGGCAGGCCGCGTTCATGGCCACCGGCGCGCTCGGCTTCGTGTGGGCCGCGCTCTGGTATGCGCAGTACCGGTCGCCAGCCGACCATCCGCGCATCACGCCGCAGGAGCGCGCGCTGATCCGCGACGGCCAGGCGACGATGCCGCCCGTGTCGAAGCGCCGCATTCGCGACGTCGTCACCGCGCGGCGCTTCTGGGCCATCGCGCTGCCGCGCTTCTTCGCCGAGCCCGCGTGGCAGACCTTCAGCTTCTGGATTCCGCTCTATCTCGCGACCGAGCGCCACATGGAACTCAAGCAGATCGCGATCTTCGCGTGGATGCCGTTTCTCGCGGCCGACCTCGGCGGCATCGCGGGCGGCTACCTGTCGCCGTATCTCGCGAAACGGTTCAAGCTGCCGCTCGTGTGGTCGCGCGTTGCCGGCGTCGCGCTCGGCGCGGTGCTGATGCTCGGTCCCGCGATGATCGGGCTCGTCGCGTCGCCGTACATGGCCATCGCGCTGTTCTGCGTCGGCGGCTTCGCGCACCAGATGATCTCCGCGCTCGTCAACACGCTGTCGGCCGACGTGTTCGATCCCGAGGAAGTCGGCACCGCGAGCGGCTTCGCCGGAATGGCCGCGTGGATCGGCGGGCTCGGCTTCTCGCTGCTGGTCGGCGCGCTCGCCGACAAGATCGGCTACGCGCCGCTGTTCGCGTGCCTCGGCCTGTTCGACATCATCGGCGTCACGCTGCTCGCGATGCTGATCCGCGGGCAGTCGAAGCAGGAACGCCTGCTCGCCCGGCACGCCTGACCTTCGCCCTTACCAGGAATCGCATTCATGACTTCGCTTCTTCATCCGCCCGTGTTCCGCGTCGCCGGCCAGCACGCGAACCGTGTGCTGCTCGCGTCCGAGGCGGGCGCAACCGTCGAGATCTTCGTGCTCGAGGATGACATCGTGCGGGTGCGCGTGCTGCCCGACGCGACGGCGCGCAACCCGCGCACGTGGTCGATCGCGCCGGGCCTCGACGACGTGCCGCTCGACGGGCGCGACCGCCTCGACTTGAGCGGCTTCGCGCTGCCCTCCGTTACCCTCGTCGAAGACGATGAGAGCGTGTGCATCGAGACCGTACAGATCCGGCTCGCGGTGCGCCGGCAAGGCGGCCATTGCACGTGGTCGATGCGCGGCGCGGACGGCACCTGGCGCGTCGCACTCGCCGACCGTGCGACGCAGGCGTACAACTTCGGCTGGTGGGACGATCGCGCGTATCACTACGTCGCCCGCGAGCGCGGCGACAAGGTGTTCGGCCTCGGCGAACGTGCGGGCGACCTCGACCGCACCGGCGCGCGCTTCGAGATGCGCAACATCGACGCGATGGGCTACAGCGCGAAACACACCGACCCGCTGTACAAGCACATTCCGTTCTACATCACCTGGTCGCCCGCAGCGTGCCAGGGGTTCGGGCTGTTCTACGACACGCTGTCGGACTGCGCGTTCGACATGGGCCGCGAGCTCGACAACTATCACGGCCCATACCGCTATTTCGTCGCCGAGCACGGCGATCTCGACTACTACTTCATCGCGTCGCCCGACACGCCGCTCGCCGCCGCGCGGCGCTTCACGTGGCTCACCGGGCGCCCCGCGCGCACGCCGAAATGGGGGCTCGGCTATTCGGGCTCGACGATGCGCTACACCGATGCGCCGGACGCGCAGCAGCAGATGAACCAGTTCGTCGAGCAATGCGACACGCACGACATCCTGTGCGATTCGTTCCACCTGTCGTCGGGCTATACGTCGATCGGTGCGAAGCGCTACGTGTTCAACTGGAACCTCGACAAGTTTCCCGACGCGAAGGGCTTCGTGAAGCATTACCGCGACCACGGCATCCGCGTGTGCGCGAACATCAAGCCGTGCCTGCTGCGCGACCATCCCGCATTCGAAGAGGCGGCCAGGCGCGGGCTGCTGATCCGCTCGGCGTCCGGCGAGCCCGCATGGGTGCAGTTCTGGGACGAAGTCGGCGCGTATCTCGACTTCACGCAGCCCGACGCGTATCGCTGGTGGCGCGAGCAGGTCACGTCGGCGCTGCTCGAATACGGGATCGAGTCGACCTGGAACGACAACAACGAGTACGAGATCTGGTCGCCCGACGCGATCGCGCACGGTTTCGGCCAGCCGTATCCCGTGCGTGAAGCGAAGGTGCTGCAGACGATGCTGATGATGCGCGCGTCGCGCGACGCGCAGCGCGCGCATGCGCCGGCGCGGCGGCCGTTCCTCGTGTCGCGCTCCGGCGGCGCCGGCATGCAGCGCTACGTGCAGACCTGGTCCGGCGACAACTATACGTCGTGGGAAACCCTGCGCTACAACCTGAAGATGGGCCTCGGGCTCGCGCTGTCGGGCGTGTCGAACATCGGTCACGACATCGGCGGCTTCTCCGGGCCCGCGCCGTCGCCGGAACTGCTGCTGCGCTGGGTGCAGTTCGGCATCTTCATGCCGCGCTTCAGCATCCACTCGTGGAACGACGACGGCACCGTCAACGAACCGTGGATGTATCCGGAGATCACCGCGCAGATCGCGTCGCTGATCAAGCAGCGCTACCGGCTGCTGCCCTACCTCTATCACCTGCTGTGGCTGTCGACGACGCGCTACGAACCCGTGCTGCGGCCGACCTTCGCCGATTTCCCCGGCGATGCGCGCTGCTACGACGAATGTGACGACATGATGCTCGGCGACGCGCTGCTCGTCGCGCCGGTCGTCGATCCCGGCCTGACGGTGCGCACCGTCTATCTGCCGTCGGGCGCGCGCTGGTTGTGCTGCGCGAGCGCGCAAGCGTTCAACGGCGGCGCGAGCGTGACGCTGCCCGCGCCGCTCGACACGCCGGTGATGCTGCTGCGCGAGGGCCGCGTGCTGCCGCTGAACGTCGCGGAACAGCATTTCGGCGCGCGTGCCGACACGCGCGGCTTCCTCGTCGCGCCGCGCATCGAGGACGGTGTCGCGTACGGCGAATGCGTCGAGGACGATGGCGAGACGGAAGCATGGCGCGACGGCGAATACGGGCTGTGGCGCATCGAGACCGGCCGCGAAGCGTCGGGCGCGCTCGGCGTATCGGTGCGCTGGGACGGCCGCCCCGCACGCCCGGCCGACCGCGTCGAGATCCTGTTGCCCGCGTCGCTGCAAGGCCCGGTCGCCGTGCGCGGCGCGCATGTCGAGCAGGATGCGCAGGACGGCGCATGGCGCCGCCTCGTCGTCGCATTCGACAGCTGAACCGCGTCACCCGCGCAAGACGGGCCGTTCACGCGGCCCGCCGCCCGCCACAGAGGAGGCGACCGAGCCTCCCGCCCCCCCTTGAAAAGATGAAGAGATCTGGAGATCGTCAATGAAAGCACCCGTCAATCGCTATGCAATCCTGATTTTATCGGCCGCATCGCTCGGCACGACCGCCGCCCACGCGCAGAGCAGCGTGACGCTGTACGGCGTCGTCGACGATTCGCTCGCGTACGTGAACAACCAGCAGGGCCACTCGAACGTCTACATGCGCGACGGCAACCTGTATGCGTCGAAGTTCGGGCTACGCGGCGACGAGGATCTCGGCGGCGGCACGCATGCGATCTTCGACCTGCAGTCCGGCTTCAACCTGAACAACGGCGCGCAATCCGCCGCCGGCCTGATCTTCAATCGCCAGGCGTTCGTCGGCCTGCGCAACGATCACTACGGCACGATGACGGCCGGCCGCCAGTACACGCCCTACTTCCTGTTCGTCGGCCCGTACGCGTCGAGCAGCTGGCTGACCGGCGCGACGGGCGCGCATCCGGGTGACATCGACGGCCTCGACACGACGACACGCGTGAACAACTCGGTCACCTATACGTCGCCGACCTTCGCCGGGCTGACCGCCAGCGCGATGTATGCCTTCGGCGGCATTGCCGGCGCGACCGGCAAGGGCAACACGTTCAGCGCCGCGCTGCGTTATGCGAACGGGCCGATCGGCGTCGCGGCCGGCTACCTGCGCATCAACAGCTCGGGCTCGTCGGCGGGCTTCCTGAATCCGGCGACCGCCGCGTCGGGCAGCTTCGCGGTGTCGGTGCTGAACCAGGGCTACCTGACCGCGAAGGCCGTCGAGCAGGTCGCGGCGGCCGGCAACTACACGCTCGGCGACCTGACGATGGGTCTCAACTACTCGAACGTGAAGTACCTGCCCGGCAACGGCTCCGCGTTCACGGACACGGCCGTGTTCAACACCTACGGCGCGCTCGCCGCGTACCGCTTCACGCCGGTATTCTCGGTGGCCGGCGCGTTCGCGTACACGCTCGCGTCGAAGGCGAACGGCATCAACAGTGCGGCCCGCTACCAGCAGTATTCGCTGAAGGAGTCGTACAGCCTGTCGAAGCGCACGACGCTCTATGCGCTGCAGGCGTACACGCATTCGAGCGGGCAGACGCTCGGTGCGCAAGGCGCGGGCCACGTGATCGACGCGGCACCGATCGTCGGCGATTCGCAGCAGCTCACGCCGTCGACGACGCGCGGCCAGTTCGTCGGCATGGCCGGCATCGCCGTCACGTTCTGAACCCTCGCGGCAGCGCTTTCGGCGCGCTGCCCCTGCCCCGGACGACACGCGCATTTCCCGCATTCCACGCGCGCCGTCCGGGCGCCCGATAAACGTCCGCCACGGCGTTTGCCGCGCCCCGTCCGCCCGCCGGGCGAACCTCCCGGGTTTTCTCGATCCTCCCAATACCTTACAATTCGTCAGGTTCACCTCTTCTGCATGCCCCCTTCTTGCAGTCCTGACACCGCGGTACACTCGACGCACGCCGTATCAGGGTCCGACGCGCGACACGCGCGCCGGGCGGCGTCGCGCCTCGTTGCGCCCACAACTGGATGCCAGCCATGCCAGATTCCCGTCCCTCGCCCCGCACGACGTTCAAGCCGCAGGTCGTCCTGCCCGCGCTCGCGGTCATCGGCGCACTGCTCGTCGTGTGCGCACTGCACCCGAGCGAAGCCGGCGCGCTGTTCTCCGCCGGCCAGCAATGGGTCATCGCACGCTTCGACTGGTTCTACGTGCTCGCCGTCACCGGCTTCCTCGTGTTTCTCGTGCTGATCGCCGCCAGCGACTTCGGCAACATCCGGCTCGGCCCCGACGACGCCGAACCCGAATTCAGCTTCGTGTCGTGGACGGCGATGCTGTTCGCGGCCGGCATGGGTATCGGCCTGATGTATTTCGGCGTCGGCGAGCCGATGCAGCACTTCCTGAAGCCGCCGACCGTCGACCCCGGCACGCCCGCCGCCGCGCGCGAGGCGATGCTGATGACGTTCTTCCACTGGGGCTTCCACGCATGGGCGATCTACGGGTTGATGGGGCTCGTGCTCGCGTATTTCGGCTTCCGCTACAACCTGCCGCTGACGCTGCGCTCGGGGCTGTATCCGGTGCTGCGCGAGCGCATCAACGGCTGGATCGGCCACACGGTCGACGCGTTCGCGCTGGTCGGCACGGTCGCCGGCATCGCGACGACGCTCGGCTACGGCGTGATGCAGATCAGCGCCGGCCTGCACACGGTCGTGGGCTGGGACACCAGCGGCAACGCGTTCCGCATCGGGCTGGTCGTGCTGGTCGTGCTGCTCGCGGGTGCTTCCGCCGCGAGTGGCCTCGACAAGGGCGTGCGGCGGCTGTCCGAGCTGAACCTGCTGCTCGCGTTCCTGTTGCTCGCGTTCGTGGTCGTCGCGGGACCGACGTCGTTCCTGCTGCGCGCGCTCGGCGACAACATCGGCCAGTACCTGTCGCATCTCGTCGACCTGTCGTTCCGCACCTATGCGTACGCATCGCCGCGCGAGGAAGGCTGGTTCGGCGGCTGGACGATCCTTTACTGGGCATGGTGGGTATCGTGGTCGCCGTTCGTCGGCATGTTCATCGCGCGCATCTCGCGTGGCCGCACGATCCGTCAGTTCGTGATCGGCGTGCTGCTCGTGCCGACCGCGTTCAATCTCGTGTGGATGACCGTGTTCGGCAACAGCGCGATCTGGCTCGATACGCACGGCGCGGCCGGCGCGCTAGCGCAGACGGCCACCAACGTCGACGCGCTGCTGTTCCGCTTCTTCGATTTCCTGCCGCTGTCGCAAGGGCTGTCGATCGTCGCGATCGTGCTGATCGCGGTGTTCTTCGTCACGTCCGCCGATTCGGGCGCGTTCGTGCTCGACCAGATCGCGACGCGCGGCAACGCGCACTCGCCCGTGTGGCAACGGCTGTTCTGGGCCGCGCTGCTCGGCGTGACGGCCGCGGTGCTGCTCGTCGCCGGCGGGCTCGGCGCGTTGCAGGCGATGACGCTGATCGCCGCGCTTCCGGTGGCGATCATCATGCTCGCGCTCTGCTACGGGCTGTGGCGCGGGCTCGCGGCCGACCGCGCGCACTATTCGCAGGACATCGCGCCCGCGACGAGCTTCTGGACCGGCCAGCACTGGCGCCACCGCCTGACGCACATCCTGCGGCAGACGACCGAAGCCGAAGCGCGCCAGTTCGTCGCCGAGACGGTCGAGCCCGCGTTGCGCAAGGTCGCCGACGAGCTGCGCGCGAGCGGCGTCGATGCGAACGTGCAGCGCGACAGCGACGATGCCGTGCGGCTCACCGTGCCGACCGCCGACCACCGCGATTTCGTGTACGGCGTGCGCGTGACGGTGAAATCCGCGGCCGCGTTCCTGGTGCGCGAGGCAACCGAGCCGGAAGCGGAACGGGCCCACGTGTACGGGATCGTCACGTTCTTCGAGGACGGGCGGCTCGGCTACGACGTCGAATACCTGCGCGGCGACGAAGTGATTGCCGATGTGCTGCGCCAGTACGAACGCTACGTGTCGCTCGCGGCCGACAAGCGCACGCATCTGCTGAGCCGCGCGCCGGGGCATGCGACGGAGGCCGAATGAACTCCGCCCTTGCCATGCCGTGGCGGTTCGCCATCCACGATGGAGCGGCACGATGACCGGACTACTGCAAAGCCGCGCCTCCGACGTCATCGCGCTCGGCACGCTCGCCGTGCTCTATCTCAGCGGCGCCGGCATCGCGCTGTGGCGAATCCGGGCCGCGGCGCCCAGCGGCAAGGTCTACTGGATCGTCTGCGCGGCGCTGCTCGCCGGCGGCGCCATCGCGATGGGCGTCAACCTGTCGCCGGTGCCGGATACCGGGAACATGCCGCCCGGATTTGCACTCGGCGTCGAAGCCGTGCTGCTCGGTCTCGCCCTGGTCGCCGGCGGATGCGCGTGGTTGATGTTGCGCGCGCGGCGACACTGACGCGCGTGCGTCACGCGGCCCGGCTTCGTCCCGCGCGAACGGCCACGCGCGGGGCGAACCGGCCGGCCCTTCGTTGACCTGCCTCGTTACCGCAACGCGTTACGCGGACGGTGCCCGCGCCGTCACGAGCCAGCATGCCGCGTCGAAGCGCACATCGGCACCCTCAACGTAACGCGCGAACGCGGCACGCATCGTGTCGACCACGCGCCGCCGGGTCGCCTCGTCCACCGCCAGCAATGCCAGCCCGACCGGGCCCAGCCGCGAGATGTAGTCGTCCAGCGCGGAAGCAGGCAGCGCGCACGCCAGATCGACCGGCTCGATCACGATGTCCGCCCAGCCGCTGTCCGACAGCACCGACGCAACGCGCTGCCGGTCGCCGAACGCGAATTGCCCAGGCGCGCCGGGCCGCCGGGCGGGCAGGTTCGTCAGCAACGGCGCAGCGGCCCGCTCGGCGATCGTCATGAACGGATTGTCGGCCGCGCTGCGCCATGCGACGAACCGCATCTGCGCATTCGGCCGTGCCGCATGCCGCAGATTCTCAAAAGCACGAACCGGATCGTCGAAGAACATCACACCCAGGCGCGACACGATCAGGTCGACGCTCGCGGGCTCGAACGCGTGGGTCTGCACATCCGCGCGCACGAAACGGGCGTGAACGCTGCTGCGTTCGGCACGCGCCTGCGCGGCGTCGATCATCCGGGCCGAGATATCGATGCCCGTGCATTGCGCGTCCGCCGCTAGCCGCCGCGCAATCGCGAGCGTGACCGCGCCCGTGCCGCAGCCGACGTCGAGCACGCTGCGCGCGGACGACGTGGCCGCCGCATCCACGAGCAACTTTTCCAGCGGCTCGAACATCCGGTCGATCGGCGCCTGCGTGTCGACCCACGCGCGCCCCGACGGGCCGTTCCAGAGCACGGATTGTTCGTCATTGGGCAGGCTGGTTTCCATCGTCGATTCCCCTTCTGGCTCATTGATCGTGCCTCGCACTTTGCTGCTTCAAGCCGGCTTGAGGTCAAGCCCCCGGGCCGTGCTCAAGCGCCCTGTCGCGCCCGGTTTTTTCATATTTCTTACATTCGCGCTGCGTATCGTTGACGACTTTCCTACGGTGCCTCCCATGCGACGACTCCTCACGCGCGCGCTGCTCATGCGCTGCGCTCCCCTTGCTGCCCTCGCCGCGCTGTCCGCGTGCTCGAACCACATCGATTCGCCGGCCGATCCGGCGAGCGCATCGGCCAACGTCCAGGCCGCATGGGTTGAGATCGGCGAGTCGAACCAGGCGATCGCGCGCGTCATCACGAACTACACACCCGCGTCGGCCGGCGATCCGCTGTGCCCGCAACTGACCGTCGACGGCAAGCTGTCGCGCATGGCCGTGCGCGCGGGCGCCGCGACCGTCGCCCAGCGGCCCACCGCCAGCGATCCGTCCGATTCGAAGCCGTCGAGCTTCCCGGTGTCCGTCTGCGAGATGACGCTGCCGGCCGGCGCGCAGGCGGCGAGCGTCGCGGGCCGCACGCTGCCGCTGCCGAAGGCGCAGCCGCAACGCATCGCGATCATCGCCGATACCGGCTGCCGCATGAAGAAAGCCGACAACGCGTGGCAGGCGTGCAACGACGCGACGGTGTGGCCGTTCGACACGATCGCGGCCAGCGTCGCGAAGCTGTCGCCCGACCTCGTGATGCACATCGGCGACTACCACTATCGCGAGAACGCGTGCCCGCCGGACATCGCCGGCTGTAAGGACAGCCCGTGGGGCTATGGCTGGGATACGTGGCAGGCCGACCTGTTCCGCCCGGCCGCGCCGCTGCTCGCGAAGGCGCCATGGGTCGTCGTGCGCGGCAACCACGAGGAGTGCGCGCGGGCGGGCCAGGGCTGGTTCCGCTTCCTCGATCCGCGCCCGTATTCGGCCGCGCGCTCGTGCGACGATCCGGCCAACGACAACAACGCGAACTATTCGGAACCCTATGCGGTGTCGCTCGGCGGCGGCTCGCAGGTGATCGTGTTCGACACCGCGAAGGTCGGCCGCACGCCGCTCAAGACGACCGACGCGCAATTCGGCATCTACCAGAAGCAGTTCCAGACGGTCGCCGCGCTCGCGTCGAAGGCCGGCATGACGACGACGATCTTCACGAACCACCATCCGATCCTCGCGTTCGCGCCGATCGCCGGCAGCACGCCCGCGCCGGGCAACCTCGCGCTGCAGTCGGTGATGTCGAGCCTCAACGCGCAGGCGTACTACCCGCCCGGCGTGCACGTCGCGCTGCACGGGCACGTGCACGACTTCCAGGCAATCAACTTCTCGTCCGGGCATCCCGCGACGATCGTGTCCGGCAACGGCGGCGACAATCTCGACGTCGCGCTGCCCGACCCGTTCCCGGCCGGCCTGACGCCCGCACCGGGCGCCGTGATCGAACGGCTGTCGCACAACAACAGCTTCGGCTTCCTGATCATGGAACGTCGCGCCGCCCCGGCGACCGGCTGGGTGTTCCACGCGTATTCGGCGGCCGGCAAGCTGCTCGCGTCGTGCGACCAGTCGGGCACGACGCTCGCCTGCGACAAGACGGGGTTCATTGCGCCGTGAGTGAAGGGGTTCGATGTGACGGCCGCCATGCGGGCGGCCTGCAAACGCTGCGCACGCTAGCCACGGCGGTCGTATTCACCGGCCTGACGCTCGCGGCTCACGCCGCGCCGGCCGAAACGGTCCTGCTCCCCGGCGCGCCGCCTTCGCGAGTGGTCGACACGATCGGCAACGGCACGCCGCAGGTGACGGGCAAGATCGATGCGGCGACCGCCCGCTTCGCGCCCGACCCGACGCTCGTCGCGCTCGGCCGCCGGATCTTCTTCGATCCGCGGCTGTCCGAGCCGCGCGGCATGTCGTGCGCGGGCTGCCACGATCCGGGCCGCGCGTTCGCGCCGACGCTGTCGCCCGCCTCGCTCGCGGGGCCCGGTGTGCCGGAAGGCAGCCGGCCCGGGCGTTTCAGCCAGCGCAACGCGCCGTCGCTGCTCTATGTGCGTTACGTGCCGCGCCGCCACTTCTACCAGGATGACGACGCACCCGCGCCGTCGCCGTTCGGCGGCCTGTTCAGCGATGGCCGCGCGGATACGCTCGCCGAGCAGATCCGCGGGCCGCTGTTCGATCCGAACGAGATGAACAACCGGTCGCCGGCCGCGCTGCTGCGCAAGGTCGACGCGACCGAACTCGCGCCCGATCTCGCCGCACGTTTCGGCGCGCCGGTGCGGCGCGATCCCGAGCAACTGGTGCATGCGATGGGCCTGGCCGTCGAGGCCTATCTGCAGAGCGACGAGATGGCGCCGTTCACGTCGCGTTTCGATGTTTTCCTGCGCACGCGCAAGCCACTCGCGCCGGCCGAAATGCGCGGCCTCGCGCTGTTCCGGAATCCCGACAAGGGCAACTGCATGAGCTGCCATACGCTGTCGGAGACGTCGAGCCGCCCGGAGCGTTCGCTCTTCACCGATTTCGGCTACGACGCGATCGCGGTGCCGCGCAACCGCGCGCTGCCGGCGAACCGCGATCCGCGCCATTTCGACAACGGGCTGTGCGACACCGCACGGCGGCTGCGCTGGCCCGAGCCGACGCAATGGTGCGGCTACCTGCGCACGCCGGGGCTGCGCAACGTCGCGGTCAAGCAGACGTTCATGCACAACGGCGTGTTCACGACGCTGCGCGACGCGGTCGCGTTCTACAACACGCGCTCGACCGACCCGGGCTTCTGGTATCACGGGGCCAGAACGTTCGACGACGTGCCGGCCGCCTACCGCGGCAACATCAACGTCAACTCGACGCCGATGAACCGTCGGCCGGGCACGCCACCCGCACTGAGCGACGCGGAAATCGACGACATCGTCGCGTTCCTCGGCACGCTGACCGACGCGCGCTACACGAAGGTTGCGGCTCCTGTGGCGCCCGCCGCTCCTGCTGGCCGGATCACGCGAACCACCGTACCGGCTCGCTGACCCTGGCCGAACGGCCAGCCGCATGCGCACCCGCTTGCGGTCACCGCAAACACTGGTTATATTTACAGTACTGTATTTATGAACAGTGAGGTGCGCGATGGAACATCTGGTCCGTATCGTCAACGAAGCTGATCGCCAAGTGCTGGCGTGGCTCCGCGCTCAGGTCGGTGATGCCCGCGTCGAGCGCGCGGCTCGCCAGCTCGGGCATACGCGCAAGCCCTTCCCGTCCGCCGTATGCCGGTATCTGGGCATGAGCGCACCGGCCACGCTGCGCCAGGCCGAACGGCCGCGCGCCGCTCGCGATTTCTCGGTCGGCGATCGTTACCTGTCGTTGATCCGCCAGCACCTCGCCACGCACTCGGCCAGCCGATGAAATGGCGACGGCTGGCCGCGTCGGTGGCCCGGAAAGCCGGAGGGCCTGCGAATTCGCTGGCCCGGCCGGCCGACACCATGCTTACGTGGCTGCGGTGGCTTCCCGTACGAGGCGGCCGAGCGTTTCAAATGCCGCTTCGTGCGCCGCATCGAACTCGCGCGTGCAAGCGCGCCGGATATAGCGGTCGAAGCGGTCGGAATTCGAGAAGATCGAGCCGGGTGCGATCCTGACTCCGTGCGCGAGCGCGGCGTCGAACAGCGCCTCGGAGCGCATGCCGTCCGGCAGCGCGATCCACAGCAGCATCCCGCCCGGCGGCTGGTTCATCCGCGTTCCGGCCGGGAAATGCCGCGCAATCGCATCGGTCGTCACGTCGCGCTGCACGCGCAACCGCCGCACCCTGCCTGGCACGCAGCGGCCCCGACATCACCGCACACTCCTGCGCCGCTCGACCCACTCGAACACCGCCATCCCTACCAGCATCGCGACGACGAACACGATCCCCTTCGCCGACCCGAAGCCGATCGACACGATCGCGGGCCCCGGGCAGAACCCGGCGATCCCCCAGCCGATGCCGAACACCGCACTTCCGGCAACCAGCCGCACGGTGATCGCGCGCACGGCCGGCAACTGCATCGGCAAGCCGAGCCACGTCCGCGTCCGGTGCTTCGCCCAGGCGAACGCGAACACGGCCACGCCCGTCGCGCCGGCCATCACGAACGCGAGCGACGGATCCCAGCGGCCCGCCAGGTCGAGAAAACCGAGCACCTTCTGCGGATTGGCCATGCCCGACACGATGAGGCCGGTGCCGAACAGCAGCCCCGCCAGAAACGCGAATCCTGCCTGCACGTCAGCCTCCCAGCACGTGCCGTCGCACGAAGACGGTCGCGAAGCCTGCGACCATGAAGACTACCGTCGCGACCGCCGAGCGCAACGCACCGCGCGACATCCCGCACACGCCGTGGCCGCTCGTGCAACCGCCCGCATAGCGCGTGCCGACGCCGACCAGCAGCCCGGCCGCCACCAGTTCGACCCAGCCTGCATCGACAAGCGGCGTCATACGATTCCCTGCGACGTACATCACAAGCGGCGCGGCGATCAGCCCGGCGACGAACGCAGCGCGCCAGTCGCGCTCGCCCGCGCGTGCCGTGAGCAGACCGCCGACGATGCCGCTGATGCCGGCAATCCGGCCGTTGAACGCGACGAGCCACGCGGCCGCGAGCCCGATCAGGACGCCGCCGGCCAGCGACAGCCACGGCGTGAAATGAAGCGCATCAAGCTGCATCGCGCCGCCCCTTCGCGGCCGGGCCGCAGAACTGTTCGTACAACACGCCCATCACCGCGATCGCGGCCGGGCTGTCGAGCGAATAGTGGATGTTCTTGCCCTCGCGGCGCGTGCGAACCAGCGCGTTGTCCCGCAACACGCCGAGCTGCTGCGACAGGGTCGGCTGGCGGATATCCAGCGCCGTCTCGAGATCGCTGACGCACCGCTCGCCTTGCGACAGTTCGCAGAGCAGCAGCAGCCGGTCGGGATTCGACATCACCTTGAGCAGCGCGCAGGCCGATTCGGCAGCCGCACGCATCGGGTCGGGTTCCGGCAACCCGGTGGAAAGATCGTCGTTCATCGGCGCAGGGACACAATTAAAGAATCAATATTATATTGATTTATATAATGATGTTCCCCGCGGTTTACCGGCAGAGGCAGGCGGCCTTGCCCCCTCCTTCGCTCAGGCCTGCTTGCCCGCCATCGCCTTCGCGGCAGTTACGCGCGTCGAATCGGCGCGAACCACACCGAGCGCCAGCACCGCCATCCCCGCGATCACGCACGGCACCGCGACGACGGCGAACGCTGTCGACAACGGCACGCCCATCGCGAGCATTGCGCCGCCCGCCATCGATCCGACGACCGAGCCGCCACGGCCGATCCCGTTCGCCCAGCTCACGCCGGTGGTGCGGCACTCGGTCGGATAGAACGCGGCCGACAACGCGTTCGCGCCGACCTGAGAACCCGACACGCAAAAGCCGGCCGCGAACACGGCGAGCGCGGCGCCCCACGGCGATGCGGCAAACACGCCGATCGCGGCGACGAACACACCGGCCGCCGCATAGCTGCAGGCCAGTACACGATGCGGATCGAAACGGTCCATCAAGCCGCCGAGGACGATCGCGCCGAGCGTGCCGCCGATCTGGAACATCGCGGTGACGCGTGCGGCCGTCTGCAGCGTCGCGCCGGTCGTGCGCAGCAGCGTCGGCAGCCAGCTCGACAGCAGGTAGATCACGAGCAGGCTCATGAAGAACGTGAGCCACAGCAGCAGCGTGCCGCGCAGCAGGTCGGCACCGAACAGGCGGCCAAGCGGCGACCCGGCCGGCTTGCCGTCGGGCGCGATGAACGAAGCGTTCGCAAGATGCGGATCGGGTGCGATGCGCCCCAGCATCGCCGCGATCCGTTCGCGCGCCGCACCTGCGTTGACGAGATAGCGCACCGATTCCGGCAGCCGCCACGCGAGCACCGGCAGCAGCAACAACGGCGCGGCCCCGCCGACGACGAGCACCGCGCGCCAGCCGTGGTGTTCGATCAACGACGCAGCCGCGAGCCCGCCGAGCGCGGAGCCGATCGTGAAGCCGCAGAACATCGTCGTCACCAGCAGCGAACGGCGCCGCGCCGGGCAGTATTCGGACGTGAGCGTGATCGCATTGGGCATCGCGCCACCGAGCCCGAGCCCGGTCACGAAGCGCCACGCGATCAGCTCGGTCAGGCCGCCCGCGCTCGCCGACGCGGCGCTCGCGATGCCGAAGCACGCCACGCAGGCGAGCAGCAGCCGCTTGCGGCCGAACCGGTCGCCGAACGGCCCGAACACGAGCGCGCCGGCCATCAACCCGGCGAGCCCCGCGCCGAACACCGGTGCGAGCTGCGCGGGCGACAGCCCCCATTCCGCGCGGATGACGGGGGCGATGAACCCGATCGATGCGGTATCGAAACCGTCGATCGCGACGATCAGAAAGCACAGGACGACGATCGCGGCCTGAAACGGCGCCACGCGATGCCGGTCGATCCATTCGCTGACGTCGATGGACAGCGTATCGGCCATGATGATGTCTCCTCCAGGAAGGCGGTCGCGCGTCGTGTCGTTGAAATGCGCGCCGCCGGAATCGGCCAACCGCGCCGCGTTACGCGACGGACTTCAGGCAATCCTCCGCGCGCCAGCCGTGCAGCCAGTCGAGCGCGTCGTAGAACTGCGCCTGCGTGCGGCCGACCCAGAGGCCGTTGCGCACCTGCCGCTCGACGCCCTTAGCGTGATAGATCCGCCCCATCTCGCGCGCCGAATACAGCACGCGCGCGGTGCGCGGAATCCGCACACGTTCGTACAGCGCGAACGCGGCCTCGAAGTCGCCATCGGTCCGGGCGACGGCCGCACCGAGCGTCACCGCGTCCTCGAGCGCCTGGCACGCGCCCTGCGCGATGTATTGCGTCATCGGATGCGCGGCGTCGCCGAGCACCGTTGCACGGCCTTCGCTCCAGCGTTCGACCGGATCGCGATCGGCGGTCGCCCAGCGCTTCCACGACGTCGGCCGGTCGAGCATCTGCTTCGGCAGCGGATGGACGCCGTCGAAGTACGACAGCACTTCTTCCTTGCTGCCCTCGCGCACGCCCCAGGTTTCCTGCTCGCGGCTGTGGAACGTGACGACGAGGTTGTACTGCCGCCCGCCGCGCAGCGGGTAGTGGACGAGATGGCAATGCGGGCCGGCCCACACGACCGGCGCATTGATCTGCAGGTCCTGCGGCATGTTGTCGACGTCGACCACCGCGCGATACACGACGTGGCCCGTCACGCGATGCGCGTCGCCGATCAGCGCTTGACGGATCGCGGATTTCACGCCGTCGCAGCCGATCACCGCATCGGCGCGATAACGTTCGCCGTGCTGGTCGGTCACGGTCACGCCGTTGCCGTCCTGCTCGAAGCCGCACACCTGCGTGCTCGTCCGGAATTCGATCAGCGGATGATCCTTGACCGCCTCGTAGATCGACAGGTGAATGTCCGCGCGATGAATCACCGCATACGGATTGCCGAAGCGCTCGCGGTACGCGGCGCCCGTATCGACGCGCGCCACCTCGCGCGCATCGACCGCATCCATCAGTTGCAGCCAGTCGGTGAACACCGCCCGGCCGCGCGCGGCCTCGCCGACACCCAGCGCGTCGAGCGCGTTGAATGCGTTCGCCGCGAGCTGGATCCCCGCGCCGATCTCGCCGATCCGGTCGGCCTGTTCGAGCAGCTTCACGCGGATGCCCTGGCGCGCGAGCGCGAGCGCCGTCGCGAGCCCGCCGATGCCGCCGCCGATCACCAGCACGCGCCGGCCGTTGTGTTGTGTCTCGCCCATGTCTGTCTCCTGCTTCGTGTTACGCGACGTAATCCGGTTGCCGCTGCGGTTGCGCGGCCTCGAACGCCGGCTCGTGCCGCGCGTGTTCATATACCGCGAGGCTGCGCGGATACGTGCTCAAGTCGCAATCCATCCGCAACGCGTTCGCGACCTGCGGCACGAGGCATACGTCGGCGAGCGTCGGCGTGTCGCCGAAGCACCACGGGCCGTCGTCCGCGCGCGCGAGCAGCCGCTCGACGGCGGCCATCCCTTCCGCGATCCAGTGCCGGTACCACGCGGTCTTCTGCTGCGGCGTGACCTTCAACTCGGTGTCGAGATAGCGCAGCACGCGCAGGTTGTTGACCGGATGGATGTCGCATGCGATCAGCGTCGCGAGTTCCAGCACGCGCGCACGATGGTGCAGTTCGAGCGGAATCAGTCGAGGCGTCGGCTGGATCTGGTCGAGGTAATCGAGGATCGCGAGCGACTGCCCGAGACGAAAATCCCCATCGACCAGCGCCGGCACCGCGGCCGACGGGTTCACGTTCGCGACGTACGCCGCCTCGCGATGCTCGCCGGTGCGGATGTTCACCGGCAGCGTGTCGTACGGCAGCCCTTTCAGCGCGAGCGCGATGCGCACCCGGTAGGACGTCGAACTGTTGAAGAAGCTATGCAGTTGCACGATGTCGCCTTTCGATGAAGATGCGTCAGACCACGCGCACGGTCAGCTCGCCGAGCCGTTCGACGCCGACCTTCATCACGTCGCCCGCGACCACCGCGCCGACGCCTTCGGGCGTGCCCGTGAAGATCACGTCGCCCGGTTCGAGGCGGAAGAACTTCGACAGGTCGGCCACCGTTTCCGCGACCGACCAGATCAGGTGCGACACGTCGCTCTTCTGCTTCGTCGCATCGTTGACGGTCAGCCACAGGCCGCCCTGTTCGAAGTGACCGACGTCGCTCGCCGGATGCACGGACCCGATCGGCGCCGAGCGGTCGAATGCCTTGCCGATTTCCCACGGACGGCCCATCTCGCGCATCTTCATCTGCAGGTCGCGGCGCGTCATGTCGAGGCCGACCGCGTAGCCCCACACGTGTTCGAGCGCGTGCTCGAGCGGGATGTCCGAACCGCCCTTGCCGATCACCGCGACAAGCTCGGCTTCGTAGTGATAGTTCTGCGTCTGCGACGGATAGGCGAGGTCGAGCGTGTCGCCGTACGCGACCGGCACGATCGAGTCGGCCGGCTTGCAGAAGAAGAACGGCGGCTCGCGATCGGGATCGAAGCCCATTTCACGTGCATGGGCCGCGTAGTTGCGACCGACGCAATACACACGGCGTACCGCGAACTGCGCGTCGCTGCCGGCAACGGGGAGCGCCACGGGCGCTTCGGGCGGGAAAACGAAAGTCATGAATGGCTCCAGCGTCAATACGAATGAAGGGGCGCGCCGCCGCAGCGACGCACGGGAAACGGGAAACGAATCGTCGAAACCGGCCGGCGTCAGTCGCGCGCTTCGCGCAGCAGGTTCAGCGCGGACAGCACAGGCCGGTCGGAATAGCTGAACAGCACGCTGTCGGACGACGCAGACAGCCGCACCGGCGCCCACGACGGCGCGACGAAGATGTCGTGCGGCTCGAATTCGAATGCATTGCCGCCGATATGCGCGGTGCCGCGGCCTTCGACGACGCAGTAGATCGTCGCGTCGGTGCTGCGGTACGTGCGGCCGTCGAAACCGGCCGGCAGGAACTGCATGAAGGTCGCGATCGTCGGCATCGGCCAGCCGCCCGTCGCGGGGTTGACGTAGCGCAGCTTCACGCCGTCCCACGCGTCGAGCTCGCCGTTCCGGTACAGCGCGTCGAGCGCTTCGCGGGTGCGGGCATACGGGTAGCTGAACACCGGCGACGTCGGATCGCTCACGCGATGCCGCACCGGCACCATGTTGTGACCGAAGCGCGCGAAGCTGTCGCCTTCCGGGCGATTCACCGGCTGCACGGCTTCCGGGTAGTTCTCCGCGAAGCCTGCGTCGAGATTCGCGAGCAGCGGGATGTCGAGCCCGTCGAGCCATACGACCGGCTCGCCGCCCGCTTCCTCCGACGGGTTGCCGTGGTCATGCCAAGCCCACGACGGCGTGATGATGAAGTCGCCCGGATGCATCGTCGTGCGTTCGCCGTTCACGGCCGTCCACGCGCCACGCCCTTCGACGATGAAGCGCAGCGCCGACTGCGTGTGCCGGTGGCTTGGCGCGATCTCGCCCGGCAGGATCAGCTGCAGGCCCGCGTACAGGGTCGGCGTCATGCTCGACTTGCCGGGCAGCCCCGGGTTCTCCAGCACCAGCACCCGGCGCACGGCTTCTTCCGCGCTGATCACGCTGCCGGCCTGCATCACGAGGTCGCGCACCTGCGCGTACTTCCAGATCGCGGCCTGCGCGGCCGGCTGCGGAGTTTTCGGCACGAGGTTGTGCAGCGATTCCCACAGCGGCGCCAGGCGTTGCTCGGCGATCCGTGCGTAGTAGGCGGCGCGCGACGCGTCCGGGTGGGTCGTCATGATGTCTCCTTGGAGTCGGCCGATCGGCGTCGGCGCTATGTCGGGGCGGGAACCGTGCTGCAGTCCGTTAGTGGATTTATATTCGACCAAGACATACCCGGTAAAATGGTCAAATCATCTGATTCATATGTTTCTGGATATACCTACTCGCGACGAGGCATGCGATGGACTGGACCCACCGGCTGCGACTGCGGCATCTGCAGGTACTGTTGAGCCTTGCCGGCACCGGCAATCTGAGCCAGTCGGCGGTCGCGCTCGCCACCACGCAGCCCGCGCTGTCGAAATGGCTGAAGGAACTGGAAGAGGATGTCGGGCTGCCGCTGTTCGAACGGCATGCGCGCGGCCTGCGGCCGACGCCGTACGGCGAAGCGCTGATCGAGCATGCGCGCCGCGTCGAAGCGCAGCTCGACGTCGCACGTGACGACATGGCTGCGCTGCGGGAAGGCGGCAGCGGCCTCGTGACGATCGGCACGTCCGGCGTGGCGGCGGCCGACACGGTGCCGCTCGCGGTGTCGCAGTTGCTGAAACGGATGCCGCGAGCGCAGGTGCGGATGACCGAAAGCACGATGAACCAGCTGATGCCGCAGCTCGCACGCAGCGAACTGGATATCGTCGTGGGCCGCTCGGGATCGACATCCGTCGATCCGCTGCTGCATGCCGAAGCGCTGTATGTCGATCCGGTCGTGTTCGTCGCGCGGCCCGGCCACGCGCTCGCCGGTGCGACGTCGGTCGGCTGGGACGACGTGCTCGCCTACTCGTGGATCGTGTGGCCGTCGGGCACGCCCGTGCACAACGCGCTGGAGGCCGCGCTGTCGGCCGCCGGCCGCGTGCGGCCGCCGCACTGCGTCGAATCGAATTCGTCGATCCTCAACCTCACGCTGCTGAACAACACCGACCTGCTCGGCGTGGCATCGCACCGCGCTGCGCAGCGCTTCGCGCAATTGAACGCGATCCGGATCCTGCCGATGCAGCTCGAGGGCCAGGGCGCGGTGTCGATGTATTGGCACCCCGACAGCGCGAATCGCGCGGCCGTGGCCGCGACGATCGAGTGCCTGCGCGCCTGTGCGGCGCCGCAGGTCGGCGGATGGGAGAAAGTGAAGGTGGAATGAATGGCGCGGCCCGGTGTCAACCGGGCCGTGTTGCCGTGTTGCCGTGTTGCCGTGTTGCCGTGTTGCCGTGTTGCCGTGTTGCCGTGTTGCCGTGTTGCCGTGTTGCCGTGTTGCCGTGTTGCCGTGTTGCCGTGTTGCCGTGTTGCCGTGGTGCCGTGGTGCCGTGGTGCCGCGACGCGTCACGCGCCGTCGCAGGATGCCGTGCCGTCCAGCATCAACGTACCGACCCGCGCGGGCACGAGCGGCGTACGCGGCATCGGCGGCGTCCAGCCGAACAGCGCCTGCGCAGCCGCGCTACACACGCGCCCCTGACACGCGCCCATCCCGCAACGTGACTGCAGTTTCGCGGCCGTCCAGCCCGGCGCTTGCGCGACGGCGTCGAAACGCACGTCCTCGCAACGGCACAGCAACGTGTCGGCCCGCGCGAGCCGGCGGATCGGTTCGCGGATCGCGAAACGCTCGCGTACGGCATCGGCAAACACCTGCCAGTGCGCCCGTTGCGTAACCAGCGCGGCCAACGGCGCCGTCTGCCCGGTCGCCGCCAAACCGGCGATTTCGCCTTCGACCATCGCCAGTTCGCTGCCGCCGACGCCCGTACACTCACCCGCCGCAAAAAACCCATCGCGGCTCGTGCGCTGGTGCACATCGACCGCCACCGCGCCATCGTCGATCCGGCAGCCGAGATGACTGGGCAGCACGGTGTTCGGCACGAGGCCGAAGCCGCACGCGAGCCGGTCGCAGTCGACGTCGAACTCGCGATCGCCCTGACGAATCCGCACGCGTTCGAGCCGCTTGTCGCCGAACGCCTCGACGACATGCGCATCAGGCCGATAGGCGGCGGTGACGAGCTTCGCGGCCTGCGCGAGCTTCGACGGCCAGCGCCACAGCCCTGCCCCGAAACCGGCCACGTCGCCCCATGCGGCCTGTTCGAGCACGTGCGACACGCGCGCGCCAGCCTGACGGGCCGTCGCCGCGCTCGCCAGCAGCAGCGGCCCGCTGCCCGCGATCACCGTGCGCTGCCCGCGCACGTCGAGGCCGTACTTGATCAACGCCTGCAAGCCGCCCGCGCCGGTGACACCCGGCAGCGTCCAGCCCGGAAACGGCAACAGCAGCTCGCGTGCGCCGCAGCAGAGAATCAGCGTGCGGAAATCAAGCAACAGCCCGCGTTCGTCGTCTTCGAGCAGCAGCGTGCCCGGCTGCGTTTCGGCGACGATGCGCGTCGCCGAAAGATGCGTGACGTTCGGCTGCCGCAATACGGCGAGCCGCTCGGCGGCGGCCGGCGTCGGCATCGCCGCTGCGCCTTGCCGCCAGATCTGCCCGCCCGCACGCGGGTTGTCGTCGACGATCGCAACCGTCGCACCGCTGCGCGCGGCGGCCCGCGCGGCCGACAGCCCGGCCGGCCCCGCGCCGACGATCGCGACGTCGACGCTCAGTCGTTCCTGTTTCATCGCGTGCGCTCCACCTGCATGCCGTCGCGGCACAGCGTCTGGCAGGCCAGCCGGCGACGGCCATCGATCGTCATCCTGCACTCCTGGCAGATTCCCATCCCGCAAAACGGCGCACGCGCCGCACCCGTGCACGACACGCGCGTCGTGTCGTCGCCGCTCGCCGCGACGGCGGCCGCGACGGTCGCGCCGTCGGCCACCGTCAGCGCGCGGCCGTCCAGATGAATGATCATGTCAGCCTCCGCCGGGCCGCCCCAAGGAGGCTGACCGCCCCCGCGGGGGGCAGCGAACGATGAGAGCGTGGGGGTCGTTTCATCTCAGCCTCCGCCGGGCCGCCGCTGCGAGGGGCGCCGTGCATGGGACGGGAGTCAGCTCTGAAGCGCCAACACCGGTCGACAGCGAACGAAGAGAGCGTGGGGGTCGTTTCATGTCAGCGCTCCGGCTACGAGGGACGCGCTCAGAAAGCGTCCCGGCAAATACGGTTCGATATCGATGGGCGGCCGTTCGCCGGCCATCAGCGCCGCGACGAGCCGCGCGCTGCCCGGCGCGGTCGTCACGCCGAGCCCTTCATGCCCGACCGCGAGCCACACGCCCGGCCGCGCCGGATGCTCGCCGAGCAGCGGCAGCCCGTCGGGGCTCGCGGAACGGAACCCCGTCCATGCGCGGATCCCGTTCAGGTCGGCCAGGTCCGGCAGATAACCCACCGCGCGGCGCAGCATGCGCGCGAGCACGGGCGGGTCGACTTGCGCGTCCTCGGTGTCGAACTGGCGCGACGAACCGATCAGCAACTGGCCGGTCGGCCGCGGCTGCACGTTGAACGCGACCGACGTGCCGTCGCTCGCATGCGCGCTCGCCGCATAGCCCAGCTCGACGAGCTGGTGCGACACCTGGCCCGGATAGCGGTCGGTAATCAGCAGATGGCCCTTTTTCGGGCGCAGCGGCAACTCGGGCAGCAGCGTGCGCGCGGCGACGCCGTTCGCGACGACCACCCGCTCCGCGCGCAGCGTGTCGCCGCTCGCGAGCGTCACGCACGGGCCGTCGACCGCGACGGCCCGGTCGCGCCGCAACGTGATGCGCGGCGCGCGCTGCAGCAGCCAGTTCGCGGTGACGGGCGCATAGAGGATCGCGTCGCCGGGAATCTTCAGCGCACCGCCGAGGCCCGCGCGCAGCATCGGCTCCAGCCGCGCGAGCGTCGCCGCGTCGATCAGCTCGCCCGCCACGCCATGCGCGGCCAGCGTCGCCTGCTTCGCGCGCGCCAGATCCATTTCGTGCGCATCGGCGGCGAGCCACAACGTGCCGCAGTTGCGGTACGCGCACCCTTCCGGCATCTCGCCGCTCAGCGCGCGCCACAGTTCGATCGAGTAATGGCTGAGCGCGAGTTCGGCCGCGTTGTCGTCCATTGCGACGAGATGCCCCATGCCCGCGCCGGTTGCCCCGCCGCTCGCGTCGTCGACGACGAGCACGCGCAGCCCGCGCTGCGCGAGTTCGTGCGCGCACGCCGCGCCGACGATGCCGGCGCCGATCACGACGACATCCGTCTTCGTGTCGCTCACGGCGCAATACCCCAGCCGAATGGATCGTCTTCCTCGATCAGCAGCGTCGCTTCCGCGCTCAGGTGCGCGCTGCCGCGAATCGTCGGCACGATGCCGCCGTCGGCCACTTCGTAGCTCGCCTGGAACACGCTGCCGATCACGCTCGCCTGCCGCCATACGGCGCCCGGCGCGAGCTTGCCGTCGGCCGCGAGGCACGCAAGCTTCGCGCTCGTGCCGGTGCCGCACGGTGAGCGGTCGTACGCGAGGCCCGGGCACAGCACGAAGCTGCGGCTGTCGTGCTCGGGATCGTCGGCGAACAGCTCGATATGGTCGATCTCGCCGCCGTTCGCGCCGGTGATGCCCGCGCGTTCGAGCCCTTCGCGCACGGCCGACGCATACGCGGTGAGCGCCGCGACGTTGTCGCCGGCAACGCGCTGCCCATGGTCGCTGATCAGGAAGAACCAGTTGCCGCCCCACGCGACGTCGCCCTTCACGGGGCCGTAACCCGGCACGTCGAGCGCGACGCCTTTCGCATGGCGATACGCAGGCACGTTGCGCACGCTGACCGACAGGTCGTCGTGCAGGGTCGCCTCGACGGTGCCGACGGGCGTCTCGATCCGGTGCACGCCGGGCGCGATGCGCCCCATATGGTGCAGCGTGCGCACGACGCCGATCGTACCGTGCCCGCACATCCCGAGATAGCCGCTATTGTTGAAGAAGATCACGCCGGCCGCCGCCTCGGGCGACACGGGTTCGCACAGCAGCGCACCGACCAGCACGTCGCTGCCGCGCGGTTCGAGAATGCAGGCGGTGCGGTAGCGGTCGTGCTCGCGCGCGAGCACGTCGCGGCGCTCGGCCATGGTGCCGCTGCCGAGCGCGGGGAAACCGGACACGACGAGCCGAGTGGGTTCGCCGCCCGTGTGCGAATCGATGATCTGGATGCGCTTCATCATGAGCCGTCCGAAGTGGGGAAAGGAGCACAGCTTCCTCCGTCGCGCGTCCGCCCGCTTGTGGCTTTTCGATGAGGACGACGACGAAATCGGCATAGTGCGAAGCGCCCTTCCCGCGCCGTCCGGCCGCTGTGCCGATTTCGTCATTTTGCTCCGCGATACGACTCAAGCGTGATGGGCATTTGCGCGGCGATACTGGTTGCCACACCGACACCTGTCGGCCGACCGATACAAACACGTAGGAGATTGAAGTGAGCCGAAACGCCATTCAGTGGACCGGGGTTTTCCCGGCCGTCAGCACCCAGTTCAAGCCGGACTTTTCCCTCGACATCGATGCCACGCACCGCGTGGTGAAGAACCTGGTGAACGACGGCGTATCGGGCCTCGTGGTCTGCGGCACGGTCGGCGAGAACACGTCGCTGTCGACGAGCGAGAAGCTCCAGGTGATCGAGGCCGCACGCGACGCGGCCGGCGGCAAGATTCCGGTGATCGCCGGCATCGCCGAATTCACGACCGAATTCGCGCGCAACACGGTGCGTGAGGCGCAGCGCGTCGGTGTCGACGGCGTGATGGTGATGCCCGCGCTGGTCTACTCGGCGAAGCCGCACGAAACCGCCGCGCACTTCCGCGCGGTCGCAACCAGCACCGACCTGCCGGTGATGGTCTACAACAACCCGCCGATCTACAAGAACGACGTGACGCCCGACGTGCTGATCGCGCTGCAGGATTGCGAGAACATCGTCTGCTTCAAGGATTCGTCAGGCGATACGCGCCGTTTCATCGACCTGCGCAACGCCGTCGGCGATCGCTTCGTGCTGTTCGCGGGCCTCGACGACGTCGTGGTCGAGAGCATCGCCGTCGGCGCCGAAGGCTGGGTGTCGGGCATGTCGAACGCGTTCCCGAAGGAAGGCGAGACGCTGTTCCGCCTCGCGAAGCAAAAGCGCTTCGACGAAGCGCTCGCGCTGTATCGCTGGTTCATGCCGCTGCTGCACCTCGACGCGCGCCCCGACCTCGTGCAGTGCATCAAGCTGTGCGAAGAGCTGGTCGGCCGCGGCAGCGCGATCACGCGCCCGCCGCGCCTCGCGCTGCAGGGCGACACGCTCGCGGAAGTGAAGGCCATCGTCGCGAAGGCGCTCGAAACGCGCCCGGCGCTGCCCGACGTCGGTCTCTGACCGACTTCCCCTGCGGCGGCACGCGGGCTTTCCCCCCTGCGCGCCGCCGTCTTCGGTCCGGCATGGCCTGCGGGCCCGTTCATACCGGCGCCCGAGCGCGCCGCGCGTGAACGCCCCGCAGCCCGCCCCGGTCGTTCGAACCGGGCGACGCCGGCCGGCAGGCTGGCGCCGCTGCTCCGTCGGAGCGCGGCGCACCTCGAGCCTGTGCCGACATTCCTCCAGGAGACACGCCCATGCCAGGCCAAGGCAACGCTCACCCGTCTATCCCGCTTTCCCGTTCCGCGCACCCCGACGCGGGTCACGGCAAGTTCAAGAAACAGCTGTCGCTGACCGATCTCACGTTCATCGGTCTCGGCGCCATTTTCGGTTCGGGGTGGCTGTTCGCCGCGAGTCACGTGTCGACGATCGCGGGGCCGGCCGGCATCTTCTCGTGGCTGCTCGGCGGCTTCGCGGTGCTGCTGCTCGGCATCGTCTACTGCGAACTCGGCGCCGCGCTGCCGCGCGCGGGCGGCGTCGTGCGCTACCCGGTGTTCTCGCACGGCCCGCTGCTCGGCTACCTGATGGGCTTCATCACGCTGATCGCCTTTTCGAGCCTGATCGCGATCGAAGTCGTCGCCGCGCGCCAGTATGCGGCCGCGTGGTTTCCAGGCCTGACCGTCGCAGGATCGAGCGACCCGACCACGCTCGGCTGGCTCGTGCAGGCCGCGCTGCTGGGCTTCTTCTTTTACCTGAACTATTCGAGCGTGAAGACGTTCGCGAAGGCGAACAACATCATCAGCCTCTTCAAGTTCATCGTGCCGCTGGCGGTGATCGCCGTGCTGTTCACGTTCTTCAAGCCCGCGAACCTGACGATCCAGGGCTTCGCGCCGTTCGGCATGCCGGGCATCGAGATGGCCGTGTCCGCGGGCGGCATCATCTTCGCGTACCTCGGGCTCACGCCGATCGTGTCGGTCGCGAGCGAGGTGCGCAATCCGCAGCGCACGATCCCGATCGCGCTGATCCTGTCGATCCTGCTGTCGACGCTGATCTACGTGCTGCTGCAGCTCGCGTTCATCGGCAGCATCCCCACCGACATGCTCGCCGCCGGCTGGCACGACGTGAGCAAGGCGTTCTCGCTGCCGTACCGCGACATCGCGCTGGCGCTCGGCGTCGGCTGGCTCGCGGTGATGGTCGTCGCCGACGCGATGATCTCGCCGAGCGGCTGCGGCAACATCTACATGAACGCGACGCCGCGCGTGGTCTACGGCTGGGCGAAGACGGGCACGTTCTTCAAGGTGTTCACGCGCGTCGACGAAGCGTCGGGCATTCCGCGCGCGGGCCTGTGGCTCACGTTCGGCCTCGCGATCTTCTGGACGCTGCCGTTCCCGTCGTGGGAAGCGCTGATCAACATCGTGTCGGCCGCGCTGGTGCTGAGCTATGCGGTCGCGCCGGTGTCGGTCGCCGCACTCCGCCGCACCGCGCCGGATCTCCCCCGGCCGTTCCGCGCGAGCGCGTTCGGCATCACCGGCCCCGCGTCGTTCGTGATCGCCGCGCTGATCGTCTACTGGTCGGGCTGGAGCACGGTGTCCTGGCTGCTCGGCCTGCAGATCGTGATGTTCGTGATCTATCTCGCGTGCCGTCGCTGGGTGCCGACCGCGCACCTTAGCCTCGCCGAGCAGGTGCGCTCGTCCGCGTGGCTGATCGCGTTCTATGCCGCGATGATCGTGCTGTCGTATCTCGGCGGCTTCGGCGGCACGGGCCAGCTTGCCCATCCGTACGACACAGTCGTCGTCGCGGCCGTCGCGCTCGTCATCTATTACTGGGGGGCGAACACCGGCGTGCGCTCGGAGAAGCTGCAACTCGACGACGACGAGGACTGACGCACTCGCTCCTTTTCCCATGATCCCTTCGGCCGGGCGCTCCACGCCCGGCTCCTGTCTTTTTCCGAGGAAAACCATGCAACTCACAGGTCAGCTCCTGATCGGCCCGTCCGCCGTCGCCGGACAGAACGGCACCCTCCACGCGATCGCCGCCGCCACCGGCGAACGGCTCGAACCCGCCTTCGGCGGTGCGAGCCCGCACGACCTGGAGACGGCCTGCGCGCTCGCCGACGACGCCTTCGACACCTATCGCGAAACGTCGCTCGAAGCCCGCGCCGCGTTTCTCGACGCGATCGGCCGCCACATCATGGCGCTCGGCGACGACCTGATCGAGCGCTGCGTCATCGAAACGGGCCTGCCGCGCGCGCGCATCGAAGGCGAGCGCGGCCGCACGGTCGGCCAGCTCGCGCTGTTCGCGTCGCTCGTGCGCGACGGCGCCTTTCTCGACGCGCGCATCGATCCGGCGCGCCCCGAGCGCAAGCCGCTGCCGCGCGTCGACCTGCGCCTGCGCAACGTCGCGGTCGGGCCCGTCGCCGTGTTCGGTGCGTCGAATTTCCCGCTCGCGTTCTCGGTCGCCGGCGGCGATACCGCGTCGGCGCTCGCGGCCGGCTGCCCGGTGATCGTCAAGGCGCATTCGGCGCATCCGGGCACCTCGGAACTCGTCGGCCGCGCGATCCAGCAAGCCGCGCGTGAATGCGGGATGCCGGCCGGCGTGTTCTCGCTGCTGTTCGACGCGTCGCGCGAGATCGGCCAGGCGCTCGTCGCCGATCCGCGCATCAAGGCCGTCGGCTTCACCGGCTCGCGCCGCGGCGGCGTCGCGCTGATGCACATCGCGGCCGCGCGCCCCGAGCCGATTCCCGTCTATGCGGAAATGAGCTCGATCAATCCCGTGCTGCTGTTTCCCGCCGCGCTCGACGCGCGCCGCGATGCGATCGCGCCGCAGTTCGTCGCGTCGCTCACGCTCGGCGCCGGTCAGTTCTGCACGAACCCGGGCCTCGTGCTCGCCGTCGACGGGCCCGGGCTGCGCGCGTTCGAGGAAACGGCCGCCGCTGCGGTGCGTGCCGCGCCCGCGCAAACGATGCTGACGCCGCCCATCCACGCCAGCTACGAACAGGGCGTCGCGGCGCTGCGCGATCACGCGGCCGTCGAGCTGCTCGCACAAGGCGCCGAAGGCAACCGCCTGCAGGCCCGCGCGGCGCTGCTCGCGACCTCGGCCGACGCGTTCGTCGCGCATCCCGAATTGCGAGAAGAAGTGTTCGGCCCCGCTTCGCTGATCGTGCGTTGCCCGGACGCCGACACGCTGCATCGCGTGCTGAAGTCGCTCGAAGGCCAGCTGACGATCGCGGCACACCTCGCCGATGGCGACGCGCCGCTGTTCGCCGCGCTGCGCCCGCTGCTCGAGCGCAAGGCCGGCCGCATTCTCGTCAACGGCTTCGGCACGGGTGTCGAGGTCGGCCATGCGATGGTGCACGGCGGCCCGTTCCCGGCCACGTCCGATACGCGCACGACGTCCGTCGGCGCACGCGCGATCGAGCGCTTCCTGCGCCCGGTGTCGTATCAGGACCTGCCTGATGCGCTGCTGCCGGACGCGATCCGCAACGGCAATCCGCTGAACGTGCCGCAACGTATCGACGGCGTGCCCGCGCCGCGGGAGGCGTGACATGACCGCCTCCACCGACGAAGTCGTCCTGTCGCTCGATGACGTCCACGCGCTCGCGCTGCGCGTGCTGACGCACAACGGCATGTCCGACGCGCATGCGCGTGCCATCGCCAACGTGATCACGCAGGGCCAGCGCGACGAATGCCATTCGCATGGCGTGTACCGGCTGCTCGTCTGCGTGCGTTCGCTGAAGAAGGGCAAGGTCGATCCGCAAGCCGTGCCGACGCTGCGCCGGTTGTCGTCGTCGATCGTCTCGGTCGACGCACATCGCGGCTTTTCGCTGCTGAGCTTCGAGACCGGCCTGCCGGTGCTCGTCGAGATGGCGAAGCAGCACGGCATCGCCGCGATGACGATCAACCACTGCTACCACTTCTCCGCGCTGTGGCCGGAGGTCGAGGCCATCGCGGCCGAGGGGCTGGTCGGCATCGCGATGAACCCGAGCCATAGCTGGGTTGCACCGGAAGGCGGCAAGGAGCCGGTGTTCGGCACGAACCCGATCGCGTTCGCATGGCCGCGCCCGGGCGGCGTGCCGTTCGTGTTCGATTTCGCGACGAGCGCGATCGCGCGCGGCGACATCGAGCTGCATGCGAAGCAAGGCAAGGCGATCCCGCCGGAATGGGCGATCGACGCCGACGGCCGGCCGACCACCGATCCGAAAGCCGCGCTGCAGGGCGCGATGCGCACGTTCGGCGGCCACAAGGGTTCGGCGCTCGCGGCGATGGTCGAACTGCTCGGCGGCGCGCTGATCGGCGACATGACGAGCCGGGAATCGATGGACTTCGACGAAGGCGTCGGCGCGACGCCGTGCCACGGCGAGCTCGTGATCGCATTCGACCCGAAGGTGTTCCTCGGCGACGATCTCGACACGGGGCTCGCGCGCGGCGAACGGATGTTCGAATCGATCGTCGCGCAGGGTGCGCGGCTGCCGTCGCAACGCCGCTTCGACGCCCGCGCGCGCAGCATCGCGAACGGCGTGCGGATTCCGAAGGCGCTGTACGACGAGATCCTGACGCTGCTCGACTGACGCGCGATCGAGCGGCGCGGCTTCGTCGTCGGCAAGACGGGCGATGAAGCCGCTGCTGGGCTCCGCTGGCGATGGCCGGCTTCCGGCTTCGCGTGCTCCCGCCATTCCGTCTTCGCGCCGCGCTTTGTTCGGTTCTTTCGGCTTGTGGGCCCACGCGCTGCCCGCCGCGCCCCACCCGCGCCGATCGGCCTTGCCCGCCGGCGCCGCCCGCCCGGCGGCTGTGGGATAATCACGGAGTTTGCCCAGGGCGCAGCTCAAGAGGTTGTTTGCACGGGCGCGAGAGAGGCCTTTATTCCCCGTGCCTCCACCCTTTTCCCGCGATATTTCTTCAGCAACGACCATGCCCACTTACCGTTCCAAAACCTCCACCGCTGGCCGCAACATGGCAGGGGCGCGCTCGCTCTGGCGCGCCACCGGCATGAAAGACGACGATTTCTCGAAGCCGATCATTGCGGTCGTCAACTCGTTCACGCAGTTCGTGCCGGGGCACGTGCACCTGAAGGATCTCGGCCAGCTCGTCGCGCGCGAGATCGAGGCAGCCGGCGGCGTCGCGAAGGAATTCAACACGATCGCGGTCGACGACGGCATCGCGATGGGCCACGACGGCATGCTGTATTCGCTGCCGAGCCGCGACATCATCGCCGACTCGGTCGAATACATGGTGAACGCGCACTGCGCGGACGCGATGGTCTGCATCTCGAACTGCGACAAGATCACGCCGGGGATGCTGATGGCCGCGATGCGCCTCAACATCCCGGTGATCTTCGTGTCGGGCGGCCCGATGGAAGCGGGCAAGACGCGCCTCGCGAACCCGGTCACCAAGGCCATCGAGGTGAAGAAGCTCGACCTCGTCGACGCGATGGTGATCGCGGTCGACCCGTCGTATTCCGACGCCGAAGTCGCCGAAGTCGAACGCTCGGCCTGCCCGACCTGCGGTTCGTGCTCGGGCATGTTCACCGCGAACTCGATGAACTGCCTGACCGAAGCCCTCGGCCTGTCGCTGCCCGGCAACGGCACCGTGGTGGCCACCCACGCCGACCGCGAGCAACTGTTCAAGCGCGCCGGCCGTCGCATCGTCGAACTCACCCGCCAGCACTACGAGCAGGACGACGAACGCGTGCTGCCGCGCTCGGTGGGCTTCAAGGCATTCGAGAACGCGATGACGCTCGACATCGCGATGGGCGGTTCGACCAACACGATCCTGCACCTGCTGGCGATCGCGCAGGAAGCCGGCATCGACTTCACGATGAAGGACATCGACCGCCTGTCGCGCGTCGTGCCGCAGCTGTGCAAGGTCGCGCCGAACACGAACAAGTACCACATCGAGGACGTGCACCGCGCAGGCGGCATCATGGCGATCCTCGGCGAGCTCGACCGCGCCGGCAAGCTGCACACCGACGTGCCGACCGTGCACGCGCCGTCGCTGAAGGACGCGCTCGACCAGTGGGACATCGTCCGCACGCAGGACGACGCGGTCCGCACGTTCTACCAGGCCGGCCCGGCCGGGATCCCGACGCAGGTCGCGTTCAGCCAGAACACGCGCTGGCCGAGCCTCGACCTCGATCG
Organism: Burkholderia sp. AU45274; assembly: GCF_030482505.1. Taxonomy (NCBI): domain Bacteria; kingdom Pseudomonadati; phylum Pseudomonadota; class Betaproteobacteria; order Burkholderiales; family Burkholderiaceae; genus Burkholderia; species Burkholderia sp. AU45274. The sequence goes on along the minus strand of NZ_JAUJQE010000001.1, from coordinate 1,012,786 downwards.
CGCCGAAGGCTGCATCCGCTCGTACGAGCATGCGTTCTCGAAGGAAGGCGGCCTCGCCGTGCTGACGGGCAACATCGCGGTCGACGGCTGCGTGGTGAAGACGGCCGGCGTCGACGAGAGCATCCTCGTGTTCGAAGGCACGGCACACGTGACCGAATCGCAGGATGAGGCAGTCGACAACATCCTGAACGACAAGGTCAAGGCCGGCGACGTGGTGATCGTGCGCTACGAAGGCCCGAAGGGCGGCCCCGGCATGCAGGAAATGCTCTACCCGACCAGCTACATCAAGTCGAAGGGCCTCGGCAAGGCATGCGCGCTGCTGACGGACGGCCGCTTCTCGGGCGGTACGTCGGGCCTCTCGATCGGCCATTGCTCGCCGGAAGCGGCAGCGGGCGGCGCGATTGGCCTCGTGCGCGACGGCGACAAGATCCGCATCGACATCCCGAACCGCACGATCGACGTGCTGGTGTCGGACGACGAACTGGCGCGCCGCCGCGAAGAGCAGAACGCCAAGGGCTGGAAGCCGACGCAGCCGCGTCCGCGCAAGGTGTCCGCTGCGCTGAAGGCCTACGCGAAGCTGGTCATGTCCGCCGACAAGGGTGCGGTGCGCGACCTGTCGCTGCTCGACGACTGATTGGGGTAGCAACTAGCAAGGCCGGCTGCTTGTAACACGTAGCCGGTCAGGCTGCGGGCCGTCGCCCGCTCGCCCGATCCAGAAGCCGCTCTCCGGAGCGGCTTTTTTTCGTCCTGCGCCGACCCAATGCATCGGCATCGTCAGTGACGGAGTTCTTCCGGGCCGCCGCCTCCGCCACCACCGTGGCTTCCGCCGCCGTTCCCGCCGCCTTGCGGCCGCCCACCGCCGCCACCCCAACCACCGCCCGGGTGCACTGGTACCGGCATCGAACGGCCCTCACCGCCCGGCGCGGGAGGCGGACGCATGACGGCGGCCGGTGGCGGATGCATGACGGCCTGCGGCGGCGCTGCCGGACGCGGATTGCCGGCTGCACCCGGCATCGGCGCAGGCGCGGGTGCCGGCGCAGGCGCAGCCGGCGGCGGCGTGCGAATCGCGCCGTTCCAGCCGCCGCGTGCAGCGGACGGCCGCGCGTCATGCACGGGCGGCGGTCCGCCCGGTGCGGCCTGCGGCGGCCCACCCGGTTGCGCGCGCCCCTGTCCCGGCGGCACGCCGCCCGGGCCGAGCCGCGGTTCCGCGCGGTGTTCCCACCGATCGCGGTCATGGAACCAGGGGCGGTGACGGTAGTAGCGATCCCAGTACGCACCGATCGCGAACCCCGTGATCGGCACGCCGACGATCGCGCCATATTCGAGCAGCGGCGCATAACCGCCCTGGTACGGATAGTCGATCAGTTGCGCGTCGATCCAGCCGCGCACGCCCGGCAGCGCGACGTCGCACCACGTGTAGTCGCTCAGGCAGCCGAACACGTCCAGCGCGGTGCCCGGCGGAATCTGCGCGACGACCGGATAGTCGGGCGCGGGCCCGGCGAACAGTTCGGCCGGCGAATTCGTGTAGCCGGTGCTCTGTGCCTGTGTAATATCCGGCGCGGCCGCCAGGCCGAGCAGGACGACGCACAGGCTACGGACAATCGTGTTCCTCATGATGCTCTCCCGCGCGGTGCCGCCGCGCGCCGGTCAGTGCCGATGCCCGCCCCAGCCGCCGCCCCAGTGGCCGCCGCCCCACGGACGATGCCCGTACCCGCCGCGTCCACGCCAGCCGCCGCCCCATCCGCCCCAGAAGCCGACCGAGATCGCCGGTGCGCCCCAGCCGTACCAGCCCGGGTAATACGCGGGGGCATAGTACGGATACGGATAGGGATACGGTGGCGGATAGGCCGGCGCGACGTAGACGGGCGCCGGATCGACCACCGGCGGCGCGACCGCCGCCGCAGCCGGGCCCGGCGCAGTGGTGGCCGGCGCAGCCGGCGTGACGGGAATCTCGCGCTGCGTCAGCGTGGCCGGCGCCGGTGTGTAGTACGGCGCATAGCCATACGGACTCGTGTAATAACAGCCGCCGAGGGCCAGCGTCGTCAATGCGAATACCGCATACCTCGCGGCAGGAATCGGGGTCATCGGTTGCTCCGGCAGAATCCACGCGTCGCCGCCAGGCGCGCGCCTGACTCTAGCTTACGTCCCCTGCAGATTTCCGCTCGGTCTGATCGGTTACTTTTTGTTTCCTGCACCGGACGGGCGCGCGGGCACGCCGCATGCTGGCACGTCTGCCGCACCCGCGTTGAAGTTCGCGCAAATGCCCTCAACTTGAACGATGTCAGGCTGGCCGGCGCGGACGGGGTTCGCGAGCAACCGGCGGCCCGAAACCAGCGGACTTCGGCCCGCCCAGACAGGAACGCGGCTCACGCCGCCATCGACATGACTACGCCACGGCCCACTCCCCGGGCGGACACGCCGCTCGATCCGATCATCCAGTTGCTGGCGCTCGCCGGCGAACAGGGTTATCTGACCCACGCCGACCTCGTCGACGCGCTGCCGCCCGAAAGCGACAGCCCCGACGCGCTCGACGTCGTGCGCGCCGCGCTCGCCGACATCGGCATCGCCGTGCTCGACGAGCCGGCCGCGCCTGCGCCGTTCGCCGGTTCGGCGCCGGTCGACGTCGATCGCGATGCGCTCGACGAAGGCCGCGCGATGCTCGGCGACCTCGCACGCGGCACGAGCGCGTCGACCGATCCGCTCGCCCTCTACATGCGCCGCATGCAGGCGGTGCCGCTGCTCACACGCGAAGGCGAAATCGTGCTGGCGCGCGAGATCGAGACGGGCCGCCACCAGATCCTGCACGCGCTCGCCGGCTATCCGGCGGCGGTGGACGCGCTGCTCGCGCGTCATCGCGCCCCGGTTTCGACCCGCGCAGCCGGGTCGTCCGACGACGACGCCGGCGACACGCCTGCGCCGGCCAGCTACGACGCGCTGCAGGTGGCCGTCGCGGCCTTGCGCGGCGCATTGCACGCGCACGGCTACCGTTCAGACGAATACCGTGACGCACGCAACCACGTCGCCGCCCTGCTCGGCTCGATCGCGTGGGTCGCACCGGCCGTCGACGACGCGAGCGGCGTCGTGCGCACGCTCGTGTCCGCGCCGCATCGCGCCGCGGCGGGCGAAGCCGCCTGCTTCGACACGGTCGCGCGGCGGGCACTCGCCGCGGCGCTGGCAGACGGCCAGCAGAAAGTGCACGACGCCACGCGCGCGATGCTCGAGGCGAACCTGCGGCTCGTGCTGTCGATCGCGCGCAAGTACATGAACCGCGGCGTCGACCTGCCCGATCTCGTGCAGGACGGCAGTCTCGGCCTGATGCGCGCGATCGAGAAATTCGAATACCGGCGCGGGTTCAAGTTCTCGACCTATGCGACCTGGTGGATCCGCCAGGCGATCGCGCGCGCGGTCGCGGATCGCGCCCGCACGATCCGCGTGCCCGTGCACGTCGGCGACCAGTACCAGCGGGTGCAGCGGCATGCGCTGCGTTTTCGGCAGCGCACGGGCCGCCGGGCGACGCCGGCCGACCTCGCCGCCGAAACCGGCCTCGACGAGGACAAGCTGCGCGCGGTGCTCGCGCTGCCTGCCGAGCCCGTGTCGCTCGACGCGCCGCTGCCCGACGCGGACACCGGCCTCGTCGAGCTGATCGAGGACCAGGCGTCGGCCAGCCCGTTCGAGCAACTGGCCGACACGCGGATGCGCGAATGCGTGAGGTCGCTGCTCCGGTCGGTCACGCCGGCCGAGGCCGACGTGCTGCGCCGGCGGTTCGGGCTCGGCGGCGCCGAGCCTGACACCTACGACGCGATCGCGCAGGACGCGGGCATGTCGCGCGAACGCGTGCGGCAGATCGAGAAGCGGGCGCTCGCCGCGTTGCGCACGGCCGCCGAGGCCGAAAACGCGCAGTCGTTCCTCGACGCGTGACCGCCTCACGCGACGCACGGTCGTGCCGCTTTCCGGCACGACCGTGCGCGTCGAACCTGTGCTACGTTTGCCATTGACGTGCGTCAAGTTTTCTTCATCGCGTGTCGTGACAATGATGAAAGGCCGACCGGCGCATCGTTCGCCGTGTCCATTCCGTTTGTGCTTCCCCGGGTCCCTCGCCATGCAGACGACCGTCAGCCAAACGTTCGAGGAAAACCGGCATATCGCGGCCTGCCTGCGCGAGGCGGCGCAGCGGCTGGCTGACCAGGGCGCGAATCCGTACCGGGTCGCCGCGTACCGCGCGTCGGCCGAGACGGTCGACGCGCTCGACCTCGACATCCGCACCCTGTTCGAATCCGGTGGCGTCGATGCGCTCGGGATGCTGCCCGAGGTCGGCACGGGCGTCGCCCAGGCGATTGCCGAGCTGCTGGTGACGGGGCGCTGGCGCCAGCTCGACCGGCTGTGTGGCGACGCCGAACGCACCTCCGCGTTCGAAGCGGTGCCGGGCATCGGCCACGCGCTCGCGCTGCGCATTCACGACCTGCTGCACATCGATACGCTCGAGGAACTCGAACGCGCGGCCCGCAACGGCCAGCTCGAAACGATCTCGGGCGTCGGCCCGCGGCGCGCGGCCGGCATCCGCGCCGCGCTCGACGACGTGCTGAGCCGCCGCCGGCGCTGGCAGGGCCACGTGCAGGACGCCGGCCGCGGCACGGAGCCGCCCGTCGAACTGCTGCTCTACATCGACCGCCTGTACCGCAACAAGGCCGCCGCCGGCGTGTTGCCGACGCCTGGCGTCGTACAACGCGTCACCGCGCATCGGCGCCCGAATGCGGACGACTACGTGCCGCTGCCCGTGATGCACGTGACCAAGGGCGGCTGGCATTTCACCGCGCTGTGCCTGCATGCCGCGATGCGCACGCCGGAGGCGTCCCGCCCGACGGACTGGGTCTCGCTCTATTTCTACGACGCCCTGCAACGCGAGCATCAGCGGACCGTCTTCACCGAAACGTACGGCTCGCTCGTCGGCAAGCGCATCGTGCGCGGGCGCGAGCAGGAATGCCGCGTGTACTACGCGGGATGACTCAGTCGTCGCCGGTTTCGTCGACGTCGAACGGGACGTCGAGCACCGACGCGACTTCGCGACATGCATGGGTGAGCACGCGCGATCGGCGGCCGGAATAATCTGCCGCGAGATAGAACCAGGTCGAATGCGGCCCGCAATCGTCTTGACTGTTCCGTTTCGGTACGTCGAACCAGAACTTCACCATGTAGCCGCCCTTCCAGCGAACCGGAATCACCTGCGTGAGCTGCATTCTCGTGATTGCACCGTGGCGGAACCGGATGGTGTCGTCACCGACGCGGAACCCCGACCACGCGCCGTCGTTCGACACGAACACGGTCAGCATTTCGTCCGGCAGCACGACGGTCGGGGCGTCTTCCTGGGCCAGCTCGGCCGTCGACACCATCGCCGCCCCCGAACCGTCGCGCCCCGTCTCGACATCCACGTACGCTTCGATCGTCAGCTTCGCCTTGTCGTAGAAACTGCGCGTGACGTCGGACCGCACGGCGTCGGCGATCAGCACCAGTTGCTTGAATCGTGCACGCTCGCCGTATCGAAACGGCACATCGGGTGCGTCGCCGGGCTCGTCAGCCAGTTCGTCCTCCGGACTATCGGTCCGTACAGGCGGAGCGGCCATGACAGGCGGTTCAATGCCCCCGCACCGCCGAGTCACCCAATCGATTCCCAACGCCAGCAGCACTTGCGGCGTCACCATCACGACGGCCACCGTCGCGAGCCCGGCGAGCACCCCGTAATGCGGCGCGACCCGCGATGCCGCATACGCGGCAGGAAACACAAGCAAAATCCACACGCTGCAACCCCGTTGTTCCAGTTTGCGATGTCTGGCACCGCATGACTCCGCGCATCACCCTGCCATCGGCCAACCCGCCGATGCATACTCGCCGCCTACGCACCCTCCGTCTTCGTGCGGCGGGCCGGATGGCGATGCGCGGCGATCCGCAGCAGCTTCTGGAACGACGGGCATTCGAGATGGTTCGATGCCGGGCACACGGCCGCATGCCGCAACGCATCGCGCACGGCGCCGAGACGGCGGATCGTGCGGTCGAGTTCGTCGGCCTTGCCGTCGAGCTTCGCGCGATCGATCGCAGGCATGCCGTCCGTGCCGACCATCGCGAGGATGTCGTCGAGCGAAAAGCCGGCCTCGCGGCCCAGTGCGATCAGCGCCAGGCGCTCCAGCACCGACTCGTCGTATTGCCGCCGCAGCCCGTGGCGGCCGATCGGGACGATCAGCCCCTTTTCCTCGTAGTAGCGCAGCGTCGACGCGGGCAATCCCGAGCGTCGCGCCACCTCTGCAATGTCCAGCCGGCTCATGCTTGACCTCAAGTGAACTTGAGGTTGCAAGATAGTCGTTCGACTCGATGAAGACAAGCCCGGATCGCCATGAAACCGTTGAAACCACGCCGTATTCCGCTGCACCGCGCAGCCTGTTCCCTTCTCTGCGGAGGCACGCGATGAGCCTGCCCGACGTCCTGCCCGACCTGCTGCTGATCGGCACGGGCGCCACGCTCGTGATGGATCTGTGGACACTGTTCCGGCGGCGTGCATTCGGCATTCCGTCGCTCGACTATGCGCTGGTCGGCCGCTGGATCGGCCACATGATGCACGGCCGGTTCCGGCATGCGTCGATCGGAGCCGCGGCGCCCGTGCCGGGCGAACGTGCGCTCGGCTGGATCGCGCATTACGCGATCGGCATCGCGTTCGCGGCACTGCCTCTCCTGATCGCCGGCCCGGCGTGGATCGACGCGCCGACCCCGCTCCCCGCGCTAGTCGCCGGCCTCGCTAGCGTCGTCGCACCGTTCTTCGTGATGCAGCCCGCGTTCGGTTTCGGCATCGCGGCGTCGCGCACGCCGAACCCGGGCGTCGCGCGCCGGCGCAGTCTCATCACGCATCTGTCCTACGGTGTGGGGCTTTATCTGGCTGCGTACACGCTCGCGGCACTGACCCGTTGAGCAGATGGACTTCCGGAGGCCGTAACAGCTAGCGTCGGCTCAACCGAGCCGACGTCGATACCCACGCAAGCGCTTCGTCGAACATGGCGAGCGTATCGTCTCGTGTGCCAGCCGGACGACGGCCACGCCGGGCATCGGCACCCGCGCAACGGCGACGACAACGCCGCGTGCCGGCATGCGGGCAAACGCCGCATGCTCGCGCGCTGCCGCCCGGTGCTTTCAAGTCGTTCATCCGGCCCGCCCGACCGGCGGGCCACGTCACTCCCCGCCGCAATCGATCAGGTTGTGGCGCACGCGCCCGAGCAGCCGCACCAGCGTGTCGCGCTCGTCGGGCGTGAAGCCGCGCAGCCCGTCGTCGGCGACGGTGTCACCCACTTCGAGCATCTGCGGAAAGATCTCGCGCGACTTGTCGGTCAGCCGGATCACGAATGCGCGGCGGTCGTCGTCGTTCGCGATGCGCTCGATCCAGCCATAGCTTTCCATCCGGTCGAGCAACCGCGTGAGCGAGATCGGCGCGATCTCGAGCCATTCGGCGAGCCGCGCCTGATTCATCTCGCCCTTCCACGTCAGGTACGCGAGCACGCGGCTTTGCGCCCGGGTCAGCCCGATGCGCTTCGCGCGCCGGTCGAACAGGCGTCCGTTCAGGCGGGCGACATCGGCGATCAGATAGCCGATCCGGTTCTCGTAAGTCTTGTCCATCCGGCGATTATAGGGGTCAAGCCGGCCATGCCTCGGCGATAAGCGGATATATAATACGCGTGCTTATAATTCCAGCCATACCGGATCGCCGCCCACGGCGACCGCCCCGTGGAGACACCCGCTTGAACCCCGCCGCCGACGCCCCCGCCTCGCCCGCCCTGAACCGGCCGATGCTGACCCTGTCGATCATGCTCGCCACGCTGATCCAGACCCTCGACAGCACGATCGCGAACGTCGCGCTGCCGCACATGCAGGGCACGCTGTCCGCGTCGCAGGACGAGATCACATGGGTGCTGACCTCGTATATCGTCGCCGCGGCGATCGCGACCCCGCTCACCGGCTGGCTGTCCGACCGGCTCAGCGTGAAACGGCTGCTGATCGTGTCGATCGCGGGCTTCACGGTCGCGTCGGCGCTGTGCGGGCTGTCCGAGACGCTCGTGCAGATCGTTGGCGCGCGCCTGCTGCAGGGCGTATTCGGCGCCGCGCTGGTGCCGCTGTCGCAGTCGATCCTGCTCGACATCAATCCGCGCGAGAAACAAGGCCAGGCGATGGCGATCTGGGGAATGGGCGTGATGGTCGGCCCGATCCTCGGCCCGACGCTCGGCGGCTGGCTCACCGACAGCTACAACTGGCGCTGGGTGTTCTTCATCAACGTGCCGATCGGCGCGTTCGCGCTCGCCGGCGTGATGACCTTCCTGCCCGCACGCGCGCCGCGCCCGCACGTGAAGTTCGACGCGTTCGGCTTCGCGACGCTGGCGCTCGCGATCGGCGCGTTCCAGGCGATGCTCGACCGCGGCGAACAACTCGACTGGTTCGGCTCGTACGAGATCCGCATCGAGGCGATCGTCGCGGCACTCAGCTTCGCGTTCTTCCTCGTGCATACGGCGACCGTCGGCAAGGCGTCGTTCTTCAAGTCGGAACTGCTGCGCGACCCGAACTTCGCGACGGGCACGCTGTTCATCTTCGTGGTCGGCGCGGTGCTGTACGCGACCCGCGCGCTGCTACCGCCGATGCTGCAGAACCTGATGGGCTACCCGGTCGCGACGACGGGCCTCGTCACCGCGCCAAGCGGCGCCGGCACGATGATCGCGATGCTGTTCGTCGGCAGGCTTCTGAAATACGTGGATGCGCGGATGCTGCTGCTCGCGGGGCTGGCGATTTCCGCGCTCGCGCTCTGGCAGATGATGCAGTACACGGTCGTGCTGTCCGAAGCGGACATCGTGTGGCCGGGCGTGGTGCAGGGCTTCGGGCTGGGGCTCGTGTTCGTGCCGCTGAGCGCGCTGTCGTTCTCGACGCTGCCGCCCGACCTGCGTGCGGACGGCACGGCCACCTACAGCCTGATGCGCAACATCGGCAGCAGTATCGGCATCTCGATCGTGCAGACGCTGATGACGCGCAACACCCAGGTCGCGCATGCCGACCTCGCGACCCACATCACGCCGTTCAACCCGGCCGTGCAGGCGATGGTCGGCAGCCGCGTCGACATCGCGCTGCTCGACCGCACGATCAACCAGCAGGCGTCGATGATCGCGTACCTGAACGACTTCAAGCTGATGTTCGTCGCGACGCTGCTGATGATTCCGCTGTTGCTGCTGATCCGCCCGCCGCAGAAGGCGGCGAGCGTGGAAATCGCGCACGCGGCGATGGATTGACGAGCGCACGCGCGGCGCGCGCCCGCTTCGCTCCGCGTCAGGCCTTCATCGTGCCCGTGCGCACATAGCGCTCGTGCCACGACAGCGCCTCGGCGAGCAGGTGCGGCGTGTGCTTGCCGAAGCTTTCGCGCGACGCACGCTCGAAGTAATCCTCGAGCATCGGCCGGTAGTCGGGATGCGCGCAGGTCGCGATGACCTTGCGTGCGCGCTGCTTCGGCGACAGGCCGCGCAAGTCCGCGAGACCCTGCTCGGTGACGACCACCGCGACGTCGTGCTCGGTGTGATCGACGTGGCTCGCCATCGGCACGATCCGCGAGATCGCGCCGCCCTTCGCGGTACTCGCAGACATGAAGCACGACAGGTAGCCGTTGCGCGCGAAGTCGCCCGAGCCGCCGATGCCGTTCTGGATCTTCGTGCCCATCACGTGCGTCGAGTTCACGTTGCCGTAGATGTCGGCCTCGATCATCCCGTTCATCGCGATGCAGCCGAGCCGGCGCACGAGCTCCGGATGGTTGCTGATCTCCTGCGGGCGCAGCACGATCTTCTCGCGGAACGTCGCGATTTCGTCGGCGAAGCGCTGCACGGCGGCCGGGCTCAGCGACAGCGCGGTGGCCGACGCAAAGCTCAACGTGCCGTCCTGCAGCAGGTCGAGCATGCCGTCCTGAATCACTTCCGTGTACGCGGTCAGGTTCGAGAAGCCGGCCGAGCTGAGCTCAGCGAGTACCGCGTTCGTGATGTTGCCGACGCCCGACTGCAGCGGCAGCAGGTTTTCCGGCAGGCGGCCGCGCTTCACTTCATGGCGCAGGAAGTCGATCAGTTGCAGCGCGATCTGCTTGGACGTCGCGTCCGGCGCGGAGAACGCGTTGCTGCGGTCCGGCGCGTCGGTCTCGACGATCGCGACGATCTTGTCGGCCGGGCAGCGCAGGTACGGCTCGCCGATCCGGTCGTCGCTCTTCGTCAGCGGAATCGGCTTGCGGTGCGGCGGCAGCGCGGTGCCGTAATAGACGTCGTGCATCCCGTCGAGGCCGAGCGGCTGGCGCGAGTTGACCTCGAGGATCACGTGCTTCGCGCGTTCGAGCCAGGTCTTGTTGTTGCCGATCGACGCGGACGGAATCAGCAGCCCGTCCTCGCGGATACCCGCGACTTCGACGATCGCGACATCGAGATCGCCGTACAGCCCGAACCAGGCGTACTGCGCGACATGGCTCAGGTGGACGTCCTGGTAGTCGACTTCGCCGCCGTTGATCTTGTCGCGCAACGTCGGGTCGGACTGGTACGGCAGGCGCATCGAGATGCCGTTGGTGCGGGCAAGCGCGCCGTCGAGTTCCGGCGCGGTCGATGCGCCCGTCAGCACGTTGATCCGGAAGTCCTCGCCGCGCGTGTGCGCCGCGTCGATGTGGGCGGCAAGCGCGGCCGGGACGGCCTTCGGATAGCCTGAGCCCGTGAAGCCGCTCATGGCGACGGTCATGCCGGGACGGATCAGCGCGGCGGCTTCGTCGGCGGTGCGGACGAGCGAACGCAGGGCGGGAGCGAGGATGCGTGATGAAGACATGGCTGGTTTCTGACGCTTGGGGTCTGTCGTTGACGTCGCGGGGGGTGTCTCCTGAGCGACATGAAGCCCTTGGGGCCGCGAGGGGCGGCCGGCACCACAGGCACGGTCGGAGTATCGCAGAGGCCATCGCCGCAAAATGTCCGCTAAATGCAAAAGATCCTTGCCGGATTTGCCGGGTATCGAACGACCGTTCTGTGACAGGCGTGCCGTTTAAATCGGATGCACACGAAAGGTGCGCGAAAGCATCGGGCAGAACGACCGGTCGCCGATCGACAACTCACGCGCATCAATCGACGAATTTCCACTGCGCTTTATCGCCTGCGGATCGGCAATGACCGACGCCCGTCCGGCGCGGCCAATTGTCGCCCGATGCGGCTTGTCCCGACCTGACGCACGTCAAGCTCGCACGCGCCGCGCGACGCGCGGCGGGAAGCGCGAAAAGCACCGCCGCACCGGCCTGTGAGGCCCGTCCGTCCTTGACAGTCGCGCGTTGCGAACCACACTGGAATACGGATGCCGCCGCCCCGTCTGGCCGCCCTTTCGCGCACGCTTTTTTCGGCCGGCCGATCGCCGCAAGACGCGGTAACACTCCCTCATGTCAGGACATTGATCGAATAAAAAGCACCAAATTACAATTCCGTATATATTTCGCCGATGGACCAAAGAAAAACCGCCACACGTTCCGAACCGCCCCTGCCGCGCACCTGGGATGCGCGGCTGGCGCGCTCGCTTGTCCGACCGCTCGTCGACACGCCCGTCACCCCGAATCACCTCACTACCGTTCGCCTGCTGATCGGCCTCGCCGGCGCCTGGTGCCTCGCGCACGGCGGCTTCGGCTGGAGCAATGCAGGCGCGTTCCTGATCGTGCTGTCGAACTTCGTCGACCACACCGATGGCGAGCTCGCACGCATCAGCGGGAAATCCAGCAAGATCGGTCATTTTTACGACCTCGCGGCAGACGCGCTCGTCACGGTCGCGCTGTTCGTCAGCATGGGCGTCGGCATCGTCGCCCAGGGCGGCCAGATGGCTGCGTCGCCGGTGCTGCTCGGCGCGGTGGCCGGCGCGGCCGTCGCGCTGATCTTCTTCCTGCGCATGCGGATCGAATCGTTCGCCGGCAAGGCCGGCACCAAGCAGGCATTCGCCGGCGGCTTCGAGACCGAAGACGTGCTGTACCTGCTGCCGCTCGTGACGCTGTTCGACGGCGTCGAGCCGTTCCTGCTCGCGGCGTCGATCGGCGCCCCGCTGTTCGCGGCGTGGGTCGTGTTCGACTGGTGGCGCATCGTTCGGCGCGGCAACGTTTCGCAGAACCCTACTGAAATCCAGGCTTCCAAATGACTCCTAGCACGCGCGACGACTCCGTGCTGAGCCCGGCACGCCCCGCGCCCGTGCGCGCGGCCGCGGCCGACCCCGATCGCACCGTGGCCGACCGTGTCGGCCAGCTCGACCTCGACCGCCTGCGCGGCGACTACACGCGCCAGGGCTCGTTCCTTTATCTCGACACCTTCCTGCCGGCCGACGCGCACGCGAAACTGGCCGACGCCGCCCGCGCGCTGCAGGCCGGCCTGAACCGCAATTACCTGCCCGGCCACAAGCAGGGCGGCAGCGTCAGCCGTCATACGATCGACGAGCAGGCGCCGTACATCGCCGAGCTGTATCGCTCGAAGGCACTGATCTCGTTCCTCGAGAAAGTCACGGGCGACAAGCTGATGCTGTCGCCGGACGACGATCCGCACGCGTACGCGCTGTATTACTACACGAAGCCCGGCGACCACATCGGCTGGCACTACGACACGTCGTACTACGACGGCCGCCGCTACACGCTGCTGATCGGCGTGATCGACGAATCGTCGTGCCGGCTCGACTACGAGCTGCACACACGCAATCCGGACGTAGCCGACGAACCGGGTTCCGTGCAGATCGCCGACGGCGGCATCGTGCTGTTCGACGGCGACAAGCTGCGCCACCGCATCACGCCGCTCGGCCAGAACGAGATGCGCGTGTCGCTCACGTTCGAATACGTGACGAACCCCGGCATGCGGCCGTGGAAGCGCTTCATCTCGAACATGAAGGACGCGATCGCGTATTTCGGTTTCCGCCAGGTGTTCAAGCAACTGGCGACGCGACGCACGAGCGGGTCATGACACGCGCGGGCCTCATCCTGCTGTCCCTCGGGACCGCACTCTTCATCGCACTGCTGGCCTGGCAGGGCGTCGGCGCCGTGGCGTCCACGTTCCTCGCGGCCGGCTGGGGGCTCGCGCTCGTCGCGGCGTTCCACGTCGTGCCGCTCGCGATCGACGCGGTCGCGATCTCCGTGATGTTCCGCCCCGGCCAGCCGGGCGCCGAGCTCGGCAACGCGCTGCGCGCGCGCTGGGTCGGCGAATCGGTGAACAGCCTGCTGCCCGCCGGGCAGATCGGCGGCCCCGTGCTGATGGTGCGCCACCTCGCGCAGCGCGGCACGCGGATGGCCGACGCGGCGGCAGCCGTCACGGTCAGCACGACGATGCAGGCGCTCGCGCAGATGGCGTTCGCGCTGATCGGCATCGCCGCGTTCAGCCTGTATGCGACGCACGAATCGGTCGCGCACCTGCGCACGCCCGCGCTGATCGCCACCGGCGTGCTCGGCGCCCTCGCCGTCGCGTTCTATGCGGCGCAGCGGCGCGGGCTGTTCGGCCGCGGCCTGCGCCTCGCGTCGAAGCTGCTCGGCCCGCGCGACTGGTCGTCGCTGGCCACCCGCGCCGACGCGATCGACGATGCGGTCGGCGCGCTGTACCGCGATCGTGCGAAGGTCGCGAAGACGTTCGCATTGAGTCTGGTCGGCTGGATCGTCGGCACCGCCGAAGTGTGGCTTGCGCTGCACTTCCTCGGGCACCCGGTGAGCTGGCTCGACGCGCTGCTGCTCGAGAGCGTCGGCCAGGCCATTCGTGGCGCGGCCTTCGCGATCCCGGGCTCGCTCGGCGCGCAGGAAGGCGGCTACCTGCTGCTCGCGCCGCTGGTCGGACTGCCGCCCGACGCGGCGCTCGCGCTGTCGCTTGCGAAACGCGCGCGCGAACTCGCGCTCGGCCTGCCCGGCCTGCTCTATCTGCATTTCAGTGAAAGAAACTGGCAGCGGCGCCGTGCGCCGCAGCCGCTCGCCGACTGATCGTTCAGATCCGCCGGCTTTTTGGTTGGAGAACCCATGCGAGCCATCATTCTTGCGGCAGGCCTCGGCTTGCGCCTGCAACAACCGCCCGAGGCGCAGTTCCCGAAGTGCCTGCTGCGCTTCGACGACGTGTCGCTGCTCGAGCGCCATCTGCGCGTACTCGATGCCGCGGGCGTCGACGAGATCGTGCTCGGGCTGGGCTTCCAGCACGAGAAGGTCGAGCAGGAATTGAAGCGTCTCGGCCGCCAGGCCGAGATCGTGATCAACGACCGCTACGACCTCGGCAGCGTGCTGACCGTGCATACCGTCGCCGAGGCGATGACGCGCGGCGGCGACGTGCTGCTGATGGACGCCGACGTGCTGTATGACGAGAACATCCTGCACGCGCTGGTGGCCGATTCCGACAAGGCGGTCGACCGCCTGCTGATCGATCGCGACTTCGAGGCCGGCGACGAGCCCGTCAAGCTGTGCCTGAAGAACGGCGTGCCGGTCGAGCTGCGCAAGCAGCTCGCAGTCGACCTCGACTACGACACGATCGGCGAATCGGTCGGCTTCTTCCGCTTCACCGAAGGCACCGCGCGCCGCCTCGCGACGATCGTCGCGGGCTACGTCGACAGCGGCCGCGCGAACATGCCGCACGAAGAAGCCGTGCGCGACCTGCTGCTCGAAGGCGGTCACTCGTTCGACGTCGCCGACGTCACCGGCTCGCCGTGGATCGAGATCGACTTCCCGAACGACGTCGCTCGCGCCACGCAAGAAATCCTCCCCCTGATTCAACGCACCACCGCAGGAGTCGCACGATGAACGCACGCGAACCCAACTTCACCGAATCGCGCAGCGCACGCCTGCGCCGCATGCTCGTCAGCAGCGACCTCGAATTCCTGATGGAAGCGCACAACGGCCTGTCCGCGCGGATCGTCCGCGAAGCCGGCTTCAAGGGCATCTGGGCATCGGGCCTCGCGATCTCCGCGCAATTCGGCGTGCGTGACAACAACGAGGCAAGCTGGACCCAGGTCGTCGACGTGCTCGAATTCATGGCCGACGCGAGCGACCTGCCGATCCTGCTCGACGGCGACACCGGCTACGGCAACTTCAACAACGTGCGCCGCCTCGTGAAGAAGCTCGAGCAGCGCGGCATCGCAGGCGTCTGTATCGAGGACAAGCAGTTCCCGAAGACCAACAGCTTCATCGGCGGCGAGCGCCAGCCGCTCGCGGAAATCGACGAGTTCTGCGGCAAGATCAAGGCCGGCAAGGATTCGCAGACCGATCCCGACTTCTCGATCGTCGCGCGCGTCGAAGCGCTGATCGCGGGCTGGGGCATGGACGAGGCGCTGCGCCGCGCGAACGCGTACGCGGAAGCCGGCGCCGACGCGATCCTGATCCACAGCAAGCTGTCGCGCCCGGACGAGATCCTGCAGTTCGCGCGCGAATGGAGCGGCAAGGCGCCGCTCGTGATCGTGCCGACCAAGTACTACAGCACGCCGACCGACGTGTTCCGCCAGGCCGGCATCAGCACCGTGATCTGGGCGAACCACCTGATCCGCGCGTCGGCCTCCGCGATGCAGGCGACCGCACGCGAGATCCACGAGAGCGAAACGCTGATCAACGTCGAAGACCGCGTAGCATCGGTCAACGAGATCTTCCGCCTGCAGGACGCCGACGAATACTCGGCGGCCGAGCGTATCTACCTGTCGTCGTCGTCGCGCGCGTCGAACGCGGCGATCGTGCTGGCTGCCAGCCGCGGCAAGGGCCTCGAAGCCGTGACCGAAGACAAGCCGAAGGTCATGCTGCCGGTCGCCGGCAAGCCGCTGCTGCGCTGGCTCGTCGACGGCTTCAAGACGCACGGCGTGAACGACATCACCGTGGTCGGCGGCTATCGCGCCGATGCGATCGACACGTCGGGCATCAAGCTCGTCGTCAACGAACGCCATGCACAGACGGGCGAACTCGCGTCGCTCGCCTGCGCGGCCGACCGCCTGACCGGCGACACCGTGATCTCGTACGGCGACCTGCTGTTCCGCAGCTACATCGTGCGCGACCTCGCGGAGAGCGAGGCCGAGTTCAGCGTGGTGGTCGATTCGTCGCTCACCGAAACCAACCAGAGCGTGCGCGACTTCGCACTCTGCTCGGCTGAAGACGATCGCGGCCTGTTCGGCCAGAAGACGTACCTGCAACGCGTATCGAGCGACGTCGCCGCAGGCACGCCGCACGGCCGCTGGATCGGCCTGCTGAACGTGCGCGGCGCCGGTGTCGACCGCCTGAAGGCCATGCTCGCGACGCTGCAGGCGCGTCCTGATTTCGACACGCTCGACATCCCGTCGCTGCTCAACGAACTGATCGCCGCCGGCGAGAAGATCGAGGTGCAATACGTGCACGGCCACTGGCGCGGCGTCAACGATCTCGAGGACTTCCGCCGCGCGGGCGACTTCGCGCACGGCCAGACGCCGCTGTCCGAACCGGGTGCCGGCAACGGGGGCGCGCAATGATCGAAGCGGCCCAGTTCGTCGAGGCCGCGCGCGAGCGCGGTTTCGACTGGTACGCGGGCGTGCCCTGCTCGTACCTGACGCCGTTCATCAATTACGTGCTGCAGGACCCGACGCTGAATTACGTGTCGGCCGCGAACGAAGGCGACGCGGTCGCGCTGATCGCGGGCGCGACGCTCGGCGGCAAGCGCGGGATCGCGATGATGCAGAACTCGGGGCTCGGCAACGCGGTGAGCCCGCTCACGTCGCTCACGTGGACGTTCCGCCTGCCGCAGCTGCTGATCGTCACGTGGCGCGGCCAGCCGGGCGTGGCCGACGAGCCGCAGCACGCGCTGATGGGTCCGATCACGCCCGCGATGCTCGACACGATGGAGATCCCGTGGGAGACGTTCCCGACCGACCCCGAACAGGTCGGCCCGGCACTCGACCGCGCGATCGCGCACATGGACGCGACGGGCCGCCCGTACGCGCTCGTGATGCAGAAAGGCAGCGTCGCGCCGTATGAGCTGAAATCGAACCCGGCCGCGAAGCCGCGTGCGCATGTCGCCGCGCAAGCGTCGTCGCGCGCTGCGTCGGCCGAAGCCTGGCCGACCCGCCAGGACGCGCTGCAGCGCGTGATCGCGCACACGCCGGTCGATTCGACCGTCGTGCTCGCGTCGACCGGCTTCTGCGGCCGCGAACTCTACGCAATCGACGATCGCCCGAACCAGCTGTACATGGTCGGTTCGATGGGTTGCGTGACGCCGCTCGCGCTCGGCCTCGCGCTCGCACGCCCCGACCTGCGCGTGGTCGCGGTCGACGGCGACGGTGCCGCGCTGATGCGCATGGGCGTGTTCGCGACGCTCGGCACCTACGGCCCGGCCAACCTCACGCACGTGCTGCTCGACAACGGCGCGCACGAATCGACGGGTGGCCAGGCCACCGTGTCGCAACATGTTTCGTTCGCGGGCGTGGCTGCCGCGTGCGGGTATGCGTCGGCGGTCGAAGGCGATACGCTGGATGTGCTCGATACGGCGCTTGCTTCGTCGGCCGATGGTGCGCAGTTCGTGCGACTGGCAATCCGCACCGGCGTGCCCGACGGCCTGCCCCGCCCGACCGTCACGCCGGTCGAGGTCAAGACCCGTCTGATGCGGCACATCGGCGCCGCACAGACCGAAGCCCACGTTGAAGGAGCCCATTGATGCTGCTGCTGAACCCCGGCCCGGTCACGCTCACCGAACGCGTGCGCCGCAGCCTGCTGCAACCCGACCTGTGCCATCGCGAAAGCGAATTCTTCGATCTGCAGGATGAGGCGCGTGCGCGGCTCGTTGCTGCGTATGAGCTTGATCCGGCTGAGTGGACGGCCGTGCTGATGACCGGTTCGGGTACGGCCGCTGTCGAAAGCATGATCGCGGCGCTCGTGCCGAAGGACGGCAAGCTGCTCGTGATCGAGAACGGTGTTTATGGCGAGCGGATCACGCAGATCGCGACGCAGTATGGGATCGCGCATGATGTGCTCAAGCATGAGTGGATGCAGGCGCCGGATCTTGCGCAGATTGGTGCGAAGCTCGATGCGGGTGGTTACTCGCACGTCGCCGTGATCCATCACGAAACCACGACGGGCCGCTTGAACGACCTCGGCGCGATCGCGAAAGTCTGCCGCTCGCGCGGCGTGAAGATGCTCGTTGATGGTGTGAGCAGCTTTGGGGCGGAAGCGATCGATTTTGCCGGTGGTGATATCGATGCTGTGGCTGCGACCGCGAACAAATGCCTGCATGGTGTGCCGGGCGCAGCGTTCGTGATCGTGCGTCGCAGTGCGCTCGCGAAGGCCGCAAGCCGTACGTACTACCTCGACCTCGGCCGTCTCGCGAAGCTGCAGGACCAGCGCAATACGCCCTTCACGCCTTCCGTGCATGCGTATTACGCGCTCGTCGAGGCGCTGCGCGAGTTTGACGAAGCCGGCGGCTGGCGTGCGCGGCATGCGCATTACAAGGCGCTCGCCGAACAGGCGCAAGCCGGGCTTGCGGCGCGCGGGATGCCGCTGGTGTTGCCGGAAGGTGAATCGTCGGTCGTGCTGCGTGCGTATCGGTTGCCGCAGGGTGTGACGTACGAAACGCTGCACGACGGGTTGAAGGCGCGCGGCTTCGTGATCTATGCGGGACAAGGCGGGTTGTCGAAGGAACTGTTCCGCATCTCGACGATGGGCGCGATTCAGGCGGCTGATGTTGAGCGGTTGCTGGAGGGGTTTACGGCGTTGACGCGGTAAGCGCCTGACTCCTTCGTCTACGAAAGGCCCGGGCAATGCTCCCGGGCCTTTTTTATTGTTCGCGATGCTCCGGCAAAGGCTGAACTCATTGACAACGTTCGGCTGGCAGCGGTGGCTGGCCGGTTGTCGACCCACATCGGCCGCGTGTATTTAACGGAATGGTGGCTGCTTTGGAGGTCTTCGAGACTTCGCGTCATCCCGATCGCATTCAGCCCTGAGGTGCCTCCAGCAGCACGTACCTGCGGGCGCGGCAATGCCAAATATCACCGGTCGATCCAGCGATCAATGTTGCGTTCAAGTCAACTGCGTGGACCGAGACGCGGTGCTTCTTCCAGTCTGGACCTACCTCCCGTCCATCAGTCAGTCGTTCAGCCTCTGGTCGATGCCGGACAATACCAAGCGTTTACCCCTACAATACATTTTATTTAATTCTAGATAATCTTTCTAGAAACGGGAGCCCAAGGAGCAGACGGGCCGCTCACCAGCGGCCACGCTCCCGACCATAACGCTACGGAATGCTAATCAGTCTTTCCTCGGGTGATGGGCTGCTCTGACGAATACTCACATTCGGAAACGTCGCCAACGTCGCGACTTCGACAGGAGACGCCGCTTGCATTTTCAACAGCAACCCAGTTCAACAAGAGGCTAAGCATATGAAATCTCAACTCAAACCCGGCAACGCCGCGCTGACACTCGCCTGCGTTGCCATGGTCTACGGTCAAGCGGCTCTCGCGGACGTGATCGTGAAGATCGGCAGCGCCGAACCGCTGACCGGCAACATTGCTCACATGGGCCAGGATGCGGCCGATGGCGCCAAGCTCGCCGTCCAGCAGATCAACAAGGCCGGCAATCTGGTCATCGGCGGTCAAAAGGTCATCCTGGAGGTCGAGTCGCTGGATGACCAGGCCGATCCCAGGATCGGTACGAACGTCGCGCAGAAGCTGGTCGACGATGGCGTCGTGGCCGTGATCGGCCACCTGAACTCCGGCGTGTCCATCCCCGCGTCCAAAATCTACCGCGACAACGGCGTCACGCAGATCACGCCGGGCTCCACCAACCCGCAGTACACACTGCAAGGCTACAAGACCGCCTTCCGCGTGATCGGCACCGATGCCCAGCAGGGCCCCGCCCTCGCGAAATACGCCAAAAACCAGAAAGTCAAGACGGTCGCCATCGTCGACGACGCCACGGCCTACGGCCAGGGTCTTGCGGACCAGTTCGAGAAGACCGCCAAGGCCGAAGGCATCCAGGTGCTATCGCGCGATGCGACCAACGACAAGGCCACTGACTTCAAGGCCATCCTGACCAAGATCAAGTCCGAACGCCCCGACGCGATCATGTATGGCGGCGAGGACGCCACCGGCGGCCCCTTCGCCAAACAGGCCATGCAACTGGCCCTACGCGCCAGGATCCTGGCGGGCGACGGTGTCTGCACGACCGATTTGGCCAGGTTGGCCGGCGACGCCGCCGACAATCTGGTCTGTTCCGTCGCGGGCGGCGATCTGTCCGCGATGGCGGGCAGCGCTGCGTTCAGCAAGGAACTGAAGGCCGTGTACGGCCACGATCCAGTGGTCTACTCGCCGGTTGCGTACAGCGCCGTCTACGTGATCGTCGATGCGATGAAACGCGCCAACTCGATCACGCGCGCCGGCATCCTGTCCGCCATGCCCGCGACCAATCTGAACACGCTGATTGGCAATATCCGGTTCGACGAGCACGGCGACCTGAAGGACAGCACCATCTCCCTTTACAAGTACGTGAAAGGCAAGCGAACCCTGCTGGAAGTCGAGAAGATGTGAACGAGGCGGGGCCGACGCGGGCGCCTTCAAGCCCCCCGCGCCGGCCCCGCACCGGGCGCATCTTCGCCGAGATCGTTGAGTGGCCGCCGTCCGCGGATCAGCGCCCAGCCTTTCCGCTGCGAGTTGCACGACCAAGCTCCGCGATGAGCCGGATTCGTGCCTTTGATGCGTCCAGGCCGTCATAACCTGCCGTGGTCAGGCCGAGGTTGTGGGCGCGCTCATAGGCATATTTGGGTACGGCTGAATTGACCCGGAAACCCTGGGCACAGCGTGTCGATAGCACGACGGGGATATGCCGCGCGGCTTCGCTCAGGAATCTCTCCGACTGCGCCGAGAAACCCCCTGCCCCCTTGCCTGCCACGACGATACCGTCGAGTTCGGAGATAGCCGGCAAGCCGACGAGTGGCCCGAAGGTCTCCATGACGATCGCAACGCGGGCGCCGAGGTCGGATACATCGAGATCCGCGTAACTCTCGTCAACGGTTCCCGAACCTGTGAGCGTCACAATGTCGGCCTCGATGGAGCCGCGGATCGCTGTTTCCGGTCCGAAGGGCTGAATGGCCTGCGGCCATACCTTGACGATCGAGACCGGATCGAAAATCCGTCCCGCGAAGGCCACGAGAGCGCTCGCGCCCTTCTGCATGGCCTGTGCCAGACGTCCGGAATCCGCCAGATTGCGCGGACCGTCGGCATTGGCATTGCCGCCGGGGATCGCCGCACCGGTCAAAACGACGGGCCGATCGCGATCAAAAAGCAGAGCGGCCGCATAGGCGACGTCTTCCATTGCGTCGGTGCCGCAGCACATGACGAAAGCTTCGCTCTCGCGATCCTGCCGCATGACGTCACGAGCGCGGCAAAGTGAGGCAAAAGTCAGATCGCAGCTATCGACAGGATCGATATCACGTCCGATCCAGTCTGCTTGACCGCTCGATACGATCAGATCACGCGCCAGTAGACGCTTGATCGTCCCATCACTCTGATAGCTTTCCGTGATGGTGCCGCCGCAATTCAGGAGTCCGATTTTCATGGAGGGAGCCTTTACGCAAGCGTATCGGGAATTTCCGCGTACATATCCGCGATGGCCTCGGCATTCTTGATACCCGTGCCCGTCAGCAGGACAACCGTTTCCTCTCGCGCCTCAATCGCCCCCAGTTGCGTGAGCCGATCAAATCCTGCAACCGCGGTCGCCGAAGTCAGCTCCGGCAGAAGGCCCAGTCGCGCAATCCGCCTGAGCGCGTCGACGATTGCTTCTTCCTCCACGGCCACAGTCGTACCGCCCGTCTCCCTGACAGCGTTGATCACTTGCGCCAGCCGTAGAGGATGGGCGATGGCCGTCCCCTCGGAGACCGTCTTTCGGACCTCGCGGGGAATGGGCGTCGTGACGCCCGCCTGAAAGCTGGCATCGATAGGAGAACAGTTCAATGGCTGGCATACGAAGAGCCTGGGCATTTTGTGAATCTGGCCCGCGCGCATCAGTTCCGAGAACGCCAAATAACAGCCGAGTACATTGCTGCCCGCGCCTGCAGGCATGACGATGTTGTCCGGCGCCTGGAAGTTGAGGTCCTCCCAGATCTCGTAGCCGACCGACTTGGTCCCTTCGAGGAAAAATGGCTGCCAATTGTGGCTGGCGTAGAAGATGCTCGCGGACTGCAGGACGGCCTCGTCCTCACACGCCTGTCGCGGGCCGTCGACCAGCTGTACCTCCGCCCCATAGGCTCGCATCTGGGCAATCTTCGCGGGCGACGCGTATGCGGGCGCCAGAATCTTCACGCGCACGGCGCCTGCAGCGCCATACGCCGCCACCGACGCTCCGCCGTTTCCCGAACTGTCCTCCAGAACGGACGCGATGCCTTGCTGCCGCAACATCGAGAGCATCACCGTCGTGCCGCGATCCTTGAAGCTGCTTGTGGGGCTGAACCACTCCAGCTTGAAATGCGGCCGGTGGTCGCCCCACGTCTTCTGGATCAACGGGGTGCACCCTTCCCCCATGGAGATGGGGGAGACGATCTCGACTGGAAGCGACGCGCGATAGCGCCATTGGGAGCGAACGTGTCGATCGATGTCGTCCCGGGAAATGCCAGCCTGCGGCGAGATCAGGAGCGGCCTGCGGTCGTCCGAACACCACCGAGGCGTGTCGAGAGGATAAGTAGTGCCGCTGAGCGGCTCGACATAGTGCGGTTTCAAGTTTTCCGCCTCCGCTTTGGCACCTACCGGATCGCTGCAAGAGCAAGACGATGACGGCTGGGACGTTGGGGGTGAAACACACGGCCCGCGCGCTGCCCATGCAGTTCGAAGGCCACGCGCACCGCCGCGATCACGGCGTCCGGCACGAGCAATTGAGCGACGACATGCTGGTCGACGAGAAGTCGCGTGGCGTCATTTGACATCGCTGTACACCGTTGCGCGCGAGACGCCCAGGTAGACGGCAATGGTGTCCATCGCCCGACGGACCTCGAGCAGGCCGGCCGCCTTGAGCTCCTTCAGGAGCGAGCGGCGGTCCTCCGGCTTGAGCGAGCGCGGTGTCGACGCCATGCGTGCGGCGAACTCGTCGATACGGGCGCGAATGAGATCCGCGCCAGCGGGGTCCAGCGATTCCCTGGCAGGCGCGGTGCCCTCGACCGCCATGAAGCTGCTCAGCATGTTCTGAAATCCCCGGAACAACGTGAGGTCGATATTCAGGCACAACGCGGCGATGTAGTCGCCTTTGGAGTCCTTGATACCGATGGAAGTGCTCTTCACCTGACGGCCGTCCGAGAACTGATTCGGATAGTTGGCGATGATCTGCTCGTAGGCGGCGTCCATGATCCGCGCAAGCCCCAATTCAGTGGCATGCTGTCCGACTTCTCGACCTGACAGGTTGTTGTGGATCGCGAGCACCGCGTGCTCCGGGTCGAGGAGATCATGGACCACGACCTCGGTAAACGGGGCGAAGGTCCTGGCCAGCCCTTCGGCGACCTGTTTGAGCTGCCCCAGCAGTAGCTGCTGTTCGGGCGTCTTCTTCGGCATGTCGGGTCCAGTGATTTTCCTTGGCATGCCGGGCAGTTTGGCCACGTCAAGACGATTTGTCAAATTCAAAACAATTCGTCTAGATTAACATCCTGAACATGGCCGGAAGCAACGGCCGGTTCCTGGTTCTTGTCTTGATTACTGGCCCGATTCGTCTGCTGACCATACGGCCAGTTCATAGCCATCGGGATCAAGGAACTGGAAGCGCCGACCGCCAGGGAACGAGAAAATCTGACGGGTGATGGTGGCTCCCGCCGCCTCGATCCTTCGACGGGTTTCAACCAGATCGTCAGCGTAGAGAATGACTAACGGGCCGCCGGGCCGAACGGGCTCACCGGTCGTCAACCCGCCTGTGATCCGGCCGTCGCGAAACTCGGTATAGGTGGGACCATAATCCGTGAAGGTCCAGCCGAACACGCTGCCATAGAAGGCCTTGCTTCGTGCAATGCTGTTAACATTGAATTCGATGTTGTCGATCTGCCGGTCTTTCCCTCGAATGCTCATCCGTGCCACTTTCCTTGGTGTTTGTCGAGAATCGATTATAGGCACCGTGGCCACGCCCATGACGACGCGGGGTCGTTCTGAAGACGTTCGTTTCCGGCCGTTGAGCGATTTCCACGGCAATCCATAAAAAACCTCCCACATGACCCCGAGAATCGCTCGTTTTGTTCCGCTGCTGGCGCTCGCCGCGGCACCGTTCGCTCACGCTGGCGATAAGCAGTCCTGCAACGACGAAACCGTCACAGCCATCGCCCGCTGGGCCGGCATCGCAAGCGCACGCATCGCAACGCGCGACACGAACCGGCTCGTCGTCGCATCGGCATGCAAGGCCATGCCGAACGCGCCGGAAACGACGATCGCGGCCGTTGCGTTCGATTCGCTGCCCAAAAGCAAGAACCCCGACGAAAGCAGCAAGCTGCAGGTCGTCGCGCTCGTCGAAGGGAGCAAGGTCGTAGCGGCAGACCGTTCGGTGATCCAGGAGGACGCGGCGATACAGATCGGCGAGAACAGTTACCGCATCGATACGGCGCCGTACCGACTGTCGCCCGATGTACGGGCATTCGGCGTCGTGTTCAGCAGTACCGCGCACGGACCGAGCTGTCCGGATGCCTACATGGAGAACGAACTGACACTGTGGATTCGCGAAGGCGCCCGTATCCGCCCCGTGTTTGGTACCAATCTCAATGGCTGGGTCGCCACCACCGGCACCGCGTGCGGCCCCGATACCAGCGACCTGCGCAGTGAGTCCGCCCGCATGACGATTGCGGTCGAGAAGACGTCGCACAACGGCTTTGCGGACCTGTCGATTACGGCACACGTCATGAACGCGGAAAGCAACGACGACAAACAACCGGACGCGGGAAAACGCACCGTGCGCACGGTCGTCAAATACGACGGCAAATCATACGGGAGCGATATGTACCGGGACTTCTGGTATTCGCCTGCCTCGAAGAAGCGATTCAAATGACGGTGACGCGAAGCCACGGTGAGTCCGCCCCACCCGCCTACTCCGCCACTTTCGCCCCGATCGCCTCACCCGAAGCCGGCATCCGCAGCGCATCGTCACGCACACGTCGCGCCTCGCGCGCCGAATAACGATCCTTCAATCGCAGGAACGGCTTCTCGACGAGGAAATAGCTGGCCGTCGCCGCCAGCAGCGCCCACACGATCCCAAGCGGAAACGCATGCGGAACCTGCAGATCCGGATTCGCAAACGGCTGCTGCCACAGATAAAGACTGAACGAGATCGTGCCGACGAACACGACCGGCCGCGCGCGCAACCACCGCGCACACCAGAATTCGCTGCGGAAATTCAACACGACGATCACGATCGCGATCAACGCGGCCTCGACCGTCACGCCATAGGTCGCATTCCAGAAACCGCCGAGTCGATGTTCGGCGAGCGGCATGCCGATCAGCACGATGACGATGATCGCGGTCACGATGCGCGTCTCGTTGCGCCACGTACGAATCCATGCCTCAAGCCGCTCGCGATTGAGCGACACATAACAGCCGATCAGGATCGGATCGACGCCCGTGTGCAGCATCATCCCGAGCTGCCCGCGCAGCGCAGGCGCAACGAAATACGTCACGGCGCGCACCAGCGGCACGACCAGAATCAACGCAGCCAACCAGCGCGTGCCGCCGCGGCGCATCCCATACACGAACAGCAGCGGCCAGAACCAGTAGAACTGTTCCTCGAGCGCGAGCGACCAGAAATGGCCGAGATACCACGCGCCGTCCGGATGCAGCGCATTGTCGCCGGTCAGCCCGAACCACGCCGAGTAATTCCACAGGTGCAGTGCCGCATACAGCCACTGCCGGCGGTCGACGTCGAACCAGCCGGTGAAGGCCACGATCGCCACCGCCGCGAGATAGACATAGCAGGCCGGCCAGATCCGCAGCGCGCGGCGCACGTAGAACGACGTCAGCGCGATGCCGCCCGTGCGCGCGAACTCGGCGCGCAATACGTTGGTGATCAGGAAGCCGCTGAGGACGAAGAAGATCAGCACGCCGAGCCGGCCGTCGGCGATCAGCCGCAACGGCGCGTACCAGCCCGTGTAGCCGCCGGGCAGCACGTGCTCGGCGTGCCCGACCACCACCATCGCGACCGCGACGGCGCGCAACCCGGTCAACTGCGTGACGCGATGGTTCATCGGCTGGTTTCCGTTGGCACGGTGGATGGGCAGCACGCCGGCGCCCCCGCTTCGGCACGCCGATATGCCGCCGGGATTTTGTATGAAAAATATCGGAATGAAATTGCTTCAAAAATCCCCGGGCCGACACCCGCGGCCGCGCACGCCGCAACGAGCCGACACCCGGGGCAGCGAATGGGCATAATGACAAGCCTTGTCCGGCGGCGGCCGGGTCGATGCCGACACAACGATTTTTGCGGCGGCGCAATATCCGCAGCCCCCGCCCGTACACCGGCCCGCGCGTCGTCCGCCTCCTGCCGACCCTTACCCGGAGCCTGCCTGTGTACCCACCGATCGAACCCTACGCCCACGGCCACCTCGACACCGGCGACGGCCACCGCATCTACTGGGAGCGCTGCGGCAACCCGGCCGGCAAGGCCGCCGTATTCCTGCACGGCGGCCCCGGCGCCGGCTGCAGCCCCGACCACCGCCGCCTGTTCGATCCGGAGCGCTACGACATCCTGCTGTTCGACCAGCGCGGCTGCGGGCGCTCGACACCGCACGCCAGCCTCGAGAACAACACGACCTGGCATCTGGTCGCCGATATCGAACGCCTGCGCGAGATGGTGGGCGCGGAAAAGTGGCTCGTGTTCGGCGGCTCGTGGGGCAGCGCGCTGTCGATTGCCTACGCGGAAACGCATCCCGAGCGCGTGAGCGCGCTGGTCGTGCGCGGCATCTTCACGATGCGTCGCGCGGAATTGCTGTGGTACTACCAGGAAGGCGCATCGTGGCTGTTCCCTGATCTGTGGGAAGACTTCGTTGCGCCGATCCCGGAAGCCGAGCGCGGCGACCTGATGGCCGCCTACCATCGCCGGCTGACCGGCAACGACGAAGCCGCGAAGCTCGAAGCCGCGCGCGCGTGGAGCATCTGGGAAGGCCGCACGATCACGCTGCTGCCCGACCCCGCCCTCGCCGCACACTTCGCGGACGGTCACTACGCACTCGCGTTCGCGCGGATCGAGAACCACTACTTCGTGAACCAGGGCTTCGTCGAGGAAGGCCAGTTGCTGCGCGACGCGCATCGCCTCGCCGGCATTCCGGGCGTGATCGTGCAGGGCCGCTATGACATCGCGACGCCTGCACGCACCGCGTGGGAGCTGTCCAAGGCGTGGCCTGATGCAACGTTCGAGATCGTGCCCGGCGCCGGGCATGCTTACAACGAGCCGGGGATTCTGGAAGCGCTGGTCGCGGCGACGGACCGGTTCGCGGGCTAGCCGCGCGATATCAGGAAGTCGTTTCCCGGCGCGCCGAATCCGCAGGCGCGTCGGGATTCGCCCCCTGCTCCCAATCGCCGGGCCTGGGCGGCTTCGTCACGCGAATCAGCACCAGCGCAACGCAGAACGTCACGACCACGTAGACCATGATCGGCTGCCACGGAATGACAACGGCCGTGCGTTGATACTCCTGCGGCATATGGCGAACCAGCGGCGTCGCGATCGACACATAGCCCGTCAGCATGCCCAGCATCGCGATCGCAGCCGTCATCAGCGACATGCCGCAACTCCACATGCGCCGCCCGCGCGGCGCGATGGCCGTGCCCAGGACCAGCGCGACTGCCGCCGCCTGCAGCAGATTCTTCGGCCGGATGTTCGGAATGAGGTAAGCGAAAGCGCCCGCATGCGCCGCCGCGTACGATATCGCCCAGTAATACAGGGCCGACGCCACGGCCAGCAGGCCGAAAGACACGAAATGCCGCACCGTCGAACCCGACGCGGCCTGCGGCAGGTGCAGGTAGTCGCTGCTGAGCCTGTTGTACATCATCGCAAAGCCGATGATGCCGAACGGCAACCCGACGAGCACCGGGACCCACGTCGACAGCAGGAGCCACACGACACACGATACGCACCAGGTCGCTAGCGCCAGCGTGCGTCCCCAGCGGCGGCGCAACGCAAGCGCAACGTGACTGATCAGCCCCGCAACCGCCGACACGAACAGTGCGCACTGCAGCGCCCGGAACTGCCACGACCACGCCGAAAACGCATTCAGCGATCGCTCGTGCTGGACGAACAGCACGAACGGGACGAACTGCAGCAGCGATGTCAAGTTTTGCAGGATGCCGTGATACGCGATCACGCGAATCGTCGTATAGCGGCGGGAAGCAGGAATGGCAGCGCCTGTCGTGAGCATGGGCAGCGTCGAAAAGCCGGTCGGACCGGAAGCATACTCCTTTGATCCGTTCAGCCGCGCCGCTCGTGTGCCACATGTGCCGTCAAAGCGCCGCTTCGACGATCGCCTTGCCGCGGATCGCCCGCTCGACGAGCTGTTCGTCGCCGACCTTGCGGATCGCGTCCTCGAGCAATCCTTCCGGCGCTTCGGTCGCCACCTTCAGCAAGCCCGACAGCCCGCGCGCGTCGAGCACCACCAGCGTTTCCATCGAATCCGCGCGGCTCACGAGCACACGGCGCCACGCCGGCCCCGCGCCGAAGCTCGCGCAGAGCGCAATCGTGTCGCTGCCGAGCGTGTAGTCGAAGTTCTTGATCATGATGCGCCGCCGTTGCAAGGGAATGGCGCTGCGCGACGGTGCGGCGCCGTGACGTCGACGCACCCGCGCGTGCCGCCGGTGCCCCGGATCGAGTCCGATCCGTTCGCCGGCATGATCATGCTAGGCGCGCAGTATTAACGAAGACTTAAAGCGCCGACGCGATCTCCGCAACGACCGATGAACCTGATGGGCGTCAAGCCCGCCGACCATCGCACTGACATACCTCACCACGAATAGCCCTGCATGCCGTAATCGGTATCGTGCCGGCGGCCCCACCACGGCAGGTAGGCATTGTTTCCGCCGCGCGCGCGGAACCAGTCCTTGTCGGGATCGATCGGCGTGAGCTTCGACGGTGGCCGGACAACGACCGCGACCGGGTGATCCGGATCGGTCGTGCCGGCGACGAGTGCGTTGCCGCCGAAGTGATTGATCCGGCCGATGGCGAGCGCGACGTCGGTCAATGCGCTGCCGGTTCCCATGTCACCGAGTAGGGCCGCCGTGTTGAAGGTCTGTTTGCGGTGGTCGTATTCGGGAAGGGTTTCGGTCAAGGTCTGTCCGAGCACGGCTAGACGTGACGATGATGCGTCGCTGCCCTTACCTGCGTCGTGAACGATGTAATGGAGATCCGGGACTGCGACGCCGGCGTTGCGTGCCGCTTGGTCGATGGTCGCCTTCCACGCCTGCACGGTGCGCGTCGTGCCGACCTTCGGCGGAAAATCATGCGTGTTGCCGGTTGCGGCCTTGCCGATCCAGGCGAGCGGTTCTCGCTCGGTGTTGAAGGCTGGGCCGGCGAGGAACAGCACGACAAGGTTCTCGTTGATCTGTGCATCCGTGGGCGGGAAGTTGGGTGCGTCCCAGTTCACTACCCAGACGGTCTCGTCGGGGTTCGCCTGCAGGTAGTCCAACGCGCTGTTCAGCGAGGTGAAGCCGGCGTTCGGCCCGCCTTGCGTGATCTGGACATCGGGAAGCGTGTTTCGGCTCCACATGGTTGGAAAATACGGATTGCCGATCGAAAACGTCTTTCGAATGGAGTCCCGCAAATAGCTTTGCGATTCGGACGCGTCAAGTCTTTCCGGAATCGCAAGCTCGACGCGGATGCCGGCCAGTTCGCGCCAGCCTTTCTTGTCATCAGGCTTGACCGTGTAGAAGTATTTCGCGTTGCTTGCATAGCGTGAGCGAAGCAGCAGCGGGAACTTGGTCATGTACTTGCGATAGAAGCCTCTAAATGTTTCTGCACCTTCGTTGCCATATACCAGCGCGCCAATCGATTGAAGCGTTGTGAAGGACTTCGGATCGGTCCGTACCATGTCGTCGTTCTTGTTCGGAGACACGAGTCCCTGCGTCCACAACAATTGCCATTCGGTCGGATAGTCCATGCGTTGCAATGGATTCAACCAGATCAAACCTGCAACTTGTGCCACGAACGGCTTCGCTACTTCTTCCGCGGACAGCACCGCATGAGTTACGGGTTCCGTAGCGGGTGCCGCGTGCGCTGACCGTGCCGTGGCCGTGGTGAACAGGAGCACCATGAGCGCAGCCAAGCTGGGCACGAATACAAATCGTTTCATCCAATCTCCTATTTCCAGTTGGGTCGGGTCCGGTTGCTCTACGTGAGCCATCAGCGAAGCCATGAGTACGGCTGCGATCATCCATGCAGCGACCGAAACAGCGGCACGTCGCGGCCATGTAGCGATCAGTGCTTTCATCTTGCTCTCCCGACGTTCAGATAGAACTGACCTTCCCGTTCATCCGTGATCGTGTCCGGCATCGTGCCTTCACTGCTCTCTGCATGTATCCAGTCGTGCATCGAAAGCTCGTCAAGCTCTCCGCGTACAAAGTACTCTGCGTATTTCTTGTTCGGGTTGCCGTCGGGAATACCGTCTCCCATCCGCCAATCGGCTTCAATCCGTAGTGCTTTCATTTGCTCGGGCGTCAGGTAGCACCGCCCGATCGCCACATCGTACGCAAGCGCCTTTTTCGCATGCTCCGGATTGGTCATCGTCGTGGAGTGATTCGTCGGGCTGTTGGTCGAGCCACGATCGAGCCAATCGACAATCTGTTTATCGCGCCATTCCTTGTAGCCCTCCGGCATTTCGCTCTTGCCGTCCTCGCCGATCACGTGGCCGTCGCCATCGAGCCATTCCGTATTCAGCGTTCGCCGCGCCTCCATCCGCATCAACGCGCGGTCCTCGTAACGCTGTCCGGCTTCGCTCTCTGCCGTGCCTTGCGCGACGCTGTCATTTTTCTTCGCCTCGTACTGATCGTAGGGATCGTCCGCGCGCTTGTCTGCCTCGCTCTTGCTTGCGTCGCGCCATGCGGCCGGCGGATCGTTGCCTTCGTTGAAGTCGCTGGTCGCATTGCCGTCCTTCGTTTCGATGGGCTTGCCGAACCGCAACGCCTTCGGCGGGAACGGTTCGTCGAGTGCCGGCGCGTCCGCCACCACGGTCCAGCCCTGCGGCGGATTGGCGTTCACGCGGAACATATTCAATGCCGAGCTGATCTGGGTCACGAAAAACATGATCGGCGCGGATGCAAGCGTGGCCGCCACCCCGAACACGGACTCGTTTCCCTTGAGCGCACCGATGAGATTGAACTTGGCAGGTGGCGAAGGCGGATACCAGAATCCCGACGTCGTTCCCTTTTTGCCATGCCGCCAGTCGTCTTCCCAATACTGATAGCGCTCCTGCACGCCAACCTGAAAGCCGGAGGCAAAGACGCGCTGCGTCAGCACGCCGGAGACGTTGATATCGTTCAGCTCGTTCTTGTCGATGCCACGCCAGCCGATGCCTTGAACCGTGATCGCCGAAATCACCTGATCGTGCGGACAGCAATACGCGGTGACGCGACCATACGTCGATCCGTTCAGGCCGTGGCGTACCCGATCCTCTTGTGCCGCATAAGACCGCTTGCTGGTCGGCGATACCCGTTCGTTCGCCATGTCTTCATCGATCTTGTCTGCGGGAAGTTCATAGGCCTTCCGCGTGCCGATGATCGACAGAAACTTGCCGAACGTTTTCGTGCGCGCGGCGTAGGTCTGCCGCCCGCGACGACCGCTGCCGTCCCTGGTCGCGCGTTGCGACCAGGTATCCATGAACGTATCGGATGGATTCGGGCCGTCTGCGCGCGCAAGACTGTACGGCGCATTCGCCAGCACGTAGGCGTCGGCCACGCAATGCCCGCTACGTCCCCACGGATCTTCGACATCGGGTAGTGCGTCGCCGAAGAAAGCCGCGGTAAGACCCACGATGTTGCCCTGGCTATGGCACACGACGGTAATCGGCACGTCGGCCTGCATGCGGCGGATCGACTCGATCAACCTCGCAAGGCGCAACGCCGCGAGCACGCCATACGCGCGGGGCGGCGCGCGATACAGCGGTCGATTGGTCGGGTTGATGCCCTGCACGGTTATCCACCCGGCCGCGCGGTCGTCGAGGCCGCCGTGCCAGAGATCGGGCAGGCTCGCGCAACCGTTCGTGAACGGGCCGCCGCCCCAGTAGTCCTTCTCGTTCAGGAAGATCTTGTCGCCGTATTCTTTGAGTTCCTCGGCTGTCGCCCGATAGCCCCACCGGAAATGAATGACCGGTGAAAACGACGGATCGGGCTTGACGTAGTTGTCCGCAAGCAGCTTCGGATTCAAAAACCCGTCCGGCGTCACGCTTTCCGTGTACTTCGCCGGCACCAATTGCCCGGCGTCGATGCCGTGATACATCAATTGATCGTCCAGCCGGCCGAGCCGGCGATTCAGGCCATCGCACAGCCCCTGCTCGGCGGCTTCGAACCATTCGCCTTCGGAATTCACACCATGGACGAAGATGACGATACCGGGCAACGGCATTTGCTTGATGCAGATCAGCCGAGTGTCTTTCGTCCACATCGACACCCCGTCGCCTCGGCCGACGACGATCGGTGGAGGCTTGCGTGGCGTTCCGGTGCTGTCCGACTCGGTGGCATCGATCAACCGTGCGACGGGTTCGTCTGTCGCCGATCGATGTTCGGGATAAAGCTGGGTCACCCTGGCTCCTGCGCGCGGTTTGGTGTTGTTCTGCCGTTCCGCCGCCAGTCATTCAAGCTGACGCGACGTGAACGCAGATGCGGATCATCGGAAATCCGCGCACCAGCGCACAAGTGCAGTTTTCTCTTTTCCTACAGAATTGAACTCGTCCGATTCAATCGAACGGAATGACACGTGACTTTCCGGTCATGTCTCACGGTCGAGTACGAAGTGTCTTCCGAGCCGCGCGCATGGACCGTCCGGTTCGCAGCCGTCACGAACGTACGCGCCTGCAGACACGCGATCAACAACCGACCGCTCCGATCGGCGAACCCGCGTCAAACGACATCGAGCGGCTCCACCGTCACCCCGACCTTCAGCTCCTGATCCGCGCCGCCGCCGCGAATCACGCCGCGCAACGGCGTCACGTCCGCATAGTCGCGGCCGATCGACAGCATCACGTAGTCGTCGCCCGGCGCGCGATCGTTGGTCGGATCGAGCTGCAGCCAGCCGTTATCCTCGGGCCATGCCGGGTCATACACCTCGACCCATGCATGCGATGCGTCGGCGCCAATCAGCCTCGGCTGCCCGGGCGGCGGCTGCGTGAGCAGGTAGCCGCTCACGTAACGCGCGGCCAGCCCGAGCGAGCGCAGCGCGCCGATCATCACGTGCGCGAAATCCTGGCACACACCCTTGCGCAAGCGCAGCGCATCGAGCGCCGACGTCGTGATGTCGGTGCTGTTCGGCGTATACGCAAAATCGGCATGCACGCGCCGCATCAGTTCCCACGCGGCCTGCACGAGCGGCCGTTGCGGCGTGAAGCTCGCGGCCGCATACGCGGCGAGTTCGGGATCGCACATGACATGCGGCGACGTGAACACGAATTCGCTCGCCGCGTCGTAAGGCTGCCCTGCGCGGAACCGCAAGCGGTCGCGCACGGCTTCCCACGCCATCGCCTGTTTCGCGTCGGGTTTCGCGATGGCGGGCGGCGGCTCGCCGCGCGCCCCGCGCGACCACACCGGCGGCGTCACGCGTACCGTGCTGCAACTGCGCACGAGCAGCGCATCGTGCGGCTGGTTCAACGCAAACGACGCGCGCGCGTTGCCGAATGCATCGATCTCGGTCCCGACCGATTCCGGCGCGGGGTCGATGTCGAGCGCGAACGACAGCACCTGCTGGCGCGGCGTGACGAGCGGCTGCAGGCGTGCCTGGTGCTGCGCCGATTCGACGCGCGCCGCGTAACGGTATTCGGTGTCGTGCGTGACGCGCAGCAACCGGCCGGGCGCACCGTCGGCCTTTGCGGCCGACGCCGATGGCGGTGCCGATGCGTTCCGCGCATTGCCGGAACCGTGCGGCGCTTTCGCCGCGCCTTTCGTCGTCACCATAACGTCCTGCCCGCCTCGCGCACGTGGCTGAAATAGCGTTCGCCGATCCGGTTCGACAATTCCCATACCGCCTTCACCGTCGTGTCGAGCGCTTCGAGCAGCTTGTCGTGCCGGCCGCCGTCGGCGGTCTCGCACAGCTCGTGCAGCGACCACGCGGGGACGTCGGGAATCGTCTCGGCCAGCTCGGATAGCGCATAGCCTTCGCTGCGCTCCACCTTCGTCAGCCGGCCGCGCAGCGCCTGCACGACCCAGCCGAGCGAGCGCGGATTGTCGGTATCGAGCACGACGAGCGACAGCAGCGGCGCGACATCGAAGCCGCGCTGGAACCGCGAACGGAACGTGATCGTGCTGTCGAACAGTTCCAGCACGAGCTCGAAGCCGTCCTGCCGGTGCACCGCGCCTTCGTCGAAGGCCGCCTTCAGCACGCTGCACAGGAAGTCCAGCCGGTCGATCTGCCGGCCGATCGACAGCAAGCGCCAGCCGTCGTCGCGCGTCATGTTGTCGGTCTGCGCGCCCGTGATCGCGCCAAGCAGCAGGCCGAGGCGCTCCAGCAACTGCAGGGCCTCGTTGCCGATCTGCTCCTCGGCTTCCGGCAGGCCCGCGCTGTCCGCGAACAGTTGAGTCGCGTCGTCGATCAGCCGCCACTGATCGCTCGACAGTCGCTCGCGGATCGCGGCGGCCGCGCCACGCATGCCGAACAGGCAGGACGCAATGCCCGACGTGCGATCCGCGCCGCGCGTCAGCGACGTCGCGAGCGCGTGCTGGAACGCGCGCGGCGCATCGACGGCGTTCGGCGCGTCGGCCGCGATCAGGCCCGTGTCGCGGCACAGCGTGTCGAGCAGTTCCAGGTGCGCGGGGCTGTCGACGTCGTCCTCGCCGCGCAGCCGTTCGAGCGCGGCACGCGCGAGGCGCATCAGGTTGGTTGCGCGTTCGGTATAACGGCCGAGCCAGAACAGGTTTTCAGCCGCACGACTCGCGATCGCGCGCGGGCGTTCGACGAGATCGTCGGGGCCGAGGTGCGTCTGCAGCAGCGTCGTCGAATCGACGATGCCTTCGGTCATCACCCACGTATCGACGGTGCTGCCGCCGCGCGGCATCGGCGCGTTGAACAGCGTGTCGCGCGTGCCGACCCGCGACAGCCCGCCGGGCAGGAGCCGCCAGCGCTGCGCACCGTCGGCAAGTGCGAACACGCGCAGCAGCACCGGCTTCGGCACGATGCGCGCGCCGCCGTTGCTGTCGGGTGCGTCGTGGCGCGGCCAGGTCGGCGCCTGCGACAGCGGCAGGTCGGCCTGCACCGTGTAGTGCTCGGGCCGCGCGAGAATCCGCGCGCGCCACTCGGCCAGCTGCGCCTGCGTGAGCCGCGCGCCGATCACCGGCTCGAATGCGCCGCCTTCCTGCACGTCCGGTGGATAGGATGCCTTGACGATGCCGCGCGCGAGCTGCGGCAGCGCGTCGTCGCACGCGGCCGCTTCACCGCACCACCACGAATGCACGGCCGGCAGCGTCAGCGTTTCGCCGAGCAGCCCTTCCGCCAGGCGCGGCATGAAGCCGAGCATCGCCGGTGATTCGAGAAAGCCCGAGCCCGGCGCGTTCGCGAGCAGCACGTTGCCCGCGCGCACGGCCTGCAGCAACCCCGGCACGCCGAGCATCGAATCGGTCCGCAGTTCGAGCGGATCGAGCCATGCATCGTCGACGCGCCGCAGGATGCCGTGCACCGGCTCGAGCCCGCTCAGCGTCTTCAGGAACACGCGGTTGTCGCGCGCGGTCAGGTCGCCGCCTTCGACGAGCGTGAGGCCGAGGTAGCGCGCGAGATACGCATGCTCGAAATAGGTCGCGCTGTGCGGCCCCGGTGTGAGCAGCACGATCCGCGAATTCTTGCGAGCCGGGCTGAGCGCCTGCATGCTCTGCAACAGCGCGCGGTACGCGGACGCGAGCCGCTGCACGCGCAGCCCGCGAAACCCGCGCGGAAAGAGCCGCGACACGATCAGGCGGTTTTCGAGGAGGTAGCCGAGGCCGGCCGCGCCCTGCGTGTGCTGCGCGACGATCCGCCACTGCCCGTCCGGGCCGCGCGCAAGGTCGAACGCGACGACGTGCAGCCAGGTATCGCCCGGCACGCGCGCGCCGCGCATCGCGCGCAGGTAGCCGGGATGCCCGGTGACGAGCGCGGGCGGCAGCAGCCCGCGTTCGAGGATCGTCTGCGGCCCGTACAGGTCGGCCAGTGTCGCGTTGAGCAGCCGCACGCGCTGCAGCACGCCGCGCTCGATCGCGACCCAGTCCTCGGGCGTGACGATCAGCGGCAGCAGGTCGAGCGACCACGGGCCGGCCGCGCCGTCGCCGGCGCGCTGCTCGTGCAGTTGATAGAACAGGCCGTTCTCGCGCATGCGCCGGTGCAGCGCGTCGGCGCGGCGATCGAGGTCGGCCACGCCGTCGCTGCCGATCGACGTGAAGAAGCTGCGCCACGCGGGCGCGAGCGCAGGCGCGTTCAGGCCGGCCGCGCTGCCGCGCAGTTCGTCGTAGCGGCCGGCGGCAGCCGGCGCCGCAAGCGCGGCGGCCAGTTCCGCGGCATCCGGCTGCGCGCCGGTATCGAAAAGCGTGGGCATCGCGTCGAGGGCGGCGAGATGATCGGTGTCAATGGGCGGCACGATGTCGTTCCGTCGTCAGGGCGCGGCCGCGCACGCGCGCCGCCACCCGGGCGGCGGGGCGCGGCGCGCGGCCGCAATCTGCCCGCATCCTAGCATTCCGGCGGGGCCGCCAGCGACCGAAACCGCCGGGTATCGCGAACCGCGCATCGTCATCCGCGTCGTCATCGTCCGGTCACGGCCGCCGCAGGTCGAGCGTGAACGGGAATTCGCGGCTCGGCGCGGCCGCCGCGACATCCATGCGCCCCGGCGTATGCCCCATCTCGACGAAGCGTGCAAGCCGGCGGCTCTCGGCTTCGTACGCATTGACCGGGAACGTCGCGTAGTTGCGCCCGCCCGGATGCGCGACGTGATAGCGGCAACCGCCGAGCGAGCGCTGCAGCCACGTATCGACGATGTCGAACGTGAGCGGCGCGTGCACGCCGAGGGTCGGATGCAGCGCGGACGGCGGCGACCACGCCTTGTAGCGCACGCCCGCGACGTATTCGCCGACGGTGCCGGTCGGCTGCAGCGGCAGCGCGCGGCCGTTGACCGTCACGACGTGCCGGTTGTCGTTCAGCCCCGTTACGCGCACTTCGAGCCGTTCGACCGACGAATCGACGTAGCGCACCGTGCCGCCGGGCGCGCCCTCCTCGCCCATCACGTGCCACGGCTCCAGCGCGCCGCGCAGCGACAGCTCCATGCCGTTCACCGCGATCTGGCCGAACAGCGGGAAGCGGAATTCGAAGTGCGGCGCAAACCACGCCGGATCGAACGCGAAGCCGGCGTCGCGCAGTTCGGTCAGCACGTCGTCGAAATCCATCTGAAGAAACGCGGGCAACATGAAGCGGTCATGCAGCGCGGTACCCCAGCGCGTGAGCGGCGTCGTGTACGGCGCAGCCCAGAAACGCGCGACCAGCGCGCGCAGCAGCAATTGCTGCACGATGCTCATCCGCGCATGCGGCGGCATCTCGAACGCGCGCAGTTCGAGCAGACCGAGCCGGCCGGTCGACGAGTCCGGCGAATACAGCTTGTCGATGCAGAACTCGCTGCGGTGCGTGTTGCCGGTCACGTCGATCAGCAGGTTGCGCAGCACGCGGTCGACGAGCCACGGCGGCATGTCCTGCCCGAACAGCAGCTTGTTGCGCTGGATCTCGGCGAACGCGATGTCGAGCTCGTAGAGCTGGTCGTTGCGCGCCTCGTCGACACGCGGCGCCTGGCTCGTCGGCCCGATGAAGAGCCCGGAGAACAGGTAGGACAGCGACGGATGGTTGTGCCAGTACGCGATCAGGCTCGCGAGCAGGTCCGGGCGGCGCAGGAATGGGCTGTCGGCCGGCGTCGCGCCGCCGAGCACGAAGTGGTTGCCGCCGCCCGTGCCGACGTGGCGGCCGTCGACCATGAACTTCTCGCTGCACAGCCGCGACTGCCACGCGGCGTCGTACAGGAATTCGGTGTGGTCGACGAGTTCGTCGAAGTTGCTGGCCGGATGAATGTTCACCTCGATCACGCCGGGATCGGGCGTCACCTGCAGCAGCTTCAGCCGCGCGTCGCGCGGCGGCGGATAGCCTTCCAGGACGAGCTTCACGCCCAGCGCATGCGCGGTCAGCTCGATCGCGCCGAGCAGCTCGAGATAATCCTCGAGCGCGGCGAGCGGCGGCATGAACAGGTACAGGATGCCGTTGCGCACTTCGACGCACAGCGCAGTGCGCGTGATCCATGCGGCCGATTCGAAGCGCTCGGGCTGGCGACCCGGGTCGCGCGCGGCCGGCCGGCCGTTGCCGGCCGTGCCGTCGTCGCGCCACTGCATCACGGTCTGCGCGGATGCCTCGCGATGCACGCCGGACAGGTAGCGCGGCGCATCGGCCGGCCCTGCGTAGCGCGCGCGGATCGCGGCGGCATCCGGCAGCGCGTCACGCGGCGCGAACGGGTCGCGCTCGACGAGGTACGGATAGTCGGCGCGGCTCGCCCACGGCAGCGAATCGAGCGGCAACCGATAGCCCATCGGCGAATCGCCGGGCATCAGGTACATCCGCTCGTCGCGGAAGAACCACGGGCCCGTCTGCCAGCGCGGGCCGTCGAGGCCGGGCGCAGCTTCCGTACGCTTGACCGGCAGCACATAGCCGACCACGCTGTCGAGCTGCTGCTCGAACACCTTGCGCAACCGCGCGCGTTCGAGTTCGTCGTCGAGACGCGAGTCGAACGGGTCGACGTTGACCGGCAGCCGGCGCTCGCGCCACAGGTAGTACCAGACGTCCTCGTAGCCGGGCCGGATGAATTCGCCGGTCAGGTTCAGCCGCGCGGCGAGCGCATCGATGAAGCGCTTCGCGTCGTCGGTCGTATACGCGGACGGCTCGCGCTCGTCGGCGAACAGCGACGGATCGTGCCATACGGGCTGGCCGTCCGCGCGCCAGAAGATCGACAGCGCCCAGCGCGGCAGTTGCTCGCCCGGGTACCACTTGCCCTGCCCGAAATGCAGGAAGCCGCCGTCGCCGTATTCCGCGCGCAGCCGCTGCACGAGTTCGGTTGCATAGCCGCGCTTGGTCGGGCCGAGCGCGTCGGTGTTCCACTCGGCGCCGTCGCGATCGTCGATCGACACGAAGGTCGGCTCGCCGCCCTGCGTGAGCCGCACGTCGCCGGCCGCGAGCGCGCCGTCCACCTGTGTGCCGAGCGCGAGCACGCCGTCCCACTGCGATTCCGTGTACGGCTTCGTCACGCGCGGCGATTCGTACACGCGCGTCACGGTCATCTCGTGCTCGAACGACACCTCGCACTCGTCGATCAGCCCCTCGACCGGCGCGGCGCTGGTCGGCTGCGGCGTGCAGGCCAGCGGAATGTGGCCCTCGCCGGCGAGCAGGCCCGAAGTCGGGTCGAAGCCGATCCAGCCGGCACCCGGCAGGTACACCTCGCACCACGCATGCAGGTCGGTGAAGTCGACCGACGTGCCGCTCGGGCCGTCGAGCGATTTCACATCGGGCGTCAGCTGGATCAGGTAGCCCGACACGAAGCGCGCGGCGATGCCGAGATGACGGCACAGCTGCACGAGCAGCCACGCGCTGTCGCGGCACGAGCCCGAGGCCAGTTCGAGCGTCTGCTCGGGCGTCTGCACGCCCGGCTCCATCCGCACGAGATAGCCGATGTCGTGCTGCAGTTGCTGGTTCAGCGCGACGAGGAAGTTCACGGTGCCGGCCGGCGTGCGGTCGACGCCGTCGAGATACGCGCGGAACAGCGGCGACGCGCTCGTCTGCGGATCGCACACGAGATACGGCGCGAGCTCGGTCTTCAGCGCGTCGTCATAGCTGAACGGGTACTGCTCCGCGCTGGCTTCGAGGAAGAAGTCGAACGGGTTGTACACCGACATCTCGGCGACGAGATCGATCGTGATCTCGAAGTGCTCGGTGCGCTCCGGAAACACGAGCCGCGCGAGATAGTTCGAGAACGGGTCCTGCTGCCAGTTGATGAAGTGCTGCGCGGGCTCGACCGTCATCGAATACGCGAGGATCGGCGTCCGGCAGTGCGGCGCGGGCCGCAGGCGCACGACCTGCGGGCCGAGGTTGACGAGCCGGTCGTAGCGATAGCGGGTGGTGTGATGCAGCGCGACGTGGATGGACATGGGAGCTCGGTTCGGGTTGGGCCAGCCGCGCGCCGCGTCGCGCTCGATGCGACGCGGCACCCCGGCCTGGCGGATTCGGCGAAAACGTGCGCGAGGTCAGACGAGCTCGGGCGTCTGCACGACGCTGATCTCGACACCGACGGCCGTCGCGCCGAGCCCCGTCACCGGCTGCGCGTCGCGATAGTCGAGGCCGACCGCGATGCGCACGTAGCGCTCGTCCGGGCAGCGATTCATGAACGGATCGAACCCGACCCAGCCGAGCCCTTCCACATACGCCTCGGCCCACGCATGGCCGGCCGGCTGCTGCGTCAGCCCGGCCGCCTGCGACTGCGCGCCGTGCGCCGGCTGCGGCATTCCCTGCGACTGCGACTGCGACTGCGACTGGGACTGGGACTGCGACTGCGACTGCGCCGCATGCGACGCGCCGAGCACCTGCTGCATGCCCTCGCCGCTCTGCAGCGCGAGCGCTTCTTCCTGCTCGACGTCGCCCGCGTTCTGCTTCGCGTCGGCGATGCGTTGCATCGCGCTGTCCGCCAGCACGTAGCCCGAGATATAGCGCGCGGGAATCTTCAGCACGCGCGCGGCCGCGATGAACGCATGCGCATGGTCGCGGCTCGTGCCCTCGCCGCTTTGCAGCGCGGTTTCCGCGTCGACGGGGGCGTCGGCGGCCAGGTTCGGTGCATACGCGATGCGGTCGTGCACTTCCGTCATCAGCCAGTGCAGCGCGTCGAGGCTGTGCGGCTCGATCGGCAGCGCTTGCGCCAGCGCACGCACGGTGTCGCCGGCCTTCGTCAGCGCCGTTTCGCGCTCGAAGATCCACGGCGGCGCATAGCCTTCAGGATGACCGAGTATGCCCGCGCGGTCCTGCGTCTCGACGACGCCGGCCGCGATGACGACGATCTCGGCCTTCGCGCCGCGGTCGTGCCGCACGAGGTCGATCCGGTTGCCGAGCCCGTCGGCATAGGACAGCGACGGCTCGACGCCGTCGATCGTGACCTGCCACGCGCGCACCGTCTGCCCGGGGCCCGACTGCGGGCGCAGCCGCAGCCGTTGCAGCGCATGGGTGGCTTGATCGTCGAACTGATAACGCGAGATGTGTCGGATGGCGAGTCGCATGGCAAGTCTCAGTCGAAGTTGTAAGCCTGGGCGATTTCGAGCCCGAGGCTGTTGTTGCGGCCGATGAAGTCGGTCAGGAACTCGTGCAGGCCACTCTTGAAGATCCGCTCGACCGAGGTGTCGGACAGCATTTGCAGGATCTTCGTGGCCGTGTCGTGACACGGGTGTGTCACACCGTAATCCTTTGCGAGCAGGTTCAGGCTCGACACGACGCGCCCGTAGCAATAACGCAGCGAACGCGGCATGCGGCCGTTCAGGATCAGGTAGTCGGCGATGTTCATCGGCTTGTACTGCACGTCGTACACCCAGCGGTACGAACGGTGCGCGGCGACGCAGCGCAGGATCGTCTCCCACTGGTAGTTGTCGAGGATCGTGCCGACGTGCGACACCGACGGCAGCAGCAGGTGGTATTTCACGTCGATGATCCGCGCGGTGTTGTCGGCGCGCTCGACGAACGCGCCGATCTGCGCGAAATCGAAGATCTCGTTGCGCAGCATCGTGCTGTAGAAACTGCCGAGGATCAGCGCGGTTTCGCGCTTCACCTGGTCGAGCACGGCCGGCAGTTCGCTCTCCGGCACCGGCTGCGCGAGCGCGCGGCGCAACGCGAGCCACGCGCCGTTCACGCTCTCCCATGCCTCGCGGGTGAGCGCCGTGCGCACCATCCGCGCGTTCGAGCGCGCGGCGTCGATGCACGACAGCACGCTCGACGGGTTGTCGCGGTCGCGCAGCAGGTAGTCGGTCACGGTATCGGCCGCATACGCGTCGTATTTCTGCCGGTAGCCGTCGTCCGTGCCCGAGCTGACGAGCACCGACGACCATTCGGCCGGCGCGTCGGACGTGCGCGTGAGCGCCATCCGCAGCCCGGCATCGACGATGCGCGCGATGTTCTCCGCGCGCTCGATATAGCGGTACATCCAGTAGAGACCGCTTGCAGTACGTCCCAGAAGCATCTCGTGTCCACTCCGTCTTCGTTCGGTTGGCGCCCCGGTCGCGGGGCGCGCGGTCGCGTCCGGCTCAGTCGGCCAGCACCCAGGTGTCCTTGGTGCCGCCGCCCTGGCTCGAGTTGACGACGAGCGATCCCTCCTTCAGCGCGACGCGCGTCAGCCCACCCGGCGTGATGCGGATGCGATCCGACACCAGCACGAACGGCCGCAGGTCGACGTGGCGCGGCGCGAGGCCGGCTTCGGTCAGGATCGGCGTCGTGGACAGCGCGAGCGTCGGCTGCGCGATGTAGTTCGCGGGGCGCGCGCGCAGCTTCGCGGCAAAGGCTTCGAGCTCGGCTTTCGACGCGCACGGCCCGACCAGCATCCCGTAGCCGCCCGAGCCGTGCACTTCCTTCACGACCAGTTCGTCGAGATGGTCGAGCACGTATTTCAGGCTGTCGGCCTCGCCGCAGCGCCAGGTCGGCACGTTCTCCAGCAGCGCCTTGCGGCCCGTGTAGAACTCGACGATCTCCGGCATGTACGAGTAGATCGCCTTGTCGTCGGCGATGCCGGTGCCGGGCGCGTTCGCGATCGTGATGTTGCCCGCGCGGTACACGTCCATGATCCCCGCGACGCCGAGCACCGAATCGGGGCGGAACGTGAGCGGATCGAGGAACGCGTCGTCGACGCGGCGATACAGCACGTCGATCGGCTGGAAGCCTTCGGTCGTGCGCATCGCGACGCGGCCGTCGATCACCTGCAGGTCGCTGCCCTCGACGAGATGCACGCCCATCTGGTCGGCGAGGAACGAATGTTCGTAGTACGCGGAATTGTGGATGCCGGGCGTGAGCACGGCGACGGTCGGGTTGTCGGCGTTGCCGCCCGGCGGGCACACGGCCGCGAGCGACTGGCGCAGCATCTGCGGATAGGTCTCGACCGGGCGCACCTTCACCTGCTGGAACAGCTCCGGGAAGAGCTGCATCATCGTCTCGCGGTTTTCCAGCATGTACGACACGCCGGACGGCGTGCGCGCGTTGTCCTCCAGCACATAGAATTCGTTCTCGCCGGTGCGCACGATGTCCACGCCGATGATGTGCGTGTAAACGTTGCCGGGCGGCCGGAAATCGATCATTTCCGGGATGAACGCTTCGTTGTGCGCGATCAGGTGCTTCGGCACGATGCCCGCGCGCACGATTTCCTGGCGGTGGTAGATGTCGTCGAGGAACGCGTTGAGCGCCATCACGCGCTGCTCGATGCCGAGCGACAGCCGGCTCCATTCGGCGCCCGAGATGATGCGCGGGACGATGTCGAACGGAATCAGCCGCTCGGCGGCCTCCGCGTCGCCG
The DNA here is from genome assembly GCF_030482505.1 of Burkholderia sp. AU45274. NCBI lineage: Bacteria > Pseudomonadati > Pseudomonadota > Betaproteobacteria > Burkholderiales > Burkholderiaceae > Burkholderia > Burkholderia sp. AU45274. The sequence goes on along the minus strand of NZ_JAUJQE010000001.1, from coordinate 969,093 downwards.
TAGACGGCGAACGTGATGCCCGTCTTGCGGAACACGCCTTCCGCGTCGTAGGCCTTCTGGGCGAGGCTCGCGGGATTCTGCGTGTCGAGCCACTGCTTCAGGCGCGCGTAGGGCGCCCTTACCATGTCGCCGGATTGCAGCATTTCATCGAATGGCTTCATCGATCTTTTCTCCATCGATCGTTTTCCCCGGCATTGCGCATGCCGGACCGGCGTAATGAATGCTTTGCAAGGAACGTGCCTTGCGCGATCCCCTCGATATCCCCCCGTTTTTGCGCCGCGCCGGGCACGCCCGCGCGGCATTGCGCACCATCACGGTGCAGCGCCCGACGCGACGGGCGACGACGGTGCGTCGCCGGCGCGCACGGTTCATGCTGCGCCGCGTCTTTCGAACATAGTTCCCCCGCGTGTCACGAATGTGCAATCTGCACTGCACAAAAAAACGGCCCGCCCGCGCATCGGACCAGCGGAACGAAAGGACGGGAAGGCGGGCCGGCACGCGCACGGCGCAACCGGCCCGGGGGGAAGTACCGTCTGCGGCCGCACCGGCAGTTCGACGCGATGAACTGTCCGGTTAAGCCGGGTCCGGCACCTCAACGCTATGCAGCCGTAATCCCGCCGACAACGCCCATGCATATTTCGACTGACACCCATCGAAAAAAAACATCGGGTCGAGCGGCGCGAGGCGCGGTACGCTAGAACGTTCGTGCAGCAAACGGTGCCGCCGCCTTTCAGGCGCCCGACTATAAAAAGCGAAGATCGAAATGGAAGCAAAGTGGCTGGAAGATTTCCTGAGCCTTGCGGATACCAAGAGCTTTTCCCGGGCCGCGCGTAACCGGCACCTCACGCAATCGGCATTCAGCAGACGAATAGCGGCACTCGAAACCTGGATGGACGCGAAGCTGGTGGACCGGAGCATCAACCCGATCACGCTCACGCCAGCCGGCCAGATGTTCCGCGGGCTCGCCGCGGACATCCTGCGCAGCATGTATGCGGCGCGCAATCTCGTGAACGGCTACGACCAGTTCGCGGCCAGCGACCAGGTCGTGCGTTTCGCGGTGGCCCACACGCTCGTCTTCACGCTGTTTCCCGAATGGCTCAAGCAGCTCAACGGCGAGGTCGGCCACGTCACCGCACGCGTCAACGCGGTGAACGTGCCGGAAGGCGTGCAGCAGCTCGTCGAAGGGGAATGCGACCTGCTGCTCGGCTATCACCATCCGCAGCTGCCGATCGTGCTCGACCCGAATCACTTCCCGTTCGTCAGCCTCGGCGTCGAGCGGATCCTGCCCGTGTCGACACCCGATGCGCGCGGCAAGCCCGTATTCCAGTTGCCGGGCACCCCCGATGCACCGCTGCCGCTGCTCGCGTATTCGTCGGGCGCGTTTCTCGGCAACATCGTCGAGATGCTGCTGCTGAATGCCACCGAGCCGTACGTGCTGCACCGCTGCTTCGAGACGCACATGTCCGAGGCCCTGAAGGGCATGGTCGTGGCCGGGCACGGGATCGGCTGGCTGCCGGAAAGCTGCGTCGCGAAGGAACTCGCGGAAGGCACGCTCGTGTGCGCAGGTTCCGGCGACTGGATCACCGAGCTCGAAATCCGCCTGTACCGATCGGCCCGCAAGCGCGGGCTCGCGGCCGAGCAACTGTGGACCTACATCATGAACCGGCCGCGCACGGCGGTCGACGGTGCAGCCGGCGCGGCCGAACCCGCGGCCGCACCGGCGATGCGCATCGCCCGGCGCAGCGCGGGCGGCAGCCGCTGATCGTCGCGTTCGCGTCGTTCCCGCGGACGACGCGAACGCAAGCACGGTTGGCGACAATCCGGTGTGCGCATCCATTCGCGCCGCGTCGCTTCCCGGATTACACGCCCCGCTTTCCGGTAGCAAGCAACGATCCCGCTTTAGCCTGAAAAATGACCGTGCCGGACGCGTAATCGATATCAGATGATTCGCAATCGTTTGCATCCCGTGGATGAACTTTTTACGTCCGGCATTGCACATCGGCATTTTCCGTCTGATTATCAGGACAGAAATACCCTGTTACAGAACAAATTAAAAGTTTCGATTTACCTGTAACAATCTAAAATACCAACAACGCCTCCCCCGCATTTCATATCGTGCGACCTGTATCTGGATCGATTTCAATTTTTCCGGAACACAGCCGCAAAAATTCCTTTTATCAGTCGTTATTTTTCGGCACGAATGGCGATACGTCCGACGTGATTCAATGCGTGGCGGATCATCGCTACCGACTAGCAATATTCATATTCGGCAATATCGACTTTCTTCATAGTTAATGGAATCATACGAATCCGTCGCAATCCTATTTAAATAGGATATTTAACGTCGTCCCATTCAGGCCACACGCGGTTGTTGGTTCAAAGTCCATCGTGTATCAATAGCGTGTCGCAAAAAGAACGTTGGCAAATCTGACTCGGAATAAATGCTCGCCATTGATTCCGGACGGGAGGTTGCAATGTCTTCCTCGTTTCGACAGCATGCTCGCCCTTTGCTGAGCGTCTTCATCTGCGCGCTCAGCATGAATGCGATGGCCCAGACGCTCGCGTCCCAGCCGTCCGCGTCCGCGCCGGCCCCTGCATCCGGCCCGGGTGCGGATCGCTACGTCATTTCGTATATCTGCGGCGATGCGCGGATCGACGGTACGGCACCGCTACCGCCCGACGGACGGCCGTACAACCTGGGCGTGTCGTTTGCTTCAGCCAAGACGGGGCAGCCGCTCGCCAACGTCCAGGTGCGCCTGCGGCGACATGGCCGCGTGCTCGTCGAATTCAATGCATCGGGGTCGCGTTGCCTGTTCAGCGTGCCCGATGCGAGCTACCGGGTCGAAGGAACCTATCAGGGCGCGACCCAGTTCGCGATCGTCGAAACGGGTGCGCTGACCACGCAGTTGAAATGGTGAGCGCCACCTGAGCGAACCGCATCACGTCTTACACCACAACGTATCGAATCGAGGAGACATGAATGACTCGTGCAGAACGACAGGACGGCTCGCCCGCCCACCAGCCGAAACCCTCCTGGGGTCCTGGAAAGAACGCGGCGCTCAGCTTCGCCGCATTCGCCGCGATCTTCGGCCTCTTCGCGTACGCCGAACGGGACACGACGGTCGGCCATGCGAGCGTGACGCACGACATCTCCGGCGCGATCGGAACCGCCGTCGGGAAAACCCGCAACGCGATCATGGCCCTTGCCTCGCACGCACCCGCAACGGGCACGTCCGGAACATCGGCCGAGCCCGGGGCAGCGTCGACACGCACGCCGGCCTCGCCGCCCGCGCCGCCGTCGCAGGTTGCGTCGACGTCAGCCGCGCCCGAGGTATCCACCGTGCCGCCCGTCTCGCTCGCGGTCGAACCGAAAGCCGCGCGGCAGCCCGCCCCCCAAGCCGTCGTGAAACAGCGGCAGTCGGCGCATGCGCCGCCCGTGACGCTCGCGGCCGGTACGCATGCGGCATCGGCCTATGGTCGCGCCGCCACGCGGCACGGCGCCGCGCACCGTGCGCAGCGTGCCGAAGCGCTGGCCGGCACGAGCAGGCGCATGGACTTCGCGCCCAAGCCCCGGCCGGACGGCAGCGACACCATGCGCATGCAGACGGCCAGCATCACGCACGCGGAGCTGGAAAGCGCGCGTGCGCTGGCGAAGGCGCGCTCGTGCGCGGTGATCGACGAATGGGACTGCGTGGAACAAAACGCGAGCCGGGCACTCGCGATCGACCCCAAGAACAGCGAATCGCGTGCATTGCTCGGTCAGGCGATCCGCAACCGGCTGTAAGTCGGGTCCGCATCGCCGGGCACTCGCAGCCCGGCCGCGCGACGTGCGGCGACGTGCGTCGTCACACGGACAACCGACGTGATCGTGTCAATAGGAGGACACCTCGTGGACAACAATCGGAAACAACAATGCACCACCGTCGCTCCGTCCAACCGACGGCTCCTCCTGCATGCGCCGCTGGTGTTGCTGCTCGTCGCGTCCGGCCCCTGCTTCTCCGCCGACGGCGATCCGGAAACGGGCCGCGTCAACGAATTCGCCGGGACCCACGGCGCCCCGGACGCGGTGCCGCGCGGTGGGCAGCCGATGGTCGTGTCGATCCAGATTGCCCAGGCCGAGGTGGCCCCGCCCCCTCATGAGCCGACGCCGATCGCGCGGGCGTCGGATGCGTCGATGCAGATCGCGCAGGCATCGACCCCGCAGCAGCCGACCCTGCCGACCACGGTCGTGGTGGAACCGGAGGCGCCGCCATCGAGCGCCGCCGCGCCGGGTGCACGTTCGCCGGAGACGGTGAATACGCCGGCACCGGTCGCGCAGACATCGACCGCGCCGATGCTGCTTGCGCAGGCCGAGAACGCCCGCCCGCCCGAAGCACCGACGCCTGCCGCCTCGACGGCGTCCGACGCGTCCGCATCCCCTTCGCCGGCGCCGGTCGCGCCGCCTTCGGACACCCCGCCGAAGATCGAACGACCCGCACCCGCCATGCCGCCGCTTGCGCCGACGCAAACCGCGCAGGTCTCCGGCACCCCGATGCCGAATTCGCCCGCGCCCGTTCCCCAGATGCCGGGCTCGCCGCCGCCGTCGTCCCCGGCGCCGAACTCGCAAACGCCCGGCGCCCAGTTGCCCGGCGAGCCGACACAGCGATCGCAGGGCCCGGACGTCGAAACACCGAATGCCCAGGCGCCGAATCTGCGTACCGCCGACGTCGAGACCGTGCGCAACGACGTGTTCGGCCTCGCGGCGAGCGGCGGCGCGGTCAAGGCGCTCGACGAAGCGAAGGCCCGCCCCGATGCGTTCTCCGCCGTCGACATCGCGCAACTGGAAGAACTGTCGATTCGCCAGCAGGTGCGCGGCGGCCGCGACAAGTCGCGCTCGATGACGAGCCCCGACCGCTTCGACGGGATCGACAACGCGCTGCGCGCGGCAGACGACCTCGACAAGCGGATACCGGCCACGCCCGAGTACACGCCGGTCAGGACTGCGCTCGCGGGCGACCGGACGATCGCCCTTGCGGCACGCGGCGACATGAAGCAGGCCGTCGCGACGTTCGAGACGATTCCGTCCAACGCGGAAATCTCGATCGACGCGCTGGCAGCCGTGGGCGACGCCTACCTGTACCTGAGCGAACCGGTCAAGGCGAATGCCGTGTACCAGCGCGCACTGAAGCAGGCGACCGCGTCACCGACGGATCGCGCGACCCGCGGCTTCCAGTACGGCGAGCGCACGCGTCCGATCGAACTGCGCGAAGGGCTGTTCTGGTCGTACGTCGACCAGGGACGCGCGGCGGACGCAAAGCAGGCGCTCGACGACATGGGCGCGACGCTTCCGCCGGCCAAGCAGGTGACCAACGTCGGTCCCGGAGAAAGCGACTATCTGCGCTACTACCGGCTGCGTGCGCAATACCTGATCTTCACGGGTCACCCCGATGAAGGGATCGCCGCACTCGAAGAGCTCGAGAAGGAGGTGCCGTTCAACGCGGAGGTGCGCGCCGCGCATGCCGACGCGGTGTCCGGCCAGGCGCATCCGCGCCAGGCGATCGCGATGTATCGCGCGTCGCTGACCGACCACCCCGACAGCGTCGAGATGCTCGCGGGCCTCGGTCGCGCATCGCTCACGGCAGACGACTACGCGACCGCGAAGTACGTCGACCAGACGCTGGACAACACGTTCCCGGACAGCGGCGCCGTGCGGGGCTTCAAGCGCGACTACAACGCGTACCGCAGCCCGGTGTTCACCACCGACCTGAGCTTCGAGCACGGCAACAGCGCACTGGCCGACAACAGTTTCACGTCGGACAGCTACCTCTATTCGCAACCGTTCGGCGACAACTGGCGGGTCTTCGCGCACACGTTCTACGGCCATGCGCAAACCGACGGCGGCAGCGTCAGCCGCACGCGCACGGGCATCGGCGGCGACTACCGGCACGGGCCGCTCACCGTGCTGGGCGAAGTCACGCGCTCGCTCGGCGGGGACGGACGCACGGGCGGCCGCGGATCGATCGCGTACGCGCTGAACGACTACTGGACGGTCAGCGGCGGGCTCGACTCCAACGACAACTCACTGCCGTGGAAGGCGTACGCCGCGCACATCTGGGGCCGCTCGGCGAACGTGTCGGTGGTGTATCGCCAGAACGACCGTCGCGAGGTCAAGCTGAGCTACGGCGTGAGCCGCTACAGCGATTCGAACTTCCACCAGGAGATCACGGCGACCGCCACGCAGCGCGTGTACACGACCGCCACCCAGCAGGTCAACGTATCGCTGGATCTCGGCACCGACAGCAACACGCGCAAGGACGCGCCCTACTTCAGCCCGGGCCGCGACTACGCGGCCGCGGCGACCGTCATGCACCAGTTGACGCTGTGGAAGAAGGGCGACATGGGGCTGCAGCAGCGCGTCTCGGTGTCCGGCGGCATGTACAACGAGCGCGGCTTCGGCACCAGCGCCCTGTGGAGCGCGCGCCTCGAGCACGCGTGGACCTTCAAGCACGACATCACGCTGAGTTACGGCGTGGAGGTCAGCAGCCACGCGTACGACGGCCAGCGCGAACGCTCCGAAACCGGCTTCATGTCGGTCAACCTGCCGTTCTAGCAAGGAGATCGAGCAATGCTGCAATCCAGACGGACCTTCATGTGCGGATGCATGGGCGCATTTGCCGCCTGTTCGCTGTTTCCGGGCGTGACCAATGCCAGGATGATCGACCTGCTTCCGCCGTCCGATCCGGCCGACGGCAAGACGTTTCGCGTGATCTGCATGCATGACGTGCGCGACAACCTGATGGCGTCGTTCAACTCCGGTACGGCGATGGTCGACGCGTTCGCCGTCGATACCGGCACGCTGACCGCCATCTTCTCGTGGCTGCAGACCAACAACTATCACACCATCACGGTCAAGCAGATCGAGGAGTCGCGGCACGGCGGCAAGCCGCTGCCGCCGCGCTCGGTGCTGCTCACGTTCGACGACGGCTTTCGCAGCCACTACACGAAAGTGCTGCCGCTGCTCGAGCGCTTCAAGTATCCGGCGGTGATGGGCCTCGTCACCGCGTGGATCGACACCCCGCCGGATACGCCGATCCGCATCAGCGACAAGGTCCAGGTGCCGCGCGACTATTTCCTGTCGTGGGACGAGGTGAAGAAGCTCGGCCAGTCGCCGTTCGTCGAGCTCGGTTGCCACACCCACAACCTCCATCACGGCGCGGTCGCGAATCCGCAGGGCAACGAATTGCCGGCGACCACGTCGCATCTCTACCTGCAAGACCAGAAACGCTATGAAACCGACGCCGAATTCCACGCACGCGTGCACGACGACCTGCAGACTTGCGTGCGGCAGATCCGCGAACGCACGGGCATCGTCGCACGGTCGATGGTGTGGCCATACGGCGCGGAAAACCAGCCGGTGCGCCAGATCTCGACGTCGCTCGGGATGGACATCCAGTTCAGTCTCGATGCCGGCCCGAATACGCCGGACGTGCCGCTGGACCGGCTGCGGCGGATCCTGATGATGTACGACATCGACATCGGCGGGTTCGAGCGCTCGATGCGCGAGCCGGCGTCGAACCGCGGCGACGTCGACGTGCCCGAACGCATCGTGCAGGTCGACCTGGACCAGGTCTACGATCCGGACCCCGCGCGGCAGGAAGCGAATCTCGGCAAGCTGATCGAGCGCATCTACCGGATGCAGCCGAAATCGGTGTACCTGCAGGCGTATGCGGACCCGAAAGGCACCGGCGTGGCCGAATCCGTGTATTTCCCGAACCGGCACCTGCCGATGCGCTCCGACCTGTTCTCGCGTGCCGCGTGGCAGCTCAACACGCGCGCCAACGTGCAGGTGTATGCCTGGATGCCGGTGCTCGCGTTCCGGCCGCCGGCCGACAAGCTGCGCGGGCTCGAGGCCGTGAGCGCCTACGGCGGCGCGCCGGCGCGCGAGAACGGCACGCGCACGTTCCGGCTGAGCCCGTTCGATCCGGATGCGCGGCTGATGATCCAGCAGGTCTATGAGGATCTCAGCAAGCACGCATCGTTCAGCGGCATCCTGTTCAGCGACGACGCGGTGCTCGACGACTACGAGGATGCGGGCCGGCACGCGCTGCGCATCTATTCGCAGTGGGGGCTGCCGGCCGACGTCGGCAAGATCCGCGAGAACCCCGACCTGCTGAAGCGCTGGACGCGCCAGAAGTCGCGCTACCTGATCGACCTGACCAAGCAGCTGGAACAGATCGTGCTGGCCCACCAGAACGTGGGCGACGTGCTGACCGCGCGCAACATCTTCGCGATGCCGGTGCTCAAGCCCGAATCGGAAGCGTGGTACGCGCAGAACTACGACGATTTCCTCGCGACCTACGACTACGTCGCGCTGATGGCGATGCCGTACATGGAGCAGGCGAAGGATCCCCAAGGCTGGCTGGACCAGCTCGTGAAAGCCGTGCACGCGAAGCAGCGCGGGCTGCAGCGCACCGTGTTCGAACTGCAGTCGTACGACTGGCACGCACAGAAGCCGGTGCCGGCCAGCACGCTGCTCGCGCAGATGCGACGGCTGCGCAGCGAAGGCGCGGTGAATTTCGGCTACTACCCGGACAACTTCCTGAACGGGCAGCCGGAACTCGACGCGATGCGCGACGTGATGTCGCTGAAGTCCCGCCTCGACCCAACCTCGATCAACGCGCTGATGCAACAACATACGCAGGGGACGAAGACGCCATGACCACCCACAGCATCATCCAGCGCCTGCAGGATTTCGTCTTCTACTACCCGTTCTTCATGTCGTACCTGTGGATGATCGGCGGCGTCGTGCACTACTTCCTGCTCGAGGAAGGCCGCGAGCTGTCCACGCGAACGATCGCGTCGAGCGGCATTCCGAAGATCTCGATCGTCGTGCCCTGCTTCAACGAAGCCGCGAACGCGCGCAGCGTGATCAGCCACCTGGACCGGATGCAGTATCCGAACTACGACATCATCGCGGTCAACGACGGCAGCCAGGATCGCACCGGCGAGATCCTCAACGAGCTGGCCGTCGAGATCCCGCGGTTGCTCGTGATCCATCACGCGCGCAACGAAGGCAAGGCGGTCGGGCTCACGACCGCGGCGGCCGTGTCGAACGCGGAATACCTGCTGTGCATCGACGGCGATGCGCTGCTCGCGCATGACGCGATCGGCTGGATGCTCGAGCATTTCCTGACCGATCCGGGCGTCGGCGCCGTGACCGGCAACCCGCGCATCCGCACGCGCACGTCACTGCTCGGCCGCATGCAGGTCGGCGAATTCTCGTCGATCGTCGGGCTGATCAAGCGCACGCAGCAGGTGTACGGCCGCATCTTCACGGTATCCGGCGTGATCACGATGTTCCGCAAGACCGCGCTCGCCGACGTCGGCTACTGGAGCTCGGACATGCTGACCGAGGACATCGACATCAGCTGGAAGCTGCAGTGCCGCGACTGGCGCGTCGTGTACGAGCCGCACGCACTGAGCTGGATCCTGATGCCCGAGACGGTGAAGGGCCTGTACCGGCAGCGGCTGCGCTGGTCGAAGGGCGGCATCCAGGTGCTGATGAAGTACGCGGGCACGCTCGCGCGGCCGACGCAAATGATGATGTGGCCGCTGTTCGCCGAGTACCTGATCGGCATCGCATGGGCGTACTCGATGACGTTCATCCTGCTGCTCGCGCTCATCAATGTCGTGTACCCGCTGCCGCAAGACTGGCACGTATCGGTCGTGCCGCACTGGCACGGCATGCTGCTGGTCGCCACCTGCATCCTGCAACTGATCATCGGCAGCATGATCGATCGTCGTTACGACGAAAAACTCCTGATGTATTTCCTGGACACCATCTGGTATCCCGTCGCCTTCTGGCTGATCAGCATGATCACCACCGTCGTCGCCCTGCCGGCCATCGTGCTGCGGGGCCGAGGCAAGCGGGCCGTATGGGTCAGCCCCGACCGAGGCATTCAACATGAAGAACGCGCCGATTATTGACCTTTCCCTGCGCGCACCGCGCGAACTGATCGCCGAGCGCGGTCGCATCATCGGGTCCGTGCTGACCGTCTGGTTCCGGCTCTTGCGGCCGGCGCTGGTGGGGGCCGTGTGGGCATCGATCTGCATCTACACGTACCGCTACCTGCTGCCGTTCAATCCGGCCGAGATGCCGATCGAGCAGATGGTGTTCTACGCGACCAGCATCGCGCTCATCGCGGGCACCATCGTCATGTGGTTGATCGCCGGACGCGTCGTGCATCCGCTGGCCTACCGGCTGCGCGTGTCGAAGATACTGCGACGCTCGGCCAGCGCGAAGGTGCGCTCGGTGCCGCCGACCGTGCTGGCAAGCGCCCGCCGGCGCGGCGCGCGGCGCACGACGCGCATTCTCGTCGCGTCGCACGACGCGAACGGCTCGATTTCCGACATCGAATGGGTAGCCCACGCGGGGCCGCAGCCCCGCGAGTAGGTCAGCGGAGATGCGTCGCTGCGCACGGGGATGTCATTCGTGCGACGCGGCGTCACTCCAGATACCGCGCTGCCGCACTTTGCCGGCAGCCCGGCAACCTTTGTGGACGAGGTGAAACATGTGCGGAATCGTCGGAGCAAGCGGCCTGAACAATCAAGTGCCGCAACTGGTCAATGCGCTGAGCAGGCTCGAGTATCGCGGCTACGATTCGTGCGGCATTGCCGTACAGGACGAAGGCCGGCTGCGCAGTGAACGCACGTTGCGGCGCGTGACCGACCTGCAGGCCCGCGTGCTGACGCTGGGCCTCGAAGCGCAGACCTGCATCGCGCATACGCGCTGGGCAACCCACGGCGCACCATCCGAAATGAACGCGCATCCGATCATGTCGGGCGACACGATCGCGGTCGTGCACAACGGCATCATCGAGAACCACGACGCGCTGCGCGTGGAACTGCGGGAGCGCGGCTATACGTTTCGCGGCCAGACCGACACCGAGGTGATCGCGCACCTGATCCACAGCCTCTATCGCGACGACCTGTTCGACGCGGTCGTGCGCGCCGTCAAGCGGCTGCACGGCGCGTACGCGATCGCGGTGCTGAGTGCGAAAGAGCCGCAGCGCCTCGTCGCCGCGCGCGCCGGCTCGCCGCTCGTGATCGGCATCGGCGCCGAACAGAATTACCTCGCGTCGGACTGCGCGGCGCTCGGCGACCTGACCGACCGCTTCGTCTACCTGGAAGACGGCGACGTCGCGCTGATCACGCCGGACCGGATTGCCGTGGTCGACTCGGGCGGGCACGAGGCCCAGCGCCCGCTGTGCCATGTGAAGGCGCGCGAAGGCGACGCCGCGCTCGGCCCGTACCAGCATTTCATGCAGAAGGAGATCTTCGAGCAGCCGAAGGCGATCGCCAGCACGCTCGACGGCATCGACACGATTTCGCCGGCGTTGTTCGACGCGACCGACGGCACGCGCGCGCTGCTGTCGAGAGTGAGGAACGTGCTGCTGCTCGGCTGCGGCACCAGCTACTACGCGGGGCTGACCGCGAAGTACTGGCTGGAGGCCATCGCGGGCGTGCCCGCCCAGGTCGAGATCGCCAGCGAATTCCGCTACCGCGAGACGGTGGCCGATCCGCGCACGCTCGTCGTCGGCATTTCGCAATCGGGCGAGACGGCCGACACGATCGGCGCGATCGAGCAGGCGCGCGACATGGGCCAGGAACTGTCGATGGCGATCTGCAACGTGGCGACCAGCACGATCGCGCGCAACGCGCCGCTGCGGTTCCTGACGCGGGCCGGCATCGAGCTCGGCGTCGCGTCGACCAAGGCGTTCACGACGCAGCTCGTCGCGCTGTTCGTGCTGACGCTGACGCTCGCGCAGCTGCGCGGCCGGCTCGACGCGAAGCAGGTCGCGCTGCACCTGAAGCAGCTGCATGCGCTGCCCGAGCGCATCGGCCACGCACTCGCGCTCGAAACGCAGATCATGGGCTGGGCCACGAAGTTCGCACGTACCGAGAACGCGCTGTTCCTCGGGCGCGGGATTCATTTCCCGATCGCGATGGAAGGGGCGCTGAAGCTCAAGGAGGTGTCGTACATCCACGCGGAAGGCTATGCGGCCGGCGAACTGAAGCACGGCCCGCTCGCGCTCGTCACGAGCGCGATGCCGGTCGTCACGATCGCGCCGGACGACCGCCTGTTCCAGAAGCTGAAATCCAACATGGCCGAAGTACGCGCGCGCGGCGGACGGCTCTACGTGCTGGCCGGCGACCAGCTCGGGATCGACGCCGACCGCGACACGCACCTGATCCGCGTGCGCGAATCGGGCGACGTGCTGTCGCCGATCGTCAACGTGATTCCGCTGCAGCTGCTCGCCTATCACGTCGGTTGCGCGCGCGGCGCCGACGTCGACAAGCCGCGCAACCTCGCGAAATCGGTAACCGTCGAATGAAGGGTCGAACGCGCCCGGCACAGGCGGTCGCGCAGTGCGTCGCGGCCGCGCTGTGCGGCGCATGCGGCATCGTCACGGCGATGCCGCCCGCCTTCGCCGCCACGCCGGTCGTGCATACGGTCACCGTGCAGGGCGCCCCTTCATCTCGCCCGGCCGTCGATCCGCGCAGCTTCATGCACGGCATCGGCGTGGCCGACGCCGGCAACGGCAAGCGCTGGGTGTTCTTCAGCAGCTCAGGTGTCGTGCCGCGCGGCGCGATGCGCGGCGGCAGCTGGCCGCATGACGTGTACGTCGGCGAATGGCTGCCCGGCAAGCCGAACCTGCTGCACGTCCGCACGTTCATCAGCCGCCCCGAGGCGCAGGAGCCCGTGTCGATCGCGCAGAACGCGCACGGCGACATCTTCGTCACGTTCGAGGACGGCTGGAACGCGCCGCAGGAAGTCAGCCAGCGCTACGGCGTCTACCGCCGCGACCTGAAGCCGATCAAGCCCTATCCGAACGACGTCGAATCGGGCGGCCACTCGGGGCATGTCGCCACGGCGGCCGACCGCTTCGTCGTGTTCTATTCGGCCGACTGGATCGACGGCGGCGGCGTCGACAACCTCGGCACCGGCAACGGCGTGTACGTGAAAACCTACGACGCGGCCGGGCGCGTGCTGAACCATGTCGCGGTCGTGCCGCACCGCCGCGAGTGGTGGCCCATCGTCGCGGGCTCGCCGCACACCGCGCTGCTCGTGTGGCAGAAATACATCGAGGGCAGCACGGACGCGACGCTCGAATACGCGATGTTCGACCCGGTCACGGCGAAGCTGGACAAGCTGGGGACGCTGAACGACGCGATCCAGTACTACGTGTATTCGTCGACTTACGTACCGGAGATCGACCGCTTCATCGTCGTCACGACGACGGCGGACGATCGCGGTGTCGCGATGCTGATCGCGCCGGACGGCCGCCGCACGGCGACGCTCGACTGCCTGCCGGCGTCGGTGCGCGAATCCGGCATCGGGGTGTCCGGCACGCATGCGTACGTACCGATCCGCGACGGGCGGTTGCTGACACTGTCGCTCGGGCCGGCGGACATTTCGGTGAGCGGCGTGCAGCGTTCGCCGATTCCGTGGGGTTTGACCGGTATCGCTGGCTTCCCTGGGAGCGGCACCGCGATGCATTTCGTGTCGCTGACGCCGTCGGGCACGCGCGAAGCCGATTTCGAACCGGCCCGGGAAACGCCGATGCCGAAGAGCGCCGTGCCTTGTTCGAGTCATTGACAGTGGCTCTGTAGCGCGATCGCCGTGGACGCGGCGGGCCGGCATGCTCTCACCCCGGGCCGGGCCGTCGCCCCGCCTCTTCCGCTCCTTCCGCTCCTTCGGGCTCAATCCACGCCGCGTGATGCCGCATCCTTCCCTCTCACGACCCGACCGCCAGGCGCGCTGCCGCCAGCCGGTCCGATCATGACCGCCCCCCCTTCCCGCGCCGCAGTCGCCAGCGCCGCGCGTACCGGATAGACTGTCGCCCGATTCCTTCCATCGGCCGCGGCGTCCGCCTCCTGTCGCCGCCGGAACGCCCTTTCCCGGAGAACGAATGCTGAAGCGCCGGTGGTTTTCGCTTTTGCTGCTGACGGTTTGCCTGATCGGACAACGCGCGTCGGCCCAGTCCGCGCTTGAACTCGAGACCGACGGCACGGCCCGCGCCCTCACCCGGCAGACGCTGCTCGCGCGCCCCGATGCCGCCGACATCCACGTGCCGCGCGACATCGCGTACGGCCGGCCGATGACGTTCCGCGCGGTGCCGTTCGCCGCGCTGCTCGGCGACAGGCTGCCGGCCGACGGCGTGCTCGAAACCCGTGCCGCCGACGGCTTCGCCGCGCAACTGCCGCTGGATCTCGTGCGCCGCCGCCCGCAGGCCGGCGCCATCCCGTGGCTCGCGATCGAGGATCCGGCGCATCCATGGCCGAAGCTGCCCGGCAAACAGGTCAGCGCCGGGCCGTTCTACCTGGTCTGGCTCGGGCCGGACGCGTCGTCGGTGCGCGGCGAGCAGTGGCCGTACCAGATCGTGCGCATCACGATCGAATCGTCGCCGCTCGCGCGCTGGCCGTCGCTCGCCGTCGATGCCGCGCTACCCGCGAACGATCCGGCTCGCGCGGGCCAGCGCCTGTTCGTCACGCAATGCCTCGCGTGCCACCGCCTCGACGGCGCGGGCAGCAGCCACGCCGGCCCCGACCTGAACACGCCGATGAACCCGGTCGACTACTTCCAGCCGGCCGCGCTGCGCCGCTATATCCGCAACCCGGCGTCGGTGCGCGACTGGCCGGGCCGCAGCATGCCGGCGTTTCCGCCCGACCAGCTGAGCGACCGCGAGCTCGACCAGATCGTCGCGTATCTCGCTTATATGGCGCGGCGCAAGGCCGCCCAGTAACGCGCGGCTGAATCGAATGACTCGAGGAACGTTGATGACGTCAGGCGATACGCTGTTCACCATCGCACCGATCGATGCCGCGCAGACGCACCCGCTGCGCGCGATGATCCTGCTGAATGGCGATCTGGATGCGAGCGCGCTGGCCGGTGATCTTGCGCCGACGACGCTGCACGTCGGCGTACGCGACGCGTCGGGCATCGTCGCCGTTGCATCGCTCTGCGAGGAGCTGCGCGAAGACGATCCTGCGCGACCGGCATGGCGGCTGCGCGGGATGGCTGTCCACCCTACCGTGCGCGGCTTGGGCTTCGGGCGCGTGCTGGTGCAGGTTTGCGTGAGGCACGCGCAAGCGCGTGGGGCCGCGCTCGTGTGGTGCACGGCACGCGAGACCGCGTACCGGTTCTATGAAAAGCTCGGGTTCGCGGCCGATGACGCGACGATCACGATGCCGGGGCGCACCGATACGGCGTTCCATGTGATGCGGCGGTATATCGATCGGCAATCGCCGGCGGGCTGACGCGAACCGCACGTTCGCGTGGTCAGGTGGAAAGCGACGCGGCCCGGCCTGGAGGGCACCCTCCCGCCGGACCGTCGCCGTCACACTCGGATTCAGGCTTCCTGCGCGCTCCGCAGCACCGCACGCAACAGCACGTCGGCGCCCGCCGCCGCCCATTCGGGCGTAATCGCTTCGGCTTCGTTGTGGCTCAGCCCGTCGACGCACGGCACGAAGATCATCCCCGTCGGCGCGACGCGCGCGACATAGCACGCGTCATGACCGGCGCCGGACACGATATCCATGTGCGACAGCCCGAGCGCCTGCGCCGCCTCACGCACCGTGTCGATGCAGCGCGGCGCGAACGGAATCGGCGCATACGTGAAGATCTGCTCGATCTGCGCACCGAGGCCCGTTTCGTCGGCCACCCGTGCAAGTTCCGCGCGCAGCGCCGCGTCGAGCTCGTCGAGCACCGCGTCATCGGGATGACGGAATTCGACGGTGAAGAAGCACCCGCCCGGCACGGTATTACGCGAGTTCGGCCGCGCCTCGATCATCCCGACCGTTGCCCGCGCGTACGGCGCGTAACGGCGGCCGAGCACTTCGACGAACGAGATCATCCGCGCGGCGCCGACCAGCGCATCGCGGCGGAATTCCATCGGCGTCGTGCCCGCATGTGCGTCGACACCGGTGAGCGTCACCTCGTACCAGCGCTGCCCCTGCCCGGCCGTGACGACGCCGATCGTCTTGCCGGCCCGTTCGAGAATCGCGCCCTGTTCGATATGCAGCTCGTACGCCGCATGCACCGGATAGCCGCCGACAGGCTCGGCACCCGCGTAGCCGATCCGCGCCAGTTCCTCGCCGATCGTCCTGCCTGCGCCATCGGTGCGCGACAGCCCGTATTCGAGCGTGTAGACGCCCGAGAACACGCCGGCCGACACCATCGCCGGCGCGAAGCGCGAGCCTTCCTCGTTGGTCCAGATCACGACGTCGATCGGGCGCTCGGTCTCGATGCCCGCGTCGTTCAGCGCGCGCACGACCTCGAGCCCGCCGAGCACGCCATAGATGCCGTCGTAGCGGCCGCCCGTCGGCTGCGAATCGGCGTGCGAGCCGGTCATGACGGGCGCGGCGTCGGGGTTGCGCCCCGCGCGGCGCGCGAACACGTTGCCCATCCGGTCCACGCGCACCGTGCAGTCGGCGTCTTGCGCCCATTGCACGAACAGGTCGCGCGACTCGCGATCGAGATCGGTCAGCGCAAGTCGGCAGACGCCGCCCTTCGGCGTCGCGCCGATCTGCGCCATCCGGTCGAGCGACGCCCACAGGCGGTCGCCGTCGACGCGCGGCGCGCTCACGCTTTCGGCAATCGTGTTGTCGTCACGCATCGCCATTCTCCGGCGCCGCTTGCCGCGCGTAACGGAAATCGCAGCGCTTGCCGCCCTGCATGATCGTGCTCGTCCGCGTGAGCGCGATGTCCGGCGCATAGCCCTGGATGAAATAGCTGTCGCGCGCGCAGCTCAGCAGGTGCCCGATCTCGCCGAGCCCCATCGCGTGATACATCTCCGCGTAGCTGCAGCGATGCACGTCGTAGTCGTAATGCGCGTCGTCCGCGCGCCGCACCTCGACGTCGAGCGCATCGTCCTTCTCCCACAGCACCTGCAGCGCGATGAACGACTTCACGCTCGTGCCATCCGGTTCCTGTGCGGCGAACGTGCGGCCGGCGTCCACTGCCGCGCCGCGCACGGCTTCCGCGATCACGGCCTGCGCGCGCTCGGCGCCGAACTCGCGCTTCATGATCTCGTAGATCGGCTTGATGATTTCCGCTTCGATGCGGCGCCGCGCGAGGATCCCGAGGCGCGTGTCCTCGGGGGCGGCGGCAGATGTCTGGGTGGCTTCGGTCATGGGGATCGTCTTGGTTGTTTTATCGCTGTGTCGTGCTAGGTCGCGCTAGGTCGTTTACTTGGTCGCGGTGCGCGAGCCGCCGAGCACGTCGACGACGCTCCACTTGCCGCCGCGCACCTGGTAGATCGTGAAGGCCGGGTCCTTCAGGTTGCCTTCGTTGTCGAACGCGATCCGCCCCGTCACGCCGGGCCGGTCGATCGTACGCACCGCCGCGACCAGTTTCGCCGGCTGCGTCGTACCGGCTTTCTGCGCGGCAGCGATCAGCGTGGCGGCCGCGTCGTACGCGAACGGCGCATGCAGCTCGATCGGCGCGCGGAAGCGCGCCTGGTATTGCGTATCGAACGCCTTGCCGCCCGGCATCCGGTCGAGCGGCAGGCCCGGTTCAAGCGCGGTCACGCCGTCGCCGTCCTTGCCGGCCAGCGACAGGAAGGTCTGGCTTACGAAGCCGCCCGCGCCGAGCAGCGGCGCGTTCACGCCGAGCTGGCGCATCCGGCGCGAGATCGGCGCGGCCTGCGCATCGAGGCCGCCGAAAAACACGAGATCCGCGCGCTTGCCCTTGATCGCGGTCAGCACGCCGCTGAAGTCGGTCGTCTTGTCGTTCACGTACTGGCGATCGACGATCGTGCCGCCGTTCGCCTGCACGCCCTTGATGAACTGGTCGGCCAGGCCCGAGCCGAACGACGTGCGATCGTCGATCACCGCGATGCGCTTCGCCTTCAGCGTCTTCACCGCATACGCGCCGGTGAAATTGCCGCCCGCATCGTCGTGACCCATGATGCGGAAGGCGGTCGTGTAACCCTGCTGCGTGTATTGATGGCCGGTGGACGCCGGTGCGATCTGCGGGATGCCCGCATCGCGGTAGACGCGCGACGCCGGCACGCTGCAGCCCGTGTTCCAGTGGCCGACGACGCCGATCACGTGCTGGTCGACGAGCTGCTGCGCGACCGCGACGGCCGTGCGCGGATCGGATTGATCATCGGCCGCGACGAGCTTGTAGACGACCGGCTTGCCGCCGATGGTCGGATGCTTCGCGTTCGCGTCGTCGATCGCGAGTTGCGCGCCGTTCTGCAGATCCTTGCCGATCCGCGCGGACGGGCCGGTGAGCGGCGCGGCGAGACCGATCAGGACGGTCTGCGGCGCGGATTGTGCGAACGCGGGAACGGAGGCGACCAGGGCGGCCGCCGAGAATGCGAGGCTGGCGTGGAGAAAGGCGATTTTCATGTGTGGGGGATCAGCGAATCGAATCAAAACATGAAAAATATTAAATATTCGGCACCCAAACCCCAAATACCCAATTGTTGGATGCTTATGCCGTTCCCGACACATTAACCTACATCACTGTAAATACAGGGTATTTTCATGTTGTCGCTTACCCTGATTTTTCGATAAAATTCGACACATGAAAAATATCGAACAATTGCCGCACGATCCACCGCTGCGCGCGGTGCGTGCGTTCGAAGCTTTCGCGCGTCTCGGGTCGGTCACCGCGGCGGCGGGCGAACTCGACATCACGCCGTCGGCGGTCAGCCATCAGCTGCAACTGCTCGAAGCATTCATCCAGACGCCGCTGACCGTGCGCGAGGGTCGGCTGCTCGCGCTCACCGACGAAGGCCGCGACTACTACCGCTCGATCAGCGCCGCGTTCTCGGTGCTGCGCAGCGCGACGCGCTTCGTGCGCGACCGCTCGTCGCTGCGGCAAATCACCGTCAGCCTGATTCCACTGCTCGGCATCGGCTGGTTCATTCCGCGGTTGCATGCGTTCCTGGCCGATAACACGGACGTCGACGTGACGGTGTTGTACGCGCATCACCGCAACTACCGCAGCGACGCATCGGACCTGTCGATCCGCTTCGGCACCGGCGACTGGCCCGGCTACCGCTGCGAGCGGCTGCTGCCGGGCGCGATGGTGCCGATGTGCAGCCCGTCGTTCCTGAAGCGCCACGGGCCGTTCCGCACGCCGGCCGATCTCGCGCGTGCCCCGCTCGTGCACGACGAGGATCGCAGCACGTGGGTCAACTGGCTGCAGGGCGCGGGTGTCAAGCACGTGTCGCATGCGGTCGGGCCGATGTTCGAGGACGGCCAGCTCACGCTGAGCGCCGCACGCGCGGATCTCGGCGCGGCCTTGCTGCGCGCGCCGCTGGTCGAGCGCGAGCTGGCGAATGGCGAGCTCGTGAAGCTGTTCGATCACGCGCTCGACGACGGGCGCGATTACTACCTGTGCACGCGTGAGGACGCGGACATGCCGGACGGGGCCAGGCGGCTGGCGGAGTGGTTGAGGAAGATGGCGGGGATTTGAGCGGAGCGCCTTACCGCCTCACCCCACCCGAGCCTTGCGCGACCTCAACGGCACATATATGATATACATATCGTATATCGGAGGCTGCCATGAGCCGGATTCTGGTTGATCTATCGAACGGCCAACTCGACGAGTTGGCCGCCATCGTCGAGACTGAGCGTCGTCCCCGCGCCGCCATCATCCGCGACGCGATCGATGCCTACATCGCCCTGCACAAGCGTCCGCTCGCGGACGACGTCTTCGGTCTCTGGAAAGATCGCACGGTCGATGGGCTCGCTTATCAGGAAGAACTGCGCTCGGAATGGTAAAGGCTCTCTTCGACACCAACATCCTGATCGATTATCTGGGCGGCGTGGAATCCGCCCGCACGGAACTCGGCCGCTATGACTATCGAGCGATCAGCGCGATCTCGTGGATGGAGGTTCTGGTCGGCACGTCCTCACATAATGAAGCCGCGATGCGCGCTTGGCTGTCGTCGTTCGATGTCATCGCGCTCGACGAAGCAGTTGCCAATCGTGCCGTGACCATTCGCCAGGAACGCCGCATACGCCTGCCCGACGCGATCGTCTGGGCATCGGCACAAGTGAACGGACTGTTGTTCGTTTCGCGCAACACAAAAGACTTCCCAGCCACCGAACCCGGCGTTCGCGTGCCATACCAGATCTGAATCGATGGGCGCGGTTGCGCGCCCTCTCCCCGCCGCGCCCCATCCAACCGCATTCGACGATACCCCCCCCCGTCTAGAAGGCACCGGATAATCGCCGGCACATCACACCGCCCCTCACTCTCGCCCATATCGGACGGGGACCTCGCCCGTCCAACGCTTCAAAATTGCCGCTCCGCACACCCCACTCAATCAAGGGCCGGAAGCAGATAGAAATTCCTGATGCCCCGGATTGAAACAAGCAATTTCACAAGCTCAGGGTGAACCCGGATACTGGGAACACTTCATCAACACCACCGCAAAGGAACTCGCAAGATGCCGATCATCAACACCCAAATCAAGCCGTTTAAGGCAACCGCATACCACAACGGCGACTTCGTGCCCGTCTCGGAAGAGAACTTCAAGGGCAAGTGGTCCGTCGTCGTGTTCTACCCGGCCGACTTCACCTTCGTCTGCCCGACCGAGCTGGGCGACCTCGCCGACCGTTACGCGGAATTCCAGAAGCTGGGTGTCGAAATCTACGGCGTGTCGACCGACACGCACTTCACGCACAAGGCATGGCACGACACGTCGGACACGATCGGCAAGATCAAGTACCCGATGATCGGCGACCCGACGCTCACGCTGTCGCGCAACTTCGACGTGCTGATCGAGGAAGAAGGGATGGCCCTGCGCGGCACGTTCGTGATCAACCCGGAAGGCGAGATCAAGCTGTGCGAAATCCACGACAACGGCATCGGCCGTGACGCAGGCGAACTGCTGCGCAAGGTGCAGGCGGCGCAATACATCGCGGCGCACCCGGGTGAAGTGTGCCCGGCCAAGTGGACGCCGGGTGCGGAAACGCTGACCCCGTCGCTCGACCTGATCGGCAAGATCTGACGATCGCGCCGCGCGCCTCGCACGAGGCGCGCGAGCCTCCCGATGACGGGCCGCCGCGGCATGCGGCCCGCGCCCTCCTCCGGCACGACGTGCCCGACCAGAATCATTAATACGGAATCCGAAACGCCATGCTCGACGCCAATCTCAAGAACCAACTCAAAGCGTACCTCGAAAAGATCACGCGCCCGATCGAACTCGTCGCCTCGCTCGACGACAGCGCGAAATCGCAGGAACTGCTGGCGCTGCTGAACGAGATTGCGTCGCTGACGGATCGCGTGACCGTGTCCGAACGCCGCGACGACGCCGAGCGCAAGCCGTCGTTCTCGATCGGCGAGCCCGGCAAGCCGGCCGGCATCCGCTTCGCCGGCATCCCGATGGGCCATGAATTCACGTCGCTCGTGCTCGCGCTGCTGCAGACGGGCGGCCATCCGATCAAGCTCGACGACGACGTGATCGAACAGATCCGCGCGCTCGACGGCGACTACGCGTTCGAGACGTATTTCTCGCTGTCGTGCCAGAACTGCCCGGAAGTCGTGCAGGCGCTGAACGTGATGTCGCTGATCAACCCGCGCATCCGTCACGTCGCGATCGACGGTGCGCTGTTCCAGGGCGAAGTCGAGTCGCGCCAGATCATGGCCGTGCCGACGATGTTCCTGAACGGCGCCTCGTTCGGCCAGGGCCGCAGCAGCGTGAAGGAAATCCTCGCGAAGCTCGATGCGGGCGCCAGCGCACGGGCCGCGAAGTCGCTCGAGACCAAGCCGGTGTTCGATACGCTGATCGTCGGCGGCGGCCCGGCAGGCGCGGCGGCCGCGATCTACTCGGCGCGCAAGGGCATTGCGACGGGTGTCGTGGCCGAGCGTTTCGGCGGCCAGGTGCTCGACACGATGGCGATCGAGAACTTCGTGTCGGTGCAGGAAACCGAAGGGCCGAAGTTCGCGACCGCGCTCGAACAGCACGTGAAGCAGTACGACGTCGACATCATGGACGTGCAGCGCGCCGATGCGCTGATTCCGGGCGACGTGCACCAGATCCGCCTCGCGAACGGCGCGGTGCTGAAGGCGAAGACGATCATCCTCGCGACCGGCGCGCGCTGGCGCGAAATCAACGTGCCGGGCGAGCGCGAATACCGCAACCGCGGTGTCGCGTACTGCCCGCACTGCGACGGCCCGCTGTTCAAGGGCAAGCGCGTCGCGGTGGTCGGCGGCGGCAACTCGGGTGTCGAGGCCGCGATCGACCTCGCCGGCATCGTGAAGGAAGTCACGCTGATCGAATACGGCGCGCAACTGCGTGCGGACGAAGTGCTGCAGCGCAAGCTGCGCAGCCTGCCGAACGTGACGATCGTCACGCAGGCGCAAACGACCGAGCTGACCGGCGACGGCAGCAAGCTGAACGGGCTCGTCTACAAGGATCTGCGCTCGGGCGACACGCAGCGCATCGATCTCGAAGGCGTGTTCGTGCAGATCGGCCTCGTGCCGAACACCGAATGGCTGAAGGGTACGGTCGAACTGTCGAAGCACGGCGAGATCGTCGTCGATGCGCGCGGCGCGACGTCGATACCGGGCGTGTTCGCGGCCGGCGACGTGACGACGGTGCCGTTCAAGCAGATCGTGATCGCCGTGGGCGAAGGCGCGAAGGCATCGCTCGGTGCGTTCGACCACCTGATCCGGCAGGACGTGGCGCCGGTGGCAACCGCTCAGCCGCAGGCCGAGGAAGCGGTCGCCGCGTAACGCGCGTCAGCCCGTCGGCACAACAGTTTGTCTCTCTTGGCCCCGCATGCTTTAGTCGGCATGCGGGGTCCTTTTTATGCCGAAGGCGTTCGCGGTTACTTGGTCGCGGTCGGGCTGCCGTCCGCTGGCGCAGGCGCCGTCGACTTGAAACTGCTGGACTGCCTGACCAGTTGCTCGGTCATCGCGGCGGCAACCGGATTCGCGCCCGATGACGAACTGCCCTGCCGGGTTGAACCGCCGCCCGATGACATCGACGGCATCGATGACATCGACGGCGGCGGCAATGACGGGTCGAGTTTCGCCGATTCCCTGACGAGCGCGGCCGTCTCCGGCGTTTCGGATTTCGTTGCGGAGGGGGCTGCAGCCGCGTGGCGTTCGAGGCCGTCGCGCTTGCGCGACGCGCGTTGCGTGACCTGCGCGGGTGCGGGTGCCGGTGCGGCCTGCTGCACGGGTTTGGCGGCTGGCGGCGGTGCCGATGGGGTCGAATCCTGCGCATCGACGGTCACGACGTTGACCTTCGGCGGCGGTGCGCTCGGCTTCGTCACCGGCTGCGGCTTGTCGCTGACAACCGGCACGGCTGGCGCTGCGTCGACGCGCGCGGTGGCGGCCGGCGCAGCAGGCGCCGGTGCGGGGGGCGGCGGCGCGACAGCCGCCTGTTTCGGTGCCATCGCGGCGGCCGGGGCCGGCGGCGCGATGGTGCCCTGCACGGCGTGATCGTTGCCCGCGGGCGCCGCGGCAACGGGCGCGGCCGAATCGCCGATGCCGGCATCTTCGATCGCGCGGTGATCCGCACGCAGGAGCATCACGTAGGCAGTGCCGGCGGCGGCTACCAGGAGCCCACCGGCGATCATCAAGGTCTTGCGGGTACTCGTCATGCTTGCTCACCGCTCATATCGACGTGAACAAGCCATCATACCCGGCGATCGGCCGTCGATCCCGCACGAATACATTTGGTTGCATTGTGCCGGAACAGGTCGGCAAACCGTTCGTCAGATGTATCGCCTGCGCTGCTCCGGCACGATCAACGCACGGGCATCACTCCGGAAACGGCAATTCGGTCTGCCCTTCCGCGCGCATGCCGAACGTGTTCAGCGTCATCGCGACGAGCGCGTAGTAGCCGAGCAATGCAACGAGATTGACGACGACCTCGTGGCCGAAGCGCGCTTGCGCCCGTGCGAACGTCGCGTCGCTCACGCGCCGCGTGTCGTACAGCTCGCTCGCGAACGCATGGATCAGCGCATCGTCGTCCGACTCGAATGCGGGCGCGACGCCGCGCCGGATCGCGTCGGCCGTCGCGGCCGGCACGCCCGCGTCGAGTGCGATCGGATAATGGATGTGCCACTCGGCCTGCGAGCGCCAGCGCGCGGCCGTCACGAGAATCGCGAGTTCCGACAGGCGCAGCGGCAGGCCCGTGCGATAGCGGCAGAACGCGCCGAGCTTCTGCGCATGTTGCGCCAGCTCGGGGCTCGCGATCCAGCCGAGAAACGGCCCGTTCAGGTTGCCGCGCGGGCCGCTGAGAATGTCGGCCAGCACGGCCTTCTGTTCATCGGTGGCCGATGCGGGATCGAACGGAGGCAATCTGTTGGTCATGGCGAACTCCGGACAAGATTCGACAAATGCGGTCACGCGCCGGCCGACGCGAGCGCCGCGCCGATCGCGCCCGACAGCCGCTCGACGATCGTATCGATCTGCTGAGCGGTGCAAATGAACGGCGGCGCGACCAGGATGTGGTCGCCGTGAACGCCATCGATCGTCCCGCCCATCGGATACACCATCAGGCCGCGCTGCATCGCTTCACGCTTGACCGCCGCATGCAGCTTCAGCGCCGGATCGAACGTCGCCTTGCTGTCGCGATCGCGCACGAGCTCGACGCCGACGAACAGCCCGCGGCCGCGCACGTCGCCGATATGCGGATGCGCGCCGTAATGCTCGCGCAACGTCGCGCGCAGTTGTTCGCCGCGCGCCTTCACGTTGTCGAGCAGTTTCTCCTCGGCGATCACGCGCTGCACTTCGAGCGCGGCCGCGCATGCGGTCGCATGGCCCAGGTACGTGTGCCCGTGCTGGAAGAAACCCGAGCCGTCGACGATCGTCCGGTAGATGCGGTCGCTGACGAGCGTCGCGCCGATCGGCTGGTAGCCCGCGCCGAGCCCTTTCGCGATCGTCAGCAGGTCGGGCGCGACGCCGTCTTCATCGCACGCGTACAGGTAGCCGGTGCGGCCCATCCCCGACATGATCTCGTCGAGGATCAGCAGCACGCCGTACTTGTCGCACACCGCGCGAATCTTCTTCAGGTACGTGCGCACCGGCGGCACCGCGCCGGCCGTTGCGCCCACCACCGTCTCCGCGACGAACGCCGCGACGTTGGCCGCGCCGTGTTCGACGATCTTCTGCTCGAGTTCGTCCGCCAGGCGTTGCGCATACGCTTCGTCGGTTTCACCCGCCTGCTGGTCGCGGTACGCATAACACGGGCTCACGTGGTGCGCCTCGATCAGCAGCGGCAGGAACGGCTCGCGCCGCCACGCATTGCCGCCGATCGCGAGCGCGCCAAGCGTGTTGCCGTGATAGCTCTGGCGTCGCGCGATGAAATGGCGGCGCTGCGGCTCGCCCTTCTCGACGAAATACTGGCGTGCGAGCTTCAGCGCGGCCTCGACCGCCTCAGAGCCGCCCGACACGAAATACACGTGTTCGAGGCCGGCCGGCGCGGCGTCGACGAGCCGGTCGGCCAGTTCCTCGGCCACGTCGGTCGTGAAGAACGATGTGTGCGCGTACGCCAGTTGCTGCGCCTGCCGCTTGATCGCGTCGATCACACGCTGGTTGCTGTGACCGAGACACGAAACGGCCGCGCCGCCGCACGCGTCGATATAGCGTTTGCCGGTCGAGTCGATGATCTCGATGCCGTCGCCTGCGACGGCAACGGGCAAGGTGGCGCGCGGAGCGCGATGGAAAACGGTCGTCATGCGTTGCCTCATGGATCAGGACGCGTCGTGCGCGCGTCCGGACGGCACGATGCGCGTCGCGAAACGCTGCGTGCCGTGTTGGTGAAGAGTGAAATCGATCGATGCCGCGCCGATCGCGAACACGGCGGTGGCCAGCGTGTTCTCGTCGTCGGGGTCGGCCGGATCGTCGCGGTAGATCGGCAGCCCTTGCGGCGCGCGATCGCCGAGCACGCGCAGCAGCGCGGCTTCGTCGATCGCGTCGATGGCGGGCGTGAGCGCGTCGACGCGGCGCTGGCGGTCGGCCGACGATTGCGTGACGATCTGCGCTTGCGCGTCGCAGCCGGGATGCACGAGATGGTTCGCATGCCCCGCGAGCCGCGCGACGTCGATCACCGAACAGCGCGCGACGCTTGCCTCGATGCTCAGCAGCCGCGCATCGCCGGTCGCGCCCAGCGTGTGATGAAAGCCGCTCGCGCGCGCATGGCCGCGCAGCACGTCGGCCGCCGCGTCGAGCGACGTGGCATCGAGCACGGCGCGCGCGAGGATCATGCGCGGCACGCCCGCTGCCGGCGTGCGGATCCGCAGGTTGTTGATCGCCTGCGCGATACCCGCGCGGTTCGCCGCAAAGGTATGGCCCGGCAGCGAACCGGGGTAATAGAAGCTGATGAAGCCGGGCTTGCCCGCCGGCTGCACGTCGACGAGCAGGCAGCGCTCGCGCAGGTACGGATCGCCGTCCTCGTTGTGCGCGATCCAGCGCGTGCCGTCCGCGTCGCGCGCGGCAAGCGTCGTGCAGCCGTCCGGCGCGTTGTGGATCAACTCGCCGCGGCAGTTCCACAAGAAGATGTCCTCGGCCGGCCAGCCGACACCGGCCGCGATCCCGTCCAGTTCCGCAACGAGATCCGGATACGCGGCCAGCGCGGCCAGCCGCAGCGCGGCGACGAACGGATGGCCGCGCCAGCGGCGCACGGCCTGCCACGCGCTGCTCTGCTGCATGTATTCGTCGAACACGGGGCGGGCGAGCTCGCCGAGGCGCACGCCGATGTCGAACGGCGCGCCGGCGATGACGGGGGAAAGGGAAAGCGGCATGTCGGTATTTCGGTTTCGTTCAGGACACGTGTTTCAGGAATTCCTTCAGGCGTGGCGTCGGCGGACGGTCGATCAGGTCGACCGGATGGCCGTCCTCGGCAATCCCGCCCTGATCCATGAACAGCAGCCGTGTGCCGACCCGCTTCGCGAAGCCGATCTCGTGCGTGACGACGATCATCGTCATCCCTTCGGTCGCAAGATCCTGCATCACTTTCAGCACTTCGTGGCGCAATTCCGGATCGAGCGCCGACGTCGGCTCGTCGAACAGCATCAGCCGCGGCCGGATTGCGAGCGCGCGCGCAATCGCGACACGCTGCTGCTGGCCGCCCGACAGCTCCGACGGATAATGATTTGCGCGCGATTCGAGGCCGACCTTGTCGAGCAGCGCCATCGCCTGGTCGCGCGCGTCGGCGCGCGACGCGCCGCGCACCTGCATCGGCCCGAACATCACGTTCTCGAGCGCGGTCATTTGCGGGAACAGGTTGAACTGCTGGAACACCATGCCGGCTTCGAGCCGGATGTTGCGGATCGTCGTCGCGTTGCCGCGCACGCTCTGCCCGTCGACGAGCAGCTCGCCGCCGGTGATTTTCTCGAGCGCGTTGATACAGCGCAGCATCGTCGATTTGCCCGAGCCCGACGGGCCGACCACGACGACCACCTCGCCCGCGTCGATCTTCAGGTCGATGTTCTTCAGCACCGGCACGTGGCCGAAGCTCTTCGACACGTTCTGGAATTCGATCATGCTCATAGGATACGCATCCTCTTCTCGACGAGCCGCAGCGTCAGCGTCATGGCGCCGGTCAGCAACAGGTAGATGACGGCCACCGCACTCCAGATCTCGACCGCCTGAAAATTGCCCGCGATGATTTCCTGCCCCTTGCGCGTCAGCTCGCCGACGCCGATCACGATGAACAGCGACGTGTCCTTCAGGCTCACGATGCACTGGTTGCCGAGCGGCGGAATCAGCCGCCGGAACGCGAGCGGCCCGACCACCTTCAGCAGCACGCGCGGCATCGACAAGCCCATCGCGAGCCCCGCTTCCGTCAGCCCCTTCGGGATCGACAGCAGCGCGCCGCGCACCACTTCCGCGAGATACGCGCCGGAATTCACCGTGATCGCGATGATCGCAGCCGTCAGGCCGTCGATGCGGATATGCGCGAGCAGCGGCAGCGCGAAATACAGGAACATCACCTGTACGACGATCGGCGTGCCGCGGATCAATTCAATATAAACCTGGGCGAGCACGTTCATCGCCTTCGGTCCGTATGCGCGGAACATGCCCGCGACCATCCCGACGATGAAGCCGCCCACCAGCCCGAAAAATGCGATGAACACCGTCAACCGGACCCCGTCCATCAGGTCCGGCAACGCCGCCCAGATCGCCGACCAATCGAAATTCACTTGTCGCTCCCCGTTCGAATCAAGACCGGCGCGGCCGTCCGGCCGCGCACTGTTGCGGCGTCACGCTCACATCTTCGGCGGTTCGGCGCCGAACCACTTCTTGTAGATCTGCGCGTAGCGGCCGTCGGCCCGGATCTTCACGAGCGATGCATTGACCTTCGGCACGAGCGGGCTGCCCTTCGGGAAACCCATGCCGTACTTGTCGCCGCTGACCGGCTGGCCCGCGACCTTCACCTTGCCCTTGCCTTCGTTGTTCACGAAGAACAGCACGTTCGGCGTGTCGTGCATCGCCGCGTCGACCCGGCCGGCTTCGAGCGCGAGGTACGCCTGGTCGATGTTCGGGAACTGGCGGATCTCCTTCGGCTTCAGGTGCGCCTTGATCCAGTCGATCGTCGCGGTGCCGGTTTTCGCGGCGATCACCTTGCCGTTCAGGTCGTCGATCGACTTGATCGTCGTGTTGCCCGTTTGCACCATCGCCGCGAGGCCGCTGTCGTAGTACGGCGCGGAGAAGTCGATCGCCTTCTTGCGCTCCTCCTTGATCGTCATGCCCGACAGCGCGACGTCGATGTTCTGCGTCTGCAGCGCCGGGATCAGGCCCGCGAAATCCATCGGCTGGATCGTGTATTTCCAGCCCTGGTCCTTCGCGATCTCCGCCCACAGGTCGAGATCGAAGCCGACGTACTTGTCGCCCTGCTTGAACTCGAACGGCATGAACGACGTGTCGGTGCCGACGACGAGCGTCTTGGTATCCGCGTGCGCGAGGCTGGCGCCGAGCGCGGCAACGACCGCGACGGCTTTCAGGAAGGAACGGCGACTCATGGTTTCTCTCCGCATGGTTGAGCGATGTGACCGGCCAGGCGGCCGGCGGAACGACGACATCAAGCCGCACCGCAACATGCGATGTCGAATTAGACCTTAGTGCAACAAGTGTTGTCAATTGCGATACTACGACAACAAAAAAGTCCGCAACGGGGAAATGCATCGAGACAAACCCGCGGCGCGCTGGGCGGATAAATCGGAGGAAAGGGCGTGTGGCCCGGCGGGGGGGAGCGGTCGCGCCGGATCGTGCTGCGCCGGCCGTAGGCGGTGTCTGACGAGCAGTGCGCGGTGGCTGTGGACTGGCCGGGAGGGTTTGCCGTCAAGGGCACATCACGCGCGGGAGCAGCATGACGGCGCGACTGCGCCGGACAACTGCCGCCGCCGCGCATTTGTCTGCGCGGATCGTCGACGCTTCGACGCGGCGCGGCGTTGTGTCGTGCCGCGCCGGAGTGGCCGCCCGCCCGCGACGCCGGCAATCGCCGGCGCGGTTCAACGCATGTTGCGGAAAGCGCGCGGCCCTGCCGGCCGGCCGCGCGCCTCCGATGCAGCGTCGCTTACGCCGCCACCCCGCTCGCCTGATGCGACACGAGCCGCGCATACGCGCCCTGCCGCGCCATCAAGTCGGCATGCCGTCCGGCCTCGATCACGCTGCCGTGCTCCATCACGAGGATCAGGTCGGCGTTGCGCACGGTCGACAGCCGGTGCGCGATGATGATCGACGTGCGCTGCGTCATCAGGTCTTCCAGCGCCGCACGGATCTGCTGCTCGCTGATCGTGTCCAGATGGGACGTCGCTTCGTCGAGGATCAGCACGGGCGCATCCTTCAGGAACGCGCGCGCAATCGCGACACGCTGGCGCTGGCCGCCCGACAGCTGCACGCCGCGCTCGCCGACGCGCGTCGCGAGCCCGTCCGGCAGCCGCGCGACGAAGTCGCCGAGCGCCGCATGGTCGATCGCGCGCTGCACGTCCGCGTCGGACGCGTCGCTCGCGGCGAGCCGGATGTTCGCTTCGAGCGTGTCGTTGAACAGGTAGGTATCCTGCGCAACCAGCGCGATGTGCTGCCGCAGGTCGTCGAGCCTAAGATCGCGCAGGTCGACGCCGCCGAGCGTCACGCGGCCCTGCTGCGGATCCCAGAAGCGCAGCAGCAGGCTCGCGACCGTCGACTTGCCGGCGCCCGATGCGCCGACCAGCGCGACCGTGCTGCCGGGCGGCACGTCGAAGCTCACGCGATCGATCGCGGGCACGCTGCGGCCCGGGTACGTGAAGGACGTGGCCTCGAAACGCACCGCCGGATCGGCAGGCATCGCATGGGTGCCGTCCGTCACCGGCACCGGCTCCTTCTCCAGCGCACGCAAGCGGCGCGTCGATGCGATCGTATCGGCGAGCTGGCGCGCGACCTGGCCGATTTCGGCCACCGGCATGAACGCGGCCACGGCGACCAGCACCAGCAGCGGCAACGACTCGCGCGGAAACCAGCCGCGTGCGCACAGCAGCGCGCCGAGCGCCGCGACGACCAGCCCGCCGAGCCCGCTCGCGATTTCCAGCGCGGCACTTTGCGCCGACAAATCGTCGAGCAGCTTTGCGCGCTGGTTGCGGTACGCATCGACTTCGGCCACGAACGCTGCGCGCCGGCGCGCGACGGCCTGGAACGCGGTCAGCTCCGCGAGCCCCTGGATCGTTTCGGTCAGGTGCGCGCCGAGCTGGCCGAGCGCTTCACGTGCGCCGGTGCCGAGCCGGTCGACGTCGCGCCGCGCCAGCACCGGCGCGAGCCCGGCCCACAGCAGGAACGGCAGCAGCGCGAGCGCGAGCGGCCACGCAACCGACGCGAGCAGCACCAGCACGGCGGCCGGCACGAGCACCGCGACGAACGCGGGTGCCAGCGTGTGCGCATAGAAATACTCGACGGTCTCGACGTCCTGCGTCGCAAGCGACACGAGGTCGCCCGAACGGCGACGCAGCAGCCCGGCCGGCGCGAGGCGTTCCAGCGTCGCGAACAGCGCGATGCGCATTTCCGCGAGCAGCCGGTACGCCATGTCGTGCGCGAGCCACGATTCGAGCCAGTGCAGCACGGCCGCTACCGGCGCGATCACGAGCAGCGCGGTGACGAGCGCCGGGCTCACGTGGCCGCCCGGCACCGCACCGACCACCAGCGCGCCGATCACGCCGACGCCGATGAAGGCGAGCACGCGGCCGATCCCGAACAGCACCGTCAGCACGACCTTGCCCGTCCACGGGCGCACGAAGCGCAGCAGCGTCCGCAGGGTTTCCGGCCAGCCGATCTCCGCCGCATCGTCGTTCAACGGCCGCACCTGCGGGCCCGACGACGCGCGCGCGGTCGCGCCGGCCGTTGCCGCCACGCCGACCGATTCGGCGACCGCTTCCAGTTGCGGCCCCATCAGCCGGCGATACGGGCCGTCGCGCGCGATCAGCGCCGCGTGCGTCCCTTCGTCGACCACCTGCCCCTGGTCGAGCACCAGGATGCGGTCGGCGCCGATCACGCTGGACAGCCGGTGCGCGAGCACGAGCGTGGTCCGCCCGCGCGTGAGCCGGTCGAGCGCCTGCTGGATCAGCGCTTCGTTCTCCGCGTCGACCGACGACAGCGCCTCGTCGAGCAACAGGATCGGCGCATCGCGCAGCAGCGCGCGGGCAATCGCGAGGCGCTGGCGCTGGCCGCCCGACAGCATGAGCCCGCGTTCGCCGATGCGCGTCGCATAGCCGTCGGGCAGCGCCGAGATGAAATCGTGCGCGTTGGCGGCACGCGCGGCGGCGATCATGTCCGCGTCGCTCGCGTCGGGGCGGCCGAGCCGCAGGTTGTCGGCCACGCTGCCGTCGAACAGCGTCGCATCCTGCGCGACGACCGCGATCATCTCGCGCACCTGGCCGGCATCGAGCGTGCGCACGTCCTGGCCGCCGATGCGGATCGCGCCGCCCTGCGCATCGTGCTGGCGCAGCAGCAGGCGCACGATGGTCGACTTGCCCGCACCGCTCGGCCCGACGATCGCCACCGTCTCGCCTTCGCGCACCGAGAAGCTCAGCGCCGCATGCGCGTCCGCGCGGCGCCCCGGATACGCGAAGCTGACGGCGTCGAACGCGATCTCCGGCCGCAGGCCCGTGACGCGCGGCGCGTCGGTGGCCGGTGCGTGACGCTCCGCGTCGAGCAGCGCGTGGATCGCATTCGCCGCCGACTGGCCGATCATCCCCTGATGCAGCACGGCACGCAGGTCGCGCAGCGGCCGGAAGATCTCGCTGCCGGCCATCAGCACGATCAGCAGCGCCTCGAGGCTCATGTCGCCGTGCCGCACGCGCCACGCGCCGACCGCGATCGCGGCGGCCGCGCCGAGGCCGGTGCCGAGATCGGTGAAGAGCCGCGTCAGCAGGCCGAGCGCGAGCACCCAGAACGTGCTGTCGGACAGCGCACGCGCCTTCGCGGCCAGCTTCGCGCCGAATGCCGTGCTTTGCCCGAACGCCTTCAGCGTCGGCAGGCCTTGCACCGCGTCGAGAAACTCCTCGCCGAACGCCTTGAAGGCGGCCGAGCGTGCGAGCGCCGCGCGCTTGTCGGCGCGATGCACGAGTTGCGGCAGCGCGAGCGTGACGAGCGCCGCGACCAGCAGGATCGCGGCCGTCGGCACGTCCCACCACGCGAGCACCGCGAAGATCATCACCGGCGCGCACGCGGCGATCACGAGCTGCGGCAAATAGGTGCCGAAAAAGGTCTGCAGTTGCTCGACGCCATCGACGACGGCCAGCATCACGCCGCCCGTGCGTTCGCCGCTGAACCACGCGGGGCCGAGCGCTGCGATCCGGTCGAACAGCCGCGCGCGCAGCGCGGCCTGCACGCGCCCGGCCGTGTGCTGCGCGAGCACCGTGCGGCGATGGTCGAGCCACGCGCGCAGCAGCACGCAGGCCGCCGTGGCAACGACGGCTTCGCTGATACTGCGTGCCGGCGCGCCGGAAAAGACCAGCGCCAGCACGCGGCCGAGAAAGACGAAACGCAGGATCCCGACACCCATCGCGAGCAGGCCGAGCGCGACGGCGGCGGCCACCCGCCAGCGCAGTCCCGCCATCATTGCCCATAGTCGTCGGTCGAAATACATGAAGCCCTCCGGTGGTGTCCGATGATGTTTTTTCTTGACCGGATCGAGGCTACCCGCGCCACCCGTGCGCGGCAAAAGATGATTTTTCAACGGGTGTTGAGTCAACTACAATACCCCGCATGTCGCACCTCCCTCCCCTCAGCGCATTGCGAGCTTTCGAGGCTGCCGTCCGCCTCGGCGGGTTCGCGCGCGCGGCGGCGGAGCTGAACGTGTCGACGAGTGCGGTCAGTCACCAGATTCGCGCGCTCGAGGAATCGCTCGGCGCGCGGCTGCTCGAACGCAGCACGGGGCTCGGCGGCATCAGCCTCACGCCGGCCGGCGCACGCCTGCTGCCGGCCGTCAGCGATGCGCTGTCGCGGCTGACCGACGCCTGTGCCGAGATTCGCGGCACCGCGCAACGGCTCACCGTATCCGCCAACGCGCCGTTTTCGGCGATGTGGCTCGCCCGCCGCCTCGCGGAATTCTCGTCGCTTCATCCCGATACACCGCTGCACGCCGTCGTGCTCGACGACGAACCGGATTTCGCGCGCAGCGGCGTCGATCTGGCGATCGTGCACGTGCCCGCGCACCGGCTGCAGGCCGACGACGACATCCTGCTGCAGGAAACGGTGTTCCCGGTATGCAGCCCCGAACTGCATCCGTATGCGTCCGTGAACGTGTGCCGCTCCCGGCTGCTGCAGGAGATGCACGAGCACAGCCCCGAGATCGACTGGCGCAACTGGTCCACGGAGTTCGGCCTGCCCGGCGACTTCGAGACGAAGATCGTCCGCTACAGCAGTTTCAGCCAGGTCATCGGCGCGGCGGTCGGCGGCGCGGGCATCGCGCTCGGCCGCGCGCCGCTGATCGAGCCCGAGCTGCGCAGCGGGCGCCTCGTGCCGCTGCGGCCGGGCCTCGAACGCGCCGCGTCGTGGCGCTTCGTGCTGCGCCGCAACCCGTCGACGCGGCACCGGCTGCTCGATCCCCTGATCGCGTTCCTGCGCCGCGAAGCGGAAGCAGACTCGAACGCAGCGCCGATCGCGGGACCGATCGTTGCGCCCGCATCCAACGACAGCCGCGTGCGCGGCACGGGCGGCGCGACCGGCAAGTAACGCGCCGGCCTCGCCCGCATGCGCCGCTTACGGCGCAGCGAAGAACAACGCCACCACGCACGCCATCCCGCCGAACCACACGAGCGAACGCAGCGACGCCCAGTTCAGCAGGTACATCAGCATGTAGACAATGCGGATCGCGACGAACGCCATCGCAAGCTGGTCGACGCGATGCACGTTCGCGCCGTTGTGCCATGCCACCACCAGCGCGGCCGTGAACAGCGCAAGCGCCTCCCATGCGTTCTGGTGCGCGGCTTGCGCGCGAGCGCGCCAGCCTTCGAGCTTCGCCAGGTAGTCGCGCGGCGCGCGGTTGTCGTAGCCCTTGCGGGCCTTCGCGAGAAACGTCATCGAGAACGGCAACAGCGCCACGATGAACAGGCACAGCTGGGACGTCGTCATCAAAAGTCTCCTCCTTTATGATTACATTGATCAATGACAAGATCGCCGAGAGCTTAGCATTGCGTCGTGCTGTTCGCGCACCGGTTTTCTAGACGGGAGACTCGGCTGCACGGCCCGCCGGCAGCCGCAACGCGGCCTGGTTCGACACCAAAATTTCCACCAAATCATCGACAAAAACGTTAATTAAAACTGGTCGAACACCAATAAGATAGCGTTCAACACTGGCCCGGCGCGTTGTCGCGCCAGGCCGCCGAACCCGCGCCGCCGCGCGCGCCGAACGACATCCGATCCGAGACATCGCCATGCCCCGTCCCATCGTCGCCCATATCCGCCCCGACGCCGTCCGCCACAACCTCGACTTCATCCGCCGCACCGCCGCGCAATCGCGCGTGTGGGCCGTGGTCAAGGCCAATGCGTACGGTCACGGCATCGAGCGGATCTACCCGGGCCTGGCCGCCGCCGACGGCATCGCGCTGCTCGATCTCGACGAAGCCGTGCGCGTGCGCGAACTCGGCTGGGACAAGCCCGTGCTGCTGCTCGAAGGGATCTTCGAGCCGGCCGACGTCGAGCTGGCCGATCGCCACCGCCTGACGGTGGCCGTGCACTGCGACGAGCAGCTCGACCTGCTGATCGCGGCGAAGCCGCAGCTGCCGATCGACATCCAGCTCAAGATGAACTCCGGGATGAACCGGCTCGGCTACCGCCCCGCCGTTTTCCGGGCCGCGTGGGAGCGCGCGGCGAGCGCACCGTCGATCGGCAAGATCACGCTGATGATGCATTTCGCGAACGCCGACGAAGGCGAAGTGGACTGGCAGCTCGACCAGTTCGATGCGACCACCGCGGGGATTCCGGGCGAGCGCTCGACGTCGAATTCGGCCGCCGTGCTGTGGCATCCGCGCGCGCACCGCGACTGGGTGCGGCCCGGCACGATCCTGTACGGTGCGTCGCCGACGGGTGCGGCGCGGGGTATCGCCGACACGCCGCTGATGGCCGCGATGACGCTGACGAGCAAGATCATCGGTGTGCAGACGCTGTCGCCGGAAGAGACCGTCGGCTACGGCCGCCGCTTCACGGCCGACCGGCCGATGCGGATCGGCGTCGTCGCGTGCGGCTATGCGGACGGCTATCCGCGCCACGCACCGACCGGCACGCCGATCGCGGTGGACGGCGTGATGACGCGCGTCGTCGGCCGCGT
Organism: Burkholderia sp. AU45274; assembly: GCF_030482505.1. Classification (NCBI taxonomy): domain Bacteria; kingdom Pseudomonadati; phylum Pseudomonadota; class Betaproteobacteria; order Burkholderiales; family Burkholderiaceae; genus Burkholderia; species Burkholderia sp. AU45274. The sequence goes on along the minus strand of NZ_JAUJQE010000001.1, from coordinate 933,334 downwards.
GTCGATGGACATGCTGACCGTCGACCTGACGCCGTGCCCGAACGCGGGCATCGGGTCGAGTGTCGAGCTGTGGGGCGACCAGGTGAAGGTGGATGACGTGGCGGAAGCCAGCGGCACGATCGGCTACGAGCTGATGTGCGCGCTCGCGCGCCGTGTGCCGGTCGTGATCGTGCCGCCGGGTGCGTCGAGCGAGCAGCCGACGCTGCGGACCGGGAGCTACGGGCGCTGACCGGCTTGGATGCGGCGGCGCACGCGCTGTTGCGTCGCCTGACGTGCGCTTCGGTTGCGGGTCGCCTCGGGCGGCCCGTTTGCTTTTCCGTGCGAGCGAATGGCGTGCGTGACGGCCCTTCCGCTTCGCTCGCCGCACTCCGTTAATAACGCACTACGAACGCCACGTCGGCTTGCGCTTCTCGAGGAACGCGTCGATCCCTTCGCCGGCATCCTCTTCCATCATGTTGCGCGCCATCACGTCGCCCGCATACGCATAGGCTTCGTCGAGCGGCAACTCGCGCTGGCGATAGAACATCTGCTTGCCGACCCGCACCGCGGCCGGGCTCTTCGCGACGATCTCCGCGACCTTGCGTGCAACGGCCGCGTCGAGCGCATCCTCGGGCACGGCCTCGTTGACGAGGCCCCATGCGGCGGCCGTTGCCGCGTCGACGAAGCGCCCGGTCACGAGCATGTCGAACGCGCGCTTCGCCGTGACGTTGCGGCTCAACGCAACGGCCGGCGTCGAACAGAACAGCCCGACGTTGATGCCCGATACCGCGAAGCGCGCGGTATCGGCCGCGATCGCCAGGTCGCACGCGGCGACGAGCTGGCAGCCGGCGGCCGTCGCGATGCCGTGCACGCGCGCGATCACGGGCACCGGTAATGCGCGCATCGCGAGCATCACGCGGCTGCACTGCGCGAACAGCGTGCGGTAGTAATCGAGTTCGGGCTTGCTGCGCATCTGCCGCAGGTCGTGGCCCGCGCAGAACGCCTTGCCCTCCGCGGCCAGCACGACGCAGCGCACGTGCGGATCGGCAGCCAGCGACTCGAACGCATCGTGCAGGCTCGCCAGCATCGCTTCGGACAGTGCATTGAATTGCTGCGGACGGTTCAGCCGCAGCGTGACGACGCCGTCGTGCGCGTCGCGCAACAGGATCGGCTCGGCAGTGTCTTGATCGGATTTCATGATGTTCCGCTCGATGGGGTTCGGCAGGATTCGATGCGGCGCGAACGCGCGGCGATGATGCGTGCACGTTCACGGCACCGTGATGATGAAATGCTCCTCCACATTCCGTGCGACGTCCAGTCGGGGTGCAGCAGGCTCACTCGGTCACGTCCGCTTGCGCCCGCCGCGCCACGCGCGCACGCCCGAGCGCAGTTGACTGGCGCCGACGAGGAAAAAGACGGCGCCCATTCCGCCGAAGGTCAGTACGCCCCCCCAGATCGCACCGAACGTATTCATCCGCGCCGTCATATGGGGCGCATCGGGTGCGTAGCGCACCTCGACCGTTGCGCCCTCCTCCACGCTGACCTCGCCGCCTTGCGGATATTCGACGTGCTCGCCCGCGAGCGTCGTGAACGCGATCTCCGGATGATGCGGGCCCGCGTTCAGCTTGATGACCCGCCCCGGCACGACGACCGACGTCCGCAGGAATTCGCGCGTCGACTGCGCGTACAGGGCAGCGCCGATCAGCAGGCACGTACCGACGATGGTAAAGACGACGCCCTTCGCGATCAGCGTTTCCGTCTGCTGCGCGTCGGTGCGACCGGATCCGGACACCATTGCGCTCACCTCAAGGTCGCGACTGCTGGAACGACACGTCGATCTTCGACTTCGTCTTGCAGCGGTACATCACCCCGCGCCCCGTTTCGTCGGTCACACCTTCGTACGGGCCGTTGCAGCCGGTGATCTTGTACGTCGCGAACGGAATGCGCTTGCCGTCCTGCGGCCGGACCAGCACCGGGATGCGCCCCGTCGGGCCGTCGCCGATCGTGCGGACGAGCACCATGCGAGCCGCATCGATCGGCGCAGCGGAGCGCATGTAGGCCGTGCGCCCTTGTGCGTCGGTCGATCCTTCGACTTCGAGTTCCCGGTTGTCCTGGGCCGCGCTCGTGTACAGCGCGAACGCATAGCGCGTGTTCGGCAGCGGCTGCTTCGTCGCGGGATCGTGCAGCACGAAATAGCACCCGTTGACGCCCTTCCCGGCCGTCACCAGCCCGTCGGCCTGCGTGGGGTTGCACGTGTATGACGAACCGCTGCTGACGGCAGCCTGTTGGGCATTCGACTGCCCGGTGGTGTTCGCGCATCCGCCTGCCAGCGCGGCCATCAGCGTTACGCATGCGCCGCGCACGAGCGCCGCCCGATCGATCTTGATTGTCATGGGAAGGTGTCCCGTTCCTGATTGTTGTGGATGCCGTGCGTGCCGCGCAGGTCGCGCAGGCACGCCGCCCTCGGCATCCGGCAGGATACGGAGATCGCGGCGCGCTGTAAATTGCGCGCGCGTCGCGCCGGCCACGCCGCGCGGCTACCCGCCGCTCGCGACGCGCGCGATCGTCTGCCGCAGCCAGATGTGCGCGGCGTCGCCGTGCCGGCGCGCGTGCCAGTGCTGCGCGAACTCGAACGAATCGATCGGGAACGGCGGCTCGAACACGCGCAACCGCGCATCGTCGCGCACGCGGTCGAGGTTGCGCCGCGCGACGGTCAGCACGAGGTCGGTGTCGGCGATCAGGTCGTTCGCCACACCCCAGAACGGCAGGATCACCGCGATGTGCCGCTCGCGCCGTAGCCGCGCGAGCGCGCGATCGACTTCGTTGTCCATCCCGTCGCGCATCGCGACGAGCGCATGCGGCCGCGCGAGCCACGCATCGAGCGCGAGGTCGCCGCGGCGCGGCAGGCGGCTTGCATCGGCCACGCACGCGAACGACTCGACGAACAGCGGTTGCGCGTGCAGGTCGCGCTGCATCGCGGGCAACACGCCGAGCGCGAGATCGACCTCGCCGTCCATCAGCTGCATCCGCATCGCCTCGCGGGTGGCCTGCGACACGATCAGCTCGATGCCCGGCGCGTCGGCGCGCAACGTCTTCACGAGCGCCGGCAGCACGATCCGCGCGCCGTAGTCGGACATCGCGATGCGAAACACGCGCGTGGCCGCGGACGGATCGAACGCCGGCGGCTCGATCAGCGCGCCGAGCCGGCCAAGGACGTCGTTCAGCGGCTCGACCAGTTCGTTCGCACGTGCGGTGAGTTCGAGCCGGCCCGCGCGCCGCACGAGCAACGGATCGCCGAAGATGTCGCGCAGCCGCGCGAGCGCATGGCTCACGGCCGGCTGGCTGCGGTGCAGCCGGACGGCGGCACGCGAGATGTGTTTTTCGCTCAGCAACACATGCAGCGTCACGAGCAGGTTCAGGTCGATGCGGGCCAGATTATTCATGAAAGGAATATGAAGCATCCGAAGAACGAATTTCCATTCGTGATCTTAATGGACAACAATCATTTCAACATCCTTTCACGACCGACCAAGATGACGACTTCCCTGTCCTTCGCCACCCTTCCGCTCGCCGTCGCGGCCTTCGTCGCCGGCGCGCTCGTGCCGCTGCAAGGCGGCAGCAATGCTGCGCTCGGGCGCGCGCTCGGCCACCCGCTGTGGGCGAGCGTCGCGTCGCTGACGGTGAGCCTGCTCGCGGTGCTGCCCGTGCTGCTGGCGACGCGTGCGAACGCGCCGCTCGTCGGCGACGCGCTGCAGCGCCCGCTGTGGATGTGGCTCGGCGGCCTCGCGGGCGTGATCTACATCACGCTCGCGCTGATCCTGACGCCGCGGCTCGGCGCGACGACCTTCATCGTCTGCGTCGTCGCCGGGCAAATGCTCGCGTCGCTGCTGATCGACCACTACGGGCTGATGGGGCTCGCGCAGCGGCTTGCGACCCCCGGCCGCATCGCGGGCGTCGCGCTGATCTTCGCTGGGATGATCGTCGTGCAATGGCAGACGCCCGCACCACGCGTGCCGGCCGCCACCGGCGACGCGGCGGCCGCGCAACCCGAACCGCAACGCTGAACGCGCGGGCGGGCGCGGGTGCGCCGCCCCCCGACGGGCGTCAGCCCGCGAGCTTCTTCAGCGCGTCGAGCACCGCGTCGCCCTTGAACGGCTTCACGATCCAGCCCTTCACGCCGGCGGCCTTGCCGCGCTCCTTCATCGCCGGGCTGCTTTCGGTCGTCAGCATCACGACGTTGACCGTCGAGTTCGCCAGCTCGCCGCGGATCTTCTCGACCATCGTCAGGCCGTCCATGTTCGGCATGTTCACGTCGCTGATCACGAGACGCACGCCGGGCGTCGCCTTGAGCTTCGCGAGCCCGTCCTTGCCGTCGACGGCCGTCGCGACGTCGAGCCCGTGATTGCGCAGGAAGCCCGCGACTTCGTCGCGCACCGTGCCCGAATCGTCGACCACCAGAATCTTTGCCATGTCGTATTCCCCTTCCTTTCCTTGTTGCTGACTTCGATATTCAAAACAGTTCGAGTTCGCCCGATTCGACCATCGGCCCGACGTCCTGCACCGATTCGCGGAAATCCTCCGGCGACCAGCTGAGGCTGAACACGAAGCGCTGGTCGAGGCACACGGAGCGCCCCGATGCCGGGTCGGTCATCCGGTACTTGAAGCAGAGCTGCGGGCAATCGCCGCCGAACGAGATGAACTTCTGCTTGTGATTGACGACGAGCGGCACCTGCACCGGATGGCGCGCCAGCGCCTCGGCGTCGCCGAGATAGCGGTTCTTGAACGCGCCCCACACGAGGTTGGTCAGCTCGCCGAGCACGCTGTTCACGTCGCGGAAATCCGGCGCGCGGCCGGCCTCGCGCGTGCCGCCGAGCATGTCGAGCAGCGGCTGCTCGCTCGTCTGCAGCAGCATGTAGCCGCGGCACCATGCGCTTTCGAGCGCGATCAGGCTGAACACTTCGCCGAAGATGATCTGGTCGCGCACGATGCACGGCGTTTCGTGCTCGATCGTCATGCCCGGGAACAGGCTGTCGATGCGCGCCTCCGTGATCTCCGAGATGCCGCGCACGAGTGCGTTCGGGTAGTCGCGGCCGAACAGGTATTCGTCGATCGCGCGCTTGAGCGGCGTCATGTCGTCCGCGACGTAGGCCGCGCACGCGACGCGCGCGAGCGCCTCCGGCAACCCGTCGCGCGACGCGAGCGATTCGCGGCGCAGGATGATCGGCAATTCGGGGCGCAGCGCATCGATCTGCGTCGCGATGATCGCGCTCTCGGCCGGCGAACCGCCGTAATCCTCGGCCAGCAGGATCGCGCCGAGGTCGATGTTCGAGCGCAGCACCTTCAGCAACCGGCTACGCCGCACGGTCAGGCCGACCAGGTTGTGCTCGTCGCAGAAACGCTTGATCGCGTCGGCGTGCACGCGACTGTCGTCGAGTACGAGCACCTTGCTGACGGGTTTGTCCAGGGTCATCTCAAGGTTTCCTAATGATCTGTCAGGGTCGGTCAGAACAGTTCGAGCTCGCCGCCGGTATCCACCGTGGCCGTCTCCGGCACATGGAAATCGACCGGCGCGTTCGCGCACACGCACAACGTCGCGCCGACCCGCACGTCGCCGTCGAGCGTCAGGTCGTAGGCGGCCACGTGATTCGGCGCCAGCGCGGGCAGGTAGTCGATGCTAGATCCGCTCAGCAGGTAAGGCGTCGACATCCCCAGGTCGGGAAACGGCACGGTCAGCGCCTGGTTGATCGCGCCGCAGCACAGGTTCGCGACTTCCATGAACGCTTCGGGCAACGGCCGCTGGCCGCTCGTGCCCGCCGACGCGCCGGCGAAACGGCGGCGCGTCGCGTCGTCGTCGCTGAATCGCAGCGCGAGCAGCAGGCGGAAATGCAGCGCCGAGATCGTCAGCACCGCGACATGCACGGGCACCTTCGGCTTCGTGCGCGACCTCGCGGGCGCGTGGTCCTGCCCATCATGTGCGTGGCCGGCAGCCGGCCGGATGTCGCACGCGCCGCCGGATGCGAGCCGCGTGCGCGCCGCATCGAAAAAGATCCGTTCGAAGCCGGCTTTCGCCTGCGCGCTGATCACGCCGCGCCTCCTTCGATCCGCGCGTGCAGTTGCCCGGCCAGCGTCTCGACGGTCGCGAGCGCGGCCGTGATCATCTTGCCGCCGGCCTGGATGTCCTGGAACGTCGCGGCCGTCACGAGATCGTTGCGGTTCAGGCTGTCGCGATAGCTGTTCGACAATTGCTGCGAGCGCGCGGCCAGCCCGCGCACCTCGCTCGCGACGATCGAGAAGCCGCGCCCGGCCGCGCCGGCGCGCGCGGCCTCGATCGACGCGTTCAGCGACACGATCGACACGTGCGCGACGATCGCCGACAGCTCCTGGTTCTTCGCGCGCATGTCCTGGTTCTGCGTGGTCAGCGAGATCATCTGCTCGTGCCAGCGCTCGAACGTGCCGGCGAGCCCGCGCAGGCGCGCGGCTTCATCGGCGATCTTCATCGCGTGCTGCGCGAGCGCCGCGCGATCGGCCGACAGCGCCTGCACGGCGTCGCGCTGCGAGCCGGCGGCGGACGTCTCGCGCGCCAGCGCATCCTCGAGCTGCGCCTCGCGCTGCGCCCATGCGTCGGCCGCCTCCGCATGCGCCGACGCGACGTCGGCGACGCGCGCGTCGGCTGCGTCGAGCGCGCCGCGCAACTGCGCCGCATCGCGCTCGTGCGCCGCGACGAGCCGCGTGCGCGTCACGCGAAACACCACCGCCGCCACGATGGCGACGACGACACCGCCCGCCAGTGCGGCGGCCATCTGGATCATCCACGCCTGCCCGATCACGTCGTCACTCCGCCGCGCCGATGTCCGCGCTGCGCGCACGTTCGTGCACGACGCCCTGGGCGGCACCGTCCGCCGCGAAGCGGGCCGGCAGCGACACGATCGTCTCGAACGCGCGATACGGCGCGCCGACGCGATCGTCGGTGAAGCGCAGCGCGATGTCGCCGCCGTCGCACTTCAGGAAGTTGCGCACCGCGTCCATGCCGACGCCGCGCCCCGACACTTCGGTCACCGTGCTCGCGGTCGAGAAACCCGGCCGGAAGATCAGCTCGGCCACCTCGTCGTCGGACAGCGCCGCGTCGTGGCCGGCATCGATCCAGCCGCGCTCGCGCGCGATGCCGCGAATCCGGTCGAGCGCGAGGCCGCGGCCGTCGTCGCTCAGCACGAACCACAGCTCGCCGCCGCCCACGCCGACCGCGATGTCGATCGTGCCGGACGCCGCCTTGCCGGCCGCGCGCCGCTCGTCGGACGATTCGATCCCGTGGTCCATCGAATTGCGCAGCAGGTGCATGAACACGTTCTTCAGCGTCGCGGCGATTTCGCTGCGCACGCGGTGGCCGTGGCTGTCGATATGCACGACCGGCGCCGGCTTGCCGAGTTCGGCCGCGAGCGACGGCAGCGACTCGATCACGCCGCCGAGCGCATCGCCGATGCCCTGCGTGCCGAGCTGGCTCAACATGCGGCGCACGGCGTCGCGCGCCGCGTGCCAGTCGGACGCGTTCGCCGGATCGGCGCCGTCGAGCACGCGCAGGCTCTCGCTGATGTGCGCGCGTTCGACCATCAGGAAGTCGGCGCCCTGCACCGCTTCGCCGCTGCGGCCGAGCGTGACCGCGTTGATCGTCGCGTAGTGCTCGACCGCGTCGCGCACGCGGGCCAGGTCGTCCATCAGCGCGTCGCGGTTCCATTCCGGGCCGCCGTCCGCGCGGCGCAGCGAGTCGTACGCCTGCTCCGCCTCGTGGACGATGTTGGTCAGGTGCTGGAGGCTGTACGTGCGCGCATTGCCCTTGATCGTGTGCATGTTGCGGAACAGCGCCGCGACGATCGAGTGATCGGCGCGCTCGTGCTGGCGGATCATCCGCTCGTTCTCGCTGAGGAAGCCCTTCGCGCTGTGCACGAAGTCGTGGAACTTGTCCTGGCTGATCGACAGAATCTCGCCGATCATTTCGAGGCGGCGCTGCTGCTCGCCGGCCTGCGCGGTCAGCTCGCGAATCTCGGTCACGTCGCGCACGCACAGCATCAGGCGCACGACCGTGTCGGTCTCGTCGGTGATCGCCGACCAGCTCAGGTCGAGCCACTTGTCGCGGCCGTCCGGCATCCGCTTCGCGACTTCGTTCACGAGCAGGTGCTCGTTGAACGCGAAGTTCATGCTGTCTTCGCCGAGGCATGCGTGCACGGCCGCATCGACCTGCGAGCGCGCGTCGGAACCGATGTTCGAGTCGTCGAACACGAGCGCCATCAGGTCGCGGCCCGCGATGTCGCTCGTCTCGAAGATGGTTTCGAGGTACGCCGAAAACTCCGCATGCACGACGCCGCCTTCGACGACGGTCAGGATCCCCTGCTGCATATTCTGCAGCATCGCCTGGATGTCGGCCGTCTTCTGCTTGAGCTGCGCCGAGTTCTCCTGGATCTTCTCGATCATCCCGTTGAACGCGACGATCGAATGGCCGATTTCGTCCATCCGGCCCACCGGCACGCGGCGCGTGAAATCCTGGCTCGTCGCGATCTCGCTCATCGCCGTCTGCATCCCGATCAGCGGGCGCGTGATCTGGCGATACAGCAGCAGGCCCAGTGCGGTCAGCAGCACGATCACCGTGCCGGCGACGCCCGCGATCGCGGTCGCCGTGGTCGACAGCATCCCGTTCAGCGCGCTGATCGCGTCGTCCTTCTGGCGGTTCTTCTCGACGCGCAGCGTGTCGACGATGCTTTCGAGTTCGTCGCGATACTGCGCGACGTTCGCGAACAGGTACGCCTGCGCCATCTCGGGCTTGCCGTCGGCCTTCATCTTCACGGTGTCGTCGATTGCCGCGAAATAGTTCGTGGCGCTCTCCTTCGCCTGCGAGACGAGCCCGACCTGCGCCTGGCCGACCGCCGACTTCGCCTGCACGTCGAGCGCGGCGCGCAGCGCGCCCTGCTTCGCCTTCAGCTCGTCGCGCGCCTGCGCGGCGGTGTTCGCGTCGGGCGCATAGACGAGCGTCATCGTCGCGATCTGGATGTTCTTCACATCGGCGACGAGATCCGCGGACGCGAGCGCGCTCGGCACGATTCCCTGGGTGACCTGGCGTACCTCGGACGCGCTCTTGCGGGTCTGGTACACGGCATAGATGCCGATCGCGGACAGCGCGAAGAACGTCAGGACGACTAGCAGCGTAATGCGATGACGGATGGTCATGAGTACAGCTCCCCGCAGCGATCCGGCTTCGATCGCCGTTTGGTCTATTGAAAGAATGTGAGCGCCGAATTATCGGGGATGGTGTATGACGCTCCGATGACCGAAAATCATTCATTCATTGATAAAAATGAAATGAATAATTGTGACGAAAGCACCCTAAAGGTTTGCCGTGATCTGCCGTTAACCTCATGCCACAAGGCTTCGATCGGCGATCCTGCGCGGCCTTCGAATTCCAGGTTCGGATATTTTATTTTTATTTATTTAATCCACGAATTAGCCGCAATCGGGCTTTCGTAAAACGTTTGCGCATTATCGACGAATTCAGTCGAATTCGCGATTTTTTATTGTCGGGCCGTCATTCGACGGACCGATGAAAACGATACCGCCCGCTCCGGGGCCCGCGATGCGATGAACTGCATCGTGGGCCCCGGAGCGGGCGTGAGCGACCAACGACCGGTCAGTGGCTGCTGGCGCGCGTCGCCCCCAGCCCCGTTTCCGAACGCACCTGCTGCGCGGCGAACGCGCCCTTCTCCGCCTTCGCGCGCAGGCTCGTGTCGAGCACCGAGAACAGCCACACGCCGACGAAGCCGATGGTCATCGAGAACAACGCGGGCGACGTGTACGGGAACCACGCCGAACCCTTCGGATAACCGAGCGTCGCCTCCCACACCGACGGCGACACGATCGTCAGCCCCACCGACGAGACCAGCCCGAGGAAGCCGCCGATGACCGCGCCGCGCGTGGTGCAGCCCTTCCACATCATCGACAGGAACAGCACCGGGAAATTGGCCGATGCCGCCACGGCAAACGCCAGCGACACCATGAACGCGACGTTCTGCTTCTCGAACGCGATGCCCAGCAGCACGGCGATCACGCCGAGCACCAGCGTCGTGATGCGCGACACCTTCAGCTCGTCGGCACTGTTGGCCTTGCCGTTCTTGAAGACGGTCGCGTAGAGATCGTGCGACACCGCGGACGCGCCCGACAGCGTGAGCCCAGCCACCACCGCCAGGATCGTCGCGAACGCCACGGCCGAGATGAAGCCGTAGAACACGTCGCCGCCCACCGTCTTGGCCACCAGCACCGCGGCCATGTTGGCCGTGCCCGCGCCGCCCTTGATCACGCCCTTGGCCACGTCGGCCAGTTCCGGATTGGTCAGCACCAGCGTGATCGCACCGAAACCGATGATGAAGATCAGCACGTAGAAGTAGCCGATCCACGTGGTGGCCCAGAACACGGATTTCCGCGCTTCCTTCGCATCCGGCACCGTGAAGAAGCGCATCAGGATGTGCGGCAGGCCGGCGGTGCCGAACATCAGCGCCATGCCGAACGAGATGGCCGAGATCGGATCCTTGATGAACCCGCCCGGCGACATCACCGACAGCCCGATCCGCGTCGCGTCGTCCGGCGCCTTGCCGGCATTCGCGGCGATCGCGGTCTTGACTTCCACGGCATGGGCGAACAGCGCTTCCGGGCTGAAGCCGTATTGCGCGAGCACCATGATCGCCATGAAGGTCACGCCCGCGAGCAGCATGCACGCCTTGATGATCTGCACCCAGGTGGTGGCCGTCATGCCGCCGAACAGCACGTAGACCATCATCAGCGCGCCGACGATGACGACCGCCACCCAGTAGTCGAGACCGAACAGCAGCTTGATGAGCTGCCCCGCGCCCACCATCTGCGCGATCAGGTAGAACGCCACCACGACCAGCGTGCCGATCGCGGCGAAGCTGCGAATCGGCCCCTGCTCGAAGCGATAGCCCGCGACGTCGGCGAAGGTGAACTTGCCGAGGTTGCGCAGCCGCTCGGCCATCAGGAACGTGATGATCGGCCAGCCGACCAGGAAGCCGATCGAGTAGATCAGGCCGTCGTAGCCCGACGTCATCACCGCCGCGGAAATGCCGAGGAAGGATGCCGCCGACATGTAGTCGCCCGAGATCGCGAGGCCGTTCTGGAACCCGGTAATGCCGCCGCCGGCCGTGTAGAAATCCGCCGCGGAACGCGTGCGCGACGCCGCCCACTTGGTGATCCACAACGTCCCGGCCACGAACAGTGCGAACAGGACGATGGCAGTGGTGTTGGTGGCCTGCTTGGCGGTCTGCCCGACATCGCCGCCGCCCGCGACGGCCGCGCCGCACGCGCCCACGGCCAGCAGCGCGACCAGCGTCATCGAAAGTGTCTTCTTCATTGGGCGACGTCCTGCAGGATGTCCTGCGTCAGTTGATCGTATTCGTTGTTCGCGCGGCGCACGTAGATGCCGGTGATGACGACGGTGAACACGATCACCGCCATGCCGACCGGTACGCCGACGCTCGTCACGCCGGTGCTCACCGGCTTCGCGAGGAACGACTTGTCGAATGCGATCAGTGCGATGTAGCCGTAGTACACGATCAGCATCAGCACGGTCAGGCAGATACCGAGCGTGTTGCGCCGTCGCTTGAGCTGCGCATACTTCGGATGCGCTTCGATTTTTTTCACCAACCCATCATGCATCGCCTGTCTCCTAGTTTGCTTTTTGAATGAGTTCGGCGATTCTGAACAGCGAAGCTGACTGCGCGCTTACTCGGTCTTTCGCGAGTGCACTATGGTTTTCCCTAGCGGAACGGGCGTAGCGCCGCTGTCGGAAGCGAAATGCTTGATGGATGTACGCGGCCATGCACGGGGCGCGCCGTCACGTCGACGTCAGTTCGGCACCGCGACGCGGGTTGGCCCGGATGCAATAGTTCGATCGTTCTCGACCGGCGGATAGTCGCGCGCCGCGTCGCTCATGGATCGAGCGCGCCGCCCGACCATCCCGCCGACGGACGCGAACCCGTCAGCTTCAGCGCGACGTCGCCCTGCGCGACCAGCCGCTCGCGATTGCGCGTGACGATGCGTCCGGCCTGCGGCGCGACCAGCACGTGCTCGCTGCCGGGCACGCCCGGATGCGCGACGATCCGCGCGATGCGTTCGCCCGCGGCGACCGTCGCACCGAGTTCGCGTTCGTACACGAGCACGCCCGATACCGGCGCGAGCACCGTCTCCATGTGCGCGATCGGCACGGCCTCGCCGTGCCAGTCGTGCGCGCCGGTAGGCTCCGCGATCACGCCGCGGCCGCGCAGGAACGCCAGCACGCCGTCGGCATCGCGCTCGGCGAGCGCATCGGATACGTCGGATTGCCCGCGCAGCTCGACCGTCGCGACGAGCCGTTCGCGCCGGTCGCCGTTGCGCGCCCAGTGCGCGGCGATCGCGCCTTCGAACGCGCCGTCGTCGTCCTCGTCCCACAGAATCGCGACGTCGACGCCGAGCGCCGCCGCGAGATCGCGGCTGGCCGGCCACATTTCGCGCTGCACGTACAGATACGGCAGCGCCTCGGAATCGGTATGCAGGTCGAGCACGATATCGGCGCCGCACGCGGCGTCGAACAGCGCGCGCTGCCAGGCGGCGAATGTCGTCGCGGGCCGGCGCGCCGCGGCCGATTCATGGAAATGCCGGTTGAAATTGCGCTGCGTCGCATCGTGGAAGCGGCCGAGCAGCCGCCCTTGCCGGAACTGCGCGAGCCCGAGCGGGTTCGCCTGCGGCACCACCGTCACCGTGCCGCGCAGCATGCCGCGATCGTGCGCCGCGCACAGCTGCGGGAGCAAGCGGTGCAGCACGAGCATGCCGGCGATCTCGTCCGCATGCACGCCGGCCTGCAGATGCACGCGCGGCCCGTCGCCGCCCGACAGCCGCCACGCGCGGATCGCGAGCGGCTGCCCACCGTCGCCGGGCACCTGCCAGGTCAGCGCCTCGATCATCGTCCGTCCTCCTTCGGGTTCGGCTTGCCCATCACGACGCCGCGCGCGAATCCGCGCCAAGGCTCGCGACGAATGCCGCAATGCGCTCGCATGCGTCGGCCAGCTTCGCATCGTCGACGACGAAGCCGAAGCGCACGAAGCCGGATGCGGTATCGCCGAACGCGCTCGCGTCGAGCAGCGCGACCTGCTTCGCGCGGAACAATCCCCACGTGAATGCGTGCGCGTCGAGCCCGGTGCCGCGCACGTCGACCATCATGAACATGCCGGCTTCCGGCAGCAGGCAACGCAGCCCCGGCACGTCGCGCAGGCGCGCGTAGGCCAGGTCGCGGCGGCGCCGGTACAGCTCGCGCATGTCGGCGACGATCGCGGCCTTGTTGTCGAGCGCGGTGACGGCCGCCTGCTGGATGAAGCCCGGCAGCCCGTACAGCATGCACAGCGCGAGCCGCTCCGCGTGCTCGATCAGCTCGGCCGGGCCGATCGCCCAGCCGACCCGCCAGCCGGGCATCGCATGCGATTTCGACAGGCTGCCGATCGTCACCGTGCGTTCGGCCATCCCCGGCAGCGACGCGATGCTGACCAGGTCGCGCTCGAACGTCAGTTCCGCATACACCTCGTCGGACACGACCCACAGATCGCGCTCGCAGGCGAGCCGCGCGATGCGTTCGAGATCGGCGCGCGGCAGCACGACGCCGGTCGGGTTGCACGGCGTCGCGAAGAAGATCGCCTTCGTGCGCGGCGTCACGGCCGCTTCGAGCGCGTCGAAGTCGAGATGAAAGCCGCGCGACGCATCGACCGGCACCGGCACGAGCGTCGCACCCGACGCGCGCACGCTGGCTTCGTACGTCAGATACATCGGCTCCGGCACGATCACCTCGTCGCCCGCCTCGCACAGGCACATCGCCATCGCGAACAGTGCGTTCTGCGCGCCGGCCGTCACGATCACGTGCTCGGCACCGACCGCCTGCCCGGACGCCTTCGCATGCTCGCGCGCGATCGCCGTGCGCAGTTCGGCGCGGCCCCGTACTTCGCTGTAGTGCGTATCGCCGCCGCGCAGCGCGGCGACCGCGCGCTCGACGATGATCTCCGGCGTCGGAAAGTCGGGATCGCCGACGCTCAGGATGATCGCCGGCTCGCCCGCCGCGACGGCCGCCTGCGCCGCGTAATGAATGTCCCATGCAGTCGTGCGCTTGCCCTGCAGGCGATCGACCAGCTTCGAATAGTTCATGCGTTCTCCGTCGCGCGGCGTCCGAGCGGCCGCCGCTTCTTCAAGGGTTCGTTCACCGCGGCATGCGTACCGGCACACGCCGCTCGAGCCGGCCAAACGCGCGTTCGATCACGAACGCGAGCACGACATAGATCACGGCGATCGCCAGCAGCGGCTCGTAGGTCCGCAGTGTCTGCGCGCGAATGTAGTTCGCGGCGCCGAGCACGTCCATCACCGCGACCGTCGACGCGAGCGCGGTCGATTTCAGCAGCATCACCGTCTCGCCCGCGAGCGTCGGCAGCAGGATCTGGATCGCACGCGGCAGCCACACGCGCCGCGCGATCATCGACGGGCGCATCCCCATCGCGCGCGCCGCCTCGATCTCGCCCTTCGGTACGCCGCGTAGGCCCGCGCGCAGCACCTCGCCGACATACGCGCCGACGCTGATCACCAGCGCGAACGCGACATACCAGAAACCGTCGCGCAGGAACGGCCACAGCACGCTGTCGCGCAGCGCGGGCCAGCCGGCGAACAGCGAGCCGACGCCGTAGTAGATCAGGTAGATCTGCACGAGCAGCGGCGTGCCGCGTATCACTTCGGTGAACGCCTTGCTGACGCGCGCGATGACCGGGTTGCCCGACAGCCGCGCGAACGCGACGACGATCGCGAGCGCGAAGCCGAACACGGCCGAGATGACGAGCAGCTTGACGGTGGTCAGCACGCCGAGCAGCAGCAGCGATCCGTAGGAAGACAGTACGCTCAGATCCATGACGTTGATCCGGTTCGGTCAAAAAATACGTGAGAAGACACGGCGCGGCTCACGATGCCGGCATCCAGCGGCCGAAACGCCGCTCGATCTCGCGGAACAGCATGCCGGACAGCGACGTGATCGCGAAGTACACGGCCGCGACCATCAGGTAGTAGTGCATGTACTCGCGCGTCGACCCGGCCGCCTGCTTCGCGGTGTAGAGCAGCTCGCTGTAGCCGACCACGCTGATCAGCGCACTGTCTTTCACGAGGATCAGCCACAGGTTCGTGAAGCCGGCCAGCGCATACGGCGCCATCGCCGGCAGCGTCACACGGCGGAACACGAGCGACGGCGGCGCGCCGAACGCGCGCGCCGCCTCGATCTGCCCGTACGGGATCGCGAGGATCGCACCGCGGATGATCTCGGCCGCATACGCGCCCTGCACGATGCCGAGCACGATCACGGCCGCCGCGAAGCCGTTGACCGCGACCGGCCCGGCACCGATCGCCGTCATCAGCAGGTTGATCGCGTCGGTGCCCGCGTAATAGAGCAGCAGGATCAGCAACAGCTCGGGCACCGCGCGGCACAGCGTCGTGTAGCCCTGCGCGAGCCGCTCCAGCACCCGCACGCCCGACAGCTTCGCGGCCGCACCCAGCAGCCCGAGCACGATGCCGACGACGAACGCGCCGAGCGAAATCTCGAGCGTCACGCCCGCGCCCTGCAAGAGCGCGACGCCCCAGCCGTCCGGGTCCATGCCCAGGTAGCTCACCCATCCCCAACCGTCCATGCCGCCTCCTCGTCCGTGCGTGACGCCCGTGTGCGCTCGATCAGTGCGGCCAGAGGTCGATCGGGAAATACTTCTTCGCGATCTGCGCGTACTTGCCCGATGCATGCAGTTGCTCGAGCGCCTGGTCCATCTGCTGCTTGAGCGGTGCATCGGCCTTGCGCATCCCCGCGCCGACACCGTAGCCGAAGACCGCCGGGTCCATCTTCACACTGCCGGGGCCCTTCAGCTCGAACGCGGAACCGTCCTTCGACTTCAGGAAATCGAGAATGCCGAGCTGGTCGAGATACATCGTGTCGATGCGGCCGGCGACGAGGTCGGCGTTGCAGTCATCCTGCGTGTTGTACAGGCGCACCGTCGCGGTCTTGCCGTAGGCCATCTTGATGAACTCGGCGTTCGCGGTCGAACCCTGCACGCCGATCACCTTGCCCTTCAGCCCGTCCGGCGTCAGCGTGAGCTTCTGGTTCTTCGCTCCGACGAAGGTGCCCGGCGTCTCGTAGTACGGCCGCGAGAACGCGATCACCTTCTGGCGCTCCGGCGTGATCGACATCGAGTTGAAGATCACGTCGATCTTGTCGCTGAGCAGCGCCGGGATGATGCCGTCCCACGCGACTTCCTTGATCTCGCACTTCGCCTTCATCTGGTCGCACAGCGCGCGGATCAGATCGGCCTCGAAGCCGCTCCACTGGCCCGTCGGGCTCTTCATCAGGAACGGCGGATACGGCTCGGCCGCGACCCCGAAGCGCAGCACGCCCGACGACGCGTGCGCGGAACCGAACGGCGCGAGCGCCGCGAGGACGAGACTCAACAGGCACAGCAGACTGCGTACGACACGTTTCATGGTCGGACTCCTTGCGGGAAAGATAGGGATCGGGGCAGCCGGCCGTACTGGCACGCGCGGGCCGCGCCCGCGGTTCAGTGGCGTTGCCGATGCGCGTTGACGAACTGGCGGCAGCGTTCGCTCTGCGGCGCGTCGAAGATCTCGGCCGGCGTGCCGCTCTCCTCGACGCGCCCTTCGTGCAGGAACAGCACCCTGTTCGACACGTCGCGCGCGAACGCCATTTCGTGCGTGACGAGAATCATCGTGCGGCCTTCGCACGCGAGATCGCGAATCACCTTCAGCACTTCGCCGACGCGTTCGGGATCGAGCGCGGACGTCGGCTCGTCGAACAGCATCACCCTGGGCCGCATCGCCAGCGCGCGCGCAATCGCGACGCGCTGCTGCTGGCCGCCGGACAGGAACGCGGGATAGACGTTGCGCTTGTCGGCAAGGCCGACGCGTTCGAGCAGCTGCTCGGCGCGCGCGATCGCTTCGGCGCGCGGTTCGCGCAGCACGTGCACGGGCATCTCGATCACGTTCTCGAGCACCGTGCGGTGCGCCCACAGGTTGAAGCTCTGGAACACCATCCCGAGCCGCGTGCGAATGCGCTCGACCTGGCGCGGATCGGTCGGCACCGTGCGGCCCTTGCGGTCGACCTTCAGGCCGATCTCCTCGCCGTCGACCACGATGCGTCCGCGGGTCGGCGTCTCCAGCAGGTTGATGCAGCGAAGCAGCGTGCTCTTGCCCGAGCCGCTCGCGCCGATCAGCGAGATCACTTCGCCTTCGCGCGCGCTCAGCGACACGCCCTTCAACACCTCCAGCTCGCCGAACCGCTTGTGCAGATCCGTCACCTGCACGCGCTCGTCGACGGCCGCCTTCACGCTCTCCACCCGCGCCAACATGCTGTCTCCTGTGTCGAATTCTCATGCCCGTCCCGTGCGGGACCGCGGCGTCTTGTTGAATGGCCGACCAACCTCATGCGGAGTCGAGTATAGGCGCTGTTGAACGGTGGTTCAACAGATTTCAATCATCCTGGAGCAAGGGTTTTCGCGGGTTCCACGCTGCTTTCGATGGTGTAATTGAACAAGCGTCCGACACTCCCCTATAATCGGTGCCATGACGATTCCGTAAGGTCACCCCGTGAAAAAGACTCCTGGCAGCGCACCGGTTCAGGCCCGCAGCCGCGGCATCCGCGAAACGCCCGCGGTGCGGCAGCAATCGATCATCGACGCGACGATGCGCTGTATCGCGCGCTACAGCTATTCGGAAACCACGATCGACCGCATCTGCGCGGAAGCGAAGGTGTCGCGCGGGCTGATCAACCATCACTTCCAGTCGAAAGACGAGCTGATGGCGCAGACCTACAAGCGGCTCGCGTCCGACCTGCTCGACGTGTCGCGCGCGGCCGCCGCGAACGCGACCGGCCCCGAGGACAAGCTCGACGCGATCATCAAGGTGTGTTTCGCCGCGCCGGTGTTCGCGCCGAAGAACGTGAAGGTGTGGCTCGGCTTCTGGAGTGTCGCGCATAGCGACCCGGTGATCCGCAAGGCACACAAGGAGCTGTACGCCGGCTACCGGCAAGCCCTGAAGAAGCTGTTCGACCAGATCGCGGAAGTGCGCGGCGGGACCGTCGACAGCGATCTCGCCGCGCTGACGCTGACGGCCGTGATCGACGGGTTCTGGCTCGAGCTCGCGCGCGACCCGACGTCCTTTACCGCGGCAGACGCGCTGGCGAGCTGCCTGCGCGTCGTCGATACGTTCCTGCCGCCGCCGAAGACGGCCCGCAAGCGCGCGTAACGCGGCGCGCCGGCGACCTGACGCATCATCGCCGCCGGCAACCCGGCGGCGCACCCGACGGCCTCGCATCGCGAGGCCGTTCGCGTTTTCAGCACGCGCGAATCTCGATCAGATACGGCGCGTCATGCGCCGCCGCCTCGCTGAGCGCCCCGACCAGTGAAGCACCCTCGTCGACGCGCTGCGCGCCCCATCCGTACGCCCGTGCGATCGCGACGAAATCCGGCGTATGCAGATCCACGCCGACCGGCTCGACGCCGCCGTCGACCATCGCGCGCTTGATTTCCCCGTATCCACCGTTGTTCAGCAGCACGACGATCACGCGCGCACGGTGTTGCACCGCGGTGCCGAGCTCCCCAAGCGTGTACTGGAATCCGCCATCGCCGGCGAGGCAGACCACCGGCCGCGACGCATCGCCGAGGCTCGCGCCGACGGCGGCCGGCAGCCCGTAGCCGAGCGAGCCGAACCCGACCGACGCGTTGAACCAGCTGCGCGGGCGCCGCGCCGCGAAGCCGACGTTGCCCGCGTAGACGATGCGCGTCGAATCCCCGACGATCGCCGCATCGGGCAGCGTGTCGCGCACGCTGTCGAGCAGCGCGAGATCGCGGCACATTTCGTCATTCAGTTCCTGTCGCGCCGCCGCACGGCACCTCGTCGCGCGTTCGACGCCGCCACGATCCGCACGGGCGCCCGCGTCGCCGGCCCACACGCGCCGCAGCGCGCGCAGGGTTTCGCCGACGTCGCCGAGCAACGGCAGCGCGGGCACCGCATTGCGGCACAGCTGCTGGGGATCGATGTCGATCCGCACGAGCGGCGCGGGCATCGAGAAACTGCGCGTCGCATACAGGTCGTAATCGGTCGGCCCGAGCTCGGTGCCGAGCGCGACGATCAGGTCGCTGTCGCGCATCAGGGCGCGCACCGCGTCGCTCGACGCCGACCACGCAATGCCGAGCGGATGCGCGGGCGGCAGCACGCCGCGCCCGTTGATCGTCATCACGACCGGCGCGTCGAGTGCTTCGGCGAGCCACCGCACGTCTTCGGACGCGTCGAGCGCGCCGCCGCCCGCCAGGATCAGCGGCGCGCGCGCGGCAGCCGCCTGCGCGCGCAGCGCGTCGATGCCGTCGGCCGATGCGGGACCGGGTGCGATGCGCGGCGGCGCCGCCGGCACGGGCGGCAACGTGTCGGCCGGCGCCGCGAGCACGTCGAGCGGGATCTGGATATGCACCGGGCGCGGCCGGCCGCCCGAGAACACCGCGAACGCGCGCGCGATCGCCTGCGGCAGTGCGTCGGCGCGCGGCACCGTATAGCTGAACGCGGCGACATTCTCCGCGAACGCATGCTGGTCGGGCAGTTCGTGCAGATGGCCGTTGCCCGAGCCGATATCGCCGGACGCGTTGACGCTCGAGATCACCAGCATCGGAATCGAATCCGCAAACGCCTGCGCCATCGACGTCGCGATGTTCGTCATCCCGGGGCCGGTGATCACGAAGCACACGCCGGGCTTGCCGGTCGCGCGCGCATAGCCGTCCGCCATGAAGCCGAGGCCCTGCTCGTGGCGCGCGCTCACGTGACGCAGCGTGCTGCCGGCCAGCCCGCGGTACAGCTCGATCGTGTGCACGCCGGGAATGCCGAACACCGTATCGACGCCGTACGCGGCGAGCAGGTCGACGAGATACATGCCAACTGTTTTCATTTGTCTTCCATCGTTCAGGACAGGTTTCTGGATCATTCGCCGGGCGGCGAAGCCATCAGTGCGCGAGCCCCGGCAGCAGTTCGCGTACGCCTTGCGCGAGCATCTGGAACGCGATCGCGGTCAGCACGATCCCCGACAGCCGCTCGACGAGCGTCCTGCCGATCTCGCCGAGCCGCCGGCACCACGACGCCGAGCACGCATACGTGAGCCCGATCACGCCCGCATGCAGCACGCAGGCTGCGCTCAGCGCGAGCAGGTCGGACGGCGTATGAAAGCGCGTCGCGGTCGTGATCACGAGCGACATCACCGCGCTGCCGATCGACAGCGGGAAGATCAGCGGCACCGCGATGTAGCTGCGCCACTGCGCATATTCGAGCCGCCGCTCCCCGCCGCTGCGTTCGTCGTTGGCCGTGCCGCGCATCATCGGAATCGACCACAGGCACAGCACGAGGCCGCCCGTCAGCGTCAGCGCACCGAGCGTCAGGCCGAGCATGCGCAGCAGGAACTGGCCGCCCCAGACCGCGCCGACCATCAGCGCCGCGATCCACGCGAACAGCCTGAATGCGATCTGCCGCTGCGTCACGTCGGGAAAATGCCCGGTGACGGCCGCGTACATCGGGATCGCGACCGGCGGACAGAACAGCGTCAGCAGGCCGGTCAGGAACAGCAGCACGTCGCTCGACGTCAGGGTCATTGCTCGAACTCTCAAGCGGTCGGATGGTTGAGACGCGTATCGGCATCGCGGCCGGGTGTCGCGATCAGTCCTGCGCGGCTTCCTGCGGCGCGCGCTCGCGCCGCCGCATGTCGCCGTCGAAATCGTCGAGCGTCGGGAACGCCATCGGTTCGAGCCGGTCGAGCCGCGCCAGGTAGTCGCCGTACCGATCGAGCACGGCCGCGCGCTCGGCATCGCCGATATACGGCACGTGATAGCCGACGAACGACGGCAGCACGTCGAAGCCCGCATAGCCGAGCGTGCCGCGCAGCACGTGGCGCAGCATCAGGTCCATTTCGCCATGCACACCATCCGCGCCGAACATGTAGTCGCGGCCGCCGCACGTATAGGCGAGCAGCGCGCGCTTGCCGCGCATCCCGCCGCGATCGTAGAAGCGCACACCGCCGTACACCTTGCCCGACACGAGCACGCGGTCGATCCAGCCCTTCATGATCGCCGGCACCGAGCACCAGAACAGCGGGAAGCTCAGGATCAGCAAGTCGCATGCGGCGAGCTTGTCGAGTTCCGCGGCGATGTCCGGCGCGATCGCGTGCGCGGCGACGTTCTCGCGCTGCTCGAGCGCGTAGACGAGATAGTCGGGGTGCTTGCGCACGCCGAAATCGGCCGCGCTCGCCACCGGATTCCACTGCATCGCGTACAGGTCGGACACCGTCACGGTGTGCCCCTGCGCTTCGAGCGTACTCACCGCGCGGTGCAGCATCGACGTGGTGAACGACTGCGGCTCGGGATGGGCGTGGACGATCAGGACTTTCATGAGGCGATTTTTCTCCGCAACGTAACGTTGAAGGGTTGAACTCACACGGCCCCGGCCGCGCGCTTGCGCAGCAGCGACAGGCCGATCGCGACGCAGGTCGCGACGAGCAGCAGCGTGGACACCGACGCGATCGCCGGGTCGACGTTCTCGCGCATCCCGTCCCACATGCGGCGCGGCAGCGTGTACACGCTCCGGCTCGAGATGAACAGCGTGACGACCAGCTCGTCCCACGACAGGATGAATGCGAACACCGCCGCCGACAGCACGCCCGGCCGGATCGACGGCAGGATCACGTAGCGCAGCGTCTGCGCGAGGTTCGCGCCGAGGCTGCGCGACGCCTGTTCGATCCGCAGGCCGACCGTCGCGAGCGACGCGGACACGGCCACCACCACGTAAGGCACCGACAGCACGACGTGCGACAGGATCACTGCCGGCAGGCTGTCGAGCATCCCGAGCTCGCCCCACAGCCGATAGAACGCGAGCGCCGACACGATCGGCGGCACGATCAGCGGAAACAGGATCACGCCGCGCACGAACTCGCCGCGCCGCGACGCGACCTTCCACAGGCCGATCGCGCACAGCGTGCCGAGCGTGACCGAGATCGCCGACGACGCCAGCGCGATCAGCCCGCTTTGCAGGAAGCTCGACACCCAGCCGTCGTCGTCGAGCAGCACGCCGTAGTGCCGCAACGACAGCGCGCCGTCCGGCATCGACAGGTAGTCGCTCGGCGTCAGCGACACGGGCACCGACACGAGCAGCGGCAGCATCAGGAACAGGATCGCGGCCCATGCGACACCGACCACCAGCGCGCGCCCTGCGGTCATTCGATTCTTCATCGGTTCGTCCTCCGTTCGAATCAGCGCGCGCCGAACAGCTCGCGCAGGTCGACGAAACGCGCGAGCAGCGCGAGCGCGGCCAGGATCGACGCCAGCAGCAGCGACGCGAGCGCCGCCCCGCTGCCCCAGTTCACGAGCTGCAGGATCTGCGTGCTGATGTACTCGGCGATCATCACCGTGCGGCCGCCGCCGAGAATCACCGGCGTCACGTAGAAGCCGAGCGAGAAGATGAACACGAGGATCGCCGCGCCGACGATGCCCGGCCGCGTCTGCGCGAAATACACCTTGCGGAACGTGACGAACGCGCCCGCGCCGAGCCCCTGCGACGCCCGCGCGAGCTGCGGGTCGATGCCCTTCATGTTCGCGTACAGCGGCAGCACCGCATACGGAATCATGAAGTGGATCATCCCGATCACGACGCCGATCTCGTTGCGCATCAGCGGCAGCGGCACGTCGATCAGCCCGACGCGCATCAGCAGCGTGTTGACGAGCCCCTGCTCGCCGAGCAGGAACAGCCACGAGAACGCACGCACCAGCACCGACGCCCAGAACGGCACGAGCAGCCCGAACATCAGCGCCATCCGCTGACGCGGGCCGACGTGCGCCATCGCATAGGCGATCGCGTAGCCGAGCGCGACCGAAAACACCGTGGTGACCGCGCACACGCGCAGCGTCGTCCACAGCACGCGGTGCACGCCATGGTTGTCCAGCAGCCGCGCGTAGTTCGTCAGGCCGGGCGCCGGCACCGTGAAGCCGAGCCACAGCACGCGCACGAGCGGAACCACGTACAGCACGATCAGCACCGCGAGCAGCGGCACGACGAGCAGCCAGTAGCGGTCGGCCTTCGCGCGGCCTAGCGGGACCGCGCCCGCGGCGGGAGGAGACAGGGTAGTCATGGCGTCACGCTCACGAGGCGGCGGATCAGGACGACATCAGGTCGGTGTACTGCGCGAGCGTCGCTTCGTAATGCTGCGCCCACCATTCGGGATTCACCTTGCACTGCTTCGCCCAGTTCTCGGGCGTGCCGGGATTGTCGGCGCGCAGCGCCTGCGGCACCGCGGCCGTCGCGGCCGGCGTCACCGGCCCGTTGCCGAGCAGCGACAGCAGGCGCACCTGCGGCTCGACACCCTGCACGAACTTGATGAACTGCCACACGGCATCGCCCGACGGGTTGTTCTTCGGCACGCCCCACACGTCGCACGACGCGAGCCCCTGCTCCCACGTATAGCGGAACCGGCCGTTGCTCTCGCGCTGGATCACGTTCGCGCGCGTATGCCAGATGCACGCCATGCTGACTTCGCCGTTGCGCAGCAGTTGCAGGCTGTCCGCACCCGAATCCCACAGCAGCACGTTCGAGCGCAGTTCCTTGAGTTTTTTCAGCGCGCGCGGCACGTCGATCGGGTAGACCTTGTCCTTGTCGACGCCATCGGCCATCAGCGCGGCTTCGAGCGCGCCGCCCATCCATTTCCACAGCCCGCGCTTGCCCGGAAACTTGCCGACGTTCCAGAAATCGGCCCAGTTCTTCGGCGGATTCGCGCCGAACTTGCGCGCGTCGTAGACGAGCACGTAGCTCAGCAGGTACGACGGCACGCCGAAATCCGACCCGAGCCCCGGCAGTGTGTTGCGGCCCACGACCGAATAATCGATCGGCCGCAGGAAGCCCTGCTTGCCGAGCTTGATCGCCGCGAAGCCGTCGAGATCCATCACGTCCCAGATCACGTTCCTGTTCTCGACCATTGCCTTGATCTTGCCGTCCTCCGGCGACGAGTCGTAACCCATCCTGATCCCGCTCGCCTTCGTGAACGGGTCCATGTATGCGGAGCGGAACGCCGAACGCGCTTCGCCGCCCCATGCGCTGAGCACGATTTCCTTCGGGTTCGACGCCAGCGCGTCTTTCGCGCCGAGCGACAGCAGCGTCGGCGCGATGCCGGCGGCCGCGCACAGCCGCAGGAAATCGCGACGGCGTTGCGACGTCGCGGGTTGAAGGTCGCGCGCTTGGTCGAGCAGGTCCTGCAGATGGCGCTTCGTCATGGTGTCTCCTCCAGGCTGGACAGCGCCCGCACGCATCTCGGCGTTGTCGGGCACGGGGAATCGGCCGGCGACGACGGCAGCCGCCGCGTCGCGCGGGATGCAGCGTTCGCCGCGTCAGTCGGCCGCGATCCGGCAGGTCGCGTCGCGCTCCCACTGCACGAACACGTCCATGCCGGTGCGCGGCGACGCGAGCCCTCGCCACGCAGGCACGTCCGCCGTCATGCAGCCGAGCGCCGACGTCTCGATCTCGAAGCGGTACGACGAACCGAAATAGCTCCAATGACGGATGCGGCCGGCCACTTCGTTGTGCGCGCCGCCGCACGACGTCGCCGACACGGCGACCTTCTCGGGGCGTAGCGCGAACAGCAGCGTGTCGTCGGTTCGCGCGCCGCACGCGGGCGCGACGAACCGCGTATCGCCGACGCGATAGTGCGTGGTGTCCGCATCGCCGCCGACTGCGACGCCTTCGATGAAGTTGCTCTTGCCGAGGAAGTCCGCGACGAAGCGGTTCGCCGGCTGCTCGTACAGCCCGTCCGGCGTGCCGATCTGCTCGAGCCGGCCGTCGCGCATGATCGCGATCCGGTCCGACATCGACAGCGCTTCCTCCTGGTCGTGCGTGACGAACAGGAACGTTGCCCCGAGCCGTTCGTGCAGTGCCTTCAGTTCGACCTGCACCTCGCCGCGCAGCTTGCGGTCGAGCGCGCCGAGCGGTTCGTCGAGCAGCACGAGATCGGGATCGAACACCAGCGCGCGCGCGATCGCGACGCGTTGCTGCTGGCCACCCGACAACTGACGCGGCAGCCGATCCGCGAGAGGGCCGAGCCGCACGAGATCGAGCGCGGCCTTCACGTGCTTCACCGCGTCGGGCCCCTTCTGCTTGCGCACCATCAGCGGATACGCGACGTTCTGTTCGACCGTCATGTGCGGAAACAGCGCATAGCCCTGGAACACCATCCCGAAGTTGCGCTTCTCCGGCGGCAACGCGACGATGCTGCGGCCGCCCACGCGCAGGTCGCCGGTGGTCGGATGCTCGAAGCCCGCGACGATCGTCAGCAACGTCGTCTTGCCGGAACCCGACGGCCCGAGGATCGTCAGGAATTCGCCGCGCGGAATCTCGATCGACGTTTCCCGCAACGCATGCACGCTGCCGTAGCGCTTCGACACGCGATCGATCTGCAGGCCTGCGCCGCTCGCGATGCGCTCCGCCGACGCGGTGCGTGCCGCATGCGCCCCGGCTCTTCCCTCCTCCACACCCGCCGACGTCTCCATCACCACGCTCATCGTGTGTCTCCTGGTCGACTCACAATTGGGTTGAACGTTCATTTAACAGAACTTATACTATGCCGAAATGCGGTCCGCAAGTAGCGGCGACCCTTGCCGGCTCTGACACACCCCGACACACAACAACCAGGAGACAGTGATCAGCATGAGCATCGAGGACATCCGAATCGAACGGCACGACGGCGTCGTGACCCTTCGACTGAACCGCCCGACGAAGCGCAATTCGCTCGCGCGGCCGCATCTCGACTTTCTTCGCGAGACGCTCGACGCGCTCGCGAACGATCCGGCGGTGCGCTGCGTCGTGCTGACCGGCACCGGCAGCGCATTCTGCGCGGGCGCGGACGTCGACGAGTGGGCCGAGGCCGAGCGCAGCGGCGAACTCGACACCTACGGGTGGACCGAACGCGCGCACCGTTTCGTGCAGGCGCTCGCCGCGTTTCCGCGCCCCACGATCGCCGCGCTGAACGGCTCGACGGTCGGCGCGGGCACCGACATCGGCTTTGCGTGCGACTTCCGCATCGCGAGCACGGCCGCGACGCTGCGCTGCGGGTATACGGGCATGGGCTACAGCCCCGACATGGGCGGAAGCTGGTTCCTGCCGCGCCTCGCGCGCCCCGACGTCGCACGCCGTTTCGTCTTCCTGAACGAACGCTGGAACGCGCAGGATGCGCTCGCGGCCGGACTGGTCTCCGAAGTCGTCGACGCCGATGCGTTCGCGGAGCATGTCGCCGCGTTCGCCGCGCGGCTCGCTCAAGGGCCGAGCGTCGCGTTCGGCCATACCAAGGCGCTGCTTGCGCAGTCGCTCACGCATACCCTTGCCGAGCAACTGCGCGGCGAGTTGGCGGCCGGCGTCGCTTGCGGTCACAGCGAGGACGGCCGGGAAGCGCTTCGCGCGTCGGTCGAAGGTCGCGCCCCCCATTTTGTCGGGAGATGATTGATGGATTTTTCGCTGACCCAAGAGCAGGACATGCTGGTGACGTCGCTGCGTCAGTTCGTCGAGAAGGAACTGCAGCCGCATGAATTCGCCGTCGATCGCGCGGACGACGTGCCGGCCGAACTCGCCGATTCGATCCGCCGCAAGTCGCTCGAGCTTGGTTTCTACGCGTTCAACATGCCCGAGAGCGCCGGCGGCCCGGGCCTCGACTACGTGACGCAGGCGCTGGTCGAGCGCGAGCTCGGCCGCACGAGCTGGGCGCTGCACGTGTTCGTCGCGCGGCCCAGCAAGATCCTGATGGCCTGCAAGGGCGACCAGATCGAGCGCTACCTGAAGCCGGCCGTGCGCGGCGAGCGCGTCGACTGCTTCGCGCTGACCGAGCCGGGCGCCGGCTCCGACGCGATGGGCATCCGCACGCGCGCGGTGCGCGACGGCGACGACTACGTGATCAACGGCAGCAAGCACTTCATCAGCCACGCGGATACGGCCGACTTCGTGATCCTGTTCGCCGTCACCGGCGAGGAGGAAGTGCGCGGCCAGAAGCGCAAGCGCGTGACCTGCTTCCTGATCGACAAGGACACGCCGGGCATGACCGTGCGGCGCGGCCCGCACTGCACGAGCCTGCGCGGCTACCACCAGTCGGAGATCTTCCTGTCCGACTGCCGCGTGAGCGCCGCGCAGATCCTCGGCGAAGAGCATCGCGGCTTCGAGCTCGCGAACGACTGGCTCACCGCCGGCCGCGTGATGGTGGCCGCGAACAACATCGGCCGCGCGCAGCGCGCGTTCGAGATGGCCGCCGAATGGGCCGCGACGCGCCATCAGTTCGGCAAGCGCATCGGCGATTTCCAGGGCACGTCGTTCAAGCTCGCCGACATGCAGACCGAGATTCGCGCGGCGGAACTCGTCACGCTCTATACCGCGCAGAAGCTCGACCAGGGCACGATGACCGACGGCGACGCCGCGCTCGCGAAACTGCTGGCCACCGAGACACTCGGCCGCGTGACCGATCACGCGGTGCAGATCTACGGCGGCATGGGGTTGATGGACGAACTGCCGATCGAGCGCTTCTGGCGCGATGCGCGCATCGAGCGCATCTGGGAAGGCACGTCCGAGATCCAGCGCCACATCCTGTCCAAGGAAATCCTCCGACGCTACAGCTGACGCGAATCGTCGCGCCGGCGCGCAAGCCGGCGCGCGTTCCGAAAGGACCATCATGACCTCTTCCCCTGAAGTCAGGGATCGCCGTGCCGACGCCGCGGCCAACCTGCGCCGGCTGCTCGAGCCGGCCAGCATCGCGTTCGTCGGCGGGCGCGGCATCGCGGGCGCCGTGCAGCGCTGTCGCCACTACGGCTATGCCGGCGACATCTGGCTCGTCAATCCGAACCATGCCGAGATCGACGGCGTGCCCTGCCATGCCAGCGTCGCCGACCTGCCCGCCGCGCCCGATGCCGTGTTCGTCGCAGTCCCCGCGCGGCAGGCGATCGACGTCGTGCGCGCGCTCGCCGAACGCGGCGCCGGCGGCGCGATCGTGTACGCGTCGGGTTTCTCCGAAACCGGGGCCGACGGCGCCGCGCTGCAGCAGGCGCTCGTCGACGCCGCCGGCGACATGGCCGTGCTCGGGCCCAACTGCTACGGGTTGATCAACGGCCTGAACGGCAGCGCGCTGTGGCCGGTCGCGCACGGCGCGCCGCGCGTCGAATCGGGCGTCGCGGTGATCACGCAAAGCGGCAACCTCGCGTACAACCTGTCGATGAGCGCACGCTCGGTGCCGTTCGCGTACCTGGCGAGCGTCGGCAACCAGGCGTCGGTCGACATCGCGCGCCTCGTCGATGCCTTCGTCGACGATCCGCGCATCCGCGCGATCGGCGTGCATCTCGAAGGATTGAAGGACGTGCGCGCGTTCAGCGAGGCCGCCGCCCGCGCGCTCGCGCGCGGCGTGCCGATCATCGCGCTGAAGAGCGGGACCTCGGCGCTCGGCGCGCAGCTCGCGATCAGCCACACGAGTTCGCTCGCGGGCTCGGACGCGCTGTACGACGCACTGTTCCGGCGGCTCGGCGTGATCCGCGTGAAGGACCCGGTCGGCCTCGTCGAAACGCTGAAGCTGCTCGCGATCGCCGGTGTGCCCGAGCGCCGCACGCTCGCCGCGCTGGCGACGTCCGGCGGCGATGCGGGGCTCGTCGCGGATCTCGGCGACGCGCAGGGCATCGCGTTCCCGCCGGTCGGCGACGCCGGGCGCCACGCGCTCGGCAACGTGCTGCCCGCGTACGCGACGATCGCGAACCCGCTCGATTTCACGACGACACCGTGGGGCGATCCGGACAAGATGCGCGCGTGCTGCGACGCGCTGCTCGCCGACCGGCCCGGCGCGGCCGCGATGATTCTCGACTATCCGCAAGAAGCGACCGGCGAGCGACCGCTGTGCGACATCGCGGCAAACGCGTTCGCGGCCTCCGCGCGCCAGCACGGCGTGGTCGGCGCGGTCATCTCGGTGTTTCCCGACCTCACGCCGCCCGATCACGCCGCACGCATGGCCGCGGCCGGCATCGCGCCGCTGCAGGGGCTCGCCGACGGGATCGACGCAATCGGCGCGGCGATGACCTACGGCGAGACGCGCCGCCGCGTGCTCGACGCCGATGCGCTCAACGCGCTGCCGGTACTGCGGGCCGGCAACGGCGGCGGCAGTCACGGCGCCACGACGCTGCACGACGAATGGGCGAGCAAGCGGATGCTGGCCGCGCACGGGCTCGACGTACCGTCAGCGGAATGCGTCGCGCCCGCCGATGCACCGGCCGCCGCGCAGCGGCTCGGGTTTCCGGTCTGCGTGAAAGTGGTCAGCGATCGCCTGCCGCACAAGACCGAGGCCGGCGCGGTCGCGCTGAAGCTCGCGTCGCCCGAAGCCGTCGCCGCCGCGGTCGAGCGGATGACCGAACAGGTCGCGCGCTACGCGCCGGACGTGCGGGTCGAGCGCATCCTCGTCGAGAAGATGGCCGACGCGCCGCTGCTCGAACTGATCGTCGGCGTGAAGCGCGAGCCGAATTTCGGTCTAGCGCTCGTGCTCGGCGCCGGCGGCGTGCTGGTCGAGCTGATCCGCGACACCGCGACACTCCTGCTGCCGGTGCGTGAAAGCGACGTGCGCGACGCCCTGCTCGGGCTGAAGCTCGGCCCGCTGCTGACCGGCTATCGCGGACGGCCGAAGGCCGATCTCGATGCGGTGGTGGCGAACGTGATGGCGATCGCACGCTTCGCGCAGGCACACGCTGACACGCTCGTCGAACTCGACGTCAATCCGCTGCTGGTGATGGAATGCGGCGCGGTGGCCGTCGATGCGCTGGTGAGGCTCGACGCCTGACACCCGCCGGCCCGCTCATGCATCGCCCGAGCGGGCCGGCGGCAACCGTGCGCGAGTCTTCGCCGCAGTTCGTTCAACGACGCTCGCCGAACGTGTCGTCCATGCTCACGCAATCGTCGCCGGGCGCATCGCGCAGCGCGGCGACGACGCAGGCCCGGGCTGGGCCGACGGGGCCGGCCCAGCCCATGCGGGCAAAACGATCAGAAGTTGTGCCGCATGCCGATGCGCGCGGCGGCTTGCGTGCGGCTCGTCGACGGCGTGAAGCTGTAGCCGATCACCGCATCGACGCCGTTCGACGCGCGCATCCAGTCGACGCCCGCATAGACGTCGGTGCGCTTGGACAGTGCGTAATGCGTGCCGAGCGCGACTTCGTGCCAGTGATGGCCTTCGAACGTCGTGTACTGGTAGCCCGCGACGAGCGACAGCGCCGGGGTCGCCTGGTACAGGCCGCCCGCCTCGTACACGCGCATCGTCGACGATTGCCCGTAGCCCTTGAACGTCGTGTTGCTGAAATCCGCGTTGAGCGTCAGCTTGCCGAGCGTGTACGACGCGCCGATCCCGAAGATCGACTGCGAGTCGATCGAGAACGGCGTCGAATCGTGCAGGTCGGTGACGGCGCCCGTCGCCGGATCGACGGTCGCGACCGTCTGTCCGAGCATCGTCCTCACGCCCATCTGCGCATACGGATCGAGCGCCGCGAGCCTGCGCGGCGCGTTGAGCCGCGTATAGTTGCCGCCTGCCGAGAAATCGCCGTGCGTGTAGCTCGCGCCCAGGCTCCACGCACTGCCGTCGTGGAAGCTGCCCGCATCGTTGCTGAACGAATACATGCCACCGACCACGAGCCCGTGGAAACTGTTGCTGACGAACTTCACCGCGTTCTGCAGCCGGTCGCCGCTCTGACGGTCGAAGTCGCCCAGGTGCACGCCGTAGCCGCTGCCGAACGCGCTGACGTTGTAGTTCGCGGTGAAATCGAAAGCAAAGTCGTACTGGTTGCCGAACGTCAGCGTGCCCCAGTCATTGCCAAGCCCCACGTACGCCTGCCGCCCGAACATCGCGCCGCCCTGGTTCAGCTTGCCGGTGCCGAGCCGGAACCCGTTCTCGAGCTTGAACACGGCCTTGTTGCCGCCGCCGAGATCCTCCGTGCCCATCAGGCCGACGCGGTTGCCGTACGACACGCCGTCGTCGAACAGGTACGCGTGCGCGCCGCCCGTATTGTTCACGTAGGTGATGCCGCCATCGATGATCCCGTACAGCGATACGCTGCTCTGGGCGTGTGCGTAGCCGTGGACCATCACCGACATCATGCCGGCCAGCAGGAAGCGCTTCTTCATTTTCGGTGTCTCCGGTTTCCGCGCGAGGCGGATCGATTTTTCGTTGTGCGTATCGTGCAGATGCGCCGCCCGCCCTGCTTCGCTTCGGCATCGCGGCGCTGGCGAGTATAGGTTCCGTTGAATGATTGTTCAATTAATTGAGCGATGAATCCGCACCGGTGTTTACACGCATCGGCGATCTCTTTATTGAAAAAACGTTCAACCCGTCATAACATCGACCGGCAGCCCCCGCGGACGACGTGCGGGCCCGTTCCGAACCCTGGAGTGCACTGGATGACGACCCACCTCAGCCCCGCCGCCGAGCCGCGCCTGCGCTCGGCCTACGAAGGACAGAAGGCGCGTCCGTACGACCCCGCCGCACCGATCGCGACGCCCCTCGAACTGCATCGCTGCACCGTGCAGCCCGAGTGGGTCGATTACAACGGCCACATGAGCGAGTCGTGCTATCTGCTCGTGTTCGGCGACAGCAGCGATGCGTTCTTCCGCTACTTCGGCATCGACGACGACTATCGCGACGCCGGCTGCTCGATTTACTCGGCGGAAACGCATATCCGCCACCTGCGCGAAGCGATGCTCGGCGAACCGCTCAGGCTCACGGTGCGGCTGCTCGACATGGACGACCGGCGGCTGCACGTGTTTCATTCGATGCACCATGCGACGACGGGCGCGCCACTCGCGACCGGCGAGCAACTGCTGACCCACGTCGACATGCGCGCGAAACGCTCCGCGCCGTTCCCGGCCGCGATCCGCCGGCATCTCGACGCGATTCACGCCGAACATGCGCGCGCGCCGCACGAGCCGCATGCGGGCCGCGCGATCGCGATCCGCCGCCCGACGCCCGCTTCACGCTGATCTCCCCGACCCACGACGGAGTGTTCTCATGCAGACGAACGACACCTGGCGCACGCGCGCCAGCCAGCTCGACATCGATTCCCGCGCATTCGTGGACGGTAGGTTCCGCGACGCGCACGACGGCGCCACCTTCGCCTGCACGAGCCCGATCGACGGCCGTGCGCTCGCACAGGTCGCGCATTGCCGGCAGGCCGACGCCGACCTCGCGGTCGCGGCCGCGCGGCGCGCATTCGAAAGCGGTGCGTGGCGTGACGCGTCGCCGCGCGAACGCAAGCGCGTGATGCTGCGCTGGGCCGCGCTGATCCGCGAGCACGCGGACGATCTCGCGCTGCTCGAAACGCTCGACACCGGCAAGCCGATCGGCGACACGACCACGATCGACATCCCGTCGACCGCCTACTGCGCCGAGTGGTTCGCCGAAGCGATCGACAAGACGGGCGGCGAAGTCGCGCCGGCCGACGCGCATCTCGTCGGGCTCGTCACGCGCGAGCCGATCGGCGTGGTCGCGGCGGTCGTGCCATGGAATTTCCCCGCGATGATCGCGATGTGGAAATGCGCGCCGGCGCTCGCGGCCGGCAACAGCGTCGTGCTGAAGCCGTCGGAGAAATCGCCGCTCAGTGCGCTGCGACTCGCCGCGCTGGCCGCGCAGGCCGGGCTGCCGGCCGGCGTGCTGAACGTGCTGCCGGGCTTCGGCGATGCGGGCGAAGCGCTCGCGCGGCATCCGGACGTCGACTGCATCGCATTTACCGGCTCGACCGCGGTCGGCCACAAGGTCATGCGCTGCGCGGCCGATTCGAACCTGAAGCGCGTGTGGCTCGAACTCGGCGGCAAGTCGCCGCAGATCGTGCTGCCCGACTGTCCGGACCTCGAACGCGCGGCGCGCACCGTCGCGCATGCGGTGTTCTACAACACCGGGCAGATGTGTACGGCGGGTTCCCGTTTGCTCGTCCATCGCGCGATTCGTGACGAACTCGTTGCGCGCGTGCTCGCGATCGCCCCCGAGTACGCGCCCGGCGATCCGCTGTCGCCCGCTACGCGCATGGGCAGCCTGATCGATGCCGCGCAGGTCGAACGCGTGCTCGGCTACGTCGACGCGGGCCGCGACGAGGCGACGTTGCTCGCGGGCGGCAAGCGTGCGCGCGCCGGGAGCGGCGGCCAGTACGTCGAACCGACCGTGTTCGACTGCCCGCGTGCCGACGCGCGGATCGTGCGCGAGGAGATTTTCGGGCCGGTGCTGGCGGTCACGGCGTTCGACGACCTCGATACGGCCATCGCGCACGCGAACGACACGCGCTACGGGCTGGCGGCATCGGTATGGACGGCCAACCTGACGACCGCGCACGAAACCGCGCGCCGGCTGCGGGCCGGCACGGTGTGGGTGAACGGCTACGAGGAAACCGACGACATGAACTTCCCGTTCGGCGGCTTCAAGGAATCGGGCAACGGGCGCGACAACTCGCTGCACGCGCTGGAGAAATATACGGAGTTGAAATCGACGGTGATTCGGTTGCGGTGAGGTCCGGGCGGCGCGCGCCCGCGGGACGAATCCGCTCCCGTTGCGGCATGACCGTCATGCGATCAGTTTTCACGCGCCTCGGCGAGCCAATCCTCGACCTGTAACCCCGGGACTCGCGCAAACTCGCGCACGTTATGGGTGACGAGCACCAGACGCCGAGCGCGTGCCTGCCCTGCGATCAACGCATCGTACGGACCGATCGGGGTGCCCGCCGCAGTCAGATGCGCACGAATCTCGCCGGCGTGCTGAGCATCTTCGACATCGAACGACACCACCTCGAACTGAAGTGCCTCGACACGTGCCACGTTCGCAGCCGCTCTCTGGCTCTTGTAGGCGCCGTAATAGAGTTCATGCGCGACGATCGCCGGGATGCCGAAATCTGCTGGCTGATACGTGCGCAGCCGGGCCAGCATGGCCGGCTCGCCTTTCAGGATGGCGATTACGGCATGGGTATCCAGCAGAAATTTCATTCAAATACGTCCGGATCCGGGCGTTCCTGAGCGGCAGGCTCGGTCGTGGCGGCGGCTTCGAAATCGGCGTCGACCGGGCCGATCAGCGGCGTGAGCCATGCCCAGTCTTGCGGCACCGGCTCGAGAATCACGGACGAACCGTGGCGACGAATCCGGACCTCGGTCGTGTCGAAGCGGAAATCCTTCGGCAGACGGACAGCCTGCGATCCGCCATGCTTGAAAATCTTGGCAGTATCCATCCTCGCCCCTCGCGTATCTACGAAATGTATCTACTTTAACCATTCCGCGCGCTGATGACGAGTCACCCGATCGGTATATGAACAACGAGCAACGTGGCGTCGCGGAACACCCGATTCACTCCTGTCAGGAAACAATCAATCGCACGCCGGCGATTCACGTCGCCGCCCGCACGCCCTAGACTGTCGCATCGCTCCCCTTTCCGAACCCCACGCCATGACCGACGTCCTGCCGCTGACCACCGATCCCGAGTCGAGCCTCCAGTACCGGCTGCGCCCGGCCACCGGCCGCCCCGCTGCCCGCCTGTTGCTGCTGCATGGCGTCGGCGGCAACGAAACCAACCTGCTGAACCTGGCCGACGTCATCGATCCGCGCGTCGAGATCGCCTTCTTGCGCGCCCCGCTCGCGTTCGGGCCCGACCAGCACGCGTGGTTCCCGGTGCGCTTCGGCCCGAACGGCCCCGAAATCGACGCGGCCCGTGCGGACGCGAGCCGACTCAAGCTGATCACGCTGCTCCGCGGCTTCCGTGGCAACGATGACGCAGGCACCGCGTTGCCGACGGTGATTGCCGGCTTCAGCCAGGGCGGCATCATGAGCGCGAGCGTCGGCCTCACGTCGCCGCAGGACGTCACCGCATTTGCAGTGCTGTGCGGGCGCATCCTGCCCGAAATCGATCCGCTGATCGCGCCGCGCGATGCCCTTCGCCCGCTCCATGCGCTGATCGTGCACGGCCGCGCCGACGACAAGCTGCCCGTCGCGTGGGCCGACACCGCCGACGCAAAACTCACGGCCCTCGGCGTCGCGCACGAAACGCGGCTGTACGCGGCCGGCCACGAGCTGACCGCGGAGATGGCCGGCGATTTCGGCCGCTGGGTCGGCGAACGCACCGGATTGAACTGACCGTCACGAGGCGCCGGGGCGCCGGCCGCGAACGACCCGGCGCGCCCGGCGCATACCGTCTTCAGGCGCCCCGCACCGGATCGGCAACGGCGCGCGTGGCCGAAGATGCAAGCGCATCCGCCGCCTGCTCCCGCGCCGCGCCACGCTTCGCGAGCTTCCAGCCGATCACCAGGGCGAGCACGACAACCGGAATCGTCGCGATGGTCCACGTGCCGCCCGGATAGTCGAAGGCCATCAGCACCAGCACGCCGACGAGGAAGGCCAGCGTGAGCCACGACGTGAACGGCGCGCCGGGCATCCGGAACGACACCGCCTTCAGCTCGCCGCGATCGACCGCACGACGGAACAGGATCTGGCACATGACGATGAAGCCCCACGTCGTGATGATCCCGAGCGACGCCATGTTCAGCACGATCTCGAATGCCTGCGCCGGCACGATGTAGTTCAGCGGCACACCGATCGCATTGATCGCGACCGTGATCAGGATCCCACCGTACGGCACGCCGCGTGCGTTCATCCGCGACACGAAGCGCGGCGCCGATCCGCCCATCGCGAGCGAGCGCAGCACGCGCCCGGTCGAATAGAGGCCGGAGTTCAGGCTCGACAGCGCGGCGGTCAGCACCACGACGTTCATCACGGTGCCGACGTACGGCACGCCGAGCTTGCTGAAGAACGTCACGAACGGGCTTTCGTGCGCGCTGTACGCCGTCCACGGCAGCAGCATCGTCAACAGCACGACCGAGCCGACGTAGAACAGCGCGATGCGCCACATCACGCTGTTGATGGCTTTCGGCAAGACCTTGCGCGCATCGGCCGTCTCGCCCGCCGCGACGCCGACGAGCTCGATGCTCGCGTAGGCAAACACGACGCCCTGCACGATCAGCACGGCCGGCAGGATGCCGTGCGGGAAGATCCCGCCGTGATCCGCGACCAGGTGAAGCCCCGGCATCTGCCCGGCGACCGGATGGCCGCTCGCGAGAAACACGGCGCCGACCGCGAGGAACACCGCGAGCGTCCCCACCTTGACGAGCGAGAACCAGAACTCCATCTCGCCGAACACCTTCACGCCGATCATGTTCATCACCGACACGATTCCGAGCGCGCCGAGCGCGAACACCCACTGCGGCACGTCCGTGAACACGGCCCAGTACTTCATGTAGATCGCGACCGCGGTGATGTCAACGATGCCGGTGGTCGCCCAGTTCAGGTAGTACATCCAGCCCGCGACGAACGAGGCGCGTTCGCCCATGAACTCCCGTGCATACGACACGAAGCTGCCGCTGGTCGGCCGGTGCATCACGAGCTCGCCGAGCGCGCGCATGATCAGGAACGCGAACACGCCGCAGACGAGGTAGACGAGCGCGAGCGCCGGCCCCGCGTGCTGCAGGCGCCCGCCCGCACCGAGAAAGAGGCCGGTGCCGATCGCGCCGCCCATCGCGATCATCTGCACGTGCCGGGGCTTCAACTGCTTCGCATAGCCGGCTTCGTGCGACGCGAACATCGCATCCGGGTCGGCATGTCGGGAATCCGCGCCGCCGGCCGGATCGGCCGGGCGCTCGCTGCTGTGGGTCATCGTGAGTCTCCGTTGTTTCTTGATGTGTCGCGCCCCGCGCGGGGGCGCGTCGGATGCAGTCGCATGCAAGCCGCCGGCGTCACGCACCGACGGCCTGCGCAGCCGGCGTCAAAGCACGCGCGGCCGGATCAGTGCTTCGGGTTGCAGCGCTTCCTCGACCTGCGCAGCGGTCATCCACTCGCGCTCCAGCACGACCTCGCGGATCGACTTGCCGGTCGCGTGCGCTTCGGCCGCCACGGCGGTCGCGCGCTTGTAGCCGATGTACGGGTTCAGCGCGGTCGCGAGCGCGACCGAGCGCTCCATCGTTTCGCGCAGCCGTTCGGGGTTCGCGGTGATCCCGCTCACGCACCGCTGCGCGAGCGTCGTGCAGGCGGCCGTCAGGTGGCTGAAGCTGCGGAACAGCGCGCTGGCGATCACCGGCTCGAACGCGTTCAACTGAAGCTGTCCGGCCTCGGCCGCGAAGGTCACGGTCAGGTCGTTGCCGAACACCTCGAAGGCAACCTGGTTGACGACTTCCGGGATCACCGGATTGACCTTGCCGGGCATGATCGACGAGCCGGCCTGCACGGGCGGCAGGTTGATCTCGCCGAACCCCGCGCGCGGGCCGCTCGACAGCAGCCGCAGGTCGTTGCAGATCTTCGACAGCTTCACGGCGATCCGCTTGAGCACGCCCGACACCTGCACGAACGCGCCGCAATCCTGGGTCGCTTCGATCAGGTTCGGCGCGGTGCTCAGGTCGAGCCCGGTAATGCGCCGCAGCGCCGCGAGCGCCTTCTCCGCGTACTGCGGATGCGCGGTGATCCCCGTGCCGATCGCGGTCGCGCCGAGGTTGATCTCGCGAATCAGCCAGCCGGCTTCCTGCAGGCGCGCGATGTCTTCCGTCAGCATCACCGCGTAGGTCGAGAATTCCTGGCCGAGCGTCATCGGCACCGCGTCCTGCAGCTGCGTGCGGCCGAGCTTCAGCAAGCCGGCGAACGCGTCGGCCCGCTCCGCGAACGCATCGCGCAGGCGCGCCATCGCTTCGAGCAGGTGCTCGACCGCGAAGCAGGTCGCCACGCGAATCGCGGTCGGATAGACGTCGTTGGTGCTCTGCGCGAGGTTCACGTGCTCGTTCGGATGCAGGTATTCGTACTGCCCGCGCGCGTAGCCCATGATTTCGAGCGCGCGGTTGCAGATCACCTCGTTCGCGTTCATGTTGGTCGACGTGCCGGCCCCGCCCTGGATGATGTCGACGACGAACTGGTCGTGCAGGCGCCCTTCGCGGATCTCGACGCACGCGGCGGCGATCGCATCGCGGTACGGCCGCGGCAGCAGCCCGAGCTCGCAGTTCGCGTCGGCCGCGGCCTCCTTCACCGCGGCGAGCGCCATCACGAAGTAAGGCAGCGACGCGATGGTGCGGCCCGAAATGTCGAAATTCTCCTTCGCGCGCAGCGTATGGACGCCGTAGTAGGCCTCGTTCGGGATGCTTCGCTTACCTAAAAGATCCGCTTCGACGCGGAAGCCGTTTTGTGTCATCGTGCCCCTCCTGGATGTCTCGTGCCGCTCGTCGTGCGCCGCTTCCCGACGCGACGGGTTCGCATTCTATGCCTTTGCAAAAACAAGCTCACTTCTGTATTATCGAAAGCGGTTTTGCGTGGCACGCAACAATGAGAATCGGATGAAAAAAGGCGCGAGGGAAACCGGCATCGATCACATGGGCGCGATGCGCGCGTTCGTCAGGGTGGTCGAAACGGGGAGTTTTTCGGCGGTCGCCAAGGAGATGCACGTGTCGACGTCCACCGTCGCACGCAAGGTCACGGCCATCGAGGAGGCGCTCGGCGTCGCGCTGCTGCACCGCTCCACGCATAGCGTGACGCTCACCGAAGCCGGCCACATCTACCTGGAACGCGCCGTCACGCTGATCGCCGATCTCGACGACACCTTGCGCGTGGTCGCCGAGCTGAATGCGCAGCCGAGCGGCCCGCTGAAGCTCACCGCGCCGGTGGCGTTCGGCCGCCGCCATCTCGCGCCGCTGGTCGCCCCGTTCCTCGCGCGCTACCCGACGATCCAGCTCGACGTGCGGCTCACCGACAACCACAACGACCTGGTGGCCGGCGGCTTCGATCTCGACATTCACGAAGGCGAGAACTACCTGGACAACCTCGTCGTCCACCGCCTGTCGCGCAACGACAGCATCCTGTGCGCGACGCCCGGCTATCTCGACCGCTGCGGGCGCCCGGTCACGCCCGACGACCTCAAGCAACACAACTGCCTGCGCTACGTGCATCCGGAAGGCGATCCGCGCTGGGATCTCGTGAACGGCGACGCGCATCACAGCGTGCTGCCGGCCGGCAACCTCGTCACCGACCATTCGGAGCTGCTGCTCGAAGCGACCTGCGCGGGGCTCGGCATCGCGGAGTTCGAGATCTGGCTGGTGCGCGACCTGCTCGCGAGCGGGCGGCTCGAAGCCGTGCTGCCGCGCTACCGGCTGCAGAACCGGCTGACCGGCGAATACATCTACATCGCGTATCTGGCGAACCGGCGCAGCTCGGCGAAGCTGCGCGTGCTGAAGGACTTTCTCGCGGAACACCTCGCGCATATCGGCGAGTTGTCGGCGCTGGAGCTGACGAAGATTCGCGGCGCGAGCGTGTAGCGCACGCGCCCTGGGTCGGGTTCGCGCCGCTGCGCACGGCCCGCGTCGCGGACCACCGGCAGCAGCGCATCCGCGCCGTTCAGGCCGATCAAGCCGCCTGCAATTCGAACGGGAACGTGGCGTGCCCGATCTCGACACCCTGCGTGTTGAGCATCCGCGGCCGATGAAAGCCGGCCAGCGGCGCGCGCTGCTCGGCCGTGCCGATCTGCAGCCGCTCGAGCAGTTCGCTGACGACCATGTAGAGCACGTCGAGATTGCCGTCCTCGATCTTCACCGAGATGCCGAGCGCGCCATCGGCGCCCAGCGCCCGCGTGCGCTCGGACGCCCGCACGCCGATCCCGTAGCACGCATCGGCGCCGAGCTTGCCGACCACCTGCCCGCCGAACGCGTTCATCAGCACCGTGCAATAGCGCCCTTCGCCGGCAACCAGCTCCGGATACGCGGTCATCGCATGATGAATGCGCGCCAGCGCGCGGACGCGATCGGAGATGGCGTCACCGCCCGCTTCCACCGTATCCGCCCCGTCGGCCAGCGATGCGTAAAGCCGCGCGAGCCGGTCCAGCGAAAACGCCGGTGTCGGCAGGTTGCACCCGTCGATGCCCCACTCGACCTCGTCGTCGCGCAGCCCGCACGCATCGGCCACCACGTGCTTCACGCGCACCTGCATCGGATGCTCGGGGAGATGGTAATCGGCGATCGCGGCGCCGATCGCCTGCGCGCCGGCCAGCATCCCGACGTGCTTGCCCGAGCAGTTGCTGCACACGCCGGTCGGCGTGTAGTCGCGCTTGATCCACGCGCGGTACACCGCGTCCGACAACGGCGGATGGCCGCCGCAACGCAAGTCCGATTCGTGCGCGGCGACCTTGGCGAGCATCGCGCGCGTGCGTTCGATGTGCCGGTCCTCGCTGCTGTGCGATGCGCACATCAGCGCGATGTCCGCATCGTCGAAGCCGAAGCGCTCGGGCGCGCCCGTCTCGAGCACCGACAGCGCCTGCGCCGGCTTGGCCGCCGAGCGCGCGAGCGTCATCCGGAACGGATCGCCGAACCGGGCCAGCAGCCGGCCGCGTGCATCGACCACCGCCACATGGGCGACGTGCGTGTTCTCGATCGCATCGCCTCGGTACGTGACGACTGCTGCGCGTTGGGTGTCCATCTTGTGTTGTCTCCATGCTCGGGGCCAGCTTGCCGGGGCCCGTCCAACCGGTACGGCAGTGTATCGAGTCGTCGCCGCCGCGCACGGCCGGGGGATGGAAAGTGGTGTTGCACGCCACGCAAAGGCACGCCGTCCCCCACGAAAGCCTGACCAAATTAGTACAAAAACCATTCGATCGTTTACAGAATTAGTACCAATCCGTACAATTGCGACCGCAAACGCGAATCATACGCATTTACATTGACGTTTTCCGATGTTCCGTGCGGCCCGCCCGGCATCGAGAAGACGCACCTGCTCACCGAACCTTCTGCTGCCTCTCGATATGCCCGCCCAGTTCAAGACGAGGCCTCGCGCCCTCGTGTCGGCGCTGACCTGCTCCGTGTTCCTGACCCCGCTGCTCGCTTCCGCCGAAACCGCCCCTGCTCCCGCACCCGCCGCCGGCCAGCCGGCCCCGTCCGCCGACGTGCGGGCGACGCTGCCGACGATCAATGTTCAGTCGACCGCGCCGTCGGACATGCAGGTGAAACGTTCGCCGTCGTACAAGTTCACCGCGCCGCTGCTCGACACGCCGCGCTCGGTCACGGTGATCCCCGAGCAACTCATCAAGGAAAAGAACGTCACGTCGTTCGCGGACGCGCTGCGCTCGGTGCCGGGCATCACGTTCCTCGGCGGCGATGCGGCCGCGAACCCGTCGGCCGATCGCCCGGTGATCCGCGGCTTCGAATCGCGCAACTCGATCTTCGTCGACGGGATGCGCGACTCGGGGTTGCAGAACCGCGAAACGTTCGCGGTCGAGCAGATCAGCGTGATCAAGGGCCCGGATTCGGTCTACGCGGGCCGCGGCTCGGTGGGCGGCAGCATCGACATCGTCACGAAGACGCCGAAGAACGACAACTTCATCAACAGCAGCATCGGCTTCGGCACAGACGGCTACAAGCGCGCGACGGTCGACGCGAACCACAAGATCAACGACACGACGGCCGTGCGCCTGAACGTGATGGGTCACGACGCGAACCAGGCCGGCCGCAACGACGTGTACAACAAGCGCTGGGGCGTCGCGCCGTCGATCGTGTTCGGGCTGAATACGCCGACCACGGTCACGGTCAGCTACTACCACATGAACTCGTACGACATGCCGGACTTCAGCGTGCCGTTCCGCGCGTCGGGCGGCACGCCGGTGCCGACCGAT
The DNA here is from genome assembly GCF_030482505.1 of Burkholderia sp. AU45274. NCBI lineage: Bacteria > Pseudomonadati > Pseudomonadota > Betaproteobacteria > Burkholderiales > Burkholderiaceae > Burkholderia > Burkholderia sp. AU45274. The sequence goes on along the minus strand of NZ_JAUJQE010000001.1, from coordinate 891,552 downwards.
CGCGGGCAGTTCTTCGGGCTGAACACGCGCGACTACCGCTACGGGCAGACCGACACCGCCCAGGTGCGCGTCGAGCACAAGCTCAACGACGACTGGAAGCTGAAGAACACGACGATGTTCGGCCGCTCGACGCTCGATTACGTGGCGACGAACCCGCAGATCTCAACCAAGTACCCCGACCGACTCGGCATGCAGGCAAAGAGCGGCAAGTACGCGACCAACGGTGTCGCCAACCAGACCGAGATTACCGGCCGAGCAAATCTGTTCGGCATGCAGCACACGATGACCGCTGGTGTGGAGTTCAGTCAGGAGCAGAACCGCTACGAGGGGTATCTCGTCTCGGACGCTTCAGGCACGAACCTCCGCTCGGGAGACATCTGCGTCACATCGCCAGCGTTCTGTGCACCAATCTCTGGCGGATGGAATCCAAACATGCCGTGGACCGGCAATATCGTGCTGAATGGAGACAAGGGCTTCCCCGGCGCGACGACGAACACCCGTACGACCACCGCGTCAGCGTACATCTTCGACACGGTGAAACTGACCGAACAATGGTTGTTCAATGCAGGTTTGCGCTTCGACCGCTACGATACGACGGCCAAACAGGCCGGCGTCGCCGACCTGTCAAACACGTCAAATCTGTTCAGTTACCAGTTTGGTCTCGTGTACAAACCCGTCCGCAATGTCAGCCTCTACGCATCCTATGGCACGTCGTCGAACCCACCCGGTTCGAACGGTGGCCTTGGCGGCGGAACTGATCAGCTCACGGCAAACACGCTGAACCTGTCGCCGGAACGCACGCGAAACATCGAAATCGGAGCGAAGTGGGACGTGCTGGATGAGCAACTTTCGTTGACCTCTGCACTCTTTGACACCGAGAAAAACAACGCTCAAGTCCCCGATGGGCTCGGTCGCCAGGTTAATGCCGGCAAACAGCGTGTTCGCGGCGCGGAATTCGGCTTCGCGGGCAACTTGACGCCGAAGTGGCACGTGTTCGGCGGCTACTCGTACCTGAACGCGATCACGACCGATGCCGGCCCCGGCAGCCCGGGCGCATCGGGCCTGCCGATGGTGATGGTGCCGAAGCACAACTTCACGCTGTGGACGAGCTACGACGTGATGCCGAAGCTCACGCTCGGCGCGGGTGCGACGGTGATGAGCCAGACCTATGCGTCGGTATCGGCGACGACGAAGAAATGGACGCCCGGCTACGCACGCTTCGACGCGGCTGCGACGTGGCGCGTGAACAAGACGATGGACGTGCAGCTCAACGTGCAGAACCTGTTCGACAAGAAGTATTACGCGAGCGCGTATCCGATCTACGCGACGTGGGCGCCGGGCCGTTCGGCGATGGTCACGCTCAACTTCTATCAGTAACGCGGTTGGCGGCGGGCGGGCGCGATGCGCCCTTCCCCGCCGCGCTCACCACGGCAGCGAATACGTCTTCACGTTCGTGAAGCTCTTCATCGCTTCCTGCACGCCTTCCTTGTAGCCCAGCCCCGAATCCTTCAGGCCACCGAACGGCGTCACTTCGAGCCGGTAGCCCGGCACGTCACGCACGTTCACGCTGCCGACTTCCAGCTCGGTGATGAAGCGCGTGATGTGGTCGAAGCGGTTCGTGCAGACCGACGACGACAGCGCATAGTCGGTGCTGTTCGACATCCGGATCGCGTCGTCGATGTCGCGAAAGCGCATGATCGGCGACACGGGGCCGAAGGTTTCGTACTTCACGAGCGGCATGTCGGGCGTCATGCGATCGATCACCGTCGGCGAATACAGCGCGCCGTTGCGGACGTTGCCGACCAGCAGCCGCGCCCCGCGTGCGATTGCGTCATTCACCTGCTGCTCGCAGAACTTCGCGGCCGCCTCGTCGATCACCGTGCCCATGTCCACCGACGGATCGGCCGGGTTGCCGTACGACCACGCCCTGGTTTTCTCGACCACCAGCTCCGTGAAGCGATCGGCCACCGACTCGTGCACGAGCATCCGCTTGATCGCCGTGCAGCGCTGCCCCGAGTTTTTATACGAACCCGACACCGCGAGCGTGCTCGCTTCGTCGAGATCGGCGTCTTCCATCACGATGATCGGATCGTTGCCGCCGAGTTCGAGTACCGCGCGGCGGTAGCCCATCCGCGACGCGATCGATTTGCCGATCGACACACCGCCCGTGAACGTAATGAGGTCGATCGCCGGGTTCGTGATCAGCTCGTCGGCAATCTCCTTCGGGTCGCCGGTGAGCACTTGCAGCATCTGCGGCGGCAACCCGGCTTCATACAGGATGTCCGCGAACAGGTAGCACGACAGCGGCACCTTCTCCGACGGCTTCACCACGATCCGGTTGTTGGTGCCCACCGACGGCACGATCTTGTGCGCGACCTGGTTCATCGGATGGTTGAACGGCGTGATCGCGGAAATCACGCCGAGCAGCGGATCGCGCTGCGTGTACACGCGGCGCTTCTTGCCGTGCGGGGTCAGGTCGCACGAGAAGATCTGCCCGTCGTCCTTCAGCACTTCACCCGCGCCGAACGTCAGCACGTCGGCCACGCGGCCGGCTTCGTATGTGGAATCCTTGATGCACAGACCAGACTCGGCCGTGATCAGCGCTGCAATCTCGGCGGTGCGCGAACGCACGATGTCGGCCGCGCGGCGCAGGATCGCCGCTCGATCGTAACGTGTGAGCGTCGGCCGGTAAGCGCGTGCGACCGCGAAGGCACGCCGCACGTCGTCCAGCGTCGCCTTCGGCACGGTGCCGACCAGCGTGCCGTCGTACGGGTTGCGCACGTCGATGACCGCGTCGCGCCACACGCGCTGCCCGTCGATGCGCAGCGCTTCGTGCCGCACGTCGGATGCGGGAATCGGCTTCAGGACCGTGCTCATGTCGTCTCCGTCTTGGTGCAGCGTGATCTTGGTCACGCTGTCGGTTAGCGCACCACCACCAGCCCTTCGTATTCGAGGCAGCGGCACAGCGTCGCCCAGGCCGGCGTATCGGGCCATTCACGCGCGCGGGCATCGATGCGGATCGGCCGCCCGAATTCGCGCGACGCGCACGCCAGCAGCGTGTGCGCGATGCCGCTGCGCCGATACGCGGGTTCGACGTACAGCCGCGTGAGCGACGGCGATCGCACGGCACCGCCACTGTGGTCGTCGATATCGAGTTCGCCGATCGCCTCGTCGTCGCGATACGCGACCGCCGTCGCGCGTGCGTCGTCGAACACGATGCGGATCACGCGCTCGCAGCGATCCCTGAACACGACGACGTGCATGGCGCGCCTCTCCTTGGCAACACGTTGCAGGCGAACGCGATGCGCGCACGCCTCCCTGCGCCCGCGAACCGGGGACTAATCCGGATCGTCCAGCGGCGACGGTTTGAGTATCGTCTTGCCACGTCGGCGCGCAGTAGTGCCAGACGGCACCTTTCATTGAGTCCACATCCGCGGCGCGGCGCGCGTATTCTCGCGACATCGCGCCCCTCGCGGGCCGCACGCACGCCACGCGCACCGCCTCGCGTTTCCCGTACCGATCACAGGAGGAAGCATGCCGAGTCGTACCCCGACCGCCTTATGGGCCCAGCAGTTCCGGCGGTCGTCGGCGTCGAGCCTGCAGGACCAGATCCGGCGGATGCTCGTGGCCGCGATCCTCGACGGCCAGCTCGCGCCCGATGCCGCGCTGCCGTCGAGCCGCGAGCTCGCCGACCAGCTCGGCGTCGCGCGCAACACCGTCGTGCTCGCGTACCAGATGCTCGTCGAAGAGGGCTACCTGATCTCGCGCGAACGCAGCGGGCACTTCGTGAACCCGAAGATGCTCGAGGGCGTGCCCGGCTTCGCGGCCGCCAAGCCCGCCGCGCAGCCCGGCGGCGGCGACGACACGCCGGGCCGCCCCGCATGGGACAAGCGCATCGCACATCCGCCGTCGAGGCAGCGCAACATCGTGAAGCCCGCGAACTGGCAGCATTACGAATATCCGTTCATCTACGGGCAGTTCGACCAGTCGCTGTTTCCGACCAACGACTGGCGCGAATGCTGCCTGAAGGCGCTGTCGGTGATGGAGATCCGCAACTGGGCGCCCGACCTGATCGAGCGCGACGACGAATCGCTGATCCAGCAGATCCGCACGCGCGTGCTGCCGCGGCGCGGCGTGTTCGCGATGCCCGACGAGATCGTCGTCACGAACGGCTGCCAGCAGGCGCTGTACCTGATCGCGGACCTGCTGTGCGGCAAGCACTCGACGGTCGGCTTCGAGAACCCCGGCTATCCGGACGCGCGCAACATCTTCGAGAACCGCAACGCACGGCTCTTGCCGCTGCCCGTCGACGGCCACGGGATCGCACCCGACGCGCTCGGCGCAACGCTCTCGCGCTGCGACTACGTGTACGTGACGCCGAGCCACCAGTGCCCGACCACCGCGACGATGCCGGTCGAACGCCGCCGCGCGCTGCTCGATTGCGCGCAGCAGCATGACTTCGTGATCATCGAGGACGACTACGAGAGCGAGAACACGTTCTCCGGCACGCCGCATCCGGCGCTGAAGAGCCTCGACACGGCCGACCGCGTGATCTACGTCGGCAGCCTGTCGAAGACATTCGCGCCGGGGCTGCGGCTCGGCTACGTGGTCGGGCCGCGCGAGCTGATCCGCGAACTGCGCGCGCTGCGGCGGCTGATGGTGCGCCACCCGGTTGCGTATATCCAGCGCGCGTTCGCGACCTTTCTCGCGCTCGGTCATCACGACGCATTGCTGCGTCGGCTCGCGCATGCGTACAGCGAGCGCTCGCAGGCACTGATGGCCGCGCTCGATGCGCACTTGCCGGAAGCGCGCTACGTGCCGGTGTCGGGCGGCGCGTCGTGCTGGGTCGAGGGCCCGCCGTGGCTGGATGCGACGCGCCTCGCCGCCGATGCACAGGAAGCCGGCATCCTGATCGAGCCGGGCAGCGTGTTCTTCATGAACGATGAAGGCGACGCGCGGCGCTGCTTCCGGATGGGGTTTTCCGCGATCCCGCTCGAACGGATCGAGCCGGGCGTGCGGGCGCTCGCGCAATGCGTGCGCACGCAACGTCCGGTGGACTGACCGCACGTGAACAGGCATCGTGCGCCGGCGCTGCGCAGTGACCCGGAAGCACGAACGTTGCGTGTGCGGCGGCTGGCGAAACCCGTTTCAACGATCGGCCGTGAGTCATCCTGCAACGTGACTCACGGCCGCATGATTGCCGACCGCGTTGTCAGGTATCGATGAATCGCAGACGTGAACGCAAGATGCATCGATTCGACCGGCAGGCCATATCCGCTGCTTCATCGGACACCGCGTGCATCGCTCACGCTTGCACACCGCTACAGTGCGGCTTCAACACACGATCGCCTGGATTGTTTTCGTTTCGATTCGTTTAGTAAATCCAATAAAAACATTACAACTCTCCAAATCCGATTGACAACGGATTCATCCAAATCCTAGTGTTACGACGCTGAAAGACGGCAACAATCCACGACGAACCGACGGTTCGATCGATTGGACTGCCGATGAAAAAATGCATGGATAACCGGAGGGGGCGATCATGATTCGATTCACGACGCTCGCGGCAATCCTGGCCGCGGCGTGCGCGTTGAGCGGGTGCGGAGGCGGTGACGGCAGCGACGGAACCGCGGCGTCGGCATTGGCGGCACGCCCGTCGGACGCCGTGGCCGATACGACCAATCTCGATGACAACCGCAACCTGTCGTTGACACAGTACGTCGATCCGCTGATCGGCACGCTCGCGAGCAATTCGCCGAACCCGGTACCGGCGGGACAGGCCGGCAGCGTCGAACCGGCCGCCGGCCTGCCGTCGGGCATGGTGCAGTGGGCGCCCGACACCAACACCACGCCGGCGCCGAGCAACAGCCAGGAGCCGAACTCGCCCGCCGGCTACTACTACGACATCCACTCGATCCAGGGCTTCAGCCTGACGCACATGCCGGGCGCCGGCTGCAGCGGCAACAACGGCGAATTTCCGGTCATGCCGACCACCGACCCGACGCAGCTCTCGCCAACCTTCAGTCATGCGAATGAAACGGCCAGGCCCGGCTACTATTCCGTACTGCTCGACTCGCAGATCAAGGTGGAACTGACCGCCACCCTGCGCACCGGCTTCGGCCAGTTCGCGTACCCGGCCGGCAAACCCGCGCTGCTGGTACTCGACGCGACCCGCACCAACACCAAGACCTCGACCACCGGCGCCATCACGCAGGTTTCCGACAGCGCCATTTCCGGCAGCACGATCGGCGGCGGCTTCTGCGGCAACTCGGTTCCGGTACCCGTCTACTTCTACGCCGCCTTCGACCAGGCTTTTACGTCGGCGTCGATTACGCACGGCGTGGCCCAACTGGGTTTCCGCCCGGGCCAGACGGTCAGGATGAAGATCGGCCTGTCCTACGTCAGCGTCGCCAACGCGAAAGCCAACCTCGACGCGGAAAATCGCGGCTGGGACTTCGCAGGTGTCCGCACGCAGGCCGACCGTATCTGGAATGACCGCCTCAACAGCATCCGCGTAGCGGGCGGCACGCTCGACGCGAAGAAGAAGTTCTACACGGCGCTGTATCACGCGCTGTGGGCACCCAGCATCTTCAGTGACGTGAACGGCCAGTACATCGGCTTCGACAACACCGTGCATCAGGTCGCCAAGGGCCAGCAGGCCCAGTATTCGTCGTTCTCGGGCTGGGACATCTACCGCTCGCTGATCCAGCTGAAGTCGATCCTCAATCCGTCCGAGACCAGCGACATGATCCAGTCGCTGATCAACGACGCGGATCAATGCGGCGCGATTCCACACTGGGTCAACGACAACGTCGAGGACGGCGTGATGCCGGGCGACGCCGGTTCGCTGATCGTCTCGAACGCCTATGCGTTCGGCGCGCGGCGCTTCGATACGCGGTCCGCGCTGCAGCACATGGTGAAGATGGCGAACATCCCCGGCACGGCCTGCAACAACGTGACCACCAACGGCGGCCGCGCGAGCTACCTGCAGACCGGCTACATCACCAACGGCGAGTGGGGGCAGGCTTCGTCCACGCTCGAATACACGAGCAGCGATTTCGCGATCTCGCGCTTCGCCGGGGCGCTCGGCGATACCGCCACGCAGCGCATGCTGCTGAGCCGCTCGGCCTACTGGCAGAACCTGCTCGACACCACGCTGACGCCGCCGCTGATCGCGGCGCGCCAGTCGAACGGCGCGTGGATTCCCGAGACGCCGAGCAGCGGCGACAACTACGTGGAAGGCAATGCCGAGCAGTACACGTGGATGGTGCCGTACAACGGCGCCGGCCTGTTCGCGCAGCTGGGCGGCAATGCGGCGGTGACGTCGCGGCTCGACCAGTTCTTCACGGTGCTCAATGCGGGCCTGAGCCTGCCCAACTTCTACATGGGCAACGAGCCGACCTTCGAGGTGCCCTGGCTCTACAACTGGGCCGGGCAGCCGTCGGGCACGCAGCGCGTGGTGCAGCAGATCCTCGCCAGCGCGTTCGGCACCGGCCCCGACGGCTTGCCGGGCAACGACGACCTCGGCGCCGTGTCGGGCTGGTATGTGTGGGGCGCGCTGGGCCTGTATCCGCAGATCCCCGGCGTGGCGGGCCTGGCGATCGGCAGTCCGCAGTTCCCGCAGATCGACGTCCGGCTCGGCAACGGTCGCACGTGGCGGATTCGTGCCGAAGGTGCACCCGCGTCCAGCTATGTGCAGTCGCTGTCGATCAACGGTCGCGCGCACGATGTGCCGTGGGTCGCCTACGACGACATCGCGAACGGCGCGACGCTGCACTTCGCGATGGGCAGCGCGCCGTCGCAATGGGGCAGCCGGAAGCAGCCGCCGTCGTTCGGCGTGCCGGTGGCGGTCAACGCGATCGACAGCTACAACAATCGCGGCTTCAGCGCGGACGGCGCGACCAATGCCGACGGCCAGGGCGCGGACTTCGACGGCAGCCTGTTCAGCTACTCGCTGAATGCGCTGGCAGCGGCGGGCGTGCAGCCCGGCAAGCCGTTCGCGGTGGCCGGCGCCAGCGTCGCGGTGGCGGGTGGGCCGCTCTCGCTCGACAACACCGTGACCGTCGGCCAGACCGTGATGCTGCCGCCGGGATCGGCCGGCACCGGCGTGGTGGTGCTCGGCTCGGCCAACAATGGCCCGAGCAGCGGCACGGCGCAGCTGAATTTTGCGGATGGATCGAGTCAGGCTGTGACGCTGGCTTTCGACGACTGGACGCTGAATGGCGGCAGCGCGCATGCCAGCGCGGCGATCGCCGTCACGATGGCGTACCGCAATTCGGGCAGCGGCCAGCAGGACAACGTCAAGACCTATATCTTCGCGCAGAAGATTCCGGTGCCGCTCGGCAAGGTGGTGACGAGCATCGTGCTGCCGCGGCAGGTTAGCGCCGGCAAGATGCATGTGTTCGGGATCGGGATGACGGCGTCTTGATGTCCGCATGACCGGCGGGGATGCATCGGGCACTCCGATGTATCCCCTCGTCGGCCGGCGCTGCTGCCGTGCGGTTTCCGCCCGCCGTGACTCATCGTGCAACAGCGACGGATTCGCGACACTCCCCTGCGGCTGATCTTTTTGCCCATTGATCCGCACCGGTGATTTCTGTCGATGCGCGTCAACGAACCCGCCGTCGGGCAGCCACCGGGCGCCGGTAGCCGGGCGCACCGGCCCGGCTTCTCCCGCTGGCCCAAGCGAATCCCCCCCACTGGCGCTACCGCCAATAACAAGCGCTCACTAACGTGTCGATACCGCGTGCCGCATGCGCGCCAGCGCCTTGCGCACCGCCCACCATTCGACAGGAGACACGTTATGGCAGATACGCTCACCGGCCCCGTCACGGCCGCCACGCTCGCGGCATTTTCCGACGCCTTCAACCGGCACGACGCCAATGCGTTGATGGGCTTCATGACCGAGGACTGCGTGTTCGACGCGGCCGGCGGCCCCGACATCCACGGCACGCGCTTCGTCGGCCGTGACGCGGTACGCGCCGCGTTCGAAGCCGTGTTCAAGACCTTCCCCGACGCGCACTGGGGCCACGGCCGCCACACCGTCGCCGGCGAGCGCGGCGTCTCCGAATGGGTGTTCACGGGCACGCACGCCGAAGGCTGGCGCATCGAGGCCGAAGGCTGCGACCTGTTCGAATTCCGCGACGGATTGATCGCCGTCAAGCGTGCCTTCCGCAAGGAACGGCCGAAGCAGCCGGCCTGAGCGCACCGCCCGGGCCACCGTGCCCGGCGCGCATTTTGAAACGAATCGATTCATTTCATTCCACATTTCCCGGCAGCGGGCGGAATTACTTGACCGGCCTTCCCCAGCAAATAGCATCTGGAACAAGACGTTCCGTTAATTGAACAATCGGAGACAACCCATGAGCGAACAATCCACTTCCCTGCGTGCATCGGCTAACGGTCCGCAGGACATGACGCCGTCCGAAGCCTTCGTCGAGACCCTCGCGGCCAACGGCGTGACCGACATGTTCGGCATCATGGGCTCCGCGTTCATGGATGCGATGGACATCTTCGCGCCGGCCGGCATCCGCCTGATTCCTGTCGTGCACGAACAGGGCGCGGGCCACATGGCCGACGGCTATGCGCGCGTATCGGGCCGCCACGGCGTCGTGATCGGCCAGAACGGCCCCGGCATCAGCAACTGCGTGACGGCGATCGCGGCCGCGTACTGGGCGCATAGCCCGGTCGTGATCGTCACGCCGGAAGCCGGCACGATGGGCATCGGCCTCGGCGGTTTCCAGGAAGCGAACCAGCTGCCGATGTTCCAGGAATTCACGAAATACCAGGGCCACGTCACGCACCCGGCGCGGATGGCCGAATTCACCGCGCGCTGCTTCGACCGCGCGCAGGCCGAGATGGGCCCGACCCAGCTGAACATCCCGCGCGACTATTTCTACGGCAAGGTCAAGGTCGAGATTCCGCAACCGCGCCGGCTCGATCGGGGCGCCGGCGGCGAACAGAGCCTCGACGACGCAGCCGCACTGATCGCGCAGGCGAAATTCCCGGTGATCATCTCGGGCGGCGGCGTCGTGATGGCCGACGCGATCGAGGAATGCAAGGCGCTCGCCGAACGGCTCGGTGCGCCGGTCGTCAACAGCTACCTGCACAACGACTCGTTCCCGGCGAACCATCCGCTGTGGTGCGGCCCGCTCGGCTACCAGGGCTCGAAAGCGGCGATGAAGCTGCTGTCGCGCGCGGACGTCGTGATCGCGCTCGGCTCGCGCCTCGGGCCGTTCGGCACGCTGCCGCAGCACGGGATGGACTACTGGCCGAAGGACGCGAAGATCATCCAGATCGACGCCGATCACAAGATGCTCGGCCTCGTGAAGAAGATCTCGGTCGGCATCTGCGGCGACGCGAAGGCCGCGGCGGTCGCGCTCACGCAACGCCTCGAAGGTCGCACGCTCGCGTGCGACGGCTCGCGCGGCGAGCGCGCCGACCAGATCGCGACCGAGAAGGCCGCGTGGGAAAAGGAACTCGACGACTGGACGCACGAGCGCGACGCGTACAGCCTCGACATGATCGAGGAGCAGAAGCACGAGAAGCCGTTCAGCGGCGGCCAGTACCTGCATCCGCGCCAGGTGCTGCGCGAGCTCGAGAAGGCGATGCCCGAGGACGTGATGGTGTCGACCGACATCGGCAACATCAACTCGGTCGCGAACAGCTACCTGCGCTTCAACAAGCCGCGCAGCTTCTTCGCGGCGATGAGCTGGGGCAACTGCGGCTATGCGTTCCCGACGATCATCGGCGCGAAGGTCGCCGCGCCGCACCGCCCGGCCGTGTCGTATGCGGGCGACGGCGCGTGGGGCATGAGCCTGATGGAAACGATGACCTGCGTGCGCCACAACATCCCGGTCACGGCCGTCGTGTTCCACAACCGTCAATGGGGCGCGGAGAAGAAGAACCAGGTCGACTTCTACAACCGCCGCTTCGTCGCCGGTGAGCTCGACAACCAGAGCTTCGCGGCAATCGCGCGGGCGATGGGTGCGGAAGGGATCACGGTCGACCGCCTCGAGGATGTCGGCCCGGCGCTCAAGCGCGCGATCGACATGCAGATGAACGAAGGCAAGACGACGATCATCGAGATCATGTGCACGCGCGAACTCGGCGACCCGTTCCGTCGCGATGCGCTGTCGAAGCCGGTGCGCATGCTCGACAAGTACAAGGACTACGTGTAACGCCGCGTCGCCGACGCACCCCGTTGCCGGCCGCGCGCCCCTCTCGCGCGGCCGGCCCTCCGGCCGGACGCCGTGCCCCGTGCGGGCCGCCGCATCCGGCCGTTTTTTCTTTTCTTACCCGAGCGAACGATGAAAGCCCTCGACCGCATTCTCGACGCCGCGCGCCGCCAGCCGATGCGCATCGCACTGTGCGAAGCCGACGATCCGCGCGTGCTGCAGGCCGCCGCGCGCGCGACGCGCGACGGCATCGCCCGCATCGTGCTGGTCGGCAACCGTGCGGCCATTCACGCGGCGGCCGCGCGCGACGCGATCGATCTCGACGGCATGACGCTCGTCGATCCGGCCACCGCCACGCAACGCGACGCCTATGCCGACACGCTGCACGCGCTGCGCAAGAGCAAGGGCATGACGGCCGATGCCGCGCGCGACGCGGTGCTCGACCCGCTCTGCCACGCGAACCTGATGGTGCGGCTCGGCGATGCGGACGGCTCGGTCGCGGGCGCCGTGCATGCGACGGCCGACGTCGTGCGCGCGGCAATCCAGCTGATCGGCGTCGATCCGGCGTTCCGGATCGTGTCGAGCTTCTTCCTGATGATGCTGTGCGAGCCATTTCACACGATCAAGGGCGGACTGATCTTCTCCGACTGCGCGCTGGTCGTCGATCCGGACGCCAGTCAGCTCGCCGAGATCGCGATGGCCGCCGCCGACAGCGCGCAAGCGTTGCTCGGCGAAGCGCCGCGCGTGGCGATGCTGTCGTTCTCGACGAGCGGCAGCGCGCATCACGCGGCGGTCGACAAGGTGACGGCCGCGACCGCGCACGTGCGCGAACTCCGCCCCACCCTCGCGATCGACGGCGACGTGCAGCTCGACGCGGCGATCGTCGCGGAAATCGCCGAGCGCAAGATCGCGCATTCGCAGGTGGGCGGCCACGCGAACGTGCTCGTGTTCCCGAGCCTCGAAGCCGGCAACATCGGCTACAAACTCGCCGAACGGATCGGCCGCGCGAAGGCCGTCGGCCCGCTGCTGCAAGGGCTGCGCCGCCCCGCGAACGACCTGTCGCGCGGCTGCAGCGCCGACGACGTGTATCACGTGATCGCGGCGACCACCGTGCAGGCGCAGGCGGCCGCGCAGCGCGCCGCAACCGGCGAGGCCGCACACGCATGACCGCCGACAAACTGGCGATCCTGATCGCGGTGATCGGCGCCGGCAGCTATTTCCAGACCGTCACCGGGTTCGGGCTCGGGATGATCGTGATGGGCGCGACGAGCGGCTTCGGGCTCGCGCCGCTTGCCACCGTCGCCACGCTGATGAGCGTCGTGTCGCTCGCGAACGGCGCGACCGCACTGCCCGGCCGGCTGCATCACATCGACTGGCGCGCGGTCGGCGCGGCGACGCTCGGCATCCTGCCGTCGGTCGTCGCGGGCGTGCTGCTGCTCGAATGCCTGAGCCGATCGGCGGCTGACCTGCTGCAACTGATCCTCGGCGCGGTCGTGCTGTATGGCGGACTGAGCGCGGCGCTGCGGCCGACGCCGCTCACCGAGCGCTCGGACAACCGCAGCTTCTTCGTCAGCGGCCTGTTCGGCGGCTTGCTGAGCGGGATGTTCGGCGTGTCGGGGCCGCCGCTGATCTTCCAGTTCTACCGGCAGCCGCTGACGCTCGTGCAGATCCGCTGCGCGCTGATCGTGCTGTTCACGACGACCTCGGCCACGCGCGTGCTGTACAGCGCATGCGAAGGCCAGCTCGATCGCGACATCTGGCTGCTGGCCGCGATCGCGACGCCGGTCGTGATGCTGACGACGGTGGCCGCCCGCCAGTACCCGCCGCCGCTGTCGCCGGTCGCGCTGCGCCGGCTTGCGTTCGGCGTGCTGATGGCGATCGGTATCGGGCTGATCGCGACGTCGCTGCCGCCGCTGCTGCATCGCGCTTGATGTCGCGCGGCACGCGCCGCGTCGAACCGCCTTGGTTCCGGCGATCGATTCGGACTCGACGCATCCGCGTCGAATGCGGTCACCCGCGTCACCGCCGCGCGCCGATCCATCCGGCGATTTCAACGAGCCGCTTCATGTCCGGCGCCGACGCAAGATCGATCGCCAGCCGGTGCCGGTAATACGGGCCGAGATCGAGCCCGACACCCAACCCGAGCACTTCGACGCGGCCCGCCGACTCCTGGCGCGCAACCACCTGCTTCAGGTGGTTGTCGAGGTAGAACGGATCGTTCGCGAGCGCCGTCGCGCCGTCCATCGGGCTGCCGTCCGAGATCACGACGAGGATCTTGCGTGCCTCCGGCCGCGCCGCGAGCCGCGCGCACGCCCATTCGACCGCTTCGCCGTCCACACCTTCGCGGAACAGATCAGCCTTGAACAGCGCGGCAATGCCCGTGCGCGCATGCCGCCAGCGGGTATCCGCGTCCTTGAACACCAGGTGGCCGGTTTCGTTGAGCCGGCCCGGATGGCGCGGCTTGCCGCGCGCGAGCCAGTCCTGCCGCGCACGGCCGCCGTTCCAGGCGAGCGTCGTGAAGCCGAGCACTTCGGTTGCGAGACCGGCGGCGTCGCCCGCGCGGGCCAGCGTGTCGACCATCAGCGCGACGCCGTCGATCCACGTCTTCATCGACCCCGAGCAGTCGATCAGGAACGCGAGCGCGCAGTCGGCATGCGGCCGCACGCGTTCGAGCCGGAACAACCGCCGTTCGGCCGGCGAGCTGACGAGTTGCGCGAGCCGGCGGCCGTCGAGGCGGCCATGCTCCTCGCCGAACGACCAGCCGTCGGCTTGCGGCACGACGAGCGCCGCGCGCAGCACACGCGCGAGCCGCGTGACGTTGATCCGCTGCGCGGCGACCTGGGCGTCGAGCCGGTCGCGATACTCGCGCAGCAGTGCCGCGCGGATCTGCGCGGCCGGTCGAAGCTCGCGATCGTAGCGCGTCGTGTATGCACGGTAGACGGCGTCGCCGCCTTGCAGCACGACGCTGTCGCCCGTCTCCACGAGTGCCGGCATATCGATGCCCGTCTCGTCGAAATCGACCCAGAGCGAGAAATTCGTCAGTGCATCGTCCTGCTCGCGTGCGTCTTCCGTCTCCGTTTCCACGACGGCTGCACGCGCATCGCGGATCATCGCCGCAATGCACTTCGCGAGCGCGAGTGCATGTTCCGCAAAGGCGCGCTGATCGTGCCGGCACCGCTTGAGCCCGGCAAGCTGCACGCCGATCTCGGGCACGATCGCCGCGCGCGATGCTTCGATCAGGTCTTCCGTCTCTTCGAGCACGGGCCAGCCCGTCAGCCGCGACCATGCGATCTGCGCGACCGTGTACACGAGAATCCCGACATGCGTATCGGCCTGCCCCGACCGGTGAAACGCGCGTGACCAGGTCTCGAAGCGATGACGCAGGTTCTGCACGACACCGCGCATGGCAGGCGGCGCGAGCGACTCGCAGCGCAGTTGCTCGAGCATCTCGAACAGCACGCGTTCGACCGGATCGTCTCCGGACAGCGCGCGATGCAGGTCCGCATCGGAATGCAGGATGCGCAGCGCGGCACCGTCGGCCGCGCCGCGCCATGACGCGAGATCGTCGTCGGCGGCCTGCGCGCGCAAGTGCGGCGCATGGAACGGCAACGGCCGCAAGTCGCGGCACACGCGGCCCGCGCGGTAATGCAGCGCCGCGTCACGCGTCAGCGCGCGTACCGTCGACGCACCCAGCGCTTCGCGCGCCGACGCGCGGCGCGCGGCGTCGCGATCGGCGCTCACCGCCCTGCCCCCGACTCGCCGCCGCCGGCCCGCGACGCAACCGCCAGCTCCTCGCCGAAACAGCGCTGGTAATACTCGGCGACGACCGGCCGCTCCGCGTCGTCGCACTTGTTCAGGAACGTGAGCCGGAACGCGAGCGCCGGATCGCGGAAGATCTGGCAGTTCTCGGCCCAGTTGATCACCGTGCGCGGCGACATCAGCGTCGACAGGTCGCCGGTCGCGAAGCCGTTGCGCGTCAGTTCCGCGAGGCTCACCATCGATTCGAGCAGCGGGCGGCCGGCTTCGTCCGCGAGTTCCGGCACGCGCGCCCGCACGATGCCGATCTCCTCGTCGCGCGGCAGGTAGTCGAGCGTCGCGACCACGTTCCAGCGGTCCATCTGCGCGTGGTTGAGCATCTGCGTGCCGTGGTAAAGCCCGTTCAGGTTGCCGAGCCCGACCGTGTTCGCGGTCGCGAACAGCCGGAACGACGGATGCGGGTGAATCACGCGGTTCTGGTCGAGCAGCGTGAACTTGCCGTCGCGCTCCAGAATCCGCTGGATCACGAACATCACGTCGGGCCGCCCCGCGTCGTATTCGTCGAAAATCAGCGCAACCGGGCGCTGCAATGCCCACGGCACGATTCCTTCCTGGAATTCGGTCACCTGCACGTCGTCGCGCACGACGATCGCATCCTTGCCGACGAGGTCGAGCCGGCTGATGTGGCCGTCGAGGTTCACGCGCACGCACGGCCAGTTCAGCCGTGCCGCGACCTGTTCGATATGCGTCGACTTGCCGGTGCCGTGCATCCCCTGCACGAGCACGCGGCGGTTGCGTGCGAAGCCCGCGAGGATCGCGAGCGTGACGTCCGGGTTGAAACGGTATGCATCGTCGATATCGGGTACGTGATCGTCGCGCGTACTGAACGCGGGCACCATCAGGTCCGAATCGAACCCGAACCGTTCGCGGACCGACACCATGCAGTCCGGCTTGTTCGCCACCCCATCCATTGCGTTGCGCTCCTGTCGTTGCTGTCGTTGCTGGCCGCGCGGGCATCGATCTTCGCGCCCGCGCCGGTCGCGTTTATGGAACGATTCGTTCCATCGCTGAAAATGCGTGCCGGGTTGCCGCGCCCACCGCCCCACGCGGCCGGCCTGCCGGGCCGTTCGGTACAATGGCCGCCATCCAGTTTCCGGAATGCCTGCCATGCTGCCCGCGGATACGCCCACGCTGCGCGCCTTCGCGCTGCTCGAACATCTCGTCCAGGCCGGCGACGCCGTGTCGCTCGCCGATCTCGTGCGTGAAGTCGATATCCCGAAGGCGTCGCTGCACCGGATGCTCGCGTCGCTCGAAGCCGGCGGCCTCGTGATCCGCGAGCCGGGCCGCAAGAACGCGTATGCGATCGGCCCGCGGCTCGCGCGGCTCGGCACCGGCGTGATGCTGCATGCGGGCGCGCGCCGGCTGCGCCACGCGATCCTCGAACGGCTCGTCGCCGATCTCGGCGAAACCTGCAACCTCACCGCGCTGCACGACACGGAAGTCGTCTATCTCGACCGCGTCGAAGCCGACTGGCCGCTGCGGCTCGACCTGAAGCCCGGCTCGCGCGTGCCCGCGCATTGCAGCGCCAGCGGCAAGCTGCTGCTGGCGCTGCTGCCGCGCGACGAACGCGCCGCGCTGGTGCGCGCACTCGCGCTGCCGCGCTACACGCCGAACACGATCTCGGACCCCGAGCTGCTCGAGGCCGAACTCGACCGCACCGCGCACAAGGGCGTCGCGATCGACAACGAGGAATTCGTCGCGGGCATCGTGTGCATCGCGGCGCCGATCGTCGGCGCCGACGGCGCGTGCATCGCCGCGGTCGCCGTGCATGCACCTGTGTCGCGCGCACCGCTGTCGCGGCTGCTCGACCACGTGCCGCGTTTGCAGGAAGCGGCCCGCGCGCTCGCGGACACGTTCTAGTTCCCTCACGGCGTGGCGGCGCACGCGCAACGTCATGACGCGCGCTGGTAGTAGAGGTTCTGCGGATGCCGCGCATCCGCGAAGAAGAACCAGCGTTCCGCGACCAGCCCCGCATACTGGATCACGAACGCCGCGCCAAGCGCGACGGCGGCCGCGACCGACGTCGGCGCGAGCGCGCCCGCGCCGGTCAGCACGAACGGCACCGCGAATGCGCCGATCAGGAAGCCGGCCTTCACCGCGCGCAGCGTGCCGTTGCCCTGCCCGTGAAAGAATTCCCGCGTATTGAACGCGCTGGCCGTGAAGCCGCGCGACTTCTGCTCGACCTTGTCGCTGCGGATCCCGGTCGCGCTCTGCACGGTCGACTTCGGCCGCAGCCGCGCATTGCGTGCGAGCGACGCGAGCCGTGCCACGCCGCCTGCGAGCGTCAGCACGCAGGCAGCCACCGCAAGCCGGCCGACCAGCGCCGGCGCGAGCCACGCTGCGCACGCCGTCGCCAGCGTGCAGCCGGACGCGCAGCCGAGCAGCACGAAGTTCACGAGCGTCAGCGGGCTTGCCCATTCCTGCAGGAAGCGCAGGCACGCGTAGATCATCGCGGTGCACACGAACAGCGCGACGCTCGCGAGCGCGCCCACCGCGCCGATCAGCAACGTGCCCGGCCAGCCGAACAGGTGCGCCGCGCCATATGCGAACGCACACGCGAGAAACAGCGGCAGCGCGATGCATTCGCGTGACAGCCACGACGTGCGCCACATCGCGATCGCACGCCACGCGCGTTCGGGGTGGCCGAGATGGAAGAACGACGCCAGCAGGCCGAGTGCGCCGAGCGAGACCGACAGCGCGGCGCCGGTCACGTAGAACGACGCGGCAATATCGACGCCTGCCGCGCGCGCCAGTGCCTCGACGATCACGAGCGTCAGCAACAGACCCTGCGCGGCACCGCACAGCGTGGTGAGGAAAACGACCGAAAAAGCTGGGCGCATGGGGACTCCGTTTTTTCGACTATGAGTAAGGGGCTGCGCGTTCAGCGCTGAGTCGCGAGCGACACGAGATCGATGTCGCCGCGTGCCGCGCGGGCCTCGAATGAATCGTCTTCGCCGATGCCGTTCGATGCACTGCCGCACCCGCCGCTACTTCCGCACCCGCACGATGCTTCGGTCTTCACGCGCGGCAGGTAATGGTTCGATGGCCGCGTGCCCCATTCGGGCATCAGCTGATAGCCGCCGCGTTCGCGGATCGCGCGCGACACGTCCGACTCCGGATCGTGCACGTCGCCGAACAGTCGCGCCGACGTCGGGCACGCGAGCACACAGGCCGGCTTGCGGTCGCGTTCGGGCAGCGCCTGGTTGTCGATGCGGTCCGCGCACAGCGTGCACTTCGTCATCTCCTTGCGGCCTTCGTCGAGCTCGCGCGCGCCGTACGGGCATGCCCACGCGCAGTACTTGCAGCCGATGCACTTGTCGTAGTCGACCAGCACGATCCCGTCCGACTTGCGCTTGTAGCTCGCGCCGGTCGGGCATACCGGCACGCACGGCGGATCCTCGCAATGCAGGCACGACTTCGGAAAGTGAATCGTGTCGGTCATCGGGAACACGCCCGCTTCGTAGGTCTGCACGCGGTTGAAGAACGTGCCGGACGGATCGTCGTCGTACGGGCGCATGTCCGCGAGACTGCCGGCTTCGCCCGACGTGTTCCACTCCTTGCAGCTCGTCACGCAGGCATGGCAGCCGACGCATACGTTCAGGTCGATGACGAGGGCCATCTGGGTCATGGTGGTGCTCCTTCGATCAGCGATCTTCAGACTTCGGGCCGGCGGACGCCGCGCGCCGCAGCCGCGCGGCGAATGCGCCGGTTCCCGCGAAATACGCCTGCACGCGCTGCAGCACGCGCGGCGTGCCCGGCAGCGCCGGCATCGGCGCGAACTGCGGCAAGGTCGTCGCCGCATCGGCTTCGGCCGGATAGATCCGCACCTGCACGTCGTACCAGCCGGCCTGCCCCGTGATCGGATCGGAGTTCGACATCCGCGCACCGCCGCGCGCCGCATCCGGCAGCTCGTCGGTGATCACGTGGTTCAACAGGAAGCCGCGCTGCGACTCGCCCGCCTGCGGCCCGAGGTTCCACGCGCCGGCCGCCTTGCCGATCGCGTTCCACGTCCATACGGTGCCGGGCTCGACCGCCTCGCTGTAGCGCGCGCGGCAACGCACCTTGCCCCATGGCGATTCGACGTAGATCCACGCGCCGTCTTCGATCTGCTGCGCGGCGGCCGTCACCGGGTTCACGAACAGGTGGTTCTCGCCGTGGATCTGCCGCAGCCACGCGTTCTGAGAATCCCACGAGTGGTACATCGCCATCGGCCGCTGCGTGATCGCCGCGAGCGGATAGCGGCCCGCATCGGTCAGCCCGCTTTCGAGCGACCGATGCCAGAACGGCAGCGGATCGAAATAGCGCGCGATGCGCTCGCGCAGATGGTCCGGCGGCTGGCGGCCCGACGTGCGGCCTTGCGCGGCGAGCCGGAATTTCTGCATCACGTCCGAGTAGAGCTGGATCACGATCGGCACGCCGAACTTGCGCATCCCGTTGTCGACCGCCCACTGCATGTACGGGCCGTTGCAGTTGCGCATGTACTGCAGCGGCTCCGGCAGCCGGTGGTGGTACACGCAGTTGTTCTCCGCGTAGCGCTTCCACTGGTCGGGGTTCGGTTCGCCGACGACCGCCTTGTCGCCGTCCTTGCCGCGCCAGCCGATCAGGAAGCCGGTGCCGGAATCGGGCGCGGTCTGGAAATTGATGACGAAATCCGGATAGTCGCGAAACTTGCGTTGCCCGTCCGCGGTCGTGAAGGCCGGAAACTTCAGCCGGCTCGCGAGTTCGATCAGCACTTCCTGGAACGGCTTGCATTCGCCGGTCGGCGGCACGACCGGCACGCGCACCGAGTCGACCGGCCCGTCGAATTCGGAGATCGGCCGGTCGAGCACCGACATCACGTCGTGCCGCTCGAGGTAAGTCGTGTCGGGCAGGATCAGGTCGGCGAACGCCGTCATCTCCGACGCGAACGCATCGCACACGACGAGGAACGGGATCCGGTATTCGCCGTCGTCGCGCTTGTCGACCAGCATCTTGCGCACTTCCGTCGTATTCATCGACGAATTCCACGCCATGTTGGCCATGAAGATCAGCAGCGTGTCGATCGGATAGGGATCGCCGCGCCACGCATTGGTGATCACCGAATGCATGAGCCCGTGCACCGCGAGCGGGTATTCCCACGAAAACGCCTTGTCGAGCCGCGCGGGCGTGCCGTCCGGATGGACGAACAGATCCTCGGGGCCCGCGGGCCAGCCGAGCGGGCCGGTGGCGAGCGGCGTGTTCGGCCTGATCTGCGCCGGGTCGTTCGGCGGTTTCGCCGACGGCGGCACCGCGCGCGGATACGGCGCCTTGTGCCGGAAGCCGCCCGGCCGGTCGATCGTGCCGAGCAGCGACATCAGCACGGCAAGCGCGCGGATCGTCTGGAAGCCGTTCGAATGCGCGGCGAGCCCGCGCATCGCATGGAACGCGATCGGCACGCCCTTCACCGAATCGTGTTCCTTGCCCCATGAATCCGTCCAGCGCACCGGCAGCGCGATCGCGTGGTCGCGCGCGACCGTCTCCATCTCGCGCGCCAGGCGGCGGATCGTGTCGGCCGCGATGCCGGTGATGTCGGCCGCCCATTCGGGCGTGCATTCGGCCACCTGCTCACGCAGCAGCGTGAACGACGGCGCGACGGGCGTGCCGTCGTCGAGCGTATAGCGGCCGTCGAGTGCAGGCTCGGCGCCTTCCGTGTGATGCAGCACCGCGCGGTTCGTCTTCGTGTCCCACCACATCCGGTTCTGCGGATACAGCGCGTTGACCTCCGGCGCGCCGGCGTCGCGCACGAACAGCCCGAACGTGTCGGCGCCGTCGCGCTGGTCGATCAGCTCCGCCGCGTTCGTGAAGCGCGACACGAATTCGAGGTCGAACGCGTCGCGCGCGATCAGCTCGTGCATCAGCGCCATGAACAGCGCGCCATCGGTGCCGGGGCGAATCGGAATCCATTCGTCGGCGATCGCCGCGTAGCCGGTGCGCACCGGATTGATCGCGATGAAGCGGCCGCCCGCCCGCTTGAACTTGCCGAGCGCGATCTTCAGCGGATTCGAATGGTGGTCCTCCGCGGTGCCGATCATGAAGAACAGCTTCGCGTTGTCGAGATCAGGCCCGCCGAATTCCCAGAACGAGCCGCCGATCGTATAGATCATCCCGGCCGCCATGTTCGCCGAGCAGAATCCGCCATGCGCCGCATAGTTCGGCGTACCGAACTGTTTCGCGAACAGGCCGGTGAGCGCCTGCATCTGGTCGCGGCCGGTGAACAGCGCAAAGCGCTTCGGGTCGGTGGCGCGCAGGTGCGCGAGACGCTTTTCGAGCACGTCGAACGCGACCTCCCACGACACCGGCTCGAACTGCGCGTCGCCGCGCTCGGCGCCCGGCTTGCGCATCAGCGGCTGCGTGAGCCGCGCGGGCGAATACTGCTTCATGATTCCGGACGAACCTTTCGCGCAGATGACGCCCTGGTTCAGCGGATGCGCGGGATTGCCGTCGATATAGCGCACCTCGCCGTCGCGCAGGTGCACGCGGATGCCGCAGCGGCACGCGCACATGTAGCACGTCGTCGTCTTGATCTCGGCCTGCTCGTCCCGCTCGCGTGCCCGATGTTCCATCGTCTGTCCTCGTTCGCGGATTCGCGGATGAGGGCGCGCCCGGCGGGCGCACCCGTGAATCGGTTCATCCATGCTATGCCGGCACGCGGCCGACATAAAGTCGCATCCTCTGATCGGTGCTATCGGTCGGCCCGATAGTTGCGCCGATAGTTGCCCCGGTCATCCATCGGCTCGGGCCTGAAGCCGCATGCACGAAGGCCCGGCACGCGGGCCGGGCCTTCGGCGTCAGGCGTTAGCGCGCATTACCCGGCATCAACGCGGCGGATAGGCGAGCAGTTCGCTGTCGTCGAGATGCTCGCGGCGGCTGCGGCGCGTGAGCCCGTAGGCGACGACCAGTACGCCGAGGCTGGCGACACCGAGCCACAGCGGCTTGCGCTGGTCGGGGATGAACGCCATCGCGACGAGGATGCCGACCATCCCGATGATCGCGACCCAGGTGAGGTACGGATACGCCCACATCTTGACGCGCAGCTTGCTGGCGGCCACCGGGTCGAGGCGCTTGCGCAGGCGCAGTTGCGAGAACGCGATCAACACGTACACGAACAGCGCGACGGTGCCGTACGAATTGACGAGGAACGCGAACACGGTATCGGGCGACACGTACGACATCACCACCGACACGTAACCGAACACCGTGCCGAGCAGGATCGCGCGCACCGGCACGCCGCGCTTGTTGACCTTCGCGAGCGCGGCCGGCGCGTCGCCGTGGCGGGTCAGCGCGAACAGCATCCGCGACGCCGCATAGAGGCCCGAGTTGAGCGCGGACAGCACGGCCGTCAGCACGATCGCGTTCATCACGTTGGCGGCAGCCGGCAGGCCCATCACTTCGAGTGCGCTCACGTACGGCGTGGCCATCTGATGCGAGTTCCACGGCACCAGCGCCACGACGAGCGCGACCGAGCCGACGTAGAACACCAGCACGCGCGTGATCACCGAATTGGTGGCCTTCGCAACCGCTTTCGCCGGTTCCTTCGCCTCGGCCGCCGCGATCGTGACGATCTCGGCGCCGAAGTAGAAGCCGGTCGCCGCGACCGCCCCGCTCATTACCGGCCCGATGCCGAGCGGCATGAAGCCGCCGTGGCCGAGCAGCGTCGGCAGCACCGACGTCGTGTGCATCGACGCGGGCCACAGGCCGAGCACGTAGAGGCCGCCGAGGAACAGGAACACCATGATCGCGCCGACCTTGATCGACGAGAACCAGAACTCGAACTCGCCGTAGCTGCCGACCGAGATCAGGTTCGTGAGCGTCAGCACGACCAGCAGCGCGAGGCTGATGATCCATGCGGGCGTATCCGGTAGCCAGAACTGGATCAGCTTGGCGCCGGCCACCGCTTCGAGCGCGACGACGATCACCCAGAAATACCAGTACATCCAGCCGGTCAGGAAGCCCGCCATCTTGCCGGGCCCGCGCCAGTTGCCGAACGCGAGCCGCGCGTACTCGTAGAACGAACCGACGGCCGGCATCGCGCATGCCATCTCGCCGAGCATCCGCATCACGAGCACGACGAGCCCGCCCGTGATCAGGAACGACAGGATCGCGGCCGGCCCGGTCTGCTGAATCACCACGCCGCTGCCGACGAACAGCCCGGCACCGATCACGCCGCCAAGCGCGATCATCGTCATGTGGCGCTGCTTGAGCCCACACTTCAGGTCACTCTGATTCGAGGGTTGCATGTCTTCTCCATATCCAGTTGTCCGGACGCCGCCCGCACACCACCATCGGGTGAGCGCGGGCGCCGCCGGCGACGGCGCGTGCAGGGGCGCCTGCAGCCCCGGCCGCACGGATTTCTATTGCTTTTATTGTGTTCGACAGCCCGGCGCGCGTTGTGTCACGCCGGGCGATATGCACTACGTTCAGGGCTTTTCGTCGTTCCTGAAGTAAGACAGGTAGAGCATCCGTTGCCCGAGGCGCCGGAACGGCGCGAACGGGTGGCCAGGCAGCGGCGACGTGAAGATCGGCAGCGTCTGCCGTGCGCCCTTCCCCGCGATCTGCTCGGCCAGCCGGCGGCCGGCCTGCTGCGAGTACGACACGCCGTTGCCGCCGTAGCCGAGCGCGTAGTACACCGACTGCCGCGGGTCGGGCTGGCACACGCGCGGCATCATGTCGTGGCTCACGTCGACCCAGCCCCACCATGAATAGTCGATCTCCACGCCGCGCAGCGCGGGGAACTTGCGCGCCATCCCGTCCTTCAGCAATTCGAAGTGACGCGGGTTCGGCGCATCGTCACCGGTGATCGCGCTGCGGCTGCCGATCTGCAAGCGGCGATCCGGCAGGAAACGGTAGTAGAAGCGCAGCGTACGCGTGTCGGTCAGCACCTGCGTCGTGCGGAAATTGCATGCGTCGATCTCCGCGTCGGTGAGCGGGCGCGTCACCATCGAATTCGACAGGATCGGCATCACCTTGCTGCGCAGCGACGGATGCAGCGTCTGCGCGGTATACGCACCGGTCGCGATGCCGACCGCACGGGCCCGCACGACGCCGCCGGGCGTGCGCAGGTGGTGCACGCCGTCGATCGTCTCGAAGCCGAGCACCGGGCTGCTCGTATGCACCTTCGCGCCGGCTTCGCGCGCGAGGCGCAGGTAGCCGAACGCGAGCTTCAGCGCGTGGATGCCGATGCCTTCCGGCTCGTGCAGCGCGCCGGCCGCTTCGTGGTCGTTGATGAATTCGCGACGGAAGGTTTCGGCGCTCAGCAGTTCGGACGGATAGCCGAACACGTCCTTCCACACCTTCGCCTCGGCCGCGAGCTTGGCCATGATGCGCGGACGATGCGCGATCAGGAAATGGCCGCCCGGCTGCGGGTCGCAGTCGATTTCCGCCACGAGCGACTTGAAGTTCTCGAAGCCTTCGAGGATCTCGTCGTGCATCTTCAGCGCGACGTCCTTGCCCCAGCGCTCGATCCACTGCGAGCGCGACAGCCGGCCCGATGCGTTCTGCCCCTGCCCGCCGTTGCGGCTGCTGCAGCCCCAGCTCGTGCGGTTGGCTTCCAGCACGACGGCCTTGATGCCGTGGTCCCGCGCGAGGCACAGCGCGGTCGCGAGGCCCGTGTAGCCGGCGCCGATGATCGCGACGTCGACATCGAGATCGCGCGTCACGGGGCCGTCGTCGGGCGGCGGGGTGCCGGCCGTCGCGACCCAGTAGGTCGGCGCGTACTGCCGGCCGCACCCGGGCCCCGGCGACACGAGCGGATCGTAGGTCGGGTCGTAACGCGTGTCGTTCGGCCGGCCGCCGTTGAAACCGCTCGCGGTGCGTTCGATGGAAGGGGTCGACATGCTCAGACCTCCGACGCGGGCTGGCCTGCCACGCCGCAACGGGCGCGCGAGGCGATTCGACTGACTGATGCGGGGCGCACGCTCGCCGCACGGGCGAATGCTGCCGACTGCCTGTTGGTCATGCCTGTCTCCTGATCGTTCTCTTCGGGTCGATCGTGTGCAGATGCTTCAATGCGGCGATCTGTCGAGGAAAGTGTAGGCAGGCCGATTTGTCGCAGGTAGGGCCAGTCGACCGGATTCGCTTGGACCAGCGCGCGGGCGGCCGAATGGCGGGCAGCCGGTGGTGGGTCGCGATCGGCAAGGGGTGCGGCGCGGGCCTGCCACCACCGGGAAATCGATCAGCCGGCAGCATCGGACGACCCGCTGACGGCAACGGTCAGCGGCGTTGGCGTTGGCGTTGGCGTGGGCGTGGGCATGGGCATGGGCGTTGGCGTAGCCGTGGCCGTCGTCGTGGGCTCGGGTGTCGGCTCAGGTGTGGGCACGGCACCGACCGACGACCGCCCCGCCGATACGACCCCGCGCCCCACCCCACCCGCTGTCACATCGCCCGCACCGCGACGCCGTCCACGCCGCCGCGCTTCTCGATCGCCCGCGCGGACACGATCGACAGAAGTGCAGACAACATCACGTAAACCCCGACGAGCCACGGCGCCCCGCCGTTCACGCGCAGCAGCGCGGTCGCGACGATCGGCGTGAGCCCGCTCGCGAAGATGCCCGACACCTGGTAGACGAACGAAATCCCCGTGTAACGCACGTTCGCGTCGAACAGCTCCGCGAACAGCGCGGCTTCCGGCCCGTACGCCATCGCGTAGAAGATCCCGAACGGGATCACCAGCGCGAGCCACACGGCGAGCAGGTGGGTCGACTGCGTCTGCAGCAGCCAGAACGCGGGCAGCACCGACAGCCCGCACAGCGTCGCGCCCCACCGGTACACGCGCGCACGGCCGAGCCGGTCGGACAGCCCGCCGAACACCGGGATGAACACGCACATCACGACGGCCGCGCTCATCACGCCGAGCAGCGCGTCGCCGCGCGAGATCGACAGGTTGCGCGTCATGTAGCCGATCGAGAACACCGCGAACACGTTGAAGAACACGCCGTCGATATAACGCGCGCCCATCCCGAGCAGGATCGCCCGACGATAGTTGGCGAGCAGCTCGACGACCGGCAGCTTCGTATCGCGCCGCTGGCGCTTGAGCGCGACGAACTCGGGCGTATCGGCCACCCGCGTGCGGATGTAGAAGCCGACCGCCACCAGCAGCAGCGACGCCGCGAACGCGACGCGCCAGCCCCACGCGAGAAAGGCGGCGTCCGGCAGCGCACGCGACAGCGCCGCGACCACGCCGGCCGCGAGGCACAGCCCGATCGCGAGCCCGATCTGCGGCAGGCTCGCATACAGCCCGCGCCGGTGCGGCGACGCGTACTCGTAGGCCATCAGCACCGCGCCGCCCCACTCGCCGCCCAGGCCGATGCCCTGCAGCACGCGCAGCGTCAGCAGCAGCACCGGCGCCCACATGCCGATCTGCGCATAAGTCGGCAGGAACGCGACGCCGGCCGTCGACACGCCCATGATCAGCATCGTCAGGATCAGCGCGGACTTGCGCCCGACGCGGTCGCCGAGATGGCCGAACAGCAAGCCGCCGAGCGGGCGCGTGATGAAGCCGACCGCGAACGTCGCATACGCGAGCATCGTCGACACGAACGCGTCGCCGGCCGGAAAGTACTGCTTGTCGAACACGATGCCGGCGACCACGCCGTACAGGAAAAAGTCGTACCACTCGACGGTCGCGCCGATCACGCTGGCCGCGGCCACGCGTCGGACGACCCGGGAATCGATTGCCATGCGAGCTTCTCCAGGTAAGGATGCGCCGCAACCCGCCCCGGCGCCGTACCGGCGGGGGCATCGATGAACGCGCGGCGGCCGTCCGGGCGCAGGCGCACGGGCCACGCGGGTGATGCGTGGCGACGCCCTACGCGAGCGCCTCGGCGGCCGGCGCGACGCTGTGGCCGCGATCGGCCGCGCGCGCGTCCTCGAGGATCATGTCGGACGCCTTCTCGGCGACCATCACGATCGGCACGTTGGTATTGCCCGATACGAGGGTCGGCATGATCGAGCAGTCGACCACGCGCAACCCGCGCGTGCCGTACACGCGCAGCCGCTCGTCCACGACCGCGAGCGGATCGCTCGCGACGCCCATTTTCGCGGTGCCGGACGGATGGAAGATCGTCTGCCCGTATTCCCGGCAGAACTCGAGCAGCTCGTCGTCAGTCTGCGCGTCCGCGCCCGGCCGCACCTCGCGCTTCATCAGCCGCGCCATCGGCTCGGTGGCCGCGACGCGGCGCGCGAAGCGCACGCCGGCCACCGTCGTGCGGCGGTCGCGCTCGGTGTCGAGATAGTTCGGCTGGATCGACGGCGCGTCGCGCGTATCGTCGGTGCGGATGCGCACGGTGCCGCGCGATTCGGGCCGCAGTTGGCAGATCGAATACGTGCAGCCGGGAAACGGATGCACGCTGCCGCCGGCCGAATCGGCCGACAGCGTCGAGAAATGGAACTGGATGTCCGGCGTCGCCGATTCGTCCGGCAGCGCACGGCAGAACATCCCGCCCTGGTTGATGCCGATCGCGAGCGGGCCGCCACGGAACAGCGCCCACTGCAGCCCCATCTTCGCGCGACCGATCCACGAGTGCAGTTCGTCATTGGTCGTGATCGGCTTCGTCACTTCATAGATCAGACGAATCTGCAGGTGATCCTGCAGGTTCTCGCCGACGCCCGCGCGATCGGCGACGACCGGAATCCCGTGCCGGTTCAAGAGCGCGGCCGGCCCGACGCCCGACACCTGCAGCAGTTGCGGCGATTGCAGCGCGCCGGCCGCGAGAATCACCTCGCGCAGCGCGCGCACCTCATGCACCTTGCCATGCTGGACGTACCGCACGCCGGACGCCTGCGCGCCGTCGAACAGCACCTTCAGCGCCTGCGCATCGGTTTCGACATGCAGGTTCGGCCGCCCGCGCGCGGGCTTCAGGTACGCCACCGCCGTCGAGCAGCGCAGCCCGTTGCGCGTGGTGAGCTGGTAATAGCCGACGCCTTCCTGGTCACCCGTGTTGAAATCGTCGACCGTGCGCACGCCGAGCCGGTTCGACGCGGCCACGAACGCATCGACGAGTTCGTGCCGCTGCCGGATCGCGGACGCCCACAGCGGGCCGCCGGTGCCGCGCGTGGGCCCTTCGCCGAGCGTGTTGTGTTCGAGCTTGCGGAAATACGGCAGGCACTCGCGCCAGCTCCAGCCGCGATTGCCGAGTGCGGCCCAATGGTCGTAGTCCTGCTGCTGCCCGCGCACGTAGATCAGCCCGTTGATCGAGCTGCAGCCGCCGAGCGTGCGGCCGCGCGGCCAGTACAGGCGGCGGTTGTGCATGTTCGGATCGGGATCGGTGTGGAAGCCCCAGTTGTACACGGGGTGGAACATCGTCTTGCCATAGCCGATCGGCACGTGGATCCACATGTAGCGGTCGACGGGGCCCGCTTCCAGCAGGCACACCGTATGGCGGCCGCCGTCGGACAGCCGGTTGGCGAGGACGCAACCGGCCGATCCCGCGCCGACCACGACATAGTCGAAGCTGCGTGTCATTCGTGTCTCCGTTCCGGGGTTTTGGAAAAATCCGGTATGTTTCGTCCAAATTTATTGAGCCCACGGAACGCATACAAGCCGATTTATTGTCCACGTCGCGAATGTGGTACAAAAACCGTTCAATTCGTTTCATTTCCCTCGCACACACCATCCCGGGACGCACGCCGATCCCGACGGAGGAGACACATGCGCGAAACCGCCCCCGCGCCGCCCGATGGCGCGCCCGCCGACGACGCGCGCGTCCTGCGCGCGCTCGCGGTGCTCGAAGCGCTCGCGTCGGCCGGTCAGCCCTACACGCTGTCGCAACTCGCCGCGCGGCTGCATATCCCGAAGGCGACGCTGCTGCGCCTGATCGAATCGCTCGAAACGCGCGGCTACGTGATCCACATGCCCGACTCGCGCGGCCACGATCGCGGCATCGCGCTCGGCCCGCGCGCCGCGCAGTTCGCGCTCGCGGCACTGTCGAACAACACCTTCACGCGCGGCTGCCGCTCGGTGCTGCGCTCGCTCGTCGACGTGCTTGGCGAGACCTGCAACCTCACCGCGCTCGACGGCGACACGGTGCTGTACGTCGAACGCGTCGAGACGACCGAGCCGCTACGGCTCGAGATGCGGCCCGGCATGCGCGTGCCGCTGCATTGCACGGCGAGCGGCAAGCTGTTCCTGTCGCAGCTGAATGCGCTGGAGCGCAATGCGATGCTCGCGCGGCTCACGCTGAAGAAGATGACCTACCGGACGCTGACCGATGCGCAGTTGCTTGCGGCCGAGCTCGACCGGCTCGCCGCGCGCGGCGTCGGGATCGACAACGAGGAGTTCGTGCGCGGGATGGTGGCGGTTGCGGTGCCGGTGAAGGAGGCAGCAAGCGGCCGTGTGCTCGCGGCGCTCGCCGTGCATGCGCCGACCGCGCGCGCGACGCTCAACGACCTGCTGGAGAACGTGCCGAAGATGCGGGAGGCGGCTACGCGGCTCGCGCCGCTGCTGCATGCGGCTGAGGGTGCGCCGCCGGGTTGATGCGGCCGCGCGCGGTCGCACCGCTATGCCGTCACACGTTCACGCGAGGTGGTAGCGCAGCCAGAAAGTCTCGCGGCAGGCGTTGTCGAACGTCATCCGCGTCGGGCCGATCGCTTGCGCATCGGGATGGCGGAGCACGTCATAGTCGATCCAGCATTCCGCGCACAGCAGGTCGGACGGCGCGCGGTCCTGCTCGACCGAGCGACGCACGATCGCGCCGTTGTCGAAGCGGTATTCGGTTTCGTCGCGCGTGACTTCGACATCGTCGTCGGTCCAGCGGTCGTGCGACATCGTGTGCGACACGACCGACACCGGGCCCGGGAGTCCGTGGATCGCGGCAACGTAGGAAATGAGCTTGTCCATGGCGAGGCGGCAGGGAAACAGATGGCCGCACCACGCAACGCATGCTGCGCGATACGGCCCGAGCGGCGAGTATAGCCGCGCGCCGAAGACCTTGCCGCCGGCGGGGTTTCGCGCGCTACGCCTCCAGCGCCAGCAACGCGAACGTCGCGAGCCAGTGCTCGCCCATGTAGTCGCCGGCCACGTGCGCGAGTGCGCTCGCGAGATGCCGGTCGGCCGCGTCGAGCAGCTTCGCGCGCCGCGCATCGCCTTCCGGCAGCGCGCCGGCCAGCGCACGCTGGCACCACGCGCGGCTCAGGTTCAGCCCGTCGAGGTGCGCGATCTTGCCGTCGCTGCGATCACTGACCGTCGCCGGCTCGAACAGCGTCGCCGGCTCGCCGCGCGCGAGATCGGGCAGGAAGCGCGCGAACCAGCCGTCGAATTCGGCAGCCGGCAGCACGCGCCGCATCAGCTCCGCCTCCATCAGCGCGGGCGACAGGAATTCGTCGCCCGACGGCTCCCACGCCTGGCATGCGACATCGTTCAGGTGCCAGCGCTTCGCGGTATCGACGATCAGCGCCGCGAGCCCGTCGCGCTGCGTGTCGCGCGCGAAGTCGAGCGTGAGCGCCAGCGCGAACGCGGTGTTGAAGTGCGTGCCGACGCGCAGCGGATAGGTCGCTTTCGGCAGGAAGGTCTCGAAGCGCGACACGAACAGGTCGGTCAGCGGCGCCATCGTCTTCGCCCAGCGCGCGGCCTGCGGCATCGCCCCCTTCAGCGCGAGCCGCTCCAGTTGCGCGGACAGCGCGAGCAGCCACGCCCAGCCGTACGGCCGCTCGAAACCGGCGTTGTGCGGCCGCGCGAGATACGCGCGCTCGCCGGCAACGTTCGCGTCGGTGAAGTGCGCGTCGACGATCGCGACGATGCGTTCGGCCTCCGGCAATGCCGGATAGCGTTCGAGCACGCGCAGCACGAGCCAGTAGCCGTGCACGCACGAGTGCCAGTCGTAGCTGCCGTAGAAGATCGGGTGCAGCGCGCGCGGCCCCTGCACGTCGTGCGGACCTTCGAGCGAATGCGTGAGCTTGTTCGGATATTCGCGGGTCAGGTGCGCGAGCGCGAGCGACGCGAATTTCGAGGCGAGTTCGGGGGTCAGTCGGTCGGTCATGGGGATCTCGTCAGAAGCGGAATGCGAACGCGTACATCAGCAGCGTGTTCACGGCGAGCAGCAGCAAGGCCGTCGGCCACTGCACCTTGATCACGCCATTCTTGTCCTTCAGTTCGAGCAGCGCCGCCGGCACGATGTTGAAGTTCGCGGCCATCGGCGTCATCAGCGTACCGCAGAAGCCGCTCAGCATCCCGATCGCGCCGACGATCGCCGGGTTGCCGTGGAACTGGTGGACGATCAGCGGCAGGCCGATGCCGGCCGTCATCACGGGGAACGCGGCGAAGCCGTTGCCCATGATCATCGTGAACAGCGCCATGCCGACCGTGTAGGCCGCGACCACCGCGAACGGCGAATCGATCGGCACCCACGCCTTCACGAGCCCCGACACCACGCCGCCGACACCGGCCACCGCGAACAGCGCGCCGAGCGCCGCGAGCATCTGCGGCAGGATCGCGGCCCAGCCGACCGCGTCCATCGTGTGGCGTGCCTCCTTCACCGCATGCACGGGCGAGTCGCGCAGCATCGCGAGCGCGACGGCGAACGCGACGAGCGTGCCGAGCACGAGCGAGATCAGCGTCACGCTCTTCTGCTCGACGAACGGCACGAGCTTCAACGCGAACGTGCCGATCAGCGTGACGACCGGAATCAGCAGCGCGGGCAGGAACAATTTGTTGCCGAAACGCTGCGCGAGCGTCTCGCGCCGCACGGCCGCCGCTTCCCCGGCTTCGTCGGACGTGCCGCGCCCGAGCTTGCCCGAACCGGCGATCACCGCGAGCGCGATCGCGAGGCAGCCCGTCACGAAATGCGGCAGCAGCGCGCCGAACAGGAACGTGAGCGCGTAGATCGCCCAGAACGCGAAATTGACGATGCGGCGCGGGTTCGTGCGATCGGTCAGGTTGAAGAAGGCGAACGCGGCGAACATCAGCCCCGCGAGCGTGTACAGCGATTCGAGGCCGATCATCGCGTGCCCTCCTGCCCCACCAGGCCGAAGCCGCGCGTAAGCCGGCGGTCGAGCAACGCAAGGCGCGTGCAATGGATCACGAGTGCGGCGATCGCGGTCGGGATCGCCCACACTGACAGGTGCAGCGGCTCGATGGAGATGCCGTTCTGTTCGAGAAAGCCCTTGATCAGCAGGATCGACTGGATCGCGATGAAGATGTCCTCGCCGAAGAACACGGCGACGTTGTCGGCGCCCGATGCATGCGCGCGGATCTGCTGGCGCACCGATTCGGGCAGCTCGCCATGCCGGTTGACCGCGGCGGCCTCGGCCATCGGCGCGATCAGCGGCCGCACCATCTGCGCATGGCCGCCGAGCGACGTGAGACCGAGCGCGGCCGTCGCCTGGCGCAGCACGAAGTACAGCATCAGCACGCGGCCCGTGGTGGCCGCCTGCACGCGCGAGATCATCCGCTTCGCCTGCTCCTTGAGCCCGTTGCGCTCGAGCAGCGCGATCACCGGCAGCGTCAGCCAGATGAGCCCCATGTAGCGGTTTTCGGTGAACGCCTTGCCGAACGCGCTGACGATGTCGACGAGATTCAGCCCGCCCGCCAGCCCCGTCGCGAGCCCCGCGATCGTGACCACCAGCAGCGCATTGAAGCGCAGCGCAAAACCGATCACGACGATCGGCACCCCAATCAGCACCAGCATTGCTCCTCCTTGTGTCGAATGCACGGCGCCTTGGCAACGCGCCGCCTGCCCGGTTTGGACCGGGCTCTGACGGCGCAATCTAACACGAGACTTTATCGACAAAAAGTCGACAATTTACTGCTCCGGGTAAACGTTGAAGTGTGCGAACGCCGTGCCCGGGCCAGGTGTCGGTGGAGTTTCATCGGAGGAAACGGGGGACGCGAACGCGCCGGTTGCGGCACGCGCGTCAGCGCCCCGGCCGGCGGCATGCAGCGGCCCGCCGCGCGTGGCGGAGCCCCGGTGCGCCGACTACACTGGAAAGCATCGGCAACGGACGGGAGAGCCGCCATGATTGACGTATTCCAGACCATCGGCAGCCGCGCGTTCTCCGCTCATCTGGCGAAGGACGGGATGGTGACGCTGATGGAGCAACGCCATGAGGTCGATCGCGTGACGCTCGCGACCGCGTATGCCGCGCTCGTCGAGGAGTCCGAGCAGGAAGCCGACCTGCTCGACGCGACCGTCGAAGGCATGATGCGCGCGCTGATCCAGGGGTACGCGCGCAGCCATTGACGGTGCGGCCCTCGCCCGTCGGAACGGATGACGGGCAGCCCCCGGGCGCTACGCGGCCGGCGTACCGGCGCCCATGTCGAACCACCGGCCCGCGCGCAGTTGCCGGTAGTCGGCCTGCGTGAAGATCCTCAGCAGGTTCGCGACCGCGCCGTTGCTGGCGCGGTCAAGTTCCGTCATGAACGCTTCGACCTCGTCGCGGCCGGCAAACAGGATCGTGCGAAAGTAGCGTTCGCGTTCCGCGTCGGACAGGTTCGTTGCGCGCAGCTGGTACGGATGGTGAAGCGCCGCGAACAGGAAGTAAAAGCGCTCGGCGTCGTCGCGCAGCACGCGCACCGCGTCCGGATCGACCGGAAAATCGCGGTGGAACGACGCATGCCCGCTCTCGATGGGGATCCGGTACAGCAAGCGGCCGTCGTGCTCGGTCACGACCGGCGCGTACGGATCGCGGCTGACCAGCAGGGTATCGGGCACGGTCATCCGGCATTCTCCCCCGTCATTTTTATCGAAGCCGCCACGGTAACATGCCGGCTTGCGCGGCCGGTCGTGCCGAAACCGCCGGACCGGCATGCGCGGGCCGACCCGGCTCCCCTGCTGTCGGCAAACACCGCGTCGTCATAGAGGAAACGCACTGAAACGGCACCATGCGCGAATTTTTCGATTGCCGCCGCCCGCGCCGCATGACAGCATGCGGGCGTCGCCAACCCAAAAGAATGCCGTGCCGTCCGGCCGCCGATGCCGTCCGGCGGCGCCGAACAGGCAGCCCCTTCCATGAACCCGGCCCACCTCCAACACTACGAACCGACCGGAGAATTCCGCTTGTGAACATCGGCATCGTCAACGACCTCCCGCTTGCCGTCGAGGCGATGCGCCGCGCGATCGCGCGCCGGCCCGAGCACCGCGTGCTGTGGGTCGCGACCGACGGCGCACAAGCCGTCGAGCTGTGCGCCGCGCAGCCGCCCGACGTCGTGCTGATGGACCTGATCATGCCGAAATTCGACGGGATCGAAGCGACGCGGCGGATCATGCGATCCGAACGACCGTGCGCGATCCTGATCGTGACGAGCTGCATCGGCGCGAATGCCTGGCGCGTGTTCGAGGCAATGGGCGCCGGCGCGCTCGACGCGGTCGATACGCC
Source organism: Burkholderia sp. AU45274 (assembly GCF_030482505.1). Lineage (NCBI taxonomy): Bacteria > Pseudomonadati > Pseudomonadota > Betaproteobacteria > Burkholderiales > Burkholderiaceae > Burkholderia > Burkholderia sp. AU45274. The sequence goes on along the minus strand of NZ_JAUJQE010000001.1, from coordinate 857,236 downwards.
GCGGCTCGGCGACGGCGCGGCCGGCGACACGACCCGCCTGCTGCTCGCGAAGATCGACCAGATCGGCCGCCTGCTCGACGCGCCCGGCGGCACGCGCGTCGCCGGCACGGCCTCCCGCGCCGGCGGCGGCCCGCTGGTCGCGATCGGCGCATCGGCCGGCGGCCCCGGCGCGCTCGCGTCGGTGCTCGGCGGCCTGCCGGCCGATTTCAGCGCCCCGATCGTGATCGTCCAGCACGTCGACCGCGCGTTCGCCGAAGGCATGGCGCAATGGCTCGACGGCCAGACACCGCTCGCCGTGCGCGTCGCGCGCGAAGGCGACCGCCCGCAGCCGGGCGTCGCGCTGCTCGCCGCGACCGACGACCACCTGCGCATCACCCGTGCCGGCACGCTCGAATACACGCGCGAGCCGGCCGCCACGCCGTATCGCCCGTCGGTCGACGTGTTCTTCAACAGCCTGACCGAGCACTGGCCCGGCCGCGTGATCGGCGTGCTGCTCACCGGCATGGGCCGCGACGGCGCGATCGGCCTGAAGGCGCTGCGGATGAAGGGCTACCATACGATCGCGCAGGACGAGGCGACGAGCGCCGTGTACGGCATGCCGAAAGCGGCCGCGACACTCGGCGCGGCGCGCGCGATCCTGCCGCTCGGGCGCATCGCGGGCGAGCTGGCGGCGCTCGCGAAAATCTGAGCCCGACGATGAACACGCGCAACACCCATGCCTGCTCCTGCAACAACCGCAACAACCCGCGTCGATCATGACCATTGACCTGACTCGCCCGCCAGGCGGCCCCTATACGCCGCCCGTCGACGTGCCGGCGATGGTGCTGCTGGTCGATGACCAGACGATCGTCGCGGAAGCCGTGCGGCGTGCGCTCGTCGACGAGGAAGGCATCGATTTCCACTACTGCCCGCGTTCGGACGACGCGATGGCCACCGCGATCGAGACGCGGCCGACCGTGATCCTGCAGGACCTCGTGATGCCCGGCACCGACGGGCTGAGCCTCGTGAAGGCGTACCGCGCGAATCCGGCGACGCGCGACGTGCCGATCATCGTGCTGTCGACGCAGGAAGAGCCCGTGATCAAGAGCGCCGCGTTCGCGGCCGGCGCGAACGACTACCTCGTGAAGCTGCCCGACCGCATCGAGCTCGTCGCGCGGGTGCGCTACCACTCGCGCTCGTACATGAACCTGCTGCAGCGCGACGAGGCCTACCGCGCGCTGCGGCAATCGCAGCAGCAGTTGCTCGAAGCCAATCTCGAGCTGCGGCGCCTCACGCATTCCGACGGCCTGACCGGGCTGTCGAACCGGCGCTATCTCGACGAATACCTCGCCGCGGAATGGCGGCGCGGCACGCGCGAGCGCAGCGAACTGTCGCTGCTGATGATCGACGTCGACAACTTCAAGCTGTACAACGACACGTACGGCCACGTGTCGGGCGACAGCGTGCTCAAGCAGATCGCGTCGACCATCGAGCGCTGCCTCGGCCAGTCGGGCGATCTCGCCGCGCGTTTCGGCGGCGAGGAATTCGCGGTCGTGATGCCGGCCACGTCGCCGGGCGCCGCGCGGCTGCTCGGCGAGAAGATCCGCCTCGCGGTCGAGGCGCTGCGGCTGCGGCACGCGCATTCGTCGACGGGCAACACCGTGACGATCAGCATCGGCGGCGCGAGCATCGTGCCGATGCCCGGCCTGCCGACGACGCTGCTGATCGAAGCGGCCGACCGTGCGCTCTATCGCGCGAAGCACGCAGGCAAGAACCGCGTCGAGATCGATGCGACGCCGACGGCGCCGGTCCCCGGCGGGTTCGGCGGGCCGCCCGTCGACTGAGCGCCGAACGCCGAACGCGCGTCGCGCTCACACGGCGCCGAGCCGGCGCGCGTAGTCGCTCGGGTCCAGCGGCCGGCTGAACAGATAGCCCTGCTGCATGTCGCAGCCGATCTGCTGCAGGAACCACGATTGCGCCTGCGTCTCGACCCCTTCGGCCGTGACCTTCATCCCGAGCGAATGCGCCATCGCGACCACGGCCTGCGTGATCGCCACCGAGTCGTGATGATCGGGCACGCCCGACACGAACGAGCGGTCGACCTTCAGGTTGTGCAGCGGAAAGCGCTTCAGGTACGCGAGCGATGAATAGCCGGTGCCGAAATCGTCGACCGAGATTCGCACGTTCATGTCCGTGAGCGCCTCGAGCATCGGCAGCACGGTTTCCGTGTCGTTCATCAGCAGTCCTTCGGTAATCTCGAGTTCGAGCGCGGACGGATCGAGCCGGGTCTGCGCGAGGCAGCGACCGACCGATTCGACGAGCCCTTCGTGAAACTGCCGCGGCGACAGGTTGACGGCCAGCATCAGGTCGGGCGCGATCGTGCGGCGCCATTCGGCCGCCTGCCGGCACGCGGTTTCGAGCACCCACTGGCCGATCGCGACGATCAGCCCCGTATCTTCCGCGACCGGAATGAACTCCGCCGGCGACATCGGCCCGAGCTCGGGGCTCGTCCAGCGCAACAGCGCCTCGGCGCCGACCGTACGGCCGCTGCGCGCGTCGACGACGGGCTGATACGCGAGCCGCAGCATGTCCGACGACAGCGCACGCCGCAGCGACTGCTCGATCGCGAAGCGGCGCTGCAGCCGCAGGTTGAGCTGCGCGGTGAAGAACGTGAAGTGGTTGCGGCCGCGCTGCTTCGCGTCATACATCGCCGAATCGGCATTGCGCATCAGCGTGACGGCATCGTCGCCGTCGCGCGGCGCGACGCTGATCCCGATCGACACGCCGAGCCAGTATTCGTTGTTCGCGATCGCGAACGGCTTCGCGATCGCGTCGATCACCTCGCGCGCGAGCACCGCGAGCCGGTCGGGATCGTCGCAGTCGTCGACGAGGATCACGAACTCGTCGCCGCCGACCCGCGTCAGCGCGTACTGGCCGCCGCCGCACGCCGCGAGCCGCGCGGCCACGCTGCGCAGCAGCGCGTCGCCGGCGTCGTGGCCGGCCGTGTCGTTGACCTTCTTGAAACCGACGAGATCGATGAACAGGATCGCGACGCGTGCGGGCCCGCCCGCCGCATCGTGTCCGCCGAACAGCTCGCGCATGCGGTCGCCGAGCCAGCGGCGGTTGTAGAGGCCCGTCAGCGCATCGCGCGTCGCCAGGTAGCGCAACTGCTGCTGCGCTTCGCGCACGGGGCCGATGTCGTTGAACGACACGAGCACCGAATCGGCCTGCGTCTCGCCCGGCCTCACGATCGGCACCGCGTTGCCGCGCACCCAGATGATGTCGCCGTCCGCCAGGCCGAAGCCGACCGTGTAGCCGAGCATCGGCGTGGCCGTTTCGAGCGCGCGCCGGCTCGGCCAGTCGTCGGGCGCGATCGGCGTGCCGTCCTCGTGCAGCTTGCGCAGGATCACCGTCGACAGCCGGCGGCCGACGAGGTCGCCCCTCACGCGCATCATCCGGTTCGCACTCGGGTTGCTCGCGATGACGATGCCGTCGCGCGACACCACGAGGATCCCTTCGTTCAGGCTGTTGACCACGAGCCGGTGATGTTCCTCGCTGCGCGCGAGCTGTCGCGCGATCCGGTCCTGGTGCACCGCGAGGCCGACGCTGTTGCCGATGTCGCGCAACAGTTCGGTTTCCTCGTCGCCCGGCCGGCGCGGCGTGCGGTAATAGACGGCGAACGCGCCGAGCACGACGCCCGCTTCGTCGAGGAACGGCACCGACCAGCACGCGCGCAAGCCCAGCGGCAATGCGACGGCCCGGTAGTCGGCCCACAGGGGATCGGTTTCGATGTCTTCGACGACGACCATCCGGCGCAGGTACATCGCCGTGCCGCACGAGCCGGCCGCAGGCCCGATCGACGCGCCTTCGATCGCCGCGCTGTACCGCACGGGCAGCGATGGCGCGGCACCGACGTGCACGTGCACGCCGTCGGTGTCGAGCAGCAGGATCGTGCACGACGCGCCGTCGCCGAGCAACGCCTCGGCGCGCCGGCAGACCTCGACGAGCAGCTCCGGCAGCGGTGTGTTGCGCGTGATCAGCCTCAGCACGCTTTGCTCGGATGCGAGCACTTCCGCCGCGAGCCCGAGACTGTAACGAGAACTTTGCGGTTCGGTATTCAAATTGAATCCTGCCGTCTGTCCGATCGGGTCTGATGCGCCCGATTCGTTTTCGATCCTTCGTGCCGTATTTCGCTCCGGGTTTACGCCGATGCCCGGTGCGCCCCGTATTGCGCGCGGTGCCAACACGCGCCGAAATACATTTAACACCAATCCGTGACAAGCGGCGCATCCACGTGCATCAGGGGTTACGCGTGGTCGGCACGGCGGTTGCCGCCGGCAGTCAGCTCGCCGAAAGACTTGCGCACGGCGCGACAACCCGGGGCAACGCCGCGCGTGGTGCGCGGCGAGCATGCAAACCGTTCGTCAGATTGTGGCGGCGCCCGGCTCCGTTCGCCTTCATGCCACCGCGCCGGGTTCCATGCGAGTCACGGCCTTCAATACATCGATCGCGGCCGCGACCGACACGCCCGCGGGTGCCGAATACAGCGCGCCGACCGTGTCCGGCATCGTCGACAGCTTCAGCGGCAACCGGCCGACCCGCTCCCCTGCGCGCACGGCCAGCTCGAACGCGCGGGCCGACTGCACGAACAGGCAAGGCGACTGCCCGGCCACCATGCGGTTGGTCTGCCATGACACCGATTCCATCAGCACGGGCGGTGGCGGCAAGCCCGCATTCGCGAACTCGGCGTCCAGCGCCGTGCGCGCGGGCGACCCGAGCGGCGGCGCGATCCACGGGAACGCGGCCGCGTCGCGCCAGCCGATCCGCGCGCGCCTGAGCAGCGGATGGCGCGGCCCGCACACGACGATCATGTCGTCGCGATACAGCGGCGCGACGTCGAGCCCCGCGCTCAGCGCCGATGCGTCGAGCCGGCACACGAGCAGGTCGAGCTCGTGGCGCTGCGCCTGCGCGAGCATCCGGTCGAGCGTGTCCTCGCGCACGTTGAGCTGCACCGCGCGGCCGGCTTCCCGCAGCCACGCCAGCGCGCCCGGAATCAGTTGCGGCGCCATGTTCGGCAGCAGGCCGATCGACACCGGGCGGCCGGTGCCGGTACGCAACGCGTCGAACGCGGGCGCGACGCCGCGCATGTCGGTCAGCACGCGGCCGATGCATTCGAGCAGCGCATCGCCGTAGACGGTCGGCGCGACGCGCCGCGACGTGCGTTCGAACAGCGGCAGGCCGAGCGCGTCCTCGAGCTCGCGCAGCCATTTCGACAACGCGGGCTGCGTGATCGACGCGGCCTCGGCCGTGCGCGCGAAGCTGCGTGTGCGCCCGAGCGAGTCGAGCGTTTCCATGTCGCGCACGCGCAGCCGGCGCAGCGCCTGCGCGATGCGCTGCTCGTGGGCCGGCGCGCCGGGCGGCGCGAGCGGTTCCGGCCGCGTGCGGCGGGCCGGGCCGCGTGGATCGTAGGTCACGGGCGCCTCCGTCATTCATATTCGTCAGGTTATCAATCGACCCTGATCTTTCATCGATCGATACATGATCCTGCCGCATAGTCGTCCGCATGAAAACCCCCGGCACGAGCCGGCATGACCAGGAGACAGCCGACGTGAAAGACGATCAGGACACCCCCGCCGCCGAACCCACCCCGCGGCGCCAGTTCCTCAAGCGGGCCGGCGCGGCCGTCGCGGCGGCCGGCTTCGGCGCCGACGCGCTGGCCGCGAGCGCGCCGCCGGCCGCCCAGGTCGCCCCGGTCGCCCCGGTCGCCCCGGTCGCCGCCGGCGCGGGCGTCGATCCCGCGCCCGCGTTCCACGGCGCGACGACCGCGCCCGCCGCGCCGCCCGCCGGCTACAACATCCTGTTCATCCTGACCGACCAGGAGCGCCACTTCGATCGCTGGCCGTTCCCGGTGCCGGGCCGCGAAGCGCTGCGGCGAGACGGCATCACGTTCATGCACCACCAGATCGCCGCCTGCGTGTGCTCGCCGTCGCGCTCGACGGTCTACACCGGGCAGCACATCCAGCACACCGGCGTGCTCGACAACACGGGCGTGCCCTGGCAGAAGGACATGTCGCCGGACGTGCGCACCGTTGGTCACATGCTGCGCGATGCCGGCTACTACGCCGCGTATCTCGGCAAGTGGCACCTGAGCGCGTCGATGCACGAAACCGCGAGCCCGTATACGGCACCCGTGGCCGACTACAACCGCACGATCCGGTCGTACGGCTTCGACGACTATTTCGGCATGGGCGATCTGATCGGGATGGTGCGCGGCGGCTACCAGTACGACGGGATCACGGCCGAGGCGGCGGTGAGCTGGATGCGCAACCACGCGCCGCGTCTCGCGAAGGAAGGCAAGCCGTGGTTCCTCGCGGTGAACCTGGTGAACCCGCACGACGCGATGTTCGTGAACACCGACACGAACGGCTCGACAGTGCAGGACGCGAACCACCCGATGCTCGGCAACGCGCCGCCGCCGAACGACGCGCTGTATCGCACGTCATGGCACGACGTGCCGCTCGCGGCTTCGCGGCGGCAGCCCTACGACGAGCCGGGGCGGCCGCCGGCGCACGGAATGTTCAACGCCGCGCATGCGAACCTGGTCGGACGCTATCCGTTCACCGACGAACGCCTGCGCATCTATCAGGACAACTACTTCAACTGCGTACGCGACTGCGACACGCATGTCGTGCGCCTGCTGCAATCGCTGCAGTCGCTCGGCCTCGACGAACGCACGATCGTCGTGATGACGGCCGACCACGGCGATCACATCGGCGCGCACCAGCTCGTCGGCAAGGGCGCGACCGCGTACCAGCCGCAGAACCACGTGCCGCTCGTGATCCGCCATCCCGCGTATCCGGGCGGCATGCAGTGCGATGCGCTGACGTCGCACATCGACATCGCGCCGACGCTGCTCGGGCTCACCGGTCTCGACGATGCGCGGCTCGCGTCGATTCGCGGCAGCGCGCTGAAGGGGCACGACCTCACGCGCTGGCTCGCGAAGCCGGCCGACGCGAAGCTGCACGCGGCGCGCGATGCCACGCTGTTCAACTACGCGATGCTGCTCTACTACGACAGCGAATGGATGCTGAAGGAACTGGGCGCGATGCGCCAGAAAGGCGTGCCCGAGGACGAGCTGCTGCGCCGCGCGCTCGCGCAGCAGCCCGATTTCCGGTTGCGCGGCACGATCCGCAGCGTGTTCGACGGCCGCTACCGGTTCACGCGCTATTTCTCGCCGCTCGAATTCAACCGGCCGACGACGATGGAGGGCTTGTTCGCGCGCAACGACGTCGAGCTGTTCGATATCGCGAGCGATCCGGGCGAGATGCGCAATCTCGCGATGGACCGGAAAAAGCACGGCGAGCTGCTGCTCGCGATGAACGCCCGCCTGAACGACCTGATCGAGAGCGAGGTAGGCGACGACAGTCCCGACGTCATGCCGATCCGCGACGGCAAGGTGCAGGTGCAGATCCGCAAGTGGCATTGAAGGCGGCCGGCTTTCTTCCGAACCGGGCAATCATCGGACGATTCCGCGTCCCGTGATCCCCTGCCGTACGGTCGCGCCATGCGCGCCGTACGCGGGGCGTCTCTTTTCGTCATCGCTCAAGACAGGTAAGCATCGAGTAAGCATGACGCCCTACAGTGTGCTGATTCTCCAGGACGGATCATCGCGGCGAGCGCACGCTTCGCCCGGGTCCAGGCAACATGAAGGGAAACGGCATGCAGAACCGGCCAGCGTTGAGCTATGTATGTGCGAAACATCCCGACGGACGCCGGTCGAACTGGCAACCGCCCGCGAGCTGGAAACGGCAGCTTGCGACGCCGTCGCGCGGCGTCGTCGCGATCGATCACTACATCGCGAATGCGTCGGAGGTGATCGATCTCGAGACGACCGAGCCCGTCTTCACGCTGCACTTGCGCGCACCGACGGGACTGGAGATGCGCACCGACGGCAACGGCTGGGCCGCACACGTGATGCGCACGCCGTTGACCTACGTGCCGCCCGGCTTCGCATGCTCCAGCCGCTGGTCGAACGACATCGAGTGGCTCGCCGTTCACTTCGACGTGGCCTGGCTGTCGCGCTCCGGCCTGCTGGCCAGCACGCCGACCGTGCCGGCCGTGCCCCGCTTCGACGTAAGCGACGATCTGCTCGTGCAGATCATCCGGAGCATCCATGAAGATGCGGTCGCGGGGATGCCGTCGGGGCCGACCTACGTCGAAACCCTCGGCGCGGCCGCGCTCGGCCGCATGTCGTATCTCGAGTCGACGCGCAAGGCGCGTGAGTACACGCATGCGCAGGGCATGCGACGGGCCGTCGAGTACATCCGCGACAACTTCCGCGATCCGCTGACGCTCGTGACGCTGGCCGAAGCGGTCGACTACCCCGGCGACCTGTATTCGTTCATCCGGAACTTCAAGAAGGCCAACGGGATGACGCCGCATCAGTACATCGTCGAAACCCGGCTGCAAGCCGCCCGCGACCTGATCGAACGCGGACGATGCGATGTGACCGAGGCCGCGCTCGCGTGCGGCTTTTCGACCACCAGCCACTTCTCCGCAACCTTCCGCAAACGCTGGGGATGCTCGCCGTCCGGGCTCAAGCCGCGCGCGGCGAACGTCACGCGAGCGGCAGCGACAGGATCCACAGGCCGCTGATCGTCAGCGCGATCGTCAGCACCAGCAACGGCAACTGGTTGAGCACCACGGTGCCGGCCAGCACGCGATGACGGACGGCGATCGCGTGCGTGACGACCACGCTCAGCACATGGCCGGCGAGAATCAGCAGGACCTGCGCGTGCCAGATGGTGCCGACGTTGATCAGGAGCGCGGTCGGCGCGACCTGCGCCGGTTCGATCGACAGCAGGTTCCAGCCGATGCCGAGCGGATCGGACAGCAGTGAAACGACCTGCCGCCCCTGATCGATGAACAGCGTGAAGTAGTGGCACACGTTGTAGAACAGCGCGATCGGCAACAGCAACAGGCAGAACTGCCGCGCAAACGTGCTGCCATCCAGCCCCGAACGCGCCCCCGCCGCGCCGAGCGTGCAGAAGCCCCGGAACAGCCCATGGTAGGCCAGCCCGACCGCGGCAAAGGTCGCCCACTGCCCGGCGAGCACGAGGTCTCCCGCTATCGCGTAGTTGTTCTTGAGCGCCGGCAACGCCGCGACGATCAGCGGATAGATGCCGCGCCAGAAGAAGGTGTTCCAGACGGCCGTATCGCGCAGGCCGTCGTAGGCCGTCGACGACAACATGAACGATAGGAAGATCACGACGCTGGTGTCGAACGGCGGCTCCGCTGCCATCGCGGCGACCGGATTCCTCAGCCTGATGCCGATTTCGCGCGCCGACCCGCGACGCCATTCGATTGGCGACAGTCGCGCGCACAATCCGCACAGGATGCCGAATGCATCGAAATGTCTGAGCCACACGTCGCGGCCGAAGCAGAATGAACCGGCCAGTGCGTAGATTGCATAGCCGGCAAGAAACAGGCTGGCGTCTCGCGGCCGTGCCGCGCCGAACAGCTCCAGCGCGATCAGCGCGACATACACGAACAGCGCGGGGTACGACGCGAGGCCACGCGGATAGCGATACCGGCCCCGGTCGATTGCCGGGACGCAGCGCGCCGCGATCCGCAACATCAATGCGAATGGATTCGTGAACGCATAGAGGTCGCCGAACACCGCACTGACATAGATCGACCCCAGGTAGAACCAGAGCCAGAATCCCGACATGCCGAGATTGACGAACGGGTTCTGGGTGCCGAAGAGGCCCGACACGATCAGCAGGACGACGAAGCCCAGGCTGACGGCCTGCCCCGCAGCGAGCGCCATGGCCGGTATCCGCCATGCCCGCCGCGATCGGGTCATCGGCGCGCGCGTGCCCGAGCCCGATGCGAACGCCAGAATCATGAAGGACACCACGAGCGTGCCGGTGGCCGCATACGCATAGAGCCACAACGGCACCGGCAGGTAGTAGGGAATATTCCACGCATGCGCATCGGCACCGGTCGGCGCGCAGGCTAGCAGCGCCGCAGCCCCCGCGACCCGCCACGCGTTACGGCGTGGTACGTGGCGGCTGGCCGGGTGAGTCGCATGAGATTCGAAGTCGTCGTGCATGTCAGTAATCGGATGACGCAATCAGTCCCGTGACCTTCCAGCCGGCCCCGCTTCCCTGCTCCGACACCACGCCGATCGTGTCGTACGGCGCATCGAGCAGCTTGATCAACGCGACGGCGCGCTTGTTGCCGTCCGCCGAATCGGGCAGCGGAAACACCAGGAACGGCAGGATCGGCGACGGCTTGTCGCCCTCCACGATGAGCGGCAACACCGCATCGTTCAACGATTTGAAGACCGCGAACGACGCGCGGTTGCGCAAGATCGCGCTGGCGCTTGCCGTCGGCTGCGTCGGGGCTCCGATGGCGAGATAGGCACCGTGATCCCGCAAGCGCCAGCCGGTCAATTGCTCGACCAGTGCGCCGTCGGGCTTGCCGGCGCGGCCGGCAGCCAGTGCGGGCAGCCAGCGCCTGTCCACCGGCGACGTCGTGACCCAGTCGCAGAAGAAGCGCGCGTAGAAATCGGCGAGCCCCTCGTCGACGCCGGGTTGCGCGCCCGGCGAGGGCGGCTTCGGCACGTCGCGCCGGCCGTGCCAGCGGACCGCCTGCCAGGCGGGCCCGTCAGGCAGGCTCGTGCCGTCGAGAAACGATGTGTCCTTCACGCCATTCGCGACGAACCAGCCCGCTTTCGCGTGCTTGGTCCGCGCGTCGATGAAACCGGCAAGCATCGGCCGGACCTGCTCCCACGGCAGCGCATTTCTCGACGCGCCGTTGATCTTCGGATAACGAATCATCTGCAGATACGTCGACTTCGCCATCGCCTCCGTATCGACGGGCCAACGCCAGGTCATCTCGGCGGCGTGGCCGGCCGGACCACCGCGCTCGACTGGCGCGGCCGTCGCCAGACCGGCGTCGCATTCGATCCCATAGCGGCGCCAGTCGGGTGCGGACGGCGTACCCTGGTGCGCCCACGCATCCTGCAGCGCATGCAGCGCCCGGCCGAACTCACCCAACATGATTCCCGCGTTGCGCCCTTCCGCACGCCGTAGCGCGGTTTCGACCAACGACCGCGACGCGGGGCCGTCCGGCACCACGCGACGGGCTGTGGCAGCGGCCGGCACCCGCGTCTCGCCCGGATAGTGGGCCGCCTGGGCATCCTGAGCATCGGGCGCGAAGCGCGACAGGCACGCGAACTGCAGCGGCGACGTCATGTATTCGATCGAGCCGGCATCCAGCCGCTGGTCGGCGAGCGCAATCGCATCGGCCTCGCCGGGCGCGAACCCCGCCTGCCGCGCGAGCCAGAACGTGAGGCCGAAGTGCACGTCCGCTTCGAACCCCGAGCACGTCAGCGGCATCGCGAGCGCCGCCAGCAGGGCCAGCCCGGCCACGCCCGGATTGCTCCGGGCGCGGCCTCGCACGCCTGCCCTGCCGGTAGCGCCCCCCTCGCGCGACTGTCCGCGCGCAACCCGTGTGCTACGCATCAATTGCCGATCTCCGTTGCTTTGGTGCTTTCGGGGAACGGCCACGCGCCGTTCTCGAACGACAGCACGAGCAGGCCGTTGTCCTGGCACGCCGTGGTCAGCAGGTGGCGGTCGAAGTCGAAATCGAGACGCGACGCACACCAGTCCGGGCCGCCTGGGCGGTACTGGCCGAACATCAGGTGCGCGGAACCGGCGCCGGGCGACTTTGCCGAAGGCGGGTTGTAGTACGCAATTTCCTTGGGCTTCGCCGGATCGCGAATGTCGAACACACGCACGCCGGAGTTGAAGTAGCTGCACGCGAGCGCCGTGGCGTTCTGCCGGTTGTCGACGCTGCAGTAGTGCGACCCGTACGTGAACGTGGAAAGACCGAGAATGTCGGGCATCACCTTGCTGCAGTTCTGCACCGCATGCGTTTCGAGCCGCAGCTCGGACACGAGCTTGGGCGCCGCCTCGTTCGACATGTCGTAGATATGGCCCAGCGGGAATGGCGTCATCCCCGCATTGCACGCGGCCTTCACGCCTGCCGCACCCGGATCCTGGATTCCGCCCGAGCCGCCTTCATCCACTTCGACGAGATAGGGCTTGCCGCCCACCATGAACGGAATCGTATGCTGGCCCGCACTGCCGTCGCGCACCGGCACCGTCGCGATCCGGTGCATCTGCGCATTCGGGCGCCGGCTCTGCACTTCGCTGGTGTCGATGACGAAGAACCCGTTGTCGCCGTTCGAGTTCGCGTTGTCCAGCGGCGGTGCACCCGCCCCGGCCGCCGCGCCCGTGTTGCCGAGGCCGATGAAGTATGCGCGGTTGCCGTCCTGGCTCACCGACAACCCGTGCGGAACCGCCCCGAAGCCCAGGTCGGCCATCGTGATCGCAGAAATCAGCTTGGGCCGCGTCGGGATCGTCACGTCGACCGCGTAGTAGGACTTCGAATAGGCGCCGCCGATGTAATACGTGAAGCCATCCGGGGAAAAACCGCCTTCATGGCCCATTGGCCTGGCACTCGGGAGAATGCCGCCGTCGGCGCCCGTGCCGATCGGTACGCTTGCGAGCAGTTGCGGGCGCGTGCAGTCGGTCGCCACGTCGTACAGGTCGACTTCGGGGCCGGCGCCGCCGCCGAGCCCGTTGTCGGCGGCGAGAATCCCGCGCGCGACGTTCACGCGCAGCGATTCCCACGGATCGATCATCGCCGTGGACGTCAGCGAACTCATCCGCACCGGCTTGGCCGGATCGGTGATGTCGATCACCGGCACCCCAGGGTTCACGCGCGGCGGTGCATCGGGGTTGTTGAAGGCCGGTGTGGCGCCCATCGTCGCATGGTAGAAGCAGGTCTTGCCCTGCCGGTCGGTGTAGGTCGCCGCCGACCACGACGCGCCTTCGCCCTGCACCTGGCTGACGCGCTTCAGGTTGCAGTTGAAGCCGCCGAACCCGGACTGGCGCAGCGCGGCGGGCACCTGCCCTTGCAGCGCCGTCTCGGGCGTATCGCCGGGGCTGCAGCCGGGCACGCGCGGCACGACGTAGTCGGCCACCGATACGGCGGGCGTCGCGCTCGTCGTGACGTTGTCGTCTCCGCCGCAGCCGGCGAGCATGAGTGTGCCGAGCGATAACGCGATCGCCAGGCGATTCAGTGCGTGCATCTTTGCCTCCTCCTGTTTCGAACTTCGTTTCGAATTTCGTTCCGTTCCGTCTTTATCGTTAGTTATCCGGATAGATCTCGATGACGGCCACTTCGATCTGTTCGCCGGTCCGGCTGTGAAAGTGCAGCGAAAAGCGCCCGGTGATCCCGACCGGGAGAATGTCCATCGACTGATCGGTTCCGGATGTGCAGGCCGCAAGCGCACCCGGGATTTCATGCGCCATCAGCACGCCCGCCTCGCGCGAACGCACGCGGATATGCGCCGGCACGCCTTCGCGAATCGCGATCACCGATCGCGCCCACGGCGCCCTGTCCCGATCGACGTCGACGGAAAAAAACTGTTGATCCGGGGGGCGTGTCGACGCGTGCGACAGATGTCGTGCCACACCGTAGGCGAACACCAGCGCCGACACGGTCGCGATCAACGCGACGAGTCGATGCCGCGGTCGCGGATTCCTCTCCTCCATGGCGACGCTCCGTTTCGTCGGCAGGCGTGCCGCGCCGTATCGTCGCGGCGCTCAGCCGTTCGACGAATGGTAGAGAGCGGTCCGGTGCAGCGATATCTGCTTATTGCGGGTTGTCGGAAAATTGCGTCGGGAGTAACCCGAGCCGGGGCGGCCGGGCAAGGTTGCGCGCCGGATTCGGGAATCGCCACACGGGAATCTCGCGAGCCGAGGACGCACGACGGGCGATTCGCGCGCGTCGATGCCGGGCGGTTCGATCGCACGCCCCAACCGGGGCGACGGCCTCGATGCGATAAAAGCGCGACGGGATGCACCGGCCGCCTCGGCGCGCCCGGCGGCAACACGCCGAACGCGGCAGCCGCACGTCAATCCCTGCGGATGTGTTCGGCCAGGAAGTCGATCAACAGACGCACGCGCGGCAGCAACCCGCGCCGCGACGGAAACACCGCGTGGATCACGCCGCCCTTCGGCGCCCATCCGGGCAGCACGTCGACCAGCGTGCCGTTGCGCAGGTCGTCCTCGACGACCATGCACGGCAGTTGCACGATGCCGACGCCGTGAATCGCCGCATCGCGCAGCGCATGCAGATCGTCGGTAATGAAGCGCGGGTGATGGCGCAATGGCACCTGCTCGCCGTTCGGCCCGACCAGTTGCCACACGTGATGCCGCGCCGGCCCCCAGTCGAGGCTCGGCACGCCAGCGAGTTCGGCGGGATCCAACGGCGCGGCGCGCCCGCCCAGCCAGTGCGGCGCAGCCACCAGCCGCTGCGGGCTGTCGCCGAGGATGCGCATCACGAGATCGCTGTCCTCCAGCGGCGGAAAGCGCACGCGCAACGCAAGGTCGATGCCTTCGCTCAACAGGTCGACGCGCCGATTCGTCGCCTCGAGATGGACCTGCACCTGCGGATGAATCGCCATGAAGCGTGCGATCAGTTCGCTCACCCGGTATTCGAGCAGCGCGGTCGGGCAGCTCACGCGGACGATGCCTCGCGGCTCCGCGTGCCGGCGCTCGATCACCTCGCGCGCCGCCTCGGCTTCGACCAGCACGGCGAGGCACCGCTCGTAGAATTCGCGCCCGGTTTCCGTCACCGTGAACCGGCGCGTCGTGCGCTGCAGCAGCCGCACGTCGTATTGCGCCTCCAGCGCCGCGATGCGCCGGCTCAGCGTCGATTTCGGCACGTCCAGCGCGCGCCCCGCCTGCGTGAACCCGCCGTGTTCGACCACCTTCACGAAGTAGTAGAGGTCGTTCAGGTCATCCATGATTGTTCCACTCATAGAACACTGACGGCATTTTAAGGGACTGGAACGCCGTTTGTTGCACGAATAGCATCTTGATTCGACGTGTATCGCGGTCGTCGCAGTGGCCCGGACGGTTTCCGTCCGGTCCCTCTGCCGCCCCGGCCCGTCGGCACTCCCCTTCACTTCCTGCACTGTCTCTGGAGGCAACCATGGCAAGCGAACCGATTCGCGACCCCGCGAACGACCACCTGCTCACCCCGCAGAATGCGGCGTTCATCGTCATCGATTACCAGCCGGTCCAGGTGAACTCCATCGCGTCGATGGATCGCCAGCTGCTGATCAACAACATCGTCGGCGCGTCGAAGGCGGCCGTCGCGTACGGCCTGCCGATCGTCCACTCGACCGTCAACGTGAAGACCGGCCTGAACAAGCCGCCGATCCCGCAACTGCGCGCGGCGCTGGAAGGCCATCCGACCTACGACCGCACGAGCATCAATTCGTGGGAAGACGTCGAGTTCCGCCAGGCCGTCGAGGCGACCGGCCGCAAGAAGCTGATCATGACCGCGCTGTGGACCGAAGCGTGCCTGACGTTCCCGGCGCTCGACGCGCTGAAGGCCGGCTACGAGGTGTATGTGGTCGTCGACGCGGTGGGCGGCACGTCGGTTGCCGCGCACGACGCGGCGCTGCGCCGCATCGAGCAGGCCGGCGGCCGGATGATCAGCGTCGCGCAGCTGTTCTGCGAGTTGCAGCGCGACTGGGCGCGCAGCGCCACCGTGCCGGCCTTCATCGACCTGTTCATCGAAACCGGCGGCACGGCAGGCATCCAGTTCTCGTACGACAAGAGCTGACCGGGCTGCGCGGCCGCGGACGTTTCAGGCCGGCGGCGCGCATCCGCGCGCTGCCGGCCTCATCCGTTCCGCGTCGCCTGGCTGCCCGCACGGCCCGGCCAAACCGCCTTTCCGTATCCGTGATTCAATGACGATCGAACCGGCGTCGCGCAGTCGGGCGGCACGGCGATTCGCCACCTCATCGATCGACCCTCACTGGATCACCATGACGAACCCTGCCGAAATCAAGGCGCTCGTTTTCGATGTCTTCGGAACGATCGTCGACTGGAGAAGCGGCGTCGCACGCGGCGCCGCCGCGTTCCTCGACCGCTATGCCCCCGCGCTCGACCCGCTCGAATTCGCCGATGCATGGCGGGCCGAATATTCGCCGTCGATGGAAGAAATCCGCAGCGGACGCCGCCGCTACGTGCGGCTCGACGTCCTGCACCGCGAGAACCTGGTCCGCACGCTCGACCGCTACGGGATCGACGACGTGCCCGACGCCGACATCGACGCGCTCAACCTCGCGTGGCACAGCCTCGACCCGTGGCCCGACGCCGTCGCGGCGCTGCAACGGCTGAAGCGACGCTTCATCATCGCGCCGCTGTCGAACGGCAACATCCGGTTGATGGTCGACGTCGCGAAACGCGCGGGGCTGCCGTGGGATGCGATTCTCGGTGCGGAGGTCGTTCGCGCGTACAAGCCGTCGCCGCAGGTCTACAGCGACACCGTCGAGATTCTCGGCGTCGAGCCGCCCGAGCTGTGCCTGGTCGCCGCGCACAACGGCGATCTCGCGGCCGCGCGCCGGCAGGGGCTGTCGACCGCGTTCGTGCTGCGGCCGACCGAACACGGCCCGGGCCAGACGACCGACCTGAAAGCCGATGATGCGTGGGACTTCGACGTCAGGGATCTGATCGAACTCGCGGACCGGCTCGAGTGCCCGGGTTGAAAACCGGGTGCCGGTGCGCGATCGCGGGGTGGCTGGCAACTCGTCGAGCGCCGGCTCCCAGGGCCTAGCGCGCCGGCGCCATCTCGGCCGCCTGCCCCTGCGCCGCCATCGCGAGGCGCCGCCAGTTGCGGGCCGCATACCGGTGCGCCTGCTGCAACGCGAACCACAACCCGATCTGCCGAACCGGCTTGAAAAGGCCGCGTGCGCTGAACACGGTGCGCCGCTCGACGCGGGTCCTGCCGCCCTCGATCGGCGTCAGCGTGAATTCGTCCTCGAGCAGGCCGACCCAGTCGCGGCACCACACCGTCGACGCCACCATCCGGTAACGCAGCCGGCGAGGCTCGTCGAGCACGAGAATCCGCTGGTCGATGGTGCCGCGATCGGTCGTGCACTGCCGCGTGTTGCCGACGGCCGGCACGCCCTCGAGCACGCGGCAACTGACCGGCTTCGGCACGCCGAGGCGGAACAGCAACGGCCGCGTGTCGTCCATCCGGGCATGGAGAAAATGCGGCCAGACATGCTCGGGCCGGCAATCGAACGTCCACTGCGAATGAATTTCCACGACCGTCTCCTGGCGGCTGTCGGTGCGGCCATGATGGCACAACCGCGCCGCCCGATCCGCGCGTGCCGCCGTTCTGGCGCCGCACCATGCGCGACGCAAGCCATTACGCAGCCACGCCGCACCCGGCCACACACACCACGAAAACCTTGCCGGCATGCGTCAAAGCCATCTGAACTTCCCCGATAACCGGCGGATCTTGGTCAGCCGTTTCTTGATACGGATCGATTGCATCGTCGCTGGTGCCACGGCCACCGCGACCGCCACGCCCGCCCGCGCCGCTATTCCGGCTCGCCGACGAACCTCAGCTTCCCCGACTCCCCCGACAGCAGCGCGCGATTCGCGTCCGCCGCCGCGCGCAGGTAATCCCACAGCGCGGTCACGCGCCGCAGCTTGCGCAGATCCTCGCGGCAGGTCAGCCAGAAGCACCGCGTGACGACCACGTCGTCCGGCAGCACCGGCACCAGCGCCGGCTGCGTGGCCGCCATGAAACACGGCAGGATCGCGAGCCCGCCGCCCTGCAGCGCCGCGAAATACTGCGCGATCACGCTCGTCGTGCGCAGCCCGGCCGTCGCGCCCGGCACCGCGCGGTCCAGGTACAGCAGCTCGTTGCTGAACGCGAGATCGTCGACGTAGCTGATGAACGCGTGCCGCGCGAGATCGTCCGTGCAGGTGATCGGATCATGGTTCGCGAGATAGTCGCGCGTCGCATAGAGCCGCAGCTGGTAGTCGCACAGCTTGGTGACCACGTAAGGCCCGCGCTCGGGCCGCTCGAGCGTGATCGCGAGGTCGGCCTCGCGCTTGGGCAGGTTGACGAAATGCGGCACCGGCAGCAGGTCGACCGTCACGTGCGGATGCTCGGCGCGAAACTGCGCGAGCTGCGGCGCGAGAAAAAAGCAGCCGAACCCTTCCGTCGACCCGATCCGCACATGGCCCGACAGCGCCTCGCCCGTGTTCGCGACCTGGTCGCACGCGGACTGCACGGTCGTCTCCATCGCGTCCGCATACGCGACGAGCCGCTGCCCTTCGGCCGTCAGCGTGAAGCCGCCGGAGCGCGACTTGTCGAACAGCAGCGTGCCCATCGCGGCCTCGAGCGCGCGGATGCGCCGCGCGACGGTCGTGTAGTCGACGCCCAGCCGCTTCGCGGCGCCGCTCGCGCGCTGCGTGCGCGCGACTTCGAGGAAAAAGCGCAGGTCGTCCCAGTTCAGGTTGCCGGAAACCGGCTCGGTGGCGTGTCGCATTAGCGGGGGAAAAGGGGCTGGAGTCTCCGGGCCGGCCGTCGATATGCATAAATGCACATCCAACCGGTTTCTTTATCGGTACATGATGAATCTGCGCATAACTATACTCGACCGTGACCTGCGGACCACGAGCCGCGGCACCACCACGGAGACACCATGCAGACCCGATCCACCCTCGATGAGCATGCGACAGTCGCGGCGCCGGCGCCCGCGCGCACCGCGAAGCACTACCTGCTGGCCGGCTGGGCCAGCATGGCCGGCACCACGATCGAGTGGTACGACTTCTTCCTCTACGGCACGGCCGCCGCCCTCGTCTTCAACCGCATCTTCTTCCCGTCGCTGGACCCGGTCGTCGGCACGCTCGCCGCGTTCGGCACGTTCGCGGTCGGCTTCATCGGCCGGCCGATGGGCGGCATCGTGTTCGGCCACTTCGGCGACCGCATCGGCCGCAAGTCGATGCTGATGATCACGCTGCTGCTGATGGGCGTGCCGAGCATGATCATCGGGCTGATCCCGTCGTACGACCGCATCGGCTACTGGGCCGCCGCGCTGCTGATCGCGATGCGCTTCCTGCAGGGGATGGCCGTCGGCGGCGAATGGGGCGGCGCGGTGCTGATGGCCGTCGAGCACGCGCCGAAGGGCCGCAAGGGGCTGTTCGGCAGCCTGCCGCAGACGGGCGTCGGGCTCGGCCTGATCCTGTCGTCGGTCGCGATGGCCGCGGTGGCCGCGCTGCCGGAAGCCGACATGCTGTCGTGGGGCTGGCGCGTGCCGTTCCTCGCGAGCATCGCGCTCGTCGGCCTCGGCTGGTTCATCCGCGCGAAGGTGCCCGAATCGCCCGACTTCGAGAAGATGCAGCGCCAGGGCAAGGCCGAGAAGTCGCCGGTGACGGCCGCGCTGCGCCGCCATCCGCGCGAGGTGCTGACGATCGTCGGCGCGCGCGCCGCCGAGAACACCTGGTTCTACATGGTCGTCACGTTCGCGCTCGCTTACGCGACGCAGCAGCTGCACCTGCCGAAGGCCGAGATGCTGCACGCGATCACGGCCGGCGCGGCGCTGTCGCTCGTCACGATGCCGCTGTGCGGCCACCTGAGCGACCGCATCGGCCAGCGCCGGATGTTCGCGATCGGCCTCGTGCTGATGTGCGCATTCGCCGCGCCGTTCTTCATGATGCTCGGCACGCAGCAGGTGTCGTACGCGTGGTGGGCGATCGTGCTCGGCCTCGGCGTCGTGTTCCCGATCCTCTATGCGCCGGAATCGCTGCTGTTCGCGCAGCAGTTCCCCGCGGAAATCCGCTACAGCGGCATCTCGCTGTCGGTGCAGCTCGCCGGCGTGATCGGCGGCGGCTTCGCGCCGATGATCGCGACGTCGCTGCTCAAGGCCGGCGGCGGCCAGCCGCATTACGTGATCGCGTACCTCGTCGGCTTCGGCGTGTTCGCGCTCATGTGTACCGCGTTGATGCGACCGGCACGCGCGTGAGCACGCCGGCCGGCATTCGATCGATTTCAGTTCAGCCTGCTGCCCGCCGCGCCTCCACGCGCGGCGCAAGCAGACACCCTTTTCATCGTCACACCGCTTTACGGAGACATCCATGAACGCCGCAGTTCCCCAGACCACCCTCGCCCTGCCCACCGCCAAGCTGCTGATCGACGGCGCATTCGTCGAATCGCAAAGCGCCGAATGGGGCGACATCGTCAACCCGGCGACGCAGGACGTGATCGGCCGCGTGCCGTTTGCGACGCTCGACGAGGTCGATGCCGCGATCGCGTCCGCGCAGCGCGCGTTCCAGACCTGGAAGACGACGCCGATCGGCGCGCGGCTGCGCATCATGCTGAAGTTCCAGGATCTCGTGCGCCGCAATCTCGAACGGATCGCGCACACGCTGACGGCCGAGCAAGGCAAGACGCTGCCCGACGCGCAGGGCGACATCTTCCGCGGCCTCGAAGTGGTCGAGCACGCGTGCTCGATCGGCACGCTGCAGCAGGGCGAATTCGCGGAGAACGTCGCGGGCGGCGTCGACACCTACACGCTGCGCCAGCCGATCGGCGTGTGCGCGGGCATCACGCCGTTCAACTTCCCCGGCATGATCCCGCTGTGGATGTTCCCGATGGCGATCGTGTGCGGCAACACGTTCGTGCTGAAGCCGTCGGAGCAGGACCCGCTGTCGACGATGCAGCTCGTCGAACTCGCGATCGAGGCCGGCGTGCCGCAAGGTGTGCTGAACGTCGTGCACGGCGGCAAGACGGTGGTCGACCGCCTCTGCACGCATCCGGACATCAAGGCGATCTCGTTCGTCGGCTCGACGCGGGTCGGCACGCACGTGTACAACCTCGGCAGCCAGCACGGCAAGCGCGTGCAGTCGATGATGGGCGCGAAGAACCACGCGGTCGTGCTGCCCGATGCGCACCGCGAGCAGTCGATCAACGCGCTCGTCGGCGCGGGCTTCGGCGCGGCCGGCCAGCGCTGCATGGCGACGTCGGTCGTCGTGCTGGTCGGCAAGGCACGCGACTGGCTGCCGGAGCTCGTCGAAAAGGCGAAGGCGCTGAAGGTCAATGCGGGCGCGGAAGCCGGCACGGACGTCGGCCCGGTCGTGTCGAAGGCCGCGAAGGAACGCATCCTGTCGCTGATCGACGAAGGCGTGAAGGCCGGCGCGAAACTTGAACTCGACGGCCGCAACGTGAAGGTGCCCGGCTACGAGCAGGGCAACTTCGTCGGCCCGACGATCTTCTCGGGCGTAACGACCGACATGTCGATCTACACGGAAGAAATCTTCGGGCCGGTGGTGGTCGTGCTCGAAGCCGACACGCTCGATGAAGCGATCGCGCTCGTCAACCGCAACCCGATGGGCAACGGCGTGGGCCTGTTCACGCAGAGCGGCGCGGCCGCACGCAAGTTCCAGAGCGAGATCGACATCGGCCAGGTCGGCATCAACATCCCGATCCCGGTGCCGGTGCCCTACTTCAGCTTCACGGGCTCGCGCGGCTCGAAGCTCGGCGATCTCGGCCCGTACGGCAAGCAGGTCGTGCAGTTCTATACGCAGACGAAGACGGTCACCGCGCGCTGGTTCGACGACGACGCGACGGCCGGCGGCGTGAACACGACGATCGCGCTGCGCTGACCCCGGGAGCCTGCACATGGAAATTGCATTCATCGGACTCGGCAACATGGGCGGCCCGATGGCCGCCAACCTGCTGAAAGCCGGCCACGCGCTGACGGTGTTCGACCTCGACGCGCACGCGGTCGACGTCGCGGTGCGCGCCGGCGCGACGGCCGCCGGCTCGCCGCGCGAAGCGGCCGCGCGCGGCGCCATCGTGATCACGATGCTGCCGGCCGCGCAGCACGTGCGTGCGGTCTACCTCGGCGACGACGGCGTGCTGGCCGGCGCACGCGCCGACGCTGCGCTGATCGACTGCAGCACGATCGATCCGGGCACCGTGCGCGCGGTGGCCGAGGCCGCCGCGCAGCGCGGCTTCCCGCTCGCCGACGCGCCCGTGTCGGGCGGCACGGGCGGCGCGCTGGCCGGCACGCTGACCTTCATGGTCGGCGCGGACGCCGCGCTGTTCGAGCGCATCCGCCCCGTGCTGCTCGACATGGGCAGGAACGTCGTGCAGTGCGGCGGCACGGGCACCGGGCAGATCGCGAAGATCTGCAACAACCTGCTGCTCGGGATCTCGATGATGGGCGTGTCGGAAGCGATGGCGCTCGGCGCGGCGCTCGGGATCGATCCGGCCGTGCTGGCCGGCATCATCAATACGTCGACCGGCCGCTGCTGGAGCTCGGACGCGTACAACCCGTATCCGGGCGTGAGCGACACCGCGCCGGCCGCGCGCGGCTACGCGGGCGGGTTCGCGGCGAACCTGATGCTGAAGGATCTCGGGCTCGCGACCGAAGCGGCGCGCAGCGCCCACCAGCCGGTGTGGATGGGCGCGCTCGCGCAGCAGCTCTATCAGTCGATGAGCCAGCAGGGGCTCGGCACGCTCGACTTCTCCGCGTGCGTGAAGCTGTACGAGGCGCAGCCGGCGTAACCGCCGCCGCCCGCACCGGACGTGCGTCGACCCGCGATGTGCCTGAACGGCATCGCGGGTCGTTTTGCATGCGGGGGAAGGAAAACGTGCGGCACGGACGCGGCGTCAACGCCGCCGGTCGCTCAACCGCGCGGGTTCGACGCCGTCTCGAAGGTCGGATGGCACTCGAACGCGAGTTCGGAGCGCGCGCCGACACGGCTGCCGCTGGTCAGCGATTCCTGCTTCATGCTCGCGCGCATGCCGCGCTGCGTGCAATAGTTGGTGGCTTCGTCGACGGCCTTCGTATGGGCATCGGCCCACGTCGTCGACACGCCGACCGTGCGCGTCGTCACGGTATAGACGTTCGGGTTCGACGTCGCGGTCACGTCGGAAGCGGTCGAACACGCGGCGAGCAAGCATACGGCAGCCGCGACGGTCAACCATCGCAAGGTTCGAAAGGATACTGGAATGGACATGGGGGGCAGGCGCGCGCCGTTCGACGCGCATTGAGCAACATAGGCGACAGTATGCCTGCTCGATCGCCGGAGATCATGCCCCTTTCAGTGAACACATTGTTTCGAATGGTTAAACGATGATGAAAATGGGGCAATATTTCCGCACCCGTTCCGGGCCAGATCGCGTCAGCGGGTAGTTTTGCCCGGTTGCCCGCCTGCCGCAGCCCCGTTGCCCGTTGCCTGGCGGCCGATCAGTGTGCAACTTCCTGCCGGATTCGTGCCGACGCCTCCGCCAGGTTCCGCCACGCCGGCTGCCCCGGCGCGTAGCGCGCGCGGATATACGCGGCCAGCTCGGCCATCTGCCGGTCGTCGAATGCATCGCCGAAGCCCGGCATGTAGCCGAGTTCGCCGGTGGCCGGCTGGTCGATCCCGTGATGCAGCACGCGCAGCAGGTTGTCCGGCGCGGCCTGGCTGACGCTCGTGTTGAGCCCCATCAGCGGGCGTACGCCGAAATGCCCGACGCCGCCCGATTCCGCATGACACACCGCACACGCGGCGTCGAACGCCCGGCGACCGTTCTCGAGGCCGAGCGTCGCGACGGCTTCCGCGCCGCGCGCCTGCCGGGCGGCCGCGTCGGCGGCGGCCGCTGCGTCGACGGGCGGCGACAGCGACGCGAGATAGTGCGCGATCGCCTGGACGTCGGCCTCCGGCAGCGCCGCGAGCCCCGCGACGACGGGCGCCATCGGCCCGGCCGCGACGCCATGCTGCGCGGAGAAGCCCGTACGCAGGTAGTCGAACAGCGCACCTTCGGTCCACGGCACCGGCGAAGCCGGCGACGCGACGAGCGACGGCGCGACCCAACCCTCGGCCTCGCCGCCCGACAGGTACGCAACACCGCCCTTCTCCGCACCCAGCGCGTTGCGCGGCGTATGACACGCGCCGCAGTGCCCGGCGCCATCGACCAGATACTTGCCGCGATTCCACGTCGCGGAGCGTGCCGGGTCCGGCGCGAACGGCCGCGCATCGTGAAACAGCCAGTTCCAGCCGGCGACGAGGCGCCGCTGGTCGAGCGGAAACGGCAGCTTCGTCGTCGGCGGCACGTGCTTCACCGGCGGCTGCGACATCAGGAACGCATAGAGCGCGAGCAGGTCGGGCTCGCTCAGCTTCGCGAACGCCGTGTACGGGAACGCCGGGTACAGGTGCGTACCGTCGCGCGAAATGCCTTCGCGCATCGCGCGCGCGAACGCCGGATACGACCACGTGCCGATGCCGGTGTCCGGATCGGGCGTGAGGTTCGTCGTGTAGATCGTGCCGAACGGCGTATCGAGTGCAAGGCCGCCCGCGTTGGTCGCGCCGCCGGGCGCCGTGTGGCACACCGCGCAATCGCCGGCGAGCGCGACCAGGCGGCCGCGCTCGAGCGTCGCCGCGCTCCACATCGCGCCGTCCGCGCCGCCGGGCGCAACGGGTGCGATCGACGTGGGGCCCGGCAGGATCGCGCAGGCCAGGCCGATCAGCCCGCCGACCACCCCGCCCACGCCGCCGCCGGCCAGCCAGCGGCGCCAGCGCGATGCGCGACGCGGGTCGCGGCGCCCCGCTTCCGCGGAATCGGCCGGCACCGGTCGCGCAAGCGCCGCGCGAATGCGCTCGGCGTCGAACGGCGGTGCGCGAAACCGCACGCCCGTCGCGTCGTACAGTGCGTTCGCGATCGCCGCCGCCGCGGGCGCCGCCGCCTGCTCGATCCGGCGCGCGTCGTACACGGACAGCTCGCCGTGCGCGCGATCGGCCGTGTCCGTGTCGCCGAACGCAATCAGTTCATGAGCGATCGCATCCGGCTGCGCACCCATGCCGGTTTCGTCGTGCGCGGGCCGCGCGGACAGGCGCGCGCCCATCACGCGCGAAATCGCCGCCTCGATCTGCCATGCGGGCAAGCCGGCCATCGACGCGTCGCCCGGTGCGCCGGCACCCTGCCCGGCCACGACGCGCCGCACCGCGACGTCGCCCGTCGCGCGGTCGACCTCGAGATCCACGACCCATGCGGACCAGCGCACATCGCCGTCGCCCGTCGCGTCGACGGCCGCCGGTGGGTTGCCGGAAGGCGCTGCGGCGCCATCGAAAGCGAAGCCGCGCCCGCTCAGGCGCGCATGGGCATCCGGGGCGACCGCGGCCGGTGCGCCCCATGCCGCACGCTCGCTGACCATCCGGATGATCTCGCGCGGCCCGGCGTCCCGCGCCGCATCGAGATGCTGCAGGCGCAACGCGACCGGGTCGCGCCGCAACGCGCCCGCGAGTTCGTCGATGAAGGATTCGCGCGCGAACACGTGGGCGTGCCCGGGAATCGCGTGACCGGCATCGGCGAGTTCGATCGACGTCTGCGCGTGCCGGTAGACGAACGGCTCGGTCGGGCCGGTATCCGCGCGTTCGGTCTGCGCACCATGCGGCGCGTGACGATCGTCCGGGGCCGCCTGCGCGCGATAGCGCCAGGTCGTCATCCGCCCGTCGGCCGCGGTCCGCGTTTCGACGTCGAGCGATACCTGCGCGTCTGCGTGTGTATCGCCGATCGGCCAGGTGTAGCGCGCGTGGTGTGCGCGCGAGGTATCGGCGCCCACTTCATCGCGCGGCTCGGGGCCCGTCACGCGCTCCGGTGCGACGGGCAAGCCCGCGTCAGGCTTCATCGCCGCCTCGCAGGTAGCGTGCCGCGCGATGCACGGCCCGGATGATTTCCAGGTGCGTGCCGCAGCGGCAAAGATTGAAGCGCAACGCATCGCGGATCGCCGCATCGTCCGGCGCGGGATGGCGGTCGAGCAGCGCCTTCGTGCTCATGATCATCCCGTTCAGGCAATAGCCGCACTGCGCGGCCTGCTCGTCGATGAACGCGCGCTGGATCGGATGCGGCGCGTCGTGCGACCCGAGCCCTTCCAGCGTCGTGACGTCGCGCCCGTGCGCGGCGGCGGCCGGCACGACGCACGAACGCGTGGCCTGCCCGTCGACCAGCACCGTGCATGCGCCGCACTGCCCGAGCCCGCAGCCGTACTTCGGGCCGTTGAGCGCGCAGTCGTTGCGCAGGACCAGCAGCAGCGGCGCGTCGGGCGCGGCCTCGACGAAGGTGTGCGGCGTGCCGTTCACGCGAAACGCCAGCGGCCGCGACGGAGAAGCGGGATGGGACATGAAGGGATCCGGAATGCGGCGGGCAACCGGCAGCGGGCACTGCCGCCGGCGCGCGCCTGACATATAACACGCCGAAAAACACACGGCCCGGCGCATCGGCGCTCGCGACGCCGACGGCGCAGCGCCGGCCGGCGCGGGCATCGCGTACGCGTCAGGCCACGGCCGCGACGCTGTTGCGCGACGGCGAGACGAGCGGCACGTCGAACACGTCGTAGCCGAACACCCACGACGGATCCTCGTTCGTGCGCAGCCACGTGTTGTTGTGCGACACGAGCTGCACCTTCGACGCACGCGCCGCGCGATTCGCCTCGTACAGCGCGAACGCACCCGCGTAGTCGCTGACGCCGACTTCATCGAGGCAGCGCGCGAGCATCGCCGCATCCTCGATCGCCATCGCGGCGCCCTGCGCCATGTGCGGTTTCATCGGATGGCACGCGTCGCCGAGCAGCACGAGGCGGCCGCGGCTCCACAACGGCAACGGATCGCGCTCGAGCAGCGGCCACTTGGTGATCGACGGCGACACGTCGATCAGGTGCTGGATGTCGGCATGGAAACCCGCGAACGCCTCGCGCATTTCGTCACGGCTGCTGTCGACCATCGACACGCCTTCGGGCCATTCGGCCTGCGGCACGCCGGTCACGTAGTAATACTCGTCACGCTTCTCGGTCACGTAGTAGACCATCATGTGGCGATCCTCCGACCACCACTTCACGCACATGTCGTACGGCTTGTTGCCGAGCAGCGACGCCGGGAACACCGCGCGGTGCGCGACGTAGCCCGTATAGCGCGGCGGTTCCGCGCCGAGCAGGTGCTCGCGGATCCGCGAATTCACGCCGTCCGCGCCGATCACGATGTCGGCCGTCTCGACGCTGCCGTCGGTGAACGTCAGGCGCACCGCGTCGCCGGTGTCCTCCACCGCCGCGAGCCGCTTGCCGAAGCGGATCGTGCCGGGCGTCACCGCCTGCGTCATCAACGCATGGAAATCGCCGCGATGCACGGTCAGGTAGCGCGCGCCGTAGGCCTTGCGCGCGTAGTCGCCGAGCGGGATCTGCGCGAGCACGTCGGCCGTCTGCCAGTCGCGGCTGTACCAGTAATCCGGATGCGAACCCATCGTCTCCAGCGCGTCCTCGCAGCCGATGCGCCGCATGATCTTCATCACGTTCGGGCCGAGGTGGATGCCCGCGCCGAGGCGCGAGAACGCCGGCGCCTGCTCGTACAGCGCGACGTCGTAGCCGCCGCGCTGCAGCAGCGCCGCGGCGGCCGTGCCGCCGAGACCGGCGCCGATGATTGCGATACGGGGTGTGCTCATGCGGATCTCCTGATCGTGGGCCCGTGGCCGAACGCGGCGCGAGAACGGGCGGATTGAATGGCGTTTATGTAGCGTACACACTCAATTTATTCAGGACAAGCGGATTGTCTTCAACGACAACGGCATTCGGGAAAACACCAATAACTCCATGAATATCCGCACCACAAAGCGATACACGCAAGATCGACGTCATTTTGATCCATTGCCATTTTCAAATGTACACACTAGACTTTGCTCGACATCCGGCGATCCCGCACCCGCGTGTCGCCCCACCCTTACCGACACGGAGCCTTCCGTCATGAGCAAGACCTACCGCATCGGCCAGATCGTGCCGAGTTCCAACACGACGATGGAAACCGAGATTCCCGCGATGCTGCGGCTGCGCGAAGCGATCCGCCCCGAGCGCTTCACGTATCACTCGAGCCGGATGCGGATGAAGAAGGTCGCCAAGGAAGAACTCGCGGCGATGGACGCCGAATCCGACCGCTGCGCGGTGGAACTGAGCGACGCGCGCGTCGACGTGCTCGGCTACGCGTGCCTGGTCGCGATCATGGCGATGGGGCACGGCTATCACCGCGTGTCGCAGGCGCGCCTGACGAAGCACACGGCGGACAACGGCGCGCAGGCACCGGTGCTGACGAGTGCGGGCGCGCTCGTCGACGCGCTGAAGGTGATCGGCGCGAAGCGGATCGTCGTCGTCGCGCCGTACATGCTGCCGCTGACCGAACTCGTGGTCGACTACATCCGCAACGAAGGCTTTGACGTGCTTGCGTACCGCGCGCTGGAGATCCCCGACAACCTCGACGTCGGCCGCCACGACCCGGCGCGCCTGCCCGACATCGTGAAGACGCTGCCGTACCAGGACGCCGATGCGATCGTGCTGTCCGCGTGCGTGCAGATGCCGTCGCTGCCGGCCGTCGCGAAGGTCGAGGCGATGACGGGCAAGCCCGTGATCACGGCCGCGATCGCGACGACCTACGCGATGCTGCGCGAGCTCGACCTCGAGCCGATCGTGCCCGGCGCCGGCGCGCTGCTGTCCGGCGCGTACTGAGCGCGCCCCTTTCGACGGAGTCCCTTCATGCCCTCGACTTTCCTGTATGGCGCGAACATCAGCGCGAACGGCATCCGCCAGCACTACCTGCGCTACGGCGGCGCGACCGGCGCGCGCGCTTCGCGACCGGCGATCGTGCTGATTCCCGGCATCACGAGCCCCGCGATCACGTGGGGTTTCGTCGGCGAAGTATTCGGCGCGGCGTTCGATACCTACGTGCTCGACGTGCGCGGCCGCGGGCTGTCCGACGCGTCGCCGTCGCTCGACTACAGCCTCGACGCACAGGCCGACGACGTCGCGGCGCTCGTCGCCGCGCTCGGCCTGCCGCGCACCAGCCTCGTCGGCCATTCGATGGGCGCGCGGATCGCCGCGCGCGCCGCGCGGCGCGGCATCCACGGGCTCGAATCGGTCGTGCTCGTCGATCCGCCCGTGTCGGGCCCGAACCGCCGCGACTATCCGGGCAAGCTGCCGTGGTACATCGACTCGATGGCGCTCGCGCGCGCCGGCACCGACGCCGAAGGCATGCGCGCGTTCTGCCCGACCTGGACCGACGCCGAGCTGCAGTTGCGCGCCGAATGGCTGCATACCTGCGACGAGCGCGCGGTGCGCGCGTCGTACGAAGGCTTTCATACCGACGATTTCCACGCGGACGCCGCGCAACTGGCCGTGCCGTCGCTGCTGATCACGGCCGAGCGCGGCGACGTGGTGCGCGACGACGATGTCGCCGAACTGCAGCGCGCGACGCCGTCGATGCGGCACGTGCGCGTGCCCGACGCCGGCCACATGATTCCGTGGGACAACGCAGCGGGCTTCTACGCGGCGTTCGGCGACTTCCTCGGCGCGCCGCTCGCGGCCTGACCCTGACCTCACTTCCCCTCACGCCTTTACCGGAGCCGACGATGCCAGTCAGCGATTCCCAACTGATCGACGCGTGGAAGCAGGTGCTCACGCTGTCGCGCCTCGAACCGGGCCAGACCGTCACGATCCTGACGAGCGCGGCCACCCATCCGCAGACGCTGTCGTGCGCGCTGATCGCGACGCAAACGATGGGCGCGATCGTCAACCGCCTCGACCTGCCGCCGGTGAACGGCGACAAGGCGTTCAGCCGCGACCCGCTCGCCTATCTCGGCACGACGCCGCTGACCGGCAACAAGGCCGCGATCGCCGCGCTGCGCGAGAGCGACCTCGTGCTCGACCTGATGACGCTGCTGTTCTCGCACGAGCAGCACGAGATCCTCAAATCCGGCACGAAAATCCTGCTCGCGGTCGAGCCGCCCGAAGTGCTCGTGCGGATGGTGCCGACGCTGGCCGACCGCACGCGCGTGCTCGCCGCGGCGAAACGGATCGCCGCCGCCCACGAGATGCGCGTGACGTCGGCGGCCGGCACCGCGCTCGTGTGCCCGCTCGGCGAGTTCCCGCCGACGGCCGAATATGGCTTCGTCGACGCGCCGGGCCGCTGGGACCACTGGCCGAGCGGCTTCGCGCTGACCTACCCGAACGACCGCACCGCGCGCGGCACGATCGTGATCGACCGCGGCGACATCCTGCTGCCGCAGAAGCACTACGTGCGCGAACCGATCGCGCTGACCGTCGAAGGCGGCTATGCGACGCGCATCGAAGGCGGCGTCGACGCCGACCTGCTGCGCGACTACATGGAGACCTTCGCCGACCCCGAAGGCTATGCGATCTCGCATATCGGCTGGGGGCTGCAGCCGCGTGCGCGCTGGTCGACGCTCGGGCTATACGACCGCGAGGCGACGATCGGGATGGACGCGCGCGCGTTCGAGGGCAACTTCCTGTTCTCGCTCGGCCCGAACAACGAAGGCGGCGGCAACCGCACGACCACCTGCCATATCGACATCCCGCTGCGCCGCTGCACCGTAGAACTCGACGGCGCGACCGTCGTGCGCGACGGCCGCGTGACCGACCAACCCGCCTGACCGACGAGCCCCCGACACCATGAACGATCTTTCCCGTCACGCCGAAGCGAACGTCTATCGCCAGCAGGGCTTCGGCACGCCGCTGCCGCCGCACGGCAACCTCGGCCTGCTGATCGTCGACTTCGTGGTCGGCTTCGCCGATCCCGCGACGTTCGGCGGCGGCAACATCGCGCCGGCGATCGCGCGCACGACGCGTGCGCTCGCGCTCGCGCGCGAACGCGGCTGGCCGGTCGCGCACAGCCGCATCGTGTACGCGGACGACGGCAGCGACGACAACGTGTTCTCGCTGAAGGTGCCCGGCATGGCGACGCTGACCGAGCACCACCCGAACAGCGCGATCGTGCCGGAGCTCACGCCCGCGCCCGGCGAGCTCGTCGTGCGCAAGACGGTGCCGTCGGCATTCTTCGGCACGCAACTGGCGCCGTGGCTCGCGCAGCGCGCGGTGCAGACGCTGCTCGTCGCGGGCGCCGTGACGAGCGGCTGCGTGCGCGCAAGCGTCGTCGACGCGATGTCGCACGGGTTCCGCCCGCTCGTGCTGGCCGACTGTGTCGGCGATCGCGCGATCGCGCCGCACGACGCGAACCTGTTCGACATGCAGCAGAAATACGCGGCGGTGATGCCGCTCGACGATGCGATCGCGGCGATCGATGCGGTGCAGGCACGCGCACGCTGAATCGTCACGGCGGGCCGGCGGCTTGAACAGCCGACGCCCGCCCGCGCGATTGACGCTGCGCTTTTGGCGACCTAGATTGGGGGCGCGCGCACTCGCGACGGTCACCGTCATGACTCTCGACGCACACCGCGAACAGGACGCCCGGACCGCCGGCGGCCTCGCGCCGCGTACGCTGCATCCGGCCGCGCGCCGCCTCTCCCTCGACAGGATCCTTCATCCGTGAACCGCTCCGAACTGCTCGCGCGCAACGGCTGCCTCACCGTGATCCGGCCGCCCGCGCCGCCCGTCAAGCCGGCACCCGGCCAGCCGGGCAGCCTGTCGTCCTACGTGCCGGCGCTGCCGGAAGTATTCGTCGCGATCCTCGACGACGGCCGCATCCTCGCGTTCAACGGCCACGTCGATCTCGGCACCGGCATCCGCACGTCGCTCGCGCAGATCGTCGCCGAGGAGCTCGATGTGCCGGCCGCGCGCGTGACGATGGTGCTCGGCGACACGGCCGCGACACCGAACCAGGGCCCGACCATCGCGAGCGCGACGATCCAGATTTCCGCGACGCCGCTGCGCTGTGCGGCCGCGCAGGCGCGGCATGCACTGCTGGCGCTCGCGGCCGAACGCTTCGGCGTCGATGCGGAACGGCTGGCCGTCGACGATGGAACGATTTCGTCCGATGGACAGGCGATCACGTTCGCCACGCTCGTCGCCGCGCACCGGATCGCGCTGACGCTGGACCTGAACACCCGCACGAAAGATCCCGCCCTGTACCGGATCGTCGGCAAGTCGTCGCCGCGCGTCGACCTGCCCGCGAAGGCAACCGGCCAGCTCACGTTCGTGCACGACATGCGCGTGCCGGGCATGCTGCACGGCCGCGTCGTGCGGCCGCCCTATGCGGGGCATGACAGCGGTTCGTTCGTCGGGGGGTCGCTGATCGACGTCGATCGCGCATCGGTGGCCGACGTGCCGGGGCTCGTGGCCGTCGTCGCGATCGGCGATTTCGTCGGCGTGGTGGCCGAGCGTGAAGAACACGCGATCCGCGCGGCGCGCCAGTTGCGCGTGACATGG
Organism: Burkholderia sp. AU45274; assembly: GCF_030482505.1. Lineage (NCBI taxonomy): Bacteria > Pseudomonadati > Pseudomonadota > Betaproteobacteria > Burkholderiales > Burkholderiaceae > Burkholderia > Burkholderia sp. AU45274. The sequence goes on along the minus strand of NZ_JAUJQE010000001.1, from coordinate 825,162 downwards.
CGTCCGCTCCCCGCGCTGCCGCCGCTCGACGAACCGTCTGCCGCGATCGCCGCCGCGCCGGCCAAACGCCGCGTGCTGCTCGACGAAGGCGACGTCGACGCGGCGCGAGCGCAGCCCGACACGATCACGCTGTCGCGCACCTACGCATGGCCGTTCCAGATGCACGGCTCGATCGGCCCGTCCTGCGCGCTCGCCGACTATCGCGAGCCGGGCAACGGCCGGATCACCGTGTGGTCCGGCACGCAGAATCCCGTTTCGCTGCGTTACGACCTCGCGACACTCGTCGCGCGCGACGAAGCCGATTTCGACGTGGTGCGGATGGAAGCGGCCGGCTGCTACGGCCGCAACGGCGCGGACGACGTGTGCGGCGACGCGCTGCTGCTGTCGCGCGCGGTCGGCCGCCCTGTGCGTGTGCAACTGTCGCGCGCGGACGAACATCTGTGGGAACCGAAAGGCGCGGGCCAGCTGATGCAGGTGACAGGCACCGTCACGCGCGACGGCCGCCTGCTCGGCTACGACTTCACGACGCGCTATCCGTCGAACGACGCGCCGCTGCTCGCGGCGCTGCTGACCGGCGCGATCGCGCCCGCGCCGCGCGTGTTCGAGATGGGCGACCGCACGGCCGTGTCGCCTTACGCGAGCCCGCATCGCCGCTTCGTCTGCGAGGACCTTGCCCCGCTCGTGCGTGCGTCGTGGCTGCGCGGCGTGTCGGCATTGCCGAACTCGTTCGCGCACGATGCGTTCGTCGACGAATGCGCGGCGCTGACCGGCGTCGACCCGCTTGCGTTCCGGCTGCGCCACCTGCAGGACACGCGCGCGACCGAACTGCTGCAGGCCGTGGCCGATCGCGCGGGCTGGACGCCACGCGTGCGGCGCACGCCGCATGATGAACCCGAGCCGTCGCGGCTGGTGCGCGGCCGCGGGATCGCCTACGCGCGCTACGTGCACAGCCGCTTCCCCGGCTTCGGCGCGGCGTGGTCGGCATGGGTCGTCGACCTGAGCGTCGATCGCGTGTCGGGCGAGATCCGCATCGAACGCGTCACGGTCGGCCAGGACACGGGCACGATGATCAACCCCGACGGCGTGCGCCACCAGATCCACGGCAACGTGATCCAGGTATTGAGCCGCACGCTGAAGGAGCGCGTGCGCTTCGCCGACGGCAAGGTCGCGTCGCGCGAATGGGCGAGCTATCCGATCCTGACCTTCGCGGAAGTGCCGGACGTCGATGTGGTGCTGATGCCGAGGCAAGGCGAGCCGCCGCTCGGCGCGGGAGAATCGGCGTCGGTGCCGGGCCCGGCCGCCGTCGCGAACGCGTTGTTCGATGCGACCGGCGTGCGGTTCTACGCGCCGCCGTTTACGCCGGAGACGGTCCGGGCGGCGTTACGCGACGCGGGGCGGTTGATGACGGCCGACGCGGCTGGCGCGCAAGTGGCAACCACCGGCACGGCTTAGAGGCTACAGACTTCATCGCTGAATCGAGCCCGCCGACAGAAGGGCATGACTGCCGTCCCGCGCGCGACACGCATCACGCGTCGCCGTCTTCTTCCATCATCTTGCGCAGCAGGAACTGCAACGCGACCCGCTCGCCCGGATTGAGCGCGCCATACGTGCGCTCCGTCACCTGCCGCGCGAACGGCACCGTGCGGTCGATCAGCGCGAGGCCGGTCGCGGTGGCGCGCACGATCAGCTTGCGGCCGTCGTTCGGATCGGGCAGCACCTCGATCAGCGCACGCGCCTTCAGCCGGTCGACCACGCCGCGAATCGTCGCCTGGTCGATCGCGGTCGCCTTGACGATGTCGTTCAGCGAGCACCCCTGGCGCTCCTTGACCGCGCACAGCGTGACGAACTGCGCGGCCGTGAGATCCGAATCGGGGATCGCTTCCTGGAAGATCGACACATGCCGCTGATACGCGCGGCGCAGCAGGTGGCCGACCTGATCGTGAAAGTCGTAGGAATCCTTCGAAGACGCCATGAAAGTGCAGGCCCGCGCCGCATGTAAGGGAAAGACAAGCAGTGTACACCCTCAATTTGGCACGACCGGCAGCCGGGGGCCGCTTCATTGCGGTGCATCAGGATTCGCGGCACCCGGCGCGCCGCGTGCCTGGCGATCGCCTGACCGCTGCGCGTTGTCCGCAGAGTACCGCGCAGCGACGGCAGGCAATGCGCGTTCGAACCCGCTGCCGCGCACGTGCTTGCGTGCATCGGCAGACTTTCGTGCACACACTGTATTTTTAAGCGCATACGCACGAATTTTGTGCATGACCTTGCGCGTTGTCGCCCTCTTTAAAAACGCGTTCATTTCCCCAAAAAACCTCATCAAACACGCGGCTTTTCTCACGCAAACGCTTGCCTTTGCGCGGCCGGAATCATGCCTGTGCGCTTCGGTATTTTCTAGTGTGTACGCTATTTAATTGCCGTGATATACAGACTCCAGAGCGCAGCGGAGCGTCCGCTCGCGTCGATCGGCCACCCATTCATCCGTCACATTCGAACAGGGGCAATCCCATGTCTACCGCACACCCGAGCGCCGCCGTTTCCCCCGACGGCGCGCTGCACGGCAATCTCTATCGCAAGGTCACGCTGCGCCTGATTACCCTCTTCTGCCTGTGCTACTTCGCGGCCTATCTCGACCGCATCAACATCGGGCTCGCGAAACTCCAGATGCTCGACGCGCTGAAGTTCAGCGATACGGTGTACGGGCTCGGCGCCGGCCTGTTCTTCGCCGGCTACATCCTGTTCGAAGTCCCGAGCAACCTGGTGCTGCAACGCGTCGGCGCGAAGCTGTGGATCGCGCGGATCATGATCACGTGGGGCCTGCTGTCGGGTGCGACGATGTTCGTGCACACGCCGATGCAGTTCTACGTCGTGCGCTTCCTGCTCGGCGCGGCCGAGGCCGGCTTCCTGCCCGGCGTGCTGCTGTACCTGACGCAGTGGTATCCCGATGCGCGCCGCGCGCGGATCGTCGCGCTGTTCATGGTCGGGCTGCCGCTGTCGAGCATGATCGGCAGCCCGATCTCCGGGTGGATCATGCGCGCGTTCGACGGCACGCACGGGCTCGGCGGCTGGCAGTGGCTGTTCCTGCTCGAAGCGCTGCCGTCGGTGCTGCTCGGCTTCGCGGTGCTGCGCTGGCTGCCGAACAACATCGAATCCGCGCCGTGGCTGAACGCCGACGAGAAGCACGCGTTGCGCGCGAACCTCGACGCCGATCCGTCCGGCAACAAGAACCATGCGCTCGGCAAGGCGTTCTCCGATCCGAAGGTATGGGCGCTCGGCCTGATCGACCTGTGCGTGCTGCTCGGCCTCTATGCGGTGAGCTTCTGGCTGCCGACGATCCTGCGCGACACGGGCGTCAAGGATGCGTATCACATCGGCTGGCTGATGGTGATCCCGAATGCCGCGGCCGTGCTCGCCACGCTGTACTGCGGCGCCAGTTCCGACCGGGCGCGCGAACGCCGCTGGCATATCGTCGTGCCGTTCATGGTGTCGGCCGTCGCGCTGGCGATCGCGGCCTCGTCGTCGCACGGCACGTTCGGCACGGTATTGCTGTTCTCGCTGATCAACGCGGGCGCGGCTGCCGCGATGCCGGTCGTCTGGGCCTTGCCGTCGACGTTCCTGAAGGGTTCGGCCGCCGCCGGCGGGATCGCGTTCGCGTGCTCGATCGCCAACCTCGGCGGGTTCGGCAGCACCTACTTCATCGGCTGGCTGCGCGACACGTTCCATTCGCAAAGCGCGGGGCTGTACGGTTTCGCCGCGTGCATGGTGGTCGGCTGCGCCCTCGCGCTCGCCTATCCGGCCCGGCTCGTGAACCGCTGACGCAGCGCGTCGCGCGCGCGACGCGGTCATTTTTACAACCGGCAACCGCGCCGAGCGCGCGGTTCGCCTCACGCCCCTCCCACCCCGCGCACGCCGCCACGCCGGCGCGTGCGCGCTGCCCGCCGTCGCTTCCGCCCCCTTCCCGACGCCGTTCGCCGCACAGGCACATCGCTTGCGTCATCCACGCGCCCGCCGCTCCGGCGGACGGCATCCTTCCTTCAATCGGCGCTGCGCACCGCGCGACCCTTCGCGCGGCGATCCCGCATCGCAAGCAGGTTCCCTGAACGAGAGGACAACATGAAATCAATACGAACGCTGGTCGCCCTTTGCTCGGTCGTTTCCGTGCTCGCAGCGTGCGGCGGCGGCGACGACGCCGGGACCGAACTCGGCATCTCGAAGCCGCAGGCGCGCTTCATCAACGCGGTGCCGGCCGGCCCGAACCTCGACTACTACCTGAACGCGAAGCTCGACCAGGGCGGTATCGCGTACAAGGGCGTGACGCGCTATCACGACGTCGACTCGGGCACGCAGAACGCGAGCTACGACGTCTCCGGCACGACGACGACCATCGCCGCGCAATCGTTCAGCGCGGCAAACGGCCATCACTACACGACGATCGCGCTGCCGAGCACGACGTCGCTGATCTCCGTGATCGACGATCCGTACGCCAAGGGCCTGCTGTCCGACAAGGCGCGCGTGCGCAGCTTCAACGCGTCGCCGAACGCGCAGAACGTCGACGTGTACGTCGTCCCGCCCGGCACCGACATCACGACGCAAAGCCCGACGCTCGCGGGTACGGCTTACCAGAACGCGGTGCCGGCATCGACGCAGGATTCGATCTACCTGAACGGCGGCAGCTACCAGGTGATCGTCACGACGGCCGGCAGCAAGACGCCGATCCTCAAGACCGCGCCGGTCACCATCAACAACAACGCCGACTGGCTGCTGCTGACGATCCCGTCGGGCGGGGTCGGCGACGTGACGCCGAACGATATCCACGTGCTGGTTGCGCAGGGCAACGACGCCGATGCGTCCGCGCAGGAACTCGGCCCGCAATAAGGACCGCGCATGATGGCGGCGGCCGGCGCGATCGTGCCGCCCGCCGCCTCGTCCCGTCACGTGGTCAGTCGTTCCGCTCCAGGACGATCACATGCTCGGCGCGCGTGCTGTCGCCGTGCTCGACGTCGACATCGCCGACATGGCGTACGCGCCAGCCCGGCCGCGTCGCGATCTGCGGCATGTTGCCGGACGGACGGCTCTCGATCCCGCCGAGCCCTTCGTCGGGCGTCTCGACCGCTTCGTCGAGCGACGCGTTCGAATAAATCACGTTGTCGTGCCACTTCGACGCGCCCGCGGCGGCTTCCATGCCCTTGCCGTCGACGTCGACCGTGTTGTCGGTCATCGCCATGTTCGCGTTGTCGAGCGTCGGGATCCGCGCGGCCGCTCGCCGCACGGGGTCGTCGCTGTCGGGCGCCTGCGTGCCGCGCTCGATCGGCGGCAGGCCGGTCGGCATTTTCCCGGCAATCTTCTCGGGGGTCAGCGGACGCTGCGCGACCTGCGCCGCCTGGGTTGCCGCATCAGGCATGTCGCCGGCCGCCGGCGTCTTCACCGGGCTCTTCTCGATCTGTTCCCGCTGCTGTTCCGGGGTCGGGTTCGATTCCGCGTTCTGCATTGCACCTCCTTGTCCGGCCGGCGCGCGCCGGCATCAGGGCTGCCGCCGCCGGTCCGGGAATCGCTACAACGGTCCTTGCAAATCTTTCATGGGCTTGGCCCGACGCGCACGTCTCCAGGCGCACGTGCCAGACCGGCACGGCACCCTTCATCCGGACGGCGCGCCCGCGCGCAGCCGGCACGACGTCCGCCCCACGCGTCAGACACGCGTCAGCCGCGCGTCAGCCGCCGCTCGCGCCGCCCGGCGCGGAAGCCGCGCCCGGCGTGCTCGCGCCGCTGTCGCCGCTGCTGCCGGCCGCCCCGCTACTCGGCGTACCCGACGGCGCGGTGGACGGTGCGGCCGACATGCCGCCCGTGGCGCTCGATTCCGAGCTTGCACCACCGTTCTCGCTCTTCTTCTGGCAGCCCGCACCTGCCGCCAGGCCCGCAATCAGGATGCCGGCGAAGACGGCTCGCGATACATGTCGAAGTGAATATCGCTGCATGACACCTCCGCTGATGTCGATGTGGATGGAACCCGCAGGCGCGCAATTCGCGTGCCGCGCCGGGCCGCCGCAGCCGCGCGCTTCCATTCATTTTCCAAATGACGCCCAGCCGAATATTTAATTTCCCATCGCCTTGCGGGCCTTCCATACTCGCGAACAAATCCGAGACATAACGTCCACGGCGGCCGTGCCGGCGCAGCGTTCCCACGCAGCCGGTTTCGCGCCCCGCACATGGAAGGAGACAACGGCGTGCAACTGGAAGCCACCCACCGCCCGGGCATCGTGCTCGGCGCGGACGACGCATCGCATCGAACCGATTCGGCCGCGCGCGACCCCGCGCTGAGCCCGCGGCTGCACAACGCCGACCTCGCGCCGACCAAGGCCGAGGGCCGGACGTGGGGCCGCTACAGCATCTTTGCGCTGTGGACCAACGACGTGCACAACATCGCGAACTACTCGTTCGCGATCGGGCTGTTCGCGCTCGGCCTGTCGGGCTGGCAGATGCTCGCATCGCTCGCGATCGGCGCGGTGCTCGTCTACTGCTTCATGAACCTCACCGGCTACATGGGCCAGAAGACCGGCGTGCCGTTCCCGGTGATCAGCCGGATGAGCTTCGGCATCTACGGCGCGCTGCTGCCCGCGATGATCCGCGCGGTGATCGCGATCGCATGGTTCGGGATCCAGACCTATCTCGCATCGGTCGTGCTGCGCGTGCTGCTCGCCGCGATCTGGCCGGGCCTCGCCGCCTTCGACCAGAACGCGATCTTCGGGCTGTCGACGCTCGGCTGGGTCACGTTCGTCGCGATCTGGCTCGTGCAGATCGGCATCCTCACGTACGGGATGGAAATGGTCCGCAAGTACGAGGGGCTCGCCGGCCCGGTGATCCTCGTCACGACGCTGTCGCTCGCCGCATGGATGGTCAGCCGCACCGGCGGCCATCTCGCGATGTCGATCGGCAAGCCGCTGACCGGCTTCAGGATGTGGACGGAGATCTTCGCGGGCGGCTCGCTGTGGCTCGCGATCTACGGCACGCTGGTGCTCAACTTCTGCGATTTCGCGCGCTCGTCGCCGAGCGCGAAGACGGTGCGCGTGGGCAACTTCTGGGGCCTGCCGGTCAACATCCTCGTGTTCGCGACGATCAGCTTCGTGCTCGCCGGCGCGCAGTTCAAGCTGAACGGCCACATCATCCACAGCCCGACGGAGATCATCGCGACGGTGCCGAACAAGCTGTTCCTCGTGCTCGGCTGCCTCGCGTTCCTGATCGTGACGGTCGCGGTGAACATCATGGCGAACTTCGTCGCGCCGGCCTTCGTGCTGACGAGCCTCGCGCCGCATCGCCTGTCGTTCCGCCGCGCGGGCCTGATCAGCGCGACGATCGCCGTGCTGATCCTGCCGTGGAACCTGTACAACAGCCCGATCGTGATCGTCTACTTCCTGTCCGGCCTCGGCGCGCTGCTCGGCCCGCTGTACGGGATCATCACGGTCGACTACTGGCTCGTGCGCAAGCAGCGCGTGAACGTGCCCGACCTCTATACCGAGGCGCCGACCGGCGCCTACTTCTACACGCGCGGCGTGAACCGCAAGGCGCTCGCGGCGCTGGTGCCGTCCGCGCTGATCTCGATCACGCTCGCCGTCGTGCCGGCCTTCAGCGCGATGACGCCGTTCTCGTGGCTGCTCGGCGCGGCCATCGCGGGCAGCGTGTACTGGCTGCTGGCCGATCGCAACCGGCACTACGAAGCGCGTTCGGGCGAATCCATCGCGGTCGCCTGCACCCAACACTGACACACCTGCATACGGAGTCGCAATGAGGATCCTGGTAGTCAACGTCAACACGACCGAGTCGATCACCGACGCGATCGCCGCGCAGGCGCAGGCCGCCGCGTCGCCGGGCACGGAGATCGTCGGGCTGACGCCCCACTTCGGCGCGGAGTCGATCGAAGGCAACTTCGAGAGCTACCTCGCGGCGATCGCCGTGATGGATCGCGTGATGCGCTACGACGAGCCGTACGACGCGGTGATTCAGGCCGGCTACGGCGAACATGGCCGCGAAGGCCTGCAGGAACTGCTGACGGTGCCGGTCGTCGACATCACCGAAGCGGCCGCGAGCGTCGCGATGCTGCTCGGCCATCGCTACTCGGTCGTCACGACGCTCGACCGCACGGTGCCGCTGATCGAGGATCGCCTGAAGCTCGCCGGGCTCGACGCACGCTGTGCGTCGGTGCGTGCAAGCGGCCTCGCGGTGCTCGAGCTCGAGGAGAATCCGGCCCGCGCGATCGAGTCGATCGTCGGCCAGGCGCAGCGCGCGGTGCAGGACGATCACGCGGAAGTGATCTGCCTCGGCTGCGGCGGAATGGCCGGCCTCGACCGGCAGATCGAGGAATGCACGGGCGTGCCGGTCGTCGACGGCGTCTCGGCCGCGGTGGCGCTCGCCGAGTCGCTGGTGCGCCTGAAGCTGAAGACGTCGAAAGTCCGCACGTACGCGCCGCCGCGCCCGAAGCGGATCGTCGGCTGGCCGGGCACCTTCGCACAATGACGCGGCGCCGGCCCGCTGCTGCGTCGCACTCGGGCGTCGGGGCGCCGGGAGGCGAATCGGCATGCGGGACCCGCTAGACCCTAACGCCCTGCCCCGCGACGCGTCCGACGCCGCGGGCGCGCTCGACGTGCTCGATGCGCGGCTGATGCGCATCCTGCTCGTGCTGCTGACCGAGCGCACCGTGTCGCGTGCGGCCGTGCGCCTGAACATGTCGCAGCCGGCCACCAGCGCCGCGCTCAAGCGCCTGCGCACGCTGCTCGGCGATCCGCTGCTGGTGCGCAGCCGCTACGGGATGGTGCCGACCGAATTCGGCGCGCGGCTGATCGAACCGTTGCGCAACGCGCTGCGTGTGATCGACTTCATCCGCATCCAGCAGCCGAGGTTCGACGCGCGCACGTCGGTGCGCACCTACCGGATCGGCTGCCCCGACTACCTGAACGTGCTGTTCGTGCCGAAGCTCGTCGCGCTGTTCCGCGAACGCGCGCCGGACGCGCAACTCGTGTTCCATCCGCTCGGCGACGGCTTCGACGACGAGCGCGCGCTGGCCGACGGCGAGCTCGACATCGTGATCGACAATCGCCCGGCGCGCGCGTCGCGGTTCCGGCAGGACGACCTGTTCGACGATCGCGTCGTGTGCCTGATGCGCGCGACCCATCCGCTCGCGCGGCGCGGCGCGATGACGTCGGCCGAGTTTGCCGACGCGCCGCAGCTGTGCCCGACACCGTCGTGGCTCGAGGCGTCCGGCGCGATCGACAGGCAGCTCGAACGCGTGGGCCTGCAGCGGCGGATCGTCGTCACGCTGCCGCACTTCGAACTCGCCGCGCATGCGCTCGTGCGCACCGACATGCTGCTGACCACCACGTACCGGCTCGCGCGGCACTACGCGAAGCTGCTGCCGCTCGCCGCCGTCGCGCTGCCGGCCGAACCGCCGGACATCGTGTACCGGATGACCTGGAACGAATCGGGCGAGTGCGTCGAGGGCGTGCGCTGGTTGCGCGGGCTGATCGCGGAAGCGACGCGTGCGTGGCTCGATGCCGAGGCGATGCAACCGGCGGTGGCGGCGGTGGCCGCCGGTGCAGTCGTGGACGTGAACGCACGAAATAGCACACCGGTCTCGGCCGATACCCCCGAACCCGCGCGACGCACGCGCCGCAGGCAGGCGACGCATTGCCATGCATCGCACCCTCGGCGTGTCCCCCATGCGGCACGCATCCACCGCCTCGCGACGAAGTCGCATTGACGCGCGTCATACGCAAGCCGGAGCGATCCTCGCAGTCGCGGCAAGTCAGACCCGTCCTATTTACCCGGTCCGCACCGAATCGTCAGAATGACGCCTCAAACCTTGGCGGATGGCGATCTGCATCGCGGACGCCCGCCGTCGCCCCCTATCGAGGAAAACCGCATGAAGAAGACACTCGTTGCGCTGGCCGTTCCGGTCGCGCTGCTCGCAAGTACCGGCGCATTCGCCGATACGCAAGACTGCGCGACGCGCATCCGGGCGTTGCACACGCAGATCGACAACGCGAAGCGGTTCGGCAACGCGCCACAGGCGATGCGCCAGCAAGCCGCGCTCGACCAGGTCAAGGCCCACTGCACGGACGCCGGCCAGCTCGCGCGCGCCGAACGCAAGGTCGCCGACAAGCAGCGGGATCTCCAGCGCGCGCAGGACGAGGTGCACGAAGCGCAGGCACGCGTCCATGAAGCCGAAGCGCTCGGCGATGCGAAGAAGCTGGGCAAGGCGCAGCGCAAGCTCGACGACAAGCAGGCCAAGCTGCGCAACGCAACACGCGACCTGCACGATGCGCAGATCGATCGCGATGCGCTGAAGGGCTGAAGGGCCGACGTGATGCGTTGAAAGGACGGGCCGCGTCAGACGTGCCGCGCCAGCGCGAGCAACACCGACAGCGACGCGATCGACCCGAGCGTCGACAACAGGATCGTGCGCGACGTCACCTGCGCTTCACGCCCGTAGAACTCGGCCAGCATGTACGGCCCGGTACCCGTGGGCAACGCGGCGAGCACGACCGCGATCTGCGCGAGCACCGGCGGCAGCGCGAACACGCGCACGCCAAGCCACCACGCGAGCGCGGGCTGCACGAACAGCTTCACCGCCGTCAGTGCGAGGCTGCCCCGCGGTGCGGCGCCGGACACTTCGCGCTTCTCCGCGAGAAACAGCCCGAGGCTGACGAGCGCACACGGGCTCGCGGCCGCACCGAGCAGCTTCAGGAAGGTATCGACCGGCGCACCGAGCGGCACCTGCGCGGCCGACACGCAAACGCCGGCCAGCGGCGCGACGATCAGCGGGTTGCGCAGCAGCGCGCCGACCACTTTCCACATCAGCCGCAACGGTGCGCGATCGCGCTGCAGCCCGACCTCGATCAGCACGATCGCGCCGGCGAACAGCACGCACGCCACGAGGATGGTCGCGATCGTGGTCGGTGTGAGGCTGTCGGTGCCGAATGCGAGCAGGCACAGCGGGAAGCCGAGATAGCCGGTATTCGGATACGACGCGGCGATTGCATCGATGCTCGCATCGGCGAGCCCGCGCCCCGCGAACAGGCGCCACGCGAGCACGCCGACGAATACGAGCGCGCAGGTCAGCGCGAACGTGGCAACGAAAGCCGGCTGATACAGCTGGTGCCACGATGCATGCGCCATGATCTGGAACAGCAGCGCGGGCAGCGCGAGCCACACGACGAAGCGGTTGAGTTCCGAGGCCGCGGCCGGCCCAAGCACCCCGCGCCGGCGGCACAGGAACCCTGCCGCGATCAGCCCGAACACGGGCAACAGAATCTCGATCGTCGCTGACATCTTGAACACGCTGCGTGAAACCGGAACGCGCCAGCTTAATGGTTCCGCCGGGTCGCGTCCAATGCGAGGCGCGAGCCGCCCCGGGCGTCACGCGCCGTCGCGCATCGGTTGCACAAGCAACTTGTAGGCCACGACGGCGGCGGCGAGCGCGAGCCCGCCGCTCACCGTCAGCGCATCGGCGAACCCGCTCGCGAACGCGACCGGCGCCGCCTGCGCGAGCACACCGGCGGCCGACGGCGGCACACGCTCGAGCGCCCGCGCCAGGTCGCCGGCCAGCAGGCTCGACATGAACTGTGCATCGGCGAATGCGCGCAGGCCGGGCGCGGCGGACAGCAACCGGTCGAGCCGCGCCTGCGTGCTCGCCGCCAGCACCGCGCCGAGCACGCCGACGGCCGTCACGATCGCCGAGAAGCGCGTCGTCGTGCTGATGCCCGATGCCATGCCGGTGCGGTTCGGCGGCACGCACGCCATGATCGCCTTCTGCGTGTCGCCGTTCATGATGCCCGCGCCGCAGCCCGTCACGAACATGCCGAGCGCGACGAGCCGGTAGTCGCCGCTGGCCGTCAGCGCCGCGGTCGCGAGGTTGCCCGCGCCGATCAGCGCGAGCCCGCCCGCCAGCACGCCGCCGGACGACACGCGCGCGGCCAGCGCCGCGCCGAGCGACGGCCCGGCGATCATCGCGAATGCAAACGGCAGCATCCCGAGCCCCGCGTCGATCGCCGACATCCCGAATGCGTTCTGCAGGTACAGCGGCAGGAACGTCATCATCACCTGCGCGCACGCCGCATAGCCGAACATCGCCAGCACGGCGCCGACGAAGCGCGGCTGGCGGAACAGCGCGAGATCGATCATCGGCCGCGCCTGCCAGCGCTCCGCGCCGATGAACGCCGCGACGAGCGCGGCGGCCAGCGCGAGCCGGCCGAGCGTCGCGGCCGACAGCCAGCCGTGCGACGGCGCGCCGATCAAGGCCGCGATCGCGCACGCGAGCGCCGCGCCGAACAGCAGGCTGCCGGCCGCGTCCACGCGCTTCGCGTGCGGATCGCGCGACTCGTCGATCGCGACACGCGCACCGGCCGCCAGCAGCAGGCAGACGGGCAGGTTCAGCAGGAACACCCAGCGCCAGCCGATCCATTGCGTGATCGCGCCGCCGACGAGCGGCGCGATGGCCGTCGCGATCCCCATGCACATGCCCCAGATCGCCCACGCGCGCGCCCGTTCGCGCCCGTCCGGAAAACAGTTCGCGATCACGGCGAGGGCGGCCGTCAGCAGCAGCGCGGCGCCGCCGCCCTTCACCGCCCGCGCGGCGATCAGCCAGCCGGCCGTCGGCGCGACGCCGCAGCCGAGCGACGCGAAAAAGAACAGCGCGAGCCCCGTGAAGAGCATCCGCTTGCGCCCGAAGCGGTCGGCGAGCCCGCCGGCCGGCAGCAGGCAAGCGGCGAACGCGGTCATGTACGCGCTCACGACCCATTCGATCTCGGCGAAGCTCGCATGGAAACCGCGCGCGATGCTCGGCAGCGACACGGCGACGACGTTCGTGTCGAGCACGATCAGTGAGCAGGTGGCGGACGCGACGGCGAGCGTCGCGGCGGCGGGCAGGCGGGCGCCCGTGCGCGGGGCGGCAGCCGCGCCTGCGCGCGACGCCGGGGAAGGCTGGGACATCGGCTACTCCGGAACAGGATCGACGAGCCGTATGCTAGGCTTGGCCCGTATTGCCTGTCATTGACACGCCGACGCTGTTTTATTGACGAAAATTGCAATCATGGACCGGCTCGAATTCCGCCACGTACGCGCGTTCCTCAGCGTCGCGCAGCACCTGCACTTCGCGCGCGCGGCCGAAGCGCTCGACATGGCGCCGCCCGCGCTCACGCGGCAGATCCAGGAGGCCGAACGCGTGCTCGGCGTGCGCCTCTTTCACCGGTCGCGCCGCGCGGTCACGCTGAGCGCGGCCGGCGAGGCCTATCTCGCCGAGGCACGCGCCGCGGTCGAACACCTGCAGCGCGGCCGCGAACTCGCTGCGTTGGCCGAGCGCGGCGAGCTTGGCCGGATCGAGATCGGCTACGTGTCGTCCGCCGTCTATTCGGGCACGCTGCAGCGCACCGTCGGCGCGTTTCGTGACGCGCACCCGCGCATCGAGCTGAACCTGCGCGAAGTGCCGATGGACGACGTCGCGAACCAGCTCGACACGGGCCGGCTCGACCTCGCGTACGTGCGCCCGCCGCTGCCGCTGCCCGGCGGCCTGCGGGTCGTCACGCTGCAGCGCGACGTGTTCGTCGCCGCCGTGCCGGCCGGGTCGCGCTACGCGTCGATGTCGGCCATTCGCGCGGCCGACCTCGCCGACGCGCGCTTCGCGGTGCCCGAACAGGAGCGCGGCACGCTCGACGTCGCGCGCCGCGGCCGCTTCGCACCGCTGATCGCCGCCCGCCCGGGCGGCCTGCTCGCGGTGCTCGCGTGCGTGTCCGTGAACGGCTGGGTGGCGGTGATTCCCGATGCGCTCGCCGGCTGCGTGTCGCTGCCGGGCGTCGTGTACCGGCCGATCGCCGGCAAGCCGATCACGTCGGAACTGGCGCTTGCGCACCGGCGCTTCGAAAAGGCGCCGGCGGTGCGCGCGTTCCTGCGGACGGTTCCGTCGGCCGCGTAAGCCCCGCCTGACACCCGCGTGCGGCGCGGGCGGCGAGGACGGCGATGTCGGCCATCGCCGCGCGAATATGCATTGCACGATTCGATGTTTGTCGGCCGGAAACCGATTCCGTAACCTGCCCGGCAGCCGCGCCGCCTGCGCGCGGATCACCGAGGACACCCCGCCGATGAATCCCGCCTCCGCCCCGCCGCGCCGCCGCGTGCTGCAGCGTCTTGCCGCCCTCGCCGCCGCGCCGCTCGCCGGCGCCATCGCACGGCCCGCCCAGGCGGCCGGCGCCGACCTGTCGGGCGTGACGCTCGTGCTCGGCGACCAGGCCGGCGGCCTGCGCGCGCTCGCGGAAGCCGCGCACGTGCTCGACGGCACGCCGTACCGGTTCCGCTGGGCCAATTTCCAGGGTGCCGCGCCGCTGTTCGAGGCGCAGCGCGCAGGGGCGATCGATCTCGCGCCGGCCGGCGACCTGCCCGTGCTGACCGCCGCGCTCGGTGACCCGTCGTTGCGGATCGTCGCGACGCGCGTCGGCTCGCCGACGTCGCTCGGCATCGTCGTGCAGCCCGATTCGCCGGTCCGCACCGTCGCCGACCTGAAAGGGCAAACCGTCGTCGTGTCGTCCGCGCGCGGCAGCATCTCGCAGTACCAGTTGTACGGCGCGCTGCGCGAACACGGCCTCGCGCCGCGCGATGTCGACGTGCGCTTCGTGCTGCCCGTCGATGCGTTCGCCGCGTTCGAGGCGAAGCGGATCGGCATCTGGGCGACGTTCGATCCGTACTACGGGCATGCGGTCCGGCGCGGCGCACGCATCGTCCGCGACGGCAGCGGCATCAATTCCGGGCTGGCGTTCCTGACGTCGCCGGTCGAGACGCTCGACGATCGCGCGAAGCGCGCGGCGCTCGCCGACGTGCTGGCGCGGCTCGCCCGCGCGGGCCAATGGGCGCTCGCGCATCCGGCCCACTATGCGAGCGTCTATGCGTCGCTCACGCGCCTGCCGCCCGACGCGGCCACCGACATCGCGCGACGGGCCGCGCTCGCGCAGCGCAGCCTCAGCGGCGCGGACATCGACGTGCTGCAGCGTGTCGCCGACCGCGCGGCGGCCGACGCGATCCTGCCGCGGCGCGTCGATGTCGCATCGATCGCGATCCGGAGCGTATCGGCCTGAACGATGACGCGCGTGGCCGCGTTCAACGTGGGCGCGCCATATCGAGGTCACCGACCGTCGACGCGACGAGCGTGCGCATCGCGGCGACCAGCAGCGCCGGGCCGGACTGGTTGAACGTGCAACGCTCGCCCGCGGCCGGCACGGCCCGGTGCAGCACGGCCCGCCACGGGCCGCGCCCGCCGTCGCGCTCGAATCCGGCGAACGGCAAGCGCTCGACGATCGGGCCGCCGTCCGTCCACGACGTCGACGGCGCGAACGGCGTCGGCACATCGCCCGCCGTGCGAATCGACGTACAACCGGATGCATCGGCGCGCGGGGCGTCGTGGCCTTCCGCGACCGCGACCCAGTAAGCCGGTCGCCGCGCGTCGCGCCGGGCAATCACGCACCAAGTCGCGCTCGCGCGGCACAACGCCGCCGGCCTCAACGTCCGGCCAGTCGACCTGGCGTCCGCGCGCGCATTGCCGCGCCGGCATCGATTCGTGTTACGAATCCCCGATTCCTGCCTACAATGTTCAGAACGCCAGTCGTCCGGCCTGTCGCCGGCGACGACCGGATCCATACGGCGCAGCGCAGGCCGGATCTCTCGGGGGACGTATGTCCGCGCATGCCAGAAAACCACTGGTCTCGCTCGTCGTGCCGTTCCATGACGAGGAAGAAGCCATCGACGCGTTCTTTGCCACGACGCTGCCGATCCTCGAATCGGTCGAGTCGGTCCGTTTCGAGATCGTCTGCATCAACGACGGCAGCCGCGACGACACGCTCGGCCGGCTGATCGACGTCGCCGCCGGCGACCCGCGCGTGCGCATCGTCGATCTCACCCGGCGCTTCGGCAAGGAAGCCGCGCTCACCGCCGGCATCGACGAAGCCGCCGGCACCGCCGTGATCCTGATCGACGCCGACCTGCAGGACCCGCCCGCGCTGATCCCCGCGATGGTCGAGCGCTGGCTCGCCGGCGCCGAGGTCGTCGCCGCGAAGCGCACCGACCGCAGGTGCGATCCGCTGATGCAGCGCGTGGCCGCCGCGCTCTACTACCGCGTGCACAACCACCTTTCCGAAGTCGAGATGCCCGAAAACGTCGGCGATTTCCGCCTGATGGATCGCCAGGTCGTCGACGCGCTGCGCGCGCTGCCCGAGCGGCGGCGCTTCATGAAAGGCCTGTTCGCGTGGGTCGGCTATCGCATCGAGCTCATCGAATACACGCGCGCGCCGCGCAGCGGCGGCCGCTCCAAATTCTCCGGATGGCGCCGCTGGAACTTCGCGCTCGAAGGCATCACCAGCTTCAGCACCGTGCCGCTGCGCGTGTGGACCTACATCGGCCTTGCGTTCGCCGCGCTGTCGTTCGTCTACGGCGCCTTCATCGTCATGCGCACGCTGCTGTTCGGCAACCCCGTGCACGGCTACGCGTCGCTGATCTCCGTGATGCTGTTCATCGGCGGCATCCAGCTGATCGGCATCGGCGTGATCGGCGAATACCTCGGCCGTATCTATCACGAATCCAAGCAGCGACCGGTCTATCTCGTGCGGCGGCGCTATCACGCGCAGCGGGACGCCGCCGCGCATCCGGCGTCACAGCTGCTGCAGTTTCCGCTCAAGCGCACGCACGCGGCCCGCCGCCGAACGTCGCAGCCCGCCGCGACCGGCCACGGCGCCGCGCGGAAAGCGTCCATCAAGTAACCGCGCGCACGACGCATGGATCTCCCCCGACAAGCGATACGATCGGCGGTCCCTCCCGTCCGCGCATGGCTGACACCCCGGCGCGTCGTCGCGTACAGCGCGGTCGCGCTCGCGTGCTACGCGCTGTTCGTCGCGATCTGGATCGCCGTCGTCCGTCACGCGCCCGCCACCGCGCCGTCGCGCCCGGGCCCCGACTACGCGGTGTTCTGGTCGGCGTCGTACGTGATGCTGCACGGCTCGCCGTGGCAAGCGTACGATCTGCCGACCTTCTCGCGGCTGGCGGCCGAGCTGTTCCCGCAGTTCCGCCGCGAAGACCTCGTCGCGTGGCTGTACCCGCCCACCAACCTGCTGCTCGTAACGCCGCTGGCGCTGCTGCCCTATGCGATCGGCTATCCGCTGTTCGTCGCGTTCGGCATCGTCGTGTTCGGATTCGCCGCAGCGCGCGTATCGGGGCTCGGCGCGCTCCCCGGGTTGCGGCGCGTCGGCGCGTTCGCGCTGCTCGCCGCCCCGTGCGTGTTCGTCACCGGGATGTTCGGGCAGAACGCGTTCCTCACCGCGTCGTGCGCGGCGCTGGCCGTCTGCTGGGCCGACCGTCGGCCGATGTGGGCCGGCCTTTGCATCGGCCTGCTGTCGGCGAAGCCGCAGATGGCGCTGCTGTTCCCGTTCGTGCTGGTCGCCACGCGCGCCTGGCGCACGATCGCGTGGGCCGCGCTCGCCACCGCCGCGTTCACCGCATTGAGCATCCTGATCTGCGGCGTCGAATCGCTTCGCCTGTTCGTCGCCGGCACGGCGCTCGCGCGCACGCTCCTCCTCGAGCAAGGCATCGTGTTCTGGCTCGCGTCGCCGGCGCCGTTCGCCGCGCTCCGCCTCGCGGGCCTGCCGCCTGGCGCCGCGTATGCAGGGCAAGCGTGCATCGCGGCGCTGGCGATCGCCGCCGCCTGCATCGTGTGGACACGCTCACGCGACGTCCGCTTGCGTGCGGCGGTGCTGGCCGTCGCCACGCTCGCGGCGAACCCGTACGTGTGGCACTACGAGCTCGCCTGGCTCGGCATCGCGATCGCGTGCCTGCTGGCGATCGGCTGGCAGGACGGCTGGCTGCGCGGCGAGCAGACCGCGATCGCGCTCATGTGGCTGCTGCCGGCCGTCGAATACCTGAACCCGTGGCTGCAAGGGCCGCAGATCGGCCCGGTCGTGACGCTGTTCGCGCTCCTCGTGCTGCTGCGCCGCGCCGGCCCGGAGGCTCAGAACGCGAGCCGCGGCGGCACGTAGATGCCGTAGTACGGCCCGACGCCGGTCGCGACGCCGGTCATCTTCACGCCGGCGACGAAATGGCCCTGGATGTACTTGTATGTGCCGCCCAGCGACACGTCGATATGGAACGGCGCGAACGCGACGATCGGCACGGAGGTGCTGGTCGCCGTCTGCGTGACGACCGGCAGCACCACCGTCGCGCCGACCGGCACCGACGTATAGAGCGTCGCCTTCACGCCGGTCGCGAGATTGATGGTGTCGCCGATGTTGAGCGTCGTCGGATTGCCGGTTGTCATCAGGCCGCCCATCGTCGTCGTGTCGGTCGCGCTCGACTGGAACGACGTCCACTGCCCACCCATGCACAGCAGGCCGTAGACCTGGCCGTTCGTGATCGAGAATTCGAACGGCTGGCCCGTCAGCGGATTGATCAGCGGCTGGTTGGTCGACGCGTTCCAGTACAGGTTGTACACGCACTGGTCGATCGCGACCGGAAACAGCCCGCCGGCCCCGACCCCGCCCGGCGCCGCCAGCACCGCCACGGCGGTCGCGCTGTCGGATGCGCCGGGGATCCCCAGCAGCCCGCCGAGCAGCAGCGGAATCGAGCCGCCGTTCACGCCGGGCGCGCGCGACACGGTGACCTGCACCGCCGGCACGTCGTACTGGCCCGGCGTGATGGTCGTCGGCTGCATGGAGGCGGGGTTGCGCGTCACGTTCCAGTATCCGGTGGTCACCGTGCCGGTCGACAGCGCCGCGCCGGCCGCCGAGTGCTGCGCGATCACCCCATTCGCCGCCGGCGCGGCCTGCGACCAGTTCACCGCGCCGCCGCTCGGCGACATCATCGCATCGGCCCCCGCGAGCGCGGCCGCGTCGGCCGCGTTCTGCAACTGGTTGTTCACCGTGATGACCCACGCGATGTCGATCGCCAGCGCGCCGAACGACAGCAGCGGAATCAGGAACAGCAGGAAGAACAGCGCGACCGAACCGCGCTGCCGTTCGGCGCCGACGGGTGGCGTGGCGGTCACGTCATTCATAGAGCATCACCGACGTCGCCGAGACCGTCACCGGGCCGGTG
Source organism: Burkholderia sp. AU45274 (assembly GCF_030482505.1). Taxonomy (NCBI): domain Bacteria; kingdom Pseudomonadati; phylum Pseudomonadota; class Betaproteobacteria; order Burkholderiales; family Burkholderiaceae; genus Burkholderia; species Burkholderia sp. AU45274. The sequence goes on along the minus strand of NZ_JAUJQE010000001.1, from coordinate 806,061 downwards.
AGCGCGCTGAACGCGGAGCCCAGCACGAGCCCCGAATACGTGTAGGTCACCGTCACCGTCAGCGCGGTGCCCGACGTCGTGCCGTTCGCCTGCGTCACGGTCACCGCCGGTGTCGTCGCCGCGCCGCCGGTGATCAGGCTGTTCTGCATCGCGGTCTGCGCGATGTTCGCGATCTGCGTCGTGGTCAGCATCGGCACGCGCAGCATGACGCCGGCGCGCGCCGCCTCGCGGCTCGCGTTCGTGATGACGGCCTTGTCGCACAGGAGCAGGCTCGTGTCGATGATGCCGATCAGCACCATCAGCAGGAACGGCAGCATCAGCACGAACTCGAGGGACACGACGCCGCGCGCGTGGCGGGCGCCCATCGCCCCGCGTGTCATTTTGCGGCCCCCGCACCCGGTGGTACGACACCCGGCTCCAGCGCCGCGCCGGACAGCGGCGGCGGGCTACCGGCCCCGCCGACCACCCCGGCACCCCCGCGCGACGCCAGCCGCGCGCGCACCGCCTGGTAGAAGCGCAGGTTGTCGGCCACCGCCGACGCGGGCAACTCCGCGGACAGCAGCTTCTTCGCCGAATCGGTGTTGCCGAGCACGCCGTACGCGAACGCGAGGTTCTGGCGCGCCTGCCACGGCGCGGACGGCAACCCGGCGACGTCGAGCAGCACGTTCACGCCTTCGCGCGGCCGGTTGCTCAGCACGAGCGACAGCCCGAGGTCGACGCGCAGCCCCTGCGCGTCAGGGTGCGCGCGCAGTGCGTCGCGATACACGACCTGCGCATCCGCATGACGCCCCTGCAGGTCGAGCACGGTGCCGAGCCCCTCCGCCGCGAGCGGATGGTTCGGCTGCGCGGCGAGCAGGTCGCGGTAGCGCTGCGCGGCTTCATCGAGGCGCCGCTGCCGCAACGCGACGCGCGCGAGCCCGAGCTGCGGGCCGAGTTCCGCGGGTGCCTGCCGCTGCGCCTCGTCATAGAGAATCCGCGCGCGCTCCAGGTCGCCCGCGCGGTAGTTGACGTCGCCGAGCCCGAGGCGCGCCGCGAGCGAATCGGGATGCTTCGCGAGCACCTTCTCGTACAGCGTCGACGCGAGATCGACGTTGCCGCCGGCCAGTGCACTGTCGGCGATGCGCAGTTCGGCCTGCGGGTCGTCGCTCTTGTGCGACAGCACCGGCCGCGTCTGGACGCCCGGCGCGCCGCAGCCGCCGGCCAGCACCGGCAGCACGGCCGCGAGCGCGAACGCGCGTATGACGGATCGTGTCATCTGAACACCTCGAGCAGGCGAATCGCCGCCGGGCCCGCCGCGATCAGGCAGACCGTCGGCAGGATGAACAGCATCATCGGCAGCGTGATCTTCGGCGCAAGCTTCGCGGCGCGTTCCTCGAGCGCGACGATCTGCTCGGTGCGCTCGGTGCGCGACAGCGTGCGCAGCGCCTGCGTGATCGGCGTGCCGAACCGCTGCGACTGCGTCAGCGTCGTCGCGAGCGAGCGCGCCGACGTGAAATCGACACGCATCGCGAAATGCGCGAGCGTCGCGGACACGTCGCCGCTCAGCGTCAGCTCGTCCGCGCATACGGTCAGCTCGTCGGCGAGCGGCGGGCAGATGCGCGCCAGTTCGTGCGCGACGCGCCGGATGCCCGACGCGAGACTGTTGCCGGCCATCGTGCAGATCACCAGCAGGTCCAGCGCATCGGGAAAGCACGCGGCGATGATCCGCCGCCGCCGCCGGATCATCACGCCGAGCACGTATTCAGGCACGATCACGCCGATCACGAAGGCGGCGATCATCGCCAGCGCGCGGATCACGAAGTATTCGCCGAAGCGCGGAATCAGCGGGCTGAACACGATCGCGCCGCACGCGAACAGCACGCCGCAGCTCAGCTTGATCCCGATCATCACCGACGCCGCGCGGCGCTCGCGAAAGCCCGCGCGCGTCAGCTGCAGGCCGAGCTTCACGCGCTGCATCGGGTCGAGCACCGGCAACCGTTCGCCCAGCTGCGCGAGCCGGCGCGTGAGATCCAGCCGGACGCCACCCGGCTGCAGCCACCCCGCCATCGATGCCGGCGGATGCTGGCCGGCAGCCTGCCGCACGCGCGCGGCGATCCGTTGGCGGGTGCCGCCGCCGGGCGTGGCGAGCGCCACCGCGACACAGCCGAGCAACAACAGCAACTCGAGGCCACGGGCAGCCAGTATCGACATCGTCATCGCGCGGTATCCAGTTTCGAGATCTTGCGGATCACCAGCAGGCCGACCGTCAGCAACCCGGCCGCGATCGTCAGCATCGTGTGTCCCGGGTGCGTCGTGAACAGCAGCATCACGTAATCGCGGTTCACGAGGAACAGCGCGCCGATCATCACGAACGGCACCGCCGAAATAATGTTCGTCGTGATGCGCCCTTCGGCGGTCAGCGCGCGCGTCTTCAGGCGGATGTCGCGACGCGTGCGGATGATGCTCGACAGCTCGTCGAGCGTTTCGCCGAGGCTGCCGCCGGTCTCGCGTTGCAGCAGCAGGTAGACGGTGAAGAACGAGAAGTCCGCGATCATCAGCCGGTCGGCCGCCTGCGTCAGCACGTCCTTGAGATCCGCGCCGACGCGCAGGCTGTCGCCCATCGAGCGGAACGTCGCGCGCACCGGCTCGGCCGCGCCGTCGCCGACCATGCTGATCGCCTGCGTGACCGGAATGCCCGCGCGCACGGCCCGCACGATCACGTCGATCGCGTCGGGGAACGCTTCGAGAAAACGAATCCGGAAGCGCTCGACCAGCGCACGGTAGCTGGCGCGCATCGTGACCAACGGCAACCCGACGTAGATCAGCGGACGCAGGATGCCCGGCGGCCCGATCAGCTTCACCGCGACGATCGCAACGATCGCGCCGGCGATCGTGCTCGCGACGACGATCCGCACGCCGCCCTTGCCGCCGACCGCGCGCACGCGCGTCACGCGGCGCTGCAGCCACGCGCGCAGGCGGCCCTGGCGGCGCTCGAGGTTGAACAGCGCGACCCCGGGCGTGGCGGAGGCGAGCCCGTCGCGCCCGGCGAGCGACGGCGACAGCCGGCGCATCCGCGCGCGGATGCGCTGGGCCGGCGTGCGGCTCGCGCGATCGAACCACGACGACAGCACGAGCCCGATCGCGAGGATCATCACGAACGCGCCCACCGCGAACAGGTCGGCGGCCCTCATTGCCGGAACACCTCGGTGAGCGCATCCTCGACGCCGTAGTACGCGGCGCGCGCCGCGAATGACGGCCGCAACGGCGACGCCTCGAACACGCCCTTCACCGCGTCGCGCGTCGTGTCGCCTTCCTGGCGGAACGCGAACAGATCCTGCGTGATCACCACCTCGCCTTCCATCCCGACGATCTCGGTGATCCGCGTGACGCGCCGCACGCCGTCGCGCATCCGCTCGATCTGCACGAACAGGTGCACGGCGCTCGCGATCTGGCGCCGGATCGACAGCAGCTGCAGGTTCGCGTTCGCCATCATGACCATGCTCTCGAGCCGGCTGATCGCATCGCGCGGCGAATTCGCGTGGATCGTCGTCATCGAGCCGTCGTGCCCCGTGTTCATCGCCTGCAGCACGTCGAACGCCTCGGGGCCACGAATCTCGCCGAGGATGATGCGGTCGGGCCGCATCCGCAGCGCGTTGCGCACGAGATCGCGCTGCGAGATCCCGCCGAGCCCCTCGGTATTCTCCGGCCGTGTCTCGAGGCTCACGACGTGCGGCTGCAGCAACTGCAGCTCGGCCGCATCCTCGATCGTCACGATCCGTTCGTGCTGCTCGATGTGCTGCGACAGCGCGTTGAGCAACGTCGTCTTGCCCGAGCCGGTGCCGCCCGAGATCACGATGTTCAGCCGGCACGCGCACGCGACCTTGAGCACCTGCAGCATCGGATGTGAAATGTTGCCCTGCTGCGCCATCCGCGCGAGCGTGATGTCGCGCTTCGCGAACTTGCGGATCGAGATCGACGGGCCGCGCATCGCGATCGGCGGCAGCACGACGTTCACGCGGCTGCCGTCGGCGAGCCGCGCATCGACCATCGGGCTGCTCTCGTCGACGCGGCGCCCCACCGCCGCCGCGATCCGCTGCGCGACGCTCGCCACATGCGCGTCGTCGCGGAACTTCAGCGACGTGAGCTCGAGCCGGCCCGCGCGCTCGACGTAGACCTGGTCGGGCCCGTTGACGAGGATGTCGGTGACCGAATCGTCGGCGAGCAGCGGCTCGATCGGCCCGACGCCGAACATGTCGTTCAGGATCGCATCGACGATCAGCACCTGCTCGCCGGCCGTGATCTTCAGGCGCTCGCGCTCGACCGTGTGCGCGGCCACCTGCTCGATGCCCGCGCGCACTTCGTCGCGCGTCTTCATCAGCGCCGCCGACATGTTCATCGACGCGAACACCGCGCTGCGGATCGCGTCGAACTTGCTCGACCGGATCAGCGCCTCGTGGGTGTCGGCCGCCACGGGTGTACGGGCCGGTGTCGGTGCAGGCGTGTCCGCCGCGGTCGGAGCCGGGGCCGATGGCGCGGCCTCGCGCGCCACGGCGGGCGTCGCGGCCGGTGGCTCGGCCGGCACAGGATCCGCCGGCGGCCGGTTGCGGGTGCCGAACGTCACGTTCCCTTCCTCCACTTGACGAGCCGCGCATACCATGGCTCGGCGACGACCATCGGCTCGCCGGTGATGCCGTTCGCGAGCTGCCGGATCTGGTCCAGGAAGCCGTTGCGCTTCGCGCCTTCGATCGGCTCGCCGAGGTTCTCGGCAACGGCGAGCGTCTGCGGCTCGTGCGGCAGCTCGTGCAGCGTCGCGCCGCCGAACGCCGCCTCGAAATCGACCGGCTCGACGCGGCCCGCGACCGGGGCGAGCGGGTTGTTCAGCACCATCGACAGCAGCCGCTCGCCGGGCAGTTCCCGCACGAAGCGCACGAGCCGCGCGGCTTCGTACGCGGCGTGCACCGAACGGTCGACCACGACGTGGACGAGATCGGACGCCACGAGCGCGTCCTCGAGCAGCTTGCCGGCGCCGCTGCCGACGTCGAACAGCACGTAGTGGAAACGGTCCTTCAGCATGTCGACCAGGCGCGCGACGGCCTGGTCGCCCAGCGTGACGTCGGCGCCGTAGGCCAGCTCGGCGGACAGCACGTGCAGCCGGTCGCCCTTCGTCACGAACATGCGCTCGAACAACGCGTCGTCGGGACGCTGCCCCATGTTCAGCAACTCGATCAGCCCGTTGTTGCTGGACAGCCCGAACATCGAGTTCGCGCCGCCGCCATGCAGGTTCAGGTCGACGTAGGCCACCCGGCGGCGCTTCTCGCTCGCCAGGAAGCGCGCGAGGCTCACCGTGATCGTGGTCGCGCCGACGCCGCCGCGCGCGCCGACAAAGCTCACGACCTTGCCGGTGCGCGCCTGCACGACCGATTCCGTCGCGGTCAGCGCACGCCGCATCAACTCGACGGTCAGCGGCTTGACGATGTAGTCCTGCACGCCGATGCCGAGCAGGTTGCGAAACAGCCCGACGTCGTTCTGCGTGCCGATCGCGATGACGCGCACCGACGGGTCGCACACGTCGGCGAGCCGCATCAGGTCCGACACCGGCAGCACCGAATCGGACACGTCGATGACGAGCTGGCGCGGCGAACGCTCGTACTGCTGCAGTAGCCGGATCGCATCGTCGCAGGTGCCAAGCTGCAGCTGGGTGCGCGTGATCGCCAGCTCCTGCGTGACGCGGCGTATCACGTCCTCGCTGCCCGAATCGGCGACGACCGCGACGAGATCGGCCGCGCCCGCGGACGCGGCGCGCCGGGTGTGCTGACGGTCGAGGAGGTTCATGGGCGGCATCGTGATGGCATCCGGGCGGTCAATGGCTGGGCGAGCCGGTCGTCTGCGTCTTGCCGGGCGTCGGCTGCTTCACGCGATCCTCGACGTAGCGGCGCACCGCGTCGGCGGCCGTCTGCGCATCCGCGCCGCCGTACGGCACGGGCGCGACGAGATCCTCCGGCCGCGCGAGCATCGCCGCGAGGTTCGAATAGGTCGCGCAGCCGAACGGCACGCCGGGCCGCGCGTACCCCGCGTCGACGAGATGCGACGGCTGCATCAGCTTCGCGCAATCGGGCGCCACCGCGTGCGCGCCGTCGAAGCCGATCGACCGCGCATCGGGCAGGTTGACCGGCGGCGGCGCCGACAGGCAGCCCGCACACACCAGCGGCAAGAGTGCGGCAACGATCGATCGGGTTCGCATGTGCGCCTCCGGTTCAGTACACGAAGCCCGCGGCGCCGACGAGGCGCGGCGTGTCGCCCGACAGCAGGTCGAGCCCGAGGTTGCGCTGCACCGCGAACTCCAGGTCGCTGCTCGGCCGCGCGACGGTGTCGATCGCCTGCTCGAGCTGGCCGGGCCCGGTCGGCTGCACGACGTACGGCGTGACGATCACGACCACCTCGGTCTTGTTGTCCTGGAAGTTCTTCGACGAAAACAGCCGGCCGATGATCGGCAGCCGGCCGAGCCCCGGAATCTGCGACACGGTGTCGGCCGTCTGGCTCTGCAGCAGCCCGCCGATCGCGAAGCTCTGCCCGCTCGACAGCTCGACCGTCGTGTCGACGCGCCGCACCGTGAGCGCCGGCACCTTGATGCTGCCCGTCGTCACGCTGTTGCTCGGATCGACCTCACTGACTTCCGGGCGCACCTTGAGGCTGATGCGGTTGTCGGCGAGCACGGTCGGCGTGAAGTCGAGCGACACGCCGAACGGCTTGTACTCGACCGTGATCACGCCGGTGTTGCCGGTCTGCGCGACCGGAACGGGAATCTCGCCGCCCGCGAGAAAGCTCGCGGTCTCGCCGGACATCGCGGTGAGGTTCGGTTCGGCGAGCATCGTGATCAAGCCCTCCTGGTCGAGTGCGTCGAGCACCACGTCGATCGACCAGCGCCCCGCGCGGAACCCGCCGAGCACCGAGAAGGCGCCCGTCGGCGACAGGTTGAACAGGCCGTTCGTCGGATCGAACAGCGTGCGCCCGTTGAGCAGCCCGCCGACGAAGTTGCCGGCGCCGCCCAGCGAGCTCCAGTTGATGCCGAGCTGCTGCGTGATGTTGCGGCTCACCTCGGTCACCCGCACGCGCAGGTTCACCTGGATCGGGCGCGACAGCGTGAGCCGGTTCACGATCTTTTCCTTGTCGTGCAGGTACGGCGTGAGCGACTGCATCACGGCGTCCGCGTCGGCCGCGCTCGGCACCTTGCCCGACACCATCAGCGAGCCCGGCGCGCCGGACACCGACAGCTTCAGCTGCGGAAAGCGGCTGTCGAGCACGCCCTGCAGCGACGCCGTGTCGACCTGCACGATCACCGTCTTGCGCAGGATCGGGCGATGGTTCGCGCCGAGCGCGATCAGCGTGGTGGTGCCCGCCTTCTTGCCGAACACGAACACGGTGCGCGGGGACGGCACCTGGATGTCCGCGATCGACGGATCGGCGACGAACATCGCGGCCGCGGGTTCAGGCAGCGACAGCAGTTCCCCCTTGCCGGTCGCAATCGACAGCGCCGCGCCCGCGTCCGGCGCGCGTGCGACCTGCGCCAACGCGCTCCCGGACGCGACGATGCAGGCCAGGCCCCCGATAGCGATCCAACGAACCATGCGCACCATGCGTGTTCCCGTCAAATGCCGGCCGCCGGGCGGCCGGCCCGAATCGTCAATCCGTCACTGCGCCGCCATTGCCGGCGGTTGCGCAGTCGTCTCCGCCGCGACATTCGCGCCGCCCGTCGTCGTGGGCATTGCAGGCATTGCAGGCACTGCAGGCATCGCCGGCCACGCCGGCAGCCCGGCCGGCAGCGGCGGCAGGCCCGGCGTGCCGGTGCCGCCGCCACGCGATCCGTCGTCGACCGACGAACCGCGATAGATCACGACCGCGTTGCTCCGCCACGCCGGCCGCGCGCCCGACTCCGGCCTGGCGGACGGTTCGCGTGCGGCCTCGCGGGCCGCGCGCGACACGTCGCCGGCCCACACGGGCTGCGTATCGGGCTCCTGCGCGTCGCCGCCTGCCGGCTGCCGCCGGTCGCTCGTCGCGAAACTGCGCAGCGCGAGCGACAGCGAGCCGAGGCGGGTCGCCACCAGCACGACCTGCGCGGTGCGCGGCGCGACCTCGAGCGTGACCGTGCGGGCGCGGGCGGTCGCATCCGGTGCGCTCGCGGGCGCCTTCGCGCGCTGGAATTCGGAGCCGACCGCGAGCACGCGCGCACGCCGCACCACGGTCTCCGCTTCGAACGTGCCGGGCGACGTCGCCGAGCCGCCGATCTGCTGCGTCAGCAACACGTCGACGAAGTCGCCCGGCTGGATCAGCCCCGCGTTGCCGGACACGTCGTCGACCGGCACCGAGATCGCGCGCATGCCGGGCTGCAGCGCGGCCGCGAGAAAATCCGGTGCGCCGGCCGGTATCACGTTCTCGACACGAATCGGTGCGCCCGCGCCGACGTGGTTGCGCAGCAGCGCGCCCTTCAGGTCCGCGCCCGGCTGCGACTCGACGAATGCGCCGGCCGGCACCTGCGCGCGCGGCATGCGCTTCCACGCGAGATCGTTGTCGCGCAGCAGCAGCCCTTCCGGCAAATCGGCGGCGGCGACCCGCACGCGCGCCTGATCCGTTTCGGCGGGCACCGACGGCGTCGACGCGGCGACGTACAGCTCGCGCAGGATGAACGCACCGATGCCGGCGGCAACGACGAGCACGGCCAGTCTCAGCGGTTTGGGCATGGCGGCGTGCGTCCCCCCGGCTAGGTAAGCGAAACCGTGTATGGAAACGACGCCCAGACGGCCAGCGTGCCGCCGAGCGCGAGCGCGACGCCGTACGGCACGCCGCGCGCGGCGACCGCGCGAACCGGCGCTGCGCGCCACGGCCGCGCCGCCAGCAACGCGACGCCGCACAGCGCACCGCCCGCCCCGACGGCCATCAGCACCGGAAACGCCAGTGCCGGGCCGGCCCACAGGAATACCGCCGCCGCCAGCTTGACGTCGCCTCCGCCGATCCAGCCCGCGTGGCGCATGCCGCCGAACAGCAGCAGCATCGCCGCCCCGGTCGCGACATGGCCGGCCAGCGGCGCGAGCCCGTCGCGCGCGAACACGGCCGCGACGAAATACAGCGTCGCGAACGCGAGCACCGCGCGATTGGACAGGCGCCGGTCGCGCAGATCCTGCGCGGCGAGCGAGGCCAGCAACACCGTGGCCACCGACTGCACGAGCGTGAGCATGGGAGAGCCGTCCGTCGACACGCCCCGGCCGGACACGTTCTACCGCTGCGGATCCCGGTGTTCGTCGGTGGCGCGCGGGTTCAGGGGATCAGATCAGGCTCGTCACCTTGTTGATCAGTGTCGTGAACAAGCTCGGCAGGCCGCCGCTGGTGCTGCTGAGGATCACGCCGACCGCCGCGAGCGCGACCACGACGATGCCGGCCAGCACGGCGTATTCGAGCGAGCTGACGCCACGTTCGTCACGCAGCAGGGACTTGACGTATTGCAGCATGGCAACCTCCGTGTAACGGGGTCGGTGACCGACCGTTGAACGCAAAGATGCTCCGTTGCTCCGGCGGTTGCGCAGGGCCTTCGCCCGTTGCGATGCATGCGCGCGACCCTGGCACGAGGTCGCCCGCATCCCCCGGAATCCTCTCGACGACTGCAACACGCGGCGTGCAACGACATCTTCGATCGTTGCGTGCCTGCATCCGTTGTGCGGTCTTCCCGCACGATGCAACCGCGCTGATTCGTCTAGGGTATAGACAATTTTTCAGGCGAATTCAAATTATTTGGCGTCGGATGCATTTATGGATTTCATCGTGCAACGATGAATTCCATACCATCCATTTACGGTCATTTTTTCTCGCATGACAGCGAATGGTTCGTCGATCGGAACGCGCATGCCGACTATTTCAGCGCGTGAATTTCCGCCCCGGTTTCCATTCGATTTATCGGCATGCCGGGCCGCACCGCATGCGCGCGTCTGGCCACGCCCGCCTTGCCGTCCCGGCGTGCATGACGGACTCGCATCGCATGTCGCTGACTACCTGCCCCCGTTTTTAGGCCCGGATTCGGCAAGTGATCGTCGCGCGAATCCACCCGCGTGTTCAATGCGACTTTCCAATCGGCAATTTCATGATGCCGCTTCCGGCTTCAATCGACTTGATTGGAATCCTGATTGAATGTCAGATGCATGTGAATGCCGTTCTCATCCGGATGGAATGAATCGCCCGGCGCACCAACCCGGAAAACGGCGATAAGCATAGTTCAAATCGTTTCTTGTCCGGCCCCGGGCCGTCATCGAGAATGCGCCGACGGGCTGAGGCCCGGTGTCGCTCCTCCCAACGTTCCGGACCCATCGATTCATGCTTCCACTGCGCCTGCTTCGCTCGCTGCTGATCGCGTCCCTCATTGCGTTGCCGGCCGCCGCCGCGCACGCCGACAAGCCCGCCACCATCCGCATCGGTGTCGCCCAGCAAGGCGCCGGCGATCCGCCGACGTTCGGCGGCTCGAGTGCGGCCACCGCGCAGTTGCAGCAGCTGGTCGAAAAGGAGTTCGCGGCCGACGGCATCAAGGTCGAATGGCTGTTCTTCAAGGGCGCGGGGCCGGCCGTCAACGAGGCGATCGCCAACAAGGCGCTCGACTTCGCGTACCAGGGCGACCTGCCCGCCGTGCTCGCGCGGGCGAACGGGATCAAGACGCGCCTGCTGCTCGCCGCGAGCGTGCGCTCGGGCGTCAAGATCGCGGTGCCGCCCGACTCCCCCATCCGCTCGATCAAGGACCTGAAGGATCGCCGCGTGTCGATCTTCCGCGGCACGAACCTGCAGCTCGTAGCCGACAACGCGCTCGCGAAGAACGGCCTCGGCGAACGCGACCTGCGCGTGATCAATCTCGACGCCGCGAGCTCGCTCGCCGCGCTCGCGTCGAAGGGCATCGATGCGTCGGTGGGCGATTACCAGCTGTACAAGCTGCGCGACGCGGGGCTCGCGAAGATCATCTACGAATCGCAGAACGACGGCCCGCAACTCACGCGCCAGACTCACCTGCTCGTGCTCGACGAGTTCGAGCGCGCGCATCCGGACATCGTGCAGCGCGTCGTCACCGCTGTCGTGAAGGGCGCGCAATGGTCGTCCGACGAAGCGAACCGCGACGCGTTGTTCAAGCTGTGGGCGAAAAGCGGCGTGCCGGTGTCGTCGTGGCAGGCCGACTATGCGAACCAGCGCCTGAAGGACCGCCTGTCGCCGCTGATCGATCCGTTCTTCGTCGCACGCTACAAGTCCGTCGCGCAGGATGCGCTGGCGCTGAAGCTGATCCGCCAGCCGGTCGACGTCGATGGCTGGTTCGAGCCGAAGTATCTCGACAATGCGCTGCGCACGCTGAAGCTCGAAAGCTACTGGCCACGCTACGACGCGGCCGGCAAGCCGCTTTCCTGACCCGGACCCGCCACGATGAGCGACACCGCGTTTTCCATTCCGTCATCCGGGCGCCACGCGCTCGCCGCGCCGCCGCACCGTGCGGCGGCCGTGAAGCGGTGGTCGTGGCGGCTCGCGCCGTGGCTGCTGCCTGCACTGCTGTTCGCGCTGTGGAGCATCGGCAGCGCGCGCGGCTGGATCGCGCCGCAGATCCTGCCGCCGCCCGAACGCGTGTTCGACGCACTCAAGGATCTCGCGACGAGCGGCGACCTCGTGCGCCACACGCTGATCAGCCTGCAGCGCGTGCTGGTCGGCTTCGCCGCCGGCACGCTGCTCGGCTTCGCGACCGGCGTCTCGCTCGGCCTGTCGCGCACGCTGGAAGCCTACGTGCTGCCGAGCTTCAATGCGCTCGTGCAAATTCCGGTGCTCGGCTGGCTGCCGTTCCTGCTGCTGCTCGTCGGTGTCGGCGAACCGCTCAAGTACCTGCTGATCGCGCATGCGGCGCTCGTCCCCGTCACGCTGAGCACGTTGCAAGGGTTTCGCCAGACGCCGCCCGCGCTCGACGAAGTCGCCAGCGTATTCGGCTACACGCGGCGGCAACGCATCGTGCACGTCGTGCTGCCCGCCGCGATCCCGACGCTCGCGACCGGCGTGCGGCTCGCGTTCACGAAGTCGTGGCTCGCGCTCGTCGTCGTCGAGCTCGTCGCGTCGTCCGAAGGGCTCGGCTACCTGATCGTGTACGGCCGGCAGCTGTTCCAGCTCGACCTCGTGATGGCGGCCGTGATCGTCGTCGGCGCGGTCGGCCTGCTGATCAACCGGCTGCTCGATGCGCTCGAAGCGCGCTTGCGCCGCGGCGTGCCGTCCGCGTTCCGCGGCTGAAGCGCCGCCCCTGCCCGCGCAATCGAAGGAGTCCCACCGTTGACGTATCCTGCTGCCGCGCCTGACACCAACCCGCCCGCCACCGCGACCGCCCGTCGCCTGCGCGCCCCCGACTGGCGCGGCTTCGTGCTGCCGCTCGTCGCGTTCGCGCTGTGGTGGGCAATCGCTTCCGCGCACCTCGTGAGCAGCGGGCTGCTCGTCGGCCCCGCCGACGTGCTGCGCACCGCATGGGCGCAAGCCACGAGCGGCGCACTCGGCCGCGCGCTGTCCGCGTCGCTCGCGCGTGAAGCCTGCGGTTTCGTGCTCGGCGCGACGGGCGGGCTGCTGCTCGGCGCCGTGCTCGGGCTGTCGCGCGTCGCCGCACGCATGGTCGGCCCGAGCTTCGACACGTTCAAGCAGGTCTCGCTGTTCGCGTGGATTCCGCTGATTTCCGTGTGGTTCGGCCTCGGCGACGTCGCCAAGGTCGTGTTCCTGTCGCTCGCCGCGCTGCTGCCCGTCGCCGCGCACACCTGCGACGGCATTCACGCGGTGCCGCGCGCGTATGTCGACGTCGCCCGTGCGCTGCGCTACTCGCGGCTCCAGCTCGTGCGCTACGTGATCCTGCCGGCCGCGCTGCCATCGATCTTCACCGGGCTGTATCTCGGCCTGATCTATTCGTGGCTCGCGACGCTCGGCGCCGAATACCTGCTGGTCGCCGGCAGCGGGATCGGCAACACGCTGATCGACGGCAGCGAACAGTTCCGGATGGATCTCGTGCTGTTCGGGATCATCGTCGTCGGCGTGACCGGCTGGGCGCTGAACGCGATTGCGCGGGCGATCGAGCGCAAGGTGCTGGCCCGGCGCGGCGACCTGACGCGCTGATCGCCGTTTCCTTTCTCGTCACCCTCTTCCTCGCACCGCCATGACGACCCTCGCCTCCGATTCGCTCGACATCCTCCACGTGAGCAAGCACTACGCGCAACGCGGCGCCGCGCTCGCCGTACTCGACGACGTGTCGCTGCACGTGCGCGCCGGTGAATTCGTCACGATCGTCGGCTCGAGCGGTTGCGGCAAGTCGACGCTGCTGCGGCTGATCGCCGGGCTCGATACCGATTACGCGGGCGAGATCCGGGCCGGTGCCGAACGCGTGCGCGACACGTCGCTGCAGCGCGGGATCGTGTTCCAGGATCACCGGCTGTTCCCGTGGCTGACCGTCGCGCAGAACATCGAGGCCGCGCTGCGCAACGCGCCGCTCGACGCGGCCGCGAAGCGGCGCGCGGTTGCCGATCACGTCGCGCTCGTCGGGCTGAACGGCTTCGAGCACGCGTATCCGAACCAGCTGTCGGGCGGGATGGCGCAGCGCGTCGCGATCGCGCGCGGCCTCGTGAACCGCCCGCGCGTGCTGCTGCTCGACGAACCGTTCGGCGCGCTCGACGCGCAGACACGCGCGCGGATGCAGAACGAACTGCTGCGCATCTGGGAACAGGAGCGCATCACGATGATCCTCGTCACGCACGACGTCGACGAAGCCGTGTATCTCGGCGACCGCGTCGTGACGATGGCGCCGCGCCCGGGCCGCATCGAACGCATCGTCGATGTCGCGTTGCCGCGCCCGCGCCGGCGTGATTCGCCGGAATTCGCGCGATTGCGCGACACCGTGCTCGCCGATTTCGACGACCACGAACCGCCGGGCGACGATCGCCCGGGCGGTAAGCGCATCGACACGCCGCGCCCGCACCGGATCGGCGAATGGCGGCTTGCGTGGTAGCACGCATGCCGCACCGCATTGCTCAGCATGACGACGCATATCGATCATCGCTGCGCACACGCTAAGGTTGTGACGATTCATCGGTTCCGATTGCGCGCGGTCCCTGCTTGAATGGAGACTCGACCGACCCGACTCCAGGAGACTCCCGATGTCCGAAGTCCAGCACGCCGCTCACCCGTCTTCGCATGCTTCGCACGCCGCGCCGCGCACGGCCGCCATGCCGCTCCAGCTTCGCCAGGTCGCCGGCCGGATCGGCGCCGAGATCGCCGGCGTGCGGCTGTCGGGCACGCTCGACGACGCGACGTTCGACGCGATCCAGGCCGCGCTGCTGCGCCACAAGGTGCTGTTCTTCCGTGGCCAGCAGCATCTCGACGACACCGCGCAGGAAGCGTTCGCACGCCGCTTCGGCAAAACCGTCGCGCACCCGACCGTGCCGTCCGTCGACGGCAGCGCAGCCCTGCTCGAACTCGATTCCGCGCACGGCGCGCGCGCCAATTCGTGGCACACCGACGTGACCTTCGTCGATGCGTACCCGAAGATCTCGATCCTGCGTGCTGTCGTGATTCCGCCGTTCGGCGGCGACACCGTGTGGGCCAACACGGCCGCCGCGTACACGAACCTGCCCGACCCGCTGCGCGCGCTCGCCGACACGCTGTGGGCGCTGCATACCAACGCGTACGACTACGCGTCGACGCACGTGCATGCCGACGATACGCAACTGAAGCGCTACCGCGAAGTGTTCACGTCGACCGTCTACGAAACCGAGCACCCGGTCGTGCGCGTCCATCCGGAAACCGGCGAACGCACGCTCGTGCTCGGGCATTTCGTGCAGCGGCTCAAGGGGCTGTCGGCGCAGGATTCCGCGCACCTGCTGCAGGTGTTCCATGAACACGTGACGCGTCTCGAGAACACCGTGCGCTGGAACTGGCAGGAAGGCGACGTCGCGATCTGGGACAACCGCGCGACGCAGCACTACGCGATCAACGACTACGGCGATGCGCGCCGCGTCGTGCGCCGCGCGACCGTGCACGGCGACGTGCCGGTCGGCATCGACGGCCGCCAGAGCGTCGTGCTGAAGGGGCCGGGCGCGACGCTGCAGTAACGCCCGCGTCGCGCGGCGGCGGCGCTCCGTGCGCCGCCGCGCCTGCCCCCGCTTTCCGCTACCGGACACCGACCATGCCCTTCCCGCCTCCGGACCGACGCTTGCACGCGCAACGATGTCGGCCCTCCGCCCCCTCCACTTCCGCCAGGAGCGTCGCATGAGCGCCCTACTCGAACCCGCCGCCCAGCCGGTCGACGTGATTCCGCTGTCCGCCCATATCGGCGCGGAAATCCGCGGCGTCGACCTCACGCAACCGTTGACCACGCCGCAAATCTCGGCGATCCGCGCCGCGCTGCTGAAATGGCGCGTCATCTTCTTTCGCGAGCAATTCCTCACGCACGAGCAGCATGTCGCGTTCTCCGCGCAGTTCGGCGAACCGACGGTCGGCCACCCGGTGTTCGGGCACGTCGACGGGCATCCGGCCGTCTACTCGATCGCGAAGCATCGCAAGGCGACGCGCTTCGAAGGCGAACCGGTGCGCCGCCCGTGGACCGGCTGGCACACCGATGTGACGGCCGCCGTGAACCCGCCGTGGGCGTCGATCCTGCGCGGCGTGACGATCCCGCCGTACGGCGGCGACACGCACTGGACGAACCTCGTGCGGGCGTACGAAACGCTGTCGGCGCCGCTGCGCGGCTTCGTCGACGGCCTGCGCGGCATTCACCGCTTCACGCCGCCGGCCGGCGCGCGCGCCACCGGTGCGTTCGACGACGCGGTCGAGCGCCGCCCGCTCGTCACCGAGCATCCGCTCGTGCGCGTGCATCCGGAGACCGGCGAACGCGCGCTGTACGTGAGCCCGAGCTTCCTGAAATCGATCGTCGGGCTGACGCCGCGCGAGAGCCTGGCGCTGCTCGAACTGCTGTGGGAGCACGTGACACGGCCGGAATTCACGATCCGCTTCAAGTGGGAACCGCGCAGCATCGCGTTCTGGGACAACCGCGCGACCGCCCACCTCGCGCCGGTCGACATCTTCGATCTCGACTTCGATCGCCAGCTGTATCGCACGACGCTCATCGGCGACGTGCCGGTCGGCCCCGACGGCCGGCCGTCGGTCGCGCTCGAAGGCTCGCCGGTCGAAGCCGCGGCGGCGGTCGCGCTCAACTGAACTGAACCGCTCTGCCGGCAGCCGGCGCGCACTGCATCGCGCCGGCCTTTCCCGGTTCGGGCCCCACCGCGCGGACGACAGCACCGTCCGCGCGGCCCGCCCGTCAATCCAGCCAGACCCCGTCGAAGCGATGCCCGCCGAGCGGCGAGAACGTCAGCCCGTGCACGCGCTTGGACACCGGCAGCGACACGATCGACGTCGCGATCGGCGTGAACGGCACCTGGTCCTTGAACACGACCTGCGCCTGCTCGTACAGCGCCGTGCGCTTTGCGACATCC
This sequence comes from Burkholderia sp. AU45274, assembly GCF_030482505.1. NCBI lineage: Bacteria > Pseudomonadati > Pseudomonadota > Betaproteobacteria > Burkholderiales > Burkholderiaceae > Burkholderia > Burkholderia sp. AU45274. The sequence goes on along the minus strand of NZ_JAUJQE010000001.1, from coordinate 789,568 downwards.
CCATTGGAACGCGCCGCGTCCACCAGCTTCTCGAAATCCTGGTTGCACCACTTCGCGAGATTGCTGCCGTGCACCGCGTCGCAGCCGAGCAGCGTGCCGAGCCAGTTGTCGGGGTCGCCGTTGTCGCCCGACCATCCGTACAGGATCGCGTCGTGCTGCCCGTCATGCTTCGCGCGGCGGTTGTATTCGCCCCATTCGTAGCTGACGATCTTCGCGCGCACGCCGATCTTCGCCCAGTCCTGCTGGATCAGCTGCGCCATCAACTGCGCATTCGGGTTGTACGGGCGCTGCACGGGCATCGCCCACAGCGTCAGGTCGAAGCCGTTCGGGAAGCCGGCCTGCGCGAGCAGCGCCTTCGCGGCCGCCGGGTCGCGCGGCGCATCCTTCAGCCGCGGGTTGTACGACCATTGCGCGGGCGGCATCGGGTTCGTCGCGATCGTCGCGTCGCCGTTGAACACGGTCTTTATGATCGCCGACTTGTCGATCGCGATGTCGAGCGCGCGCCGCACGTCGACGCGATCGAGCGGCGCATGCTGCGTGTTGTACGCGACGAAGCCGACGTTGAAACCCACCCCCGAGAACAACGTCAGCTTCGGGTCGCGCCGCACCGTGTCGAGATCGGCCGGCCGCGGAAACGCCGATACCTGGCATTCGCCGGCCACCAGCTTCTGCAGGCGCGCGGCCGGATCGGGCGTGATCGCGAACACGAGGCGCGCGAGCTTCACGTCGTCCGGCTTCCAGTAGTCGGGATTCGCGTCGTAGCGGATCAGCGCGTCCTTCTGGTACGTGCGCAGCAGGAACGGCCCCGTGCCCACCGGGAACTGGTTGATGTCGGCCTCGCGATGGCGCGCCGCGAGCTGCGACGCATACTCGGCCGACAGGATCGACGCGAACGCCATCGCGAGATTGCGCACGAACACGACGTCGGGTGTCTTCAGCACGAAGCGCACCGTGTAGTCGTCGACCTTGTCGATGCGCTCGACGTTGCGGTCGAAGCCGAGGTCGCTGAAATACGGGAAGCTGACCGGATAGGCCTTGCGGAACGGATCGTCGGGATCGAGCATCCGGTGGAACGTGAAGACGACGTCGTCGGCCTGGAACGGCCGCGTCGGCTTGAACCACGCGGTGGTCTGGAATTTCACGTCGCGCCGCAGATGGAACGTGATCGTGCGCTGGTCGGGCGACACGTCCCAGCGCGTCGCGAGCGCCGGCTCGAGATCGAGCGTGCCGCGCTTGAACTGCACGAGCCCGTTGTAGACCGGGTACGTGCTCGCATCGAAATCGGTGCTCGTCGTATGCTGGCCCGGATCGAAGCCGGCCGGGCTGCCTTCGGTGCAATACACGAGCGTCTTGCCGGACGGCGCGGCAAGCGCGTGCGTGGCCGCGCCGGCGAGCAGCAGCGACGCCGCGAGACAACGCAGGGCGATCGCGGCATGGGGGACGCCACGCGCACGACGCGCGGCTGACGAAACGAAAGCGTTCTTCATGGTGACGGAGACAGGAAAGAGCTGTCATGAAAATGACGACGGCCGATCTTCGCGCGCCTCCCGCCGATCGCTTACCAATTAATTTCGCGTTGCTTATCGTCGTGGCTGCATCCCGCTGCCCGTGCATGAAAACGTCCACGCGAGCGCCGGGCGGCCGTCTCGCGCCGCCGTCTTCCGGCCCCGTGCAGACTCGCCCGAAATGGCGCATCGTATCGGCTGGCCAACGCCGGCACCGGCGCGCCGGGATTCGCCCGACGCCGCCGCGCCGCCGATTCCAGGAGGACACACGATGCCTGTCAGCTCCGAAACGTCTGCTCGCCCGGTGAAGACGCCGGGCCCCGATCACCCGATCACGGTCGAACTGCACCCGCGGCGCGTCGTGGTCAAGGCGGCCGGCAGGGTCGTCGCGGATACGCGCCGCGCGCTGGCGCTGCGCGAAGCCGCCTACCCGGCGGTGCTCTACATCCCGCGCGAGGACGCCGACCTGACGCTGCTGCAACGCACCAACCACGCGACGTACTGCCCGTACAAGGGCGACGCCGCCTATTACTCGATCCCGGTCGGCGGCGAGCGCGCCGTGAATGCCGTCTGGACCTACGAGGCGCCCTATCCGGCCGTCGACGCGATCCGCGGGCACCTCGCGTTCTATCCGGATCGCGTCGATTCGATCGAGGAAAGCCCGGTCGGCTCCGATTGAGGGTCGTGACAGCCGTTCATCGAACGCCCGGCGGCTGCGTGTGCACGCGTGCGAACTCGCCGGCACGGCGGGCCGTGCCGGCGGGTTCGCGTGCCGATCACCGGCCCGAACCCGTCCACCTGGTTCGCCGCTGATTTGCATATGCGGATTCGTTGGTTGGCCGCCGGCCTGCGCGGCCGTATCGTCCTGAATCCGGCGCAGGGCCGGCCCGTTGCGCGCAGCGCCCGCATCGGGCCCGCCCTGCGCCGGCCGCGCCGTCTTTCGCGCGCGGCCCGTGAACCCGCACGCAGGACGCCTCGATGAACGACACACCGCACGCAGACGTTGAACCGACACCGGCGAACCCGCATCGCCGCCAGTGGCTGCAAGGCGCGGCCGCCGGGCTGGCCGGGCTCGCGCTCGGCCCGCTCGCCGGCCTGCCGGCTCATGCGCAAGACAGCGGCACGCGGCTGCGCGTCGGTTTCCAGAAATACGGCAACTTCGTCGTGCTCAAGGCGCGCGGCACGCTGGAGAAACGGCTCGCGAGCCAGGGCGTCACCGTGCAGTGGCTCGAATTTCCGGCCGGCCCGCAATTGCTCGAGGGCCTGAACGCCGGCGCGATCGACGTCGGCACGGTCGGCGAGACGCCGCCGATCTTCGCGCAGGCGGGCGGCGTCGATTTCGTCTACATCGGCAACGAGCCGCCCGCGCCGCAGGGCGAGGCGATCGTCGTGCTGCCCGATTCGCCGATCCGCAACGTCGCGCAGCTGCGCGGCAAGAAGGTCGCGTTCAACAAGGGTTCGAACGTCCATTACCTGCTCGTGAAGGCGCTCGAACATGCGGGGCTCACGTATGCCGACATCCAGCCGATCTACCTGACGCCCGCCGACGCACGCGCCGCGTTCGTGCAGCGCAACGTCGATGCATGGGTGATCTGGGATCCGTACCTGGCCGCCGCCGAACGGCAGATCGGCGCGCGCGTGATCGCGAACGGCGAAGGGCTCGTGCGCAATACGCAGTACTACCTCGCCGCACGCAAATACGCGGCGGCCCACCCGCAGGTCATACGCGCGCTGCTCGATGAAGTCGACGCGGTCGACCGCTGGGCGCGCGACCATGTGCCCGAAGTCGCCACGCAACTGTCGCCGCTCGTCGGCCTCGATGCGCCGACGCTCGAAGTCGCGCTCAAGCGCGCCGGCTACGGCGTGCAGCCGATCAGCGACGCGACGCTCGCGTATCAGCAGAACATCGCGGATTCATTCAGCGCGCTGAAGCTGATTCCGGGCAAGCTGTCGGTCGCGAGCGCACGCTGACGCGCGGCGCGGTACGCGTGATTCAGCGTGCGGGTGCCGCGCCGATGCGCCGCCATTCGTCGTAGTCGGTGACCAGACCTGCTTCGTCGACCGCGATATCGGCCGCATACGTGCCGCTTTCGTAGCGGTACACGCGCTCCGCCGTACGCGTATAGCGTTGCTCGCCCCGCACGAACGCGACATCCGGAAAGCGCAGCCACGCGGTGTGGATCACCGCCGCTTCGCCGTCGGCCAGCCTGAGCCGCCGGATCGGCAGCGTATTCGTCGACGGGCTGAAGCCGAGATCGAGGTCGGTCGCGCCCGCGAGCGCCGGGACGTCGACGCCGTCGATCGTCCATCGCCCTGCGTCACGGCGGATATCCCACTGCCGCGGCGGCTGCGTGCCGCCCCACTGCGTGATGCTTGCCGAGCGCGTGAGCCAGTCGGCGTCGCATGCGATCGCGTAATCGATGCGAAACGGCGAGCCGTCGACCGCACCCGACACCGATCCCGACAGATCGATTCCCGTGCGCGACTCGACGAGCCGGCACCATTCGGCTGCCTGCCACGTCTGCACGATCTGCCATGCGACGCAGCGCGTGCGCACCGCGTCATCCTGTTGCGTCATGTCGTCGTCTCCCGTCGATCGCACGGATGCCGATTGTCCCCCATCGCACCGGCGAACACACGCGGCTTCGCCAACCGATGGTCAGTATCGGTTCGTCGCGCACCATCGGGCGGCCCTGCTTTGATACCATCCGTCGATCGGCATCAACCGGAACCGGACAAGGGGCGCGACTTCATGGATTTGCTGGCGACGATGCGCATCTACGTGAGGGTCGTCGAGCGCGGCACGATGTCCGGCGCGGCGCGCGATCTCGACATGGGCCAGCCGGCCGTCAGCGAGCGCATCGAGCGGCTCGAGAAGCATCTCGGCACACGGCTGCTGTTGCGCAGTGCCCGCACCCTCACGTGCACCGAAGAAGGCCGGATCTTCTACGAACGCAGCAAGGAACTGCTCGAAGCGGCCGACGACGCGGTCGCATCGGTGTCGAAGACGGAGAACGCACTCGACGGCACGATCCGGCTCGCGGCGCCGCAATGCATCGGCGAGGTCGTGCTGCCGGGTGTGCTGATGCATGTCCGCAGCGCGTATCCGAACCTGCACATCGACCTGGTCCTGAACGACGACATCGTCGATCCGGTCACGGAAGGCGTCGACATCTCGATCCGCGTCGGCCAGCTCGGCGACGGAGGGTTCGTCGCGCATCCGGTCGGCGCGGTCGGCCGCCGGCTCGTTGCCGCGCCGTCCTATCTCGAGCGGCACGGCCCGATCGACACGGCGGCCGATCTCGCGAACCATCCGTTCGTCCGTGTGAAAGGCGTCTTCGCGAGTGAACGACTGCCGCTGCGGCGCGACGGCGACGCGCTCGACTACGCGCGCATCCGCACGATCATGACGACGAGCCACTGGCGCCCGATGTTCGACACGATCGTGGCCGGCGGCGGCATCGGCGTGGTCCAGCAGCCGGCCTGCGCCGACGCGCTCGCGGCCGGCACGCTCGTCGAGCTCCTGCCGCACTACGTGATTCCCGATTTCGCGCTCAACGTGCTCGTGCATGCGCAGCGGCCGCTGCCGCCGCGCGTGCGGGCCGTCGTCGACCTGCTGAAGCAGGACCTCCCGCCGCTGCTGGCCCGCCCTGCCCGATAACGGCGGCGCGCGCCGCCCCCGTCACGCCTGCAGCGACTTCCCCGGCTCCTTCACGTGGGCATCGACTTCCATCTGGTAGAAGCGCGCGCTGACGAAGCCGAACAGCGTCCAGCCCAGGAACACGCACAGGCCGCCGAGCATCAGCGCCTGCTCGCCCGAGCTGAACAGCGCATAGAAGCTGTACGCGGTCGCCACCATCGCGATCACGTTGGTCAGCAGCGCCTTCGCCGGCGGCACCTTCGCGACCTTCTGGATCGTGATCAGCGCAGCCATCGACATCACGTAAGGCACGAGATTCGTGACGACCGCTAGATCGACGATCTTCTGGAACTGGCTGCTCAGCTCCGGGCTGATCGTCATCAGCGCCAGCGCGACCTGCGCGACCAGCAGGATCACCATCCCGACGATCGGCGTGCCGGTGCGCGTCGCACGCGCGAACACCGGCAGGAAGTAGCCGACGTCCGCCGAGCTCTTGAACACCTGCGCGACCGTGAACTGCCAGCCGAGCAGCGAGCCGATGCACGCGATCACCATCAGCGCGGTGACGATCGTGCCGACCGTCGGCGTGAACATCGTCGCGAACGCGATGCCGAACGGCGCATTCGACTTCGCGAGCAGCGCGTTGGGCACGATCCCCGCGATCACGTTGGTCGACACGATGTAGAAGATCGCCGACGCGATCGTGCCGCCGAGCACGGCGATCGGCACGTTGCGCTCCGGGTTCTCCACGGCGTCCGAGTTCGCGCACGCCGATTCGAGCCCGAGGAACGCCCACAGCGTCACCGCGATCGAGCTGCCGACGGCCGGCCCGAACGGCAGGTTGTTAGGATTCCATGCGGCGCCCCAGGTCGCGCCGCTGAACCAGAACCAGCCGATCAGCGACACGACGACGACCGGAATGATCACGCCCCACACCGTCACCGCGCCGATCCGGCCGGTGATGCGCGAGCCGCCGAAGTTCGCGACCGTCGTCAGCACGAGCAGGAAGATCGTCCACAGGCCGGTCTGCAGCGGCGACAGCGTCGCGTCGAACAGCACGGTGCCGTAGCCGACCGCCGTGACGCCGATCGCGACGTTGGCGATCACGAGCGACAGCCCGTACGTGTAGTTCGCCATGTAGTTGCCGGCCTTGCCGAACGCGTATTCCGCGTAGCCGCCCATCCCGCCCGGCTTGCGGCTCAGCATCCCGCAGCGCGCGAACGCATAGGCCAGCGCGAGCGAGCCGCCGGCCGTGACGATCCACGACAGCAGCGAGATCGTGCCGACCTGCGCGAGCTTCGACGGCAGCAGGATGATGCCGGAGCCCATCATGTTGACCGCCGTGAGGATGGTCAGCTGCCAGACGTTCATCCGGTTCTTCGGCGCGGCCGCGGCGGCCGCGTCGGACATGCGCGCTGTGTTTTCCATGATGTCGATCCCTCGATGTAAGGCCGTTGCGTGGCCGGTCGCGCGTTCAGGCCGTCAGGCAATACACGCGGTACGTGCCGTCCTCGACTTCCACGCCGTGCGTATCGTGCGCGAAGCCCGGGAAGCGCCGGTCGTACGCTTCGAGCGCCTTCAGGTAACCGAGCACCGGGCCGTCCGCCGGCCCCGCGTTCTCGCCCGGCATCAACAGCGGAATGCCCGGCGGATACGGCACGACGCCGGTGGCGACCGTGCGTCCGGCCAGTTCCTCGAGCGTGACCTGCTCGACGCGGCCCTGCACCAGATGCTCGTACGCGCGCACCGGGCTCATCTCCGGCTTCGGCAGGATCGAGAACGCCTCCGACATCAACCGCGTCGTGCCGAGCTGCTCCATCGCCGCGAACATCGTGTCGGCCAGGTCCTTCAGCCCCATGCCCGCATAGCGCGAGCCATGCGCCTTCGCGAGCGACGGAATCGCCATGTCGAGCGGCAGGTTCGCGTCGTAGTCGCGCTTGAAGTCGCACAGCGCGCTGACGAGCGAGCCCCACTTGCCCTTCGTGATGCCGATCGAGAACAGGAACAGGATCGTGAAGTCGGTGGTTTTCTCGACGACGATCCCGCGCGCATCGAGATACGCGGTCACGACGCTCGCCGGAATGCCGACCGGCATCAGGCCGCCGGCCGGCGCGACGCCCGGCGTGACGATCGACACCTTGATCGGATCGAGCATGCAGTAGCCGTCCTCGATATTGCCGAAGCCGTGCCATTGCGCGCCGGGGCGCAGCACCCAGCACGACGGGTCGCTCGCGAGCAGCTCGGGCGACGCGTCGTGGAACGGCAGCGTGCGGCCGGTGCGCGTCTCGAGCACGGTGTCGGGCTGCCAGCACTCGAAGAACCAGTCGCCCTTCGCGCCGAACTCGCTGTTCATCCGCGCGATCATCTGCCGGAACGCGACGGCCTCCTCGATCGACTCGTGCGTGAGCGCCGCGCCGCCGGGGCCGTCCATCATCGCGGCCGCGACGTCGTTCGACGCGATGATCGCGTAGTTCGGCGACGTCGACGCGTGCATCATGAATGTTTCGTTGAACTGGCCATGCGGAATCGGGTTGCGGCCGTCGCGCACGTGGATGTACGACGCCTGCGACAGCGCGGTCAGCAGCTTGTGCGTCGACTGCGTCGCGAACACCGTGGGGCGGTCCGCACGATGGTCGCGCGGGTCGCCGTGCATCGCATGGCGATCGCGGTAGATCGGGTTGAAACGCGCGTAGCCGTACCACGCTTCGTCGAAATGCAGCCGATCGACGCTCGCGCCGAGCAACTCCTCGACGCGCGCGACGTTGTAGCACAGGCCGTCGTACGTCGAGTTCGTGACGATCGCGTGCTTCGGCTGGCGGTCGGCGAGCCCGGCCGTCAGCGGGTTCGACGTGATCGCCTCGCGGATCGCCGCCTGCGTGAGGCGCTCCGACGCGATCGGCCCGATGATCCCGTAGCGGTTACGGGTCGGCACGAGGTAGGTCGGGATCGCGCCCGACATCGTCATCGCGTGCTCGGCCGACTTGTGGCAGTTGCGGTCGCACAGCGCGATCTGGTCGCGGCTCACGCTCGCCATCAGGATGATGCGGTTCGACGTCGACGAGCCGTTCGTCACGTGATACGTGCGATGCGCGCCGAACACGCGCGCCGCGTAGCGCTCGCTTTCGCCGATCGGGCCCGAGTGGTCGAGCAGCGAGCCGAGCTCGCCGACCGAGATCGACAGGTCGGAACGGAACAGCGCTTCACCGAAGTATTCGAAGAACGCGCGGCCGACCGGCGATTTGAGGAAGCCCGTGCCGCCCGTGTGGCCGGGCGTATGCCATGAGTATTCATAGACGCGCGAGAATTTCGCGAGCGCGCCGAACATCGGCGGCAACACGGTGGCGCGATAGCGTTCGATCGCCGCATGGATGCGCCCGCCGATGAAGTCGGCCGTGTCCTCGAGCAGCCACACGAAATCGTCGACCTGCCCCATCACCCTGGACGGCACCGACGATGCGACGCTGCGGTCGGCCAGCAGGAAGATCGGCACGTTGGCGTTGCGATGCCGGATCGCATCGACCACGGCCTCGGACGGCCCGTGGCCGTCCACGCCGAGATCCCAGTCGAGCAGCACGCACTGGATCGACGGATCGGAACGGATCAGCATGATCGCGTCGTCGGCCGAGGTGGCCGTGAGCACGTCGATATCGCGCTGCACGAGCTCCGCGCTCAGCGTGCGGACCGCACGCCCGGTCGCGGTTTCCTGCGTGATCTCGTCATCGACCAATAACGCGCGCATGCCGAGACGACGAATGCCACCGACGGACGTATTCATGTTGCTGCCCTCGTTGTTCCGATGCTTCGTTGGGTTCAATTCGTCTCACGAGCACGCGGACAGCAGGCCACGGGCAGCGGCATGAGACGCTCGCAAATCCGGTTTGATTCGCCATCCAATTCGGAGCCGACTATGCCATAGATGCCTTTTGATGAAAAGCAGACGAATCGGCGAAACGGTCGAACGTTTTCAAATCGCCTTTCACAATCGGTTCATTTTGATGTGCATTGCAGCACGCCGATTCCCGATTATTGGAGCGGTTTCGCCCACCAATCGGATTGGCGATTCCGGTCGATTGAATTCGCCGGGTTTTGTTGCTACGATCGGCTGCGCCGTGCATTGACCGGCGGCGGCTGCGCCGCGCCGCGCAAGGCTTCTTCGTGCGGCGCGCCATTCGGCATTCAGCATTCGCGGGAGCGTTTCAATCGGCTGCAGCGCGTGTCGGATGACGCGGATTGTGCGCCCGTGCGAATGCGGCTCTCGTTTTCCGCACATTGACGGGAGAGTTCGCGTGAGCCTGTTGAAAATCGCAGTCGAGCCGGCGCTGATTGGCGCCTTCCTCACCACGCACGAACAGGTCGACGTATTCCAGACCGATTTCACGAATATCGCGGCCATCGTCGTCGGAATCGATTCGGCGCAACAGGTGCTTGAAACCGTCGAAAGAACCGGATTCGCGATTCCGTTTTTCGTCGCGGTCGAGCCCGACCAGGAAGTGCCGCCGTCGATCCTGCCGAGCGCGAGCGGCGTGATCCAGCTCCGCCACGGCGGACGCCACTACTACGGCCGGCAGATCTCCGCCGCCGCAGACATCTACAGCGAGAACCTGCTGCCGCCGTTCTTCAAGGTGATGCGCGAATACGTGCAGCGCGGCTATGTCGAATTCGACTGCCCCGGCCACCAGGGCGGGCAGTTTTTCTCGAATCACCCGCTCGGCCGGATGTTCTTCGACTTCTTCGGCGAGACGATCTTTCGCGCCGACCTCTGCAACGCCGATGTCCGGCTCGGCGACCTGCTGATCCACGAAGGCCCCGCGCTGGAAGCGCAGCGCAATGCCGCGCGGATCTACAACGCAGACAAGACGTACTTCGTGCTGAACGGCACATCGACGTCGAACAAGGTCGTCACGAGCGCGTTGCTCGCGCCCGACGATCTCGTGCTGTTCGATCGCAACAACCACAAGTCGGTGCACCTCGGCGCGCTCGTGCTGTCGGGCGCGCGGCCGGTCTACCTCGAGACCGCGCGCAACGCGTGGGGCCTCATCGGCGGCGTCGACAGCGCGGCGCTCGACGAAACGCGCATTCGCGACGCGATCCGCGACGTCGCACCGGAGCGCGCCGGCCTGCCGCGCCCGTTCCGGCTCGCGGTGATCCAGCTCGGCACCTACGACGGCACGATCTACAATGCGCGCGAGATCGTCGACCGGATCGGGCATCTGTGCGACTACATCCTGTTCGATTCGGCGTGGGTCGGCTACGAGCAGTTCATCCCGATGATGCAGGACTGCTCGCCGCTGATGCTCACGCTCGGCCCCGACGATCCCGGCATCTTCGTCACGCAGTCGGTGCACAAGCAGCAGGCCGGTTTCTCGCAGACGTCGCAGATCCACAAGAAGGACAGCCACATCGAAGGCCAGAAGCGCTTCTGCGATCACCGGCGCTTCAACAACGCGTACATGATCCATGCGTCGACGAGCCCGTTCTACCCGATGTTCGCCGCGCTCGACGTCAACGCGCAGATGCATGCGGGCCCGGCCGGCAAGCGCCTGTGGCGCGACTGCGTCGCGCATGGCGTCGACGCGCGCAAGCTGCTGCTGAAGACCTGCCGCCAGATCCGACCGTTCGTTCCCCAGACTATCGACGGCCGCCCGTGGGCCGACTACCCGACCGAGCAGATCGTCGACGACCTGCGCTTCTTCCGCTTTCATCCGGCCGACACGTGGCACGGCTTCGAAGGCTATGCGGACGACCAGTATTTCGTCGACCCGTGCAAGCTGCTGCTGACGACGCCCGGCATCGATCGCGACACGCATGAATACGCGGCTTTCGGTGCGCCGGCGCCGATCCTGGCGCGCTACCTGCGCGAGCACGGCGTCGTGCCCGAGAAGGCCGACCTGTACACGATCCTGTTCCTGCTCACGCCTTCCGAAAGTTTCGGCAAGCTGCAGCATCTGGTCGCGCATCTCGCGCAGTTCGAACGCCATCTCGACCAGGACACGCCGCTGCGCGAAGCGATTCCATCGCTGTGCGAAGCATATCCTGAGCTGTACGGCAACATGCGCCTGCGGCAGCTGTGCCAGCGGATGCACGACTTCTATCGCAGTCACGACATGAAGCATCTGCAGAAGCTGATGTTCCGGCGTGCGCAGTTCCCGAAGCAGGCGATGCTGCCGCAGGCCGCGAACGCCGAGCTGATCCGCAACAACGTCGAGCTCGTCACGCTCGATCGCATCGAAGGCCGGATCGCGACGGAAGGCGCGCTGCCCTATCCGCCCGGCATCTTCTGCGTGGTGCCCGGCGAACGGTGGGGCGGCCCGGCGCTCGACTACTTCCGTGCGCTCGAAGCCGGGATCAACGCGCTGCCGGGTTTCGAGCCGGAAATCCAGGGCGTCTATCTGCAAACGCGGCCGGACGGCACGAAGCAGGCTTCGGCGTACGTGGTGGCGGCCGGTGCCGACGCGTCTACCGCGTAACGGCGGCCTGGCGGGCATGCTCGGCGTTTCTACCGGGCTGCAGCACGGCACAGGCACCGGCGCGGGTGCAAGCATCCACACTTGCGCACCGCCTGACCGTGCGGTACCGTCCTGCTTTCCGGGATAACCGAAGCCTCGCCTCGAAACCCATCCGTCGATTCGTTCCGATGCGGCCCGCCCCCTGCCCGGCGCTGCCACGTCGCGCGTACAGGAGGGGTTCCGTTGGACGTTCGCATCTATCTGCTGGCCGCCGCCGTGTTCCTGGCCGGTGTCGCCGAAAACATCTGCGTCGGCATCCTGCCGGCGATCGCCGCCGGCCTGCACGTGTCGATCGCCGCCGCCAGCCAGCTCACCACGATCTTCTCCGCCGTCTTCGCGCTGGCCGCGCTCGTCGCGGCGGCCTGCGTCGCGCGTATCGAGAGGCGCACCGCACTGCTCGCGTCGCTCGGCGTGTTCGCGGCCGCGAACCTGGGCGCCGCGACCAGCCCCGGCTATGCGAGCCTGTTTGCCGCACGCGTGCTGATGGCCGCGAGCTGCGCGACGCTGATCCTCGTCGCGACGCGATTCGCGGCCGAGCTCGCGCCGGCGTCGCAACGCGGCCGCGCGATCGGCATCGTGTTCATGGGCATCAGCGCCTCGCTCGTGCTCGGCGTGCCGATCGGGATGCGGATCGCCGACTGGGCCGGCTGGCGCGCGGTGTTCGTGTCGATCGCGGTGCCTGCGCTGCCGCTCGCGATCTGGCTTGGCCGGCGATTGCCGCGCATGGCGCCGTCCGCTGTCATCGCTGCCGCGGATGCAGCAGGCACGCCGTCATATCGCGCGGTGCTCGCGCACCCGCGGCTGATGGCCGCGCAACTCGTCTCCATCGCGATGATCGGCGGACATTTCACGCTGTTCGCGTATCTCACGCCGTATCTGCAGGCCGTGCTGTCACCCGGCGCGGCCGCGCTCGAAGGGTTGTACGTCGCGTTCGGGATCGCCGGCGTGACCGGCGCATGGCTGGGCGGACTCTTCTCGGACCGGCTCGGCGCGTCGCGCGCGCTGTGGGCATGCCCGGCCGTGTTTCTCGTCGCGATGGCCGTGCTGCCGGCGGCCGGTATATCGCCGCTCGCGTTCATACCCGCGATGATGCTGTGGGGCGGCATCAGCTGGTCGATCTCGCCGATCGTGCAGAACTACCTGATCCACACCGCGCCGTCACTGGCCGATGCAAGCGTCGGCATCAACGTGTCGGCCATGCATGCGGGTGTCGCACTCGGCTCGGCGCTCGGCGGCGTGCTCGTCGAACGCGACGCGCTGCGCGTCACGCCGTGGGCCGGATGCGGGCTCGTGGCCGTGGCGCTCGCATGCGCATGCATCGCGGCATGGCCCGCGCGGCAGGCCGCGAGCGCATCGTGAATGCATGACGGGCGGCGCGACGCGCCTGCCGCCTCACCACGCCTGCCGGTAGATCTCCAGCGCGTCGGCCTCCGTCACCTCGCGCGGATTGTTCACGAGCAGGCGCGTCTGCAGCATCGCATCCGACGCCATCCTCGGCAGGTCGCCTTCCCCGATGCCGACCTCGCGCAGCGTGCGCGGAATGCCCGTCGCGACGATCAGCCGGTCGATCTCGGCGATCAGCGCGTGCGTGCGCGCTTCGTCGCTGCCCGTCGCCGACGGCGCGACGATCGCCGCGAGTTCCGCATACAGCGGCGCGGCGGCCGGCGCGTTGAAACGCAGCACGTGCGGCAGCACGAGCGCATTCGACAGCCCGTGCGGCACATGGAAGATCCCGCCGACCGGATAGGCCAGCGCGTGCACGGCCGCGACCGGTGCATTCGCGAACGCCTGCCCCGCGAACATCGCGCCGACCAGCATCGCCTCGCGCGCGTGACGGTTCCGGCCGTCGTCGCACGCCGTGAGCAGGTTGCGCGACAGCAGCGTCAGCGCGTGCACGGCCAGCATGTCGGATATGGGGTTCTTCAGCCGCGCGGACGTGTAGGCCTCGATCGCATGCACCATCGCGTCGATGCCCGTCGCGGCCGTGGCCGCACGCGGCAGGCCGAGCGTCAGTTCGGCGTCGAGGATCGCGACGTCCGCGAACAGGTGCGGCGACACGACGCCCATCTTGCGCGCCTCGCCGACCGTGACGATCGACACGGCAGTCACTTCGGAGCCGGTGCCGGCCGTCGTCGGCATCTGCACGAGCGGCAGCTGCGCGCTCGTGACCTTGTCGACGCCGTACATGTCGGCCAGCGCCTGCTGCCCCGGCGCGAGCACCGCGATCAGCTTCGCGACGTCCATCGACGATCCGCCGCCCAGGCCGAGCACGATCTCCGCATCGGCCGCGACGGCCCTCTCGGTCGCTTCCAGCACCACGTGTTCGGGCGGATCGGCGATCACGTCGTCGATCACGGTGACCTGCCAGCCGTGCGCAGCGAGGCTCTCCAGCGCGGGCGCGAGTACGCCGCTGCGATGCAGGAACGCGTCGGTGACGACACAGAGCCGCACGAGCGCCGGAAAGCGTTCGCGCAACCATGCACCGAGCTGGCGCGCGGCGCCGAATTCGACGACCTGCGTCGGAACGGTACGGAATTGAAACGGGTTCATCGGGCGCCTCCCGGAGGCGTCGCCGTGCCGGTGCCCGGCTGCACCATGTAGCTGGACACTTCGCGGCGATCGAGCAACGGAATGATCGCGCCGAACCCGATCCGCTGGAAATGCGGCGTTTCCCGATGCACGTCGAGGCCGTCCGCGTCGCGGTAGCGTTCGAGGATCACGATGTGGTCGGGGTCCTCCGGCGACCGGAAATACGCGTAGTCGAGATTCTTCGGCTCGGCGCGCGTCAGGGGCGCGAGCTCCGCGAGCAATGCGACCACGCGGTCGCCGTTGCCGGGCTTGGCGTGGAAATGCGCGATGACCTGCAGGTAAGGTTCGTTCATGTTGCGCTCCGGGTTCGAGGGGGGCCGTCACGACGACGGGTCAAAATTCCACCATGCGCTGTCGCTCGTCGACACCGCGACTGCACCGTGCCGCCTCGCGCTGCGCACGTCTTCCGCGTTGCCGACGAAGCCCGACGCGACGATCGGCGGCAACGCCTGCCGGTCGGCCTCGCTCAGGTGCGCGAGCATCGGCGCCGGCATCAGCTGCACGAGGTTCGGATCGCTCTGCTCGATCGCCTTTACACTGCGCGGCCAGGTCGAGCGGTCGGTCACGAATACCTTCTGCATCGTGATCAGCCCTGCGCGGTTCGCACGCTGGATCGTCGCGACGCGCGTGGAGACGAGGCTCGCGACGCCGATATCGGCCAGATATTCGACGCCGCCCTTGTCTTGCGACAGCCCGTCGCAACTGTCGATGTTGACGATCACGACCTTGCCGGCCCGGGCGAGCGCCACGACCACCGCCTGCAGCCGGCGCAGATCGACGTTCGCGACGATGCCGACCTCGGCCGCACTGTCGATGAAGCTGTCCGCCTGCTCGACGCCGTACAGCGTGGCGATGACGGGATGACGGGCGAGGCGCGCGCCCAGCGACTTGTCCATGGCGTTTACCGGTCGACTCGCGGGCCGGTCTCGTCGCCGAGGCCGAGCTTGCCGGGGTTGAGAATATGTTTCGGATCGAGCGCGCGCTTCACCGTCTGCAGCACCGGGAATGCCGAGCCCAGCGAATCGCGCAGGTACGGCGAACGCAGCAGCCCGACGCCGTGGTGATGACTCAACGTCGCATTGTATTGGATCAGCACCGCGTTCGCCGCGTCCCACGCCGCGCGGTACCACGCGGCCCGCTCGGCCACCGCGACATCGCCGCGCAACGAGAAATACAGGCACGCGCCGTCCGCGTAGGCATGCGACTGGTGCGCGGATCCGGCCAGCGTTCCGGGCACGGCCTGCAGCGCGGCCACCACGTCGCGATAGATCGCCGCGAGGTCGCGCCAGCGGCCGCACATCTCCAGCGTGTCGGCGACGAAGCCCGGGCTGCGCTTGAAGCCTTCCGCGCTCTTGCCGGTCAGGTAGCGCGTGTCGAGCCACTTCTCGAAGATCGCGTCGCCGTCGAGCCTGCGTCCGCTTTCCTCGCAGGTGCGCGCGCTGACCGCCATCACCGCGTCGACGATCTCCTGCGTGCCTTCGTCGGCGATCAACAGCACGTTCGTATCGGGCAGGCCGAACTGCACGCCGCTTTCCAGTTCGTCGTAGAGCCGCAGTGCGGCCGGGTTCGCGCCGCGCTGCAGGATCTCGCGGCACGCGTCGAGGCCGGCCGCGAACGTGTCGAAGCCGTACGCGATCGCGCGGCCGTAGTCGGGCAGCCGATGCAGCTTCAGGCGCGCGCGCACGATGATGCCGAGCGTGCCTTCGCTGCCGATGAACAGTTGCTGCAGATCCGGGCCGACCGCCGCGCGTGAATGGCCGCCGAGCGTGACCAGGCTGCCGTCCGCGAGTACCACGTCCATCCCGAACACCATGTCCTCGATCTTGCCGTAGCGCGTCGACAGCTGCCCCGCACCGCGGCACGCGATCCAGCCGCCCACCGTGCTGATCCCGAACGACGACGGCCAGTGCCCCATCGTCAGCCCGTGTTCGCGCTGCAGCGTTTCCTCGAACACGTCGCCGAACATCCCCGCCTCGACGTCGACGATCTGGCTCTCGGTGTCGACGCCGATCAGCCGGTTCAGCCCGCACACATCGAGCACGATGCCGCCGCGCACCGGCAGCGCCGCGCCCGTCACGTTGCTGCGGCCGGCCGACGCCGTCACCGGAATCGTCGCCGCATGCGCGATGCGCATTACGGCCTGCACCTGCTCGACCGTCGACACGCGCACGACGACCGCGTGCGGCGTCGCCGGCCGGCCACCCGTCTCGGCGACCATCGACGCGGCCCACCAGTCGCGCGTCCACGCGATGACGTCGGCCGGCTGCGCCAGCACCTCGTCGGCCACCGCCCGCAGCGCATCGACCTGCTGCGGCGACACCGTGACCGGGGCCCGCTGCATGCCGGCCTCGACCGGCGCGCTGCCTGCCGCCGGCAGGTTCAGCGAGTATGGCGGCGGCGTGTGCGCGCCGACGACGTAGTTGCCGCGGTTGTAGCCGCGCTTGATGGCTTCCTTGCTGATCATCCGTTATCTCCCATGAGGATGGATTTTTCGAGGGCGACGGCGGCGACGTAGTCGCGCACCTGGCTGGCGACGGCCGCATCGGACAGGCCGAGCTCCGCCTTGAGGATTGCTCCGACGCGCGGTGCCGCGCGCGCTGACGCATCGCGCGCCATCAGCCGCGCGCGGGTGCGCCGCGACAGCACGTCATCGACGCTGCGCGCGAATTCGTGACGCACCGCGTAGAGCACTTCCGCTTCGCTGTAAGGCAACCCTTCGACGATCGGCGCGAGCAGCGACGGCGCCGCATCGGCGAGGTCGCCGACGAAGCGCGCCTCGGTGCCGTAGCGTTCGCCGAGATGCGCGGCGAGCCCGCCCGAGGCGACGATCGCCTGCGGGTCATAGCCGGCCGCGCCGAGCAGGTATGCCGATTTCGTGCGGCAGCGCGTGCGGCGGCCGAGCAGCTTGCCGACCGTATCGATCGTCTGCTCGGCCATGTGCCGCGACGTCGTCAGCTTGCCGCCGACGATCGTCACGAGCCCGTCGGGCGCGACGTGGATCTCGTGATTGCGCTTCATCTCGATCGTCTTGCCGCCGGGCGGCCCGACGAGCGGCCGGCAGCCGGCGATGCTGCCCACCACGTCGTCCGCATTCAGGTCGACTTTCAACGCGGAACGCGCGCCTTCGAGCAGGAAATCGAGTTCCTGCCGCGTGCAATGCACGTCGTCGAGATCGCCGTCGTAGTCTTCGTCGGTCGTGCCGAGATACGACACGTTGCCCCAGCGCGTGATCGTCGCACGGCGGTTGCGGCCCGGCACGGGGATCGTCACCGTGCAGTCGTTGCGGATCTTCAGCCACGGGATCGCGACGTGCACGCCCTTCGCGGGCCGCACCTGCAACGCGGCCGTGTCGCCCTTGCGCGCGCCGGTCCAGTCGCGCAGCCAGACGCCCGTCGCCATCACGACCACGCGCGCACGCACGCGCCGCTCGCGGCCGTCGGCATGCACGATCGCGCCGTCGACCTTGCCGTGGCCATCGCGCGTCAGCTCGACCACGCGCGCATGGTTCGCCACGGCCGCACCGTGAAACGCGGCCGTGCGCACGAGGTTCAGCGTCAGGCGCGCATCGTCGACGCGCGCATCGAAGTACAGGAAGCCGCCGGTCAGGTACGTTTCGTTGAAGGTCGGGCAATGCGAGAGGACCTCGGCCTTCGTCAGCTTCTGGTGCAGGATGCCCTCGCGCCAGCCGCCGGCGATGTCGTAGGTCCACAGCAGGCTTTCGAAGGCTTTCGCGAGACGCGCGTCGAACACGCCTTCGCGCTCCATCACCGGGAACAGGAACGGCAGCCGCTGCACGAGATGGCGGGCGTTGCGCCGCAGCCGCTGCCGCTCGAGCAGCGAATGACGCACGAGCCCGAGATTGCCCTGTTCGATGTAGCGCAGCCCGCCGTGCACCATCTTCGACGATTTCGACGACGTGCCCGATGCGAAATCGCTCTTCTCGACGAGCGCGACGCGCAGCCCGCGCAGGCTCGCGTCGAACGCCGCATACGCGCCCGTCACGCCGCCCCCGACGATCAGCACGTCGAACGTGTCCGTCTCGAGTCGCGCCAGGTGGTCGTCGCGGTTCACGCGCAGCGGCTCGGTGCCCGTCATGCCGGCCCGGTCCGTCTGGGGTTTTCTGGATGGCAAAAACATCATGCTGGTCGTTCTCCGTGCTCACGCATGAGCGAAATCGGCCGCATGCGCGAGCTCGGATGCGATCCGCGCATGCCAGGCCGCGCGCCGGCGCTGCCGGCTGTCCGCGTCGATCGAGGGTTCGAAAACGGCGTCGGTGACGAGCGTCGCGCGGGCCGCGTCGAGCGAATCCCACAGCAGCCCCGACGCACCCGCGAGAAACGCCGCGCCGCGCAGGCTCGCGCGATCGCCTTCGCGCATCCGCCGCACGGGTACACCGCTCACGTCGGCCTGGATCTGCAGCAGCGTGTCGCTGCCCGCGAGGCCGCCGCCGACGATCAGCTCCGAGACGTCGGCCCGCGCGACGGCCTGGTTGGCCTCCATGCACGACGCGACCGAATGCGCGATGCCTTCGAGCACTGCGTACGCCACCTCGGCCTGCGTCGTCGCGATCGAGATGCCCGACAGCAGTGCACGCGCGTTCGGCTCCATCCGCGGCACGCGCAGGCCGGTGAGCGCCGGCACGAACGTCACGCCGCGCGCCGATTGCACCGTGCCGGCCAGCGCGCTGATCTGCGCGGGATCGTCGAACCAGCGCAGTTTTTCGCAGACCCAGCGCAACGCCGAGCCGGTCGTCGCGACGAAGGTTTCGAGCGAGTAATGCGACACGCCGCCATGCCGCCGCGCCGTCATCGCCAGCGTGCCGTCGTGCGCGTGCCCGGGTTGCGCGTGCGATCCGGCGTCCGGGCGCGCCGTGCCGGTCAGCAAGTCGACGAAGCTGCCGGTGCCGTGCACGCACATCGCCTGGCCGCGCTCGACGCAGCCGAGACCGACGGCGCCCGCGAACTGGTCGCCCGCACACGCGAGGATCGGCACGTCGATACCGAGCAGGTCTTCGCGCGTACGGCCGAACGCGTCGGCATCCTCGCGCAGCGCGGGCAACAACGCGTGCGGAAAGCCCAGCGCGTCGAGCCACGATTCGAAATAGCGATGCTCGCCGAGCAGGTACGCGCTGGCGGAGGTGGCGTTGGTCGGTGTCGTCACGCACTCGCGCGCATCCGACAGGTGCCACAGCAGCCACGTATCGATCGTGCCGAACGCGAGACAGCCGGCGCGATGCGCATCGGCAACGGCCTGCGACGTACGCATCTGGTGCACGGCCCACAGATACGGCGAACGCACGCCTGCCGGCCGGCCGACCTGCGGCACGAGCACGCGATCCCAGTCGGCCGCGAGACGGTCGAGCTCGGTGGCATGACGCGTGTCCTGCCAGACCATCGCGGGCACGAGCGCGCGCCCGGTCCGCGTATCCCACAGCACGGCCGTCGCGCGCTGCGTCGCGAGCGCCAGCGCGACGACGCGTACGCCCAGTCGCTGCGCTTGCGCGAGCGTGGCGCGGCAGACCGCGAGCGTCTTGTCGAGGATGGCATTCGCATCCTGCTCGACGACGCCCGGCCGCGGGCTGTCGACCGACAGCGGCAGGTATTCAAGGCACGACACGTGCCCACTCGCGTCGACAAGCGCGGCACGTGTGCCGGACGTGCCTTCGTCGATGGCGAGAATGACGTTTCGGGAATCGGTCATCGCGGCGTTTTCTCGATGGCGGGGTTCAGGTAGGCCGACGTGACGCGTGCATCGTCGCCGAAGTGCGGCGCGTCGGGTTCGTTGTCGGGATTGATCGTCGTGCGCGTCGGATCCCAGCGGATCGCAAAGCAGATCGCACTCGCGACGCACGGCACGATCGCCAGAATCAGGAACGTGTGTTCGAGGCCGTAGCGCGCACGAAACAGCGGGAAGACCAGCAGGCCGAGCGCCGCGCCGATCGAGCCGAGCGCGCCGACGATGCCGTTCGCACCCGCGCGCAGCTCGCCGCGAAACGACAGCGACGACAGGCTCTTGCCGTTCGCGCCGGGGCCGGCCGAGTGGAACAGGATGAACAGCGACGGCACGACCACCGACAGCCACAGCGGCATGCGCGCATGGAACAGCCCGAGCACGACCAGCATCGCGCACACCGCCGCGAAGCCGATCGCGGACGCGCGCCGCAGGCCGACCCGGCGGCCGACCGTCGACGACGAAAAGCCGCCGACGATCCCGAACAGGTTGAACACGAGCGCGCCGAGCGTCGCGTAGACGAAGTCCTTGCCGAACAGCGCGGCACTGATCAGCGGCAAATACCAGCCGATCGCGAAATACTCGATCGATTGACCGATCTGGACGGTCGCGGCCAGGACCGTGCGTGGCAGGTAGACACCGCGAAAGATCAGCAGCACGTTCGCGAAGCCGCGCGTCGCCGGATTGACGATCGGCGTGCGTTCATGCGCGGGCGCGGCAACGAATGCCTGCCCGTAGATGCGCGTCATCGCGCGGGCCGCGTCGTCGAGACGCTCCTTGCGCGCGAGCCAGATCGGGCTTTCGACGAGGAATGCGCATTGCAGCGCGAGGATCGCAGCGCCGAACACCGCGGTGGCCGCCACCGAGTAACGCCAGATCGAATCGCCGACCTGCCATGCGTGAAACAGCAGCGCGAGCAGCAGGTTCAGGCAGACGGCCGTGTACCACATGCCCTGCCACGTATTGAGCCGGCTCTTCAGGCGGCCCGGCGTGAATTCCGCGAGCATCGCCATCGCGATCGCGAAATCGATCCCGTACGCCATCCCGACGAAGAAGCGGCCAGCGAGAATCGTGTTGAAATCCGGTGCGAATACCACCAGCAGCGCACCGATCACCGACAGCAGCTTCGCGGCGATCAGTGGCCGCACGCGCCCCCACCGGTCGGCCATCCAGCCGCCGATCGGGTTGAACGCGATCGCGACCCACGACGCAAACGACGTCATCCACGCGACCTGCGCGGCCGACAGATGCAATTCGTGCGTCATCGGCCCGAGGCCGGCGCTCAATGCCGAGTTGGAAAATGCGTCGAGAAACAGCCCGCCGAGCGACAGCCACCAGACGAGTCCCGCCCTGCCCGCGATACCGGGGCGCGTGTCGAGAAAGGAGATGACGTCTTCAATGCCATGAAGCTTGACCGCGATCGTTTGCACAATCGGCCTCCGTATATTTGTTCTGTAAGAGGCTCGACATTGCAGATGCGATCGACGCATGGAGAGACCATCTTACAGATAGTCTCTTATCTAGATCTGCCGGGGCAATTTACGGCGCCGGACGCGGGCATGTCAAGCGCATCCGGTTGTGCGACGCAGCGATTCTAGTTGCGCTCGCAACCATATCGGTAGTTTCCCGGGGACGGTGAATCCGCTCGTGGCGGCCGCGCCTTCCGGTGTCAGTTCGCGGTCACCACGGCACCGTCCGCCCCAGATAGTCGAGATACTCGAGCCCCGGGCGCACGCGCTTTGCGATCAGCACGTCGACGAGACTCGGCACGCTTTCCTCGATCGTCAGGCGCGCATCCGGCCCACCGAGTTCCGTGCGGACCCAGCCGGGCGCCATCAGCACCATCGCACGCCGCGTATCGGCCTGGCGCACCGCGAAGCTGCGCATGAACTGGTTCAGTGCGGCCTTGCTGCCGCGATAGACCTCGCGCATCCCGCTGACGTTGTTCGCGACGCTGCCCTGCCCCGACGACATCGCACCGATCAGGCCATCGTCGGTCACGAGATCCTGCAGCGTCTCGATCACACGCATCGGCGCCAGCGCATTCGTGATCATCACGCGCACGAACTCGTCGGTCGTCACTTCGCCGATCGTTTCGGTGGGCTCGTTCGTCGTGCCCGCGTTCACGAACAGCATGTCGAAGCGCCGGCCCGCCAGCCGCTCGCGCAGCGCGGCCAGTTGCACCGGTTCGCAAATGTCGAGCGTCTCGATGTCGAGCCGGCCGTCGAACCGGTCGGCGAGTTCGTGCAGCTTCGTGCGTCCCGATCCTGCGCGCACGGTGCCCGTTACGCGCCAGCCTTTGTCCAGGAACGCCTCCGCCATCGCGAGCCCGAGGCCGCGCGAGGCCGCGACGAGCAGGAGCGCAGGGACGTTTCGGTTCGATTCAGTGGATTGCATGGTTTCCGCCTTTGCCGGGTTTCGTCATGCAGCCACTATAGGTGTGCACCACGACAGGCGCCAGACGCACCCGATTCAACTTGTAGTTGCATCCAACGCCATGTCAAATCGCACGGAAGCGTATCCTGTCGCCATGGAAGACATCGACCTGAACCTCGTCACCGCGCTCGACGTGCTGCTGTCGGAAGGCAGCGTGACCGGCGCCGCGCGCCGGCTTGGCCTGAGCACATCGGCAATGAGCCGCACGCTCACGCGGCTGCGGATGGCCACCGCCGATCCGTTGCTCGTGCGCGCCGGGCGCAAGCTCGTGCCGACACCGCACGCCGCCGCGTTGCGCGACCGCGTGCATGCGATCGCCAGCGATGCGCGCGCGGTGCTGCGGCCGGCGACGGCCGACGTGGACATGGCGACGCACGCCTCCACGTTCACCGTCCGCGCGGCCGCCTCGTTCATGGAAATGCTGTCCGGCCCGGTGGTCGCCGCACTCGGCGAAATCGCGCCGCAGGTGCGCATCCGCTTCGTCCCGAAGCCCGACCGCGATCCGCAAGCGTTGCGCGACGGCACCGTCGACCTGGAAATCGGCAAACGCGGCGACGATGCCCCCGAGTTGCACACCCGCATGCTGTTTCACGACTGGCACGTCGCCGTGGCGCGCGCCGGGCACCCGCTGTTCGCATCGGGCCGGATCACGCCCGCGCGCTATGCGGCCTGCCGTCACGTGATCGCGTCGCAGCTGGGCGATTTCGGCGGTCCGGCTGACGACTCGACCAACAAGGCCGGCTCGAACCACTCCGTACAGGTCGTCGTACCGGGCTACCCCGATGCGATGCGGGTCGCGGCCAGCACCGACCTGATCGCGCTCGTGCCGCGCTCGAGCCTCGGCAACGCGTTCTCGCCGGGGCTCACGGAAGCCCTCAGGCTGCGCAGCTTCGAGATCCCGGTGCGCCTGCCCGAGATCCTCGTGTCCGCGCTGTGGCATCCGCGCATGCACGGCGACCCCGTGCACCGTCGCCTGCGCGATGCGGTCATCGCCGTCTGCCAGCGCGCGTATCCGGACGGCCGCGCGCCGCGCCCACCGGCACGTCGCACCGGCACGCGCGCGGCAGGCTGAGGCACGGCTCAGACCAGCCGCCCGCCACCATCGATGTGCAGGATCTCGCCATTCATGAAGCCGTTGCCCAGCAGGAACGCGATCGCTTCCCCCACTTCATCGGCGCGCCCGACGCGGCCGCCGGGCAATGCCGCCGCCGCGCCCGCGAGGATCGCATCGCGCGCTTCCGGACCGAACGCGTCGTAAAGCGGCGTCTCGACGAAGCCGGGCGCGACGACGTTCACACGAATCGGCTTCAGCTCCAGCGCGAGCGACTGCGCCAGCGCCTCGACCCCGCGCACGGCGGCGGCAATGACCGACGTGCCCTGCGCGGCCGGACGATCCGACAGTTGCCCGCCGGTCAGCACGATCGAGCCGGTCGCGGGCATCAGCGGCAACGCAGCGCGGATCGCGTAGACCGGCCCGGCGATACGCTCCTGCCACGCGGCGAGCAGGAGATCGGGATCGGTCTCGTTCAGCTTGCCGGCAATGAACCGGCCGGCCGTGACGACCAGGTGATCGACGCGCGTGATCGTGTCGAATACGGCCTGCACGGCATGGCGGTCCGCGATGTCGGCCACCGCGACGCGCGCGCCGCCGATCGCCTGTGCGGCGGATTCGAGTTTCGCGCGGGCCCGGCCGACCAGCGTGACACTGGCGCCTTTTGCCTTCGCGGCGGCCGCAGCCTCGAGGCCGATTCCGGAACTCCCGCCGAATACCACGACGTGCGCACCGTCCAGTGCCGAAGATTGCGTTGCCTCGTTCATGTCGACTCCTCATCAGGGATTGAAGGTTCGCGAACGTTAGGTCATTCTCCATTGCGCAGGAATATGGGAGACTTGAATAAGGGTCATGCCATAAAGGAATGAGATGGATTCGCTGCGATCCATGCGCGTGTTCGTCCGCGCGATCGAGCTCGGCAATTTCTCGGCGGTCGCGCGGGAGGAAGGTACCGGCCAGCCGACGATCAGCAAGATCGTCGCCGCATTCGAGAAGGAACTGGGCGTTCGCCTGCTCGAACGCTCGACCACGAGCCTCGCGCCCACCGACGAAGGCCGCCGGTTCTACGATCGCTGCAAGCGCGTGATCGACGAATACGCGAGCGCGGTGGCCGAGGTGCGCGGGCAAACGGTGCGGCCGGTCGGCAAGCTGGTCGTCAATGCGCCGCTGGGGCTGGGCGAGCTGAGACTGAACGCGCTCGTGCTCGAATTCCTCGCCGCGTGGCCGGAGATCGAGGTCGAGCTCCAATTGACCGACCGCGTGATCGACCTCGTCGAAGAAGGCGTCGATGTCGCCATTCGCCTCGGCCAGCTGCTGCCGCCGGATGCCGTGGCGCGCCACATCGCGTCGTCGCCGCGCCTGCTGGTCGCCACGCCGGCGTACGTGGCGCGGGCGCCGAAGCTCCGCCGGCCGGACGACCTCGCGAAGCACGAGTATGTCGGCTACGCGCGCGCGGACATCGGCAACGAACTGGCCTTCGCGCGCGGCGACGAGCAAGTCGTCGTTCCGGTGCGCGGCCGGTATCGCGTGAACAGTTCGATGGCGCTGCGGGAATGCTTCCTGGCCGGGAACGCGGTGGGCAGCGGGCCGGCGTGGCTCGTTCAGGACCTGATCGACAGCGGCCAGCTCGTCCGGTTGCTGCCGAAGTGGGACATGGTGCCACCGCATGCGCTGCACCTCGTCTATGCGTCGCGCCGGTATCTGCCGCTGCGGACCCGCACGTTCCTGCAGTTCATGGAGCAGCGGATTCCCGAGCTGCCCGGGTTCCATGCGATTACCGCCCCGACCCGCACCCCGACCGCGCCCGCACCGCGGCGGGCCCGCTAGTCGACGCTCGCCGCGGCCACGGCCGGCCCGGGCACCGATCCGCCACCGTTTTCCCGATCCGCCGAATCCCCGCTATTGCAGCGGTGCCGGCGGGCCGTTCGGCTAAAATGCCGCACTTTCCACCTTGTCCGGCCCGCTCGCCATGCAACCCGCCTCCCCCGCCCAACCCGCCGCCCACGGCGCCGACGCCGCAGATTCGGCCCGCGACCTCGTCTACGGCCCGAACGACCGGCCGGCGCCGATGGTCGCCTTCGTCGCCGCGCTGCAGCACCTGCTGGCGATCATCGTGCCGATCGTCACGCCCGGCCTGCTGATCTGCCAGGCGCTTGGCGTGTCCAGCCGCGATACGACCCTGATCGTGTCGATGTCGCTGGTGATTTCCGGCATCGCCACCTTCGTCCAGTGCAAGCGCTTCGGCCCGCTGGGCGCCGGCCTGCTGATCGTCCAGGGCACGAGCTTCAACTTCGTCGGCCCGCTGATCGCCGGCGGCAGCCTGATGGTCAAGCAAGGCACGCCGGTCGAGACCGTGATGGCCGCGATCTTCGGCGTCGTGATTGCCGGGTCGTTCGTCGAGATGGGCGTGTCGCGCATCCTGCCGTTCGTGAAGCGCCTGATCACGCCGCTCGTCACCGGCATCGTCGTGCTGCTGATCGGCCTCACGCTGATCAAGGTCGGCCTGATCAGCATGGGCGGCGGCTACGGCGCGATGGCCAAGGGCACCTTCGCGAGCGCGGAGAACCTGACGCTGTCCGGCCTCGTGCTCGGCACGATCATCCTGCTGAACCGCGTGCCGATCGTGTGGGTGCGCAGCACCGCGCTCGTCATCGCACTCGTGATCGGCTATCTCGCGGCCGCGTTCCTCGGCCGCCTCGATTTCACCGGCATGCACCAGGCCGCGCTGTTCCAGGTCCCGACGCCGCTGCACTTCGGCATCGGCTTCTCGTGGGCGCTGTTCGTGCCGATGCTGATCATCTACCTCGTCACGTCGCTCGAGGCGATCGGCGACGTCACGGCCACCAGCAAGATCTCGAACGAGCCGGTCGAAGGCCCGGTGTGGATGCAACGGATCAAGGGCGGCGTGCTCGTGAACGGCGCGAACTCGCTGCTGGCCGGCGTGTTCAACACGTTCCCGAGCTCGGTGTTCGCGCAGAACAACGGCGTGATCCAGATCACCGGCGTCGCCAGCCGCTACGTCGGCATCTGGATCGCGGGGATGCTCGTGGTGCTCGGCCTGTTCCCGGTCGTCGCCGGCGTGCTGCAGGCCGTGCCGGAGCCCGTGCTCGGCGGCGCGGCGATGGTGATGTTCGGCGCGGTGGCCGCATCGGGCATCAACATCCTCGCGGGCGTCCATCTCGATCGTCGCGCACTGCTGATCATCGCGGTGTCGCTCGCGCTCGGCCTCGGCGTGTCGCAAGTGCCGGACATCCTCAACAGCCTGCCGCACGCGCTGAAGAACGTGCTGGAATCGGGCGTGGCAACGGGCGGCATCTGCGCGCTCGTGATGAACTGGTTCCTGCCGGAAAAGAAGTAACGGCGCGACGCCTGACCGGCGCCCCCCGCAAGCCGCGCTCCCGGTGCATCGGGCGCGCGGCTTTTTTCATGGCGGACGAGTAT
This sequence comes from Burkholderia sp. AU45274, assembly GCF_030482505.1. Lineage (NCBI taxonomy): Bacteria > Pseudomonadati > Pseudomonadota > Betaproteobacteria > Burkholderiales > Burkholderiaceae > Burkholderia > Burkholderia sp. AU45274. Next base: position 762,670 of record NZ_JAUJQE010000001.1, on the reverse strand, counting down.
GTCCCGTCCGCGTTGCCCGGGATCGGCGCGCCACGCACGCGCCAATCACTCAGTTCATGCGGGCCGCCTGCTCCGTCAATCCGATGAGCCAGCGCAGGCCGCTATCCCCCTGATGCGCGGTCTTCCACAACGCACTGACCTGATGCATCGGCGTATCGAACGGCAACGGGCTGATGCGCAAGCCCAGGCTACGGCTCCAGATCCGGGCGATATAGTCGGGCACCGTCACCAGCACCGGATTGTCGCGCGCGATGAAAGGCTGGGTCGCAAAGTGAGGATTGGAAAATATCACGCGCCGTTGCTTGCCCAGCGACGCCAGCCGCTCGTCGATGAATCCATGCAGCTCGCCCTTGAACGAAGTCAGCGCATGCGGATACGCCAGAAACTCGCGCAAGCTCAGCGATTCGCCTCGCGGCCGGATCAGCTTCGGGTTGTAGAGGCAGACAAAGCGCCAGTCGAGCAGAATGCGCTGCTGTTGCCATGGCGCGCACTCGTTGAACACCCCCAACGCAATCTCGATCTCGTTTCGTTCAAACATGCTGGAGACGCGGTGGCAGTCGGTATCCAGGGAGATGAGCTTCACGCCCGGCGCCTCGGCGGAAAGCATCTTCAACAACGCGGGAAACAACGTGACCGCTATCGCTTCTGACACACCGATGCGGAAGGTCCGGCTGGCGTTTCGGGCATCGAACGGTTGCCCCGCCCGCATGGTCTCGTGAAGACCGATCAGCAGCGCGTCGATCTGCCGGGAAAGCTCCAGCGCGCGTGGGGGCGGCTCCATGCCCGACCGGCCGCGCACGAACAACTCGTCGCCAAACGCCGCCCGGAGTCGTTTCAGCGCCCCGCTCACCGCGGGCTGACCAAGAAACAACCGCTCCGCCGCACGCGTGACGTGGCGCTCCTGCATGAGTGCATGGAAGACGAGCAGCAGATTGAGATCGAATCGACGAAGATCATTCTCAATGATGGAAGTCATCATCGCAAACAATTGGAGTGATAGTCGGTCAAGCATGCATGCTATCTCCAGGCGCTGCAACAACCGTAGCGCAAACACCAGGGAAGGCAATGCACAACGACACTGGCAGGGTGGTGGTACTGGGCGGCTCGTCCGGCATCGGCCTCGCGACCGTCCGGCGACTGGCCGGCGCCGGCTACGACGTGATCGCCACGGGACGCGATGCGGACAAGTTGCAGGCCGCGACGGCATCGATCGACGGATCGGTGCGTATCGACGCGTTTGACGGGGCACAGCGCGAGCAATTGGAGCGCTTCTTCGCGAGCGCCGGGAGCATCGACCACCTGGTGATCGCATTGAGTGGCGGCGACGGAGCCGGCCCTTTCAGGGAACTCGATCTGGGCAGCCTGCGGCGCGGCTTCGACGCGAAGTTCTGGCCACATGTCCAGGCGGCGCAGGCGGCCCTGCCGACCTTGCGCAGCGGGGGCAGCATCACCTTCGTCACCGCCATTTCCGCGCGCGTCGCCAACCCGGGTACCAGCGGCCTGGCCGCGATCAATGCCGCCATCGAGGCAATGGTGCCGGTACTGGCCCGCGAACTGGCGCCAACCCGGGTCAACGCGGTCTCGCCCGGCGTGGTGAAGACGCCGTGGTGGAACGGCCTACCCGACGACGCCCGGCAAGCCTTCTTCGAGCAACACGCAAGCGCATTGCCCGTGGGACGCATCGGCGAGCCCGACGACGTCGCGCAGGCCATCGCCTTCCTGATCGGAAATGGCTACACCACGGGCAGCGTCATCGAGTGCGACGGCGGCCTGCATCTCCTGTGATCGGGAGAAGCGGGTTCAGCCGCCGGCGCCGCGACGTCATGAAAGGCACCCTGCCGTACGAACTGATTGAACGACATCCGGATTGCAACCTCCCGCGCGACCGCAACCCGGGCACGTGACTCGTTGTTTCGACCACAACCCGAAGGAGAAAACCGCCTATGTCCAGGCAACTGTTCATCAACCTGCCGGTGCGGGACCTGTCAAAGGCGACGGCGTTCTACACCGCCATCGGCGCCAGCATGAATCCGCAGTTCAGTGACGACACGAGTTCCTGCATGGTGCTGTCGGACACGCTCTTCGTCATGCTCATGACGCATGAAAAATGGGCGCGCTTCACGAAGAAGCCGATCGTCGATTCCCGGCGCGAAAGCGAGGTCATGCTCGCGCTCAGCGCCGACGATCGCGAGAGCGTGGACAGGCTGACCGACATTGCGGGCGCGCATGGCGGCAAGGCAGACGTCAACGCCCGGCAGGATCTCGGCTTCATGTACGGTCGAAGCTTCGAAGACCCCGACGGACATATCTGGGAAGTGATGTTCGTCGACATGTCCCGCATCGAGGGATAACGTCGCCCGATTCGAAGCGAAGGGCGAGCCATCGCACACTTCATGCCGACGTCCCGCCCCCTGGGCGCGGACGACCGGGCGCCGGCCGGGCACGGATTCGAATCTGCGAAACGCAGCGGCGGCCTGGCCGGAGACGCGACGGTGACGATCGATCGTCAAACCACGTCAGACCCGCTTTGCCGATCGATCCGCGATGGTTAGAATTGCTTCATGCCTCAACCCCCCGCCCCCACCAACGCCCCCGAAGCGAGCACCGTCCCGGTCAAGGAACGTGCGACCATCGTCTGCTACCGCGGTGAGAAAGTCTTGCTCGTTGCCCGTGCGGCGTCGCGCTGGGCCCTTCCCGGCGGCACGATCAAGCGCGGGGAAACGCCGCTCGAAGCCGCACATCGCGAGTTATCCGAAGAAACCGGCATGACCGGCCAGCATCTCGTCTACTCGATGCAGTTCACCGGCCTCGCGAAGATCCATCACGTGTTCTTCGCCGAAGTCGGCCCGGACCAGACGCCGCAAGCGAACAACGAGATCGAGAAATGCAAGTGGTTTCCGATCGACAGCGTCGACGGGTTGCGCGCCAGCATTCCGACGAAGCGCATCGTCGAACTCGTTTATCAACACGAAATCAGCAAGACGTAGCCCGCGACGGACGTGCGTATTCGCGAGCCGGCAAACCGGCCCGGATCATCCTGGGTGGATCAGCAGCACATGAGCGCTCAGTGCGGACGCCTTCTTCGCAACTCGTGTGTGGCATAGACGACCAGGAAGATGCCCAGCATCGCAATACCGGACGCCATGAAGTCGTTCGCGCTTCCCGAGCTTTGCAGGGACGTCGGGAAAATGCCGAGACTCAATCCTGCACCAGCAAGAAGCAGTCCTGCAGCCACGCCCCAGATCGGTCCGGCGGTCTTGTCGATTTTATTTTTCATACAGCACCCGTCTACAGTCATTACCTGAACGGTATCGGCAAGGGACGCCGCGTCTACCTTCAGTGATTCGACTATAGCCCGGAAAAAAATCGCAAACTTTTAGTGCTTTTCCCGATCAAGTTTTGGCGAATGCAATCGCCGGTGCTGTCGTGCAACTACACGTTGATTGAAGCGCGTCGGGTCGACAAGATGAAACGGGGTGGCGGAAGGCAGCAGGAGTTGAAGTAACCGGCCCGGACACGACGCCTCAGTGATCGAACCAGCCTGAGAGGTGTTCGGAATGGCCCGTTACGTGCGCAATCCAAGCACGCCGAGGTAGGCGTCGAGCGAGCGCTGCACTGACTCGGCCACCAGGCGCGTGATGCCGCTGTAGTCGCCGGTCGTGCACGCCTCGTCCAGCGTATCGTAGTAAGCCAGCCGGTCTTCCTTGCGAATGACCGCTGGCGGATAGCCAGACTTCATCAGTTCGAAATTGAGTAGCAGCCGCCCCGTTCTTCCATTGCCGTCGACAAACGGATGGATTTTCACAAACCGCGTATGCAGTTCGGCAGCCCGCGCCACCGGATGCATTGCTCCCGCCTGCGTATCCCAATCGATGAGCGCGGCCATTTCAGCCGGCAAATGCAGGAAATCCGGGGGCGTCGTGCTTGCGCCTGCGATCACGACGTTCTCCCGGCGATATCTGCCGGCCTCGCCGTCGTCGATCCCCTTCAATACCAGCCCGTGGATATTCCGGATCTGCCATTCGGACAGCGTCTCCTGCTTGCCGACGATTTCTTCGACATAGAGAATCGCGTCGCGATGATTGGTGGCCTCGAAATGCTCGCGCAGCGACTTTCCGCCGACCGTAATGCCTTCGAGTACGACCTTCGTTTCCCGCAACGTCAGCGTGTTGCCTTCGATCGCATTCGAATGATAAGTCCACTCCAGCATCAGCTTTTCGCGCAAAGACGCCAGCGTGTGCGGCGGAAGCGGACGCGCCGCGTCCAGCTTTGCCTTGTCGGCATCGACGGCTTCCAGCAGAAGCGATACGGACGAATCCATGAAATCACCAAAATCGACCAATGCGCGCCATTTTACTCCGCGTCGGGAATGGCGAATGGCGGAAGGCAGCAGGAGTCGAACCTACCCGGGAGTGTCTGACACCCCCAACTGGATTTGAAGTCCAGCCGTACCACCGGATACGAATGCCTTCCGTGGGGAAAAGAACCCAAAGAACAACGAGTGCCTACGCCTGAATACCCGCCCAACCGCTGTCAGGCCGCAGGAGGTGAAGATCGCGGTGGAAGCGAGTATACCCAACCCGGTCGAAGAACTCGAGAATCTGGATCGCGCGCTTGCGGCCGAGCCCCGTCGCATCGCGGAACGTCGCGGCATCGAGCCCGCCGGCGCGCAACGGCGCGAGATGCGCAACCAGTTCCGCCAGTTCGCGCACCACGTCCGCGTGATAGAACAGGTCGCGCACGACCTGGTGCACGTCACCGCGCCGCGCGAGCTTGCGCAGCAACGCGCGCACCGCGTCCTCGGCCGCGCCCGTGTCACGGGCCAGGTCGCGCACCCACGGCGGATCGAAGCGCCCCGCGTGAATCAGCGGCAGCAGTTGCTGCGCCAGCGCCTCCTCGCGCGGCTCGAGGCTTACCGAATGCGACGGCAGGTGCAGCCACGGCCCGCTTCGCGCGACTTCGCCGCCGGCCACCAGCACATCGACGAGCGCGCGCCACAGCGCATCGCCGGCGAGCGGCGCTGACATCCGCCGCAACCGCGCGGCGTCGAGCCCCTGCTCGTCGGGCATGCGCTCGTGATACGCGCGCAGCGTATCGATCGCCCGCGTCTGCAGTGCGCGCCAGTGCGCCCGGGCAATCACCGCGCCGTCGTTCGACGCGGCGTCGCGCGGCCCGATCGCCAGCGCGTCTTCCGGCAAGGCCAGCGCATTCGGCGCGAAACCCGTCAGATGCGTGAGCATCGCGCGCGGGATGCCGAGCGGCGCCTGCGCGAGCAGCGCATCGAGGCGGCCCGCGTCGAGCCATTCGGCCAGCGCGTCGAGCCATGCGCGGCGCGCAGGCGTACGACGCTTGCGCGCCGGCCCGAACGGATCGAGCACGCGGCCGCCGCCGACCGTGCGCGTCGCCTGCGGATTGCGGACGATGAACCGGTCGCCCGGCAGCGCAAACACCGGCTCGTCGAATACGAGTTGCACGCGCATGCGCTGGCCGGCCGCGAGCGTATCGCCGTCGAGCAGCGCGACATGCGCGACGCGATGCAGCGTGCCGAGATGCACGTGCAGCGGCGCCCAGTGCGTCAGCGTGAGCCCCGCATCCACGAGCAGCGTCAGCTCGACGTCGAGACGCGGCGAGGTCGCGACGAGCCGCGCATCGGCGACGGTGTCGCCTCGCTCGACATCGGCCTTGTCGACCCCGGCCAGATTCAGCGCGCAACGCTCGCCCGCGCGGCCGGCCTCGACCGGCCGGTTCTGCGCGTGGATGCTGCGCACGCGCGCCGCGCCGCCCGTGCGCACGATCGCGAGCGTGTCGCCGGTCGCGACGCGGCCCGCGAACGCGGTGCCCGTCACGACGGTACCCTGCCCCGCGAGCGTGAACACGCGATCGACCGCGAGCCGGAACAGCCCGTCGTCGCGGCGGGCGCGCCACGCGATCGCCGCGTCAGCCAGGTAACGCTTCAACGCGGCGACGCCCGGATCGTCCGCAGCCGTCGCACGCGTTTCGAAAATCGGCACGCCGGCCAGCGTGGAGTCGTTCAGCCACGTGGCGATCTCGTCACGCACTTCGGCCACGCGTGCGGCATCGACGCGATCGCACTTCGTCAGCGCGACGGCGCCATGCGTGACGCCGAGCAATTGCAGGATCGCGAGATGCTCGCGCGTCTGCGGCATCACGCCGTCGTCGGCGGCAATCACGAGCAGCGCGAAGTCGATCCCGCATGCGCCGGCCGCCATCGTATGAATCAGCTTCTCGTGGCCCGGCACGTCGATCAGGCCGAGCACGTCGCCGTTGTCGAGCGGCGTATACGCGTAACCGAGCTCGATCGAGATGCCGCGCGCCTTCTCTTCCTTCAGGCGATCGGTATCGACGCCCGTCAGCGCGCGCACCAGCGTCGTCTTGCCGTGGTCGATGTGCCCCGCGGTACCGACGATCATGCAGCCGGCCCCGCGAGCGGCACGCATTGCGCGACGAACACCGCCTCGTCGGCGGCTTCGAGGCAGCGCAGGTCGAGCCGCAGCGCATTGTCGGCGACGCGGCCGATCACCGGGCGCGGCCATTCGCGCAGCCGTTTCTCGAGCTGCGCCAGTGCACGGCCGCCGCGCTTGCCGTCCGCCGTGCGTACGACGAGCCCGGCGCTCGGCAACTGGTCGACCGGCAGCGCGCCGCTGCCGATCTGGCTGAACATCGGCTCGACCGTCACGTCGAAACCGCTGCCGAGCGCGGCCTGCAGCGCCGGACGCACGCGTTCGGCGGCCTCGGCGATCTCGCGCTGCGGGCGCGTCAGCAGCCGCAGCGTCGTGAGCCGGTCGCGCAGGAACTCGGGCGACTGGTAGAGGCGCAGCACCGGCTCGAGCGCCGCGAGCGTCAGCTTGCCGACACGCAGCGCGCGCTTGAGCGGATGTTTCTTGATCTTCGCGATCAGCGCGCGATCGCCGACGATCAGGCCGGCCTGCGGCCCGCCGAGCAGCTTGTCGCCGCTGAACGTGACAACGTTTGCGCCGGCGGCGACGGTTTCCTGCACGGTCGTCTCGTGCGGCAGGCCCCATTGCGACAGGTCGGCGAGCGTGCCGCTGCCGAGATCGACGGCCACCGGCAGCCCGTGCTCGCGCGCGAGCGGCGCGAGTTCGGCGAGCGTCGCCTCCTTCGTGAAGCCGCTGATCGCGTAGTTGCTGCAATGCACCTTCATCAGCAGCGCGGTGCGCGGGCCGATGGCTTCCGCGTAGTCGCGCAGATGGGTGCGGTTGGTGGTGCCGACCTCGCGCATCCTGGCGCCCGCGCGGCTCATGATGTCGGGAATGCGGAATGCGCCGCCGATCTCGACCAGCTCGCCGCGCGACACGACGACTTCCCGTTTCGTCGCCAGCGCCGACAGCGCCAGCAGCACGGCCGCCGCGTTGTTGTTGACGACGGTCGCGGCTTCCGCGCCCGTCAGTTCGCACAGCAGATCGTCGATCAGGTCGTCGCGATCGCCGCGGCGGCCCGTGGCGAGATCGAATTCGAGGTTGACTGGCCGCGTCAGCACGTCGACCACCGCGCGCACCGCGTCGTCGGGCAACAGAGCGCGCCCGAGGTTCGTGTGCAGCACGGTGCCGGTCAGGTTGAACACGGCGCGCACCGCGCCCGCGCTCTGCGCGGCCAGCGTGCGCGCGACGGCCGCGGCGATGCGCGGCTCGTCGAGCGGCTCGGCCGCCGCCGGATCGTGTTGCGCAGCGGTACGCCAGCGTTCGAGCTCGGCACGCACGGCGTTCAGCACGCGCGTGCGGCCGTAGTCCGCGATGAGCGGTTGCAGCGGCGCCGACGACAGCACGCGCTCCACGGACGGCACGCGCGCCAGTACCGCATTCAGTTCATTCACACCCGGTTCGGTCACGTCGTTGTGGCTCCAGTCTCATGCTTCGCAGCGGGCCGGCGCCGGTGCTCGCGCACCGTCCCCGCCGGCCCGTGCCGTCAATTCGCGTCCCGCGAGACATCCGGCCACAGCAGCGGGTTCGGTGAACTGCGCTGGTAGCCGGCTTCGTTCATCAGCAGGTCGAGCGTGAGACTCGCGAGATCGTCCGCCAGCGGCTCGAACTCGTAGTCCTTGTCCTGATAGCCGATCTTGCGATAGGTCTTGCACTCGTCGCACGATTCGGCCTTGACGGCTTCGCTGCCGCCTTCGATCCCGTGATAGGCGATGCCTTTCGTCGAATCGCAGTGCGAGCACTTCGTGCGCACCATGTGCCACTCGGTCGTGCACAGCCCGCATTGCAGGAAACGGTAGCCCTGGTACTGGCCGCCGACCCGCACGACGCTCGCGACCGGATGCGTGCCGCACACGGGGCACAGCCCCGGCTGGTCGAGATACGGGACGTCGGCCGGCGGAACGCGGCTGGCGAGGTCCGTCCAGACCACCTGCAGCGCGGCCATCAGGAACGGCGCGATGGCCGGGTCGACTTCGGCGAAACGCAGCGCGAGGATCGCGTCGGCTTGCGCGTCGAGTTCGGCGGGCGCCATCAGGCGCAGCCGGTCGAGCAGCTTCGCGAGCTGCGGGTTGACGAGCCCGGCGCCTTCGACGCGGTCGAGCAGTTCGTACAGCACGGCGCGCCAGCGCGGATCGCGCTCGCCGTCGAGCGCCGGCACGAGCGGCATCGAATGCTCCTGCGCACGCGCGATCGCTTCCTTCGACGGCAGCGGCAGTTCGAGCGTTTGCAGCGTCGCGTGCTGCGCATCGGCGACGGTGGCCATCAGCCGCAGGTAGCCGCTGATCGGGTTCAGGTCGGCCAGCTTGCGCAGCCGCGCGGCGCGCGCCGAGAACGCGGTGGCGCGCTCCGGCAGGCGAAAGCGCGGGATGGCCGAATGATCGAGGGTCGAGATCTCGGTCGGTTCGAGGATGCGTTGTGTCACAAAAATATCTTCCAAAAAAACAAGCGCCGACAGGTCGGCGCTTCAGGCGGTTCCGACGGCTGACGGGGCAACTCGCCGCGATTCGGCGAGCCGCCCCGCTCCGGTGCGTTATTTCACGCTTTCACGGAACCACTTCGGGTGATGCTTGCGAGCCCAGCCCAGCGTGACGGTGCCGCGCACCATCGCGCCGATCGAGCCCTTCACCCACAACGCCGCGTAAATGTGCACGATGATGCTCGCGATCAGCACGAAGGCCGCCACGGCATGCACGACAGCGGCCGCGCGGATCACCCCGATCGGGAAGTAGAACGAGAAGTAGCGCCGCCAGATCACGACTCCCGACAGCAGGAGCAGCAGCAGGCACGCGACCAACGTAAAGAATAGCAGCTTCTGCCCGGCGTTATAGCGCCCGACCGGCGGCAGCTTGTCTTCCTGGTTGGTCAGCACGTCGCCGATCTGCTTGAGCCACTGGCGATCGTCCGCGTCGAGCGCGTTGTGGTGCCAGAAGCGCACCACCAGGATCGCGAACGACACGAACATCACGAGGCCGACGAACGGATGCAGGATCCGCGTCCACTGGCCGCCGCCGAACAGCGCGGTCAGCCAGAACATCGACGGATGAAACAGCGCGAGCCCGGACAGCGCGAGCAGCACGAACGTGATCGCGGTGATCCAGTGGTTCGTGCGCTCGTTCGCCGAGTAGCGGACGATCAGGTTGGGGTCGTCGTGGTTCATTTCGCGTCCTCCTTGATGCGTCGCGCCTCGTCGCGCGCGGCCTGTTCCTCTTCGTCGCTCACCTCGTTCGGACCGACCCGGACATAGTGGAAGAACCCGGCAAGCGCGGTCAGCGCGATGCCGGCCACCGCGAGCGGTTTCGCGATGCCCTTCCACAGCTTCACCATCGGGCTGATCGACGGGTTGTCGGGCAGCCCGTGGTACAGCGACGGCTTGTCCGCGTGGTGCAGCACGTACATCACGTGCGTGCCGCCGACGCCCTGCGGGTCGTACAGCCCCGCATGCTCGAAGCCGCGCTCCTTCAGGTCCTCGATCCGCTCGGCCGCGTGCTGCTTCATGTCCTCCTTGGTGCCGAACACGATCGCGCCCGTCGGGCAGGTCTTCACGCAGGCCGGTTCCTGGCCGACCGCGACGCGGTCGGAACAGAGCGTGCACTTGTATGCGCGATGATCCTTCTTCGAGATCCGCGGGACGTTGAACGGGCAGCCGGTCACGCAATAGCCGCAACCGATGCAGTTCTCCTCGTGGAAATCGACGATCCCGTTGTTGTACTGCACGATCGCGCCCGGCGACGGACACGCCTTCAGGCAGCCCGGATCCTCGCAGTGCATGCAGCCGTCCTTGCGGATCAGCCACTCGAGGTCACCGGCCGGGTTCTCGTATTCGGAGAACCGCATCACCGTCCACGAATGCTCGGTCAGGTCGGCCGGGTTGTCGTACACGCCGACGTTGGTGCCGACCTCGTCACGCAGGTCGTTCCACTCCATGCATGCCGTCTGGCATGCCTTGCAGCCGATGCACTTCGATACGTCGATCAGCTTCGCGACACTCCCGGTCACCGGTTCGCGCACCGTGGGCGGTGGCGTCGTGGTGGCCGAGACGCGCTTGATATCCAGCGATTGCAATGCCATCTCTTTCCCCTTACGCCTTTTCGACCTTCACCAGGAACGACTTGAATTCCGGTGTATAGGAGTTGCCGTCACCCACGGACGGAGTCAGGGTATTGGCGAGATAGCCGGGCTTCGTCAGACCCTTGAAGCCCCAGTGCAACGGGACGCCGACCGTCTGGACCTTCTTGCCGTCGACCGTCAGCGGCTTGATCCGCTTCGTGACGAGGGCGACCGCGATGATGTAGCCGCGCTTGGACGACACCTTCACGCGCTCGCCATGCGCGACGCCGACTTCCTTCGCGAGGTCTTCGCCGATCTCGACGAATTGCTCGGGCTGGATGATCGAGTTCAGCCGTGCATGCTTGGTCCAGTAGTGGAAGTGCTCGGTGAGCCGGTACGTCGTCGCCACGTGCGGAAACTCCGCCACCTTGCCGAACGACGCGCGGTCGTCCGGGAACACGCGGGCAGCCGGGTTGTTCAGCGCCTGCGGGTTGTTCGGGTGCAGCGGGTTCGCGTCGAGCGGCGTCTCGAACGGCTCGTAGTGCTCGGGGAACGGACCTTCGTTCATCCCCGCCCGGGCGAAGAAGCGTGCGACACCTTCCGGGTTCATGATGAACGGCCCCATCCCGTTTTCGGGCGATTCGTCCGCCTTGAAGTCGGGAATGTCGGCCCCCTTCCACGCGCTGCCGTTCCAGCCGATCAGCTTGCGGGTCGGGTCGAACGGCTTGCCGGCAACGTCACACGACGCGCGGTTGTACAGGATCCGCCGGTTCGCCGGCCAGGCCCACGCCCAGTTCAGCGTCTGGCCGATGCCGGTCGGGTCAGAGTTGTCGCGCCGCCCCATCTGGTTGCCGGCCTGCGTCCAGGCACCGCAGAAGATCCAGCAGCCGCTCGCGGTCGTGCCGTCGTCCTTCAACTGCGCGAACGCGGCCAGCTGCTCGCCCTTCTTCACGAGCGTCTTGGTCGGATCCTTCGGATCGGGCAGATCGGCGAGCGCCTTGCCGTTGAACTCCATCGCGAGCTCTTCGGGCGTCGGGCTTTCCGGGTTCGCGTACGGCCAGGTCAGGTTGACGATCGGATCCGGATACTTGCCGCCGTCCGTCTGGTACATCTTGCGCATGCGCAGGAACAGCCCCGACATGATCTCGAGGTCGCTGCGCGCCTCGCCCGGCGGCTCCGCGCCCTTCCAGTGCCATTGCAGCACGCGGCTCGAACTCACGAGCGAACCGTTTTCCTCCGCGAAGCACGTGGTCGGCAGACGGAACACCTCGGTCTGGATCTTCGACGAATCGACGTCGTTGTAGTCGCCGTGATGCTTCCAGAACTCGGAGGTTTCGGTGGCGAGCGGGTCCATGATCACGAGCCACTTCAGCTTCGCGAGCCCGGCCGCCGTCTTCACCTTCGACGGCGACGCCGCAAGCGGGTTGAAGCCCTGGCAGATGTAGCCGTTCATCTTGCCGGCATTCATCAGCTCGATCACCTGCAGCAGGTCGTATTGCTTGTCCAGCTTCGGCAGATAGTCGTAGCCCCAGTTGTTCTCGGCGGTCGCCGCATCGCCCCACCAGGACTTCATGAAGCTCACGTGGAAGGCCTTGTAGTTCTTCCAGTAGCTCAACTGGTTCGGCCGCAGCGGCAGCTGCACGCGCTTCTTGATGTAGCCGTCGAAATCCTGCTCGGCCTGCATCGGCAGCGTCATGTAGCCCGGCAGCAGGTTCGACATCAGCCCGAGGTCGGTCAACCCCTGGATGTTCGAGTGGCCGCGCAGCGCGTTCATCCCGCCGCCGGCGATGCCGATGTTGCCGAGCAGCAGCTGCACCATCGCACCGGTGCGGATGATCTGCGCGCCGATCGAGTGGTGCGTCCAGCCGAGCGCGTACAGCACCGTGCCGGCGCGGCCGGGAACGGCGGTGGTCGCGAGCATCTCGCACACCTTCAGGAATTTCTCCTTCGGCGTGCCGCACGTCTGCTGGACCATGTCCGGCGTATAGCGCGCGTAATGCTGCTTCAGCAGGTTGTAAACACAGCGCGGATGCTGCAGCGTCGGGTCGACCTTCACGAAGCCGTCGTCGCCGCGCTCGTAGTCCCAGCTCGATTTGTCCGGGTACGCGTGCTTCTCCGCGTCGTAGCCGGAATAGATGCCGTCGTTGAACGCGAAATCCTCGCGCACGATGAACGAGAAGTCCGTGTAGTTCTTCACGTACTCATGCTGGATCTTGTCGTTCGTCAGCAGATAGTTGATGACGCCGCCCAGGAAGACGATGTCGGTGCCGGTGCGGATCGGCGCGTAGTAGTCGGCCACCGAGGCCGTACGCGTGAAACGCGGGTCGACGACGATCAGCCGCGCCTTGCGGTGCGCCTTCGCCTCCGTTACCCACTTGAAACCGCACGGATGGGCCTCGGCTGCATTGCCGCCCATCACGAGAATCACGTCCGCGTTCTTGATGTCGACCCAATGGTTCGTCATCGCTCCACGGCCAAACGTCGGGGCAAGACCTGCCACCGTCGGGCCATGTCAGACACGCGCCTGATTGTCGAATGCGAGCATCCCGAGACTGCGGATGGTCTTGTGCGTCAGGTAGCCGACCTCGTTGCTGCCCGCCGACGCGGCCAGCATGCCGGTGGTCAGCCATCGGTTGACCTTCGCACCGTCTTCCGCCGTCTCGACGAAGTTCGCGTCGCGGTCGGCCTTCATCAGCTTCGCGATGCGGTCGAGCGCGTCATTCCACGAAATCGGTTCCCACTTGTCCGAGCCGGGCGCACGATACTCGGGATGCGTCAGGCGGTTCGGGCTGTGGATGAAGTCGATCAGGCTCGCGCCCTTCGGGCACAGCGTGCCGCGATTGACGGGATGGTCGGGATCGCCTTCGATGTGGATGATGCTCGGCTGGGCGTTTTTCGCGCCGTCTCCGAGGCTGTACATCAGGATGCCGCAACCCACTGAACAGTAAGGACAGGTGTTGCGCGTTTCGACGGTGCGCGCCAGCTTGTACTGTCGGACTTCGGCAAGCGCTTCGGACGGAGAGAAGCCCATCAGGGCTAGACTCGATCCGGCAAGCGACGTAGCCGTCACCTTCAGGAACTGGCGCCGGGACATTTGTAGCATGGCTGGTCTCGGCGTTATTGTGGGGGTGAGGAAACTGAAAGGAATTATAGACAGTTCGCGCAACTATGTTCGAATCTTCGGATCAATACTGAATTGTCTGATTACCAACGATGATCCGCGTTCCCCGCGCCACCGAACCGTCATGAAACGACAGATCACCTCCGAAGCCACCCGTCTCGCGCAAGAACAGGCCAACTGGGCCCTCACCGCGTTCAAGCGCTTCTCGTCCGACCGCTGCTCCGCGATGGCCGCGGGCATCGCCTTTTTCTCCGCGTTCTCGCTCGCGCCGATGCTCGTGATGGTGATTGCCGTGGCCGGCTGGTTCTACGGCGACGATGCCGCGCGCGGCCAGGTGTTCGAACAGGCGCACCAGCTGATCGGCGACGACGCGGCGGCCAGCATCCAGACGATCGTGCAGAACGCGCACCGCGCGGGCGAGCGCGGCGGCCTGGCCACCCTGATCTCGTTCGCCGCGCTCGCGATCGGCGCGTCGGCCACCTTCGCGTCGCTCAGCGCCGCGCTCAGCGTGATCTGGCCGGCCACCGAGAACCGCTGGTCGAGCATGCTCGGGCTCGTGCGCGTGCGGCTGATCTCGTTCGGGCTCGTGCTCGGCGTCGCGTTCCTGCTGATCGTGTCGCTCGTGCTCGACACCGCGATCACGTTCGTCGGCACCTGGCTGCTGGGCAATTCGCCGTACGTGATCGTCACGAACCTCGTGCAGTTCTTCGTCGGCATCGCGGTGCTCGCGGGCGCGTTCGCGTCGCTGATGAAGTTCCTGCCCGATGCGCGCGTCGCCTGGCGTGACGCCGCGATCGGCGGCATCGTGTCCGCGATCCTGTTCTCCGGCGGCAAGAAGCTGTTCGCGCTGTACCTTGCGCGTGCGGGCACCGCAAGTGCATTCGGCGCAGCCGGATCGTTCGCGGTCCTGCTGATGTGGCTGTACTTCTCCGCGATCGTGCTGCTGCTCGGCGCGGAATTCGCGGCCGCCCGCGGCAACGCGCATCGGCTCCCAAGTACCGCCGCGCCGAGCGCTTCCGCGCAAACCGATCGCCCCGGCGATCGCGCGCACGACGACTGAGGCGCCGCTTGCGCAACATCGCGGCACGCCCCCGCACACGCGTCTGCCCTTTGCAACCACGCTGCCCGCGCGCATTCGCGCGGCGTTGACACGTTCTTTGCATGCGTGCGCATTCGTTGCCGCAACCGCAAACGTTTGCACGCTTCCGTTTCGGTGCGCGGACGGGCTGAAACAGGCTTCCTGCCGCGATGCGCATCAACTAGTGAAACAATCGCATCGCAGCAATTGTCAACTTTTTCAAAAACAGAAACAGTCGTTGATGTACTTGATATATATGGACTTTTTCTCGCTGTTACCTTTTCGAGACACTTTATTTTTTAAGCTTTCTTGCGTCGATGGCACTGAGCTATTCTCCAATCCGCAACAAAAAACGATGAATCACTTGCGTGGAGATACTCAACGATGAAGAAACTCGCTCTCTCGACCCTCTCGCTCGCCCTGCTGGGCGCCGCTGGCGCTGCTCACGCTCAATCGAGCGTGACGCTGTACGGCGTGATCGATACGTCGATCACCTATGTTCACGGTAACGACGGTCAAGGTAACAATTCGTGGTCGATGGGTAGCGGCAACCTGCAAGGTAGCCGCTTCGGCCTGAAGGGTTCGGAAGACCTCGGTGGCGGCCTGAAGGCGATCTTCCAGTTGGAAAACGGCTTCAACTCGGCATCGGGTGCACTGGGCCAGGGTGGCCGCATGTTCGGTCGCCAGGCTTTCGTCGGCCTGCAAAGCGACCAGTACGGTACGCTGACGCTGGGCCGCCAGTACGACCCGCTGGTCGACCTGGTCCAGGCAGTCACGGCTGACAACTACTTCGGCAGCGTGTTCGCCACGCCGGGCGACGTCGACAACAACGACAACAGCCTGCGCGTCAGCAACGCGATCAAGTACACGTCGCCGGTCTGGGGCGGCCTCCAGTTCGAAGGCATGTACGCACTCGGCGGTGTCGCCGGCGCAACGGGCAAGGGTCAGACGTGGGCCGCAGCTGCAGCCTACAACAACGGCCCCCTCGGCCTGGCTGCCGGTTACTTCCACGCCAACAACTCGGCTCCGCTGAGCACCGCAGGCGTGCGCACCGGCTGGGCCGGCACGTCGGACGCGATCTTCGACGGTTCGGGCGCGTTCATCAACAACGCCTACACGTCGTCGTCGTCGATCGGTATCGCTCAAGTGGCTGGCCAGTATGCATTCGGCCCGGTGACGTTCGGCCTCGGCTACAGCAACGCGCAGTACAAGGCGGACGCGAACTCGGCATTCGGCACGAACCAGAAGTACAACACGGGTCGCGCATTCGTCACGTACCAGGCATCGGCACCGCTGCTGCTCGGCCTCGGCTACATCTACACGAAGGGTAGCGGCCAGACCGACGCCAAGTACCATCAGGTTTCGCTCGGCGCCGACTACTCGCTGTCGAAGCGTACCGACGTCTACCTGGTTGGCGCATATCAGCACGCAAGCGGCAAGAACGCCGACGGCAGCGATGCGCAAGCGTCGGTCGGCTCGTACGGCATCGCCGGCAAGAGCTCGCAGGAAATCGTCGCACTCGGCCTGCGTCACAAGTTCTAAGAAGTACGTTTCCGGCGTGCATGGCGTCTCCGACGCCTTGCCGCCGACCTGGAAAGCCAGCCCCGGTTTCGGCCGCGGCTGGCTTTTTTTCGTCCGTCTCCCGCGTGCCGGCAGCGCCCGCACGGGCCGGGAACGGGAACCCGGGCCCCGACCCACGCCCGCCGGCCAGCAGCGGCGCCTGGCGGCTGCCAAGCACCGGGAACACCGTTTGCGAAGCGCCGCGCCGGTCGCCATCCGTCCGCCGAGCGACTACCATCCGCACTGCCGGCACCGCTCGTCCGGTGCGACCGCAATGTGCCGAAGCGTGTCGATTTCGGCAATCGTCATCCGTCGTCTCGATGGCGGCACGCGGTTCGCGCATCGCCCCATTCATACAGGAGATACGCCATGACGATTCAGAAGATCACGCCTTTCCTCTGGTACGCGGCGGAAGCGGAAGAAGCCGCCGCCTTCTATGCGGGCATCTTTCCGGATTCGCGCGTCGTGCGCGTCACGACGGTGCCCGGCACCGACGGCACGCGGATGGTCGAGTTCGAGCTGTTCGGGCAACCGTTCTTCGCGATGAGCCACCCGCGCACCGACACGTTCAATCACGCGATCTCGCTGCTGGTCAGCTGCGCCGACCAGGCGGAACTCGACCGCTACTGGCATGCCCTGCTCGACAACGGCGGCACGGCCGACGCCTGCGGCTGGCTGAGAGACCGCTACGGCGTGTCGTGGCAGATCGTTCCGGAAACGCTGATCCCGATGGTGTCCGACCGGGACACGGTCAAGGCCACGCGCGTGGCCGCCGCGATGATGCAGATGATCAAGCTCGACGACGCCGCATTGAAGGCCGCCTACGCCGGCACGGCGGGCTGACGAAGCAGCATGTCGCACGGCGCATGCGCGATGACGCGCCGGGTCGCCGACAGGCATCCGGCTCGACCGCATGCGCGTGCGACCGCCGCGCCATTGCCGATGATCTTCATCGGCGTCGCCCCCAAGCCGGCCACGCGCGCGGCATCCGCCGCTACGTCGACAGCATCGACTCGACCGTTCGCCGCGCGTAGCCGATGAATGCGGCAAGGGGTTCGCCCGACAGGATCGCCGCGTCCTCCTCGCCGCCGAGATAGGCGGCACGCGCCGCCGCGACAACCGGCCGGTAGGCTTGCGGCAAGCGTTCCAGAACCCATGTCGCCGCGACGGCCTTCGGCGCGATCCTGCCGGTCGCGGCGCTGTACCAGATGCGCGCGAGCGCGAGCACCACGTTGCACGCGTCGCCGCGCCAGTCTGATTCGGCATTCCATTGCGCGACCGTCGCCAGCAGCGCGGCGACAAAATCCCGTGCGGGCACTTGCTCGAAAAGCGCCGCCGCCGGCAGGCCAACCAGCACGACACTGTGCTGCCGCACCTTCGTCAACAGGATCGCCAGATCGTGATCGACACGCGCCGGTTCGACGATGCCGGCCTCGAGGTCGTGACGCAGCCACTCGCCGAACTGAAGTTCGCGACGCGCCGGATGACGCCACGGCACGACCGCATCGTGCGCGACGACGGTCACTTCCAGTGCGCGCATGCCGCCGGCGCGACCAGGCGGCACCGACACGGCCAGCAAGTCGAGCATCAGTGCGTGCCGTGTCGATTCGTCCGGCCGGGTCGACACTGTCACCAGCAGGTCGACGTCACTGCGCGGCTTCAGTCCGCCGTCGAGCGCCGATCCGAACAGGTGGATTGCCGTGAGCGTCGCGCCGAGATGCCGCTCGATCGTGTCGCACGCGGCGCCGACCTGGGCGGCGATTTCGTCGGGAATGCATTCAGTCACGATGCACGTGCCTCGCGATGCGCACGCGACCGGCACAGCGCACGCGACGGGCAGCGGCGGATCTGCTGCAAGCGCGCGGAGGATTGCCGTTCGTCATCGCGCGTGCGCGGCGCATCTTCCGTCGTGCGTCACGCGTCGAACCGGCCTTCCGCCATTTCGCTGCTTCGCTGCTTCGCTGCCGCGCGATTTGCGCAGCGCAATAAAAATCCCCGCACGCTTTCGCGTGCGGGGATCGTCGGACATCGCAGCGGCTGCCGATATGCATTCGGCAGCCACTGCGCAGCATTACGCTGCCGCGTCCTTCAGCTTCTTCAGCGCACGTGCCTTCACGCGCACGCTGGCCGGCTTCGCCGGGAACCAACGCTCTTCGCCCGTGAACGGATCCTTGCCGAAGCGCTTCTTCTTCGCCGGCACGACTTGCGCCGTGATCTTCAGCAGACCCGGCAGCGTGAACTCGCCCGCGCCCTTCTTGTGGACCGAGCCCAGCACGACGTTCTCGAGTGCGACGAGCACTGCCTTGACAGCCTTCACTTCGACAGCTGCGCGCTCAGCGATGTGCGTTGCGAGCGATGCCTTCGTGAACTTGTCCTTCAGCGGCGTCGGAGCGGCCGGTGCCGCCTTCGCGACGACCTTCTTGGCCACTACTTTCTTCGCGGGCGCAGCCTTTTTGGCAGCCACTTTCTTGGTGGCCGGTGCGGCAGCCTTCTTGGCCACCTTTTTTGCGGAAGTCGCCATGTTTCTCCTACCAGGTGTGGTCGTTGGATACACGAAGCGTGCAACGCGCGCGCTTCAACGCCGGATTCTACAAGCGCCTTGACGCTTCGTGCAGTACTTTTATGCGTTTTCGCGGGGTTTCCCGCAGGTTTTTTTGCATGCGACCGATTTCATCGACGCTCCAGCATCAAAAAACGCCTTCACGTAGGCACCCGAATGCGAATTACGTTCGATATTTGCGCACCTATACTGGGCTCGCTCAATGCCCGGATGCCTCCATGCGCGAAGCCAGATACGTCAAAGGACTCGACGGCCTGCGAGCCCTCGCCGTCATCCTCGTTTTCCTGTCCCACAAGGGCCACGTCCTTGCCGTCGACGTCGGCAAGCTTGGCGTGTGGACGTTTTTCCTCATCAGCGGATTCCTGATCGTCGGCGAGCTGCATCGCAACCGCCAGGCGGTCGAGCGCGACACCATGACGCGCCGCCACGCGCTCGCGCTGTTCCTCGCGAAACGCGCGCTGCGGATCTTTCCCGTCTATTACCTGCTGCTCGCCGCGCTCGCGATCGCGCACGCGCTGTTCTACCAGCGCGGCGTCAATCTCGGGCTCGCGTGGCACGCGGCGTTCCTGTCGAATTACTGGATCGGCGCCGTCAAGGACGGCTGGCCAGGCTCCACGTCGCACTTCTGGAGCCTCGCGGTTGAACAGCAGTTCTATCTGATCGCGCCGCTCGCGCTGCTCGCGGTGCCCGCCGCGCGACACGTCGCGCTCGGCATCGGAGCCATCGCACTGTGCGCGCTCGCGCATCTCGCGCTCTACCTGTGCGACGCGTCGCCGGTGCTGATCTATGCGTTTTCCCCGTGGAATTTCGCGCTGATCGCGCTCGGCGGCGTCGGCGCGATGGCGCTCGCCGATCGCGGAGCGGCCGCCGTGCGCCGCGTTCCGCCCGGCTGGCTCGGCGCGGCCGGCGTCGTGTTCTTCCTCGTGCTGCCTGCCTGCACGCCCCTGCCCGACGCGATCGCGGGGCTCGCGGATCTCGGCCTGTCCGCATCGCTCGGCGCGCTGCTGCTGTGGATCGTCAGCGAACCCGAGCATCCGGTCGTGGCGCTGCTCGACTGGGCGCCGCTCGCCTATCTCGGCACGATCAGCTACGGCTTCTACCTGTTCCACAATCTGATTCCGGCGCGTTTCGGCGTGCTGCCGGCGCACGTCGGGCACGTGGCCATCCCTGAAATCGTCCGCGACACGCTACCCGAGATGCTGCAGTTCGCGCTCGCCGTGCTGCTCGCGCACCTGTCCTGGCGCTATCTGGAAAAGCGGCTGCTCGATTTCAAGAAGCCGGTCGCCGCGATGCTGGCCCGGTATTTCGCCGCACGGCCGAGCACGTCGGCGCGTTGAACACGGCACGTTCGCGGCAACGGTTGAGCGGGGAAGCGGTGCTTCACGCCACACCCCGGCGCTGACGCTCAACACTCGAGCCGTCGCGTCATCGACCGGCGCCGGCAAAAACGATGCGGTCACGAACGTCGATGCGCATCGCGCAATCGAACCGCCGATCCTGTGATCCGGGCGCCCGTCGCGGCACCGGTTTCAGCCGTGACGTCCGCTCTCGTCGGCGCGCCCCGCTCCGCACGCCACCCCGATCCTGAAGCCGGTCCGCCACGACACGCACCCCGACCGCACGCACGGCGATCGTGCACTGGTGCACCCGCACACGCAAAAAAGCCCCGGCGCGCGAGCGGCCGGGGCCAACGGAACAACCACCACCTGAAACAACGGAGCGCGCGGCTGCTTAGGCGACAGCAGCCAGCGCGGGCAAGCAGGTACGCAGGTAGGCCTCGAATTCGCGGCTCACTTCCGGATGCTGGAGCGCGAGCTCGACGGTGGCCTTGAGATAGCCGATCTTGCTGCCGCAGTCGAAGCGCGTGCCGTAGTAGCGATACGCGAGCACCTGCTCGTTCGCGAGCAGCGACTGAACCGCGTCGGTCAGCTGCAGCTCGCCGCCGGCGCCCGGCTTGAGCTTGCGCAGGTGATCGAAGATCGTCGGCATGAACACGTAGCGGCCGACCACGCCGAGATTCGACGGCGCATCTTCCGGCGCCGGCTTCTCGATGATGCCCGACAGCTTGATGATGTCCTCTTCCCATTCGCGGCCTTCGACGACACCGTACGAACGGCTGTCCTCGCGCGGGATCGTCTCGACCCCGATCACCGAGCTGTGATAGTGGTCGAACACGTCGACGAGCTGCTTGAGCACCGGCTGTTCGCCGTGCAGCAGGTCGTCGGCGAGAATCACCGCGAACGGCTCGCCGTGCACCAGCTTCTCCGCGCACAGCACCGCGTGGCCGAGGCCGAGCGCTTCCGGCTGGCGCACGTAGAAGCAGTTCACGTGGCTCGGCTTGATGCCGCGCACCAGTTCGAGCAGCTTTTCCTTGCCGCGCGCCTCGAGCTCGGCCTCGATCTCGTAGGACTTGTCGAAGTGATCCTCGATCGCGCGCTTGCTGCGGCCGGTGACGAAGATCATCTCGGTGATACCTGCGTTGATCGCTTCCTCGACCGCGTACTGGATCAGCGGCTTGTCGACGACGGGCAACATTTCCTTCGGGCTCGCCTTCGTTGCCGGGAGGAACCGCGTGCCGAGACCGGCGACGGGGAACACGGCCTTGGTGACTTTCAACATGTTCGCATCCTGATTGCGTTGACTGCGCCGCGTCGACCAGCGACCCGGCGCGATTGTGTTCCGAACGGCATATCGAGAATCGACGGTACTGCCAATTCGACTCCGCTCATTTTCGATATGGACTGATTGCCCAATGATTCCGGAAAAAATATAATCCTTTCAACCCGGTCGATATTGCCGAACCGAGTGCCGAGGCAGAAACAAATTACCGATTTTCCAGATACAAATTCTTACGATTCGAATTCCTCGATATAGGGCACGCCGCCCCGTTCGAGACCCGGGCGAATCGGTTCGTTCTTCAGCGCCTCACGGTACGCCGACAGCACGGCCATGACCAGCAGTACTGCAGCGCTCGCGATCCAATGCATGTCCATCTTGCCGCTCCTTGCATCAATCAACTGGAGCTTCAAACTATCAGAAAAAAATCGGTAAATAATTGACCCGCCTCGCGGAACCGCTTTCTGATCGCGATAAACCCATGATGTGGAATTGCGATATTTCCCGGCGAGATTTTTTTATTCATTGATCGAATTCTTGCGCATTACGATTGGATGAAACTTCCCGTCCATCCGTCGCAAGGAATCGAATCGCATGCAAGCTTTCAGCGGATCGTCTCTGACCGCGCCGCCCTTCGCCGATCACAAGGAACACGTGATCGACGCGATGCGCGGCTTCGCGGCGCTGCTCGTCGCCTATTTCCACTGCCGCCAGGTCGTCTGGGTCGGCATGCAAAGCTTCCATCACGCTTACGGCCATGCGCTCACCCCGAGCGCGATCGCCGGCTACCTGACCTTCCCGTTCGCGTGGGGCTCCGCCGGCGTGCCGATCTTCTTCGTGATCAGCGGCTACTGCATCCATCGCAACGCGGCGCTCAAGCTCGCGGCCGATCCCGCGTACCGGCTCGACGCGCCGAACTTCTGGGTGCGCCGGTTCGCGCGCATCTACCCGGTGCTGCTCGCCGCGCTGCTGTTTACGCTCGCCCTCGACTCGGTCAGCCTGCAGATCGAGCCCGTCAGCCACAAGATCCGCGACGTCGGCCTCGTCGCGTTCCTCGTGAACCTGTTCTCGCTGCAGGGCGTTGCCGGCTACACATACGGGTCGAACGGCGCGCTGTGGACGCTGTCGCTCGAAGTGCAGTTCTACGCGATCTACCCGCTGCTGTTCGCGATCCGCCGGCGCATCGGCATGCCGGCGGTCGTGGCCGCGGTCGCGCTCGTCAACGTCGCGTCGGCGTGGCTGCTCGAACGGCACGACCTGCAGTTCTTCACGTCGTACTGGCTGTCCTGGACGATCGGCGCGTGGATCGCCGACGTGCGCGCGCAGCCGGCCCGCGGCGCGGCCGCCGTGCCGTCGCGCGCGTGGTACGGCGCGGCCGCCGTGCTGCTGGCCGCCGGCTGCGGCGCGTTCCATTTCGGCCAGTACGGCGCGTTCCAGCTGTGGTCGGCCGGCTTCGCGTGCTTCCTGTACCGCGCGCTTGCCCGTCCGCCGCGCCCGACGCCGCCGCTGCGCGTGCTGAGCTGGTTCGGCGACTTCAGCTACTCGCTGTACCTGATCCACCTGCCGCTGTTCGTCTGCCTCGGCTCGGTGCTGTTCCATTCCGAGCTGCAGCTGTCGATCTGGCCGTCGTTCGCGTTCATGGCCGCCGCGATCCCGGTCGCGTATGTGTTCTACCGGATGTTCGAACGGCCCGCGATGACGTGGTCGGCCAGCTTCAAGCCGGCTCGCCCCGCTCGGGTCGTGACGCCGGCGCCCGAACGGGCTGTTTGATCCGGCCGGAACGCTTTCCCGAGCCCTCGCGCGGCGGTGCGCTGCGCGGGGGCTTTTTCATGACCTGAGCGCGCCGGCATACCGGGTTGGCGGGGGGTGGGTAGCCTTCGGGCGTCGGGCCGCGCTACGGCCCGCATGAGCCGCCCTCGACCGCCTTTCACCATCGGGACTGCCTGGGCGCGGCCTTCTGGCGTCACGTTCTGGCGTCACGTTCTGGCGCCGCCTTCTCGCGTCGCCAACCACGCCGTCCCAATCAACGACCGGCCAAGCACGCCCCACGCGGCGCACAACAACCTGCCCACCACCCGCCCGACAAAGGCCCCCGGCGCTGAAAAACAAAGCCCCCACGCAGCACACCGCCGCATGAGGGCCCGTTTCCCGCCGGCTCGCGCCGCTTACCGCTTCTTCGCCTTCGCGGCCTTCGCCGTATCCGCGAGGATCTTCTCGACCCGCTCCACGTAGGTTTCGGTGCCGAACCGGCGCACCGCCGTCGCTCGCCCGCTCGCGACGAGCCGCTCGCGCAGCGCGCCGTCGCGCTTCAGCGTAGCCAGCGCGTCGGCCAGCGCGGCCGCGTCGCCCGGCGCGCAGAGCAGCCCGTTGTCGCCGTCCTCGATGATCTCGACGACGCCGCCCGCACGGGCCGCGACGACCGGCCGGCGCGCGAGCATCCCCTCGACAATCACGCGCCCGAACGGCTCGGGCGTGATCGACGTGTGCGCGACGACGTCGACCGCCGTCATGCAGGCGGCCACGTCGCGCTGGAACCCGAGGAAATGCACGCGCTCGTCCATCCCGTGCCGCGCGACGTATTCGTGCAGCTGCGCCGCGTATTCGTCCTCGCCGAACAGCGGCGCGCCGACCAGCACCACGTGCATGTCGGGATGCCGCGCGGCGGCTTCCAGCAGCACGTGCTGCCCCTTCCAGTGCGCGAGGCGGCTGAACGAACCGACGAGCCACGCGTTTTCGGGCAACCCGAGGCGCGTGCGCAGCGCGGCCTGGCTGACGCCTTCCAGCGCGTCGAACGGCTCGGCCGAAATGCCGTTGAACACGACGTCGACGTGCTGCGGCGTGAAGCCCGTCAACGTCCGGAACGCCTGCGCGGACGCATCGGAGTTCGCGATCACGCGCGTGACGCCGAGCCGCGCGCAGTACTTGATCGCCATCAACTGCTTGCTGCCGAAATGGTCGGTGCTGACGATGTCGCGCAGGTGCCACACCACCGGCTTGCGCGCGAGCCGCCCGGCCAGCGCGGCGACCACCATCGCGCGCTGCGTGTTCGCGTAGATCACCTCGGCGCGGCGTGCGCGGCGCGCGACGTCGCGCACCAGCCGCACGAGCTGTTTCACCGCCCCGACCGACACGCCGCCCTGCTTGCGCACGCCCGCGAGCGCGCCCTGGTCGACCACGTCGACGCGCGCGCCGATCTCGTCGAGCGCCGCGCGGAACGGGCCGTCGTCGAACAGCAGGACATCGGCGTTCGCGCGCATGTGCTTCATGATCTCGAGCAGCGACAGCTCGGCGCCGCCGAGCACGCCGCTCTGGTCGAGCACGAGTGTCGCCGGGCCGCGCGCGGCCGGCATCGGCGCGATCGCCGTGCCGCGCTGCGCGGTCGAGCCGGGCAGCGCCGCTTCCACATAGTCGAGAAAGCGCCGCCGGAACGTATCGGCGGAAAACCGCTCCGCGTTCGTGCGGCAGGCGGTCGGCGTGAAGCGCTGCGGCGCACGCTCGAAATCGTCGACGGCCGCGACGATCGCGTGCGGCGTCTGTTCGTCGAAAAAGAGCCCGGTCGGGTTCAGGTCCGATTGCGGGTCGAGCACGGTTTCGAGCGCGCCGCCCTTGCCGTACGCGATCACCGGCGTGCCGCACGCCTGCGCCTCGACCACCGAGATCCCGAAATCCTCCTCGGCCGCGAACACGAACGCCTTCGCACGCCGCATCCGGTCGTGCAGCACCGCGAACGGCTGGTAGCCCATGATCTCGACGTTCGGGCCCGCCTTCGCGCGGATCTTCTGCATCTCGGGGCCGTCGCCGATCACGACGAGCTTGCGCTCGGGCGTGCGCGAAAAGGCTTCGACGATCAGGTCGATCTTCTTGTACGGCACCATCCGCGACGCGGTCAGGTAGAAATCCTCCTTCTCCGCGTTCAGCGAAAACGCGTCGACGTCGACCGGCGGGAAGATCACCGCCGCGTCGCGGTGGTAGACCTTCTTGATGCGCCGGGCGATGAACGCGGAGTTCGCGACGAAACCGTCCACCGCGTTCGCGGTGCGCGTGTCCCAGTTGCGGATGTAATGCAGGATCATCCGCGCGAGCAGCGACTTCGGCCCGTGCGTGAGGTTCGACTGTTCCAGATACTGGTGCTGCAGATCCCACGCATAGCGGATCGGCGAATGCACGTAGCTGATATGCACCTGGTCGGGCCCCGTCAGCACGCCCTTCGCGACCGCGTGGCTGCTCGAGATCACCAGGTCGTACTCGGACACGTCGAGCTGCTCGATCGCGAGCGGCATCAGCGGCAGGTAGCTGCGGTACTTGGTGCGCGCGAACGGCAGCTTCTGGATGAACGACGTCGTCACCGGCTTGCCGCGCACGAACGCGCGATCGTCGAGGAAGTCGACGAGACTGAACAGGTCCGCGTCGGGAAAGCACGCGACGATCTGCTCGAGCACGCGTTCGGCTCCGGCATAGGTGACGAGCCAGTCGTGGACGATCGCCACGCGCAGCGCGCGCGTCGGATGGCGCGCGCTGGCCCGTTCGGCCGGCATCGCCCGGCGCAGCGCGGCGGCGTCGCCCGCTTCGGCCACGGCCGCATCGGCGGTGGCGAGATTCAATACGGCGTGTTCCGCCAGATCGCGATTCATACTGTTCTCCTCGCATTGAGACGGACGAACAAGTCGCGCACTAGCGCACGCAACCCCGGTGTCATCGTGAGCGACCACGCAACATTCAACAGCAGCACGACCGCGCACATGCCGATCGACTCGACGAGCCCCGGCCACGCCTGCGCCAGGAACAGGCTTGCGAGCAGGAAGGCCAGGTGCGCGAGCATGTCGAGCACGATCGCGCGCATCCGGATCGCCGACAGGTACAGCAGCACGCCGTAGTCGACGAGCGCGCGCGCCGCGACGACCACCGCCGCGCCGATCAGCCCGAAGTGATGAATGCCGAACCACAGGCCGCCGACGAAGAACGGCATCTCGACGAGCCCGGCGAACGCCGCGCGGGCCGGGTTGACCTGCGACTGGATCAGGATCCGCGTGACGCTCGCCTGGCCGACGAGCCACACGCTGATCACCAGCACGCGGCCGACCGGCGCCGAATGCGCGGCGAGATCCGCGCCCACCCACAGCGTGAGGAACGGCGCGAGCGCGAAGATCGCGACGATGCCGACCGGCGTGAACACGCCGTTCAGGAATTCGAGCGACTGGCGCGCGAGCGTGTCCGCATGGTCGCGGCCCACCGCCGACAGGCGCGGGAACAGCGTGCGCACGAGCGCGTTCGGCAGCATGTTCAGGCGCGTGACGAGGTTCTGCGGCACGGTGTAGTAGGTGACGAACTTCGCGCCCATGCCGGCGCCGAGCATCACGCGGTCGAGCGTGTCGGCGATCATGCTCGTCGTACTCGCGATCAGCATCCAGCCGCCGAAGTTGAACAGCCCTTTCGCGGTGCCCCACTGCGGCGGATCGATGCGCCGGATCCCGAGCACCTTGATGCTGGCCTGGCCGAGCATCACCGCCGCGATCAGCCGCGCGACGACCGCCGCGGCGAGCACCGTCTGCAGGTTCGGCGCGATCCACCACGCGGCGCCGAGCGGCAGCAGCTGGAACAGGAACGTGCCGATCGTCTGGTTCGTGTTGAACACGCCGAAGCGTTCGGCGCCGTTGATCGCGCCGGCGAACACCCACGACACGTTCGCCAGCGGAATCGCGAGCGCGAGCCACGGCAGCGCGAGATACACCTCGTGCTGCATCGCCGCCGACACCTTCGTGAAGTACGCGGTGTAGACGAACGCGCCGAAATAGATCAGCAGCCCGCCGACGATGCCGGTGCCGAGGTTCAGCCAGAACGCGCTCCAGAACACGCGCGCGCTTTCGTCGGCGTTGCCGCTCGCGAGCGCCTTCGAGATGTGGTTCTGCGCGGCCATGCTCATCCCGAGATCGAGGATCCCGAAATAGCCGATCAGCGTCCACACGAGGCTGACGACGCCGTAGCGTTCGACGCCGAGCGCGTGGATATAGGCGGGCACCGTCACCAGCGACACGAAGGTCGGCAGGATCAGCCCGATGAAGTTGATCGAAACGTTCTTGAGTATGCCTTTGTCCATGCTTCTGCCTTGTGTGACGTCGCCCGTCACGGTTTCCAGCGATACATCAGCACCTTGCCGCGTGCGTCTTCCTCGACGAACACGAGGTACTCGCCGTTCTCGCGCCGGAACGCGCTGATGCCGAACGGCACGTCGACCCAGCCGGACGCCTTGCCGACCTCGGCGCCCGGGCTCATCACGCCCACTTCCTTGCCGGTTTCCTTGTCGTACACGTGGATCTTGCCGACCGGCTCCACCCCGAACAGGTAGCGGCCCTCGGCCGTGAGCCCGATCAGGTCGAAGATCGGCTTCGCGTCGAGCTGCCACGGCAGCGCGACCTGGTAACGCACGACCGGCGAGCCCGTCGACCACTTGTCGAAGCGGATCAGCACGCGCCCCACTTCCTTGTTGATGCCCGGCTGCGGCGGCGCGTCGGCCGTGTAGCCGGTCACGTACAGCGTGTCGGTCTGCGGCTCGTAGATCGCGCGGCGCAACTGCGTGAACGGCTGCGGCATCGGATAGGTCGTGACCTTGTCGTACGAGTAGATCGGGTTGCCGGCCTTGTCGACGCCGCCGTACTGGAAGCGGTGGATGCCGCGCACGTCGCTGGTGCGCCAGATGTCGCCCTTCGTGTCGACCCACCAGCCCCAGCCGCCCGCCTTCGCCTTGCCCGTCGTGTTGATTTCGGCCTCGTCGGCATCGATCCGGCCGTTGCCGTTCGCGTCGCGCCACAGCCAGTCGCCGCCCGGCGGCTTGTTCGGCACCTTGTCGACCGGTCGCGCACGCCCCGCGATCAGGCCCGACGGAATCGCGACCTCGCCGTCGCGCTTCGCGTCGAAGCGGTAGATCTTCAGGTGATCGGCGTACATGTCGGTCAGGTACAGGAACGTGCGGCCGTCGAGGCGCCGTGCGAACGGCATGCCGGGATACTGGTCCGTGTGGAACACGGGATCGTCCGGATACTTGAAGCGGTTCGACAGGAAGCCGACGTATTTCCAGTCCTGGCCCGGCGGCTTCGACAGGTCGAGCTCGAAGCGCTTGTTGCCCGTGTACACGCTGTTCGGCCGCGCCGGGTCGAGCCACGCGCCGTCGACGAACAGCAGCCCCTGCACCTGCCAGCGCTGCTTGCCGTCCGGCGTGTAGCTTTCGAGCACCGCGCCGAGCCCTGCGCCGATCGTGTCGTGGCGCGGCCCGATGCCGTTCATCGACACGTAGATGTTGCCCGCGCGGTCGACCCCGACGCCCGTCAGCCCGTTGAAGCGCTGCGGCCCCGGCCGGCCCGGCACCGGGCCCGCGAAGATGCCGCCGCGCTCGCCGAGCGTGCCCGACGGAGCATAACCCTTGCCGCCTTTCGAGAAGATCAGGATCTGCTGGCGCGGCCCGTTGTCCGCCACCAGCACGCGCCCTTTCGCGTCGACGGCCACGTCCACCGCGTCGGTGCCTTCCGGCAGCGCGGGCGCGTCGTCGAGCTTGCGGCCGTCCGCGCGCACGTGCACGAGGTGCGCGGGCCCGTTGAGCGTATCCGTGAGCAGCCACAGCGTGCCGTCGCCCGCGAGTGCGAGGCGGCCCGGCTCGTGCGCGCTCCACGTGCCCTTCTGCTGCATGGTCTCCGCGTCGTACACGTTCACCGCGTCGCGCGACGGATTCGTCGCGAACAGCGTCTTGTCGTCGGCTGCGAGGCCGCCGACTTCCGCCTTCTGCTCGCCCACTTCCGAGCGCGCGGGCGCCGCGACCTCGTTCATCATCATGAAGCTCGCGGCCATCCGCGCGCGGCCGGTGTCCGCGCGGCCGCCCGGCGCGACCTGCGGCGCCGCACGGAACGGCGCGGGCTGCTTCAGGTCGCCGATCGTGCGACGCGAGATGCCGAACCACTGCTTGCCCTTGTCCGGCCAGATGCCGGGCGACTGCAGGTGGCCGCGCTCGTTGCCGACACCGATCGCGACATACGCGTACTTGCTGTTCACCGCGATCGCGCTGCCGCCGAGGTTGCCCCAGCCGTGCGTGCCGCCGGCGAAGCCGAGCATCTTCCCGTCCTGGTAGACGCTCGCCTCGGCCCCGCTCTCGTCCCACGGCGCATTCGTATACACCTTGCCTTCAGGCGTCACCGCGATCGCGCGGATGTCGATCTGCGTCCAGCTGCCGTCGCCATAGCCGAACGTATTGCCGATCCACGACGTCGTCGCGGGCAACACCGTTTCGGCCGGTGCGGCGCTCGTCAGCAGCGTCACGCATACCGTCATGCCTACCAGAATCAGACGTCGCAATGCGCTTCTCCATACTTGATGCAACAGCGGCCGGGCCGCCGCAAGGACTGCCGCCGGCGCACCCTGTCGCTAAATGGGTTTCAAACGTCGCGATGCAGGTTACAAGCAAAAATAATCACAAGAAATTTGGAAATATTTGGGGATGTTTCCGCGTGAAATATCGAACCGGAACAGAGCCGAAAAGGCGCCCGAAAGCGGCAATAACGACCGCCCTTCGGTTTCCGCCCCGTAGAAAATGCCGCCTTCCACCGCCTGACGGGGCCGCCCGGGCGCCGACCTTTCATCCCGCGACAGGAATAATCGGCATTTGGATATTTGCCGTCAGATAAATGACGCGCGTTTTTTTGCCGATTTCTTTTCCCTAGAATCGATTTCGATTCGATATTTCATTTAATGGCATGCATTACGTTCACGTTTACGCATCGGATGTGCGACACGCCCCGGCTCACGTCGCGCGTCGCGAAGGAGCGGCGCGATGACGGGCATCTCGCGACCCTCAGACCTCACCCCGCCGCAACACGGCCGCATCGTTCAGCTCGACGGGCTGCGCGCGATCGCGGTGGGCGCCGTGTTCCTGCAGCACGCGCTGAAGGCGCCGCTCTGGATGGGCGTCGACCTGTTCTTCGTGCTGAGCGGGCTGCTGATCACCGGCATCCTGCTCGATCGCAAGGCGCGCGGGCAGTCGTACTTCAGCCACTTCTACGCACGCCGCGTGCGTCGCATCCTGCCGCCGTACGTGCTGCTGCTGGTGGTGTCGACGATCCTGTTCGGCGCAGGCTGGCTGCCGCACTGGCCGTGGTTCGCGTTCTTCTCGACCAACATCGGGCTGTCGCTCGGCAGCATCGGCCATGACAGCCTGAACGTGCTGTGGTCGCTCGCGGTCGAGGAGCAGTTCTATATCTTCTGGCCGTTCGTGGTGCTGTGGTGCTCGGAGCGCGCGCTGCTGTGGGTCGCCGCCGCGCTGATCGTCGCGGCCCCCGTGCTGCGCGCGATCGCGACGCCGTGGTTCGACTCGTTCTGGCCGATCTACTACCTGACGCCGTTCCGCATGGACCTGCTCGCCGCGGGCGCGCTGCTCGCGATCGTGCTGCGCCGCGACCGGCGCGCGCTCGAGCCGTTCTATCCGCTCGCGATCGTCGGCGCGCTCGTGTCGCTCGCGATCCTCGGCTGGCTGCACCTGTCGTTCCCGCGCTTTCGCGCCGCGAACACGCCGCTGTCGAATGCCGCGCTCTACAGCATCTCGCTGCTGCTGTGCACGTCGATCGTCGTGATCGCGCTGCGCGGCCGCGGCCTCGTGCAGCGCGTGCTGACGAACCCGATGCTCGTCTACGTCGGCACCGTCAGCTACACCGTGTACCTGATCCACCTCAGCGTGCTGTACGCGCTGTGGCCGCTGCACCTTAACCGCTTCGTCACGGCCGCGCTGGCGCTCACGATCACGCTCGCGTACGCGACCGTGAGCTGGTACGGCTTCGAACGGCGCCTGACGCGCGGCCCCGCACGCCGCGCGCTGCCGGCCGCCGCCGGCACGACCGCCTGAATTTCATCATCCATCGTTTCTACCAGGACAACGTCATGAGCCAAACTCGCAAGAAGGCCATCATCACCGGGATCTCGGGGCAAGACGGCGCCTACCTGACCAAGCTGCTGCTCGACAAGGGCTATGAAGTCACCGGTACCTACCGCCGCACCAGCTCGGTGAATTTCTGGCGCATCGCCGAGCTCGGCGTCGACACGCACCCGAACCTCACGCTCGTCGAGCACGACCTGACCGACGCCGGCTCGAGCCTGCGCCTGCTCGAACGCACGCAGCCCGACGAGCTGTACAACCTCGCCGCGCAGAGCTTCGTCGGCGTGTCGTTCGACCAGCCGGCGACGACCGCCGAAGTGACGGGCCTGGGTCCGCTGAACCTGCTCGAGGCGATCCGCGTCGTGAGCCCGAAGACGCGCTTCTATCAGGCGTCGACCTCCGAGATGTTCGGCAAGGTGCAGTCGATTCCGCAGACGGAAGCGACCTCGTTCTATCCGCGCAGCCCGTACGGCGTCGCGAAGCTGTACGCGCACTGGATGACGGTGAACTACCGCGAGTCGTACGGCCTGTTCGGCAGCAGCGGCATCCTGTTCAACCACGAGTCGCCGCTGCGCGGCCGCGAGTTCGTCACGCGCAAGATCACCGACACCATCGCGAAGATCAAGCTCGGCAAGGCGACCCGCCTCGAGCTCGGCAACCTCGACGCGAAGCGCGACTGGGGCTTCGCGCTCGAGTACGTCGAAGGCATGTGGCGCATGCTGCAGGCCGACGAACCCGATACCTTTGTGCTGGCAACCAACCGCACCGAGACCGTACGCGATTTCGTGCGGATGGCGTTCGCGGCGGCCGGCTACCAGATCGAATGGACCGGCAAGGGCGAGCAGGAACGCGGCCTCGACGCGGCGACCGGCAACGTGCTCGTGGAAGTGAATCCGAAGTTCTACCGCCCTGCCGAGGTCGACCTGCTGATCGGCTGCGCGGACAAGGCTAAAGCCAAACTCGGCTGGGAACCGAAGACGACGCTCGAACAACTTTGCCAGATGATGGTCGAAGCGGATTTGACGCGGAATCAACACCATGACACGTTCTGAAGCCGGACGCCCGTCGCGCCGTGCATTCGTCACCGGCCTGACGGGCTTCACCGGCCGCTACATGGCCGAACGCCTGCAGGCGGCCGGCTATGAGGTCTGGGGCACGGTCGCGCCCGGCACGGCACGGCCCGACGATCCGGCTTTCGCGCACTGCACGCTGCTGCCCGTCGACCTGCTCGATGCGGATGCGATGCGCGCGGCGGCCGCCGACGCGCGGCCCGATGCGGTCGTGCATCTCGCCGCGCGCGCGCACGTCGCGCAGGACGAGCCGTCGCAGACTTACGCGGTCAACATCGTCGGCACGCGCAACCTGCTGGCCGCGCTCGCGGGCCTCGACCGACGCCCGTCGGCCGTGCTGCTCGCCAGCAGCGCGAATATCTACGGCAACTCGACGGCCGGCGTGCTCGACGAAACCGTCGCCCCGGCCCCGGCGAACGACTACGCGGTCAGCAAGCTCGCGATGGAATACGCGGCGAAGCTGTGGGCCGACCGGCTGCCGATCGTGATCGCGCGGCCGTTCAACTACACGGGCGTCGGCCAGAGCGATGCCTACCTGCTGCCGAAGCTCGTCGCGCACTACGCGCGCAACGCACCGCGCATCTCGCTCGGCAATCTCGACGTGAGCCGCGATTTCTCCGACGTGCGCGACGTGACGGCCGCGTACCTGAAGCTGGTCGAGGCCGCACCGGCCGGCGAGACGTTCAACGTCTGCTCCGAGCGCGCGTATTCGCTGAAGGAAGTGCT
Source organism: Burkholderia sp. AU45274 (assembly GCF_030482505.1). Classification (NCBI taxonomy): domain Bacteria; kingdom Pseudomonadati; phylum Pseudomonadota; class Betaproteobacteria; order Burkholderiales; family Burkholderiaceae; genus Burkholderia; species Burkholderia sp. AU45274. The sequence continues at coordinate 729,527 of NZ_JAUJQE010000001.1, read as the reverse complement.
GGCGATGCTGTCGCGCATCGCCGGTTACGTGATCGACGTGACGATCGATCCGCGTTTCGTGCGGCACAACGAGGTGAAGCGCCTGAGCGGGTCGCGCGACAAGCTGCGGCGCGCGGTGGGCGAGCTGCCCGTCACGCCGCTCGACGAAACGCTGCGATGGATGGTGGAGGCGATGCGCAACGACGCGCATGCGGACGGGCATCCCGCCGGGTAAGCCGGGCGATTTGCATCGACACCAAAACGAAGGGCCGGTCACGCAAGCGACCGGCCCTTCGTTCATGTGTCACGTCAAATCACGTCACGACATGCGTGACGTGCCGCGTTCAGCCTTCCAGCCCGCGCGCGAGATCCTTGCGCAGGTCGCCTGCGTCTTCGAGGCCGACCGACAAGCGGATCAACCCTTCGCTGATCCCTGCTGCCGCACGCGCTTCCGGCGTGATGCGGCCGTGCGTGGTCGTCGCCGGATGGGTGATCGTCGTGCGCGTATCGCCGAGGTTGCCGGTGATCGAGATCAGCTTCGTGTTGTCGATCACGCGCCACGCATTCGCGCGCTGCTGCTCGGGCGTGTCCCCCTTCAGCTCGAACGACAGGATCGCGCCGCCCGCCTTCTGCTGACGCTTCGCGAGTTCGTGCTGCGGGTGCGATTCGAGGCCCGGGTGAAACACGCGCGCAACCGCCGGATGCGAATCGAGCCAGCGTGCGATTTCCAGCGCATTCGCCGATTGCTTCTCGACGCGCAGCGACAGCGTCTCCATCCCCTTCAGCAGCACCCACGCGTTGAACGCCGACAGCGTCGGGCCCGCGCTGCGCACGAACGGGAACACCTTGCCCATGATGAATTCCTTCGAGCCGACCAGCGCGCCGCCGAGCACGCGGCCCTGCCCGTCGAGGAATTTCGTCGCCGAGTGCATCACGACATCCGCGCCGAGCTTCAGCGGCTGCTGCAGCACCGGGCTGCAGAAACAGTTGTCGACGACGAACAGCGCGTTCGACGCCTTCGCGATCTTGCCGATCGCCTCGATGTCCGCGAGTTCGGTCAGCGGGTTCGACGGCGTCTCGAGGAAGAACATCTTCGTTTCCGGACGCACGGCTTCCTTCCATGCGTTCAGGTCGGTCGGGTCGACGAAGGTCGTCGTGATCCCGAACTTGCTGAAGATCTGCGAGAACATCCCGAGCGTCGAGCCGAACAGGCTGCGCGAGCTGACGAGGTGGTCGCCGGCCTGCAGCGCGGCCATCACGACCGACATGATCGCGGCCATCCCCGACGCCGTCGCGATGCACGCCTCGCCGCCCTCGAGCGCCGCGAGACGCTCCTGGAACATCGTGACGGTCGGGTTCGTGAAGCGCGAATAGGTGAAGTAGTCTTCCGAATTCGCGAAGCGCTCGGCCGCGTCGGCCGCGCTCTGGAAGCAGAAGCTCGACGTGAGGAACAGCGCTTCCGAGTGCTCGTTGAAGTCGCTGCGCAGCGTGCCCGCGCGCACGGCAAGCGTGTCGAAGTTGAGGGAGTCGTCCATGTTCCGTTTTCCGTATTCGATGGTCGCGCGGGTGGCGCGAACCCAGTCAAAACCAGGCCAAAACAAAAAGCCCGCTATGCGTCGGCATCAGCGGGCTTCGGTGCGGTACGACAGCGATCGACTCGGGCCGGTTGCCACCGGCCTTCGCTTTAGCTGTTTTGGGAAGTCGCCCCGCGTCCGCAAGCTGATATCAAATCGACGCAAGGCCACATCCTATCACGCTTCGTCAAAAGCGTGCGCCGGTGTCACTCGACCGACAACTGCAGGTTCATCTGCGAGCGTTCGGTGTCGCCGGCCGTGTCGCGATCGGCCTGCGATGCCGGCGTGAGGCGCGCGCGCTCGATCGCATCGAGATACTCGGGCGTCACGTCGCCGGTGATGTAGTTGCCGTCGAAGCACGACGCCTCGAAGCGTTCGAGCTTCGGGTTGATGTCGCGCACCGCGCGGCGCAGATCGTCGACGTCCTGATAGATCAGGTGGTCGGCGCCGATGATCTTCGCGACTTCTTCGTCGGTGCGGCCATGCGCGACCAGTTCGCCACGCGTCGGCATGTCGATGCCGTACACGTTCGGGAACTTCACGGGCGGCGCGGCCGACGCGAAGATCACCGACTTCGCGCCCGCATCGCGCGCCATCTGCACGATTTCATGCGAGGTCGTGCCGCGCACGATCGAATCGTCGACGATCAGCACGTTCTTGTCCTTGAACTCGATGCTCATCGCATTGAGCTTCTGGCGCACCGACTTCTTGCGCACGGCCTGGCCCGGCATGATGAAGGTACGGCCGACGTAACGGTTCTTGAAGAAGCCTTCGCGATACTCGACGCCGAGCTTCGCGGCGACCTGCATCGCAGCCGGGCGCGACGAATCGGGAATCGGCATCACGACGTCGATCGGCACGTTCGGCAGCTCGCGCTTGATCTTCTCGGCGAGATAGTCGCCCATGCGCAGGCGCACGTTGTAGACCGGCACGCCATCGAGACACGAATCCGGGCGCGCGAGGTACACGTATTCGAACATGCACGGATTCAGCGTCGGCTGCTCCGCGCACTGCTGGCTGTGGAAGTTGCCGGCCGGATCGATGAAGATCGCTTCGCCCGGCTGCACGTCGCGGACGAATTCGAAACCGATGCCTTCGACGGCCACCGACTCCGATGCGACCATCCATTCGGTGCCGTTTTCGGTCTCGAGCTTGCCGATGCACAGCGGGCGGATGCCGAACGGATCGCGGAACGCGAGCAGGCCGTAGCCGGCGATCAGCGACACGATCGCGTACGAACCCTGCAGGCGGCGATGCACGCCCGACACGGCCTTGAACACCGAGGCCGGATCGAGCTCGAGGCCCGTGGTCGACAGTTGCAGCTCGTGTGCGAACACGTTGAGCAGCACTTCGCTGTCGGAATTGGTGTTGATGTGCCGGCGGTCGATCCGGAACATCTCGTCCTTCAGTTGCTGCCAGTTCGTCAGGTTGCCGTTGTGCGCGAGGATGATCCCGAACGGCGCGTTCACGTAGAACGGTTGCGCCTCGGCTTCGCTCGACGCCGAGCCGGCGGTCGGGTAGCGCACCTGGCCGATGCCGTAGGTGCCGGGCAGGCTGCGCATGTTGCGCGTGCGGAACACGTCGCGCACCATGCCGTTCGCCTTGTACATGTGGAAATTGCTGCCGTCCGCCGTCGCGATGCCCGCCGCGTCCTGACCGCGATGCTGCAGCAGCAGCAGGCTGTCATAGATCAGCTGGTTGACCGGGGATTGGGAGATAACGCCTACGATGCCGCACATGGCATGTCCTTCAGAATGACAAAATCGGTTCCGTCCTGCCCGGCCGCGTCGTCACACGCGTACGTACTGGGCCATGCCGTCGGGCAGGAGCTGCTTCAGCTCGTGCACGCCCTGTTCGGCGAAAGGACGCAATAGCGCATTGCGCCAGAATTCCTGTTTGGGCAGTTCGGTCAGCCCCGCCGCCGCGACCAGCAGCACCACCAGCACGCAGCCGCGGACGAGCCCGAACATCATGCCCAGCGAGCGGTCGACGCCGCCCAGGCCACTCGCCTGCGCGATCCGCGACAGCAGCGCGTTCGCCACGCCGGCGACCAGCACCACGCCGATCACGACCAACGCGAAGGCGATCACCCACTGCGTCAGCGCACCACCCGGCCAGTTCGCCGGGATATACGGCACGACCAGTCCGACGTAGCGGCCCGCGATCACGATCGCCGCGATCCAGCCGATCAGCCCGAAAATCTCGGACACGAAACCGCGCCACGCGCCACGCAGCGCAGACAACGCGATCACCGCCAATACAGCGTAGTCGAAAGCCGTCAGCATCGTGCGTTACTGCGTCAGACCGGCTTCGCGCACCTTCGCGATCGCGGCGGAAGCCGCCGCACGATCCGCGAACGGGCCCGCACGCAACAGTGTAGCCGTGCTGCCGTCTGCCTGCTTGCGATGCTCGACATATGCGGGCACACCCGCCGATTTCAATTTGGTGGCCCACGACCGGGCCGTCGCGTCGTCCTTGAACGAACCGAGCTGCACCGCGAAACGCGCACCGGCCGGCGACGACGGCGACGAAGCGTCGCTGCTGTCCGGGCTGGCGGCGTCGGCATGCGCGACGGCCGCGGGCGCGGGCGCAGGCTTCGGCGCGGCCGGCTTCGCCACGGGGGCGGCCGGTTTCGGCGCGGGCTTCGGCGGCGTCACGCTCGCCGTGGTCGTGGTATCGGGTTTCGCGGCCGGCTTGTCGGCATCCTTCGGCGCGGGCGCCGGTGCAGCCGCAACGGCGACATCGGATGCCGGCGGTTCGTCGTGCGCGACGCCTGCCTGTACGTCGGACGCGTCATCGTCGCGCGGTGCGACCGCCTGGTGCGCGGGCCGGTTCGGAATGTCGATGGCGATGTCGTCCGTGACCGGCTTCGGGTGCGAGTCGAGCACCATCGGCAACACGATCACGGCGGCGACGACGAGCGCGATCGCGCCGACGAGGCGACGGCGCGCGCGTTGCTTTTCTGGAAGGGTCGGATCGAGGAGCAGCGCGTCCGATTCCGGACGCTCGGTGCGGCGCGAGCGTCGCTCGACGCGTTCAGTGGTGCGCTCCGTGCGCACGTTCCGGGAGGTCCCGGTGCGACCGCCGCGCCGCGGGGGCGCGTCGTCGTCTTTCTTGCCGAACGAGAAAATTCCCATGAATGGCTGAGTCCGAAACTGCCCGTCAGTCAGTGTTGCTGCGATTTACGGTAGGCCAGCACGCCGGCAACCGTATGGAAACTGCCGAAAACCACGATTCTATCATTCTCGGATGCTCTTTTTAGTGCATCGCGAAACGCTTCGGCAGGCGACGTGTAACGCGTGACGCTCGAATCGGGCCCCTCCTCCACGCCGGCCTTGCGCAGCGCGGCTTCGAGCTGCTCCGCGGAGGCCGCGCGCGGCAGCGGCAGGTCGGTCACGCACCAGTGGTCGATCTCGCCCTTCAGGTGCTGCAGCACGCCGTCGATGTCCTTGTCGTGCATCGCGCCGAACACCGCGTACGTGTACGGGAAGAAGCCCATGTTGCCGAGGTTCTGCTCGAGCACGGCCGACGCATGCGGGTTGTGCGCGACGTCGAGCACGATCGCCGGCTTGCCGGGCAGCACCTGGAAGCGCCCCGGCAGCTCGACGTTCGCAAGGCCGAGCCGGATGTCCTGCGCGGACACCGGCAGCACCGGACGCAGCGCTTCGAGCGCGGCGAGCGCGGCCGACGCATTGATCAGCTGATTCGCCCCGCGCAGCGCCGGGTACGCAAGCGCCGGATAGCGCTTCTCGCGGCCGAGGTAGCTCCACTGCTGGCGCTCCGCGCCTGCCTGCGCCTCGTAGCGGAAATCGCGGCCGACCAGCCACAGGTCGGCGCCGATCGCTTCGGCGTGGTCGATCAGCGTTTGCGGCGCGGCCGGATCGCCGCAGATCGCCGGCTTGCCGGCGCGGAAGATCCCGGCCTTCTCGAACGCGATCTTCTCGCGCGTGTCGCCGAGGTATTCGGTGTGGTCGATGTCGATGCTCGTGACGATCGCGCAATCGGTATCGATGATGTTGACCGCATCGAGCCGGCCGCCGAGGCCGACTTCGAGGATCACCGCGTCGAGCCCGCGCGAGGCGAACAGGTGCAGGATCGCGAGCGTCGTGAATTCGAAGTACGTGAGCGACACCGGCTCGGACAGCGACGTGCGCGCGGCTTCGACGGCCTCGAAGTGCGGCAGCAGTTCGTCATCGGTGACGTTCTGCCCGTTCACGCGCGCGCGCTCGTTGAATTCGAGCAGGTGCGGCGACGTGTGGCAGCCGACCTTGTAGCCGGCGCGCACGAGGATCGTCTCGAGGAACGCGCAGGTCGAGCCCTTGCCGTTCGTGCCGCCGACGGTGATGACGGGGCACGCGAATTCGAGCTGCAGCGCCGCCTTGACCTGCCCGATGCGGGTCAGGCCCATGTCGATGCCGACCGGGTGCGCGCGTTCGAGATGCGAAAGCCACGCGTCGAGAGTGGGAAAAGTGCTCATCGGTTCAAATCTGGATCGGGACCGCCACTACGCCAAAAAACGAAGCGCGTCGCCTGACGCTGAAGCCAGGCGACGCGCAGTGTTCACAACCTCGCGCCGGTCAGGCCAGCGCGTCGGCCGGTTGCCGCTGCAGCAGCGCGAGCAGCTGGGCGATCTCGTCGCGCATCTTGCGACGGTCGACGATCATGTCGATCGCGCCCGTCTTCAGCAGGAATTCGGCGCGCTGGAAGCCTTCCGGCAGCTTCTCGCGAACCGTCTGCTCGATCACGCGCGGGCCGGCGAAGCCGATCAGCGCCTTCGGTTCGGCGATCACGACGTCGCCGAGGAAGGCGAAGCTCGCCGACACGCCGCCCATCGTCGGGTCGGTCAGCACCGAAATGAACGGCAGCTTGGCTTCCGACAGCTTGGTCAGCATCGCGGTGGTTTTCGCCATCTGCATCAGCGACAGCAGGCTTTCCTGCATCCGCGCACCGCCCGAAGCGGTGAAGCAGATGAACGGCACTTGCTGTTCCAGCGCGTTCTGCGCGCCGCGTACGAAGCGCTCGCCGACCACCGAGCCCATCGAGCCGCCCATGAACGAGAACTCGAAGCAGGCCGCGACCACCGGCAGCGTGTGGATCGCACCGCCCATCACGACCATCGCGTCGGTTTCGCCCGTATCGTCCATCGCTTCCTTCAGACGATCGGGGTACTTGCGGCTGTCCTTGAACTTCAGCGTGTCGACCGGCACGATTTCCTGGCCGATCTCGTAACGGCCTTCCGGATCGAGCAGCCCGTCGAGGCGCTCACGTGCACCGATGCGCATGTGGTGATCGCACTTCGGGCACACGTGCAGGTTCGCGTCCACGTCGTTGCGGTACAGCACGGCCTCGCAGGACGGGCATTTGACCCACAGGCCTTCCGGAATGCCCTTGCGGCTTTTCGGGTCGGTCTGCTTGATCTTCGGCGGCAACAGTTTGTCGAGCCAGCTCATCGTATGGTTTCCTGTTCCGTGGCGGGGCGGGCCAACCGGCCCGCTCCCGCTTCCTGTGTTGTGTTTATCGCGCCGTCTTGCCCGCGCCGTCCAGGGCGGCACGCAGCTCGGCAATGAACGTCTTCAGCGCGGCGGCGGCACCCTCCGGCGCAGCGCTTTCGAGCAGCTGCACGAGGCGGCTGCCGATCACGACGGCGTCCGACACCTCGGCCACCGCGCGCGCCGTTTCGGCGTCGCGGATACCGAAGCCGACGCCGACCGGAACCGGCACGCGCGACTTGATGGCCGGGATTTTACCCGCAATGCTCGAAACATCCAGATTTCCTGCACCGGTCACGCCCTTGAGCGACACGTAATACACGTAGCCGCTCGCGATCTTGCCGACGTCGGCGATGCGTTCGTCGGTCGACGTGGGCGCGAGCAGGAAGATCGGATCGATCTGCGCGGCGCGCATTTTCTCGGCGAATACGCCCGCCTCTTCCGGCGGATAGTCGACGACGAGCACGCCGTCGACCCCGGCCGCCTGTGCTTCGGCCGCGAACGTGTCGACGCCCATCCGCTCGATCGGGTTCGCATAGCCCATCAGCACGACGGGGGTTTTGGGGTCGGTTTCGCGAAAGCGCTTCACGTCGGCGAGCACGCTCGTCAGCGTGACGCCGCGCGCGAGCGCGCGTTCCGACGAGCGCTGGATCACGGGGCCGTCGGCCATCGGGTCCGAGAACGGCACGCCGAGTTCGATCACGTCCGCGCCGCCTTCGGCGAGCGCGTGCATGAATTCGACGGTTTTGGCCGGATCGGGGTCGCCGGCCGTGATGAACGGGATCAGGCCCTTACGGCCTTGTTCGGCGAGCGCGGCGAAGGTCTGCTGAATACGGGACATGGCAATTTTCCTGTGTCGATCCGGAGTTTGCGCTTTAGCGCTTACTCCGGTCCCATACAAAGTATGCGTTGCGTTCGGCGATGCGGCGGCGCGATTCACGCGCACGCCGGCGCGGCAAGCGCGTTCACGCGCTCGTGCGCGATCGCACAATAGCTTTCGTTGATCTCGTAGCCGACGAAGTCGCGCCCCTGCCGTGCGCAGGCCACCGCGGTCGTGCCGCTGCCCATGAACGGATCGAGCACGCGGCCGCCCGGCGGGCAGCTTGCGAGCACCATCCGCTCGATGATTTCCAGCGGCTTCTGGGTCGGATGATCGACGCGCTCCGCGTGCTGCCGATGCAGGCGCGAGACCGACCAGACGTCCTTCGGGTTGTAGCCCATCTCCAGCCACTTGCTGCCTTCGAACAGCTTGCGCGAGCGGGCCTTCTTCGTATCGGCGTCGTACGGGATGCGGACCGGATCGAGATCGAAGTAATACGCCTTGGAAACCGCGAAAAAGCCGATGTTGTCGTGCACCGACGTGAAACGGCGCGTCGTGCCGCCCATGCTCGGCACGCGCCGGTCCCAGATGATCTCGTTGACCATCGTGAGTTGCGTCTTCAGGAAGCTGAAGATTTCCGGCGCGTACTGCCACGTGCAGAAGATGTACATCGACCCGCTCGGCTTCAGCTTCGGAATCGCGAGCTCGAGCCACTCGCGCGTCCACGCGAGAAAGTCGTCGCCCGAACGCTTGTCCGAGTCGTTGCCGTAGTCCTTGCCGAGCCCGTACGGCGGATCGGCGACGATCAGGTCGATCGACGCGTCCGGCAGGTGCGCGGCATGGGTCAGGAAATCGCGGTTATGCAGTTCGATACCGGACGGCAGCGCGCGCGGCACGGCAGCGGCGGGCGGAACCGCCCCCGCCTCGCTCGCGGCACCGCCGCCCGGTTCTTCGATCAGGTCACGCATCGGTCGGGGTCAGAGCTCGATGCCCGATCGCTCGGCGACCGTGTGCATGTCCTTGTCGCCGCGGCCCGACAGGTTGACGAGCAGGATCTTGTCCTTCGGCAACGTCGGCGCGAGCTTCACGCCATACGCGATCGCGTGGCTCGACTCGAGCGCGGGAATGATCCCCTCGATCCGGCAGCAGTCGTGGAACGCCGTCAGCGCTTCCTCGTCGGTGATGCCGACGTACTGCGCCCGGCCGCTGTCCTTCAGCCACGCGTGCTCGGGGCCGACGCCCGGATAGTCGAGGCCCGCCGACACCGAATGCGTCTCGATGATCTGGCCGTTGTCGTCCTGCAGCAGGTAGGTCCGGTTGCCGTGCAGCACGCCCGGGCTGCCGGCGATCAGCGACGCCGCGTGATGGCCCGTGTCGAGGCCGTCGCCGGCTGCTTCGACGCCGATCAGCTGCACCGAGGTGTCGTCGATGTACGGATAGAAGATGCCCATTGCGTTCGAACCGCCGCCCACGCAGGCGATCACGGCGTCAGGCTGCCGGCCGGCGAGTTCGGGCATCTGCACCTTGCACTCGTCGCCGATCACGCGCTGGAAGTCGCGCACCATCATCGGGTACGGGTGCGGGCCCGCGACCGTGCCGATGATGTAGAACGTGTTCTCGATGTTCGTGACCCAGTCGCGCATCGCTTCGTTCAGCGCGTCCTTCAGCGTGCGCGAACCCGATTCGACCGGCACGACCGTCGCGCCGAGCAGCTTCATCCGGTAGACGTTCGCGGCCTGGCGGCGCACGTCTTCCGAACCCATGTAGACGACGCACTCCATCCCGAAGCGCGCGCAGATCGTCGCGGTCGCGACGCCGTGCTGGCCGGCGCCCGTCTCGGCGATCACGCGCTTCTTGCCCATGCGCTTCGCGAGCAGCGCCTGGCCGATCACGTTGTTGATCTTGTGCGCGCCGGTGTGGTTCAGGTCTTCGCGCTTCAGGTAGATCTGCGCGCCGCCGAGCGTCTCGCTCCAGCGCTGCGCGTGATAGATCGGCGACGGGCGACCGACGAAGTGCTTCAGCTCGCGCTCGAATTCGGCGACGAAATCGGGATCGCTCTGGAATTTTTCATACGCTGCACGCAGTTCGTCCAGCGCGTGAATCAGCGTCTCGGCGACGAACGTGCCGCCATACGGGCCGAAATGGCCGCGATCATCAGGAAGGTTGTACATGGTGTCTCTCTCGATCGGTCGGCGCGCCCCGCTTTCGAGGCCGCACCGGCTTGCATCACCCGGCGTCCGCTTCGCGCACCGCGCGTACGAACGCCGCCATCCGGGCGTGATCCTTCACGCCCTTCGCGCCCTCCACTTCGATGCCACTCGAGACATCGACAGCAAACGGGCGCAACTGGCGAATCGCATCACCGACGTTTTGCGCGCTCAAGCCACCACTCAAAACGGCCCGATGCGCGAGCTCTGCGGGAATAAGAGACCAATCGAAGACCTTGCCGCTACCACCGTAATCCGGCACCAGGGTGTCGAACAGGAGGCCGCGCGCTTTCGAATAATGAAGCCCCGATTCTACCAAATCGGCCGATTGCGTCGAGGGGCCCACGCGCACCGCGCGCAGCCACGGCAGGCGTGCCGCGCGGCCAAGTGCGTCGCACTGATCGGGCGTCTCGTCGCCATGGAACTGCAGCAGCGTGAGCGGCACGTCGCGCACGACGGCCTCGATCTCGGCCTCGGTCGCGTTCACGAACAGCCCGACCACCGACACGAACGGCGGCGCGAGGCGTGCCAGCTCCGCCGCCTGCGCGATCGACACCGCGCGCGGGCTCTTCGGATAGAACACGAGGCCGATCGCATCGGCGCCGAGCGCCGCCGCGTGCAGCACGTCGTCGGGCTTCGACAGCCCGCACAGCTTGATGCGCGTGCGCGGCGGCAGGCCGGCCGCGGCGGGAATCGAGGAAGACACGGCGTGATCCGTCATGATTGCGGGTCCAGATCGGCCCAGACGCTGCTCCACGGCACACTGCCGAGCTGCGCGGGCGGGACGGCGAATTCCGCCGGGTAGCCGACGTGGGCGAGATACAGCCCGTCGGCCATGAACGTGGGCGCCGCAAGCTTGCGATCGCGCCCGGCGAGCACGTCGGCGAGCCAGTCGACCGGATAGCGGCCGCGACCGACCGCGACGAGGCAGCCCATCAGGTTGCGCACCATGTGGTGCAGGAACGCGTTGGCGCGGAACCGGAAATGGATGAAATGGCCCACGCGCCGCACGTCGATCTGATACAGGTGTTTGACCGGCGTCTTCGACTGGCATTCCGACGACCGGAACGACGAGAAGTCATGCTCGCCGATCAGATGCGCGGCGGCTGCGCGCATCGCGTCGTCGTCGAGCGGCGTATGGATCCAGCCCGCGCGCCCCGCCAGCATCGGCGAGCGCACGGGATGCACGTACAGCGTGTAGTAATAGGTGCGCTCGAACGCCGAGAAACGCGCGTGGAACGTGTCCGGCATCGGCTTCGCCCATTGCACCGCCACGGTCGGCGGCAGGAACGCGTTGGTGCCGCGCACCCACGAGAAAACCTCACGATCGAGGTCGGTATCGAAGTGCACGACCTGCCCGAGCCCATGCACGCCCGTGTCGGTCCGCCCAGCCACCGTCGTATGCAGCGGCACGCGCGCGAACTCGGCCAGTGCGTGCTCGAGCCGATCCTGCACGGTCTTGCCGTGCGGCTGCGCCTGCCAGCCGCAGAACGCCGCGCCGTCGTACTGGATGCCAAGCGCGATCCGCATCACGCCTCGTCCGCCAGTTTCGCGAGCAGCGCGCGCGCATCGTCGCGCGTCGCGGCGTCATTCGCGTCGACCACTTCCTGCAGCAGCGTCCGCGCGCCGGACAGGTCGCCCAGCTCGACATATTCGGACGCGAGGTCGAGCTTGTTGCGCGCGATGCGGGCGAGTTCGTCCGGCGTCAGCGCCGGCAACGCGGCGCCCGGCGCGGACGGCAGGTCGAGATCGAAATCGAGCTTCAGCGCGCCGAACTGCGCGCCGCCGAGCGGCGGCAGCGACGCCGTCGCGAACGGGCTGCCCGCCTGGCTTGCCGGCGTCGCTGCGTCCGGATCCCAATCGAACTCGTCGTCCTGATCGGCCGGATGTTCCGGGGCCGGATCGGTCGAGCCAATCGGGAGACGCTGTGCGGCTTGACCGTTAGTTGCGATTTTATCGGTGTCGGACTGCCCTGCTTGCGCAGCCGGCTCATCCGCCGCCAGCGACGGCTCGTCCTGCGTGCGCGGCGGCAGCGGCATGTCGAGGCTGCTGAGCGCGCTGATCGCGTTCTGCATCAGCGCCGCGTGCTGCGCATCTGTGGCCGCGGGTGCGGTCGGCGTTTCCACCTGCGTCGCTACCCGTGTCTCCACCGACGTCTCGATCGGCGTCTCTGACGACGTTTCGACCGCGTCCTTTTCGATCGGCTCGGCATCGTGCGAAACCGGAGCCGTCTCGCTCGCGGGCGGCACTGCCGCGTGTGCGGTCGGCAATTCAGGCTGCTCGACATGCGGCTTCGCCACATCCGACGACGGCGACAGATCCGTATCCGGTGTCTCGACCGGCTCCGCCGCTGCGGCAGTCGCCGCGGCAAGGTTCAGGTTGGAAGCGGCATCACGCGCGACCGGCATCTCGGGCCGGATCGGCAGTTCCGGTTCGACGGACGGCGCGGCTTCGGCTTGCGCAGCGGCAGCCGCCGCCGTGACTCCGCCCGCTGCCGTGGCGGCAGCCAACGTGTCCGCCCCCGCATCGTCCGTGCGTCGGCTCTTCCTGCGCTTGCGCCACGCGAAACCTGCCGCGAGGACGATCACGGCCGCACCGGCCACCGCGGCCGGACGCCAGTCCATCTGCTTGTTACTGCGCGCAGGTGTCACCACCGGCGCGGCCGGCTGCGCGGGCACCGATACCGATGCCGGCTGCACTGCGCTGGCAGCAACGCCGGATGCCGCTTCGCCGGTCGTCGACGCAGCCGCAGCCGCGGACGCGCCCGCATCGCTCGCGGCCGGACGCGGCGCGACAGGTGCCGGTGCCGGCTTGAGCTCGTTCGTCGTGGCCGGCTTGCCGATACCGTGCTTCTGCAATTCCATCAGCACGCGGTTCTTCAGCGCCAGCAGTTGCTGCAGGCTCGACGGCCGCGGCTGCGACGCGCCCGTGACCGGTGCCGCGCCAGCCGGTTCGTTTATGCCCGGAACCGGGCTGCCCGACACAGGCGGGGTCACGGCCCCGCTCGCGGACGACGGCACTGACTGGATCGTGCCGCTCCACACATGCGGACCGCTTGCACCGGTCACGGGTGCCGCCGGCTGCATGCTTTCGACAGCCGATGCGCCGTGGGCAGCCGAAGCACCGACGGATGCCGACGCACCGGCGGCCGTCGCGACGCTCGCACCGCTGACAGGCGCCGCATGCACGGCCGGCGCCACCGGCGCGGATTGCACGGTCGACCCCGGATGCGGTGCGGACGCACCATGCTGCGCGACTGCCGTGCCGCCCGATGCGGCGGCGGGTGCGGACGCTGCCGCCGCACCGGATGCAGCGGATGCAGCGGCCGGCACGACTGCCGCGCCTGTCGCATCGAGCGCCGGCACGGTCAGCGTCGCGCCAACTTTCAGGCGGCTCGCGTCGCGCTTCATGAACGCCTGCGGATTGGCGTCGAACAGCGCGCGGCCGGCGCGCGCGAGTACCCCGGGATCGCGCGACTGCGTGGCCGCTTTCGCGATGTCGTTCAGCGACTGGCCCGGCTGGACCGTCACGGTAAGCGGCGCTGCGCCGTCGGCAGCGGATGCCGGCAGTTCGCCGGTGCCGGCCGCCCAGGCCGATGCGGTTGCGCCGAGCGCCAGGATCGCCAGCGCGCCACGCACGGCGCGCGACAGACGGGACTGACGCGGAAACAAGGAAATTCGGGACATCGTTGGCTCTATCGCCGCGCGCGGGCGCGGCTCGGATTCGCGGTTGAAAGCGTCAATAAGGTTGCCGCAGAAATGCAAAAGCGTCGCGTGGAACGCGACGCTTTCGGCGGGTCTGTGCGTCGTAACCGCGTAGTTTACTTCACGTGATCAGGTTCGGGCCGAATTCATCGCCGACGGGCGCAACCGATTGCGTGCGCGCGTCGGGACATCCCGCGATCGCGCCGCGTGGATGTCCGGTTGCGCACGCTGCGACCCGCGCCCACGATCGACCGGAAGTGCGCCTCGCTCAGAGGCAAAGCCATCCGGCCGCATCGCCCGCCGAACGCCTGTCACATGCCTTTGCTCACTCAACGATGCGATCCGCACAACCCAAGGGACAACACGGAACCACGACCGGAGAATCAGGTACGTTTGCTCAATAATTTGCGCTACTTGCCGTTAATGGATTAACAAGCGCCAATCAAAATAAATCCAGTCCGCCACCACCCCATTCAAATGAATTTCAATTGATTGATAAGAGGCCAATTCCCCTCTCTGATCATCGAATTGAACATCCCTGCCGCCAACCCCCCATCCCACAAGGCTTTCCAGCCTCGTCGAAGCTTCATTTCTCATACGAAATCAATCATTTCGACATCAATTCAATTTCATTACACAAAATTACACAGATCAAATAATTGCCGTCGCTACGATCGTCCTCAAACAAGAATCGGCGCAGTTCGACCATCGCGCCCGCACCCGCCGGAACAGCGGGAACGCGGGCGGCCTGGCTGACGCCGTGAGGTGCCAGGGGGGCATCGCGCAGTCGCACGACTGCATTTACTCACCAGCTCGTTACGGGGATCGAACATGGGCTATCAACAGGGCTTGAGCGGGTTGGCCGGCGCGGCGAACCATCTCGACGTGATCGGCAACAACATCGCGAACGCGAACACGGTTGGCTACAAGCAGGGTCGCGCGAACTTCGCCGACATGTACGCGAACTCGGTCGCGACGTCGACCAACACGCAGATCGGCATCGGCACGCGGCTCACGTCGGTGCAGCAACAATTCGGCCAGGGGACGATCAACACGACGAAGTCGTCGCTCGACATCGCGATCAACGGCAACGGCTTCTTCCAGATGTCGAACAACGGCGTGACGACGTACTCGCGTGACGGCGTATTCCACCGCGACAAGAGCGGCGCCATCGTCGACGCGCAGAACCGCAACCTGATGGGCTATGCGGCAGGGCCGGGCGGCGCGATCAACACCGCGGCGACCGTGCCGCTGCAAGCGCCGACCACCAACATCGCGCCGCAGGCGACGACGAAGGTCACCGGCCAGTTCAACCTGAACTCGCAGGACAAGGTGCCGGCCAAGACGCCGTTCAACGCGGGCGACAACACCACGTACAACTACAATTCGTCGATCCAGGTGTACGACACGCTCGGTGGCTCGCAACAGGTGTCGATGTATTTCGCGAAGAACGCGGCAGGTACCTGGCAGGCCTACGCGGGCGTGCAGGGCCAGACGCCGACGAATCTCGGCACCGTCACGTTCGACGCATCGGGCCGGATCAGCTCGACGACGTCGGCCGCAACCGGCCAGCCGACGCCGAGCCTCGGCCAGTTCGCGTTCTCGATCCCCAACGCGTCGGGCGGCGCCAATCCGCAAAACCTGACGCTCGACCTGACCGGCACGACGCAGTTCGGCGGGAAAAGCGGCGTGAACAACCTCGCACAGGATGGCTTCGCGAGCGGCACGCTGACGACGTTCTCGATCGGCACCGACGGCAAGCTCACCGGCAATTACTCGAACGGCCAGAGCGCGGTGCTCGGCCTGATCGCGCTCGCGAACTTCAACAACCCGAACGGGCTCGAGAACATCGGCGGCAACCAGTATGTGGAAACCACCGCGTCGGGCGTGCCGCAGATCTCCGCGCCGGGCAGCACGAACCACGGCACGCTGCAGGGGAGCGCGCTGGAAAACTCGAACGTCAACCTGACGACCGAGCTCGTGAACCTGATCAAGGCGCAGCGCGATTACCAGGCCAACGCGCAGACGATCAAGACCCAGCAGGCCGTCGACCAGACGCTCCTGAACATGCGCTGACCCGCACATGAAAAACGCGCCGCGCCAGCCTTGATATCGTCAAGGCCGACGCGGCGCGCAATCTTGTGCACCGCGGCCCGCATCTCGCGGGCCGGACACGCCACTTACTTGTCGAGCAGGATGCGCAGCATGCGGCGCAGCGGCTCGGCCGCGCCCCACAGCAGCTGGTCGCCGACCGTGAACGCCGACAGGTATTCACCGCCCATCGCGAGCTTGCGCAGGCGGCCGACCGGCACCGTCAGCGTGCCCGTGACGTTCGCCGGCGACAGGTCGCGCATCGACGCTTCACGCTCGTTCGGCACGACCTTCACCCAGTCGTTCGCCGATGCGAGGATGCCGTTGATCTCGTCGAGCGGCACGTCCTTGTTCAGCTTGATCGTCAGTGCCTGCGAGTGGCAGCGCATTGCGCCGATTCGCACGCACAGGCCGTCGACCGGGATCGAACCCGGCTCGCCCATCGCCGGCTTGCCGAGGATCTTGTTGGTTTCCGCGCCGCCCTTCCACTCTTCCTTCGACATCCCGTTACCGAGATCCTTGTCGATCCACGGGATCAGCGAGCCGGCGAGCGGCACGCCGAAGTTGCTCGTCGGCATCGCGTCGCTGTTCATCGCGGCCAGCACGCGGCGGTCGATGTCGAGGATCGCGGAAGCCGGATCGGCGAGCTGCGCCTGAACCGCGCCGTTCAGCGTGCCCATCTGCGCCAGCAGCTCGCGCATGTTCTGCGCGCCCGCGCCCGATGCGGCCTGGTAGGTCATCGCCGTCATCCAGTCGACGAGGTTCTCGCGGAACAGGCCGCCGAGCGCCATCAGCATCAGGCTGACCGTGCAGTTGCCGCCGATGAAATTCTTCTGGCCCTTGACCAGCGCGTCCTTGATCACGTCGAGGTTGACCGGATCGAGGATGATGACCGCGTCGTCCTTCATCCGCAGCGACGATGCCGCATCGATCCAGTAGCCGTTCCAGCCGGCCGCGCGCAGCTTCGGGAACACGTCGTTCGTGTAGTCGCCGCCCTGGCACGTGATGATCACGTCGCACTTCTTCAGCTCGTCGACGTTGGTCGCGTCCTTGAGCGTAGTCTCGTTTTTCGCGAACGACGGCGCTTTGCCGCCCGTGTTGCTGGTGCTGAAAAACACCGGTTCGATCAGGTCGAAATCGCCCTCTTCCTGCATGCGCTGCATCAGGACGCTGCCGACCATGCCGCGCCAACCTACGAGACCTACGTTCATGACTAACCCTTTGATGGAGCTTCCCCGCCATTCCGTCCCCGGTGTGACCGCGCGGGGAAATAGGCGGGCACGACGGACGATCAGCGTTTAATGATCGTTTTCGTGGTAATGGTTTTCGTGATGACGATGGCGCGCGCACCCGCACGGGCTGTGTTGCCGTGGAGTTTCAAGACCGGGGAGATCAGGGAAAGATGCGCCATCGTTCGAGTCTACACAAAGCCGGTGGCCCGCACAACGGCCAACCGCATGCGAACCGGCCGATTTCGCGGCCTGTTCGCGCCCTTTCTACATGATCGCGTTACAGCGCCGCGACCACCGCGTCGCCCATCGCCGTCGTGCCGACCTGCTGGCAACCCGGCGTCGCGATATCGCCCGTGCGGTAGCCCTGTTCGAGTACCGTTTTCACCGCACGCTCGATGCGATCGGCCTGCTCCGCGCGATTCAGCGAATAACGCAGCATCATCGCGGCCGACAGGATCGTCGCGAGCGGGTTCGCGATGCCCTTGCCCGCGATGTCCGGCGCCGAACCGTGCGACGGCTCGTACAGGCCCTTGTTGTTCTTGTCGAGCGACGCCGACGGCAGCATGCCGATCGAGCCCGTCAGCATCGACGCTTCATCCGACAGGATGTCGCCGAACATGTTGCCGGTGACGATCACGTCGAACTGCTTCGGCGCCTTCGCGAGCTGCATCGCCGCGTTGTCGACGTACATGTGCGACAGCTCGACGTCCGCGTATTCCTTCGACACGTCGATCATGATGTCGCGCCAGAACTGCGACGTCTCGAGCACGTTCGCCTTGTCGACCGACAGCAGCTTCTTCGCGCGCTTGCGGGCCGCCTGGAACGCGACGTGCGCAATGCGGCGCACTTCCGGTTCCGAATAGCGCATCGTGTCGAAGCCTTCGCGCTCGCCCGCGAACAGGCCGTCCGGTGCGGCGCGCACGCCGCGCGGCTGGCCGAAGTAGATGTCGCCGTTCAGTTCGCGCACGATCAGGATGTCGAGGCCCGCGACCAGCTCGGGCTTCAGCGGCGAGGCATCGACGAGCTGCGGATAGCAGATCGCCGGGCGGAAGTTCGCGAACAGCTCGAGGTGCTTGCGCAGCCCGAGGATCGCCTGCTCGGGGCGCAGCGCGCGCTCGAGCGAGTCGTACTTCCAGTCGCCCACGGCGCCGAACAGGATCGCGTCGGCTTCCTTCGCGAGCGTCAGCGTCGCGTCGGGCAGCGGATGGCCGCTTGCCTCGTAGCCCGCGCCGCCGACCGGCGCCTGTTCGAGTTCGAACTTCTCGTCGAGTGCGTTCAGCACCTTCACCGCTTCATTGACGATTTCCGGACCGATGCCGTCGCCGGGCAGCACTGCAATCTTCATGCGAAATTCCTGACTGGGTAGGTTTTTATGGAGGCAGGCCGGCGAACGCGCCGCCGGCGCGCCCGCCCGAAAGGCGATCTCAGCCGACCAGCTTGGTGTTGAGCCACGGCTGCTTCACGAGACGCTCGGCCTCGAACTGGCGGATCTTGTCCGCGTGGCGCAGCGTGAGGCCGATGTCGTCGAAGCCGTTCAGCAGGCAGTACTTGCGGAACGCCGCGATCTCGAACGGATACTCGCGGCCGTCGCCCGTGCGCACGACTTGCGCGTCGAGGTCGACCGTGACTTCGAAACCGTTGAACGCGACCGTCTCGTTGAACAGGTGATCGACCTGCTGCTCGGTCAGCACGATCGGCAGCAGGCCGTTCTTGTAGCAGTTGTTGAAGAAAATATCGGCGAAGCTCGGCGCGATGATCGCGCGGAAGCCGTACTGTTGCAGCGCCCACGGCGCATGCTCGCGCGAGCTGCCGCAGCCGAAGTTCTTGCGCGCGAGCAGCACGGATGCGCCCTGGTAGCGCAGCTGGTTCAGCACGAAGTCGGGATTCAGCGGGCGCTTCGAGTTGTCCTGGCCCGGCTCGCCGTGATCGAGATAACGCCATTCGTCGAACGCGTTCGGACCGAAGCCGGTGCGCTTGATCGACTTCAGGAACTGCTTCGGGATGATCGCGTCGGTGTCGACGTTTTCGCGATCGAGCGGCGCCACGACGCCGGTATGCACAGTGAATTTTTCCATGATCCGTCTATCCGGTTGAAGGGCCGGCGTTCAGCCGGCGCACATCGACAAATTCTCGGTGGGGGACGTCACTCCGCGGCGCGCTTCAGCGCGCTGCCGGCAGCGTTGACGTCCTGCCCGAAGCCCTGGACGGTATTGCAGCCCGCGAGGCTGAAGCCCAACCCTGCGAGCGCCAGCACGGCAACCAGCCGCGCAATGATTTTCGATGCCGTCACGCGTCACCCCAGCTGGCGAATGTCGACGAAATGGCCTTCGATGGCCGCGGCCGCCGCCATCGCGGGGCTCACGAGGTGCGTGCGACCGCCCGCGCCCTGCCGGCCTTCGAAGTTGCGGTTCGACGTCGACGCGCAGCGCTCGCCCGGCTCGAGCCGGTCGGCATTCATCGCGAGGCACATCGAGCAGCCCGGCTCGCGCCATTCGAAGCCGGCGTCCGTGAACACCTTGTCGAGCCCTTCGCGCTCGGCCTGTGCCTTCACGAGGCCCGAGCCCGGCACGACCATCGCGAGCCGCACGTTCGACGCGACGCGACGGTTCAGCTTCTTCACGACATACGCGGCTGCGCGGATGTCTTCGATTCGCGCGTTCGTGCACGAGCCGATGAAGATCTTGTCGACCTTGATCGATTCGATCGGCGTGTTCGGCTCGAGCGCCATGTACGCCAGCGCACGCTCCATCGCATCGCGCTTGACCGGATCCTTCTCGCGCTCGGGATCGGGCACGCGGCCGTCGATCGACGTGACCATTTCCGGCGACGTACCCCACGTGACCTGCGGGACGATTTCGGCGGCGTTCAGCTCGACCACGCGATCGAACTGCGCGCCGTCGTCCGACTTGAACTGGCGCCAGTATTCGACGGCCTGGTCCCATTCCGCGCCGGTCGGCACGAACGGGCGGCCCAACAGGTAGTCGATCGTCGTGTCGTCGACGGCAACCATGCCGGCGCGCGCACCGGCCTCGATCGCCATGTTGCAGACGGTCATGCGGCCTTCCATCGTCAGCGCGCGGATCGTCGAGCCGCCGAATTCGATCGCGTAGCCCGTGCCGCCGGCCGTGCCGATCTTGCCGATGATCGCGAGCACGATGTCCTTCGCGGTACAACCGCGCGGCAGCGTGCCCTCGACCTTCACGAGCATGTTCTTGCTCTTCTTCTGCAGCAGGGTTTGCGTGGCGAGCACGTGCTCGACTTCCGACGTGCCGATGCCGTGCGCGAGCGCACCGAACGCGCCGTGCGTCGACGTATGCGAATCGCCGCACACGATCGTCATGCCCGGCAGCGTCGCGCCCTGTTCCGGCCCGATGATGTGGACGATGCCCTGGCGCACGTCGTTCATCTTGAACTGCGTGATGCCGAACGCATCGCAGTTCGCGTCGAGCGTGTCGACCTGGAGCTTCGAGACGGGATCGGCGATGCCGTGGCTGCGATCGGTGGTCGGCACGTTGTGGTCCGACACGGCCAGGTTCGCGCTGATGCGCCACACCGGACGCTGCGCCATCTTCAGCCCTTCGAACGCCTGCGGGCTCGTGACTTCATGCAGCAGCTGACGGTCGATGTAGAGCAGGGTCGTGCCGTCTTCCTCGGTGTGGACCACGTGAGTGTTCCACAGTTTGTCGTAAAGAGTCTGTGCCATGGGTATGCGGGGTCGTTGTGACTACAAGCCTTGCGGATGTGATCGATTATGCCACGCAAAATCGGCCCATGGAGTACCACGATAACGGAAAAAGTGAATAAAAACAGTGAGTTGGGTGGTACACGCGATACCCGGATAAGCATTACCCGGCAACGCGGACACCACGGCGCGGCGGCCACGGCCGCCACCGCGCTGCGCATGTCACGGCGACACGCGAAAGGACGTGACGATTCCGGAATGGAAGAGCTTGATGAACGGGAGTTTCCGCGAACGTCCGGCAGCGTCAGCCGTTCGGGTATTCGCGGTTGATCAGGTCGAGCCGCAGCATGCCCAGTTGCACGCCGACGTTGCTCAGCAGGTAGAGATCGCGGCGCCGCAATGCCGGCATCTGCGCGGACGCGTCGTAAAGCGACGGCAGCGCCAGGCCCGCCGGCACCGCGGCCTGCATCCCCGCGGCATTCGACACGCGCACGGCAAGCGACGCCTGATCCGCATGGGTGACGACACCGACGTTGCCGAGTGCCGCAGCCGAGCCGGCCTGCTTGACGATCGCGGCAGCGACGCCGTCCGGCGTCGGTATCGGGCTGCCGGCGGCCAGGGCCGGGGTCGCGATCGACGTCACGCCGGCCGTCAGCCCGTATTTCGACGCGAGCACGCTCGCGACTTCCTGCTGCGCGAAGATCCGCACGGCAACCTTCTGGTGCAGCAGGAACACGGCGTCGGCAATCGCCTCGTTCACCGGGCCCGGCACCGGCGCGGCACCGGTCGCCGCCGCGGCGCGACTGCCGAAGCTGAAGGCGGCAATCGTGTTGATGGCCGTGGTCTGGACGGTCGGCGGCAGCCACGAGAAAAACGGTTCGAACAGGTAGCCGGTCTCGTCGGTGGCGGCGGCGCGGTCGTTCAGTTCATTCGTCAGCTTGCCGAGCATCTGGCGTTGCAGTTCGGCGTCTGAAACAGGCGCGTCGCTCGCGAAGGCCGGCGCACTGGGGGCACCGGTCGCGGCCAGCGCGGAAGCGGAAGCGGAAACGGAAGCGAGAAAATGGCGGCGGGTCTGCATGGTCATCGGAATCGGGAAAGAGAAAGTGCGTCAGCCCTTCGGGAACGCCTGCATCGTCGCGCCGATCGCGCGGCCGAGCATCTGCGCATACATGTCGTGCACGAGGTACAGGCTGCGGTTACGCGTCCACGGCTGGCCCGACTGCGGGTCGTAAAGCGTCGGCAACGACACCTCGGCAACCGCGGCCGCCTTCATGCCCGCCTGTTGCGAGGTCTGGATGCAGCGCTTCGCGTGATCCCGATGACCGACCACCGCGACGCTGCCCATCGCGGCCGCGCCGCCCGCGCGCGACACGGCCTCGGCGGCCACGCCGGCCGTGCTGAGGTACACGATCGTGCCGTCGCTCGCGATCACGGGCTCGATCGACGACAGCACGTCGGTGCCCATCCCGTATTTCGACACGAGAAAGCGCGCAATCTCCCACTGCGCGTAGACCTTGACCGGTTTCAGTTGCCGAATGCGGTAGACGGCGTCCGCGAGCGCTTCATTGACGGGCCCCGGATCGGGCAGCGCGGACTGGTTGCCGCCCGTGCTCGACGTATTGCCGCTTGCCGCGTTCGGGCGATTGCCGAAGCTGTATGCGACGATCGCGCCGGCCTGGGCCGCCGGCATCGACGGCAAGTCCCAAGTAAAGCCGACGTCGGTCAGCGCCGGCTGGATCGCGCCGACCGTCGCGGCATCGCCGAGCTGCGCATTCAGCTTCGCGGACATTTGCGCGGCCAGCGCCGCGTCGGTAACGGGTGCCGACGTGACGTCGTCGCCACCGCACGCGCTCAGCAGCGGCGCCGCCGCGACGGCCGGCGCGGCGGCCAGGAATTTTCTGCGTGAAGCAGCCAGCGGATTCAGTTTCATAAGAAATACGAAATGATGTGAATGGCGTCGACGGGTTACCTCGGTGTCGCGTTCACGGTCACGGGAAAGGGCAATCGGGCGAGTCGCGCAGGTGGGCGACGGACGGCAGTGCCGCAGCGCGGATCGAATCACTGCGTCGCTGTCGATTGACGAGGCCGGATCGTAGTCGTCGTTTATTAAATTGCGGTGAAGCTCGCGATGGAATCCGCGCAATCGCATCGTCGTTTCACGGATGGACACCGGTGTTTCATGTATGGCGAGCGCCCGCGTGACTCGTTCCACGGATGGCGATCGCGCGTCCCGCGCGCCGTATGACGCCCCGGCATTTCGCGCTACGATGGCACGACCCGTACGGCCCGATCCCACGATCCAGACCCGGAGCCCCCGCCATGAAGCTCGGCCTGAACGAATCGCTCGCCCGCCTCGACGAAGAAGGCACGCTGTTCACGACGTTGTTTCGCCACGGCACGCTCGACGTCGAGCTGTACCGGCCGCGCATCGAGGACAAGCAGAAGCCGCATACGCGCGACGAGGCCTACGCAATCGCCACGGGCACGTCGCACTTCGTCGTCGACGGACGCGAATGCGAAGTCGCGGCCGGTGACGTGCTATTCGTCCCGGCACACGCCGAACACCGCTTCATCGGCTTCTCCGACGACTTCTCGACGTGGGTGTTCTTCTACGGCCCCGAAGGCGGCGAGCGCGGCGCGTAACGCACGCACGACGCACGCGGCACTTTTCCTGCGATCGCCTAGACTGTCTATTCGCAGCGGGTGGCACGCGACGCGTGGCCGCCCGGTCGTCACGATGCCAGCGGCAGCCGGTTCAACGAACGGGAAGACAGCATGCGATACGAACTGTATTACTGGCCCGAGATCCAGGGCCGGGGCGAGTACGTGCGGCTCGCGCTCGAAGCGGCCGAAGCCGATTATGTCGACGTCGCGCGTGAATCGGGGCGCGGCATGGGCGTGCCGGCAATGATGCGGATGATGGACAACTCGAAGGCGGAATGCGTGCCGTTCGCGCCGCCGTTCCTGAAGGCCGGCGACGTCGTCATCGGGCAGACCGCGAACATCCTGCTGTTTCTCGGCGCGCGGCTGGGGCTCGCGCCCGCCGACGAAGCCGGCCGACTGTGGGTGCACCAGCTTCAGTTGACCGTCGCCGATTTCGTCACCGAGATCCACGACACGCACCATCCGATCGCAAGCGGCCTCTACTACGAGGATCAGCAGGCGGAAGCCGCCGAGCGTGCTGCCGATTTCCTCGAAAACCGGCTGCCGAAATTCCTCGGCTACTTCGAGCGTGTACTCGAACAGAATCCGCACAAGAGCGGCTACCTCGCCGGCAACGCACTCAGCTATGCGGACCTGTCGTTGTTCCAGTTGATCGAGGGCCTGCGCTACGCGTTTCCGAAAGCGATGAAGCGTGAGGAGCGGAAGATCGCAGCGCTGGTCGCACTGCACGACCGCGTTGCACTGCATCCGCCTGTCGCGCTCTATCTCGAGTCGGAACGCCGCATCCCGTTCAACGACATGGGCATCTTCCGGCACTATCCGGAGCTGGACAAGTAACGCCGGCACGGCATCCGCACCGCTTCTTGCAAACTGGCGGATGCCCCCTACCCCCTGCTCACGCGGCGACCGGCGTCTCGTGCAGATGACGCCACACGATCAGCCCATCCGCCTCGCGCCGGAACACGGCCGTCGAGCGCCGCACCGTGCGCCGGCCTTGCGCGTCGGTCTGCGTCTCGCGATAACCGATCGTCGCGCCATCGGACCATACGGCGAGCCCGCGCAACTCGTCGATGTCGATCATCAGCCCCGGTCGCGCGCCGTGCCCGTGTGAAAACAGCGCATCGACGCCCGCGTAATCGAGCACCGTACCCGACATCGTGATCATCGAAAAACCCGGCGAGAAGCGCGCCATCGGCGTCGCGAGCCGCTCGGGGCCGGCACGGCCGGACAACCAGCACTCGATGTCGACGATGGTGTCGACGACTTCCTTGAAATACGGATTCGGCAGATTCATAACGCTCTCAGGTTCTCAGGAATGGGATGAAACGGGTTGCGCGACCGGCGCATGGTGCGCGGGAAGCCGCGCGATCAGGCCGAGCGGCAGCAACGTCAACACGACCGCCAGCCCGAAGCACCAGCGGTACGGTGCAAGCGACGGGCCGCCCGCATCGAGCGCCAGCAACGCATTGAGCGCGCTGCCGAGCGCGGCCACGCCGACACAAAAACTCAACTGTCGGTTGATGTTCCACAGCGCACTCGCGTCGCCCATCCGGTCGGCCGGCACCTCGACGAACGCCGCGCTCTGCGACGTGCTCGTGCATAGGCTCGCCCCGAACCCCATCGCCGCGAACGCCGCGATGCGCACGGCTTCGACGCTGGCCCACGGCGTCGCGAGCAACGCGACGCCGACGCAATCGATCGCGATGCCGCACGTGAACAGCGGCTTCGCGCCGTGGCGCGGAAAACAGCGGCGCGTGGTCGCGATCGCGAAGAACGCCGCGATCGCCCACGGCAGCATCAGCGCGCCGGCATGCGCGGCGCTCAATCCGAGCGCATTCTGCAGATAGAGCGACGCGACGAGGTTGACCCCGGTAAAGATGCCCGGCACGCACAGATAGACCACCACGCCGGCCCTCAGCAGCGGCTGCGCAAGCAGGCGCAGGTCGACCACCGGTGCCACGGCCCGACGCGCATGCACCGCATAGCCGGCGCCTGCCGCGATGGCCAGCACCAGCATCGCCAGCGGGAATGCCGGGCCGCCGGGCTGGCCCGCGGCGGTCAGCCCGAGCAGCAACGCGACGAGCGCCGCCGCACTCAGCCCGAGCCCCGGCCAGTCGAGCCGCGGCGGCCGGTCACGCGCACCGTCGCGCGGCAGCCACGCGAACGCGAGCGCGCAGGTCGCGGCCGCGATCGGCAACATCGCGAAGAAGATCGCGCGCCACGACCCGCGATCGACGATGGCCCCGCCGATCGCAGGCGACAACGCGGGCACCAGCAGCGCGACCATCATCACGATCGACGTGAGCCGCGCCCGCGCCTGCGGCGGATACGCGCGATAGGCCATCGTCTGCCCGACCGGGATCAGCAGCCCGCCGCCGAGCCCCTGGACCAGCCGCCATGCGAGCAGCGCCCCGATCGAAGGCGACGCGCCGACGCCCGCACTGCCGAGCCCGAACAGCAGCAACGATGCGGCGAACACGCGCCGCTCGCCGCAGCGGCGCGCGAGCCACGTGCCGAACGGAATCACGACGGTCAGGCCGAGCACGTACGTGTTGCCGACCCACGCAAGCTGCGCGACCGATGCGTGCAGTTCGCGCTGCAGCGCCGGATACGCGGCGTTCAGCATGAACATGTTCGCGAGATCGATCGCGAAGCCGAGCAGGTAGACGATGGCAATTCTGGAGCGGTCTGGCATGGCGGCGGAAACATCATGAAGCGCCGCAGTGTAGAAGCCGGCACGCGCATCGGTAAGCGGCCGGATTCGACGGGTCCCGTCGAAATTTTTTGACAATCGGCTCGGGCCGCGACAGTGTCGCGCGTCCGTTGCAACGCGCCGCACGCCGCACGGGTGCCGCACATTCGGGTACCCTTCGAGCAATCCAATGCATAGACAGGACCCCCGCCCCGACCATGGTGAGCCTCGATCGTTTTGCCGTCTTCCGTGCCGTGGTCGAGGCCGGTTCGTTCACGGCCGCCGCCACCGCACTGAACCAGGCGCGGGCAGCCGTCAGCTTCAACGTGAAGCAGCTCGAAGCCGAGCTCGGCGTCACGCTGCTCACGCGGACGACCCGGCGCGTCGAGCTGACCGACGCCGGCGAGCGCTTCTACCAGCGCTGCCTGCGCGTGCTCGAAGAAGCCGAAGGCGCGATCGACGAGGTGCGCGGCGAGCATGGCGGCATGCAGGGCATCCTGCGCGTGACGTCGACGGTCGAGTATGCGGCGCGCGTCCTCGCACCGATGCTGCATGCGTTCACCGCACGGCATCCCGCGTTGCGGGTGCGGCTCGAAACGCACACATCGCAGGCCGATCTCGTGCGCGACCGCTTCGACGTCGCGATCCGGCTCGGGCGCCACGAGCACTTTCTCGACCTGCCCTATCGCGGTGTCTGCCTCGCCACCTGCGACGTGCTCGCCGTGATGGCGCCCGACCTGCCCGCGAAGGCCGGGCTCCCGCCGCCGGCGTCACCCGGCGATCTGGCCCGCCTGCCGCAGCTCGGCCACAGCCGGCTCGAGCGAATCGCCGAATGGACGCTCACCGATCGCGCGGGCAACGAACATGCGTTTCGACCGGCGACGAAGCCTCACGTCGTCGTCGACAACGCATCGGTGTTGAGCGAACTGGCGCGCCAGGGCAGCGGCGTCGCGCTGCTGCCGGAATGGCTCGTGCGCGACGATCTCGAAAGCGGCGCACTGGTCGATGCACTGCCCGCGTTCCGGTTTCCGCAGCAGAACGTCTACGCGCTGTACGTCGCGACGCGGCACGTGCCGCAGAAAGTGCGCGCGTGGGTGGATTTCATGAAAGCGCAGTTGCAGCACGTTCACTGAGCGCGGCTTGCGCGCGTCACCCGCCGCGCGCAGGGCGCCGTATCGGAGCCGGCCGTAAAGCACATCCGGCGCCCGTTACCGCGCTTTCAGGACCAGGCAGTCAGTGCGACTGCCCGTGCTGCGTGGCCGCTGCATCGACGGCTTCGACCGAACGCGTCAGCCACGGCCCGATGTCCATCTCCTCGTAGCGCACGAGCCGGCTCTTGCGCGCACGGCGATACGCCCACCAGATCGCGACGAACAGCGGAATCCACACGTAGATCGACAGCACTTCCATCCAGTCGATGCGGGCCGCGAAGAACGCCTGGTAATCCTGCCCGAGCGAGATCACGATGCAGATCGCGATCGCGAACAGCGGCCCGAACGGGAACCATTTCGCGCGGTACGGCAGCTGATCGAGCCGGTAGCCCTGCTTCAGGAACCCCTTGCGGAACCGGTAATGGCAGACCGCGATGCCGAGCCACGCGATGAAGCCGGTGATGCCGACCGTATTCAGCAGCCACAGATAGATGCTCTGGTTGTTGGTCAGCGACGTGAGGAAGCACAGCCCGCCGACAGCCATCGTCGCGTACAGCGCGTTGCGCGGCACGCCGCCCGGCGACAGCGTCGCGAACATCGCCGGCGCGCGCCCTTCCGCCGCGAGGTTGTACAGCATCCGCGTCGCCGCGTAAGTCCCGGAGTTGCCGGCCGACAGCACGGCCGTCAGGATCACGAGATTCATCGCGCCGGCCGCGAGCCGGAAGCCCGCATGGCTGAACACCAGCGTGAACGGGCTCACGCCGATGTCGGTCACGTCGCTCTTCAGCAGGTTCGGGTCCGTATACGGCACCAGCAGCCCGATCACGAAGATCGCGAACACGTAGAACAGCATGATCCGCCAGAAGATCTGCTTCACCGCACGCGGGATCGTCTTGCGCGGGTTTTCCGATTCGCCGGCCGTGATCCCGACCAGCTCGGTGCCGAGAAACGAGAAGCCCGCGATCAGCGCGACGCTCATCATCGCGTGCACGCCGCCGACGAACGGCGCGTCGCCCGTCGTGAAGTTGCGCAAGCCGACCGGATGCCCGTTCCCGATCAGGCCGGCCGCGATCAGCAACCCGGCCGCGATGAACGCGACCACGGTGACCACCTTGATCAGCGAGAACCAGTATTCCGATTCGCCGAAACCGCGCACCGACAGCGTATTCAGCAGGAAGATCAGCACGAGGAATCCGGCGCCCCACCAGATGCCGGGTACGGTTGGAAACCAGTAGCGCATCACGATCTGCGCGGCGACCAGCTCGATCGCGATCGTCACGGCCCAGCTGTACCAGTAGGTCCAGCCGAGCGCGACGCCGAAGCCTTCGTCGACGTACTTCTCGCCGTAGATCGCGAACGAGCCCGATACCGGCATCAGCGCGGCCATCTCGCCGAGGCCCGTGACGACGAAGTACACCATCAGCCCGATCGCGATATACGCGGCGATCGCCCCGCCCGGCCCCGCCTGGGCGACCGACGCCCCCGACGCGACGAACAACCCCGTGCCGATCGAGCCGCCGATCGCGATCATCGCGATGTGGCGGCCCTGCAGACGGCGCTTCAGCGTCGTTCCGGACGGTGCGGGCGTCTCCGCTGCAGCTTGCAAAGCATCCATAGTGTTCACCCTGATTGGATTCAGGCCTGACGATTTGATTCGGAATGCAAATCGTCAGGCCGCGTCATTCGCGTCGGAGCCGGCCCTTCCCGGCCGGCCGCATCACACGACGCTGCGCTTGATCGCCTGCAGTTCGGCCGTCGTCACGATCTTCTCGATCCGGAACCGCGGGCTTTCCAGCCACAGGTTCGCGATCCGCCGGTACTCGTCGAGATCCTCGCACGCGAGCCGCACGAGAAAATCGAACGTGCCGCTGACGAGCCAGCAATCGAGCACCGCCGGATTCGCCCGCATTTCATCCTCGAACGGCGCCTGCGAACGCCCGTGGTCGGCCAGCGTGATCTGCGCGATCACGACGATCGGCTTGGTCGCGCGCGGCGCCTTGATCACCGCGCGGTACCCTTCGATCACCCCAAGCGCCTCGAGCCGCTCCACGCGCGCCTGGCACGGCCGCGGCGTGAGGTTCACGAGCTCGGACAGCTTCCGGTAGGAAATCCGCCCGTCGGTGCGCAGGATGTCGAGGATCCGGAGATCGATCTTGTCGAGCTGCATCTTCTTGTCGGTCATCCGCGTTCGCTCCGGTCGGGTCGTGGCTGGTGCGCGGAACGTCTCCGGTTCCGCGCGGGGGCCACATTATCCGGCCGAAGCGGCCGCGCGCCAATCGGCTAGAACCGCAGCGACAGGCAGGTCAGGCCGCCGTCCATCTTGCGGAACTCGCTCGTATCGATCACGTGCAGCGGCAGCCCGAGCGACGCGATCGCATCGTGCACGCGCGGGTAGCCGGCCGGCGTGATCAGCGTGCCGTTCACGCGCAGCGTGTTGCCTGCGTATTCGTCGGCGGCCGAGATCGTGATCCGGCGATAGTCAGCGAAGGCCGGATGCGCGGCCAGCGCTTCGGTGACGAGCAGCGTGTCGTCGCCGAGCGCGTTGACGACCGACTTGAGATGCAGGCCGGCGCCCACCGGCACCGCGACGACGGAATAGCCGTAGCGCGACACGAGCGCGTCGAATGCGGCGATGCCGTCGGCGTCGGTACGGCCCGTCAGGCCGATGTAGAAACGCTTGCCGACCTGCATCACGTCACCGCCGTCGAGCCGGCCCGCCTGCATCGGCAGCAGGTCGCGATGCGCGGCCAGCGCCGCTTCGATGTGCACCGTCTCGCCACGCCGCGCCGGCGCACCGGGGCGCGTGATCACCGCGAATTCGGGTGTCACGACCGCGGTGTCCTCGACGAAGTGCGAATCGGGGAATGCCTCCAGCGGCGGCAGTTCGGTCAGCGCGACGCCGAGCGTGCGCAGCGCGTCGCAATACGCGTGGAACTGGGTGAGCGTCTTGTCGTAATCGGGCGCGCCGAGTTCGGCGGTGGTCAGGCCCGCGCCACAGGACGGCGCGGGGCGGCGAACGATCGCTTGCGTGAATTGCATCGACTCCTCCATGGTCAGCGC
Source organism: Burkholderia sp. AU45274 (assembly GCF_030482505.1). Lineage (NCBI taxonomy): Bacteria > Pseudomonadati > Pseudomonadota > Betaproteobacteria > Burkholderiales > Burkholderiaceae > Burkholderia > Burkholderia sp. AU45274. The sequence continues at coordinate 699,182 of NZ_JAUJQE010000001.1, read as the reverse complement.
CGCACCCGTGCGTCACACGGGGCGGCTGCGTTGTGTCCGGACCATTATCGGAAGCCAAATTGCGCAATTCGCGTCGATTTCGGCTGCGCCGACAGCCGATTGCGTCGAATTGCGCGCGGCGCGCAGCGGATTCGGCAAGCGGCCGCCTTCGCATGCGGCGCGCCTGCTACACGCCCGGCCCGAACCCCATCTGCGAACGGCCGAGCGCCGTGAGATCGCCCTCCCCGCCCCGCTCGTCGAATTCGACCTCGAAATGATCGGCCGGAAAATCGGGCGGGCTTTCGCCGCGCAGGAACGCAGCCCGCTGGCGCTGCAGGTACGCGTCGTTCTTCGCGCAACCGGGCGCGGCGGCGATGTACATCACGTTGCTGTCGCCATTGCCGCGATGCGCATCCTCGACCGCGTGCACGACGTCGCCGTGCCAGAACACCGCGTCGCCCGGCTCCATGTGCGGGATCGGCACCAGTGCGTCGAGCAGCAGCGCGTGCCATTCGGGCCGGATCGACAGCGCGCGGCCCGGGCGCGCGCCGCACAGGTCGTCGTCCGCGACATCGTCCTGCAACGCGCGCAGCACGACGTAGGCCATCGCGTTCGCGACCGGGATCAACTGCAGCGTACCGTCGCCGGGCCCCTGCGGCGTCAGCGCGGTCCAGCCCTGGAACGTGCGGAACATCGAGCATACGGCCGGCGACGGAATCTCCTCGACGTCCGGACGGAACGCCGCATCGAACGGGTCGTAATCGCGCCAGCGGCCGGCCAGCACGTGACGGTAGACCTGGCGGAAATTCGCGCCGAGCCAGCGTTCGACGGAGCCGCCGTCGACGTGCGGCGACAGCCCGAGCGACGTCGAGCCGGGCGGGCGGCGGCGAATCCGGTCCGCATAGGCCGGCACCTGGTCGGGATCGAAATGCGTACGCCCGCCGTCTGCATGCCGCCACAGACGGTTCAGGAACACGCGCGCCTGCGTGAGCGCAGGCGACTGGCGCGCAGCCACCTGCGGCTTCGACCAGTAGACGCCGTAGATCTGCGGCTTACCCGACGCGAGATTGCCGAAATAGCGGTCTTCGGCGCGCGCGTGCAGCCGATCGGTGAAGCAGTTCGCGTCCAGGTACGCGCCGATCTCGTCGTTCCAGTCGCGCGCCTGCTGCGGATCGAATACGCCACGGATCACGACCGCGCCATGCGTGCGGATCGCGGCAACCGCGTGCGGATCGACGGCCCCGCTCGCGATGTCCGCGAACGGCACCACCGGAATCACGTCACGACCATGCGCATGCGCGCGGCGAATCACATCGACCTGCCGCGCGATGTCGCCCTCCAGTTCGCGGAACGTGGCCGCATAACCAGGCAGGTCGGCGCGCAGCGCCCTTTTCGCGTCGCGAATCGCGGCAGGCAGGTCGTCAATCGTCAGTTGCATCGTGGTCTCCTCGCTGACAGGTGTCGTGATGTGCTGTCAGCGTACGACCGGCGCGCGACCGTCATCACCACTATCCGGCCAACTATCGATACAATCCGGACAACCGTGCATCACGCCGGACGATGGCAGACCACACACAGCTTGTTGCCGTCCGGATCGCGGAAATAGGCGCCGTAGTAGTCGCGGTGATAGTCCGGCCGCCTTCGCAGGTGCCGCCGTGGCGCAGCGCGAGCGCGTGGCAGCGATCGACGTGCGCGCGGGTCGGCGCAACGAATGCGATCGTGTGGCCATTGCCCGGCTCGGGCGCGCGGCCGTCGAGCGGGTGGCCGAAGAAGAACAGCGGCCGGTCGGTGTCGGCCGGCATCCAGCCCGACCAGCCGTCCGGTTCGCGGAATTTCAGGCGCAGCCCGAGTTCCGCGAACAGCGGCGCGTAGAAATCGTAGGCGCGCGCGGTGTCGGTCACACCCACGCAAACATGTGAAAACATCGCATCGCTCCGTCGTGACGAATGCTCACGATCATGCCACGGCGCGATGCCCGCCCTCGCCCGGAGGCCGCCGATGAAACCGCAGTACGAGCACGTGACATTCGCCCCCGGCTGTTCGATCCGCGTGTATCACCGCCAGCTCGCCCGCATTCCTTTCGAATGGCATCGCCATCCCGAATACGAACTGACGCTGACGCTCAACAGCCGCGGCCAGCGCTTCATCGGCGATCACGTCGCGCACTACGCGGACGACGATCTGGTGCTCGTGCCGCCCAACCTGCCGCATACGTGGTCGTCGAATGCACGCATCGATCGCGATGCGCCTGAAGTCGCGCTCGTCATCTGGTTCGACGGCGACTGGGCGCGGCGTCTGGCCGACTGTTGCCCCGAATACGCACCGCTGCGCTCGCTGTTGCGGCGTGCCGCACCGGGCTTGCGCTTCGGCACGGACGCGGCCCGCGCGATGCGCGCACGGCTGCCGCAGTTGCTCGATCCGTCGCCGCGCACCCGGCTCGCGGCCGCGCTCGACACGCTCGCCGATCTCTCGGAAGCCGGCGGCGAACCGCTCGCCACCGCACACGCGTACGAGCGCACCGACGGCACGACACGCCAAACCGACGCGGCCGCCCCCGAAGCCGAGCGCCTCGACCGCGTGCTCGACGCGATCGACCGGCACTTTCACGAACCGTTGCGCATCGACGCGCTCGCCGCCACCACGCACATGTCCGAACGCACTTTGCAGCGCCTGTTCGTCCGGCATCTCGGCGAAAGCGTCGGCCGCTACGTGCAGCGGCTGCGGCTCGCGCACGCTTGCCGCCATCTCGTCGGCACCGACTGGCCGATCGCGACGGTGGCTGCGCGCTGCGGCATTCCGAATGCCGCGAACTTCAATCGCCAGTTCCTCGCCGCACGCGGGATGACGCCCGGCGCATACCGGCAGTTCTTCGTGCAGCACGGCCACGCGCCCGATCACGACGCACCCGCACTCGACACGCGGCCGCCGTCGCTTGAGCGCCGTGCGGGCCCGGGCGAACCTCGGCCGCACAAATGAAAACACCCCGACGGAATGACCCGTCGGGGTGTCGTGGCGTTGCGATCGCCCGACGCGAGCGGCCTGCCGGCCGTTCGCGCCGCACACGACTTAACGTGCGTTGAGCGGCTTCGCTTCGCGCGGCGTATCGCCGATGAACAGCTGACGCGGACGGCCGATCTTCTGCTCCGGATCGCCGATCATTTCGTTCCACTGTGCGATCCAGCCGACCGTACGTGCCATCGCGAAGATACACGTGAACATCGACGTCGGGATGCCCAGCGCGCGCTGGACGATGCCCGAGTAGAAGTCGACGTTCGGGTACAGCTTGCGCGACACGAAGTATTCGTCTTCCAGCGCGATCTTCTCGAGCTGCATCGCGAGCTTGAACAGCGGGTCGTCGTGCAGGCCCAGTTCGTTCAGCACTTCGTAGCACGTTTCGCGCATCAGCTTCGCACGCGGGTCGTAGTTCTTGTACACGCGGTGACCGAAGCCCATCAGCTTCACGCCCGAATTCTTGTCCTTCACCTGCTTGATGAATTCGGGGATGTTGTCCGGCGAACCGATCTGCTCGAGCATGTTCAGCGCGGCTTCGTTCGCACCACCGTGCGCCGGGCCCCACAGACAGGCGATACCGGCAGCGATACAGGCGAACGGGTTCGCGCCCGACGAGCCGGCCAGGCGGACGGTCGACGTCGATGCGTTCTGCTCGTGGTCGGCGTGCAGGATCAGGATGCGGTCGAGTGCGCGGACGAGCACGTCGTTGACCTTGTACTCTTCGCACGGGTTCGAGAACATCATGTGCATGAAGTTCGCGCTGTACGACAGCGAGTTCTTCGGATACACGAACGGCTGGCCGATGCTGTACTTGTACGCCATCGCGACGAGCGTCGGCAGCTTCGCGATCATGCGGATCGCCGACACTTCACGGTGACGCGGATCGTTGATGTCGAGCGAGTCGTGGTAGAACGCCGACAGCGCGCCGACCGCAGCGACCAGGATCGCCATCGGGTGCGCGTCGCGACGGAAGCCACGGAAGAAGAAGTGCATCTGCTCGTGCACCATCGTGTGCTTCGTGACGGTGTCGACGAATTCCTTCTTCTGCGCTGCGTTCGGCAGTTCGCCCTTCAGCAGCAGGTAGCAGCTTTCGAGGAAGTCGGCATTTTGCGCGAGGTTGTCGATCGGGTAGCCGCGGTACAGCAGCTCGCCCTTGTCGCCGTCGATGTACGTGATCGCCGAATTACAAGCTGCCGTCGACATGAAGCCCGGGTCGTACGTGAACTTGCCGGTCTGGCCGTACAGCTTGCGGATGTCGATCACGTCCGGGCCCATCGTGCCCTTGTAGATCGGCAGTTCGACGCTCGGCGAGTTGTCGCTGAACGATAGCGTGGCTTTAACATCAGACGGAGTCATGGCACATCCTCAATCGAAATAAAGAAACGGGATTCGATAACGGGCACAACGCGTTACACCTTGGCGTTACACGTTGCGCAGCATCTCCAACAGCCGGTGAATATCCGGGCTGTCTAGGTCGCCTTCTGGTTCCTTGCGCGCGAGGAGCAAGTCCATCAGGTCGTTGTCGCTCAGATCGAGCAGGCGCGACAACGCGCCTACGTCTGCATCGGTGAGGTCATGCTCGTATCTGCTGAAGAAACGCTCGAAAATGATGTCGTTTTCCAGCAGACCCCGCCGCGCACGCCAGCGAAGGCGTGCGCGACGGTGCGGGTCGGATTGATGCGAATCGCTCATCTCAACCTTAAACAGCGCGGCGAACCATCAGTTCCTTGATCTTGCCGATCGCCTTCGTCGGGTTCAGGCCCTTCGGGCAAACGTCGACGCAGTTCATGATCGTGTGGCAACGGAACAGGCGGTACGGGTCTTCCAGGTTGTCGAGACGCTCGCCGGTGGCCGTGTCGCGGCTGTCCGCGATGAAGCGGTAAGCCTGCAGCAGGCCGGCCGGGCCGACGAACTTGTCCGGGTTCCACCAGAAGCTCGGGCACGACGTCGAGCAGCTCGCGCACAGAATGCACTCGTACACGCCGTCGAGCTCGTCGCGCTCTTCCGGCGACTGGAGGCGTTCCTTCTCCGGCGGCGGCGCGTCGTTGATCAGGTACGGCTTGATCGAGTGGTACTGGTTGAAGAAGTGCGTCATGTCGACGATCAGGTCACGCACGACGGGCAGGCCCGGCAGCGGACGCAGCACGATCTTCTGCGGCAGGTCGTTCAGGTTCGTCAGGCACGCGAGACCGTTCTTGCCGTTGATGTTCATCGCGTCCGAACCGCACACGCCTTCACGGCACGAACGGCGGAACGACAGCGTCTCGTCCACGGCCTTCAGCTTGACCAGTGCGTCGAGCAGCATGCGCTCGTGCTCGAGCTCCAGCTCGTACGTCTGCATGCGCGGCGCTGCGTCCTTGTCCGGATCGTAGCGGTAGACTTCAAAAATGCGTTTTGCCATTTCGGATTCCTTTGACTCGGCTTAGAACGTGCGCGGCTTCGGCGGCACGGATTCGACCGTCAGCGGCTTCATTTGAACCGGCTTGTAGTCGAGGCGATCGCCTTCGCTGTACCACAGCGTGTGGCGCAGCCAGTTCTCGTCGTCGCGGTGTTCGTAGTCGCTGTGGGCGTGTGCGCCACGGCTTTCCTTGCGCGCTTCCGCCGACACCATCGTTGCGCGAGCAACTTCGATCAGGTTCTCCAGCTCGAGCGCTTCGACGCGCGCGGTGTTGAACACCTTCGACTTGTCCTTCAGGTGGATGTTTTCCACGCGCGCCGCCAGGCCGGCCATCTGCTCGACGCCTTCCTTCAGCAGTTCCGACGTGCGGAACACGCCTGCGTGCTTCTGCATCGTCGAGCGGATGTCGTTCGCGACGTCCTGCGTATATTCACCCGAGGTCGACTTGTCGAGCTTCGCCAGGCGTGCCAGCGAGAATTCGCCCGCATCGGCCGGCAGCGGCTTGTGTTCCTTCTGGTTCTTCACGTGCTCGACGATGTGGTTGCCGGCCGCACGGCCGAACACCACGAGATCCAGCAGCGAGTTCGTGCCGAGGCGGTTCGCGCCGTGCACGGACACGCACGAGCATTCGCCCACTGCGTAGAAGCCGTTGACCGGATCCTTGTGACCGCGCGACGTGCCGACGACCTGACCGTGGATGTTGGTCGGGATGCCGCCCATCTGGTAGTGGATCGTCGGGACGACCGGGATCGGTTCCTTGATCGCGTCGACGTTCGCGAACTTCAGCGCGATTTCGCGGATCGACGGCAGACGCTTCATGATCGTCTCGGCGCCGATGTGCGACAGGTCGAGCAGCACGTGATCCTTGTTCGGACCCACGCCGCGACCTTCCTTGATTTCCTGGTCCATCGAACGCGACACGAAGTCACGCGGCGCCAGATCCTTCAGCGTCGGCGCGTAGCGCTCCATGAAACGCTCGCCGTTCGCGTTGCGCAGGATACCGCCTTCGCCGCGCACGCCTTCGGTGATCAGCACGCCCGCGCCGGCCACGCCGGTCGGGTGGAACTGCCAGAACTCCATGTCCTGCAGCGCGATGCCCGAACGCGCAGCCATGCCGAGGCCGTCGCCGGTGTTGATGAACGCGTTGGTCGATGCCGCGAAGATCCGGCCTGCGCCGCCCGTCGCGAACAGCGTCGTCTTGCCTTCCATGATGTAGACGTCACCCGTCTCCATCTCGAGAGCCGTCACGCCGAGCACGTCGCCTTCCGCGTCGCGGATCAGGTCGAGCGCCATCCATTCGACGAAGAACTGCGTCTTCGCTTCGACGTTCTGCTGGTACAGCGTGTGCAGCAGCGCGTGACCGGTACGGTCGGCGGCCGCGCAGGCGCGCTGGACCGGCTTCTCGCCGTAGTTCGCGGTGTGGCCGCCGAACGGGCGCTGGTAGATCGTGCCGTCCGCGTTACGGTCGAACGGCATGCCGAAGTGCTCGAGTTCGTACACGACGTTCGGCGCTTCACGGCACATGAATTCGATCGCGTCCTGGTCGCCGAGCCAGTCGGAGCCCTTGATCGTGTCGTAGAAGTGGAAGTGCCAGTTGTCTTCGCTCATGTTGCCGAGCGACGCACCGATACCGCCCTGCGCGGCCACCGTGTGCGAACGGGTCGGGAACACCTTCGACAGCACGCCGACCGACAGGCCCGCGCGCGACAGTTGCAGCGCCGCGCGCAAGCCGGAGCCGCCCGCGCCGACGATCACTACGTCAAACTTGCGGCGCGGGAGATTAGTTTTGATTGCAGCCATTCTTTACACTCTCCAGAGAATCTGCGCGGCGTAGCCCGCACATGCGAGCAGCCAGACGATGGTCAGCGATTGCAGCAGCAGGCGCACACCGACGGGCTTCACGTAGTCCATCCAGATGTCGCGCACGCCGACCCATGCGTGGTAGAAGAGGGAAAGCAGCATCACGAAGGTCGCGAGCTTCATCCATTGCGCGGCGAAGATCGATGCCCAGCCTTCGTACGAGAAATCGTGCGCGCCGAAGAACAGGACGAGCAGAATGACCGTGTAGACCGCCATGATCGTGGCGGTGATGCGCTGCGCAAGCCAGTCGCGCAGGCCGTAATGAGCGCCGACGACGAGGCGCTTCGAGCCGATTCGGTTATTGGCTGCCATTTTCTTAGAATGCTCCGAACAGTTTGAGTGCCATGGCGATCGTCAGCGCGATCGAGACGACAAAGACGACGACTGCCGTCCGCTTGCCGCCTTCCTTCGTGACGGCGTCGTGGTTGACGTCCATCAGCAGGTGGCGAATGCCGGCGCAGAAATGGTGGAAGAAGGCCCACGACAGTGCGAGGACGATCAGCTTGACGATGATGTTGGAGAGGAAAGCCTTGAAGACTTCGAAGCTGAGCTCGGACGTGAGGCTCTGGTCGAAGAGGAACAGCAGGAACGGCAGGAACAAGAACAGCAGCGCGCCGCTGACTCGATGGAGAATCGACAATATCGCTGCCAGCGGCATGCGATATTTCATCGTGATATCGCCGAATCCGATGTTCCGGTATTCCGGCCTCGGCTTTCTTACTGCATCAGTCATGCTAGACCCCTACTATGTTGTCACACTAATCCGCGATTTTAGCGCCTTTTTATATCGCGCTGCAGCGAAAGTCTGCTCTGGATAATTGCGCGAACAAGAACAAAGGCGGCCCGAAACGTGCTTCGCGAACGTGGGGAACGCGAACGCACTCGGCTTGAGCCGATACACCGTCAACTCAAGTCATTCTGATAGTAGTACCCGGTTGTGACATACCAGCCGCGACGCACTTCCACCGGCCGGTCTCCGTATGTATAGGACACACGCTCGACCGACAGCAAAGGGAAACCCGCCGGCACGTGCAGCAGGTCGGCCACCGCCGGCTCCGCCGCGACCGCGCGGATCTTTTCCGTCGCGCGGATCATCCGCGTGCCGAACTCCGTCTCGAACATCGCGTAGAGCGGCCCCTTGTACTCGCTCAGCCGCTCGAACGTGAGCCCGCGGAACATCGCGCCCGGCAGCCAGATCTCGTCGAGCACCGTCGCTTCGTTCTCGAACTCCAGCAGGCGGCGCACCTGGACGACCGGATCGGCCGGCTTCAGGTCGAGTTGCCGCGCGATCTCGGCCGGCGCGCGCAGGCGCCGGCATTCGAGCAGGCGGCTCACGTGCGGATGCTCGGCACCGTCGTCGGCCAGCAGCCGCAGGAAGCGGAACTGCGCGCGATCTTCGTTGTGCGTTGCAACAAAAGTGCCCTTGCCCTGCCGCCGGACCACGAGGTTTTCGGCGGCCAGCTCGTCGATCGCCTTGCGGACGGTGCCCTGGCTGACCTTGTAGCGGGCCGCGAGCTCCACCTCGCTCGGGATGATCTCGCCCGGCTTCCACTCGCCGGTTTCGAGACTTTGCGTGATCAATGACTTAATCTGCTGGTATAACGGGCTGAACGTCGGCGACGGAGCCGCCGCGGGCGAAGGTGCGGGATCGCTCGCGCCCGGCTGCCCTGGGCCGCCTGCGCCGGTCTGATTCGCGGTATTCGCCTGGTTCGATGTCATGGCGCGCATTTCATCACAAACCGCACTTTTAAGTCCACTCAATTTCCGCAAAACATCTGTCTTATATAAGACATATGATACCGTTTGACTTTGAGCCGGACGGCTCCTACACTCCGGGTCGAGCAAGGGTTCGCGGGTGCAAAAGCGCGTCCCCGGCTACGTGCCACGGCCGTCTCCAGGTTCACCGCGTCTGCCATCGCGAGTCCTCCGCCCTGCTTCAATGCAACACTCAGCACAACGCGCATAGAATGGCGTTTTCGCGAGTGTCCAACGCTTCACCCGTCCTGGAGATTTTCAATGGCTAAGCCCGCAAAGCGCGTTGCCGTCACCGGCGCCGCAGGTCAAATCGCTTACTCCCTGCTGTTCCGCATCGCGAACGGCGACCTGCTCGGCAAGGACCAGCCGGTCATCCTGCAACTGCTCGACCTCCCGCAAGCCCAAGGCGCCGTCAAGGGCGTCGTGATGGAACTCGACGATTGCGCGTTCCCGCTGCTGTCGGGCGTCGTGATCACCGACGATCCGAAGGTCGCATTCAAGGATGCCGACGTCGCACTGCTGGTCGGCGCACGTCCGCGCTCGAAGGGCATGGAGCGCAAGGACCTGCTGTCGGCCAACGCGGAGATCTTCACGGTTCAGGGCGCCGCGCTGAACGAAGTCGCGAGCCGCGACGTGAAGGTGCTGGTCGTCGGCAACCCGGCGAACACGAACGCCTACATCGCGATGAAGTCGGCACCGGATCTGCCGAAGAAGAACTTCACGGCCATGCTGCGCCTCGACCACAACCGCGCGCTGTCGCAGCTCGCAGCGAAGTCGGGCAAGCCGGTCGCATCGATCGAGAAGCTCGCCGTGTGGGGCAACCACTCGCCGACGATGTACCCCGACTTCCGCTTCGCGACCGCCGAAGGCGAATCGCTGCTGAAGCTGATCAACGACGACGTGTGGAACCGCGACACGTTCATCCCGACCGTCGGCAAGCGCGGCGCGGCGATCATCGAAGCGCGCGGCCTGTCGTCGGCAGCGTCGGCAGCGAACGCGGCGATCGACCACGTGCGTGACTGGGTCCTCGGCACGAACGGCAAGTGGGTCACGATGGGCATCCCGTCGGACGGCTCGTACGGCATCCCCGAAGACATCATCTACGGCGTGCCGGTCACCTGCGAAAACGGCGAGTACAAGCGCGTCGAAGGCCTGGAAATCGACGCGTTCTCGCGCGAGAAGATGGACGGCACGCTGGCCGAGCTGCTCGAAGAGCGCGATGGCGTCGCCCACCTGCTGAAGAACTAAGCATCAAGCACTCGCCGGGCGGCCCTCGGGCAGCCCGGTTTCGGCCCGGGCCGGCATGCCGCCGGCCCGGCCGACCGATCCGATCCGCGCACGTTTTGCCGCCCCGCGCTTGCCGCGCACCGGCCCAGAACGCGCCCGAATCCGATTTTCTCCACGTTGACCCGCTTCCCTGACGTAGACGAGATGGCCGCGCTCACTCCCGCACAAGTGCTGTACGACGGGGCGTCCCCGCCCGCGATCCTGCCCTGCTGCGATCATTACGCGGGCAGCGAAAAGCTGATGCGCAAGTCGCTCGCGCTGCAGGCCGAGCTGGGCCCCGTGTTCGACATCACGCTCGACTGCGAAGACGGCGCCGCCGTCGGCCAGGAAGCCGCGCATGCGGCACTCGTCACCGACATCCTCGGCAGCGACGAGAACCGCTTCGGCCGCGTCGGCGTCCGCATCCACGACTTTTCCCACCCGCACTGGCGCGACGACGTACGCATCGTGCTGCGTGCGGCGCGTGTCCCCGCCTACATCACGCTCCCGAAGATCGCCAGCGCCGCCGATGCCGCCGAAATGACCGCATTCATCGAAGGCACGCGCCGCGAGCTCGGCATCGCGCAGCCGATTCCCGTAGACGTGCTGGTCGAGACGCACGGCGCGCTCGCGCAGGCGGCCGCCCTCGCCGCGCTGCCGACGGTCGGCACGCTGAGCTTCGGGCTGATGGATTTCGTCTCCGCGCACCACGGCGCGATTCCCGATTCCGCGATGCGCTCGCCCGGCCAGTTCGAGCACCCGCTCGTGCGCCGCGCGAAGCTGGAAATCGCCGCGGCCTGCCACGCGCACGGCAAGACGCCGTCGCACAACGTGACGACCGAGGTGCGCGACATGAGCGTCGTCGCCGCCGATGCACGCCGCGCGCGCGACGAATTCGCGTTCACGCGGATGTGGAGCATCCACCCCGCGCAGATCCGCCCGATCGTCGACGCATTCGCGCCGCGCACCGACGAGGTCGCGCTGGCCGCCGAGATCCTGCTGGCCGCGCAGGCCGCCGACTGGGGCCCGACGCGCCACGGTGATACGCTGCACGATCGCGCGAGTTACCGCTATTACTGGTCGGTGCTGCGCCGCGCACGGGCCACCGGCCAGCCCGTGCCGGCCGAGGCCGCGCCGCTGTTCGGCCCGGCCGCCGAGGGCGGCGCGCCGTAAGCGCGTTCTGCCCGCGCCGATACACGAGTTTCATGCATTCGACGAGGCGCGAACCGGATAGAGGTTTGCGAAACGACAAAAAACGTAACGGAGCCCGAAAACCTGATATACACGCGGCCAAATAGGTGAAAATAGCGGCCGCTGCGCGCTTTCGGGGCGCGTGCAGTTTCAAACCGGCCGGCAGCGCAGATTGCCGGCCCTTGTCAACTGATTATCGAAAGGTTCTGACTCCATGAAGAAACTCCTGATCGCTACCGCCATCGGCGCCTTGTCCGCCACGATGCTGGTGTCGGCTCCGAGCGCGTTTGCCCAGGGTACGACCACGACGACCGCGAAGAAGGCAGCGGCCAAGCGCCCGGCGCCGGCCAAGCGCATCATCCCGCGCAGCAAGAAGGCGCAGGCACGTGCCGCGGCGAAGGTCGATCCGGTACCGGACGGCGCAGTCAAGTGGTCCTGCAAGGAAGGTCTGTCGTTCGACCTCGCCGGTGACATGAAGCGCGACCAGGTCGTCACGGTTCACTGGGCGAAGAAGAACTACAAGCTGCCGCGTCAGGCCACGACGACGGGCGCCGACACGTTCTACGATCCGGCCGCGGGCTTCAAGCTGGTCGTGATCCCGAGCAAGGCGATGCTGTTCTCCGACGCGAACGGCGGCGAACGCCTCGCGGACGAATGCGTGACGCCGGAAATGGCGCAAGGCACGCCGGCACCGACGCAGTCGAACGAGCTGAAGCCGGCAACGAACTAAGCGCGTTCCCATCGGCCCCTCGATGTCCGCCCCGGTCTCCAACGTCCGCCCTGCTCCGGATACGGTACTCGTCGATATCGTCGACTACGTGCTGAATGCCGGCATCGACAGCGCGCTCGCGCTGGAGACGGCGCGTCATTGCCTGATCGACACGCTCGGATGCGGACTCGAGGCGCTCTCCTACCCTGCCTGCACCAAGCTGCTCGGCCCCGTCGTGCCCGGCACGATCGTGCCGAACGGCGCGAAGGTGCCCGGCACGTCCTTCCAGCTCGATCCCGTGCAGGCCGCCTTCGGCATCGGCGCGATGATCCGCTGGCTGGACTTCAACGACACCTGGCTCGCCGCCGAATGGGGTCATCCGTCCGACAACCTCGGCGGGATCCTGGCGACGGCCGACTGGCTTTCCCGCACGGCCGTCGCGGCCGGCCGCAAGCCGCTCACGATGCGCGACGTGCTGGTCGCGATGATCCAGGCCCACGAGATCCAGGGCTGCCTCGCGCTCGAGAATTCGTTCAATGCGGTCGGGCTCGACCACGTGCTGCTCGTGAAGGTCGCGTCGACGGCCGTCGTCGGCCGGCTGCTCGGGCTCACGCGCGACGAGCTGATCAACGCGGTGTCCAACGCGTTCGTCGACGGCCACGCGCTGCGCACCTACCGCCACGCGCCGAACACCGGCTCGCGCAAGTCCTGGGCGGCCGGCGACGCAACCTCCCGCGCGGTGCGCCTCGCGCTGATCGCGAAAACGGGTGAAATGGGCTACCCGTCGGCGCTCACCGCCAAGACCTGGGGCTTCTACGACGTGCTGTTCGACGGCAAGCCGTTCCGCTTCCAGCGCCCGTACGGCACGTACGTGATGGAAAACGTGCTGTTCAAGATCGCGTTCCCCGCCGAATTCCACGCGCAAACGGCCGCCGAGGCCGCGCTGCAGCTGCACGCGCAGCTCGCCGCCGCGGGCCGCGCGACCGACGACATCAGCCGGATCACGATCCGCACGCACGCGGCCGCGATCCGCATCATCGACAAGCAGGGCCCGCTCGCCAATCCGGCCGACCGCGACCACTGCATCCAGTACATGGTCGCCGTGCCGCTGCTGTATGGCCGGCTGACCGCGGCCGACTACGAAGATTCGGCCGCCGCCGATCCCCGCATCGACGCGCTGCGCGCGAAGACCGTGTGCGTCGAGGATCCGCAGTTCACGCAGGATTACCACGACCCGGACAAGCGCTCGATCGCGAATGCACTGACGATCGAGTTCACGGACGGGTCGAAGCTTGCCGAGGTGGCGGTCGAATACCCGCTCGGCCACCGGCGGCGCCGGGCCGAAGGCGTCCCGCTCCTGGTCGAGAAGTTCAGGACCAACCTTGCCCGCCGCTTCCCGGCCAAGCAGCAACAAGCGATTCTCGACGTGTCGCTGGACCAGGCAAAGCTCGAAGCAATGCCGGTCGATGAGTACGTCGACTTGTATGTGATATAGCCGTCAGATACAGGACTCTTTGTTTCCTAGCCTTAAACCCAGGAAAATCACCATGGCCCACAATCTCCACAAGACCCTCAAGGAATTCGACAGCGGTTCCGGCAAAGGCAAGTTCTACTCGCTGCCGCAGCTCGGCAAGGAACTGAAGACGAAGATCGAACGCCTGCCGGTGTCGATCCGTATCGTGCTCGAGTCCGTGCTGCGCAACTACGACGGCAAGAAAATCACCGAAGAGCACATCCAGCAGCTCGCGAACTGGAAGCCGAACGACAAGCGCGTCGACGAGATTCCGTTCGTGGTGTCGCGCGTCGTGCTGCAGGACTTCACGGGCGTGCCGCTGCTCGCCGACATCGCGGCCATGCGCGGCGTCGCGGAGCGTACCGGCAAGAACCCGAAGAAGATCGAGCCGCTGGTCCCGGTCGATCTCGTCGTCGATCACTCGGTGCAGATCGACTACTTCCGCCAGAAGGACGCGCTCGACCTGAACATGAAACTGGAATTCCAGCGCAACAACGAGCGCTACCAGTTCATGAAGTGGGGCATGCAGGCATTCGACACGTTCAAGGTCGTGCCGCCGGGCGTCGGCATCGTCCACCAGGTGAACCTGGAATACCTCGCGCGCGGCGTCCACAAGAAGGCGGATGGCGGCGACACCGTGTACTACCCGGACACCCTCGTCGGCACCGACAGCCACACGACGATGATCAACGGCATCGGCGTGGTCGGCTGGGGCGTGGGCGGCATCGAGGCTGAAGCCGGCATGCTCGGCCAGCCGGTGTACTTCCTGACGCCGGACGTCGTCGGCGTCGAGCTGAAGGGCAAGCTGCGCGAAGGCGTGACGGCCACCGACCTGGTGCTGACGATCACCGAAATGCTGCGCAAGGAGAAGGTCGTCGGCAAGTTCGTCGAGTTCTTCGGCGAAGGCACGAAGTCGCTGTCGCTGCCGGACCGCGCGACGATCGGCAACATGGCGCCCGAATACGGCGCGACGATGGGCTTCTTCCCGGTCGACGAGAAGACGATCGAGTACTTCGAAGGCACGGGCCGCACGAAGGCCGAAATCGCCGCGTTCGAAAACTACTTCAAGGCGCAGAAGCTGTTCGGCATCCCGAAGGCCGGCGACATCGACTACACGAAGGTCGTGACGCTCGATCTGACGACGGTCGCGCCGTCGCTGGCCGGCCCGAAGCGCCCGCAGGACCGCATCGAGATCGGCCACGTCAAGTCGACGTTCACCGACCTGTTCTCGAAGCCGGTCGCGGAAAACGGCTTCGCGAAGAAGGCGGAAGACCTCGGCGCGCAATACACGACGAGCAACGGCGTCGACGTGAAGAACGGCGACATCCTGATCGCCGCGATCACGTCGTGCACGAACACGTCGAACCCGAGCGTGCTGCTGGCCGCCGGCCTGCTCGCGAAGAAGGCGGTCGAGGCCGGCCTCACGGTCGATCCGAAGATCAAGACCTCGCTCGCGCCGGGATCGCGCATCGTCACCGAGTACCTGACGAAGACGGGCCTGCTGCCCTACCTGTCGAAGCTCGGTTTCGAAGTCGCGGCCTACGGCTGCACGACCTGTATCGGCAACGCGGGCGACCTGACGCCGGAACTGAACGAAGCGATCACGAAGAACGACATCGTCGCGGCAGCCGTGCTGTCGGGCAACCGTAACTTCGAAGCGCGGATCCACCCGAACATCCGCGCGAACTTCCTCGCGTCGCCGCCGCTGGTCGTCGCCTACGCGATCGCCGGCAACATCACGCGCGACCTGATGACCGAACCGGTCGGCAAGGGCAAGGGCGGCCGCGACATCTACCTCGGCGACATCTGGCCGACGAGCGAAGAAATCCACGCGCTGCTCAAGTTCGCGCTCGACCCGAAGAAGTTCGAGGACAACTACTCGAAGCTGACCAAGAAGGGCGACCTCTGGAGCAAGATCGAGGGCGAATCGGGCCAGGTCTACGACTGGCCGAAGTCGACGTACATCGCCGAGCCGCCGTTCTTCGGCAACGACTTCTCGATGGAACCGGCTGCATCGATCCCGACGGTCAAGGGCGCGCGCGCACTGGGCATCTTCGGTGATTCGGTCACGACCGACCACATCAGCCCGGCAGGCTCGATCAAGGAAGACTCGCCGGCAGGCAAGTGGCTGAAGGAGAACGGCGTGCAGAAGGCCGACTTCAACAGCTACGGCTCGCGCCGCGGCAACCACGACGTGATGATGCGCGGCACGTTCGCGAACGTCCGGATCAAGAACCTGATGATCCCGCCGAAGGCAGACGGCACGCGCGTCGAAGGCGGCCTGACGATCCACCAGCCGAGCGGCGAACAGCAGTCGATCTATGACGCAGCGATGCAGTACGTTGCCGCCGATACGCCGACGGTCGTGTTCGCCGGCGAAGAGTACGGCACGGGCTCGTCGCGCGACTGGGCCGCGAAGGGCACGCAACTGCTCGGCGTGAAGGCCGTGATCGCACGCAGCTTCGAGCGCATCCACCGCTCGAACCTGGTCGGCATGGGCGTGCTGCCGCTGCAGTTCAAGGGCGCGGACAGCGTCCAGTCGCTCGGCATCACCGGTGAAGAAACGTACGACATCGAAGGCCTCGGCGACGACTTCAAGCCGCAACAGGACGTCACGCTCGTGATCCACCGCAAGAACGGCGAATCACAGCGCGTGCCGGTGCTGCTGCGTATCGATACGCCGATCGAAGTCGACTACTACAAGCACGGCGGGATCCTGCCGTTCGTGCTGCGCTCGCTGCTCGCAGCGTAAGCGCCCTGCACCTTGCAGGTGCCGCAGCCGCCTCGCGGGCGGTTGCGGCCGATTCGGATGCCCGACCTCGTGTCGGGCTTTTTTTTGCCTGCGCTACGCTGCGTGACCGGTCGTGCGGCGCGTCATGCCGCCTTGGCGGCCCGCGCCTTCGTGCCTGGGCCCACTCGCCGGGTGTTCTTCTTCAGATGCGTGCGGTTGTAGTCGATCGCCGCTCGCACCAGGTTCTTCAGCGCCCGCTTGTCGAGCTTGTCGCCTTCGAAGAAATCGATCGCGCGCCGCGCATTGCCGTCGAGGCCATCGTTGAACAGCTTGTCGGGATCGGGCAACTGCGCGCCGTGCATGAAGGTCAGCTTCACCTTACCCTTGTGCGCGTTCGCCACCGCAATCATCCCGTCGCACGACCATACGGGGCTGCCCATCCATTTCCATTCCTCGACGATGCCCGCTTGAGCGTCGAGGATCGTCTGGCGCAGGTCGGCGAAGGTCTTGCCGCGCCAGTCGGCGATGCCGGCGATCAGCGCGTCGATACGCTCCGACGGCGTGAGGTCGGTTGGGCTCATGCGCGGGCCTCCGTGCCTTCGTCGGGGCGTGCCAGCACCTGTTCGAGCGAGTCGAAGAAGCGGACCCAGCCGTGCTGCGCGCCGCGGTACGCCTGCTCCTGGTCGGGACGGAAGCCGACCTGCTCCATCCGCAGGTGCGTGCCGCGCGGCGTCGGCGTGAGCGTCCACGTGACGACGCTTTCGAGGCCGTATGCCGCCCACGTATAGGACAACGCATGCGGCGGCTCGATCGTCAGGACCGTGCAGTCGACCGAGCCCCAGTCCGCACGGAAGCTGAAGGCACGGCCCGCGACGGGCTCGAAGTCGCTCTTCATCAGCCACGCCTCGATCAGGTGCGGTTGCGTGAGGGCGCGCCAGATCTTCTCCGGCGGATGAGGCAGTTCCCGGTCGACGACGACCGAGCGCGTTTCGGTGGTGGCCTGGTTCATTACTGATCCATCCTTTTCAGAAGATCTTCGAGGGCATCGAACCGGGTCTGCCAGAAGCCGGCCATCTGGCTCGTCCAGTCGATCAACGGGGCCAGCGCTTGAGGCTGCGCGCTGTAGTGCGTCTGCCGGCCTTCGTGGCGGTCGCTCACGAGCCCGGCCAGCTTCAGGACGCCCAGATGCTTCGAGACGGCCGGCTGCGAGACGCCCGCATGGGCCGTCAGCGCGGCAACCGTCAGCTCGCCGTCCGCGCACAGCCGCTCGAAGAGCGCGCGGCGCGTGGGATCGGCAAGTGTCCTGAAAAGCATGTCGTGTGCGTTCTGCATGTCCAAATCCATAACCCGATGGTTATGAATTGAAGCATATCCGCTGATCGACGCACGTCAAGGCGGAATTTCGCGAACGACGCCCGCGCGATCTTGCGCGGGCCGGCTGTCCGCCGCGCCGGGGTGTCCACGCCCCGAATTCGAGCCTTTCCTCTAATCCGCAATTGCCGCATGCGATCCGAAAGACACCCGCAAGACTGCCGGAAGCACCGTTCCACAGTTCGGGAAACGTTTGCGGTCGAGCGACCCCATTTTTGTGCACGCGCGAATCCGTTCCTGCCGTGTCGCTGCGTTTGACCACATAGTGCGACGCGGCACGCGACACCGACTGGTCGCGCGCGATGCGTTCACGCGGCGATCCGCTCCGCGATCGCGCACGTTCCGGCGTCGCGACGAGCGACTCGTGCGTGCGAGCGTCGCGCCTTGCTGCGCGGCCGTATCGCGAACCGGTTCCGCTCGCCGCTGCCGCAATTCGCTTACGCGCATGACGCAGCACATGCGTGCACCCGCGCCGATGTCAGAACTGACAGCTATGGAAAATGGCAGCTACCCGAACGACAGCGACGCCCTACGCTCGTCACCGCTCGCGGCCCCACAAGGGCCGGGGGTTCCAGTAACGTCGCCTCTCCTAAAAAAGGACTCCCGATGAAAAGGAACACCTGGTTTGCCCTTCCCCTTCCGTCGCCCCGCCGCCTCGCGTGCGTGGCACCGTTCGTGTTCGCCGCCGCCGCGGCGCATGCGACGACGGATTGGGTCGATACGCATACGAAGGCCTTTCTGACCGGCCCGCAGTTGATGGCGCGCAGCGCGGCGCCGTCGCTCGAACTGGCAGGCGGTGAAACGACCAACGTCGTCGTCAGCCTGAAACTGCGTAACGCCGCGCAGCTCAAGCAACTGGCGCGCGACGTGAACCGGCCCGGCAGCGCGCATTACCGCCAGTACCTCACGCACGAGCAGTTCCTCGCCAACTACGCGCCGACCGATGCGCAGGTCAAGTCGGTCGTCGACTATCTGCACAAGAGCGGCTTCGTGAACGTCGAGGTTGCGCCGAACCGCCTGCTGGTCTCCGCCAGCGGCACGGCCGCCACCGTGAAGACCGCATTCAACACGTCGCTCGTGCACTTCGACTACGCGGGTCACTCGGGCTTCGCGAACACGTCGACTGCGCAGGTGCCGCGCGCGCTCGGCGACGTCGTCGGCTCGGTGCTCGGGCTGCAGAGCGTCGCACATGCGCGGCCGCTGCTGCGCATCGGCAACGTGTCGAAGCCGCTGGCGCTTGCAGCCGGCACGGCGACCGGCCACTATCCGAAGGAATTCCCGGGCCTCTACAACGCAACCGGCGTGCCGACCGCAGCCGGCGTCACCGTCGGCATCATCACGATCGGCGGCGTGTCGCAGACGCTGCAGGACCTGAAGCAGTTCACGTCGAGCAACGGTTACGGCACGGTGTCGACGCAGACCATCAAGACCAACGGCTCGGGCGGCAGCTACACCGACGACCAGGACGGCCAGGGCGAGTGGGATCTCGACAGCCAGTCGATCGTCGGCTCGGCCGGCGGCCAGGTCGGCAAGCTCGTGTTCTACATGGCCGACCTCAATGCGAGCGGCAACACGGGCCTCACGCAGGCGTTCAACCGCGCCGTGTCGGACAACACCGCGAAGGTGATCAACGTATCGCTCGGCTGGTGCGAGACCGACGCGAACGCGGACGGCACGCTCGACGCCGAGGAACAGATCTTCACGACCGCCGCGGCGCAAGGCCAGACGTTCTCCGTTTCGTCGGGCGACGAAGGTGTGTACGAGTGCAACAACCGCGGCTATCCGGACGGCTCGAACTACACGGTATCGTGGCCGGCATCGTCGCCGCACGTGCTCGCGATCGGCGGCACGACGCTCTACACGACGTCGTCGGGGGCGTTCTCGAGCGAGACGGTGTGGAACGAAGGGCTCGACGGCAACGGCAAGCTGTGGGCGACGGGTGGCGGCGTCAGCACGATCCTGCCCGCGCCGTCGTGGCAATCGGGCAGCAACCGCCAGTTGCCGGACGTCTCGTTCGACGCCGCGCAAAGCACGGGTGCGTACATCTACAACTACGGCCAGTTGCAGCAGATCGGCGGCACGAGCCTCGCCGCGCCGATCTTCACCGGCCTCTGGGCGCGCCTGCTCGCAGCGAACGGCACGGGCCTCGGCTTCCCGGCCGGCAAGTTCTACGTCGACATTCCGTCGAACCCGTCGCTCGTGCGCTACGACGTGGTGTCGGGGAACAACGGCTATCAGGGGTATGGCTACAACGCAGGCACCGGCTGGGATTACACGACCGGCTTCGGCAGCCTGAACATCGCGAACCTCAACCAGCTGATCAAGTCGGGCGGGTTCTAAGCGAAGCGTGAAGGCCGGCGCGTGGCGGTGGTTCGTTGCGCGCCGGCTCGAAAATTTCCCGCGATGGTCGTTCGGCCATCGGCTTGCGCCGCAACCGCGCGCCACCCTACTCCGTCGCCTGCTCGCCCACGCGCTCCGAGGCCGCCGGCACACCGGCCCGATGCGACGGCGCAAAGAGCCGCAATCCGCTCGCGACGCTCGCGGCCCCGGCGAAGCCCGAGCCGAGCATCAACGCAAGCGTCGGCCCGTGGCGTCCCGCGATCCCGAACGACAGCGCGACGAGCGCCGCGCCCGTCGCCTGCCCGATCAGCCGCGCGGTCGCGATGATCCCGCTCGCGCCGCCGCTGCGCTCGGGCGGTGCGCTCGACATCAGCGCCTTCAGGTTCGGCGACTGAAAGAAACCGAAGCCGGCGCCGCACAGCATCATCCGCCAGCCGATGTCGATGACGCCGGGCGCCGCCGGCAACGCGGCGAGCGACACCATGCCCGCGCTCAGCAACGCCAGACCGATCGCGCCGAGCAGGCCGGGCGGATAGCGATCCGACAAGCGCCCCGCGATGGGCGCGGCGAGCGCGACGATGACCGACCACGGCGTCATCAGGAAGCCCGTCTCGACCGCATTGCGATGCAGGACGGTTTCGAAATAGAACGGCAGCGACACGAACGCGAGCCCCTGCGCGGCAAACGCGCACACCGCGGTCAGCGCGGACAGCGTGAACACCGGCCGGCGAAACAGGTCGACCGGCAGCATCGGCGCCGGGTGCCCCGCCTGACGGCGGATCAGCAGCCAGCCGAAGGTGAGCGCGACCGCCGCCGCCGCGAACACGATGGAAAGCGGCCCGCGCTGCGCGAATTCGCCGAGCGCGAAGATCAGCGACGCGAACGTGATCACGTTGAACAACGCCGCGACCGGATCGAACGCATGCTTGCCGCGTGCCGTCTGCGGCAGCGACGGAATCGCCACGGCAAGCGCGAACACGCCGAGCGGCACGTTCACCGCGAACAGCCACGGCCATGCGGCGACCGACAGGATCAACGACGCGATGGTCGGCCCCACCGCGAACGACACGCCGACCACGAGCGCGTTGAAGCCGACGCCGCGCCCGAGCCGGTGCGCGGGAAACAGGCCGCGGATCAGCGCGACGTTGACGCTCATGATCGCGCTCGCGCCGAAGCCCTGCACGATCCGCGCGGCCGTCAGCATCGGCAGCGTCGACGCGAGCGAGCAGCCGAGCGACGCAACCGTGAACACCGCGAGCCCGGCGACATACACGCGCTTGTGGCCGACGATGTCGCCGAGCGACGCGAACGGCAGCAGCGTCGCGACCATCGCGAGCTGGTACGCGTTGATGATCCAGACGGACGCGGCCGGCGATGCATGCAGGTCGGCGGCGATCGCGGGCAGCGCGGTGTTCGCGATCGCGGTGTCGAGCGTCGCGAGCGCGACGGCCAGCAGCACGGCGGACATCGCACGCCAGTTGACGGCCGGCTCATGCGCGCCGGCGGGGGAAGCGAATTCGGACAAGATGAGGCTCGGCTGACGAGCGACGCGTTGCGCCGCGTCGCGGATTGGACTCGCGGCGGCGTTCCAGTCGCACCGCACGGAACGCGCGCCGCCGCGCCCCGTATTGTTGCAGAGCCGTATCGAACGTGCAGGCGGCCGCCTCGTCAGTCAGCGAAATGAAAGCAAATGCGTGGCCGCGCAGGATGCACGGCAACGCAGGCGCGCCGCGTCAGGTCACCGCGCGCCGCGCATTGCGACCGCGCAGCCATTCGAGCGCCAGCAGCAGGCTCGTCGAGAAGATGATCAGGATCGTTGCGAGCGCAGCGATCGTCGGGCTGATGTTCTCGCGGATACCGGTGAACATCTGGCGCGGCAGCGTCGTCTGGTCCGCGCCCGCGAGGAACAGCGTGACGACAACTTCGTCGAACGACGTCGCGAACGCGAACAGCGCGCCGGACATCACACCCGGTGCGATCACCGGCAGCGTCACGCGGAAGAACGTCGACACCGGATTCGCGCCGAGCGACAGGCTCGCGCGCACGAGGTTCTGGTTGAAGCCCTGCAGGGTTGCCGCCACCGTCGTCACGACAAACGGCACGCCGAGCGCCGCGTGGGCAGCGATCAGCCCCGTGTAGGTGTTCGCGAGCCCGAGCGGCGCGAAGAACAGGTACATGCCGACACCGACCACGACGACCGGCACGATCATCGGCGACAGCAGCACGGCCATCAGCAGCCCCTTGCCGCGGAAGTCGGCCTTCGTGAGACCGATCGCGGCAAGCGTGCCGAGCACGGTCGCGACGACGGTTGCCGACGGTGCGACGATGAAGCTGTTCTTCGCGGCCATCCGCCACTCGTCCGATGCGATCAGGTTCTCGTACCAGCGCATCGAGAAGCCCGGGATCGGATAGACGAGGAACGTGCTCGACGAAAACGACAGCGGCACGATCGCGAGCACCGGCAGGATCAGGTACAGCAGCGTCAGCACGACGAGCACGCGCAATGCGACGTACCACGCGCGCTCGACGAACGACATGTGCGGCGCGAACAGCGGCCTGGCGAGTTTCATGGTCGGATTCCCCTTCCCGTTTCGTTGCACGCGGCGCTCAGCCGAGGCTCAGCCGAGGCTCACGTTGGTGCGCGTGAAGCGCCCGTACACCGCGTACAGCACGAGCGTCGCCGCGAGCAGCAGCCCGCCGAGCGCGCACGCCATGCCCCAGTTGATCGTCACGTTCGTGAAGTACGCGACGTAGTAGCTGACCATCTGGTCGTTCGGCCCGCCGAGCAGCGCGGGCGTGATGTAGTAGCCGATCGCGAGGATGAACACGAGCAAGGCGCCCGCGCCGACGCCCGGGTAGGTCTGCGGCACGTACACGCGCCAGAACGCGGCGAACGGATGGCTGCCGAGCGACACGGCCGCGCGCTGGTAGGTCGGCGGGATCGACTTCATCACGCTGTACAGCGGCAGGATCATGAACGGCAGCAGGATGTGCGTCATCGAGATGTACACGCCGATGCGGTTGAACAGCAGCGTCAGCGGATGCGAGATCAGCCCGCTGCCGATCAGCGCCGTATTGATGAGCCCTTCGCTCTGCAGCAGCACGATCCATGCGGCGACGCGCACGAGCACCGACGTCCAGAACGGAATCAGCACGAGGATCATCACGAGGTTGGCACGCCGCTCCGACAGCGTCGAGATCCAGTACGCGAGCGGATAGCCGAGCAGCAGCGCGAACAGCGTGACGGCGACGCCGATCACGAACGTGCGGCCGAAGATCGCGAGATAGATCGACTGGTCGGGGTCGGCCGGCACGATGTGGCCGAAGCCGTCCTGCTTGTGGTCGAGCGCGGCGAGCAGGTAGAACGGCGAATACGCGCTGCCGTTCTTCGCGATCGCCTGCCAGTAGGCGGCATCGCCCCAGCGCGCATCGAGCTCGACCAGCTTGTCACGCGTCTGCGCGGGTGTCAGTGCCGCGTCGTTGTCGCCCTTCAGCGGCATCGCGCGCGCCGTCTTCGCGACGAGCGAGCGATAGCCCGGAATCTCGGTGTTCAGCCGCCGCGCGAGCGCACCCATCGCCTCGCTGTCGGCCACCTTCGTCATGTCGGCCGCGAGCGCGACATACGCGGCGTCGGCCGGCGGCGCCTTGCGGTCCCAGCCCGACAGCGCCCTGACCGTGTTCGGCAGCGCTGCGGCGATCTCGGGGTTCTGCACCGCGCGCGTGAGCAGCGTGCCGATCGGCACGACGAAAATCAGCAGCAGAAAAATCGCGAGCGGCGCGACCAGCAGCAGTGCCATCGTGCGCTTGCGGGCCTCGGCGGCCTTCAGCTCGCGCTTGAGCGCGGCGTTCGACGGCGAGGAAGGCGCGATCGTCATCGTATTCAACGGTTCTCTCCGGCCGGGCACGATCCGGCGGAAGGCCGCGCGACACGATCGACGCGTCGCGCGGCCGGTTGCATCAGGATGCCTGAACGACGGTTACTTCGTCGCCCACGCGGCGAAACGCTGCTCGAGCTCGTCGCTGTGGTCGGTCCAGAAGCCGATGTCTTCCAGCACCGCGTTCTTGCCGTTGGCCGGCGAGTTCGGCAGGTTCGCGAGCGTCTTCGCGTCGAGCGACTTGATCGCCGCGATGTTCGCCGGGCCGTACGCGATGTGCTGTGCATACGCCTGCTGCGGCTTCGGCGTCAGCGTGTACGCGATGTACTGCTCGGCCAGCGCCTTGTTCGGCGAGCCCTTCGGAATCGCCCAGTAGTCGAGGTCGTAGATGCTGCCGTTCCACACGACCTTCAGGTTCTTGCCTTCCTTCTGCGCGGCGTCGATGCGGCCGTTGTACGCGGTCGACATCACGACGTCGCCGGCGACGAGGAACTGCGGCGGCTGCGCGCCCGCTTCCCACCACTGGATGTTCGGCTTCAGCTCGTCGAGCTTCTTGAACGCGCGGTCCTGGCCGGCCTTCGTGCCGAGCACCTTGTACACGTCCTTCGGCGCGACGCCGTCGGCCATCAGCGCGAATTCGAGGTTGTAGCGCGCGCCCTTGCGCATGCCGCGCTTGCCGGGGAATTTCTTCACGTTCCAGAAATCGGCCCAGCCGGTCGGCGCCGATTTCAGCTTGTCCGCGTTGTACGACAGCGCCGTCGACCACACGAAGAAGCCGACGCCGCACACCTGCTGCGCTTCCGGAATCAGGTCGGATTTCTTCGCGATCTTCGACCAGTCGAGCTTCTCGTACAGGCCTTCGTCGCAGCCGCGGTTCAGGTCGCCCGATTCGACTTCGACCACGTCCCAGTTGACGTGCTTCGCCTCGACCATCGCCTTCACTTTCGCCTGCTCGCCGTTGTATTCGACGGCCGTGACCTTGTTGCCGGTCGCCTTCTCGAACGGCTGGTTGAACGCGGCCTTCTGTGCGTCGCCGTTCGCGCCGCCGAAGTTGACGACCGTGAGTTCGGCAGCCGATGCCGATGCGCCGACGACGGCGAGCGCCAATGCCAGCGCGGTGCGCCGTGCGGTAATGCGTGCTCGGTTCATGGTGGTTCCTCTCCTCTCGTGGTGGAAGTGGGCAGTTGTTGTTGACGACGTGCTACGGAAAATCGGGGGAAACCCTGCTCAAGCGAACACGCGCAGGTGTTCGGGCGAGAACGCGAGCGCGACCGGTGCGCCGGGCGAGAACGCATCGAGCGCGCCGGTGCCGAGCGGCACCTTCACGAAGCATTCGTCCTGGCCGGGCAGCGCGCAGCGCATGCGCACGTGGTCGCCGAAATAGATGAGGCTGCGCGCCTCGCCGCTCAACTGGTTGGCGGCCGCGCCGTTCGCGTGCCCGTTCGCGCCGTGCGCGGCGAGGCTCATGCGTTCGGGGCGGATGCACGCGACGGCCGGCGCTCCCTCGGCCGCGTCGCCGATGCGGCGGCCGACGAGCTTCGTGCCGTCGTCGAGCCGGAATTCGCAGAATTCGCCGTCTACGCGCGCGATGGTGCCGCGCAGCCGGTTGCTGTCGCCGATGAAGTTCGCGACGAATTCGTTGCACGGCGATTCGTACAGGCGGTCCACGGTGTCGAGCTGCTGCACGATGCCCTTGTCGAACACGGCGACGCGATCGGACATCGTCAGCGCCTCGCCCTGGTCGTGCGTCACGTACACGAAGGTCACGCCGAGTTTTTCGTGCAGCGCCTTCAGTTCGTACTGCATGTGTTCGCGCAGCTGCTTGTCGAGCGCACCGAGCGGCTCGTCCATCAGCACCAGCTTCGGCTCGAACACGAGCGCCCGCGCCAGCGCGATGCGCTGCTGCTGGCCGCCCGACAACTGCGCCGGGTAGCGCTTCGCGAAGCGCTCCATCTGCACCATCTTCAGCGCGTGCGCGACGCGTTCCGCGCGCTCGGCCGCCGGCAGCTTGCGCACGGTCAGCGGATACGCGACGTTCTGCTCGACCGTCAGGTGCGGAAACAGCGCGTAGTTCTGGAACACCATGCCGATGTTGCGCTTGTGCGGCGGCACGTTGTTCAGCAGCTCGCCGTCGAGGCGGATCTCGCCGCCGGTCGGGAATTCGAAGCCGGCCAGCATCATCAGGCAGGTGGTCTTGCCCGAGCCCGACGGCCCGAGCAGCGTCAGGAATTCCCCGCGGTGGATATCGAGGTCGAGCGATTTGACGACCAGCGTTTCGCCGTCGTAGGTCTTCCGCACGCCGCGAAAGCTGACGATCACATCATCGGACTTCATCGTGGCTGTCCCCTTGCTTCGCGACAATTGATTTTGAGATGCGAGCCACTATACGGCGCCCACGGTTCTACAATAGGGAACCATTTCAATATTACTAGTAGGACCACTTTGGATACCGTGATCCTCGCCGACTGGCTCTCTGCCCGCCTCGACCGCAGCTCGCCCGAGCCGATGTACCGGCAGTTGCTGCAGCAGATGCAGCAGGCCATCCTGACCGGGGAATTGGGGCCAGGTACGAAGCTGCCGAGTTCGCGCACGCTCGCGGCCGACCTGTCGATCGCGCGCAATACCGTGCTGCACGTGTACGACCAGCTGACGGCCGAAGGCTACGTGCTGACGACCACCGGCAGCGGCACCTATGTGGCCGACACGCGGCCGGACGCCGCCGCGATCCACGTGCCGGGCGCCGCACCGCCCCCGTCGAGCGCCGATGAACCGCCGCTGCCGGACGCGCAGGGCGGCCTGTCGATGCGCGGCCGGCAACTGATCGAGCACGCGGGCGTGTCGCGGCGCCAGTGGGGCGCGTTCATGCCGGGCGTGCCGGACGTGTCGGAATTCCCGAGCCGGACGTGGAGCCGCCTGCAGGCGCGGCTGTGGAAGGAGGCGAATCCCGAGTTGCTGACCTATGCGCCGGGCGGCGGCTACCGGCCATTGCGGCGGGCGCTCGCCGATTACCTGCGCGTCGCGCGCTCGGTCAAATGCTCGCCGGACCAGGTGATCATCACGACAGGCATCCACCAGTCGATCGATCTCGCGGTGCGGCTGCTGTCCGACATCGGCGATCGCGCATGGGTCGAGGAGCCGTGCTACTGGGGCGTGCGCAGCGTATTGCAGGCGGCCGGCCTCACGCTGACGCCGGTGCCGGTCGACCAGGAAGGGCTCGACCCGCGTGCCAGCGACATGCAGCATCCGCCGCGGCTCGTGCTCGTCACGCCGTCGCATCAGTACCCACTCGGGATGGTGATGAGCCTCGCGCGACGCCGGATGCTGCTCGAATACGCGCGCCAGCACCGCTGCTGGATCATCGAGGACGACTACGACAGCGAGTTCCGCTACGGCAGCCGCCCGCTCGCATCGCTGCAGGGGCTCGACGACGGCGGCCGCGTGATCTACGTCGGCAGCCTCGGCAAGATGCTGTTCCCGGGGCTGCGGATGGGCTACATGGTCGTGCCCGAGCATCTGGTCGACACGTTCCGCACCGGGCTGTCGGAGCTGTACCGCGAGGGCCAGCTGATGCAGCAGGCCGTGCTCGCCGAATTCATCATGGACGGCCACCTGACTTCGCACGTCAGACGAATGCGCACGCTGTACGGCGAGCGCCGGCAACTGATGATCGACGCGATCCGCGCGCGCTTCGGCGACGCGCTGCCCGTGATGGGCGACGAGGCAGGCCTGCATCTCGTGCTCGGCCTGCCCGACGCCTGCGACGATCGCGCGGTCACGCAGAGCGCGTTCGATGCGGGCGTGATCGTGCGCCCGCTCACCAGCTACTACAGCAGCCACGACACCGCGCGGCGCGGCCTGCTGCTCGGCTATGCGTGCGTCCCGCACGAAGGCATCGGCCCCGCGTTCGACACGCTCGCGAATACCATCGAGCGACACCTGCCGCGGGACCTCACGCGCGCGGCATAGCGGCGCTCATGCGCCGCGCCGCCCGCGCTTCTCACCTTACCGCGCGCCGCCCGCCCCGCGATCGAGCGATGCCGCGCGCACGGCTTCGCCGGGCTTCGTGAACACGCGCTGCCGCAGCGCGGCGATCTGCGCGTCGCGATCCTGCGGCGACAGGCCCGCCGACTCGATCTGCGCACGCTGCGCCGCATAGTCCGTATAGCGGCTTTGCCACGATGCGTCGTCCTGCTGCAGCTGCGCGACGCGCGCGGCGGCTTCGGCGCCGAGCGTCTGCGTCAGTTGCGCGCGCATCGCATCGGGCGTCGCCCCGCTCTTCTGCAATTGCGCGATCTGGTCGATCGCGGCGCGCTGCTTATCGATGCGCTGCTGCGCGGCGCGCTCGTCGGCCGGCATCTGCTGTTCGAGCGTAGCGAGTCGTTCGGCCTTCTGCGCATCCGTCAGCGTCCGATCCTGCGTGATCTTCAGCCGCGCGAGGTCGTAGCGCTGCCGCCACTGCTCCGCACCGAAAAACGGCTGGCTCCAGTCACCGAGCGTGCGATATGCAATCGATGCACGCTGGTCGAGCGCGAGCTGCAGCGCGCCGAGGTCGGACTTGTCGACCGCGCCGGCATCGCGCAGCTTCGCGAGTGCGTCGAGATACGCGCGATAGCGGTGCCATACGTCGAGCGCCTCGGCCTGCGCCACGGTGCCGTCGAGTTGCGCGGCAATCTCCCGCACGACGAACGCATCGAGCGCGGTCGCACTCAGGTCGCTCTGCGCGGTCAGGCAATAGTCGAAGAAATCGCGCACTGCACGCGACTTCGCGAGATGGCCGCCGGCATCGAGCGGCAACCGGGGCGCGCTGGAGCCGGCGAGCGACGGCGGCAGGCCCGCGCTTGCCGGCACGGCGGCCTGCGGCGGCGAAGCTGCCACGCTACCCACCGCCGCCCCCGCATCCGGCGACTCGCCGCCGGCGCCAGTCCCTCGATGCCAGCCCGCGCCGCTCCACATCGCCACACCGGCAATCGCCGCCAGCCCCACGACACCGTAGACCACGGCGCGCCGCGCCAGCGGCGCGCGTCCTTCACGTGCCGTCATCGATTACACGCCCGCCAGCTTCAGACGGTTCGCATGCGTGCGGATCACCGCGACCGGATCTTCCGCATACGCGCCGCGCACGCCGAGCAGCTGGTTGATCTCGTCGAGATGGTTCCACTTGTAGCTCGTGCTCAGCACCTTGCCGTACAGCGCACTGCACTTCGACACGACCCCGTCGTTCTGCCCGGAGCCGCGGTTGATCATCACCGTGCCCGTGCCGAGCAGCGCGAGCGTCGACAGATCGAGTGCGTTCGCCGGATCGACGACCGGAAGGGTGCTCGTGTCCGTGGCGCCCGTGACACCCAACACGGAGAGCGTCGGCTGGATCGCCGTGCCGGCCCACGAGTACAGCAGGTGCGTGTTGCCGCCGACGGTTTCGGTCGGCGCACCGGTCTGGCAACTGCCCGGCGCACCCAGGCCCGCACTCGGGTAGTTCTGGTTGTACGTGGCAGCGCGTGCGGTCGTCAGCGTCTGCAGTGCGGCGAGCGCGTCCTGGTTCGTGTTGTGGGTGCTGCTCGTCAGGATGCCGAACACATTGACGAACGCGGCGATCACCGATGACGAAAGTCCGGTCGGATCGTATGCAAGCACGTTCTGCACGAAGTCGGCGAACTCGGAGCCGCGATGCGGCGTGCCGATCGTCGTCACCGACGCGACGAGATCGGGCGCGACGGCCGCGACATAGCGCGACGAGAGGCCGCCCTGGCTGTGGCCGACGAGATTGACCTTGGTCGCGCCCGTCGCCGCGAGCACCGTCTTCACGTAAGCGAGCAACTGTTCGCCGCGCCCGTTCGGGCCGTCATCGCTCTGGAAACCCGACAGGTTCGCGACGTAGACGGTCGCACCGTTCTGCTGCAGGTCTGCCTGGATGCCGTACCAATAATCGAGCACGCCGGCGTACTTGTCGGTACCGGTCAACCCATGCACGAGGATGATCGGATAACGCGTCGCCGCGTAGCTATCGGCGGGCGCGGTCGCCGCCATCGCCGCGTGCGTCGTCGCGAGCGTCATTGCCGCAGTCGTCCCCGCGAACGGCGCGATGCTCATCGCGCATGCCACTGCCCCTGCCACCACCCTGGAACGCATCGTATTGGCCATGCATGTTCTCCTGATTATTGTGCTGCCGGTGCGAATGAAGCCGGATCGACACGCACTATGCGTCGCCAACATCGCGACCACCGTGTGCGTCGAATGCGGGAGTGAATCACGAGTCGCGAACGTTTGCGCCCTGACTAGACACGGTTCTCTAATCGGTTGACGCGCCCCGCCCGTTCGGGCGGGGCCGCGTTCATGCGTGCGCATGCTGCAACGCACACGCGCGATGCGTTACAGCTTCGCACTCACGCGCACCCACGCGGTCCGGCCCGGCTCCATCACCGGCGAGTTCGCCGGATAGCCGAAGCCCGCGTTGCCGGCGAGGTTCAGGTGCTCGGTGTAGGCCTTGTTCAGTACGTTGTCGACGCCGACCGAGATCTGCACGGTCTTGCTGACGTTGTATTGCGTATGCAGCGAGAGCACACCGAATCCGGCGCTCGGGCCGAAGTCCTTGCCGACCACGTTGCCCTCGTTCAGGGCATAGCGATGTTGCGGCGCAACGATGCGCCACAGCCCCCCTGCCGACCACGCACCCCGCGTGTATTCGAGCCCGATGCGCGCCTCGAGCGGCGGCATCTGCGGCAACGGATCGCCGGTTGCGACGTTGCGCCCCCACGCATACGCGAGCGACGTCTCGACGCGCAGCGGCGAAACCGGTTTCCACGACACGCCCGCTTCGCCACCCATGATCTGCGCGTTGACATTGGTTGCCTGCGTGGTCGGGCCCATCATGCCGGCTGCGTAGTTGAACAGGATGAAGTCCTGAACATAACCCGCATACGCCGACACCCACGCATCGAGCCGGTCGCTCTTGTATTGCGCGCCGATGTCGAGCTGCGTGGTCTTCTCCGGCTGCACCGCCGAGAATGCGTTGATCGAACCGGCCGGCCCGCGCTTCGCGGAAAACAGCTCCCAGTAGTCGGGATAGCGCTCCGTATGGCCGACGCCCGCGTACCACGTGACGGGCAGCGACGCGAGATCGCGCTCATAGCGGACGAAACCGCTCGGCAGCACGCGCGTGCGATCGTCGTCGAAGGTCGGGTTCGGCATGCGCTTCATCATGCCGCTCGTCGTCGCGCGCTTGTCGCGTGCGCTCGCATAGTCGACGCGCGCGCCGCCGATCACGCGCGACACGTCGCTCGCATACCACGTCAGCTCGCCGAACAAGCCTGCGTTCCACATCGTCGCCTGCGCATCCCACGGCTTGTCGCCGTAGTTCTGCCGCCCCATCGCCGAGCGCGAGTCGAGCCGGTTCGATTGTGCATCGACGCCCGTCACGAGCTTGAAGTCGTCGGCAAGACGGAACGTCGCGGCCGCGCGCGCACCGAACGTGCGCCGCCGCACTTCCGACGCCATCCGCATCGGCATGCTGCTGGTCGGGTCCGGTTGCCGCAACGAATAGTTGTCCATCACGTGATCGGCTTCGTTGTAGTACACGCGCGCTTCGATCCGGTCGAGCACGTCGCCGAGATGCTGCTTGTCGAACGACAGGCCGAACGTCTCGCGGCGGAAATGCGCGCCGTCCATCCCGCGCCCCGCGTAGCGCGCATAGCCGTCGCCGGTGCCGGCGGTCAGCTCGACGCGTGTATGGTCGTCCGGCGTCCAGCCGAGCGCCGCATCGGCGTTCCACTTGTCCCACTGCGACGGCACGGTGTTGCCGTTACCGTCCTCGTAGTCCTGCGAATGCGCGTGGTTCGCGGTCACGCGGCCATAGACGTCCGGCGTGCCGGCCGTCACGTCGATGTTCTGGTCGTTGCGGCCGAACGACCCGCCGACCAGGCTGCCGTCGAAGCGCATGCCGGGCTTGTCGAAGCGCGGCGTCACGCGCTCGAACATCACGGTGCCGGCCGATGCGCCGGGGCCGTACAGCACGGTCTGCGGCCCCTTCACGACGGTGACCTTGTCATAGCTTTCCGGCGCGATATACGACGTCGGCGCGTCCATCCGGCCCGGACATGCGCCGAGCGTCGACATCCCGTTCGCCAGGATGTTCAGCCGCGAGCCGAACATCCCGCGCAGCACGAGGTCGCCGTTGGTGCCGCCGCTGCGGATCGACGTGAAACCGGGGATCGTTTTCAGGTAATCCGCGCCGTCGCTGGCGGGCAGCGGCTGGCGCGGGGTCTTCGGATTGGTGACGACGACGAGCGGCGTCGACAGCGGCGATGCAACGACTTCAATGGCCGGCAGCGGCGCGGCCGTATCGCCGGTCGGCGTGCCGGATGCGCGCGCCGGTTCGGCGGCCGCGGCGCTCGCGGCCAATGCGCCGACGGCGAGCGCGGGAACGGTGAGTTTCAGCACGCGCGGCATGCGCCGCGCACCGGCATTGCGTGACGCCCGCGGCGCACGCAACTGGAAAATGGTCATGATCGAAAGCCCGAGTGACGCCCTCCACGCGGCCTCGACGGGCCGCACGGATATCGGCGATGAATGGAACGGAAACAGCGCGTCAGGCGCGCTCGGGCGGGGCGCGCGGGTACGCGCGCGGATAGCGGTCGGCGCGCGCCGCGACGGCAGGCGACGCGACGGCGGAAACGGAAACGACGGGAACGGAAGCGAGAGCCGCGGCGGCTGGCGCGCCGATCGCGGGGCTGTGCGCGAAGAAACCGCAATAGCCGCACGCATCGAGATGCAGCGCATGATCGTGCATGCGGTCGGCATCGGGCGATGGGTGCGCGCCATGCTCCGTACTGCAGACGATTGCGTCGGGCGTGGCCGCCTGCGCGACGCGCCACTGCGACACCAGCGGCGCCGCGATCGCGAACCAGATCGCGAGCACGCCAAGCCAGGCGGTCAGGTGACGATGTCGGTGCAGCATGCTCGGCAACGAGTAAGCGGAATGTAAAAACAGCCGAGATGTTACAGAATGTTCAACGCGATGGCCAGCGCGGATGGCGGTAAACGAACCGGGGGCACATGGTTGTCAACACAACCAAGCGCCCCCGCCTGCTGCATGCTTGCGGAACGTGGCGTTCAGGGCGCCATGCGCCGCAGCACGTCGTCGCGCCGGATGAAATGATGATAAAGCGCGGCCAGCGCGTGCAGGCCGATCACGAAGTAGAACGCGTTGCCGATCAGCTCGTGCGCTTCCTTGATCGTCGGCCGCAGCGCCTTGTCGGGGCCGAACAGCGTGAACGAGATGCCGAGCCAGTCGAGCGACACCGGCTTGCCGCCCAGGTTGATCATCATGATGCCGAGCAGCGGCTGCGCGATGATGAACACGTAGAGCGCGACATGCGCGAGCTTCGACAGCCAGCGCAGCAGCGCCGCTTGCGGAATGGCCTGCGGCACCCGGCTGACGGCTCGCCACAGCACGCGCAGCACCGACAGCACGAGCACGAGCGTGCCCGCGGTGAGATGCACGTTCATCCAGAACACCCGGCTGTCGCTGCCTTTCGGTCCGCGGATCTCGATGGCCAGGTAGGCCAGCGCCACCAGCAGGAAGACGGCCCAGTGGAAGAAGATCGCGGGCGAGCTGTAGCGCGTCTGTTTCGCGAGGATGTTTCTCATGCTTCGTCTCGTGTTGTATGCGGGGATGGGCGCATGCAGCCACCGGCCGGCGCCCGGCAAAACTGCCCCGATTGTAGCCGCACGGGCAACCGGTTTTGCACGACGCGCGCAAATATCCGACGAATCGTCCACGCACGCCGCGCAGCGCACCATATGGAAAGTCCGCATCGCGCGCCCGGACGGCTGTGGCACGATGAAGCTTTGGTGCGACGGCGCGCGGGCATCATGAGCAAGGCGTTCTTCGTTGCGGCCTATCGGCTGACCGCCGCGTTGCTCGCGGTATCCACCACGCTGCACAGCGTCGCCGACTACTGGCACCTGCCGGGCTTTCATCTCGGCAACTATCTCAGCTACTTCACGCAACTGAGCAGCCTCTACGCGGCCGCGATGCTCGCCGTCGGGCTCTGGCGCATCGCGCGCCCCAGCTCGGCCCGCTACGAATCGATGCGCGGCGCCGCAGTGCTGTATGTATTGATCACCGCAATCGTCTACGAACTCCTGCTCGCGCGGCTCGATGCGCTGCACCACGTCACGCCGGCGTTCAACAACTGGGTGCTGCACCGGATCGTGCCGCTCGTCGTGCTGTGCGACTGGCTGTATGTGGAGCCGCGCCTGCCGATCCCGCGGCGCAGCGCATTCGCGTGGCTCGGCTTCCCGATCGTCTATCTCAGCTATACGCTCGTGCGCGGCTCATTCGAGAACTGGTACCCCTACCCGTTCGTCGATCCGCGGCCGCACGGCTACCTGCCGGTCGCGATCCAGTGTTCGCTGATCGCGCTGGGCGCGGTGGCGCTCGCAATGGGTATTCGCTGGCTCGGCAATCACGCGAGACCGTCCGGTGCGGTGACGCTCAGGAAAGGATGAAGGCGGGAGCGTGTGCGCCGCCCGGCGCACACGGGATGAAGCGGGCGATCAGCCGCCGTTGCGCGGCAGGAAGTTCATCGGGTCGACGACCTTGCCGTTCTGGCGGACTTCGAACTCGAACGTCGAACGGCCGCTCGCGTCGGTGCCCATTTCGGCGACCGGCTGGCCCTGGCGCACCGCGTCGCCTTCGTTGACGAGCAGCTTGCCGTTGTGTCCGTAGGCCGTGATGAGCCCGTTCTCATGCTTCAGGATCACGAGCGGCCCGTAGGCCTTGACGCCGGATCCGGCGTATACCACGCGCCCGGCCGCCGCGGCCCGCACCGAATGGTCGGGCCCGGACGCAGCGATCACGAGGCCGCGCGTCTTGCCGGCCGAGAACGGCGTCGCCACGACACCGGTGGCCGGCCAGGCGAGCGAGCCCGGCTGCGCGGCCGCCGCGGGCGGCTGCCCGAGCGACGTCGCGGCAGGCGGCGGCGCGACGCGCAGCACCTGGCCGGGATACACGGCATCGGTCGGCGCCATGTGGTTCCAGCTGGCCACGTCCTGGACGCGCTGCCCATAGGCGTTCGCGACGCCCGCGAGCGTATCGCCCGGATTCACGCGGTAATAGCCGGCGATCACGCCCGGCGTCGCGGCCGACGTGGGTGCCGGCTGGCGCGCCGGCTGCCAGCTGTCGGTCCACGGCGTCATCGTGCAGCCCGTCAGCGCGATGGCTGCGGCAACGAGCGCCGCCTGCGGCAGCCAGCGCGTCAGCGCATCGTGGATGGGAATAGTTTCTCTCAAGGGTCCTCCCGGATTTGCGTCGTTGCGCCGCCTACCGCCCCCCGGCGCGCGACGCACGATGTCCGGCCGAACGGCCGGATCAACCAGTATCCGACCGCGCTCGCGGCCGTCAGTTTCCACAGCGGGACGTGGGTGCGAATGGGCTCACCGGCCCCTTTTTCGCGTCGTCCCGACCGGCAAAGATACCATTTGTGGCGGTCAAGGCCGCGTCAGGTGCCTGATCCGGCAACAATCTTGCGGCGTCGCACCGGCGTGCCGGTGGCCTGCAAGCCGCGCCGCGCGGGCCGTCGGGCGGGCTTTAGCGGCGCTTCCGCTCGCCGCGCCGCCCTTGCGGGCAGTCTCGATCCCGTCACATTCTCCCCGTCGTTCGCCACCTATACTCGGTGATGCACTGCGCGATCCAACGACAACGAGGAGCATGACAATGAACAACGCGACGTTTCTTTCCGTGCAGCTCAACGCCGACGACTTCTCCGGTTCCAGCGGCCTGGTCGAATTGCTCAACCGGCACCTGCTGTTCGCGACCGACGTCGCCGAGGCGGCCGATGCGCTCGTCCAGCTGGCGAGCGTCGCGCATATGACCGGCGCCCCGCGCCACAGCGTCGAGCTGCCGGTCCTCGCGATCGAGCGACTGCGCGATGCGCTCGACACGTTGAGCGGCTACGACGAAACGTGGCTGCAGGTGCTGGAACCGGCCGAAGCGCTGGTCCGGGATATCGGGCACCGCCGGCACGCGCTGCACTGAACTGAACTAGCGGCTGGCGCGATAGGCGCGCCGCCAATGAAAACAGCCCGCCGTTCCGCATGACGGAACGACGGGCTGTTTGTGCTTCCAGGGTCGGATCAGGCCGCCGAGGCGGCCGCACCATTAACGACCCTTGTAGATCGGGGCGTCGTCAGCGATACGCTTGACTTGCCAGCCGGTCTTGGCCTTGGCCGGCGCGCCGGATTCCTGCGCGGCAGCCGGTTGCGCGCCGTAGCCGGTCGTGTCGGCAGCGGCGACGTTCTGTTGCGGGTTCAGACGGGCTTCAGCAGCCTGGATGCCTTCCGGGTAGTTCGTACGGTCGCTGCCCAGCTTGTAGCCGGCCTGTTGCACGGCGACCAGGTCGGCCTTCACTTGTGCACGGGTGACGGGCGCGTTCTGTTGGGCGAACGAGACGGCGGGAACGGCGAGGACGGCAGCTGCGGCGAACGTTGCGATCAGCGATTTCATGATTACCTCCGGGATTTTTTTGCTCCGCCGCACACACCATGTCTGCAGCGATGGAACAGAGTTTAGTCCCGGCAACACCTAGGGAAAACCATGAAACGACGAAAACACTATTTCCCAGGAACCAACAATCCCGGCATCCGGTATCGAAAAACCCTATCGATAGAATAGATTTTCGCAACAATGCCGCCCTCGCCAGCCGGTTACGACCAGTTCGCGTGGAAGCTGCCCGGCTTGTCGGTACGCTCGAACGTGTGCGCGCCGAAGAAATCTCGCTGCGCCTGCACGAGGTTCGCCGGCAGCCGCTCGGAGCGGTAGCTGTCGAAATACGCGACCGCCGACGCGAACGCCGGTACCGGCACGCCGGCCTTCACCGCGGCGACCACGACGTCGCGCAGCGATGCCTGGTAATTCGCGGCGATGTCCTTGAAGTACGGATCGAGCAGCAGGTTCGCGAGCGCGGAATCCTTCGCGTACGCGTCCGTGATCTTCTGCAGGAAGCGCGCGCGGATGATGCAGCCTGCACGGAAGATCTTCGCGATCGTCCCGAGATCGAGGTTCCAGCCGTACTCTTCCGACGCCGTGCGCAGTTGCGCGAAGCCCTGCGCGTACGAGATCACCTTGCTCAGGTACAGCGCGCGGCGCACCGCTTCGACGAACGCGGCGCGATCGCCTTCGAACGGCGCGGCGTCCGGGCCCGACAGGACCTTGCTGGCCGCAACGCGCTCGGTCTTCAGCGACGACAGCACGCGCGCGAACACCGATTCGGTGATCAGCGGCAGCGGCACGCCGAGATCCAGCGCATTCTGGCTCGTCCACTTGCCGGTGCCCTTCTGCGCGGCGCGATCGAGGATCACGTCGACCAGGTGCTTGCCGGTTTCCTCGTCCTTCTTGCCGAAGATCTTCGACGTGATCTCCATCAGGTAGCTGTCGAGCTCGCCCTGGTTCCACTCGGTGTACACCGCGCCGAGTTCGTCGTTGGTCAGGCCCGCGACGTCCTTCAGCACCGCATAGCTTTCGGCGATCAGCTGCATGTCGCCGTATTCGATGCCGTTGTGGACCATCTTCACGTAATGGCCCGCACCGTCCGGGCCCATGTACGCGACGCACGGCTCGCCGTCCGACGGCGCCTTGGCGGCGATCTGCTTGAGGATCGGCTCGACGAGGTCGTATGCATCACGCTGGCCGCCGGGCATGATCGACGGGCCGCGCAGCGCGCCCTCTTCGCCCCCCGACACGCCCGTGCCGATGAAGTGCAGGCCCGATTGCGCGAGCTCCTGGTTGCGGCGGATCGTGTCGGTGAAGTGCGTATTGCCGCCGTCGATCAGCACGTCGCCCTTCTCGAGCAGCGGCTTGAGCGACGCGATCGTCGCATCGGTCGCTTCGCCGGCCTTCACCATCATCAGGATCCGGCGCGGCGTTTCGAGCGACGCGACGAACTCCTCGAGCGTATAGGTCGGCACCAGATTGCGGCCGGGGAATTCGGCGATCAGTTCGTCGGTTTTCTCGCGGCTGCGGTTGTACACCGACACCGCGTAACCGCGGCTCTCGATATTGAGTGCGAGATTGCGGCCCATCACCGCGAGCCCGATCACACCGATTGCTTGTTTGCCCATTAGTCAATTCTCCGGAAAAAACGGGGCGCGACCCGAGCCGGGTCGCGCGCACAGGCGAAAGGATAGTGGAAACCCGGCGGCGATGCGCGCTTGCCTGTCATTGCTCCGTGTACGGCAGCCGCCGGAACACGACGCTCAGGTTGTTCGCCGGCATCTCGACCACCTCGATGCAGTCGAGCCCGCGATCGAGGCCGAGCGCGACGACGGTCTCGAGATCGCGCACGCCCCACGACGGGTCGCGGCCGCGCAGTTGCAGGTCGAACGCTTCGTTCGACGGCGCCGTATGCCGGCCCTCGCGGCGATACGGCCCGTACAGGAACAGCACGCCGCCCGGCCGCAGCAGGCGCGACGCACCCGCGAACAGCGCGTCGGTGCAGGCCCACGGCGAGATGTGAATCATGTTGATGCAGACGATGGCATCGAGCGTGTCGACCGGCCACGACGCGTCGCGCACGTCGAACGCGAGCGGCCCGGCAACGTTGGCGAGGCCGGCATGGGCAACCCACGCGGCGATCGAGCGCCGCGCCTGCGCATCGGGATCGCTCGGCTGCCAGTGCAGGGCCGGCAGCGCCTGCGCGAAGTGGACCGCGTGCTGCCCCGTGCCGCTCGCGATTTCGAGCACGCGGCCGCTCACCGGCAGCACGCGGCGCAAGACGTCGAGGATCGGCCCGCGATTGCGTTCGGCCGCCGGCGCCGACAGCCGCGCGGACGGATCGGGCGAAGCGGTCGGATCGGTCACGATGCGTGCTCCCGTGCGTGGTTCGCGAGGCCCAGCCGCGCAGTCAGCGCGTCGAGCGCGGGTGCGCAGCGCGCCTCGACCTTCAGCGTCAGCATCGGATCGGCGCGCGTGTGGCCGAGATTGAGCGCGGCGACCGGCTTGTTCTGTGCCTGCGCCCACACGCAAAAGCGGTAGCCGGAATACACCATCAGCGACGAGCCGACGACCAGCAGCGCATCGGCCGCCTCGAGCGCCTGCGACGCGAGCGCCACGCGCTCGCGCGGCACGTTTTCGCCGAAGAACACGACCGCCGGCTTCAGCAGCCCGCCGCACGCGGGGCACGCCGGAATGCGGAACGTGTCGAGCGCGGCCCATTCGAGGTGCGCGTCGCCATCCGCGGCCGGCTCGGCCTGCGCGCCCAGCAGTTCGGGATTGTCGGCCTCGAGCATGACCTGGATCGTCGCGCGCGCATGATGCGCGCCGCAGCCGAGGCACGTGACGCCGTCGATTCCGCCATGCAGTTCAATCACGTCGCCGCTGCCCGCGCGCTGGTGCAGGCCGTCGACGTTCTGCGTGACAAGACGCTCGATCCGTCCCGCGCTGCCGAGCCGCGCCAGTGCCACGTGCGACCCGTTCGGCCGCGCGCGGCCGACGACGGGCCAGCCGATCATGCTGCGCGCCCAATAGCGCCGCCGCGCGGCATCGGAGCCGAGGAATTCGTGGAGCTGGATCGGCGGCGAGCGCATCCATTGGCCGTTGCGGTCGCGATAGCCGGGAATGCCGGAATCGGTGCTGATGCCCGCGCCGGTCAGCACCAGCAGGCGCGGATGACGCTCGACGAACGTGTGCAGCGCATCGAGTGCGGCCGGATCGACGTCGGCGGTTGAGGGATCGTTCTGAGCTGTGTCGTTCATGTTGGCAACGCGTGATCGGGCGGGTCGGCAAGCCGTGCGCCCGCACGGGCGGCCAGACACGCCAGCACATGATACAGAACGCCGCGCGATCGGGCCGATGGCCCGCGTCGCACATCGGCGCACAAAAAAAGACGCCCATCCGCCACTCGGCGATGGGCGCTTCAACAATTGATCCATCGGGGTAGTGGATCAACTGACAGCACAATTTCGCGGCGTCCGCCCTGCTGCGGCGGGTGAACGCTTCCCCTGGACTCCATGTGTTCCGCGATGCCG
Source organism: Burkholderia sp. AU45274 (assembly GCF_030482505.1). Lineage (NCBI taxonomy): Bacteria > Pseudomonadati > Pseudomonadota > Betaproteobacteria > Burkholderiales > Burkholderiaceae > Burkholderia > Burkholderia sp. AU45274. Next base: position 659,162 of record NZ_JAUJQE010000001.1, on the reverse strand, counting down.
AATGCATCGATGCGCTGCTGGCTTTCCGGTGCGTTCCGGTTCGGCCCCGTCGCGCCGCCGCAATGCACGGCACGCACACGCCTACGCCGCACGACGACTTGCGTTGCGCGCGGCAGATTGACGATCCGGGATCCGGGCCGGGCCATCCGCAGGCATTCACGGTTCATCCCCGACGGCCGACTGGCACCAGTCGGCCTCGTGCGTCATGCCTGCACGTCGTCGTTCAGAACAAACCCGATTGCTCGGATGGAACGGAAAGCCGCGCGCTCACGTCGCCTCGATAAACGGCGAAGCGAATGGTCCGGCAGGTCGGCGATTCATGTTTGCAACACGACACGTTGCGATTCGGTCTGTTTTCATTCTCTTGTCCCCGTCTCCGATACGTCCGACCCACTGAAGCGATCGCCGGACCGACTGCGTCCGCGACCGCGCTCACGGCCTGCACAGATATGCAAGGAGCGCACCATGCTTCACGCCGCAAGGCCGCGCGGGTCAAAACGGGGCCATCGACGCGCATCGCGCACCGGCAAGCAGCGCGAACGTTTCGAAACTGAAACGCCTGCGGGATCGGCGGGCATCGGCCGGGCGAGCCGTCACGCCGCACCCGCCCGGCCCAGGCGGGCGGCGCGACGTTGCATCGGCGCGCGACCGCCGAACGGCTTACAATCGGCCCACAGTGCCGCATGAACCGGCGCGCGGCGCCGTCCTGGCCTTCCTCGCGCGGCACGCACCACCCGACCGGAGCCCACTACCCGACACATGCCTGACGCACACGACTGGCTGGATACCGACTACCGCACGCTGTTCCGCCTGCATCCGGATCGCCGGATCGAACGCGAGAACGATCCCGACTGCTCGCCCGGGCCGCGCTTCTGGCTCGGCCGAAGCGCCGACGGCAACCTGGCGGGCATACGCGCCGACGTGCCCACTGCTGTTGCAGACGAACTCGCGCACCTGGCCAGCAGCGAACCGCCGTTGGCGGACCGCATGCAGCCCGCGCACCTCGATCGCTATCTCGCGCTGCTCGCCCCTGTTCCGCACTGGAATATCGGCCTCGTCTACCCGCTGCCGCACGCACTCGGTTTCGACACCGACGCGCGCGTCGCGCTGATCGACGGCGACAGCGACGCGGGCCGGCATCTGCTGCACGCGCTGTCCACGCACGGGATGCCCGAAGGCCTGTACTCGATGGGATTTCGAAGCGCCGCCGATCTGTGGGCGCCGTGGTGCGCGGCCGTCGTCGATGGAGAAGTCGCGTCGGTCGCGTTTGCCGCGCGGCTGTCCGAAGCCGGTGCCGAACTCGGTCTCGCGACGGCCCCTGCATTTCGCGGGCGCGGGCTCGCGGCGGCGGTGACCGCGGCGTGGTCGCGGCTGCCGTCGCTTCAAACGCGCACGCTGTTCTACAGCACCGACAGCGACAACCGCGCGTCACGACGCGTGGCGTCGCGCCTCGGCCTCACGCTGCGCGGCACGACGCTGCGAGTGGCATAGCACTGGAGCCGGCGCGACCCCTCAACGAAAGGCGTCGATCACCTTGATGCGACGCTCGGTTTCGTTGACAAAGCAACTGTCGACCTCCACGAGCCCGAGCGTGCCGCCCGCATCGGGCTGCCGCGATTCGGCACACGTCGCGTCCCGCGCCTTGAGCCAGCGGCGCTCGTCGTTGCGCAGTCTCGCCTGCCCCTGCGCATCCAGGCTCGCCATCTTCGTCTTGTAGACCGCATTCAAGCGCTTGTCGGCTGCTTCGTATTTCAGTCCGAGGCAATTGCGGATGTCGGCCGTGTAGCCCGTTTCCTCGGCGGTCTTGCAAATAGCGGCGCGCTGCGCATCGTCCGCGAGCGCGTCCGACGCGACCGCGAACAGCATCGCGCTTGCCGCCAGACCGATCGCCATGTGTCGAAGCATATTCATGCGGATTTGTTGTCTTCAATGACGGAAGGCCCCGATTATGCCCGGCCCGCTGCCCGCATGCCCTGCGTTGCCTCGACGTCAACCGGTCACTGCGCATGCCATACCGGGCAACCGTCGTGCAAACACGCTAGCATTCGAACACGCAACGTCGCGCGTTCGCTTCGCGCTGCCTCCAAGGACTCGACATGACCACGCCCGCCCCTGCCCGCCCCGATGTCGCGCATCGCGTCTTTTCGGACGGACGGTTGTCGATCGGCCTCACGCTTCCGCTGCTTCGCACCGGCCATATCGTCGCCGACTTCGACGAGCAGCTCGAACTCGCGGCGCTGGCCGACGCGCTCGGCTTTCGCGCACTGTGGATTCGCGACGTGCCGCTGAACAGCGCCGACTACCCCGATCCGGTCGGCCACCTCGACCCGTGGGTCCTGCTCGGCGCACTGGCGGCACGCACGCGCCGGATCGCGCTCGCCAGCGGCGCGATCGTGCTGCCGCTGCGTCATCCGCTGCATATCGCGAAAGGCGCGCTGTCGGTCGCGACGCTGTCGGGCGGCCGCTTCATCCTCGGGCTCGGCTCCGGCGACCGGCCGCCTGAATATGCGGCGTTCGGCGTCGACGCAGAGACGCGGCGCGACCGCTACCGCGCCCACTGGGACGTCGTCGCGGCCGCGCTCGGCGTGCCATCGCGCGTGGTGCCCGACGAAGCGCCGCCCGATGCGCCCGAATTCACGCTGCTGCCGCGCGGCGCCGACGCCGTGCCGATGCTGGCGGTCGGCTCGGGCGGACAAAGTGTCGACTGGATCGCGCGGCACTCGCTCGGCTGGATGACGTACCACCGCGATCCGGACACGCAGCGCGCACGCCATTCGATGTGGCGCGCGGCGGTCGACCGGCTCGCGACGCCCGCCTTTCGCGCGTTCGGCGTATCGATGCGGCTCGACCTCGTCGCGGATCCCGATGCGCCGGCTACCGCATTGCCGCTCGGCTATGCAACCGGACGCCGCGCATTGATCGACATCCTGCGGGACATGCACGCCGCGGGCACGCACCACGTCACGCTGAATCCGGGCTCGGACCGGCCCGTGCGCGAAGTCATCGAGGAAATCGCGGAACACGTACTGCCGGTTTTTCACGACGAGCCCGCGTGATTCAGCAGGATTCCAGATTAATTCGACCCGGCGCGTGCGTGGCTCATCGTTGTCGACGAGCCGGCATTACAAATGTCTTACGCGTTGATCATTGAAACGCCCCAACCTGTCCGACGACCCGCGGTCCGCGTCGGACCCATGATTGCGCACACGCGCCGCAAACGCCCGCGCCGCGCCGGGTATGCCCGATTCGAATGATCGTCGACGGAACTATTCGGTTCCCATCGCAATCATGTTAACTTCCGTCCATCGTTCAGCCTGGCGGGCCGCGCGCCGATGCGCGCCCGCATGCCTACTCCATGCGACATTTCCTCCTCGGCTGGCTGCTGGCCGCCGTCGTCTCGGCCGCCCATGCGGCCGCTCCCGCCCCGGCCGCCGCGTCGGCCGCTTCCGCCACCGCGCCCGCGCTGACGCCGCAACAGGCGCAGCAGGCACTCAATGTGCTCGAAAATCCGCGCGATCGCGCGCAGGTCGAAACGACGCTGCGTGCGATCGCGGCCGTCGGCGCGTTGAGCGCGCCCGCGTTCGCGGCGAGCGATGCGGCTGCGGCCAGCGCCGCGTCGGCCGCCGCGGCCCCGGCGGCACTGACGTCGAACGGGCTCGCATCGATGCTCGTCCGGCAGGGATCGCGCTGGACCATCGAAATCGGCGGTGCGCTGAAGGAATCGCTGCACTCGCTGCTCGATGTCGGCTCGGTCGGCAGCTGGTGGCATGACAAGCTGGTGCGCGCCGACGAGCGCGCGGATCTTGCACACGCGCTGTGGATCATCATCGCCGTGCTCGTGCCCGCGCTCGTCGTCGAATGGTTCGCGAAGCGGCTGCTGCGACGTGCGCTGGCCGCAGTGGCCGCTCGGCGCGCCGACACGTCGCGCCGCACCGCGCCCGAGTCCGAGTCCGCGCCCGAGTCCGTTACACCCGACTCCGCGACGCTCGACGAAGACAACGCACCACCCGGCGCAGCCGCCCCGCCAGACGCTTCCAACGTCCCCGACGCCGCGCCCGCGTCGTCGCAAGGCCGCGGCCACGCGCGCCGCCACACCACGCTGCTGCACCGGATGCCGCGCGCGCTGGTCAGCCTTGCGTTACGGGCCGTACCGCTGCTCGTGTTCGTCGGCGTCGCGAGCCTGACGATGTCGGTGATCGGCGATGCGGGCGCCCCGGTCGAATCCGCGCTCGAAGCGCTGATCGACATCTACGTGATCTGCCGACTCGTCACGATCGTCAGCCGGCTGTTCTTCCAGCCCGATGCGCGGCAATTGCGGTTGCTGCACATCAGCGACGCATGGGCCGACTTCGCGCAACGCTCGATCGCGCGGATCGTGATCGTGGTCGGCGCCTGCACGGCCGCGGTCGAGATCGCCGCGAACTTCGGCCTCAGCGACGCCGGTCACGTCGCGCTGCTGAAAGCCGTCGCGCTCGTCGGGCACCTGATGGTCTCGGCGCTGATCCTCCAGTGCCGCCTGCCGGTCGCCGCGCGGATCCGCGCGGCCGGCGAGGATCGCCCGTCCTTCGCGATGATCGCCAACGCGCTCGCGGACGCATGGGCGCCCGTATCGGTCTTCATCGTGATGGCCCTGTGGTTCGTGTGGGCGCTCGACGTCCACAACGGCTACCGCGTGCTGATCACGCTCGGCGGCCACTCGATCGCCGTGATGATCGGCATGCGGATCGTGTCGATCGTCGTGTTCGGCGCGCTCGCGCGGCTGTTCCAGGGCCGCGACGAAGATCGCACGATCGTCCATGCGCACGCGTACCGCTACTACCCGCTGCTGCGCCAGATCGTGTCGGGCGCGATCGGCATCGTGACCATCGTGCTGCTGCTGCAAATCTGGGGCGTACCGATCTTCCGCGCGTTCGAGACCGGCACGATCGGCCACCGGCTCGCGTCGGCGCTGGTGACGATCGCCATCGCGGCCATCGTCGCGCTCGTCGTGTGGGAAGCCGCGAACATCGCCATCGAGCGCCGCCTGCAGCGCTGGACGCGCGAAGGCAATCTCATGCGCGCGGCGCGGCTGCGCACGCTGCTGCCGATGCTGCGCACACTGCTGTTCGTGATGATCGCGCTCGTCGTCGTGCTGACGGGCCTCAGCCAGCTCGGTGTGAACGTCGGCCCGCTGCTTGCCGGCGCCAGCATCTTCGGTGTCGCGCTCGGGTTCGGCTCGCAGAAGCTCGTGCAGGATTTCATCACCGGGATCTTCCTGCTGATGGAAAACGCGATGCAGGTGGGCGACTGGGTCACGCTCGCCGGCGTGTCGGGCACGGTCGAGTACCTGTCGATCCGCACCGTGCGGCTGCGCGCCGGCGACGGGTCGTTGTACACGATTCCGTTCAGCTCGGTGACGACCGTCAACAATACGAATCGCGGACTCGGCAACGCGGCCGTCAAGATCAGCATTGCCTACGGCGAGGATATCGATCGCGCGATCGCGACGCTGAAGGAGATCGGTGCGGCCTTGCGCGACGATCCGAAGTACCGCGACGGCATCCTGTCGGACTTCAGCTACTGGGGTATCGACCAGGTCGACGGCGCGACGCTCGCGCTGGCCGGACAGATGCAATGCACGGACTCGACGCGCTGGAGCGTACAGCGTGAATTCAACCGGCGGATCGCGGAGACGTTCCGCGAACGCGGCATCCGGATCGCCAATCCGCAGCGCAGCGTCGTTGCGTACGCGGACGGATCGCGGCCGGTGGTCGATGACGAAAACGGCACCCACGGCGACAGCAGCCATGCTGCCGAAGTGACGGCCCGGCCGCCGTCGCCGGCCGCACCGGAGCGCAAGCCGGGTTGACCGGCCGGGGCCGACGGCGCGCCGCGTTCAACGCGCGGCGGGCTTGCTCCCGCGCCGCGGGCCTTTCGCGGCGGGCGTCGACGCCCCGGCCTTCGCCGTACGTTTCGCCGTCGCACCCGGCTCCCGCTTCGAGCCGGCTTCAGATTCGGCGGCCAATACGTCACGCTGCACGTGCCATTGCTGGAGCAGCACCCGCGTCTGCTCGGCAATCGTGTCGATCAGCAATTCCGCGCGCTCGCCTTCGAATGCCTCCCATTCGAGCAACTGCAGCGCCGAACGCTGCGCGATGTGGAACACCGTGATCTGCCCGAACAGGCTCAGTGCACGCAGGCGCGTGACGGGATCGTTGGCCGGCCGCCCCGAGATGCGGCCGATCAGCTCGGCGCTCACGTCGTTCAGCGGCTTGCGCATGCGCTTCATCAGGATTTCGCTCGCGCTCGCCGGCTCCTGGCCGCCTTGCTCGCGTGCAAAGAACATCCGCTGGTTCATCGTCTTCGGCGCCGTGAACATCCGGTCCGACAGCGCGCGCAGCAGCCCGACGAACGCATCGATCAGCACGTCGACGTCCGCGTCCGCATCGAGCATCGCCCACGCATGGCCGACCGCCGGCGCGAACACTTCCCAGCCGTGCTCCGCGATCGTCTCCACGCACGCGCGGTACACGCCTTCCTTGTTCTCGAAGTAGTACTGGAGCGCCGGCGCGTTCACGCCGGCCATCGCGGCGATCTCGCGTGTCGACGCCCCCGCGAACCCGCGCTCGCCGAACAGTTCGATCGCCGCCTCGATGATCCGCTGGCGCGTTTCGTCGCCGCGGGCGTAGCCGCCCGCCGACGTACGGCGCAGCTTCTTCGCTTCGTTCATGCCTTCCTCGTCATTCGATCGACCGACATTCTACTTGACACAATTTTATCAACTGGAATAATTCTTCCACTTGGAATAAATTGGATGCCAGCATGTCGACGCCGCAAGACCCGCCACAGAAAGCAGATCGTCAGGAAAACGGAACAACCCCGCGCAACGGCAACGGATCGAAACGGCGCATCCTGCTCGTCGTCGCCGTGCTCGCGGCGATCGGCGGCGCCGTCTGGCTCGGCCGCTGGTGGACGGTCGGCCGCTTCATCGAAAGCACCAACGACGCGTACCTGCAGGCGGACAGCATGACCGCCGCGCCGAAGGTCGCCGGCTACGTGACCGATGTGTACGTGCGCGACAACCAGGCCGTGAAGGCCGGCGATCCGCTCGTGCGGCTCGACGTCCGCCAGTACCAGGTCGCGCTCGCGCAGTCGCTTGCGACCGTCGATGCGCGCCGCGCCGACATCGCACGCGCCGAGGCCGACATCCGCCAGCAGCACGCGAATCTCGAACAGGCCGACGCACAGGCGAAGGTGTCGCGCATCAATGCGCAGCACGCCAGCGACGAATACACGCGCTATGCGCCGCTCGCCGCGACCGGCGCGGAAACGCGCGAACGCGTGGCCGACCTGAAGAGCACGCGCGATCAGGCGGCCGCGACGCTCGCCGCGAACAATGCGTCGATCGCGGCCGCCCGCACGCAGATCGCGTCGTACACCGCGCAGCTCCAGCAGGCGCGCGCGCAGCTCGAAGCCGCGCAGGCCAGCGCCGCACAGGCGCAGCTCGACCTCGACAACACGATCGTGCGCAGCACCCTCGCCGGCCGCGTCGGCGATCGCACCGTGCGCGTCGGTCAATACGTGCAGCCCGGCACGCGCCTGCTGACCGTCGTGCCCGTCGACTCGATCTACCTCGTCGCGAACTTCAAGGAAACGCAGATCGGCAACATGCGCATCGGCCAGCCCGTCGAACTGCACGTCGACGCGCTGCCGGACGGCGCGCTGTCCGGCGTGGTCGACAGCTTCGCCCCCGGCACGGGCGCGCAATTCGCGCTGCTGCCGCCCGAGAACGCGACCGGCAACTTCACGAAGATCGTCCAGCGCGTGCCGGTGCGCATCCGCCTCGCCGCGGACGCCCGCGCGCAGCGCATGCTGCTGCCGGGGCTGTCGGTGACGGTCGACGTCGATACGCGCCCGGCCCGCGACGAGACGCATCATGGCTGAACCGTCCGCCACGATGCCCATGCCGCCGCACGAAGGCCGTGCGAGCGTGACCGACTGGATCGCGGTCGCGGCCGGCGCGCTCGGCGCGCTGATGGCGACCCTCGACATCTCGATCACGAACTCCGCGCTGCCGCAGATTCAGGGTGAAATCGGCGCGACCGGCACCGAAGGCACATGGATCTCGACCGGCTACCTGATGTCGGAGATCGTGATGATCCCGCTCGCCGCGTGGCTCACGCGCGTGTTCGGGCTGCGCAATTTCCTGCTGACGAACTCCGCGCTGTTCATTGCCTTCTCGATGATGTGCGGCTGGTCGCATTCGCTGCCGATGATGATCGCCGGCCGGATCGGCCAGGGCTTCACCGGCGGTGCGCTGATTCCGACTGCGCAAACCATCATCCGCACGCGGCTGCCGCTGTCGCAGTTGCCGGTCGGCATGACGCTGTTTGGCCTGATCGTGCTGCTCGGGCCGCTGTTCGGCCCCGTGCTCGGCGGCTGGCTCGCGGAGAACGTCAGCTGGAGCTGGTGCTTTTTCCTGAACCTGCCGGTGTGCCTGTTGCTGATGGCGTTGTTGATATTCGGGCTGCCGTCGGACCGCCCGCAATGGCATGCATTCCTGAACGCGGACTGGCTCGGGATCTTTGGTCTTGCGATCGGGCTGAGCTCGCTCACCGTCGTGCTCGAGGAAGGCCAGCGCGAGCGCTGGTTCGAATCGCAGATGATCGTCACGTTGAGCCTCGTGTCGCTTGCCGGAATGATCCTGATCGCGTTGTCGCAGATCTTTGCAAAGCGGCCGATCATGCGGCTGTCGCTGATGCGCAACCCGCGCTACGCGAGCGTGATCGTGATCGTGTCCGCGGTGGGCGCCGGGCTGTACGGCGTGTCCTACCTGCTGCCGCAGTTCCTTGCGATCGTCGCCGGCTACAACGCGGAACAGGCAGGCGCGATCATGCTGCTGTCGGGGTTGCCCGCCTTCCTCGTGATGCCGATCCTGCCGCGCCTGCTCGGCAAGGTCGATTTCCGCATCCTCGTGATCTCGGGGCTGCTGCTGTTCTGCCTGAGCTGCATGCTCGACATCAGCCTGACCGCGCAGAGCGTCGGCCACGACTTCGTCTGGTCGCAACTGATTCGCGGCGTCGCGCAGATGCTCGCGATGATGCCGCTGAACCAGGCCTCGATGGCGGCCGTCGCACGCGAAGACTCGGGCGATGCGGCCGGGCTCTACAACATGGCACGCAATCTCGGCGGCTCGATCGGGCTCGCGAGCATCGGCACCGTGATCGACCGGCGCACGACCTTCCATACGGCCGCGCTCCGCGAATCGGTGACGGCGAACTCGCTGATCGGGCAGGACCGGCTGTCGGCCTACGCGGCCAACTGGTTCTCGCACACCGGCGACCTCGCGTATTCGAACATGCGCGCGCTCGGACAGTTGGCGCAGCAGATCCAGATCCAGGCCGTCGTGATGACCTATTCCGAAACCTTTTATCTGCTGGGCCTCGCGCTGCTTGCCTGCGTGCCGCTCGCGCTGCTGCTGAGAACGCCGCGCGGGCCGCAGCCGATGTCGTCCGGCCACTGAACCGTCTTACGCGATGAAACCCTTCTCCCTGCCCCGCCGCCCCGCGCTCACGCTGTGCGCGGCCGCGTGCCTGCTCGCCGGCTGCACGGTCGGCCCCGACTATCGCGGCGCGCCCGCCGCACCGGATGCGCCGACCTTCGTGCGCGCGCCGGCCACCGGCGTCGACCCCGCGGCGCCCGCGCCGAGCGCATGGTGGCACGCGCTCAACGATCGCCAGCTCGACGACCTGATCACCGCCGCGCTCGCGTACAACCCCGATCTGCACGCGGCACAAGCCCGCTTGCGCGCATCACGCGCGCAGCTCTCGCAACAACGTGCGGCCCAGCTGCCGAAGTCGTCGGCCACCGTCGCCGCCATCCGCATGCGCGAGCCGGACGTGAGCGCGCTCGGTTCGCTGCTGCCGTCGAACGGTTCGAGTCAATCGGGCGGCACCTCGCCGTCGCTGGGTGGCTCGGGCCCGCTGCAGCTCTATTCGGCAGGCTTCGACGCAACCTGGGAAATCGACCTGTTCGGCGGCACGCGCCGCGCGGTCGAAGCGGCATCTGCGCAAGCGGAAGCGGTCGACGCCGATCTCGCCGACACGCAGGTGTCGATCGCTGCCGAAGTCGCCAACGCGTACATCGACCTGCGCGATCAACAGCAGCGGCTTGCGCTGTCGCGGCGCACTGCCGAACTGCAGCAGAAGATGCTCGAACTCACGCAGCAGCGTCGCGCGCGTGGCGTTGCCGCCGATGCCGACATCGAACGCCTGACGACGCAAGTCGAAAACACGCGTGCATCGCTGATCCCGCTCGACGCGCAGGTGACGGAATCGCTCGACCGGCTCGCGATCCTGACGGGCCGCGCGCCCGGTGCGCTCGACGCCGCACTGTCGACATCGGATGCGCCGCTGCCGACGCTGCCCGGCAGCGTCGCGATCGGCGATCCGGCCACGCTACTGAAACAGCGCCCCGACATTCGCGCGGCCGAGCGCCGGCTCGCATCGAGCAATGCGCAGATCGGCGAGCACGTCGCCGATTATTTCCCGAAGGTGACGCTGCTCGGCGATCTCGGCTTCAGCGCGACGGACCCGGGCCACCTGTTCCGCAAGCAGAACTTCACCTGGGTCGGCGCGCCGTATCTGCAATGGAACATTCTCGACTTCGGGCGTACGCGCGGTGCGGTGCGCGCGGCCGAAGCATCGCGAGACGAGGCGGAAGCGAATTATCGGAAGGCGGTGCTGGGGGCCTTGCAGGACGCCAACACGGCATTGCAACGTTACGGGCACCAGCGCGAGCATGTCGTTGCGCTCACCAAGGTGCAGACGTCGGCCGTGCATTCCCGGTCGCTGATGGACGAGCGCTATCGCGCGGGCGTCGCATCGATGATCGACCTGCTCGATACGCAACGCGAAGCGTTGGCCGCGCAGCAGAACGTGATCGCCGGGCAGGCCGAGCTGATCAAGGACTACGTGTCGTTGCAGAAGAACCTCGGGCTCGGGTGGCAGGCAGGCGCGGGTTGATGCCGGGTTGATCGGTGCCGCACAGCCAGGTTTGTCGAGACTGCGGCGGCGCCGATGCTCTAGATGTGGATCGCAAGTCCAACGCGGCCGCGTTCGATGCTTGTGGATCGCTTCACGGCGCGTGACGCAACAACTCATTGCGCACGCAACAATATTCATCGCCTGCGCCGATGAGAACCGCACCCATGCCGCATCGACGCCGTCGCTATCGGAAACATATCGAATATCAATTAGCCAATCGTCTGACGATCTCTTCTAATTCAGTCGGCTTCCCCACCACCGATCGGATTCAAGGAGTTCCATCGTCATGTCCTCATCCTCCCATCGCGTGCTGAGACACGCAGTCGCCGCGATCTGCGTTGCACTTTCCGCGTCCCCCCATGCCGCCGAACTCACGCGAGACACGGGCGCCCCCGTCGGCGACAACGAGAATTCGCAGACGGCCGGCCCTGCCGGCCCCGTGCTCCTGCAAGACTCCGCTCTCATCGAGAAACTGCAGCGCTTCGATCGCGAACGCATTCCGGAACGGGTCGTGCATGCACGCGGCACCGGCGCATTCGGCGAGTTCGTGCCGACCGCCGACATCTCGAACCTGACGAAAGCGAAGGTCTTCACACCCGGCACCCGCACGCCCGTGTTCGTGCGCTTCTCCACCGTGATGGGCTATCGCGGCTCGCCTGAACAGGCGCGCGATCCGCGCGGTTTCGCGGTGAAGTTCTATACGCAACAGGGCAACTGGGACATGGTCGGCATCAACTGGCCCGTGTTCTTCATTCGCGACGGCATCAAGTTCCCCGACTTCGTTCACGCGAACAAGCCGAGCGCCGTGACCGGCGTGCAGGATCCGAACCTCGCATTCGACTTCTTCGCGCACACACCTGAAGCGACGAACATGCTGACGATGCTATACACGAATGCGGGCATGCCCGATTCGTATCGTCACATGGACGGCTTCGCGGTGCACGCGTTCAAGTTCGTCAATGCGCACGGCGACGTGCACTACGTAAAGTTCCACTGGAAGAGCCAGCAAGGCGTGCACGGCCTGCGTCCGCAAGACATCAATGCATCGATCGGGCGCGACTGGAACATGATGACGAACGACCTGTACGGCGCGCTGAAGCAAGGCGACTTCCCGAAGTGGGATCTGTACGTGCAGGTGCTCACGCCGCAGGACCTGAACCGTTTCGACTTCGATGCGCTGGACGACACGAAGGTATGGACGGGCGTGCCCGAGCGCAAGATCGGCACGATGACGCTGAACCGCGTGCCCGACAACTACTTCCAGTCGACCGAGGAATCGGCGTTCGCGCCGTCGCGACTCGTGCCCGGCATCGAGCCGTCAGAAGACCGCATGCTGCAGGACCGGCTGTTCGCGTACGCCGACACGCAGATGTACCGGCTCGGCGCGAACTACATGGACCTGCCGATCAACCGGCCCGTCGTGCCGGTGGTCAACAACAACCAGGACGGCAAGATGAACGCCGGCGACCGCAAGGGCGAGGTGAACTACGAACCGTCGACGCTGCATGAACTCGCGCCGGATCCGCAATACAAGTCCGTGCGCATGACGCTAAACGGAACGACGCAGCAGGAAGCGATCCACAAGAAGCTGCGGTTCCGTCAGGCGGGCGAGTACTACCGCAGCCTGTCGCTGCAGGACAGGGACGACCTGATCACCGCGCTGTCCGGCGATCTCGGCAAGGTGACGAACGCGCACAACCAGTACGCGATGCTGTCGTACTTCTACAAGGCCGATGCCGACTACGGCACGCGTCTCGCGCAGGCCGTGCACGCCGACGTCGGGCAAGTGCAGGCGCTCGCCGCGAAGCTGAACGAGAACTGATCCCGCGACTCCGGTCGCCGTCGACGTGCGGGGTTGCGCCGCGCACGTCGACCTCACCCACCCATCAGGACATTCTCATGCAATCCGAACGCCTGACGCGCGCGATCCGCTCCACCGCAACAGTTCTGGCGCTGGCCGCGCTCGCCGGTTGCGCGCACCTTCCCGACCAGCCGGCGTATGCGCCGGCCGACCCTGCCGCGCTGCGCCGCTACGACGGCGACTGGTTCGACGCTGCCCGTGTCGGACGAGTCGACATCCTGCGCGCATTGCACGACGCCGGCTATCCCGTCGATGCCACCGACAGCCATGGCTTTACGGCCGTGATACTCGCGTCCTACGACGGCCAGCCCACCGCGCTCGACTACCTGCTGTCGGCCGGCGCAAACGCATGCGCCGGCGACCGCCACGGAAACACGGCGCTGATGGGTGCCCTCTTCAAGAACGAACCCGACATCGCGCGGCGCCTGATCGATACGCCATGCCCGATCGACCAGACGAACGGCGCCGGGGAAACCGCGCTGGGATTCGCCACGCTGTTCAATCGCTTCGACCTGATTCCACTCCTCGTCGCGCGTGGCGCGAATCCGAATCATGTCGATCGGCGCGGTCAGTCGCTGCTGCAGCTCGCGCGGTCGCACGACAACACGGAAGCCGTGGACGCGCTGCGGCATGCAGGTGCGCGGCAGTAGCTTCATGCCCTGCTTCCTGATGCCCGCGTGCTCGCCTTGCTTCACCGCGACCCAGCGATTCGAGTCACGCCTCGAACACGATCGGCGAATTGCGCCCATTACGCATCAAACCGGAAATGATCGGCAATTCGCATTCCGCATTACTTTCTGTGGCGGCCTCGAATATTACAAAACACTGCCAATATTTTCAAAAACATTGCGCCTATTCGCTTTAATTTAGTTTCATATAATCAAAAAAAGTTTGACACCTCGCTTTCGTTCTTGATACCGTCCGATGCAAGCAATCTGACGAATTGCTCATTACGCAATCGCTTCCGCTCGACGTTTTTTTCGCTTTCGCCGCACCGCAGTGCTCGCCGCCGGCCGCATCGTTCGCGCGCCGACGCATGCAACATCCCGATGCATCTCATTGGACAACTGCCATCCGGCAGCGGGTCGAAGGATCGAATCAAATGAGCAGGACAACGAAACTGTTGCTCTAGCAACCCCGCCCGCGTCACGTCCGGCGCAGTTGCGTCGTATCGCGGCGCAGCCTTCCCGTTACCGCATTTTCCGTATTTCGCCCCCGGAGAAAAGACACCGTTCCGGACCGGGCGAAAGGCCCTGTCGCGTCCGTGCCATCCGCACGCATGCGACAGAAATCGGCGGTGCATGACCCGCACCGCTGTCGACCATTGTTGTTCGTGCTGTTCGATGTTCAACCGGAGGGGTAATTCAAATGAATCAGGTTGCAGACAAGAATCAAAAGCACAATCGCTTCGTCAAACTCGCATTCGCCGCCGCGGCAGCCGCATCGTTCGGCATGGCGACCGCCCATGCCGCGCCTGCGGCCGGCTGGACGGAAACGCACACCAAGGGTTTCCTGCCGCTCGTGCAGCAGAGCGAAGCCGGTACGGCCGGCGCGCCCGCCGCGAGCACGGCCGCGGCTGCAGCAGCCGCCGTCGAGATGGCGCCGGGCGAGTCGGTGGACATCGTGCTCGGGCTGAACCTGCGCAACGAGGCGCAACTCGACCAGTTTCTGCACGACCTGCACACGCCTGGTTCGCCGCACTACCGGCAGTTCCTCACGCCGGCGCAGTTCGCGTCGCAATATGCGCCGACCGACCAGCAGGTCGCCTCGGTCGTCGCGCATCTGCGCAAGGCAGGCTTCGTGAACATCGTCGTCGCGCCGAACCGTCTGCTGGTCTCCGCGTCCGGCACCGCGGCCACCATCAAGTCCGCGTTCCGCACGACGCTCAAGCGCTTCACGCGCAACGGCCGCAGCGTCTACGCGAATACCGACGCCGCGCAAGTGCCGAACGCGATCGGCGGCGTCGTGGGTTCGGTGCTGGGCCTGCAGAACGTCGAGCTGATGCACACGGGCGCGGGCAGCCAGCCGCAAGGCAACACCAGCAACCTGACGATTCCGGCCGGCGCATCGGCGGTGCCGCACAACCCGACCGAATTCTCGTCGATCTACGGCGGCGACGGCACGCCGACCGCGTCGCAGACCACCGTCGGCATCATCTCTGAAGGCGACCTGTCGCAGACGGTGAGCGACCTCAATACGTTCGCCGCAAACAACAGCCTCGGCACGATCAGCAGCAGCATCGTGAAGACGGGCCCGTCCGGCAGCGCGTACACCGACACCGACGGCACCGTCGAATGGAACCTCGACAGCCAGTCGATCGTCGGCGCGGCCGGCGGCAGCGTGAAGCAGGTCGTGTTCTACGTCGCGCCGTCGATGACGCTCACGGCGATCACCGCCGCGTACAACAAGGCCGTGACCGACAACGTCGCGAAGGTGATCAACGTGTCGCTCGGCGTGTGCGAATCGTCCGCGAACAGCACCGGCTCGCAGGCCACCGACGACACCATCTTCAAGCAGGCAGTCGCGCAGGGGCAGACCTTCTCGGTATCCGCCGGCGACCATGGCGCGTACGAATGTGCGAGCGGCACGCCGTCGCGCTCGACCTACACGGTGAGCGAGCCGGCAACGTCGCCGTACGTGATCGCCGTGGGCGGCACGACGCTGTTCACCAATACGTCGACCAACGCGTACAACAGCGAGATCGTCTGGAACGATCCGAGCTGGCAGCCGGGCACCGTATGGTCGACGGGCGGCGGGTACAGCAAGTACGAAGCCGCGCCGTCGTGGCAATCGTCGAGCCTCACGGGATCGACCAAGCGCGCACTGCCTGACGTCGGCTTCGACGCAGACCTGCGCACCGGCGCGATTCTCGTCGTCAACGGCCAGACGTCCGACACGCTGTGGGGCTCCGGCTACCTCAACAACGAAGGCGGCACGAGCCTCGCCGCGCCGATCTTCACGGGCATCTGGGCGCGCCTGCAGTCCGCCAACAACAATGCGCTCGGGTTCCCCGCGTCGAGCATCTACAAGTACTTCCCGAGCAACGCGGCACTGCTGCACGACGTCACGTCCGGCAACAACGGCAGCGGCACCTACGGCTACAAGGCGAAGGCCGGCTGGGACGCGACGACGGGCTTCGGCAGCGTGAACATCTCGAAGCTGAACACGTTCATCCAAAGCACGTCGGATTTCGCACGCTGATGGAAAGATGACCGCCCCGGTTCCGCATGCGCACCACAGCGCATATATGGAACGGGATGTGATCGCTTGAAAAACCCGCGAGGGCCGCAAGGCCTTCGCGGGTTTTTTGTATTCCGCGCGATCTCGAGGCGCAGCCTGCGGCGCGATGATGCCCTCGCCAACCTTGCAATCGTTGCGCAAGCAACTTTCATGTCCATTACCCGAGTAGTGCCGGCCCGCTTACGGACTGCAAGGTACACACTGTTACACAACGCGCAGACAACTTCCGCGCGTGTCGTGCGTTTAACTGGATATATCGATTCGTCGCGGGACAGCCCCCTGCGAGCACGACCCTGCCGCCGGCCCCGGCCGATGCCCCCGGAGCATGCGCTGACGGCCGCGGCACAGTGCTCAGGCCGATCGCGCGGCCCGCGTGCCTGCCAACGCCGACACAACCCCGAACGAACAACATGAACAACACACGTGCACACCGCCCCGTCAGAACGTTGATCGCATCGTCCCTCATCGTGTCGCTGCTCGGCCTCTCGGCCTGCAACAAGAACGGCGACAGCAGCGCCGCCACTCCGGCCAGCGACGCAAGCGCGGCCGCCGCGGCGCAGCCCGCCTCGACGCCCGTCGCCTACACGCCGCCGACTGCCGACCAGCTCTACCAGATGGTCGCGCCGATCGCACTGTTCCCTGACAAGCTCGTCGCGCTGGTGCTTGCGGGTGCAACCTACCCGGACCAGGTCACGGCCGCCAATAACTGGGTCATGCAGAATCCGTCGTTGAAGGGACAGGCACTCGCCACCGCCACCGATACGCAGCCGTGGGATCCGTCGGTCAAGGCATTGACCGCGTTCCCCGCGGTGCTGTCGCAGATGGCGTCGAACCCGGCCTGGACCACGTCGCTCGGCCAGGCCTACTACAACGACCCTACCGACGTGATGAACGCGATCCAGGTGATGCGCCAGCGCGCGCAGACGTCCGGCCATCTGCGCTCGGGCAGCCAGATGCGAGTCACGCAAGTCGCGCAGGCCGCACCGGCCAGTTATACGCCGGCTACCGACGCGCCCGTGGTCTACGCGGGGCCGGCGATCGTGCCGCCCCCCGCCCAGGCCATCGAGATCGAATCGGCACAGCCCGAGGTCGTCTATGTCCCGTCGTACAACCCGACGGTCGTCTACGGCGAGCCGGTTTCGGCCTACCCCGGCTACGTGTACCGACCGCCTTCATACAGCACGGGGGATGTCGTTGCCGCCGGCGTGATCACGTTCGGCGTCGGCATCGCCGTCGGCGCCGCGATCTTCGGGCATCACGACTGGGGCTGGCATGCATGGGGCATGAACTGGGGCGCGCCGCGTCCGGAAGGCCCCGGCTGGAACGGCGGCTGGCAGCGCCCGGCCGTGGTGTACAACCACACCACGTACGTGTCGAAGTCGACCACCGTGATCAACAACATCACCAACATCCGCAACACGCGAATCACGAACAACTACGGCGGCAACGTCACCAACAATACGACGAACACGACGATCGAACGCAACACGATGCAGCCGGGCGCAGAGCCAATGCGCGGGCAGGCCATGCAGCAACGCCCGGGCGCCGTGCCGATGACGATCCCGCACTTCGGCGCAAACGACGCGCGCCCCGGCGTGCGGCCGTCGCCCGGCGCGTTCGCACAGAACCGTGCGAACGAACCGCATACCGAAGCACCGGCGCAACATGCGCCCGGCGTGATGCGCGAGGAGCGGCAGCAGGCCATGCAGCAGGCGCACGCCGCGCAGGAAAATCGC
This sequence comes from Burkholderia sp. AU45274, assembly GCF_030482505.1. NCBI lineage: Bacteria > Pseudomonadati > Pseudomonadota > Betaproteobacteria > Burkholderiales > Burkholderiaceae > Burkholderia > Burkholderia sp. AU45274. The sequence continues at coordinate 641,301 of NZ_JAUJQE010000001.1, read as the reverse complement.
GTGGCCGCCCAGCAGCAGCAATTGCAGCAGCAACGTCGCAACGAGGCTCAGCAACAACGCGAAGCGATGCAACAGCACAACGCAGTACAGCAGCAACGCGAGGAAATGCAGCAACACAGCGCCGCAGAACAACAGCAGCGCGAGGCGTTGCAGCAACACAATGCGGAGCAGCAACGGCAGCGCGAAGCCATGCAGCAACGCACCGAGACTCAGCAGCACGTGCAAAAAGAGGCGCCACCGCACAACGAAGCGCAACCCCAGGAACACGCGGCAGCGCAGCCGCGGCAACCGGCCCGCGAGCACGCACCTGCACCGCATCCGCACCCTGCGGAGTCGCATCCGCCACACGAGACGCACGAGCATCGCACCGAGTGATATGCACGCCGTGACGGCAGCGCGGTATTCGCACTGCCGGCTGGCGAAACCGCATCTCGTTGCCGTGCGAACGCAGCTCGGCGCAACCTTCCGCGCGCCACCATTCTCAGCGAAACCGCACGGCCCTGCCGTGCAACTTACGCCTCCCAGTTCCGGACATAATCCGGCACCGGTACGCTGCCCTCGGCATGGACCGGCGCACCGCGCGTCATCTTCAGCGGCAGGATCCCCGTCCAGACAGCAAGCGCGAGATCTTCGTCCTTGTCGGACGGCATTGAGTCGCTGACCTTCACGGCTGCTTCCGCAAGCGCAATCCGCAGCACGCTGGTCGCGTTGATTTCCTTGTCGTTGCCGGGCCGCGCGTCATGCTTGCGACCGGGCGCGATCTTGTCCATCAATGCATCCAGCGCCGCCAGCTTGTCCGCACGGCCCTCCACCATCTCGAACCGCCCGTAGATCACCGCGGATCGATAATTCATCGAATGGTTGAAAGCCGATCTGGCCAACACGAGACCGTCCAGCAACGTCACCGCGATGGAGGCCTGTGTGCCCGCCGCCAGCATCTTGATCATCCGGCTGCCGTTCGACCCGTGAATATAGAGGTGATCGCCCCGTCTCCAGTGCGCGGTCGGGATGCAGTGCGTGTCCTCGCCCGAACCGAATGCGATGTGGCACACGTAGGCCTCGTCCACGATGCGATGAAGCGTCTCGCGATCGTGGCTTGCCAGTTCCGGCAGGCGGCGAATGGTGGTGCGGGACGTGGGGGAGATGACGGTCTGGTCTTTCATGTTTCGTTTTCCTATTTGCACGCCCTGGCGCGCAGCGAGCGGCCCGCGTTTCGGCCAGGCGCAGGCACTCACTCGAAATATATTTGCACTACGAAGTTAATAGAATTGAACGATACAGCTTTGCACGCGCGAATGACCGGTCGATCAGCCCATCGACAGTCTCTGGCCAAATCAATCAAAATACGCGCGCGGCTATCCGTGACGATCGCTGGACATGCCCGCGCACCGGCCGGCGCCACGGGAACGTGAACGATACGACGCGCGTCGCATCTTCAAAAGAACCAGCTCACCCAAAAATTCTAGAACCAGCCCATGGATCTCGCGCTGCTCGTCTCATCGCTTTCCAGACAGGACGGCACGACACGCCACAGCCAGCAGGAAGCCCTCTACCGGAGCCTGCGCAACATGCTGCTGGACGGGCACATCCCGCCCGGCACGCGGCTCGTATCGACGCGCGTGCTCGCGGCCGAGCTGGGCATCGCGCGCAACTCGGCGGTCTATGCGTACGAGCGCCTTGCCGAGGAAGGCTTCGTGGCGGCCACGCGCAACGGGACGATCACGCTATGGGACGGGTGCGGCTGTTCTGGCGCAGGGCCCGAACGCGGCCCGGCCCCGGTTCGATTGTCCGAGCGCGTACATGGGCTGGAGAACGCCGATCCCGAACCCGAACGCATGCTGCCGTTCGTTCCCGGCCTCCCTTCGCTCGATGAATTCCCCGTCGCCCAATGGCGCCGTTGCATCGAGCGCGCGTGGAGAGTCATCCAGCCCGCGCAGCTCGCCTACGGCCCGGTCGAAGGGCTGCCCGAATTGCGGCGTGCCGTGGCCGCCTACATCCGGGTCTCGCGCGGCGTGCGCTGCGAAACAGGCCAGGTATTCATCACCGACGGCACGCAAAGCAGCCTCGAACTGTGCGCGCGCATGCTGGCGAATCCCGGTGAATACGGCTGGCTAGAGAATCCCTGCTACAACGGCGCCCGAACCGCATTCCGGTCGACCGGGCTGGATCTCGTGCCGATCGAGGTCGACCACGAAGGAATGGCGCCAACCGACGAACAATGGCGCACCCGGCCGCCCCGGCTGATCTATACGACACCGTCGCACCAGTACCCGCTCGGCGCGCTGATGAGCCCCAGTCGGCGCGCAGCGCTCGTCGAGCACGCACGTGCGTGCGGCGCGTGGATCATCGAGGACGATTACGACAGCGAGTTCCGCCACGGCGGCCAGCCACTGCCCGCGATCCAGGGCCTCGATGCCGACGCACCGGTCTGCTATCTCGGCACCTTCAGCAAGACCATGTTTCCCGCCCTCCGGCTCGGCTTCATGGTGGTTCCGCCGACGCTGGTCGACCGCTTCACCCGCACGCTACGCGAACTCGTCCATCGCGGCCACTCGGCCGATCAACTGGCGATGGCCGAATTCATCGACACCGGCCTCTTTGCACGACACCTGCGCAGGATGAGGACGCTCTACGCCGAGCGTCGGAGCAGCCTCGAAGCCGCACTCGCCCGCCACCTCGGCACCGTGCTGAGCGTTCGCGAAAGCCCGGGCGGCATGCATCTGTCGGCCGATCTCGCGATGCCGCTGCACGATACCGATGTCGCCCGCGCGGCAGCCGCGCATGGCCTGCTGCTTCAGTCGCTGAGCAGCTATCGGGTCGGCGACGGCCGGCCGTACAACGGCTTCGTGCTCGGGTACTCGGGGCTGAGCGACACGACGATCGAGACCGCGACGAGGCAGCTCGCGGCCGTCATCGAGCAGCACGGCCGCACGGGTTGCTGAATGTCGTGCGCGGCATCGTCGCTCACAGTTGCGACTCGAGCGGAAACAGCCCGAGAAACCAGACTTCCATCCGCCGCGGGACCGAAACTTCCGGCTCGCGATCGAGTTCCGTGACCTTCCCGTCCGAATCGGTCTGAATCCACTTGAGCTGCCCGTTGCCCGCCGGATCGGTTCTCAGCTCGACACGCCACGCAATTCGATCGAGCCGTCCGTCCAGATTGTCTGCCACTTGCGACGCAATCGCCGGACTCTCGCAGTAGACGCCGATCTCCGTATTGAGGTTCAGCGAGCGCGGATCGAGATTCATCGATCCGATGAAAATGCTCTTGCGGTCGAACACGTAGGTCTTCGCATGCAGCGATGCACGCGACGAGCCGATGATCACCTTCTTCGAAATGCTCTTGTCGCCCGACGGCCGCCGTTCGTAAAGCCGCACGCCGGCCGCCACGAGGTCGCTGCGGTATCGCCGGTAGCCTGCGTGCACGGCCGCCACGTCAGTCGACGCGAGCGAATTGGTCAGCACCGTCACACGTACGCCGCGCGCCGTGAGCGCGCGCAGCCGCGCGACGACCTCCTTGCCCGGCACGAAATACGGCGACACGATCAGCAAGTCATGCTCGGGCTGTAACGCGAGCGCCCGCAATTGCGGCATCAGGTGCCCGTCGCTGTCCTTCGGCGCGTGCGCGATCTTCGACGGATCGTCATACAGCACCGTCGCGTGACCCCACGACAGTTCCGTGCCTTCCCCGTGAACGATCCGGTCGAGCCGTTGCCTCGCCTCGAGCACGTACGGATTGTCCTCCATGGTCCTCAGGTAGTCGCGCAACCGTTCGCGCTCGCGGTCCAGCCCGCCCGGCGCCGCATCGTGCCCGACCAGCGCACTGATCGGATACGCGTACGGGGAATTCCAGAACGTGTCGAATTCGGTCGAGATGTTCTTCACGACCGGGCCATGGACGACGACGTCGAGATCGCCGAACTCCACCATCGACGATGCGCCGAAATACTCGTCGCCGATATTGCGGCCGCCGACGATCGCCGCCTGGTTGTCCGCGATCATCGCCTTGTTGTGCATGCGCCGGTTGACGCGCGAGAACTCGAACACCGTGCCGATCTTCTTGAACCGGCGCGTGGCGACCGGATTGAACAGCCGGATCTCGATGTTCGGATGCGAACTGATCTCGAGCAGCTTGCGATCGTCCGCGTTCGTGCCGAGATCGTCGAGCAGCGCACGCACGCGCACGCCGCGATCGGCCGCGCGAATGATCGCATCGGCCAGTTCGTGCCCGGTCAAGTCGTCATGCCAGATGTAGTACTGAAGATCGATCGAGCGGTCCGCGCGATCGGCGAGCAACACGCGCGCATCCAGCGCGTCGATCGGATCGGTCAGCAGATGAAACGCGTCCTGCCCCGGATGCGTACTGGCCTGCTGCTGGAACGCGACGCCCAGCCGCGTGTTGTCCGTATCGGTGTACGCGTGCGTCGGCGCGCGATCTGCCTGCGGCGGCAGGCTCGCGCATGCAACGAGCGCCAGCAACGAAAGAAGCGCACCCCACGAACGCAGCATGGTCATGATTGCCGTCCCACTCCCGGCCGAAGTCTGTTTGTTCTCGCCGCCGGATGGATCGCGGGGCTGTTTGGCTTGCCTTGGGCCGCAATCGGTATCGCGTGTGAAACGGCCGCGCTACAGCATACTTCGATTGACGGCGACGCGGCACCCTCTCGGTACTTTCCTGATCACGACATGGGTCACGCGCCCACGCAAAGAAAAACCCGCGACGCATGAAGCCATCGCGGGTTTTCGGCATGCCACGCGAACGCGCGCATGAAATCTGGTGGGCCCGGCGGGGTTCGAACCCGCGACCAATCGATTATGAGTCGACTGCTCTAACCGCTGAGCTACAAGCCCTGATGAGAAGCGAAGCGTGTCACACGCTGCCCCGACGACGAAGCCGGGCCGGCATTGTAACAACAAAGGAGAGAAACGCCACCGGCATCACGCGGATGCCGGCGGCGTTCGCAGGAGAGACGCTGGAAATCAGTTCCCTTCGAGGAACGACTTCAGCTTGTCGGAACGGCTCGGATGACGCAGCTTGCGCAGCGCCTTGGCCTCGATCTGACGGATCCGCTCACGCGTGACGTCGAACTGCTTGCCGACTTCCTCGAGCGTGTGATCGGTGCTCATCTCGATACCGAAGCGCATCCGCAGCACCTTCGCCTCGCGCGGCGTCAGCGAATCGAGCACGTCCTTCACGACGTCGCGCATGCTCGCATGCAGCGCGGCATCCGCCGGCGCGACCGTGTTGGTGTCCTCGATGAAGTCGCCGAGATGGGAATCGTCGTCGTCACCGATCGGCGTTTCCATCGAGATCGGCTCCTTCGCGATCTTCATGATCTTGCGGATCTTGTCTTCCGGCATCTCCATCTTCTCGGCGAGCGTTGCCGGATCCGGCTCGAGACCGGTTTCCTGCAGGATCTGCCGCGAGATGCGGTTCATCTTGTTGATCGTCTCGATCATGTGAACCGGAATACGGATCGTGCGCGCCTGGTCCGCGATCGAGCGCGTGATGGCCTGACGGATCCACCACGTCGCATAGGTCGAGAACTTGTAGCCACGACGGTATTCGAACTTGTCCACCGCCTTCATCAGGCCGATGTTGCCTTCCTGGATCAGGTCGAGGAACTGCAGGCCGCGGTTCGTGTACTTCTTCGCGATCGAGATCACGAGACGCAGGTTCGCCTCGGTCATTTCGCGCTTCGCCTGGCGCGCCTTCAGTTCGCCGGCCGCCATCTGGCGGTTGGTTTCCTTCAGGTCCTTCAGCGGCAGCACGACGCGCGCCTGCAGGTCGAGCAGGCGCTGCTGCTGTTCGCGGATCGCCGGGATGTTACGCGACAGCACCGCGCTGTACGAATGGCCTTCGGCCATGATCTTCTCGGCCCAGTCGAGATCGGTCTCGCTGCCCGGGAAGCGCGCGATGAATTCCGAGCGCGGCATGCCGCACTTGTCGACGACGATGTGCAGGATCTGACGTTCGACCTGACGCACTTCGTCCACCTGCGCACGCAGCGTGTCGCACAGGCGTTCGACGGTACGCGCGGTGAAGCGGATCGTCATCAGTTCGGTCTGGATCGTTTCCTGCGCCTTCAGGTAGGCCTTCGACTTGTAGCCTTCCTTTTCGAATGCGCGGCGCATCTTGTCGAACCACTCGCTGATCTGCGAGAACTTCTCGAGCGACGCACGCTTGAGGGCTTCGAGCTGGGCGGCGTTGGCCGATGCCTGCGCGGCACCGTCATCTTCCTCCTCTTCCTCTTCTTCCTCTTCCTCTTCGGCTTCCTCGTCCTCGTTCTCGATGGCTTCCGCTTCCTTCGCGGAGAAGCCGTCGGTATCGGCGGAGTCCGAAGCATTCGGATCGAGCAGGCCGTCGACGAGCTCGTCGACGCGGATCTCTTCGTTCGCGACGCGTTCGGCCATCGCGAGGATGTCGGCAATCGTCGTCGGGCACGCGGAGATGGCCATCACCATGTGACGCAGGCCGTCCTCGATCCGCTTCGCGATCTCGATTTCGCCTTCGCGCGTGAGCAGCTCGACCGTGCCCATTTCACGCATGTACATCCGGACCGGATCGGTCGTGCGGCCGAATTCCGAATCGACGGTGGACAGCGCGACTTCCGCTTCCTCTTCGACTTCATCGTCCGACGACGCGGCGGGCGCGTTGTCGTTCAGGAGCAGCGTTTCCGCGTCCGGCGCCTGCTCGTAGACCGCCACGCCCATGTCGTTGAACGTGCCGATGATGCCTTCGAGGGCTTCGGTCTCGGTGAAGTTGTCCGGCAGGTGGTCGTTGATTTCGGCGTACGTCAGGAAGCCGCGCTCCTTGCCGAGCTTGATCAGCGCGCGCAGTTTCACGCGGCGCTCTTCGAGCTCCTCGGCCGTACCCGGCGTGCTCGTCGCGAACGCTTCCTTCAGTAGCGCCTTTTCCTTGGCGCGACGATCGCGCACCTTGGATTTGCCCGGGGCAGCCGCCGCTGCTGCGGGCTGCTCGTCGCTCTGATTTGCGTCGTCTTCGACGGATACTTCGTTCAGCTTTTTGGTCATGGAGTTCGCCGTACCGGCTATATCGACTCGCGGCTGCTGGACGACAGCCGGTTGAACCGTGGGTGCATGAGTAGTACGTACTGCCGTTTCGTCCGCGGCGGCAGTCGTGTCCCTTGCGCTTTTCGCACTTGCCCGCTTCGCCGCCGGCTTGGCCGGCCCGGAGTCGGGTCTGGCGGCAGCCCGTGTTCTGGCTGCCGGCGCCGGCGCAGCCTGAGCAGTGCCGGCCGCGGTTTTCTTTCCTGCCGGGGCTGACGTGGCTGAAGACGTTGTCCTGGTGGAAGAAGCAGACTTGGCCGCTGTGACCTTTTTGGTCGGCTCCGTCGAGCCCTTGCCTGTTGCTTTCTTTCCGCCTGTCGTCTTTGCCATCGCGATTCTCGCCTCTGCTTAGAAAACAAACCGCTGGAAACCTTATATTATAGCACGCTGGGGAGCCCTCTCTAAGCTCTCCAGCCGCCTACAGCCCGAGCCGACGCTTCATGTCGGTCCGCTGCTGGTTCAATTCCGTCAATTCGGCCAATTCCTCGGGTGTGAAGGTAGATTGCCGCGCCAGCCTGTCAAGCCGGTCGCAACAAGCGTCGTAACGCATCTTGAGCACCGCCGCCTGCAGTTCCTCCCCCGCGATCCGTTCCTGTTCACGCTGCCGCTCGGGCACCGTCTCGTCTTCCGGATTCTGTAACAGCAAGTCGCGGACGTTTTCATCATAGTCCAGAATTTCGCGGAAGATTTCCTCGTAAGTCGCTCCATTCGAGGACGTCCGCAGGACATCCGACAGCAGCCGGAACTCCGCGCCTTCGCCCAGCGCGCGCGCATGATCGACGACTTCCGCGAACAGCTCGCCGATGCGCGGCAATGCGCGCAGGGTCGCCAGCTGCTCATCGTCGAGCTGCGACGCGATGCGCGGATGCATCACCAGCGTGCGCAATGCACGCTTTTCACTGTCCGTCACGCGGCGCCGCTCGCTGCGCGGGGGCGCCTGGCGCGGCGGTGCCGCGATCCGCGTATCGACGTCGGACAGCGCCGCGACCTCTTCGAACGGGATATCGAGGCGGTCGGCGAACATGTGCATGATCTGCGCGCGCAACGCGTTCGCGGGCAGCGCCTGCAACAACGGCTTCGCATCGAACAGCGCCTTCGCGCGGCCTTCCGGCTGATCGAGCGCCTTGCCGGCAATTGCTTCGTTCAGCAAAAATTGCGACAGCGGCATCGCGCGCTCGACCTGCTCGGAGAACGCCGCCTCGCCGAACTCGCGCACATAGCTGTCCGGATCGTGCTCGGCCGGCAGAAAAAGGAACCGGATCGTGCGGTTGTCCCCCGCATGCGGCAGGCAGGCCTCGAGCGCTCGCCGGGCCGCGCGCCGCCCGGCCGAATCGCCGTCGAAGCTGAAAATGACCGTATCGGTCTGGCGCAGCAGCTTCTGCACGTGAATCGGCGTGCACGCGGTGCCGAGCGTCGCGACCGCGTTCGGGAACCCGAGCTGGGCGAGCGCGACGACGTCCATGTAGCCTTCGACGACCAGCACGTACTTGCGCTCGCGAATCGCGAGCCGCGCCTCGAACAGGCCGTACAGCTCACTGCCCTTGTTGAACAGCGGGGTTTCAGGCGAGTTCAGATACTTCGGCTCGCCGCTGCCGAGCACGCGCCCGCCGAAGCCGATCACCTGGCCCTTCACATTGCGGATCGGGAACATGATCCGCTCGCGGAACCGGTCGTAGCGGCGCGCAACGCCCTGCGCATCGGTCTTCTCGCTGACGATCACGAGCCCCGACTCGACGAGCGACTCGTCGCGATAATCCGGGAACGCGGCCTCGAGGTTCTGCCAGCCGTCCGGCGCATAACCGAGCCCGAAGCGCGCGGCAATCTCGCCGGTCAGGCCCCGGTTCTTCAGGTACTGGATCGCGACGGTCGCGCCGCGCAACTGCTTGCGGTAGTAGTCACACGCGGCGGTCATCGCATCGGACAACGCAGTCGCGACCGATTTCGACACCGGCGCCGGATAGTCACCACCACCGCCGCCGCCCCCACCGCCGCCACGCATCGACGGCTCGTGCGGCACGGTCAGCCCGACGGACTGCGCGAGATCCTGCACGGCCTCCGGGAACGTGAGCCCCGCGTGTTCCATCAGGAAGCCGATCGCGGTGCCGTGCGCCCCGCAACCGAAGCAGTGATAGAACTGCTTGGTTGGACTAACGGTAAACGACGGGCTCTTCTCGTTGTGGAACGGGCACAGCCCCATGAAATTGGCGCCGCCCTTCTTGAGCTGCACGTACTTGCCCACCACGTCGACGATATCGACGCGGTTCAGCAAGTCCTGCAGGAACGAATGCGGAATCACCGTGGGATCGAGCGAAAAAAGACAATACGACACCCCGGCGCACGCACCGCGCACGCCGGGGAAACAGGTGTTACTTCGTGAGCGCGGCCTTGACCAGCGCGGAAATGGCCGTCATGTCGGCGCGGCCGGCGAGCTTGCCCTTCAGCACGCCCATCACCTTGCCCATGTCCTGCGGGCCGGCGGCGCCCGTCTGCGCGACCGCTGCCTGCACTTCGGCGGCCACCTCGGCCTCCGACAGCTGCTCGGGCATGTAGCCGCTCAGCACGACCAGTTCGGCCTGCTCCTTCGCGACGAGGTCGTCACGGCTGGCTGCCTGGAACTGGCTGATCGAATCCTTGCGCTGCTTGATCATCTTGTCGATCACGGCCGTGATGCCCGCATCGACGAGGGTGATCTGATCGTCGACTTCGCGCTGCTTGATCGCGGCCATCAGCAGGCGAATCGTTGCCAAGCGCTCGCTGTCCTTCGCGCGCATCGCGGCCTTCATGTCTTCGCTGATCTGCTCTTTCAAACTCATCTTTCACCCGGGAAGGAAACGTGAATCCGACGCCCGCCAAGGGCGTCAACACAAAAACCCGCTTGGGACAAAGTCTCAAGCGGGTTGCTCGAATCCGGCATCGGCGGCTCGCCCGATCGGTCGCACGATCATGCTCGATCTTTCGCGATCACCTGATCGCACGGAGTCGCCGGTGCGCCGCTCAGCGAACCGCGCGGCGCCCAATCGTTCAGTACAGCTTCTTCGGCAGTGTCTGGCTGCGGATGCGCTTGTAATGACGCTTCACTGCAGCAGCCTTCTTGCGCTTGCGCTCCGCGGTCGGCTTCTCGTAAAACTCGCGCGCACGAAGCTCGGTCAACAGACCATTCTTCTCGATCGTACGCTTGAAGCGACGCATTGCAACTTCGAACGGCTCGTTCTCTTTAACGCGAATGATCGTCATGATCCGACACGAATAAAGGTTTGCAGGGAAAGACTACCGAGTATAGCAGAGCGATTGTCTAAAGGCACGGGGCCCGGCCCCGCCAAAACGGCGTCGCCCCAGCCCCGTCAGGCGCCGCGCGCATACTCCGCCGCGGCCTGTCCGGCCGCCGTGCCGGACGCCCACGCCCACTGGAAGTTGTAGCCGCCGAGCCAGCCCGTCACGTCCACCGCCTCGCCGACGAAGAACAGCCCCGGTACGCGCGCGCTCATCATCGTCGCCGACGACAGGTCGCGCGTATCGACCCCACCCTTCGTCACTTCGGCCTTCTTATAGCCCTCGGTGCCGTTCGGCGTCAGCGTCCAGCCGGACAGCGCGTCGCCGATCTGGCGCAGCGTCTTGTCGGGCAGGTCCGCGAGCCGCGCGTCGGCCGCGACGCGATGCGTGTCGAGCCACGCATGCGCGAGGCGCGACGGCACCCAGTCGGCGAGCAGCGAACCGATCTGGCGCTTCGACGTGCGCTTCGCGTCGAGCAGGTCGGCCACCGTGTCGCGCTGCGGCAACAGATCGACGCGAATCGGGTCGCCGGGCTGCCAGTAACTCGAGATCTGCAGGATCCCGGGCCCGGACAGGCCACGATGGGTCAGCAGCAGGTCCTCGACGAATTCGCCGCCGCGCTTCTTGTCGCCGGTCGATACGCGCACCTCGAGCGATACGCCGGACAACGCCGCGAACGGCTCCCAGTCCTGCTGCGCGAACGTCAACGGCACGAGCGCGGGCCGCGTATCGATGAGCTTGTGGCCGAACTGCTTGGCGATCCGGTAACCGAAGTCGGTCGCGCCGATCTTCGGGATCGACAGGCCGCCGGTCGCGATGATCAGTGCGCGCGCACCGATCGTCCCCGCCTGCTGCGTGTCGAGCGTGAAGCCGTCGGACGGCGCGTGGCGCACCGCGTCGACGACGACGGGCCGGCGCCACGCGATACCGCCCGCGTCGCACTCGTGCTTCAGCACGTCGATGATCGCGTCGCTGCCGTGGTCGCAAAAGAGCTGGCCCTTGTGCTTTTCGTGCCAGGTCACGTGATGGCGCTTGAGCAGCCCGAGGAAGTCGCGCGGCGTATAGCGCGCCAGCGCCGAGCGCGCGAAATGCGGATTCGACGACAGATAGTTGTCGGGGCCGGCGTACAGGTTCGTGAAGTTGCAGCGGCCGCCGCCCGAGATGCGGATCTTCTCGGCGAGCCGCGGCGCGTGATCGATCAGCACGACGCGGCGGCCGAGTTGCCCGGCCACCGCGGCGCTCATCATTCCGGCGGCGCCCGCGCCGATCACGGCGATGTCATAAGTTTCCATGGCGCGGATTGTACCTGCCCGGCATCCGGCCCGGGCCGCTGCCAGCGGGGGCAGGCCCTCGCCTGCTATACTTTCCGGTTACGTTGACCTTCCTGCGGCGCGCCCGATACGGCGTGCCCTGCCCGTACCCATGCTCGTTCTCGGCATCGAAAGCTCCTGTGACGAAACCGGCCTCGCGCTCTACGACACGCAGCGCGGCCTGCTCGCGCACGCGCTCCACTCGCAGATCGCCATGCACCGCGAATACGGCGGCGTCGTGCCCGAGCTCGCATCGCGCGACCACATCCGCCGCGCGCTGCCGCTGCTCGAGGAAGTGATGGCGCAAAGCGGCACGCGCCGCGACGACATCGACGCGATCGCGTTCACGCAGGGCCCCGGCCTCGCCGGCGCGCTGCTGGTCGGCGCGAGCATCGCGAATGCGCTCGCGCTCGCCTGGAACAAGCCGACCGTCGGCATCCACCACCTCGAAGGCCACCTGCTGTCGCCGCTGCTCGTCGACCAGCCGCCGCCGTTCCCGTTCGTCGCGCTGCTGGTGTCCGGCGGCCACACGCAGCTGATGCGCGTGACCGACGTCGGCGTGTACGAGACGCTCGGCGAAACGCTCGACGACGCGGCCGGCGAAGCATTCGACAAGACGGCCAAGCTGATCGGCCTTGGCTACCCCGGCGGCCCGGAAGTGTCGAAGCTCGCGGAAACCGGCACGCCGGGTGCGGTCGTGCTGCCGCGCCCGATGCTGCACTCTGGCGACCTCGACTTCAGCTTCAGCGGCCTGAAGACGGCCGTACTCACGCAGATGAAGAAGTTCGAAGCGGCGAAGCTCGAAGGTGAAGCACTCGAACGCGCGAAGGCCGACCTCGCGCGCGGCTTCGTCGACGCGGCCGTCGACGTGCTCGTCGCCAAGTCGCTCGCCGCGCTGAAGAAGACGAAGCTCAAGCGCCTCGTGGTCGCGGGCGGGGTCGGCGCGAACCGCCAGCTTCGCGCCGCGCTGTCGGCCGCGGCAGCCAAGCGCGGCTTCGACGTGCACTACCCCGATCTCGCGCTTTGCACCGACAACGGCGCGATGATCGCGCTGGCAGGCGCGTTGCGGCTCGGCCGCTGGCCCGAGCAGGCGAATGCCGACTACGCATTCACGGTGAAGCCGCGCTGGGATCTCGCGTCGCTCGCGCGCTGAGCCGCGCCGCGCACGCGACGCAACGTCGCACCGGCAAACAGGAAGGCCGCTCAATTTTGAGCGGCCTTTCTTCATCGACGCGACAAAACGCCGCGGCGTTATGCAGCCAGTCGCTTGTCGCGTTCGATCAGCGCATACGCGCTGTGATTGTGGATCGACTCGAAGTTCTCGGCTTCGAGCACGTATGCCACCACACGCTCGTCCGCATCGAGACGCTGCGCGACGTCACGCACGAGATCCTCGACGAACTTCGGGTTCTCGTAAGCGCGCTCGGTGACGAACTTCTCGTCCGGACGCTTCAGCAGGCCCCACAGCTCGCACGATGCCTCTTCCTCGGCGATGCGGATCAGCGCCTCGACCGGCAGGTCGGCCGCGAGCTCGGCGTCAATCGTCACGTGCGAACGCTGGTTGTGCGCGCCGTACTGCGAGATCTTCTTCGAGCACGGGCACAGGCTCGTCACGGGCACGAGCACCTTCAGGAACAGGCGCGTATCGCCGTTGCGGCTTTCGCCCGCGAGCGTCACTTCATAGTCGAGCAGGCTCTGCACGCCCGACACCGGCGCCGTCTTGTTCACGAAGTACGGGAACGTGACTTCGATGCGACCGGCTTCGGCTTCCAGCTTCTCGAGCATCGATGCGAGCATCGCGCGAAAACGCTCGACCGTCAGCGGTGCACGGTTCTCTTCGAGCAGCGCGACGAAGCGCGACATGTGCGTGCCCTTCTGGTCGGCCGGCAGGCGGACATCGAGGTTCCAGACACCGACGGTCGGCTGCACGTCGCCGCTTTCGGTGCACACCGTCAACGGATGCCGGACCGCCTTCACGCCCACACGCTGAATCGGAATCTGGCGGGTATCCACCGTGCTCTGCACGTCGGGCATCACGAAGGCGGGATTCATCTGGTTCATCTGTTACTCCGAGAAACCCCGCCACTGATGGCGGGAAGGAAAAGAGCGCCGTCGACAGACGACGTTCCATCGTTAGAATGACCGGCATGATTCTTGTCTATCGCTACCGGGTGAAATCGCTCAACGGACTGCTTAACAAGCAGAGCCGCGCGGTGAACTACGTCTGGAACTTCTGCAACGACACGCAAAAGCATGCGCTCAAGTGGCGCAAGAGGTGGCCGTCGGGATTTGATCTGAACGTGCTGACCACCGGTAGCAGCAAGGAACTCGGTATACACTCCGGCACGATCAACGCGACGTGCGAGCAATACGCGAAGTCGCGTAGCCAGCGCCGTCGGCCCTACCTGCGCTATCGCGGCAGGAAATCGCTCGGCTGGGTACCACTGAAGGGGCGTGATCTGAAACGCGAGGGCGACGCGTTCCGTTTCGCCGGCAACACTTTCCGCGTATTCAGCAGCCGCCCGCTTCCCGACGGCAAGGTCAAGGACGGAACCAACTTTGCGCAGGATGCGCGCGGCAACTGGTTCCTGAACATCGTGATTGAAATGCCCGATGTCCGGGCGCGCCCGATCGGTTCCGGTGTGAGTATCGATCTCGGCCTGAAAGATTTCGCCACACTTTCGACCGGCGAGAAGCTGCCCAATGACCAGTTCGGTCGACGCGCGGCGGAAAAGCTGGCGAAAGCGCAACGGGCGCGAAAGCACAAGCGGCATATCGCGAAGCTGCACGCCAAGGTGGCGAACGCCCGTGCCGATTTCCAACACAAGCTCGCGCTCGATCTGGTGCGGCGTTTCGATTACATCGCGGTCGGCAACGTGTCGGCCGCGAAGCTCGCCAGAACCAGGATGGCGAAGAGCGTCTACGACGCATCCTGGTCGTCTTTCCGAAACAGGCTCCGCTACAAAGCGATCGCGCACGGAGTCACGTTCGAGGAAGTCGACGAAAGCGGTTCTACCCAGTCCTGTTCGTCGTGCGGGTCGAAAGACAGCAAGACGCGGCCGAAAGGTATCGCAGGACTGCGAATAAGAGAGTGGACCTGCAGTGAATGTGGTGTCGTGCATGATCGCGATGTCAATGCGGCTCTGAACATTCTCCGATGCGGACGTGCATCGCCAGTCGTGGGAATCGCTCGCCTTTAGGCGGGGGAGGACGTCAACTTGTTCAATCCTTGTAAGCCGCGCGTTCGACGACGCGCACGCCGCGTCACGCGGCAGCCGGAAAAGCAACATGGGCCCGCAGGCCCATGTTTTCCGCATCAATGAAGACCGGTTGCGCCAGTCGCACCGACACCGCCCGCGGGCGGCGCCAGCTTATGCGACGCGCTTCGCCTGACCGGCGACGTCGGCCGCCGGATTCAGAAAGCGTTCGCGAATCGATTTCGCGATACCCGCGCCGTCGAGACCGCATTGCGACAGCAGCTTCGCGGGGTCGCCGTGATCGATGAACAGGTCAGGGAGGCCCAATTGTAGTACGGGTCGGATAACCCCACTCTCCATCAGGGCTTCCACGCAGGCCGAGCCCGCGCCACCCATCACGCAGCCTTCCTCGACCGTGACGAGGTAGTCATGCGTCTCGGCGAGTTCGCGCACGAGCGCCGCATCGATCGGCTTCACGAAGCGCATGTTCGCGACGGTTGCGTCGAGCTCCTCGGCCGCGGCGAGCGACGGCGCGACCATCGTGCCGAACGCGAGGATCGCGACGCGCTTGCCTTCCGGCTGCGACGTCTGGCGACGCACTTCACCCTTGCCGAGCGGGATCTCGGTGAATTCCTTCACCGTCGGCACGCCGGTGCCCGCGCCGCGCGGATAGCGCACTGCGGTCGGGTTCGGCTGCTGCAGTGCCGTGTGCAGCATCTGGCGGCATTCGTTCTCGTCGGACGCAGCCATGATCGTCATGTTCGGGATGCAGCGCATGAACGCGAGATCGTACGCGCCCGCGTGCGTCGCACCGTCCGCGCCGACGAGGCCCGCGCGGTCGATCGCGAACACGACCGGCAGGTTCTGCAGCGCGACGTCGTGGATCAGCTGGTCGTATGCACGCTGCAGGAACGTCGAGTAGATCGCGACGACCGGCTTGAGGCCTTCGGTTGCCATGCCGCCCGCGAACGTCACCGCGTGCTGCTCGGCGATGCCGACGTCGTAGTAGCGATCCTTGAAGCGCTTCTCGAACTCGACCATGCCCGAGCCTTCGCGCATCGCGGGCGTGATGCCGACGACGCGCGTATCGCGCTCGGCTTCGTCGCACAGCCACTCGCCGAACACCTGCGTGTACGTCTTCTTCGCGGGCGTGGTCGACGGCTTGATGCCTTCGGCCGGGTTGAACTTGCCGGGGCCGTGGTAGAGCACGGGATCGGCTTCGGCGAGCTTGTAGCCCTGGCCTTTCTTCGTCACCACGTGCAGGAACTGCGGGCCGCGCAGTTCGCGGATGTTCTGCAGCGTCGGGATCAGCGAATCGAGATCGTGACCGTCGATCGGGCCGATGTAGTTGAAGCCGAACTCCTCGAACAGGGTAGCCGGCACAACCATGCCCTTCGCGTGCTCTTCGAGCTTGCGGGCAAGTTCGAGCACCGGCGGCGCAACGCTCAGCACGCGCTCGACGCCTGCGCGCGCAGCCGCATAGAAGCGGCCCGACATCAGGCGTGCGAGATGGCGATTCAGCGCGCCGACCGGCGGCGAGATCGACATGTCGTTGTCGTTCAGGATCACGAGCACTTTCGCATCTTCCGACACGCCCGCGTTGTTCATCGCCTCGAACGCCATGCCGGCCGTCATCGCGCCGTCACCGATCACGGCGATCGAGAAGCGGTCGTCGCCGTTCAGCTGGCTGCCGATCGCCATGCCGAGCGCGGCCGAGATCGACGTGCTCGAGTGCGCGGTGCCGAACGTGTCGTATTCGGACTCGCTGCGGCGCGGGAAGCCCGAGATGCCGTCCTGCTGGCGCAGCGAATGCATCTGGTCGCGGCGCCCCGTCAGGATCTTGTGCGGGTAGGTCTGGTGGCCCACGTCCCAGACGATCCGATCGTTCGGCGTGTTGAACACGTAGTGCAACGCGATCGTCAGCTCGACCGTCCCGAGGTTGGACGACAAATGGCCGCCCGTCTTCGACACGCTGTCGAGCACGAACGCGCGCAGTTCATCCGCGAGCGGTTGAAGTTGGCGACGATCGAGGCGGCGCAAATCCGCCGGGTCGTCGATGGTTTTCAGCAAGTCGTACATCGTCGTTCCATTGTAGGAAATCAAACGCGCCCGCATTCTGATGCACGCACCGTAGCATGTGCGCGGCGGCGGGCTTTCGCGTCAGCTGACCCGGTTCACTACCAGGTCGGCAAGTTCGGCCAGACGCTGTGCGCGCGCGCCGAACGGTTTCAGCGCGTCGTGCGCTTCGGCGCGCAGTTGTGCTGCGAGCTCGCGCGACGCGTCGAGGCCGAGGATCGATACATAGGTCGGCTTGTCATTCGCCGCATCCTTGCCGGCCGTCTTGCCGAGCGTCGCCGAATCGGTCGTGACGTCGAGAATGTCGTCGACGACCTGGAAGGCCAGACCCACGGCCCCCGCGTATACGTCGAGCGCCGCCATCGTTTCCGCGGACGGCGTCTCGCCGGCCAGCGCGCCCATCCGCACGGCCGCGCGCAGCAGTGCGCCCGTCTTCTTCCGGTGCATCGTCTCGAGCTGCTCGAGCGTCAGCTTGAGGCCGACGCTCGCCAGGTCGATCGCCTGCCCGCCGGCCATGCCGACCGAGCCGCTTGCGAGCGCCAGCTCGCGCACGAGCGCGGCCTGCTGCGCCGGCGACAGCGCGGCGGCATCGGTCAGCGCAACGAACGCCTGCGATTGCAGCGCGTCACCGACGAGCAGTGCCGTCGGCTCGTCGTACTGCACGTGCACGGTCGGCTTGCCGCGACGCAGCGCATCGTCGTCCATGCACGGCATGTCGTCGTGCACGAGCGAGTAGACGTGGATCATCTCCAGTGCCGCCGCCGCCGCGTTGCGGGCCGCTTCGGTCGCGCCGGTCAGTTCGCCTGCTGCATGGCACAGCAGCGGGCGAACGCGTTTGCCGCCGCCGAGGACCGCATAGCGCATCGCCTCGTGGAGTTTCTCCGGCACCGCGGTTTCAGCGGGCAAATAGTGGCCGAGTGCGTCCTCGACACGGTCAAGCACGGACCGCATCCATTGTTCGAATGTCATAGATCGTCGTCTTCGCCGTCCGTGGCGGCCGTTCCGGACGAAAGCGGCTTCAGCGTCGCGCCGTCGAGCACGCGAACCTGCTGCTCCACTTTCTCGAGCTGCTGTTGGCAAAACGCAACGAGGGTCGCACCGCGGCGATACGCCGTCAGTGAATCCTCGAGGCTCAACGCGCCGCCTTCCATCCGGGCAACCAGCGTCTCGAGTTCCGCGAGCGCCGTTTCGTAATTGTCCGGCAACGGTTCGGTACCATTGCCGGGCGGCGTGGCGCCTGGGGATGCGGTTTTCGCCATGGACGAGGGTGTCAAATTTCAAAACAAGTCGGACATTCTACGGCAAAAGAGAATTTTCCGACCTGCCGTCGTGGCACCCGGGTACATCTTCCGGCCCCACCTTCGACACACATTGTGCGCCTTCCGATTGTCGCCCGACAAAAAATTGACACAAATCAGGCACTTAATCCTAGCCTTGCGAGGCGAACCGGGTATAATTCCCCGTTTCCCTAAATCGATTTTTCGATGGTTGGGTTGTTCACTGCTTTCACGCTAACACCGGGAGTGGGAATGTCCAATCTGAGCGATGCGCTTCAGTTGAAGTCGGCTCACAGCCAGCTTCCAGTCACTGCATACTTCGATGAGGCGCTACTCGAGCGCGAGATCGAAACCCTCTTCAAGAAAGGACCTCGTTACGTCGGGCACGAGTTGATGGTGCCCGAGGCGGGGGATTATTTTGCGCTGCCGTCCGAGCAGGAAGGCCGCGTGCTGGTTCGCAACCAGGCGAACCAGATCGAACTGCTGTCGAACGTGTGCCGCCACCGGCAGGCGATCATGCTCAATGGGCGCGGCCACACGCAGAACATCGTGTGCCCGCTGCACCGCTGGACCTACGATCTGGAAGGCGAGTTGCTCGGCGCACCGCACTTCCCCGACAAGCCGTGCCTGAACCTCGGCAAGAGCCCGCTGCAGAACTGGCAGGGGCTGCTGTTCGAGGCCGAGGGCCGGAATGTCGCGCGCGACCTCGCCAATCTCGGCACGAAGCATCACTTCGACTTCTCCGAGTACCTCTTCGATCACGTCGAAGTGCACGAGTGCGATTACAACTGGAAGACGTTCATCGAGGTCTACCTCGAGGATTACCACGTCGTCCCGTTCCACCCGGGCCTCGGCAGCTTCGTGTCGTGCGACGACCTCAAGTGGGAGTTCGGCGACTGGTACAGCGTGCAGACGGTCGGCGTGCACAACGCGCTCGCGAAACCAGGCAGCGCGACTTACCAGAAATGGCACGAGCAGGTGCTGAAGTTCCGCAACGGCGTGCCGCCGGAGTTCGGCGCGATCTGGATGGTCTACTACCCGGGCCTGATGATCGAGTGGTATCCGCACGTGCTCGTCGTGTCGTGGCTGATTCCGCAAGGCCCGCAAAAGACGACCAACATCGTCGAGTTCTATTACCCCGAGGAAATCGCGCTGTTCGAACGCGAGTTCGTCGAGGCCGAACGCGCCGCCTACATGGAAACGGCCGTCGAGGACGACGAGATCGCGATGCGGATGGACGCAGGCCGCCGTGCACTGATGGCACGCGGCGAGTCGCAGGTCGGTCCGTACCAGAGCCCGATGGAAGATGGCATGCAGCACTTCCACGAGTTCCTGCGCCGCCACCTCGGCGACATCTGATAACTGGTGCGGCGCTTTGACGCCGCACGGTATCCGGCAGACGAAAAGACGGGCTTCGGCTCGTCTTTTTTTGTTTAGACTTGGAATGTCAGGCCATTCGCACTCCAGGGAGCCGTCATGCCACACACTCACTACACCACGCTCATCTCCGCCGCCAATCTCGCCGAGCGCCTGGCGGCGGCGCCCGGCAGCGTCGCGCTGTTCGACTGCCGCTTCGATCTCGTCGATCCCGCCGCCGGTGAGGCCGCCTACGCGGCCGGCCATATCCCCGGCGCCCAGTATCTCCATCTCGACCGCGACCTGTCGGGCCGCAAGACGGGCACCAACGGCCGCCATCCGCTGCCGACCCGCGACGCACTCGCCACGCTGCTCGCGAGCCGCGGCCTCAAGCAAGGCCAGCAGGTCGTCGCGTACGACGCACAAGGCGGCGCCTATGCGGCGCGCCTGTGGTGGCTGCTGCGCTGGCTCGGGCATGATTCGGTTGCCGTGCTCGACGGCGGCCTGCAGGCCTGGGAAGCAGCCGGCCAGCCGCTGACGGCCGACGTACCGCACCCGGCCGCCGGCGATTTCCGCGCGGCCGCGCCGCTCGAATCGACAGTCGACGCGGCGGCCGTGCTCGCCAACGTGAACGCACCCACGCGTGTCGTGATCGATGCGCGCGCACCCGATCGCTACCGCGGCGAAAACGAAACGATCGATCGTGTGGGCGGCCACATCCCCGGCGCGCGCAACCGCTTCTTCAAGGACAACCTGACCGCCGACGGCCGCTTCAAGACCGGCCATGAACTGCGCGAGGCGTTTTCCGCCGTGCTGGCGGGCACCGAACCGAATCGCGTGATCCTGCAATGCGGCTCCGGTGTCACCGCATGCCACAACGCACTGGCGCTGGAAGTTGCGGGCCTGCACGGCGCATCGCTGTATCCGGGCTCGTGGAGCGAGTGGAGCGCGGACCCGTCGCGGCCGATCGCAACCGGCCCGACGCCGTAAGCGCCGGCGCGGCGCAGTCACAACGAAGCGGCGGCCCATGCCGCCGCTTGCCGTTTACATCACGCCGTACTTGCGGAGCCACGCGATCGCGCGCTTCCAGCTCTCCTCCGCGTCGGCCTTCACATAGCTCGGCCGGTAATCGGCAAAGAACGCGTGACCGGCATCCGGGTACACGACGATCTCCGATTCGCGCGCGAGCTTCGAATCGCTCGTCTGGATTGCCTTGCGCATGTCGGCGAGCGACGCCTGCGTGATGTTCGCATCCTTCTCGCCATACAGCCCGAGCACGGGAACCTTCAGCAACGATGCATGATCGACCGGGTTGAACGGCGTCATCTCGTCGGTCTTGCCTTCGACGAACCCGTACCATGCAACGGCCGCACGCACGTGCGGGTTGTGCTCCGCATACAGCCAGCTCTGGCGGCCGCCCCAACAGAACCCGACCACGCCGAGACGCGACAGGTCGCCGCCGTTCTTGCCGGCCCACGCGACGGTCGCATCGAGATCCTCGGTCACCTGCCGGTCCGGCACCTTGCTGACGATGTGCTCGACCAGATCCTTGATCGTCGGATACTTCTCCGCATTGCCCTGCCGCGCGAACAGGTCCGGCGCGATCGCGAGATAGCCGAGCTTCGCGAAGCGGCGGCAGACATCGGCGATGTGCGCGTGCACGCCGAAGATCTCGTGGATCACGATGACGACCGGCAGGTTCGTCTTGTCCTTCGGCTGCGCGCGATACGCGGGCACGCTCGCGTCGCCCGAGCGGATCTCGACGGTGTCGACGTCCAGCCCTTCGCTGTCGGTCGTGACCGTCTGCGCCGACACGGGCAGCACGGCCGCCGCGAAGGCACCGCCCAGCGCGGCCTGCATGAACTTGCGGCGCGAGAACGGAACGTGGGGAACCAGGCTGTCGACTTCGGGTTTCAACATGAATGCACTCCTCGATTGGGGGCCGCCGTCACGATCACGGACACGGCATGACGGGGCATCGCGCCGGCGCACGGCGCGGATGTCGCGGCGGTTGGCACCCCGCCGCGAACGGAAACCCGGACAAGATGCCCAATAATCCGTTGTCGCGTCAACTGTCGGATATGTAAGACTCGATTACGGCGTGTTGATTCGCCACGTCGAGCGTCGCGCCAAACACCGCGGGCGCCCCGTCGAATCGCGATGCAACAGGCCGCATGCCGATCGCCGTTGCGCGATCGGATGCTTGCCGATTGAAACGAAAAACACGCGGTCGATGTTGCCCGTCACACGCCGGCACGACAGCCCGGCTGCCCGCAAGGAACAACGGGCGGAGAACGACGCACGACCTGCGCGCGCCCCGCCCGCCTCTCGCGCGAACGCGCGCTCAGTGCAGCTTGACGCGCGGCAGCGTCGTGCGCCGCAGCCAGTGCGCGACCGTGTCGAGCATCATGCGCGGATAGCCGTGCAGCGCGGCGATATGCATCCGGTACAGCGACATGTACATGAAGCGCGCGAACAGCCCCTCGATCAGCATGTTGCCGCCGATCAGCCCGCCCATCAGGTTACCGACCGCGCTGAAATGGCCGAGCGACACGAGCGAGCCCAGGTCGCGATAGGTGAATTCGGGCAGCGGACGCCCATCGAGCCGGCAGCCGATTGCCTTCAGCAGGAAGCTCGCCTGCTGGTGCGCAGCCTGCGCGCGCGGCGGCACGTTGCGCTCGTTGCCGGGCCATGCGCATGCCGCACAATCGCCGAGCGCGAACACGTTGTCGTCGGTGAAGGTCTGCAGCGTGCGGCGCACGTCGAGCTGGCCGAGCTTGTTGACCTGGAGGCCATCGAGATTGGCGAGCACGGCCGGCGCCTTGATGCCCGCGGCCCAGACCGTCAGGTCGGCACGTATTGTCTTGCCGCTCGCCGTATGGACGGCCCCGGGCGCCACCTCGGTCACGCGCTCGGCGAGCATCAGCCGCACGCCGATCTTTTCGAGCAGTTCGGCCGTCGCCGACGACACGCGCTCCGGCAACGCCGGGAGGATCCGCGGCCCCGATTCGATCAGCACGATGCCGACGTCGTGCCGCGGGTCGAGCTTGTGCAGCCCGTAGGCCGACAACACCTGCGCGGTGTTGCGCAGCTCGGCGGACAGCTCGACGCCGGTCGCGCCGCCACCGACGATCGCGACCTGGATGCGCGGCTCGGCCGCCTCACCCGGCGCGGTCGGCGCCGGCGCCTGATGCTCGGCGCGCATGCACGCGGCGATCAGCCGCTTGCGGAAACGCTCGGCCTCGCCCACGGTATCGAGCGCGATCGCGTTTTCCGCCGCGCCCTGCACGCCAAAGAAGTGAGTCGTGCTGCCGATCGCGATCACGAGCGTGTCATATTCCAGCTCGCGCGCCGGCAACAACTCCTCGCCGTCGCTGTCGTTGACGGGCGACAGCGTGATGCGCTTCGCCGCGCGGTCGAGCCCAGTCAGCCCGCCCTGCTGGAACTCGAAGCCATGCCAGCGCGCCTGCGCCGCATATTCGAGCTCCTGCGTGAACGGGTCCATGCTGCCGGCCGCGACCTCGTGCAGCAGCGGTTTCCAGATGTGGGTCGGATTGCGGTCGACGAGCGTGACAAGCGCACGCGCAGAACGATTGCCGCGCGCGCCGTAACGGTCGCCGAGCCGCGTCGCCAGTTCCAGGCCGCCCGCGCCTCCACCTACGATGATGATCCGATGCATCTGTTCCCCCTTTGCGATTCGAAACTGCTGCCGCCGGACGATGCGAACGCGATGCATTCGCGCGACCCGGTGGATTAACCGGTTCGGACATCATCGATGTGCAGTTCGAAGCACTTCGATGCGCCCAACCCGGAACGCGGGGCGCGCATGCCCCCGTGTCAATGACATGCATTGTCCGGGAGCTTGCGCGTTGACCACAAGCAAACCATCTCGATATTCAGCATCCCTGCAACAATATGCCGCAGGAATCGGGAACCGCGCAACGGTGCGTCAGTGTGCCTCTTCCCAGTTCGCGCCGGCGCCCACTTCGGCCACCAGCGGCACCTTCAGCTTCGCCACGCCGCACATCATTTCGGGCAGTTTCTCGCGCACCAGCGACAGCTCGCCGTCGGGCACCTCGAGCACCAGTTCATCGTGCACCTGCATGATCATCCGCGACGCGAGCTTGTCGCGCGTGAGCCAGTCGTCCACCGCGATCATCGACAGCTTGATCAGGTCGGCCGCCGTGCCCTGCATCGGCGCATTGATGGCCGCGCGCTCCGCCGCCTGGCGGCGCGGGCCGTTGCCGCCGTTGATCTCGGGCAGCCACAGGCGGCGGCCGAAAACGGTTTCGACGTAGCCCTTCTCCTTCGCAACCGAGCGCGTGTCTTCCATGTACTGCGCGACACCCGGGTAGCGGGCGAAATAGCGGTCGATGTAGAGCTTCGCCGCATCGCGCGTGATGCCGAGGTTCGACGCGAGCCCGAACGCGCTCATCCCGTAGATGAGCCCGAAGTTGATCATCTTCGCAATCCGGCGCTGGTCGGAATTGACCTCCAGCGGCGTCACGCCGAACACCTCGGCGGCCGTCGCGCGGTGGATGTCCTCGCCCTGCGAGAACGCGCGCAGCAGCGACGCGTCACCCGAGATGTGCGCCATGATCCGCAGTTCGATCTGCGAATAATCGGCCGACACGATGCGGTGGCCCGGCGACGCGATGAACGCCTCGCGGATCCGCCGCCCCTCGGCCGTGCGCACCGGAATGTTCTGAAGATTCGGATCGTTCGATGCCAGGCGGCCCGTGACCGCGACGGCCTGCGCGTAGTTCGTGTGCACGCGGCCCGTTGACGGGTTCACCATGCGCGGCAGCTTGTCGGTATAGGTCGACTTCAGCTTCGACAGCCCGCGATGCTCGAGCAGCAGCTTCGGCAGCGGGTAGTCCTCGGCCAGCTTCTGCAGCACTTCCTCGTCGGTCGACGGTGCGCCGCTCGGCGTCTTTTTCACGACGGGCAACTGCAGCTTGTCGAAGAAGATCTGCCCGATCTGCTTCGGCGAGCCGAGATTGAATTCGCCGCCGGCCAGTTCGTACGCCTGCCCTTCGAGCTCGATCAGGCGCGTCGCGATTTCGGTGCTCTGCGCCTGCAGCAGCGCATCATCGATCAGCACGCCCGTGCGCTCCATCTTGCGCAGCACGAGCGACACGGGCATCTCGATCTCGCGGTACACGTGCAAGAGGCCCGGTTCGCGCGCAACCTGCGGATACAGCGCGTGATGCAGTTGCAGCGTGATGTCCGCATCTTCGGCCGCGTATTCGGCGGCCTGCGTGAGCGCGACTTCGTCGAAGCCGATCTGCTTCGCGCCCTTGCCGGCCACGTCTTCGTACTTGATCGTCTTGACACCGAGATGACGCAGCGCAAGGCTGTCCATGTCGTGCGTGCGATGCGATTCGACCACGTACGATTCGAGCAGCGTGTCGTGCTCGATGCCGTTCAGCGCGATGTCGTAGTTCGCGAGCACCTGCGCGTCGTACTTCAGGTGCTGGCCGACCTTCTTGCGATCAGCCGATTCGAGCCACGGCTTCAGGCGCGCGAGCACTTCGTCGAGCGGAAGCTGTTCGGGCATGTCGGGGCCGCGATGCGCAACCGGCAGATACGCCGCCTTGCCCGGCTCGACCGAGAACGACAGGCCCACGAGCCGCGCGAGCATCGGGTCGAGCGCGGTCGTCTCGGTGTCGAATGCGGTGAGCTCGGCCGCGTCGATCTTCGCGAACCACGCGTCGAATTGCGCCCAGGTCTGGATCGTGTCGTATTCGCGCACGATGTCGGCCGCCACCACCGGCGCCGGCTCGCCTTCCGGCGCGTCGGCGCCGCCGCCTTCCGCCGGCGCGCTGTCGACTTCGCGCAGCCAGGTCTTGAAGCCGTAGCGCGCGAAGATGTCGCGCAGCAGGTCGCGCGCTTCGCCGTCGGTCTTCAACGACGCTTCGATCGATTCGAGATGCGGTGCGAGATCGCAGGCCGTCTCGACGGTCACGAGCTTGCGGCCGAGCGGCAGGAAGTCGAGCGCGCGGCGCAGGTTGTCGCCGACCACGCCCTTGATGTCGCCCGCATGCTCGATCACGCCGTCGAGGCTGTCGTACTGCGCCAGCCATTTCACGGCCGTCTTCGGCCCGCACTTCTCGACGCCCGGCACGTTGTCGACGGTGTCGCCGATCAATGCGAGGTAGTCGATGATGCGCTCCGGCGGCACGCCGAACTTCGCGATCACCCCGTCGCGGTCGAGCGTCTCGTTGGTCATCGTGTTGACGAGCGTGACGTGATCGGTGACGAGCTGCGCGAGATCCTTGTCGCCGGTCGACACGATCACGTTCATCCCGTGCCGCTCGGCTTCGCGCGCAAGCGTGCCGATCACGTCGTCGGCCTCGACGCCTTCGACCATCAGCAGCGGCCAGCCGAGCGCACGCACGGCGCCGTGGATCGGTTCGACCTGCAATGCGAGGTCGGGCGGCATCGACGGACGGTTTGCCTTATAGTCGGCATAAAGGTCGTCACGGAACGTCTTGCCCTTTGCATCGAACACGCAAGCGCTATACTCTGCACTGACTTCCTTGCGCATACGGCGCAGCATGTTGATGATTCCGTAGAGCGCTCCGGTCGGCTCCCCGCCAGGGCCACGCAAATCAGGCATCGCATGGTAAGCCCGATACAGATAGCTCGAACCGTCAACCAATAGCAGGGTCTTACCTTCCAGATTTCGTTCTTCAGGCATTATGAACAAGAGAAAAGTGATTCCGAGTCTGCGTTCGCTCGCAGATCAAGAACGCGCGACGGCCAAGAAGGCGCGCGCATCGTGGCAGATGTTCACGATTATGGCAGAGTTTATCGAGGCGACCGAGTACCTGTCGGAGATCCGCCCGGCTGTCAGCATCTACGGTTCTGCCCGCCTCAAACCCGATACGCCGCACTACAAGCTCGCCGCGCAGATCGCGCGCAAGCTGTCCGACGCAGGCTTCGCCGTGATCTCCGGCGGCGGCCCCGGCATCATGGAAGCGGCGAACAAGGGCGCGCACGCCGGCAAGGCGCCGTCGGTCGGCCTGAACATCGAGTTGCCGCACGAACAGGCCGGCAACCACTACCAGGACATCTCGCTGCGCTTCCGCCATTTCTTCACGCGCAAGGTCACGTTCGTGAAGAATTCGGATGCGGTGATCGTGATGCCGGGCGGCTTCGGCACGCTCGACGAACTATCGGAAGTGCTCACGCTGATCCAGACGAAGAAGTCGCGCCTCGTGCCGATCATTCTCGTCGGCAGCGAGTTCTGGAAGGGGCTGCTGCAGTGGTTCCGCGACCAGCTGATTCCGATGGGCCTCATCAATCCGGAAGACATGGATCTGATGCAGGTGATCGACGATCCCGACCAGGTGCTCGACGCGGTGCTCGCGTTCTACGAGGACAGCGGCGAGGAAGAAGGTTCGGACGATGAAGGCCATCCGCCGCGCCCCGAAGAAGACCGGATGTTCTACCTGTAATCCATCCATGACGACCGCCGGCCCGACGGCCGGCGCGCCCCTCCCGCGCGGCAGACGTGGCGATTCCGCCACCTGCCGCGTGTCACTTTGTAACGCGCCATTAATCGCGCTTCGTGGCCGCGCGCCACCGAATGTGAAATCCGCGCCGCCGGTGCCGTGCGACGCGCGCCATCATCCGCACACGCAGGCCGCCATTGTCAAATGACACGGCCCGACGCCCGCATCCGGCGCCTGCCGGCCGCAATCCTCCGTAACAACCCCGCCTCGCATTTTCCGTCGCGCGCCAGCACACTGCATGTGTCGGTGCGGCGTTCCCCCGGTGGAACGGTCCCCCTCGCTTCCATCGCGTCGCGCCGGCCTTTTATAACGACACCACGGAAAAGAACATGCAACGCTCGCTGATCGCCCTTGCCTTCGCCGGCCTCGGCCTTTCGCTGTCCGGCCTCGCCCACGCCGTCAATGTCGACGTCAACATCGGCACGCCCGCGCCGGTCGTCGTCGCGCCCGCGCCCGTCATGGTCGCCCCGGCACCCGCGGTGATCGTCGGCTGGCATGGCGACCGCTACTGGGACGGCCGCCGCTACTGGGAACGCCGCGAGTGGGACGACTATCAGCGTCATCGCGGCCACGGCGATCGCGGCTATCACTGCCCGCCGGGACACGCGAAGAAGGGTGAATGCTGAGCGCATGATCGCCGGGCCGTTCGGCCCGGGCACTGAAGCACTGGCAAAAAACAAAAGGCCGCACGCGAACCAACATTCGCGTGCGGCCTTTGCCGTTGCGGGTGCTGCGGCGCGGTGCCGTCGACGTTACTGGAACGCCACTTCCGCAAAGCTCCGCAGCTTCCGGCTATGCAGCTTGTCGAGCCCGTTCGTGCGCAGGATCTCCATTGCCTTCACGCCGATCTGCAGATGCTGGTCGACCTGCCCGCGATAGAACGTATCGGCCATGCCCGGCAGTTTCAGCTCGCCGTGCAGCGGCTTGTCCGAGACACACAGCAGCGTGCCGTACGGCACGCGGAAGCGGAAGCCGTTCGCGGCGATCGTCGCGCTTTCCATGTCGAGCGCGATCGCGCGGCTCTGCGACAGGCGCTGCACGGGTTCGCGATGGTCGCGCAGCTCCCAGTTGCGGTTGTCGACGCTCGCGACCGTGCCCGTGCGCATCACGCGCTTCAGTTCGACGCCATCAAGCTGCGTGACCTCGGCCACCCCGCGTTCGAGCGCGAGCTGCACTTCGGCCAGCGCCGGAATCGGCACCCACAGCGGCAGGTCGGCGTCGAGCACGTGATCCTCGCGCACGTAGCCGTGCGCGAGCACGTAGTCGCCGAGACGCTGCGTGTTGCGCAGCCCCGCGCAGTGGCCGAGCATCACCCACGCGTGCGGACGCAGCACCGCGATGTGATCGGTGATCGTCTTCGCGTTCGACGGGCCGACGCCGATGTTGACCATCGTGATCCCGCTGCCGTCCGCGCGCTTCAGGTGATACGCGGGCATCTGCGGCAGGCGCGGCGGCGCGTTGCCTTCGGCCGGCTCGCTGCCGAGGTTCGCGTTGTAGGTGACGACATCGCCCGGCTCGACGAACGCGCTGTACTGGCTGCGGTAGGCACGCACCTCGGGATCGTCGCTCTCGGTCATCACCGTGCGGCCCAGCTTCACGAACTCGTCGATGTAGAACTGGTAGTTCGTGTAGAGCACGTAGTTCTGGAAATGCGTGGGCGACGTCGCCGTGTAGTGGCGCAGCCGGTGCAGCGAGAAGTCGACGCGCGCGGCCGTGAACAGCGCGAGCGGATGCGGCTCGCCCGGCGCCGGCTCGAACGTGCCGTTGACGATGCGATCGTCGAGATACGACAGGTCGGGCGTGTCGAAGATGTCGCGCATCGCGAGCAGGCGGTCGCGGTCGAGCTCGCCCTCGAGATGGATGCCTTCCGGAAATGCGAAATGAATCGGAATCGGCTGCGACGACACGCCGATCTCGATCTTCACATGGTGGTTCTTCGCCAGCAGGCGCAGCTGCTCGCGATAGTAGTTCGCGAAGAGATCGGGGCGTGTGACCGTCGTCTCGAATACGCCGGGGCCCGCGACGAAACCGTACGAGCGGCGCGAATCGACGTGCGTGTTGACGTCGGTGCGGATCCGCACGAACGGGTAGCACGCGCGCACGTGCTCGGTAATCGATTCGTGGCGGCGATAGCGCGCGAATGCGTCGCGCAGGAAGCCCGTGTTCGTGTCGTAAATGGCGGACAGCCGCGCGACGGCGGCGATCGGATCGTCGAAAGCCTCGACCGACGGGCTTTCGGGCGTCAGCACACGGTGCCGGCGGCTCAAGTCGTTCTTCATTTTGATTACCTCGTCTGATCCGACGACATTACCACGGAACCCGGTCGCCTTTATGGCTGCCCCTACGCACGCGAGGGCCGGATGGGGCGCAGTATTTGCTAAAATCGGCGGGTTCACTGGAGACTCATCATGAAGCCGCTCATTCTCGTCGCCGCTGCCGCCGCGTTTGCCGCCGCCAGCGTCGCTTACGCCGCCGGCGGCACGCCTGACGCCGACGCGCAGGCCCGGGCCGAGGCCAACGAGGCCGCCGGCCTGCCCGATCTCCGCAAGATCAACCGGCCGGGCGCCGAAGTCACGTCGAAAGTCGACTTCGCCGACATCCGCCGCACGCCGAGCTTCCACGAAAAGAGCAAGAACGGCACCGAAGTCACCGAGTACCGCGATCGCGGCAAGCCGGTCGAGATCGACGTGAAGTCGAACTTCGGCACGCGCTACCAGATGAGCTCGACGCCCGACACGTCGCCGAAGCCGCACGACGCGGGCATCCCGATCACGCGCCTGCCGTCGCTGAACCTGCGCTACTGATTCCGTGGCGCGCGGCACCGAATGCCGCGCGCCGCCTCCCTTCACCTGATGTCGCGACGCACGCCGCCCGCGTGCCGACACCCTGACCTGACGCATCCCGCATGGCCGTTTTCACTGCTGTTTCCGACTCCGATCTCGCGCAATGGATGCGCCACTACGAACTGGGCGACGTGCTTGCGTTCCGCGGCATTCCGTCCGGTATCGAAAACAGCAACTTCTTCCTGACGACGACGCGCGGCGAGTACGTCCTCACGATCTTCGAAAAGCTCACGGCGCAGCAACTGCCGTTCTATCTCGACCTGATGCGCCATCTGGCCGGCCACGGCGTGCCGGTGCCGGATCCGATCCCGCGTGACGACGGCGCGCTGTTCGGCGAGCTGCACGGCAAGCCGGCCGCGATCGTCACGAAGCTCGACGGTTCGGCCGAACTGGCGCCGGGGGTCGAACACTGCATCGAGGTCGGGCAGATGCTCGCGCGCCTGCACCTCGCCGGCCGCGACTATCCGCGCACCCAGCCGAACCTGCGCAGCCTGCCGTGGTGGCGGGAAAACGTGCCGGCGATCGTGCCGTTCATCACGGATGAGCAGCGCGCGCTGCTGGAAGGCGAACTCGCGCACCAGGCCAGCTTCTTCGCGTCGGCCGACTACGCGGCGCTGCCGGCCGGGCCGTGCCATTGCGACCTGTTCCGCGACAACGTGCTGTTCGCGCACGCGGCGCCCGGCACCGGCCACGACGTGCGGCTCGGCGGTTTCTTCGACTTCTATTTCGCGGGCTGCGACAAGTGGCTGTTCGACGTCGCGGTCACGGTCAACGACTGGTGCGTCGACCTCGCGACCGGCGTGCTCGACGTCGCGCGCGCCGACGCGCTGCTGCGCGCGTACCAGACCGTGCGGCCGTTCACGGCCGAGGAGCGCCGCCACTGGAGCGACATGCTGCGCGCGGGCGCGTACCGCTTCTGGGTGTCGCGCCTGTACGACTTCTACCTGCCGCGCGCGGCCGAGATGCTCAAGCCGCACGACCCCGGCCATTTCGAACGCATCCTGCGCGAGCGTATCGCGCATACGCCCGCGCTTCCCGAGATCCACACCGCATGCAACTGATCGAAGTGCCCGCCAAAACGGGCTATGTCTGGTTCCGTCAAGGCGTCTGGCTGTTCCGCCGGAACCCGCTCGCGTTCATCACGCTGTTCTTCACGTACCTGCTGGCGATCACGCTGATATCGATGGTGCCCGTGATCGGCTCCGCGTTGCCGCTGGTATTCATTCCCGGCGTCGCGGTCGGCTTCATGGCCGCGTGCCGCGACACGGTGGCCGGCAAGCCCGTGATGCCGACGATCCTCGTCGACGGCTTCCGCTCGTACGGCACCGTCGCGACCCAGCGGCTGCTCGTGCTCGGCGTGCTCTACGTCGCGTCGATGGTGGTCGTGTTCGCCGCTTCGTCGTTCGTGGACGGCGGCGCGCTGTTCCACGTGATGATGGGCGCGGCCGACGAAGCCAGCACGACGCCGGAAGCGCTCGCCGCGCAAGGCACGCTCGGCGCGCTGTTCTTCGCGACGCTGCTGTACCTGCCGGTCGCGATGCTGTTCTGGTTCGCGCCGGTGCTGGTCGCGTGGCATGACGTCCCGCCCGCCAAGGCGCTGTTCTTCAGCGTCGTCAGCTGCTGGCGCAATCGCGGCGCGTTCGTCGTGTATGGCGTGCTGTGGTTCGCCGTCGCGCTCGGCACGTCGCTCGCGCTGTCGCTGCTGCTGCAGGCGCTCGGCGCCGGCGCCTATGCGCTGACGATCATGATGCCGGTGACGATCATCATCGTCACGATGCTGTACTGCTCGTTCTACGCGACCTATCGCGGCTGCTTCGGCGTACAGGAACCGGGCGCGACCACCACCACGTCGGGCCGCTGAAGTCTCTCCGGCCGGCGCGCGGCGCCGGCCCGCCGTTCTTCGCACCGGGTGGCCTCCCGGCGCCCTCGCCCTTCCCCCGCCTCCGGCAGCCCCGCTCGTCGCCGACCGCCCCTGTTCATCCCGATCTTTTGCGCGCAAAATAATTTGCGTACAAATTGTTCGCGCGTTCGCCGCGCCACCCGAATCATGGACCGCCTGCCTCCGCTGCCCCAGACACTCGACGAGCAACTCTGCTTCGCGCTCTACTCGACTTCGCACGCGATGACGAAGGCGTACAAGCCGCTGCTCGACAAGCTGTCGCTGACCTATCCCCAATATCTCGCGATGCTCGTGCTGTGGGAACGCGACGACATCGCCGTGAAGGACATCGCCGCGCGGCTCGACCTCGACCCCGCCACGGTCACGCCCCTGCTGAAGCGGCTGGAGGCGCTCGGCTACGTCGAGCGTGTGCGCAGCGCAGCCGACGAACGCATCGTGAACGTGCTTGTGACGCCGGAAGGCCGTGCGTTGAAGGAGCGCGCGCGCTCGGTGCCCGCCGATCTCTTTTGCGCGATGCAGCAATCGCCCGACTTCCTGATCAGGCTGCGCGCCGATCTTCAGCAGTTGCGCGACGCACTGTCGGCCGCCAACGAACGCTGACGGCCGAGCCTCGATCAACCGGCCCGACACTGTCGGGCCTTTTCTTCAAAAATTCATTTGCACACAAATGATTTGTGTTCTATTGTTTGTGCGTGGCCGGCGACACCCCGTTCGACCGGGCCGCTTTTCCTCCCTTTTCCAGACAGGAGCTGCACGATGAACATTCTGTACAAGACCAGCGCCACGAGCACGGGTGGCCGCGACGGCCGCGCGGTATCCGCTGACAACAAGCTGGAAGTGAAGCTGGCCGCGCCGCGCGAACTCGGCGGCACGGGCGCGGAAGGCACGAATCCGGAGCAGCTGTTTGCCGCAGGTTACTCGGCCTGTTTCCTGAGCGCGATGAAATTCGTCGCCGGCCAGGACAAGAAGGCACTGCCGGCCGACACGCAGGTCACGGCGGAAGTCGGCATCGGCCCGAACGACGCAGGCGGCTTCGGGCTGGACGTCGAACTGCGCGTCTCGCTGCCGGGGTTCGACAAGGCCGACGCGCAAGCGCTGGTCGAAAAGGCGCACCACGTGTGCCCGTATTCGAACGCGACGCGCAACAACGTGCCGGTGCGCCTGACGGTCGTCTGACGCGACACAAAGCCTGCAATGCAAAAAGGGCGCGTGCGGCATGGTGCCGCACGCGCCCTTTTCTGCTGCGTGACTCGCCGGAGCGGCGGACCTGACTGCCCGCCCTGCGCTCGTTAGCGCGAACCGAACGTGTACGGGCGGTTCATCGCCGCTTCGCGATCGATCTTGCGCATGCGGAATTCGAGATCATAGATGTCGGTGGCTTCGGCCAGGTACGCGTCGGCGCGCTCTTTCGAGGCCTTTTCGGCGTTCTTGGTCAGCATCAGGAAGAGGTGGCTCAGCAGGTACATGGTTGATCTCGCAATCCAAAGGTTCTTTGACTAGGGTTTTCCCGAATTATAGGGAAAACCCTAGTCTTTGGCCAGCGTCGATCAGAAGGTGCGTCGTTAGGTCGCCACAGTGCGGCGCTGGGTTTCGAAAAAGGCCCAGATCATCGCGCTCGCATCGGGGCCGACCGCCGCGTGGAACGGCACGGCTTCGTCGCCGCCGGCCCACGCATGGTCGAGCCCTTTCACATGACAGAGCCGGACGACCGGCTCGCCGTCGCGGCAGACATCGGTGATCTGCGCGCCTGCGTCGCGCTTCTCGACCCGTTCGCCGCCACGCAACGCGCCGCGGCTGTCGGCCAGCCCGTTCAGGCGCATGAACTGCACCGTCAGCTGGTCGGCATTCTTCGGCGCGACCACGTGGTCACCGTCGCCCTGGACGACCAGCGCCGGCATGCCCGGATACGCGGCGGCATCGACCAGCGCGTCGACGGCCGCCGCCGGGTTCTGGCGCACGCCGCGCCGCATCACATCCATCGCGGTAATGCCCGAGGTCGCCTCGCCGAGCGCAGGGCCCGAATGCAGCGCCACCGCCGCGAAACGGTCCGGATGGTGCAGTGCGAGAAGCGACGCGAGACCCGCGCCGGCCGACAACCCCGCGACATAGACACGCGACGCGTCGAAACCGTGTTCGTCGACGAGCGCGTCGACGAGCGACGCCACCGCGTTCGCCTCGCCGCGGCCCGCGCGGTCGGTATCTTCATACCAGTGCCAGCAGCCGTGCGCGTGGGCGCGCAGCGACTGCTCCGGATACAGCACCGCAAAGCCGTGCGTGTCGGCCAGCAGGTTCATCCGCGTGCCTTGCACGAATTCGTCGACGGACTGCTGGCAGCCGTGCAGCATCACCACGAGCGGCATCGCGCCACGCCGGCGGCCGGGCGGCACATAAAGGCCGTATGCGAGATTCTGGACGAGGCGCCCGAGCGCGGGGGCCATCGGATGTTCGCCGCGCGTCCACTCGCCGGCCGCCCATGCGGCCGCGCGCGGTCGCACGCGCGATTCGCGCGGCGGGGACAGATCGGATACGGCGGCGGAGGCCGCAGCCTCGAGTGCATCGCGTGTGATGCGCTGCGCATCGCGCGCCGAGCGTTTGGCGGCCGGAGACAGCATGCGTTTCATGCCGCCCAGCCACACCTTGGTCAGACTTTTGGTCATCGATCGGGCTCGCAGTCAGGAAAAATAGGGGCACCACAGCGGATGCATCGTTCGTCTTTGTGCAATGCACCATAACATTGTTTCTCGGACTTTTCCTGCATGCGGATCGTTCCCGGCCGCGCAAAAAACGGGGCTCATGCGCACGCGGCGCTATACTGGGGCTTCGCCGCTTGTATCCGTTGTAGTCGTTCTTTCCGGCTCGCGCGTTGATTTAAGCATCCTCCCCGCCTTCGTTCGTCCCCTTCCCGATGTTTGACCTGTCGTCTCACCTGTGGATCATGATCACCGCGTTCGGCGGCGCCGGCCTGACCTTGCCGCTCGCGATCACGATCGCCGTCTGGCTGGCGCTCGGCTATTCGTGGCAGCGCGCGGCGGCGTGGCTCGGCGTGCTCGCGGCCGCGATCGGCGTGGTCGCGCTCACGAAGATCGCGTTCCTCGGCTGGGGGATCGGCATCCGCAAGTGGGATTTCACGGGGTTCAGCGGCCATGCGATGCTGTCGACGTCGGTCTATCCGGTCGCGATTTTCCTGGCGCTGATCCGCACCCGCACGCCGGTGCGACTCGCCGGCATCGCGCTCGGGCTCGCGGCCGGCGTCGCGGTCGGCGTGTCGCGCGTCGCGCTCGACGCCCATTCGCCGTCCGAATCGATCACCGGCTGCATCGTCGGCGCGATCGCCGCGATCGCGTTCATCGCCGGTTCGTGGCGCGCGGTGCCGCACCGCTGGTCGGTGCCCGCGGTCGTCGCGAGCCTCGCGCTCGTGACCGTGGCGCTGCACGGCATCACGGTGCCGTCACATCGCTGGGTCACCAAGGTGGCGCTGCAACTGTCGGGCCACGAGCGTCCGTTCGTCCGCGCGCGCTGGAAGGCCAACCCGAACTACCGCCCTGCTTCGCAGCCGTCGTCGCTGCAGCGCACCCAATCGTCGCCGCACACGCTCCGTACGTGACCGGCCATCCGGCCGTCGCGTTCGCCACTTTTCACGTCTGACCATTCCATGCGCGCCGTCGCATGAGCGGTATGTCGAGCGTTATAACCCGCCCTATATTACGATTACGGTTTCCACCCATTCAAAACGAATCCACCATGCGCTCAACCGTCCGTCCGCTTCGCCGCACCCTGCTTCGCCTGCTGCCGATCGCCACGCTTGCCGCTGCCGGTATCGCGTTCAGCGCGCCCGCTTCCGCGGCCGACGAACTGGTCGTGTCGGCCGCCGCCAGCCTGACGAACGCGTTCAAGGCCGTCGGTGACGCGTACGAGAAGCAGCATCCGGAGACCAAGGTGCTGTTCAACTTCGGCGCGTCGGACGTGCTGATGCAGCAGATCGCCAAGGGCGCGCCGGCCGACGTGTTCGCGTCGGCCGACCAGAAGGCGATGGATCGCGCGGCGGACGAAAAGGTGATCGTGCCCGCCACGCGTCGCGATTTCGCGGCGAACTCGCTCGTGCTGATCGTGCCGGCGGACAGCAAGGCCGCCGCGCCGACGGCGCTGAACGACCTGACCGCGCCCGGCGTGAAACGCATCGCGTATGGCGACCCGGCATCGGTGCCGGTCGGCCGCTACACGGAAGGCGCGCTGCGCGCGGCCGGCGTGTGGGATGCCGTCAGCGCGAAGGGCGTGCTGGCCGCCAACGTGCGCCAGAGCCTCGACTATGTCGCGCGCGGCGAAGTCGATGCGGGCTTCGTGTTCGGCACCGACGCCGCGATCATGCCGGGCCGCGTGAAGGTCGCGCTGACGGTGCCGACGAAGACGGCCATCACCTATCCGATCGCCGTGGTCAAGGACAGCCGCCACGCCGCGCAGGCGCAGTCGTTCATCGACTTCGTCGCGTCGCCGCAGGGCCAGGCCGTGCTGTCGACATTCGGCTTCAAGCCCGCGGGCAAGTGAGCGTAGCGCGATGCAAGACGCCTGGGTACCGCTGCTGCTGTCGTTGAAGGTTGCCGGCTGGGCAACCGCGCTCGACATCGTGCTCGGCGTCGCGGCCGCGTTCATGCTCGCGCGCTGGCGCTCGCCGCTGCGCGACGTCGTCGATTCCGTGCTGACGCTGCCGCTCGTGCTGCCGCCGACGGTACTCGGCTATTACCTGCTCGTGCTGCTCGGCCGACGCGGCGTGTTCGGCGCGTGGCTCGACACGCTCGGCATCGAGCTCGTCTTCACGTGGCAAGGCGCGGTGATCGCATCGATGGTCGTCGCGTTTCCATTGATCCTGAAGTCGGCACGGGCGGCGTTCGAAGGCGTGGATCCGCACCTCGAACGCGCGGCGCGCACGCTCGGGCTCGGCGAAGTCGCGGTGTTTTTCCGCGTGACGCTGCCGCTCGCCACGCGCGGCATTCTCGCGGGTGCGCTGCTCGCGTTCGCACGCGCGCTCGGCGAGTTCGGCGCAACGCTGATGATCGCGGGCAACCTGCCCGGCCGCACGCAGACGCTGTCGGTCGCGATCTACGCGGCCGTCCAGGCCGGCGACGACAATACGGCCAACTTCCTCGTGCTGGTGACGTCGATCACCTGCGTGCTCGTACTGCTCGCGACCGGCTGGCTCGTGCCGTCGCGTGCCCGGCGGGACCAGCTGACATGATGCGCTCGCCTCGTTCATCGTCTTTCGCCATTGAGCGGCTTCGACGGAGGCACGCATGAGCCTCGTCGTCGACATCCGCAAGACCTACGCGAACGCCGAGCGCCGCTTCACGCTCGACATGTCGTTCACGGCAACGACGCAGCGCGTCGTGCTGTTCGGGCCGTCCGGTGCGGGCAAGAGCATGACGCTGCAGGCGATCGCCGGCCTGCTGTCGCCCGACGAAGGCACGATCACGCTGAACGACGAACCGCTGTTCGACGCCGCTCGCCGCATCGACGTGCCGACCCGCGAGCGGCGCGTCGCGTACCTGTTCCAGGATTACGCGCTGTTTCCGCATCTGAACGTGCGCCAGAACATTGCATTCGGGCTCACGTCGGGGCTGCGCAACCCGCGCGCGAAGACGGTGCCGCCGGAAGTCGCGTACTGGCTGCAGGCGTTCGATCTCGAGGCGCTCGCGGGGCAGTATCCGTCGCAATTGTCGGGCGGGCAGAAACAGCGCGTCGCGCTGGCGCGCGCACTGGTCGCGCAACCGCGGATCCTGCTGCTCGACGAACCGTTCGCGGCGCTCGACGGCGCCATGCGCCAGCGCATGCGTCACGAGCTCGCCGAGTTGCAGGCGCGACTCGATATCCCGATGGTGCTGATCTCGCACGACCCCGACGACGTCGCCGCGTTCGGCGACCAGGTCGTGCAGTTGAGCGAAGGACGCGTGCAGGCGGCTCCGCCGCACGCCGAGTGGCCGACGCGCGTCACCTGAGCGCGCGAGGCCGTGGTCGTGGAGGCAGGTTGGAGCCTGAGAGGAGCCGCGCATAGCGGCATTTGCTGAAAGCGGAAACGAAACCGGTGCCGTGCAGGGCGCTGTGCGATGCCGGCTTCGCCCCGCCCGTCACACGATCGTCGATGCGCGCCGCCCGGCCTGCTTCGTCAGCCCGTCACCGCAAGAATCACGCTCGACGCCTTGAACAGCGCGATCGCCCGCTCGCCGGCGTCGAGTTGCAACGCCTCGACGCTGTCGTTGGTCACGACGGCCGTCAGCGTCCCGCCGCCGTCGAGCGCCAGCGTCACCTCGCTGTTCACCGCGCCCGCCGCGACGGTTTCCACGCTGCCGCGCAACTGGTTCCGTGCGGACACCTTCAACTCGGGTTCGCCATCGTCGACCGCGAGCACGACCCACGATGCCTTCACCAGCGCGCAGGCGTTCGCGCCGACCTGCAGGCCGAGCGCATCGGCGCTCTCGTGCGTCAGCACGGCAACGATCGGCTGCCCGCCGGGCAGCGTGAGCGTGACTTCGTCGTTGACGGTGCCGCGCACGATCGATGCGACCTTGCCGAACCACTGGTTGCGTGCGCTGGTCTTCATCCCGATCCGGCCGATCAGCGCCCAGTCGACGTCGAATCCGGCCACGGCCGCGCTTGCTGCCTCGATGAACCGGCGATGCTCGCGCTCGATCGTGCGGAACGCGGCGATCAGCGAAGTGGCGCGCGGCGTCAGCGTCGTGCCGCCGCCGCCCTTGCCGCCCGTCGAGCGCGCGACGAGCGGTTCGCCGGCCAGATTGTTCATCGTGTCGACCGCATCCCACGCGGCCTTGTAGCTGAGGCCGACGGCCTTCGCCGCGCGCGTGATCGAACCGGTGTCGCCGATCGCCGCGAGCAACGCGATGCGCGTGGCGCCGCCGAGCGTCTGTTCGCCGGCGCGCAGCCACAGCTCGCCGCCCAGTTCGAGCGGTTCGGCGGACGGGAAAGCATGCGGTGCGTCAGTCATCGGGATGCGTAGGGAAATCGGGCGGCCATTATAGTCAGCGCGTGCCGGTCAACCCGGCTTGCCGTCGAGCTTCGGCGGCCGCAGGCTGGCCAGCAGCGTCTCGGCGTCGCGCGCCGCGCGCTGCTCGAGCGCCGCGCCGTAGCCACGCACGAACCCGAGCTGGTACGGCGGCGCAGCCAATTTTTCGAGGTGCTGCAGCGCGACCATCGTGTCGTTCGCTTCGCCGAGCACGCTCTGCACGCGCGCGAGTGTCTTGACCGTGTCGGTGCGCGTGCGGCGCGACGCCAGCGACGCGAAGAATTCGAGCGCATAG
This sequence comes from Burkholderia sp. AU45274, assembly GCF_030482505.1. Lineage (NCBI taxonomy): Bacteria > Pseudomonadati > Pseudomonadota > Betaproteobacteria > Burkholderiales > Burkholderiaceae > Burkholderia > Burkholderia sp. AU45274. The sequence continues at coordinate 602,177 of NZ_JAUJQE010000001.1, read as the reverse complement.
CGCAGCCGCTTCGCATCGATCCGCACCTGATGGCGCGCGGCCGTGTCGAGCGACGTCAGCGACGGTGACGCGTACAGATGACCGAACAGCCGCCGCACGCGCTTCGTCGCGTGGCGCCGCAGCGAAGGCGCGTCGCCGTCTTCGGCCGACGGCAGCGCAAGCGAGCTCAGCCACTCGAGCCAGCCGAGCGTCAGCCGCGCATAGCGGGCCGAATGCAGCGCCTGGCGCAACTCGACCCGCGCGGCCGCGCACTGCGCGCGCGCGGCGTCGAGCGTACCGTTCCACTCGCCGTCGCCGCCGTCGGCCGCGATCAGCGCGGGCAGGCTTTCGGTCGCGAACACGTCCCAGTCGCGCACCGTGCCGAGCAGCGACGCAAGCCAGTGCAGGTCGACACCGAGCGTGTCGCGCCACTGGCGGTCGGCAAAGCGCGGGAAGAAGCGCATCAGCGTGCGCAGGCGGCGCAGCGCGACACGCATCTGGTGCACGAATTCGGGATCGTCATGCTCGAGCACCCCGCCCTCGTTGCCGAGCCACTGCGCGGTGATGTCGCCGGACAGCGCGAACAGTGCGGCGCGCTGCGTGCGCACGCCGGTCAGGTCGACGGGCTTGGCCTTGACGGGCCCGTCGGCGGCCGGCTCGGCCGCGCATGCGCGATCGATCACGCTCGTCAATTGCACGAAGGCGGGCCACGCGCCGCTCAATTCGCGCGCCGCGGCAAACAGCGCATGCAGCGCGGCGGTGCGCGCGGGCAGTGTCTCCCAGTCGGGCGCCGCAAGGCGCAGCTCGACGAAGCGACGCGGCGGCTCGCTGCCGCGATGCAGCGTGACGTCGTCGAGCGTCATCTCGACCACGACGCCGCCGTCGTCGGCCCAGCGCCCGCGCCGCCGTTCGCTGACGAGGCGCAGCGCCGAGGATTCCGGCTGCACGCTCGGGGACGGCGGCGCTGCGGCGTCGGGCGGGACGCCGTCCACTTCATCTGCCGGTGCATCGGCGGCGGCCGCAGCGGCCGCCTCGGGCACGGGCAGCGGCATCGCGACGGCGATGCCCGCGTGCTCCGCGTCGAACAGTTCGCGCGCCGTGACGCCCGGCGCAAATGCCGTCGTGCGCGACGCGACCACCCGCCTGCCGTGCGCATTCGACTCGACCCACGTCCACCAGCTCGCGCCGGGGCTCGACTCGGCCTCCTCGATCTGGCACGGCTCGATCGTCACGCGCTCATGGCCGCGGCGCATCCGGACCTGCGGGCAGATGCGCCACGCGCGCACGAGTTCGGCGCCGAAATCACGCTGCGCCCCCCGGGCGCGACTCGCGGCCTTGACCGGCCACCCTTCCAGCGACAGCGACAACACGATTTCCAGCACACGCGACATGGAGGCTCCTGCACATGAAGAATCGCCGGCGCATCATCCGCGCCGGCGTCGACCGTGAAGCTGCTTCCATAGTACACGTCGCCCAAATTCGCAGGCGACGATCTGGCCCTGTCGTGCTGTCGCAGGTCAAACGGCGTATTGCGCGAGGCCGTTGCCGAACGACCAGTCCTCCTTCAGCACCTCGACAAGACTGATGAATACGTCCTGCTGCCGCACACCCGGCTGCTGCGCGAGGTTGTCCGCGATCGCCCGGTACAGCGCCCGCTTTTGCTCGAGCGTACGCGTGTTGTTCGCGGTGATCTGGATTATCACGAGATCGTCGCTGCGTTCGATATCGAGGTAGTGACGACCGAACACGAAGTTCTCGGCCGCATGCTCGGTGACGACCATGAAGATGTCGTCCTCGGGCACGTTGAACGTGTGCATCAGCGCACGATGCACGCCGTCGACGAGCGCCGCACGATAAGCGGCCGGCTTGCCTTCGCGCACTGCGATACGGGTGAATGGCATGGTCCTGCTCCTGTCGGTGAAGTTGACGTTGAAGAACGGAAACACAGCGTCAGGTTAGGCGCGCCGAACTATAATGAACAGTCATCGATGAATATTTCATCCATTTCCATTGAAAATGAAAGTCCTTGATCTCGATGCGGTCCGCGCGTTCGTGCTGGTCGCCGATCTCGCCAGCTTCACGCGCGCCGCCGACGCGCTCGGCACCACCCAATCGGCCGTCAGCCTGAAGCTGAAGCGACTGGAGGCCCACCTCGGCAAGCCGCTGCTCGCGCGTACGCCGCGCGTCGTCAAGCTGGCCGCCGACGGCGAGAATTTCCTGCCGGCCGCCCGCGCGCTGCTCGATGCGCACGATCATGCGCTGGGCGCGATCTCGGCCGGGACGCACCGGCTGTCGCTCGGCGTCAGCGAGCACGTCGCGGTGCCCGACCTGCCGGCCGTGCTCACGAGCCTGCATCGGCAGGATCCGGGGTTGTCGCTCGAAATGCATCTCGGCACGTCGACGAACCTGCTCGCGCAATACGACGAACGCCGGTTCGATGCGGTGATCGTGCGGCACGAGCCGGGCGAAGACCCGCCGCGCGAAGACGGCACGCTGCTGTTTTCCGAACCGCTGGCCTGGCTCGCCGCGCCGGACTGGGTGCCGCGCGCGGGCGAGCCGCTGCCGCTCGCGGTGCTGGCCGGCCCGTGCGGCGTGCGGGCCGCCGCGCTGCGCGCGCTCGACCATGCGGGGCGGCCGTGGCGCGAGCGCTTTACGGGCGGCGGCGTGGCGGCGGTCACGGCCGCCGCCGCCGCGGGGCTCGCCGTCTGCCCGCTGGCGCGGCGGGTCGCGCCGCGCACGCTGGTCGACGTCGGCGCGAAATTCGGGCTGCCGCCGCTGCCGCTGTCGCAGGTCGTGCTGTATTCGCGCGTACGCGACGCACGTGCCGGCGCCGCATTGCGCAGGTTTGCCGACAGCCTTGCAATCTCGGCGTAAACTAACGGGTTTCGCCGCCCGCAATCTCCAGAAGAATTCCGATGACGCCCGACGCCCGCAAGCACCTCCGCGCCAACCTGCTGATGCTCGCCGCCGCCGCGATCTGGGGTTCGGCTTTCGTCGCCCAGCGCCTGAGTCTCGACGTGATCGGGCCGTTCCTGTTCACGGGGCTCCGTTTCCTGCTCGGCGCGCTGGTGCTGGTGCCGCTGCTGATGCTGAACACGGCGTCGCGCACGCAACTCGCGGCGATCCGCCGTGAGCCGACGCTGCTGCTGCCGGGCCTCGCGCTCGGCGGGCTGCTGGCGGTATCGATTTCGCTGCAGCAGATCGGCCTGCAGTACACGCGCATCGCCAACGCGGGCTTCATCAGCTCGCTGTACGTCGTGATCGTGCCGCTGATGGGCGTGTTCGCCCGTCACCGGATCGGCCCGGGCACGTGGTTCGGCGCGCTGCTCGCGGCGATCGGCCTGTATTTCCTCAGCATCAACGAGCAATTCTCGGTGCTGTACGGCGACTGGTTCCAGCTCGCCGGCGCCGTGATCATCGCCGCGCACGTGATGGCCGTCGGCCATTTCGCGAAGCGCCACAATCCGCTCGTGCTCGCGTTCATGCAGTTCGTCGTGTGCGGCGTGGCGTGCCTCGCGGTCGGCCTCGTCATCGAGCCGGTCAGCGGCACGATGCTGCGCAACGCGCTGCCGACGCTGCTGTACGGCGGCCTGCTGTCGGTCGGGGTCGGCTATACGATGCAGGTCGTCGCGCAACGCGACGCGGCGCCCGCGCACGCGGCCGTGATCTTCAGCATGGAAGGCGTGTTCGCGGCGATCGCCGGCTGGGCCGCGCTCGGCGAAACGCTGACGCTGCGCGCGCTCGTCGGCTGCGCGCTGATGCTGGCCGGCCTGCTCGCGTGCCAGCTGCTGCCGAACGGCGACGCCCGGAAAAAGGACGAAGACGCGCTGCCGGCGTGACACGCACCGTCCCTATAATGACGGTTCGCGTGACTTCCACGCCAACCGCTTCCGACAGGCCAGCTCCGTGACGTCCACTACCGTCGATCCCGCCGCCGACCTGCTGCGCGAACGCGCAGCGCATTACGCCACCCAGGCGGCGCTGTTCCTGCGCGACCAGGCGCTCTCCACCGCGTCGCACGACCTGCGCAGCCCGCTGAACGCGATGCATAGCTGGGCGTACGTGCTCGAGCGCCAGCTCGCCAACGCCGATCCGAACCTGCAGCGCGCGCTCGCGGGCATCCGCACGGGCATCGACCAGCAGGTTGCGCTGATCGACGACGTGCTCGACGCGCCGCGCGCCGAAACGCGCACGCTCGCCGTCAAGCCGCAGCCGTTCGCGCTGCGCGCGCTGCTCGACGACACGATCGCGCTCGCCCGTTTCGCGCTCGCCGACGCACGGCAGGTCGCGCTCGACGCGACGCTGCCGGACGGCGAACCGTCGCTGACCGCCGACCGCGAACGCATCGCACAGGCGCTCTGGACGATGCTCACCGCCGCGGTCGAAGCCAGCGCCGCCGGCAGCCGCGTGACGTTTGCGTGCACGCGCGACGGCCTGCAGTTCACCGCGCGCGCCACGTGCACCGTGAACGCCGACACGCTCGCCGATCCCGCGCAACCGCACGCATTCGAATCGTTCGCACGACGCGAGATGCTGCGCGAGCGCGACGCCAAGCGCGTCGCCTGGACGCTCGCGCTTTGCCAGCGCGTCGCGCTCGCACACGGCGGCACGTTCGCGCACGACGCGTTCGTCGACGGCGCCACGGCCACCCTCACGCTCTCCGTCCCCGGTGAGGCGCCGGTGTAAGCAATCGGCCGCACGACACATTACAAATTCCTTTCTGGCTCTATACTGACGGGCCTGTCATAACCGGAGTGTTTCTTTGTTACAGATCTTCGCGCTCATCGGCGCGTTGTTCCTGGTGGCCCTGAACGGGTTCTTCGTTGCGGCCGAATTCGGCCTCGTCAAACTGCGCGCCACGCGCGTCAAGACACTGGCCCGCAAGCACGGCCTGCGCGGCCGCATCCTCGGCATCGTGCACGGCCGGCTCGACGCGTATCTTTCCGCGTGCCAGCTCGGCATCACGCTTGCGTCGCTCGGCCTCGGCTGGGTCGGCGAACCGGCCTTCGCGCAACTGCTCGGCCCGCTGCTCGACCTGATCGGCGTGGAATCCGAACGCGTCGTGCACCTGATCTCGCTGGTGTTCGCGTTCTCGCTGATCTCGTTCCTGCACATCGTCGTCGGCGAGCTGGCGCCGAAATCGATGGCGATCCGCCAGCCGGAGAAGGTCGGCCTGTGGGTCGCGCTGCCGCTCTATGCGTTCTACTGGGCGATGTATCCGGCGATCTGGGTGCTCAACAACAGCGCCAACGCGGTGCTGCGGCTCGCGGGGCTGTCCGCCGACCACGGCAGCGACGCCCACTACTCGACCGACGAGCTGAAGCTGATCCTGCGCAGCCGCCGCAGCACGGCCGGCAACCCGGCCCAGCCGGCGCGCGGCACGTACAGCAATGACGAGTGGAACACGCTCGCGCATTCGCTCGACTTTTCGTCGATGACCGTGTCGGACCTGATGCGGCCGGCCCATGAAATGATCGGCCTGCGCCGCGACCTGCCGCTGCCCGACAACATGGAGATCGTCGCGCGACACCGCTTCAGCCGCTATCCGCTGTTCGAGGATGCGTCGCGCGAACAGGTGAGCGGGCTGATCCACCTGAAGGACCTGCTGCTCGCGCGTCACGCGGGTGCGGCGCTGGAAGACCTGTCGGACTACGTCCGCCCCGTGCAGTACGTGCGGCCCGACACGCCGGCGCTCGACCTGTTCCGCCGCTTCCGCAAGGGCGCGCCGCACTTCGCGCTGGTCGGCAACAAGGGCGAGAAGCCGATCGGCTTCCTGACGCTCGACAACCTGCTCGGCGCGCTGGTCGGCCAGATCCACGACGAGTTCCGCCAGGGCGACGCCGACTGGAGCCGCCTCGACGACGGCACGCTGATGGGCAAGGGCAGCCTGCCCGTCGTGTCGCTCGAACAGGCGCTCGGCATCGACATCGACGAAGGCCGTGCGGAATCGGTCGGCGGCCTCGTGATCCAGGCGCTCAGCGACCTGCCGACCGAAGGGCAGCGCGTGTCGTTCGACCGCTTCGACGTCGTCGTGAAAAAGATGAACGGGCCGCGCATCGTGCTCGTGCGCGTCTACCCGAAGATCTCGAAAGAGGCCGACGAATGACGGCCGCGCTGCGCCCCACGCGATGAACGCCACGCTGCCGCGCTGCTGCGTGATCACGCCGGAGCCGGCGTCCGCGTCGGCGGCCGATTGCGCGGCGTTCCTCGACCGGCTGTCGGCCGTGCTCGCGCGCGGCGAGACGCTCGTGCAACTGCGCGTGAAGTCGCTCGATGCAGCCGCGTTCGCGCGACTCGCCGTCGAAGCGCTCGCGCGCTGCGACGCGGCCGGCGCGCACCTGATGCTGAACGGGCCGATCGATGCGGCCGGCGTGATGCGGCTCGACGGCGCCGGCTGGCATCTCGACGGCACCGCGTTGCGCGCCGCCACGCAGCGGCCGTTGCCGGCCGGACGCTGGGTGTCCGCCGCCTGCCACACGCGCGACGACTTGCTGCTGGCCGCGCGCGCCGGCGCGGATTTCGTCACGCTGTCGCCCGTGTTGCCGACGCTCAGCCATCCCGGTGCGCCGACGCTCGGCTGGGCACAGTTCGGCGCGCTGGCCGCCGAGGCCGCCCTGCCCGTCTTCGCGCTCGGCGGCATGACACGTACCCACCTCGACGATGCACGCCGCCACGGCGCCTACGGCATCGCAGGCATTCGCGGGTTCTGGTAGTTCGGAGATTGCCCTGCGGTGCAGCCGGGCGCAGATGCGCCCGGCCGCTCAAACGCTTACCCGCTCACGTCGTCATGCGTTCAGGTTCGGACGCATGCCGCGCCAGGCGCCGTCATCGATACGACGCGCATCGTGCGTGAGCGCATACCGGTTGACGTCACCCGTCAGCCACGCGACGAGCGCATATGGCGGCAACACCCCTTCATCGACCCGGTCGCGCGCCCGTGCCGGCGTCTCGAACACGACCCGCCCTCTGGGCGCATCGAACGGCACCGCGTCGGGCGACAGGTTCAACGCGATCGTCAGCGTCTCGTCGTCGGCGAGCCGCCAGGATGCGAGCAGCGCGTCGGCATCGCCGTCGCCGTCCGACTTCAGCGCACGCGCCTCCTGCGGCCGGCAATCGGACAATCGCGGCGCGATCAGCTTCGCGCGCACCGCGAGCGCCGACTGCACGAAATGCGCGCGATCGGCATCGCGCGCGGTTTCGTCGAAGATCAACGGGATCTGCGGCGTGAGCAGCGACAGCGCAAGTGCGGCCAGACCGGCCGCCTGCCCGTGGTCGCCCTGTCCGCTGTCGCGCCACGCGCCATCGGACAGCACCAGCGACGTCAACGACAGCCCGCTGTCGGCAGCCATGCCTTCTCCCGACCCGGCCGGCTGGAATGCGGCCCCGGCCGCGGTCAGCGCGCGGGCGAGCGTGTGGATCGACTGGTGCATGGAAATGCCTTCGTGGGCCGACGTATCGCGCCCCGTCAGCCGATGCAGCGCGCGTTCGCCGCAGCCGTTCCACTGCGCATCGAAATGGGTATCGGCAAGATGCGCCGGATGCCGCTCGCTGCCGAGGACGAGATGGATCAGCCGGTCGGCCGGCACGGCCGCGCGCACACGATCCGCGATCTCGCGCAGCCACGACACGCCGATCCGGTCGGCCTCGCGCAGGCGCAGCCCGTCGCAACGGTACTCGTCGATCCAGTACAGCGCGTTGTCGCAGAAGAAATCGCAGACTTCCGGATGATCGAGCGCGAGCGGCGGCGCCTGGAGCGGATCGTCACGCGTATGGAAGAACGGCGCCGCGTAGTGGCGCAGCGCCTCGGTGCCGCTGCCGAAGCGCGCGTAATCGAGTTCCAGCAACACCGCGAGACCGTAGCCGTGCGCGTCGTCGATCAGCGCCTTCAGCGCGTCGGGGCCGCCTTCGGCCGCGAGCGGCGCGAACGGCAGGCTGTCGTGCGGCGACGCGAGCAGTTCCAGCGCGGTCACGCCGAGCCGCGCGAGTTGCGGCAGGCGCCGGCGCACGCCGTCGAAGCCGCCCACCGCGTGCGGGCGAATCGCATAGAGCGCGATGTCTTCCCATGCGCGCCCGTGCCAGAACGTGTTGCGCCACGTGAACGCGCGCGGATCGATGACCTCGCTCGGGCCGTTGAGCCCTTCGGGTTGCGAGCGCGACGCGGGATCGGGAATCGATACCGCATCGTCGAGGCGATAGCGATAAAGCGCACCCGCACCGCAATCGGCAAAGACTTCGAACCAGTTCGTGCCGGCCGCCGTCATCGGGACGAGCAACGGGCCGAAGCCGGTATCGAGTTCGAGCTGGACCTGCGTGCTGCCCGGCGCCCACACGCGAAAATGCGTGCGCGGCGTCGCGCAGAGCGCGCCACAGGGCTGGGCGCCGAACGGCAAGCAGTGAATGTAGTGCTGCGCATACGGATCGTGCGGACAATCGGACATCATGCGCTCCTCGTGCGTACCGAGCGGCATGGCCGCGCCAGCGGGGCGCGGCGCATAGGGGCCCGGCATGCGACGGCCAGGCGGGGGGAGAGAACCGAGTATGCGCCGGATTCGCTACCGCGATGCATCGCATCCGGACATTTTTAAATACGAATCGACCCCGGGGAAAACCCGCAATCCCGCCGGTCCCGACGAGTCGGGTAGCAGCCATACCGGAATGGCTGCTCGCCTTGTTGCACCGGCCGCGCACGCTTACGCTCTGCGCCATGCTCGCGGACACGACGTCCGCGCCCGACCCGAGGAACCCGCCATGTCGCTTCCCGCCAGCGCCGCCAAATTCGATCCGGCACGCGCGCACGAATACGCCGAGCAATCCCGCATCGCACTCGCCGGCTACGATGCCTGCCACGAACTCACCGCGTGCATGCTCGCGTCGGCGATCGCGGCGCCCGACGCGCGGATCCTCGTCGCGGGCGCGGGCGGCACCGGGCAGGAAATCTGCGTGGCGGCCGCGCTCGAGCCGGGCTGGCAGTTCACGGCCGTCGACCCGTCCGCGCCGATGCTCGCGCTCGCGCGCTCGAACGTCGAGGCCGCGGGTTTCGGCGCACGCACGGCGTTCGTCGAGGACGGTGTCGATGCGTTGCCCGACACGCCCGCGTTCGACGGCGCGACGCTGATCGGCGTGCTGCACCACGTCCCCGGCGACGCAGCGAAGGCGGCGCTGCTGCATGCGATCGCGCGGCGCCTGAAACCCGGCGCGCCGCTCGTGCTCGCCGGCAACCATCGCCGCTACGCGGACCACCCGCGCCTGCTCGACGCATGGCAGCAGCGCTGGCGCATGAAAGGTGCGACGCCCGACGCCGTGCGCGCGCAACTCGCGAAGATCCTGCAGGGCGCCGATCCGCCCGCGTCCGAGGAAGCGGTGTTCGGCCTGCTGCGCGATGCGGGCTTCGATGCGCCGCTGCGCTTTTTCGCGAGCCTGTTCTGGGGTGCGTGGATCGCGGTGCGGCGCGCGTGATGGCGCGGGGTGGCCGGCCAGGCGCGGTCGGCCAGACGCCGTTCGTCACGGCGCGCAACGCGTTTCGCGTATGCGCCCTCCGCGCTGGGTATGATGTCGTTCCCGCCCCCACTCCCGGCGTCGACATGCTCACCGTCCATCACCTGAACAACTCGCGCTCGCAGCGCGTGCTCTGGCTGCTCGAAGAACTGGATGTGCCGTACGAGATCGTGCGCTACGCGCGCGATCCGAAGACGATGCTGGCGCCGCCCGAGTTGCGCGCGATCCATCCGCTCGGCAAGTCGCCGGTCGTCACCGACGACGGCCGCACGTACGCCGAATCGGGCGCGATCATCGAATACCTGGTCGAACGCTACGGCAACGGGCGCCTCGCGCCGCCGCCCGGCACGCCGGCGCGGCACGACTACACGTACTGGCTGCACTACGCGGAAGGGTCGGCGATGCCGCCGCTGCTGCTCAAGCTCGTCGCGCTGCGGATCGCGCACGCGCCGATGCCGTTCTTCGCCCGGCCGATCGCGCGCAAGATCGCCGACACGCTGCAGTCGAGCTTCGTCGATCCGCAGATCGCCCTGCATCTCGGGCATGTCGACGACACGTTGGGCCGCACCGGCTGGTTCGTCGGCGACGGTTTCAGCGCAGCCGACATCCAGATGAGCTTTCCGCTCGAAGCCGCGACCGCGCGCGGGGGCGGCAGCCGGTATCCCGCGATCGCGCGCTTTCTCGACGCGATCCACGCACGGCCCGCGTACCAGCGGGCGCTGGAACGCGGCGGCCCGTACGACCTGCTCAAGTAACGCTGCGAATGGCCGTGGCCTGCGTCAGCTCAGCAGGCCCGCCGCGACGTTGATCGACAGCCCGAGCACGGCCATGTTGAAGTAGAACGACAGGATCGACTGCGCGAGCACCGAGCGTCGCGCGGAACGGTTCGCCAGCGACACGTCGGCCGTCTGCGACGCGACCGCGAGCGTGAACGCGAAATACAGGAAATCCCAGTAATCGGGTTCGGGGTTCTTGTCCGGAAAGCGCAGCGCGCGATCGTTGCTCGGCGAGCCGTAATAGAGCCGCGCATAGTGCAGCGTGAAGATCGTCGGGATCAGGAACCACGCGCCGAACAGCGTCGCGCCCGTGATCGCGTAATGGCTGAGCCCCGCGCTGAAGCCGACGCTCTTGGCGGTCGCGAGTTCGATCGCGATCGCGGCGACGCTCGCGACGGTTGCAAGGCACACGACGGTCAGCACGGTCGTCGCGTTTTCATCCTCGCGGATCGCGATTTCGCGCACCTGGTGATGGTGCGCGGTAATCATGCGCACCCACATCAGCAAGAGATACAGCCAGATCGCGCAATCCCAGCCGATCAGCGCACGCACGGTCGGACGCAGCGAAAACGGCAGCAGCACCGCGCACAGCAAGCCGGCGACGAACGCCGCGACCATGCGCGGCCGGTTGCGTAATACCTGCGGATAAAGCGTCATCATGTGATTCCGAAAGCAAATGGAAAGGATTCGGCCGGCGCGCGGGACATACCGCCGCGCCGTACCGGCGGGTATTGCCCCGATTATCGTCATTCCATCGTGACGTGGCGATGGGGGCGCGAGCGCCTAAGATATTGGGATGACTGCCACCGCCCCCCTCTGCCACCATCCGGCGAACACGGTCGGCCGCGACTTCGTCGTCGGCGACCTGCACGGCTGCGTGGATGTGCTGCGCGCGCTGCTGCACGACATCCGCTTCGATCCGGCCCGCGACCGCCTGTTCTCGGTCGGCGACCTCGTCGACCGCGGCCCGGCCTCCGAAACCACGCTCGACCTGCTCGACCGCCCGTGGTGCCACGTCGTGCGCGGCAATCACGAGGAAGTGCTGAGCCTCGTGGCGCGCGGCAAGCTGTCGCCCGACGCGTGGCGCGGGATCGGCGGCGACTGGGGTGCCGACCTGCCGCCGGAACGGCTGCACGCGCATGCGGCACGCGTCGACGCGCTGCCGCTGGTGCGGGTGATCGGCGACGGCCCCGGGCGCTTCAACGTGCTGCATGCGGAATTCTTCGGCTCGGACGCCGATCTCGACACCGGCAGCTATGCGCACGACGTGCGCGAGCGGCTGATGTGGGGCCGCGATCTCGTCCAGGGGCTCGCCGATCCGGCGCGGCAGGCCGGGCTGTCGCTGACCTGCACCGGGCACACGCCGGTGCGCGCGCCACAGCGGATCGGCGCGCAGTGGTTCATCGACACGGGCGCGTTCGCACCGGCCGGGCGACTCACGCTCGCCGAGCCGCGCACCGGGCGCACCTGGTCGATGACGCAGGCCGAGGCACGCGAACGCCACGCGGGCGACTGGCCGCTGCCTTGAGGCGCCGACAGGGGCTGATAGGTACTGACGCCCGCGAGCGGCCCCTAGCCGACCTGGTTCAGTTCGAACACCGCATCGACGGCCGAGCCGTTCCAGTTGTATTCGAGGTAGGCCGCGTGATGGCAGTCGCGCAGCAGCGCGGTGCGGAACGCCGCCAGGCACTCGCCGCGCGGGTCGCGCACCGACGGATAGACGATGCCCGCACCGCCCGCATTGCGCACCGCGCGACCAAGCGCCTGCCCGGCGCTGTAATCGAGCGGATGCAGCAGCGCCGGATCGCGTTTCGGCCACGCGCGGATGTCGGCCACGTCGCCCTGCGCGATCACCGTATAGAGCCGCATTTGCTGGCGCATCGGCGGCTCCTTGGTCGCTTCCAGGAACAACGCGCTGTGATACCGCGTTTCGGCGATCGCCGTATCGCGCGAACGCGCGCAGTAGAACACGCCGTAGCTGCCGTCGGAAAAGCGGCTGCCCTGCGGATTCAGGTGCGTGAACGCGGCCATGATCGGCCCCCAGCCCTGCCCGTAGCGGCGCTCGGCGGGCGGCACGAGGTCCAGTGTGCCGACTTCGTTGCGGATGCGGTCGTTGGTCAGCGATTCGAGTGCGTAAAGCGCGTCGAAATCGTCCGCCGAGGCTACGCGGTCGAACAGGTTGATCGCCGGGAAACGGGTGGGGATCACGCGATAGGCTGGCGCCCAGTCGACCGCGGTCGTGGGCCATTGTTGTGCTTGGATCGGCATGGTCACGCCCAGCCACCTCGCATCGCGTCGAGATATTGCCGGACGGCGACCAGATCGCCGACGTTGCCGGCGAGCATCCGGTCGAGTGCGCGCTTGCCGCCGAACGGCGCCGCGTCGTTCGGCCGCTTGACCCACGCATCGGCCGCGGCCGGCTGCGGCAGCAGGATCTGCAGCGCCTTGTAGATGCCGAGCAACAGCGATAGCCGTTCGAGCGTATCGCGCGGCAGCCGCGCCGATTCCGGCGTGGCCTTCCACTTGAAGAACGTCGAACGGCCGGGCGACCCGAGCAGCACGATCTGCTCGTCGATCGTCAGTTCCCAGTCGCGTGCGATGTTGAAAAACGCGCGCAGGCCGGCCGCCGACATCTGCGCGACCGAGGCCTGCGGCGAGGCGGAGTGCGATTCATAAGCGGGCCGTGACATGATCGTTAGTCTCGAAACGAATTTACTAACAAGATTAGTCCATTTTCGTATTTTTGCAAGGGTCGAGACCCGCCGATCGATCCGCCCATCCGACAAAACGATATTTTTTGTCCATTCTGGACTCTGATTTTATTTTCTGCGTTAATGGCCGTGCGGACACCGCGCGCAGACGCGGTTCGTATCCGTGAAACCGTGTCGCACAGAAACCGGAAGCACCCCGCCAAGGAACGCACCATGAAGAGACTGATTGCCGCTGTTTCGATCGCCCTGCTCGCGGTATCCGCAGGCCCCGCCGTCGCGAAGGACTGGACCACGATCCGCTTCGGCACCGATGCCAGCTACGCGCCGTTCGAGTCGAAGGCGCCGGACGGCAAGCTCGTCGGCTTCGACATCGACCTCGGCAACGAGATCTGCGCGCGCCTGAAGGCGAAGTGCGTGTGGCTCGAGAACGATTTCGACGGGATGATTCCGGCGCTGAAGGCGAAGAAGTTCGATGCGGTGCTGTCGTCGATGTCGATTACGCCGCAGCGTGCGCAGCAGATCGGCTTCACGACGAAGATCTACAACCAGCCGACGCGGCTCGTCGTGAAGAAGGGCTCGCCGCTGCTGCCGACGGCCGAATCGCTGAAGGGCAAATCGATCGGCGTCGAACAGGGCACGACGCAGGAAACGTATGCGAAGGCGTACTGGGGCAAGCAAGGCGCGAACGTCGTGTCGTACCAGAACCAGGACGGCGTGTACGCGGACCTGACCTCGGGCCGCCTCGACGCGGCACTGCAGGATGAAGTGCAGGCGGCCATCGGGTTCCTGAAATCGCCGCGCGGCGCGAACTACTCGTTCGTCGGCCCCGAGCTCGTCGACGAGAAGGTGCTCGGCATCGGCGCCGGCATCGGGCTGCGCAAGGAGGACACCGACCTGAAGGCGAAGATCGACGGCGCCATCCTCGAGATGGTCAAGGACGGCACCTACAAGCGGCTCGCGTCCAAGTACTTCGACTTCGACATCTACGGCGGCTGAAACGGCGTCGCGCGCGTACGGGCGCCACACCCGTCGCGCGCGTCCGACCGCCCCTCCCCTCACCACCGGACGGCACCGGCGTAACGCCGTTTGCCGTCGCATCGAATGCTTCATCCGTCGCACACATCGCACGACGCTTCGCATTTCATTCGGATTGCAGATTGATCGTCCGCGGGGACGATGCCTCGCGCGAACGGATATCGTGCGGCTTCAGTCAGTAGGCGAAGACCGGGCGTCGAGGTACCGGCGCCCGTGTGCACATGCCCTTGCGAATCGGGTTCGCGTGCAGGAAAGTGCCGACCCGGCGCGGATGACCGGCAATCAACCGGATCCGCCTCGCACCGGGCGCGGAGAGATGGCCTGTCGATGCATGCCGGCCGGCTGCAAGAACGACGTTCGACCGGCGATGCTCCGAATCACTGCGATCGCGGCCTGCCGGCCGCGGCGTGTGGCGATCGATCATTTTTCTTCCCCGTATCAATCTGATGGTTGTTCCGGCAACCGGACTCGACCGGTGCCCCGACGATCAGGCGACGACACTCCGTGCTCGCCGGAACGCAGCTGTCGTGCCGCGCGCCGTCGCCGCATCCCCGCGGACTGTGTCCTGGCCGGTACTGACAGGGTTCGCTGCCGAACCGGACGGACCGTGCATCGTCGACTTTCGCACGCCCACTGTCGCAAGGAGCGGGCCAGCGTCGCGCGAGCCCGTCCGGACAAGGGGTTGACCGGGCAGCGTGGTGGCCGGAACGGGTGCGAAAGGCGGGAAGTTACGAAACTGAAACACGCGGCGCGCGGACTGCAGCTGGCTGCGTCGCAGCCCTGCCTTGCCGGATAAGGCTGAACAATGCAGCGCGACATTTTTACCGACGGGTGCCGGCCGTTCACCCCGATTTCCCGCGCCAATTTGCGTGACCGTCGAGGCGAAAATGTTTCATGCGCTTTACATGGCGCAGGCGGCACGGGAGCCGCAGGTTGTCCGCGCATCCATCGGCCGGCGGCATCGCTATACTGCGAAACCGGCGCGCGTCATGTTTGCGCCGGCGCCCTCACGACACCGCCCACACGCCGCCCCATCACCCGAACGACCGCACCCGATGATCCGCACCCTCTATACCGCCGAACGCGCCAGGCTGATTCGCTTCGGGGTGTCGGGCGTCGGTTCGACCGCGCTGCATGCGCTGATCGCGGCCGCGATGTTCGCGCTGTTCGACGCGACGCCGGTAAGCGCGAACGCGATCGCGTTCGCGTGCTCGACCGCGTTCTCGTATCTCGCCAACACGCTGTGGAGTTTTTCGTCGCCGGTGACGTGGGGCAACTTCGTGCGCTTTCTCGCCGTCGCGCTGGCCGGCCTCGGCATGACGATGCTGCTGGCGCACGCCACCGAAACGCTCGGCCTCGCCCGCGCGTGGAGCATCGTCGCGGTCGTGCTGTGCGTGCCGCCGGTCACGTTCGTGCTGCACCGGCTCTGGACCTATCGCTGAAGCGGCTCACGCGTCACGCATGCGCCGCTCAGCCGACCCGCTGATGCCCCGCGTCGCCGGACGGCGCGCCGTCGTGCCCGCCGTTGTCGCCGTTCCCGCCGTTGTTGTCGTGATCGTTCAGCCCGTGCTCGATCATCATCCGGTAGAGCGTCACGCGTGAAATGCCGAGTTCGGCCGCGGCCTTGTTGATGCGGTGATCGTTGCGCAGCAGCGCATTCTCGATCGCGGTGCGCTCGGCGAGCGCCCGCGCCTGTTCGAGCGTCACGGGTTCGGTTTCGCCCGGCGTCTCGAGCCCGAGATCGTGCGGCGTCAGCAGCCGGCTTTCGGCCATCACGATCGCGCGCCGCACGCGGTTGATCAGCTCGCGCACGTTGCCCGGCCATTCATAGCGGCGCATCGCGTCGAGCGCGGCCGACGTGAAGCCGCTGATCTTGCGGCCGCTGTCGGACTTGAATTTCTGCAGCACGTAGTGCGCGAGGATGTCGATATCCTTGCCGCGTGCGCGCAGCGGCGGCTCGTGGATACGCAGCACGCACAGACGGTGATAAAGGTCCGCGCGGAAGCGCCCGGCCTCGACCGCGCCGTCGAGGTCGACGTGAGTGGCCGAGATGATCCGTACGTCGACCGGAATCGATTCCTGCCCGCCGAGCCGCTCGATCTTCCCTTCCTGCAGGAAGCGCAGCAGGCTCGCCTGGCTTTCGACCGGCATGTCGCCGATTTCGTCGAGAAACAGCGTGCCGCCGTTCGCCGATTCGATCCGGCCCGCGCGCCGCTGGTTCGCGCCGGTGAACGCGCCGCGCTCGTAGCCGAACAGTTCCGACTGCAGCAGGTGATGCGGAATCGCGCCGCAATTGATCGCGACGAACGGCCCCTTGCCGCGACCGGAGCGCTCGTGAATCGCGAGCGCCGTCAGCTCCTTGCCAGTGCCCGACTCGCCGGAGATGAACACGCTCGCGTCGGTCTTCGCGACCTTGCGGATCGTGCTGAACAGCTGCTGCATCGCCTCGCAGTTGCCGATCATCCCGTGTTCGCCGATCGACGCCGCGTAGGCCGCGCCATCGACGCGATCGAGCGCGGCCATCCCGCGCGCATGGCCGAGCACGTGCGAAATCCATTCGTAGGGCAACGGAAGGGTCACGTAATCGAAGCAATAGCTGCGGATCATTTCACGCACCGCGGGGCTGATCGTGATGCCGGCCTGCGCGATGGAAATCCAGCCGATCGACGGCTGGCTCAGGCACGCCTTCAGCGCGGGATAGTCGCGCGACGTGAACCCGGTGAAATCGACCAGACCAGCGGCGACGCTCACGCCGGAGGTCATGTTCTGCGCGGCGCCGGCCGTCTTCGCGACGGCGATTTCCCAGCCGAGCCCGCGCAGTTGCGCAAGCAACGGCTCATCGGGCGAGCGCATGATCACGAACAGCTTGCGTCCGTCCTCGGGCGCGGTGACGGACACATGCGACATCTCGGGCACCGCATGCCCGTTTGCGTCAGGTGACCTAGCAACCATCGTTGTTCCCCGCTTGGCGTTGGTATCGCGCCGGCTCGCCGTCACGCGCGACGGACCTCGATCGAACCGACATATTGGCCGCATTTCCGTCCGAATAAAATCCCCCCGTGCAGGAATCGCGCGTGAGGTGGACATTGTCATGAACGGTATATCGATGCGGCCGGTGCGCGGCTAGATGGGTGTTATCCCGGTGGCGTACGCGGCGGGACCCCTGAACGGGCGGCTGCGCGGCGCGCAAAGCCGCGCCGGTGCTGGCGCATGGCGTTCCCGGGCGATGCCGCGCACGCCGGATCGGCTCGCCCGCGCATGCGTGCACAACCGGTCGACGGGCCCGCAGGACGCCCGCGCAGCCGGTTCGAATTGATTTCGGTCAATCGTCAGAAGAAGACGGTTGATGCACGAACGCAACATGCGCGGCCCGATGCCGCGCCTGCCGGCGCAGCGGCGGTCTCAGCGGCCCGATGCGAGCGGCGCCGGCGCGTTGGCACGGCCACGGCCGGCCGGTGCGCCGCCCTGTTCGCCGTAGGCGGCGGCGAGCGCGTCGACCCGCGCCAGATGGTGGTGATTGTCGTGATCCCACGGATGGAAGCCCGGCCGGAAGAAGCTCAGCCATTCGCCGGCGATGCGCGGGAACAGCCCCCGGCGCGGCCCGTACAGGAACGCGATCATCCGCAGCATGCCGCGCACGTGATGGCCGGCGCCGCGATCGCGCCACAGCAGCGTCGCATGCATCAGGAATACGGTCGGCCAGAACGTCAGCGTCGTCAGCAGATACACGCCGATGCGGATCAGGTAACGGCGCAGCCCCGGTTCCATCGCGGTGTTCCAGACGTCGAACGACACGGCCTTGTGCTCGGTTTCCTCGAGCGCGTGCCAGATCCACATCTGGCGGTAGCCCTCGACCGAGCCGTCGAGGCGCGTCGGGTCGCGCAGCAGCCAGTCGGCCAGCATCGCCGTGTAGTGCTCCGCCGCGACCGTGTGCGCGAGCTGCACCGAATGCGGCAGCTTGCGCTTCATGTAGCCGAGCACCGTCCAGACGCGCTTGTCGAGCTTGCGCGCAGGCAGGTGGTTCGCCTGCATCAGCTCGTTGTACTCGATGTGCTCGCGCGTGTGCATCGCTTCCTGGCCGATGAAGCCGAGCACCTGCTGATTCAGCACGGGATCGTCGATCCGGTCACGGTAGTTGCGCACCGAATCCATGAAGAAACGCTCACCGGCCGGGAACAGCAGCGACAGCGCGTTGAAGAAATGGGTCACGTGCGACCCGAGGCCATGCCAGTCCTTCGCGCGTTCGACCGGCAGGTCGAAGCGCAGGTCGCGGCGCACCGGCATGATCCCGGCTGCGGTGGCGGAAGCGGCTGACTTCATGTTCATCGTTCTCCTGGTTCCGGAGCGGCCCGGCGCGTCGTCCGACGCAGCCGGCGCAGGCCCGGGCGGCGCGTCGCGCACCGCCAAAATCTTGACATCGACAGCTGTAAAGATAGGCCGCCCGCGGCGGCGCACGCAAGCCGCGCGGTAGATGCGCGCTTCCAAACAGGGCACGGTCGAAAAGGCGGAAAAAACGGCGCTCGAACAGCGTGCGGACCGGGCGGGATTCGAACGCGCGCGGTGGCTCGCGAGCGCTACGCGCCGCGCCGTGCCGTGTCACGTCGACGGCCTGAAAGCCTCGTGCGGCGGGCGTTCCACGGAAATCGGCGACGCAACGCGATACGCTGCGGCGCGCCCTGGTAGCACCGATTCATACACGCGTCGCACTCGCACGGTGCAACCGCGGTCGCGAGGCGCGCGAAAAATTCAAACGCGCGTTCCATTTGCGCTTCGGACGATCACGGCCACGGCGGCCCGGCGCCGCCCGCGACATACGTGCGAGCGGCCGACAGCCACGAGCGGCGGCCCGCTGCGCGCTCGCCTACAATAGCGGTTTTACCCATCCTTTTTCAGGAGAAGTCATGTCTGTCATCACGACCGAATCGGGCCTCAAATACGAAGACCTGACCGAAGGCACCGGCGACGTAGCACAAGCCGGCCAGACGGTCAGCGTCCACTACACGGGCTGGCTGACCGACGGTCAGAAATTCGACTCGAGCAAGGATCGCAACGACCCGTTCGCGTTCGTGCTCGGCGGCGGCATGGTCATCAAGGGCTGGGACGAAGGCGTGCAAGGCATGAAGGTCGGCGGCGTGCGTCGCCTGACGATCCCGCCGCAACTCGGCTACGGCCCGCGCGGCGCAGGCGGCGTGATTCCGCCGAATGCCACGCTCGTGTTCGAAGTCGAACTGCTCGACATCTGACACCGTACGCGAGCTGCCGACTGACGCCCTGCCCCATGGCACACCTTTCGTCCCCCACCCTCGCACTGCAACGCTACGACACGCTCGAAGCGTCGGACGTGCACGACTTTCACCAGATCGTGCTCGGCATCGACGGTGCGATGGTGATGGCGGTGGACGGCGTCAGCCAGCGGCTCGACCGGCACGGCGCGTGGCTGGTTCCGGCCGGCGCGCGCCACGATTACGCGGGCCTCGGCGAGAACCGCCAGCTCGTGCTCAATCTTCCCCTCGCGTCGCTCGCGGTGCCGCAGCGGCTGTTCGACAGCGCGCGCGCCGTGACGATCGATCCGGCACTGACGTCGCTGGTCGCGCAGATCGCGGCCGCCGCCGCGCAACTCGACGCCCCCGCCGACGACGCGCGGCACGCGGCCGCGCACCGTTTCCAGTGGCAGGCCGCCGCGCGGCTGTGTGGCGCGCTGCTCGACGAACGCGCCATCGCCGCGCCCGCCTCGGGCCTCGATTTCGCGCGCATCGACCGCTGGCTGCGCGCACGGCTCGAGGAGCCGCTGCGCATCGCCGATCTCGCCGCGCACTGCGGCTACGGGATGCGCCGCTTTCATCAACTGTTCGTCGACGCGTTCGGTGAAACGCCGCATCGCTACCTGCAGCGGCTCAGGCTCGACGCGGCCGTGATCCTGCTCGCGGACGGCCGGTATCCGCTCGTCGATATCGCCGGGAGGGTCGGCTTCGCGGATCAAAGCACGTTCACCCATGCGTTCACGAAGCGCTTCGGCGTGGCGCCGGGACGCTGGCGCGGCGAGCGGCATTGAACGGCCACGCGTCGCCGGTTGTTCCGCGACAGCGGCTACGCCGCGCACTCGTGCGGTGGCATTACGGCCGGACGAGCTTCGACAACCGTTGTCCGTCCCGCATGAAGCCGTGCCGCGCGTAAAAGCGGTGCGCATCGAGCCGAAGGTCGCCGCTCGTCACCTCCAGTTTCACGCACCCCGTCGACTCGAACCAGATGTGCGCCGCCGCGATCAGCGCGCCGCCGACACCCTGCCCGCGACAGCCTTCGTCGACGACCAGGCTGGTGATACGCCCGAGATTGCCGTGCGCGTGAAATAGCGCAAGCGCATGCAGGCTGATGCAGCCCACCACGCTGCCCGCGACCGTCGCGACCAGGATGCGGTCGACCGCGCTCGGCAGCAGGGCTGCCAGCTTGTCGCGGATCATCGCGGGGGTCGCATCGTAGCCAAGCTGGTGCATCAGTCTTGCGATGTCGGCGTGATCGGCGATCTGCGCGTCGCGCGTCATCAGGTTCGAGGAAGTCATCCGGACGGGCCTGTCGAAAGTCGATGTGTGCGGCGGCAGGCATGAGCCGCCGCCATGCCATGTTAATCGCCGCGCACCGGCACGTATCGACGCTTCACGTTCCGCTGAAACATTGCATGTCCGTCGCGCCTACGATGGACGCATGGATAGGACCCCACCGCCCCTCGCTTTCCCGCCCGCGCTCGCCCGCGTCGTCGCCACCGTCAGCATCGGCTTCGTCGTCACGCAGCTCGACGTGACGATCGTCAACATCGCGCTCGCGCATCTTGCCGGCGACCTGCACTTGCCGGTCGCCGGCCTGCAATGGGTCGTCGATGCGTACACGCTCGCGTTCGCGGTGCTGATGCTGTCGGGCGGCGCGCTCGGCGACCGCTTCGGCGCGCGGCGCCTGTATATCGCGGGCCTGCTGTTGTTCGCGCTCGCGTCGCTCGCGTGCGGCGCCGCCGTCGCGCCCGCAATGCTGATCGCGGCCCGCGCGCTGCAAGGTGTCGGCGCCGCGGCGATGCTGCCCAATTCGCTCGCGCTGCTCAACGACGCGTGCCGGCACGACCCGCACCTGCGGGCGCGAGCCGTGGGCGGGTGGACGGCGGCCGGCTCGATTTCGATTGCCGCCGGCCCGGTGGTCGGCGGCGTGCTGATCGCGGCGTGGGGCTGGCGCGGCATCTTCCTCGTGAACCTGCCGCTGTGTGCGGCCGGACTCGCCGCGACGCTCGCATGGGTGCCTGCGCGCCGCGAGCAGGCCGCGCCGGCCCGCTCACCCGGTTCGCTCGATCCGCGCGGCCAGTTCATCGCGATCGCGATGCTGACCGCGCTGACCGGCGCCGTGATCGAATGGCGGCCGCTCGGCTTCACGCATCCGGTCGTGGCCGGTGGCTTCGTGCTGGCGGCGCTGGCCGCGCTCGCGTTCGTCGCGGTGGAAGCGCACACGGCCACGCCGATGCTGCCGCTATCGCTGTTCCGCCATCGCACCTTCAGCGCGGCCGTGCTGTTCGGAATCTGGGTGAACCTCACGTACTACGGCACCGTGTTCGTGCTTGCGCTGTACCTGCAACGCGCACGCGGCGAATCGGCGCTGCAGGCGGGCCTTGCGTTCCTGCCGCTGACGGGCGGCTTCCTGCTGTCGAATCTCGCGAGCGGACGCGCCGTCGCCCGCCACGGCCCGCGCGTGCCGATGGTGGCCGGCGCGCTCGTCGCCGCGCTCGGCTACGGGTCGCTGCATTTCATCGACGCATCGACGCCGCTCGGCGTGCTGCTCGTGCCGTTCCTGCTGATTCCGTCGGGCATGGGGTTCGCGGTGCCCGCGATGACGACCGCCGTGCTCGCGTCGGTCACGCCCGAACGGGCCGGCATCGCGTCGGCCGTGCTGAATACCGCGCGGCAGGCCGGCGGCGCGATCGGCGTGGCTGCATTCGGCGCGCTCGCCGGCGGTGGCGGCGCGGAGCAGGTCGTGGACGGGTTGCGGATCGAAACGGCCGTGTCGGCCGCGCTGCTCATCACCGCCGCACTGCTCGCGACGCGGGTGCGGCCCGATGCGCATCGCGGCGCGTCGTCCGCGCGTCAGGTCGTCAGGTCGTGACGACGGCCGATTGAACAACGGGTGCGGTCACGCGTCACCGACCCTCCTCACGACCGTCTCGGCCGCCTTCAAAGGCCGCCCGTCGTCATGCCGCAGCGCGAGCTTGCGGACCGCGCGCCCCGTGCCGCGGTCGACCAGCACCGAATGCGGCTCGCCGCGCGCGAACAGGTTCGCCTCACCCCACTGCCGCAACATCACGATCACCGGAAACAGCCCTTCGCCCTTTTTGGTGAGCGCGTATTCCTGATACGCGGTGCCGTCGGATGCCGGCACGACGTCGAACACGCCGGCATCCACCAGCATCTTCAGCCGGTCGGACAGGATGTTGCTCGCGACACCGAGGCTCGCGCGGAAATCGCCGAACCGACGCACGCCGTCGAACGCATCGCGCACGATCAGCAACGCCCAGCGATCGCCGACGATATCGGTCGCCCGCGCCACCGGGCACGGCGAATCCGCAAGACTTTTCTGCCTGGCCATGTTCCTCTCCGCAATCTTGCCGGCCGCCTTCGCGGCAACGCCGGTCATCCGTGCGCGGACCTCTCGCCCGCCGCACAACAGGTTGCATTTTAAAACTACTTTTCCTATACTCCACACCAGTTTCAATTTGCAACTACTTTGCACAAGGGAACCCATGGAGTCTTCCTGCCATTCCAGCACCGTTGCATCGAACGTGCCGACACGTGCCGCGCATCCGGCCGACGGCGACCGCCTGTCCGCGGCGCGCGTCACGTTGCTGGCCGTCTGCTGCGCGGCCAGTGTCGCGAACGTCTACTATGCGCAGCCGCTGCTCGATTCGATCGCGCGGGATTTCGGCGTATCGCAGGCGGCCGTCGGCGGCGTCATCACCGCGACGCAGCTCGGCTGTGCGCTCGCGCTGCTATTCGTCGTGCCGCTCGGCGACCTGCTGAACCGCAAGCGCCTGATCACCGTGCAGCTATTGCTGCTGACGGCGGCCTGCATCGGGGTCACCGCCTCGTCGACGCGTGTCGCGCTGCTGGCAGGAATGGTCGCGGTCGGGCTGCTCGGCACCGCGATGACGCAAGGGCTGATCGCGTGCTCGGCCGCGCTCGCGGGCGCCGGCGAACGCGGGCGCGTGGTGGGCGCCGCGCAGGGCGGCGTCGTGGTCGGGTTGCTGGCCGCGCGCTCGCTGGCGGGCGTCGTCACCGACATCGCGGGCTGGCGGGCCGTCTATCTGGTGTCGGGCGCGCTCGCGATCGCGATGCTCGTCGTGCTGTCGCGGCTATTGCCGGACGAGAACGGCCCGCGCGAGCGCATCGGCTACGCGGCGCTGCTGCGATCGATGGTGTCGCTGCTGCGCGATGAACGCGTGCTGCGCGTGCGTGGCGCGATCGCGCTGCTGATGTTCGCGGCCTTCAGCATCTTCTGGAGCGCACTGGTGCTGCCGCTGAGCGCGCCGCCGCACGCGATGTCGCATACGCAGATCGGCGCGTTCGGCCTCGTCGGCGCACTGGGCGCGGCAGCGGCCGCCCGCGCGGGCCGGCTCGCGGATCGTGGGCGCGGCGAAGCGACGACCGGCGCCGCGCTCGCGTTGCTCGCGTGCTCGTGGCTGCCGCTCGCGTTCGGCGCGACATCGATTGCATGGCTGATCGTCGGCATCGTGCTGCTCGATGTCGGCGGGCAGGCCGTCCACGTCGTCAACCAGAGCATGATTCTCGGCGCGCGGCCCGATGCGCATGCGCGCCTCGTCGGCTGCTACATGCTGTTCTATTCGGCCGGCAGCGGGCTCGGCGCGATTGCGTCGACGATGATGTATGCACGCGCCGGATGGACGGGCGTCTGCGTGCTCGGTGCGGTCGTGAGCGTGGCGGCGCTCGGCGTGTGGGCTGCCACGCTCAGGCGCGCGTGACGCGTGCCGGCGCCGTGCATCGGAAGAAGAAGAAGGCCGGCCCGCCCGCTACGGGCGGTCGGCACGCGAACCGGCCACGCGCGCGCGCCGGTTCGGCTTTCGGTTCGGCTTTCGGTTCGGCACGCAGGTCGCGCGCCGCGGCACACTCAACCTGCCGCCTGGATCGCCTCTTCGTACACGCCGGCAACGCGCCGCGCGATCACCGCGTTGTCGAAATGGTCCCGTGCATAGCGCTTGCACGCGGCCTCGTCGGGCAGCGTGATCGCGCCCGACAACGCCGCGCCGAGCCCTTCCGCGATCGCGTCCGCGCCCGTGGACGGCAGCACGAGATCGTCGGACAGCCCGGCCACCGCCTCCGGCAGCCCGCCCACCGGCGTGACCAGCACGGGCGTGCCGGACGCGAGCGATTCGACGGTGATCAGCCCGAAGCCTTCGAGCGCGACCGTCGGCACGACGCTGACCGTCGCCGCGCGGTACAGCGCCGCGAGATGGTTGTCGGGCACGAAGCCGAGCAGCTTCACGTTGTCCTGCAGCCCGGCGGCATCGATGCGCTGCTGCAGTTCCTCGCCAATCTTGCCCTTGCCGGCGATCAGCAGCAGCACGTCCGGGTGACGGTGCTTGAGGAGGCCGATCGCGTCGATCAGGTCCTCCAGCCCCATGCGCCGCACGAGCCGGCGCACGGCCAGCACGATCGGCCGGTCCTGCGGCAGTTGCAGCTTGTGCCGCGCCTCGGCCGGCGTGAGCGGCGTATCGAACTGCGCGGTATCGACGCAGCCGGGAATCACGCGCACGCGCGACGGATCGATCCCGTAGCGATTCGTCAGGATCTGGCCGAACGCCTGCGACAGCACGATCAGCCGCGACGAACGCGTATAGACCGCCTGTTCGAGATAGCGCTTCGCGCGCTGGCCGAGCGATGCGGCGCCCTCGACCTGGCTTTCGTCGGCCCACGGCCCCTGGAAATGCGACACCTGCGGAATCCCGCGCGTGACGTCGAGGCCCGGGAACGTGTACAGCGCGAAGTGCGACGAGATCACGTCCGGCCGCTCGCTGCGGATCTCCTCGCGCAACGCGCGCCGCGCGGCGAGCATCCGGCGTGCAAGCGACTCCGATGCGGGGCCGAAGCCCTGGATCGCGCCGTCCGTGTCGTCGGCGACCTTCGGCGAGCCGGCGACGAGCCCGCGCACCTCGACGCCCGCGCCCGGCAGCGCGCCGACGAGCGAGTAGTACATCCGGTCGAGGCCGCCCGCGCGCTCGGGGAACCAGTGCATGCCGATTTGCAACGATTTGATCGGCCGGGAAGATTGGGACATCACGTTTGCTCCTGCGTGACTGCATGCTCGGCCCGCTCGAAAGCGGACGGCTGCGTGGGTTGGCCGATGCGCCGGTAAAGCGCGACATACTGGGCGCCCATGTGCGCCCAGCCGAAACGGGTCATCAGTTCGCGGGCGGCTTCGCCCATCGTGCGACAGGTGTCGCGCGATGCCGCGAGCGAGCCGATCGCCTGCGCGAGCGCCGCCGGATCGTCCGGATCCTCCAGCACGATCCCGCATTCGCGCGTGATGATTTCCGCGCCGCCCGCCGTGCGCGCGGTGACGACCGGCAGCCCGGCCGCCATCGCCTCGAGCAGCGACAGGCTCATCGCTTCGTAGCGCGACGGGAACACGTAGGCGTCGACCGAGCGCATCAGCGTCGGCATGTTTTTAACGAGGCCGAGGAAATGCACGCGCGAATCGATGCCGAGCGCGCGCGCCTCCTCCGGATACGGGCTGCCGGGCAAGTAGCCCGCCACCGCCAGGTGCACGTTCGCCGGCAGCTTCGTCAGCGCCTTCAGCACGGTGCCGAGGTTCTTGCGCGGCGTGCGCAGGTCGCCGACGAACAGCAGCAGGAACGCATCGTCCGGCAGCTTGAATGCCGCGCGGTCGGCCTGTGCGCCCGCGAACGCGCCGGCGTCGACACCGTTGTAGATCACGCTGATCTTGCGGCTGTCGATGCCGAGCCCGGCGATCTCGTCGGCCACCTTCTGCGAGACGGCCGTGATCGCGCGCGAACGCCGGTACGCCCAGCGCTCGAGCGTGGTGTTCACACGCGTATAGACGTACTGGTAGGCCGACCACAGCCCCTTCGTCGGCCCGAACGGATAGTACGGACTCTTGAACCAGCCGCCGTGCACGAAGTGCGCGGTATTGACGTCGGCCTTGATCCACGAAATGAAGCCGTTCACGTGCAGCACGTCGTACTCGCTGCGGTGCGATCGCAGCCAGGCCGCGCTCTTCAGCGCGAACACCTGCTGCTTGACGAGATTCGACGGCCAGAAGCCGCCGACCTTCACGGGCACCCAGCGCACGCGCGGGTCGGCCAGCAGCTCGGGCGCGACGTGCGACGCGACCAGCGTGACCTCGTAGTTCTCGGCCAGCGCCGCGCGCGCGATTTCGTAATTGACGCGGCCTTGCCCGTCGTTATGTCGCACGACGTGCGTGACGATCGCGATTCTCAATGGTCGCCTCCCCGTAAACGCGCGGCGGCCAGCAGGCGTTGTGCCTTTTGCCAGTGCGCCGCGGAAAGAATCGAAAAAATGGCTGTGAACATCAGCAGGCCGCCCGTGCCGATCAGCGAGTTCGTGAACACGAGCATCGCGAAGGTCGACAGGCACAGGCTCAGGCACGCGCCGACGAACTTGTCCTTGCGCAACTTGAACGCCGCGCGCAGCGTGCGGCCGAACAGCATCACGACGCCCGACAGGTACAGCAGCGTGCCGGGCCAGCCGAGCACGAACGGCACGTTCATCACGCCGCTGTCGAAGCTGCCGTACTTGCCGAGCTCGCCGCTGTCGCTCGACAGCTTCGTGGATGCACCCGTCGCGCCCATCCCTTCGCCGGCGACGTCGGTGAACGCCGTCTGCGCGAAGGTGGCGTAGAACTTGTTGCGGTCGTCGTAGCTGCGGTCGTCCTTCAGGTTCGTGATCGACTGCAGGCGCGCGCCGAGACGGTCGGCCACCGGCCCGACGGTCAGCAGCGGCACGCACAGGCCGACCAGCACGACGCCGCTGATCAGGATCCGCATCCGCACGCGGTTGTTCGACTGCGCGAGCTGGATCGCGAGCGCGATCACCCAGCCGCCCCACGTCGAGCGCACGAGACACAGCGCGAACGACACGAAGCCGGCCGCCCCGGCGAACCAGCGGATCTTCTGCGGCGCGGCGAACACGAACACCAGCGCGCCCATGATCGCGAACGCGAACGGCCCCGACGAGTTCATCGTGCTGAACACGCGCACGCCGTACGGCACCGGCTCACCCTGCGAGCCCATGTCGGAGCCGATCATCCACAGCACGTCCCACTGCGGCATCACGAAGTACTGCACGACGCCGTACAGGCCCATCACGAGCATGCCCCACATGAACGTGGACAGCAGCACGTCGCGGTACTCGGGGTAGTCGCGCGCGTTGACCATGATGTGAAAGCCGATCAGCAGCGGGTACACCCAGTTCGCGAGGTCGTAGGTCGCGGCCATCACGCCGCTCGACACGATCCCGACGAGGTAGGCGTACGCGAGCCCGAACAGCATCAGCAGGATCGGGATCCCGCGCCGCTGCGCGAGCACGCGGTAATGCCGGATCAGCCCGAGGCCGGCGATCATCGTCACCGCGAGCGGCGCGACCTGGATCAGGCTCGTCGGCGTGAACGCGCCCTTCGACCAGTCGGCGAGACGCCGCACTTCCGGGCTCAGGAACCACACCCACCACATGAAGCCGACGTAGCGCGCCGGACTCTTGAAATACAGCCAGAGGCCGACCGCGATGGCCAGCACCGGAAACGCGAGCGTCAGCACCTTGCCCTGGTGAATGGCGATCAGCGCGGCCGTGAACGTCCACAGCCCGGCCTGCCCGACCCAGTGCCTCGGTTCGGGAAGCCAGTTGCGTTTGCGCGACGGTGCGCGTTCGGCGGCAATCGTACTCATCGATCCGCTCTTACCGCGACGACGGGCGCGAATCCGCGAGCGGCATCGCGAGGCCCGCGGCAGCCGGCGTCCGGCGCCGGCGCAGCATGTCGCGCGTGATCCGCACGTGCTGCTCGGCGAACGCCTGCGTGGTCAGGTCACGGTCGCGCAGGCACGCGGCGGCGGCCTGCGCGCAGGCGAGCGCCGCGACCGGATCGGCCACGAAGCGATCGGCGGCCTGGCGCATCGCCTGCGCGTCGAACGCCGGCACATAGGCGGCCGTATCGTGCGGGAAGTAGTCACTGAGCCCGCCGACATCCGACACGATCATCGGCTTGCCGACAGCGGCGGCCTCGAGCATCACCGTGATGCCCGACGCATGGAAGTTCGGCCGCAGCGGCACGACGATCACGTCGGCCCACGCGTACAGCTCGTGCTGCTTCGCGAGCCCCGACGCCGAGCCGATCTTCACGTTCGGCGCATGCCACTCGCGCGGCACGCGGCGGCGCGTCGCGAGCCGCACGTCATAACGCTCGTCGCCGCCGAACGCGGCGAGGAAGGTGCGCCAGTCGCGGTCGCGATCGTTGCCGATCGCCGCGATCCGCAGCGGCCGGTTCGGTTGCCATTGCCGCGGCTCGGTGATCGGGAAATCCTGCGTGTTCAGCCCGTAGTAGACGAACTCGGCGTCGCGGCCGAGATAGCGGCGGCACAGGTCGGCGTTGTCGCGGGCCAGCGTGGTCAGCGCGTCGGCGCGCGCGATCAGCTTGCGGTACAGCCAGCGGCGCGGACCGCCGAAGCTGTTCCACTTGTCGAACAGCCATACGCTCTGCGCGAGCAGCAGCGGGCGCTTGCCCTGCGCGCCGGCCAGCTTCAGGATCAGCGCAGCGGCCAGATGCTCCTGCTCCGTGTGCGTCCAGATCACGTCGGTGTTCAGCAGCGCGGCGCGGTTGCGCCACGCATGCACGACGTCGAAGCCGAGCGCCGCCTTCAGCGCGCGGCGCGCGAGGCTGGCGACGCGGTTCTCGCCGCCGTCCTGCGAATAGGTCAGCCGGAATTCGTCGGATTCGGCATGGTGATAGCCGTACAGGCAGCCGATGTTCTCGCCTTTCCGGTAAGTACGCGGATCGGCGCCGTAAAACAGGTGAACGTGGACGTTCGTGGCAGCTTTCGTTGCAGTCATGCGAGCCCTCCGTGGGTGGCCGCGCGCGGGGCGCGCAGGCCGTTCAAGACGTCACCGGCGGCATCGCCGCACGATGGGGGGCAAGGTTCGCGCGGCGGGCGTCGCGCGCGCCGCGGCGCACCGCGCGCCAGTGCTCGCGGATCCGCTCGCGCTGCGCCGTATGCAGCGACAGCAGCACGTGCGCGAGGCCCGGGTAGACGCGCGTGCCGACCAGCGTCCACCACCACCACGCGATCTCGCGCCGGACCGGCGGCAGATGCTCGCGCAGGATCAGGTGCATGTTGTACGCGCCGTTGCTGATCGCATTCAGCGACGCGGCATCGCGCCGGTCGTCGTCGAAACGCTCGGCCGGGAAATGATCGACCGCGATCGCCGGGTCGTAGACGAGCTTCCAGCCGTCGCGCTGCACGCGCATGCTGAAACCCATGTCGTTGTGCACCTGCGCGCCGGCGCCGCGCAGCCGCGTGTCGAAGCGCAGCCGCTCGATCGCGGCGCGGCGGTAGCTCATGTTCGCGCCTTTCAGCATGTCGACTTCGCGCAGGCCGCCGACGCCGAGATGATGGTTGCCGACGATCTTGCCGGACAGCGTGAGCTGGCCGACGAGCTCGCGCGATTCGTCGAGCACGCGGCCCTTCTCGTGCACCCAGTCGCGCCCGCCGACCGCGCCCACGCGCGGATCGGCCTCGAACACCGACTCGACGCGCGCGAGCCAGTCGGGATGCGGCGCCGCGTCGTCGTCGGTGATCGCGACGATGTCGCCGTGCGCCGAGTCGAGCCCCTTGTTCAGCGCGGCGACCTGGCCCGGCACCTCGACCGGCACGATGCGCAGCGGCAGCGCGCCGCCGACCGCCGGATCGGCGAGCCGTTCGTGCGTGGCGTCATCCTCCGGGCGCGCGACGACGATCACCTCGTCGGGCAGCCGGTGCTGCCGCTGCAGCGCCAGCAGGCAGCGCGCGAGGTCGGCGGGACGCCGATAGGTCGGAACGAGCACGGAAATTTTCATCGTTGATTCTCCTGTCGGCCGGGCAGGCAACACGCGCTGCCCGCCCGGTTACGTGCGATGCGGATCAGGCGCTCAGGTATTCATGCACGGCCGCATAGCCGCGGCCGTAGCCGCGCGCCTTCGGCGGCACGCCGTTGAAGATCCCGCCTTCCAGGTCGACGCCCGCGGTGCGCAGGCGCTTGATCGCGTCGGCGATCTCGCCTTCGGTATGCATGCCCGAGCGCAGCACGAGGAACGTCGAGCCGGCCATGCGGCCGATGATGGTCGCGTCGGTCACCGCCAGCACCGGCGGCGAGTCGATCAGCACGACGTCGTAGCGCTTGCCGAGCCCTTCGAGGTATTGCGGCAGGCGCGACGACATCAGCAGCTCCGACGGGTTCGGCGGGCGCGTGCCGGCCGAGATGAACGACAGGCCCTGCACCGGCGTTTCGCGCACGGCGTCCTCGAGCGCCGACTGGTCGCTCAGCAGCTCGGACAGGCCCGGCTGCGACGTGAGGCCGAAGTAGCGGTCGAGCAGGCCGCGACGCATGTCGGCGTCGATCAGCAGCACGCGCTTGCCCGAATGGGCGAGCAGCACCGCGAGGTTGACCGTCAGGAAGCTCTTGCCGATGCCCGGCGTCGGGCCCGTCAGCACGATCACGCGGTTCTTCGCATCCATCATCGCGAACTGCATCGCGGTGCGCAGGCTGCGCAGGCTCTCGACGCTGAGATCCTTCGGACGCAGGCTCGCGAGGATCGGCCGGGTACGGCTGCCGCCCTTCTCGGCCTGCGCGTCGAGCTTCACCTGCTCGGCGCTTTGCGGCACCAGCCCGTACAGCGGCAGGTTGAACGCGCGCTCGATGCGGTCGGGGTCCTCGATGCCCTGGAACATGTTGCGGCGCAGGAACACGACGCCGGTGCCGAGGATCAGCCCGAGGAACACGGCGGCCGACAGGATCAGCACCTTCTTCGGCTTGACCGGATCGCCCGGACGCAGCGCCGAATCGATCAGGTGGATGTTGCCGCCCGTGCCGGCCTTCTGCACCGACAGCTCCTGCACGCGGTTCAGCAGCAGCACGTAGATGTCCTCGGCCACCTTCGCGTCACGCTGCAGCTGGACGGCCTTCACTTCGGTGGCCGGCAGGCTGCGGAAGCGGTTGCTGAACTTGTCCTTCTCGCCCTGCAGCTCCGCGAGCTGCTGCTTCGCGGCGATCACCATCGGGTGCGAATCGGTGAAGCGCTGCGCGAGCGATGCGAGCTGCAGGCGCTGCGCGGCGATCTGCTGTTCGTACTGCACGCTGCCTTCGAGGTAGACCTTCGCCTCGTCGCTCGCGTTGATCGAGCCCGACGTGCGCTGGTACTGCGTCAGCGCGGCTTCCGCGCGTTCGAGGTCGGCCTTCAGGCGCGGCTCCTCGCCCTTCAGGAAGTCGAGCATCTTGGTCGCTTCGGCCTGCTTCGCGACCACGTGCTGGTTCAGGTACGACTGCGCGAGCGCGTTCGCGATCGCGGCGGTCTGGTCCGGGTCCTTGCCTTCGAGCGAGATCTGCACGACGCCCGTCTGCTTGCCCTGCTCGGTCACCTGGATGCCGGTCTGGAAGCCGCTGATCGCGTCGAGGTCGTTGTAGCGGACCACCGTGAACTGCGTGCCGGGGCGCGCGACGAGCTTCGACACGAGCAACGTCACGCCGCCGCCCTGCGCCGATTCGCCGACATGGCCCGACAGCAGCCGCATGCCGTTCTGGTCGACGATCGAATAGGTGCCGTTCGGGCCGGCCGTCAGCGTCAGCTTCTTGCCTTCGAGCGCGGGCACGACGGTGATCGAATCGACGTCGGCCACTTCACCGCCCCATGCGTACGACTTCAGGCCGAGCCACGGCTTCGCCGGCTCGCCCGGCGTCGAGATGCGCGCGGCGAGGCTGCCGATCACCGGCAGCGTCTTCGGCACGACCGAGAAGTTCAGCTTGAACTGCTCGACCACCGGCGCGACCACGCCGCGGCTCTTGATGATCTCGATTTCCGCGTCGGTCGGCGCCTGCTGCGGGCCGCTGTTGATCATCGCGCCCGTCTGCGTCTGCGTGAGCGCCTGCGACGTGTTGTCGTTGCCCTCGACCCGCACGTGCACGTCGGCCTGGTAGACCGGCTTCGCGATGTAGCAGTAGAGGCCGGCGAGCGCGACGACCGTGACCGCGATGCCGAGCAACAGCCAGATGTCGTCCATGATCACCTGGAGCAGCTGGCCGAGGACGACGTCCTCTTCCTCGGTTTTCGCGGACAGATCCGCGTAGGTGTGTTTCGCTTGCGTGTTCACCATTCGTTCCCGCTTGAGTGGTGCCGGGGCGGAGGCGCCGCCCCGGCGGGCTATCAGCGCGTGATTTGCCGCATGTAGAAGATCGTCTGGATCGTCGGCAGCACCTGCTGCAGCACACGGTTGAACTGCACCGAGCTGGCCGTGCTGACGTAGACGACGTCGAGCGGTTGAAGCGGGAAGCGGCTCGACAGCATCAGCGCATCCGGCTGCGTCATGTCGAGGCGGAACACTTCAGGCTTCGTCGGGTTGTCGCGCATCCCGCGCATCACGTAGATCTTGCGCGGGTTCGCGTCGGTGTCGAGGATGCCGCCGCCCGCGGTCAGCGCGTCGGCGATGGTCAGCTTGCCCTTGAGCATCGGCACCGTGACCGGCGTCTTGACCTCGCCCATGATGAACACGCGGCTGTCGCTGCGGTCCGGCACGTTGACGATGTCGCCCGGCTGCAGCATCACGTTCTGCTTCACCTCGCCGCGATCGAGCACGCCGTTCGCGTCGAGCGTGTAGAGCTTGCCGTCGCGCGTCAGGCGCACGCGCTGCAGGTCGGCCTCGTTGGTCGAGCCGCCGGAGCGCGAGATCGCGTCGACGAGCGTCAGCGGCACGTCGCTCACCGCGAGCGGGCCCGGCTGCTTCACCTCGCCCGTCACCTGCACCTTCTGGCTGCGGAACGACAGCACGCGCACGTCGAGCTGCGGATTCTTCACGTAGCGCGACAGCGTGGTGGCCATCTGCTCGCGGATCTGCGCGACCGTCTTGCCGGCCACCTTGATGCGGCCGACGAACGGGAAGAAGATCGTGCCGTCCGAGGCCACCGTCTGGCCGTACGGATCGGCCTGGCCCGGCAGCGCGGTCGTATACGGCTGCTGCAACGCACCCGCGACCGACTGCGTCGTGTTGCCGCCGCTCGAGAACGACTGGCCCTGCGGCGTCGTCAGCTCGGGGTGGTCCCACACGGTGACGCCGAGGATGTCCTGCGGGCCGACGCGGTACACGTACTCCGACGGATCGGTATAACGTCCGGGCGGCAGCGGATGGTCCACCTGCGCTTTCTGCAGCTGGTCCATCACCACTTTGGCGTCGATGTAATGAACCGGATAGGTTTCGGCCGCTTGCTGCCGGCCTTCGTCCTTCAGGTTCGACGAGTCGAGGTAGTTGCCGGGCGCGGTTGCACAGGCTGACAGGAAAGTCGTCAGCGCGACGGCAAGCGCCACCGGGCGCATCGGGCGTTTCAGCATAGTTTCTGTAGCCATCCTTGAACCAGACGTTCGATCAGTGAGTAGCTCTCGCGGTAATCGGCCTCGGGGCCGCCGTGCGGGTCGGCAATCTCGGCCCCTTCCCACTTGCCGAGCAGGTGGACCTTGCCGCGCGCGAACGGATCGACCGATTCGACGGCCTTGATCTGTCCGCGCTCGCTGACGAGAATCAGGTCGGCGTCGCGCACGATCCGGCGCGACAGCCGCCGCGAGCGGTGGGTCGTCGCATCGACGCCCCGCTCGGCGAGCAGCTGACGCATCACCGGATCGATGCCGTCGCCGTCGTTCGCATGCACGCCCGCCGAGTGAAACGTCGGGCGCGGGCCGCCGCGCGACGCGGCGTGCGACTTGAACAGCAGTTCCGCTGCCGGGCTGCGGCAGACGTTCGCGTGGCAGACGATCAGGATGTTCCGGAACATGGCGTCTCGTAACGAGTGACGGAAACGGGTTACGCGCTGGCGGGCGCGGTGCCCGGCACACGGGCGGCGACGGCCTGGCGCGAGCCCGGCCGGCCGATCGGGTGGTATTCGATGCCCTGCTCGCTCATCGTCTCCGGCTCGTACAGGTTGCGGCCGTCGAAGATCACCGGCGATTTCCACAAGCGGCCGAGCGCGACGAAGTCGGGGCTCTTGAAGATCTTCCATTCGGTGACGATCACGAGCGCGTCGGCATCGCGCGCGGCCTGCGCCTCGTCGTCGACGAAGCTCAGGCGCTCGAGCCAGCTCGGGTGATCGGCGAGATCGAGCGCGATCACGCGGCGCGCTTCCTCCTGCGCGACCGGGTCGTACGCGGCGATGCGCGCCCCGCGCGACAGCAGCTCGGCGATCAGCTCGCGGCTCGGCGCTTCACGCATGTCGTCGGTGTTCGGCTTGAACGCGAGGCCCCAGATGGCGAACGTGCGGCCGCTCAGGTCCTCGCCGAAGCGCGCGACGATCTTCTCGGCGAGCACGCGCTTTTGCGTGGCGTTGACCGACGACACCGCCTTCAGGATCTGCAGTGCCTGCCCGTGCTCGTCGGCGGTGCGGATCAGCGCCTCGACGTCCTTCGGAAAGCACGAGCCGCCGTAGCCGCAGCCGGCATACAGGAAGTGATAGCCGATGCGCGGATCGGAGCCGATCCCGCGGCGCACGGCCTCGATGTCCGCGCCGAAGCGGTCAGCCAGGTTCGCCAGCTCGTTCATGAACGAGATGCGGGTCGCGAGCATCGCGTTCGCCGCGTATTTCGTGAACTCGGCCGAGCGCACGTCCATGTACAGCGTGCGCTCGTGGTTGCGGTTGAACGGCGCGTAGAGCTTCTTCATCAGCTCGCGGGCGCGCTCACCCGGCACGTCGTCGTCGCAGCCGATCACGATGCGGTCAGGCCGCGTGAAATCGTCCACCGCCGCGCCTTCCTTCAGGAATTCCGGATTCGACACGACCGAGAACATCTGGTCGCCGCCGCGCTTCGCGAGTTCTTCCGCCACCGCCGCGCGCACGCGCTCGGCCGTGCCGACGGGCACCGTCGACTTGTCGACGATCACCTTGAAGCCCGTCATGTAGCGGCCGATGTTGCGTGCGGCCGCGAGCACGTATTGCAGGTCGGCCGAACCGTCCTCGTCGGGCGGCGTGCCGACCGCGATGAACTGCACGTCGCCGTGCGCGACCGCGGCCTCGATATCGGTCGAGAAGCGCAGGCGGCCCGCCGAGCGGTTGCGCGCGATCACTTCCTTGAGGCCCGGCTCGTGGATCGGCACGCCGCCGTTGTTCAGGATGTCGATCTTTGCCTGGTCGACGTCGAGACAGAACACGTCGTGCCCGATGTCGGCCAGACATGCGCCGGTGACCAGCCCTACGTAACCGCTGCCGATGATAGTCAGATTCATGATGTGTCGGACCTCTTGACCAATGATTCGAAATTCGTAAAACCGGAATGCCTGCGCGGCGCGATCTCGGTGCTCAGTACGCGTTGCTGCCGGTGAAGCCTTTCCAGAGCGTCAGCACGACGATCTTGATGTCGAGCCAGAACGACCAGTTCTGCATGTAGTACAGATCGAGCTTCACGCGTCCCATCATCTTCTCGATCTGGTCGGTCTCGCCGCGAAAGCCGTTGATCTGCGCCCACCCGGTGATGCCCGGCTTGATCCGGTAGCGGAACATGTAGCCCTTGACCAGATCCTTGTAGATGTCGTCGTGCGCGAGCGCATGCGGGCGCGGGCCGACGACCGACATCTCGCCCTTCAGCACGTTGATGAACTGCGGCAGCTCGTCGAGGCTCGTGCGGCGCAGGAACCGGCCGACCGGCGTCACGCGCGAATCGTTCTTCTTCGCCTGCGTGACCTGCCCCGCCACTTCCTCGTGCACCTTCATCGAGCGGAACTTGTAGATCTCGAACTCGTGCCCGTCGATGCCCTTGCGCTTCTGGCGGAAGAACACCGGGCCGCGCGACGTCAGCTTGATCAGGCACGCGATCACCAGCATCACCGGTGCGAGGCCCGTGAGCGCCACCAGCGCGAACGCCCGGTCGAACACGAACTTCGGCAGGATCCGCACGTCGGTGATCGGCGACGCCGCGAGGTTGATCGCCGGCACGCCGAGCACCTCGACCACTTCCTGGTTGAAGAACGACAGCGTGCGCACGTCCGGGATGAAGCGGATATTCACGAAGTCGTGGCGGAACACCGTCACGATCTGGTGAATCCGGCGCTCCTCCGTGATCGGCAGCGTGAGCCACAGCTCGCTGATCGCGCGGCTGCGCACCAGCCACACCAGCGACTCGAACTGCCGCTCGATGCGCACGTCGTCGAGCGCGACTTCGCCGGGCGCTTCGCTTTCGTCGTATACGCACACCGGGTTGAAACCGGCTTCCGGCCGCGCCCGCATCTGGGCGATCAGCCGCCGCGCCGCCGGCGTCCCGCCGACGATCGCGACCGCCTTCAGGTTGTAGCCGCCGCGGCGCAGTTGCCGCAGCACGACGTGCACGCAGGCTTTCGAGCCGGCGAGCAGCGCCATCGTCACGAGCGCCCAGTAACCCAGCCACAGCCGCGACAGGTCGCCCGACTGGTGAAAGCTGAAGCTCAGCAGGATGCCCGCGAGCTCGACCACCAGCCACGCGAACGCGACCCGCCCCACCAGCCCGACGAGACGCTTGCCGCGCCACGACTGGTAGATGCCGAAGGCGGGAAAGCACACGACGACGAGCAGGCAATCGAACAGCATCATCGTGCGCTGCAGGTCGTTGAGCCAGATGCTGCCACCGTGCAGCGCGGCGGCAATCAGCGCCCCCGTCACGACCATCGCGATATCGATGACTCTCGCCAGCACGCTCAACATGTCTGCTTCCTCTTTGAACAGGCGTTTGCCGAACAGCTCCTTGTGCGACCCGTGCCGCACATTCGATTCAAACGTTGCATGACGCTATTGAAGCGGTAAGAAATTTTCGCCTCAAGCGTACAAGTATTTCGAAAAATAATCGGAAATTCTTGCCGCGATGTTTCTGAATTAATTCGGCACGTTTTCCCGAAATTCCCTGGAATCGGGAATTTTTCAGAAGCTTTACGATTTCCGCTCACCCTTTGCGGGTGGTCAAGACCAGCCGATTCACCGATTTATTTTTTACTTTTTTATTTGCATCGGATGCCGGCGCGGAAAATTCTTCCCGATGAATGCGTGGCGAATATCCGGCAATGGATCCGGTTTTATTGTCGATTTACTTCATGCTACAACGACAGGCACTGACTTCAACCGTGGAGAGTGTCCTCATGAATGCTCCGGCCGTGGCTGCCGAAACGCGCCATTCTTCTTCCACCGCGCCCGCCGCCGCCACGCGCGTCGCCGTGCAGCCGGTGATTCTCGCCGGCGGGTCCGGCACGCGCCTGTGGCCGATGTCGCGCGAACGTTTTCCGAAACAGCTGATCGGCCTGCTCGGCGAACATTCGCTGCTGCAGTCGACCGCGCTGCGCCTCGACGGCCTGGCGGCCGACCATCCGCTGAACGACGACGTGCTGATCGTGTGCGGCGAGGATCACCGCTTCACCACCGCCGAACAGCTGCGCCTGACCGGCAAATCCGCGTCGATCATGCTCGAGCCGGTCGGCCGCGACACCGCGCCCGCGCTGACGCTCGCCGCGTTTCGGCTGGTCGCCGACGGCAACGATGCGGTGATGACCGTGATGCCGGCCGACCATGCGGTCGCCGACCTGCCGCGCTTCCATGCGGCCGTCGCGGCCGGCGTGCACTGCGCGATGCAAGGCAAGATCGCGACGATGGGCATCGTGCCGAAGCACGCGGAAACCGGCTACGGCTACATCCGCGTCGGCGCGCCGCTCGGCGACGCCGCCACGGGCCCACTCGACGTGCGCCGCCTCGACCGTTTCGTCGAGAAACCGCATCTCGAACTCGCTCAGCAGTACGTCGCATCGGGCGAATACTGGTGGAACAGCGGCATCTTCATCGTTCGCGCGTCGGTCTGGCTGAAGGCGATCCGCCAGCTCGAACCGGCCATCTACGCGGCCTGCGAACAGGCCGTCGCCCAGGGCAAGGCCGACGGCGATTTCTTCCGCATCGATCGCGAAGCGTTCGCCGCGTCGCCGTCGAACTCGATCGACTACGCGGTGATGGAGCCGCTCGCGAGCCTGCCGCAACTGTGCGAGAGCGTCGTCGTGCCGCTCGACGCAGGCTGGTCGGACGTCGGCTCGTGGGACGCGATCTGGCAGATCTCGCCGAAGGACGACGCCGAGAACGTCGGCCGCGGCCACGTGCTGTTCGAAGGCGCGGAATCGACGTTCGCGCATTCGGAAAGCCGGCTCGTCGCCTGCGTCGGCACGCAGAACCTCGTCGTCGTCGAAACGCCGGACGCCGTGCTCGTCGCGGACAAGTCGCGCGTGCAGGACGTGAAGAAAATCGTCGGGCGCATCAAGGCGCAACGCGGCGCGGAAGCGACCGATCACCGCAAGGTGCATCGCCCGTGGGGCCACTACGACTCGGTCGACATGGGCGAGCGCTTCCAGGTGAAACGCATCGTCGTGAAGCCGGGCGCGCAACTGTCGCTGCAGATGCACCACCATCGCGCCGAACACTGGATCGTCGTCTGCGGCACCGCGCGCATCACGCGCGGCGATGAAACGTTCCTGCTGTCGGAAAACGAATCGACGTACATCCCGCTCGGCGTGTCGCACCGCCTGGAGAACCCGGGCAAGATGCCGCTCGAGCTGATCGAGGTGCAGTCGGGCGCATATCTCGGCGAGGACGACATCGTCCGCTTCGACGATACCTACGGCCGGCAGTAACGCACGGGCACAGCGAGGCGCCGCTTCGACAGCGGCGCCTCGGGCAAGGCAGGCATGGAAAGACGGGACTTCCGCGCGGGCGTCGTGGCACACGACGGCCCGCGCGTTTCACCCGGTCGGCGATCAGCCGACGCGGTACACGTACTCGCGACGCTCCGGCTGCACCGGATCGTTGCGGCTTTCGGACAGCGCGCCCGCATGGCGCTCGGCGATGAAGCGCTGGATGTCCGACTCGGCACGCGCGAGCGCGGACAAGCCGGCCAGCACCTCGCCTTGCGGCTCGCGCGCCGGCTCGTCGCTCGCGCCGTGGCGATCGATCCACTGGCGCGCCCAGTCGAGCGCGAACTGCTCGGCTTCCTCGGCATCGGTGAAGCGCGGCCCGATCAGGCCCGAGCGTTCGACGCGCCGATCGTCCTGCGTAATCTCGGCCCACGCGCGATACATCAGGTTCTGCACCGGCTGCGCAATGCCGCAGATCGTATAGCCGCGATATTGGTCGACTTGCGGTTCGGCCGCGGCGAAGCTCGCCGACGACGCATGCGCATGGCGCAGCGCCGTCGACGGCGCACCGGGCACCGCGAACGACGGATCGACGACTTCGTCGACCGGCCGCGCGCTCATCGACGCACCCTCGCCCTCCCAAACGTTTGCCTGAGCGACCGGCAATTGCCACGACTCGGGGTTCTGCCAGAACACGCCGCGCAAGCGATCGTTGTCGGGCACGGGCTCGGCACGGCGCGCGGGCACGGCCGGCTCCGGCGGCGGCGGGATATACGCGAACGTGCGCCCGCTGAACTGGGTCAGCACGTCGATCATCTGCAGCAGCGTGCCGGACGCGAGCCACTCCTCGTAGCGGCGACGGCACGTCGGCCCTGACGGATAGCGGCCGGGCAGTTTCGACCAGGCTTCACCGGTCGTCAGGATCCAGAGCACCGCGTTGGCAACGACGCGCGGTTCGGCTCGTGGACGCCCACGGCGGTTCAGCCGGATGGGTTCATCGGCGATCAGCGTTGAAAGACGAAACCACTCTTCATCGGTAAGCTCATCGAAGAACATAGTAGATCTCTCCACGCAGCCAGGCCGGGGCTGCGATTGGCGGCGCCGTCGCGACACATCGCATCGCGGGGCGGCCAGGTTGCACATTATGGTTATCCGCTGTTGTGCATGCCGGTGCGACACCGCACTTTCACGGTGCCGAGATTCCCGGCAATGACGCACAAATCACGGTCTCACTCCAATGTGGGAATTTTTGTGCACGAAGCATACCATCCCTAGGGTTTATCTCAATATGACAATGACTTAATGTTACGCACTGAAACAACCTGCCATGGATGCGTAATGTATTTACGCTTGAATTTTTTTGCGGGATCTTTATGCCCGTCGCTGCAAAGGCCCGTCTGGCGGGGCTCCGCAGCGTATGAAGAATGCCTTTTCATGGGCATTTCCGGGCTGCTCCGACCCCGGCCGGCAACAATCCCGCGCATTGCTTCCCGATATCGGTAAATCAGGGAAAAAAGCGTAACAAGATATTCACGAATCGGTAAATCATTCAAATTCGGCCGATTTAAATTATCTCCATGCACAATCTTTTTATTGTTTCTCTGCGAGTGATGAAAGCACGGTGACGTGCGATGCACATTTTTCGCCACGCGCAAACTCGTGACGTCTGTTACATCTTCGGGGGCGACGCGCAGGCGATCGCGCCGCATCGGGGGCGGGAATCGTGTTTCGGGTCGGAACGGAAAAAGGAAAACCGGTGACCGGGAGTGCCGGACGTTGCAGCGGACGCGTCAGCGCAGATCGGCAGCCAGCGACGCGGTCACGTCCGCGTCCACGCGCTGCGGCGGCATCGTGTAGGCCGGGTGATCGCAACCGATCGACAGCGCCGCCCCGCCCCTGAGCGCCGCGCGCATCGGCGCGTCGAGCTCGAAGCGCACGAAGTGCACGGCCGACGTCTTCTCGGCGGTGTCGCGGTCGAGATCCTCGTCGGCGATCGCGTAGACGCGCGCATGCCCGTCGACCTGCAGGTACACGCGATCCTCGACACCGATCAGCCGCGCGAGCGCCGCGCGCCGTTCGATCTCGTGCTCGTACTCGATCTGCATCGTCGCCTTCAGGTTCGTGCCGTCGGGCACGAGCGGCAGATACGCGTCCAGCTCCCCTTCGATGCCGGCCTGGTCGAAGATCTTCTCGATGTGCAGCATCTCCTGGATCTGATAGCGGATCGTCGTCTCGTCCTCGAACAGGAAGCGCAGATGGTTGCCGAGCGCCACCGCGCGGCGGCGCTTGTACGCGACGAGCCGCGCGTGTTCGGCCTTGCGGATCTTCGCGTACGCTTCGAGCGTCAGCAGGGAGTCGCGGGTCAACGTCATGGGAGGTCCTCGTGGGTCGGCCGGCGGCGGCTCAGATGCCGTACGCGCGGCGCAGCAGCGTAAGCGGATGCGCGAGCGGCGCGGACGGCAGCCCCTGGTCGTCGATGCCCTGCACGATGTGATGACCGGCCAGCGCGCAGTCCGACGACACGACATCCGGCCGCGGCTCGGCCATCGCCTTGAACACGGGCCCGCCGATCCGCATCGCGTCGGCGTGAAACTCCTTCTTCACGCCGAACGTGCCCGCATGGCCGGAGCAGCGCTCGACGACGTTCACGCGCGTGTCGGGCACGAGCGACAGCGCGTCGGCCGTCTTGCGGCCGATGTTCTGCACGCGCGCATGGCACGGCACGTGATACGACACGGTGCCGAGGCCGGTCTTGAAATCGGTCTTCAGCAGTCCGTCGCGATGGCGCGCGATCACGTATTCGAACGGATCCCAGAATGCGTCGGCCACCGCGCGCACCGCTTCGTCGCCGGGGAACATCAGCGGCAGCTCGCTCTTGTACATCAGCACGCAGCTCGGGATCGCCCCGATCAGCGCATAGCCTTCGCGCGCGTAGCGTTCGAGCACGGGCAGGTTCACGTCCTTCTTCGCGGCCACGCCGGCGAGATTGCCCTGCTCGAGCAGCGGCATCCCGCAGCAGGCTTCGCGCGTGACGAGCTCGTACGGGATGTCGTTGTGCGCGAGGATCGCGAGCAGGTCGTGGCCGATGCCGGGCTCGTTGAAATTCACGTAGCAGGTTGCATAGATCGCGACCTTGCCGGGCGTGCGTTCGCCGTCGCGCACGGGCAAGCCGTCCGACGGCCTCGCCGTGCGCCGGAACTTGCGCGGCGCGAATTCCGGCAGCCACGCGTGGCGATCGACGCCGAGCGTCGCCTCGAGCGCATGGCGCGCGGGCGGCGTGCGGTTCACCGCGTTCACCACCTGCGTGACGATCGGAATGCCGGCGAAGTGGCCCAGCGCGTCGGTGTTCGACAGCACCTTGTCGCGCAGCGTCGCTTCGCCGCGCTTGTAGCGCGCGGCCTTGCCACGCAGCATCAGGTGCGGAAAGTCGACGTTCCACGCATGCGGCGGCACGTACGGGCATTTCGTCATGTAGCAGAGGTCGCAC
This sequence comes from Burkholderia sp. AU45274, assembly GCF_030482505.1. Taxonomy (NCBI): domain Bacteria; kingdom Pseudomonadati; phylum Pseudomonadota; class Betaproteobacteria; order Burkholderiales; family Burkholderiaceae; genus Burkholderia; species Burkholderia sp. AU45274. The sequence continues at coordinate 559,769 of NZ_JAUJQE010000001.1, read as the reverse complement.
AGGTAGCACTGGTCGACGACCTTGCCGAACGCGGCCTTCGGCACCTCCTCGATATCGCCCATCGGCGTGTCGTCGACCAGATCGAACAGCGTCGGAAACGCGCCGCACAACGACACGCAGCGTCGGCATCCAGCGCAGATGTCGAACACGCGCGTCATTTCCGCATCGATCGCGGCCTGGTCGTAGAACGCATCGGACTGCCAGTCGAGCGGATGCCGGGTCGGGGCTTCGAGACTGCCTTCCTTGTGGGGCATGGGGCGCTCCATCCAGCGCGGCGCGCATGCGCGCCAGCGCCGCCCGCGCGATGCGGGCAGCGATGAACGAACAGCCGGCCGCTTGCCGGTCGCACGGCCTGCCGTGCGGCCCGCGGCGGCCCGTCAGTCGACGAGACTGTCCAGCGCCTTCGTGTAGCGGTTCGCGTGACTGCGTTCAGCCTTCGCGAGCGTCTCGAACCAGTTCGCGATTTCGTCGAAGCCTTCCTCGCGCGCCGCCTTCGCCATGCCCGGATACATGTCGGTGTATTCGTGCGTTTCGCCGGCGATCGCCGATTCGAGATTCTGCCGCGACGAACCGAACGGCAAGCCCGTTGCCGGATCGCCGACGGCCTCCAGGTATTCGAGATGGCCGTGCGCATGGCCGGTTTCGCCTTCGGCGGTCGAGCGGAACAGCGCGGCGACGTCGTTCTGGCCTTCGACGTCCGCCTTCGAAGCGAAATACAGATAACGCCGGTTCGCCTGCGATTCGCCCGCGAATGCGGCTTTCAGGTTCTCTTCGGTTTTGCTGCCCTTGAGTTGAGCCATTTGCGCCTCCGTTCGAGTCGGCGCGGCCGCGTGCGGAGCCGGGTCGATCAGGTATGTGGGGAACGATGCGCTTGCCGGGGCGCGCGCGTCGTGCTCTTCAATCTAGGCGCTCCCGTTCGCATCCCCCAATAGGCTTTTTCAATCCGGGCGATAGTGCTTGGCGGAGCGGCGCGCCAGCGGGCGGGCTCGGTGCTCGGGGGCTCGGTGCCCGGCATTCGCACGTGCCGCGTGCGTCACGCGTCCGTTGCGCGCCTGAGCAGTAATTCGCGTTCGCGTTCGTTGCGCGTCAGTTCCGCCGCGCGGCGGAATTCGGCCTTCGCCTCGTCGGCGCGGCCCAGCTTCGCCAGCAGGTCGCCGCGCACGCTCGGCAGCCAGTGATAGCGCGCGAGCGCGGGATCGTCGCGCAGCGCGTCGACGAGTTCGAGCGCCGCAGCGGGCCCGAACGCCATCCCGACGGCCACCGCACGATTCAGCTCGACGACGGGCGACGGTGCGACTTCGGCGAGCGCGTCATACAGCGCGACGATCTGCGCCCAGTCCGTATCCGATGCCCGCCGCGCACGCGCATGGCAGGCCGCCAACGCGGCCTGCAGCGCATACGGCCCGCGCACGCCGCCGAGCTTCGTCGCGCGTTCGAGCGCCGCGAGGCCGCGCCGGATCAGCAGCGGATCCCAGCGGCTGCGATCCTGGTCGAGCAGCAGCACGGGCCGGCCCTGCGCGTCGGTACGCGCATGCATGCGCGACGCCTGCAACTCCATCAGCGCAACGAGCCCGAGCACCTCGCTCTCGTCCGGCGCCAGCCCGGCCAGCACGCGGCCGAGCCGCAACGCCTCGTCGCACAGCGCCGGGCGCGTCCAGTCGTCGCCCGAGGTCGCCGCATGGCCTTCGTTGAACACGAGATAGATCACCTCGAGCACCGACGCGAGCCGCGCGGGCCGCGCGTCGGCCGCCGGCACCTCGAACGGCACGTGCGCCGCCGCGAGCGTGCGCTTGGCGCGCACGATCCGCTGCGCGATCGTCGGCTCGGGCGTCAGGAACGCGCGCGCGATCTCGCCCGTCGTCAGCCCGCCGAGCAGCCGCAGCGTGAGTGCAACGCGCGCATCGGTCGACAGCACCGGATGGCACGACGTGAAGATCAGCCGCAGGAGGTCGTCGCCGATGTCATCGTCGCTCGCGTCGGCAAGCGCCTCCGCGATGTCGGGGACGACATGCGCCTCGAGCGCGTCCATCTCGTGGCCGAGCTGGTCGCGCTTCGCCGCGTGGAGCGACTCCTGCCGGACACGATCGAGTGCGCGACGCTTCACGGCCGTCATCAGCCATGCGGCCGGGTTGTCGGGCACGCCGTCGACGGGCCAGTGCTCGAGCGCCGCGACGAGCGTGTCCTGCGCCAGTTCCTCGGCCACGCCGACGTCGCGCACCACGCGCGCGGCGCGCGCGATGATCTTGGGCGCCTCGATCCGCCAGACCGCTTCGATCGCACGGTGAGTCGCCTCACGCGTCACGACGCCTGCCCCTCGGCGGACGCGTCCAGCGGCATGGCCATCAGCTCCCATGCATGGCCGTCCGGATCGTCGAACCCGTGGCCGTACATGTTCGGGTACTCGCGCGGCGCCTGCGGCGCAGACCCGCCGGCCGCCAGCGCCTTCGCGACGATCGCGTCGACCTCGGCGCGGCTGTCGCACGACAGGCACGACAGGACCTGCACCTGCGTCGCCGGATCGATGATGGTTTTGCCGGTGAACGTCTGGAAGAACGGCCGCACGAGCAGCATCGCGAAGATCGTGTCGCTGATCTTGATGCAGGCGGCCTGGTCGTTGGTATAGGCCGGTACGACCTCGTAGCCGAGCGCCTGGTAGAACGCTTTCGAGCGCGGCAGGTCGGCCACGGGCAGGTTGATGAAAACCATCTTGTGCATGTCGGGTACTCCCGGTGAGGTTGGATTCAGGCGGCAATCAATCAGGCGCTGGTGCGGCCGACGTGGAGTTCGCGGAACCGCTCGACCGCATCGCTCGGCGTGAGGTCGTCGAGCTCGAACAGCGGCCGCACCTCGATCTCGCAATCCATCTCGGCGCCGAACGGCGCGGGGAACCGGCGCGTCCATTCGAGCGCTTCGTCGCGCGAACGCACCTGGATCAGCGTATAGCCGGCAATCAGTTCCTTCGTTTCGGCGAACGGGCCGTCGACCACGGTGGCCTTGCCGCCCGTGTAGCGCACGCGCCAGCCACGCGCGCTCGGTCGCAGCCCGTTCGCGTCGAGCAGCACGCCGGCCCTGGCCAGTTCCTCGTGATAGACGGTCATGGCCTCGACCAGCCGGTTGTCCGGCAACGCATCGGATTCGCTGACGGCGTTCGCCCGGATCATGATCATGAATCGCATCGTTCACTCCTTGTCGTCGGTGGAAGGCAGCGCCCATTCGTCGGCGCCTTATCCGGACGACGGCCGGAAGACGGCCGGATCGACATATTCCGCGACATATCAGGGTAAATACCGAGTCGCGACCTTCACAGGAAGCACGGACCGACCGCCCGCACCTCGACCGTGCACCATTGCGCGGCCGGGCACTGGCGCGCGATCTCGATCGCTTCTTCGCGGGTGTCGACGTCGACGATGAAGAAGCCGCCGACCATCTCCTTCGCCTCCGCGAACGGGCCGTCGAGTAGCCGCGTCTCGCCGTCGCGCACCTGCACGCGCGTCGCGCGCTCGGAACGCTCCAGCGACTCGACGCCGCGCAGCACGCCGCGCGCCTTCAGCGTCTCGGCGAAATCGACCATCCGCGCGTACAGCGCCTGACCTTCGTCGAGCGTGCGTTCGGCGCGCTGCTCGGTCGGCTCGACTATCAACAACATGTAAGACATGGATGACTCCTGTGGGAACGGGGCGCGGCAGGGCTCGCCGCGCGATCGGGATGCGCCGGCCGATGCAAAAGCGTAACAGCCGCCGTGCGGCTTGCATCGTCGGCCGATCGGCAACTGGCCGGACGGCCATTTCGACCGCTTCCTGACATTTTGCCGTCAAGATGCCTTCCCGAACCGTCGGATTGTCTTCCTGTGGACCGCCCCATGTCACGCCTGCTTGTGCCGCTAGCCGTTGCACCGTTCATCACCCTCGCCGCCCTCCCTGCCCGGCCGGCCGTGGCCGCGCCGCCGGTCAGCGCCCGCTGCGGCGGCGCAACCACGCCGATTGCCGACCTTCGCGGCGCCGGCGGCCCGTCGCCGCTGGTCGGGCAAACGACCTCGATCGAAGCGGTCGTCACCGCGGCGTTCGGCGGCACCGACGGCCTTGGCGGCTTCTTCGTCCAGCAGGCCGACGCGCAGCGACGGCACCGGCCGGGCGTCTCCGAAGGCGTGTTCGTGTACGCGCCGAACGCGCGCGCGCAGGCCGGCGATCGCGTACATCTCACGGGCCGCGTCGACGAGCGTTACGGCCGGACGCAATTCACGCTGTCGGGCGGCGTGACCGTCTGCGCCCGCGGGCAAACGGTCACGCCTGCCACGCTCACGCTGCCCGTCGCCACCCCGGCGGTGCTGGCCGCGCTGGAAGGCATGCGGGTGCGCCTGCCGCAAACGCTGACGGTCAGCGATACCCACGAACTCGGCCGCTACGGCAGCGTCGTCCTCAGCCACGGCCGGCTGCGCATCCCGACCCACGTCGCTCCGCCGGCCGAGGCCGCCGCGATCGCGACCGCCAACGCACGCAACCGCATCGTGCTCGACGACGGCTCGACCCGCCGCGATCCCGCGACCGTGCGCTATCCGCCGCCCGCGCTGAGCGCCGCCAACACGCTGCGCGCGGGCTACACGGTACGCGGCGTCGAAGGCGTGCTCGAACTGCGCTACGGCGCATGGCGGCTGCAACCGGTTGCCGGCGCGGCGCCGGTGTTCGATGCCGCCACGAACCCGCGTACCGAGGCGCCGGCCCGGCACCCGGATGCCGACGTGCGCATCGTGTCGTTCAACGTATTCAACTATTTCAACGGCGACGGGCGTGGCGGCGGTTTCGATGCCCCGGCCAACCGCGGTGCGAAAACGCCCGCCGCGTTCGCGCGGCAGGAGGCGAAGATCGTCGCGGCGTTGCGCGCGCTGCGTGCCGACGTGATCGGGCTGATGGAAATCGCGAACAACGGCCACGGTGAAACGAGCGCCGTACGCCGTCTCGCCGCGCAACTGGGCGACGGCTGGCGCGCGGTCGAGCCCGGCACCGCGCGTCTCGGCCGCGATGCGATCGCAGTCGCGCTGCTGTACGACAGCCGCACGGTCGAGCCGGCCGGGCGCGCCGCGACCGTCGCACTCGGCGGCCGGCACCGCCCGCCGCTCGCGCAGACATTCCGGCGCATCGGCGGCGCGCGCGCCTTCACGGTCGCGGTCAATCACCTGAAATCGAAGAACTGCCCGAACGCGACCGGCGCCGATCGTGACCAGTCGGACGGCCAGGGCTGCTGGAATGCGGCGCGCACGCAAGCCGCCGCGCGCATCGCCGACTGGCTCGCCACGTCGCCGACCGGCACCAGGGCCGATGGCGTCCTGCTGATCGGCGACCTGAACAGCTACGCGAAGGAAGACCCGGTGCGCGCGCTCGAATCGCGCGGCTACGCGAACCTGGTGGCCCGCTTCGTCGGCGATGCTGCGTACAGCTACGTATTTCGCGGCGAAGCGGGCAGCCTCGACCACGCGCTGGCCACGCCGGCGCTCGCCGCGCGCGTGAGGGCCGTGCACGTCTGGCACATCAACACCGACGAGCCGGTCGCGCTGCAACCGTTGCCTGATTACAAAACGGCCACGCAACGGTCGATTTATTACGCACCCGACGCGTACCGGTCATCGGATCACGATCCCGTCGTGATCGACGTCGCGCTTGGCAATGGCGGCACGTCAGCAGCCCCGGGCACGAACCATGCTCCTCGACCAACGGTCGATTAGTGCATTTGCATCAGCACAAGGCCTGCAACGGCACTATTTACCTGATGGCCCTGGTGACGCGATATTTACCGGACCTTCACTGCGTACCGCAGCCCGATACGCCGCTTCGCCCGGAATGCGAATTTTTTTCAATCGCCTCGCCGCCCCGTGCGGCGGGGCTTCGCGGCAATCCTGCCGACGAATTGAAAATTTGTCTCGAAACAAAATCGGGCCAAGTGAATCACACAGGTTGCTGGGATTCGTCTTATCTTCAAATTTGCCTTGAATCGAAGGAGGATAAACACCATGGCGCTCACCGACTCGATCGAACACAAGCTGGACCGCGGCCTGTCCGACATCCGTCGCACGGGCCGGCGCGTGGGACGCACGACGCGCTCGGCCGCCCGCGACCTGCATGACGACGTCACCGACGATCTGCGCGGGCTGGTCGACGAACTGGAAGATCTGCTGAAAAACGACGGCGACGGCGATATCGCCGCGCTGCGCAAGCGCGTGCAATCCAAGCTGGATGAAGCGCGCGGCGCACTCGACCATGCGTCGGGCAGCGCGGCCGCCCGGCTGCGCGATTCGGCCGAACGCGTGTCGCAGGTCGTGCAAGACAACCCGTGGCAAACCGCCGGCGTCGTCGCCGGCCTCGCGTTCGTTGCGGGCCTGCTCCTTGCCCGCCGTTGAGCGGAGCCGGCCGCCACGCGCCCGCCCCGTCTGTCCTCAATCAGACAAACGAAGGAGAAACGCCATGCAGAAGACCTTTGCCATGAAAGCCGCCGCCGCCGTCCTGCTCGGCAGCCTCGCGCTCGCCGGTTGCACGACCACCCCGGACAAACCGGAAGGCGCCGCGGCCAGTGCGTCGAAGCGCCAGTCGATCGACGCCAGCGTCAACGCGACGCTGTCGCGCCTCTATTCGACGGTGCCGGGTTCGCGTGAACTCGTCGCGAAATCGCGCGGCGTGCTCGTGTTCCCGAACGTGCTGCAGGCCGGCTTCATCGTCGGCGGCCAGTCCGGCAACGGCGCGCTGCGCGTCGGCGGCAGCACGGTCGGCTACTACAACACGTCGTCGCTGTCGGTCGGCCTGCAGGCCGGCGCGCAGTCGAAGGCGATCGTGTTCCTGTTCATGACGCAGGATGCGCTCGACTCGTTCCGCAAGTCCGAAGGCTGGGCCGCGGGCGCCGACGCGTCGGTCGCGGTCGTGAAGGTCGGCGCGAATGGCGCGGTCGACTCCAACACCGCCACCGCCCCGGTCGAGGTGCTGGTCCTGACCAACGCGGGCCTGATGGGCGACCTGTCGGTGAACGGCACCAAGGTCACGAAGCTCAACATCTGACGATGCGGCACGCGGCGTCGCGCCGCGTTTGCTTCCCGGCAGCGCCGCGGCCCCGGCCGCGGCGTTTTCGCATGGGCCGCGCGCAGCGGCTATGATGGCGGCGCCTTTGCGGGCATACTCCGCTTCGGGCCGCCCTGCGTCGCATTTCGCCGCGAACCCGTGACGATCGAGAACCGATCGCGCGCGGGGCAACGAGATTCAATCAAACCACGCATCAATCTGCGCGAACGTCATCCATGGAAAGCGGACACGACCACCAAAAATTCTTCTATTTCCTGCTGGCCGCGGTCACCGTCGGACTCTGCTGGATCCTCGCGCCGTTTTCCGGAGCCGTGTTCTGGGGCACCATTCTCGCGATCCTGTTCCAGCCCGTGCAGCGCTGGCTCGCCGCACGCTTCGGCAAGCGGCGCAACCTGGCCGCGCTCGTGACGCTGTCGCTGATCGTCCTGATCGTGATCCTCCCGCTCGTGTTCGTCGCCGCGACGCTCGTGCAGGAAATCGCGTACGTGTACCAGGAACTCAAGGACGCCCAGCCGAACTATTCGCAGTATTTCCACGACATCATTCACGCGCTGCCGACGTCGATCCAGAACCTGCTGCAGAAATACGGGCTGACCAACATCCCGGGCATCCAGAAGAAGCTGACCGACGGCGCCGCGCAAATCAGCCAGTTCGCGGCCACCCAGGCGCTCAGCATCGGCCAGAACACGTTCCAGTTCGTCGTGAGCTTCGGCGTGATGCTGTACATGGTGTTCTTCCTGCTGCGCGACGGCGGCGAGATCGGCCGCCGCGTGCGCCGCGCGCTGCCGCTCGACGAGGAGCACAAGAACCTGCTGCTCGCGAAGTTCACGACCGTCGTGCGCGCAACGGTCAAGGGCAACATCGCGGTCGCGCTCGTGCAGGGCGCGCTCGGCGGCCTGATCTTCTGGATCCTCGGGATCGAGGGCGTCGTGCTGTGGGGCGCGCTGATGGCATTCCTGTCGCTGCTGCCCGCGATCGGCGCGAGCCTCGTCTGGGTGCCGGCCGCGCTCTACTTCCTGATGATCGGCGCGGTCTGGAAGTGCGTGATCCTCGTCGCATTCTGCGTGGGCGTGATCGGCCTCGTCGACAACCTGCTGCGCCCGATCCTCGTCGGCAAGGACACGAAGATGCCCGACTGGGTCGTGCTGATCTCGACGCTCGGCGGGATGGCGCTGTTCGGCATCAACGGCTTCGTGATCGGGCCGCTCGTCGCCGCGCTGTTCATGGCGAGCTGGGACATCTACGCACGATCCGAACAGGGCGAATGACGCATCGCGTGGCCGCGTGCCACGCACCTGCCGGCACGCGCCGTCATGGATGGCGAATGCGGATCACGACGGGCGCCTCGGCGCCCGTTGCTTCATCCGCCGCCAGCGACATCACGCCGCCATACGGACCGACGCGATACGTGCGGCCCGATACCAGCGGCACGCTTCGATCGCCGTGCGCATCGCGCCACGTTGCCCGCACGCGCGAAGCGACATCGGGCGAGAACGGCGCACCGTCGGGCCCGACCAGCGCCACCTGGGCGCCCGGCAACCGCCGGCCATGGGCATCGAATCGCAGTGTTGCCGCCGCCCCGCCGCTCGCCACCTCCCGTCCTTCGACCACCACGCCCGCCGGTGCGTCGAGCGTCACGTCGTAGAGATCGACGAGCGCGCCCGTGAACCGTACGATGCCATCCGACGCGGCATGCCCGGCCGCCACCGCATTCGACATCGCGAACGCCACGCCAAGCCAGATTGCGATCTGCCGCACGGCACCGCCGCACCGCACCGTTCGATTGCGCATCGCCACCGATGCCGCCCGCTTCGCGTCGTTTCGCATGCTCCCTCTCCTCTGCCGTGACCAGAAAAAAAAGGCGGCGTGACGCGTCGGTCACGCCGCCTGTCTGCTGGCAATCACTTTAGGGAGAGACGTCCGGACAAGATATGGGACTAGTCCGAAACTAAAGCCCGGCCGTTCGAACGCAGCGCGTTCGGCACCCGCTCGCGGCAGCGTACGAACGGCATCGCACGCTGCATCGCGGGCCGGTCAGGCGCCGGGATCGACGCGCAGCACGAGCTTGCCGCGATGGTCGCCGTCGAACAGGCGATTCAGCACGTCGGGCGCGTTCTCGAGACCGTCCGCAACCGTCTCTTCGGCCTTGAGCCGGCCGTCGCGCAGCCAGCCCGCGAGCGTCTGCACGGCTTCCCGGCTCTTGCGATAGTCGAGGATCAGGAAGCCGCGCATCGTCAGCCGCTTCGAGATCAGCACGCCGACGTCGTCCGCCGCGCGCCCGCTGTTGTAGTTCGAGATCACGCCGCACAGCGCGACGCGCCCGCCGATCACCATCCGCGACAGCACCGCGCGCATCACCTCGCCGCCGACGTTTTCGAAGTTCACGTGCACGCCGTCCGGCGTCGCCGCCTTCAGCTGCTGACGGAAATCGTCGGCCTTGTAGTCGACGGCCGCGTCGAAGCCGAGCGTCTCGGTCAGGTAGCGGCACTTGTCCGCGCCGCCCGCGATGCCGACCACGCGTGCGCCGTGGATCTTGCCGATCTGCCCGGCGATCGAGCCGACCGAGCCGGCCGCCGCCGACACCACGAGCGTCTCGCCCGGCTGCACCGGCGCGATATCGGTCAGCCCGTAATACGCGGTCAGCCCGCTCATCCCGCACGCGCCGAGCAGCGTCGGCAGCGGCAGGCCCGACGCCGCGGGCAGCTTCACGAGCTGCGCGGCCTGGTCGGCCGGCACGACCGCGTAGTCCTGCCAGCCGACGAGCCCCTGCACGAGATCGCCTTCCGCGAACCCCGCATGACGCGACGCCACCACGCGCCCGATGCCGAGCGCGCGCATCACCTCGCCGATCGCGACGGGCGGCAGGTACTGCGGCACGTCGCTCATCCACACGCGGTTGGTCGGGTCCATCGACAGGTACAGCACGCGCACGAGTACCTCGCCGTCGGCAAGCGCCGGCACCGGCGTCTCGACGAGCGAAAAGTGTTCGCGGCCGACCCGCCCTTCCGGGCGCGTCTTCAGCAGCAATTGGCGGTTCACGGGTGTGGACACGATGTTCTCCTCCGGTCGTAGTGGTTCGGGATGCGCGTCAGACCGCGCACATGCCGCCGTCGATCACGAGTTCGGCGGCCGTCACGAAGCGGCTCTCGTCGGATGCGAGATACACGGCCGCGTGCGCGACGTCGTCCGGCTCGCCGAGCCGGCGCAGCGGAATGCCGCGTGCGAGCTTGCGCATCGCGTCGCGTTCGCCGAGCGACTGGAACAGCGGCTCGACGATCCCCGTGCGGATGAACGCCGGGTGAATCGAGTTGCAGCGCACGTCGATCTCGCGGCGCGCGCAGTCGATCGCGACCGACTTCGTCAGCGACGCGACCGCCGCCTTCGACGCGTTGTACGCGGTGAAATCCGGCTCGACCTTGAACGCGGCGACCGACGAGATGTTGATGATCGACGCGGGATGGCTTTCGGCCAGATACGACAGTGCATGCTTGCAGCCGAGCACGATGCTCTCGACGTTGATCGCCATCACGCGCCGCCATTCGTCCAGCTCGATCTGCGCAGGCGAGCCGATCGAGCCGACGCCCGCGTTGTTGACGAGCACCGACAGCCCGCCCATCACATCGACCGCCTGCGCAAGCAGCGCCTGCCAGCGTGCTTCGTCGCGCACGTCCTGCGTCGCGGCGAACGCGACCGGCGTCGCGTGCCCCGCGTTGAGTTCCTGCGCGAACGCGTCGAGCACCGCCGCGTCGGCGATGTCGGTCACGAACACGCGCGCGCCCTGCTCGACCATCCGGCGCGCGATCGCGCGGCCGAGGCCGCCCGCGGCGCCCGTGATGTATGCGCACTTGCCGGCAAGGCGCGAAGAAACGACTGTCATGTGACCTGCTCCTATCGTGAATCGTCGTCGCGGAACGCTGCCGCGACGGGTGGGCCGTGCCTGTTCCGGCCGGCGCGGGCCGGTCGACCGTGCCTCGACATCACGAGGCGCCGCACGGTTTCCGCGAGTATATCGAGACGAACCTGACGCGTGCCGGACGCGCCGGGCAGCCTGCCCCGGTTGAACGACAGCCAGCGTACGCGAATGCCGCCAATCGATGAAATGAATAATCGTTATGCCCGGTCATAGGTACTGTTCATGACCTCGGCGTGTCGGCGCGCATGTACGGGCCAGCGGCACCCGCGGATCACGCAGACCAGCCAGGTTGATTCAGGCAATGACGAAGCGCGGCGTTCCGCGCAGACGCGAAAGCGGTCGCGAAAATGAACGGGGTGGAATCGTGCAACCGCCGGGCGAATGCCGGCGGCAAGAAAGCGGCGCCGGGGCGCCGCGACCAGCTGCCGTCAGAATCCGTCGCCCGACGGCGCGCGCACGAACGCGCAGAGTTGCGGCGAATGGGTGTCGATCATCTGCTGGAACGGCGCACGGTGCCCGTACGCGATGCCCGACACGAGCAGCAGGCAGACGGCCGCGACGCGCGGCGAGAAGGCACGCTGCCGCGCGCTGTCGTAGCCGCGCAGGAACACCAGCGCGACCAGCGCGCCGAGCATCCAGCCGACGATCACTTCCGGCACGGTGTGCGAATGATCGAACACGCGCGCGACGGCCGTGAGCGCGCCGACGGCCAGCCCGGCCGCGATGCCGGGCGCCTTGCCCGGCCGGAACGCCTGCCACAGCATGGACAGCGCGACGGTCCACACGGACGTCGACAGCATCGTATGGCCGCTGATCACGCGGAAATCGAATTGCGGCAGCTCGATGCCGCACCCGGCATAGAGGATCTTGGTGGCGCCGACGAGGCCCATGCCGGCGGCGAGCAGCACGCCCCAGCGGACGGCGAGGCGCCAATCGGTCAGCGCGAGCCATGCCGCGCAGGTCAGCGCGATCGGCAAGGTCAGCGCGGCATCGCCGATGTTGCTGATTTCACTCCACATAACGGACTTCGGACGACGATCGAAAGGCCGCAGTTTACCGCATGCGCGCCGCGCGACTGTGTCAGCCTGTGTCAGGCTGTATCAGCCCGCGACACCGGTAATCAGCAGCAGGTTCGTGCCGGTGATGACGGCGAACAGCGCCCATGCGGCAATCTGCATCCCGCGCCCGATCGTGTGCTCGCCCATCATGTTGCGATCGCTGACCGAGCGGATCAGCGGCCACATCGCGAACGGCAGCTGCAGGCTCAGCAGCACCTGGCTCCACACGAGCAGCTGCCCCACCGAGCTGTCGCCAAGCCACAGCACGCCGATCAGCGCCGGCACGAGCGCGAGCCCGCGCGTGATCAGCCGGCGCTGGTAGCACGGGATCTTCGTATGCAGGAAGCCGTCCATGATCACCTGGCCGGCGATCGTGCCGGTCAGCGTCGAGCTCTGCCCCGACGCGAGCAGCGCGATGCCGAACAGCAGTGCCGCCGCGCCGCCGGCGATCGGCGTAATCAGGTTGTAGGCCTGCTCGATGTCGGTCACGTTGTGCTGGCCCGTCGCATGGAAGGCCGCGCCCGCGACGACCAGGATCGCCGCGTTGACGAGCATCGCGACGAACAGCGACACGCAGGTATCGATGCGCACCAGCGCGAGCGTGTCGCGGATCATCCCGCGCGCGCCGCCGACCACGTGCCGCGTCTGCACGACCGACGAATGCAGGTACAGGTTGTGCGGCATGATCGTCGCGCCGACGATGCCGAGCGCGAGCACGATCGCGTCCTTGCGGTCGTGGCCCGGATCGCCCGGCACCAGCCCGCCGACCACCGCGTGCCAGTCGGGCGGCGTGATCGCGACCTGCGCGACGAAGCAGAACGCCATCGTCGCGATCAGCGCGAGCACGATCGCCTCGATCTGCCGGAACCCCTTGCCCTGCAGGCCGAGCACGATGACCGTGTCGAGCGCGGTCAGCACGATCCCCCACGCGAGCGGCACGCCGAGCAGCAGCTTGAACGCGAGCGCGCAGCCGAGGACTTCCGCGATGTCGCACGCGATGATCGACACTTCGGCGGTCACCCACTGCACGATGCGGCCGAACCGGCCATAGCGGTCGTAGCTGGCCTGTGCGAGATCCCTGCCGGCGACGAGGCCGAGCCGCGCCGCGAGCATCTGCAGGAAGATCGCCGCGAGGCTCGAGAACGCGACGACCCACAGCAGCGAATAGCCGAACTGCGAGCCGGCCTGGATGTCGGTCGCCCAGTTGCCGGGATCCATGTAGCCGATCGCGACCAGCAGGCCGGGGCCGAAGAAGCGCTTGAGCTTCTGCCAGCGCGGCGCGCCGGCATCGATCGTGATGCTGCCCTTGACTTCCGACGGGCAGAAAGGGGCGGTGGCGGTGGTGGGGAGGAAGGACATGGAAACCGGGGCTCGAGATCGGGACAGGACGATTCTACGGGTATCCGCCCGATTTTCTCCCGCGCGGCCCGTCACGCGGCGCGATGCCCCTCGGTGCCGTCGCCGGCCCCCTCGCCTGCATCGGCCGGCCTCGCGCCACGGGTGAGGATCCTTTCGCGCTCGGAGACACGGAATTCGGTCGGCGACATCAGCATGCGCTGGCGAAACAGCTTCGCGAGCCGCTCGCCGCTGCCGAACCCGGTGCGGCGCGCGACCTTGTCGGCCGGCAGCGTCGTGTGGACCAGCATGTGGCAGGCGCGCTCGAGCCGCACGTGCTGGACGAATTCGGTCGGCGTCACGCCGATTTCCTTCTTGAAGCGCCGCAGGAAGTTGCGCTCGCTCATCGCGGCGGCCTGGGCCGCGTTCGCGATCGAGATGCGGTTCACGCTCTGCGCGCGCAGCCGCTGCGCCGACATCCGGATCGACGGGCTCGCGCTCAGCTCGCGAAAGGCCCACATCGACTGCGCATAGCGCTGCTCGACCGGCCGCAGCAGGTTGCTGGCGATCTCCTGCGCGGCAATGTCGCCGAGCTCGACGCGGAACATGTCGAGCACGGCGGCGAACACGTCGGTTTCCCCGGCCTGCAGCTCGACCGTCGTGGCGACCCGTCGCCCGCCCCGGCCGGGCCGCCCGTCGAGCGCCGCCGACGGACGCTGCATGGCCGCGAGCGTGGGCAGATCCATCCCGTCGACGATCCAGCGCGCATGACGACGAATGTCGGCGAGGCGACGCTGCAATGCGTCGTCCCAGTTGACCACCGCGCGGTCACCGTGAAGATGAAAGAACGCGAGCGCGCGGCGGCCATGCTCGTCACCGAGCGGATCGGCCGCGATGCTCACGCCGGAGGACGACTGCACCAGTCCCCCGCTTTCGGATACGTACTTCAACTGGTAGTCAGCACTGTAGGCGTGCAGGCGATTCGCCAGGTTGAAAGCCTCGCCAAGACGCGCGGCCTGGGCCAACGAAAATCCCGTACTCAAATAGATAACGACCCATCTCTGATCTGCTGCATTCACTGGCCAAGCCCCCGACTTGTTCGACTTCTTCTAATACCGTCGAACTGTCAGGCTTATATTTGGTTTGAATGCGTGCGACAGGACGGCTATCCCGAAATATGAAGCGACGGCATCTTAGCCGAACGGGTCGCGCCTTTGGCGCGAAATGGCCGACGCGGACAGCATGATGGCGGATTACTACAGGCTGTCGCGGTTTGCCGGCGGCCCTGTATGGAATTGCCCGGGCCGATATTGCCCATTATTACGATTGTGTATGTCGCAATCCGCGCATTTCATTGCGAATTATTGCGTCGGATATCCGGATAAATGCACAACCGAATATCGGCTCAAATGATATCGATTCGTATCCTGTGCCTGCGAACGTCACGCAGGAAAGGCCGCCGTATCCGTTGCCTGCGCATCCCTTAGAATCGGTCCACCCTTCACCACGCCACCCGCGCCCCGTGCCCGCCGATCACCGTCTCGACCTGAACCTGTTTCGCGTGCTCGACGCCGTCTACGTGCATGGCGGCATCGGCGCGGCCGCCCGCGCGCTGCACCTCACGCAGCCGGCCGTCACGCATGCGCTCAACCGGATGCGCGCGCATTTCGACGATCCGCTGTTCGTGCGGCAGGGCAACCGCGTCGTCGCAACCGAACGCACGCGCACGATCATCGCGGACGTGCAGTTGCACCTGAAGGGCCTGCAAGGCACCGCGCGCGCACCGTCGGCATTCGATCCCGCGACGCTCGACCTGAGCATCGCGGTCGGCATTCGCGACGTGCTGGAATCGATCGCGCTGCCGCGGATCGTCGCCGCGTTCGCCGACGAAGCGCCGGGCCTGCGGCTCGTGAGCCGCCGCATCGCGGTGGCCGACATCGAGCGCGAACTCGCATCGGGCAATCTCGATCTCGCCGTCGATCGCCGCGTGCCGACCGGCCCGCGCATCGCCACCGACCACCTGCTCGACGATTCGCTCGTCGTCGCGCTGCGCTACGATCATCCGCTTGCGCACGAACCGCTGCGGCGCGGCGACTATTTCGCGGCGCAGCATGTCTCGGTGTCGTCGCTCGGCGAGCCGCAATCGCTCGACGTGCTGCTCGGCAACGACGGCCGTTTCCGCGATATCCGGCTCACCTGCCAGCACTATTTCGCCGCCTGCCAGATCGCCGCGACCGGCAACCTGCTGGTCACGCTGCCGCACACCTATGCGTTGCGGATGGCCGCGCTGCTGCCGATCGTCGTGCGGCCGCTGCCGTTGCGGCTCAAGCCGTTCCCGCTCCTCGCGTACTGGCACGAATCGCGCGACGCCGATCGCGCGCACCAGTGGGTGCGCGAACGTATCGCCGCACTCGTGCGCAGCAGCGCCAGCGTCACCGACGCCTAGCCGCGCGGCGCACGCCGTCCCGATCGGGGCGGTATGCTGACGGCTGCGCGTCACCCTCTTCCGTTTTCTCACTTTCCGCTGACCGGAGACTTGCCATGTCGCTCATCCATGCCGCCGCCGTCCTCGACGCCGATGCGCCCGACTACGTCGTCCAGCTGCAGGCCGGCACGCACGCGTTGACCGGCGACGAAGCGCCCCGCGAAGGCGGCCAGGATCGCGGGCCGGCGCCGTACGAGTTCGTGCTGGCCGGGCTCGCGCAATGCACGGCCGCGACGCTGCGCATGTACATGCAGCGCAAGACGTGGCCGGCCGCGCGCATCGACGTGCGCACCGAGCTGCATGCCGATCGCGACGGCACGCAGTACGTGCGCCGCGTCGTGACGCTCGACGGCCCGCTCGATGAAGCGCAACGCCAGCGCCTCGCCGAAATCTGCGAGAAAACGCCGGTCACGCAGTTCATCAAGCGCGGCACGCGGATCGACACGACGTTGAACTGACACGCCACGCACGAAAGCACACGGCACACGATCGCCGCGCAACAAGAAACGGGGGGCCGCGCACGATGCGCGGCCCCCCGTTTCGTCGAACCCGTCAGGCGCTTACAGCCCGAGCGCGGACAGGTCGAGCTTGCCGTCCTTCAACGGCGGGCACCAGAAATACGCGCCCGTCAGCGGCCGCGTGAAGCGGAACAGGCCGTCGACGATCCCGTCCTCCGCGCCGCTCATCCGGCGCATCTGCACGTCGAACGCGCGGAACGAGCAGCCGAACGCGACGAAGTAGAGGCCCGCGCGACGCGCGTCCGACCACGGCGACGAGCGGCGCAGCATGAACGCCTCGGGTTCGAAGCTTTCCTGCGCGGTGCGCTTCACGTGCGCGAACTCGGGTGCGTCGTCGAGTTCTTCGTTGTCCGAGCGGCGGCGCCCGACGATGTTGTCCATGTCGCCCGACGGAATGCGCTCCATCTGGTCGAAGTCGTGCAGCCATTGCTGGACCGCGACGAAGCTCGCCCCGTCGAGCCCCGCGCCCTGCCCCGTCACGATCGCCGCGGCCACCGCGTCGTCGCCTTCCGGGTTCTCCGTGCCGTCCTCGTAGCCGGACAGGTCGCGATCGTTCGAATAGCGGAAACCGTCGACCGCATCCTGCAACGCGAAGGCCGGCGCCAGCGCGCGTTCGATCGCCCGCGCGCGCAGCACGAGCTCGCCGCGGTCGTCGCCACGCAGCCAGACCCACACGTCGGCCGGCGTCGCCGGCAGCGTGCGGTCCTTCACCGCGAACGCCGGGAATTCGGTCAGCCCCGGCACCGGGTGCCCGAGGTGCGCCGCCAGCGCATGCCCGACCCCGACCACCGTGTCGCGTCCGTCGACGATCTCGCGCAGCGCGGCCAGCGCCGCGGCCACATTGCCGTCATTCGACATCGTGAAAGTGAGGTATCGGGCCGCCGAATCGATCGGGGTCAGGATGCCTTGCTGAACGTCGCTCATCGTTTCCTCAGGAATGTATCGTGGTGAATCTGCGAGGGCCGCGGCGGCGTGCGCCGCAGACGCCGAAGCGCAATCGACGCGCGTGCCGGCCCTTGCGCTGCCGCACTGGGGAAAGGCCGCAAAAGAAGGGCCGATACCCTGAATACTAACGTATCGACGCTGCAACGCCGCATTCGTCAGACGTTGCGGCGCGCCCTTCACTGCTGATAGAATCTTTTCACGTCTTTTCGGCGTCCTTTCAACCGTTCACTTCAGGGGAGGTGCAGATGTTCCGAATGTCAGCCACCTTCCCGAACGTGGTCCCACGGCGCAGCTGATCCAGCCCGCCGTCCGCGCCGGCTCCCGAGTTTTTCGCTAACCCGTCAGCCGCGCCGTTTCCCGACAGCCCGTTTCGTTTTCCGCCCGCGATGTTCGCGCGGCCCGGCTGTTGCGTTTTCGATGTTCTCCGAACCGGAAAGTCCCGTCGCGCGATGCGCCGGGCAACGATAAATGACCAGAAAAACCTCCCATCTGGGCGGCCAGGCATTCCAGGCCGTCTTCGGCTTTACCTTCCGCTACTGGCGCAAGCAGCCGGCGCGCACCGCGACGGTCGCGAGCCTTGCGCTGCTCGCCGCGCTCGCCGACGTGCTCACGCCGCTGTTCGCGGGCCGCCTCGTCGACGCGCTGTCGACCGGCCTGACCGACCGCGCCGCCGCGTGGCATGCGGCCCTCGTCGCGTTCGGCACGCTCGCGGCGCTCGGGCTCGGCGCGACGGTGCTGCGGCAAGGCGTCTACCTGAACATCATCACGCTCACGCTGAAGATGATGAGCGAGATCGCGGCCGCGTCGTTCCATCGCGTGCAGCGCTTCTCGACCGACTGGCACGCGAACAGCTTCGCGGGCTCGACCGTGCGCAAGATCACGCGCGGCATCTGGGCGCTCGACCTGCTGAACGACACCGTGCTGATCGCGCTGCTGCCGTCGGTCACGATGCTGGTCGGCGCCACCGTGCTGCTCGGCACGCATTGGCCCGTGATGGGGCTCGTCGTCGGCGCGGGTTCGCTGCTGTACATCACGGTGACGGTGGCCGTGTCGCTCGGCATCGTCGCGCCCGCCGCGCGGCTCGGCAACCTGTGGGACACGCGCATGGGCGGCGCGCTCGCCGATGCCGTAAGCTGCAACGCGGTCGTCAAGGCGTTCGGCGCGGAAACGCGCGAGGAAGCGCGGCTCGCACGCGTGATCGGCAAGTGGCGGCAGCGCACGCGCCGCACCTGGGTGCGCGGCACGTTGAACGGCGGGTTGCAGGGCGCGATGCTCGTCGCGATGCAGGCCGCGATGATCGGCGTCGCGCTGCGGCTGTGGGCGAACGACGAGGCGAGCGTCGGCGACATCGCGTTCGCGCTGACGATGTTCTTCATGCTGCAGGGCTACCTGCGCGACGTCGGCATGCACATCCGCAACCTGCAGCGCTCGGTGAACGACATGGAGGAACTCGTCGCGCTCGAACGCCAGCCGCTCGGCATCGACGATCGTCCCGGCGCGCCGGCGATCCGGATCGGGCAAGGCGAGATCCGCTTCGAGCACGTGACGTTCCGCTACGACAACCATCCGGTGCCGCTGTACAACGATTTCTCGATGCGGATCGCGCCGGGCGAGCGCGTGGGCCTCGTCGGCCACTCGGGGTCGGGCAAGACGTCGTTCATCAAGCTGATCCAGCGCCTGTACGACGTGTCGGGCGGCCGCATCACGATCGACGGCCAGGACATCGCGCAGGTCAGGCAGGATTCGCTGCGCAGCCAGATCGCGATCGTCCAGCAGGAGCCCGTGCTGTTTCACCGCACGCTCGCGGAGAACATCGCGTATGCGCGCCCCGACGCGAGCCGGGCCGACATCGAGCGCGCCGCGCGGCTCGCCAGCGCGCACGACTTCATCGCCACGCTGCCGGACGGCTATGACACGCTCGTCGGCGAGCGCGGGATCAAGCTGTCGGGCGGCGAACGCCAGCGGGTCGCGATCGCGCGCGCGTTTCTCGCCGATGCGCCGATCCTGATCCTCGACGAAGCCACGTCGAGCCTCGACAGCGAAAGCGAGCTGCTGATCCAGCAGGCGATGGAGCGGCTGATGGTCGGCCGCACGACGCTCGTGGTCGCGCACCGGCTGTCGACCGTGCGCGCGCTCGACCGGCTGCTGGTGCTCGATCGCGGCAAGGTGATCGAGGAAGGCAGCCACGACGCGCTGATCCGGATCGACGGCGGCATCTATCGCCGGCTGTTCGAGCGGCAGGCGCTGGAGCTGGCGAAGGGGCTCGCCGATTCGCCGCGGCGCACGGCGGACGACGATGCCGGGCCGCTCGGCGAGCCGGCCGAGGTGTGACGCAAGCGTGTCGCAATGCGCGCCGGCGGCGCGGTCATCGCCGCCGGCGCGCGTCGATAAACGGATCCGGATCGAGGCCGTGCCAGGTGCACGGCCTTTTTTACGTCCGCGCGTCAGACCTGCCGCCCCGGCGCCGCGCGCCGAGGAGTGCCCTTTTCCGGTATCCCGTATCATGTCGACCAGGAAATTTGCGACTAGGGATCGACCATGTTTACAGGAATTGTCCAGGGCGTTGCCACCGTCAAACGCATCGCCGATCACGGGGAACTGAGAACCTTCAGCATCGAATTCCCGGAGCGCTTTACCGACGACATCGAGATCGGCGCCAGCGTCTCGGTCGACGGCGTCTGCCTGACGGTGACGACCATCCATTCGCCGGAGTTGATCGACTTCGACGTGATGCTGCCGAGCCTGCGAATCACGACGCTGGCCGATCTCACGACGGGCGCGCACATCAACGTGGAGCGGGCCGCGAAGGACGGTGCGGAGATCGGCGGGCATCCGCTGTCCGGCCACGTGGATTTCACCGGGACCATCCGGCACATCGCGGTGTCCGAACACAACCGGATGGTGCGCATCGGCGTGCCGGAGGCGTTCAAGCGGTATGTGTTCGCGAAGGGCTATATCGCGATCAACGGCTGCAGCCTGACGGTGTCCGACGTCAACCGCGACGAAGGCTGGTTCGATGTCTGGCTGATTCCCGAAACGCGCCGCGCGACGACCTTCGATGCGAAGGGCGTCAACGACACGGTCAACATCGAGATCGAGCGCAGCACGCAGGTGGTCGTCGATACGATCCGGGAAGCGGTCAAGGAGACGCTCGGAGAATTGAACGGCGTCGTCACCGCGTTGCTGGCGGAAAAAGGCATCGATATCGAGGAACTGCTCGCGCGGAACGTCGCGAAGCTGCCGAAGCAGTAACGGATGCCGGGAAGCTAGGTGATCCGCTGGATCACCGAGTACCGGCTGCCGTCGGAAAACACCTCGATCCACGGCTCCGATTCCTCGAACGTCCAGAGGACGAGATCGAGGTCGACCAGTTCGTCGTCGTCGGGCCAGGGCATGTTCCACCCGCCCGCGACGGCGACCACCCCGCCCGTGTACAGCGGGCATTGCGCCATCCACTCACGCTCGTAGTCGTGCGCCGCGATGCCCTTGAAGTTGCTGTTGAATCCCCATTCGCGTTGCCAGCCGTGTGCGCCGAGATAGGTGTCGATCGCGGCAGAGCCAAAGCGGAACACCGCTTCGATCGGCGGGAGCGATATCGCGTCGGAGCGGCACAGCGAGCGTTCGGACCGAACGGGTTGCGCGGCGGTTTCCACGCGGCCTGATGCGCCGTCCGCGTCGAGATACACGTTCAGCCATGTGCCGTCGCGCTCGACGGAAACGCACAACGCGCCCGCCTCGACGCCATGCCAGTAGCCGGTGACGGGTTCGCCGTCTTCCGCGAAGCGGTATTGACGGGACGGTCTGGCGAGGCGCCGCGCTTCGATCAGAAGGTCTTCCAGCGTCATTGGGTGCTCCCTGGTGGGTTTTCGGAATTCGGTCAATGGCATCGGTGCACGATTGACGGAAATGAGCAGAGGTCATGCTTTCTCCCGCTCACTCAACCTCCACCTGCGCGCCCTTCCCTACCGCCACCCGCTGCGCGCGATAGATTCCCGCGTGCCCCGAGAACAGATACGCGACGACACACGCGACAATCGCGTACACGCCGATATCCGCGCCGAACAGTTCGATCGCCATGATCGTCGACGCGATCGGCGTATTGGCCGCGCCGGCGAACACCGCGACGAAGCCGAGCCCCGCGAGCACGGGCACCGGCAATGCCAGCACCTGGCCGAGCGCGTTGCCGAGCGTCGCGCCGATGTAGAACAGCGGCGTCACTTCGCCGCCCTTGAACCCCGACGCGAGCGTGACGACGGTGAACGCGAACTTGCCCGCGAAATCGTAGAGCGGCAGCGGGCCATGAAACGCGGCCTCGATCGTCGGGATGCCGAGACCGAGATACTGCGGCACGTTCAGCGCGGTGGCGGCCGTGGCGACCAGCAGGCCGCCGAGCACTGGCTGCAGCGGCGCATAGCGGACGGCTCGCCTGAACCACGCGGTCAACGCATGCGTCGCAAACGCGAACAACCGCCCGACCACGCCGAACGCGATGCCCGCGACGACCGTCACCGCCAGCCCCGTCGCCGACACGGCCGGCACGAACGGAATCGCATAGGCCGTGTGATGCACGCCCCACGCGCGACAGACGACGTCCGCGACGATCGCGGAGGCCACGCAGGTCAGCAGCGCGTCGTACCGCACGCGCCCGATCGCGAGCACCTCGAGCCCGAACACGGCGCCCGCGAGCGGCGTGCCGAACACCGAGGCGAAACCGGCCGCGATGCCGCCCATCAGCAGCACGCGGCGATGTTCGCGATCGAGACAGAACACCTGCGTGACGCGATCGGCGAGTGCGCCGCCCATCTGCACGGCCGTACCCTCGCGCCCAGCCGAGCCGCCGAACAGGTGCGTGACGACGGTCGCGACGAGCACGAGCGGCGCCATCCGCTTCGGCACCAGCGCCTTCGGGTCGTGAATCTCGTCGATCAGCAGGTTGTTGCCGCGCGCGACGGACTGGCCGAAGCGATGGTAGATCCAGCCGGTCGCGAAACCGGCGGCCGGCAGCCCCCACAGCAGCCACGGATGCGCGATGCGCGTGCCGGTCGCCCAGTCGAGCGCGATCAGGAACAGGGCGGAAGCCGTGCCGGCCAGCGTGCCGAGCAGGGCCGAGAGCGCGAGCCAGCGGCACACATAGCGCACGGTCGCGAGAAGATCGGCAGAAGTCGTGAAGAACATGATTTCCAGATTCGACGGAACATCAAAACCTGGGCGGCAGAAACCCGCATGGACGGCCTGCGACCTCCTGACGACCCAGGAACACGCAGGCATCATCAGCCGGGCGAACCGGCGGTTGAGGGCCGCACCGTGCGCAACAACGCGCCGAATACGACCGCAGGGAGGCATGCCATCTCCGCTGGCCGCCATTGTACGCGACGCCTCGCGCCGCCCGCAACGTGGCCACGGCACGGCACCGCGCGCACCCCTCGGCGCCGTCAGTCGCGCAGCGGGCGCGCGATGCGCGAGATCAGTTGGGGCGCGATCCGCTCGAGCGGCAGGATCGCCGACGCCGCGCCGATCGCCGCGGCCGCCTTCGGCATCCCGTAGACGGCGCTGGTCGCCTCGTCCTGCGCGATCGTGTAGCAGCCCTTCGCACGCATCGCCTTCAGGCCGAGCGCGCCGTCGCGCCCCATGCCCGTCAGCAGCACGCCGAACGCCTCGCCCTGCCAGCCGTCGGCGACGCTGTTGAAGAACACGTCGATCGACGGCCGGTACGGCGTCTCGACCGGATGCCGCGTATAGCCGAGCACGCCGCGCGGCGACAGGGTCAGGTGATCGTTGGTCGCCGCGAGCAGCACCTCGCCGGCCTGCGGCACGCTGCCCTGCCGCGCGACGCGCACCGGCAGTCGCGTATAGCCGTCGAGCCACTCGGCCATCCCGAGCGCGAATGCCTGGTCGACGTGCTGGACGATCACGATCGCCGCCGGAAAATCACCCGGCAGCGCCCGCAGCAGCGCGGTCAGCGCGGTCGGGCCGCCCGCCGACGCGCCGATCGCGACGAGCGTCGGCTGCCCGCGCTCGGGCGCCGGCCCCGGCGGCACGAGCGCCGCGGTGCGGCTTTCGAGCAGCCGGCCGATCTGGTCGATCTTCGCGAGCAGCGCCTGCGGCGACGCGTCCGTCGACAGCCCGAGCGCGAGCGTCGGCGTGTCGACCGCATCGAGCGCACCGGCACCCATCGCCTCGTACACCGACGACGTGTTCGCGCTGACGCTCGCCGTCACGATCAGGATCGCGCACGGCGCACGCGCCATGATCCGGCGCGTCGCGGCGACGCCGTCGACCTTCGGCATCACGAGATCCATCAGCACCACGTCGGGCGGATGCGCAACGCAGAAATCGACCGCCTCGTCGCCGTCGGTCGCGACCCACAGCACGCGGTGGTCCGCGCGCAGCGCGATCACGCGGCGCAGCGCCTCCACGGCCAGCGGCAGGTCGTTGACGATGCCGATGTTCATCGGCGCGCATCCCCGATCAGGTCGTGCACGGCATCGAGCAGTGCTTCGTCGTGGAAGCTGCTCTTCGCGAGGTAGTAGTCGGCGCCCGCATCGAGCCCGCGACGGCGATCCTCGTCGCGATCCTTGTACGACACGATCATCACCGGCACGCGCTTGAGCATCGGATCGCCCTTGATCAGCGTGACGAGCTCGATGCCGTCCATGCGCGGCATGTCGACGTCCGTGACGACGAGATCGAACCCGTCGCTGCGCACCGCGTTCCAGCCTTCCATCCCGTCGACCGCGACCGTCACGTCGTAGCCGCGCTTTTCGAGCAGCTTGCGTTCGAGCTCGCGCACCGTCAGCGAATCGTCGACGACGAGCACACGGCGGCGCCGGTCGGCGAGCGCGAGTTGCGGATCACGCGTGAGCCGCGCGAGCTGCCCGCCGCGCACGAGCTTGTCGACCGAGCGGATCAGGTCCTCGACGTCGACGATCAGCACCGGGTCGCCGTTCTCGAGCAGCGCGCCGGCCGCGATGTTCTGGATCTTGTGCAGGCGACTGTCGAGCGGCTGCACGACGAGCATCCGCTCGCCGAGGAAGCGGTCGACCGCGACGCCGTACAACTCGGGCTCCGCGCCGACGACCACGACCGCCGTGCTCGTGCGCGCGACGTCGGGCTCGCCCGCATCGAGCAACTGGTGCGCGGCGACGAGGCCCGCGCGCCGGCCGTCGAACGGAAAATGCGGCTGCCCTTCGAGCACGTCGATATCGTCGTGCGCGAGTTCGAGCGTGCGGCGCACGTGCGCGAGCGGAAACGCATACGGCTCGCCGCCCACTTCGACGAGCAGGCTGCGGATCACCGACAGCGTGAGCGGCAACTGCAGCACGAAGCGCATGCCCGCGCCCGGTTCGTTGAAGATCCGCACCGCGCCGCGCACGCCGCGCACCATCTCCTGCACCGCGTCGAGCCCGACGCCGCGGCCCGACACGTCGGTCACCGCATCGCGCATCGAGAAGCCCGGCAGCAGCAGGAATTCGAGCAGTTCCGGATCGGACAGGCGCGCGGCCGTCTCGTCGTCGGTCAGGCGCTGGCGCACGACGGCCGCGCGCAGCGCGTCCATGTCGACACCGGGCCCGTCGTCGATCACGCTGACCAGCAGCGAGCCGGCGCTGTGGCGCGCCTCCAGCGTCACGCTCGCCTCGGCCGGCTTGCCGCGCGCACGCCGTGCGTCCGGCGAATCGACACCGTGGTCGATCGCGTTGCGCAGCAGGTGGCCGAGCGGCGCGTCGAGCAGGTCGAGGATGTCGCGGTCGACCTGCGTGCCCTC
Organism: Burkholderia sp. AU45274; assembly: GCF_030482505.1. NCBI lineage: Bacteria > Pseudomonadati > Pseudomonadota > Betaproteobacteria > Burkholderiales > Burkholderiaceae > Burkholderia > Burkholderia sp. AU45274. The sequence continues at coordinate 534,695 of NZ_JAUJQE010000001.1, read as the reverse complement.
GCCGACGATCGAGAAACGCACCTGCTTGCCGAGCGAGCGCGCGAGATCGCGGACGATGCGCGGGTACGCGCGCGTCGCATCGCCGAACGGCCGCATCCGGCACTGCAGCGCTTCGTCGTACAGTTGCTCGGCAATATGCGTGCTGCGCCGCTCGAAGCGGTCGAATTCGTCCATGCGCTCGGCGAGCGAACGCTGCAGGTCGTTGAGCATGTGCCGCACTTCGTTCATCGACGCGAGCATGCCCGCGTCGAGATCGTCGGCGAATTGTTCGTACATCAAATCCAGCGACCGGGCCGCGTCGCGCTGGGCGCGCTTCACGCGCAGCATCGATTCGGCGAACGGCTTGAGCCAGCGCGATTCGACCAGCGATTCGCCGGACAGGCTCAGCAGCCGGTTCAGCGTATCCGCACGCACGCGGCGCATCGCGCCGGCGCCGGCCACGCGGCCGGCCTGGGCCGGATCGGGCACGCCGCCCGATACGGCGAGCGGGGGCACCGCGGCGCTGGCCCCGACGGGTTCGTTCGCGGCGCCGTCGTGCTCCCGAAACGGGACGATCGACGGCGGCACCGGCGGCGGCGGGGCCGCGGCCGCCGCCTGCATCGTCTGCGCGCCGTCGGCGCCGGTCAGCGCCGCCGCGAACACGTCGATCTCCGTCTGCGTGACGGGCTGCCCCTGCGGATCGCCGACGCGCACCAGCAGATCGACGCCCGCCAGCAGCACGTCGACGTGCGTGGCCGTCAGCGCGATCGTGCCGGCCTGCGCGGCGACGAAGCACTCTTCCATCCGCCCCGCGATATCGACGCCGAGCGGCACGCCGACGATGCGCGCGGCGCCCTTCAGCGAATGCGCGGCGCGCATGCATGCCTCGAGCGCGACGGAATCGGGTTCGCCCGATTCGAGTGCGAGCAGCCGCTCGGACAGCGCCTGGGTCTGCGTGCGCGTCTCCTCGCGATACAGCTCGAGCAGCGACAGGTGGCTCAGGTCGTCATCGCCGCTCATCGCATGCTCCGTGTGACTGCGTCGAACAGGCGATCGTCGTCGAGCAAGCCCACCGACTTGCCGCGCCACGACAGCACGCCGCGCGACAGGCCGGCGCTCGCGCGCCCGACCGTTGCCGGCACGGGCACCCAGTCGGCGGCGCCGAAGCGCAGCACACCCTCGACTTCGTCGACCGGAAACACGACCGGCTCGCCCTGGTGCGCCGCCACCAGCAGCCGCGTGAAGCGGCCGTCGTCACCGCCGTTGCCGCCCTTGCCGGCATCGAGGCCGAGCAGCGCGCCGATCGAGATCGCGATGCGCAGCGTGCCGCGGATGTTGACCACGCCGCGCACGGCCGAATGGCGGCGATGCGGCAGCGAATGAATCGGGCGCGTGCCGGCGATCTCGCGCAGCACGCCGATCGGCAGCGCGAGCCATTCGTCGGCCACGCGGAACGCCAGCGCCGCGTGGTGCGTATCGGCATCGGCGTCGTGCATGTGCGGCGCGCCGGGTGCGCTCATCCGGCGCGTGGTGTCGGCCATCTCGGCACTGTCGAGCGGGCGCTCGAGCAGCTTCGCCGCGTGATACGCGTACACCGGGCAGTTCAGGCAGCGCAGGCAGTCGTTCAGCCGCTCGCACGAGCGGTCGCCGCGCGTGCCGATCCGGTTCCAGCAATCGTCGACGTCGATCGTCGTCTCGTCAATGGCAGCGGCGGCGCGGTTCATGGATTCCTCTGGTCATCGCGGTGTCGGTCCCCAACCCATCTCTTGTCAGCCGGCCGAGCGCCGTGCGCGCTCGAGCAGCCATTGCGCGCCCGCACGATCGCCGCCGACGTCGAGCAGCGTCGCGAGATGGGTCAGCGCCTCGTGGTGCGTGGGCCGCAGGTACAGCGCCTTCCGGTAGAAGTCGCCGGCTTCCGCGGCGCGACCGCGCGCGTCCGCGATCAGCCCGTTCAGGTAGAACGCATCGGCATGCGGCCCGACGCGCGCCGAGAATTGCGCGAGCACGCGCTCGGCCTCGTCGAACGCGCCGGCATTCGCCAGCGCCTGCGCGTCTTCCAGCGTCGGCGCGGCGCGCTCCGCAACCGGGGCGAGCGACGCGGCCGGTTCGGCCGCCGTCACCGGCTGGTCGCCCCGTGCGTCGAACGCGGCCGCGTGCATGGCGGGCGGCGGCGCCGCGAACGGCTGACGCGTGTCGCCGAGCCACGCCGGCGGCGCGACCGCCAGCACCGAGCGCGTCGCCGCGAGCGGCGCGACCGTGAAGCGCTCCGCGCGCCGATACGGCGCGGCCGCTGCCAGCGGCGCCGCCGGCCGGGCCGCGAATACATCGCCCGCCGCCGCGGCGGGCTCGCGATGAAACGCGAACGCCAGCGGCACGCGCGCCGAGCGCATCCCGTGCCGCATCGCGACGCCCGTTTCCGCCGGCCCGACGAACAGCATGCCGTCGTCGGCCAGACGCGCGTCGAGCGAGCGGATCACGCGATCCTGCGCGTCGCGATCGAAGTAGATCAGCACGTTGCGGCAGAACACGAAATCGTAGCGAATGCCGGTATCCACGGCCGGTTCGACGAGGTTCGACTGACTGAACTGCACGCACGCGCGCACGCGCTCGTCGAGCAGCCAGCCGTCGCGGGTCGGCGTGAAATGCCGCGCGCGAAACTCCGTCGCGGTGCCGCGGAACGCATTGCGCCCGTAGCAGCCGAGCCGCGCCTGCTCGATCGCGCGCGTGCTGAGGTCGATCGCGTCGATCGTGAAGCTGGCCGGGTCGAGCCCCGCGTCGAGCAGCGCCATCGCCGCCGAATACGGCTCCTCGCCCGTCGAGCACGGCGCGCTCAGCACGCGGATCACCCGGCCGGGCAGCGCGGCGAGCCGCTCCGTCGCGAGCCGCGCGAGCGTCGCGAAGGCCTCCCGGTCGCGGAAGAACCAGGTTTCGGGCACGACGAACAGCTCGATCAGCGCACGCCGCTCGTCGGCCGATGCGTTGAGCTGCTGCCAGTAGGCGTCGAGCGCGTCCTGCGTGACGGGCGGCCGCGCCGCCGACGGCAGGCGCTCGCCGTCCGCCTGCAGCGCGTGCACGCGTTCCGTCAGCGCGCGGATCAGGAAATCGTTGCCGAGCGAATCGGGGTCGATGCCGGTCTCGCGCAGCAGCCAGCCGCGAAATCGCGATTCGGACTCTTTCATGCGGACTCTCCCCCGTGGCCCGGCAGGCCATCGAACAGATACAGGCGCGCGACGTCGTCGACCAGGTCGGATACCGATACCTGCTGCACGACACCATCGGGCGTATTCGCGACGGGCCCGAGCCAGCGCGTGCGTGCGGTCGAGATGCCGCTCGAGCGGAACGCCGCGCGGTCGATCCGCGTCGTCTGCGTCGCACGCTCGACGATCAGCCCGATCGTGCGCTCGCCGCCCGCTTCGTCCGCGCGGTAGCGGACCATCACGAGCCGCGTCGAGCGCAGCGCATGGGCGCGGCGCCCGAGCGCCAGCATCGGCACGTCGATCACCGGCACCGGCTGGCCGCCGCGCATCAGCAGCCCGGCGATCCATTCGGGTGCGCCGGGCACGGCCTTCGTGACCGCGAGCGGCAGCACCTCGTCGATGCCGGCTGCGTCGAGCGCATAGCGCCCGCCATCGAGCTCGAACATCAGGAACAGCGCGTGGGCGCCGTTCTGCGGGTCGGCGCGCGTCACGCGTCGACCTTGAAGCGCGACACGCTGGTGCGCAACTGGTTCGCGACGAGCGTCAGGTCGTCGATCGCCTGCGACGACTGGCGCAGCGACTCGGCCGTCTGCTGCGCGGCCTCCGACAGCTGCGACAGCGCCTGCGTGATCTGCTCGGCGCCGTTCGCCTGCGTCTGCATCCCTTCGTTGACCATCTGGAAGCGCGGCGCGAGCGTCTGCACCTCGGCGATGATCTGCGACAGTTGCCCGCCGACCTGCTGCACGTCGAGCATCCCGCGGCGCACTTCCTCGGAGAACTTGTCCATCCCCATCACGCCCGCCGACACCGCCGACTGGATTTCCTTGACCGTCTGCTCGATGTCGTAGGTCGCCACCGCCGTCTGGTCGGCGAGGCGGCGGATCTCGGTCGCGACGACCGCGAAGCCGCGGCCGTATTCGCCGGCCTTCTCGGCCTCGATCGCCGCGTTCAGCGACAGCAGGTTGGTCTGGTCGGCCACCTTGGTGATCGTCGCGACCACCTGGTTGATGTTCAGCGCCTTCTCGTTGAGGATCGCGAGCTTCGCATTCACCGAACCGGCCGCGTCCATCACGCTGCGCATCGTCTCGCCCATCCGCGTGAGCCCGCTCTGGCTCACGCCCGCGAGCGTCGCCGACTGCTCGGCCACGCCGGCCACCTCGTTCATCGTGCGCAGCAGGTCGCGCGACGTCGCGAAGATCTCGCGCGAGGTCGCGCCGATCTCGGTCGTCGTGGCCGCGGTTTCGTTCGCGGTCGCCTGCTGCTCGCGCGACGTCGCCGCGATCTCGGCCACCGACGTCGTCACCTGCAGCGACGATTGCTGCGCGCGGGCGACGAGCTCGGTCAGCTCGTCGGCCATCCGGTTGAAGCCCGTCTCCAGCGTGCCGAATTCGTCGCGGCGGCGCAGGTCGAGGCGGCGCGTCAGGTTGCCGGTGCGCATCACGTCGTGCACCTCGACGAGCCGCGCCATCGGGACGGTGACCGACCGGTACAGGAGGTAGCCGAGTCCGAGCGCGGACAGCAGCATGATCGTCAGCGCGCCGACGAGCACGACTTCCGTGTCCTGCACGGATTCGCGGATCAGCTTCGCGGACTGCTCGGCGAACTTGCGGTTTTCCTGCACCAGCACGTTCGCGTTGCGCACGACCTCGGTCCACGCGGGCAGCACTTTCGCGTACGCGGCGACGGCCTCCTCGCGGGACACGCGGCTCTTCTGCACGGCGTCGTTCAGCAGCGGCACGTAGTGGTCGAACGCGCCGCGGAACGCCGCGAAGCGCTGCCGGTCGTCGTCGCGGAACGTCGTACTCTGATAGTCGACCGACAACGCCTCGACTTCCTTCAGCGCATCGGCGATCTTCGCGAGATCGCGATGCACGCTGTCGGGATCGGTTTCGACGAACGTCGCCTGCTGCAGCAGCATGAACGATTCGTTGACCGAACCGCGCAGCGACGACGCAAGGTAGACGCCCGGCAGCGAGTCGCGCTCGATGCTGACGGCTTCGCTGTTGATCGCGCGCAGTCGCTCGTAAGAGACGCCGGCTGTCACCAGCATCAGCACGAACAGCACGCCGAAGCTGAGCAGGATGCGATTGCCGAGCGTCAGCCGGGCAGCGCCGATCGTCGGATGCAGGCTTTCATTGGTCGCGCGGGGCGTCACGGTGGCCATGTTCGTTATGGGCTTTATAAAATCTGCGTTGAAAAAATCCACGCCCGCCGGCGCGCCGGACGGCGCGCCACGAGCGCATCAGGGTCTCTCGGGCAGCGCGGCGCCGGCAGGCCGCGCCGCGACATCACCGCTCCGCTTGCGCCGGCAGCCGAAGCGCGACCATGAAGCCGCGCGCCGTATTGCGCATCAGGATCTGGCCGCGATGCCGCGCCGCCGTCGCGCGGACGAACGCGAGCCCGAGGCCGAAGCCGCCGCGCGCCGCGCCATGCGCGGATTCGAGCTGCACGAACGACTCGGTCGCGGCCGTGCGCTGCGCCGGCGCGATTCCCGCGCCGGTGTCCTCGACACCGATCAGCCAGGCGCCGTCCTCGCTGCCCAGCGTGCAGTGCACGTCCGTGCCGGCCGGGCCGTACTTCAGCCCGTTGTCGATCAGGTTCGCGACCGCGCGCGTCAGCATCATGCGGTCGCCCATCGTCACGCATTCGGTATCGGGCACGTGCGCGGCGACCCGGCTGCCGAGCCCGGCCGCCTTCTCCCACAGCTGGTCGACGGCGTCGAGCACGATCTCGTTGAGACTCACGACCTCGTGCGCGCGGCGCTCGGACTGCGCGCGGGTCAGGTGGATGAAGCCGTCGGCCAGCGCGAGCGCGCGCCGCGCATGGCCGGCAATGCGCTCCATGATCGCCGGCATCTCGCCGTGCTCGGTCCGGTAGACGTCGAGCAGCGCGAGGATCGACGTCTGCGGCGAACGCATGTCGTGCGACAGGAAATCGAGCGCCTCGTCGCGCTGCCGGGACATCAGGTAAGAATTCGAGTGATAGCGGATGCGGGCAGCCAGCTCCATCGCGTCGGGGAGCTTCACCAGATAGTCGTTCGCGCCGGCGATGAACGCCTCGCGCTTGACGATCGGCTCCTCCTTCGCGGACAGCACGATGATCGGCACGCGAGCGGTGCCGGCGTCCGCGCGCCACGCGCGGACCAGATCGAGGCCGTCGATCTCCGGCATCACGAGATCCTGCAGGATGACCGTCGGCTTCACGTCGCGCGCGACCGCCATCGCCCGGTGCGCGTCGGTGCACACGTGCAGGTCGATGTCATGTTCGCTGCGCAGCGCGCGGCGGATCACCTCGCCGACGAACGGTTGATCGTCGACGAGAAGGACCGATAACCCCGATTCAAGACAATCCGAGGCATTATCACCGCTCGATTCTTTCATAAATACAGTTTCAAACGCCGATTCTCCAATCGATTCTTTCATAGGAGTTGTTTATCAGACTTGGACGCTATCTTATTTCAGCGGTTGAAAACCCCGCCTGATTCCGCCGAATTGGCCTGTCGGCACCGCCTTGCAGGGTTTCGGACGCCGATTTCTCCCCGTTGGCGGCCGTATTACCTCCGCATCCTTTCTCTCAATAAACATAACCGGCTGATTCTAAATGAAATTAGAACACAGCATCTATCTCAATCCGGTTTAGTTTTGCCAAATATGCACAAAGAGACGGAAACAGTTAAATCGGATCATTTCCGGATTCGAAAGACGATAACGTTTGCGAGACCCGCGCGATAAGGCTTGCATGCGCTGCAAGGCTGGCTGCCGTCGCATTTGAGGGCCGGATGAATATCCACCCCATCGGCGGGCACGCGAAAGAAAAAAAGCGCGCCGGGCAACGATCGGCCGGGCGCGCTTCGGGCCGGCTGACGCCGGCCGCTCGATGGCGATGTGACGGAGGTGTGCGGCCTTACCCGCGCGCGTGCTGCGCGGACACTTCCTGCAGGTCGAGGTCGCGTTCGAGCGCGTGCAGCATCTCGTCGTGGATGCGCCCCGAACGGTGCAGGCGCAACAGTTCCGCGCGCCCGGCCCGGATCGCGGCCAGCACGACGTCGTAGTGCGCGGCACGCACTTCAGCCGGATACGTCGGCTCGTTCTTCGCCCTTTCCGTCAATTCCGCACGATACGTGTACTGCTCGAGCAGGCGCGGATGGATCACGACCCCGTTCTCGTCGCGCACGAGCGGCTGGATCGCCGCAAGCTGCGCCGCCTCGACGTATGCCCACGTCTGCGGCTCGGTCAGGTGGTGCGACGCGCGTTCTTCGCGCTGCGGCAGGCGCAGCAGCCGGATCAGCGGCCCGATCGTCGTGCCCTGCAGCAGCACGGTGACGAGGATCACCGCGAACGACGCGACCAGGATCACGTCGCGGCCGGGCATCGCCTCGGGCAGCGACAGCGCGATCGCCAGCGTGACGACGCCGCGCATCCCGGCCCAGCTCATGATCGTCGCGGCCTTCCAGTCGGGCGCTTCGCCGCGCCGCGCGATCCCGCGCACCGGCCACTTCAGCGCCTCGACCGCGTAGATCCACACGAAGCGCGACACGATCACCGCCGCCAGCACCGCGAGCATCGGCGGCACCATCGTGGCGAGCACCTGCTCGAAACCGCCGAGCCGGTGGATCGCGCCGCGCAGCGACAGCCCGATCAGCACGAACACCATCGCTTCGAGCAGGAACACGATGACCTGCCAGAACGCGGTGCCGCGCGTGCGCACCGCCGCCGAGAACACCTCGTGCTGATGCCAGCCGACGATCATGCCGGCCGTGACGGTGGCGATCACGCCGGACACTTCGACCATTTCCCCGGCGATATACGCGATCCAGCCGGCGATCACCGCGACGGTGATCACGAGATAGTCGTCGTCGAGCAGCTTCAGGAACCACACGACGAGCTTGCCGACCACGAAGCCGACCACCACGCCGCCGAGCCCGAGTTCCGCGAAACCCACGACCGCGTGGCCGAGGCTGAAGGTGCCTGACAGCGCCGCGACGACCGCGAAGCGGAACAGCACGAGGCCGGCCGCATCGTTCAGCAGGCTTTCGCCTTCGAGCAGCACCATCAGCCGGCGCGGCAGCGCGACGCGCTCGAGCACGGCCTTCGCCGCCACGGCGTCGGGCGGCGACACGATCGCGCCGAGCGCGAAGCACGCGGCCCACGGCAGCGACGGCGCCACCCAGTGCACGGCGAAGCCGACCGCGAACGTCGTGAACACGACCGCGCCGATCGCGAGCAGCAGGATGCCGCCGACGTTGCGCTTGAACTCCTCCCACACCGAGAAGTACGCGCCGTCCATCAGCAGCGGCGGCAGGAACACCAGCAACACCAGTTCCGGATCGAGATTGATCGGCGGCAGGCCGGGAATGAACGCGATGCCGATGCCGCCGATCAGCAGCGCGGCCGCGGGCGGCAACCGCAGCCGCTTGGCGATGCATTCGAGCGCGACGATCGCGAGAAATGACAACAAAACCAGCTTGAATGCCGAGACGGGGGACATGAATCGACCTCGTGAAGAATGAATTCGCGCGTTCCGGTGTCGTACCCCGGTCGGCAGTTTCGCGCGATTACATCACGAGGCGAGGCCGGCAGTCGAGCGCGTTCGAGCCGCCCGCCGTGCGAGTCAGTCACGGTGCGGGCCCGGCGCCGGCCCAAGGTGTGCGGCACCATGAAAAACGGCACGCGGGCCGGCCCGATCGCCCGCCCGCGTGCCGTCGCGGCACCGCGCCGCCTGCCCGCGCGTTACCGGCGCCGCACGACCATCAGCCGCGGCTCGGTCATGTCCTCGATCGCGTAGCGGATCCCTTCGCGGCCGAGGCCCGAATCCTTCACGCCGCCGTACGGCATGTTGTCGACGCGGAACGACGGCACGTCGTTGATCACGACGCCGCCGACCTCCAGCTCGTCCCACGCGCGCTGCGCATGCGCGAGCGAATCGGTGAACACGCCGGCCTGCAGCCCGAAGTCGCTGTCGTTCACGCGCGCGAGCGCCTCGTCGAAGCGGTCGAACTTCTCGAGGATCGCGACGGGGCCGAATGCCTCCTTCCGGTACAGGTCCTGTTCGCGCCCGACGTTTTCCAGCAGCGTCGCCTCGAACATCGCGCCATCGACCTTGCCGCCCGCGACGATCTTCGCGCCGGCCGCGACGGCCGCGTCCATCCAGCCCGACAGCCGGCGCGATTCGGATTCGGAGATCATCGGGCCGACGAACGTCGACGGATCCTTCGGGTCGCCCATCTTCAGCGAACGCGTCTTCGCGATCAGTTTCTCGCGCAGCGCGTCGTACAGGTCGGCATGCACGAGGATCCGCTGCACGCCGATGCAGCTCTGGCCCGACTGGTAATACGCGCCGAACGCAAGGCGCTCGACCACGTAGTCGAGCTGGTCGCGCTGATCCGCATCGACGATCGCGGCCGCGTTGCCGCCGAGTTCCAGCACGACTTTCTTCTTGCCGGCCTTCTCCTTCAACGCCCAGCCGACGGCCGGCGAACCCGTGAACGACAGCAGCTTGAACCGCTCGTCGGTCGTGAACAGGTCGGCACCGTCGCGATGCGCGGGCAGCACCGAGAATGCGCCCTTCGGCAAGTCGGTTTCCGCGAGCACTTCGCCGATGATCAGCGCGCCGATCGGCGTGCGGCTCGCCGGCTTGAGCACGAACGGACAGCCGGCCGCGAGCGCGGGTGCGACCTTGTGCGCGGCGAGATTCAGCGGGAAGTTGAACGGTGAGATGAACGAGCACGGGCCGATCGGCACGCGCTTCGTGTAGCCCGTATAGCCCTGCGCACGCGCGGAGATCTCGAGGTTGATGATTTCGCCGTCGATCCGCACCGATTCCTCGGACGCCACGCGGAACGTGTCGATCAGCCGCGTCACTTCGCCCTTCGAATCGTTGATCGGCTTGCCGGCCTCGATGCACAGCGCCTCGGCCAGCTCGTCGAAGCGCTCGCGAAAGCGCGCGACACAATGGTCGAGCACGGCCTGCCGCTTGTAGGCCGGCAACTCGCGCATCGGCTTCGCGGCATCGACCGCCGCGCCGATCGCCGCGTCGATGGCCTTCGCATCGGCCAGCGCGACGCGTGTCGCGACCTTGCCGCTGAACTTGTCCGTCACCTCCAGATCGGTGTTCGCGTAGACGGCTTCGTTGGCGAGGTAGTACGGATAGGTTTCCTTCAACATGGAACGACTCCTTCCTGTGAACGTGGCATTCAGAGTTGCGCCGACAGGCGCTTGATCTCGCGGTTCAGCACGCGCTCGTTGTCCGAATAGTCGATCGGCACGTCGATCACGTGCACGCCCGGCGACGAGAAACACTCGCGCAGCAGCGGCTCGAGATCGTCGGCCGATTCGACACGATGCCCGTGCGCACCGTAGCTTTGCGCATACGCGACGAAATCGGGGTTCTGCAGCGTCATCGCGAAATCGGGGAAATTCATGTTCTCCTGCTTCCAGCGGATCATCCCGAACGCGTCGTCGCGCAGGATCATCACGACGAGGTCGAGCTTCAGCCGCACGGCCGTTTCGAGCTCCTGCGAATTCATCATGAAACCGCCGTCGCCGCACACGGCGATCACCTTGCGCTGCGGATGCACGATCTTCGTCGCGATCGCCGACGGCAGCCCGGCACCCATCGACGCGAGCGCGTTGTCGAGCAGCAGCGAATTCGGCTCGTGCGCGCGCCAGTAGCGCGCGAACCAGATCTTGTACATCCCGTTGTCGAGACAGACGATGCCGTCGACCGGCATCGCGTTGTACAGATCGTTGACGATCCGCACCGGGTACATCGGGAAGCGCGAGTCGTGCTGCCCCTTCTGCAGATGCGCGTCGAAATGCTCCTTGATCATCCGGAAGCGCTCGAAATCCCAGTGCGATTGCGGCGTCACCGCCTCCTTCATCTGCCACACCGCGTTCGCGATGTCGCCGACCACCTCGATCTGCGGGAAATAGACGGGGTCGACCTGCGCGCCGAGGAAGTTCACGTGGATCACGGTCTTGTCGTCGGTACGCATGAAGAACGGCGGCTTCTCGATCACGTCGTGGCCGACGTTGATGATGCAGTCCGCATGCTCGATCGCGCGGTGCACGAAATCGCCGTCGGACAGCGTCGCGTTGCCGAGCCACAGCGGGTGCGTCTCGTCGATCACGCCCTTGCCCATCTGCGTCGTGAAGAACGGGATGCCCGTCTTGTCGACGAATTCGAGCAGCATCTTGCAGGTGGTCTTGCGGTTGCCGCCCGCGCCGATCATCAGGAGCGGATGCCGCGCGGCCTGGATTGCGTCGACCGCATGCGCGACCGCCTTCTCCTCGGCCACCGGCCGCCGGCTGTAGCTGCGCGGGATCGGCTTGCCGTCGCCCTCCTCGTGCGCGATGTCTTCCGGCAGCTCGAGGTGCGCGGCGCCCGGGCGCTCTTCCTCCGCGCGGCGGAACGCCTCGCGTATGGCCGACGGGATGTTGCCGATCGACACGATCTGCCGCGTGAACTTCGTGAGCGGCTGCATCATGTCGACCACGTCGACGATCTGGAAGTGGCCCTGCTTGCTGGACTTGATCGGCTTCTGCCCGGTGATCATCAGCATCGGCATGCCGCCGAGCTGCGCATAGGCGGCGGCCGTCACGAAGTTCGTCGCGCCGGGCCCGAGCGTGGCGATACACACGCCGGTGCAGCCCGTCAGGCGGCCGTAGGTGGCGGCCATGAACCCGGCCGCCTGCTCGTGCCGGGTCAGCACGAGCTTGATCTTCGATCGCCGCAGCGATTCGAGCAGATCGAGGTTTTCCTCGCCGGGAATGCCGAACACGTACTCGACGCCTTCGGCTTCCAGCGCCTTCACGAACAGATCCGATGCTTTCATCAAAATTTGCTCCGAGAAACCCCGCCCTTGATGGCGGGAAGGACAGGCGTGCTGTTGACAGGCAGCTTCTTCGACGGGTTAGGATCACCGGCATGGTCCTTGTCTACCGCTACCGAGTGAAGTCGCTCAACGGACTGCTCAACAAGCAGAGCCGTGCGGTGAACTACGTCTGGAACTTCTGCAACGACACGCAGAAGCACGCGCTCAAGTGGAACAAGAGGTGGCCAACGGGTTTTGATTTGAATGTGCTGACCACGGGTAGCAGCAAGGCGCTCGGCATCCACTCCGGCACGGTCAACGCGACGTGCGAGCAATATGCGAAGTCGCGCAGTCAGCACCGTCGGCCTTACCTGCGTTATCGCGGCAAGAAATCGCTTGGCTGGGTGCCTCTGAAGGGCCGCGACCTGAAGCGTGAGGGTGACGCGTTTCGTTTCGCCGGCAACACCTTCCGCGTGTTCAACAGCCGGGCGCTTCCCGAAGGCAAGATCAAGGACGGAACCAACTTCGCGCAGGATGCACGCGGCAACTGGTTTCTCAACATCGTGATCGAGATGCCGGATGTTCAGGCCCGCCCGATCCGTTCCGGCGTCGGCATCGATCTCGGCCTGAAAGACTTCGCCACACTTTCGACCGGAGAAAAACTGCCGAATGACCGGTTCGGTCGACGCGCGGCGGAAAAGCTGGCGAAAGCGCAGCGGGCGCGAAAGCACAAGCGGCATATCGCGAAGCTGCACGCCAAGGTGGCGAATACCCGTGCCGACTTCCAGCACAAGCTGGCACTCGATCTGGTGCGGCGTTTCGATTACATCGCGGTCGGCAACGTGTCGGCTGTCAAACTCGCCAGAACCAGGATGGCGAAGAGCGTCTACGACGCGTCCTGGTCGTCCTTCCGAAACAAGCTCCGCTACAAAGCGATCGCGCACGGAGCCACGTTCGAGGAAGTCGACGAAAGCGGTTCCACCCAGTCCTGTTCGGCGTGCGGATCGAAAGACAGCACGACGCGGCCGAAAGGTATCGCGGGACTGCGAGTAAGAGAGTGGGCCTGCAGTGAATGTGGTGTCGAGCATGATCGTGATATCAACGCTGCGCTGAACATTCTCCGATGCGGACGTGCATCGCCAGGTGTGGGAATCCTCCGCCTTTAGGCGGACGAGGACGTCAAGGGGACTCTCGGTTATGCCGCCTGCCCGGCCTACGGACACGCGGCGTACAGGACGCGCGCCGGCCTACGGCACGCGGACGCCTTACCTACTGGACACAGACCACGGCACTGCTCGCCGCGCAACACGCGATGCTCGATGCGTGATGCGCGGCGGCGCCTCCGGATGCCGGAGGACGAACGGACCCGCCCGCGCGCGGCGAGCGCGCACGGGCGGCAAAGACGTTTTTGATTGTAGACGGATTCGCGGAATTCCGGCTTCGACCGGATGGCCGGCCCCGGCCTCGCGACAGGATCGGCCTGACGGCCAATTCGACCTCGAACGACGCGCGCGGCACTACCGTAGGCGCAACCGATTCCATTCATCGAGCATGTGAACCATGGTTGACATCCTGCAATCCGTGCCCTACAGTGCGCCTACGTACAGCATCCGGACCACCGACGTCTTCGATGCCTGGTTTGCCTGCCTGCCCGATCGCCTCGCCAGGCGCCGCATTCAGGCGCGCATCGACCGCTTGTCGATGGGCAATCCGGGCGACGGGAAATCCGCCGGCTCCCCCGTCGTCGAAATGCGTATCGACCACGGCCCCGGCTATCGCATCTATTACGCAAGGCGCGGAACGATATGGGTGATCCTGCTCTGCGGCGGCGATAAATCGACGCAACGGGTCGACATACGCGCCGCGCACGCAATGCTCGCGCACCTCGACATGGAGTGATCGATGAACAAGATCAACACGCGGCCGTGGGATTCGGCCGAACACCTGAAAACCGAAGACGACATGGCCGAGTACTTCGACGCGTGCCTGCAGGAAGCCGGCGACGATTCCGCCTTCATCGCGCATGCCCTCGGCGTGATCGCCCGCGCACGCGGCATGTCGCAGGTCGCGCGCGATGCAGGCCTGTCGCGCGAAGGGTTGTACAAGGCGCTGTCGCACGACGGCAACCCGAGCTTCGGCACGATCCTGAAAGTCATCAAGGCGCTCGGCCTGCAATTGCACGGCGCCAAGGCGGTCGCGTAACCCGGCGGCGCACCGCATCGCGCCACGGGCGCAACGCGCGTGCCCGCGTCAGTGCAGCCAGCCGGCCGCCCAGCGCGGCACCAGCGACACCAGATACAACCCGAGCCCGATCAGCCCGCCGACCAGCGTGCCGTTGATGCGGATGTATTGCAGATCCTTGCCGATGTTCAGCTCGATCTGCCGCGACATCTCGCGCGCATCCCAGTTGCGTACCGTGTCGCGGATGTGGCGCATCAGGAAATCCGCGAAATCCGGCGCCATCTCGTGCACGGCCTTCTCGACGTGCTCGTTCAGCGACGCACGCAATGCCGGGCTCTCCGCGAGCCGCGCACCGAGCCAGCCGCCGAGCATCGCGGCCTGCCGGTGCAGCGCCGAATCGGGGCGCGCGAGATCGGCCTTCAGCCACGCGCGCAACTGGTCCCACAGGTCACGCACATAGTCGTTGAACGCGGCGCCGTCGCGGATATAGCGCCTGATCTCCTCGCCCTTCTCGATGAACGCGGGATCGTGCTTCAACCGCTCGGCCAAGCGCACGACCGTCCGGTCGAAACGTTGCCGCAGCTCGTGCTCGGGATCGGCCGCCACGCCTTCCAGCACGCGGCTCACCGCGCTCGCGAGCATCCGCGCGCCGTTCTCGCCGAACCACTGCGTCGGCATGATCTTCTCGACCTTCGGGTACTGCGTCTTCAGCCATTCGACGATGAAACCCGCGATCACCTCGCGGTTCTCCTCCTTGTCGAGCACGTCGACCACCTGTTCGATCGCGTCGTCGAGCAGCGCCTGGTGGCGGCCGTCCTTCGTCAGCGTGTCGAGGATCGCGCCGGCCGATTGCGACAGGTCGATCCGGTCGATCACCGCGCGAAACGCGTCGTGCACGAACGACTGGATCCGCGCGTCGTCGGTCATGTCGAGCGCGAAACTCATCAGCTTCGTCACATAGCCGCCGAGCGCCTCGGTGTTCGCCGGCTCGCCGAGCCACGCGCCGAGTTTCTGCGCGGGATCGTGCTGGCGGATCTGCGCGGCGAGTGCGTCGGGGCCGAGGAATTTTTCGCGCACGAACACCGCGAGGTTGTCGGCGATCTTGTCCTTGTTCTTCGGAATGATCTCGGTGTGGCGCGACACGAACGGGATCGGCACGCGCCGAAACAGCGCGACGACCGCGAACCAGTCGGCGAGCGCGCCGACCATCGCGGCTTCGGCCACGGCCTTGACGCCGTCGACCCACGGGCCGCGCGGCAGCAGGATCGTCGTGACGAACACCGCGACGGCGGCCAGCAGCAGCCACAGCGCGCGGCGCTTGCTGCGTTTCAGTTCGAGGGCTTTGTCTGGCGTCATGGGCAACGGGTCGGGCGAACGATGCCGCTAATATGCACCGGTTGCGGGGCTGCCGACAAACATTGCGGCACGCGTCGAGCGTATCGGACGCCGCCGGATCGGACCGGCGGATTGCACATGGCGCCGGCCGGCATCGTCACCGCACGCCGGCCCGGACGACCGAGCGCCCGCTACATGAACGTCTTCAGGTTCACCGCCGGATCCGCAAGCTTCACCGGGTCCGGCACCGCCCCCGCCGCGATCAACCGGCGCGATGCGCCGATGTCGCGCCCCAGGTTCGCCGCGGCCACCGCGACGATCCTGCCGTCATCCCCCAGGCCGAACACCGTGAACGGCCCGCTCGCCGGATCGCCGCGCACGACGATCGTGCGCTCGCTGCCGAACAGCCCGAGCATCTGCAGGTTGCAGTCGTACTGATCGGACCACAGCCACGGCAGCTCGGCATAGGTCTCGTCGGCACCGAGCAGGTTCGCGGCCGCAACCGCCGGCTGGTTCTCGGCCACCTGCCACGATTCGATCCGCACGTGACGCCCGAGCAGCGGATTGAAGTGCATCGTCACCTCGCCCGCCGCGAAGATCGCGGGATCGACCGTGCGGCAGCCCGCGTCGACGCGAATCCCGTTGTCGACCTCGAGCCCGGCCGCCTGCGCGACCTCGACATTCGGCACCACACCGATGCCGACCACGACGAGGTCGGCCGGCACGTCGCCGTGATCGGTCTCGACGATCGCGCCGCCGCCCGGCGCGCGACGGATCGCGCGCGGCAGCGTCGCCATCTGGAAGACCACGCCGCGCGCATCGTGCAACCGATGCGCATACGCGCCGACCACTTCCGGCAACGCGCGCTGCAGCAGGCGCGGCGCCGGATCGATCACCGTCACGTCACACCCGAGCTGGCGCGCCGCCGCCGCGACCTCCAGCCCGATGAACCCGCCGCCGAGCACCGCCACGCGGCGGCCCGGCGCAAGCTGCGCGCGCAACGCACGTGCATCGTCGACCGTGCGGACGTAGTGCGGCGTGACGCCTGCGTCGATCTCACCACCGAACATGCGCACCCGCGAACCCGTCGCGAGCACGAGCCGCGCATAAGCCAGCGTCGTGCCATCGTCGAGCCGCACGCGCTGCGCATCGCGTTCGATCGCATCGACGCGCGTACCGAGCCGCAGCTCGATGCGCTGCGCGTCGTACCACGCGGCGGCGCGCACGAACGCACGCTGCTCGCCGCCGTCCGTCAACAGCGCATCCTTCGACAGCGCAGGCCGGTCGTACGGCAGCTCGCGCTCCGCGCCGATCATCACGATGCGCGCCGCCGCGTCGCGCTCGCGCAGCGCTTCGGCCGTGCGCCGCGCGGCATGCCCGGCGCCGACGATCACGAACGGGTCAGCCGACATTGACTTCCACCTGCCCGTCGACGATCCGGATCGGATAGGTCCGCACCGGTTCGGTGATCGGCGCGCATTTCGGCGCGCCGGTGCGGATGTCGATCAGCCCCTGGTGCAGCGGGCATTCGACGCAGCCGTCCTCCACATAGCCTTCGGACAGCCGCGCATGGCCGTGCGTGCAGAGGTCGTGCATCGCGAACAGTTCGTCGCCGATCCGGAACACGGCGATCGGCTTCTGGCCGGCGACGCGCGCCGCCGGTTCGTCTTCGGAGAATTCGTCGAAAGCGCCGAGCGGATGCCACTCGGCGAGCGTTGCTTCGGTCATGTCTGTTCCTTGCTTCCGTATCAGATCGGGGTGGCGAGCAGCGTCTGCACGCGCGACGTGTCGTAGATCACCCGCTTGGTCTTGTAGCGCAGCCCGTCCGGCGTGCGCACGACCGTGTCGTAGTACTTGCCGGCCTGGTACACGTTCGACTCGCCGTTGCTGCGCGTCTGCACGACGACGTAGTTGCTCTCGGTGTCGATCTCGCCGTCACGTTCTGCAACAATCGTCAGGCCCGACGTCATGTGCCGGTACGTATGCTCTTCGTAGATGTTCGCGTGCCGCAGCGACACCACGCGGTCGCGCAGCATGCGCTGGTTCGTGCAGTGGACGATCCCGACCGGCAGCCCGAGGTCGGCGTTCTCCTTCGGCACGATTTCGTACGTGCAGTCCTCGGTAAACATCGTCGGCCATGCTTCGAGCCGGTTGTTGTCGAGGTGCCCGATATAGCGGTTCTGGAGCATGTAAATCTCGAACCACGTCTTCATGTCTTCCGTCAGGTTTTCCATCGTTCCGCGCTCCCGCTTCAATAGCCCATCAGCTTCTGGTAGCCGACCCAGAACTTGCGGATCAGGCTTTCGGTGATCACCGTGTCCTGCTGGTCCGGATTGCCGCGCGACATCTCGATCACCGACGTCGCGTCGCCGTCGCGCACCGTGCCGCGCTGCACGAGCTCGGTCGCCTCGGTGTCCTCCATCGAGATGTAGCCCGCGGGCCCGACGAGGTTCGCCTGCTTGATGCGCAGCGCGCGCAGCTCGGGCGTATCGTCCGCGTAGCCGAAGAAGTGGAAGATCAGTTCGAAGTTGTCGGGGCCTTTCGGCAGGATCTGCCGTGCGACCAGCGTGTTGTGGATCTGCTGGATCACGAGCTGCGGGAAGATCGGCTGGATATGGTTCGTGCAGTCCTCGTCGTATTCCGACACGAGGTCGAGAATCGATTCGTCTTCCAGATGAAAGCCTTCGTCGAACGAGCGGATGTTCTGCTGCTTGTACGCGGCCGACGTGTCGTCGCCCGTCTTCGTCACCGTGATGATGCTGTGCAGCCCGTGGTTCGCATCCGGAATCGAGCGCGCCTTCATCCCGACGCGGAAGATGTTGAAGGTCGTATGGAACAGGTGCAGCATGCTCGCGTGATACGGGTCCTTCACGTTCTCCATGTACAGCTTCCAGTTCGACTTCGAGTACTGGCGCGTACAGCCGAGATACTCGATCGGCTTGTGGAAGATCCGGTCGATCCACGGCCGCATCTGCTCGCCGAGATAGTCGGACAGCGGCATCACGTCGTCGCTGAAGGTGGCGAACACGAGCCCGCGATAGCTGTCGACGCGCAGCTTGCGCAACCCGTGCTGCTTCGGGTCGAAGTCGGCCGGCATCCCGGACATCCCCTTCTGGCCGCGCCGGAACGGCACGCCGAGCAGGTTGCCCGAATTGTCGAAGCTCCATTGGTGATAGACGCACGTGTGCGAGCTCGCGTTGCCGCGCGACTTGCGGCACACCTGCGCGCCGCGGTGCGCGCAGCGGTTCACCCACGCGGAAAGCGTGCCGTCCTCGGTACGCGTGACGACCACCGGCGTATCGCCGACGAACGTGCTCTTGAAGTCGCCGGCGTTCGGGATTTCCGCCTCCAGCGCGACGAAGTTCCACGTCGGGCCGCGGAAGATGCGCTCCTGCTCGCGATCGTAGACCGCGCGCGAGCTGAACACCTTGTACGGCACGCGCGAGCCGTCGTCGTGCGGAAAGGTCACGTCGGACGCGTCGTCGCGCGCGGCGAAAACGACGGGCGATTCTGTCTGCTCCATGTCGGACTCCTTGTCGATCCGTTGCGTTGAATGCATGGAGCCGATTTTTGAAAAGCTAATATTCGCCGTCTATCCGGAAAGTGCGATTGCGGCGGTGCAATATCCACTTTCGGCGGATTTCTGCGCTAGCATGACGGCACACACGACCGTGCGCTCGATCGCGACCCATTGATCGGATCGATACGCACGCCGTCTACACCAAGGCTGATGCCCATGTCCCCAACGTCGTTCGAGCCGCTCGCGCTGCGCGCGCACCGGCTGTTCGAATCCCGCGATCTCGACGAGACGCGCGAGCGGATCTCGCGCGTGATGCAGCCGCATGCACTGCTGCCGAACGGCCGCACGCATGGCGCGTCGCACATGGATTTCGTCAAGCTGGGCGGGCTCGGGATCGGCACGATCGCGTTCGGCGACGCGATGCGCGTGCAGGTCGACGCGGTCGACGGCTATTACCTGCTGATGTTCTGCCTGTCGGGCCAGGCCGAGGTGCGCGCGATGGGGCGACAGCTCGGCGTCGACGGCCAGACCGGCGTGCTGTGTGCGCCCGGCGAACGCTTCGACGCGGTGCTGTCGGCCGATTGCGAGCAGTTCGTGCTGCGCATCGACGCCGCGACCGTCGGCTCGCTGACCGGCGACCCGCGCGCGACGCTCGATCCCGTGCTGCACGTCAGCGACGCCGCGCTCGCCGCGTGGCGCCAGCAGCTGATGCTCGTCGCCCGCTCGCCCGAACTGCTCGAACGCGCGAACGCGAACCCGCGCGTCGCCTCCCAGCTCGAGCACCTGCTGATCGACCTGCTGATCGAAGGCCACCCGCCGTCCGTGCTGCAGGCGTCGCATCGCGACCCGGCGCCGGGTTTCGTGCGGCGCGCGCAGGAGTTCGTGAACGCGCACTACGCGCAGCCGCTGCAGCTCGCCGATATCGTCCAGGCCGCCAACGTGCCGGAACGGACGCTGCGCGACGCGTTCCTGCAGTTCCGCGGGATGAGCCCGATGCAATACCTGCGCGCGACGCGGCTCGACCACGCGCGCGAGCTGCTGCGCGGCGCGGTGTCCGACCGGCGGATCGCCGATGTCGCGCTCGATTGCGGGTTTACGCACCTGGGGCGGTTCGCGATCGCGTATCGGGAAAAGTTCGGGGAATCGCCGTCGGAAACGCTCGACGGGAAGCGGTAACGTCGTCACGCATGCGCGCGCGGCCGGGCCCGGCGGCTTGCGGAACCGCCGAAGCGCTCGCACGACAGCGCATGACATCGCGGCGCCCTCCCCGCCTCTGCCAGTGTTTGCCGAAACAGACCGTTAGTTGCAATTCGAAGAAGTTAATGACAATCGTCAACCCGCCGGCACGATCATCTCCCGCGCAATCGCGCAAAACGCGGCCGTCGCCGCGCTTTCGCCGTGCAGCCGGCGGCTCATGATGATCGGCGACGTCGCGGCCGGCTCCGGCAACCGCCGGTAGACCACGCCCTTCACGCGCACGCCCTCCACGCTCTCCGGCACCAGCGACACGCCGACCTGCGCGGCCACGAGCCCGAGCGCCGTCTGCAGCTCGCGCACCTCGTGAACGGCCGCCGGCACCAGCGCGCCGTCGCGCAGCGCCGAGAGCTGCTGATCGGCGAAGCTCGGCCGCGGCGTGCTCGGATAGACGATCAGCGTCTCGTTCGCGATATCCGCGAGCGTCAGCGGCCGGGCCGGATCGGCGAGCCGATGCCCGACCGGCAGTGCCGCGATCAGCTTTTCCTCGATCAGCGCCTCGCGCACCAGTTGGTCGTCGTCGAAGCGCAGCCGGCCGAAGCCCACGTCGATCCGCCCGCCCTTCAGCGCGCCGAGCTGCTCGAGCGTGAACATTTCGATCAGCGACAACTCGACGTCCGGCTGCGCCTCGCGAAACGCGCGGATCACGTCCGGCAGCGCGCCGTACAGCGTCGACGGCACGAAGCCGATCACGATCCGCTCCGACAGCTGCGCGAGCCGCCGCGTCAGCGGGCCGAGCTCGTCGGCCTGGTCGACGAGGCGCTTCGCCTGCGCATAGAACACGCGCCCCGCATCCGTCAGTTTCAGCGGCCGCGCGCCGCGCTCGAACAGCGGCAGCCCGATTTCGTCCTCGATCGCCTGGAGCTGGCGGCTGAGCGGCGGCTGCGTCATGTGCAGCCGCTCCGCCGCCCGCGTGATGTTCATTTCCTCGGCGACGGCGATGAAGTAGCGGAGCTGACGCAATTCCATTTCATGCCTCAAAGGTATGGAAGTAGTCGGAAAGAGTGTTGGACGACGCGGGGCGGGAATTCCTACCATGTGCACCAACAGGAGGAATCGCATGATAGCAACTGCCGCCACCATCGAACGCATCGAGACCCTGCTCGTCGACGTGCCTACGATCCGGCCCCACAAACTGTCGGTCGCCACGATGAATTGCCAGACCCTCGTGCTGGTGCGTGTTCGATGCACGGACGGTATCGAAGGCGTCGGCGAGGCGACGACCATCGGCGGTCTCGCGTACGGCGAGGAGAGCCCCGAAAGCATCAAGGTCAACATCGACACCTACTTCGCGCCGCTGCTGCAGGGCATGGACGCGACCCGCCCGGGCGCTGCGCTGGCGCGCGCCCGCAAGCTGTTCCAGGGCAACCGCTTCGCGAAGTGCGCGATCGAGACCGCGCTGTTCGACGCGCAGGCGCGCCGCCTCGGCGTGCCGCTGTCCGAGCTGTTCGGCGGCCGCCGGACCGATGCGGTCGATGTTGCATGGACGCTCGCGAGCGGCGACACGCAGCGTGATATCGCGGAAGCCGAAGCGATGCTCGACGCGCGCCGCCACCGCGCGTTCAAGCTGAAGATCGGCTCGAACGCCGTGGCCGACGACGTCGCGCACGTGATCGCGATCAAGCGCGCGCTCGGCGAGCGCGGCGACGTGCGCGTCGACGTGAACCAGGCATGGAGCGAAACCGACGCGATCTGGGCCGGCGCGCGCTTGGCGGAAGCAGGCGTGAGCCTGGTCGAGCAGCCGATCGCCGCGACCAACCGCGCGGGGCTGAAACGCCTCACGCAACTGGCGCAGGTGCCGATCATGGCCGACGAGGCGCTGCACGGCCCCGTCGACGCATTCGCGCTCGCGCAGGATCGCGCGGCCGACGTGTTCGCGGTGAAGATCGCGCAATCGGGCGGCCTGCAGGGTGCGGCGAGCGTCGCGTCGATCGCGGCGGCGGCCGGCATCGAGCTGTACGGCGGCACGATGCTCGAGGGTGCGGCCGGCACGATGGCGTCCGCGCAACTGTTCAGCACGTTCGACTCGCTGAAATGGGGCACCGAACTGTTCGGCCCGCTGCTGCTCACCGAGGAAATCCTCGTCGAGCCGCTGCGCTACGCGGATTTCAAGCTGCACCTGCCGGCAGCGCCCGGCCTCGGCATCACCTTCGACTGGGCCCGCATCGAACGGATGCGACGCGACGCCCGCTGATCCCCACACGACCACCGAAACCGGAGACACAGATGAACAAGCAAGCCATCGACGCACTGCTGAAGACCTTCGACGACGCCGCCGAGAAGCCGGGCAACCCGCGCGTGCGCGCGATCGTCAACCGGATCGTGAAGGACATCTGCTACACGATCGAGGACTTCGACGTGCAGCCGAGCGAATTCTGGACGGCGCTGAACTACCTGAACGAAGCCGGCCGCGAATTCGGGCTGATCGCCGCGGGCCTCGGCCTCGAGCGCTTCCTCGACGTGCGCATGGACGAAGCCGAGGAAAAGGCCGGCATCCAGGGCGGCACGCCGCGCACGATCGAAGGGCCGCTGTATGTCGCCGGTGCGCCGGAATCGGTCGGCCATGCGCGTCTCGACGACGGCACCGACCCGGGCCAGACGCTGATCATGCGCGGCCAGGTGCTTGGCCAGGACGGCGCGCCGATCGCGAACGCACTGGTCGAGGTATGGCACGCGAACCATCTCGGCAACTACTCGTACTTCGATCAGTCGCAGCCCGCGTTCAACCTGCGCCGCTCGATCCGCACCGACGCCGAAGGCCGCTACAGCTTCCGCAGCGTGCTGCCGGTCGGCTACAGCGTGCCGCCGGGCAGCAAGACCGAGCAATTGCTCGACCAGCTCGGCCGCCACGGCCATCGTCCGGCGCACATTCACTTCTTCGTTTCGGCGGACGGTTATCGTAAGCTGACGACGCAGATCAACATCGATGGCGATCCGCATCTGTGGGACGACTTCGCCTTCGCGACGCGCGACGGGTTGATCCCGCCGGTGAAGCAGGCCGAAGGCGCGGAAGGCAAGCCGTATGGCGTCGACGGGCAGTTCGCGCTGATCGATTTCGATTTCTCGCTGCTCAAGGACAAGCAGGACGTGCCGGGCAGCGAAGTCGAGCGGGCCCGCGCGCAGGCGTGAGTGGCCTTCCGATTCGACGAACCGATAACGCAAGGAGTGCAGGATGCTGTTTCATGTGGAAATGACCGTCCGTCTGCCGACGGACATGGATCCGGTCAAGGCGGCCACGCTGAAGGCGGAAGAAAAGGCGATGTGCCAGCGGCTGATGAACGAAGGGACCTGGCGGCATCTGTGGCGGATCGCCGGGCAGTATGCGAACGTCAGTATTTTCGACGTCGAGAGTGTGCAGCAGCTGCATGACCTGCTGAGCCAGTTGCCGCTATTTCCGTATATGGAGATGGAAGTGCGGGCGCTGTGCCGGCATCCGTCTTCGGTGCGGGAGGATGATCGGTGATCCCAGTGCGGCCCATGCCGCCGGTTGTCCGGCGCATGGGTCGCAGAACATGGCGTCGTAGTGACGCCATGCCCCCCAGCATTGACGACTATTCGACACTCGGCAGCGACCGGGAAAACTCGAAGCCGTCGCCAATCTGGTCCAGCGTCCAGCGACGCTGCGTATGCAGCTTTACCCATCGTGTACGCTCGCGGTCGTCGGACACATTTCCGACCGATATCTTGGCCTTGCCTGTCGAGTAGTTCACACTGAGGTTTCGTACGACGCCCGTATTGCGCATCGTCGAGAAGTTGTCATAGCCGATCAGCATGAAATTCCGGTCTTGCCATCGGAATGTATAGGTGGTGGATCCCATTTCCCAACTCCCTGCACTGGCAAAACGACTCAGCGTGACCCGCAACGCGCCTCGGTCGACAATCACGCTCCCTTCTTCCAAAGCATCCGCGAGACAGGGGGATTCCCGGGCCGATATGAGCGTATCGTTTCGCAACGCGACAGCGTACCGGCCATCCAGCTGCGCAAAGGCAACGACAAGAACACGCGGATTCGCGTCGAACGGGTTCTCGCACATGCCGTCATGCGATATCACGTTCGCAGGATCATTGTCACGCAAGACCAGCACAAGATCGTCGCGGCCATCACCGTTCAGGTCACCCTTCGTCTGATATTCCAGCTTCCAGCCTTGGGGAACGAAACCGTCCGGCTTTCCAGCGAGCGGCGCAATGGATGGAGACTGCACATCTCGAGCCACCGCGTGAGCGGACACGATAATGCCAAGCAAAACTGCCAGCCTGAGTCGTTTAGATAGCGTGAATGGCTTGTTCCCGCTCCGAATGGGTTGCAAGACTTTCATTTCGACCTATCCCCCGCCATCTGCAATCCATTCGACGTCAAACCGAGACGTAGAGGCTTATCCGGATCGAGCTTCTTTTTCTCGACGACCCGCTTCCAGTCTGCCGCAGCTCCGGGGACGCGGTACAACGCGACGATCGCCACATACTCCGTCTCGCGTTGCATCGGTTGAGACAAGCTCGACGAAGCGCCGGGGTTCACGACGGTCGACATATCCGCTCGCAAATCCTGGGCCAGCACGGTCCGATCGTTCTTCAGCAGATCGTCGTACGACGCCGCATCGAACGCCTTGCGATCCTTCAGTTGATAGACGCGCACGGCAACCGACGTGGGCCGTCCTACGTCGTCCGGATTCAATGCGGCGCGCGCAGTCAAATCGACATCAAGCACCTTCACCTGCTTGAAAAACACCGCACGATACGCATTCGACGAGGCATCCGACACGGATTGCCACGCACCGCAACCCGACAGCAGCAATACGGCAGCGGCAGTGGCCGCACTCATTCGATAGAACATAAACACTCCGGAGTCAGATCGTGCGCGGCACGAGATGCGGATTGGGTCGCGGCGCGGGCAACGCCTCATAGACACCCAAGGCGATATCGATCAGTCGTTCATCGACTGACGGCAACACAGTCGTCCAGCCGAGACGTGGCGCGGGGGCGGCACGTTCGACTCCAACGGCCGGCTTCGGAACGAACCGTGTCGACACCTTCATCCGCAAATGCACGTCGGCCTTGATGCCGACATACAGCTGGATGAATGCCATCACCTCCCGATGCAGCCACGCACCCGGCAGCAGGTCCTGAGCCTGCTGCGCATCAACGGGCCACAACGTCAAACGCACGGCTCGACTGCGATACGCGAGACGCCTGCCGAGCACGTAGCCGCCGCCGAGCCCGCTACGCTGCCCGTTCGACAACACGCCGGCATCCGGCTTCGCCGACGTCAACGGTGTCGGTCGCCCGCTACTCGTCGTCACAGCCCAGAATTCGTCGACGCGAACATCGGCCCCCGGCGCGGCGAGCGCCACCACGCCGGCCAGCCCTTCCGACGTGCGCGTCCGCTGAATCAACAGCCCCAGCAACGCAAGCATCCGCGAGTTCGGCAGGCCTGCCCGCGAAGGCTTGTCGCCCCACCCGAATCCCGCCAGACACAACAGGTTTTGCGAATAATCGTCGACACCGCCGGCCCGGAAGCGCTCCGGATAACGATATTTCTTCCACGCGCGATAAAGCAGCGTCGCCATCCGGTGGTTGAACGGTTCGAGAAACGCCTCGACCGCTTCATGTCCCTCCTCCCGCAACACGATCTCGTCGATCATGTGCGACGGCATGGCCGCATCGACGCCATAGAGACCCATGAAAGTCGTGCGCACAGTCGGCGGCGCATCGAGGTGCTCGTCGTCGAACTCTACTGCGGCCACCTCGCCCGCCGGAAAACCCAACCGGGGACGCGGCCGGAATCGCACCGGCTCATGCTCCGGCGTATCACATGTGCCGAGGCCGGGGCGTCCGGGCGCACATGCCTCCAGCAGACGACAGAACTGCATGAATGTCATCCTCGGCGCCCGCTCGAACAACTTCACGGCCACAGCCGGCAGGCTTTTCGGCTCACCGGCTTCAGCACTCATCCGATCGATCGAAAGACTCATAGCGGCGCCCGCTGAGCCTTGCTGCGCGGCCACTCCGTCCGCGAGCGGGACGGCAGGCTGACGATCGCCAGCTTCGTGAACAGATTGATCTCCGCGTATGCGCCAAAGAACCGGTGCAGCAGTTCGCCGAACAGCATCACGTCGCCTTCACCGGAAAACGCATGCGCATCGAGCGTGACTTCGATCAAGACACCTCTCTCGACCGCTCCTCCCGACACCTCCTCGATCATTTCCTGCGACACATGCAGGATGCCGGCGAGCCGCCGCCGGTTCAGTTCCTCGTGCGTCCAGTCGTACAGCGCCAAAGCGCCGCGCAACACCTCCGCGTTCATCATCGACAGGAAATTCGGTGCGAGATGCGACAGCACGCGCCACTGGAAGCGATCTTCGGTCGGCGGATACAGCGGTAACGTCGGCGATGCGAGATTGCGCACGCCCGCGACATTGGGCGTGCTGGCCGCCAGTTCGTCGAGGCTCGCTTCGCGCAGCCCCTTGCGCGGCAGCAGCCCGTTCGTGCCCGTCACACGCAGCGACAGGCTTTCCTCGGGCAGCGTGTCCATCGTTTCCCACGCGTGGCCGCCGAGTATCACCCACATTTCGTGCAGCCCCGATACGCCCGAACGCACGCGCGTGTGGAAATAGCGCTCTGGCGCCTCGTGCCGCAGCATGCCGCCGCGATGCCGGAACGTCGCGAACGGCACGTATTCGTAGCGCTCGGCCGAGTCGTGATCGAACGTCGCGATCGCATCGACCGAATACGTCTCGACATGCTCGCCCTGATGGCCGGCCGGCACCACGCGATATTCGGTTTCGTGATGGTCGATTTCGATCGGCTCGGCATCCAGTTCGAACAGGTTGATGACCGGCGAACAGAACAACCGGACGTTCTCCGCGTTGAAACGCTGATCCGACGGATACGCTTCCTTCAGAAGGATCTCCAGCTCGAAGCGAGTCGATTTCTCGGGCAGTGTCGAGATATCCAGTCCGCATAGATCGACGAACAGGAATTTCTCACGGAACGTGAAGTATTCGAGCAGCAGCTGATATCCGGAGAACGCCGCATCGGCCTTGGGCCACAGCCGTTCTTCCGTCGAAAAACCCGCCGGCTCGATCGTCACGCCCGTAAGCGCCCCTGGTTCGCCGTCGCGGACTTCCGGGACACGCCAATAAATCGCATCGACCTGCCGCGTCAGCGCAAGATGCATAGCGAATGCGGTCGGCAGATCCGCATTCAGATGCAGCCGAAGCCGCGACAGGTTCGTTTCGCTACGCAGCGCCGACCCTTGCAGCGAGAAGCCGAGACGG
Source organism: Burkholderia sp. AU45274 (assembly GCF_030482505.1). Classification (NCBI taxonomy): domain Bacteria; kingdom Pseudomonadati; phylum Pseudomonadota; class Betaproteobacteria; order Burkholderiales; family Burkholderiaceae; genus Burkholderia; species Burkholderia sp. AU45274. The sequence goes on along the minus strand of NZ_JAUJQE010000001.1, from coordinate 507,143 downwards.
ATCACCGAGCGACCGTCGTGGCGCACGGTCGGCCCAGCATGCGTGATCGACACGGGCTGCAGCGCAACGGCCTGCGTCGTCCGATACAGACATTGCACCGTCCGCGGCGTCATACCTTCCGCGCCGCCGGGCGACGGCACGTTGATCGGCGCGGACCGCACCGGCACGCCGGCTGGTACGACTTCCGACTTCTGCAGTTTCTCCGCGAACGGCGTCAACTCGACGATCGACAGCGACGGAATCATCCGAAGATAATGCGGCCACAGCAGGCTGACGAGCCCTTCAGTCAGTTCGGGCAATTCGTCGTCTAGTTTCTGCCTGAGCCGGCCCGTCAGGAAAGCAAAGCCCTCGAAAAGACGTTCAACGTACGGATCGCGATCGCCGACGCGGTCGAGATTGAGCAGGCGCGCGCGGTCGGGATGCGCCTTCGCGAATTCCTTGCCGGACTCGCGCAGGTAACGCATTTCCGCTTCGTAGTAGCGCAGGATGGGATCGTTGTTGTCCATGGGAATCCGTTACGAAAGGGTCAATGCGCGCACGGGATCGAGTACCGTGAGCTCCGCCTGCAGCTCGCTGATACGGCGGAAAAGCGCCGGCTTGTCGGCGTCCTTGCGGCTGCTCATCGCTTTCAGCGCCTTGACCAGTTGTTGCTTGACCTCGAACGTCAGCGCCGGCTCCCAGCGCATCAGCGGCAACGAGCGGGACGTTCCGTCGAGTTCGGCAAGCAGGGCGAGCGCCGCATCGTGACGGCCGGCATGATCGGCCAACCGGGCCATCACGAGCCGCTGCAAGTAGCGATGTCGATCGGTTTTCATGCCGGGCAACGCTTCGAGCCAGGCAAAAGCCGTCTCGATACCCTCGCGGGCAGCCAGTTCACGCGCCTGGGTTTCGATCTCCGGCCAGTCGCCGGCTGCATCGCTCTCGCTATCCGCGGAAACTGGCAGCGGCGCAACCGTCTCGCCGGCCTCCAGATCACGTACGACCGCATGCCGGGCAATCCATTCGAGTGTGGTGTCGTCGGCGAACGGCGTGCCGTCGCTGAACGCCAGCCGTTCGATGCCCGGCAATCGTTCGAGAAACAGTGCAAAGTCGGCACGCAGCAATTCTCGCCACGCGCTGTACGGCGTACCGACGTGATCGAGCGCCGCGTGCTGGAAGTACTGCAGATCGAACCACAAGTGATTCACGCCTTCCATGAACGCCCCTTCGACACGCTCCAGCAACTCGTGCCAGTGCTTCTGCAGCACGAGGCGCTTCATCTGCTGACGCAACTCAGCGCGTGGTGGCGCCAGACGCGTATGCGACGCCGCATCCGACGGCGGCACGTCATGAAGCGTGTCCCACCGAATGCTTCGCACGAGGCGTACCGAAGGCAAGTAGCCGTTTTCCTGATCGCGGAGCCACGCCGACATCGCGCGTGCCTGATCGAGTAAATCGCGTGTTGACGCAATTGAACCGGCCGACGTTTTGCCCGGAACGGTCGCTGCCGGCATCGCCTTGCCGGAATCGACGCTGCGTGCCGGCGCTTCCTTTTTCTCGAAGCGAGAAACGAGTGGCTGCAGATTCGGACGGGCAGCATCGGGCCACGCGGCCGTATGCGTCACGAGCACGTCGAGCGCGGCTAACGTGCGTTCGAGATCAGCGGGCACAAAGTCGCCACGACTATCCAGCGTCTCGATCACACGCGCAGTCGCCAGCATTTCAAGCGCGGCCTTCTTGGCTTCGTGACGGACGGGCAAAGCCGCTTCGCCAAACCGGTCGACGAGTGCAGCGGCCAACTCAAGTCCGTCGGCGAACCCGGCTGGGCCGTCCTGCCGCAGGCGTGCAAACGCGTAGTAGCCGGCGAGGCGTAAATCCTTGCCGGTCTCCTTGAGCAGGTGTTCGCATGCGCGGACGATCAACCCGTCATCGATTCCCGACAGCTTGCCGGCTTCGTCCTTCAGTTCAAAGAATGCGTCTTCGTAGCCGGGATCGCGTCCGTATGCATGCTCGCCCGGTATCGGTGCAATCCATGTGGCCCAGGTATCCGTCCGTGCCCGCTGAAGCGAATCGATGCGGGGACCGCCGACGAGTGTCTTCACAAAATTGGCAAGCGTCATGGCAGGCCTCAAAAAACGAATGCGTCGCCCAGCAGCCTGAGGGCATGCCCGAACGGACCGGAGGGGGAATCGGCAAGTCCCGACGTGGTCGCCAATGGCGAAATCGCGGCCTTCGGCGCGGCCGTCTGTTTCGCCGACCCAGGTTCAGCGGTTCGCGTTTTCGCCTGAGCAAGTTCGAGCGTGGCGCGTTGACCGGATGCCTGCGCTGTCGTCGCCGGCATGGCCTCGTCCGGCAAAGGGCGCCCGCCCGGAAGCCCCGGCGGCAACGGCACAGCCGCATGCTTCGCGGCCGCGATCGCCGATGCAGGCAACGGCGGCGGGCTGATCGCCGAAACCCGCGGCCCCGTGTTCTGCGAGCCCGTTACGAAGACGCGTGTCGGCAACGTGAAATTTCGCAACTGCAGAACGTCGAGCGGACCGCCGCCGGCCTCGCTGCGCAATTGCACCTTGAGCGGAATGCCCTGGCTCGTGTCGGGCGTCCAGGTCAGCAGATAGCGCGCGTTGTCCTGCTGTACGACCTTGGCGCGCTCCAGCAACCGAACGAGACCGAAGCGCCCCTGCGAATCGAGTGCGGTGCGCAACCCGCCCTGCTCCGTCTGCCATTCGATATGCGACAGGTTCTCGAGCGATTGTCCCGGCCATTCGAACGGTGTCCACTCCTGCTTCTGGTTGAAGTAATGCAGTTCGCGACCGGACAGCACGAATCGCATATCTGTGACACCCGGCGTCGGCTCGGCCCGCAGTTCGTAACGCACGCGTGCATCGCCGGACGGGAACAGGACCGTCGACGTGCGCGTGAGCTTGTTCAACCCGTTGAGGAACGCCGGATCGATCGTCAATGCCCCGGAATCGGTACCTTGCGAAGCGACCCATCGGTCGCCGTGCCGTTCGACGACACCGGCCAGTTGCGACGTCACGAACTGCGCGATCACGCCACTATCCGGACGCATGAAGCGCGCCATCTCGGGCAGCGATGCGTCGTTGTCGGAATCCGCAAACGGATAGCGGCCACCGAACGTCTTGTTCCAGTCGGCGAGGATCGCGGTACGCCAGATTTCGTTCAGACTGGAAGCGGCCGGCTGCACGATGACTTGCCAGGACTGGTCGAACGGTGCGCGGAACAGTGCGCCGAATCCGGACCACTGCTCACCGAGGCTCGCGGCGACACGGCTCGCGTAATCGCGGCTGTCGGCGATATCGGACGTCTTGCCCTGCAGCACGGATTGCGCGGCCAGACGCGCGATCGCGTCCGGGTCCGGACTGGAGACGATCTGCGATGTCTTCAGGCGCATCGCCGTGATCCGCTCCAGATAACGTGCCAGGCTCAGGTCGCCGGTTGCTGCCGGCGGTGCGTTCCCCTTGCCGCCGGATGACCCTCCGGAAGCGAGATCGCTACCGGTCAAACGCAGGATCGGGCCGAATGCGGCGGCAAGCGGTGCAAGCTGAGGTTTTGCCTGCTTCGAGGGATCCTTTTCGTCCGTGCCGACCAGTTGCTGTGCCTTGCTGATCAGCGTATCGGACAGCGACTGCGCGTTGGCTCCCGTGCCAGCCTGATAGACGATCGCATTCATCAACGCGACGAGCGGCGAGCGTTGCGGATCGCCCAGCAGCGTCAACTGGTCGGCCGTGGCCGACAGCGTCGGGGCGGGTTGCCAGCGCAGGCTGTTGAGGAAGAGCGCCCATGCCCGCGCATAGTCGTCGAAATAGCGCTGGCGCAGTTCGGCCTTCAATGTCGAGGGTGAGGCGTTGGCAACCTTGCTGTCGGAAAGCACCCAGTCGCTTGCCACATCACGTTGCTCGCCGACTTCGTCGATTGCCTTCGAGATTCGCTCCTCCCACGCCGCGCGCGTGAATACGCCCGGTACGGTCGCGGTCGTGCCGAACAGGCCGCGGCTCGTTGCGCTGCCTGCAGAGGATTGCGTTGCCGCGTCGCCGAGCAGCGTCGCGAGTGATAGCGGTGGGTATTTCGGTGATGCTTCGTCGATGATCTGCTGGTAGATCGCGTCGCCGGAGTTCTGAATACCTCGGACACCGATGATCGTCTGGCGGGTCGAAGCGATCAGGTTGACGTCCGGGACAATCGCAAGCGCGGCTTGACCGGATGTGCCGCCACGCCCAACGTGATTGGCGAAGAACGCAATCGCTTGCTGACGCAGATCTTCCCAGCTGCCCTTCGACAGTTGTGAGTTGGTTGGGCGTTCGGGTGCCGACGTCGCAGCGAGTTGCGGTATCAGGAATGCAACTGCCGCCCGCTCGGGTTTGGCGAGCATCATGTAAGACTTGAGCGTGTCGTAAGCGGCCTGTACCTGAGCATCGCCGCCGCTGGCGATTTCCGCGTCGGACAGGGACGCAAGCTGATGCAGCCTCGCTTCAAGCTTTTGGCGAATCGGGCCGACGAGGACGCGGGTTACGGCTTCGGCGTAGTAAGGCCAAAGGGCGCCGAGTAGCGCGTGGTCGCGGTTCAGGCCGAAACGGGTAGTCAAAGGCGCACCGCTACGCTGATGGATTTCGAGCGTGTCCATTTGCCGGTCGAGATCGACGAGCGTTTGCAGCGACTGCGTCGGGTTTAGGGGCCCGGTGAGCTTCGCGACCGTATCCGTTGCGCTTCCGATCGTTGCGCGGTTGGCGAAGCCGGATAGCATCGTGCCGGCAAACCAGCACCCGATCAGGGCAGTCGTCAGCCAGGCTGCCGTGGTCGACAAAGAAAAGCCGTTACGGCGACCGTGAACCTTGCGGCTGTGGTCGGCGATGGTTTGCCAGATGGTTCGGTGTTGAGGATCGATCGTCGTGTCGCCATCATTCGAGTCGCCACTCGGCAGATCGGAATCCGGAGACTTCAGCGCCCGCTCTTTGAACAGTGGCGCAAACATCAACCCGTGAAGCGTGTGTCTCGAAACGGTGGATTCAGCAGTTCGACACAGCAGGTCGGATAACGCTTCGCGCAATCTCCAAACATGCTGCGCCAGCTCGGCAGGATAACGATCATCGGCATTCACAGCGAGGCGCACGACACCCGCGTCAGAGAGATTGTCGACGAGATTTCGCAGCGACTCGTCAATCGCTTCCTCGCTCACGCGCGTGTTGGCCCATGTGAAGCCCATCGCTTCGTCCGGGCCTATCCGTTCGCTACCGAAATCCGTCACGTCCAGAAGATAGGCTGGTGCAGCCCAGCGCAACGTGCGCGCGTGGCGAGCAAGCCGTGCAGCGAGTTCGTCCACGTCAAACGACGCATCGCCGGAACTCCGGTGACGAGTGACGGCGACAATCGCGTCGATCGGACGACGACGGCGCACACGACGAATCTGATCGAGCCATTCCGTGTCGAGTTTGTCGTCGATTTGCCGCGCATACAACACGACCGTATTGCCGAGAATCGCGTAGCCGGTCTCGGCCAATCCAGGCGCGAGCCGCCGGACGAGCGGATGGTCGCCGGCGACAAGCACCCAGCGATCGCGATAACGCCATCGCCAGCCATGCCTCTCGATCTGGACCTGCTTCAACGATTCGGCTCGCGTCGCGGCATTGACCGTCGGACCGCTTCCCGACGGAGCCGCCGTGCGATGCGTGTGATCCTTGACCCACTTCTTCACCGCGCGCCAGCCATTGGCCGGCCGAGACGAATCGCTGAAGCTGAAAATCAATAAGAGTGCCACGAATATGGCGCACAAAATGACGAGCGCCAATCCTCGATCCGCCTCGGATAACCATACCCAGTGCGGTCGCATCCATACGAGCAGCCTAGGAAGGACGACAAAAACAAAGGCCCCGAACAGGTCAAGTTTGAATATCCGGTTCATGCGGAAGTACGTGTGTTGTTGATGCGTTATCCATGTTCGTCACGACAGCGATGAACACATGGTTTTCGTCGCGCTGTGCGACCAGTTGCGGCTTTGACGATTGGCCGGCGACGTACGTTGCGCAAGCGGCGGCAAGCCATCCGGCCGAGGCTCCCGCCTTGCCGACGATTCGATCGAGATCAAACTCCGGCCCCGCTTCGTCGTTTTCCCCTTCCGGACTGCCCGCGCGTAACGCCGTGCGCAAGGAACCGGCCGTCCGGCTGTCGAATCCGCTCGTCCACAGCGCTCCGATGTCATCCGGCGCGGTACCGCCCCAACGAAGCCCATAGGTCAGTGCATGGCCAGGATCGTCATTGCCGGCTCGCCGGGGACGGTGGAATGCAGCGATCGGTCGCAATTCGAAGCGCGATGCAAGCGCCTCGGAAACCAGCAGCAATCCCACCCCGGCCTCGGCTGAACCGGATGCCGGCGACTCGCCAATCACTGTGCTGAGCGCTATGGATACGAGTAACACCGCATGCTGATGCAACGGCCCGTTCCGATCGTCAAGCCAGGAATCGACCGTCATCAGATCGAGCGATTCGGGCGCACGGTCCGTTCGGGCGAAGCGCAACTTGTGACGCCTCCGTTCCTTCCGCAATTGCTCGACCACGTCGGACTCTCCGACATAGCCGGAAATGTCGAGCAACACGCGCAGCGGCAGATCCGCAGGAAGCGCGTTCAAGGTTTCCTGCAAGTCGTCAATGAGTCGCTCGTACAGCCATTCAAGAACCTCATCCTGACGTTGCGCATCGTCAGCGGCCAGGCGGGCCTCAATCGGCTCGAACCATCTTGCGGAAACCGATTCGTTTGCTTGCTGCGCCGAAGCCTTGGCACGCAACTTCATCGCTCCGTCGACGATCGGGTCGATACCATTGTCCGTATCGTCTGCGGTTACACGTGCAGCCGCTGCCAGGACAAGCATCGGCACGCTCTCTCGCGCAAAAGCCTGCGCGTTGTACTTCCTGCTTGCATCGTTCCAGGCCTGGACTTTCGCGCGCTCAAGTTCGTATGCCCGATAGCGCCGGGAGACGATGAAGGCGGAAAAAACCATTGGATATACGGACACGCATATCCAGAACCACGGCGTGCGAGTCGGCTCATCCTTCGGCCAGAGCAACAGCACAGCCAATACCCCGACCGCCGTGAGCACGATGAACACCGCAGCCCAGAGAACCCGCGACGGCGATTCATCAGGAACCGGCTTCTCCGGCGGGAGGGACGAGAAATCCAGTGCCATTGCTTAACGGCGCCCGCTATTCGGAAGAGAAGAAATCAAACGGCAACCGCACGCACACAAGTCGTCGTGCTGAGCGACTTCGCGACCGTCATCGACTGCCCCCGAGGTCGCGGTTGCGATACGGTTGTCGCCGTGCCGTGGGCAGGTCACCGGATCGTGCAGCCGAGCAAGCGGACGCCCCATGAAAAAGCGCGTCGCCGAGCCAGCCGTTACGTGGCCTCCGCCGGTATGGCTGTCTCCGACGCGAATGATGCCCGCCATATGTACCCCCGAAATGAACTGACGTCGCCACTGCAATTCGACAGTGAACGAGATTGATATTGGGTTACAAGCGACCCGGCACCCGGGGAGCGGGCTTCATCGCCTCGCTCGCCTGCCTGACGCGCTCGCCATGCTTTTCGTCGCGCTTGCGCTTCTTGTCCTCGTCGACGTAGTCGCTGGTTCCGAATGTGTCGACAGCGCGTGTCTGAAAATACAGATTCGAAGACAGCACATGGTCGTGCCAGCTCGTCAGCATCGTGTCGTGAACCAGCAGGTCAAACAGCGCCATGACCTTGGGCGGCAGCGGGTTCTTGCCGCTCAGGCCCATCTTCCATGCCTGGATCAGCGTCTCCTCTTCCGGCGTCATCATCCAGGCCTCGATCATCGATGCGCTGAACTCCGGGTCCGCGTCCCACGGTAATGAACCGTCTTGAGCCTTTTCACGGATAAGATCTGCCGATTTTTGCAGTCCGGCTTGTCGCGATTCGCGTCGCATCAACTCTTCGGATTCGCTTTGGATGCGATCCCAGACGCCTACCGAGGGGCGATTCTTCTCGACACCTGCTTCGCGATTGGAAAGCATCTCAGGCAGGACCGAATCCTGCCAGCGAGCCAAAGCTTTGTTGAGCGTCACGCTATCTGCCGGTGGTCGCTGGTTGCGTAATGCAACGTAGGCCGCCTCGGCTTCGTTGCGCTCCTTCAGCCGCTCCCGGTGCCGGGACGCGAGATCGTCGAAGCGGCTCGTTACGGTTGCGCGAAACTCGGGGGACTGGTAGCGAACCGCCATCCAGCGCAGGAATACCTGCATGTGTTCGACGAAATTCAAACGTGCGACGTAGGGGACCATCTGACGGTAGGCGTCGATCAATTCTCCGATTTTGTAGGTGGATTTTCCATCGGGGATGGGGTTTGCGAGGGTGAATTTCGCAAACGTCTCACCCTTGAACTTGAATAGATCTTCCATCGTATCGAGCACTACGCCGTGCGCGATTGCTTCATTGAGCATGTCGCGCAACGCGACCCGCTGAAGTTCTGCGCGCGCTCCAAGCGATCCTAGCGGCGCTCCGCCGGTGATGTCTTCGCTCGTCCCCGGATAGAGATATTGAAGGCCGCGCGTGTTCTCGAGGCTATCGAGCCGCTGATAGAAGCGCAGCTCGTGGGCCGCCGCAAAATGCACGCATCGCTGCACGGACGCCGGTACCGCCAGAGCGCGATCTCCGTAGTTCTGTTTGAGCAGGCCGAGAATCGGCACGATCCCCAGCAGCTTGTTCTCCTCCATCAACGACGATACGGCGTCGAGCAGCCCCATGAACTTGATTTCGATCGGAATCGCCGTCTGGTTCGAATCCTTCGGATCGACAAAGGCCAGCGTCGCCTCGCTCGGGCGCTTGTAGCGCTGGGTCAGCTCGTTCGCCAGCGCCCGGGCGAGAACACAACCGCGATCGGCGCCGAAGATGGAAACCTGGATCCGCTGGACCTTAGGCATTTTCTGCCTGACGTCGTCGATTGAGATCTCGAACTGCTTCATCGCGGCCGCCAGCCGATCATCGACGCCCGTTCCGAAAACTCGCGCGATAGCGCGGTTGTCACGAAACCACGGAATCGAATCGATCATCACGCCGAAGAACACCGACTTGGCGGCGCTTTGCGCGATGGACGGAAAATTCTTCTTCGCATCGTAAAGAACCGCGCGCGTGGCAGCACGACCGCGTCGAACCCAGCGGTTGTCACGCTGCAGTTGCAACACTCGGCCGATATTGCGGGGCACGGATTCGACGGAGTTGACCAGGTCTTTGAAAGACTGCACGACCGGCCGAAACGAAAACTCCTTGAGACCCTTCTTGAATCCCTCGGTGATAGTGTCTTGCGGGTTGATAGGAAGCCGTTTCACGCCGGTTACGCTCTCGCCGACACTAACCGCGATCGACGCGGCTGCATCGGCACCCTGCTTTCCGAGCTTGAATGCTGCGGACACGATTTGCCCCTCTCTAGCCTCCTTATTCAGCTCCGTTCCGAGTCCAGAGTAGTAGAGGGGGTACCAAAAATGGTTGGGCTCCTGCCTCCGCCGGCGATCCTTGTTATCGCTATGAGCTTCCCAGAGTCGACAAATATTTGAGTACCGGGACGTATTCTTATCGTCGTAATCGTGATGGCGGCCGAATCCATCGAAGAAAAAGCCCACGTGTATAACGGCACCGCACGGAATGCAGTCATCTTGCGGATACGCCTTCCTTTTCTCTCCAATTGCTGCACGCACCTCAAGCGGAGTCCGGTCCGCCGGATCAAGCATGTGTTTGTCAACCATGTTGCCCTCTCAAGGTATCTCGTTCAAAGCGCCCCTTCTTGATCTCTTGCACAACCGGATCCGGCAATCGCTGCATCGCGGCGCCGAAGGCACCCGGTTTGCCGCTCGTCTCCTTCAGAATCCGTTGCACCGCTGGATGCTCATCGAATTTCGGATTAACGATCTGCCAGTAGTACACGTACTGCTCCAAATCCGTCGTATCGGCCAGGCGATACTTCAACCAGCCCTGCGCCGCGATACGCGCCGTTCGTCGATAGGCGACGGCCATGTCGGCGTCGTCCGGATTGGCCGACTTCCCGTATTTGGTTTGAAGCCAGTAATCGATTTCCGTGTAGTCGATCCTCGTCCCGCTCATGTCGTTCCGAATCTCGAACTCGATGTGATCGTCCGGATAAAAGTGCACGGCCAATACGTCCTCCCCCGCCCCACCCTTGACTTCTGTCGGTGGAAACTTCACCTCGGTCGTCTTGTGGATCTTCTTGATCGGCGCGTACGGATCCTTCATGAACTCGTCCTGGTCATATATCTCCCACTCGACCGTGAATTCCGTCCCCTTCAGCTTGTAGCAGCAACTCAGTCTTCCCGCGCCCGTACCCGGCGGCAAATCTCCCCCTCCACTCGCTCTGTTGCCATACTTGTCGCGAATCGTGAACCCGCTCAGATTGAACGGCGTGTAGTTGAGCCCCATGATGCTGACACCACGGTAGGTCGGCTCGGAAGAAAATGCGTCGCAGCCGGCCAATGTCAATGCGGCAGCGAGGAAGACGACAACCCGTTTAATCATTGCTTAAACACCTAAAATTCAAAGACACAATCCGACGTAAAACGCGGATTTCGACGCACAAACACGGTCTGACGATCAAGAACGGTGTGTGGTCGAATAGCGAATTTCGAGTCGTGTCGATGTCTAATCAAAGCGACCTCGCTTGATCTCTTGCACGACGGTGTCCGGCAACCTCTGCATCGCAGCACCAAAGGCGCCTGGCGTACCTCTCGTTTCCTTCAGAATCCGTTGCACCGCTGGATGCTCATCGAATTTCGGATTGACGATCTGTCTGTAGTACACGTACTGCACGAGATCTGTCGTGTCGGTCAGGCGATACTTCAGCCAACCCTGGGCCGCAATTCGTGCCGTGCGTCGATAGGCGACGGCCATGTCGGCATCGTCAGGGTTCGCCGCCTTCCCATATTTGGTCTGAAACAAGTGGTCCACCTTTGTATAGGCGATCCTCGTTCCGCTCATGTCGTTCCGAATCTCGAACTCGATGTGATCATCCGGATAAAAGTGCACGGCCAGCACGTCTTCCCCCGCCCCGCCTTTGACTTTTGTCGGCGGAAACTTCACCTCGGTCGTCTTGTGGATCTTCTTGATGGGCGCGTACGGGTCTTTCATGAACTCATCCTGGTCATATATCTCCCACTCGACCGTGAATTCCGTCCCCTTCAGCTTGTAGCAACAACTGAGGCTTCCCGCGCCCGTACCCGGCGGCAAATCTCCCCCTCCACCCGCCCTGTTGCCATACTTGTCGCGAATCGTGAACTCGCTCAGATTGAACGGCGTGTAGTTGAGCCCCATGATGCTGACACCACGGTAGGTCGGCTCGGACGAAAATGCATCGCAACCGGTTAGCGCCAGCGCCAGAACCAATAGGATGAAAAGCCGACTAATCACGCGACGTTCCTCCAGCATCCTCCGAGTCCGACGCGATGCGAGCCGTCTCCCGCAATACCTCCGCGTCGATATCACTCAATGCGTCCCGAAACGTCTGCTCACCGTTCATCGCGCGCTCCAACCTCCCCCGGATCACCGGATGCTCATCGAACCGCGGCGAAATAACGACGCCCTTTGAAACGTAGTTCAAGAGATCGTCATCGTCGGCTATACGGTATCGACCAGCACGTTCGAGCTGTTCCGAAATACGCTCGTAGAGCGCCCGATCCGTAAAATCGTCGAGCATCGCGCCATACATCGCGCGCAACTGCATCGCAAGCTTGTCGGCACGGCCGAGATGCAGCAACGTCATGTGCTGCTCGCTCGTCATCACCTGCTCTGCGTCGACGACTGCATCGGCGACACCGGCATCGTTGCGCCAGACGATCTCGTTCGACTCACGATCGCGATGCCATATCTCGACACATGGCGACAGAAACGCCTGAGCCTGTTCTGCGCTCCAGACTTCTCGTAACCGGACAAGAATCCGGTTATCGTAGAAATGCAGAAAGTACGCGCGCTTGTCGGGCGTCGAGTAACGGCAGAACGAGCGAAAATGCGCGACCAGAGACCGAATGGGAAATGGCGACCATATCCACGTCAGCATGTGCCGTCCGCTCGACTCTCTCCAAAGTCGCCGGACTAGCCGGCTGCCGAGGTCGCACGAATCATCGAATGCAAAGCGACCGATCCCGATCAGATACGGGGCGATGTCCGTATAGGACTCGAGAACGCTGCCGCCCCAGAGCGACTCCCATTCGAGCCGCGGCACCTGGGCAAGCAGTTTGTCGAGCCCCGGATTGGCGCGCGCATCGGCGAGCATATACAGGTACGCCGCAACGCCGTCCGCATCGAACGTGTCGAATTGCGCGACCAATCGATCACGCCATGCCTCCCACGGCGCGTCCGACTCTCGGGTTGGGGCCGCACGTCCGGTTCCGGCCATCAAGCGACCTCCGTCATCGCTTCGACACCACGGTGCGCATCCAGCAAACACTCCTTGCATGGCCCAATGGGCATATTCGGCAAACGGGCCGAATGCGACGCAGGGCCGGTCCAGTGGAAATTTCCGCACTTGAGCGTGATATCCCCCGGGCATCCGAGTTCGATGTTGCCGCCATCGATCTTGAGATAGGCACCACCACTTGTCAGGGTCAGCGCACCGCGCGAAGCCGCGAGGATCGCACCATCGCTGCTCGTGAAGTTCATGTCCTTCGATGCCGACAGCGCCATCGCACCCGTGCGGGCCTGGACGACGACATCCTGTTTGGCTGCGGTGACCCGTACCCCCTGCGCCTGTGCGAAGAGCGATACCTGTCTTCCCGCCGCAACGGTGAAGTTCCGCATGATTCCGACGTCGAAATTTCCGCCGGCCGTCGCGATCAGATTCCGGTCCGCATTGACCTGCAAATGCTCGCCAGACGTGAGGCCGATACCTGACGGTGCGCTCGCCAGAATAGCGGCACGCTTCAAACCATCCAGCGCTTCCGCATATAACGACTTCTGCTGCTGCAACTCGGCGACGGTCGCCTCTGCCGCTCGTACCGCCTCGGAAAGCGACTCCATGCGATCGATCGCCCGCTGCAACTGCGCCTGCGCGTCCTTCATGTCGAGCTGGTGCCCCGAGGCTCCAATCTGCGCCTCGGTACTCAACAACATGCCCTTCGGGCCGCGCGCCGCAAGATGCCCGTCGGTACGCAGCTCGGCCCCTTGACCTCGTTCGTTACGGGCATCGTCAACCATGTGCCCCAGATTCAGTTCACTGGTCTGAGTCGGCGTCGTGAGATGAATATGCTCGACACCCTCCTTATCCTCCATCCGCAACTCATTCTGCGCAGCCGTCCGAATAAGGTTCCGCGTATGGTTCAGGTTGTTGACCAGATCCGGATGCACGCTGTCATGCATCGCCCCGATGATCACCGGCCGGTTCGGATCACCGTCCGTATGGACAATCGCCACCTCTGCCCCGTCGATCAACGGAAAGTGATGCCCGTAGTTGTCACCGCTATAAGGCTTCGCAAACCGCACCGGCCGGCTCGTCCCACCCGGGCTCCATTCATCGAGATCGAACGGCAGCTTGATCACGTACCAGCCCTGTTCGGTCAGATACGCATATTTGTAGTTACCCGGCGACGTAATCCGCGCCGGCAAAATCCCGTCGACCACCGGCCGCGAAACCGAAGCCACCGACGTGCGCCACACACGATCCGACGGAATCCCCTCGAACGCCACCCAGTACGACTCGTTCCGCCCGCCGTGCGACTCGACCGATGTAACGAAAACCCCGTGCTTCGCGTCGGCCGGATTCGGCTCGACCCGCATCACCTCGCCGGCTTCGAGCCAGAACGGATTGCCCGTCCCCTTGAACATAATCTGCTCGGCCAGATACGCTTCATGCCTCAACCGAGCAACCCGCTTCCCCTCTTCGGGCGTCTCGTAATGCTCGCCCCAGCGATAATCGACGGCATTCGTCGTCTTGTCGTCGCTTGCCGTGTTTTCCTCGACCAGCAGCGATACCCCGGCCTGCCGATGGTTGTAGTCATGCAGCCGCACGGCCTCCGGCACGCGCTTCATCTCGCGCCCGAGCGTCTTGATCGCATCGGCGCCGACACTCTCGAGCCCCGAGTCGCGCCGATACGGCACCGTGCGCTGCTTGCGCGCATACGCATCCAGATCGTCGCCGAACACGACCACCGCGCGATCCTTCTTCTGCTCCCAGCGAAACCAGATCCCCTCTTCCGCACAAATACGCTGAATGAAGGCGAACGTCGTCTCGTGATACTGCGTCACGTACTCCCGACGCTTGTACTGCCCACGCAACTGAAACTGGAAATCGACACCCGCGCGATACCCGTAATGCCGCAGCGTGTCGGTCACGATCTCCTCGACCGACTGCTTCTGAAACAGCCGGCTGATCACGCCACGATCGAGATCCGCCAGCGTCGGTTCCAGCACGACCCGGTAGCGCGTCTCGTCCGCCGACGTCCCAAGCTCGTCGAACTGCGTGATCACGCCATGAACCGCATACGCCGCCGGCTTCACGCTGAACTGCGCCGCGTTCTCCCCGAACATCTTCCGCAGGTAATCCATGTCCGGATCGATCGGATCGGCAACGAACTTCGCCGGCCGGCCCAGCACCTGGTCCATCGGAATCCCGGCCGCCGGGCTTGTGAATTCGATCTCGTATCGATAGAGCTGGCTCACGCGGTCCAGCCCGGTGAACTTCAGGATCGAGAAAGGCGCCGGATGCGGCGCCAGCTTCAATTCATAAGCCTGCGTAGGCAAAATCATCGACATCGACTCTCTCGGTTGCGCAACCACACGACACTGCCGGGGCAACCCTCGTCACCCCGGCGGCTCGCGATCAAACGTCGGATCAGTTCTTGGCCTTCGGCATCTGCGACACGAGCGACAGCCCAATATCCATCCCTTCGACCTGGAAGTGCGGGACGATGAACAGCTTGATCCGGAAGAAGCCCGGGTTGTCCTCGATATCCTCGACCGTGACCTTCGCCTCGCGCAGCGGATGCGACGCCTGCAACTCGTCGCCCGGATCCTTCATCTCGGTCACGAGCCCCTTGATCCAGTTGTTCAACTCGAGTTCGAGCAGACGACGATCCTTGGTCGTGCCGATGTTCTCGCGCTGGATCAGCTTCAGGTAGTGCGCGATGCGCGACAGCAGGAAGATGTACGGCAGCCGTGCATTGATGCGACTGTTCGCGGTCGCTTCCTTGGTCTCGTACAACGCAGGCTTCTGCGCCGAGTTCGCGGAGAAGAAACACGCAAAGTCGTGGTTCTTGTAGAACGACAGCGGGATGAAACCGAGATTCGCGAACTCGAATTCACGGGTTTCCGGGATCAGCACTTCGGTCGGGATCTTCGGCTGGTAGCCGGTGCCGAGGTCGTACAGGTGGACCGGCAGATCCTCGACCTTGCCGCCCGCCTGCGGCCCGCGGATCTGCACGCACCAGCCGTTGCTCACGAAGCTGCGCACCATGTTCGCCGCGAACGCGAACGACGCATTCATCCACAGGTACTTGTCGTGATCGGGGCCCTTGACGGCCTCCTCGTAATTGAACGCCCGCACCGGTGCCGTGTCCTTGCCGTACGGCAGACGGCCGAGCACGCGCGGCATCGTCAGGCCCACGTAACGGGCGTCGTCGGTATCGCGGAAGCTCTTCCACTTGATGTATTCGGCGCGATCGAAGTAGTTGCCGATGTCCTGGATCGCCGCGACTTCCTCCATCGACTGCTTGCCGAAGAACGCCGGACCGACCGAGCCGATGAACGGCATGTGCGCCGCGGCCGCCACCTTCGAAATGTTGCGCAGCAGTGCGACGTCCATCGGCGAATTCGCGAACTCGAAGTCGCTGATCATCGCGCTGATCGGCTGGCCCCCCGGCGTGTCGTATTCCTCGATGTACGTCAGGCGGTACAAGCCGCTCTGGATCAGTTCCGGCGTATCCTCGAAGTCGCGCTGCAGCGCATCCTTCGATACGTCCAGCACTTCGATGCGCGCGTTCTTGCGGAAATCGGTACGGCTCACGAGCATCTTCAGGCCGCGCCAGCGCGCTTCGAGCGCCTGGAATTCCGACGTATGCATCACGGCGTCGAGCTGGCGGCCGATCTGCCGGTCGATCTGGCCGATATGGAAGTCGAGCAGCGATTTGTCGAGGCGGTCCACCGGCTGGCTCGCCTTTGCGACGAGTTCGAGGAACGCGCCCATGCCGCGTGCGATCCGTTCGTCGGCCGATGCCTCGGACAGCATGTCGTTGTCGCGGAACGCCTCGAGCGGTCGCGCTTCACTGATCGGTTTCAGGTTGATCTTGCTGCACAGCGACGCATAGACGCTGTCGATATCCCCGTGCGGGGCGTCCAGCACGACGGTCTCGGTCGCGCCGCTCTGCTGGGTTTCAGTGGGTTTCATCTCGGGTCCTGTCTGCGATCGAATCGCTACGATGTTGCGGAATGCGCTGAACGCGCGTTTTGCCCAGCGGCGTTCACGCATGCCCTTCCGGCTGCGTCGCGGCGGTCGCGATCTGCGCGAGCTCGCCGCGCAGCTTCGCGGACAGGCGATCGTCCTTCAGCACCTTCTCGAACTCGCGGCGGAACATGCCGTTGTCGAGCAGATTCGATTTCAGGTCGCGCAGCAGATTGCGCATCGCGAGAAGCGCCTGGAGTTCGGGAATCTGGCGCGCCACCTGCTCGGGCTCGAAATCCTTGATCGACCGGAACGACAGGTTGACGGGCAGTTCCGAACCGTCGCCGGCCAGCGTGTTGTCCGCGGCGATCTTGAGATCCGGCGCGTAGTCGGCCAGCACCGCATCGAAGTTGTTCTTGTCGATGTTTACCTTCTTGCGCTCGGCCAGCGGCGCCTGTTCGCGCCCGGCGCTGAAGTCGCCCGCCACCAGCAGCTTCAGGGGCAGCTCGACCTTCTTCTGCGCCCCGCCCGTATGCAGATCGAGGGTGATCGACACCCGGCTCTTCGGGATCTCTCGCTGAAAGCTATCCAATTCGTTCTCCTTATCTCAGGAAGCTTGAAGACTCCGCGACACGCACCCACGACCACGGATGCTCCGTCGTCCGCATCGCCCATGCCGAACCCCGCAACGTGCATCGACGGACGACCGAGTCGGATATTCGCGGCCCGATATCCGACTCAGGCGGCAGAAAATATCACGGCCTTTATCAACGAGTAAACCCGAAACACAAAAAAATCGGAAATTAACGACACGGCAATTTTTCGAGCATAAGACTTGTCCTACTTTCACGCGATCTCTCGACGCACGCTACGGCGCCATGACGCCACCCGCAAACGATATCAAAATATTCCTTAAATTCCCCCTATCTATATGATTTTTATGTGATAAATTTCACACAAAGGCTAGGCATAATCTTAATAAAAAAACTGCACCTCATGATTCGACACATGAAAACCAAACCCACCGAATCAATCTCACAATAAATACCCATTTATCTCAAATTAATCGACACGATTTTCAACAAATTCGAATAAACCGGGGTATACGAAATCGCAAAACGATGTATAGAATCGGCGCCTCATAATTCCTGGATCATTACAACCAAACCATGCGGATCGACAAACCGCTCTGGCATGAAGGGCTGATTCTTACGCAGCAGCATTTCCAGCAGCAGGAACGCTGGAACGGGTTCGCGCTGCAACAACTGGCTTCGGCGATTGCCGTTGAGCCGTGGGGGACGCTGAACGTCGACGTCGACGAAGAGGCTCTTGCCGCCGGTCGCCTGAAGCTCACCCGGCTGCAATTGCGCTTCCCCGACGGCACGCCGATCGACACGACCGTCGCCGATGCGTTGCCGCCCGCGCGCGACCTGACCAGCGAAATTCCTGTCGATGCCCAGACCATCGACGTGCTGGCCGCGCTCGCGCTGCCCGATGCGAACGGCAACAACTGCCGCTTCGACGAAACGGCGCTGGCCCGCCCGCGGCGCGCGTATCGCGAATTCGTCAAGGTGACAGACCTGAACGGCGCAAGCGAAACCGAAATCGCCGCCGAGCGCCACGCCGTCCGGTTGCTGTTCGGCTTCGAGTCGCACGCGGACGACACGGCATGCGCTATCGCACGACTGATACGGACGACAAGCGGACAGTTCCAGGTCGATCGCCGATATGTCCCGCCTTGCCTGACGTTATCCGGTCACGCGCTGCATATCGAGCGCGTCCAACGGATCGCCGATATCCTCGCCGCCAAAAGCGCGATCCTCGGTGCGCGCCGCAGCGAGCGCATCGAGCAGGTGGCCGAATACGGCGTCGCCGACGTCCAGCTTTTCTGGCTCCTGAACTGCATTCATCAGGCCTGGCCGCAACTGCGCTTCCTGGCGTCGCACCCGGGGCAGCCGACCGATCGCCTGTACCAGGTACTCACCCAGTTGGCCGGCTCGCTGACCACGTTCTCGACGCGCGTCTCGCTGACCGATATTCCCCCTTACGATCATGCGAGCTCCCATGACGTGTTCACGACGCTCGAATCGCTGATTCGCGATCTGCTCGACGCGATCATCCCGTCACGGGTCGTCTCGATCGGGCTCTCGCATACGACGCCGACCACCTGGGTCGGCCAGTTCCGCGACGAACGCATCGTCGAAGGGGCCGCGGACTGGTATCTGTCCGTCAACGCCGCACTGCCGGCATTCGAGCTCGTCGAACAGTTCCCGCGCCTGTGCAAGATCGGCGCACCGGACGACGTCGAACATATCGTCAATTCCGCCGTTGCGGGAATTCCGCTCAAGGCTGTGCAGCGGGTGCCCGGCGCCATTCCGGTCCGGCTGGACAACCACTATTTCGCGCTCGATGCGCGCGACGCCGCGCATGCGAGGATGCTCGCCGCACGCGCCTGCCAGATCTATCTGCCGGCGTCGGTTCCCGACGCGTCGATCGAACTCTATGCGGTGCTGCGCTGATGAACACCCTCGTCTCCACACGTCACGAAGCCGCACTGCTTGCGCGGGAGCCGTCGTCCGGTCACTCGCCTCGAGCGTCGATACGTGCGCTGCTGCGCGATACGGCGCTGCTCGTCTCTCATCTGTCGAACGGCGGTCAGGTCGACAACCAGGAAAACCTGCGTCGGCAATGCCTCCGGCTCGTCGCCCAGTTCTCGACAGCGCTCGATGCGCAAGGGATTGCCGCTGACGTACGGGACGATGCCGTCATCGCCCAGTGCGGGCTGATCGACGAAGCCGCCCTGCGGTATCTGCCGGCCGCCAGCAAGGGGGACTGGGAGTCCCGACCGTTGCAGGTCGACCGATTCGGCACGCACGACGCCGGCACGCGCATTTACGAACGGCTCGAATTCCGGATGCGCGAACCCGCACCGAACGTCGACTTGCTCGAATGCTATGCGGCCGTTCTCGGCCTGGGATTCCGCGGCCGCTACGCCGCCCGCTCGGGCGCATCGGCAGACGCGCACGACGGCGAAGCGAAACGTCAGGCACTGATCGCCGCACTGGTGGCGCAGATAGATCAGTTGCGGCCGGCCACGCGGCCGGGCTTCGTCACCGATCGCTCGAACACGCGTCTGATCGACCGTCTCAGAAGCCTGTCGCCATGGGCGATCGCGGGAACGGCCTGCGTGATCGCGATACTCGTCTGGTTCGCGTGGGATCGCATCCTCGATGCGGAACTGGCACAACTCGTTCAGAAAGTGAAACGGCCGTGACTTCGGACACCACGCACCCACCTGCCGCCACCCACACCGATTCCGATGCGGCACGCGCGGCCCTGTCGGGCCTGGGCTATCCGCTACGCTCGGTCGTGACGCTGTCCGCGGCGCTGACGCTGGCCGTCATCGGAGGGGTGATGCCCGTCGATCGCGGCGTCATGTGGGGATGGGTGGCATTCATCGTCGCACTCTCCGTGCTGATCCTCTGGCGGCATTCGCGCAGATTGACGCGGGCTCGCGAACGGAACGTACACGTGATCGCGCAGCTCGGCGCAGCGACCGCCGACCTGCCCGTCGCTCTGCGCACGAGAATGCCGCTCGCCCTCGTCATCGGTGACGGCCTGCCGGCCTTGTTCGATCGCGATACGGCACGCTCGCGCTTCGTCCATGTTGGCGACGGTGCAATCTGGTTACGCGCAGATCGGCCCCAGGATCTCCCCCGGCTCGCTGTCGCGGTCCGCCAGTGGCGCGACGGCCATGCGCCGGATTGCGTCGTGCTGTCGGTCGCGCCGGGCCTTCATGCGAACGACGATACGCTGTCGCAGTCGTTGCGCGTGATCCGTCAGGCCGTTGCGGATGCGTCTCGCATGCTCGGCACGTCGCTGCCGGGCTACGTCGCCCTCTATCAGCGACTCTCGAACGCAGATGCCGCGACGATGCCGGCGGCCGGTGAATCGGCGGCCCAGTGGTATGGCATGTCGACGGGATCGGCAATCGTCGATCTGCACCGCTTCGACGCCGCAATCGACGCAGCCGAGTCGGATGCGTTCCATGCCGAAGGAAGCCAGGCGGTCGCGGCGCGTGCCGCCGGAATCGCGTCGATGATCGGATGGAGCCGCCGTATCGTGTTCGACCCGCTGACGGATCGACGCCAGCCCGCCTCGCCCTGGCCGCTGTTCGGCGCCGGCTGGATCGACCATGGCCCGGCAACGGGCCCCGGCAAACCGTGGGAACGTGAAGTACGCGGCCAGACGGGTATCGCTCCCTCTGCACTGCCTGCGTCGCCGCTGCCCTGGCCCTTGCCGCAGCCGCTGATCGACGCGACGCCACGCCGGTCGTGGCGATCGCCGCGCATCACCGCCGTCGCGCACGTCATTGCGATCGTTGCCTGTGCTGCGATCGCCGCCATCTGCTGCGCCGCGAAGAACAACGAGGCGCTGATGGCTCGCATCGGCGAGCACCTCGAACGCTACAACGGTATCCCTGCCACGCAGGACGCGGCAAAACGCGACGCGCTCCGGGTCCTTGCGTCGGATCGCGATCAGCTCGACCGGTACGCGCGTGTCGGCGTTCCGCTCCGGCTGTCGTTCGGCACTTATCACGGTGCACCGCTGCTGCCGGTCCTCAACGAAGCCATCGCCTCGTATGAACCGCCCCCACCGCCGCCCGCCGTCGTCACGCTGGACAGCATGTCGCTGTTCGACAGTGGCAAAGCGCAGCTCAAGACGGGCACCACGCGCGCGATGGTCGATGCGCTCGCACTGATCAAGGCACATCCCGGCAAGCGCGTGCTCGTCGCCGGCTATGCAGACGATCAGGGCCGGCCCGATCGCAACCTGAAGCTGTCGATCGAGCGAGCGTCGGCCGTGCGCGACTGGCTCGTCGAGGCATCCGGCATCGCACCGACACAGTTCGCGATCCAGGGCTATGGCGATACGCGACCGGTCGCGGATAACGCCACACCGGAGGGGCGAGCAAAGAATCGTCGGGTCGAGATCACGCTCGTGCCCGATACACCGGTGCCTGCCGTCCCAACCGGTGCCGCGAAGTAATACGCGTTTGGGTTCCCGAGGCGGCCGCCTCGGGTTTGTCAACGCCGGAATCCGATTCCGGCGATTCGTAGTACGAAGAAGAAGGAGTGAACAAATGGCAATTCCGGCCTACATGTGGCTCAAGGACGACGGCGGTGCGGACATCAAGGGTTCGGTGACCGTCCAGGATCGCGAGGGCAGCGTCGAACTGGTTGCGTTCGATCATGGCGTGCACATTCCAACCGACGGCAATACGGGCAAGCTGACCGGCACGCGCGTGCACAAGCCGATCACGCTGACGAAGGAGACGGACGCATCGACGCCCTATCTGTACAAGGCTGTGACGAGCGGCCAGACGCTGAAGTCGGTCGAGATCAAGTGGTACCGGATCGACGACGCGGGCAAGGAGAAGGAATACTTCAACACGAAACTCGACAACGTGAAGATCGTCGCGGTGAAGCCAAAGATGCTCGACATCAAGAACCCCGACTACGAGAAGCACAACCATCTCGAAGACGTTGAACTGCGTTACGAGACGATCACGTGGTCCTACAAGGACGGCAACATCATCCACAAGGACACCTGGAACGAACGTTCCTGATGGACTGAACAGCTGGCGGATTCCGTCGCTCGCGCGACGGGAATTCCGCCGCTCCCGGCAACCGCCCTCCTCCCCTCCTGACCCGCTACCGACATGACGCCGCCGCTCCGGGACGCTTCCCATCTCATTCGCTGCCTCAATCCCCACTGCACGCGTGCGCTCGAAGCCGCCGCGAGTCTTTGCCAGACCCGGCTCGCCGACGAAATCGCGGTCGAACACTGGGTATTGAAGCTGATCGAGGCGGACGATGGCGACATTCCCGCGCTGCTGCGCCACTACGATCTCGACATCGATGCCGTCTGGGAGGCAATGATCGAGGTGATCGACCGCATGCCACGCACGTTGCGCGGCATGCCGGCGCTGTCGCGACAGCTCGCCACCGTGATCGAGGATGCGTGGGTGCATGCGATGGCCGACGATCGCGCCGGCACCATTCGCTCCGGACATCTGCTGCAGGCCATCGTCGATGCGCCGCACGTGCTGCGAACGCAGCGTGCGTGGCCACTGCTGTCGGTCTCCAGCGTGCAGATCCAGCGCGTGCTGCCGCGGCTTGGACGACGGTCGTGCGAAAACGCCGGCGACGACCCCATACGAGCGCGCGAAACCGACTCGGCCGGCGATCTGCCCGCCGACGGCACGACGCCGTCGGCCACCTCCCCGCAACACACCCCAGCGCGCACGGTCGAACCTGACGCGCTCGCGCGCTTCGCACTCGACCTGACCGAAAAAGCGCGTCGTGGCGAGATCGATCCTGTCTTCGGCCGCGACCGGGAGATCAGGCAGATGATCGACGTGCTCGCACGGCGCCGCAAGAACAATCCGATCCTCGTCGGCGAGCCCGGCGTAGGCAAGACCGCGCTGGTCGAAGGGCTCGCATTGCGCGTCGTCGAAGGCAGCGTGCCGGAAACGATCCGGGATACGCGCATCCTGACGCTCGATCTCGGCTTGCTGCAAGCCGGTGCGGGCGTGAAAGGCGAATTCGAACAACGGCTGAAGAACGTCATCGACGAAGTGCGGGCTTCGGCCACGCCGATCCTGCTGTTCATCGACGAAGCGCACACGTTGATCGGCGCAGGCAACGCCGCCGGCGGCGCCGACGCGGCCAACCTGCTGAAGCCGGCGCTCGCGCGCGGCGAATTGCGCACGATCGCGGCCACCACGTGGGCCGAATACAAGGAATACTTCGAACGCGATGCCGCGCTCGAACGACGTTTCCAGGTGATCAAGGTCGACGAACCGGACGACGATACGGCCTGCGTGATGCTGCGCGGGCTTGCGAGCCGATACGCGAAGCATCACGACGTCCACATCCGAGACGAAGCGATCGTCGCGGCCGTGCGGCTGTCGCGCCGCTACATCCCGGCCCGGTTGCTCCCGGACAAGGCGGTCGACCTGATCGACACGGCGGCGGCACGCGTGCGGATGGCGCTCGACGTCCCGCCGACGGAACTGCAACAGGCTCGCGCAACGCTGGCGGCGCTCGAACTGGAGCGCGCCGCACTCGATGCGGACGCCGGCGCCGGGATTGCCGATATCGCCGGACGGCGCGCCGCCATCGACATCGATCACAACACCCTGCGCGACACTGCCGATGCGCTGCTCGGCCAGTACACACGGGAACGCAAGCTCGTCGGGATATTACGTACGCTGCGCAGCGCGTCCGAGCGGGCGCCCGATCCGGCCGCCGTCTCCAACACGATCGATGCGTTATCGACCGTTCAGGGTAAAGCACCGATGATTTCGCCCGACGTCGACGCACAATCCATCGCGCGTGTCGTCGCCGAATGGACGGGCGTGCCGGTCGGCAATCTCGTCGAGGACGAATTGCGCAGCCTGCTCGCGCTCGAGGCGACGCTCGCTGCCCGCGTCATTGCACAAGACGACGCGATCGCTGCACTGGCCGAGAGCCTGCGCACCGCCAAGGCGGGCCTGAAAAGCGAACACGCACCGCTCGGCGTGTTCCTGCTGGCCGGACCATCCGGCATCGGCAAGACTGAAACCGCACTGGCGCTCGCCGACCTGCTGTTCGGCGGAGAAGCCGCACTGACGACGATCAATCTGTCCGAGTACCAGGAAGCGCACACGGTGTCGCAACTCAAGGGCTCGCCGCCCGGCTACGTCGGCTATGGACGCGGCGGCGTGCTGACCGAAGCGGTACGTCAGCGCCCGTACAGCGTCGTCCTGCTGGACGAAGTCGAGAAGGCGCATCGCGACGTGCTCGACATCTTCTATCAAGTGTTCGACCGTGGCACGATGCGCGACGGCGAGGGGCGCGAGATCGATTTCCGCAACTGCGTGATCGTGATGACGACCAATCTCGGCAGTGCAGAAATCGACGACGCGACAGCCGACGGCGCGTCGATTACGCAGGCAGGCCTGCGAGAAGCCATTCACTCACAACTGGTCGCGCACTTCCAGCCGGCGCTGCTCGCACGCTTCCAGACACTCGTCTACCGGCCGCTCGACGCCGCCGCGCTCGCGTCGATCGTGCGCATCAAACTGGGCAAGATTGCCCGGCGCCTCCATCGGCAACATGCCGTGACACTGACGTACGCCGACGACCTGATCGAATCGATCGCGCAACGCTGCGTGTCGCGGGAATCCGGCGCACGCAGCGTCGACGCGTTCCTCAATCAACGCGTGCTGCCCGTTGTCTCGCACGAACTGCTTGCCCGGATAGCCGAAGGTGTCACGCCGAGTGAAATCCTGCTGTCGGCAGCGCCCGACGGTACGATGACAATCGATTTCATCGACGTACCGCGGGCCGTCAACGAAGGCGCAGGCCAACGGAGCCATCGATGACCGCTGGCCCGTCCCTCTACGACATGCTGCTCGGCCAGATCGGCGGCGAACCGATCGGCGCTTACGACGACCGCACACTCGAATGCCTGAGCGTTCAGCAGAACGTGCGCCGCATTCTCAACACGCGGGCAGGCGCGCTGAAACACCTGCCCGACTATGGCCTACCCGACTTGACGAACATCTACAAGGCTCTGCCCGCGTCGGCGCATTTGCTCAAGCAGCAAATGGAAGCAACGCTGTTGAAGTATGAGCCGCGCATCCGCTCGATCGACGTCGGAATCGTCGATGACCGCGATCCTGGCATCCTCGTCAGCTTCGAGATGACCTGCCACCTGAAGAACGCGGGGCTCGTGCGTTTCGGCACTTACTTCGAGCCGCCCGGTCGTCTGCGCATCGAACGGTACGTCGCCCGCTCATGACCACGCGCGATCAGCCCTCGTGCGCCAGATGCACCGCATACCCCACCTTCCCCGGCACGATCCCGTCCTTTAGCGTCAACGCCGGAATCTCGTAATCGCCCGCGTTCTGCCGGCGGAACGGGATCGGCTGCGTGGTCCACAGTTCGTCCAGGCGCTTGCCGAGCGCCGCACGCGTTTCGTCGAAGCGCGCGTCGTTCATCTTCCCCGTCCGGTAGATCACGAACGGCGGCAGCACCGCGAAGCCCGGGTAATACAGCATCCCGTGCTGGATCGGGAACAGCACGTCGTCGATCGGTCCGTTGATGCCACGCGGGCTGTAATGCGACTCCCACCCGCCCGCCGTGACGATCACCATCGCGCGCTTGCCGGCAAGCGAACCTTCTCCATAACGATTACCCCAGTGCGTGTCGGAATGCTCGCCCACGCCGTAAGCGAAGCCGCACGCATACACGCGCTCGAACCAGCCCTTCATGATCGCCGGCATCGAGAACCACCACAGCGGGAACTGCAAGATCACCGCATCGGCCCACCGCAGCTTGTCCTGCTCGCGCACGATGTCTTCGCGCTGCGTGCCGGTTGCAAACGCGTGCTTCGAGTCGTTCGACGGATCGAAGCGCGCGTCCGGCTCACGCCCGGTCAAGTCGTCCGCGTCGAACGCCGCCTTCCAGTTCATCGCATACAGGTCGGTCACCTGCACCGTGTGGCCGGCCGCTTCGAGATGCGCGACGGAGAAGTCGCGCAATGCGCCGTTCAGCGAACGTGGTTCGGGATGGGCATAGACGATCAGCACATTCATGTTCGGTACTCCGTTGATTGAATGACTGCAGGATGCCGCCGTCAACGGTATATTTGAAATGAATTCCTGATATTCCAGGTATAGCCATGAATAATTTCAGACGACTCGATCTCAATCTGCTCGTCACGCTCGACGTGCTGCTCGCCGAGCACAACGTCACGCGCGCGGCCGAGAAACTGAACATGTCGCAGCCGTCGGTGAGCGTGCAATTGCAGAAGCTGCGCGACGTGTTCGGCGATCCGCTGCTGCTGCCGGGGCCGCGTGGAATGCGGCCGACCGCGCGCGCGGAAGCGCTGCGCGAACCGTTGCGCGATGCGCTCGAAGCGGTCGAGCGCGCGGTCATTCCAGCCACGCCGTTCGATCCCGCGACCGCGACGAACACGTGGCGCGTGGCCGCGACCGACTACGGCGAATCGACGATCGTGCTGCCCGCGCTGAACACGCTGCGTTCGGCCGCGCCCGCCACGCGCCTCGCCGTGGTCGAGCTGGTACCGCCGCGCATCGAGCAGGATACCGAACGAAACGGCATCGACCTCGTCTTCCATATGACCGAAGCGTCGCCGCCCGGCATGCGGCGCTTGCCGCTGTTCGCCGAGCGTTACGTGCTCATCGGCCGTGCCGGGCACCCGAAGCTGAAGCGGCGCCCGACGCTCGCGCAGTTCGGCACGCTCGAGCACGTGATCGTGTCGCCCGACGGCGGTGGCTTCTTCGGCGTGACGGACGAAGCGCTCGCGAAGGTGGGCGCCACGCGGCGCGTCGTGCTGTCGGTGCCGCATTTCCTGTTCGTGCTGTCGGCCGTGGCGAGTACCAATCTCGTCGCGATGGTGCCCGAGCGGCTGGTGCGCGACGTGCCCGCGCTGCGTGTCGTGGCCGCGCCCGTCGACGTGCCCGGCTATGAAATGTCGATGCTGTGGCACGAACGCGTGCATCGCGATCCGGCGCATCGGTGGTTGCGGGAGACGATCGCGGCAGCGGTGTAGATCGGTCGCGTGCCCGGGGCGGCCGCCCGCTTCGCTCGCCATCGCACGAAATCCTTCATCCGGGGGTTGAAACCGCGCCAAACACTGTATATATTTACAGTGCTTTTGCACCATTTGACCCGAATTCCGTCATTCACAGACGAACGGACTTTTGTGAGGCGACCATGTTCCAGGCATCCGCATTCGATCCCGAGCAACCCGGCTTCAACCCCGTCCACTTCGAGCGCGCCGCGCAGCGGGCGGTCGTCGATCTGCAGCGTGTCGCGGGCGGCCCCGCGCAGCGGGCGCTCGGCCTGCGGCGCCGCACCCATCCCGCGGCCGTGCGCACGATGAGCTGGCAGGCACTGCTGAACGTCGAAGAGCTGGCATTCTCGAATGCCGGCTTCCTGAGCCGCAACGATCCGGCCGTCGTCGACGCGTTCATCCGGCTGCGCGACAGCCGCCTGCTCGCCGCGGATGTCGAGGAGCCGGTCGACTGGCGCCGCGACGATGACGACCTGCCGGCCATCTACCTCATCGTCAAGGCGATGCTGGAAGCGGAAGAGGAAGAACGGGCCGAAGCGGCCTGAGCCGTGTGATGGCCAGTCGCCGTCACGGTCTGTCAGGGTAGCGCCGCCACATTACGTGGCGACGCGGCCGGCGCTGCGGCTCATGTCAGTTCTGCGCGAGCGAATCGGGGCGGCAGACGGCGAGCCACGAATCGCCGCGCAAGCGGATCACCGCCACGCGGCGTACCTTAAAGGGGCCGTCGCAGCGACCGCTCGTTACAGCCGCGCGGCGAGCCGCGAGCCCTGATCGATCGCGCGCTTCGCGTCGAGTTCGGCGGCCAGTTCCGCGCCGCCGATCAGGTGCACCGAGCGCCCGGCCGCCTGCAGCGGCTCGAGCAACGCGCGCTGCGGCTCCTGCCCCGTGCAGAGCACGATCGTGTCGGCCTCGATCACTTCGTGATCGGTGCGCTGCTCGCCGTATGACACATGCAGCCCGCGCGCGTCGATCTGTTCATAGTTCACGCCGCCGATCATCTTCACCTGCTTCATCTTCAGCGTCGCGCGGTGAATCCAGCCGGTCGTCTTGCCGAGCCCCTTGCCGAGCGGCGCGGCCTTGCGCTGCAGCAGCGTCACTTCACGCGCCGGCGCCGTCACCTGCGCACGCGTCACGCCGCCGCGCGTCGCGGCCGGGTCGGTCACGCCCCACTCGGCCTTCCACTCTTCCAGGTCGAGCGCCGGCGATTCGCCCTCCTGCACCAGGTACTCGGCGACATCGAAGCCGATCCCGCCCGCCCCGACCACCGCGACACGCCGGCCGACCGGCTGCCGGCCCGCGAGCACGTCGATGTAGCTGAGCACGTTCGGCCCGTCCTGCCCCGGGATCTTCGGGTCGCGCGGCGCGACGCCGGTCGCGAGCACGATCTCGTCGTAGCCGCCCGCGATCAGGTCGCTCGCGTCGACGCGGCGGTTCAGGTGCAGGTTCACACCGGTCAGTTCGACCTGGCGGCCGAAGTAGCTCAGCGCTTCGTGAAACTCTTCCTTGCCCGGAATCCGCTTCGCCATGTTGAACTGGCCGCCGATCTCGGCCGCGCCGTCGAACAAATCGACCTGATGGCCGCGCTGCGCAAGCACGGTCGAGCATGCGAGCCCGGCCGGCCCCGCGCCGACCACCGCGATGCGCTTTGGCTGCGCGGTGGGCGTGTATTTCAGTTCCGTCTCGTGGCACGCGCGCGGGTTCAGCAGGCACGACGCGATCTGGTTCCTGAACGCGTGATCGAGGCACGCCTGGTTGCAGCCGATGCACGTATTGATCTCGTCGGCACGGCCCTGCGCGGCCTTGACCACGAACTCGGCATCCGCGAGCAGCGGACGCGCCATCGACACCATGTCCGCGCAGCCGTCCGCGAGGATCTGCTCGGCCACTTCGGGACGGTTGATGCGGTTGGTGGTCACGAGCGGAATGCCGACCTCGCCCTTCATCTTCTTCGTCACCCACGCGAACGCGCCGCGCGGCACCGACGTCGCGATCGTCGGCACCCGCGCCTCGTGCCAGCCGATCCCCGTGTTGATGATGGTCGCGCCCGCGCGCTCGACGGCCTTCGCGAGTTGCACGGTTTCGCTCCAGTCACTGCCGTCCGGAATCAGGTCGAGCATCGACAGCCGGTAGATCAGGATGAAATCGCGGCCGACCGCTTCGCGCGTGCGCTCGATGATCTCGATCGGCAGCCGGATCCGGTTCTCGTACGAACCGCCCCACTGGTCGGTGCGCTTGTTCGTATGCATCGAGATGAACTGATTGATCAGGTAGCCTTCGGAGCCCATGATCTCGACGCCGTCGTACCCGGCTTCACGCGCGAGCTTCGCGCAGCGGACGAACGCGCGGATTTGCCGCTCGACGCCGCGCGCGCTCAGTTCGTGCGGCGCGAACGGCGAGATCGGCGACTTGATCTTCGACGGCGCGACCGCGAACGGGTGATAGCCGTAGCGTCCCGTATGCAGGATCTGCAGCGCGATCTTGCCGTCCTCCGCGTGCACGGCCTCCGTGATCTCGCGATGCCGCCGCGCGGCGGCCGACGTCATCAGCGTGCCGCCGAACGGCTTGGTCCAGCCGGCCACGTTCGGCGCGAAGCCGCCCGTCACGATCAGTCCGACGCCGCCGCGGGCGCGTTCGGCGAAATATTCGGCGAGCCGCGGCAGCGTCTTGCGGCTGTCCTCGAGGCCCGTGTGCATCGAGCCCATCAGCACGCGGTTCTTCAGCGTCGTGAAGCCGAGATCGAGCGGGGCGAGCAGGTGGGGAAAGGTCGTGGTCATGATGAGCGTGCCGATTCGTGCCAGTAAGCGATGCGTGACATCGTAGGCGCGCGCCGCCTTGAACGTGAGGGGGCAAACAGCCATAATGCTTGTCATTTCCGGCCAAGACGACATGACTTCCCCTCTCGCCAAGGACCGCCTCGGGCTGCGCCGGCCGACGATTCCGGTCGCCTATACGCGCCTGCTGCTGCAGGCGCTGGCCGCGCGCGGCGTCGATCTGGCCGCCGTACGCGCCGGCACGGGCCTGCGCGATGCGGTATTGGCCGAACCGGACGCGCGCGTCGCGCCGTCGCAATGGGGGCGGCTCGTGCTCAATGCGATCGAGATCGGCGGCGATCCGGGCATCGGGCTCGCGTTCGGGCTGCTGCTGAAGCCGACCGTGCACGGTTTTCTCGGCTATGCGACGCTGACCGCGCGGGACATCCGGGAAGCGCTCGCCGTCACGCAGCGCTACTTCCGGATGCGCAATCGCCAATATCGCCTGACCTATGCAGAAGACGAACGCGGCGCGACGCTCGAACTGCACGGCGTACAGGCCAGCCCCGTGCTGCAGCATCACGTGATGTTCGAATTCGTGCTGACCGGGCTTGCGCAGAACATTTCGCAATGGGCCGGACGCGAGTCGCCGCCGATCAAGCTGCAATTCGCGTGGCCGGAGCCGCCTTATTTCGCGCGCTATCGCGATCAATTGCCACCCGTCGAATTCGGCTGCGCCGCCAACGCGCTGTGGATCGCGCGCGACGTGCTCGACTGGCCGCTGCCGCTCGCCGACGAAGTCGCGCACCGGCAGGCGCTCGTGCAGGTGGAGCGCGAGTATGCGCAGGTGCGCCAGGAGGAAGGCGATCTGGTCGAACGGGTGCGCGCGGAGCTGGCACGCGGGGCCGGCGACTACCCGGGGCCGGAGACGCTCGCCGACGCACTGCTCGTGTCGACCCGCACGCTGCGGCGCCGGCTCGAGGAAGCCGGTTCGAGCTATCGGCAATTGCTCGATGAAGCGCGGTTTCGTGACGCGAAGCAGTTGCTCGCCGCGTCGGATCTCGACCTGAAGACGATCGCCGAGCGGCTGCAATTCACCGACCCGGCCAATTTCACGCGCGCGTTCCGGCGCTGGGCCGGGCAGACGCCGAGTGCATATCGTGAAGCGGCTGCCGGGTTGACCGGACAGAAGCCGGACAGCGCACGCTAATCCGATTCGATCGTCGCATCCAGGCTCGTCGACGCACGCGCCGTCAGGACCTCGACGAACATTCCGACGAGCGGCTCGACGACGGGCTGCGTGGCCGGGCCCTCACCGATCACGGCGACTTCGGACGCGGGCAGCGCCGGCCATTGCGCGGACGTCGGCAGGATCTTCATGCCGGGCTGCAGGAACGACTTGCCCAGCGCGGTGACCCCCAACCCACCCGCCACCGCGGCCTGCACGCCGGCGAGATTGCTGGCCGTGCAGCCCACCGACCATTCGCGGCGTGCCGCATCCAGGCTTTCGGTCATCACTTCGCGATAGGCGCAAGGCGGCGGCATCATGACGAGGCGCGCAGGGCGGCCCGGGTCGTTCCGGTAGTTTTTCGCGGCCAGCCACACCAGCGGCTCGCGCCAGATCACGCGGCCGCGCAGTGGCGCGCCTTCCTGCTTCTGCCGGGCGAAGACCACGTCGAGCAGGCCGGCCCGATGCGCGTCGGCGAGTTCCGGGCTCGATCCGGTGACGAGTTCCAGCTGAACGGCCGGGAAGCGCTCGCCGAAACGCGCCAGGATGAGCGGCAATTGCGCGTGCACCAGATTTTCGGAGACGCCGAGCCGCAACCGCTCGACTCGCTGCGGCTCCCGCCATTCGCGCATGAACGCGTCATACTGCGCCAGCAACCGCCGCCCGCCGGCGAGCACGCGCTCACCTTCCTGCGTCAGCCTCAGCGAGCGGCTCGTGCGCTCGAACACGCGCACGCCCAGCGCCTCCTCGAGCCGCAACACTTTCTGGCTGACGGCCGATTGCGAACGGCCGACGACGTCGGCAGCCGCCGTGAAGCTGCCCGTCTCGGCCACGGCGACGAACGCGTGCAGCAAATCCAGATCCAGCATCGTGCCCCATCCATTCGATAATCTTCTAGATCCAAGAAAGATTATTCGTTTGTCTTCTTGTTCGCAAGTTCACACAATGACTGCGTGTCAGCCGGACTCGATCGCGAGCCGCGGCAGGCAACGGATCAACGTCGTCGTATCAACGGAGCAGGAAGATGAGCAAACGCAATTCGGTCGAGATCGTCGAGCACTTCTGGCGGGAAGTCTGGCAGGCGCGCAACCCCGACGCGGTGGACGCACTCGTCGCCGAGGATTTCGCGATCACGTCGGGCGGCGTGGTCATCCGCTCGCGCGCGGCATTCAAGGCGTGGGTCGCGGCGTTCCTCGCGAGCATCGACGACTTCCGGTTCGACGTCGTCGAAACGTTCCAGAACGAAGCGGGCGACCGCGTCGCGAGCCGCTGGCGCGTGACGGGGAAGAACAACGGGTTCATGGGATCGGCGCCGTGCGGGTCGCCCATCGACATGACGGGCACGGCCGTCTGGCACGTGCGCGACGACGGGCTGCTTCAGCACAACTGGGTCGAACGCAATGCGCTCGAGGTGCACCGGAGCCTGAAGGGGGCGCAGTTGTAACGCCCGGGCGAGGCGAGCAAGCGCGCTCGCCGTGCCGTACGCGGATCGATCAGGCCGAACGCGCCGCGCCGCCCAGATCGATCCGCGCGCCGCCGTCACCCTCTTCCGCTTCGATCCGCACCTCCCCCGTCGCGGCGACGATCGCGTCGTACACGTCATCGGTCACGCACACCACCGGCACCGCGATCGCATACAGCTCGGCCGCCACGATCGCGCCGATCGAGATGATCAGGTCGCGCTCCTTCAGCACGATCGCGACCGGCCCCGTGCCGTTGCGCACGGCTTCCGCGAGCACGCTGCTGCTCGAACTCGAGCCCTTCGCGTGCGGCATCACCATCACCTTGCCGGCGAGGCTCGCACCGGCCCGCGGATGCCCGCGATCGACGATCTTTCCCGCGCCCGAGTCGTAGCCGCCCCAGAAGCTGAGCGGCTTGTCGAGCACGAACGGGCGCGCGCATGCGCTGCCCGGCACGAGCGTGTCGCCCGTCAACCCCTTGCGCGTGGCATCAGTCATCGAATCGCACCTTTCCTTCGTACGCCGAACGCACGCATTCGCGCATGCTGCCGTACGCGACCGTCACGCCGATGTTCGCGGGCGCATACGACGCCCATTTCCCCGAATTGGTCATCACGAGCCCCGACAGTTGCTTCATCACCGGCGTGATGTAGGTGCAGGTATCGACGACGATCTGGATGCCGCGTGCAGCGAATTTCTCCGCGAGGCCGGCCTCGTCCAGTTCCCACAGGATGAACCGGCTCGTGTTCACGTAGAAATCGCAGGCCGGCTTGCCGTCGAACGCGTCGAGCAACGTATCGAGCGTGCGGAATTCGGCCAGCGAGAAATGCGGCGTGCCGAGCGCCACCGCGACGAGCGCATCGCCGGCCATGCCGTGGTTCAGCGTGCGGCGAATCTCGTCGAGATCGGCCATCGCGACATCGACCGTCCGTGGCGCCGCTTGTCCGTGCAACGCGGCGTCGAGCGTGGGCGCTTCCGGTGTCACGCCGACCGCATGGAACAGCGCGACAGCACCGCTCGACGCGGCGGCCGCGCCAAGTGCCTTGAGTTCGTCTTCCGTGGTGTCCGCCGGCAGCCCGACGATCGCCGGCACGACCGCGCCCGCGATCCGGCCGATCAGCAGCCCGAGCGCGGCGAAATAGATGTCGCGCGAGGCCAGGCGACTGAAATCCGGTGCGTTGAACACGATCCGCGCGGCGCGATTCGCTTCGACATGCAGCCCCGCATACGGCGCACGCCCGGTGATCGCCGCGGCCAGGTCGAGAAAATCGCCGTACCGGCTCGTCCGCGCGCCGAGCACCGAGTTCGCGAACACGATCGCGTTCGATTCGGCCCACGCGATCTGCTCGCCTTTCGCGGGACGGTTCTTCAGTTGATAGGGCGCGCACGTGAAGCTCGATTCGCAGCCGAGCTGCAGATGCGCATCC
This sequence comes from Burkholderia sp. AU45274, assembly GCF_030482505.1. NCBI lineage: Bacteria > Pseudomonadati > Pseudomonadota > Betaproteobacteria > Burkholderiales > Burkholderiaceae > Burkholderia > Burkholderia sp. AU45274. The sequence continues at coordinate 473,255 of NZ_JAUJQE010000001.1, read as the reverse complement.
ATCAGGCGCTGCGCGTCGCGCTGAATCGTGCGATCGCCGTGGTACAGCTCGGGATGGATCAGGTCGAGCGACCCGACGTTCAGCGTGGTCGGCACCGCGACCTTCGCGCCCGTGTCGACGAAATACTCGACGAAGTCGAGGCTGGTCTGGCCGTGGTACAGGCAGCCGTCGATATGGGCAGACGTAATGTCGATCAGGTGCGGCGCGGACATCACGTGCGCCGTGCGCGCGACGATCCGCATCGCACGCGCGACGCCCTCGCCGAAATCCCCGCGCAGCATGGCGCTGTCGCGGTCACTCAACTGCAGCATCGATCGCTCCTCTGACGCGTGCCGGCGGCGCCGGCTCGTGAAATCCGTCAGGGGGACTCTACAACTGGAAATAAAAACTGTCCAGATCGCCATCGATCCGGACAGTTTAAAAAACCAATTTCAACCAATGAGCGCCCCCGAAGCGACCAATGGCTAGAATTCCGCTCCAGTTTTCCGCCAGCCCGCCGCCTAGCGTTCCGCGGTCACACTGAACAGTTCGTCGCGCAGCGCCTTCGCGCGGTCGCGGCCGAACTGCGTCTCGAATTCGTCCTGTGCAGCCTGCCATGCGACTTTCGCTTCAGCGAACGTGCGCTCGCCCAGCTTCGTGAGGCTCAGCGCATGCGCGCGCGTGTCGTGCTCGGACGCGGCCGTCGCGACGAAGCCGTCGCGCTGCAGCGGCTTCAGCGCGCGCAGCAACGTCGTGCGATCCATCACGAGCGTATCGGCGAGTTCGCTCATCAGCAGGCCGGGCTGGCGCGTCAGGTTCGCCATGATCGAGAACTGGGCGGGCGTGACGCCGACCGGGGCCAGATGGCGCTCGTACAGTTGCGTGACGAAGCGCGCCGCCTGACGCAGCGCGAGACAGTTGCACGCCTGGGCAATCGAGGTGTCGTTCATGTTTCGCAATTTATATGTGCATATGCATAAAGTCAATGTACACTCCGCCGTAACAAGGCCGGCGGCCGGCCCTCGCGTCAAGGAGACGGACATGGACTACATCGACAAGCTGCGGATTTTCCGGTCGGTGGTGGAGATGCGCAGCTTCACGCGCGCCGCCGACATGCACGGCCTCGCACGGCCGGTCGTGTCGCGCGCGGTCGCGGATCTGGAAGCGCGCTTCGGCAGCCGGCTGCTGCACCGGACCACGCGCCAGGTGTCGCTGACCGAAACGGCCGAGCGCATCTACGAGCGCTGCGCGGCCGTGCTCGACGAACTCGACTCGCTCGAAGCGGAAGCGCAGTCGCCGACGCGCGAGCCCGAAGGCCTGCTGCGGCTCGTCGCGCACACGACGGCCACGCTGAACCGGCTGGTGCCGCTGATCGCCGGCTTCAAGGCCGCGCACCCGAAGGTGCGCCTCGACGTGACGCTGACCGAGCGCCCCATCGATCTCGTCGGTGAAGGCTACGACATCGGTATCGTCGTACCGTACATGCTGACGAACGAATCGACCGTCGTGCGGCTGATCGAGCGGATTCCGCTCGTGATCGTCGCGACACCCGCGTACCTGCGCGCCCATTCGCGCCCGGTCGCGCCGGCCGATCTCGCCGACCACCCGTTCGTGCCGATGTCACCGTCGCTGCGCCGGCCCGCGCTGTCGTTCCGCGTCGACGGCAACACGCTGACCGTGCCGTTCCGCTTCGACATCTCGTCGAACAGCCCCGTCTTCAACCGTGAAATGGTGATGCACGACTTCGGCATCGGCGTCGTGCCGAAGACGCTCGTCGAGGCCCAGCTTGCGTCGGGCGCGCTCGTGCAGTTGCTGGCCGACGCCGATCTCGTCGATGCGTCCGTCGAGATCAAGCTCGCCTACGCGAACCGCGCGCTGCTGCCCGCGAAGGTCAAGACGTTCATCGACTACACGGCCGCCTATTGCGACCGCGAAGGCTGGATCGTTCCGGCGGCAGCCTGACGCCGATTGGTACAGCCGCGACAACAATCTGATCGTGCCCCGCCGCTCGCTTCGCGCCGCATTGCCTCCTAACATGTGTACATGCACAAGATGACGCTCACCGATGACGATTGCTTCGCGGTCCGGCAAGCCGCCCGCCGGATCTCACAGTTCTACGAGCGTTATCTGTCGCGGGCGGGCGTGACGCCGTCGCAGTACAGCATTCTCGCGCTGCTGCGCGACCGGCCCGGCTTGACGATGGCGACGCTGTCGACCGTGCTGGTGATCGAACGCACCGCGCTGCTGCGCGCGCTCAAGCCGCTCGTCGGTGCGGCGCTGGTGGCCGGCCGGATCGAGCCGCGATGCCGCCGCCAGACGTTCGCGCTGACCGCGCACGGCGAAACGAAGATCGCCGACGCGCACGTGCACTGGCTCGCCGCGCAGGAAGCGTTCGAGCAGCGGTTCGGGTCGGCGCAGGCGGCCCGCCTGAGAGACGAATTGTTCCGGATCACGCACAACCTGCCGGAACGCTAGCCCCTTCCCCGATCGACGACATGTCGTCGATCGACTTGATAAGTGCATATACATAGGTGAATCGATGGAAACGACCCAAGCCGCTGCCTCATCCCGTGAAGCAGCCACACTCGACCAGCCCGCGAAGCAACAGCGCCGCGTGCCGTGGATGCGCATCGCGGTGGGTGCCGTCGTCATCGTCGTCGTCGCCGCCGCGCTCGACTGGCTGTTCGTGCTGCGCTTTCAGGAAAGCACCGACGATGCGTATGTCGGCGGCGACGTGACCGTGCTCGCGCCGAAGGTCAACGGCTTCGTCGACAAGATCCTCGTGACCGACAACCAGCGCGTGAAAGCCGGCGACGTGCTCGTGCAGCTCGATGCGCGCGACTACGACGCGAAGCTCGCGCAGGCCAGCGCCGCAGTCGACAGCGCCCGCTCCGCGGTGACCGAACTCGAGGCGAAGCAGCAACTGCAATTCGCGGTGATCGGCCAGCAGGCGGCCGAGAAGAATGCGTCGTCGGCCGAGCTGACGCGTGCCGCGTCGGATCGCGTGCGCTACCGTGAGCTCGTGAAATCCGACGCCGTGTCGAACCAGATCGTCGAACGCGCCGACGCCGACTATTCGAAGGCCGGCGCCGCCGTCGACCGCAGCGACGCCGCGCTGCTCGCGTCGAAGCGGCAGCTCGACGTGCTCGGCGCGCAGCTCGCCGACGCGCGGGCCCGCGTGAACACCGCGCTTGCCGCGCAGCGCGTCGCCGCGCTCAACGTCGAATACACGACGATCCGCTCGCCGGTCGACGGCTACGTCGGCAACCGCACGGGCCGCGTCGGGATGCTCGCGAACGTCGGCGTGCCGCTGCTGACGGTCGTGCCGGCATCCGGGCTGTGGGTCGACGCGAACTTCAAGGAAGACCAGCTGCGCAAGATGCGCGCGGGCGATCGCGTCGACGTGTCGCTCGATGCGTCGAACACGAAACTGCACGGCCGCGTCGACAGCCTCGCGCCCGCCACCGGCGCGACCTTCAGCGTGCTGCCGCCCGAGAACGCGACCGGCAACTTCACGAAGATCGTCCAGCGCGTGCCCGTGCGCGTGCATCTCGATCCGCAGCCGGGCCTCGACCATGTGCTGCGCCCCGGCCTGTCCGCGGTCGTGACCGTGCATACTGACCACGCGAACTGAGCGGGAGACGACGATGACCACCGCGTTTTCCGGCGACCCGGCGTCGCAACCGACCAAACAGCGCGTGTTCGCGTTCGCGCTGATGTGCGTCGGCTTCTTCATGGCGACGCTCGACATCCAGATCGTCGCGTCGTCGCTGCGCGACATCGGCGGCGGACTTTCCGCCAGCCAGGACGAACTGTCGTGGGTGCAAACCGCCTACCTGATCGCCGAGATCATCGTGATCCCGATGTCGGGCTGGCTGTCGAAGGTGATGTCGACGCGCTGGCTGTTCGCCGCATCGGCGGTCGGCTTCACGATCACCAGCATGCTGTGCGGCGTCGCGTGGGACATCAACTCGATGATCCTGTTCCGCGGGCTGCAGGGTGCGCTCGGCGCCGCGATGATCCCGACCGTGTTCACCACCGCGTTCGTGCTGTTCCCCGGCAAGCAGCGGCTGATCGCATCGACGACCATCGGCGCGCTCGCGTCGCTCGCGCCGGCGATCGGCCCCGTGATAGGCGGCTGGATCACCGATCAATGGTCGTGGCACTGGCTGTTCTACCTGAACCTCGTGCCGGGCATCGCGGTGGCCGCACTCGTGCCGCGCTACGTGCACATCGACGAACCCGACCTCAGCCTCATCAAGCGCGGCGACTATCTCGGCATCGTGCTGATGTCGGGCTTCCTCGGCTGCCTCGAATACGTGCTGGAGGAAGGCCCGCGCAAGAACTGGTTCGGCGACGATGCGATCGTGATCTGCGCATGGATCTCCGGCATCTGCGGTTTCCTGTTCATCGTGCATGCGCTGACCGCGAAGGACCCGATCGTCGACCTGCGCGCGCTCGTCGTGCGCAACTTCGGGATCGGCAGCCTGCTGTCGTTCGTCACCGGCATCGGGATCTTCGTGACCGTGTTCCTCACGCCGCTGTTTCTGGCGCAGGTGCGCGCGTTCAGCTCGCTGCAGATCGGCATGGCGCTGCTGTCGGTCGGCGCGTTCCAGCTGATTGCGCTTTGTGCGTATGCGTTCGCCGCGCGCTACTTCAGCCTGCGCGCGCTGCTCGTGTTCGGGCTGATCTGTTTCGGGCTCGGCTGCTACCTGTACACGCCGATCACGCACGACTGGGGCTGGCGCGAACTGCTGCTGCCGCAGGCGCTGCGCGGCATCGGCCAGCAGTTCAGCGTGCCGCCGATCGTGACGATGGCGCTCGGCTCGCTGCCGCAGTCGCGCCTCAAATCGGCGAGCGGCCTGTTCAACCTGATGCGCAATCTCGGCGGGGCGATCGGCATCGCGGTGAGCGCGACGATGCTCAACGACCGGCTGAATTTTCACTACCTGCGCCTGAACGAGCACGTGAGCGCCGGCCAGCCGCAGATCGCGTCGCTGCTCGATCGGCAGACCGCGTACTGGACGTCGGTGGCCGGCAACACGCTGGACACCGCGCAAGCCGGGCTCGCGAACCTGCATCACCTGATCTACCGCGAGGCGCTGACGCTCACCTATGCCGATGCGTACTACGCGCTGTCGCTGTGCTTCGTCGTCGCGCTGCTCGCGGTCGTCTTCTCCAAACCCATTTCCCTGAACGCGCCGCCGCCGGACGCGCACTGAGGTTGAGGTCATCACCATCATGAAAAAACTTCTCGTCGCCCTCGCCGTCAGCGCACTCGCCGCAGGTTGTGCGGTGCAGCCCGCGCAGCATCCGGCGCTTCAGGATTCGGTTCGGACGCTCGCGCCGGAAGCATGGGACACCGATGTGCCGCGCGCGGACATCGACGCCGCCGCGTGGTGGGCGCAATTCCACGATCCCGCGCTCGACCGGCTGATCGCCACCGTGCTCGACGGCAACCTCGATCTGCAGGCAGCAGCCGAACGCGTGAAGCAGGCGCAGGCGCTGACCGTGCAGAAGCGCGCGGTGCTGCTGCCCGAACTCGACGCGACCGCGCATGCGGCCGACGCACGGCAGAACACGCCGCCGCCGCTCGGCTATGTGCGGCAGGCGGGTGCCGGGCTCGCGTTGAGCTGGTCGCCCGATGTGTTCGGCGGTGAACGGCTCGACCTGCTTGCCGCTCAAGCCGAGCTCGTCGGGCAGAAGCATGCGGAGGATGCGATGCGGCTCGCACTCGCGGCCGATGCGGCTTCCGCGTATGTCGATCTGCGCTGGGCTCAGCAGGAACTGAAGATCCTGCAGGACAACGCGAAGATCCGGCAGCATGCGCTCGAACTCACGCGCAAGCGGCAGGCGTTCGGGCTGTCGACCGAGCTCGACGTCACGCGTGCGCAGAACCAGCTCGATGCGCTCGAAGCGCGGATTCCGCCGACGCAGGCGCAGATTACGCATCAGCTCAATCTGATTGCGGTGTATTCGGGGAGGACGCCGGAGTCGGTTGATCGGCTCTTGCTGGTACAGGCCGGGGAGATTCCTGCGCCGCCGGTTGGCGCACCGGGGACGCTGCCTTCGCAGGCGTTGCTGCGGCGGCCGGATGTGCTGACGGCGTATGCGCAGGTCGAGCGGCGGGCGGCACAAGTCGGCGTGGCGAAGGCCGAACGGTATCCAAAGTTTTCGTTGAACCTGACGGACGGGATTCTGGCGGCTTCTTATCTCGGGTTGCCAACGTTGACCGATAACCTGTTCAGTGCGGCGTTGAGCGCGACGAGTCCGATTTTCAATGCGGGGCGGATTACGGCCGATATCTCGCAGAGCGAAAGCCGGATGCGCGAGTCGGAACTCGGGTTGCGGCAGACGATGCTGCAGGCGTTGCGGGAGGTCGAGGATGCGCGGGCGAATCTCGTCAGCTCCGATGAGGCGACGCGCAGGCTGGGTAGTGCGCTGGCTGCGTCGGACAAGGCGCTTGGGTTGGCGAATCAGCTTTATAAGGGCGGTGCGACGGATTTTCTGGATGTACTGTCCGCGCAGGAGGTTTATCTGCGGGATTCGGATTCGCTCAACCAAGTCAAGCGCGAGCATGCACTGGCGGCGGTGGCGCTTTATCGGTCGCTTGGGGGTGGGTGGAGCAGGACTGACGCGGCGGGTGGGCCGGAGGTGGAGGCGGTGGCGAAGAACTGAGCTGCATAAGTCGAGACCTGATCTGTCAGTCAGCGTCAGATCAGGTCGGAGATTGCTTAGCCGTCACTTCATCAAGGGCCGTGATCGACCCATTGCGGACGATGAATGCGTTCCCCAACGGACATCCAAGGGTAGCCTGCGCGTGCACCGCACCAAAAGTGCATCAGGCGCCAGCGCTCAGGGAAGCATTTCTATGTCTCGTGCAAGCGCTTCGTTCTTTCTTGCGACCCACAGGAAAAGAAGCCCAAGACCGCCAAAGATGATCACACAGGCTATGAATTCTGCTGCAAGAACACTCCCCGGTGATTTGGGGTGAATTGCTAATCCCAATCCCAGAACGAACGGAACGATAAACAATATCCTGCCAAGCCAGCGCATCTGCTCGCCTGTCGCTCGCAGCTTCTGCGGTGAGGTACCGTTCTCACGCGCGAACTGGGCAGGACTCAGACCCCGCGCCTTTGCACTTCGCCAGCGCATCGCTCGAAGCACCGCAACCAATAAAATTCCTACCGCAAGAAATATGTTGTATGAAGCGTGCATGGTTCGCGATAGTTTTTTAGATGGCGATTCGGCAGGGCGCGGTGAGCGCGATTGTCGACGATTCGCGTCGGCGTGTCGAATGTCCGGTTGTGGCCGAATTGAGTCAGATGATCTGACGCTGTCTGTTTGGTCTAGTCCAGCCTTATACAACTGAGCATCCGGTTGGCGCACCACTGCCCTGCAGGATACGACTCCGCGCAAGAAAAGATCACAGAATCCGAAAGCATACGAGTCGGTCAGCCACGCCCTACGTTCCATCGGCGAATACAATAAGCTGTACAACCGAAAACAACCCCATTCGAGCCTGGCGGATCAGACGCCGGATGAGGCATACTTCGCGACGCTGCCTGCGATCAAATCGGCAGCATGATTGCCTCGGATGGCCCACTTAATAATCTCAGAAATCTGTCCGAATGAGCGAGGCCACCTCTGATGTCCGGGAGTATCTGCTCAAAACTGCGCAGATACCGAGGTGCGCCTTGCGAGCAGCGAGCCAGTGGCCACCAAATGCGATTGGATTGGTTGCCCTTGCGTTAAGCAGGTTCATTCGCTCACAATGGAGGCCAACGCTTCGCAGATAGCGTTCCGCTCGCGAATGGAGAAACCCAGTCGGGCTCTGCAGCATTTCCATACCATTGCACCAGCTTCTTGTAGCGGGTCCCAGGTGAGCGAGCAACCGTCGACCCGCATCAAGACAAGAGGTTCGACGTGCACATACTCCCCTTTTTCGGCATCGCCGAAGCAAAAGAGAACGCCCTTGCACTACATAAGGCCTCTCAGTTCTATTGCTTGAGCTACGCGTCGGCGGCAAACGACACCGAGGCACGCCCTGTGGGCCTCCAACGGACGCAAGAGGTCATTGCTAAGGCTCTGGGCTGTATCAATTGGTGCGATTTGGTAGGAACGCTAGCGCTTACGACGCGTAGACCTATCTATTTTGATTCCAATGGGTCGGCGCGCGCGCCGCATACCGAGCTTGCCGCTCGCCTTCTGCCGTTTCTAAGTCACGAAGATAAGGGCCGTAGGGTCTATGCAGCCTTGTCGTACTCAGCTTTTGGTTGTTCCCCGTCTGCCAGGAAGTCCGCGTATGAAATGATTAAGCTCATGCCCTGCAAGACGTTGGACCAATGGCATCAACTCCAGAGGCTGGAAGTGGGATACTCATATGTCACGAGGTACAGGAGTAACCGAACAATATATGAATACGACCTGCTTCGCTGGGAGTACGACAAGAAAGTCGCGCAGATACTCGGGACTCCGGTGCCTCGCAAACCTCGCAAGCCACGTAGCGTACGAGTACGTTAACGCGTTAAACCGGAAGCACGTTGGCCGCTTCCAGTCTGGCTACGAGCGAAGGCTGGAAAGCTCCGGCGCGCAAGGCTTACCGGGCCGAGAATCGTGCCAAACCACCATTTTCAGCGGTTGCGAAAAAGAACTCACCACCCAGGCACTCACTGAGGAGAGCATTCGACTATTCTAGGCGCCCCGGTCCCTGGACCGCCTGAATTGGTCGAGTGCCTGCGCCACAGCCTCCTCGGGCGCCCGGGGAATGATATTGACCGGTATGACTACCTCGCAGTCGACCGGTTCAGCACCTTCGATGGCCAGTTCGACGATGCGATTGCCGACGACGCTGTGGAAATAGCGCGTGTAGTCCTCGACATCTTCCTCTCCAATCTCCACCCCGGCGCGCATACCTCCTTCGTTGAGTAGCGTGTGCATGCGCCCCCTGACTACGTCCATCGCGAAGGACAGCACGATGGTGCCCCGCGCGCTCAGAGCGATGAATTTCACCCCCCCCCTCACCGCTTTCCGTCGGCAATAGCGTCATGACATCGAACTGCTTTGCAGGCGGATCTGGCCAGAGCCGCACTGAAACCGTTGCACCGTTGAGTTCGCCCAGGTCTTCCGGGTTCTCCAGATGGCCGCCAGCCTTCAATGCGACCACCGCGTCGGGGGGCATAAACGCGTGCCAAGGCGCTACACGGTCCCGCGTCTTGTGGAGGTTCATCTCGTCAGGAACCCCGGCGTCAAATTTGATGTAGCGATTTGCCAGAGCCGCGATGATGTCCAGGTCCGCGGCAATGCGCTTGCGGTCAGCCGGGATGTCTGGGTCAACGATGTTGCCACCCACGCTCGCGTGTGCCACGGCGCAGCGCCCCGATTCGAACAGGTGCTTGTTAACGTTGACACCTTGGCTGCGCAGCTCATTTATGCGCTTTACCGCCCGCTCGTCCGTGATGAGGGCCAAGTTTTGTTCAACCCATGCAACCCGGTCCTTTGGCTGAAACTGGCTCTCAATGACCTTAAAGAACGATAGGAATGAGTACGGTTCGTGCACGCGCTCCAACCGACGACCCTCGCGCAGGAATGCGAGCGCCTTTCGCACCTGGTCGTCCTCGATGACTGGCATGTGATTGCAGCTGAAGCCCCTCTCGCCCCCCTGCAATATGGTCGTGATGGTGTCCCGAGGATTGGAGTACCGAATCATGTGTGTACCCCAATTCTGGCCAGTGATGTCGACGTAGCCTTGCTTGTAGAAGCCGAGCACGGAGGTGAAGCGATACAGACGGGACAGCGCCTCATCGATATGGTCCTGGTCCGCCGGCGTGCTGATGCACGGAGCAATGCGATGCTCGCCTTGCTGCCTGGCTCCGTGGAACAGATACTCGACGCCGTCATACTCAACCCAGACGTCGTCTTGGGGCCAGGCAATGGACGAGGCGACACCGACCGTGACCCAGCCCAAACGGCCTGCCACCTTCGCTAGCGCGTCGGCTCCAAAAAGGTGAGGTACGTAGGGTGTCTTCATGACTCGCGATAATACGCCTCGCCTATAGGTAGGCCTCGAAACAAGCGGCAAAATTGTGCCTGTTATAGCCAATCTCCCACTTTATCGGCAAAGTATTGCCTGTAATTGCGAATGACTACAGCCCCATATCATGGACAAACTGACGCCAAGACCGAGCCAGACGCAAAGGAATCAAACGGCGGAGGAAATGGAGGCGAAGCTGGGAAATCGACTCAAGACACTCCGCGTCCATCGAAAGATGCTCGGCAAGAAGACGATGGAGAACGAGATTCTCCCCGAAGCAGTTGAGTACGGCCGGGAAAAAAATGGATAACGCACTCGCCCTCGTTGCCGGAGGACGACCAGTGAACTTACTTCCCGACGTCGCGGACAACGAAGTACAGGTCTCCGGTTTTCGCGTTCAGCAAGTATCCGCCGTGAACATGTTGAAACGTCCCGCTGCGTCCAAGTCCGTCAAAATTGAAGCTCACGCATAGATAGCGCTGACGGCCAACCGTTGCCATGCTCCACTCGGCCAGCGCGGGATTGAATGCAGTCGGCTTGATTCCACTGTTATTTCCAACGGGTATCGCTGTGGACAATCGGTAGAGCTTGCCAGCGTAGATCAGCGCCTGCGTCGACTTTCCTTCGGCGTAGCCGACGTCGACACCCTCATGTTTGACGACGTAACTGACGTTGAAACCGTCTGCGTAGTCGTCCTCTTGCGACACCTCTTGCGTGTTGATCTCCTGGATCGCAATGGACGACGAGACGGACTGCGCCATCAAGCAGCTTTTAACCAGCCCGTCGCCCGGAGGCGCTGCCCATCCGATACAGGAGGCGGCCATGATCGCAACCGACAAACCGATCTTCTTCATCGATATTCGTTCTCACGCCGATTCGACGGGTTACATGAAGTCGCGCCGACATACCGCTTCTCGATGCGTGCGGGACCGAGTGACCTGCAACTCATCGACGTGCAGCGCAGACGCCCTGCCTCCACGATTTACAGCGGTGGCCGCTTCAGCTTCACCCAGCGCTGCACCGTCGGCCGCTCCCATTGCGATCGCGCATAGTCGGAAAGGCGCTGCGGCACCGGATCGTCATTCAGCACCAGACGGTTCAGCATCACCGCCAGGTCGACATCCGCGATGCTCCACTCGCCGAACAGGTTCGACGCGCCTGGCGCGAGCAGCTTGTCGGCGGCCACGAACAGCTTCTGAGCGGCAGCCTGCGCCAGACTCGACAGCGGCTCGCTCGACGGCCCGTAGAACAGCACTTCGGTCGACCGCTCCGTCCGAACCGGCATCAGGTCGCTGCGCAGCCACGCCTGCACCTGCCGCGCCCGTGCACGCTGGCGCGGTTCGACCGGATAGAGCCGCGTGCCCGGGAATATCTCATCGAGATACTCGGTAATCGCCGACGATTCCGACAGCGCGAAATCGTCGTGCACGAGCGTCGGCACGCGTTGCGTCAGCGAGGTCGCCGCGTAGTCGGGCGCGAAATGCGCGCGGTTGCCGAGATCGACGGTGACCAGTTCGTACGGCAGCGCCTTTTCCTCGAGCGCAACGAAGACCGACATCGCGTATGGGCTCGTGTATTGCGTATCCGCGTAGAGGCGGAGATGACCGTTTTGCACTGCTGGCTCCTTGTGGGTGCGGAGGTCGGTGGCTGTACATCGGTGCGCCGACGGGCTCCGGGTGGGTCGATGCGGTTGCGTGACAGGTTAGCAGCGGCCGGTTACGCGGCGCTTGTGGTTTTGTATGGGCTGTTGCTGCGTCGTCACGCGGCGTCGGGCCAGCGGTAGCCGATCACCTCGTTCAACGGGTACGCGAGTTCGCGTACTTCTTCCAACTGATTGCCGCCGAAGAGATATACCTGTTCGTCGTCGTGGCGCAGGTAGAACCCGACATGCCCTTTCCAGCTCGCGGGATCGTCGCGGGTCAGGATCGCAATGCACCCGTAGACGGGGCGTTCCAACGGCCTCCCCCATTCGAGCCACGAACGCGCAAGCGCGGAGCCCGTGCCACGAATGCCGGCGTACGTCATGCACCAGTTCACGAAGGACGAGCACCAGGAAATCTTGTCGTCGTAACCGACCAGGTTCGTCTGGTTGTTGTACTCGACGATGCGCGGGTTGATGCTGCCGGGCGGATGGCGGCGGATGCCGAGTTCGGCCATCGCGACGGGCATCCACGGCGGATGGGCGGCGTCCGGTTTGCTCTCAGGGTTGAATGGGGTCACGTCGTTCTCGGGCGAGTGTGTTGTGCGGTCAATCTTCGCATGAATACGGCGGCTGGCGGCGCCCTGCTTCCTTGTGATTTCCTTTCGATCCGCTCGTATCATATCGGCAGCCTCCTCGACCTCCCAAGCTGCCATGCGCATCACGCCCCTGCCGCCCCTTCAGTGCCTCATCGCGTTCGAAGCCGCCGTGCGGCATGCGAGCTTCACGCGTGCGGCCGCCGAGCTGCACCTGACCCAAAGCGCGATCAGCCGGCAGATCCAGCAGCTCGAGGAATTCCTCGGCCGCTCGCTGTTCGTGCGCGAACATCGTTCACTGCGGCTGACGATCGCCGGCGAGCAATACGCAGCGCAGGTGCACCATCTCCTCACGCAATGCGCGGAAGCCACGCACGATGTGATGAAGCCCTACGGCGATCTCGAACTGACGATTGCGTGCTCGTCCGGTGTGGCGTTGCTGTGGCTCACGCCACGCCTGCCCGAGTTTCGCGCCAACTATCCGGACATCAAGCTGCGGCTGATCGTGCGCGACGGGCTCGCGTCGATGTCGCCGGCGGAGTTCGACGTGGGTGTGTACTACGTGCGTCAGCAGGCGCCGGCCGAATACACCGCGCGTCGCCTGTTCGACGAGGAAGTGTTTCCTGTCTGCGCGCCGGGTTACCTGGCGGGCCGCACGCTCGCCGCGGCCGACCTCGCGAACGAGACGCTGCTGCGCCTCGAGGACGGGCAGCGTCAGTGGATGTCGTGGTCCGAATGGTTCGACCAGAACGACATCGACCGGCAGAAGGCACAGCCGCAGGACATCACCATCAACTCGTATCCGCAGATCGTGCAGATGACGATTCTCGGCCAGGGCGTGTCGCTCGGCTGGCGCTACATGATCGACGCCTGCATCGAGGCCGGGCTACTCGTGCGCGTGACGGAAGCATCTGCGAGCCACGGCGGTGGCTACTACGTGATCTCGCCGAACGACCGCGCGCAGAACCAGGCCGCGCGCCTGTTCACACGCTGGCTGTTCGAACAGGCGGAGAAACAGACCGCGCCCTGATCGCGATGCATGCGCCCAGCGCATGCGTGCATGCAAATCTTTCGTTTCAGAAAAAAATCGCGCTGTCCTTAGCATGGGTTCACGCGGGGCAGCCGTCCCGTCTTCTGATTCCGATAGAGGAAGAGACCATGCAAGGAACGCTTTCCCCGCGCGCCGCGCCTGCCGTCGATGCGGCAGTGCAGCAGCGCCGCCGCGCCATCGTCGCGACCGTGATCGGCAATGGTCTCGAATGGTTCGATTTCACCGTCTACAGCTTCTTCGCGGTCATCACCGCGAAACTGTTCTTTCCGACCGGCAACGAACTGACGTCCGTGCTGCTGACCGTCGCGACGTTCGGCGTCGGCTTCTTCATGCGGCCCGTCGGCGGCATCGTGCTCGGCATCTACGCCGACAAGGTCGGGCGCAAGGCCGCGCTGTCGCTCACCATTCTCATGATGGCCGCCGGCACCGCGCTCATCGGCCTCGCGCCGACCTACGAACAGGCCGGCATCGCCGCACCGCTGCTGATCGTCGTCGCGCGGCTGCTGCAAGGTTTCTCGGCCGGCGGCGAGATGGGCGGCGCCACCGCGTTCCTCACCGAATACGCGCCGCCGGAGAAGCGCGCGTACTACTCGAGCTGGATCCAGTCGAGCATCGGCTTCGCCGTGCTGATCGGCGCCGCGACCGGCACCTTCGTCACGACGTCGCTCGACGCGCAGGCGCTGCATAGCTGGGGCTGGCGTCTGCCGTTCCTGCTGGGGATCATCGTCGGGCCCGTCGGCTACTACATCCGCAGCCATATCGACGAGACGCCCGCATTCAGCGCCGTCGAAGCGCAGGCGAAAGAAAGCTCGCCGCTGAAGGAAGTGCTGTCCACCTACCCGCGCGAGACGTTCGCGAGCTTTTCGATGGTCATTCTGTGGACCGTCTGCACCTACGTGCTGCTCTTCTATATGCCGACGTATTCCGTGCGCACGCTGCACCTGCCGCAATCGACCGGCTTCGTGGCCGGCATGGTCGGCGGGCTGATGATCATGTGCTGCTCGCCGATCGTCGGCCGGCTCGCCGACGTGTGGGGACGGCGCGTGTTCCTGTCCGGATCGGCGCTGGCCATCTTCGTGCTCGCGTGGCCGATGTTCGCGTGGATCAACCATGCGCCCGGGTTCACGTCGCTGATCGTGTTCCAGGCCGTGTTCGGCGTGCTGATCGCGACCTACACGGGGCCGATCCTCGCGGCGTTCGCCGAACTGTTCCCGACCAAGGTGCTGTCGACCGGGCTGTCCGTCGCGTACAACTTCGCGGTCACGATCTTCGGCGGCTTCGCGCCGTTCCTGATCACGTGGCTCATCGCCCGCACCGGCAGCAACATGGCGCCGGCTTTCTACGTGACGCTCGCGGCGGCTGTCAGCTTCATCGGCACGCGCTTCGTGAAGGACGCCAAGCGTGGCGCTGCCGTCAATCGATAAGGATCTCTATCCATGACCATTACCGTGCTTCAAGGCGGCAACGTACTCGATCTCGAACGGGGCGTGCTGCTCGAACATCATCATGTCGTGATCGACGGCGACCGGATCGTCGAAATCACCGATCGGCCGGTGGATTTGCCGAATGCGCAGGTGATCGACGTGCGCGGCAAGACCGTGATGCCGGGGTTCATCGATTGCCATGTGCATGTGCTGGCTTCGAATGCGAATCTCGGTGTGAACGCGACGCAGCCGAATATTCTTGCGGCAATTCGGTCGTTGCCGATTCTCGATGCGATGTTGTCGCGTGGGTTTACCAGCGTGCGGGATGCTGGGGGCGCGGACTGGAGCTTGATGCAGGCGGTCGAAACCGGGCTGGTGTCGGGGCCGCGGATTTTTCCGTCGGGAAAGGCGTTGTCGCAGACCGGCGGGCATGGGGACTTTCGGCCTCGCGGGGACTTGCTGGAGCCTTGTTCTTGCTGCTTCAGGACGGGGGCGATTGCGCGGGTGGTGGATGGGGTCGAAGGTGTGCGGCTCGCCGTGCGTGAAGAGATTCAGAAAGGCGCGACGCAGATCAAGATCATGGCGTCAGGCGGCGTGGCGTCGCCGACCGACCCGATTGCGAACACGCAGTATTCCGAGGACGAGATTCGGGCCATCGTGGATGAAGCCGAGGCCGCGAATACTTATGTGATGGCGCACGCGTATACGGCGCGGGCAATTGCGCGGGCGGTGCGCTGTGGGGTTAGGACGATCGAGCATGGGAATCTTGTGGATGAGGCTGCGGCGAAGCTGATGCACGAGCATGGCGCGTTTGTCGTGCCCACGCTTGTCACTTATGACGCGCTGGCCAAACACGGCGCGGAGTTCGGGATGCCGCCGGATTCGGTGGCAAAGGTGGCTTCCGTTCAGCAGAAAGGACGAGAATCTCTGGAAATCTATGCGAACGCCGGCGTGAAGATGGGGTTCGGGTCGGATCTGCTCGGGGAAATGCACGCGTTTCAAAGCGGAGAGTTTCGGATTCGGGCGGAGGTGCTGGGGAATCTGGAAGCGCTTAGGTCGGCGACGACCGTGGCGGCGGAGATCGTCAATATGCCGGGACAGCTGGGGGTGGTGGCGGCGGGAGCGATCGCGGATCTGGTCGTGCTCGATGGGAATCCGCTTGAGGATATTGAGGTGGTGGCCGGTCGGGGGGAGCGTGTTGAATATGTGTTGCAGCGGGGGAAGGTCGTGAAGGTGCGGGCGAGTTAGGGTTCGCGGTTGCGCGGGTCCCTCCGCATACAGCGGTCGTGACAATCGTTAAAGGTGAGCATCGACACGGACACGGCGCACACAATAGCGCCCGCTCTCAGTTGTGTTCGCGCGGAAACAGCAATCCAACAGCAAGGGCCGCGCGAAGCGGCCCCTGCTGCTTATGCCTGTTCCTCTTCCTGGGCTGCCGCACCGTAAGGCTGCTCTCGCCAGTTCAGCGCGCTGTAGTCGGGCGTGATGATGACCTTTCGGAAATCAAAGTTGAACTCAAGATAGACGACATCACCCGGCTTGAATCCGAACATCTCGAAATGCAAGTCGATGGCGCGCATCCATGGCATGTACGGCTGGCCCTCCTGCGGAAGGTCAGGCTTGTTGTCGAGGATCAGCGCAACCTCGGGATACTGTTTGAGCTTCTTGGGACGTGACTTACTATTGGCCTTAGCCATTGCCGACTCCTTGGACGAGTTGGTGGTGGTCAGCGGGTCGTATGGGTTGCCGCCCATGCGGCCCGCGCTTCTTTGATGCCTTGGGTTTCCCCTTCTTTCTCCTTCTTCGCTGTGTCTTGTTGGGCAAGACGACTTACGGTCGACCATCGGTGCGAAGGGGACTGCTTCTACTCCCGATGACGAGAAGCAAGGCTTCAAGACCAGTGTAGTCGGGATGGCATCTCAGAAATGGAGGATTGAAGGGGATTGGCCGTTAGGTATAGGGAGGTGCGTGCCGTGCCTGATGCTTCAGGTCAGTGACTTAGAAGACTTGTACTCTACGGATCGCTAAGGATCGATCCCGAACTATTTCAATTGCGGGAAATACCTCGACCGCAACTCTTCTTAAGCCGTATGGCACCAGATCTTTGATGCTCGACGCGCGGATGGCGAACGGCCGCTTGTGGCCGTAGCCTTAAGGACTGAGTCGGGACACCAATCGTGCGCGGTTGCCGCCAATACCAATGTCGGTAAGCGGGCAGCGGCCACCCAGAGACGGGGCTGTCGTTCGTCATGATGGTAACGGCGATTATCGCAACTGAAGCGCGCGTCAATCCAATCGAACGATGGCATTACTGCTCAGTCCGCTATGGCTTGCTTATGTCACGTCGAAGCAGGAGCACCGCAGCCTGGCAATGGGTTGCGTGTCAGTCTCCGCGCGGTGCTAGCAACGAAGAAGCGGGAACTCGGTATCAGCGTGCCTGCTGGTCAACGCTAGCGCTAGCTCCACCGATCCATCGAACCGACTGGTTCAATTTTGGACGGCTTACGTCGTCGTTAGCGTAACTGACCTGATCGATGGTATCGAGCGCGTTCGGAAATCGAGACCTCGCCCAACGTCCTGAAGAACGACTCCCAGGTCGAAGAGCGCTCTAGTAACTCTCAGCCTAAAGTTCGTCGCTTGCATGCGCGATTCCGCATGCTCACTGTTCTGAGGTAGCGCAGTTTCCGCACCGACCATATTCTGCGGTTCCTTCTGCGCCAAGCGGGAGGCCTGGCCGCAAGCCTGCACTGTGTTTTTGGCTTTAACGTCTTTGCTATACTCCGTTATCGCTGACTTCCTAGGCACGCCAGCGAAGGCCTGCTGGTAAGATGAAGCCATAAAGCTGAAGCGATATTGCAGCTGCGGATCGAATAGACAAACGGCACTGAGTCTTCCTAAGCCCACTAGCTTGCGGGGGCGGAACCAGGGCATTGGTAAAACTGTAAGTAAACGCTGATGCTTCTAGACCCTAGATATATTTTTCCGGGCGCAGTAGTCGTCCTCAAGTTCCTTCTTAAGTTGTGGACTAATCAAGAGTCGAGCAAGGTCGACATCGTTAGGGCGCTCGTCGTGTTTCCTGTGGACGTGACATTTCTGTCACTCTCATTTCTCGCTGCGGCCTGCAGCAAATGGCAGGCGGCGAACCACTACCCCGCCTCAACCTATATGGTTCTTACCGCCGCAATCGTGTACATCGCCATAATAATTCTGACTTTGGCGCTCTCTAAAGAGTCAGATCGCGCCTACATCGCCGACAAAAGTAGGAAAGCGTTCTGGTTTGCTTTTCCCAGTTACGTTCTCGCCAGCCTGGCTCTCATTTTCGCGGTGATTCTTTTATGAAGTCTCTAGAACCGCTATTCACCTCAAGCAATCTGCTTGCCATCGTATCTACTGTGGTTTCGATAACTGCAGTCATGATGTCTGCGCTTATTGCCCTTATGGTGGCGACCCGTGATCGATCTAAGTCAAAGTACGACACGGATGCGCAGAGGGCCCAATTGTCGATGATGCGCGAAGCCTACGACAAAAAACTGTCCGAACTGACGGCACAATTGCTCGCGACCGAAACAAGATGGAGGGACGTCAACCATTTGCAGTTGTCTGCGCAAACAGCTCAAGACGAGTCCCTCACCCGGACGCGCCCGCAGCTTACGAAATTCCTCCAGAGCCTTGGCATTACCGATAATGACTTGGTCACTGATCCACGCCTTGTTTTTGTGCTTACACCTTTCGACGAAGCGCACGCACGTGAATTTCAGACCATAAAAGATATTTGTGCACGCGTAGGGTTCAATTGCGTTCGCGGTGACGAAGAGCAGGTTTTTGGAGACATCCTCCCACATATCATGCGCACGATGGTTCGTGCAAATGTGATTATAGCTAATATTGGATCAAGAAACCCGAACGTCTACTACGAACTGGGAATCGCACAGGCACTGGACAAGACGACAGTTCTGATTTCAAAGGCAGACTTCAAGCCCGCTTTTGATCTGCAATCTAGACGCATTGTATTTTTCAAAGATGAGAGGGAGTTGGAAACCAAGCTACTGGAAACATTCGCGAGAATGACTTCCCAGGGGATCCGAGCCGACCTCTGAGGGCAACTCGTTACACAAGAGTGTTGTTACCATCTCATCGCGCAACAAACGCATTGTTTCTGCTGCGATATGGACTTTCGCCAGTCCTTTCCACATACTTTCCGCGCCGTGTTCGCCGTTGCACCCGCGCCCGCGGAGTTTGCCTATAGGTGCGACCAGGCGCAATACTTCGTTAAGCTTAGGTTCTGCCGGCGTACGAGCTTATGTGAATAGGTAGCCGGGCGAACGTTCATGTGGATGTTCCGCCTGAGCCATATTTCCATGTGAGAGGTAACGTGTACGAAACCATCGATAAAATTTCTGCGCTTTTCGGGGTTGCGGGTGAGTCCTTGGACCTTGAATTCAAATCCGGTCGAGCCTATGCCGATATGACGAAGCAGGAACAAAGACGTGAGTTCGTGAAGGACGTCACAGGATTTGCCAATGCTGGCGGAGGCACGCTCATCATCGGCGTTGTGCAACAGAACGGCTTGGCTTCTCATTTTGAACCAGTCAGTATGGAGTCGCGTTTATCTGTCGATCAACTTACCTCAATCATCAGAGCGAACACCGATCCGGTTTTTCGTGGGTTTGAGATTCACGAAATCCAACACGTCGATGGTCGCGTGTTTGTCATCGAAATCATGCAAGGTCACACAGCGCATCAGAATCGCTTTGATCGGGCTTACTATCAGCGAATCGGCGCGACGGTTGACAAGATGTACGATTTTGCGATTCGTGACGTGATGAATCGCCGGACGCACCCCATCGTCGAAGCACATGTCGCGATAAGGCGCAGCGATACAAATGGCACACGCTACTACTACATACGACCATACCTGAAAAACGAGGGTGCAGTTACCGCGCGGCAGTGGCTTTTGCACCTCGATGTTCCGTATGGCGTGGAGTGTGGGCGCATTCATGCTGGAATTCCGATGCGGAAAATGGATTCAGCCATAAAGAGAAGCAAATTTCTATTTAATCGAATTGAATATAACTCCGCAGGAACAGGGAGTTACCCGCAATCAGGGCAGTTGATGCCTGGGCAGGAGATTGTTCTCGACAATCGAAACGCATTCGCCTCTCTTCATCTTAAAATCGACAGTGAAACCGCACGGTACTATCAGGATGAGAAGCCCGCTATTCATTGGACGTTATACACCGATGACGCACCGCCTCAACACCACTCTTATGACTTCAACACCTGGTTTTCTCGTGAGGAAGGTGATGACCTGAACTGGTCAACGACCGAATAGGCGCATGTAACGCGCTGCGCGCGAAACAGGTCTTCACCGGATTGATCTATTCACGCATTGCGAGACGTCATAGCAAGCTGCCTCAGTGGCAATTATCTGACAGCTGTAGTCGTTCGACCGTCTACTTCCATCGAAGCACGAAAGACTGCTCATGGCCGAACCCGATCAGTCAGCACCAGAGTAGCCCCCGGACTGGCCACTTCCGGCCCTAAGCGGAAGTTCGGCTGATCAAGGTCTATAGTGCAGCGGAAGCCATCAGGCGCAGTTGCTTAAACTGCGACCGACAACCGACATCAAACAGTCGTTTAGAGTGACCAATGACGGTGACTCCAAGGCTTAGCACACCAGCACATCGCCATCAAAGACCATACTTACGCTTCCGATTCTTAAAAGCTGGCTCGGTACCTTCAAGAATTTCAACGACTGTTCTCTTGATCACTGGTGACTCGATGCCGCCAGAAACATAGTTAAACGTGTTGGTCGTCTTGTCGCAGGTGGCGCATATGATCTGCTCGGCATCACAGACCACGGCCAAGTTCGGGTTGTGCGTCACCATGATGACTTGGCGTCGCTGCTTGGCTGCCTTGATGCATTTGACCAGCACCTTGAAAATAGTCTGGTTGTCCAGGTTCTCCTCGGGCTGGTCAATGATGATCGGGATGTCGTCCTTGTCTACAAGCAGGTAGAAAACCAGTAAGAGCAGCCCACGCTCGCCGGGCGAGAGCTGGCTGATCTCTTGCTGGTCGAATGTCAGCGAATACCTCGGCGCCAAATAGCTCATGCCGTAAAGGTAGTCGAGGATGTCTTGGGGCTCGCCGCCCTTCCGGAGTTGATCGACGATCCGCGTCTCGCGACCAGCGCCGGGCTCTCGCCGGTCGAAGTGCAGCATGTCGTCGACGGTCTCGAGGAATTGCAGCGTCGAGTCCACATTTCCGAAGTTGACCTCCTTGAGCAGCCCGCGCATGAGCTGATTACTCTCTTCCACGCCTGAGAAGCTGCCCCGCGACTGCCGATTGATGCGAGGGAAGAACTGCTCTTGGAAGTTTGACTCTTCAATGCGCACGTTGAAGTCCAATGGCAGGTGCATCTCCATCTGGGCTGCGGATTTGACGAACTGCTGCACCGGTTCATACAGCCGCCGGTATTCCTCGACGGTCTTGTCGATCTGCTCATGGACCGCCCTAGCCAGATCCACCCGACCCGCGCGCAGAGCGGCGAGCTTGTCGGGTAAGGCTCCCAAGGATTCAATCTCGGCCTTGAACCACTCAATCGACTGCGGCTTGTCCTTGTTGCCGACAAGCTCCTCTTTGGTCTGTTCCCACTTGGCGACCTGATCCTTGAAGATGATGAACAAGCGCTGCTTCTCGCCGAGCTTGCTCTTGATTTCAGCCATCGCCGTCTCGACCGCCTCGCGTCGCTTGGATAGTCCCGTGGGCTCCTGATTGGCAAGCGCCGCGTCCACGTTGGCAATCGACTCTTTGGTAGCCTTGACCAACGCGTCGATTTTCGTGGTGTCGATCTTCAACTCGACCACCTCGGATGCGTTCAAGTCCGCGCTGACTTCAGCCAGCATGGGAACCAGCTCAGCCACGAATTGATCGTAGACCTTCTTGTGGTTTGTGATCGCCTGGGCGACCCGGCTCAGGACTGCTTGACGCTTGGCGTCGGAGGCCTTCTTGTCACGGAGCAACCTCTCCTCTTCCCGCAGCTTTTTGAGCTCGTCCTCGAGCACCTGAATCTGCTCCGTGGCCGCCTTCGACTCTTCCTGCGCGACCTCTGACGCCGTGGGGTCTTCTACCTGGGCAGGTTTCGAGGCCACGAGGGAGTTGAACTCGGCGACCTTGGCGTCAAGTTGCTCTTGCAGCGTCTGCTTGAACTCCGGCGTGAGCCTGCGCTCCGCCTGCAAAATCTCCGCGTTTGCTTTCGAGATTTCCTTGATGACTTGCTCGCGAGCACTGTCGAACTCAGCGACCTTGAAGTCTAGTAGTTCGTCCATGGAGGCGTATCCCAGGCGGACTTCTTCTGGGACGTGCGTGTAGATGATCTTGCGCAATTCGGTGTCAAACGTCGCCGAGCCGCCGTCGCCGAGCTCATTGCACAGCGTCTCAAGGTAGCTTTGAGGCAAATACTTCACCCGCTCCACGCTGGTCTCGGACGGGTCTTGGTCTAGCGGACGCTCGGACTCGGTGCCGTCGCACCAGCCCAGCGCGCCGAGGAAGTGCTGCGCGAGCTTGTTTCTCGGATTGCGAAAGCGCGTGTCTTTAAGGAACGAGAAGCTCTTGAAGTTCTTGGTATCGCCGGCCAACGCGGCGATGTCTGCCATCGCGCTCTTGCCGCTGCCCTTGTTGCCAATGATGGCTACCAGGTCGTAGCTCAGCGGCATGTCCACGTTGAACCAAGTGTCGGCGAGCGTGGAGCCGGCCTTGCGGCCGATACGGATTTTGGAGGCGTATTTGGTGCGGTTGGCCTCGACCAGTAGGCGCTTGGGCGGCACGTCGCCGATGAAGACGCGGTCCTCGAACTCCGTGATGGCTTGAACGAGTCCGTCGAAGGTAGCGTCAGCCTTGATCCAGGTGAAGCAGTTGCCGACGCGATCCTTGTTCTCTGAGCTGCTTGGCGCATGAGCGTCGGAGCAATCGAGCAGCGTGGCCTTCACGTTGGACTCTGAGAGCTTCTTGCGGGCCGCGTCGTATGCGGCCGGATTGGCGGAGGCCGTGAAAACCAAGTCGGCCTGGTTGATAATGTTGCGCTTCTCTGCGATGGACTGGTCATCCCATTTGAGGTTGTCCCATTCCGTCTTGCCAACTGCGATCAGGTATTTGCCTGCGAAGTAGTGCTTGTCGAGCGCCTCAAGCACCTTTTCCAGGCTCACGCACAAGTTGTTAAAGCCCTCCTGCATAGGCGGGGCGTAACCCCCTCGTTTGTCAGGCGGCGCCGATTCTATGATCATCGTTCCAAGCTCGGACAAGCTGTCGCGGGTGATGACGCCTTTCCATTTTCCCTTCCAGTCGCTTGAGTCGGGGATCAGTTGGTAGCTTGGGGTCAGCGAATTGAGGAACTGCTGCTGGATGACCTCGGGGTCCATCGCGTCGAAGATGACGTGCAGGTTGATGCGGTTCCAGCCGGACTGCGAGTAGGTACCATCCTTCTCCTTCTTGACCACCCCGGCGAACTTGTCCAAGCGCAGCTCGATGACGGGCAGCAGCAGGTCGATGTTTTTGAGCCGGTTTTGCTCAAGCTTGGCTTTGCGTGCCCGCTCGTAGCCGTCTATGAAGATGTAGTCGTTGATGCCGATGGCCTTGAACTCGGGCGGCAGGGCCTCGAGGTCTTGAAGAAAAGCCTCCCACGCATCGTCTTGGCTGGCGCCGGGGTAGTTGTGGACGACCGACGACGGAGTGTGGACGTGCAAGTCCCACTTTTTCCAAGTCGAGCCGGCAGGATCATTCGTCATTGGAACCCCCTGAATTGTTGGCCGATGCAAGCTGTGGCTTCTTCCTAATGCAGCTGTTCTTTAAGGTGCCTGCGTCAATTGAATAGCAATTTGATGAACCTGAGCAAGAAGACTTCGGAGCCGGACACGTGAAGACCGACGGCATCAGGTCCTAACCTACGATTCCCCGCTGATACGTCAGTGGTTCACGCTCAACGTTGAGCGACCGGTTCCATTGGCCCAACCAAGACAAACGACCGATCGATCAGAATCAAAAGCCTCAGCTCAGCATCCTCGCAGCGAGCGGCAGCAAGCAGTCCAACGCGGACAATCGACCCCGCCTTTCCAACATCCGCATCCAAAACCGGACGGTCGTTCAACAAAGCTGGACAGAGACAGATGCTTCCTATTGAACAACGTCATTCAGCATTACTTGCGCCGCGGACACAAGCTGCGAATATCGCCTCTGCACAGGCAAACGCTTCGCGAAACATTCCTGTCGCTTCTCCTCATCCATCCGCCCCACCCCACAAGCCGCAATCCCCGGCACCTTTACCTCCCGCCAGAGGACATAAACCCTCTCCCCTTGCTTGACAGAGACCGCCAGCATATTCGGCCCCTCCGGCACCCCATCCTGGCTTTCCCCGAGCAGCATCGCCTTCACCACCGCATCGGCCGGCTTCCGCTTCACCGGCAACTCGGCAAACCGAAACGCCGCGGCATCATCTGCGAACACATCAGTATAGAAAGTCTCGTTGTCGAAGATAACGGCAACATCATCCGTGGACTTGATCCCCGCATCCGTCCTCTTCGCCCAATCCCTCAAAAGCGGAACCGTCGTGACCAGAAGACTCACCTTCCCGTCATCCGACTTCAAGAACAGCCCATTCGGCCCGGGCGCCATCCCATCATCGGGGACAACGCTTTGCACGTTACCCCCCGCCTTCGCGGAAAAGCCTCTCGCCCTAACCGTCCCGACAAGCTTAACCAACCGCGCATTTACCTCAGCGGTGTATTTCTTGTCCAGATCCGCCTGATCTTCCATCCGTGCCGCTGTAATCGCGTCGACGGCTTTCTTCCGATAGGCGAGATAAGAATCGGTAGGCGACGCAATCACCTTCGCCCCCACTGCAGCCGCAACCGCGACGAGCACCGCCGCCCCCACCCCGATCTTCCATTTGGAAATGCGTTTCATTTTTATAGACGTCACCAAATCCCGCGCAAACATGCAAAAACGGCTGCCGTAACCCCACGGCAGCCGTCCCTCAGAAACGCCTTATTCTAAATCGCGAATCAGACTTTACTCATCCACCTTGAAAGCCGACACCAGCCGGGTCAATTCCGCCGCCTGCTGCTTCAAGCTCGCTGCAGCCGCCGCGCTTTCTTCCACCAGCGCCGCATTCTGTTGCGTCATCTGATCGAGCGACTGCACTGCATCCCCGATCTGGTCGATACCGGCGCTCTGCTCCAGGCTCGCTTCAGCGATCTCGCTCATCATCGCGCTCACACCTTGAACCTGCGACACCACATCGCGCATCACCTTCCCGGCCTCACTCACCAGCCGCGACCCGGTATTCACCGTGCCCGCGCTATGCTCGATCAGCGTCTTGATCTCCTTCGCTGCCTGCGCGCTGCGCTGCGCCAGATTCCGCACCTCAGAAGCCACGACCGCAAACCCACGCCCCTGCTCCCCGGCCCGCGCCGCTTCAACAGCCGCATTCAGCGCAAGAATATTCGTCTGAAACGAAATACTGTCGATCATCACGATGATCTCGGAGATCCGCTGCGACGCGTCGCTGATCTCCTGCATCGTGGTCACGACTTCACCCACCACCTGCCCCCCGCGCGCCGCCGTATCGGCAGCGCCGTTGATCATCTTCGCGGCCGTCGTCGCCGTCTCGGTGTTGTTCCGCACCACGGCCGTGATCTCTTCCATCGACGAAGCCGTGCGCTCCAGGTTGCTCGACTGCCCTTCGGTGCGTTCGCTGAGGTCCGCATTCCCCGTCGCAATCTGCGCCGACCCGGTCGCAATCGACGAGGAAGCCGCCCGAATGCTGTGCACCAGCGTCGACAGCGACGACACGAACCGGTTGAACGCATCCGACAACTGCCCGATCTCGTCCTGGCTCTCGACCGTCATCCGGCGCGTGAGGTCACCCTGCCCGCTGGCGATCTCCGACAGCAGCGTCGCCGCGCGGCGGATCGGCGCGGCAATCGCACGCCCCACCAGCCAGATCACGAGCAGCGCGACACCCAGCCCCACCACCGCCGCAACCAGCGCCGCGCTACGAATCGCACGCGTCACCGGCCCGAGCAGCTCGGCCTGCGGCACCTCGACGACCACATACGCATTCAACTCCGGAATGAACGACGTCGCGATGAAGCGCGCACCGCCATCACCGTTGTAGCTCAGATACGCATAAGGTTGACCAGCCAGCAGCGTCGCCGACGCATCACCCGGCAACCCCTGCTGATCCTTCATGAAATGCTTGCCGTCGATCAGCGCCGTATCGCGATGCATCATGATCGCGCCGTCGGGACGCACGAGATACGCGAACCCGGTCTCGCCGATCCGGTAAGCAGCAATACCCTTCGCGAGCGCATCGACGGACAAGCTCATACAGGCCGCACCAATCGGCACACCATCAAGTTCAACACGGCTGTTGATGAACATCATGTAACCGCCGACCGTCACCTCGCGGTCCATGTTCACGTCGAACGCCTTGCCGGACGACAGGAAGCCGGTCAGCCACTGATCCTTGTCGGTCACCTTCCGCTGCAGGCCGGATTCGTTGTAGTAGTTGCCGCTCTTCACGGACACCCACTGCACCGACGCCGCCTTCTGCTCGTCCTTCACATTCTTCGCGAGCTGGATCCAGTTGCGCGTGCCGGCGTCGGGTTCGCCGTCGGCTTCCCATTGCAGCAGGAACGCATCGCGCGCGAGAATCCGCGACGCGGCGATCGGCCCGGCCATCTGCCGCTGCACGTCGGCGCGAATACCGTTCACGGCCGTCGGCAGCTCTTCGCGCACGACGCGATCGCGCACCGCGTTGCCGATCAGGCGGATGCTGAGTCCGCTAGAAATCGCGACGAACACGAGCAGGCAACTCGTCATGCTGAGAATCAGCTTGTTCTGTATGGAAAGCTTGCGCCAGAAATGCATGGGGAACCCTCGATAACCGCTCGGTCTGAGCCAGTTTGGGTTATCGGCATGCAAGCGCAGAACCGCATCGCTTATTTCACATGTTCATCATGCGAGATTCGTTATGTTGTTGTCAGGCGGACATATGAGGCCGCTTATAGATGCGCGAACAACGAAAATTCAGCGCGAATCAGTATGCAACGAAGATCGTGACACGCCGGTTGCGCGCCCGCGCGGACGCATCTTCCCCCGCGACGAGCGGCTGCGTATCGGCCCGCCCGATCGCCGCGAGCCGGTGCGGGGCGACGCCGCGCTCGGTCAGGTAGCGCACGACGCTCCCCGCGCGCGCCGACGACAGCTCCCAGTTCGATTCGTATTTCGCGTTCGCGATCGGCACGCTGTCGGTGTGCCCTTCGACGAGAATGTCGCCGGTCGCGTGATCGCTTAGCGCCCGCGCGATCTGGTTCAGCACGGGCGACGAATCGGGCAGCAGGCGCGCATCGCCGACGTTGAACAGGATCTTCGCGTCAATGCCAATCTCCACGCCATGCGGCGCTTTCACCAGCGAGATTCGGCCGTTCGACTTCAACGACTCGAGCAACGCGAGCCACGGCGGCGCGTGCTCCGGCGGCACGCCAGCAGCAGTGGATGCACTCGCCGCACTTTCAGCATGCCGCGCGAGCGTCTGGTATCGCGCATCGAGCGCGTTGTATTTCGCGAGCTGGAGCACGTACAACGCGAGAAACAGCACCATCAGCGTCGTGATGAGATCCGCGTACGAAATCAGCCAGCGGCCGGATTGCGCGCCTTCGAGTTCGTCGTCGTCGCGATCGGCAGCGGATGCACCGTCAGTTCGAGCAGTCATGCGGATGGAATTCCGGGTTCGTCATACGACACCCGCGCATCACGCGAGCGATTCAACCGCGCGCCCGCGCACGTCGCCGGTCAGGCGCGTCTCGATCGTATGCGGCGATTCCTTGCGTGAGATCGCGAGCAAGCCGTCGAGATACAGCTTGCGAAACCGCAGCTCGCTGTCGATCTGCGCGCGCAGCTTGCCGTAAAGCGGCAGGAACACGAGGTTCGCGAATGCCAGCCCGTACAGCGTCGCGATGAACGCGACCGCGATGCCCGGCCCGAGCTGTGCCGGTTCGAGAATATGGCTCGTCACCTGCACGAGCCCGAGCACCGATCCGAGAATGCCGAACGTCGGCGCATACCCGCCGGCCTGCTGCCACACGCGCGCGGCGGCGAGGCGGCTGCGTTCGTAGGCATCGAGTTCGCGCTGCAACGCATCTTCGAGCACGGCGGTCGACACACCGTTCGCCAGCAGTTCGAGCCCGCGGCGCGCAAACGGATGGATGCCGCTCACGTCCATCGACTCGAACGCGAGCAGCCCGTCGAGCTTCGCGCGGTCGCCCCATTCGAGCAGGTCGGACAGGTTCTTGCGATCGACCTCGCGCGCCCGCACGAACGCGAGCCGCAATTGCTTCACCGCGTCGAAGAAGCGCGCCCAGGTGTTCTGGATCATCACCGCGCCGAGCGTGCCGCCGAGCACGATGACAAGCGCCTCGAACTGGAACAGCATCGAGAAATGCCCGCCTTCCAGCGCGAAACCGAACACGATCGCCGCACCGCCCAACAGCACACCGGCCAGGGTCAACAGGTCCATGCGTGCCTCCTCGTCATGCGTCCGATGCCGATGCGACCGGCACCGTGCCCGCCGCCGGCGACTTCGCCGCGCGCACGGCATCCAGCACGCGCC
Organism: Burkholderia sp. AU45274; assembly: GCF_030482505.1. Lineage (NCBI taxonomy): Bacteria > Pseudomonadati > Pseudomonadota > Betaproteobacteria > Burkholderiales > Burkholderiaceae > Burkholderia > Burkholderia sp. AU45274. The sequence goes on along the minus strand of NZ_JAUJQE010000001.1, from coordinate 444,867 downwards.
GCTCGATGTCCTCGATCTCGACCGGATCGAGCTTGAGCTCGCGGCGCATCACCCACGACACCTCGTTGCGCCGCGCCTCGGTCATCACGGAGAACAGCTTGTCGGCCACCGCGCGATCGTCGAGATTCGCGATCAGCTTCGCGAGATCGTAGGTATCGAACGCGCTGATGACGTCGAACAGCGTGCGCTGGTCGATCGACACGAGATCCTCCAGCGCGCGCACCTCTCCACGTCGCGCGTTGCGTCGCGAGAAGTACGTCACGCCCTTCTGTTCGACGTAACTGAGCACCTTCGATTTGCGGAACGCGAACAACTCGTCTGCGATCTCGCCGTTCGACAGTTTGTTGAGCAGCATCGTCTTCTCGACACCGATCAGCGCTTCGAGATCGGCCAGTTCGATGAGTTCGAGTTCGCTGTTGATCGACAGGTCGAGATCGTGATCGGCCACCTGCTGCGCGCGATCGATCACGCGCGCGGCGTCGAACGTGACGACTTGGCGCGCATCCGACGACGCAGAATAATCGACCGCTCCGCCCGCATGGTCCGCCTGCGCGGCCTCGATCGTGACGAGATTGAGCTTCTCCATGCGTCGCAGCATCGCGAGCACGTGCGGCCGCGAGTGGCCGGCAATCGCGCGGCATTTGCGGATCACGTCGGCGAGCGGCACCGAGGTTTCGGCCGCATGGGCCTGCATCGGCCGGCGCGCCCAAGCGTCGCCGCCATCGCGCGCTTCGGCGCCCGCCATCAACGACAGCACATGCGCATACGACAGCACGCCCGGCATGAAGTCGGCATGGGTGTAGGTGGCGAGTTGGTCGTCCTTGCGCTTCACGCGGCGGATCATCGTTCGCACGATGTGACGCAGCAGCGCCGATACACGCTCGATTTCCTCGTCGAGCATGCCGGCCGGCACGACCGTCAGCTGACAGAATGAAAGTGCCTTCGCGGTATGAGCACGCGGCTCGGCTGCGAGCAGCGCCGATTCACCGAAGAACTCGCCGCGGCCGAGTGTCGCGACGACGACGCGCTTGTCCTCGCATCGCGTCGACAGCTCGACCTTGCCGTCGGTGATCAAGAAGATGACGGGCTCGCCCGCAAAACCCTCGGAGTAAATGATTTCCCCGGGCGCCGCTGTACGCGTCCACGATTGCTGACGATTCACGTCGATTCCCCTGCTGCGCTGATTTTTTCGGACTGCGCGTCACACGTCGAAAGCATGTGATCGCGAGTCATCCCCGTGACTCGTTTACGTCAGCGGGCTCAACATCCTTTAGGGAATTCGTCCTCGTTTCGAACCGAAATCAAGGTAAAACGTTTGCGAGTCGCGCCGCCACAGCGGAAAGTTCATTTCGATGCCTGCGCGTGTAGTGCAATTGAAAGCGCCGGGCGAACCCGCGCGTCAGAACTCCATGTCGAGTTCGTCGATGTCTTCGTGCTCCGCCTTCGCCGCATCGATCCATTCCGTCACGAACGGATGCGCGAGCACCTGCATGCAGTACTCGGCGATATCGGGTTCCAGTTTCACGTCGTAGGTCAGGAAGCGCGTGACGACCGGCGCATACATCGCGTCGGCGATGCCGATCTCCGCGCCGAACAGCCAGGGGCCGCCGTACGCGGCCAGGCACTCGCGCCAGATCGTCACGATCCGCTCGATGTCGTGCTGCGCACGCGACCAGATGCGGAAGCCGGGGAAATGCGCGCGCAGGTTCATCGGCAACGCGGAGCGCAACGCGCTGAAACCGGAATGCATCTCGCCGCAGATCGACCGGCAATGCGCGCGGGCTCGCCGGTCTTCAGGCAGCAGCCGCGCCTGCGGCCGGATTTCATTCAGGTATTCGGCGATCGCGAGCGTGTCCCACACCGTATTGCCGTCGTGGGTGAGGCACGGCACGAGAATCGACGGCGACAGCAACAGCAACTCCGCGCGCGACGCGGCGTCGATCGGTACGCTGACCGTCTCGAACACGAGGCCGCTCAGCTTCGCGAGCAGCCAGCCGCGCATCGACCACGACGAGTAATTGCGGCTGCTGATGGTCAGCGTCGTCTGTCTTCCGGTGACGTCCATGTCGTTCCCCTGTTCAAAACCGTTCGTGCCCCTGCACCGAAAACAGACGCTGCGTGGTGCCGCCCGCACCATGCCGGTGCCGCGCATTCGCCGAACTGGCGCAGCGCAGCACGCTGTCGCGTCACGTGCCGCACGACAGGTCGGCCGGGCAACGCATCACGTGCGGCTGCCGTGTGTCGCGTGCCGCCTGCGTCGCCGCGTTTCCGAACCGCGTGCAACGCGCGTGCCAGCCGCAGGCTGGCACATCGCTTGCCTCGTTCCATGCAACGCGGCACAACGAGCGACAGCCATGAATCTGCTTGCCTATCCGTTCTATCAATGGTCTGCAGAATGCACGCGCCCGGCGCGCGCATGGGCCGCCGCCGCACGCGCGACGATGTCGCTGTGGCCGCCCGCCACCGCGACGCCGACCGGCCGCATGCTCGACGCGCTGTGCGAACTGCTCGAATGCTGCGCGTTCTCGCATCGGCGTCCGCCGTTCGGCATCGCGTCGATCGTCGTCGACGGCGACGCGGTGCCGATCGTCGAGGAAGCTGCCGCGGGCACACCGTTCGGCACGCTGCTGCATTTCCGCAAGGCATTGCCGGTGGCGCGCCAGCCGCGCGTGCTGATCGTCGCACCCATGTCCGGGCATTTCGCGACGCTGCTGCGCGGCACCGTGCACACGATGCTCGCCGACCACGACGTGTACATCACCGATTGGCACAACCCGCGCGATATCCCGCTGACGGCCGGACGGTTCGGCTTCGACGAATACGTCGCGCACGTGATCGACTTCATCCACCAGATCGGCCCGGACGCGCATGTGCTCGCGATCTGCCAGCCGACCGTCGCCGCGCTCGCGGCAGTCGCGTTGATGGCTGCCGGCGGCGATCCGGCGCAGCCCGCGAGCCTGACGCTGATGGCGGGCCCGATCGATTGCCGCGTGAATCCGACGAAGGTCAACGCGCTCGCGACGAGCCAGCCGATCGAATGGTTCGCGCGCAACCTGATCAGCGTCGTGCCGGCGGGCTTCGTCGGTGCGCAGCGCTGCGTGTATCCGGGCTTCGTGCAGGTCGGCGCGTTCATGTCGATGAATCCCGATCGCCATGCGGCATCGTTCGCCGATCTGTATTACGAACGCGCGAAAGGCGACCCGGCAAAAGCCGACACGCTGCGGCACTTCTACGACGAATACTTCGCGACCGCCGATCTCACCGCGGAGTTCTATCTGGAAACGGTCGAGAAGGTGTTCCAGCAATACGCGCTCGCGCGCGGCGAGCTGACGGTCGGCGACCGGCTCGTCGAACCGGCGGCGATTCATCGCACCGCGTTGTTGACGATCGAAGGCGAGAAGGACGATATCTGCGCGGTCGGCCAGACGGTGGCCGCGCAGGAGCTGTGCTCGGGGTTGCCGCCGTACCTGAAGACGCATCACGTGCAGACGGGCGCAGGTCACTACGGCGTGTTCAACGGCAGCCGCTGGGAAAAGCAGATCTATCCGATCGTGCGCGCGACGATCCACGACAACGAGCCATACGATCGCACTGCCGATGCAGACGGCAACGCGGACAGCACACACTACGTGACGCTGCGCGCGCTGCTCGACGCCCGCGCAACCGCGCACGATGCAGCGACCGACACGCAATCGCAGCTCGCCCACTGAAGCCGGACGGCGCTGAAAATGAAACGCCCCGCCGGGGGGGGCGGGGCGTGAGGTGCTGCAGCGTGCGGACGACGCGCGAGGGAGCGGCTCGCGCGTCAGCCTGCGTTACGAACAGGCCTTGCCGTGCGATGCGTGGTAGCCCTTCGCCTTCGCGTCGGCTTCCGACATGTAGCTGCCGTGCTTCGTCTTGCCGTAGTACTTGTCGGTCGAGCAGTGATAGACCTTCGTGCTGTCATTGGCCCATACCTTGCCCGCGCCGCCGCCCGGCGCTGCCGCCGCCGTCGTTGCTGCCGCGCTCTTCGCCGGCGCGGTGCCCGATGCCGGGGCTGCCGAGGCTGCCGTTGCCGGTGCGGCGGCCGGTGCGCTCGCGGCTGCCGCCGACGATGCGCCGTACCAGGTCTTCACACCCTTGTGGCCCGCGCATGCGCCCTTCTTCGATGCGCCCGAGTAGAACGAGCCGTCCTTGCACAGACCGGTCGTGCCGGCCGGCGCGCTGGCCGGAACCTGCGCGAACGCACCGATCGACATACCCATGCCGGCGACCAGCGCGGCGATCAACATCGTCTTTTTCATAGTCCTCTCCTGATTTGCCTGAATGAAGCCTGCGTTCCGGGTAGTCCCGGGAAAGTCGCGGTTACCGCACCCAGCGGCACACGCGATGGTGGTGATGATCGAAATGACACACACGGTGCGAATGCGCTTCGGCCAGTGCCGGAGCAAGGACGGCACATGCCACTGCGGTGGCCGTCAGGATCTTCGCGATGCGCTTCATGAAACTCTCCCGGGTAACTCAACCGGTGATCCGGCTGGTACTTCCTTAACGCCGGTCGTCGACTAGCCGTGCACCGCATCCACGCGCAATTGACGATCTTTGACATCGCGGCGCCGTCAACGCAGCGAAGCTGACGAATGTCTTTCTTTTTTTACCGAATCTTCAGCTTCGCGACCATTCGGAATTCGAAAGAATGTGAAGCAGGGAAAGCGGATCGCACGGAAACCTCCGTGGAACGCGCAAGAAAAAACCGCCACGAAGGCGGTTTGTCACAAACAGACGTAAGGACGATGCACGCGAATGCACGGCGGCAGCTACGCCCCCGCCTCGCCCCACGGTGTCGGCGGCGGCACCGCGCACGGCCCTTCGACGTCGATCGACTTGAAATCGGCGGGCCCGACGATCTCGAGATACTCCATGTCCGGCGAGTAGTCGAACAGATAGTGGACGATCCCCGGCGCCTGGTGCACGCAGTCACCGGCCGCCACCAGCGTTTCCTGGTCGCCGTACATGAAGCGCGCCCAGCCCTTCAGCATGATCACGATATGGAACTCGGCCTCGTGACGGTGCCAGCCGGTGCCCGCCTCCGGTGCATGATTCGCCCTGACGAGTTGCGCGACGACCTTGCCGTTCGTCGCGGCCGCGATACCGAGATCGCGATACAGGAAGAAGTCGCGCAGGCCTTCGCCGCGATACGCGGTGTCCTGCGGCTTCACATGGGAAAAGGCGGTGGTGATCGGTGTGCTCATCGCGGTGCTCCTTCATCGAAAGGATCCCGCGTGACAAGCATTTAGCGTTCCAGTATGCGGCGTCGCGGATGATGCGCGACGCCGCCTGCCGGCTTACTTCAACCGCCCCGACAGAAACTGCCCGAGCCGTTCGCTCTTCGGATTCACGAGAATCTCCTGCGGATTCCCTTCCTCCTCGATCTTCCCCTGATGCAGGAAGATCACGTGATTCGACACGTTGCGTGCGAAACCCATCTCGTGCGTGACGACGACCATCGTGCGGCCTTCCTCGGCGAGCTTCTGCATCACCTTCAGCACTTCGCCCACCAGCTCCGGATCGAGCGCCGACGTCGGCTCGTCGAACAGCATCACTTCCGGCTCCATCGCGAGCGCGCGTGCAATCGCCACGCGCTGCTGCTGGCCGCCCGACAGGTGCGACGGATACATGCCCTCGACGCGCGGCGCGAGGCCGACCTTCTCCAGGTACGTGCGCGCCCGCGCGATCGCTTCGTCCTTGCTGACGCCGAGCACGGCCATCGGCGCTTCGATGATGTTCTCGAGCACCGTCATGTGGGCCCACAGGTTGAAGTGCTGGAACACCATCGACAGCTTCGTGCGCATCCGCTGCAGCTGCTTCTGGTCGGCCACGCGCAGCGAGCCGTTGCGGTCGCGCGTGGTCTGGATCGGCTCGCTGCCGATCGTGATCTGCCCGGAGCACGGCTGCTCGAGGAAGTTGATGCAGCGCAGGAACGTGCTCTTGCCGGAGCCGCTCGAGCCGATGATGCTGATCACGTCGCCGGCCTTCGCCTTCATCGACACGCCCTTCAACACCTCGTTGTCGCCGAATTTCTTGTGCAGGTTGTCAACGGTAAGCTTGTACATGCTGGGTCCTTCCTTGCGAATCTTGCGAATGCGTTAATGGCCGCGCGGCGAGAGGTACGCGAGCCAGCGCGTCTCGAGCTTGCGGAACGCCCAGATGAGCGTGAACACGACGGCGGCGTACAGCACGGCCGCGATGCCGTAGGCCTGGAACGACATGTAGGTCGCCGAATTGACGTCGCGCGTGATCTTCAGGATGTCGGGCACGGTCGCGGTGAACGCGAGCGTCGTCGCGTGCAGCATCAGGATCACTTCGTTGCTGTAGCTCGGCAGCGAGCGGCGCAGCGCGGACGGCAGAATGATCCGCGTATAGAGCTTGAAGCGCGACATCCCGTAGGCCATGCCGGCCTCGATCTCGCCGGCCGACGTCGCCTTGATCGCGCCCGCGAAGATCTCGGTGGCATACGCGCACTCGTTCAGCACGAACGCGAGCAGCGTGCAGTTCATCGCGTTGCGGAAGAACGTGTCGAGCAGCACGTGGTTGTGCACGACCTGCAAGCTGTAGATGCCCGTGTAGCACATCAGCAGCTGCACGTAGAGCGGCGTGCCGCGGAACACGTACGTATAGAGCCACACCGGGCCGGCGATCCAGCGGTTCGACGATGCGCGCGCGATCGCGAGCGGCACGGCGAGCGCGAAGCCCAGCGCGATCGACACGACCAGCAGCCACAGCGTGATCGCGAGGCCGCTGAAGCGGTAGCCGTCGGTGTAGAGATAGCTTTGCCAGTACTGGCTGACGAGTTCGATCACAGTGCGAGCCTCCGGACGCCGACGGAATAACGCTTCTCGAGGTGATGCAGCACGACGTTGGAGACCGTCGTGATCGCGAGGTAGATCGCGCCTGCAGCCAGCGTGAAGAAGAAGAAATCGAGCGTGCTCTTGCCGGCGTCCTGCGACGCCTTGACGACGTCGGCGAGGCCGATGATCGACACGAGCGCGGTGGCCTTCACGAGCACCTGCCAGTTGTTGCCGATGCCGGGCAGCGCGAAGCGCATCATCTGCGGGAACAGGATGCGGTGAAACACGCGCCAGCCGCTCATCCCGTACGCGAAGCCCGCTTCGAGCTGGCCGCGCGGCACCGCGAGGAACGCGCCGCGGAACGTCTCGGTGAAGTACGCGCCGTAGATGAAGCCGAGCGTGATGACGCCGGCCACGAACGGGTCGATGTCGATCTGGTCCCAGCCGAGCATGTCGGTGACGTTGTTCAGCAGGATCTGGATCCCGTAGAACAGCAGCAGCATCAGCACGAGGTCCGGCACCGCGCGGATCAGCGTCGTGTAGAAGGTGCCGATCGACTTGAGCATGCGGTTCGTCGACAGTTTGGCGCTCGCGCCGATGAGGCCCAGCACGAGCGACGCAGCGAGCGACAGCACCGCGAGCTTCACGGTTTCCACCGTGCCGGCCCACAACAGCGGGCCAAATCCTTGGAAGATCATATGAGGGATCCAGAACGATGTGGCTGGATTGTCAATAGCCATTACCCGGGCATCAAACGATATCTACGCACTACCTGATGCAGCCTGCTCATCAAGTCGGACGCATCACGCGAAGCGGGCTGCACCCACGACAGACGCGGCACGCACCGCAACCGATGCGCGCCGCATGGAAGATCAGCCGCCGTAGACGTCGAACGCGAAGTACTTCTTCTCGAGCTTCTTGTACGTGCCGTCCTTGATGATGTCGGCGATCGCGTGGTCGATCTTCGCCTTCAGGTCGGCGTCGTCCTTGCGCAGCCCGATGCCGGCGCCGTTGCCGAGCGTCTTCGGATCGTCGATGTCCTTGCCGGCGAATGCGAAGTTCGCGCCGCGCGGCGTCTTCAGGAAGCCGATGTCGGCCTGCACCGCGTCCTGCAGCGCCGCGTCGAGGCGGCCCGACATCAGGTCCTGGTACACGCCGTCCTGGTTCTGGTACGGCACGACCTGCACGCCCTTCGGCGCCCAGTAGGCCTTCGCGTAGGTTTCCTGGATGGTGCCCTGCTCGACACCCACCGACTTGCCCTTCAGCGATTCGGCCGTCGGCTGCAGGTTCGCGCCCTTCTTCGTGACGAGGCGCGTCGGCGTGTTGAACAGCTTGTCGGAGAACGCGATCTGCTCGGCACGCGCCGGCGTCATCGACATCGACGACAGCACGCCATCGAACTTCTTCGCCTTCAGCGCGGGAATCATCCCGTCGAAGTCGTTCTCGATCCACACGCATTTCGCCTTCAGGCGGGCGCAGATCTCGTTGCCGAGATCGACGTCGAAGCCGACGACCTTGCCGCTTGCGTCCTTCGATTCGAACGGCGGATAGCTGGCGTCGACGCCGAACCGGATCGTCGACCAATCCTTGGCGTGGGCACCGACCGCGATGCAGGCAAGGGCAATACTGAGCGCGAGTTTCTTCATGGCGTTCCTGTCAGAGGCGAACGGGGCCGGGTTCCGTCGGGCAGCGCCGCCGTGAACCCTTCCAACCCGGAGGCCGCCCGTTCCGGCGACGCTCCAAGTTGTACATACAACTTTGCCTTTTCGGAGGGTGCGCCAGCAATCCGTGTTTATCTCTAATTGTCGGATAAATAGGATCGTGTGCCGCAAATTTCCTTATATTTCAATTAATTGCGAATTACATCGAGCTAAACAACCGCTTTCTCCGCGCGCCGGCGCACGACCGGGAGCGGGATTTCAGTTGTCTAGACCTGCCGATACCGCACCACGTGGCCCGTCCGCCATGCCGACCGTTTCCAGACCGACCAGCCGGTAGCCGAACTGCAACTCCGTCAGCAGGTGCCGCGGGCGCGCCGGCACCGGTTCGAGCTTCTGCCGCAGGTTCGTCATGTACACGCGCACGTAATGCGCGCGGTCCGCATCATGGATGCCCCACACCTCCGCCAGCAATTGCCGCGCGGCGATCACGCCGCCCCGCGCGCGAATCAGCGCGGCGAGCAGCCGGAATTCGAGACGCGTCAGGTGAACCGGCGTGCCGCCGCGCGCGACTTCGTGCTTGCCGAGATCGACGGTCACGTCGCCGAACCGCACGATCGACGACGATTGCCCGTCGGCCGATACGAACGCCGCGCGCCGCAACTGCGCGCGTGCCCGCGCGAGCAGTTCGGGCACGCCGAACGGCTTCGGCAGGTAGTCGTCCGCGCCCGCGTCGAGCGCCGCGACCTTCTCCACTTCCTGCTGCCGCGCCGACAGCACGATCACCGGCACCGTCGACCACTTGCGCAACTCGCGGATGAAGGTCTTGCCGTCGTCGTCCGGCAGCCCGAGATCGACGATCACGAGATCGGGCTTGCTGCTCGACGCATACATCCGCGCCTCGCGGGCCGTCGATGCCTCGCAGGTGTCGAGCCCCTCCTGTTCCAGCGCCATCCGCACGAAACGGCGGATGTCCGATTCGTCCTCGACGATAAGTACGCGCGATCTGATCATGTCCGGCTCTCGTGTTCGATATCGGGCGGCGCGCCCAGTGGCAGGCGAATCTCGAACCGCGCGCCGTGCGGATCGAGCGGCACCGCGCGGATCGAGCCGCCGTGCGCATTGACGATGCTGCGGCACAGCGCGAGCCCGAGCCCCACGCCGCTGATCGACGATTCCTTGCGTTCACGCTCGAACGGCTCGAACAGCGGCTCGGTGTTGCGCGCGATGAAGCCGGGGCCGTCGTCCTCGACGAACACGTACAGCGTTTCGCCGAACACGCGCGCCCGCACCGCCACGGCCGCGTCCGTGCCCGCATATTTCGACGCGTTGTCGAGCAGGTTCATCAGCACGCGCTCGATCAGCAGCGCGTCGACGTCGATCAGCGGCAGGTCGGCCGGCAAGTCGGTGCTCACGTCGCGGCCGGCCAGCACGCCGGCCGAATGCGCGAGCGCGCTGCCGACGATCTCGTCGAGCATGTGCCATTCGCGATTCAGCCGCACGCCCTCGCTCTGCATGCGCGCGAGATCGAGCAGGTTCACGACGAGCCCGTGCAACGCCTCGGCCTGGTTGCGGATGCCGTGCGCGAGCGCCGCCGGCTGCCCGTCGGCGAGCCGCTCGGGCCGCTCCAGCGTCTCGGCGAGCCCGCGGATCGCGGTCAGCGGCGTCTTCAGGTCGTGCGACACCGCGGCGAGCAGCGCGTTGCGCAGCCGCTCGCCTTCGATGCGGACCAGCGTGTGCTGCGCGACGCCGACGTAGTGCACGCGTTCGAGCGCCATCGCGATCGACGAGCACAATGCGTCGATCAGGCGGCGATCGTCGGGGTCGGGGGGGACCGGCTGTGCGTCGCCGAACAGCACGAGCACGCCGCGCACGCGCATCGGCGCCTTCAGCGGCAGGTACTGCGCGGCCGCGCGCTCGAACGGCGGCAGCCCGCCCCCCGCGCCACGTGCATTCTCGTAGACCCAGCGGGCAATCGGTGCTTCGACGAACCGGGCGTGCTGCGCCGGCATCAGGTGATCATCCGCATCCGGCAATACGAGCGCGACGCGCACGCCCAGCAGCGGCGCGATCGTGCCGGTGCAGATCGATGCGATCTGCTCGGTCTCGATCGCCGCCGACAGGTCATGCGCGACCCGGGCCAGCGCCGCGGAGCGCTTCTCGTTCGCGCGCGCGGCCCGCGCCTCCGCACGCAGGCGCGCTGCGAGCTGGCCGATCGCGAGCGCGACGGCCAGCATCAGCGCGAACGTGAACACGTACTGCGTATCGGACACCGCGAACGACAATCTCGGCTCGACGAAGAAGAAGTCAAAGCAGCCGACGCATACGAACGCGGCCCACGCGCCGGCCAACCGGCCGAGCCGCAGCGCGATCAGCACGACGGTCATCAGGAACAGCATCACGACGTTCGACAGATCGAACACGCGCAGCAGCGCGCTGGCCGCGAGTGTTGCCAGCGCGCACACGAGCGTGGCGAGCAGCAGCGGCACCGCGTACTGCGACATCCACGCATGCATGCGCGGTCGCGCTTCGCGCACGGCCAGCGTCGGCTGCGTGTCGGGCCCGGCGCCCGCGATGCGGTCGGCCAGCATCGCGCATGCGCGCAGCACGCCGCGCCAGCGGTCGCGGCGCACGCCGTCCCCGCCGCCGCGGGCGGCGGTGTCCCGCGGCCCCGTTGCCCGTCGATTCGCTTCGCTCACGTTCACATTCACATCCATGATCGCTTCCGGCAATTGAAACGCCGAACGGCCCCGCGCACGCCGCGAAGGCGTGAGCGGGGCCGCGACGGCGCGTTCGGTCAGATAAACGGCGTCAACAACATGTCGATCAGCTTGATGCCGATGAACGGCGCGATGATGCCGCCCACGCCATAGATCAGCAGGTTGCGCCCCAGCAGCTTCTCGGCCGGCTCCGCGCGATACTTCACGCCTTTCAGCGCGAGCGGGATCAACGCAACGATGATCAGCGCATTGAAGATCACGGCCGACAGGATCGCCGACGTCGGGCTGTGCAGCCCCATCACGTTCAGCGCGCCGAGCGCCGGATACGTCGCGACGAACGCGGCCGGAATGATCGCGAAATACTTCGCGAGATCGTTGGCGACGCTGAACGTGGTCAGCGCGCCGCGCGTCATGATCATCTGCTTGCCGACCTCGACCACCTGCATCAGCTTCGTCGGGTTGCTGTCGAGGTCGACCATGTTGGCCGCCTCCTTCGCCGCCTGCGTGCCGCTGTGCATCGCGACGGCCACGTCGGCCTGCGCGAGCGCGGGCGCGTCGTTGGTGCCGTCGCCCGTCATCGCGACGAGATGGCCCTTCGCCTGGTGCTCGCGGATCAGCCGCAGCTTGTCCTCGGGCGTCGCCTCGGCGAGGTAGTCGTCGACGCCGGCCTCCGCCGCGATCGCGGCCGCGGTGAGCCGGTTGTCGCCGGTGATCATCACCGTCTTCACGCCGACCTTGCGCAACTCGGCGAAACGCGCGCCGATCCCGTGCTTGACGATGTCCTTCAGCTCGATCGCACCGAGCACGCGGGCACCGTCGGCCACGACGAGCGGCGTACCGCCGCGTCGCGCGATGTCGTTGACCGCCGTCTCGACCGCTTGAGGAAACACACCGCCGAGCGCATCGACGTGTGCGCGGATCGCCGACGCCGCGCCCTTGCGCACCTGACGCTCGCCGATGTCGAGGCCGCTCATGCGCGTGCGTGCGCTGAACGGCACGGTGATGCTGCCGGCCGTCGCGGCCACGTCCAGCGAAAAGCGCTGCTTCGCGAGCGCGACGATCGAGCGCCCCTCGGGCGTTTCGTCGGCCAGCGACGACAGTTGCGCGGCCTCGGCCAGCGCACGCTCGTCCACGCCCGGCGCCGGCCGGAACTGCACGGCCTCGCGGTTGCCGAGCGTGATCGTGCCGGTCTTGTCGAGCAGCAGCACGTCGACGTCACCGGCCGCCTCGATCGCGCGGCCCGACGTCGCGAGCACGTTTGCCCGCATCATCCGGCTCATCCCCGCGATGCCGATCGCCGACAGCAGCGCGCCGATCGTCGTCGGAATCAGACACACGAGCAACGCGATCAGCACGGTCAGGCTCACCGCCGTGCCCGACGCGTTCAGCAGCACGCTGAACTGCGAGAACGGCAGCAGCGTCACGCACACGAGCAGGAAGATGATCGTCAGCGCGACGAGCAGGATCGTCAGCGCGACCTCGTTCGGCGTCTTGCCGCGCTTCGCGCCTTCGACCATCGCGATCATCCGGTCGAGGAACGCTTCGCCCGGTTGCGCGGTGATCTTCACGATGATCCAGTCGGACAGCACGCGCGTGCCGCCCGTCACCGACGAAAAATCGCCGCCCGACTCGCGGATCACCGGCGCGGATTCGCCGGTGATCGCCGATTCGTCGACCGACGCGACGCCGTCGATCACTTCGCCGTCGGCGGGAATCGTGTCGCCGGCTTCGACGAGCACGATGCTGCCGGCCGCAAGCTCGTCGCTCGGCACGCGATGGCTGGTGCTGCCGAATTGCTTCGGCTCGTCGAGCACCTTCGCGTACACGCGCTTGCGCGCCGCGCGCAGCGCATCGGCCTGCGCCTTGCCGCGCCCTTCGGCCAGCGCCTCGGCCGCATTCGCGAACAGCACGGTGAACCACAGCCAGCACGCGACCGCGAAGATGAAACCGGCCGGCGCGTCGCCCGTGCCGGCCAGCGCCTGCAGCCACAGCACGGTCGTGACGATGCTGCCGAGATACACGACGAACATCACGGGGTTCTTCAACTGCACGCGCGGCGCGAGCTTGCGGAACGCCTCGCGCAGCACGGCTGTCCAGCGCATCGGCGGCACGCCGCCGACCGGCATCGCCGCTGGATTGATCGGGGTTTCGATATGGGACATGAGTGACTCCGTGGTTCCTGCTATTGCTTCGCGCCGGCCGCGTGGCCGAATGCGCGGTCCAGCGCGAGGTTCAGGTCGAGCACGCGCACGCGCGGTTCGCCGAGCACGCCGAGCTGGCGCGGCAACGCGATCCGGTCGACCAGCGCCGTGACCTGTGCGGCATCGACGCCGCGCGCCTGCGCGACCCGCGCCGCCTGCAGCCGCGCGTTCGCGACCGAGATCTCGGGATCGAGCCCGGACGCCGATGCGGTCACCGCATCCGCCGGCACCGGCGTGCCGACGGCGAGCGCGTTCTCCTGCCGGTAGGTACGCACCCGCTGCGCGATATCCGCGAGCAGCTTCTTGCTGGTGGCGCCCTGGTTGCTGGCGCCGCTGCCGGCCGCGTTGTATGGCTGGTCGACCGTCTTCGACGGATCGGCCGGATCGGTGCCGACCGTCGCGCTCGGCCGCCCGTGGAAGTAGCCCGCACGCGTGAACTGCTGCCCGATCACCGCCGAGCCGACCGTCGTGCCGTGCTGCTGCACGAGACTGCCGCGCGCCTGCGACGGGAACAGCACGTTCGCGACGCCGGTGGCGAGCAGCGGATACGCGACGCCCGTGACGAGCATGAACAGCACCGACGACGCGATCACGGGCCGCACGAGGCCGCGCGTCGCCGCGCCGAACGAGGAACCGGGTGCCGGCGCGGCGGCGGCCGCTGCCTGGCGATTGCCTTGCATCATGATGTTTTCCTCAGAACAGTTGGCCGCCCGACATCATCAGGTGCTCGACGATCGGGCCGAGCGCAAGCGCCGGCAGGAACGTGAGGCCACCGACGACCAGGATCACGAAGACCAGCAGGCCGGCGAACAGGCCCGTCGACGTCGACAGCGTGCCGGCGCTTTCCGGCACGCGCTTCTTCGCGGCGAGGCTGCCCGCGACCGCGAGCATCGGCAGCAGCGTCAGGTAGCGGCCGATCAGCATCGCGAAGCCGATCGTCGTGTTGAAGAACGGCGTGTTCGCATTCAGGCCCGCGAACGCGGAGCCGTTGTTGGCCGTGCCCGACGTGTATGCGTACAGCACTTCGCTGAAGCCGTGCGGGCCGAGGTTCGCGAGGCTGTCCATCGTCGAATGCAGCATCGCCGCCACCGCGGTGAAGCCGAGGATGCTGAACGGATGCGCGAGCACCGCGAGCATCACGAGCTTCATCTCGCGCGCCTCGATCTTCTTGCCGAGGAACTCCGGCGTGCGCCCGATCATCATCCCGACCAGGAACACCGTGAGGATCGCGAACGTGAACAGGTTGATCAGCCCGACGCCGTCGCCGCCGAACACGTTGTTCAGCATCATCTGCGCGATCGGCACGAGCCCGCCGAGCGGCGTCAGCGAGTCATGCATCGCGTCGACCGACCCGGTGGTCGCGGCCGTCGTGACGGTGGCGAACAGGCTCGTCTGCGCGATGCCGAAGCGCATCTCCTTGCCTTCCATGTTGCCGCCCGGCTGCGTGGCGCTCGGCTGCGGGTCGACGCCGAGCCCGGTCACGAGCGGATTGCCGTGCTGCTCGGCCGAATAGATCACGGCCAGGAAGCCGACGAACATCACCACGAACGCAGCGAGGATCACCCAGCCCTGACGGCGCCGGCCGATCATCGTGCCGAGCGCATAGGTCAGTGCGGACGGAATCAGCAGCATCGACAGCATGTGCAGCGTGTTGGTGAGCGGCGTCGGGTTCTCGAACGGATGCGCGGCGTTCATGCTGAAGAAGCCGCCGCCGTTCGTGCCGATATGCTTGATCGATTCGAGGCTGGCGACGGGCCCCATCACGATCTGCTGGCGCGCGCCTTCCAGCGTGGTCGCCCACGCGTCGGACGCGAGCGTCTGCGGCATACCCTGCCACACGTACACGAGCGCCATCACGAAGCTGAGCGGCAGCAGCACGCGATAGGTCACGCGCGTGAAATCGACCCAGTAGTTGCCGAGGTCCGCCGCGCTCTTGCGGCTCAGCCCGCGGATGAAGCCTCCCGCGGCCGCGACGCCGGTGGCCGCGCTGACCACCATCAGGAACGTGATGACGGCCATCTGCGAGAAGTTCGACAGGCTGCTCTCGCCTGCATACGCCTGCCAGTTCGTGTTCGTGATGAACGACGCGGCGGTGTTGAACGCGAGGTCGGGGCTTTGCGACGCGCGCTGCAGCGCGTCGAACGGCAGCGTGTCCTGGATGCGCAGCAGCAGGTAGCCGAGCAGCATCATCCCGGCATTGCTGAGCAGCAGCACCATGCCGTAGCGCTGCCACGACATCGCTTCGTCGGGATTCACGCCGAGCAGCGCATAGGTCCGGCGTTCGACCCACGCGTGGCGCGGGCTCGTCAAGGCATGCGCGAGCCATTTCCCGACGATGGGCACCAGCGCCAGCATGATCGCGAGAACGATCGCGAATTGAATGAGATTGTTGAACATGTCGACGCTCGCTCAGATCCGGTCAAGGCCGGTGATGAAACCGGCCGTCAAGGCAAAGAACGCGAGCGTGAACAAGATGAAAAGCAGATCGCTCATGACATTCACCGATATTTTCGAATTCCTGTTGAATCGCGCCGATCAATACCGCTCGGGTTGGATCAACGCATGAAACAGATAGATGAAGAGCGCGAGCGACAACGCGCCGGTGATCCACAACATGGCTTTCCCCTTTTTCCTATGCGCGGCAACGCCGCGCGATCGTCGGCGCATCGGGCCTTGCCGTGTCGGCGCAAGCCCGCGTGACGCCCCCATGCTCAGTTGGCGAATGGGATGCGACAGTGTAGAAATCCGCGTATCAAAGCGGTGTTCAATTTCTTTACGCGGAGTAAAAAAGCTGTAAAGACGAAAGCCGGCGGCGATGGCGTTTTTTATGCGTTCTTTTCAGGGCCAATACGAGTCTATACACCGTATCTTCACCGCGATTCCTAGAATGGGCGACATGTCCAAGACGAGATCTCCGCGGTGCGGAGCACGATGCGACCCGGGGATGCCAGCATGAAACCGACCAGAACCGAAACCGCCGCCTCACGCGACCTGCCGCCCGTTCGTTCACGGCGCCGGTGCCCTGCCGACGCGCTCGTGCTGCTGTCGATCCGCGTCGAATCGGACAACCTCGCCGTCGTGCGGCGCCTGCTGCACCAGGCGGTCGGCACCGCGCTCAATTTCTATACGGCCGCGATCGACAACCGCACCGGGCGCGCGTGCATCGAGCTCGAAGTCGCGCGGTCGCAGGCGTCACCCGCGATCCTGTCGATCCTCCGCCTGCTGCCGGCCGCCGAGTTCGGCACGATCCGCCTGCTGCAGCACTAGCCGGCCTCCGATGCGGCCGCGCGTGACACGCGTCACGCGCCCGCTCCCCCTTTCATCGATTCGAACGCGCGTTGCCGACGCGAACGCGTGCGGTTCGTCTTCGTCACGAGCCGCGCTCGTTCGCCGCCGGCATGCGCGCCGGATCGTCGTTCCCGTCGCTACGGGCCTTTCCAGGAAGCACACTCAATGAAAAAAGCAGTCGCCGGTACCCTCTCCGTCGCGTTCCTCAGCGCCGCCGCGCAGGCGCAAAGCAGCGTCACGCTCTACGGGATGCTCGATGCGGGTATCGTCTATACGAACAACCAGTCGGGTAAAAGCGCGTGGCAGCAAGGCAGCGGCCTGCTGTCGAATACGGTCTTCGGCCTGAGCGGCAACGAGGATCTCGGCGGCGGCCTGCATGCGCTGTTTCGCCTCGAAAACGGCTTCAACCTGAACAACGGCACGCAGTCCTACAAGAACACGATGTTCGGCCGCCGCGCGTACGTCGGCCTGCAGAGCGACCCGTACGGCACGCTGACGCTCGGCCGCCAGTACGATGCCGTGGTCGATTATCTCGGCCCGCTCGCGATGGCGAACAACGGCGACGGCAACAACCTCGCGTCGCATCCCTTCGACAACGACAACCTCGACGATTCGTTCTACATCGACAACGCGGTGAAATACACGAGCCCGACGCTCGCCGGCTGGCAGTTCGGCGGCCTGTACGGGTTCAGCAACGCGGCCGGCGGCTTCGCGAACAACCGCGCATACAGCGCGGGCGTGTCGTATGCGAACGGGCCGGTCAGCCTCGGCGCCGCGTACCTGCAGCTCAACCGCGGCGGGCTGACGGCCGGCGGTGCGCTGTCGACCAACGACGGGCCGAACTTCCCGGCCGTGCGCCAGCGCGTGATGGGCGCGGGCGGCAGCTACGCATTCGACCGGCTGACGGTCGGCGCGCTGTGGACGCATTCGATGTTCGACGAAACGGCCGCGTCGTCGCTGCCCGGCGCGCTGAACGCGCTGCGCTTCGACAACTTCGAGGTCAACGCGCGCTATGCGCTGACGCCGGCCGTTTCGTTCGCGGGCGCCTATACGTTCACCAACGGCCGCTACGACGACGCAACCGGCAGCCATCGGCCGAAATGGCACCAGGTGACGCTGATGGCCGACTACGCGCTGAGCAAGCGCACCGACGTGTACGCGGAAACCGTCTACCAGCACCAGTTCGGCGTGCCGGCGGGCGCGACGCTCGGGTTCGCGAACGTCACGGGGCTCGCGCCTTCGTCGAACAACACGCAGGTGGTCGGGACGGTCGGCATCCGGCATCGGTTCTGACCGCACGCCCGCCGCCGAAAGCCGGCCGCTCTGTGCAATCCCGCATGGACGCGGGCCGGCCGAACCGGGATCATTCGGGGAATCCGGGCCCGCGCGCCTGCGAAACCGGTACACTCGGCGCCGGGCGCGCGCCGGATCGGCATTCGGCGGCGGGCCGCTGCCGACTCTGGAATCGTGATCCCATGACCACACCGATCTATCAGGAAATCAAGGACTTCATCCTCGCGCGCATTCATGCCGGCGAATGGGCGGAAGGCGACCAGGTGCCGTCGGAGAACGAGCTCGCGCGCGAATTCAACGTCGCGCGGATGACCGTCAACCGCGCGCTGCGCGAGCTGACCGCCGAGCAGGTGCTCACGCGCACGCGCGGCTCCGGCACGTACGTCGCGTCGCCGAAGTACGAATCGACGCTCGTCGCGATCCGCAGCATCTCGGACGAAGTCGCCGCGCGCGGCCACGGCTATCGCGCGCAGGTGCTGCAGGTGGGCGCGGCCGTCGCCGATGCGAAGCTCGCCGACGAGTTGCAGATCGACACGGGCAGCCCGATCTTCCATTCGCGCGTGCTGCACTTCGAGAACGACACGCCGGTGCAGCTCGAGGAACGCTGGGTCAATCCGGCCTGCGCGCCCGAGTATGCGTTGCAGGACTTCACGACCACGACGCCGAACCAGTACCTGACGCGCGTCGCGCCGCTGCAGCGCGTCGAATACCGGATCGAGGCCGCGATGCCCGACGCCGAAACGCGCCGTCACCTGACGATGGACGACCGCGAGCCGTGCCTACTGCTGCATCGGCGCACGTGGTCGCAGGGGATGGTCGCGTCGGTCGCCAATCTGTGGCACCCGGGCAGCCGGTACCGGTTCACCGGGCATTTCTGAGCTGAGGTGGATGCCCGGGCTTACCGCGCGCCCGGCGGCCCCCATCTCTCGATCGCACTGACGGCCCGTTTCAAGCCTTCCTCTTGTGCGATGCGCGCGCCGAGTTCTATCGCGCGCGCTTTCGTTTCGTCCCGTTCGGCGAATGCGATGGCCTGCGCCAGTGCAGCAGCGTCCATGCGCCGCCCCGCGACCGGCGCACCCGCCACGCCGAGTCGCTGAAGCCGGTTCGCCCAGAAGAACTGATCGCCCGCAAACGGCACGACGACCGACGGAATGCCGGCCCGCGCAGCCGTATGCGTGGTGCCCGATCCGCCGTGATGGATTGCCATCGATACCTGCGGGAACAGCCAGTCATGCGGCGTATCGCCGATCACGTGAACGTTCTTCGGCAGCATCGACGCGTCGATGCCGCTCCAGCCCGGATAGAACAACGCGCGGCGACCGGCGAGCGCGTGCGTCAGCGCTCCGACCATCGCGGTGCGATCGAAGCCGGCCATACTGCCAAAACCGATGTACACGGGGCGATCGCCCGCTTCGAGAAATGTCGAGAGATCGGACGATGGCGCCCAGGCATGCGCATCGATCCGCCACTGGCCGCATGCCTGCACATTCGACGGCCAGTCACCCGGGCCCGACAGCAGCGCCGGCGACACGCCGTACAGCATCGGATGATCGGTCCACACCTGCTTGCGCGGCGGCAACCGGCACACGCTCGCTCGTGCCGCATTCGTTGTCTTCCTGAACGCCTGCCACAGCAGCGCGTTCACGAACCGGTGGCTCGCACGGTTCAGCCAGCGCGGGAGCTTCCCCGGCGGCAGGAACGGCGACGCGAATTCCGCAGTGGGCGTGATCGGGATCATGCCGGTGCCGATCGCCGGCACGCCGCGATACTCGGCGACCGACAAGCCGACGAACGATGCGAGCCCGGACACGAGGATCGCGTCGCAGCCTTCCGACGCATCCGCGATTTCGCGCATCCACGCAGCCGTGTTCGCATTGGCGATCGCCGCGAGCGCCTTCGACGTGTCATTGAAGCCGCCGCGCCCGCGCACCGCATCGGCCAATGCGCCATCCGGCGCAATCGCGCGGCGGATATCGCCGGACAACGACGCCGACGGCACGCCAAGCGCCACTGCCGACCCGAGCGTCGCCGCATCGGCCAGCAGCCGGATATCGTGGCCGGCTTCGATCAGCGCACGACCGAGCGCCGCGAGCGGGCGCGTGTCGCCTTCGGTGCCGTAGGTGGCGATGACGAGCTTCATGCGTGACTCCTCGTGCACGGCGGCAATGGGTGGATTCATAAAAATGCACGTCGTATACTAATGCAACTCGTGCACTTTCAGTCAATCCCCGCCATGCCGACTCCGACCGACGATCCGGGCCGCCGCGCTCGCAAGCGCATCCAGATGCTCGCGCATCTCGCCGCCACCGGTGCACGCCTGTTCGACGCGCACGGCTATGAAGCGGTCACGATGGAACAGATCGCCGCGCAAGCCGATGTCGCGAAACGCACGCTGTACAACCACTTTGCAACGAAGGAAGCCGTGCTCGCGCACTGGCTGGAGGATGAACTCGCACGCGATCTCGCGCATCTGCAGCGTGACGTCGCGCGGCGCAAGACCTTCGCGTCACGCATCGGCTGCGTGCTCGATGCGTCGGCTGCGTGGTGCGAGCAGCATCCCGCGTATCTACTCGCGTATTTGCGCCATCGCTTCCTGAGCATCGGCGCGGTTGAAGCGGCAAGCGGTGGAGAGAACGGCAGCGATATCGCGCTCGTGTGGCAGCAATTGATCGCGGCTGGGCAGCAATCCGGCGAACTGAACGGCACGCTGCGGGCCGACCAGCTCGCGACGTGGTTCCATCACCTGTATCTCGCGGCGATGCTGCGGTGGCTGAGCCTGCCGGGGCTGTCGCTGAAACGGGAGTTCCAGGCGGTCGCGAAGCTGTTCGTCGAAGGTGCTCAAGCGAAAGGGTGAGCGGCGCCGGTAAGCGATGGTCGGTGGCCAGTCGGCCGCTCGCCGGGTGCAAGCGCCCCGGCACGACCGCGAGGAGCGAACGCCACTGAGGCGGCCGGTGCCGCGCATCCGGCGAATACGGCGAATACGGCGAATACGGCGAATACGGCGAATACGGCGAATACGGCGAATACGGCGAATACGGCGAATACGGCGAATACGGCGAATACGGCACGATAAACGCGTCGCGCGACGCAGATGCATTTTTACGACGGCCGCACGCATCGCATGCCAAATTTCCCGTGCAGCAGTATGCTGATGTCGTACGGCCGCGCGCGACGCTTCGGGTAATCCCTTCGTTTGCACGTTGTCGCGCCGCCGTCGCGACCGCAATCATGCGTTGCAAGGAGGGATTCGTGATGGCAACCACGCATCAGCATTTCCACCTCGAACTACGGCACGCCACCGCGCCGACCTATTTCATCAGCTACCTGTTTCCCGCCTTGCTGTTCGTATACGAACTGCTGCGCGTCGGCCAATGGATCCGCGATCACGGGATGCAATTCGTCGCGTTCAAGCAGATGGGTTACGAGTATCTGCTGATGCTGCTGTTCGTCGGACTGCAGATCGTCGTCGAGGCGATCTTCCTGCTCGGCGCCGCGATGCGTCGCGACAATCGCGACTTCGAGCACCGGCTGCCGAACGTGGTCCTCGGGATCGGCCTCTCGATCGCCGTGCTCGCGATCGACCTCGCGATCCAGCTCGCGTTCTGACGGCCGGCGGGCACCTGCCCGCCGGTGGCAGCAGCGCTCAGGCGAGCGCGTCGCGCAGGAACGTCGTCACGGCGGCCAGCACGTCGCCGGTTCGCTCGCGGTGCGGCATGTGCCCGCACTGGCCGAGCAACAGATACGACGATGGCCCCGCGACGCGCGCGGCGATCCGCTTCGGATGCACGTCGGACCCATATTCGTCGTCTTCGCCGTGAATCGCGAGCGTCGCGCATTGCACGCGCGGCAAGACGTCGTCGAGATTCCAGTCGCGAAAAGCCGGCGACAGCCACGTGTCGACCCACGCGCGCAGCACCCATTCGGCCTTGTCGCCGTGATAGCGCGCGAGCCGGTCGAGCTGACCCGGTTCGTCGAACTGCTGCCCCGCGTCGCGGATGCCGGCCAGCGTGCGATCCTCGACGAATGCCTGCGCGGCGATCGTCACGAGCGCGCGGCAACGATTCGGATGCGCGGCCGCACACCCGACCGCCATCCCGCCGCCGACGCTGTGCCCGAGCGCGACGAACGCGTCGACGCCCAGGTGTTCGAGCAGCGCCGCGAACGCGTGATCGGCCTCGTCGCGAACGAACGTCGTGCCGAGTGTCCCCGGATGGCGATCGGACCGACCGAAGCCGAGGCGATCGTAGGCGATCACGTCGCGCTGCGTGGCGCGCGCGAGCTGCACGGGGAAGTCGCGCCACAGTTCGACGCAGCCCAGCGAATCGTGCAGCAGGACGATTGGAGCGACCGCCTTCGACGCACCCGTCTGTTGCGCAAGACCACCGCGCCAGCGTTTCGCAAAGAGGCGCCCTTGCGGCGTCTCGACGGTTTTCTCCTCAAACGGGATATCGGTCATGTGTGTGTCGTCTGCATGAAAGCGGCCGCCCCTCGGCGGCCGTACCGGATCCTGCGATGTTGGCCCGCGCCCGCACGCAGCGTCAAGCAAGCCCCCACCGTCCGCGCGTTCATTCGGGCTGCGGCGGCAGATACTCCATCTGCGCCTCGTCGTACAGCCGGTAGATCAGCGCCTGCATCGCGCGGAGATCCTCCGATTCGTCGAGCATCCGCATGCTCATGATGATCGGCGACACGAGATTCGGATCGTCGAGCGGCTTGTAGCTGATGTCGTCGCGCTTCAGCCCGTACACGCTGTGCGGCACGACCGACACGCCCTCGCCCATCGCGACGAGGCCGAGCGCGATCTGCAGTTCGCGCGTCTCGTAGATCTTGCGCGGCTGCAACGCGCGATCGTGAAACGCCGCGAGCACCTGGTCCGCATAGCTCGGGCGCGGCGCCTTCGGAAAGATGATCAGCGTGTCGTTCACAAGATCGTGCAGCGACAGCACCGGCTTCGCGCTGTCGAGCGGATGGCCGACCGGCAGCGCAACGATCATCCGCTCCTCGCGCAGCACGACGCGCCGCACGCTCGGATCCTCGTGGCGGATGCGCCCGAACCCGACGTCGATGCGCCCTTCCTTCAGCGCCTTGATCTGGTCCATCGTCGACATCTCGTGCAGGCTCAGTTCGACCGCCGGATACTCGCTGCGAAAGCGCCGGATGATCTTCGGCAGCATCCCGTACAGCGTCGAACCGACGAAGCCGACCGACATGCTGCGCTCGATCTTGCCGACCCGCTTCGTCATCGATTCGAGCTCGGTCGTCTGCGCGAGCAGCTGCACCGCGTGCGAATAGAAGAAGCGGCCCGCATCGGTCAGCTTCAGCGGCCGCGCGTTGCGCTCGAACAGCGGCACGCCGAGCGCTTCCTCGAGCTGCTGGATCTGCCGGCTCAGCGGCGGCTGCGCGATATGCAGCCGTTCGGCCGCCCGCGTGAAATTCCGCTCTTCGGCGACCGCGACGAAGTAGCGGAGGTGTCTCAACTCCATGTTCGAATCCTCCCGGGCAGGCGACGGATGTTCATTCGGCACCGCGCACGGCGCGGGCGCCGACCGTCCACACCGGCCCTGCCGGTCACCTGCTTCCCGATCCCGTCACGATACCTCAGCCGGCACCGATCCCGGCGCGAACCGCATTGCGCGCGCGGCGGCGGCCGGCGCCGCGCAATGCAAAACGGGAAGCGACAACGCTTCCCGTTCGTTCACCGATACCGCGCCGCGGCACCGTGTGGGCCGAGCATCACACCTCGGTCGCGTAGAGCGCGTCGCGCTGCGCGTCGCTCAGCGAGTCGAGCGGCACGTCCGGCAATTGGTAGCAGATCATCGTGCCGTACAGCTCGGCGAGGCAATTGCTGCCGGCGTCGAGTGCGTAGCCGTCCTCGCCGTCCGGCGCCGGCGGGTACACTTCGCGCCACGCGTTGATCGCGGCTTCGAGTCGCACGATGGAAACGGGTCCGGCCTTCCGCTCGGCGGGTGATGCGCTCATGGATTCCTCTGGGTTGCGCGCTCCGCGGGCCGTATCGGCCCGGATGGAACGATGAAAACGCCGGGCGTTTCGCCGGCCGCCGCGTGTCGCGCGCGCCGGATGCCGATCCGCGCGGCGCGCCTCGCGCCGGCCGGGCCGTGGCCCGGTAGGGTCGGGCAATATAACCGGCTTTGACCCCGTGCAGGCAAAAGCCGGGCAAAAAAAACGGGAAGCGCGAGGCTTCCCGTTTCGTCGTACGTCACGCGGCCACGTGCCGCGCCCGCGTCAGCCCGCGGTTTCGCGGTTCGCCACCGGCTGCCGCTGCGCGCCACGGCTCGCGGCGATCCACGGCGCGATTTCCATGTCTTCGTAGCGCACGAAGCGGCTCTTCTTCAGGAACCGGAAGCCGAGCCACACGACCAGGAACAGCGGAATGCCGACGTAGGTCGCGGCGACGCCCGCCCAGTCGATCCGGTTCGCGAGGAACGCCTGATAGTCCTGGCCGAGCGCGATCACGAGGCACAGCACGAACGCGAACAGCGGACCGAACGGGAACCACTTCGACTGGTACGGCAGCTGGTCGAGCGCGTAGCCCTGCTTCACGTAGCCCTTGCGGAACCGGTAGTGGCTGACCGCGATGCCGAGCCATGCGATGAAACCGGTCATCCCCGACGTGTTCAGCAGCCACAGATACACGGTCTTGTCGCCGTACAGCGACGTGAAGAAGCACAACGCGCCGACGGCCGTCGTCGCATACAACGCGTTGCGCGGCACGCCGCCCGCCGACAGCTTCGCGAAGATCTTCGGCGCGCGGCCTTCGGTCGCGAGGTTGTAGAGCATCCGCGTGGACGCGTACATGCCCGAGTTGCCGGCCGACAGCACGGCCGTCAGGATCACCGCGTTCATCACGCCGGCCGCGAACGCAAGGCCCGCGTGGCGGAACACGAGCGTGAACGGGCTCACGCCGATGTCGGTCACGTCCGTCTTCAGCAGGTTCGGGTCGGTATAGGGAATCAGCACGCCGATCACGAAGATCGCGAACACGTAGAACAGCAGGATCCGCCAGAACACCTGGCGCACCGCGCGCGGGATCGTCGTGCGCGGGTTTTCCGATTCGCCGGCCGCGACGCCGATCAGCTCGGTGCCCTGGAACGAGAAGCCCGCGATCATCGCGACGCCCATCAGCGCCGGCAGGCCGCCCGCGAACGGTGCATCGCCGATCGTCAGGTTGCCCCAGCCGTTGCTCGGCGCGCCCTTCAGAATGCCGAAGATCATCAGCAGGCCGACGCCGATGAACGCGACCACGGTGACGACCTTGATCAGCGCGAACCAGTATTCGGCTTCGCCGAAGCCGCGCACGGTCAGCGCGTTGAGCAGGAACATCACGCCGAGGAACGCCGCGCTCCACCACACGCCCGGCACGTTCGGGAACCAGTAATGCATCACGAGCTGCGCGGCGACCAGCTCCACCGCGATCGTCACGGCCCAGTTGTACCAGTAGTTCCAGCCGAGCGCGAAACCGAAGCCCTCGTCCACGTATTTCGCGCCGTAAGTCGCGAACGAGCCCGACACCGGCATGAACGCGGCCATCTCGCCGAGGCTCGTCATCAGGAAATAGACCATTAGGCCGATCGCCATGTACGCGACCATCGCGCCGCCGGGGCCGGCCTGCGAGATCGACGCGCCGGACGCGACGAACAGGCCCGTGCCGATCGAGCCGCCGATGGCGATCATCGTCAGGTGGCGCGCCTTCAGCGCGCGATGAAGCTTGGGTGGGTTCGCTGACGAACCGGATGGGTCGGATTTCGGAAGTGCGGACATAAACGAGACGAACGTTGAGCGGGCCGGCATCCGTAGCCGGCGCATGCGAAATCGGAGCGCGGTGCGCGTCCTGCGATGCATTCGATGCGGCCCCGATACGCGTTGCGCGGCGGGCGCCTGCGGCGAAGCGCGGATTCTACCTGATTCGTCACGGGGACAGCTCAGGTGCCGCCGCCCGCCGCCGCCGTGGAGACTTCGCAGAATCAAGGGGTTGGCCGCGTCGAACCGGGCCGCCGTCGCAGGTCGGCTCAAAAACCCCGCGTCCTGGATGGTTATCCGGTTCTCCGATCCCATCGATGTTTCGCAACCGCCCCGTCGCCGTCCGCCCGATACCGCACCGGCACGCATAATCGCCGGGTAATCACGGGATTATTCAGACAATACAACCGATATCGACGATTGATTCAAATCAAATCACCCGCGTGTAAAGCGGTAACGATGCGTAATCGTTGGGAATCGCCGTATCCGCATGCATGTTTTGCATGTGCACACGAATCTCCGGAATTCGCGAGATAATGCGGCCCGATTCAAAATAAACAGCGTACGGAATCGCCAACGACGCGAAAATCCGCCGCCCGCCCCCATCGAGGATGAAGTCATTCACGCTGCCCGCCGCGCTGCGCCGCCATACCGCGTCGATCGTGGCACGCATTCTGTCGCCGCGCGGCGTACTCGTGGCGGGGATCGTGCTGCTGATGTTCAGCTGGGGGCTTTCCACGTCGCTTTTAATCGAGGCGCGGCGCGATGCATACGACCATGCGGTCGAAAATGCACGCAACCTGATGCTGCTGATCGAACGCGATATCGCGCGCAATATCGAGCTCTACGATTTGTCGCTGCAGAACGTCGTCGACGGCATTACCGATCCTGAACTGGCGACGCTGCCCCCGCGCCAGCGCCACCGGCTGCTGTTCGACCGCGCGGCGACCGGCGAGTATCTCGGGTCGATCTTCGTGATGGACGCGCACGGCAATATCGTGATCGATTCGAGCGCATCGCCCGCCCGGCAAGGCAATTTCGGCGACCGCGACTATTTCGCCGTGCATCGCGACCAGCTCGCCCAGGGCCTCTACATCAGCCGGCCGTATGCGTCCCGGCTGCGCGGCGGCGCCTTGACGATCGCCCTCAGCCGCCGGATCAACCGACCCGACGGCGCGTTCGCCGGCATCGTCGTCGGCACGCTCAGCATCGACTACTTCCGCGCGCTGCTCGACGGCCTGGCGGTCGGCAAGCACGGCAGCGCGGCGATCGTCGAGGACAACGGCACGCTCGTGTCGCGCCTGCCATTCGACCCGCACGTGGTCGGCCTCGACCTGCACAGCTCGCCGCTGTTCATCGAATCGCAGCGCGCCCGCGACGGCGCGCTGACCGGAGTCGGCGCGATCGACGGCATCCGGCGCATCTACGTTTACAAGCATCTCGCCGCCCTGCCGCTGATCGTCGACGTCGCGCCCGCCGAGATCGACATCTACGCGTCGTGGCACCACCGCGCGATCTGGACCGTCGTGCTGATGTGCCTGTTCACCGGGTTCATCGCGTGGGGGTCGCTGGCGCTGTCGCGCGAACTGAAGCGCCGCCAGGTCGCCGAATCGAAGCTGTACCGGCTCGCGCACACCGATGCGCTGACGGGCCTCGACAACCGCGGCACGTTCGACACGGTGCTCGCGAAGGAGGCGCAGCGTGCGTCGCGCAGCGGCCGCCCGCTGTCGGTGCTGTTCGTCGACGTCGATCACTTCAAGGCCTTCAACGACTATTACGGCCATCCCGCCGGCGACGACGTGCTGCGGCGCGTCGCGCAAACCGCGTCGCGCTGCCTGCGCCGCGACAGCGATCACGTCGCGCGCTACGGCGGCGAGGAATTCGTCGTCACGTTGCCCGACACCGATGCGCCAGGCGCGTTGACCGTCGCCGAAGGCATCCGGCGCGCGATCGCGGCGCTCGACATCGAGCACGCGAAAAGCCCGTACGGGCGCGTCACGGCGAGCATCGGCGCGGCGACCGCCACCGACGGCCGCGTGAACGCCGCGACGCTGCTGCAGCGGGCCGACGAGGCGCTTTACCGCGCGAAGTCCGGCGGCCGCAACCGCGTGCTGGAGGCGCAGCCGAGCGCCGCCGGCGCATGACATCGCCGTGACGTGGCGTGAAGTCGCACGTCGGCCGGCCGGGCCGGATGACCGCACCGTGGACAGTCCTCCCGCGTTCGGTTAGCGTGACACCTGCTGCGCATGCGGCGCGGCGCCGGCCCGCGCAGGCCGCCGTGCGCGTTCCGGCCACTCCCGTTCCGCCATGACCACCCCGTTCCCTGCCCGGCTGCCGCCGTTCCTGCGCCACGCGCTCCGCCCGCTGCTCGACCCGTATCGCCGCTACCGGCACGCGAAGCTGATCCATGCGGCGCGCGTCTCGCTCGCGATTCTCGTGTCGATCGCGCTGTCCACCGGCCTGAACGTGCCGCACGGCGAGTGGTCGACGATCACCGTGCTGATCGTCGTCGGCGGGCTGCAGCACCACGGCAACATCCGCAAGAAGGCGGCCGAGCGCGCGCTCGGCACGTCGATCGGCGCGCTCGCGGGGCTCGGGCTGATCCTCCTCTACTCGTTCCTGCACGCGCCGTTCGCGATCTACCTGCTGATGGCCATTGGGTGCGGAATCTGCGCGTATCACGCGATCGGCAAGGCCGGCTACATCGCGCTGCTGTCGGCGATCACGATGGTGATCGTCGCCGGGCACGGCGACAACGAGATCGTCGACGGCCTGTGGCGCGCGGTGAACGTGCTGGTCGGCATCGCGATCGCGCTGGCGTTCTCGTTCGCGCTGCCGCTCTACGCGACCTATTCGTGGCGCTACAAGCTCGCCGATGCGCTGCGCGCGTGCGCGGCCGTGCATGCGCGGCTCGCGGGCGATCGCCAGGTCAGCGACGACGCGCACCTGAAGGAAATGGCCGCGCTGAGCGCGCTGCTCGTCCAGCTGCGCTCGCTGATGCCGTCGGTGTCGAAGGAATGCGAGACGTCGATGATGCAGCTCGAGGCGATCCAGCGCAGCCTGCGCCTGTGCATCGGTTATCTGGAGATCCTGTCGAGCGCGCTGCCGGCCCGCGACGACATCGCGGCCCGCGAGTACATGCGCGTCGACATGAAGGCCGTGAACCGACGCATCCGCGACACACTGGTCGGCGCGAGCCGCGCGCTCAAGTTCGGCACGCCGAGCCGGCTCTCGCCGCGCCGCCGGCCGGTCGACCCGCCGCACGACGCGCCGCCGCCGCAGTTGTCCGGCTACGTGTCGATCACGGCCAAGCTGGCCGCGGAAGTCGATCAGCTGCGCGAGAAGCTGCTCGACACCGCGCAGTCGTGGAACATCTGACGTCGGCGGGGATCCGGGCTTCGCGCGCCCGCCTTTCATATACCTTTCATCTTGACATATCGACATCCTGACGGCGGGCCGCCCCACCCGTCAGCCGATCCGGCCCCGGAAACACGGCCCGCGCCGCGCGCGTCGATGCCTGTTTCTGCCGCGATTTCGCACCGGTGAGCGCGATGTTCTCCACCCGGCTCACCGCCCGCCAGGCCCGCCGCGACAGGCTCGACGACCGTTCCGCGCGAAAATCAGCCCTTGCCCCAACCTCCCGGACAGCCGATACTCGCATATTCCGCGAAATACGATCCCACCGGCTTCAATCCACGGTAATTCCTATGAGCACGATTCTCGAAAGCCTCCCGACCGGCCAGAAGGTCGGTATCGCCTTCTCCGGCGGCCTGGACACCAGCGCTGCATTGCACTGGATGAAACTCAAGGGCGCCGTCCCGTACGCATACACGGCGAACCTCGGCCAGCCCGACGAAGACGATTACGACGCGATCCCGAAACGCGCGATCGAATACGGCGCAGCCGGTGCCCGCCTGATCGACTGCCGCGCGCAGCTCGTCGCCGAAGGCATCGCGGCGCTGCAAAGCGGCGCGTTCCACATCACGACGGCCGGCGTCACGTACTTCAACACCACGCCGATCGGCCGCGCCGTGACGGGCACGATGCTCGTCGCCGCGATGAAGGAAGACGGCGTCAACATCTGGGGCGACGGCAGCACGTACAAGGGCAACGACATCGAGCGCTTCTACCGCTACGGCCTGCTCGTGAACCCGGATCTGAAGATCTACAAGCCGTGGCTCGACCAGACGTTCATCGACGAGCTCGGCGGCCGTGCCGAAATGTCCGAATTCATGAACCAGGCCGGTTTCGCGTACAAGATGTCGGCCGAGAAGGCCTACTCGACCGATTCGAACCTGCTCGGCGCGACGCACGAAGCGAAGGATCTCGAAAGCCTCGAAAGCGGCATCAAGATCGTGAACCCGATCATGGGCGTTGCGTTCTGGCGCGACGACGTGAAGATCGCCGCCGAAGAAGTGACGGTGCGCTTCGAAGCCGGCCAGCCGGTCGCGCTGAACGGCGTCGAGTTCACCGACCCGGTCGAGCTGCTGCTGGAAGCGAACCGCATCGGCGGCCGCCACGGCCTCGGCATGAGCGACCAGATCGAGAACCGGATCATCGAAGCGAAGAGCCGCGGCATCTACGAAGCTCCGGGCCTCGCGCTGCTGTACATCGCGTACGAGCGTCTCGTCACCGGCATCCACAACGAAGACACGATCGAGCAGTACCGCGAGAACGGCCGCCGCCTCGGCCGCCTGCTGTACCAGGGCCGCTGGTTCGACCCGCAGGCGATCATGCTGCGCGAAACGGCACAACGCTGGGTCGCGCGCGCGATCACCGGCGAAGTGAAGATCGAACTGCGCCGCGGCAACGACTACTCGATCCTGAGCACGAAGTCGCCGAACCTCACGTACCAGCCGGAACGCCTGTCGATGGAGAAGGTCGCATCGACGTTCTCGCCGCGCGACCGGATCGGCCAGCTGACGATGCGCAACCTCGACATCACCGATACGCGCGACAAGCTGCGCGTGTACTCGCAAGTCGGGCTGCTGACGCCGGGTGAAGCGTCGGCGCTGCCGCAGATCAAGGGCGACGAGAAGTAAGTCGCTTCGCTCGACGCCGTGCCGCATCGCTGGATGCGGTACGGTTGGGCAGGCTGGGGGGCGCATCCTCTTCGCGCACTCGGCCTGCCGCTCCTTCCGCCTCTCCCCCGCCTGTCTGCTTTCCCCTCCGCAATCGCATCACCTCGCGTGACGTACCAACGGCACGGCATCGCCACACCCGACATGGCAAGCTGCGAGTCTTCCAATTCCTGCGCTGACTCATGACCGCCCTGACCGTCATCCACCTGAACGGCCCGATCAACAGCGGCAAGACGACGATCGGCCTTGCGCTCGCACGCTTGCTGCCCGACGCACGCTTCATCGACGGCGACGATCACAATGCGCCCGAAGACGCACCCTTCGACGTGCAGTGGGCGATCGCGCTCGAACGTCTCGTCACGCAGATCACGCACGCACGTGAGCGTCATCTGGTCATCGCCTATCCGATCGGCGAAACGGAATTCGAGCGGCTGCGCACCGCCTGCGACGCGCGCGATGCGCGGCTGTTCATCGTGACGCTCGCACCGCCCGAAGCGGTCGCATCGTCGAATCGCGGCTCGCGTGCGCTGACGGACTGGGAGCGCAACCGGATCGCCGAGATGTATCGCGAAGGCTATGCGTCGCGGCCGTTCAGCCAGATGGTGCTCGATACATCCGATGCGACGCCTGATGCTTGTGCGGCGCGTATCGCACAACAAGTCGCGGCGACTGAGCCGTAACCGGCACACCTGACCGCGCCCTTCACGCCGGCACGCGGATACCTCGCAGCAGCCGGCGAAAGACAGCTTCTCCGGCCCAAATAGGAAAACGTTTACTCTTCCGGCACTTCTTGCTAGCATCGTCCTCCATCGGCTTGAGCGCATTCACGGAAAGCCGATTGCAAGCCTTGAAAATCCCGCAATTCCCGGCATCACTGTTTCAGCCTTCGAGCCTCATCTGCTTTCTGTATTTTGGAGTGAATCCTGCGGGCGACCGATCTCGTTTCGACGATCAGGCGCCAGAATAGGAAAACGTTATCCACAACGTGGCGCCCAGCCACGGACCATCAGAGAGAGACACCATGAAGAACAGGATCATCCCGTGCGTCGTCGCCGTTCTGTCCGTTGCGTGCCTGTCCGCGTGCGGCGGCGACGATCCGGCCAGCCCGGCCGCCGCCGCCCGCCAGCAGGCCACCGTGATGGCGCTCAGCCCGTCGAACCCGCCCGGCTCGAACTTCAACCTCGCGCCGTTCACGCTGCAATTGCCGACCGGCGCGTCCGGCAAGGTCGACACCGTGAGCGGTTCGTCGCTCGCGGGCGGCTACGTGAACCCGACGTATTTCTACACGGACGGCAGCGACGGATCGATGGTGATGATGGACCCCACACAGGGCTGGACAACGTCCGGCTCGCTGCATCCGCGCACCGAACTGCGCGAGAACGCGATCTGGCCAACTTCCGGCACGAACCGGCTGAATGCGACGGTGGCCGTCACGCAGGTGCCCGATCACACGACGATCGGCCAGATCTTCCAGGGCACCGGCCCGAGCAAGCCGCTGTGCGAGCTGCAGTTCACGTCGGGCGGCGTCGTGCAGCTGCTGCTCGAAAGCACCAACCAGGGCGGCAAGTCGACGACCACGCCGATCACCACGGTCGGCGTCGGCAAGAAGTTCAGCTACGCGCTGAGCCTGAGCGGCACGACGATCACCGTCACGGCGAACGGCACGACCAAGACCTTCACGATGGATTCGAGCTTCAACGGCGAAAGCTTCTACTTCAAGGCCGGCGACTACGACCAGACGGCCGTGTCCGGCACGCCGCTGACGACGCCCGGCACCGTCGTGAAGTTCTATGCGCTGACGCTCACGCATAGCTGATCGCGCGGCACGACGCATGAAGCCGGACGGGCACACGTCATGCGCGACCGTCCGGCGTTTCGATGCATACGTCGCGCTTACGAGTGATGCCGCACCCCCGACACGGCGGCTTGCCTCGCGCCCTTGCGGCTCAACATCAGCGTGACGACCGCCGACACCGCGAGCGTGCCCGCCACCACGTAGAGCCCCGCCGCATACCCGCCCGTCACGTGCTTCAGCCAGCCGATCGCGAACGGCCCGACGAACCCGCCGAGATTGCCGATCGAGTTGATCATCGCGATGCCCGCCGCCGCGCCGGCGCCGGACAGGAACGCGCTCGGCATCGCCCACAGCGGCGCCTTCGCGGCGCTGATCCCGATGTTGACGACGACCAGCGCAAGCACGGTCAGCAGCGCGGTGCTCGCCTGCCCCGCGAACACGAAGCCGATGCAGGCAAGCACGCACGGAATCACGACGTGCCACGTGCGCTCGCCGGTACGATCCGAATGCCGCGCCCACGCGATCATCGCGACGACGGCGGCGATGCTCGGAATTCCGGTGAGCAGGCCCGTCTGCAGCGCGGTGAAGCCGAACTGCTTGACCATCAGCGGCGCCCACAGGCCGAGCGTGTACAGCCCCGCCGACGTGCCGAAGTAGATCAGCGCGAGCGCCAGCACGCGTGGGTCGCGCAGGGCCTGCCACGCGCCGGCCGTATGCCCGGCATGCGTGTGGCGCGCATCGGCTTCGGCTTTCAGCTTCGCGACCAGCCAGTCGCGCTCGTCCGCGCGCAGCCACGCCGCCTTCGACGGTGCATCGGTCAGGCACCTGAGCACGACGAAGCCGAGCACGACCGCCGGCAGCGCTTCGACGATGTACAGCATCTGCCAGTCGGCGAGCCCGAACATCGGCGGCATCTGCATGATCGCGCCCGACAGCGGCGAGCCGATCGCGGTCGAGATCGGCGCGGCCGCCATGAACCACGCGGCGGCCACCGCGCGCTGCTTCGCGGGAAACCACAGACTCAGGTACAGGATGATGCCGGGGAAGAACCCGGCTTCGGCCATGCCGAGCAGGAAGCGCAGCACGTAGAAGCTCGTCGGCCCGGCCGCGAATGCGGACACGGCCGACACGATCCCCCACGTGATCATCACGCGCGCGATCCAGATGCGCGCGCCGACGCGATGAAGAATCAGGTTGGACGGCACCTCGAACAGGAAGTAGCCGATGAAGAACAGGCCGCCGCCGAACCCGAACGCGGTCGGCGACAGGCCGATCGCCTTGTTCATCGTCATCGCGGCGAAGCCGACGTTGACGCGATCGAGAAAGCTGACGAAGTAAAGCAGCATCACGAACGGAATGATGCGCCACATCAGTTTCCGCGCGACGCGGGTTTCCAGATCCGCTTGCATGTGTCTCCTCCTTCGAGGTCGAGCCGGCTAGTTGTCGAGTCGTGCTCGGTGTATGAATGCTCGCCGGCACCGCGACGAAGCGCGTGGGCCGGCGCGCCCCGCTCGCGTCGGGCGCGCGAGTCTCGGGACAGGAAAATCCGGGGACGATGAACGGGCGACGAACGGTAACCGGTTGCGCTCGCGCGCCGCCGCTGGTCGCTGGCCGCCCTGTCGCGGCCCGCCGGCCCATCGCCGCGCTTGTCGTCAGGCGGCGACCGCCGCGTTCGCGACGCGCTCGCACACAGCCGCCGTCACCTGCGCGGTCGTCGCGCTGCCGCCGAGGTCGCGCGTATGCAGCGACGGGTCGGCCGTCACGGCCTCGATCGCCTGCATCACCCGCGCGGCGGCGGCCGTTTCGCCGAGGTGCTCGAGCAGCATCACGACCGACCAGAACGTGCCGACCGGATTCGCGAGCCCCTTGCCCATGATGTCGAACGCGGAGCCGTGGATCGGCTCGAACATCGACGGATAGCGGCGCTCGGGATCGATGTTGCCGGTCGGCGCGATGCCGAGGCTGCCGGCGAGCGCGGCCGCGAGATCGCTGAGGATGTCCGCATGCAGGTTGGTCGCGACGATCGTGTCGAGCGACGCCGGCCGGTTGACCATGCGCGCGGTCGCCGCATCGACGAGCTCCTTGTCCCACGTCACGTCGGGGAATTCCTGCGCGATCTGCTTCGCGATCTCGTCCCACATCACCATCGCGTGGCGCTGCGCGTTGCTCTTCGTGATCACCGTCAGCAGCTTGCGCGGGCGCGACTGCGCGAGCCGGAACGCGAAGCGCATGATGCGTTCGACGCCCGCACGCGTGAGGATCGACACGTCGGTCGCGGCCTCGATCGGATGGCCCTGGTGCACGCGGCCGCCGACGCCCGCATATTCGCCCTCGGAGTTCTCGCGGACGATCACCCAGTTCAGGTCGTCGGGCCCGCAGCGCTTCAGCGGCGCGTCGATGCCGGGCAGGATGCGCGTCGGGCGCACGTTCGCGTACTGGTCGAAGCCCTGGCAGATCTTCAGGCGCAGCCCCCACAGCGTCACGTGATCAGGCACGTCGGGGTCGCCCGCCGAGCCGAACAGGATCGCGTCCTTGCCGCGCAGCGCATCGAGGCCGTCGGCCGGCATCATCGCGCCGTGCCGGCGGTAGTAGTCGGCGCCCCAGTCGAAATCCTCGAACTCGAACGCAAAGCGGTCGCTGCCGCGGGCCAGCGCTTCCAGCACCTGCTTGCCAGCGGGCACCACTTCCTTGCCGATCCCGTCGCCGGGAATCGTTGCGATACGGTAGGTCTTCATGCGCACATCCTCGATTGATCGTCAGCGTGGAGGCACTTTACCGAACCAAGAGTGCGGGAACCGGTGCTAGACTCAAAGCATCTTTAACTTGAATTCACGAATCCCGACATGGCGGATACCGTTCAGCCGGCTGATCTCGGCTTCTTCTCGACGCTGGCCGCGTCGGGCAGCCTGAGCGCGGCCGCACGCGAACTCGGGCTGACCGCGGCGGCCGTCAGCAAGCGGCTCACGCAGATGGAGCGGCGCGCGGGCGTGACGCTCGTGAACCGCACGACGCGGCGAATGATGCTGACGCCCGAAGGCGACGTGTATCTCGACTACGCGCGCCGGATCCTCGACCAGATGGACGAACTCGGCGAACTGCTCGGCAGCGCGAAGCAGCGCCCGAAGGGGCTGCTGCGCGTGAACGCGACGCTCGGCTTCGGACGCAACCAGGTCGGCCCCGCGATCTCGCGCTTCGTCGCGCGTTATCCGGAGGTGTCGGTGCAACTGCAGTTGTCGGTGATGCCGCCGCCGCTCACCGACGACGCGTTCGACGTGTGCATCCGGTTCGGCGAGCCGCCCGATACGCGGGTCGTCGCGCGACGGCTCGCGCCGAACCGCCGGCTGCTGTGCGCGGCGCCCGCGTATCTCGCGCGGCACGGCACACCGGCGACGCCGCACGACCTGACGCGGCACAACTGCATCGGCATCCGGCAGGGGGACGAAGGTTACGGAATCTGGCGCCTGACAAGCGGGCGCGGCGCGGCACGCCACACGGAGGCCGTGCGCATCAACGGCAACCTGACGACGAACGACGGCGAGATCGCCGTGAAATGGGCGCTCGACGGGCACGGGATCCTGATGCGCGCGGAATGGGATCTGCGCGACTATCTCGCCGACGGCCGCCTGGTCGTCGTGCTGCCCGACCACGAAACGCCGAGCGCCGACATCTATGCGGTGTATGCGCAGCGTCACCAGATGTCCACGCGGATCCGGGCGTTCGTCGATTTTCTGGCGGACGAGCTGGGGCGGTGATCGGGACGCACGAAACGACGTCCGTCGATTCAGCAGAGACCAACGTGCGGCTCGGTCAAAAGCACCAATGTTTCAGCTATTTCGTCAAAAAATCGCCGAAATATTGACACTGCCATATGAGTCGGCCGCGCCCGGCCGCCGCCGTCCGCTTCGCCACGGCAACCCGGCGGGATCGTCGATCCGCTTGCGCAATCTCGTCGGTCAAGCGCGCGCACCCACGACGATTGCGAACCGTTGACCGCGCCTGACTCGACACTTGCTGATCAAGCTGCGGCCATCTGGGCGTCCACCTGGTCAACCCTGTCCGCGGCGCCCACCGTCGGCCGCCACACCCGTGCGGTGATCAGGCCCGCATGGCCGCTCACCGCCGCCTCGAAACGCTCGCCGATCCAGTCGACGAACGCGCGCACGCCGGGCGACACATGCGGCCGCTTCACGTAGACGGCCGACACCGCGATCGCGTCGGGCCGCCAGCGCGGCAGCACTTCCCGCAACCGCCCCGCGTCGATCAGCGGCTGCGCGGCGACGCGCGGCGGCTGGATCAGCCCGAGGCCATGCATGCCGCACGCCAGATACGCCTGCTCGTCGTCCACGCTGACGATCCCGTCCATCCGCACCTTGCGCACCGCGCCATCGACGACGAAATCGAGTTCGGCCGTGCGCTGGCCCTGAACGGACGACATGCTGACCGCGCGATGCACGGCCAGGTCTTCGAGCGTACGCGGCACGCCGTGGCGATCGAGATACGCGGGGCTCGCGCAGGTCACGCGCTCGAGCGTGCCGAGCCGGCGCGCGACAAGCGACGAATCGGGCAGTTCGCCGAGCCGGACACTGCAGTCGATCGCATCGCCGACGCGATCGGCCGCGCGCCCGGATACACCCAGCGTCAGCACCAGATCGGGATGCCGCGCATGAAACGCGCCGAGCGCCGGCAGCACGATCGCGTCCGCGACCGCCGCCGGCAGCTCGACGCGCAGCGGCCCGCTCGGACGCAGCGCGGCGCCGCGAATGCTGGCTTCGAGTTCGTCGACATCGGCCGTGATGCGCACGCAGCGCCGGTAGTACGCGTCGCCTTCGGGCGTCGCCCGCAGCGCGCGCGTGGTGCGCACCAGCAAAGGCATGCCGAGCGCCGTTTCGAGCTCCTGCACGGTCCGCGTCGCGGTGGCGCGCGAAATGCCGAGCGCCTGCGCCGCACGCGTGAAGCTGTTCATTTCGACGATGCGCGTGAAGATGCGCATCGCGCGGATCGGATTGTCCACCGGACACCCCTGCATGTTTGCCGCATGCCACGGCGCGCGCTTGCGCGCCGTGCATGCGTATCGAGGAACGCCGCGCCGCCGGCGCGGCAGCGTGGCTTCAGCCATTCGCCGCCACGGCGCCGCGCGCCGGTTCGTCGAGCAGCTGCTGCGCCAGCGCGAGCGCGTCGTCGCGGGTGGCTGCCGCGTTCAACGGATAGCCCCATACCTTCTCGAACGCACCCGAGAATGCGTTGAGCGCCACGCGCCGCGCAGCGTCGGGCTCGATCGCGATCATCGCGGGGATCCATTCGCGCGACTGCGCGCGGTTGGCCTTGCTCCACTTCGCGAGCTGCTTGCGCAACTCGTGATCGTCCCCGCCGCGATCGTCGCCGGACGGCGCATCGTCGGTCAGAAGAACGAACGGTTCGCGACGCGCCAGCAACGCGTCGAGTTCGGCGATCAGGCGGGCGGGATCGGTGTGCGTCGAACCGGTGTAACGCAACCAGACAAACGGGAATTCAGTCGTGAAGATTTGCATGTCGGCCTCCAGATGAGAGCGATTCTCATTTTATGGATCGAGGCCAGCGGCGTCATTTATCGTCCCGGCCAACCGCTTGCTCAATCCGGCCAATCGCGCACACGTGGCGGCACGGCCGTCATCGCTCAGCGTTGCCGGTCGGTCAGGAATTGCGTCGGCGACTTGCCGGTCGCCTTGCGGAACATCGTCACGAAGCTGCTCGCGCTCTCGTAGCCGAGATCGATCGCGATCTGGTGCACGCGGCGGCCCGCCGTCAGCATTCGCAGCGACAGCGCGACGTGCAGCCGACGGCGCCAGTCGCCGACGCTCATCCCGAGCTCCTTCGCCGCGAGCCGCGTCAGGCTGCGCTCGCTGATGCCCACGCGCCGCGCGAGTTCGGCCAGCGGCGACTTGTCGGCCGGATCGTCGAGCAGATGGTCAATCAGCTTGCGCAGCCGCCGGTCGACCGGCATCGGCAGGTACAGATCCTCGACCGGCGCCGCGACGAGTTCGTCGAGCAGCGTCGCCATCAGCCGCCCCTGCGGCCCGTCGACGTCATACAGGTTCGGGAAGCTCGCCGCCCTCAGCAGCAGCTCGCGCAGCAGCGGCGACACCGACAGCGTGCAGCAGCGCGCAGGGAGGTCGAGCGCGGCGTCGGGTTCGACCAGCACCGCGTAGAACGTCGCGCCGGCCGAGCCGCGCGCCGAATGCGGGACATCGCCCGGAATCCACACCGTGCACTGCGGCGGCGCGCTCCATACGCCGCCGTCGATCTCGCAGTAGATCACGCCGCTCAGCGTGTAGAGCAGTTGTGCCTGCGGATGACTGTGCCGCTCGTGCAGCCATTCGGGCTCGACGACCGAGCCGCCGAACACGACGAGCGGACGCGGCACGTGGAAGACTGCGTCATCCGCTGCGGGATCGGTGGTCGGTGGAAGCTGGCGCATGAAACGGTAGATGAGGAAGGAAGCCGGACGCGCTGCCCGCGCGCCTTTTCGTGCTTATACCAGAAAGGGGTTGATCCGGCCGTGCCGGTGCCCGGGCGGCGTCTGCGGTCGCGCGCCGAAACGAATACAATGCCCCGATCCCCCGCCGCTGTGCCCACCTGCCGGAGCCGCCATGTTCGACCTGACCACGCTGACCACCTTCACGGCCGTCGTCCTGGGCCTGTTCCTGATTCCCGGCCCCGCCGTGCTGCTCGTGCTGAGCCGCACCGTGCAGGGTGGCCGCAAGACCGGCATCCTGACCGGCCTCGGCGTCGCCAGCGGCGACTTCGTGCACACGCTGTTCGCAGCCGTAGGCCTGTCGGCGCTGCTGATGACGTCGGCGCTCGCGTTCAACGTCGTGAAGGTGGTCGGCGCCGCGTACCTGATCTATCTCGGCGTGCGCGCGCTGATCGAGAAGCCGTCCGATCCGTCGCTGCCGAGCGTGTCGCCGGTCACGCCGCTCAAGGCGTACCTGCAGGCGATTCCCGCCGAAGTGCTGAATCCGAAGACCGCGCTGTTCTTCCTCGCGTTCATGCCGCAGTTCGTGCATCCGGAACGCGGCTCGACGTTCGTGCAGTTCGCGGTGCTCGGGCTGATCTTCGTCGTGCTCAGCTCGCTCTACACGACGCTGATCGCGTGCTCGATCCGCCCGCTCGGCCGCATCGTGAAGCGGCTCACGTGGCTCACGCGCTGGCAGGGGAAGATCATCGGCTCGATCTTCATCGCGCTCGGGCTGCGCGTGGCGGTGCAGCAGCGCTGATACGCGCAGCCGCATGACGTCTTCCGCCGCGCCCGCCGGCGAAGTCCTCTACACCGACTCGCGCCTCGTCGCGCTCTACGACCTGTTCAATGCGGGCGACCAGGACTTCGCGTTCTACACCTCCGTGATCGGTGCCGCGCGGCAACGCATCCTCGATCTCGGCTGCGGCACCGGCACGTTCGCGCGCCGGCTGGCGGCAGCCGGGCACGACGTCGTCGCGATCGATCCCGCGCCGGCGATGATCGAATACGCGCGACGCCAGCCAGGCGCCGACACCGTCCACTGGCTCGCATGCGGGCTCGACAGCCTGCCGCCTGGCGCACCACCGTTCGATGCGGTCGTGATGACCGGGCATGCGTTCCAGTGCCTGCTGACCGACACCGAAATCGACGCGACGCTGCGCGGCGTGCGGCGCGTGCTCGCGGACGGCGGCCGCTTCCTGTTCGACACCCGCAATCCGCGCATCCAGCCGTGGCGTGCATGGACACCTGAGCATTCGGCACGCAGCGTCGAGTCCCGCGAAGCGGGCATCGTCGATCTTCATCATGCGGTGCGCTCGGTGGACGGTGCGATCGTGACGTTCGACACGCACTACCGCTTCCGTCGTGACGCTACGTTGCTGACGAACACGAGCCGGCTGCGTTTCATCGCGCAACCCGACCTGCAGGCACGCGTGATCGCAGCCGGATTCTCGTCGGCCGACTGGTGCGGCGACTGGCAGCACGCGCCGTTCGATGATGCAACCAGCGCGGAGATCATCGCGATCTGCCGCGCCTGAGTGCGTGCGCTGCTACCGCGTCAACCCGCCACGGGCAGCGTGTCCACCACATACACATGCCGCAATGTGCGCCCCAGCACCGGATCTTCCAGCTCGACCTCGAACCGCTCGGCCGGCCGGATACCGCCGATCGCCGCAAGCGTGCCGCACAGCATCGCGGTGCCGTCGACGAAGCGGCCGTCGTGGCGTGCGAACTGCGCGAGCAGGTCGTCGGGCGCGCGCATCGCGGTCACCTTGCCCTCCTGATACAGCACGCGCTCGCCGTCGATCGTCGCGTACGCGCGCAGCACGAGCTGATCCCAGTGCCCGGCCACGTCGTCGAACTTCCACAGCGTGTTCGCGCACGGCTTGCCGCACATCTGCTTCGACACCGTGATCCCGTAGGTCTCGACTTCACGGTCGGTATGGTCGGACGCGATGCCCACGAAGGTCTCGCCGCCGTCGCGCAGCAGCACGAATTCCGCTTCGCCGCTGCTCTGCCCGCCCGATACCTGGATCGCGGGCGACGGATCGAGGCGATCGGCCGCGACGCGGTAGAACACGGGCGTCGTCGCCGGGCGCTTGACGCCGAGTTCCTCCAGCTCGCGGATGTGCTGCTCCATGGCGACCGTGTCGCGGCCGGTCCAGCCCGCGATCACGAGCGTGTCGATCGCGATCGCGCGCTCGGTGCGGCCGTCGCGACCGTCGATCGCGAACGTGATGGTTTTCATCGAATGCTCCTCGTGGCGGGCAGCGCACGCGCTGCGCGCTGCCGCCCGCCGTGTGTCGTGGATCGGCCGGGCTTACGCCGGGTCGTAGTAGTGGATCTCCAGCAGCACGCAGCCGCCGTTCGACTTGAACGGGCCGTGCCATGCGCCGGGCGGACGCACCGCGTACGTGTAGCCCTTGAACGGCGTACCGCCGTTGCCGTGCTCGTCGTTGCCGACGGTCAGGTCGCCCTCGACGAGAAACACCTCTTCCCAGTAGTCGTGCACGAACGGCTTCTTCGTATGCAGCCCGGCCGGCAGGCGCAACAGGCGCGTGCGGCTGCCGCGCTTGCGCTCGGTGTCGAGCGCGCCGGACAGGATCAGCTCCTGCGCGCCGGACGCGGGGTCATAGCCTTCCGGCAGCCGCCAGTCGCGCTGCATGTCCAGCGTATGGAATTCGTCGTGAAGCTTGTTGATGGCCATCTGTCTCTCCTGTGGCGATAGCGGATGAATCGGATGCAAGGCGACGCGTCAGGCGGCGCGCGGCGTCGACAGTTCCTGGTTCAGCGAATAGCTGCCGAGCATCGAATCGACGAGATGCGACGCGCGCTGCCAGTCGTACGTGCGATACGCGTGCCCCTTCGTGACGAACGACGCGCCCGCATAGAACAGCTCGTACTGGTTGTGGCGCGAGGCGAATTCGGAGCCGACCGCATCCCACGCGAGCTTGAAGAACTTCACGCGCTCCTCCGACGAACACACGGGCGATTTCTGTGTTTTCTCGATGATGCGCAGCAGGTCGGGATTCTCGAAATCGCGCACGCTGGACGGCAGCATGATCATTCCGCCGCCGGCGAGCTCGCGCAGCGTGTTGAGCACCTTCGAATAGAGCTGCTGCGTGACGACCTGCGAGCCGTACAGCATGTTGCGGTCGGGCACGTAGAAACCGTTGACGACGGTGCCCTTCGCTTCCATCCCGTAGACCCACGCCTCGACCATCGACGCTTCGGCCGCGAGCTGGCCCAGCGTTTCGCGCACCTGCGGGAACGTATTCGTGCCGTTGACCTCGGAAATCTTCAACCCGAGCCCGACGAGGAAGCGCAGCTTCGTCATCAGCCGCACCTGGCATTGGTAGTTCTGGTACACGTGCGCGGGCGTCGCATGGAACTGCTTCGCGCACATCGCCGTATTGCCGGCGACGAAGATCCGTTCCCACGGCACCTTCACGTCGTCGAAATACAGCACCGCGTCGTTCTCGTCGAAGCGGCTCGACAGCGGGTTGTCGAACACCGACGTCGCGTTCTCCTCGTACGACTTGCGCGACAGGATCTTCATGCCCTTCGCGTTCATCGGCACCGCGAACGACAGCGCGTACATCTCGTCGCCTTCGCGCAGCGGCTGGATGCAGCTGCAGAACACCTCGTTCGCCATGATCCCGCTCGTCGCGAGCATCTTCGCGCCGCGCACCGTGATGCCTTCGGCATCCTGATCGACGATGCCGACCGCGAGGTACTTGTCCTCCTGCTCGTGTGCGGACTTCGACTGGTTCGCCTGCGGATTCACGATCACGTAGGTCAGGAACAGGTCGTTGTCGCGCGCATGGCGGTAGTAGTCGCGCAGCGCGCCCGCTCGCGCCGGATCGTATTGCTCGAACACGTCGGCGCCCATGAACATGCCGGAAAGACAGGATGCGACGTGATCCGGCGAACGCCCCATGAAGCCATAGTGCAGCTCCGACCACGCTTCCAGCGCGGCACGGCGCTCGACGAGTTCGTCATAGGACGTCGGCAGTTGCCAGATCCGGCTGACGCGGTTGCCCGAGTCGGGCGAGACGAACGTCATCTTCTCGACGTTCTCGTCGCGCGCCTGGTAGTCGTACAGGCTCGCGTAGCTACGGATCGAATTGCGGAATGCCGCGTGCGCGGTCACGTCGCCGACCGGCTGGCCGTTCAGGTAGACCTGCCGCCCGTCACGCAGCGACGCGATGTGCTGAGTCCCGTTCTTGATCATGGTGTCCTCCAGGGTGGAATGAAACGTGGATTGCATTCAGGCAGACGGCGCGTGCATGCCGTCGAGCGTGCGGTAGCGGCCGCCGAAGAAGATCAGCGGTCGCCCTTCCGAACGCGCGCAGTGCCGCGTCACGCGGCCGACGAAGATCACGTGATCGCCGCCGTCGTACTGCGCATAGGGTTCGCATTCGAATGTCGCGAGAGCGTCGGGCAGCAGCACCGCGCCATCGTCGTCGGCTGCGTCCGCACGCCAGCCCCACTTGTCGCCGTTCGCCTTCGCGAAGCAGTTCGACAGGTGCTGCTGCGTCTCGTCGAGCACGTTGACCGCATAGCCTTCCGCGCCGGCCAGGTCGCCGAGGCTCAGGCTGCGACGGTCGACCGAGAACAGGATCAGAGGCGGATCCAGCGACACCGAATTGAACGACGCGACCGTGATGCCGATCGGCATCCCCTCCTTGCGCGGGGCGGTAATCACCGCGACGCCCGTCGCGAACATCGACAGCGCCGTGCGAAAGCGCCGCTGCTCGTCGGCGCCCGCGCCGGTTCCGGCATGGTTCTCGCTCATCTCGTCCTCCTTGGGTTGCATCGCCGGATTCCGCAGTGGAATCCGGCCCAACAAAGCACCGTTATTTAGCTTTGTTATTTAGCTTTTATTAAATGCAAACACAAAGGCGGGTTCAAGTTGTCGTAAACCCTGAACTTGAAAGCTTTGTTTGAAAGACAACCCTACTGGCGGGATGGATGTTGCGCGACGTCCGGGAATGTCCACGTACACTGCGGCTACCCTGTTCCCCGGTGCTTTCGGGCACCGCGGGAGACACCGTCTTCCGGAGCCGCATCGATGCAATCCCGTCCGATCTACATGGACTACAGCGCGACGACGCCCGTCGATCCGCGCGTGGTCGACAAAATGGTGTTCGGCAACCCGGCGTCACGCAGCCACAGCTACGGCTGGGCGGCCGAGCAGGCCGTCGAGGAAGCGCGCGCGCACGTCGCCGCACTGCTCGGCGCCGACCCGCGCGAAATCGTGTGGACGTCCGGCGCGACCGAGGGCAACAACCTCGCGATCAAGGGTGCCGCGCACTTCTACCAGGGCAAGGGCAAGC
This sequence comes from Burkholderia sp. AU45274, assembly GCF_030482505.1. NCBI lineage: Bacteria > Pseudomonadati > Pseudomonadota > Betaproteobacteria > Burkholderiales > Burkholderiaceae > Burkholderia > Burkholderia sp. AU45274. The sequence continues at coordinate 400,414 of NZ_JAUJQE010000001.1, read as the reverse complement.
ACCTCGTCACGGTGAAGACCGAGCACAAGGCCGTACTCGATACGTGTCGCGAACTCGAACGCCAGGGCTTCGACGTCACGTATCTCGACGTGCGGGAAGACGGCCTGCTCGATCTCGATGCCGTGCAGCAGGCGCTGCGCGCCGACACGATCCTGGTGTCGGTGATGCTCGCGAACAATGAAACGGGCGTGATCCAGCCGGTGGCGGAGATCGGTGCGCTGTGCCGTGCGCGCGGCATCGTGTTCCATTGCGACGCGGTGCAGGCGGCCGGCAAGATTCCGGTCGACGTGAATGCATTGAACGTCGACCTGCTGACGGTGACCGCACACAAGGTCTACGGCCCGAAGGGAATCGGCGCGCTGTACGTGCGCCGCAAGCCGCGCGTGCGGATCGAAGCGCAGATGCACGGCGGCGGCCATGAGCGCGGGATGCGTTCGGGCACGCTGCCGACGCACCAGATCGTCGGGATGGGCGAGGCGTTCCGGCTCGCGAAGGAAGAGATGGCGGAAGAAAGCCGTCGTGTCGGCGCCTTGCGCGACCGGTTGCTGGCCGGCCTGTCGACACTCGACGAGGTTTACGTGAACGGCGATCTCACCCGCCGGATTCCGCACAACCTGAACGTCAGCTTCAATTTCGTCGAAGGCGAGTCGCTGATCATGGGAATCAAGGGCGTCGCGGTGTCGTCAGGCTCCGCGTGCACGTCGGCATCGCTGGAGCCGTCGTACGTGCTGCGCGCGCTGGGCCGCAGCGACGAGCTCGCGCACAGCTCGATCCGCTTCACGCTCGGCCGCTTCACGACCGAAGCCGAAGTCGACAGCGTGATCGCGCAGGTGCGCGACACGGTCGGCAAGCTGCGTGCGCTGAGCCCGCTGTGGGACATGCATCTCGAAGGGGTCGACCTGAATACGATCGAGTGGGCCGCGCACTGAGCGCAGTCGATGCGTCAGGCCGGCCGGCGAGCGCGGGCGGGCCCGCGGCTCGCGCGCGTCAGCCTTTCTCCTGGCGCGCGATCAGGTGGGCGAGATCGAGCGTCGCGCGGTCGCCATTGGTGACGAGGCGGTCGATCACCGAGCAGAGCGCCTTGAATTCGGTCTTCGTCACGCCCTCGAACAGCACGTTGTTGATGCGCTGCTGCGTATCGGCGAACGCCTTCAGCAGCTTCGAGCCGGCCGGCGTGACCGTGAGCCGCATCTTGCGCTTGTCGTCGGGGTCGGAGCGTTTGTCGATCAGGCCGAGCTTCTTCAGCTTGCCGGTCTCGATCGTGACGAATGCGCCGCTCAGGTGCAGGTGATCGGCGAGGCGATTGACGGTCACGACATCGTCGTGCGACAGATGCGAAACCGAGACGAGCAGCGAATACTGGATGCCGGTGAGGCCGATCAGCGAGCCGAAGCCGTCGCGCACCGACAGCAGGCGGGCCGCGAACGGCAGCAGCCCGTTGATCAGATGGCGAAATTCCGTGTCCGTGCCGTCGATCAGGCAGGCCGGGTTGGTAATGGTCAGAACGGACTCCTCTTGCTGCTTGGCCATGACTTCGACGCTCCGTACGGTCATGCGAATTTAGCTTTGAAACGAAATTATACGTCAAAGGCACATCCGTCCCTGGCCTGGCCCGGCCGGCGAATGTGTCCCGATTTCCCGATACAGGAGGCGCGTCCATGCCCTTTCCGCTTCATCCCGCAACGGTTCGCGCGCTGCTCGAGTGCTATCTGCGCGCGAAAGACCTGAACCGCCCCGCGCTGATCGCCGACTGCTTCGCGGCCGATGCCGAGCTGAGCTTTTCGCTCGCGAACGACGACATCGATTTTCCGCCGCGCGTGACGGGCGCGGCTGCGATTGCGCGCACGCTGGTCGAGGAATTCGGCGAGCGGTTCGAACGGTGCCGGACCTATTACGTTTGCACGGCGCCCGAAGTCGACTCAGAGAGTGCCAGCGAGATGTCGTGGCTCGTCGTGATGCGTCAGCAGGACAACGGCGCGTTGCGGATCGGGCATGGCACGTACCGCTGGCAGTTCGCGGGCAACGGCGAAAGCGACCACGCCGCGCGGATTGCCGCGCTGCATATTCACATCGAACGGATGGATACGATCGATGATCCGCAGTCGGTGAAGCTCGATGCACTGCATGCGGCGTTCGGCTATCCGTGGCTACCGGCGCACGCATTCGCGCGCGGGCTCGCGGATGTGGCGGCTGCGCAGCCGGAGTGGGCATTCCTGGCGCCGTTTCACGAGGCAGCGGCGGCGTAACCCTGCCCGATCGATGGCCGCGTGCCGCGCGCTCCAGCTGCACGCGGCACCCTCGCCGCCGTACGCGTCACGCTCCGTCGAGCGCCTGCCGCACCCCGTCCCAATCCAGCCCGAATCGCGCCAGATACTTGCGCAGCCGGTCCGCATCGTTCGGCTGCTTCTTGCTCTGCCGCGACACCGCGAACAGCGTGCGTCCCGCCTCCGACAAGCTTGCCGACATGCGGCACACGTCCAGCACGCGTTCGAGCTGCGCACGGTCGAACAGGTCGAGTTCTTCCGCACGCGCACCGAACACCGCGTCGACACATGCCTCGGACGCCTCCGCGCCGCCCGGTGACGACCACGTGCGCGTCAGCCGTTCGACTTCCTGCTCGGCGAGCGCTTCGGTAATCCGCCCCGCATCGGCCAGTGTCGCCATCCGCGTGACCGACGCGGACAGCTCGCGGAAGTTGCCGGCCCACGCCGCGCGCGGCGACGCGGCGAACGCGAGATAGCGCCGCTTCGCCTCGACGTTGAACCGCACCTGCTCGCCCTGCTCGCGGCCGAAACGGTCGAGTTCGAATTCGAGGTTCGGCTCGATGTCCTCGCGCCGCTCGGCCAGCCCCGGCAGTTCGTACGTCCACAGGTTGATCCGCGCGTAGAGATCTTCGCGGAACGTGCCGGCCGCCACCATCTGCCGCAGGTCGCGGTGCGTGCCCGCGATCAGCTCGAAATCGCTGGTCGCCTCGACGTCCGCGCCGACCGGCAGGAAACGCTTCTCCTCGATCGCCTTCAGCAGCATCGCCTGTTCGTCGAGCCCGAGTTCGCCGATCTCGTCGAGAAACAGCAGCCCGCCGTCCGCCGCGCGCAGCAGCCCGGCCCGCGCCGACTGCGCGCCCGTGAACGCGCCCTTCACGTGACCGAACAACGTCGACATCGCCGCGTCGCCGCGCAGCGTCGCGCAGTTGATCTCGATGAACGGCCCCGCGAGCCGATGACGGCCGCGCTTCAGCTCGTACACGCGCTTCGCGAGAAACGACTTGCCGGCACCCGTCGGCCCGACCAGCAGCATCGGCGCGCGCGAACGCACGGCCACGCGCTCCAGTTGCTCGATCAGCGCGTTGAAGCGCGCGTTGCGCGTCGCGATGCCGGCCTTCAGGAACGACACCGTTTCGTCGCGTTCGCGCGTGAAGCGCTGCGCGATGCGGTTGTAGCGCGACAGGTCGAGATCGATCACCGACATCGTGCCGGGCCCGCTCGGCCCTTCGTCGGTCTTCTGCGGCGGCGCCGTCTGCGCGAGACGCGCAGGCAGGTAGCGCGCCTCCGCCAGCAGGAACCAGCAGATCTGCGCGACGTGCGTGCCCGTCGTGATGTGGATCAGGTAGTCCTCGCGGTCGAGATCGAACGGGTACGCGCGCGCGAAATCGTGCAGCGTGGCGTAGACCTCCTCGAAATCCCACGGATCGCGAATCTCCATCGGGATCAGCCGCACGTCGGTGTGCGGCGACACACGCTCGAGATCCTGCTTCACGCGGTTCGCGAGCCGCGCGTAGTTTGGCGAGTGCAACAGTTCGAGCCGGTCGATCGGCGTGTCGCGCTGCTCGCACAGCGAAATCGTCGGCCGCCAGTTGCGCCATCGGCGCTGCGAGCCGCCGCCCTGGTCGAGCACGGTACCGAGAAAACCGATCGCAACAGTCTTTCGCATGTTTATCTCATAGGATAAGAAGCGATCCGATTGTATCGAATATTCCGGATCGAGCCACCATCGGAGATTCAAGCCTCACCTGCCGCTTGAAATAATTTTCCCTTTTACTTCAATGGCTTGAGATTTTTCTCGAGCATCGAGTCACCCGCTGGCACGCTCCTCGCTAAATAGAAAGCGCCGGATGTCCCGCTGGCCCACGAGTCAGGGTTCACAAAGCCCTGCTGGTGCGCCGCCGCCGAACCTCGTTCGTCGCGGCAGCGCATGTCGCCATGGGCAGACGAAGGCAAACGGGCGCGTACTGGAACTTCGCCCGGGTTCGAGTCCCGGGGCGCCCTCCGTTCGGAAGCTCATAGGTAGAGCAGCCGGCGCAAGCCGGTGTGTAGCGGGTTCGAATCCCGCTCGAACACTGTCCGCAAGGACAGTCTCTTGATAGAAGCAGTACCCGCCGGTGCGGGCCGCAAGGCCCGCCGCGCGTCGGACCGGTTGCGGTTCCGCGCGATCGGCCGGACGGCCGCACGGCCCGCGCGAACGCGCACGACGACGCGATGCAGGATGCGTCGCCGTGCACGTCGACGCCGGGCCAGCGCGCCGCCCGCCCGGTTGCGTCGCCCCGCGATCCGCACGATGCGTGTCACCCGGCGGTCATTGAAGAAAAGGACAAGAATATGTGGATGCGACATGTTGTGAAAAAGAACGAACGCGCGCTGCTGATGAACGAGGGCGATTTCGTGAAGGTGCTGGAACCGGGCGTGTTCAAGGCCTTCGATCCGTTCAAGCGCCTGTCGGTGCAGACCGCGCGTCTCGACGCGCCGCTCGCCGATGCGGCACTGGCCGATTACCTGCGTCACGACGCGCCGGACGTGCTCGCGCAGCACTTCGTCGCGATGGACCTCGCCGATGATGAAGCCGGCCTGCGCTACGAAGACGACGTGCTCGTCGAGATCCTGGCGCCGGGCACGCGCCGGCTGTACTGGCGCGGCCTGACCGCGCACCGTCTCGAACGCGTCGATCTCGCGCAGGACAGCCTGCTGCCGGCCGCGCTCGTGAAGCGCATCGCGCAACCGGCGCTGCGTGCGCGCGGCGTGGCGGGCCTGACGGGCGTGCTGCTGGCGCAGGTGCCGGCGTACCACGTCGGCGTGCTGAAGATCGACGGCAAGATCGAACGGTTGCTGGACGCGGGCGTTGCGGCGTTCTGGCGCTTCAACCGCGACGTCGCGGTCGAACTCGTCGACCTGCGTTTGCAGGCGATCGAAGTCGGCGGACAGGAAATCCTGACGCGCGACAAGGTCGCGCTGCGGCTGAACCTGTCGGCGACGTGGTGCTATGCGGACGTGCTGCACGCGTTCGGCCAGCTGCAGAAGCCGGTCGAGCACCTGTATCGCGAGCTGCAGTTCGCACTGCGATCGGCCGTCGGCACGCGCTCGCTCGACGAACTGCTGGAAGACAAGCAGTCGATCGACGACGTCGTGATCACGCAGGTGCGTGCCCGTCTCGAGCATTCCGGCGTGGACGTGCGCAGCGTCGGCGTGAAGGATATCGTGCTGCCGGGCGACATGAAGACGATCCTCGCGCAGGTGGTCGAAGCGGAGAAATCCGCGCAGGCGAACGTGATTCGCCGCCGCGAGGAAACGGCGGCCACGCGTTCGCTGTTGAACACCGCGAAGGTGATGGAAGAAAACCCGACCGCGCTGCGGCTCAAGGAGCTGGAAACGCTCGAGCGCGTCGCGGAACGGATCGACCGCATCTCGGTGTTCGGCGGTCTCGACCAGGTGCTGAACGGACTCGTCAGCATCAAGGGCGCGCAATGAATGGACAGGCACGGCGCACGCGCGCCGTGCCTCATGAACAAAGCAGCAAGGTGATGAACATGAGTGAAATGGATTATCAGGTCATGGAACTGGCGAACGGCAAGCCGGTGAAGATGTGGACGCAAGGCGTGGCCGTTGAAGACGAGGCGCGCGCCCAACTGCGCAACACCGCGCAGATGCCGTTCATCTTCAGCCACGTCGCGGTGATGCCCGACGTCCACCTCGGCAAGGGCTCGACGATCGGCAGCGTGATCCCGACGAAGGGCGCGATCATTCCGGCGGCAGTCGGCGTCGACATCGGCTGCGGGATGATGGCCGCGCGCACAACGCTGACGGCATCCGACCTGCCGGATTCGCTGGCGGGGCTGCGCAGCGCGATCGAACGCGCGGTGCCGCACGGCCGCGCGCCGGGCCGCCGCGATCCGGGCGCGTGGGGCGACCGCACGCCGGCCGCCGTGACCGAATCGTGGAAGTCGCTGCAACCGGGCTTCCAGCGGATCGTCGACAAGTATCCGAAGCTGGAAAAGACGAACCACTACGCGCATCTCGGCACGCTCGGCACCGGCAACCACTTCATCGAAGTGTGCGTCGACGAAGCGGACCACGTGTGGTTCATGCTGCACAGCGGCTCGCGCGGCGTCGGCAATGCGATCGGCAGCCTGTTCATCGAACTCGCACAGGCCGACATGCGGCAGCACATCGCGAACCTGCCGGATCGCAACCTCGCGTATTTCACCGAGGGCAGCCGGCACTTCGACGACTACGTCGAAGCGGTCGGCTGGGCGCAGGACTACGCGCGCCGCAACCGGCAGGCGATGATGGACGCAGTAATCGGTGCAGCACGCGGCGTGATCGCCAAGCCGTTCGCGGTCGACGAACACGCGGTGAACTGCCACCACAACTACGTGCAGCGCGAACGCCACTTCGGCGAAGACGTGCTCGTGACGCGCAAGGGTGCGGTGTCGGCGCAGAAGGGGCAGCTCGGGATCATTCCGGGCTCGATGGGGGCGAAGAGCTTCATCGTGCGCGGGCTCGGCAACCCGGACAGCTTCTGTTCGTGCAGCCACGGCGCGGGCCGGACGATGAGCCGCACCGAAGCGAAGCGCCGCTTCACCGTCGACGACCAGGTGAAGGCAACCCAGGGCGTCGAATGCCGGAAGGACTCGGGCGTCGTCGACGAAATCCCGATGGCCTACAAGGACATCGACGCGGTGATGGCGGCCCAGCGCAGCCTCGTCGAAGTGGTACATACGCTGCGCCAGGTGGTGTGCGTGAAAGGATAGCGCGGTGCGCGGCCGATGGCCGGCGGCCGCGCACCACGAAAGGGAAACGACAACAATGAAAACGGAAAAAATGACGACCGTGCGCAGCGCGCATCCGGTCGATCCGACCGTGCGGGCGCGCGTGATGGCGGAGCTCGCGGAAGTCGAGCGCCGCCACGACGTGAGCGTGCTGTTCGCGTGCGAATCGGGCAGCCGCGGCTGGGGGTTCGCGTCGCCGGACAGCGATTACGACGTGCGCTTCGTGTACGCGCACCGGCGCGACTGGTACCTGAGCGTCGAACCGCAACGCGACGTGATCGAGCGGCCGCTCGACGACGAGCTCGACGTCAGCGGCTGGGAGTTGCGCAAGGCGCTGCAACTGCTGCGCCGCTCGAACCCGACGCTGCTCGAATGGCTCGACTCGCCCGTCGTGTATCGCGAAGACGCGCGCTGGGCGCCGCGGCTCAGGTCGCTCGCGTCGGCGTTCTTCTCGCCGGTGCGCGGGCGTCACCACTACCTCGCGATGGCGAAGAAGAACTTTCGCGGCTATCTGCAAAGCGACACGGTGCGTTACAAGAAGTACCTGTACGTGCTGCGGCCGCTGCTCGCGGTGCGCTGGATCGACATGGGGCTCGGGATGCCGCCGATGCGCTTCGTGGATCTCGTCGACGGCACCGTGCACGAGCCGGCGGTGCGCGCGGAACTCGACGCCTTGCTCGCGCTGAAGATGAGCGCGAACGAAAGCGAGTACGGGCCGCGCCGGCCGGCGATCCACGCGCTCGTCGAGACGATGCTCGCCGATGCCGAACACGATCGCGAATACAAGCGGCCGTGGGGCGACGTGGCGATGCTCGATGCGTTCCTGCGCGACGTGGTCGACGATCGATAAAAAGTGAACGGCGCGATGCCTTCGGGTGTCGCGCCGTTTTCCGCATCCGCACTCGTCCGATCAATGCAGGCCAGCAATGGACGTGCCCGCACGTTACGCGTCGCCGTCACGATTGCAGCCCATTGCGGCGGTATACTCGATGCCGTTCGCCAAAGCGCGCCGCCGCATGCGCCGCAGCCTTCGACCTGCCCCGCTTGCTGACGATGCGCTTGCAGCCCGACGTCTTCCGCCCGCCCATCCACAGTCGATACGAACCGTCATGTCGCACCGCCTTTCGCTCGCCATCGCCGCCCTCCTCGCCATTTCCCCGATCGTTGCCCAGGCTCGCCCGCTCGCGCGGCCGCCGGTCGAGCGCGATTTCAAGAACTGGTCAGTCGTCTGCGACAACGGCAACCGCTGCATTGCCGAAAGCCACGCCGACGATATCGACGACGCCCGCGCCCGCCTCATCCTGCGCGTGACGCGCGATGCCGGCCCCGATGCTCAAGCATCGCTCGACCTCTACGCGACAGTGCCGCTGGACCTGCGCACCGCACGCGTCGACGGCCGGCCGTTCGATGCGGCTCCCGCACAATGGCAGGCGTCCGGCGACAAGAATGACGACGCGCCCTCGTACTGGACGCGTGCCCGGATGCGGACCAGCGATCCGGCAACGGTTGCCGCCTGGCTCGCCGCGACGCGCAACGGGCAACTGCTGAGCTTCGGCGATCCCGCGTCGGCCCGTGCCGCCCGCACGCCGCTGTCGGGATTGAGCGCCGCGCTGCTGCTGATCGACGACACGCAGGGCCGCGTCGGCACGGTCACGGCGCTGCTGCGCCCCGGCACCCGGCCCGCGTCGTCGGTGCCGGCCGCACCGGTACTCCCGCCCGCCGTCGTGCCGGCGCCGCTGCCGGCCGCCGCCGTGTCGGCCGCCGAACAGGGCCCGCTCGTCGACGCGGTGCTCGCGAAATTCGGCAGCGACGTGAAGCAATGTGCGGCCGACGTCGAAGACGAAATGTCCGCCAGCGATCGCAGGAAGGCGTCGTCCGCCTTCGCGATCTCCGCCGACGAGGCGCTCGTCTCGATTCCGTGCCAGACCAGCAGCCTGTATAACCACACCGGCCTGTGGTATCGCGTGCGACGGACGGCACCGTTCATGCCGACGGCGATGAATTTCGGCGAGAACGCGAATGCGGGACTCGATTCGGCATCCTTCGCGAACGAACTGACCGACGCCGGCTACGCGACGACCGGCGCGATGCTGTCGAGCAAGGTCAGGCTGCGCAGTGCCGGCGATTGCGGCTCGACCGCAACGTGGATCTTCGACGGCCGGCACTTCGTGCTCAGCGATATCGCCACGCACAGCACCTGCAACGGCCTGTTCGACGATCAGTGGCCACGCCTGTATCGACGGGCCGATGAAGCAGCCAGCCCGCGCTGACGCACCACGTCACGTGCCGACGATCGAGATCGAGAACCCGTCCCAGCCCTTCTGCCCAACCGTTTGCACAGCGGTCGTCGTGAGATTCGGTGCGGCCACGAGACGCGCGAACCCGTCGCGCACGCCAACCACGTCGGGTTCGTGATTGTCCGGATCGGCCACGCGCCCGCCGCGCACGACGTTGTCGACGACGATCACCGTGCCGGGCCGCGACAGCTTCAGCGCCGCGTCGAGATAGACCGGGTTGTTGTCCTTGTCGGCATCGATGAAGATGAAATCGAACGGCGCTTCGCCCGCGCCGATGAGCCGCGCGAGGCTGTCCTTCGCGCTGCCGACCACCACCGTCACGACTTCCGCGAACCCGGCACGCGCGATGTTCTGCGTCGCGACCTTCGCATGCTCCGGATTCAGTTCGAGCGTCACGAGCGCGCCGCCCGGCGGCAACGCGCGCGCGAGCCAGATCGTGCTGTAGCCGCCGAGCGTGCCGACCTCGAGAATCCGCCGTGCGCCGCGGATCGTCGCGAGCAGTTGCAGCAGCTTGCCCTGGTTCGGCGCGACGTTGATCGCGGGCAGCCCCGCGGCGTCGCTCGCCGCGAGCGCGGCGTCGAGCACGTCGTCGGACGGCACGAGCGTCGCGGAGAAATACGCATCCACCTGGTTCCAATGATCCTGATTCATCGAGCGCCCCTTGTTTGCGGAACAGGCATTTTATGCGCCGCCTTGCCATAAGCAACAAACCATTCGTTCTAAGGACAGTTGCGCACGTGCTCCTATAATCGCTCGACCACCACAACAACAGACGGAGCACCCATGACCGATCAGGCCGCATCGAACTGGCGCCTCGAAACCATCGCCGTACACGGCGGTTATCGTCCCGACCCGACCACGCGCGCGGTCGCCGTGCCGATCTACCAGACCGTTGCGTACGCATTCGACGACACGCAGCACGGCGCCGACCTGTTCGACCTGAAGGTGCAGGGCAACATCTACACGCGGATCATGAACCCGACGACGGACGTGCTCGAGCAGCGGATCGCCGCGCTCGAGGGCGGCATCGGCGCGCTGGCGCTGGCCTCGGGGCAATCGGCCGTCACGTATGCGATCCAGACGATCGCCGAAGCCGGCGACAACATCGTGTCCGCGAGTTCGCTGTACGGCGGCACCTACAACCTGTTCGCGCATACGCTGCCGCAATACGGGATCACCACGCGCTTCGCCGATCCGCGCGACCCCGCGTCGTTCGAGCCGCTGATCGACGCGCGCACGAAGGCGATCTTCGCGGAATCGGTCGGCAACCCGCTCGGCAACGTCACCGACATCGCCGCGCTCGCGGAAGTCGCGCATCGCCACGGCATCCCGCTGATCGTCGACAACACGGTGCCGTCGCCGTATCTGCTGCGCCCGTTCGAGCACGGTGCGGATATCGTCGTGCACTCGCTGACGAAGTATCTCGGCGGGCACGGCACGAGCCTCGGCGGCGCGATCGTCGATTCGGGCAAGTTCCCGTGGGCCGAGCATGCGGACCGCTTCAAACGGCTGAACGAGCCCGACGTCAGCTATCACGGTGTCGTCTACACGGAAGCGTTCGGGCCGGCTGCCTATATCGGCCGCGCACGCGTGGTGCCGCTGCGCAACATGGGCGCGGCCATTTCGCCGTTCAATGCGTTCCAGATCCTGCAGGGCATCGAAACGCTGGCGCTGCGCGTCGAGCGGATCAGCGACAACGCACTGAAGATCGCGCAGCATCTCGCGCGCCACGAAAACGTCGAATGGGTGAACTATGCGGGCTTGCCCGATCACCCGGACCATCCGCTCGTCGCGCGCTACCTGTCGGGCCGCGCGCCGGGCATCCTGACGTTCGGCGTGAAGGGCGGCCGCGACGGCGGCGCGAAGTTCCAGGACGCGCTGAAGCTGTTCACGCGGCTCGTCAACATCGGCGACACGAAGTCGCTCGCGACGCACCCGGCATCGACGACGCACCGGCAACTGTCGCCCGCCGAACTCGCGAAGGCCGGCGTGAAGGAAGAAACGGTGCGGCTGTCGATCGGCATCGAGCATATCGACGACCTGCTCGCCGATCTCGACCAGGCGCTCGCGCAGCTTTGACGGAAACGGGCGCGCCGGCTTGCCGGTGCGCCCTGCCTCGAATGTGTTGACCTTGAAGCGGCTTCAAGGTGTTCAATCCCCGGTTGGTGCCGGGACGATGCCCGGCGTGTACGAACCACCCGTACCCTGCAGCCGGATGGCCAGACGCTGAGCCCGCTGCGGTACGCCAACCGTCCGAGAGGCCTCATGACACCGACCGCGAAGCTTGCGCTGCTCACGTTACCGCCCCTGCTGGCGGCCTGCTTCGGCGCGCTCGCGGCCGCGTGGCGCGCACCCGGCCCGAAAACGTCGAGCGTCATCCAGCATTTCACCGGCGGCATCGTGTTCGCGGCCGCCGCGCTCGAACTGCTGCCGCAGGACCGCGCACATGCGCTGTTTCCGGTCGTCGTCGGCTTCGTGCTCGGCATCGCGCTGATGCTCGCGATCCGCGCGCTGTCCGGTGCGATCGAGACGCGCTTCGAGGAAGCACGGCTGCCCGTGAGCCTGATCATCGTCACCGCGATCGACCTCGTCATCGACGGCCTCGTGCTCGGCATCGCGTTCTCGGCCAGCGACGAAAGCGGCATCATCCTGACCGTCGCATTGACGCTCGAGGTACTGTTCCTCGCGCTGTCGGTCAGCGCGGCGCTCGCGGCCGCCGGCATCGGCCGCCTGCTGTCGATCGTCGTTCCGGTCGGGCTCGCGGCGCTGCTGAGCATCGCGGCCGTGGCCGGCAACGCGGCATTCGCAGGACTCCCATCCAATATCTACGCAGCGCTGCTCGGGCTGGGCACCGTCGCGCTGCTGTACCTCGTCACCGAGGAACTGCTGGTCGAAGCGCACGAGGTCCCTGAAACGCCGTTCGCGACCGCCGCGTTCTTCATCGGCTTCATCGTATTCTTCCTGATCGAAGGATCGGTGAAGGCCGGATAAGCAGGCGCGGCCGCGCGCCGGCTACCACGTCGTCGCGCCCGTCGGATACGGTTCGACGATGCGCGCACCGTTGACGGGCGTCACGCCTTCGTTGCGCAACGCGGCCCACAGATCGATCGCGTGTTCGCGCGACTTGCGGCTGCCGTCGTCGGTCAGCACGTTCAGCGCGATCACTTCGTCGCGTGTCGTCAGTTGCAGTTGCTCCTTCAGCTTGCGTGACTGATGCGATGCAGTGCGGACGTCGCCGAGCACGATCCGCTGCTCGGCGACAGTCGATTCGCCGCCTGCATCGCCCGGCACGAACGTCAGCCGGCCGTTGTCGACCTCGCATTGCCCGCGTGTGAACGTCGCGCTCCACTCACCGGCCGGCACGGCCGCGAACTCGCAGCGCATCCGCTCGTTCGCGCGCCGGCCGACGTCGTGCGCCGACGCGTGCGACAACGCCCGCTCCGGCCAACCGGCCGCCATCGCGGCCGTCGACATCAGGCACGCCGCGAGCACGATTCCTTTCGCCAAATGACGCATGGCACTCTCCTCTTCGTGTGGGGGTGCGGCTGACGGGCACCGCGCCGGTCGGCCGCGAATGAACGGTCAACGCACCGCAAAACGGTTGTCGTGCGCATCGACCAACGGCGCCATCTCCCCGCGATGCACCGTCGCGCGATGGATCTCCTGGTTGCGCGCGACGGCGGCCGGGCTCGCCGGGTAGTCGTGATTCGGGCTCGGGATCACGCCGTCGTGGCGCGCACGCACCAGTTCCTGGCGGACTTCCTGCCGGGTCTTCTGCTGCGCGGCCACTGCCTGTGAAAAGGCCACCACCGACAGTGCGGCAGCGGCGACGACGATCATCGGTCGCGGAATGTTCATGTTGTTCGCTCCTTGCTGGAAATCCGTGACGGGTGCGTTCACTTTGAGCCGGCAGCGGTGCGGAATCGTGATTGCAGCATGACGGTTTCGTCACCACCGCGATATTCCCTGTATCGCACTACGAATTAAAATGCACGACGCGTTTCCGCACACATGACGCGGCGATTACATTTTTCTCATTTGTCCCTCACCTTCACGATCCGAACGCTTTCCAGAATCGGCAGCGCCATCGCGACATTCCGCGCCCGCCTGCACTACGCGCGGCGCGGAATCGACCGATGCACGAAACGATCATCTTGAATCTCAGGGGAACACCATGAAAACTCCAGTTCGGCTCGCCATGATGTCGGGTGCGCTGCTCGCGACCACGCACGCGGCACACGCATCGGAAGTCACGTTATACGGCCTGTTCGATACGTCGCTGACGTACGTATGGAACGCCAGCGCGGACGGCAAGAATCTCGCCGGCCTCGGCAACGGCAACCTGCTCGGCAACCGCTTCGGCGTGAAAGGTGCGGAAGACCTGGGTGGCGGGCTGAGGGCGATCTTCACGCTGGAAAACGGCTTCAATCCGAACACCGGCGCGCTCGGGCAAGGCAACCGGATGTTCGGCCGGCAGGCGTTCGTCGGCCTCGACAGCGCGCGCTGGGGCACGCTGACGCTCGGCCGCCAGTACGACGCGCTCGCGGATGTCGCGTGGCCGGTCACCGGCGATTTCTACTTCGGCAGCGTCTACGCGACACCCGGCGACGTCGACAACTACGACACGTCGTCGCGCACCGACAACGCGGTGAAATACACGTCGCCCGTGATCAACGGGCTCCAGTTCGTCGGCATGTATGCGCTCGGCGGCGTGGCCGGCAAAAGCGGCGCCGGGCAAACCTGGTCGGCCGGCCTGTCGTACAGCAACGGCCCGGTCGACGCGGCGGGCGGCTATTACTACGCGGCCAATCGCTCGTCGCTCGCCAACGGCATCCGCACCGGCTGGAACGGCACGTCCGACGGCACGTTCGACGGGTCGCTGGTCAACGGCGGCTATATCTCCGCGAAATCGATCGACATCGCGCGCGGCGCGTTGCGCTACAACTTCGCGCCGTTCGCGGTCGGCATCGACTACAGCAATGCGCTGTACAAGGCCGATGCGATGTCCGCGTTTCGCAGCACGCAGAAGTACGACACCGCGCGCGGCTTCTTCAACTATCAGGCGACACCCAGCCTGCTCGTCGGCGTCGGCTACAGCTACACGCGTGCCCGTGGCGACACGAGCGCGACCTACCATCAGGTGTCCGCCGGCGCCGACTACGTGCTGTCGAAGCGCACCGACCTCTACGCGGTCGGGGCATGGCAACGCGCGAACGGCGAACAGCGCACGCTCGACGGCGGCACGCAAACGGCGCAGGCGTCGATCGGCTCGTATGGCTATGGCGGAACGCGCACGCAAGGCATCGTCAACCTCGGCTTGCGCCACCGGTTCTGATCGCGGCCGCCATACGCGCGCCGCGTGACGAAAATTTCATGTTCCGATCAGGTTCGCGAAGCGCCGCCTCGCTACGATCGGAAACGTGACGGGCAGCGCCCGTTCCAGACCACGCAAGCGAGTCGCTGCCGCACGGCACGTCACGCGTTAGGCCCGGACACGTCGAGTGCCGGGCCTTTTTTTGATCGCGCGCCGACGATCAAGGTGCTGAATTGCGTTGCGGAAACAGGCAGTTATGCGTCTTTACATACAGATTCGGATTGCCGCAGCGATGCCCGGCGTAATCGATCTGCTCGCCGGGCATGAGATCGGCCGGCACCGGCTTTTTCGCGGCGGCCGGTGTGGCCTGTGAAGTTGGCGTGGTGCCGGAACGTGTCGATGTGCAGCCCGCGAACAACGGGACGATCAGGACTGCGATCAAGGCTAGGCGAATGGCGGGACTAGGCACTTTTCAAGTCCGGTGTGAAAGTCAGAACAAGGCCGCCCGCGTTCCATACAGCTGTCGCGAACGGCGTGAATGCCGCCAGCCACATGGGCCATCGGCAGACTTCATGTTCCGCTTCCCGCTCATCGCGCCCATGACGCGAACATGACGAATGCGTCATGCCGGTCGCGTCCGAACTGCGCGTCTCCACCTCACGCAATCTGACGCATTTTTCATCTCGCGATCACGATCACGCACGGCTGCTTTCGCATACTGGGTCCATGGTTCGCCACCCGGCGGCCCTGATCAAGGAGAGCACTCGATGAAAACCGCAAAACTCGCTGCACTGTTCGTCACCGCCACGCTGTCGCTCGGCATGGCCACGCAGGCCGCCTTCGCGCAAACGCAAACGCAGGGCAAGACCCGCACGCAGGTCGTCAATGAACTGAAGCAGGCGCAGCACGACGGCGTCGTGCCGGTGAGCAAGACGCAGTACCCGCCGACCGGCGAGCTCGTCGCACGCAACAAGGAGCTGCACGGGATTTCGGTGCATGGCGGCGAGAAGAAGCCGCAGCCCGACAACCACGACAACCTGACCGCGCAGAAATGACGCTCGGTCATCCGACCGCAGGCAGCGCGCCGCGCGCGGCCGCCTCATGGCGAACGCGCGGGCATGCCCGCCGGCGATGTCAGGTAGGGAGGGCCGCCGGCCGTTTCAGCTCGACCGGCCGGCGCGGAAAGCGCAGCCAGAAGGTCGTGCGCCGGCCCGGGTCGCTGTCGACGCCGCATTCGCCGCCGTGGTTGTCCATGATCGACCGGACGATCGCGAGCCCCAGCCCCGTACCCTGCGCCGAGTTGTGCCGCGACGGATCGACGCGATAGAAGCGCTCGAAGATCTTTCCGACGTGCTGGGCCTCGATGCCGGGCCCCGTATCCGACACGGCGATCGTCGTCGCACCGCCCTGCTCCACGCAATCGATCGTCACGATGCTGCCGCGCGGCGCGTAGGCCAGCGCATTCGACAGCAGGTTGCTCAACGCGCGCTGGTACAGCGTCAGATCCGCGTCGACCCACGCATGGCCGTCGACCTTCACCGTCACGCCGGCATCCTCCGCCAGCGGCTCGTAGTAGCCCGCGACGCGCCCCGCTTCTTCCGACGCATCCAGGCGCCGCACGCTGATCGACGTGCCGGCCTGTTCCGAACGCGCCAGGAACAGCATGTCCTCGATCATCCGCGACAACCGCTGGTATTCGTCGATGCTCGACTCGATCACGTTCCGGTATTCATCCGCGCTGCGCGGCTGCGACAGCACGACCTGTGCGGCCGCCTGCAGGTTCGTGAGCGGCGTGCGCATGTCGTGCGCGAGATTCGACGAGAACTGGCTCAGCCGTGTGAACGATTCGTTCAATCGCTCGAGCATGCCGTTGAACGCGTGCTCGAGCTCCTTCAGCTCGCCGGCCGTATCGAGCGCCGGCAGCGGATGGGCGAGCCGGCTCGTCGACATCTGTTCGGCACGCGCCGCGAACCGCCGCAGCGGGCTCAGCCCGAGCGCCGCGATGCCGTATGCGATCGCGGCCGCGAGCACCACGCCGAACACCTCGATCACGACGATCGTATAAGCGTGCGTGCGCAGCAGCAGCACGTCTGCGCTGCGGTCGTACTGCACCACGACGCGCACCACGGGCGCACTTGCGCCTGCACCGGCAAGCGGCACATTCGTCACCAGATACTGCTGCCGTGCGCCGGGCGGCGCGACGCCGACCGGCACGCGCCCTGCATCCAGCGACATCAGCGGCGCAACGAGGCGGAAGCCGGGCGTGCCGACCAGGCGCGCGCCCGTGGCGTCGAAGATCGCGAGATCCATGTTCGGATGACCATGCAACTGGTCGATCCAGATGTCGGTGTTGCGCGCGACGTCTGCCGTCGAGCGTGCTTCGGCCAGATGCGCGCCCAACGCGGCGGAGATGCCGGCCATCTGCTCGGCCGCCGTCGTGTCGACGCGATTGCTCAGCGCCTCGTACAGCGCGACGCCGCTCGACGCGAGGATCACCGACGTCGACAGGATGATCAGCGCGGTCAGGCGTCCGCGCAGCGTGCGCGGCAACAGGCGCGCGATCATGCCGCGCTGCCGCCGCGCGCCTCGAGCACGTAGCCCATCCCGCGCACCGTATGGATCAGCTTCGGGTCGTATGCGTCGTCGATCTTCGAGCGCAGGCGCCGGATCGCCGAATCGACGACGTTCGTGTCGCTGTTGAAATTCATGTCCCACACCTGCGACGCGATCGTCGCGCGCGGCAGGATCTCGCCCTCGCGGCGCATCAGCAGCCACAGCAGCGCGAACTCCTTCGCGGTCAGCAGGATCGTGTCGCCCTGCCGGGTGGCCTTGCGGCGCGTGAGGTCGAGTTCGAGGTCGGCCACGCGCAACGTGTTCGAATCGCGCGGCTGACCGCGCCGCAGGATCGACTTGATGCGCGCGGTCAGCTCGACGAAGTCGAACGGCTTCGCGAGATAGTCGTCGGCGCCGAGTTCGAGCCCTTTCACGCGATCGCCGACATCGTCGCGCGCGGTGAGGAACAGCACGGGCGTCGACTTGCTGCGCCGCAGGTTCTGCAGCAGCGTCCAGCCGTCCTGCCCGGGCAGCATCACGTCGAGCACGAGCAGGTCGTACTCCTCGGTCTCGGCCTGATGCTGGCCCGTGATGCCGTCCTCGACCCAGTCGACGACATAGCCGGCTTCCGTCAACCCCTTGCGCAGGTACGCGCCCGTCTTCGGTTCATCTTCGACAATCAGAATTCGCATCACGCATTACCCTTGAAGAAACCCAGCCGGCGCAGCACGCCCGAGCCGAAGCCGCCGCGCAACGCCGCGCGCCACGACACCGCATGGCTGACACGGTACAGCACCGGCAGCACCAGCAGCGTCAGCGCCGTGGACGACAGGATACCGCCGATCACGACCGTCGCGAGCGGGCGCTGCACCTCGGCGCCGGTGCCGGTCGCGAACGCCATCGGCAGGAAGCCCAGCGACGCGACGAGCGCGGTCATCAGCACCGGCCGCAGTCGCGTGAGCGCGCCTTCGCGCACGGCGGCCTCGAGCGGCATCCCTTCGTCGCGCAGGTTGCGGATGAACGAGATCATCACGAGCCCGTTGAGCACGGCGACGCCGGACAGCGCGATGAAGCCCACCGCCGCCGTGATCGACAGCGGAATCCCGCGCAGCCACAGCGACACGACGCCGCCGCTCAGCGCGAACGGAATGCCGGTGAACACGAGCAGCCCGTCCTTCACGTTGTTGAACATCACGAACAGCAGCACGAACACCATGAACAGCGCGAGCGGCACGACCAGCTTCAGGCGCTCGCTCGCGCTTTGCAGCTGCTCGAACTGGCCGCCCCACGACACCCAGTAGCCGGCCGACACGCGCACGTCCTGCTGCAGTTGCTCGCGTGCGTCGGCGACGAACGACCCGACGTCGCGGCCGCGCACGTTCGCGCTGACGACCACACGCCGCTTGCCGTCCTCGCGGCTGATCTGGTTCGGGCCCGGCGCGACGTCGATCGTCGCCAGTTCCGCGAGCGGCACGTACGGCGCCGCCGCGAGCGGTGCGCTGGCGCCGGCCGCCGGTGCGGGCAGCGCGATCGGCAGCCGCTTGATCGCCTCGATGTCCGAGCGCAGCTCGTCGGGCAGCCGCACGACGATGTCGAAGCGGCGGTCGCCCTGGAACAGCGTGCCGGCCTTCTGCCCGCCGACGGCCGCGGCCACCGTATCCTGCAGGTCGGCCACGCTCACGCCGTAGCGCGCGAGCTTGTCGCGATCGAGGTTGACGGTCAGCACGGGCAGGCCGGTGGTCTGCTCGACCTTCACCTCCGACGCGCCCGGCACCTTCTGCAGCGCGGCCGCGATCTGCTCGCCGGTCTGGTTCAGCACGGCCATGTCGTCGCCGAAAATCTTCACGGCGACGTCGCTGCGCACGCCCGAGATCAGTTCGTTGAAACGCAGCTGGATCGGCTGCGAGAACTCGTACGCGTTGCCCGGCAGCTCGGCGAGCGCTTCCTCGATCTCGCGCACGAGCTGGTCGCGCGGCTTCTTCGGGTCGGGCCACTGATCGGCCGGCTTCAGCATGATGTAGCCGTCCGACAGGTTCGGCGGCATCGGGTCGGCCGCGATCTCGGCCGTGCCGGTGCGCGCGAACACGCGCTCGATCTCGGGGAAGCGCGTCTTCAGCGTCTTCTCGATGGCCTTCTGCATCTCGACCGACTGCGACAGGCTCGTGCCGGGGATCCGCAAGGCGGCCACGGCCAGGTCGCCTTCGTTGAGGCTCGGGATGAACTCGCTGCCGAGCCGCGTGGCCAGCCCGAGCGTGGCCAGCACGATCACGCCCGCGCCGACCATCACGCGCGCCGGGCGCGTCATGAATGCGGCGAGCGCCGGCTCGTACGCGCGCCGCGCCCAGCCCATCAGCCGGTTCTCCTTCTCCTCGACACGCTCGCCGATGAACAGCGCGACGGCCGCCGGAATGAACGTGACGGTCAGCACCATCGCGGCCGCGAGCGCCATCACGACGGTAATGGCCATCGGGTGGAACATCTTGCCTTCGACGCCGGTCAGCGCAAAGATCGGCAGGTACACGACCATGATGATCAGTTGCCCGAAGATCAGCGCGCGACGCGCTTCCTGCGACGCGCCGAACACTTCCGCGAAGCGCTCGTCGCGTGTGAGCGGCCGGCCCGCGGCGGCCTGCGCGTGCGCGAGCCGCCTCACGCAGTTCTCGACGATCACCACCGCGCCGTCGACGATGATCCCGAAGTCGAGCGCGCCGAGGCTCATCAGGTTCGCGCTCACCTTCGCGTTCACCATGCCGGTGAAGGTCATCAGCATCGACAGCGGGATCACGAGCGCGGTGATCAGCGCCGCGCGCATGTTGCCGAGGAACAGGAACAGCACGGCGATCACGAGGATTGCGCCTTCGAGCAGGTTCTTCTTCACCGTCGCGACGGCCTTCTCGACCAGCACGGTGCGGTCGTACACGGGAATCGCCTTCACGCCGGACGGCAGCGTGCGGTTCACGTCCTCCATCTTCGCGGCGACGGCCTTCGCGACCGTGCGGCTGTTCTCGCCCATCAGCATGAAGACCGTGCCGAGCACGACCTCCTCGCCATCCGACGTCGCCGCGCCGGTACGTAGCTCGCGGCCGATGTCGACCAGCCCGACATCCTTCATCCGCACCGGTACGCCGCCGACGTTGGTCAGCACGATATTGGCGATATCGTCGACGGTGCGCGCCTGGCCCGGCACGCGCACCAGATACTGCTCGCCGCGCTTCTCGATGTAGCCTGCGCCGACGTTGTCGTTGTTGCGCTCCAGCGCGCGCACGACGTCGGCGAGCGTCAGCCCGTACGACATCAGCTTCGCCGGGTTCGGCGCGACGCGGTATTCCTTCACGTAGCCGCCGATCGAGTTGACCTCGGTCACGCCGCGCACGTTGCGCAGCTGTGGCCGGACGACCCAGTCCTGCAGCTCGCGCAGGTCGGCCGCCGTATAGCGCGTACCGTCGGGCTTGCGCGCGTTGGCGTCGACTTCGACGGTCCACAGGTAGATCTCGCCGAGGCCCGTCGACGTCGGCCCCATGGCGGGCGCGATGCCGGCCGGCAGCTTGTCTTTCGCTTCCTGGATGCGCTCGTTGACGAGCTGCCGCGCGAAATAGATGTCGGTGCCGTCCTTGAAGATCACCGTGACCTGCGACAGCCCGTAGCGCGAGATCGAGCGCGTCTGCTCGAGGCCCGGCAGGCCGGCCATCACGGTCTCGACCGGATAGGTGATGCGCTGCTCGGCCTCCAGCGGCGAATAGCCGGGCGCGGCCGTGTTGATCTGTACCTGTACGTTGGTGATGTCGGGCACCGCGTCGATCGGCAGCTTCTGGTAGCTGAACACGCCCAGCGCGGCCACGGCCGCGATCGCCAGCATCACGAGCCAGCGGTGCGCAATCGCAAAGCGGATCAGGCGCTCAAACATGGCGGGATTCCTTGAAACGGGGCACGGTCACCCTCGACGGACGGGCCGCCCGGCCGGTCACCCGGCGGGCCGGAAAGCGGGCCGCATATCGGGCCGCGAGGCGCGCAACGGCACACACGTAGCGCTCATTCATGTTCCGCACTCCCCTTGCCGAGTTCGGCCTTCAGCACGAAGCTGTTCGACGCCGCGTATTCCTGGCCCGGCTTGAGCCCCTTCAGCACTTCGGTCGCCCGTTCGTCGCGCCGGCCCGTTTCGACGGCCTGCGCGACGAAACCCTTCGACGAGCGCACGAAGACGGACGGTGCGCCGTCGACGTCCTGCAGCGCGTCGCTCGCGACCGCGAGCGGCACGCCCTGCTTGCCCGCGTCGACCGACACGTTCACGAACATCCCGGGCCGCCACACGCCGTCCGGGTTCGGCAGCACGACGCGCGCCGGCGCGGTGCGCGTCTGTTCGCCGAGCAGCGACCCCACGTACGCGATCGGGCCGCTCGAACGCGATTCGAACGCGGTCGCGATGACCGTCGCATCGCGGCCGACCCGCACGTCGTTCAGCCGCTGCGCCGGCACGGCCATCTCGGCCCATACCGTCGAGAGATCAGAGATCACGAACATGCTGGCGTCGGCGGCAATCGCTTCACCCGGCGTCGCGTGCTTCTCGACGATCGTGCCCGCGAACGGCGCGCGCAGTTCGTAGCGGTTCAGCGCGCCCGCGCCGACCGGCGCATTCAGCGCGGCGAGCTTCTGTCGCGCGTTCTGCACGGCGATCTCGGCTTCACGCAACTGCACCTGCGCCTGCTGGTAGTCCTGCTCGGCCGAGATGCGCTCCTTCCACAGCGTGCGCTCGCGCTCGTAGGTCGCGCGGGCGCCCGACAGCCGGCGCTCGGCCGTCAGCAGCTCGCTGCGCCGGTCGGCGAGATCGGTGCTCGCGATCACGGCCAGCACCTGCCCCTTCGCGACGTTCTGCCCGAGCGACACCGACACCTGCTCGACGATCCCGGCCACGCGCGGCACCACGTGCGCGGTGCGATCCTCGTTGAACTTGATCTCGCCCGGCAACTGGAACGGCGTCGCGATCTGGGCGGGGCCGGCCTTCGCCAGCGCGATCTTCGAGGTCGCCAATTGCGCGTCGGTCAACGCGATCGCGCCGTCGGCGCGGGCGAACGGGAACGATGCCGATTCATTGCCCGCCTTCACGTCGATCGTCGCGTCGAACACGTGCGGCTTGCCGATCGACTGCGCGGATACGAACTTCTGGCCGGCCGCGTCGAAACGCAACGGCTCGTGCGTGCGGTCGTAACGAACCAGCGTGCCGGACACGGTGACGCCCTTGTCCGCCGGCTTGCCGTCGACGAACGGATAGACGATGAGGCGCGCGTCGCCGGGTTTCTCCGTCATCACGATTTCGACGGACAGCTTGCCGCGCTTGAGCACGACACCGCCGCGCTCGCCGGTGGCTTCGGTGGATGAAGCGGCAACGGCCGCCGATGCGGACGCGCCGTTGCCGCCGCCGTTGCGCGTGACGCCGAGTGCGCCGATGACGATCCCGGCGCTGCCGAGCACGACCGCCGCGATGATCAGGATTCTGTTGCGTGACATGGTGATCCTTCAGGTAAAAGAGGCGTCCGTTGCGCTATTGCGCGACCGGTGCTGGTGCGAACGGCGCAAGTGGCGTTCCGACCAGCCGGCCGATGTCGGCGCGAGCCGTATGGGCATCGGCGAGCGCACGCACGTATTGCGACTGGCCCTGGAACAGCGTGCGCTGCGCGTCGAGCACGTCGAGGAAGCTGAACTTCCCGAGCTCGTAGCCGCGCGACATCGCGTCGAGCGCAAGGCGCGCGGCCGGCAGGATGTCGGCCTTCAACCGCTGCGCTTCCTGCGCGGCGGCTTCGAAATTCACGTATGCCTGCGTGAGGTCCAGCCGCAGGCGCGTGCGTTCGCGATCGAGATCGGCATTCGCGCGCGCGGCCTTGTGCGTCGCCTCGAGCAGCGCGCCCTTGTTCGTGTTGAACAGCGGAATCGGGATCGACACACCGACCACCGCCTGGTTGTCCGGCACGCCGCCCGTGGTCACGCGCTTCACGCCCGCGCTGATCGTCACGTCCGGAATGCGCCGCGCACGTTCGAGCGACACGGCCGCGTTCGAGCGCAGCATCTCGGCGCGCGCGATCCGTGCAAGCGGGGAATCATCGAGCTGCGCGGTCAGCGCGGACAACGGCTCGACCGGCGGCACGGCTTCGAGGTCGCCCTGCACGGCAAGCCGGCCGTCGCGCGCCTCGCCCATCACCGCGTTCAGCTTCTCGCGCGCGACCTCGACACGGCCGCGCGCCGTCACCACTTCGATCTGCACGCCGGCCGCCGCCACGTGCGCCTTGGTCGCCTCGACCGGCGACACCTTGCCGGCCTGCGCCCGGCGGCTCGCGAGATCCGCGGAGCGCGCGGCGATCGCGGCCGATTCCTCCGTCACCTGAAGCTGGCGCTGCGCGGCGAGCAGGCCGTAGAACGCGGCGATCACGTCGGCGCGCACGACGGCGCCCTGCTCGTCGAGCGATGCATTGGCCGCTTCCCTGCCGTACGACGCGACATCGAGCCGCGCGCTGCGCTTGCCGCCGAGTTCGATCGTCTGGTTGATCAGCGCGGTCGACGTGCGTTCGGCGCGGCGGAACCCTTCCTGCAGGAACGACACTTCGGGATTGGGACGCGCGCCGGCCTGCATCAGTGCACCGGCCGACGCATCGACGTCCGCGCGCGCGCCGCGCAGCGCCGGATTGTTCCGGGCCGCGACCGATAGCGCATCGGCAAGCGTCAATGAGTTGGACGGGAGAGCGTCGGGGGGCGGTGCGCTGATCGGCGCGACGCTGCCGGAAGCAGACAGGGCCGGCCCCGGCGACAGCGACGGCTGCGCATGAGCCGTCGCGGCCATCGCGAAGACGATGACCACGGCGAGGTTGAGCTTGAGCATGTTCGGTTCTGCGGTAACGGTTCGCGACCGATGCTACGGTTCGGCCGCAGTGCGAACATGAGGCGAAGATGATATTTCCGTCATGTTGGGGGCGGCCGCGTGCGCGCGTGCGGCGCCCTGCGAGAGCCATGCCCCGCTTCGGCGATCAGGAGAATTCGATGAACGTACGGCGCGACGGCCGCACGGAAGATGGCGGTAGCACGGGGAATCGGCACACGTGCGCAGCGATTCTCCGCCGGCGAATCAGGCAGCCCCTCGCTTCGCGCGCCGCCGCTGCACGAGCCAGTCAAGCAATTGCCGCCCGTCGCGCTCGCCGAACCAGCGAGCATGACCGATCAGATAGCCGTCGTACGCGATATCGACGATGGCCGGTGCATCGATGATGCAACCGAAATAAGCGACTTCCGACAGCGCGAACTCCGTATGCACGATCGGCAGCAGCGCGACCAGCGCCGCATAGGCTTCGTCGCCCAGCGGTTCGAGCGATTCGTACCCGTCGAGCAGCGCATCGATCTGCGCATACTCGACGCGCCGCGCATCGGCCGGCGCCATCCAGTCGACCGTATTGCGCTCGATCGCGAGCGCGAGATCCATCACCGCGCAGGTGCGATCCGACAGCCCGAAATCCAGCACGGTCCGTACTTGCGCACCGGGCCCCGCTTCGGTCCACAACAGGTTCGACGCATGCCAGTCGCCGTGCGTCCACAGCGGCGGCAGCGCAGGCAACAGCGGCACGAGGCGCGCATGATACGGGCCGATCGCATCGGCCACGTCGCCGCGCCAGTCACGCGCACCGAGCGCGCGCACGAGCAGCGGCTGCGCGTCGACCCAGCGTTCGAGCGCGCCCGCCAGATCGGCGGACGACAGCACGCGAAAGCTCGACAGCAGGGTACGCACGGGCCGCGCCGGCGCATCGTAGCCGGCCGACGCGCGATGCAGCTCGGCCAGCGCGCGGCCGGCCGCGTACGCGTGCGAAGCATGCATGAACGGCTGCCACGACATCACGCCGCGATATGGGTCGACGCCCGGCGCCCGGACGTGCACCTCGTAGGTCCAGTCGCCGGATGCGAATGCGGTCGCGCCGTCGCGATCGGCAAGAATGTCGACCACCGGCATCCCGCGCTCGCGCAGATGCGCGATGAAACGATGCTCTTCCTCGAGCCCTGCGACATCGCGCAGGCTCACATGATGACGCTTGACGAACAGCCCGCGCCCGTCCGTCATCTGCACCAGGACGGCCGCCGCGAACTGCCGCGGGCTGTGCCATGTGAGCCGCGCGGGCTCGCCGGCGCCGTCGATCCGGGCGAGCACCGCCGCCACCTCGTCGTGCGTCATCAGCGGCCAGTCGCGCTCGGCCTGCTCGCCGTCGACGCCGAATTGCGGCGGGGCGACGTCACGCGGCAGGGATCCGTCCGGCTCGAGGGGGAATGACATGAACGACGTTGCTCCGTGGTTGATTCAGATCGGCACGTGGATCAGCGCGCGCCGCCGCCGGTTGCCAGCGCACCGCCGGCCGCCGCGCGCAGCGCCGCGGCCGTGCGGCTCCAGTCGCGCCAGCCGACGACGGCCAGCCCGATGAACAGCGCATAGAGTCCGGCCGTCAGATACAGTTCCTTGAACACGAACATCCCGACATACACGACGTTCACGACGATCCACAGCCCCCACGACGCGATGTAGCGCCGCGCGGTCCAGTATTGCGCGACGAGGCTGAACGCGGTCAGCGATGCATCGACGAACGGCAGCGCCGCATCGGTCCAGCGCGCCATCATCCCGCCGAGCAGCGCGCTGCCGACGACGGCCGCGATCAGGTCGGGCAGCATCTGCAGCGGCCGCACGCCCGTGACGGGCGCCACGTCGCCAGCGGGCGCCGCGCTGCCGTCGGCCTCGCTCGCACGCTGCGCGAGCCAGCGTTGCCAGCCGTACACCTGCAGCACCGCGAACGCGCCCTGCAGCAGCATGTCCGAATACAGCTTCGCGTCGAAGAAGATCCAGCCGTACAGCGCGACCGACACGAGCCCGACCGGCCAGCACAGCATGCGCCGCTTCGCGGTCAGCCAGATCGCGAGCGCGCTGACGATCACGCCGGCGATTTCGAGTGGGGACATCGTCTGTGCTCTCCAGGTTGGCTGCCGGGGCCGCGCATCACGCGGCCGGTTCCGGACGATCAGAAATCATAGGTCAACGACACGCGCGCGGTGCGCGGCGCACCCGGGAACAGGTACGCATCGCCTTGCTGCTCGCCCGCGTCGCGCCAGTAGAACTTGTTGAACAGATTGTCCACCGACACGCGCAGCACCGTGCGATGGCCGCCGATCTTCGTCGTATAGCGTGCGCCGAGATTGAACACGAACCACGACGGCACGCGCGCGGTGCCCTCCTCGTTCGCGTTGCGGGCCGCGCTGTACTCGACGCCGCCCAGCACGTTCAGCCCCGCGACGCCCGGCACCGCGTAATCCGCATACACTGTCGCGCGCAGCGCCGGCACGTTGATGATCTGGTGCCCTTCATACGCCGGCGACCCGGAATCGTACGCACGCGCACGAATCGCCGCGACGCTGGCCGTCAGCCCCAGGCGCTCGGTCACGCGCCCGGCCGCGCCGAGCTCGATCCCCTGGTGCCGCTGCGTGCCGCGCTGCACGAACGTGTAACGCGTGCCCGATGCGTCCGGGTCGGCAAACTGGAACGGCTTGCTGATCGAGAACACGGCGGCCGTGAGGCTCAGCCGGTCGAGCCAGTCGTATTTTGCACCGACCTCGAACTGGTGCGATTCGACCGGCGGCAGGAACGCATACGCGTTGGTCGCACGCACGGGCGCCTGGTCGCCGAGCGACAGCGCCTTGCTGTACGACGCGTACAGCGACAGCACGTTCACCGGCTTGTAGACGAGCGCCACCTGCGGCAGGAACACCGAGCGGTCGGTATGCGTCGCGTCGCCGTCGAGGCTGCTCCAGCTGCGCTGGCGCAGCAGCACTTCCTTGCCGCCCGCGAGCACCTGCCAGTGTTCGCCGATGCTGATGCGGTCGAGCCCGAACACGCCGTACTGCCACGCATCGAGGCGCGGATACGACGGGCCGGGCGAATTCGGCGACGGAGAAAACGTCGTGTCGGGCCCGTAGATGTTCTCGCTACCTCTGATGTCGTACACGGCGTCGGCCATGCTCACGACGCGGCGCTGCACGCTCACGCCGAGCGTCAGCTCGTGCCGCAGCGGGCCCGTCGCGAACTTGCCGGTCGTGACCGCACGCAGGTCGTCGTTGCGACGATATTCGCCGGGGCTGCGGAAGTCGTAGACGTCATAGTCGCCGTTCGCGCCGAAGAAGAACGGCGACGTCGCGCCGGCCGTGCAGCTACCTTGTGTCGAGCAACCATAGGCGAACGCGCTGTTGTCGTCGATCATCGTGCGGCTGCGGCCGGCGGCGATGTAGGCCTTCCAGTCGTCGTTGAACTGGTAGTCGAAGCGCGCGTTCAGGTTCAGCGCGTCGGTCGTCAGCGGTTTCGCCCACGGCTGCGTGCCGAGCGCCTTCGACGTCGTCTTGACCGACGGCACGACGGTGCCGCCAAGCAGCTGATAGCCGGGTGCGGAACGCTGGATCCACTGCTGGAATTCGGCGTTGAGCTGCAGGCTCGCACGCGGGCTGATGTCCCAGTCGGCGGCGATCGAGCCGAACGTGCGCCGTCCGTTCGTGCCGTCGATGTACGAGTGCATGTTCTCCTTCGCGGCATTGATCCGGAAGCCGAACTGATTGTCGGGGCCGAAACGGCGGCCGAGATCGACGGCCGCCGACGTCGAGCCGCGGCTGTCGACGCCGCCCGTCACGCTCGCGACGTTCGCCGAGCGCTTCGTCACGAAGTTGATCACGCCGCCCGGCGCGACGACGCCGCTGTCGATGCCCGCGAGCCCCTTCAGGATCTCGACGCGCTCCTTGTTCTCGAGCGGCACGTTCTGCTCGCCGGACACCGTCAGCCCGTCGATCCGGATCGCGCTCGCGAGATCGACCGGGAAGCCGCGGATCGCAAACCCTTCGAAATAGCCGACCGGCGCATAGTCGTTGACGACCGATGCGTCGTTGCGCACGACGTCGCTCAACCGCTTCGCCTGCTGGTCGTCGAGCTGCGCGCGCGTGACGACGCTCACCGACGCCGGCGTGTCGCGCAGCGGCGTGTCGTCGAGCCCCGCGACCGATGCGTTGCGTACGCGCAGCGCGTTGCCGCGCTCGCCGCTCACCGTGATCGTCGGCAGCGTCGCGCTGCCGGCCGCCTCCGTGTCCGGCGCCGGCGTGTCGCCCTGCGCCGCGGCGGCCTGAGCCGCGAAAAGCGTGATGCCGAGACCGACGCCAAGCCCGACTTTCGCGCGCCGCCGTGCGCGCGACGCTGTTGTTCTATTCACCGTCATTGTTCTGGATGGAAAACTCGCCACTCGACCCTGTCGAAACCGTTTACGAAGCTGCGAAGCGTGCCCGTGCGCGACATTCATCAGACGAACCGGACGATGCGGCACGCAAGCGGGCCGCTCGGTCAGGAAGACGCAGGATGGGACGTCGGATTCAGGTGATGCGCCGGGAACCGACGCGGCCGTCGACGGGTTCGTCGGGGGCGTGTCGGGCGGCCGGCGGCATCGCGCGGTCTTGTCATGCGGGGGGACGCTTCGAACGCCTCGGTGCGGGCGCGACGCACTTGCGCGCACCGTTCGCTGGAACGGCGGCGTGCCCGTCGCGCGCGACATCGCGGCGCGGCGCGCATTTTACCCCGGGCGGGGCTGACCGACCTGGAATCGGGCGAAACGGGAAACGGGGAAGGCGGGAATGAGGACAGCGCGATTCGCGCGGCACGACGACGGTGCCGATGGGCGCGTGACTTGCGTCGTGCGCGCCCGCGTCAACGGCCGGCGCCGTTGCGCGCTGGACATACGGCCGGAAACCGAAGCGGGCACGTTCGCCCGCTCGCGATTCGTCGGCCGTCTGCTCAGAACCCCTGCATCGTCACGGTCGGATCGACGACCAGGTGCACGACGCCGTAGATGACCGCGCCGACGAGCACTGCGAGGATGATCGCCACGAACGGCAGCATCGTGAAGTTCGCGTTCGCGAGATCGGTCGCGTGCGCCTTGCTGTTGCGTACGCCGAAGAAACTCCACAGAACCAGTTTGATCATGCCGAGCAGTTTCATGATTGCGCTCCTTTCATCTATCGGTTGACGCTATCGTCGATCCAACCGGCATTCGAAAAAAGAAGCAGTTGCGCGCGCTTTTCGCGCAGCAGGCCGTCTGCGGCCGCATGTCGCAGCGTGCGTCAGCGGTCGAGCACGAGCGGTTCCGTCCCCTTCGCGGGCCGCGCGACGCACAGCAGCGCGCAACCGGGTTCGACCGTGGCATCGGGCGCCTGCTTGTAGTCGACCGCGCCGGACAGCACGCGCGTCGCGCACGTGCCGCATGAGCCGGAGCGGCATTCGGACGGCACGTCCACGCGCTGCCCTTCCGCGAATTCGAGCAAGGTGCCGTCGGCGGGCGTCCACGCGGCTTCGCGGCCGGTGCGTCGGAAGACGACCGGCACGCTCTCCGCCGCCGGTGCGGCAGTCGTGCGGGTCGCGCTGCGTGCCACGCTCGACGGCCCGAATGCCTCGAAACGGATGCGTTCGTCCGGCACGTTCAGTGCGCGCAATCCGTCGTACAAGTCGCGCATGAATGCCGACGGCCCGCAGAGGTAGAAATCGTAATCGTCGAACGAAAGGATCCGCTTCAGCTGTGCGATGTCGATGCGGCCGGCATGCGCTGCCGCGCCTTCGTGAGGATGACTGTCGAACCAGTGGAGCGACAAGCGCGCGTCGGTGGCGGCGACACGTGCCAGTTCCTCGGCGAACGGTCGATCAGCCGCTTCACGCGCACCGTGTACGAACACCACGCGGCGCGACGGTTGAGCGTCGGCCAGCGCACGGCGCAACATCGCGATCATCGGCGTGATGCCGATGCCGGCCGACACGAGCACGGCCGGGCGCGGGCTGGCGAGATCGAACGAGAAGCGGCCGCGCGGCATCTGCGCGTCGAGCGTCATGCCCGCGTGCGCGTGATCGTGCAGCCACGCCGAGACGCGCCCTTCGCGCTTCACGGTGATCCGGTAATGCGCGCCGCCCGGTGCATCGGAAAGTGTGTAGCTGCGAATCGCCGGCGAATCGCTGCCCGGCAGCGCGATGCGCAGCGTCAGGTGCTGCCCGGCTTCGTAGGCGGGCAACGGGCCGCCGTCCACCGGTTCGAAATGGAACGAGCGGATCGCGCGCGCTTCGTCGACGACCTTCGCGATGCGCAGCGGCCGCCATGCGGGTGCGGGTGCGGGTGCGGGTGCGGGTGCGGGTGCGGGTGCGGGTGCGGGTGCGGGTGCAGGTGCAGGTGCCGATGCCGATGCCGATGCCGATGCCGATGCCGATGCCGATGCCGATGCCGATGCCGATGCCGATGCCGATGCCGCTGTTAATGTTGATTCAGGAGCGGAAGCGGACGGCACCGCCGCCCCAGTGGCTGCGCCCACTCCCGAAACCATCCCCGCCGCCATCGCCGCGAACTGCGGCGCACGCTCGACCGCCGACCACCGAAACGGCAGCACCGCGCGCATGCGCCGCACTTCCCGCACATGGAACCGCACGACCCGCTGCGCACCGTCGAACGACGCGACGAGCGGCCCGTCCCACACGATCTCGGCGCGCGCGGCCACGTACAGCAAGTCGCCGCTATCGAAATCGACGAACAGCAGCCCCGCACGCGGATCGTGCTGCAGGTTCCCGAGCGTATTGAAGAAGCGGTTGCCGCTGAAATCCGGCGTCGTCAGCGTGCGCGCATCGTCGACGCGCACGAAACCCGGCATCCCGCCGCGATGCGACACGTCCGCGCCGCGCGCGGCGCCCGCGTCCGCCGACGTGTTCGCGCTCGCGACGAAGAACGTGTCGGCCTGCGCGAGCAGCGCGCGATCGGCGTCGCTCAACGCGTCCGACACGTCGGGCCGCGCGGAGGCATCGACTTCCCGTGCGACGAACGTCGGCTTGCGCCCCTGGATGTACTTCGCGCAGTTGCCGAAGCTCTGCTCGACCGCGATCGTCAGCGCATCGCCGTCGACCGCGCGCACGACGCCGTTGACGCGATTGCGCCGTCGCGTATCGAATTCGATCCCGAGCCCGCCGAGCGGCGCGCCCGGCTGCCACGCGCCGGTCAGCGGATCGCCCGGCAGCGCGCGCGCCGCGATGCGCAGCGTGCGCGCATCGGGCGACGTCACGAACCCCGGCGCGCCGGCCCGCAGCGTCGCCCACGGCTGGCCGTGCGCATCAACGCCACCGAGCACGAAGAACGGCAGTTGCGCGAAAAACGTCCGGTGCTGGTCCGGCATGAAGCGCCGGATCCCTCGCCGGCCGG
This sequence comes from Burkholderia sp. AU45274, assembly GCF_030482505.1. NCBI lineage: Bacteria > Pseudomonadati > Pseudomonadota > Betaproteobacteria > Burkholderiales > Burkholderiaceae > Burkholderia > Burkholderia sp. AU45274. The sequence goes on along the minus strand of NZ_JAUJQE010000001.1, from coordinate 368,950 downwards.
CCGAACCCGCGGCCTCCGTCACGCCCGCGCGCTGCTGCACGGCGAGCTCGCCCGCATGAAACGGCGCGGTGTCGAGTTCCCAGCCCGGTACGACGGCGGTCGGAACAGTCGGGGCATTCATCGCGTTCTCCCTGAACAGGCTCGGCTTCGGTGGGTGTTACGCGGCGAGCAGGCCCACGCGCGTCGTCGGCATCGCGACGAAGCCCGGCAGCGCCTCGATGCGCGCCAGCCACGCACGCACGTGCGGATACGGTTCGAGCGACACGCCGCCCTCCGGCGCGTGCGCAATGTACGAATACGCGGCGACATCGGCGATCGTCGGCTGCGCGCCGGCGGCAAACGGCTTGCCGGCCAGCTCGCCGTCGATCACGTCGAGCACTTTGGCGGCCGTGCGCTTGGCGGCCTCCTGGTCGAGCTGCGCGCCGAACACGGTCACGAGCCGCGCGGCGGCCGGCCCCGATGCGATCGGCCCCGCCGCATACGACAGCCAGCGCTGCACGACCGCCGCGCCGGCCGGATCGTCGGGCAGCCAGTGCGCGTCGCCGTAGCGCTTCGCGAGGTAGACGAGGATCGCGTTCGAATCGGCGATCACCGTGCCGCCATCGTCGATCACGGGCACCTGCCCGAGCGGATTGAGCGCCAGAAACGCCGGTTCGCGCTGCGCGCCGGCGGCCAGATCGACGTCGACGGTCTCGGACGGCAGGCCGAGCAGCGACAGGAACAACCGGACGCGATGAGCGTGCCCGGACAGCAGGAACGAATACACACGGATCGGGGAAGCAGGCTTGTTGGCGGCAGACATGGAAACGCTCCGGACTCTCGCGCCGCCGGGGATCGGCGACGCACAACCGCAGCGTAGCGCTCGCCGTTCGTCACCAGAAGACGGATAATCGCGGAAACATCATCCTGTTCCATAGGACAATCGACGATGGCCGATCTACGCGACGTGAACCTGAACCGGCTGGCGATCTTCGTCGCGGTGGTCGACGCCGGCTCGCTGACAGCCGCCGCCGAGCGGCTCGGCCTGGCGAAGACGGTCGTCAGCACGCACATGCAGCGCCTCGAATCCGAGGTCGGCGCGAACCTGCTGGTGCGCACCACCCGGCGGCTGAGCGTGACCGACGCGGGGCGGGCGTTCTACGACGCGTGCCGCGACATCGTGCGCGCCGCCGAAAGCGCGCTCGATGCGGTGTCGTCCGACGCGGGGCCGCTGCGCGGCACGCTGCGCGTGAGCGTGCCGATCGACTACGGCGCGCTGGTCGTCGCGCCTGCCGTCGTCGCGTTGCGCGACCGGCATCCGGGGCTCGACGTCGAACTCGTCGCGAACGACCGCGTGGTCGATCTCGTCGCGGACAACCTCGACGTCGCGATCCGCATCGGCCGCCTCGCCGATTCGAACTATCGGGCGGTGCAGCTCGGCACGTACGAGAAATGGCTGGTCGCGAGCCCCGCGTTCGTTGCGCGCCATGGGCGGCCGCAAGAGCCGGATGCGCTCGCCGCGCTGCCGTTCGTGATGCTGTCGTCGCTGCCGCACGCGCATACGGTCAAACTGGAAGACGCGAACGGCAACACCGCTTCCGTGCGCTGCGTCGCACCGGTCGTGTCGAACACCGCCACCGCGTGCCGCGCGATCGTGCTCGCGGGCGGCGGCTTCGGGCTGCTGACGGATTTCTCGACCGCCGACGACGTCGCGGCGGGCCGGCTCGTGCGGCTGCTGCCTGCGTGGCGCTCGGCGCCGGCCGGGATTCACGCGGTGTATCCGTCGACGCGGCTGCCTTCGCCGAAAGTGCGGGCGTTTGTCGACGCGATGAAGGCGAGGATCGGGGAGACGGTGGGGGGCGTAGCCGCGAAGCGACCCCGCACGCGTTAGCGTGTCAGTCGAACCGGAAGACGTTACGTTCGGGACTCATTCGTCGCAGCACTCGATATCCGCAAACACGGACTCGACAGGACGAAAATGGCCCTGTTCGATTTCGCGCTCACTTAGAGACAACAGCGTCAGCAACACCAGCGTTGCTTGAGACGCTCCCGACGATTCGATATCCACGACATACCTCTCATTGTTTGCAACCGGCCAAGATCTGGTTGGCCGCCCATATCAACGCGTGATTGATGGCGAACCGTCAAATCACGCATTACCGCTACCCCACCTCCCGCAGCGTCCCCAGCAGCACCTTCCTGCAACTCGCGACCATCTGCGCCTCCGGATCGCGATAGTCGGTGAGCAGCCACGCCGCGCCGACGTTCGTCATCGCGCCGACGAGCGCGAGCCCGATCAGCCGCTGCTCGGTGCGCTCCGCCGGTGTTGCCGCTTCGCGCGGCGCGCCGATCGCCATGATGAGCTTGCCGAAGTCGATCAGCATGCGCTGGTAGGTCATGTCGGTATCCGCGCTCACGCCCATCACCTCGAGCAGCAGCACGCGCGCCGCGCACGGGTCGCGCAGGAACGCGAAGAATGCGGCGAGCCCCGCGTCGACGCTCTCGTGCAGATCGCCGCCGCGCTCGGCCACCGCCCGCCCGACCGCCTCGTGCAGCTGCTGCGCATGATGCAGGTAGGTGCAGCGCAGCAAATCGTCGGTGCTGTCGAACGCCGCATAAAAATAACGATCGTTCAGCTTCGCTTCCTGGCAGATCGACCGCACGGTCGCCTTGCGGAACCCGACCGTGCCGAACACGCGCGTCGCCGCGCGGATCAGCGCGTCGCGCCGCTCCGCGGCCCGCACCTCGGGCGCCACGCCGCCATACGACCGGCCCCTTTTTTCCGTTTTTTCCGTTTCGAGTGCTTTCTCCATTCCGCTATTTGACATCAGGACACCCGAAAACTAAAGTGGTGACGAACAACACCACAATAGATGCGCCGCCGGTACAGCGCAAGCGGAACGGGAGGAACGACGGATGAAGGGGTTTTCCGGCAAGGTCGCCGCGATCACGGGCGCCGGTTCGGGCATGGGCCGCAGCCTCGCGGTCGAGCTCGCGCGGCGCGGCTGCGAGGTCGCACTCGCCGACGTCAACGACGTCGGGCTCGCCGGCACGGCGGCCGCCTGCGCGCAGCACGGCGTGCGCGTGAGCACGCGGCGGCTCGACGTCGCCGACCGCGACGCGGTGTTCGCGTGGGCCGATTTCGTGCGCGCCGAGCACGGCAAGGTCAACCTGGTCTTCAACAACGCGGGCGTGTCGCTGGCCGCCAGCGCCGAGACCGCGCGCATCGCCGATCTCGAATGGATCGTCGGCATCAACTTCTGGGGCGTCGTGCACGGCACGCAGGCGTTCCTGCCGCATCTGCGCGCGTCGGGCGACGGGCACGTCGTCAACACGTCGAGCCTGTTCGGCCTCGTCGCGATGCCCACCCAAAGCGCGTACAACGCGACCAAGTTCGCGGTGCGCGGCTTCACCGAGGCGCTGCGGATGGAGCTCGAACTCGACGGCGCACCGGTGAGCGCGACCTGCGTGCATCCGGGCGGCGTCGCGACGAACATCGTCGACGCAAGCCGCGTCGATACCAGCATCCATGCGCTCACGGGCCAGGACGAAGCGACCCATCGCCGCCAGGCCAACCGCCTGATCAACGCGACGACGGCCGACGACGCCGCGCGGCAGATCCTCGCGGGGGTCGAGCGCAATGCGCGCCGCGTGCTCGTCGGCGCCGACGCGCGCCGGCTCGACCGGATCGCCCGCGTGCTCGGCGCCGGCTACCAGTGGCTGATGCTGCGCCACGTGCGCCGCGCCCGCGCCCGCAACCTTGAACGCGCGCACGCCCCGGCCGCGCGCCCGACCACGCCGACCAAGGACCCTGCATGACCTCGACGACGACCGACCGGCGCGACGCGCCGCCCGCCCCCGACGCCCGCGGCGACAGTAGCGACCTCGACGTGCTGATCGTCGGCGCCGGCCTGTCCGGCATCGGCGCGGCCTATCACCTGAAGCAGCGCTGCCCGTATGCGAGCGTCGCGATCGTCGAGGCGCGCGACGCGATCGGCGGCACCTGGGACCTGTTCCGCTATCCGGGCGTCCGTTCGGATTCCGACATGTTCACGCTCGGCTACAGCTTCCGGCCGTGGCACAGCGACAAGGCGATCTCGGACGGCCAGACGATCCTCGACTACATCCGCGACACCGCGCACGCATACGGCATCGACAAGACGATCCGCTACGGCCAGAAGGTGATTGCAGCCGACTGGGACTCGAACCGCGCGCGCTGGACGGTGCGCATCGAGCGCACGCGGGACGGTGCGACCGACACGCTCGTCTACACCTGCCGCTTCCTGTTCATGTGCAGCGGCTATTACGACTACGACGCCGGCTACCTGCCCGACTGGGCCGGGATGGACACGTTCGAAGGCAAGCTCGTGCATCCGCAGCACTGGCCGAAGGACCTGTCGTACGCGAACCGGCGCGTGGTCGTGATCGGCAGCGGCGCGACGGCCGTCACGCTCGTGCCGTCGATGGCGGCCGATGCGCAGCACGTGACGATGCTGCAGCGCTCGCCGACCTACATCGTGTCGCTGCCCGCGCGCGACAAGATCGCGAACGCGCTGCGCCGCGTGCTGCCGTCGCGGCTCGCGCACCGGCTCGTGCGCGTGAAGAACGTGCTGCTGACGATGTACCTGTACAACGTGTCGCGCCGCAAGCCCGACCGGACGAAGCAGTTCATCATCCGCGCGGCCAGCAAGCAGGTCGGCCCCGGCTTCGACGTCGCGAAGCACCTGACGCCGCGCTACATGCCGTGGGACCAGCGCGTGTGCCTGGTGCCGAACGGCGACCTGTTCAAGGCGATCCGCGCGGGCCGCGCGTCGATCGTCACCGACGAGATCGAGCGCTTCACGCCGACCGGCCTCAAGCTGAAGAGCGGCCAGCAGCTCGACGCGGACGTGATCGTCACCGCGACCGGACTGAAGGTGAAGATGCTCGGCGGCGCGCGCGTCACCGTCGACGGCCGCACGGTCAACCTGCCGGACACCGTGTCGTACAAGGGGATGATGTACAGCGACGTGCCGAACCTCGCGTCGTCGTTCGGCTACACGAATGCGTCGTGGACGCTGAAGGCCGAGCTGATCGCGCGCTACGTGTGCCGGCTGCTCAACCACATGCGCGCGAACGGCTACGACACGTGCGTGCCGCGGCTCGGCGCCGGCGATCCCGGCAACGTGCCGGCCGTCAACCTGAGCTCGGGCTACATCCAGCGCGCGGCCGGCATCCTGCCGAAGCAGGGACACAGCAAGCCGTGGAAATTCCACCAGAACTACGTGCTCGATCTCGCATCGCTGAAGTTCAGCGGACTCGCCGATTCGGCGATGCAGTTCGAGCGCCGCGCAAAAGCCGGCCCGGCCGCCACGGCGCCGGTGGCCGAACCCGCACTCGAAACCCGCTGAGGCCGACATGACCCCTACGCTCCATCTGATCCAGAACGTGCTGCTCGGCGTCGTCGCGGTGCTTGCCGCGCTCGCGCTGTTTACCGGTTACGTGGCCCGCCGGGTGACGCGCGCGTTTCCGCCCGAAGGCCGCTTCGTCGACATCGGCGGCGACCGCATCCATTACGTCGAATACGGCAACGGCCCGCCGATCGTGTTCGTCCACGGGCTCGCGGGGCAGCTGCGCAATTTCGCGTACCTGCCGCTCGCGCGGCTCGCGCAGCAGCATCGCGTGATCCTCATCGACAGGCCGGGCGCCGGCCGCTCGCTCCGCGGTGCGGGTTCGCAGGCGAACGTGTTCGCGCAGGCCCGCACGGTCGCCGCGTTCATCGACGCGCTGAAGCTCGACAAGCCGGTGCTGGTCGGCCACTCGCTCGGCGGCGCGATCGCGCTCGCGGTCGGGCTCAATCATGCGGACCGCGTGAGCCGCCTCGCGCTGATCGCGCCGCTGTCGCACGAGCAGAGCGAGCCGCCGGCGCCGTTCAAGCCGCTGATGCTGCCGTCGCCGCTGGTGCGCCGCTTCGTGTCGTGGACCTTCGCGATTCCGCTGACGATCCTGACCGGCCGCCAGGCCGTGCGCCAGGTGTTCGCGCCGGAAGACGTGCCGCGCGACTTCCCGGTCAAGGGTGGCGGGCTGCTCGGGATGCGCCCGCACGTGTTTTACGCGACGGCGACCGACCTGCTGTCGGCGCCGGTCGACCTGCCCGCGATGGAACGCCGCTACCCGGATCTCGCGCTGCCGGTCGACGTGCTGTACGGCCGTGCCGATCCGATCCTGAACTGGCGCGAGCACGGCGAAGCGCTCGCGAAGAAATCGGCGCGCGTGCGGCTGAAGGTCGTCGAGGGCGGGCACATGCTGCCGGTCACGATTCCGGAAGCCACCGCCGACTGGCTGCTCGAAGTCGCCGCCGCGCCGGCCGAGGTGGCCGCACCGTCGGCACGCATCGCGTAAGCCGGGACCGCGTAACAGCGCCTGATTCCGTGCCCTGCCGCCGGCACGGCATCAGGTTTCGTCATCGGGCACCGACAGCCCGAGATCCGATATCACCTCCCGCGCGCTGCGGAATGCCTCGACCGCGGCCGGCGCGCCCGCGTATAGCGCGCTGTGCAGCAACACCTCGCGAATCTCGACGAGGCTCGCGCCGTTGTTGAGCGCGCCGCGAATGTGACCCTTCAGTTCCGTGCCGCGGCCAAGCGCCGCCAGCATCGCGCATGTGCACAGGCTGCGCGTCTTCAGGTCGATCCCGCCCCGCTGCCACGTGCTGCCCCACGCGTGCTCGTTCAGCCAGTTCTGCAGCGGCCGCGAAAAACCGTCGAGGTCGCGCATCGCACGCTCGACGAACGCCTCGCCCATCACGTCGATGCGTCGCGCCTTGCCGGATTCCCTGTCCTGTTCGCTCATGTCCGTGTCCTGTGTGGAGTCGTGGTCGTTGCGGCGTCGCCGACAGCCGGGGATGTCACGCCATGTTCATCGGGCCGGCGCGTTTCGTCAAAGATGCGGCCCTCGGTTCGAGGCCGCCCGCGTCACGCGATGTCGAACGCTACGTAACATCGCGCCGCGCGTTACGGCGGCTTTCGGGAACATCGCAACCGCCGCGCCGGCGCACCCTGCGTGCCCGTCGCGCGAAACCGCCGGAACGCCGTTTAAATCGCACGTATATTCCCGAATCCTGCAATAAAGCGCGACACCGTTTCGGGAATGCTGCCGTGGCGCGGAATTTGCAGAGGAGGCTTGGACACACTTCCAATGTCGAGGCCAACATGCATAAACTCTTCAAGAAGACGACGGTAACGATGGCCGTCTCGTCGCTGCTCGCACTCTACGGTTGCGGCTCGGTCGATGGACCGACGACCCCGCCGACGATCAAGCCGAGCACGTCAGGGACGGGCGGCAGCTCGGGGACTTCGGGGACGTCGGGTGGTGGGACGTCGGGTACTTCGGGTGGCGGGACTTCGGGTAGTTCAGGTACGTCGGGGACTTCCGGTACGTCGGGCACCTCTGGTACCTCGGGCACTTCTGGTACGTCGGGTACTTCCGGTACGTCAGGCACCTCCGGCACGTCGGGCACTTCTGGTACGTCGGGTACTTCCGGTACGTCAGGCACCTCCGGCACGTCGGGCACTTCTGGTACGTCGGGTACTTCCGGTACGTCAGGCACCTCCGGCACGTCGGGCACTTCTGGTACGTCGGGCACTTCTGGTACGTCGGGCACTTCCGGCACGTCGGGCACTTCCGGTACGTCGGGCACTTCCGGCACCTCGGGCACCTCCGGTACTTCGGGCACTTCCGGTACTTCGGGCACTTCCGGTACGTCGGGTACTTCCGGTACTTCGGGCACTTCCGGCACGTCGGGCACTTCCGGTACGTCGGGCACCTCCGGCACGTCGGGCACTTCCGGTACGTCGGGTACCTCCGGCACGTCCGGCACCTCTGGTACGTCGGGCACCTCCGGCACGTCTGGCACTTCCGGTACTTCGGGCACTTCCGGTACTTCGGGCACCTCCGGCACCTCCGGTACGTCCGGCACCTCCGGCACGTCTGGCACTTCCGGTACTTCGGGCACTTCCGGTACTTCGGGCACCTCCGGTACGTCCGGCACCTCCGGTACGTCCGGCACCTCCGGCACGTCGGGCACCTCCGGTACTTCGGGCACCTCCGGCACGTCGGGCACGTCGGGCACGTCGGGCACGTCGGGCACCTCCGGTACGTCGGGCACCTCCGGCACCGGCGTCACCCCCCTCGGCAATGTCCTCCAGAAATCCGGCAACCTCGTGACGGCACTCGGCACGACGGTCGCAACCGGCGGCGCGCAGATCGGCGGCGTGCAGATCCCCGGCACGAACCCGACGACGGCCACCAGCGTCGGCAACGCGGTCACGAGCCTCGGCAACGGCGTGCAGGCGCTCGGCAACGGCGTCGCGGCCGGCCTCGGCTCGATCGGCGTGTCGGCCAACCCGCTCGGACCGACGCTGACGTCGACCACCGGCCTGCTGACCGGCACCGGCGGCGCGGTCAACAACCTCGGCAACGCGGTGAAGAGCCTCGGCTCCGGCCCGCTGTCGCCGCTGTCGCCGGTCACGACGCTCGTCGGCGATCTCGTCAACACCGTCGGCGGCGCCGTCAACTCGACCGCATCGGGCCTCAACACGGCGCTGAACAGCTCGCCGGTCCAGCAGCTCGAGACGCAGGTCGGCAAGGTGATCAACCCGATCACGAACACGCTGACCGGCGGGGTCACGACGCCGGGCGCCACGCAGACGCTCGGCGGCGTCACGCTGCTTGGCACGCCGCTCAACGGCCTGCTGAGCGCGCTCGGCAACGGCCTCGCCGGCGCCGGCACGAAGGTGGGCGGCGCAACCGACAACCCGGTGGGCGGCGCGCTCGGCGGTGTCGTGGCGCAGCTCGGCAACACGGTGACGTCCACCGGCGGCCTCGTCCACGACAACAACGCGGGCAGCTCCAGCAGCGGCACCGGCGGCAGCAACCCGCTCGCCCCGATCACGGGCCTGCTCGGCACGCTGACGGGCGGTCTGGGCGGCGGCAGCTCGAGCGGTTCGGGCGGCACCAGCGGCACCAGCGGCGGCGGCCCGCTCGGACCGGTCACGGGCCTGCTCGGCTCGCTGACGGGTGCGCTCGGCGGCCTCGGTTCGGGCGGCACGAGCGGTACCGGCGGAACGAGTGGCACGGGCGGCACCAGCGGCACCGGTGGCGCGGGGATCGGCGGCCTGCTCGCGCCGGTCACCAACCTCGTCAACTCGCTGACGCCGCTCGGCGCCAGCCTCACCGGCACGGTCACGACGCCGGGCGGCAACGTGACGGGCACGCTCGGCGGCCTGCTGTCGAGCGGCCCGGTCGGCACGGTGACGGGTGCGCTGACGACGCCGGCAGGCGCCGCGGGCGCCACCGGCACAGCCAGCCCCGGCGGTGCGGCCGGCTCGGTCACGACGCCGGCGGGTGGCGGCTCCGTGGTGGGCGGCCTGACCGGCGGCTCGACTGGGGGTGCCGCGGGCGGCGCCGGCAACCTGCTGTCGCCGGTGACGAACCTCCTGGGCGGTCTGCTGGGCGGCGGCAACAAGAAGTAACGCTTTACCTATCAGAACCACAGGCCAATGGCCGGGCGCGCATCCATACAAAGCCCGGCCGACGGCCGGCGTCACCCGCCAAGCGGGGGCGCCGGCCCTCATCCGTACGAGGATCCGATCATGAATTCCACGCTTGACGGCATCGCCGCGGTCCAGGACCGCCCACCCCGTTCCGCCACGCCGCTGCGCGCCGGCCTGCTCGGCATCGCCGCCGGCCTCTTCGCGCTGTGGATCACGCGCGACCAGCCGGCCCTCGACGCAGCCACGCGCGCGGTCATCGCCAGCCTCGCGATCATCGGCACGATCGCGCTGCACGAAATCTTCATCTCGCGCGTCTACCTGCGCCCGAGCGCGGGCCTGTCGCGGCAGGCCGTCCGGCCGCTCGGCATCGCGCGCGTCGCGACGCGGCTCGGCGCGCTGACGTCGATCTATGCCGGCATCGGTGTGATCTACTGGCTGCTGCCCGAATACCACGGCCGGTTCTACCTGCCGTTCTGGTCGCTGCTGCGCTCGCTCGCGCCGTACGTGATCGTCGCCGCGCCGTTCTACTTCGCGTGGATGGACCGCCACCAGCGCGAGACCGACGACGCGTACCTGCTGTGGGGCCGCTTCCTGTTCCGCCGCGAGCAGCCCGCGAGCTGGAAGCCGGTGCGCGAGATGCTGGCCGGCTGGGGCGTGAAGGCGTTCTTCCTGCCGCTGATGACCGTCTACCTGTCGAAGGACGCCGATCACCTGACCGCGTCGCTCGCGAACGCGATGCACGCGCCGATGACGATCGCGACCTTCGTGTTCATGTACGACCTGTCGTTCACGATGGACCTGATGTTCGGCACCGTCGGCTATCTGTGCACGTTCCGCATCCTCGACAGCCACGTGCGCACCGTCGAGCCGACGACGCTCGGCTGGGTGGCCGCGCTGATGTGCTACCAGCCGTTCTGGTCGCTGTTCTCGAACAACTACATCCGCTACGAAGGCTCGATGTTCTGGGACAACTGGCTGATGTCGGCCCCGACGCTGCGCGTGATCTGGGGCGCGGCGATCATCCTGCTGCTGTTGACCTACGCGCTGTGCACGATCTCGTTCGGGCTGCGGTTCTCGAACCTGACGAACCGCGGGATCATCACGTCGGGCCCGTACCGCTTCACGAAGCATCCGGCGTACATCACGAAGAACCTGTCGTACTGGATGGTGTCGGTGCCGTTCGTCGAGCCGCTCGGCTGGCAGGTCGGGCTCATGCACTGCGCGGGGCTCGTCGCGGTCAACCTGATCTACTACACGCGGGCAAAGACGGAAGAGCGCCACCTGATGCGCGACCCCGACTATCGCGCGTATGCCGAATGGATCGAGCAGCACGGGGGGTTTGCGCGGGTCAGGCAGGCATTCGGGCAGCGCGCGCCGGCTTGATACGGTGGCAATGGCGGGGCCGGCTGCCGCAGGTCGTAGCACACCCTCATGCGGCCAATTGTCGCGAAACGACGCGATTCTCCGCCTTTCGTCGCTTTTCACCCCCCAGTCCGATTGCCCACCCGGATCACGTCGCGTATGGTGCTGCCCGTCCGCGTGCGATACGGCGCCCGACCCGCGCGCTGTCGCCCGGACCTTCGACCGTCCTCCCGCACGACGGCCGCGCGGGCCGTGCCCGCCGCTCACCGTCTCCGCGATGCCGCCCTCCGGCGCCGCGCATTCTTGAGGAGAGAGACGTGATCCACAAAGTCCTGATCCTGTTCGCACTCTGCATCGCGGGCCTCGCCGCGATCGCTGCCGGTTTCCAGCACATCCCCAGCTGATTCGCGGCCCCGGCTCGCTTCGCCGAGCCCGGGGGCCGCAGCCATTCCTTTCCCCTTTGCGATGAACCACTTTCTCGGACCGCCCGGGACGGGCGACCTTTGCCATGCGTATCGACGTACAGCATTCCCAGCACGACATCGACGATGAACTCGACACGCTCTACGCGCGTCTCCACCAGCCCGGCCATCGCCTGCACGGCCTGCCGGCGGTCGCGCTCGGCCGCTCCGGCCTGATCGTCCGCCACCGCGAGGCGGACGGCGAGTACTTCCTGTATGTCGAAGATCCGGCCGCGCGCCAGCTCGCCGGCTATACGGTGTTCAACCGCCTGCCCGAAATCCCGCGCCGCGCCGACCGCTACCTGCGCGCGCCGCATACGCGGCTGCGCGGGTCCGCGCAGCGCAAGGGGCTCGCGACGACGCTGTATCGCTGGGGGCTCGACGCGGGCCTGTGCCTGATCAGCGGCGCGCGCCAGTCGGTCGGCGCCGCGCAGTTGTGGACGGCGCTCGCGCAGGATTACCGGCACGGCTTCGTCGATATCGACGGCCGTGCGCTGCGTTATCTCGGCGAAACCGTCGCCGACGACGTGCACGGCGCGCTGCATACGCGGCGGCTGATGCTCGGTCATGGATGGGAGATCGGGGAGTTCGCGCGCGCGGCGGGGATGGCCGGTGCCGCCCGAACGCCGGTGCGATAATCCGTGCGACCCACGCGACGCTCGCTGCTACGCGACGCGCCAACCGACACGCACATCGATGACCACCGATTCCCGAACCGACTCCGACCGCCACGTCGACATCGTCGCGCTGTGCGGCAGCCTGCGCGCGCAGTCGTACAACGCCGCGTTGCTCGACGCGGCCGCGCGCGTCGCGCCGCACGGCATGCGCATCGTGCGCTTCGATCGTCTCGGCGAATTCCCGCTGTTCAATCCCGATACCGAATATCCGTCGCCCGCCTCGGTGCGCGACCTGATCGACCGTGTAAATGCCGCCGACGGCCTGCTGATCGCCAGCCCGGAATACGCGCACGGCGTAACGGGCGTGATGAAGAATGCGCTGGACTGGATCGTGGGATGCGAGGCCGTCGTGTACAAGCCGGTCGCGGTGCTGAATGCGTCGCCGCGTGCGACGCATGCGGACGCGGCGCTGCGGGAGACGCTGTCGGTGATGTCGGCGAACATCGTCGAGCGCGCGTCGATCACGCTGCCGATCCTCGGGAGCCAGCTCGACGCGGCGGGGATCGCCGCGCATCCGCCGTTCGCGTCGGCGCTGGCCGAGGCGTTGCACGCGCTGCGCACGGTCATCCAGGAGGCCGAGCCGGGCCGGTAGCAACCCGCGTTCGTTACCGCGCCTTCGCGCGCGTCACCTGCGTCACCTTCTTCGCCGGCTTGGTCGCCTTCGCGCGCGGCGCTTCCTTCTCGGGCTGCGCGCCGCCGCCGGCGAGATCCTCGAGCCACGCGAGCGCGTCGACATACGACAGGAACTGCTGCAGATAAGCCGGCGACAACTCGCGCATCGTCGCGAGCGACCGGTGCACGAGACTGTTCGAATTGAGCGGCCCGGCGTTGCGCGGCACCTGGTCGAGCGACTGGCGGTACTGCTGTTCCGTGCGGACCTTCGACCACATCGTGCGGAAGTAGTCGACCAGCTCGGGATCGAGCCCGCGCCGGTCGGCCTGCGCATCGCGCGCGAGCCGCTCGACGAGTTCCGCCAGCGCACCGCGTGCGGGCGTACCTGCCGCGCCGCTTGCGGTTGCCGTTTCATCGGCGCGCGCAACGACTTCCGCGAAGCCTTCGAGCAACGTCGCCAGCCGCGCATCGAGCAACGCGCGCGCATCGCCTTCGAGCGCGGCCGCGCGCCGTTCGAGCGCGTCGATCCGGTGAAAGCGCACCGGATCGAGCCGGTCGGCGCCCTGCTCGCGCCATGCGTCGAGCGTCGCGCGAACGTGCGTCGCTTCGCCGGTCACTTCGTCTTCCCTCCGTTCGATGCCGACTTGCGCGGCACCGGCGCGATCTCCACGCGGCGGTTCTTCGCGCGGCCTTCATCGTCCGCATTCGAGCTGACCGGCTGCTCGGAGCCGAACGCGGCCGCGAACACCGACGACGCCGGCACGCCGGCGTCGATCAGCGCACGCGTGACCGTCAACGCGCGCTTGGCCGACAGTTCCCAGTTGTCCGCGAACAGGCGGTTGCCGGCATGCACCTGCTGGTCGTCGGCGAAGCCGCTGATCATCAGGATCTCGTCGCGCGTCGTCAGGTAGGCGCCCAGCGGCGCGGCCAGCGTCTTCAGCAGGTCACGGCCCGCGGGCTGCAACTGGTCGGAATTCAATGCGAACAGCACGTTGCCGCTGATGCCGATACGGCCGTTCACGAGCGTCACGCGGCCGGCCGCGAGCGGCCCGGCAAGCGCCTGCTCGAGCGACTTGCGCTGCTGTGCTTCCTGCTGGCGCGCACGCACGGCTTCCTCGAGCTTCGACGTGAGCTGAAGCTGCATGCCGATCACGCCGACGAGGATCAGCACGAACGCGCCGAGCAGCACCGACATCAGGTCGGCGAACGCGGGCCACACCGGCGCGGAGGACGCGCCGCCGTCGATTTCGTCGTGCATGCGTTACGCTCCGACGCTCGCCCGCCGGCCGGCGAGCTGCTGCAGGTCTTCGACGATCTGCTTCTGCGACATCATGCTCAGGTCGATCACCTCGCGCGCCTGTGCGACGTAGTACTCGAGCTGCTCGTCGCTGCGCGCGAGCGACTTCTCGAGCGCGGCCTCGATGCGCTGCAGATGGGTCAGCAGCTTGTCGTTCGACTCGCCGAATACCTGCACGGCCATCCCGAACGCGTCGCCGAGGCTCGCGACCTCGACGGCGCCCGCCGTGACCTGTGCGGCCACCGAGTCTAGCTTGCGCGTCTCGGCATCGACGGTGTCGTTGAAGCGCGCACCGACGCGGTCGAGCAGGTCGGCCGACGTGCTGACGAGCGCGTCGATCGCGGTGCGCTGTTCGGTCGACGCGTGGTTGACCGCGCCGAGCAGCGTTTCGAGTGTCGCGAGCAGGCGGCTGCGTTCCTCGAGCATCGCGGTGTCGTGCACCAGGCTGTCGGACAGGCGCTGGCGCAGCTCGGCGACGACGTCGGCCGCGGCCTTCGGCGCCTCCGAGGCAGCCTGCACGAGACGCGCGATCTCGTTGATCGTGTCGCTCGCATGCACCTGTGCCTGCGCGGTGATGTCGTTCGCGGTGCGGGCCAGTGTGTCGCAGATGTCCTGCTGGCGCGTCGCGGCCTGTGCGCTCGTCTGCGCCCATTCGTCGCGCAGCGCGGCGGCCATCGCGACGAGCGAGTCGTTCCATGCCGCGAGGCGCTGTTCGTCGCGTGCGGCCAGTTGTGTCTGCAGGCCGGCATGCGAATCGCGGATCGTCGACAGCAGTTCGTTCGAGCGTTGTTCGAACGTCGAAGCCTGTGCCGTGAGATCGCGCGTCGTTTGTGCGAGTGCGTCGCAGATTTCCTGCTGACGGCCCGCACTGTGCACGCCTGCGCGCTGCCATTCGTCGCCGAGCTTCGCAGCCATCGCGGCCAGCGAGTCGTTCCATGCAGCGAGGCGTTCCTCGTCGCGTGCCGCGAGCTGCGTCTGCAGGCCCGTATGCGAATCGCGGATCGTCGACAGCAGCTCGTTCGAGCGTTGTTCGAACGTCGAAGCCTGTGCGGTCAGATCGCGCGTCGTTTGCGCCAGTGCGTCGCAGATTTCCTGCTGGCGGCCTGCGCTGTGCACGCCTGCGCGCTGCCATTCGTCACCCAGTTTCGCGGCCATCGCGGCCAGCGAGTTGTTCCATGCAGCGAGGCGTTCCTCGTCGCGTGCAGCCAGCTGCGTCTGCAGGCCCGTGTGCGAATCGCGGATCGTCGACAGCAACGCGTTCGAGCGTTGTTCGAACGTCGAAGCCTGCGTGGTGAGATCGCGCGTCGTTTGCGCCAGTGCGTCGCAGATTTCCTGCTGACGGCCCGCACTATGCACGCCGGCGCGCTGCCATTCGTCGCCGAGCTTCGCGGCCATCGCGGCCAGCGAATCGTTCCATGCGGACAGACGTTCTTCATCGCGTGCGGCCAGTTGCGTCTGCAGGCCTGTATGCGAATCGCGGATCGTCGACAGCAACTCGCTCGAACGTTGCTCGAACGTCGATGCCTGTGTCGCGAGATCGCGCGTCGTTTGCGCCAGTGCGTCACAGATTTCCTGCTGGCGGCCTGCGCTGTGCGCGCCGGCACGCTGCCATTCGTCGCCGAGCTTCGCGGCCATCGCGGCGAGCGAATCGTTCCACGCGGCGAGACGTTCCTCGTCGCGTGCGGCCAGTTGCGTCTGCAGCCCCGCGTGCGACTCGCGCATCGCGGCAAGCGTCGCGCCCGAATGGCGTTCGAACGTCGCGGCGGCCTCGCCCAGCGCGCGCGCATGCTGGCCGGCCAGCGTCTCGCCGACCTGCTCCTGGCGCGACAGCGCATCGCGCCATGCTTCCGACAGGCGGCTTTCAGTCGATTCGAGGCGCGTCGCCACGCCGTCGAGCAGCGCCGTCGAACGCTGCGAGAATGTATCGGTGAACTGGCCGAGCGTCGTCTGCAGCTGCTGCGCGACGGCATCGCCCGCGCGGCGCTGTTCGTCGAGCGCGCGGTTCCAGACGGCCGTCACGTTGCCGGTGGTCTTCTCGAAGCCGTCCGTCAGCCCGTCGAGCTGACGCTGCACGGCGCCCGTCACGGTATCGCGCAGCGCGGCCATCTCCTGCGCGAGCCCAGTCATCGTCGCTGCGACGACCGGCTGCAGCGCGGCACCGGCCACGCGCGCGCTTTCGGCGGCGCTTTCCTTCAGCGCGTCGCCGACATTCGACGCGAGGCCCGCATACGCGCGCTCGGTGCGGTCGAAAAACGCCTGCTGGCTTTCGATCTGGCGATCGTGCAGCGCGACGCTGCGCGCCTCGAGCGTCGTCATCATCGTCTGCAGCCGGTCGACCAGCGCCGGCATCACGTCGGCCTGGCGCTGCAGCAGCCGGAACGATTCGTCGCGCTGGTGCGCGGACGAATGCACGCGCAGCGTCGTCGCGATCTTCGCGTCGAGCTGCTGGGCCGCGTCGATCCGCTCGCGGCGCACCAGTGCGGACAGCAGCCCGAGCATCGCGGAGGTCGCGACGCCGGCGATCGACGTGCCGAATGCGAACCCGAGGCCCTTCACCGGCGCGATCAGCGACGCGCGGATCGCGTCGAGATCGGTCGCGCTTTCGAGCGCGGCGCCGGTGCCCTTCAGCGTGACGACCATCCCGAGCAGCGTGCCGAGCATGCCGAGCAGCACGAGCAGGCCGACCAAGTAAGGCGTGAGCGACGGGCCCGGCAGCGCGACGCGCGCGCCTTCGACCCGCGCGCGCACGGCGCCGCGCAGGCCCGGGTGCAGCGTGTCGAGCCACGTGTCGAGCTTCGCGGGCGGCTCGGTCAGGCCGGCGACCGCGCGCGACAGCGTGGCGGTGGCCTGCCGGTAGCGCAGCAGTTCCCATGCGCCGGCGACGTAGCACGCGGCGATCAGCAGCGTGACGGCCGACGCCAGCGGGTTCGACGCGACATAGCCGACGCCGATCCAGCCCACAGCGAGCAGACCGGCGACGAAGACAACGAGATCAAGGCGAATTCTGGACATAGCGTGTTGATTAGCTGGTGCGAAGGGCCGCGAGCAGCCCGTCTACCGTTTGAAACCGGACTTCGAGTTCGGCAAGCAGGATGCTTTGCATCTCGTCGCGAAACGTATCGAGCCATGCGCCGGGCACGATTGCCGCGACGGCCGTGGCGTCGGCTACCACCGCGGCGTCGTCGGCCGGATCAGCTGCGGCTGCGGCCGCGGCCGCGGATTCGGCGTCGGCCAGCGCCTGCCGCTCCGCGTCGCGCAGCCGCCCGAAACGGGTGCCGAGCAGCGCGGGGATGGCCGACAGCAGGCTGCGCTCGCGCGCGCCGAGCACGCGCTCCATGATCGCGTCGAGCGTCGCGAGCCGCGCCATCCCGGACGAGCGCGCGGCGACCGCGACCCGCAGGCGGCCACGCAACTGACCGATCGCCGTTTCCATGTCCTGCTGCAGGGTCAGATAACGCTGACGGAAGTCCGCGAAATCGGCCGTGTCGGCGGCCGGCGGCGGCGGATCGCCGGGCCGGCGCCGCGCACGCGGCCGGTTGGTGGCCGTGATCGCCTGCGCGAGCTCGTGGCGCACGCGCGCGCAGTCGCGCTCCGCGTCGTAGCCGCGCACGCCGGCCGCGACGCCGGGCGGGCTCGCGTTCAGTGCGGACGACAGCGTGATCGCGTCGGTCCAGCCGAGCCACTGGCTCAGCCGGTCGGACAGCGTCTGCCGGGATTCCGCGACGTCGGCATCGGCCAGGCGCGCGAGCAGCCGGACGAGCGCCGGGCCGCTCAGCGCCGGGCGCGGAGGTGCTTGCACCATGCTGCAAACCGTCAAAAAAGGCAGCAGTTTACACGTCGCCGGGCGGTCGGCCGCCAGAATCGGGGAAGCGGCGCCGATCGGCGCGGCGGGCGACACACGCGAACGCCCGCCGCGCAAGGCTCGGCGGGCGACCGGGGGCGGCTGCGGCGACGGTTCCACCGCGCCCTTGCCCTTGCCCTTGCCCTTGCCCTTGCCCTTGCCCTTGCCCTTGCCCTTGCCCTTGCCCTTGCCCTTGCCCTTGCCCTCGCCCTCGCCCTCGCCCTCGCCCGTCGCCCGTCGCCCGTCGCCCGTCGCCCATCGCCCATCGCCCATCGCCCATCGCCCATCGCCCATCGCAAATATCGTCCGACGATACCGGCCACGTTGCACTACCATCAAAGCACCCGCCGAGCCACGCGTGCCGGCCGCGGGCGGCGCCTGTGAGAGCAGGCGCCACCGACCCACGATGACAACAGACGGGCCCGGCCCGACCGCACACGATGCTTGCCAATCTCGTCTCGCGCCTGCGCGACCGTTTCGGCAAACCGCCGACCCCGCAGGCCTTCGCCGAACGCCTGATCGCCACGCTGCGCGCATCGGGCGACACACGCACCTGGCGCCACGAGGACGAGAAGGGCTGCCTCGTCCAGTCGGATGTGCCGTCGAACATCATCAACCTGCACAACCTGTTCCACGACTACGCGGCCGCGAAGCCGTCCGAGCGGGACACCGTGCTGAAGCGTCAGGCGAACGCGATGATGCAGCACGAGATCCCGACGGATTTCGCCGCCGCGCGCGCGAAGCTGCGCCCCGTGATCCGCAGCGCGACCGAGCGCTGCGTGACGGCGCTGCAAACGGCCGGGCAGTTCGGCATCACGGAGCTGGCGTTCCGGCCGCTGTGCGAGAACATCGAAATCGGCATCGCGTACGACGGCGAGCTCGACATCGCGCGCCTGCCGACCGCGACGCTCGACCGATGGGGCGTCTCGTTCGACAAAGCCTGCGACATCGCGATCGACAACCTGCGGGCCGCATCGTCGACGCCGTGGGCCGCGCTGCCGAACGGGGTATTCCTGTCGCAATTCGACGACTCGTACGACGCGGCGCGGCTGCTGCTGACCGACCTGCTCCACCGGCAGCCGATCGCCGGTGCGCCGGTCGTGATGGCGCCGAACCGCGCGGTGCTGCTGCTCACCGGCGACCGCAACCCGGCCGGGCTCGCCGCCATGGTCGACCTCGCCGAACAGGCGCAGGCGCAGCCGCGCCCGCTGCCGCCGCTGATGCTGCGCTGGGACGGCGCCGCCTGGCGGCGCTTCGTGCCGGCAGGGCTCGAAGCGAAGCTGCATGCGCTGCGCATCGGCGAGCTCGCGGGCGACTACCAGGATCAGCGGATGCTGCTCAACGACGTGCACGAGCGCGACGGCACCGACCTCTTCGTGGCGACCTACTCGGTGTACAAACGCCAGGACGGCAGCCTGTTCAGCGTCAGCGTATGGAGCGACGGCGTGCCTTCCCTGCTGCCGGAGACGGATATCGTCGCGCTCCATCGCGGCTCGACGGGGCAATCCGCCTACGTGCCGATGGCGGAGCTGCTGCACACGTGCGGCGACCTGATGACGGCCACCGGGCATCGCCCGGTGCGGTATGAAGTGAAGGCATTTCCGGACGACACGCGGTTCGCGGCGCTGCTGGCGCGGTTCAGCGAAGCGTGATGCTGACGTCGATGCGCGTTCGCGCGGCGCGCGCCGGCAGCCGGCCACGGGAATGGCCGGCCGCCGTGCGATGCAGATCGGGAATGGAAGCGGTTAGATGCGGTCAGATGCCCGCTTTCGGCGCATTCAGGATCAGTCGCAGCCCGAGCAGCGTGATCGCGCCGGCGGCGATGCGGTCGACCCACTTCTTCGCGCGCAGGTAGAGCTCGCGCGGCCGGCGCGTGGAAAAGCACAGCGCGACGATCGTGTACCAGCCGAACTCGACGCCGAACACGAGCGGCGGCAGCGCCAGATAGCACCACAGCGGCGGATGCTGCGGGAGCAGCGCCGCGAAGATGCTGCCGTACCAGATCGCCGTCTTCGGGTTGCTGAGCTGGGTCGTGAGGCCCGTCCAGAACGACTTGCGCGCGCTGCCGCCGGCCATCGCCTGCGGATCGTCCATCGCGATCAGCCGGTCGGCGCCGCGCCAGATCTTCGACGCCATGTAGATCAGGTACGCGCCGCCCGCCACCTTGAGGCCCACGTACAGCCATTCGACGGCCTGCAGCAGCGTATAGAGCCCGGCCAGCGCGACGCCACCGAACACGATGCCGCCGATGCCCATGCCGAGCGCGGTCGCGAGCCCGTCGCGGCGCGACAGCCCGATCGAATTGCGGGCAACCAGCACGAAGCTCGGGCCCGGAATCATCGCGCCGAGAAACAGCGCGGCCAGGATGGCGAGTACGGCAGCCGATGCAGTCATCGAAGTCTCCTTGGTGAGCGACGCCGGATCGCCAGCGCCTGCGTGTCGTGTCCGAGGGTCGAGCCGCTGATTCTGGCATGCTTCGCGCATGGCCGAAAGCGGCTTTGCGCTGCTATGCTGGCCCTCTTTCCCGTGATTCGCGCCGCCCCCATGATCGAGATTCGCGCCGCCCGCTATCCCGACGACGCCCGTGCCGTCGAGGCGATCTTCCGCGAGTACATCGCGAGCCCGACCGTCAGCCTCGAATTCCAGGACTACGAGCCCGAAATCGCCGCACTGCCCGGCAAGTACGCGGCGCCGCGGGGGCAGCTGCTGCTCGCGTGGCAAGGCGAGCGCGCGGTGGGCTGCGCGGCGTTTCGCGAGATCGACGCGACGACGTGCGAGATGAAGCGCGTCTATGTACGCCCCGACGCGCGCGGGCTGAACGTCGGCCGCCGGCTCGTCGAACGGCTGCTGCACGACGCGAAGGCGGCCGGCTATGCGCGCATGTGCCTCGACGTGCTGCCCGAATTCGTCGCTGCCAGGAAACTGTACGCGTCGCTCGGCTTCACGCCCGCGCCGCCCGTCGCGTTCAACCCGGTGCCGGGCACCGAGTTTCTCGGGCGGGATTTGTAACATCCACGCCATCGGCACCTCTTTTCTCCTTTCGACCGGATACCCCGTGATGCGCGTTTCCCGCTTGCCGTTCGTGCTCCTCCCGCTGCTCGCCGCGCTTTCGTTCAATGTCCGCGCCGGCGACCTGCCGAAATCGGTCGCGGCGCAGTTGCCGCCCGGCTACCAGCCGCTGCTCGCGCATGCCGGGCCGGATCTCGACAACGGGCGGCACAGCTTGCTCGTCGTCGTGCATCGGGCGGTCGATATGCGCGAGCAGCCGTCGCCGCGTCCGCTGCTGATCTTCGAGGAACAACCGGATCACGCATTCCGGCTCGTCGCGCGCAACGACCAGGTCGTGCTGCGCGCGAACGAAGGCGGTCAGTGCGATCCGTTCGATCCCGAAGACGCCGCCGACAACGGCTTCGCGATCAAGGGCCACTATTTCACCGTGCAGAACTTCGTCGCGTGCGGGCAGCACTGGAGCGACTACGTGACGTTCCGCTACGACCCGCGCACGCACGGGTGGCTGTTCTCGAACCGGATCGTCACCGAATCGTTTCCGCTCGACGACCAGCCCGACCACGTCACCGTCACGCGCGCCGATCCGCACCGGCCGGTGTCGTTCGGTCAATGGAAACGCAAGGACTGACGCGGCCTGTCCGGCGCGGGTACGGCCGGATACCGTCACGCCCAGCCTCTCCCGCGCTCGCGAGCGCTCGCCAACAGGACTACCATGAGCGCTTGCCGTCGCGCGACCCTGCGCCGGCCTCGCACGCGGCTCGCCCGCCTACGGTCCCTCGCTGCACCCGCACTGGAGGACGACATGACGCAACACTTCGACGCGATCGTCATCGGCACCGGTCAAGCCGGGCCGCCACTCGCCGCGCGGCTGTCCGCCGCCGGGATGAAGGTCGCGATCATCGAGCGCGGCCGCTTCGGCGGCACCTGCGTGAACACCGGCTGCATCCCGACCAAGACGCTGATCGCAAGCGCCTACGCCGCGCAGCTCGCGCGCCGCGCCGGTGAATACGGCGTGTCGGTCGGCGGCCCCGTCACCGTCGACATGAAAGCCGTGAAGGCGCGCAAGGACCAGATCTCCGGCCGCTCGAACCACGGCGTCGAGCAATGGGTGCGCGGCCTCGCGAACACGACCGTGTTTCAGGGTCACGCCCGCTTCGAGCAGGCCAACACGGTGCGCGTGGGCGACGACGTGCTCGAAGCGGAACGCATCTTCATCAACGTCGGCGGGCGCGCGCAGGTGCCGGCCATGCCGGGCCTCGACACGGTGCCCTACCTGACCAATTCGACGATGATGGACGTCGACTTCCTGCCCGAGCATCTCGTGATCGTCGGCGGCAGCTACATCGGGCTCGAGTTCGGCCAGATGTATCGCCGCTTCGGCTCGAAGGTCACGATCGTCGAGCAGGGTTCGCGCCTGATCCGGCGCGAGGACGAAGACGTGTCGCAGGCAGTGCGCGAGATTCTCGAAAACGAAGGGATCGACGTGCAGCTCGACGCGACCTGCCTGAGCGCGCGGCGCGACGGCAGCGGCATCGCGGTCGGCCTCGACTGCGCGGGCGGCGGCCGCGAGGTCGCGGGCTCGCACCTGCTGCTCGCGGTCGGACGCGTGCCGAACACCGACGATCTCGGGCTCGAACGCGCGGGCGTCTCGACCGACGCGCGCGGCTACATCGAGGTCGACGAACAATTGCGCACGAACGTGCCCGGCATCTGGGCGCTCGGCGACTGCAACGGGCGCGGCGCGTTCACGCACACCGCGTACAACGACTACGAGATCGTCGCGGCCAACCTGCTCGACAACGATCCGCGCAAGGTGTCCGATCGCATCGCGGCGTACGCGCTGTACGTCGATCCGCCGCTCGGCCGCATCGGCATGACGCTCGCGCAAGCGAAGCAGACCGGCCGCCGGCTGCTCGTCGGCACGCGCCCGATGACGCGCGTCGGCCGCGCAGTGGAAAAAGGCGAGAGCCTGGGCTTCATGAAGGTGATCGTCGACGCGGACAGCCACGCGATCCTCGGCGCGTCGATCCTCGGCGTGACGGGAGACGAAGTCGTGCACGGGATGCTCGACGTGATGGCCGCCGGCGCGCCGTACACGACGATCAGCCGTGCGATGCATATCCACCCGACCGTGTCGGAGCTCGTGCCGACGCTGCTGCAGGATCTGCATCCGGTCGAATGACGGATGGCGGGCGGCGCGCTGAAGCCGCTGATCGATCGCACGTTCGCGTTCGACGACATCGTGGAAGCGCATCGGTACATGGAGGCCGGTGCGCAGGTCGGGAAGATCGTCGTCACGGTCTGAACGATGCGAGGCGGGCGGGCCGCTTGTCTGTCAACAGCGGGCAGGCCCGCCCCCCGTTCAGCTTTCGAAATACCGCGGCCGGTCGATATCGGCCAGCAACCCCGGCTGCGTCGGCGCCCAGTCGAGCGATGCACGCGTGCGCTCGCTCGTGGCCGGCGCATCCATCCCCGCGAACATCGCGAACCAGCCGAAGTGTTCGCCGGCTTCCGCCGCCGTCTTCGCGACGACCGGCACGTTCAGCCGCCGGCCGATCACTTCCGCGATGTCCCTGAACCGCACGCCGGTATCGTCGACCGCGTGATAGCGCGCGCCGGGTGCGCCGCGTTCGATCGCGAGCCGATAGACGCGCGCCGCGTCGAGCCGGTGCACGGCCGGCCAGCGGTTGTCGCCTTCGCCGATGTAGGCCGACGCGCCCTTCTCCCGCGCGAACGCAATCAGGCGCGGCACGAAAGCGTGATCGCCGTCGCCGTGCACGGACGGCGGCAGGCGCACGACCGACGCGTGCACGCCGCGCGCTTCCAGCGCGACCGCGGTCGCTTCGGACGCACGCGGGTAAGTCGACGACACCGGCACGTGCGGATCGTCCTCCGTCGCCGCGCGCCCCGGCGCGACGAGCGCGAGGCCCGACGTGACGACCAGCGGCCGCGCCGAGCCCGCGAGCGCCGCACCGATCGTCTCGATCGCGCGGCGATCGAGCTCGCAGTTCTGCGCGAAGCGCGAGAAGTCGTGATTGAATCCCGTATGGATCACCGCATCGGCGGCTTCGGCGCCGCGCGTGAGGCTGTCGAGATCCTCCAGCGACCCGCGGTGGACATCGGCGCCGGCCGCCGCGACCGACGACGCGGCCGCATCGGACCGCGCGAGGCCGAGCACCGAGTGCCCGGCAGCCATGAGTTCGGCCACGACGGCCGCACCGACGAAGCCCGACGCTCCAGTAACAAAGACACGCATGTTCAACACCTCCAGATGGCAGGGAGGCTTACTATCTGTCGATCGCCGTGCACGGTGAAGTCGTGACGGTTTACCGGTAAACGAACTAACAGGCTATGGCTGACGCCCCCGACAACCTGCTCGGCGCCTACCTTCGGGCCCGCCGCGAGAAACTCGACCCGGCCGCGCTCGGCCTGCCGGCCACGCGGCGCCGCACGCCGGGCCTGCGGCGCGAGGAAGTCGCCGAGCGCGCGCACGTGAGCACCGCGTGGTACACGTGGCTCGAACAGGGGCGCGGCGGGGCGCCGTCGGCCGACGTGCTCGACCGGCTCGCCCGCGCGCTGCTGCTGAACGACGCCGAGCGCGAGCACCTGTTCCTGATCGGCGTCGGCCACCTGCCGGAAGTGCGCTATCACGCAGCCGACCATGTGTCGCCGCGCGTGCAGCATGTGCTCGATTCGCTCGACGCGAGCCCGGCGATCGTGCGCTCGGCGACGTGGGACGTCGTCGCATGGAACGACGCGGCAGCCGCGACGCTGACCGACTACACGACGCTGTCGCCGCAACGGCGCAACATCCTGCGGCTCATCTTCGTCGATCCGCACGTGCGCGGCGTGCAGGCGAACTGGGAACGCGTCGCGCGGTTCGCGGTGGGCGCGTTTCGCGCCGACGTCGCGCGCGGCGGTGCGACGCAGGCCGTCCAGGCATTCGTCGACGAGATGCGCGCGGCGAGCGCGGAGTTCGACGCGCTGTGGCGCGACCACGATGTCCGCTCGCACGAAGAAGGGACCAAGGAGATCCACCATCCGGCCGTCGGGCGCATCGCGCTCGAATACTCGGCGTTCGCGGTGAGCGGCCGGCCCGACCAGACGCTCGTGATCTTTACGCCGGAAACGGCAGCCGATCGCGCGCTCGTCCGGTCGCTGGTGGCCGCGCGCGCGCAAGCGCTGGCCGAGCAGATGCCCGTCGCATGACGGTGCGCGTTTCATCCGATGAATGAGCTTTCACGCCGTATCGCCGGTCACCTCATCCGGCCCCGTCGCCCCGCTCTACCCCATCGCATTCCGCACTGATTCCCAGTCGAATATTTAATTTTCACCTGGCGTAGCGCGCGCTTACCCTTTCGGCATCGCATCACAGGGCCACCGCCCCCTCCCTGGAGCATCCCGATGTCCGACCCCGGCACCGCGCAAGCCGTCCACCGCCCGCATGTGGCGTCCGTGTCCTATGGCGCGCTCGCGCTGCTGGTGCTGGCCGGCCTCAACCTGCGTCCGTTCCTGACCGCGTTCGGCCCCGTGCTCGACGTCGTGCGCGCCGACACGGGCCTCGGCTTTCGCGCGGCCGCGCTGCTGACCACGCTGCCGTTCGTGCTGATGGGTGTCGTCGCCGGGGTCGGCGTCGGGCTCGCGCGGCGCGTGGGCGAGCGGCGCGCGCTGAGCGTCGCGCTGGCGCTGATCGCGGCAGGCTGCACGGCGCGCCTGTGGACCGGCGGCAGCGCCGGCCTGATCGGCACCGCGATCGTCGCGGGCGCCGGCGTCGCCGTGATCCAGGCGCTCGTGCCCGGCCTCGCGAAACGCTGGTTCGTCGACCGGCTGCCGCTCGCGATGGGCCTCTACTCGGCCGCGCTGGTCGGCGGCGGCGCGTTCGGCGCGGTCGCGAGCCCGTGGCTCGCCGCGCAGGGCGGCTGGCATCTCGCGCTCGCCGTGTGGGCCGTGCCCGCGCTCGTCACGCTCGCGCTGTGGCGGGCGAAGGCGCCGCGCGACGCCGTGCGCGCGACGGCCGTAGCGGCTCCGCTCACCGCGTTCATCCGCGTTCCGCGCGCATGGCAGCTCGCGCTGTTCTTCGGGCTCAGCAACAGCGGCTACGCCAGCCTCGTCGCATGGCTGCCCGCGTTCTACCGCGGCATCGGCATGGATCCGCAAGCGAGCGGCAACCTGCTCGCGTGGATGGCGCTGTTCCAGGCAACCGGCGCGCTCGCGATGCCGATGCTCGCAAAACGCTCGCCCGACCGGCGCGCCGTGCTGTGGCTCACGCTCGCACTGCAGGCGGCCGGCTTCATCGGGTTCGCCGCGCTGCCCGCGCTCGCGCCGTGGCTCTGGGTCGCGAGCGTCGGCCTCGGTCTCGGCGGCTTCTTCTCGATGAGCCTGATCGTCACGCTCGACCACCTGCCCGACGCGCGGCTCGCCGGCGCGCTCGCCGCGTTCGTGCAGGGCATCGGCTTCCTGACCGTCGCGGCGAGCCCCTGGCTGATCGGCTGGCTGCGCGACGCGGGCGGCGGCTTCGCGATCGCGTGGTGGATGCATCTCGGCGTGATCGCCGCGATGGCCGCGCTGAACGCCGCGTTCGCGCCCGCCGGCTACCGGCACGGCATGGTGCGCATCACCGGCGCCGCCCGCTAACGCCCCCTCGAATCCGGACGTTTCGCCGGCCGCTGCCGGCGCAACGTCCAGCCGCCCGCGCATGGCCGGGCGCGGGCAGTCACGCCCCACGGCCGCTGGTTCGCTTCAAAACAAACACCCACAATCGGTATTGGAGACAGACATGAAAAAGCTCGTCCTGGCCGTGGCGCTCGCGCTGACGGCCGGCGCCGCCGCCGCGAAAGACCCGGCGGTGCTGCGCCTCGGCGTCGACCCCAGCTATGCGCCGTTCGAATCGCTCGCGCCCGACGGCAAGCTCGTCGGCTTCGACATCGATCTCGGCAATGCGATCTGCGAACGGATGAAGGTGCGCTGCGTGTGGGTCGAGAACGCGTTCGACGGGATGATCCCCGCGCTGAAGGCGCGCAAGTTCGACGGCGTGCTGTCGTCGATGAGCGTGACCGAGAAGCGCCTCGCGCAGATCGCGTTCACGGACAAGATCGACAACGTGCCGCCCCGGCTCGTCGCGCGGCGCGGCTCGAACCTGCAGCCGACACCCGAATCGCTGCAGGGCAAGAGCGTCGGCGTCGAGCAGGGTTCGACGCAGGAAACCTATGCACGGACGTACTGGGAGCCGAAGGGCGTGATCGTCCGCACGTACCAGACGCAGGATCTCGTCTACCAGGACCTGCTGTCGGGGCGGCTCGATGCGTCGCTGCAATCGTCGGTGCAGGCCGACCTCGGTTTCCTGAAAACCGCGAAGGGCGTGAACTTCGAATTCGCGGGGCCGCCGCTGCATGACCCGAAGACGCTCGGCGTGGGTTCGGCGATCGGCGTGCGCAAGGATGACGACGCGCTGCGCACGCAGATCAACCAGGCGCTCGCGAGCCTGATCCAGGACGGGACGTACCAGCGGATCGCGAAGAAGTATTTCTCGTTCGACATCTACAACTGACGGGAACGAACGGGCAACGCAAAGCGGTGTCACGCAGGCGTGCGCGACACCGCTTGTTCGTTGACCGAATGATTTCGACTACGCCGCGCGCTGCAACAGGTCGGTGGCGAACGACTTCGCGTGCGCGACGGCTTCCTGCGCATCGCCGAACACACCGAGTTCATCCCAGTGTTCCTCGGCCGCGTACGTTCCCTTCACGGCGAGCGCCCGCTGAACGCTCAACTGCGCGGCGTATTTGCCGTCCTGCAACGGCCGGGCGGTTGCCACCACCTTGTGCGGCGGGCTGGCGCGCTCCGGCTGAACCAGTTCGACGGCGCCGCCGGCCACGTCGACGTACATCAACTCGTTCCGGGTGTTGCAGTCCGGGCAGTAGAAGCACCACCCCGCGTCCTCCTGATGGGGCCTGACCTGCCCGCGAGCCAGCACGGCGCGGCATGCAACGTTTTCGCAGATGAACGGCATGGCAGTCTCCGAAGTTGTTTGTCGGAAATCCTAGCATGTCCGTCGGCCGTCAACCACCGGCATCATCAGGATTGCCTTGCGGTGGATCAGGTCCGGGCTTATACGCCCTTGATACGACTTACACGCAGGTCGACCCGGCGCTCGCAAGCCTCGCGTCAGCCGGGATAAACTGTCTGCCCGATCCACGAACCCAGCCATCCTCCATGTTGATCCGCGTTGCCACGCCGTCCGATGCCATCCCCCTTGCCGAACTGAAGCGCGACACGTTTCGCGAAACCTTTCTGCAAGACGGATTCAATATCGACTACCCGCCGCACGATCTGGCTGCGTACGAGACCCAGGCCTACTCGGTGGAGACGGTCACGGGCCAGCTCAACGATCCCCAGTGCCGCACGTGGGTCGCCGAAAGCGACGATGGCCGGCTGGTGGGGTATGCGCACGCGGGGCCGTGCAAGCTCCCGCACCCGGAGGTTACCGACGGTGCGGGGGAAATCCATCAGATCTACCTTCGGCGCGGAACGCAAGGGACCGGCGCCGGGCGCGCGTTGTTCGATTCCGCACTGGACTATCTGGCCAGGGAACGCCCCGGCCCGGTGTGGCTCGGCGTGTGGTCCGGCAACGCGAAGGCCATCGCCTTCTACGAGAAGGCCGGTTTCAGCAAGGTCGGCACGTACGATTTCAAGGTCGGGGAAGCGACTGACCTGGAGTTCGTCTACCGTCGCTGACCTTCGCAGCGGCATGCCGGCCAAGCCGCGCCGGAGAAAGAAAAGGGGCGTCGCGCATGATCGCGCGACGCCCCTGCTTCACTTCGGCCGGCCCGTTCGGGCAGCGATGGCGATTGATGCGTGAACGGCCGTCAATCTGCCGGCGTCACTTGTAATTGAACGCGTCCGGGTGGTTCTCGAGGCTGCCCGTCAGCGCCGCATACAGGATCGTCCGTCCGTCGATCGATTCGCTACCGCCGCCGATATTGAGCCATGTCAGCTTCTCGGCGCCCTCCTTCGGACCCGCGACGGACAGCACCCCGTACATGACCTTCTTCTGCGGGTCGTACAGCACCGCGATGCGCTCCGACCCGCAGTTGTGCGGCTTGCAGGCCGTCATCACGTAGACGTCGTGCCCGCCGAACACGACGGTGGCTCCCGGGGATTCGGTGCCTTTTGTCACCCATGCCGGCAACGCGTGACCTTTCTTCATCGCGGCGAACGCGTCGCTCGCCGCGCGATCGCCGGGGATGGCGCTCATCGTCCAGGTTTTCGTCGGCGCGGGGCCCGCGGCCCATGCGGCCTGGGCGAGGATCAGTGCGGCAGCGGCGAGGGGAATCCTGACGTTCATTTATCCATACTCCTGTCAATGTGGCGATTGCTTAGTCGCCGCCACACCGACAAGAGTTCGTCCCGCCGTGTCAATTTTTGTCAGTCAATAGTGACTCCGCCTCCACAATGTCTTCGGCTCGTCGAGCAGGTGACGCAACCCGCTGCGCTCGATCGTGAGTTCCGCGACTTCGTTCACCCGTTCGAGCACCGCGCCTTCGTCCACCGACAACACGCGCCGATCCTCCATCAGCACCCTTCCGCCGACCATCGTCATGCACACGTCGGCCGCGTTCGCAAAGCACGTCACGCGATACACCGGCATGTTCATCGGCATCATGTGCGGCCGGAACAGGTCGACGAGGATGACGTCGGCAAGCTTGCCGGCGTCGAGCGAGCCGACTTCGTGATCGACCGACAGCGCCTTCGCCGCGTCGATCGTCACCATCTCCAGCACCTTGCCGTGCGGCAGCACGTCCGGGTCGCGGAAATGCCGGCGGTGGTAATGCATGCACTGCCACATGTGGCGGAACATGTCGTAGCCGCGATCGGGCGCCGCGCCGTCCGACGCGATCGCCACCGTCACGCCCGCATCGATCAGCTCGGGCACCGGGCAGCGCCCGATGATCGACATGATCGCGCTCGGGTTGTGGACGATCGCGGTGCCCGTCTCGACGCATGCCGCGATGTCGTCGTCGGTCAAGTCGATGCTGTGCGACATGAACGACGTCGGGCCGAGCAAGCCGAGTTCGCGATGCGCGAACGCGAGCGTGCCCGCGCGGTGGCCGTCCTGCGTGAACGTCAGCCCGCGCTCGCGCGCCAGCGCGCCGTAACGGGCGGCCTGGTCGCGGAAGTCGCGTTCGTACCGCGCGAGTTCGGGGTCGTGATCGGGCCCGTACACGGGCAGCGTGAGCGCGATGCGGATCCGGCCGTCGGCATCGCCGTGGCATTCGTCGATGATGCTTTGGCACACTGCGTACATCGTGTCGAAGCCGATGTCGCGCGTGTCGCTGCCGTCCGGCGTGTGGCGCGTGTAAGCACGCGGCGCGGGCGGCCGCGACGGGCCGACCGCGACGATCGAGCGCGTACCGGTGCGCACCACCGCATCGCAATGGCGCCGTGCGTAGACCGGATCGTCGACGCGCATGATCGAGTTGCCGCCGCCGAGCAGCGACACGCCCGTCGTCACGCCGGCCTTCAGCCGTTCGAGCGCGGCAAGGTGCGATTCGGTCTCCCAGAACGCCTCGTCGGACGCACGCGTGTAGATCGTCTCGGCCGCGGCCGACCATGCGTCGCCGTCCGCGCCGCCGATCGTGCGAAGCATCGCGTGGCCCGCATGCGCATGGGCATCGATCAGGCCCGGCAGCACGGCCTTGCGGCGCGCATCGATCGTGCGTGCGGCGCGGTAGCGGGCCTGCAGTTCATCGGTGCCGCCCACGGCGACGATGCGATCGCCTTTCACGGCCACCGCGCCATGCTCGATCACGCGCCGCTGCGGGTCCATCGTGATCACGCAGCCATTCGCGATCAACGTGTCGATCGCTTCGCGGTTGTCCGCCTGGTTGTCCTCGGTCGTCATCGCACAGTGTCCTGTTGTCGTTCGATTGATTTCATTGCCGTCCAGTCGCCCCGTCATCACGCGGAACCGACCGGCGCAGCAACCCGCGCCTTCAGCCTGCGCTGCCCCGCGCTGATCACGATGAACACCACCGCATTCACCGCAAGCGCGACGAGCCCGGGGTTGATCGACGTCAGCGTGTTCGACGCGCGCGGGAACAGCGACGCGAGCGTCACGCCATAGTAGTTCGTCATCGCGATCACGATCGCGCCGGCGACGATCCCCGCGAACGCACCTTCGCGCGTGCCGAACGGCCGCTTCAGGAAGCTCGACGCGAGCATCGGCACGAGCTGCGTGAGCAGGCTCGACGAGAAGATCGCGAGCGTGACGAACGTCGCGCCGCCGCGCAGCACGAAGTAGACGACCACCAGCGTGAAGATCGGCAGCGCGATCCGCGCGACGCGCGTCACCTCGCGGTCGGTCGCATTCGGCGCGAAACCTTCGCGGTAGATGTTGCGCGCGATCGTCGTCGACGCGTTCAGCATGATCAGCGAACCCGGCACCAGCGCGGTCAGCAGGCCCGTGCCGCCGACGATGCCGACGAACCACGCGGGGAACGTCTGCTTCACGAGGCGCAGCAGCGCGAGATCGGCCTGCGCGCCTTCGAGCCCGTGCACGGTCATCACGGCCGCGAAGCCGACGAGGAACAGGAACGCGATCAGCACCTGGTACAGCGGCATCAGGATCACGTTGCGGCGCAGCGCGCGCTCGTCCTTCGCGACGTAGATCGCGGTGAACCCGTGCGGATACAGGTAGTAGCCGAGCGACGTGAGCAGGATCGTCGAGTTGTACCAGATCAGGTTGAAGCCGTGCTCGGGCATGCGCAGCAGTTCGGGATGCGCGGCGTCGAGCTTCGCGAACATCGCGCCGAGGCCGCCGTAGTAATGCATCGGCAGGTACAGGCCGAGGAAGATCGCGATCGCGAGGATCAGCACGTCCTTGAAGATCGCGATGCTCGCCGAACCGTGAATGCCCGACACGACCATGTACACGGCCATCAGCGTCGCGGCGATCCAGATCGCGGCCGCTTGCGGAATCAGCCCGTACGACATCTCCGACACGATCACGCCGAGCCCGCGCAACTGGATCATCAGCAGCGACACCATCGCGAACACCGCGACGACCGACACCAGCACGCCGATCGCGCGGCTGTCGTACTTCGCCGCGAAGTAGTCGGCGAACGACACGAGCCCGCGCGCCTTCGCGTAACGCCAGACGGCCGGCAGCATCCAGTAGCCGATCACGAACGCGAGGCAGCCGTACGACAGGATGTAGAACGCGGGCACGCCCTTGCTGTAGGTCCAGCCGCTCGCGCCGAGGAACGAGAACGTCGAGAACGCCTCGCCGGCCATCAGCAGGAACGTGAGCAGCGAGCCGAAGCCGCGCCCGCCGACCGCCCACTGCTCGAGCGTGAGCTTGCGGCCGCGGCGCGCCATCACGCCGATCGCCAGCGCGAACACGGCGAACGCCGCGATGATGAGGATCGATGCGTTCATCGCGCGTCTCCCGGGCGGCCGGCGCGGGCCGCGTCGCGCTCGTCGAGATGGAACAGGATCGCGAGGATCGCGGCGGTGGCCGCCATCCAGACCAGGTTCCACACGAGCAGGAACGGCAGCCCGAACAGCAGCGGCCGCCCCTCGGCGAGCGAGCCGCCCGCATACATCCCGACGAACGGCAACGCCGCCAGCAACAGTTTGAGTTTCATGAGTGCCTCCTCCGGAAGACGCGTATGCGTCAGGACATCAGAACTTCTGGCGGATGCCGACCACCACCGCCACCTGCGACGTCGTCGACGACGCGCTGTCGGTGCCGTCGATCCACGCCCGGCCGACACCCGACGACGCCTTCTGGTAGAAGCCGTTCACATACACGTCGGTGCGCTTGGACAGCAGGTACTGCACGCCGGCCGATACCTGGTGGTAGTGGCCGCTGTCGCTGGC
This sequence comes from Burkholderia sp. AU45274, assembly GCF_030482505.1. Lineage (NCBI taxonomy): Bacteria > Pseudomonadati > Pseudomonadota > Betaproteobacteria > Burkholderiales > Burkholderiaceae > Burkholderia > Burkholderia sp. AU45274. The sequence goes on along the minus strand of NZ_JAUJQE010000001.1, from coordinate 336,299 downwards.
GCGCGCGACCTGCGTATAGGTGTAGCCGGCCGCGGCCATCAGCGCCGGCGTGATCAGGTAGCGCAGGCTGCCTTCGTAGTTGTTGAAGCGCAGCGCGCCGCCCGTCGCCTGCCCGAAGTTCGAGCCCGTGTACAGCAGGCCGAGCGTAGCCGGCCCGATCGCGTAGCTGCCGCCCGCGCCCCAGATCTGCTGGCGGATCGCGTTCCCGAGGCTCGCGCCGAACACCGATTCCGACGCCGGATAGTAGTTGTCCGAAGCAACGGCGCCGCTCGTGCTGACCGCCGGATGGTTCACGCGCGCATACGCGGCGCCCGCGTTGAGCGGGCCGTTCACGTACGTGACGCCCGCGCTCCAGCTGTTGTCGTTCGCGAAGCCGGTCGAGTTCGAGAAGCCGTACACGAGATTCGCCTGCAAGCCCGCGATCGTCGGCGACAGGTACTTCACCGCGTTGTTGGTGCGGAACGTGTTGTTGATGTCGTCGTTGTCGAACGGGTGCGTCGAGTACTGCGCGAGGAAGCTGCTCATCTGCAGCGAGCCGAGGATGTCCTGCGTCGAGTTGTACTGGCGGCCGAGCGTCACCGCGCCCCAGTTCGCGCCGCTCAGGCCGACCCACGCCGACCGCCCGAACATCCGGCCGCCCTGCCCGAGCGCGCCGTTCGCGACGTTGAAGCCGTTCTCGAGACGGAAGTTCGCCTTCAGGCCGCCGCCGAGATCCTCGGTGCCGATCAAGCCCCAGCGCGGGCCCGATTCGTTGCCGCCGGTGAATTGCCACAATGCGTGGCCCTTCGCGTTGTTCGTGTAGGTCACGCCCGCGTCGACGATCCCGTACAGCGTCACCGTCGACTGCGCGTGCGCGGCGCCGGCAAACAGCATGGCCACGGCTGTGCCCACGCGCGCGGCGCCCGTCTTCCCACCCTTCATTCGCACCATCTCCGTCTTCTCCTCTCCAAACCTGTTCATCGATGTGTTGTGTTTTTTTGATCCTGCCCATACGCACCGATCGGGTTGTATAGACAGTCGCTGGATGGTATCCAGCCGTAATCGCATCAAGAAATGAAATGTTCAACTGGGCGGCAGTTGAAAATCGAATGGCGGGGAGATGAGCGGGGACGGTGCGCCCCTGCAAGAGAAACGAAAGCGCGCACGCCCGCTGGACGCGGCGCGCTTTGCTCAGACGTGAATGGCCTGCGTAAGCAAGCTGACGAAACGGCGACAGGCGATGTGCCGATGTGGTTTTCCCGGATGGTGGGTGTGGCGCGGCGTCGAACGGATCCGTGCGCGGCCGCGCCCATCTCAATCATCAGCCGGAGTGATGACCCTCCCCTTTTTCTGCGGATTTGACCGGGGGCACGGTGCCGACAACACTAGCCCGCAGTGCTGCAAAGACGGCACGCGCCCGCCTCCCCTTCAGAGTCCGCCATGGTCCCGACCGACATCGTGCAATCCCCGAGCGCCGCCCGGCCGCTCGCCGACCGGCAGTTGCGCCGGATCGTCATCGCCTCCGTCGCCGGCAATGCGATGGAGTGGTACGACTTCTTCGTGTACGGCACGGCCGCGGCGCTCGTGTTCGGCCACGTGTTCTTCCCGCCGGGTGCGTCGCCGCTCGCCGGTAGCCTCGCCGCGTTCGCGGCCTTTGCGCTCGGCTTCGTCGCGCGGCCGCTCGGCGGGATCGTGTTCGGCCACGTCGGCGATCGCTACGGGCGCAAGGCGTCGCTCGTGTGGACGCTGCTGATCATGGGCGCGTCGACCTTCGCGATCGGCCTGCTGCCGACCTATGCGCAGGTCGGCGTGTGGGCGCCGGCCGCGCTCGTCGTGCTGCGCCTGCTGCAAGGGATCGCGTCCGGCGGCGAATGGGGCGGCGGCGTGCTGATGATCAGCGAGAACGCGCCGCCGGAACAGCGCGGCTACTACGCCGCGTGGAGCCAGCTCGGCGTGGGCGGCGGCTTCGTGCTGTCGTCGGCCGCGTTTCTCGCCGCGCAGGCGCTGCCGGACGACGCATTCCGCACCTGGGGCTGGCGGCTGCCGTTCCTCGCGAGCATCGCCATCTTCGCGATCGGCATCTATATCCGCCGCCATCTGCCGGAAAGCCGCGACTTCGAGCAGGCCGGCAAGCGCGGCGCGCACACGCACCTGCCGATCGTCGAATGCATTCGTCGCCATCCGAAGGAAATCCTGCTCGCGATGGGGCTGCGCGTGGCCGAGAACGGCGGCGCTTATATCTTCCTCGCGTTCTCGCTCGTCTACGGCAAGTACGTCGGCATCCCGAACGGCGTGATGCTGACCGGCGTGATGATCGCGATGATCGTCGAGATGGGCGCGATGCTCGCGTGGGGCAAGCTGTCCGACCGGATCGGCCGCAAGCCCGTGTACCTGATCGGCGCGCTGAGCCTCGTCGCGTGCGCGTTCCCGTTCTTCTGGCTGCTCGACACGCGCGTGACGCCGCTCGTGTGGCTCGCGCTCACGGTCGGCACCGCCGTGAGTCACGGCGCGATGATCGGCACGCTGCCCGCGCTCGTCGGCGAGCTGTTCAGCACCGAGGTGCGGTACTCCGGCGTCGCGCTCGGGCATGAAGTCGCGTCGATCTTCGCGGGCGGGATGTCGCCGCTGATCGCGACCGCGCTGCTCGCGCGCTATCACGCGTCGTGGCCGGTGTCGCTGTTCCTCATTGCACTCGGCCTCGTGACCGTCGCGACGCTGTGCGTGATGCGCGAGACGCGCGTCGCGCCTGATGCCGGCACGCGCGGCGACACGGTGTGAGCGTGCGGCACGCGTCGGCCGCCTCCGCTTCCGTTCCCGTGCGCTTGCCGGCGGCTGTCGGACACACCGGCTCACGGTGCCACGTGCGCGCTTTCGTGGCACCGCGAGCGCACGCGACATCGACGTCCGGGCTACGCGTCCTGTCTGCTTCGCCCGCCGTCGAACACCGGCGCCAATCCCAGATGATCGAGCAGCCGCGCGAATTCGCCGAGCCGCTGCCGCATGTACGCGGGCACGTCCACGTCCGCATAGTCGTGGAAGCCGGCCCCCGTGCGCACGCCGTCGCACCCGGTTTCCATATTGCGCACGACGCTCGCGGCCGGCGCGAAGCGCGGGCCGATCTCGCCTGCCAGATACGTCGACGCGTAGTACAGGATGTCGCAGCCGCCCCAGTCGATGAATTCGAGCAGCCCGAGCACCGCGAAGCGCGGGCCGAAACCCGTGCGGATGGCCGTGTCGATATCCTCCGCGCTTGCGACACCCTCCTCGACCATCCGCGCGGCCTCGTTCATCGCGAGCGCCTGGATGCGCGGCACGATGTAGCCGGGCGCCGGCCCGCAGATCACCGGCTTCTTGCCGACACGTTCGAGCAGCGCAGCGAGCGCATCGACCACCGACTGGCCGGTTGCGTCGCTGCGGCTGATCTCGACGAGCGGCATCAGCAATGCAGGGTTCAGCCAGTGCGCATTCAGCATTCGTTCGGGGTGCACGACGTGGCGCTGCAATTCGGTGACGACGAACGTCGACGTGGTCGATGCAATCGTTGCGCGCGCATCTACATGCTCGCCGAGCCAGCGCAACGCGTCGGCCTTCGCGTCGAGCACTTCGGGCAGCGCCTCGAACACGACCTCTGCATCACGCACGGCTTCCTCAGCGCCATCCCGAGAAACAATCGCGATGCGTGCGACGACCGCATCGGCCTGCGCGGCATCGATGCGTCCGAGCGCAACCTGCGCATGCAGTGGCCTGGCGATCTCGTCACGCGTGCGATCGTCGAAGGCGCGTTGGCTAGCCGCATCGCGCCGCTTGAAGTCGATCAGCGTCACGTCGAGGCCCGCGAAAGCAAACACGAGCGCGATCCCCTGCCCCATGCGCCCCGCGCCGAGCACGTGTACACGCGTCACATCGGCGGCCGCGCTCATGCTGATACTCCCGCGACTCCGTTGTCGAGCAGCGCACGCATCGCGTCCTTCGACAGCGCCGCGATCCCGAGCCGCTCCAGCGTGCGCCCTTCCGCATACAGGTCGCGCACCGCCACCGCGCTCGCGATGCTCAGCAGCCCCTGCGCGACCGGCGTCGGCACGCCGGCCCAGTGCCCGCACGACACGATGAACGACAGCCCGAGCCGGGTGTCCTCGAGCATGTAGCGATGGGCACGCAGATCGATCTTCTCGCGCCAGTCGCCGCTATCGGTCAGCTTGCCGTGCGCGCCGCTCCCGTACATCCATTCGTCACCATCGGCCGCGTAGTGATCCGCGAGCGGGAAATGCGGCGCGCGGTAGCCGAGCGCTTCGCGCACCGCGATGCGCTCGGCATCCAGCGCGTTCGTCACGCGGCGGATCGACGGCTGCGTGCCTTCGTTGTGGATGTCCCATGCGTCGAAGTGTTCGAGCGGCCCGGCGTTCATCAGGATCAGCGGCGGATGGATCACCGGCCCCGCGTTCATCAGCGCACCGGACAACGCATCCTCGACCGGCTCGACCGACGGATAGCCCGCACGCAGCACGTCGAACGCCCAGCCGGCCGCATTCGCGGGAAATACGCCGGTCGGCAAGCGTGTCGCATAGGCGCTGATCACGACGTCGTTGTCGCCATGCTTGCGCACGAGGTACGGCAGCGTGCCCGTCTCGGCGAATGCGACGCGCGAACGGTTGCCGGCATCGGCCGCCGCCTGCGCGAACACGACGCTGCCGAACGTGCCGGGCGGCAGGAACACGACCTGGCCGTCCTCCAGCAACGGCGCGACCTGCGCGGCGAGCGCGTCATGCGACGTAGCCGGCAGCGGCACCACGACGAGTTGCGCACCGCGCAGCGCGGCCGCGAGCTCGCCGGTCAGGCGGATCGCACCCGGCGCGTCGCCGAGCGGCACCCCGCGCGTGCCGCGATAGTCGGTCACGTTCAGCACGCCAAGCTCGCGCAGCCGCGCGTGCGGCTCGCGGTCGCGCCGCCACCACGTCACGTCGTGGCCTTTCTCGAGCAGGTCGATCGCCGCCGCATGGCAGCCGTGGCCGCCGCCCAGAACACATACCTTCATCGTCTTCTCCCAGTGATTGTGTGTTTCCGAGACTACGCGGCGGCTTTCGCCGCGTCGCTTCAAAACGCGCAACGGCACGCCCGTTCGCGCAACGCAATCGCGGCGACGCGCATGCCGCCGCGCTCGCCGCATCCGCTACGAGGTCCGTGAATGGATATCGCCCTGTCCCGCCATGCGCCGAACCGGCTCGGCACGCTGCATGCCCCCGACGAAGTCGAACGCGCGGTCGCCCACCGGCTCGGGCCGCACCGGATGGCCGCGCGTGGCCGTGATCCGTTTCATGCGGAGCTGTACGAAGTGCCGCTGCATCACGGCGCGCTGCTTGAACTCTGCTACGGCCGCGAAACGCGCATCGACTTCGGCGACGATGCCGAGCACTTCCTGTTCAGGCTGACGCTCGCCGGTGCATGTGAACTGCAGGCCGGCAGCGTCGTCGCGCGCGCCGGCCCCGGCGCGCTGACCGTGTCGTCGCCGGCGCTCGCGAGCCGCCTGAGCACGAGCCCCGATTGCCGCAACCTCGTGCTGCGGCTCGAACGCGGCGCGCTCGAACGCAAGCTGCAGGACATGCTGCAGGCCACGCTCACGCGGCCGCTGCAGTTCGATCTCGCGGCCGGTGGCACCGGCGCGGGCGCCGCGCTGCTGCTGCCGACCTTCGAATACCTGTGCCGGCTCGGCGCGCAGCCGGGCCTCGGCACGGCCGCGACGACCTTCGGTGCCGACCTCACCACGTGGCTGATGTCGCTGCTGCTCACGCACCTGCCGCACTCGTACAGCGATGCGCTCACGCGCGGCACGCCGCCGCTACCGGCGCACGTGCGGCGCGCGTGCGATCACGTCAACGCGCACCTCGGCGAACCGCTCGCACTCGCCGCGCTGGCGGCCGTCGCGGGCGTCGCGCCGCGCACGCTGCAGCACGCATTCCGCGCGTTCCTGCACACCACGCCGGCCGCCTACGTGCGCGAATGCCGGCTCGCCGCCGTGCACGCGGCGCTGCAACGCGGCGACGCGCGCAGCGTGACCGACGTGCTGATCGCACACGGCATCCATGGCTTCGGCCATTTCGCGAAGGCGTATGCGCGGCGTTACGGCCACGCGCCTTCCGTCACCGCGAGGCAACCCCGATGACGCACTCCGCACCCGGCCGTTCGGCGGCCCCCGCCCGCACCGATTCCGCACCGCACGACAACGATGCATCCGAACTGCGTGTGCAGGATCTCGATCTCAACTTGCTGAAGACGTTTCGTGCCGTGTACGAGGAGCGGCACGTCGGCCGCGCGGCGCTGCGGCTCGGCGTCACGCAGCCGTCCGTCAGCTACGCGCTCGGCCGGCTGCGGCTGATGTTCCGCGACGCGCTGTTCGTGCGCACCGGCACCGGCGTCGAGCCGACACCGCGCGCGCAGCGGCTCGCGCTGTCGGTCGACAAGGCGCTCGCGATCCTGCAGGACGTGCTCGACGAAGGCTCGCGCTTCACGCCCGACAGCACGCAGCGCGTGTTCCGCCTGCACATGAGCGATTTCGCGGCGAGCGCGTTTCTGCCGACGCTGCTCGCGGCCTTCGACCGCCGCGCGCCGGGCGCGGTGATCGAGACGCTGCACGTCGACGAATGCCAGCTCAATGTCGCACTCGAATCGGGGCGCATCGACTTCGCGCTCGGGCATTTCGCCGATGCGTCGAGCCACTTCCAGCGCACCGCGCTGCTGCACGAGCGCTGCGTGCTGCTGATGCCGCGTCGCACCGCGCAGCGCGTCGCGCTACCCGACGATTACGTGCTCGATGGCGACGCGCCCGACACGCTGCGCTTCGTCGCGGTCACGTCGCATCCGCAATCGATGCAGTTGCTGGAACGGCACGGGCTGATGCCGCGCGTGCGCGCGGCGCTCCCCGATTTCATGGTGGTGCCCGCGCTGCTGCAGGACGGCGACTATGCGCTGATCCTGCCGGAGACGATCGCGATCACGTTTGCCGCGCGGCAGCCGTGCGTGCTGTACGAGATCGCCGGTGCGGGCGAATGGGCCGTCAATGCGTACTGGCACCGGCGCTTCGACGCCGACCCCGGCCATCGCTGGCTGCGTGCGCTGCTGCTCGAACTGTTCAACATCGGCGAGCTGGCGCCGTTCGACGCATGGCTCGCGCCGCAGCCGCCCGCCTGCGCATAGCGGTGCAAGCGGGAGGGCACGCGGTTCCAGAGCGACCGAAACGCTCAGAACGACGTGAGGATGCCCGCGACGATCGAACTCGCGGTCGCGCCCGGCTTGGCGACCGCGACACCGCCCCCCGCCGCGCCGTTCACGACGAAGCGTGCATGCGCGCCGTTGCGCACCATCGCGGCGCCCGTGTACAGCACCGTGCGCTTCGACAGCGGATAGTCGAAACGGATGCCGTATGAATCGGCGTTGCCGTCGCTGTCCGCGACCTTGCGGTAGTGGCCCACGCTCAACAACAGCGACGCACGCCCGATCGGCACCGTCGCGCTCAGCTCCATGATGTCGCTGTGCGGATACGCGCTCTGGCTGTCGATCGCGGTCGCGACGTCGGGGCCGCCGCGATGACGCATGTACAGCGCGGCCACCTTCACGACGCTGAAATCGTACGAAATCGCGCCGAGCGTGTAGTTGCCGTTCGCGGCCGGGCTCGTGCCGCCGAGCGCGGACGCGGCCACCGGGCTGAACTTCTGCTGCATGGTGTCGACGTCCACCGACAGGCCGCCGCGCACGTAGTTGAGTCCCACGCCGTACGTATCGCCGAGCGTCGACGGCTGCCCGGCCGCGCCGTTGGTGCCGCGCGCGGCCATCGCGCGCAGCATGAAGCCCGCATGGCGCGGCGACGTGTAGCGCATCGAGTTGCGCACGCGCAGGAACGCGGGCCCGACGAAGTTGTTCGTCGCATTGCCCCACGCGAGCCCCGCGCCGAGGCCCGGCAGGCTGTAGGTGACGAGCGTCGTGTGCAGGATCGTGTAAAGCTCGCCGAACTGCACGCCGCCGAACGGCCCCGTGATGCCGACCCACGCTTCGCGGCCGAACAGTGCGCTGCTGTTCGACAGTGCGCCGCTCGCCGCGTTGAAGCCATCCTCCAGCTTGAAGATCGTCGCGTAGCCGCCGCCGAGATCCTCGACGCCCTTCAGCCCCCACTGCGACGCGAACAGGTTGCCGCTGCCCATGCGCGTCACGTGGTTCGGCCCGGCGTTCGCGTATTCGATCGCGGTGTCGACGCGGCCGTAGAGCGTCACGCTCGATTGCGCGAAGGCGGGCAACGCCGCGCAGGCAAGCAGCGCGGCAAGCGGTACGGCAAGCCGGTCGGCCCGCCCGTTCGGTTGGTTCATCGTCGTCGTCCCGTAGAGTTTGCGGCGCAGTTCGGCGTCGCGCCGCGTGGCATGAAGCGCGTTCGCCGCGAAGGGCCAACGCTGCCGATCAAAAACGGGCCGAGTCTAGGAACGACAATTTCGGACGTCGACGCAATGCGCTCTATAACGCTTATAGATGCGCCGCATGAGGCACCTGCGCCCCGCCGCACGCGCGCTGCGCGGCGGCCGGTGCGCGGGACCCTGGTGTTTTCTTTATCCGGGTCGGTAAATGCCCGCGTGGCGCGGCTGTCACTCCGGCTATGGCGGCTGAATTTGGCCGACTACGCTGCGTTTCCGATACGTGCCCCGCACGCTTTCGTGCCGCGACGGCGCCCGGCCCGCCAGGCCGCTGCCGCGCGTTTCCACCGCCCGCTCCTGGAGAATCCGCATGTCCGCATCCACGGCCCGCGCTGCCGGCAAGCGCTATACATACGAATGGTATGTCGTCGTCATCTGCATGCTCGCGTACGTCTTCTCGTTCGTCGACCGCCAGGTCCTCGTGCTGATGATCGAGCCGATCAAGCGCGACCTGCACCTGTCCGACACGCAGTTCAGCCTGCTGAACGGCTTCGCGTTCTCGCTGTTCTATGCGGTGATGGGACTGCCCGTCGCCTATCTCGCCGATCGTTACGCGCGGCCGCGGATCATCTCGCTCGGCATCGCGCTGTGGAGCGTCGCGACCGCCGCGTGCGGGCTCAGCCAGCATTTCGTGCAGATGTTCATCGCGCGGATGGGCGTCGGTGTGGGCGAAGCCGCGCTGTCGCCCGGCGCGTACTCGATGCTCGCCGACTATTTCCCGAAGGAGAAGCTCGGGCGCGCGATCGCCGTGTACTCGCTCGGCTCGTTCATCGGCGGCGGCGTCGCGTTCCTGATCGGCGGCTACGTGATCGCGCTGCTCAAGCATGCGAGCGCGTTCACGCTGCCGGTGGTCGGGCAGGTGCATGCGTGGCAGGTCACGTTCCTGATCGTCGGGCTGCCGGGGATCCTCGTCGCACTGCTGTTCGCCGTGACCGTGCGCGACCCGCAGCGCAAGGGGCTCGCGCAGGATCGCTCGGGCGCCGTGCGGCGCGTGTCGATGCGCGATTCGCTGCGCTTCGTCGGTACGCATCGCGCGACTTTCTCGTGCCACTACCTCGGTTTCTCGTTCTACGCGATGACGCTGTACTGCCTGCTGAGCTGGACGCCCGCGTTCTATATCCGCCACTTCGGGATGACGGCCGTCGAAGCCGGCTACACGCTCGGCATCGTGCTGCTGGTCGCGAACACGGCCGGCGTGTTCTGCGGCGGCTGGCTCAACGACTGGCTGCTGCGGCGCGGCCGCGAGGATGCGCCGATGCGCGCCGGTGCGATCGGCGCCGCGTGCATGGTGATCCCCGCGACGCTGTTCACGCAGCTCGACTCGCTGCCCGCGTCGCTCGCGATGCTCGTGGTCGCGATGTTCTTCGCGTCGTTCCCGATGCCGACGTCCACAGCCGCGATGCAGACGCTCGCGCCGAACCAGATGCGCGCGCAGATCTCCGCGCTGTTCCTGCTCGTGTCGAACCTGATCGCGCTCGGGATCGGGACGACCGTCGTCGCGCTGTTCACCGATCGCGTGTTCGGCGCGCCGGCGGCGGTCGGTCATTCGATGTCGATCGTCAACGTCGCGGCGGCCACGCTCGCCGCGCTGCTGCTCGCCGCCGGGTGCCGGCACTATCGCCGCAGCCTCGATCGCGAACGCGGCCTTGCGTCCGCCGCCGCGCCGCACGCGGCCGAAGCGGGCAACGCGATCGCCGCGCGCTGAACACCGGCGCAATCGCGCCACCCCGCCATCATCCATACCACTGATTCTGGTATCGCTTTTTAATCGATTTGATTTATGCGATGCCCATCCCTATTCTCGATCGCATGACGGCGCGGTGTCTGTCGCGCCGCGTTCCCCCTACCCCATGGATTGACCCATGCAAGCGAACCGCCACCAAGTCCGGATCGACGCGCTGATCGACGCGGCGCAGGACATCCGCTGTTTCCGGGTGTCGCGCGTCGACGGCCAGCCGTTCGACGCGTACGAACCAGGCGCCCATATCGATGTGACCGCGCCGTCAGGCATCACCCGGCAATACTCGCTGTGCGGCAACCCCGACGAGCGCGGCAGCTACCTGTTCGCGGTGAAGAAGGAAGCGCAGTCGCGCGGCGGCTCGCGTTCGCTGCACGACGACGTGCAAGTCGGCGCCGAGCTGTCGATCGGCGCGCCGCGCAACCTGTTTCGTCTGACGGATGACGCGAGCGAGCACGTGCTGATCGCGGCCGGCATCGGCATCACGCCGCTGCTGTCGATGGCGTATGCGCTGCACCGGCGCGGCGCGCGCTACCGGTTGCACTACTTCGCGCGCAGCCGCGAGCATGCGGCCTTCGTCGACGAACTGTCGGCCGAGCCGTTCGCGTCGCACGTGACGTTCCACTACGGCGTCGAGCCCGCCGCGCTCGCGGCCGAGCTGAACCGCTGCGTCGAATCGGTCGACGCGCATGCACACGTCTATACATGCGGCCCGGGGCCATTCATGGATGCGGTCGTCGCGGCGGCCGCGACGCGCTTGCCGGAAGATTCGATCCATCTCGAACGCTTCGCGGCGGAACCGGCCGCCGCCGGTGCGGGCAATGCCGATGCCGGCGCCGGCCCGGCCGCCGACGGTTTCGAAGTGCGCCTGCAGCGCAGCGGGCAATCGGTACGCGTCACGCCCGACACGTCGATCGTCGACGCACTCGCACGCATCGGCATCGAAGTCGACACGTCATGCGGCGAAGGCGTGTGCGGCACCTGCATGGTGCCCGTGATCGACGGCGAGCCCGACCATCGCGACCATTGCCTCAGCAAGGCCGAGCGCGCGAGCAACACGGTGATCTGCTGCTGCGTGTCGCGTGCGCGCTCCGCGGTGCTCGTGCTCGATCTCTGATGCGCGCGGTTCGGGCGACGGCCTTTAAGGACGTCGCGCGCTCTCGAACTGCTCGACGCATTCGGCCAGCCACGCGCGCCTCCAACGCGCTGCCCGCGCATTCGTGGATCACACGTCGCCGACACGCCCGACACGCTCGACGCGCTCGACCAGCGGCGTGCGCATCCACGCGCTGCCCTCGTCCTCATGCGTCACGCGTCGTCGCGCGATCCGACCCGCTCGGCAAGCAACGCGTGCAACCGTGCGTTGCTCGCGCCCTCATCACTCACATGTCATCGAACCGCTCGACAAGCTCGGCCAGCAACGCGCGCATCCACGCGTTGCCCTCGTCTTCATGAAAATGCTCGTGCCAGTGCATCGTCACCGGCGCGGGCGGCAGCGTGACGGGCAGCTCGTACAGCCGGAACGCATTGTCGCGGTTCAGGATCTGCGCGAGCCGCTTCGGCAGCGTCGCATACAGATCCGTGACCGACAGCACGCTCGGCAGCGCGACGAAGTGCGGCACTTCGAGCGCGATGTTGCGTCCCACGCCCTGCGCGCGCAACGCATCGTCGAGCGCGTGGTGGCTGTGCTCGACCGATTTCACGTTGATGTGCGCGGCGCGCACGAATTGCTCGAGGCTCAGCGCGGCACCGCTCGGCACCCCGCGCCGGCGGCCCGTCATGCACACGTAGGTTTCCTCGAACAGCGTCTGGTGACGCGTGCGCGGCATCAGCTCCGGCAGGTTGCCGATCGCGAAATCCAGCCGGCTCGCGCGCAGCGCTTCCTCGATCTCCTCCACCGGCAGCGGCTGCACGCTCAGCGTCACGCGCGGCGCGCGCTCGCGCAGCGCCTGGCAGATCGCCGGCAGGTACGCCATCTCGCCCGCGTCCGACAACGACAGCCGGAACGTGCGCGTGCTGGTGGCCGGATCGAAGCGCTCCGCATAGCGCAGCGCCACGCGAACCATATCGAGCGCCTTGCCGACGATGCCCGCGAGTTCGAGCGCGACCGGCGTCGGCTGCATGCCCGCGCGCGTGCGCACGAACAGCGGATCGTCGAACAGCGTACGCAGCCGGCCGAGCGAATAGCTGACGGCCGGCTGCGACAGCGCGAGCCGCTCGCCGGCCTTCGTCAGGCTGCGTTCCTCGACGATCGCCTGGAACACACGCAACAGGTTCAGATCGAGATGATCGACCGATGTCATCATCGCCTCCATCATTTGCCGTATTTATTGATCGGCCAATTTTAGATCAATTTGACGGATATGTAGTGGGCGACGAGACTGGGTACTCGACACCGCGCGCTGCGCGGCCCGATTTCGCGACTCTTTCCCCACGACAACGATGAGCGACATTTCCTACCAGACGATCGACACCAGCGCGTTGCATGGCCTCGCGCAACCCGACCGCATCGCGCCCGCGATGTATCACGATCCCGCGCTGTTCGAAGCCGAGCTCGACCGCATCTTCTACCGCACCTGGATCTGGGTCGCGCACGAAAGCGAGCTGCCGAACCCGGGCGACTTCATCACGACGACGATCGGCCGCCAGCCGGTGATCGTCGTGCGCGACAAGACCGGCGAGATCAACGTGCTGCAGAACCGCTGCCGCCATCGCGGCGCGACCGTGTGCGAATCGCACAAGGGCAATGCGAAGGGCTTCACGTGCCCGTATCACAGCTGGTCGTACGCGCTCGACGGCACGCTGCGCGCGCTGCCGTACGGCGACGGCTACGAAGGCGTGTGCGAGAAAGGCGACCTGCCGCTCGTGAAGCTGCGCGTCGGCGTGTACCAGGGGCTGATCTTCGCGAGCTTCAACGATGCGATCGAACCGCTCGAGGATTTCCTCGGCGGTGCGAAGCCGTGGATCGACCTGTTCATGAAACAGGGCGCCGGCTACCCGATCAAGGCGAACGGCGAGCACAAGTTCAAGTTCAAGGGCAACTGGAAGATCCAGCTCGAGAACACGACCGACCTCTATCACTTCCCGGTCGTGCACAAGTCGTGGATGAAGTCGATCGACGATGAAACGGCCGCCGCGATCACGAGCTTCATGACGAGCGAGGACGCGTTCTGCCGCGGGCTCGGCAACGGCCACAGCCTCGCGGTGCTGATGCCCGAGCTGATCGACCTCGACGAAGACGACGGCGCGCCGCTGCCCGAGCGCTTCGCGCCGCTCGCGGCGAAGCTCGCCGAACGTCACACGCCGGAGGAAGTGCGCCGCATCGTGCGCTCGCTGATGGGTGTCGGCTTCAACCTGAACCTGTTCCCGAACCTCGCGCTGTCGATGGCGTTCTTCCGCGTGCTGCGGCCGATCTCCGCGAACGAAACCGAGATCCGCCACGTCGCGCTCGCGATGGACGGCGGCCCCGACGAAGCGAACCGCGAGCGGCTGCGCATTCACGAACACTTCCAGGGCCCGTTCGGTTTCGGCAGCCCCGACGACGCGGAAGCGTGGGAGCGCGTGCAACGCGGCGCGCATGCGGGCCCCGACGTGCCGATCCTCGTGAATCGCGGGCTGAATCGTGAGACGACTGCCGCGAACGGCGAAAAGACCGCGCATGCAACCGATGAGACCGGCATGCGCGAGGCCTACCAGCAATGGCGCAAGATGATGGAGCAACAATGATGGACGACCGCAACGCCCTCTTTTCCGAGCAGACCTTCGCCCGCGCGGTCGAATTCGTGTGGCGCGAAGCCGAGATGCTCGACCGCCGCGACTATCGCGCGTGGCTCGACCTGTGGGACCCGGCCGGCCACTACGTGGTGCCGATCGATCCCGACACGACCGACTTCGCCGCGACGCTGAACTACGTGTTCGACGACCACGACATGCGCGAGAAGCGCGTGCAGCGGATGGTGTCCGGCTATTCGGCGTCGGCGACCGACGCGGCGCGCACGGTGCGCACCGTGTCGCGCTTCACGCTGGAAAGCGGCAGCGCCGACACCGTGGAACTGAAATCGGCGCAGGTCGTCGTCGCGTACAAGCGCGGCGTCGCGACGCTGTTCGCGGCTGACGTCACGCACAAGCTGCACGTCGATGCGGAAGGCGAGATACGGATCGCCGAGAAGGTCGTGCGCCTGATCGATTCGACCGAAGCGCTCAGCACGATCGGCTTCCTGCTGTAAGCGGCCACCGGTTCGCCATCGCCAACGCAACGGTGAGCCGGTCACCTTCACCTGTAAGCGCCCCCCGGTTCGCCCGTCGCCGACGCTACGGAGAGCCGGCCACCTTCACCTTTAAGTGACCACCGGTTCGCCCATCGCCACCGCAACGGTGAGCCGGTCACCTTCACCTTTCCGGACGACCATGCCCACACTCGAAGTTTTCCTGCCGGCCGGCCATGACGGCGCCCGCAAGGCCGAACTGATCGCACGGCTGACCGGTGCGACCGTCGATTCGATCGGCGCACCGATCGAATCGGTGCGCGTGCTGCTGAACGAATTGCCCGCGACGCACATCGGCCTCGGCGGCCGCAGCGCCGCGGACGGTGCGCCGCCGTCGCTGCCCGTGATCGTCGCGATCCTGATCGCCGGCCGCACCGACGAACAGAAGCGTGCGCTGATCGCCGCGCTGTCGGAGACAAGCGCTGGCGTGCTCGATGCGCCGCTGCAAGCCACCCGCGTGATGATCAAGGACATCCCGAACACCGATTTCGGCATCGGCGGGCAAACCGCACGGGCGCTCGGGCGCTGATCATGCGCTGCGCGCGTGCCTGCCCGCTCATGCACGACGGCCGCCGGGCGGCCGCGGCATCAAGCATTCCCCGGCGACGATGTGCCCGCCCGAGCCTTCGTCCCGGCGAGCGGCAGCGTCACGCGGCAGTCGAGCCCGCCGCCATCGGCCGGGCTGGCAGCGATCCGGCCACCGTGGCGCGTCACGATGCTCTTGCACAGCGACAGCCCGATTCCGTTCCCACCGGCCTTCGACGACGAGAAGCCGTCGAACAGCCGATCGTGTGCATCGGCCGCGATACCCGGGCCGTTGTCGATCGCGCGCAGCTCGGCATGCCCGTCGACGTTCGCAGTGCCGAGCGTCAGCGTGCGCGGCACACGCTCGCAACCGGCGAACGCCTCGATCGCGTTGAACGCGAGATTCAGGATCACCTGCCCGATCAGCACGCGCTCGCAGCGGATCGGCAGCGGCGCGTCGGCCTGAACGATCGTGACCGTCACGCCGGCTTCCTTCGCGCGCAGCTCGATGAAATACGCGACGTCCGCGAGGATGTCGCGCAAGTCGGCGAGCGCGACGACCGGTTCGCGCTTCACGATGAACTCGCGCACGCTCTTGATGATCAGCGCCGCATGCTCGGCCTGCCGGTCCGCGCTGCGCAGCCCCCAGATCGCGTCGTCGATCGCGCCGCGCGCGTTCAGCCGCTGCACCGCGCCTTCGATGAAATTGCGCACGGCCGCGAGCGGCTGGCTCAACTCGTGCGCGATCACGCTCGCCATCTCGCCCATCGCGTTGTAACGGCCCGCGTGTTCGAGCATGCGCGCTTCCGCGCGGCGGGCATCCTCGATCGCGACTTCGTCGCTCACGTCGCGGAACTGCACGAGCAGCCCGACGAGATCGTCCTCGATCTCGACTTGCCGGCACAGGATGCGCAGCCAGCACGACGAGCCGTCGCGCCGCACGATCCGGTAGCGCTGCGGCGCGGACGGATACGCGGACGGCGCATCGCGCAGCTGCGCGACGAGCCGGTCGCGGTCGGCCTCGGAGCAGTAGTCGAGCACCTCGCCGAGCGCTTCGTCGGGTGCGAGGCCGAGCACGCGGCGGCCCGACTCGCTGATGAACTGCACGCCGCCGTGCGGCGTGACGACCGCGATGCCTTCGTCGAGGTCCTGCATGAATTCGCGCAGCCGCGCCTCGTAGCGGCGCAACTGCTGGCGCACCGCCTCTTCCGCGCTGATGTCGCGGAACTGCACCATCACGACGTCGCGCCCGCGCAGCGGCACGTAGGTGGCGGTCGCCTCGGACAACATGTCGACGCCCGTGCGCGACCGGTAGCACCACTCGTACACCTGCGGCCCGTCGACGAGCGCGCGATCCCACGCGCTCACGGCGATCTCGCGCTGGTATTTCGGTTCGGGACGCGTCATGTCCGGCGCCTTCAGCGGCAGCAGTTCCTCGACGGAAAAACCGAGCGCGATGCACGCGGCGCGGTTCGCCCACACGATCGCCTTGGTGTGCGCATCGTGCAGCAGCACGCAGGTCGTCAGCGCGTCGAGCAGCCGGTGGAAATCGTCTTCGTCGGGGAAACTCATGATCGGCTTCGGATGAGGTCGCGCGGCGTCGCGCGGCCGGAAACCCAACATAGCACCGGCACGCGCCGCCCGCATCTGAAGATTTCTTTAGTGCGGCACGGAACGTCACCAGTCGCACGGCTTGTCGTCCCAATTGCTGCGTGTTTTCGGCGTTTCTAGACTGGTTGCATCGTCGTGACCACCCCGCATTCGAACCCCCATCCGCCCCAGGAGACAGCCATGCCCCACGCCGCCCTCGCCCTCGACACCGCACCGAGCGCTCCCCACGCGGCCAGCGAACCGGCCGCCCGGCTGTCGCCGCTCGACGCCGTGATCGAGACGGTCGCCGCGCGCCGCGAGGAATTCGAGCGCCTGTCACACGTGCCGCGCGACGTGATCGCGCTGTTCAAGCAGGCCGGCATCTATCGCGCGGGCACGCCGCGCCGGTTCGGCGGCGATGCGCTCGCGCCGACCGCGTTCCTCGACATGATCGAGCGGATCGCGACCGCCGACGGCTCGGCCGCATGGGTCGCGAGCTTCGGCTCCGCGAACGTGTATCTCGCTGCGCTGCCGCTCGACACCCAGGCCGAGCTGTATGCGAGCGGCCCCGATCAGGTGTTCGCGGGCGGTTTGTTCCCGGTGCAGCCGGCCCAGCCCGCGCCGGGCGGCTGGCGCGTGAACGGCACGTGGAAGTTCGCGAGCGGCTGCAAGGGGGCCGACTGGCTCGGCGTCGGCATCGCCGTGCCGGGCGCGCAGGACGCCGCGCCGAACAAGCCGCGCACGGCCGTGTTCCGCGCGGCCGACGTCGAGATCGTCGAGAACTGGAGCGTCGTCGGCATGCAGGGCACCGGCAGCCACGACCTGCGCGTGGACGACCGCTTCGTGCCTGAAGCGTGGACCTTCGTGCGCGGCGGCGAGCCGACCGTCGACGAGCCGCTGTACCGCTATCCGACCGTCGCGTATGCGGCGCAGGTGCTGGCCGTCGTGAACCTCGGCCTCGCGCGCGCGGCGCTCGACGTCGTGAACCGGATGTCGGGTGGCCGGCAGACAACGACCGGCGCACCGCGCCTCGCCGATCGCGCGTACTACCGCATCGAACTCGCGAAGGCCGAAGCGCAACTGCGCTCGGCGCGCGCGTTCTTCTACGACGCGACCGACGGCGTATGGCAATCGATCCTCGCCGGCAACCCGGTGACGCCCGACCAGGTCAGCCTGCTGCGGCTCGCGGCCACGCAGATCGCACGCGAAGGCGCGAGCGTCGTCGAACGCGCGTACCGCCTCGGCGGCACGGCGGCGATCTATCGCACGCACCCGCTGCAGCGGCTGCTGCGCGACGCGATGGTCGTCACGCAGCACGCGTTTCTCGGCGAAGGCAACTTCGACGGCGCCGGCGCGGTGTTCACCGGTGTCACGCCGTTCCCCGGCTATCTGTAACCGGCATCGACCGAATTGTTTTGAACGCGCATGAAGCCGAAGCGCCGTCGCCGGCCGGTTCATGCGCCCCACCGATTCCTCTGGAGAACCTGATATGTCCGATTCGAATCCGCTGCCGTTGCGCGTCCTGTTCTGCTGCGGCGTGTCGCAAAACTTCTTCGACCTGCCGCGCGAGAAGATCGGCGAAGTGTGGCAGGCGTACGGCGCGATGCTCGCCGCCGTCGAAGCGATGCCCGGCGTGCGCGTGCTCGGCGTGATGGACGACGACCGCCTCGTGGTCGGCCAGGCCGACGGCGCGCCGTGGACCTTCTACATCATGGCCGACGTCGCCGACTTCGACACGACGGTCGCCGTGTGCAACCTGTATCGCACGACGCCGGTCGGCGAATACAACCTGTGGCGCT
The DNA here is from genome assembly GCF_030482505.1 of Burkholderia sp. AU45274. NCBI lineage: Bacteria > Pseudomonadati > Pseudomonadota > Betaproteobacteria > Burkholderiales > Burkholderiaceae > Burkholderia > Burkholderia sp. AU45274. Next base: position 317,953 of record NZ_JAUJQE010000001.1, on the reverse strand, counting down.
ACGGCAAGATCGAGGCGCGCGTCGGCCGTGCGCTGACGGTGCCGCCGGCCGCGAAGCCCGCGGCGTGAGGCACGCGATGACCGACCTGTCCCCCGGCCTGATCGATGCGCTCGCGCAGCGCCTGGCGGCGCTCGACGCCGAGCGCGCGGTGCGCGCGACGATCACGCGCTACATGGCGCTTTGCGACGTGCCCGAGGATGCCGGCGACGGCCCGTCGCTCGCCGGGCTGTTCACGCCCGATGCCGTGTGGGAAGGCATCGGCCCGCAGTATGCGCAAAAGTTCGGCCGCCTCGAAGGCACGGCCGCGATCGTCGCGATGCTGGGCCGCTACCTGCCGCCCGATCCGCACTTCTCGGCGAACCTGCACTTCCTGACGTCGGAGTCGATCGAGATCGGCGCCGGCAACACGAGCGCGCGCGGCCGCTGGATCATGCTGCAGGCGTCGCGCTACGCGGACGGCTCGGCCGAGTTGATCGCCGCGCGGCTGACCGTCGATTTCGCGCCGGCCGGCAACGGCTCTGCGTGGCTGATCCGCCATTTCCGCACCGAGCGCGTGCTCGACGGCCCCTGGCCGCTCGCCGCGCCACGGCCCTGATTCCTGCTCCTTTTCACCGCTTGCTCACGATACCGTCCATGACAGGCTTCATCGACACCTTCACGCTCGGCGGCCCCGGCCCCACGATCGCGATCAAGGACACGATCGACATCGCGGGCCATCCGACCCGCGCGGCGAGCCGCGCGCTCGCCGACGCACCGCCGGCCACCCAACACGCGGACGTCGTCCGCCTGCTGCTCGACGCGGGCTGGCAGATCGCCGGCAAGGCGAACATGCACGAGCTCGCATTCGGCATGACCGGCATCAACGACTACACGGGCACGCCCGTCAATCCGCAGGACGCGACGCGCATTCCGGGCGGCTCGTCGAGCGGTTCCGCTTCGCTCGTCGGGCTCGGCACGGTCGATGCGGCGCTCGGCACCGACACGGGCGGCTCGATTCGCGGGCCGGCGGCCTGCTGCGGCGTGGCCGGGCTGAAACCGACGTTCGGCCGCGTGTCGCGACGCGGCGTCGCGCCCGCCGACACCACGCTCGATTGCGTCGGGCCGTTCGCACGCGATATCCGCACGCTGGTTGCGGTGATGGCCGCGATCGCGCCAGGCTTCGATCGTGCGCAAGCCGCGGCCTCCGTGGCAGGCTGCACGGTCGCGCACATCACGGTCGACGCCGACCCGGCCATCGCCGCCGCGCTCGACGCGGCCGTACGCGCGTCGGGCCTGCGCTCGCACGCCGTCGTGCTCGACGACATGCGGGCGTCGTTCGCCGCCGGGCTCACCGTGATCAACGCGGAAACGTCGCGCGCGTTCGGCCATCTCGTCGAAACCGGCAAGCTCGGCGCCGACCTCGATGCGCGATTGCGTGCGGCCGCAACGACTACGCCCGCGGCATTGAAAGAAGCCGAAGCCGTACGCGCACGCTTCACCGCACAGGTCGACGCCGCGCTCGAACACGCCGACGTGCTCGTGCTGCCGACGCTGCCCGCGCTGCCGATCACGCTGCAGCAGGCGCGCGATGGCGTATCGGTGATCGCGATGTCGTCGCTGATCCGGCCGTTCAACCTGAGCGGCCATCCGGCACTCAGCCTGCCGCTACCGCTCGCCGGTTCGCCGCTGAAGGCCGGCCTGCAGATCATCGGCCGCAAGGGTGCGGACGAACACGTCTGTGCGATCGCGGCACACTTCGAAACGGCACTCGCCGCATGAACCACGATGCGGGCGCGACATCGACGGATGCGCGCTCGCGAACCACGGAATCACACACCATGTCAAACCGAGTCGTCCTCGTCACCGGCGCCGCGCGCGGGCTCGGCGCCGTCATCGCCGAACGTTTTCATGCGGCCGGCTACCGCGTCGCGCTGGCCGATATCGCCGCCGACGCCATTCAGGCGCATGCACGCGAACTCGACCCGAGCGGCGAACACGCGATCGCGCTGCCGCTCGACGTCACGTCGAAACGCGATTTCGAAGCCGCGCGCGATGCGCTCGTCGCGCGCTGGGGCAGGATCGACGTGCTCGTGAACAATGCGGGCGCATCGAAGGTCGTGCCCGCGATGGAGATCACGGCCGAGCAGTTCGACCAGGTGATCGACGTGAACCTGCGCAGCGTGCTGTTCGGCTGCCAGGTGTTCGGCCAGTACTTCGCGGAACGCGGCGCGGGCCGTATCGTCAACATCGCGTCGCTCGCCGGGCAGAACGGCGGCTCGGCGACGGGCGCGCACTACGCGGCCGCGAAAGGCGGCACGCTGACGCTGACCAAGGTGTTCGCGCGCGATCTCGCCGCGCAGGGCGTGACCGTCAACGCGATCTCGCCGGGCCCGCTCGACTTGCCGATCGTGTATGAAAGCGTCGCACCGGAGAAGCTGCGCCAGGTGCTCGCGAGCCTGCCGGGCGGCAAGCTCGGCTCGGCCGGTTTCGTGGCGGATGCGGCCGTGCTGCTCGCGTCGGGCGACGCGCATTTCGCGAACGGCGCGTGCTGGGACATCAACGGCGGGTTGTACATGCGCTGAGCGCCAAGTACCGAGCACTGCACGCGGCGCCTCGCCGAACCCCGGCATGGCCCTATCGCGACGACTCCCCGTCGTCGCCCCACACGACCATCACATCGCGCACGAGCGCGGCGATCGACGTCGCGCCGAGCTTCTCCTTGATGCTCGCGCGATGCACGTCGACGGTCTTCACGCTGATCGACAGATCCGACGCGATCTGCTTGCTGCCCTTGCCGTCCACCACGCCGCGCAGCACTTCCTTCTCGCGCGCGGTCAGCGCATCGAGCCGCTGGCGCAGCTCGCGGTGACGCTGGCTCACCGCATGCCGCTGCTGCGCGAGCCGCAGCGCGCGTTGCACGCGCTCGAGCATCTGCTGCGAGTTGTACGGCTTCTCGACGAAATCGATCGCGCCGTTCTGCAGCGCACGCACGGACATCGGGATATCGCCGTGCCCGCTGACGAAGATCACCGGCAGCGTCGCGCCGCGCGCGTTGAGCTCGGCCTGCACGTCGAAGCCGCTCTTCTCCGGCATCCGCACGTCGAGCACCAGGCACGCAGGGAGGTTCACGTCGAAGCGCGCGAGAAAATCGGTGGCGTTCGCGAACCCTTCGGACGCGATGCCGACCGATTCGAGCAGCCACGCGAGCGACGTCCGCATGCCGTTGTCGTCGTCGACGATGTATACGATCGGTGCGGGTGACGTCATCGCGGGTGTCTCACTGAATATCGGTATCGGTATCGCACGCGCCGCATACGGGGCCGGTTCCGGCTCGTCGCGCGCGTCGTTCGCTGGGGGTGTGCGGCACATCATAACGAGCCGAAAACCCGCTGAAAACCCCTTCACGTGCCGCATGAACATGCAATCCCGCTTTTTTTCACGCGGTGCGGCGCGCATCTAGGTAGAACCTTTAGACGCGTTGGCGAGAACGCCATCTCCATCGTCAATCGTGCGAATGGTCGCCGGCATTTTCGCGTCGTACGCTTGGGTCATCGTCGGCGATCCGGCGCTGCACCGGCAGTGCCACGCGATCGCCGCGTTCGCCCAACTAGGAGCGCCCATGTCTTCCACGACCGATATCCAGCGACCGGCACGCGTCGAGCCGACCGACGCGCAGAAGGCCTTCAGGCAAGCGATGGCCCACCTCGGCGCGGCCGTCAACGTGATCACCACCGCCGGGCCGCACGGCCGCTGCGGCATCACCGCGAGCGCCGTGTGCTCCGTCACCGACACGCCGCCGACGCTGCTCGTGTGCCTCAACCGGTCGAGCGCGATGCGGGCGACGTTCGAACGCAACCGCCACGTCTGCATCAACGTGCTGCCGGCCGAACACGAGCAACTTGCACGGCACTTCGCGGGGCTCACCGACCTGCCGATGGCGCGGCGCTTCGACCTGCCCGTGTGGGATCGCGGCGAGCAGGACGTGCCCGTGCTGCGCGACGCGCTCGCGAGCCTGCAGGGCACGATCGCCGACATGAAGGAAGTCGGCTCGCATTCGGTGATGTTCATCGAGGCGACGTCGATCCGCGTGCGCGACGACGGCGACAGCCTGATCTACTTCAGCCGTGCGTTTCATCGCGTGTCACGCACGGCGTGCGTGCGGTGAATGGCGCGTGTCGCGCGTGATTACGCGGCGGCTCGCAATGCGCGCTGCCCGGCCGCGAGCGCGGCGCCCGCGAACAGCGTCAGCGCCGAATACACGAGCCCGCGCGCGAGCCCGGCACTGTCCGACACCCAGCCGATCGCGACCGGCCCGGCGATCTGCCCGAACGCGAAGACCGTCGTGAACGCGCTGATCCCCTTCGCCCAGCCGTCCGGCGGCAGGTTGTGGCGCACGAAGGCCGTCGTCGATGCGACGGCCGACAGGAACGTCGCGCCGAACAGCACGCCCGACGCGAACGCGGCCACCGGATGCACGAACATCGCCGGCATCAGCGTCGCGATGCCGAGCAGCGCGTTGAGCACGGCGAGCGCCTGGCCGCCGCGCATCCGGTCGAGCAGCCCCGACCACAGCCGCGCCGACACGACGGTCGCGACACCGAGCATCACGTAGAACGCGGCGACCACCGTGCCGCTCATCCCCGCGCCGCGCAGCAGCGCGACGATGAACGTCATGTAGCCGATGTAACCGACGCCGAACAGGCCGTAGCCGGCCAGCGCGAGCGCGAAGCGCGCGGGGCTCGCGGTCGCGGCCGCCGTCGCTTCGCCGCGCGGCGCAGTCGGTGCCGCGTGCATGCGCTCGATGCGGCGCGCGGCCGACACGGCCACCGCCGAGAACAGCACGCACGCGAAGGCGAGCGCGAACCACGCGGGTTGCCAGCCGTGTACGCCGTGTGAGAGCGTCGCCGGCACGAGCAATGACGATGCGACGATGCCCCATCCCGTGCCGCCGTAGTAGAGCCCGAGCAGCAAGCCCGCATCACGCGGCGACGCCGACGCGAGCCGCGCGGCCAGCACGCCGCCGCTGATGAAGATCAGCGCGCTGCCGACACCGGTCGCGAGCCGTTGCACGAGCAGCGCATGCATGCCGGACGTGAGCCCGCACGCGGCCATCAGCAACGCGGTCAACACGCATCCGGCCACCAGCAGCGAGCCTGCTCGCCAGCGCCGCGACAGCCACGGAAACGCGAGTGCGCCGACCAGGTAGCCGGCCGCGTTCGCCGTGTTCAGCGCGCCGGCCTGCGCGAACGTCCAGCCGAGATCGGCCTTCATCGGCGGCAGCAGCAGCGCATACGAAAAGCGCGCGAGGCCGAGCGCGATCGCGCTGCCGAGCGACAGGCAGATCGCGAGCCGCCACGCGGCGATGCGTTCGGGGTCACGTTCCGGGAAGGGGCTGGTCGCGCCGGTGTCCGGCCGCGACGGGCCGGCCTGCTCCGGTTGCGGCGCTGCGCGCATCGCATGTCTCCTTGGTCGTTCGAAGCCGCGGCCAGTCGTGACGGCGGAACCGGTGTTCCGCACGCGGCAATCCCGACTGTCGAGGCTTCCGATTGTGTCGGACGTTGACATCCTCCCCCGTCTGATGACGGGCGATTCCTACCGCGTCTGAAACGACAATACTTATCTCAGATCGCCTCGGCGGGTTCCTGCTTCATTGAGCGGCCCGACTGCACCGTCTCTCCACAGGCTGCGACGCGGTGTCCCCGCGCCAGAATGTTCAGAGCGCCGACGACATCGGCGTTCTCCTCGTAACTGCATTCGACACAGGCGAATTTTTCCTGCGTGGTCCGGTTATCCGCACTCACGTATCCACAAGCTGGACACGTCCGGCTTGTATTCGCGGGCGGAACCGCCACGAGCCAGCCGCCGTTCCAGGCCAGCTTGTATTCCAACTACCGCCTGAACTCGAACCACCCTTGGTCGAGGATGGCCTTATTCAGACCGGACTTGGCCCGAACGTTCTTGCCAGGCGCATCGGTGCTGCCCGCCGCCGACCTGGACATATTCCGAACCTGCAAGTCCTCGATACACACCATCGCGTGGTTTTTGCTGATCGTGGTCGTGGCCTTGTGCAGGTAGTCGCGGCGAGCATTGGCGATGCGCGCATGGATGCGCTGGACTCTGGCCCTAGCTTTTATCCAGTTATTGCTGAACTTGACCTTGCGGCTCATCGCACGTTGGCATCGACGCAGACGAGCCTCATGTTTCTTGAAACTGTTGAGCGGTGTGAGAAACGTGCCGTCGCTCATCGTGGCGAAGCGGGCAATGCCCACATCGATGCCGATCACGCTGGTGGCATGGGGCACCGGCTGCTCGACCTCCCGCTCGGTCTGGATCGAGACCCACCACTTGCCCGCGTTGAAGCTGACCGTTGCGTTGCGCAGTTCGCCAAGCACGGGACGCGACAGCCTCAGCCGCATCCAGCCCAGCTTGGGCAGGAAAATGCGCCCATTGGGCTGGTCGAGCTTGAATTGCTTGGGGTCCGGGTAGCGAAAACTGTCGCGCTGGCCGCGCTTCTTGAACTTCGGAAACGCCGCTCGCTTGGCGAAGAAGTTCTTGTAGGCCCGCTCCATATCCTTGAGGGCGTGTTGCAACGGGTGAACGGGGGCGTCCTTGAGCCATGGCGTTTCGCCTCCGTTACGCCACTCCGTCAGATGCTTGGCCATTGCTACGTAGCCAATGAACTTGCCGCCCGCCTCGTAGTTCTCCTTCTGCAACGCCAGTGCCTTGTTGTAAACGAACCGGCACGATCCGGCGAAGCGGCGCATATCGCGCTGCTGCTCGCCGTTCGGCATCAGTTCGAACTTGAAGGCCTGGAGTCGTCGCATCGGACGATTGTATGTCTGGCCCACAAGAGCGAGTCAAGCCTTTCGACGCGGTCGCTATTACGTCTTTCAAGTGCTACTCGAGCATTCGGAAAAAGGCGTGGGACGGCGCGCTGGGGTCTCTGTCTTACTTTGCCGGAAGTTGTGGCGGAGCGCCTGTCGAAATCGTTCGCAAAGACATCGACCAACAGAAAACGCCCCGCTAGCCGCCCGAAAGGACGCCTACGACGTCCGCGCTATCCTTCCCCGCCCTGAAGGACGAGGTTTGACGCGCATGCAGATCATACTTGAGCCGTCGCGGGCCGGCATGCGTTGTCGACAGGAGCCCCGCCGCGGCAGCCGGATCGTCCATGCATCGCCCGCCGCAAGCCATCGCGAAAGTACGTCGGCTGCCTGCCCGCGCTACCCCCGCAATCCCGCCATGAAAGCCGTGAACAACGCGCGTCCCTCGGGCCATTCCGCCAATCCCGCTTCCGTATTCAGATGGCCGCGCGGGCCGAGCAGCAACGGCGTCGCGCCGCGCGCTTGCGCCCATGCAATGCCGCGCCCGGCCGGGTCGTACCCGTCATCCGAGCTGGCGATCGCCAGCACCGGAAAGCTGGCGAAATCGGCCTCCGGCACATCCGCGAACGCACGGGCCGCAACCGGAAAACGCGGGCCGCCCGAATCAGGCACCGCCACGAGCCACGCAGCGCGCACGACGCGCGTCGACGCCGCCCGCCAGTGCGCGAACAGCAGGCACCCCAGCGAATGACAGATCACCACCGGCGGCGTCGCGGCTTGCGCAACGGCTTCATCGAGCGCCGCCATCCAGTCGCGCAGGTCGGGCGCATCCCATGACGCCGGCGCGATGCGCACGGCGCCCGGCAGCGCAGCCTCCCAGTGGCTCTGCCAATGATCCGGTCCCGAGTTGCCGATCCCCGGCACGATCACGATCGTCTGGTCCATCTCCGTCTCCATGAATGAGCGAGCTCGCAGTCTGGCCGGCCGGAAACCGGCCGGGAATGGCAAATCATCGGATATTGAGACAATATGCCGATGAATTAACGGAGCGGGAAAGCGGACATGTCGAACGGAGAGCTCGATCGCCTGGATCTGTCGATCCTCGAGGCGCTTCAGGACAATGCACGGATGCCGCTGTCAGAAGTGGGCCGCCGCATCGGCCTGTCGCAGCCGGCTACGTCGGAGCGCGTCAAGCGGCTGGAAGAGCGCGGCATCATCGCGGGCTACGGCGCGCGGATCGATCCGGCCGCGCTCGGATTGGGGATGATGGCCATCATCCGGTTGAAGACGACGCACGAACACATCAAGCCCGCGCTGCGTGCGTTCGCGGAGATGCCGCACGTCATCGAGGTCCACCGGATGACCGGCGAGGATTGCTTCCTGCTGAAGGTCCTGGTGCCGACGCCGGGACAACTGGAAACCATCATCGATGCGATCGCCCGCTTCGGCGCGGTCACGACGTCACTCGTGCTGCGATCCGAGCCGGCCAAGCCGCTCGGCAAGGCGCTGCTCGGTTGACACGGGCAGCGGGCCGCTGACGCGCCGCCGATGAGCGGCGACGCGTTCGCGCGCAGGCATGGTCGCCGAGAACACCATCGGTCTCAGCGATCGAATTTCCGATGAAAAATCGCCGAATGCAATGCAGCGCATGAGATTCCGGTCATTGAAAAAATGACGTTGAATCCGTCATTCACTTTATTTTTGTTTTATCGCACGCGCCCCGTAAATCCCCCGTGTTTAGCACGCCCCGGCTAAAATCCTTGCAACGCATTGCATTCGCAAATTCGTCAGACTAATATCAACGCCACTCGTCGCGCATTCACGAAATGTGTGATGAGGAGTGGCAACTTTTTAGCCGCGCTTTCATGTTGAATCACTCATGTTCACCACAGGAGAATTGACATGCAGGACACCCAGCAGATCGAATTGCTTGACTGGATGCAGGAAGACACGCACCCCGAGGCCGTCGACATGATGGTCGAGGACGCCGTGGTGCCGTTCGGCACCGCGCTCTGGCCGGTCTGAGCGGGCCACCCGTTCTCGCGGAAGGGCTGCGGCCCTTCCGCCGCTTCCGGAGACACGCATGCTGAACCTGCATCGCGCGCTGGGCTTCCACCCCGCGCTGCGCGACAAGCTCGCGCGCGGCGAGTCGGGAAAACTGCTGGTCGGCCATGACACCCGCAACCGCGACATCGCATTGCGCGCGTTTTCCGCCCTGCCCGATTCGCTCGACGCGACCACCCTCTGCCTCGAAAGCACCCCACCCGCCGATATCGCCGCCGCGCTCGATCGCGCCGATCTGTTCGTGCTGCTGTACGACTCGTCGTGCCTGCCGACGCCGTCGCCAAGCGGGCCGCCGTTCCTCGCCGCGATCCGCCCCGCGATCGTCGAGCACTGGAGCAAGTCGGTCCTGTTCAAGGATTACGGCCCGCATCTCGACGAGGCATTCGCCGAATCGCTCGACGACATCGCGGCACGCAACGGCCGGCTGATCGACGCGGCCGCGCGCGCATCGCAGATCCGCTTCATCGACGAAGCCGGCAACACGCTGACGGGCTCGCTCGCGCCGGACCAGAAATGGACGAGCGTGGACGGCATGGGCAACCTCGACGTCGTGCCCGGCGAGATCGCGACGCACGTCATCGACCTCAACGGCTCGGTCGTCTTCAGCGGCACGTTTCTCGGCACCGTGCCGTTCGCGATCAAGTACAAGGTGGCCGAGCAACTGGCCACGCTGCAGGTCGAGAACAGCACGATCGTCGGGTTCGACACCGACAACGAAGGTTTCCGGCGCGATTTCTCGACCTATCTCGACCGGCATCCGAATCACCGGCGGATCGAGGAATTCGGCATCGGCACGAACCTCGGGATTCGCGGGCTGTACGGCCGCAACGCGGGATTCGAGGAACGCCATCCGGGCCTGCATCTCGGGCTCGGCGGCGGCGAAAACGGCAGCCACCATCTCGACCTGATCTTCGCGCGCGGCACGCTCGCGCTCGATGACCGAATCGTGTTCGACGGCGCGTTCGCCGTCTGACGAAGCGGCTGCGTGCTCAGGCTTCGGCGGCCGCCGTGTCGCCGAGCCACTTGAACATCACGAGGCTGTCGACGAAGCCGAGCCGCGCGTGACGGTACGCCCGCGGCAGGCGGCCGACGATTTCAAATCCCAGCTTCTGCCACAGTGCGACCGCCACTTCGTTGGTCGACACCACCGAGTTGAACTGCATCGCGAGGAAACCGCGCTCACGTGCGACCTGCTGCGAGTGCTCGCACATCAGGCGCGCGACGCCGCGGCCACGCGCGGCCTCGCTCACCATGTAGCCGCAGTTGCTCACGTGATTGCCGGGGCCACCGGCGTTCGCCTTCAGGTAGTACGAGCCCAGGACCACGCCGCCCTCTTCGGCGATCCACGTGCACAGCGGCGCATCGAGCCACAGTGCGCGCGCCGCTTCCTGTGTCGGCGCCGCATCGAATGCATAGGTTTCCTGAGCGGCGACGATCGCGCGATAGGTCGGCCAGAAGCGCGGGAAATCGTCGTCGGTCATCGGGCGAATCGTGATCATGCGAAGTCTCTCGTGATGGGAATGTCGGCAGGCATGCCAGCGATCGTACCGTGATTCAGGAACGGCTGCCGTCCCGTTGCGCCGCGCTGCGATACGCGCCCGGCGGCACGCCGTACCAGCGCTTGAACGCCTGCGAGAAACTCGACAGGTCGCTGAAGCCGAGCCGCTCCGCGACTTCCGCGAGCGACAGCCGCGCGTCGCCGAGCAGCGTCTCGGCCATCGCGCCGCGCGCCTGCGCGAGCAGTGCGCGGAAGGTCGTGCCCTCCTCCTGCAGCCGGCGCTTGAGCGTGCGCGGGCTCGTGTTCATCAGCCGCGCCATGTCCTCGAGCGAGAACGGCGCGGGGCCGGGCGTCGCGCTCAGGTACTGGCGCACCATCTCCGACGTGCCCACGCGCGCACGCCGCGCTTCGAGCAGCTGGCCGCACATCTGCTCGCACATCGACACCGTCAGCGGATTCGCGTGCGGCAGCAGCCGGTCGAGAAACGCGCGGTCGAAAGCGAGGCTGTTCGCGCGCGCCGAGAACGCGGGCTCGATGCCGGCGATGCGTGGCACCGGCGTGGTCGGCGTGCGCGCCGCCTGCACCGTGAAGCGCGACAATGCGAATGTGTCGTCGCCGATTTCCTGCAGCAGCACGGCCGCGGCCGCCATGTCGCGCTCGACCAGGAACCGGCTCAGCGTGCCATCGAGTTCCGGCGCGCCGAAATTGAGCACGCACGAGCCGCCTTCCTCGCGGTACGTGATCACCGTGAACGCATAGGTGAGCGGCAGGAAGCGCAGCGCCAGCGCGAGCGCGTCGCGTGCGGTCGCGCTGGCGATCAGCCCGTAGCCCCACACCCCGTACGCGGAGAAGTGATAGCGCTGGCCGACCTCGAACCCGAGGCCCGGCGCGCGCCCGAGCGCGCGCAGCAGGTTGCCGGTCAGCCGCAGTTCCTGCGCGGCCGTCACCTCGACCTTCGGATCGTCGAGCTGCGCGTCCGCGAGGCCCGTGCCGGCCAGCAGCGTCGTGTGCGGCACGCCGCGTTCGTCGCCGAAATCGACCAGCAGCCGGGCGCTGGCCGGACTCCGGGTGAAATCCCAGAAGCTCATGCGGAGAAACCCTCGAAGCGCCGATTTGGCCCAAATACTAAAACAATTGTCCCGAAGCAGCATTGGTGTTTTCCCATGCGGCCAGCACCATCGGCGTCATCCAGTCGTCATCCGAACGACGCCATCGCCCTCCGGAGGAGACACCATGCGACCGAGTCGCCCGACCGATCCCGCAGCCCGCTTCGCATGCCGGCACGACGAATTTGCCGCATGCGCCAGCGATCCCGCCCCGCCGCTCGCGCCTCGCCTGCCGCACACCGGCCGCCCGTGCACGCTGCCGCGCCCCGCTTGATCCATCGCCCCTCAGAGGACCAATCCATGAGCAAGACTTTCGACTACATCGTCGTGGGCGGCGGTTCGGGCGGCAGCGTCGTCGCCGGGCGGCTGACCGACGACCCGGCCGTGACCGTCTGCGTGCTCGAGGCCGGCGGCCGCGGCGACGGCACGCTCGTCAACGTGCCGACCGGCGCGGTCGCGATGATGCCGACCCGCATCAACAACTGGGCCTTCGACACGGTGCCGCAGCCGGGCCTCGGCGGGCGCATCGGCTACCAGCCGCGCGGCAAGGTGCTGGGCGGTTCGTCGGCGATCAACGCGATGGTCTATATCCGCGGCCATCGCGTCGACTACGACGGCTGGGCCGCGCTCGGCAACGAAGGCTGGAGCTACGACGACGTGCTGCCGTACTTCCGCCTGAGCGAGCACAACGAGCGCTTCGACGATGCGTGGCACGGCCGCGACGGCCCGCTGTGGGTGAGCGACCTGCGCACCGGCAACCCGTTCCATGCGCGCTACCTGGAAGCCGCGCGGCAGGCCGGCCTGCCGCTCACCGACGATTTCAACGGCGCGCAGCAGGAAGGCATCGGCCTCTACCAGGTCACGCAGAAGCACGGCGAACGGTGGAGCGCGGCGCGCGCATACCTGCTGCCGCACGTCGGCCGCCGCGACAACCTGACGGTCGAGACGCACGCGCAGGTGCTGCGCATCCTGTTCGACGGCACGCGCGCGACCGGCGTCGAGGTGCGGCAGCATGGCGAGGTCCGCACGCTGCGCGCGCGGCGTGAAGTCGTGCTCGCGGCCGGCGCGCTGCAAACGCCGCAGTTGCTGATGCTGTCGGGCGTCGGCCCGGGCCGCGAACTCCAGCAACAGGGCATCGCCGTGCACGCCGACCTGCCCGGCGTCGGCCGCAACCTGCAGGATCATCCGGATTTCATCTTCGGCTACCGCACGCGCAGCGTCGACACGATGGGCGTGTCCGTGGGCGGCGGCCTGCGCATGCTGCGCGAGCTGGCGCGTTTTCGCCGCGAACGGCGCGGGATGCTGACGTCGAATTTCGCGGAAGGCGGCGGCTTCCTGAAGACGCGCGCCGAGCTCGACGCGCCGGACATCCAGCTGCACTTCGTCGTCGCGCTCGTCGACGATCATGCGCGCAAGCTGCACGCCGGCCACGGGCTGTCGTGCCACGTGTGCCTGCTGCGGCCGCGCAGCCGCGGCTCGGTCACGCTGAACAGCGCCGATCCGCTCGCGGCGCCGCGCATCGATCCCGCGTTCTTCGACGATCCGCGCGATCTCGACGACATGGTTGCGGGCTTCCGCCTCACACGACGGCTGATGGAAGCGCCGTCACTCGCCGGCTGGACCACGCGCGACCTGTTCACCGCGAACGTCAACACCGACGATGAAATCCGCGACGTGCTGCGGCGGCGCACCGACACCGTGTATCACCCGGTCGGCACGTGCCGGATGGGGCACGACGCGCTCGCCGTCGTCGACCCGCAACTGCGCGTGCGCGGCCTGCAGGGGCTGCGCATCGTCGATGCGTCGGTGATGCCGACCCTCATCGGCGGCAATACCAACGCACCGACGATCATGATCGCCGAAAAGGCCGTCGACCTGATCCGGGGCGTGTGCCGAACGTCCGCACAACCGCAACGCGAAACCGTCAGGACAGCGACGGATCTCGACACAGTTCCCGCCGCGTGTGCCGCGCACGATGCCATCCACTCCGAGGAAACCCGCCATGTTGTCGCCTGATACCGCTCGCGCCGCCGACTCCGCCGCCCCGCTTGCGGCAATCATCATCGGCGCCGGCTTCGCCGGCATCGGCATGGCGATCGCGCTGCAACGTGCCGGCATCCACGACTTCACGATCGTCGAACGCTCGCACGACGTCGGCGGCGTGTGGCGCGACAACCGCTACCCGGGCGCCGCCTGCGACGTGCCCTCGCACCTGTACTCGTTCTCGTTCGAGCCCAATCCGGCATGGTCGCGCGTGTTCGCGCCGCAGCCCGAAATCCATGCGTACCTGCAGCATTGCGCGCGCAAGTACGGCCTCGCGCGCTACCTGCGCTTCGGCGCCGAGGTCGCGCACGCCCGCTACGACGAAGCCGCCGCGCTGTGGCGCGTCACGCTCGCCGACGGCACGACGCTCAGCGCCGCCGTGCTCGTCAGCGGCACCGGGCAGCTGAGCCGCCCGGCGATGCCCGACCTGCCCGGCATCGACACGTTTCGCGGCCGCGCGTTCCACTCCGCGCACTGGGATCACGACTATTCGCTCGCTGGCAAGCGCGTGGCGGTCGTGGGCACCGGCGCGTCGGCGATCCAGTTCGTCCCGGCGATCGCGGGCGACGTGAAGCAGCTGGTCGTATTCCAGCGTTCGCCTGCCTATGTGATGCCGCGCCCCGACCGCGCGTACCGCCCGTGGGAGAAAGCGCTGTTCCGCCGGTTGCCGTGGGCGATGAAGCTGCATCGCGCATCGATCTACCTGCGCTACGAATCGCGCGCGATCGCGTTCACGCGTCTGCACAAGCTGATGAAGGTCGCGGTCGGCCGGCCGTTCCACCAACTGCTTGCACGCGACGTGCCGGACCCCGCGCTGCGTGCGCGGCTCACGCCCGACTACCCGATCGGCTGCAAGCGCATCCTGCTGTCGAGCGACTACCTTGCCGCGATGAGCCGCGACAACGTCGAACTCGTCACGCAGCGGATCCGGCGCGTGACGGAGGACGGCATCGAGACCGTCGACGGCGTGCATCATCCGGTCGATGCGATCATCTACGGCACGGGGTTCGCGGCGACCGAGTTCCTGTCGCCGATGCGTATCACGGGCCGCGACGGGCTCGACCTGAACGACGCATGGCGGCGCGGCGCGCAGGCGTATCTCGGGCTCACGGTGCCCGGTTTTCCGAACTTCTTCATGCTGTACGGCCCGAACACCAACCTCGGCCACAACTCGATCGTCTATATGCTCGAAAGCCAGATCGCGCACGTGATGCGCTGCCTGCGCACGATGCGGCGTGACGGTGCGCGCGAGATCGACGTCGATGCGCGCCGCTACCGGCGCTTCAACGTGCATGTGCAGCAGCGTCTCGAAGGCTCGGTGTGGAACAGCTGCAAGAGCTGGTACGTCGATGCGTCGGGACACAACAGCACGAACTGGCCGGGCTTCACGCTGACCTACCGGTGGATCACGCGCTTCACCGGGATGGGCGCTTACCGCTTCACGCATCCGTTGCCGGAGTCGGCCGCACCGGCGCGCGACGTGGTGGTCGCGCCGCCCGCCGGCCGGCTGGAGGCACTGACCGCCGCATCGCTGCGCGGCTTCCTGCGGCTGGCCTTCCGGCCGCTGATCGGGCCGCCGTTCGGCGCGCGCATGCAACGCCGCGTCGTCGCGCTGCTGTCGCCGCTGATGCCGGGCACGAGCGGCACGCTGCGCTACCGCACGTCCGCGCATCGCGTGCCGGTCGAAGTCGTGGCGCCGAAACGCGGCGACACGGGCGGCGCGATCCTCTATCTGCACGGCGGCGCATTCTGTCTCGGCGGGCCGCATACGCATCGCGGCGTGACGACGCGGCTCGCGAATGATGCGGGCCTGCCGGTGTGGGTGCCCGACTACCGGCTGGCGCCCGAGCATCCGAGCCCGGCCGCGCTCGACGATGCGCTGGCCGTCTACGACGCGATGCGCGCGCAGGGCCATGCGCCGCACCGGATCGTGATCGCCGGCGATTCGGCCGGCGGTGCGCTGGCGCTCGCACTGGCCATCGCGCTGCGCGAACGCGGCGAGCCGGCTGCCGCCGCGCTGCTGCTGATTTCGCCCGTGACCGATCCCGCGCTCGGCGGCGCGACGCTGGCGTCGCGCCGGCATGACGACCCGATGATCCGTCGCGGCTGGCTCGAACAGGGGCTGCGCTGGTATCACGGCGCCGGTTCGGTGGCCGCCCGCGGCCCGCTCGACACCGACCTGCGCGGCCTGCCGCCGATGCTCGTTCAGGCCGGCGACCAGGAGGTGCTGCTCTCGGATGCGCAGCGGCTGGCCCGTCATGCGCAGGCCTGCGGCGTGCCGTGCCGGCTGGAGGTTCATGCGGCGCGCTGGCATGTGTTTCATCTGCAGGCGTTTTACCTGCGGTCGGCGCGGGATGCGTTGCGAACGCTGGCGGGGTTTGCGGCGGAACGGGTGGCGGCGACGACGTGACGATGAAACAGTCACGCGCCGCGATCGGGGCCGTGGTTCGCGGCTTCCCCGGTCGGGTGCGCGGTGCATGCGCCGTCACCGAACCCGCTTGCCACGAAGCGACGTCGTCTTGCAAAAACCGGCCGTTTATTTTTTTCCGTCGCATGCGGCCGTCATGATCTCCCGCAGGCCCCGGCGCGCCGCCGGGGTTCCTCACCCTCGCGGAGACATCATGAAAAGAAGGCACACCCTCAACACGCTGGCCCTGCTCTGTTGCGTCGGCATCCAGTGCGCGACGTCGGCGTTCGCCGACGAGCCGAAGAAGGTCGCGTTCGTCGACACCGGCAACACCGGGCGCAGCGTGATGGCCGAAGCGATCGCCGGCCAGTTGATCGCGCAACGCCACGCGCACATCGCGGTGATTTCACGTGCGGTCGACGAAGATCCGTATGACGAAAAGCCCGAAGAAAACGGCGTGATCCTGATGAAGCGCCGCGGCATCGACACGTCCGCGCACCGTTCGGTGCAGTTGAACGCCAACGACATCAAGCATTCCGATGTAATCCTGACGATGACCGACAAACACAAGGAGAAGGTGCTCGCGCTCTATCCGTCGGCCGCCGGCAAGGTGTTCACGCTGGCCGAGTATGCGTCCGGGAAGCACGTCGACGTGCCCGATGCGTGGGGCAAGCCGATCGATTTCTACGAATCGGTCACCACGCAGCTCGACACGTACATCCCGGCGGCGCTCGACAAGATCGCGACGGCCGCGCCGGCGAAGCCGTAATGTCAGGAGGCCTGTCGGCTCGCCAGGCGCGACGCGCCGGCACCGACAGGTTTGCTGTTCACGTTGTTCCCCCCGACACCCCACCCACCGCGCGTGCCCGTCACCGGGCCGTTGACTTTGGCCATCCGGCCGAATCGTCACCCTGCGCACCGGATGAAAGAATGATCTTCGTCCGGGAAGCCGGCTTCGCGGCCTGACATCCCGCACTTCGAAGGCATCGTATGCGCAGCAACGCGCATGCGGTGTCGTGTGTCGCCCCGACTCGGCAATGCGCGCACGCCCCGCGCGCACCACCCGGCAGCTCGCACGACCCCGCCATTTACCCTACTCCCTTTTTGTAGCTTATAAGTTACAATGCTCTCCAAGTTCGAACTTCTTCGCTACCAGCGCGACGATGGTCGCGAGCCCTTCACCGAATGGTTGAACGCCGTGCGCGACAAGCTTGCGCAGGCACGGATTCGCGAACGCCTGCGCCGCGTGCAGACAGGCAACTTCGGCGATTGCGAGCCCGTCGGCGAAGGCGTGATCGAACTGCGCGTCCACGTCGGCGCCGGCTATCGCGTGTATTTCGGGCGGTACGGCGGCGCACTGGTGCTGTTGCTTTCAGGTGGCGACAAAAGCAGTCAACCCGACGACATCAGGCGCGCAAAGGAACACTGGTCGAACTGGAAACGGAGTCAAACATGACCAAGCTCAAAGGTGCGGTATCGCACCATGACGCGGAAGTCGCCGAACTCGGCGCCGACCGCGAACTCGCGGTGGCCTATCTGCGCGTCGCGATGGAGTCGCTCGACGATCCCGACAACCGCGCGGCCGGCCTGCTCGCGCTGCGTACGGTCGCGGAAGCGTACGGCGGGCTCGGCGCCGTCGCGGCCGAAGCCGGCATCAGCCGCGAATCGCTGTATCGCACGCTGTCCCCAAACGGCAACCCGACACTGAAAACCCTGCTCGCGGTGCTCAAGACCGTCGGCCTGCGCCTGTCCGTCGTCCCTGCACAGCCGGTGCACGCATAAGCGGCACACCGCCCGCTCACGGCCGCACCATCCACACCAGCAGCATCTCCGCCGGCGCGTTAGCCATCCCCGTCGGCGGATGCTCGATCGCCGGCTCGACCGACAGCGCCTTCGCCATCGTCGCCGCATCGTCGATCGTCGTCGTGCGCACGATCGTCATCAGTCGCGCCGGCCGGTGCAGCGTCTCGCGATACAGCGCGCCGTACCACAGCGGCCGCATGCCGAGCGCGTCCTGCAGCACGTACGGATAACGCCACAGCCGCAGCACGAGGCGGCTTTCCGGCTGCCCCGGATCGACGCGCACGAACACGCGGCGCGTGCTTTCGCCGTGCGTGTAGCGCGGCAGCACCGGCAGCGCCTCGGCCGGCGCCTGCGGCAGCAGCCAGCGCAGCGCGGTGGCCGGCGACCACGGCGCCGCGCGCTGCCAGCCGGCCTGCGCGAGATGCCGGTCGAGCGTGTCCGACGTCGCGCTCCATTGCAGCGGCAGATATTCCTCGCGGTCGCCGCCGATCTCGGTGCGCCGCACCGGCACGCGCTGCCACCCGCCGCGCAGCCACTGGTCGACGGTCATCGCGACCACGTCGCCGACATGCGGGCGCGCCGCGCGGTCGAGCTGCCATTGCGCGGGAACCGTCCATACGCCGGCCGTCGCGAGCACCACCGTCACCGCGACGAGCCCGCCCCTCGGCTGCACGTGCTCGCGTATGCGCCAGTATGCATAGGCGCCGGCCAGCAACGCGAACCAGGCGAGCCCGAGACTCCAGCCGCCCAGCAGGCCCGACAGCCATGTGTCGCCCACATACAGCCGCGCGAAGCCGCCGAGCACGATCCACAACACCACCGCCGTCACGACCGGAATCCGCCACCGCGCGGGCCGGTCGCGCGCGAGCACCCAGCCGAGGCCGCTGCTCGCGAGAATCGCGAACGCCGCTTCGGCATCGGGCAGCGGCACGTGCGGCGCACCGGGCGGCAGGCTCGCGGGTGTCGCGCCGGGTATGCCCGCGCCGAACACCGGCCCGAGCACGACGGCGACGCCGACCGTCACGAGCCACCACGCGGCCGTCAGCCAGCAGCGGTGGATCATCAGCCAGACGAGAAACGCGGCCGCGACGATCAGCCCCGTGTCGTGCCCGTGCAGCACGGCAAGCGCGCGCATCGTGGCGTCCACAGGCGGCGTGCGCAGGTTCTGCAGGAACGCATACAGCGCGATGTCCGCGTGCATCAGCGGATCGTTCGCGACGACATCCTGCACGAGGCCCGCGAACAGCCACACGCAGCCGATGAACAGCAGCGCGAGCACGGGCACCGCGCCGGGCAGGCCGCGCACATAAGCAATCGCGTCGTGCAGCCGTGCACCGAAGCGCGGCCAGCGCCGCGCGCAGGCGTGCAAGCCGTCGACGAGCGCACGGCGCAACAGCGGCCAGCCGCGCCGCAACGAGACGCGCACGCCGATCCACACGAGGGCGACGAGCGCCGCGACGACCAGCAGGATCACGGCGACCCGCACGCTGATCGCCGCGGCCAGCGCGGCCGACGCGCCGAACAGGATGCCCGGCGCGACGTGCACGGGCGCCCAGATGAGCGCCGAGACGACGTTGACCGGATAGAACGACCGGCGCGGCAGCGTCGCGCAGCCGACCACGACCGGCACGACCGCGCGCACCGGCGCAAGAAAACGCGCAAGCACGATGCTCTTCATGCCATGGCGCAGCACGAACTCCTCGCCGCGCGCGAAGGCGGCCGCATAGCCGAAGCGCGCCCATGCGTTGCGGATCACGCCGCGGTAGTGCCGCCCGAGTTCATAGCTGATCCCGTCGCCGATCACGGCGCCGACCGCCGCGACACCGATGGTCGTCCAGGCGTCGAGCGCGCCCGCGCCGATCAGCGCACCGGCCGCGAACATCACGGCGCCGGCCGGCACGACCGTGCCGATCAGCGCGATCGCCTCGGCGCAGGCCGCCATGAATACGATCGCGAGCACGAGCAGCGGATGTGCGCCGATCGCGCCGATCCACGCGTGGATCGTATCGCTCATCGCACGCGCCTCGGCGGAGCGACCCGGTGTGCGGACACCGGGCCGGTGATGGCATGGGGAATGTTCATCGGGCGGTGCGCGCGGTCGCGCCGGCGGGGCGGGTCAATCGAACTCGTGCTGCCGCGCGTCGGCCTCGAGCGGCGCGTCGTGGTAGCCGACCGTCGCGATCTCTTGCAGATAGCGCACGAGAAACGCGCCGATCGAGCCGGCAGCCTCGTACTGATGCACGTGGCGGAATTCGTGGGTCAGCAGGCGGCGCGTGTCCTGCCCGCGCAGCACGTACACCGCATGGCCAAGCGTGAGCCCGATCGTCCCCGGCGCCAGGAGCCCCGAGTCGCGGGCGATCGCGGCCAGCGACGGCACCTCGGGGAACGGCATGCGGTCGACGGTCACCACGCGGATCCGCTCGGGCTGAGCGACGCCCACCGTGCGCGCGTCGTCGGCTTGCTCGGGCGTCAGCGGCGCCCCCTGCGCGATCCCGCGCGCCGCCTCGGCTTCCGCCCATGCAACGGCAGCGGGCAGTGCGGACGGCAGGATATCGGCAAGATCGATCATCGCGGGGCTCCTCGGGGGTTGTAGTGGCATCGGGCACCAGTTTAGTCCCGAATCGGAACGGTTCGCGGGGTAGCGCGCGACACGACGCGCCGCCTCTTCACCGCCTCAATAATAATCAGGGAATACCCTGATTTTCGCCGGCTCCGCCGCCTGCCTTTTCCCTGGGATTGTTTCGTTTCAGTACACATTCCACGTTCGGCTATCTCGAAAATTTCCCGGATGTGTACCGTTTTCGGATTCGGCGGAATATATTGATCAGAAGAACAGCCGCGGCGACACCCGGACAGCAGGGCGCGGCGTCATCCCGAAGAGGATCGCTAGATGATCAGGGTAATTCTGGCTGACGATCACGCAGTCATGCGGGACGGACTGCGTTACATCCTGGAAACGGCCGGCGGTTTCGAAATCGTCGGCGAGGCGAGCGACGGCTCGGCCACGCTTGCGCTGGTCGAGCGCGGTGCCGCCGACGTGCTGCTGCTCGACCTGTCGATGCCCGCGCCGACCGGCATCGAGCTGATCCGGCTGGTGAAACGCCACGCGCCGTCGCTGCGCACGCTGGTGCTAACGATGCATGCGGAGGCGCAGTACGCGGCGCGCGCGTTCAAGGCCGGCGCGACCGGCTACCTGACGAAGGACAGCGCGACCGCCGAGCTCGTCGAGGCGGTCGGCAAGGTGGCCGCGGGCGGCGTCTACGTGAGCCCGTCGGCGGCCGAGAGCCTCGCGCTCACGCTGCGCACGCCGGCCGCCGCGCTGCCGCACGAACGGCTGTCCGCGCGCGAGCTCGACGTGATGCGCCGCATCGTCGCCGGCCAGACCGTCACGCAGATCGCGACCGAACTCGCGCTCAGCGCAAAGACGGTCAGCACCTACAAGACCCGGATCCTCGAGAAGATGGAGCTGCCGCACGAAGCCGCGCTGGTCCGCTACGCGGTGCGCCACGAACTCGACCCCGGCGGCGACGCATGACCGCCGCCTTCCGCTTCCCGCCCTCATCCCGGCCCTCGCCCGCGGACGACGACCCGGACGCGTCGCGCCTGTTCATGTCGTCGCTGCCGCCGGGCCGGCGCGAACGGCGGTTCGCACTCGCGACCGTCCTCATCTCCGCCGTGATCTTCGCCGCGCTTACACCGTTCGCGGGCAGGCCGCTTGCGCCGGGCTGGGCGTTCATCCCCGTGTACCAGTCGGCAATCGTCGTCAACGACATGGTGACGGCCGGCCTGCTGCTCGGCCAGTACGCGATCCTGCGCCAGCGGCCGCTGCTCGTGCTCGCGGGCGGCTACCTGTTCACGGGTTTCATGGCCGGCACCCACATGCTGACCTTTCCCGGACTGTTCGCACCGACCGGCCTGCTCGGCGGCGGCGACCAGACCACCGCCTGGCTGTACCTGTTCTGGCACGGCGGCTTTCCGCTGGCGGTCGCCACTTACGCGCTGCTGCGCGCGAAGTCGCGTGCGCCGGGCCCGATTCCGGCCCCGCAGCGCCGCGCGGCGATTCCCGTCGTGCTGTGCATCGCGGCCGCGGTCGGCGCGACGGTCGCGCTCGCGCTGCTCGCGACGGCCGGCCACGACCTGCTGCCGCGCATCATGAACGGCAACCGGATGGCCGCGACGATGACGAACGCGATCACGATCGTCTGGGGGCTGAACCTGGTCGCGCTGATGCTGATGTGGCGGCGGCGGCGGCGCCATTCCGTGCTCGACCTGTGGGTGATGACGGTGCTCGTCGCGTGGCTGTTCGACATCGCGCTGTCGTCGATGCTGAATCACGGGCGCTACGACCTCGGCTTCTACGCGGGGCGCGCGTACGGCCTCGTCGCGTCCGGCGTCGTGCTGTTCGCGATGCTGTTCGAGAACGGCCGGCTGCATGCGCAGACGGTGCGCGCGCTGGCCGGCGCGCGCTACCAGCATCTGCTCGTCGCGCAGAAGAGCGCGCAGCTGAACGACGCGAACGAACGGCTCGAACAACGCGTCGCCGCGCGCACCGCGCAACTGAGCGCGTCGAACCGCGACCTGCGACGCGAAGTCGAGGACCGCGTGCGTGCCGAACGGGCGCTGCAGGCGTCGCGCGAGGAGCTGCGCGAGATCGCCGCGATCAGCGCGAGCGCACGCGAAGCCGAGCAGCGCCGCATCGCACGCGAGCTGCACGACGAACTCGCGCAGACGCTCGCGACGCTGAAGAACGATCTCGAATGGCTGATCGACCGCGTGCCGCAGGACGATGCGCAGCTGGCGCGCAAGATCGCGGCGATGCACGCGCTGGCGCGCGGCGCGGTGGCCGCGACGCGCCGCATCGCGTCGGACCTGCGCCCGCTGATGCTCGACGATCTCGGCTTCGCCGCGGCGATGCAGTGGCTCGTGGAGGATTTCCGGCACCGTCACGGTATCGAGTGCACGCTGCACGTCGAGCCTCCCGAGCTGCAGCTCGACGAGCCTTACGCGACGGCGGTGTTTCGCATCGCGCAGGAAGCGCTCGCGAACGTCGCGCGGCACGCGGCCGCGTCGCATGCGACAGTCGAACTCGTGCATGCGAGCAATGCGATCGAGCTGACGATTCGCGACGACGGCGCGGGTTTCGATCCCGGCGTGCCGCGCAAGTCGGGATCGTTCGGGCTGGTCGGGTTACGCGAGCGCGCGTATCTCGTCGGCGGCACGCTGCGGATCGCGACGACGCTCGGCGAAGGGACGACGGTCGAGGTGGAGATTCCGCTGGCGCCTGCGCAGGTGACGGTCGCGCATGGTGGGGTTGGGGCGCCGCGGGGGTAGGTTCCCGGCGAAGGCGGTGGTGCGTTCGTCGGGAACCCGTCGATGAAGCGATAACGCCGCGCGCCCTCACGCGCGCGCCGCCACCATCCCCCGCTCCGAGCGCGTCCACGCGACCAGCGCGCCGATCCCGAGCAGTGCGAGACACACGATCGGCACGATCATCGGGCCGAACGCGGTGCCCGTCACCTTGCCGGCAAACGGCATCAGGTTCTGGCTGAAGAAGCCGCCGAGGTTGCCGATCGAGTTGATCGCCGCGACGCTCGCCGCCGCCCGCGCGCCGGTGAAGTAACGCGGCGGCATCGACCAGAAGCACGGATACAGCAGCGGGATGCATGCGCCACCGAGCACCAGCGCGATGAAGCGCAGCGGCGTCGAGGGCAGCACGAGGCTCAGCAGGAAGCCGAGCGCACCGAGCGCCGCGACGATCGCGATCGTGCGCAGGATGCTCTTCGCGCGGCGCAGCTTCGCCGGCAGCCACAGCAGCAGCAACACGGCGAGCGCCCACGGCAGCATGCTCAGGAAGCCGTTCATGCTGCTCGACACGCCGAACGATTTCACGAGCGTCGGCAGCCAGTACGTGACGCCGTACAGCGACGTCGACATCAGCATGTAGGTCGCCGCGAACAGCATCACGCGCGGATCGAGCAGCGCCTTCCACGGCTGCCCATGCTCGGCCTTCGCCGGCTTCTCGCGTTCGAGCGCGGCCTCGACGATCTGCTTCTCGCGGTCGTCGAGGAAACGTGCGTCGCGCACCGACGCGGGCAGCACGCGGAACACGACGACCGCGACGATCACCGCCGGAATACCCGTCGCCACGAACACCCACTGCCAGCCCGCGAGCCCCCACACGCCGTTCAGGCTCAGCAGCACGCCGCCGACCAGCGAGCCGAGCATGTTCGCGAGCGCGCTGCCGAGCGTGAAGATGCCGAGCACCTTCGCGCGGTAGCTCTGCGGGAACCACAGCGTCAGGTAGTAGATCACGCCCGGATAAAAGCCGGCCTCGGCGATACCGAGCACGAAGCGCAGCCCGCAGAACGCGGGCATCGACGTCGTGAAGCCCATCAGCACGGTGATGAGCCCCCACGTCAGCATGATCCGCGCGAGCCACACGCGTGCGCCGTAGCGATGCAGCGCGAGCGTGCTCGGCACCTCGAACAGCAGGTAGCCGATGAAGAACAGCGACGACGCGAGCCCGAACGCGGCCTCCGTCATCCCGAGGCTGTGCACCATCTGCAGCTTCGCGAAGCCGACGTTCTGCCGGTCGATGAACGCGATCAGGAACATCACGACGAGGATGGGCAGCAGGCGCCGCGCCATCTTCGACATGATGCGCTGCTCTTCGGCGGACGCGGGGTCCAGGGTTTCGGTGGCGTTCACTTGAGGCTCCTTGCGTGAAGCGGTTGCATTGCGGTTGAATCGGCGCTGCGCGCGACAAGCGCGCGGGCACGAGGTATTTCGATGAAAGGGCGCGGCGGCATCAACCCGATCGATAGGCGTCGAGCATCGGCGCGAACATCTCGTGCCACGCCCGCGGCTTCGCCTTGATCGTGCCGGCGAGGTACAGGAATTCGACGTAGTCCATCAGCTGGTTCGGCAGCACCGAGAAGCGCGTGTCGGGCGCGGCGAGCATCCGCATCACGTCGTCGTGCGACACGCCGACGCCCGACGACGCCGCATAGAGCGCGGCCGCCGCGCGCGGGTCCTGCGCGATCAGGTGGTTCGCTTCGTCGAGCGCGCCGAGAAACGCGCTGGCCAGCGCGGGCTCCGTATCGACGAGCCGCTTCGGTGCGAACACGACGTCGAGCGTCAGCGGGCCGAGCACGTCGACCGAATTCACGACGCGGTGGATGCCCGGCTGCCGCAGCTCGAGCGTCGAGAACGGCGGCGACGTGAAGTGCGCGGTGACGCCGTTCTCGCGGCGGATCAGCGCCTGCATCGCCTGCGGATGCGGCAGGTTCACGGTGATCGAATCGAGCTGCGCGAAATGCGTCGGGCCGAGCTGCCGGCTCGCGACCATCTGCAGCACCACCGCCGACAACGACGTGCGGATGCCCGGCACCGCGATCCGGTCGGCCGGCGTGAAGTCGCGCAGCGACGCGAGCCCCGGCCGGTTCGCGTTCAGCGACAGCGACGTGGTCGACAGCCCGCTGATGCCGATCACCTCGACGTTCGGAATGCCGCGCGCCCGTGCCCACAGCTCGATGAAACCCGGTGCGCCGGCGCCGGCGAAATCGAGCGTGCCGGCCATCATCGCGTCGTTGACGGAATTGCCGCCGTCGAGCAGCACCCAGTCGACCGCGACGTCGCGCACACCGTGGCGCGCCGCGTGCCGCTCGAACAGCCGCTGCTTCTCCATCACGAGCAGCGGCAGGTACAGCACGCCATAGCCTTTGGAAATCCGCACTGTGCGCGGCTTCGCGCGCACGAGCGCAGGCGCGGCGAGCACGCCGAGGCCGGCGGCGATCAACGCGCGGCGGCGCGGCGACGTCGTCATGCGCCGGCCTTCCCTGCACGAGCGGCAAGCGCCAGGCGGCTGGGGCCCGCGTCGCCGCACCGGCGAGCACCGGCCGGCGACGCGCTGCACCGCGCGTTCGTCGCACCCGTTTGCTGCTGCATGTTGCCGTCTCCTGTGGTTCTGGTATTAATGGCCGTCCTTGCAACGTCCGGCTCGACACAGGTTATCGACCGAGTCTGAGAAAATGCTGACATCCCGGCCCCGGGAAAACCCCTAACCCACCCACCTGCGAAACGGCACCATGCGCATTCTCGTCGTGGAGGACGATGCCGAAATCGGCGCGGCGATCCGCAGCCGCCTGGCGCGGCTCGGCCACGCCGTCGATCTCGAAACCGACGGCGCGACCGCGCACGGGCTGCTGCGCGTCGAGCGCTTCGACCTCGTCGTGCTCGACGCGAACCTGCCCGGCATGGACGGCTTCACGGTGCTGCGCCACCTGCGCGCATCGGGCAGCACGACACCCGTGCTGCTCGTCACCGCGCGCTCGGCGATCGACGACCGCGTAAGTGGCCTCGGCCTCGGCGCCGACGACTACCTGGTGAAGCCGTTCGACTACCGCGAGCTCGATGCGCGCGTGCAGGCGCTCCTGCGCCGCAACAGCGGCCACGCGAACGACGTGCTGACGCTCGGCGGCCTCGTGATCGACCGCAGCAGCCGTCTCGCGGAACTCGACGGCCAGCCGCTGTCGCTGTCGCGCCAGGAATTCGCGCTGCTCGAGATCCTTGCCAGCCGCCCGCAGCGGATCTTCTCGAAGGACGAACTGCTGAACCAGCTGTTCAGCTTCGGCAACGAGCCGACCACGAACGCGGTCGAGCAATACGTGACCCGCGTGCGCAAGAAGCTGCAGGGCAGCTCGGTCGAGATCCGCACCGCGCGCGGGATGGGGTATCAGATTGCGGCGCACTGACTGGTTCCCGAAGACGCTCTTCGGGCGCACGCTGCTCTTCATCGCGCTCGTCGTCGCGACTGGCGCGCTCGCGCTCGCGGCGATCGCCCGCTACTACGCGGGCGTCGCGGCCGAACGGGCTTACGACCAGTTGCTTGCGGGCGCATCGATCCAGGTCGCGGAAAACCTCTACGTGCAGGGCGGCGTGCTCGCGCTGAATCCGCCGGTGGCCGCGCTGTCGACGCTGTCGCGCTACGACCTCGTCTACTACAAGGTCGTCGATTCGCGCGGCATCGTCGTGGCCGGCTACAACGATCTCGCGAGCCCCGCGACGCTCGCCGCTGCGAAACAGGGCCCCGCGTTCGCGAACGGCCTGTACCAGGGGCACCGGATCCGCACCGCGACCATCGCACGGTACATGCCCGAGGAGAGCACGCCGGGCTGGGCGCTCGTGACGGTCGCGCAAACCACCAACGCGCGCCAGCAGCTCACGAACGACATGAGCATCAAGGTGTGGACGCTGATCCTGCTGATGAGCGTGCTCGCGATCGGCGCGAGCGGCCTCGCGATCCGGCGCGGCCTGCGTCCGCTCGCGCAGATCGGCACGATCATCGCCTCGCGCGACCCGGCCGACCTGCGGCCAGTGGCCGTCGACACGCCGAGCGAGATCGACGCGATCATCGGGTCGATCAACGGGCTGATGCACCGTCTCGCCGAGCGGATCAACGCGATGCAGCGCTTCATCGCCGATGCCGCGCATCAGATGCGCACGCCGCTCGCGCGGCTCGACGCGCAGATCGAGCTGCTCGACGGCGAATCCGATCCCGCGCGTCACGCAGCGCGGCTCGATGCGCTGCGTGCGACCTCGTCGGACGTCGGCCGGCTCACCGGCCAGCTGCTCAATCATGCGATGGTGATTCATCGCACCGAGGCCGTGCCGCTGCAACCCGTCGAACTTGTCGCGCTCGCGAAGGACGTGCTCGGCCGCGCGATTCCGCTCGCGGGCGAGCGCGATGTCGCCGTCGCGTTCGCGAGCGACGCGCCGCTCGCGTGGATCGACGGCGACGCGATCAGCCTGCAGGAAGCGCTGTCGAACGTACTGCACAACGCGCTGCTGCATGGGCATGCGGACGATATCGTCGTCTCGGTCGCGACGCAGGGCAACGCGGACGATGCGGTGACGCTGACCGTCACCGACAACGGCCGCGGGATTCCGCGCGAGCACTGGGATGCCGCGCTGCAACCGTTCGTGCGGATCGCACCGGACGGCAGCGAGCGGCGCACGGGGTCGGGCCTCGGGCTCGCGATCGTGCAGGAAGTGATGAAGGCGCACGGCGGGCGTGTCGGGTTTGCATTTCCCGAGGCGGGCGGGTTTGCGGTGGTGCTGACGTTTCCGCGCGCGGCGGGAAGCGGCGAAAAGAAGGCATGAACCGACGGACCCGGGCCGGTTCATGCACGCGCGCGACATGTACTCAATCGTCGCTGTCGTCATCGAAGCGGTTGCGCTCCGCATGCCGCGCGACCAGCCGGTCCAGCTCGTCATACTGACGATCGCAGAACAGCCGGCACAACGTATCGACATCCGCGCGCGTGTCGACGTCGATCGTATCGACATGCTGCTCCAGCTTGCCCTTGCCGATCCCGAACGGCCCCTTTTTCATCCGCATCGAGACGGCATTCAGCTGGAAGCCGTCCGCATGCGCATCGCGCAGCGCGGTCACCCACAACTCCCGCTGATCGTCGGCATGCTGCAGCACGAGGGCCGGCAACGGGCCGTCCTGCTTGTCGTCCCATTCGGCATGCTGCGCCGCCCACGGGAACGCGTCGAACGCCTGCGTGAACGACGGATAATCCGTCGCGCCCTGCGGATCCAGTTGCTCGAATGCGTAGCCGACTTTCTGAACGGAATAAGTCAACATGGTGCGGCGCTCCCGGTGGCGATGATGGCGACTGAGCGCCAATCTACCTGACAATCCGGCGCGCATCGCCGTTTTTTTGCCCCGCCACCCCGCCCGCTACGCCGCCACCGCCTCCCCGCCGAGATACGCATCGCGCACACGCTCGTCGTCGAGCAGCGCCTTCGCAGGCCCTTCGAGCACGACGCGCCCCGTCTGCAGCACATACCCGTAGTGCGCGATCTCCAGCGCGAGGCTCGCGTTCTGCTCGACCATGAACACGGTCACGCCCTGCCGGTTGATCGCGTCGATCAGTTCGAGCACTTTGTCGACGTACAGCGGCGACAGCCCCATCGTCGGCTCGTCCATGCAGATCAGCTTCGGCCGCGCCATCAGCGCGCGCGCCATCGCGAGCATCTGCTGCTCGCCGCCCGACAGCGTGCCCGCGCGCTGCGTCAGCCGCTCGCGCACACGCGGAAACAGGTCGAGCACGCGCTCGTAGTCCTCCGCCACCGCCGCACGGTCGCCACGCGTGTACGCGCCCATCAGCAGGTTCTCGCGCACGCTCATGTCGCCGAACAGCCGCCGCGCCTCGGGCACGGCCGCGATCCCGCGCCGCACGCGCTGCGGCGTGGCGAGCGCCGTCACGTCGTCGCCGTCGAAGCGCACGACGCCGCGGCGCGGCCGCATCAGCCCGAGAATCAGCTTCATCGTCGTCGACTTGCCGCTCGCGTTGCCGCCGAGCAGGCTGACGATCTGCCCGCGGCCCACTTCGAAGTTCACGTCGAAATGCACCTGCACCGGCCCGTAGAACGTGTCCAGGTGTTCGAGTTTCAGCAGCGCGTCGGTCATGGTCGTGTCGGGTCCGGAAGAAAGTGCCGTCATGCGGCCGCCTGTGCCGTGCGGTCGGCCGGCGCGCCGCCCGCATGCCGGCGGCCGAGGTACGCCTCGATCACGCGTGGATCGTGCCGCACGTCGCGCGGCGCGCCTTCGGCGATCTTCACGCCGTTGTCGAGCACCATCACGCGGTCGGACACGCGCATCACGAGTTCGAGCTTGTGCTCGATCAGCAGGATCGTCAGGCCGCGCGCCTTCAGCGACTGGATCAGCTGCAGCATCTCGGCCGTCTCCGTCTCGTTCATGCCGGCCGTCGGTTCGTCGAGCAGCAGCAGGCGCGGATGCAGCGCGAGCGCGCGGCCGATCTCCACGCGCCGCCGGTTCGCATACGACAGGCTGTGCGCCGGATGATCGATGCGCGGCGTCAACCGCTCGCCGAACCCGGCGACGATCGCGCGTGCCTCGTCGCGCAGCGCGGCTTCCTCGCGCCGCACCGATGCGGGCCGCACGAGCGCGCGCAGCACCTCGGCCGCGGCACCCAGCGCGGGCCAGCCCGGCCGGGCCGCGCGCAGCCGCGCATGCGCGCCGATCAGCACGTTGTCGAGCACGCTCAGGTTGCCGAACACGCGACCGTGCTGGAACGTGCGCGCGATGCCGAGCGTCGCGAGGCGTTCGGGCGCGGTGCCCGTGATGTCGCGGCCGTCGAACGTCACGCGGCCGGCATCGGGCCGGTCGGCGCCCGCGATCAGGTTGAACAGCGTCGACTTGCCCGCGCCGTTCGGCCCGATCACGCTCAGCAGTTCGCCTTCGGCGAGTGACAGGCTCGCGCCGTCGAGCGCGGTCACGCCGTCGAAGCGGCGCGTCAGGCCCTGCACGTCGAGCAGGGGTTGATGGTTGGTCATCGCGTTCCTCCTCACACCGTGCCGAGCAGGCCCTGCGGCCGGAACCGGACGAGCAGCAACAGCACGAGGCCGTAGATCAGCATCCGGTAGTCGGCCGCCCAGCGGAACAGCTCGGGCAGCCCGATCAGCGCGATCGCGCCGGCGATGCCGCCGAGCACGTTGCCGAGCCCGCCGAGGATCACCATCGTCAGCGCGAGGATCGACACCTGCGAATCGAAGGTCTGGTGATTGATGTAGCTGTACAGGTGCGCGGCGATCCCGCCGCTCACGCCGGCCGCAACGCCGCCGACCGCGAACGCGATTGCCTTGTAGCGGTTCGGTGCGATGCCGTGCGCACGCGCGGCGACGTCGTCCTCGCGCACCGCGCGCAGCGTGCGGCCGAGATGCGAGCGCAGCAGCCGCACCTGCACGAGCGCGAACACGACGAGCACCGCGAACGTGAACCAGTACGCGGCACGCGCGGTCGTCGCCCACGGCAGCGGCGCGATGCCGGTGATGCCGAGCGGGCCGCGCGTGAGGCCGTCCCAGTTCAGGATCACGAGGCTCACCACTTCGCCGATGCCGAGCGTCGCGATCGACACGTAGTGCCCGCGCAGCCGGAACGCCGGATACACGAGCAGCGTGCCGAGCACGGCGGTGATCACGCCCGCGCACGGAATCGTCACGGCCGGCGACCAGCCGAGATCCGACGACAGCAGCGCCGACGCATACGCGCCGATCACGAGCAGCGCCGCGTGGCCGAGCGAGATCTGCCCGACCGTGCCCGCCACCAGCGTGAGACTCAACGCGAGCAGCCCGTACAGCCACGCGTTGGTCAGCGTCTGCAGCACGTACGGCGACGCGCCGAGCCACGGCAGCACGGCCGCCGCCACGATCAGCGCGACGAGTACCGGACGCGGTACGCGCACGGCCTTCGCGGCCGCGAGGAAGGTGCCCGTCATCGGCTCGGGCGGCAGCGCGCGGTTCGCGCTGAACAGCCCGTTCGGCCGCCACACGAGGAACACGATCAGCAGCCCGAACGCGAACAGGTCGCGATAGCTGGTGCCGAACAGCGCGACGCCGTAGCTTTCGACGAGACCGAGCAGCAGGCTGCCCGCGATCGCGCCCGGCACGTTGCCGAGCCCACCGATCAGTAGCGCGACCACGCCCTTCAGCGTGGCCTGGAAGCCCATCGCCGGATCGATGCTGTTGTAGTACATGCCGACCAGCAGCCCGCTCACGCCGCCGAGCGCGCACGCGATCGCGAACACGGTCTGGTTCACGCGGTCGACGTCGACACCCATCTGCAGCGCCGCGTCGCGATCCTGCGCGGTCGCGCGCACCGCCCAGCCGAGCCGTGTGAAGCGCAGGAAGCCGTACAACAGCGCGGCCGCCGCGATACCGATGCCCGCGATCAGCAGGTCGAGCGAGCCGAGCGTCGCGCCGGCGATCCGCACGTGCCAGTCGGGCAGCGGCGTCGGCACCGCGCGCGGGTCGGCGCCGAACGCGAGCTGCGCGAGCTGGTCGAGGATGAAGCTGATGCCGATCGTCGCGAGCAGCGGCGCGATGCGTGCCGCGTGACGCAGCGGCCGCAGCCCGATCCGTTCGATCGCGATGCCGAGCGTGCCGCAGCCGACGACGACCGCCGCCAGTGCGACCGGCAGCGGCAGCCCGAAGCGCGTCAGGCACAGCCAGCCGATGAACGCGCCGACCATGTAGACCGAGCCGTGCGCGAAGTTGATCAGGTGCGACACGCCGAAGATCAGCGCGAGCCCGACCGCGAGCAGCGCGTAGATGTTGCCGACGATGAGGCCGTTGAGCGTGTAGTCGAGCCAGGAAGCCATCACGATGCGTCCGTTACGTGCATGCTGTTCAGCGCCGGGTTCAACGCGCGGCGAGCTGCGGTTTCGCGCCGTCCCACAGCGCCCACTGCCCCTGCTTCACGACCAGATACACGGTCCGTGCGCCCGCGACGCGGCGCGTCTGCGGATCGAAGCGCACCTTGCCGAAGATCACGCTCGGCACGTCGCTGATTTTCGCGAAGCCGTCGTGCGCGGCCTGGCGCGTCGTGCCGTAGCGGCGCAGCACTTCCGCCGACAGGATCAGCGCATCGTATGCACGCGCGACGAACGAATCGGGATCGGCGTGGAATTTCGCGCGATAGCGCTGCACGAACGCCTGCACCTCGGGGCGCGGTTCGGCCGGGAAGAAGTTCGATTCGGTATAGACGCCGTCGACGGCCGTGCCGCCCAGTTCGAGGAACTTCGGCGAGTACACCGAACCGACCGCCGCGATCGGCAGCGTGAGCCCCGATGTACGCGCCTGGCGCACGATCTGCGCACCGTCCGCATAGTACGAGATCAACACGATCGAATCGGGCTTCGATTCGCCGATGCGCACGAGCGTCGAGCGGAAATCCTTCTCCGTCGGCTGATAGCCTTCGGCCGCGACGACCTGCGCGCCGAGCCCGGCTACCGCCTTCGCGAAGATGTCCTTGCTGGTGCGGCCCCAGTCAGTGTTCAGGTACAGCACCGCGATCCGCTTGAAGCCGAGCTCCTTCACCGCGTAGCGCGCGAGCAGCGGCTGCTCCTCGGCCTGGCTCAGCGCGGTGCTCCACAGATAGTCGCCGCCCTTCGTGAAGTCCGGATGCGAGTTCGTGAAGCCGAACTGGATCAGCTGCCCGCGCTGGTAGATCGGCGATGCGGCCATCGACGTCGCGCTGGAGAAGTCGCCCAGCTCGATCGCGATGCGCGGATCGGCGACGAACTTCTGCGCGATCGCCACCGCCTGGCGCGGGTCGCTGCGGCTGTCCTGGAAGTCGACCGCGAGCGGCCGGCCGTGAATGCCGCCGCTGCCGTTGATCTCGTCGAGCGCGAGATCGAAGCCGCGCTTCCATTGTTCGCCGTACTGCGCGTCCTGGCCCGTGAGCGGGCCGCTCACGCCGATCACCACCGGCTCGCCCGACACGCCCGCCGCGAGCGCGCCGCCCGTCGACAAGCCCCATGCGGCAGCGAGCGCCGCCACCGTGCCCAGCACGCGCCGCCATGCGCCGCGTGCGTCGTTCCCCGAAACGTTCATGCGTCCCCCAGCTTCAGTCAGTCGAAAAGAGTGAGGGCATGTAACCACCCGGTTCAGGACGATCCAACGAAGTTTTGCGCATATCGATATCGTGCGCGGCGCGAAGGAGTGATGCTGGCGAGCGGCCATCCGCACTCCCCGCCTCGCGCGATGTATCGGCATGCAACGCATCGCGTTGATTCGATTGGCGTTTCGTTCACGGCGCCGATCGCAACCCACGCTCGGGCACGCACCACCGGCCGTCGCAACGATCGTGCCCTTCGCAGTTTTCGCGCTGTCGATAGCAAAAATCATTATATGAATCGCGCATGCTCACACTTCTACAATGCGCAAATCGCATCATCGGAAGGTGTCATGGAGCTGCATCAACTCGAAGCCTTTTCCGCAGTCATGTCGGCCGGCAGCGTGACCGGCGCGGGCGAACTGCTCGGCCGTTCGCAGCCGGCCGTCACGCGGCAGATCCAGGAGCTCGAAGCCGATCTCGGCTACGCGCTGTTCGACCGGCACGGCCCGCGCGTCACGCCGACGCGGCGCGCATTCCTGCTCTACGAGGAAGTCGAACGCTCGCTGGTCGGCCTGCGCGCGATCGAGGCGCGCGCCCGGGCACTCGGCGATGAAAGCGCCGAGCCCGTGCGCATCGCGGCCACACCTTCGCTCGCGGCCACGCTCGTGCCGGCCGCGCTCGCCGTGCTGCCCGACGGCGCGCAGGCGCCCCACTACCAGTTGCGCAGCGAATCGGCCGAGCATGTCGTGCACGAGGTGCTGGCCGGCACGGCCGATGTCGGCGTCGTCACGCTGCCGATGGCGCACGCGGGGCTCGACGTGCACTGGATCGCGCAGACGCCGTGCGTGGCCGTGCTGCCGGCCGGCGACCCGCTCGCGGCGCAGCCGCGCATCGCGCTGCGCGACCTCGCGCGCCGCCGCATCGTGACGGTCGCGAACCGCCACCGGTTGCGCCAGCGGATCGATGCGGCATTCGCGGCCGCGCGGGTCGATGCACGCGTGTTCATCGAAACCAATGCGTCGCTGAATGCGGTGATGGCCGCGCGCGCGGGCATCGGGATCGGCATCGTCGATCCGGCCACGGGCGTGGCACTGCCGGTGGAGGGCGTCGTCGCGCGCCCGCTCGACGTCGACATCCCGTTCGCGTTCGGCGTCGCGACGCCCGCCGGCAAGGCACGCACGTCAGCGGTCGATGCGCTGCTCGACGCGTTGCACCGTACGACGCGCGCGCTGCTCGACGACGTGATCTTCCACGATGCCGCCGCGCACGACGCGCTGCTGCGCGGCGACCGGCTGCGCGCCGAGCGCGCGCCGCGTGGGGCAACCCGCACGACGCGTGCACGCCGGACCCGCCCGGAGGCCGCATGACAACGACCGATCCA
Organism: Burkholderia sp. AU45274; assembly: GCF_030482505.1. Taxonomy (NCBI): domain Bacteria; kingdom Pseudomonadati; phylum Pseudomonadota; class Betaproteobacteria; order Burkholderiales; family Burkholderiaceae; genus Burkholderia; species Burkholderia sp. AU45274. The sequence goes on along the minus strand of NZ_JAUJQE010000001.1, from coordinate 283,421 downwards.
TTGCAGGCACTCGAAGCCCGGCTCGCGCAAGACCTGCGCTGGCTCGACCTGCCCGCACCGTCGTGGGTGCCGCCGCGCGAGGCCGACGGCACACGCGTGCTCGACGTCGCGATCGTCGGCGGCGGCATGGCCGGGCTCGCGGCGTCCGCCGAACTGCGCCTGCTCGGCATCGACAACCAGTGCGTGATCGACCGCGCGCCGGCCGGCTACGAAGGCCCGTGGGTCACGTTCGCGCGGATGGACACGCTGCGCTCGCCGAAGCAGCTCGCGGGCCCCGCGCTCGGCCTGCCCGCGCTGACGTTCCGCGCGTGGTTCGAAGCGCAATACGGCCGCGACGCGTGGGACGCGCTCTACAAGATTCCGCGCACGCAATGGATGGACTACCTGCGCTGGTACCGGCGCGTGCTCGACCTGCAGGTGCGCAACGACACCACGCTCGTCGCGCTGCGCCCGCGTGACGACGGCCTGCTCGCGCTCGACGTGCGCGGCAACAGCGAAGCGCAGACGCTGCTCGCGCGGCACGTGGTGCTCGCCACCGGCCGCGACGGGCTCGGCGGCCCGTACGTACCGCCCGTCGCGCAACGCGCACCGCGCACGCGCTGGGCCCATTCGTCCGAGCCGATCGATTTCGCGGCGCTCGCGGGCAAGCGTGTCGGCGTGGTCGGCGCGGGTGCGTCCGCGTTCGACAATGCGGGCACCGCGCTCGAAGCCGGCGCCGCGCGCGTCGACCTGTTCTTCCGCCGCACGGACATTCCGCGCATCAACAAGCTGACGGGCATCGGCAGCCCGGGGCTCGTGCATGGCTACGCCGATCTCGACGACGCGACGAAATGGCGCTTCATGCACTACGCGCTGACGTCGCAGACGCCGCCGCCGCGCGACAGCGTGCTGCGCGTGTCGCGTCACGAACAGGCGCACTTTCATGCGGGCAGCCCGATCGAGACGCTCGCGGAACATGCGGACGGCCTCGACGTGACGACGCCGCGCGGACGCTACACGGTCGACTTCCTGATCTTCGCGACCGGTTTTCATTCGGACTGGACGACGCGCGCGGAATTCGCGTCGTTCGGCGCGCAGGTGCGGCGCTGGAAGGATCGCTATCGACCGGAGCCGGGCACGTGGATCGATGAGCTCGCCGAATCGCCCGACCTCGGCCCCGCGTTCGCGTTCCAGGAGCGCGAGCCCGGCGCATGTGCGGCCATCACGCGAATTCACTGCTTCAACCATGCGGCGAGCCTGAGCCACGGCAAGCTGTCCGGCGATATCCCGGCCATCAGCGCGGGCGCTAGGCGGCTCGCGCGCGGGATCGCGAGCCGGCTGTTCGACGCGGACCGCGATCGCCACTACGACGCGCTCGTCGCGTATGCCAACGCCGAACTGCAAGGCGACGAATGGCGCGACGCCGACGCATGAGCGCGCATTCATCGATCACATTGACGACGAAGGGAACCCGAAACGATGACTGAATCCATCACGCCGGCCGATGCGCCGGACACGATCGATGCGGTGGCCGGCCTGCGCGATGGCGACGCCGTCGCCGCGCTGCGTCGCGCACGCGACAAGGTGCTGCTCCATACGCGGCTGAGCGAAGCGGCGCTGTTCGATCCCGCGTTGCCCGATCTTTCGTTAATCGAACGACTGCACGCGGCGCGGTATGTCGCAGAACAATCGAACGCTCGCGTGCTGGCCGACACCTATCGCGCACGACTGATCGATGCAGGCGGCACGCTCGACGATATCGCACGTGCGGACGCTGATGCATTCGACACCTTGCCCCGCCGCATCGGCGCGATCCTCGCGCATGCACGCCTGCTGACGCGCGCGCCGGTCGATGCACGTCCGTCCGATCTCGACGCGCTGAAGTCGGCCGGACTCACGACGCCCGCGATCGTCGCGCTGTCGCAGCTCGTCGCGTTCGTCGCGTATCAGTTGCGCGTCGCGGTGGCCGCGCAGGCGCTTCAGGCACGTGCCGCAGCGGAGGCCGCATGACGACGACCACGCACGGCTTCACGTCCGACACGCTCGGCTGGCGTGCCTGGCTCGACACCGTCTCGCTCGATGCCGCGACACCCGACCAGCTGGCCGTGCTCGAAGCGAGTCACCCGCAAGCGAAGACGTCCGACTATTACCTGCTGCTCGTCCATCTTCCCGAGATCCTGCGGCAACGCTCGGGCGTATTCAACGCGATCATGTACGGCCCCGGCGGACTGTCGCGCGCGGAGCGCGAACTGGCGAGCACGGCCGTGTCGCGCGTGAACGGCTGCGTGTACTGCGCGTCCGTGCATGCGCAGCGCTTTACCCAGCTCGCGAAGCGCACCGACGCGATCGAGCAGGTGTTCGACGCTCCGGCGACGGCCGGCACGACGGCGCGCGAACGCGCGATCATTCGCTATGCGATCGCGCTGACGGAGCGGCCCGATACGGTCGACGCGGGCGATATCGCCGCGCTGGAAGCCGAAGGGCTGACACATGAGGAGATTCTCGACCTGTCGCACGCGGTCGCGATCTTCGCGTGGGCGAACCGGTTGATGCTGACGCTAGGTGAGCCGGTATTTCCGGAATCGGCGACCAGCGCCTGACGCCTGAGCAAACCTGAGCGCTGACGCAGGCGCCGCCTGCCCGCGTCACGCCTTGTGCGTCGACAGCAAAATACTCGTCTCGGTATTCGCGATCCCGTCGATCAGCCGGATCGCGCCGAGCACGCGATCGAAGTGCTCGAGCGAATCGGCATGCAGCTCGGCGACGAGATCCCAGCGCCCGTTGGTGCTGTGGATCGACGCGACGTTCGGATGCCCGCGCAGCACCTTCACCACTTCCGCGCCGCGATTGCCTTGCACGGCGATCGACATCAGCGCGCGGATCCGGTGCCGTTCGGCCGCCGGCTTGAGCCGCACCGTATAGCCGACGATCACGCCGTTCTTCTCCAGCCGCGTCAGCCGGTTCTGCACGGTCGCGCGCGCGACGCGCAATTCCTTCGCCAGCGCGACGACGGGCAGTCGCGCGTTGTCGCGCAGCAGCGCGATGAGCTGCCGGTCGACGTCGTCGAGCGTGATCATGAACGGGCCTTCCTGTTGAACGTGAACCGGCCGCCAGCGTGCCGGAGCCTTTGCATTCCGACCAGTGCGATTTAGTCAAATTGCCATATCTGGCCAGCAATTTGCCAAGTCTATCGATAAATCTGCCACTTTTGCCGTCTTTTTGTTGGCTCGACTCGCGGAAATAATGACTCCATCGACCGGCCGACCCGCCGCGCCGCTGCTGTTCCAGGAAGCCCGGATGCGCGCCGAAGCCCCGCCCGGTCGATCAGAACGCCGGGCACCCGTACCGGCCACGAATATGGAGACAGACGCATGACCCGCTTCCTCGACGTTCCCGCCACCGCCCGACTGATCGCCCAAACCGGCGTCACGACGTTCCTCCGCGAGCTCGTCGACACGCTGCGCGCCGATTACCTGCACTGGGCCGACTTCGACAAGTCGCCGCGCGTCGCGTGCCACTCGCGCGACGGCGTGATCGAACTGATGCCCGTCGCGAACGCGTCGCTGTTCGCGTTCAAGTACGTGAACGGCCACCCCGTCAATGCCGCGCGCGGGATGCACACGGTGATGGCGTTCGGCGCGCTCGCCGAAGTCGATACCGGCTACCCGCTGCTGCTCGCCGAACTCACGCTGACCACCGCGCTGCGCACGGCCGCCACGTCGGTGCTCGCCGCGCAAGCCCTCGCCCGCCCCGATTCGCGCACGATGGCGCTGATCGGCAACGGCGCGCAGAGCGAATTCCAGGCGATCGCGTTCCACACGCTGCTCGGCATCGACGAAATCCGCGTGTTCGACGTCGATCCGCACGCGACCGACAAGCTCGTGCAGAACCTCGCCGCCTACCCCGCGTTGCGCGTGGTGCGCGCCGCATCGACCGCCGACGCCGTGCGCGGCGCCGACATCGTGACGACCGTCACCGCCGACAAGGCGTACGCGACGATCGTCACGGCCGACATGATCGAGCCCGGCATGCACCTGAACGCGGTGGGCGGCGATTGCCCGGGCAAGACCGAACTCGAGGCCGGCGTGCTGCATGCGGGCCGCGTGTTCGTCGAATTCGAGCCGCAGTCGCGCATCGAGGGCGAGATCCAGCAGATGCCGGCCGACTTCCCCGTCACCGAGCTGTGGCGCGTGCTGCAGGGCGAGACGACCGGCCGCGAACGCGCGGACGAAGTCACGGTGTTAGACTCGGTCGGCTTCGCGCTCGAGGATTACTCGGCGTTGCGCTACCTGTATGCGCTCGCGCAGCAGCACAACGCGGGCGTCGAGATCGCGCTGATTCCGCCGGCCGTCGACCCGAAGAACCTGTTCGCGCTGATCGACGACCCGGCCGCGATCGCGCAGGGCCACGCGGCATACGTGACCGAAGCCGTCGCCGCGTTCGCGCGCTGACGGTCATCCCCGGGCGGCCCGTGCGCCGCCCGGCCCCTTGCCTTTCGCTCCTGCCTTCCATGAATCTCGTATCGATCCAGGCGCCGGCCGCCGTCGTGATGATCCGGCCGCACCGCTTCCTGCCGAACCCGCAGACCGCGGCCGACAACGCGTTCCAGCGCACGGCCGGCGGCGACGGCGCGCACGGCGCGGCATCCGTGTCGGCCGCCGCGCGCGACGAAGTCACGGCCGCCGCGCGGACGCTCGCCGATGCGGGCGTGCGCGTGCATGTGTTCGACGACCACGGCGAGCGCGACACGCCCGACTCCGTGTTCCCGAACAACTGGTTCTCGACGCATCCGGGCGGCCACGTCGCGCTCTTTCCGATGTTCAGCGCGAACCGGCGCCGTGAGCGGCGCGCGGACGTGATCGAGATGCTTAAGGCCGAGTACCGCGTGCAGGACGTGATCGACTACTCGGGCCTCGAATACGACGACGTGTTCCTCGAAGGCACCGGCGCGCTGGTGCTCGACCACGTCGCTCGGATCGCGTACACCGCGCGTTCGCGCCGCGCCGATCCGGTCGCGCTCGAACGCTTCTGCACGCACTTCAATTTCGAGCCGATCTGCTTCGATACGGCCGATGCCGACGGGCGGCCGATCTATCACACGAACGTGATGATGAGCGTCGCGACCGAGTTCGCGATGGTCGGCCTCGAACTCATTGCCGACCGCCGTCGTCGTGACGAGATCGCACAGCGTCTCGCCGAAACGGGCCGCACGGTGATCGCGCTCGATGCCTCGCAGATCGCGAATTTCGCGGGCAATACGCTGGAATTGTCGGGCAAGGAAGGGCGTGTGCTCGCGCTGTCGCGGCGCGCGTACGACTGCCTCACGCCGGTGCAGCGCGCGACGATCGAGCGTTCGGCACGGCTGCTGCCGCTCGACGTGCCGACGATCGAACTGGCCGGCGGCTCGGTGCGCTGCATGCTGGCGGGAATTCATCTGGCGCGGCGGGCGGTGGCGCCGAACGTGATGGCCGTGGAATCGGCCGCATCGTCATGCGAGACGACGCCACAGATGTGATCGGCGCGCTCACAACGCACAAACGGCTGCCGATGCAATGCAACGGCAGCCGTTTGCGTATTCGAAGGACGTTGAATCGGTGAGCGTCAGCCCGCATCGGCAACGCCGCGCAATGCTCCGGCGTCCGAATGATGCCGGAGCACACCGCGCTGCTCACCCCGCCAGCAGCTTCAACCCCGCCGGCAGCGTTTCGCCGAACACACGCACCGTGTCGGCTTCGTCGAACGCGATCGCCTCGCGAACCATGTCGATCCACGCCGCCGACGCATTTGCGGCCGACAGGCGCTTGATCACGGCCTCGCGGGTATCGTCCGGCAGGTCGCGCGAACGGTCTCCGGTCATCCGCGCAATCTGTGCAGCCGCGAACGCAGCCGGTTCAACCTGCTTCCAGTCGAGCGCGAACAGCGCATCGAGCCAGCCGGTGGCGACTTCCGCCGGCACGACACTGTGCGCGCTGCCGTAGAACGGCCGGCGCGCACCGATGCGTCCGAGCGCCCACGCGCACAGCGTGCGCTCCGCCGGCTTCTGCAATTGCGCGATCAACCGCTCGGCCAGCTCGACCTTGCGTTCGACGGGCAGTCGCTCAAGCGACGCGGACAACCGCGTCATATCGGCCGGCCCGACCTTGCCCGGGTCGAACGGCAGCTTGCGCCGCTTGTCGTCGGTCGGTTCGAGGAAGGCGATCGCGTCGCGCACCTGCGTCTGCGCATCGTCGTCGAGGCCGCCGGCCACGCGCCGCCACAGCGTCCACCACTCGGACCACACCTGAGCGTCGGTCACATACTGAATCCCGTCGTCGAACAACGGCCACAGCTGCTCGATGCGCCATGCATCGAGCGGATGCCCGAAGCCCGGGCGCAGGCAATAGCCGGCGAGGTTCAGCCACGCACGTTCGTGATCGGCCGAGCGCCGGCGGCGCCGTGCGCGCGCGAGCAACGCATCGAACAATTCACGCGCGAGCGCAACGTCCCACTCTTCCCGCGCACCGAGCACCTGCTCAAGCTGCGCGCGCAGCCGTCGCGTGTCTTTCGGCGTGACGCCGGCGGCCTTGCTGCCGAACGAGCGCTCGATCAGTTCGAGCGCCTGGTCGAGCCGAGGATGCCGCGCGAGCGCAGCGTCGTCGCCCTGCACGGGCGCATCGCCGCGCAGCTGGAATTCGAGCCGCCAGCGGCGCGATGCATCGTCGGTCGCGATGCAGTGCATTTCGAGCGTGCCGACTTCCGTCAGCGACGCGGTGAGCTTCACCGGTGTTTCGCGCGCATCGCCGCCCGCTTTTGCGTCGACGACCGTCGCGATCGGCGGCAGCCGCACGAAATCGCCGCCGTCGAAATCGACGAGATCGCCGGGCCGGTACGCGGTGTCGGCCACCGTCGACACGAGGTGGAAACGCACCGGCTGCCCGAGTTGCAGCGCGAACGTGCGATCGTCGAGCCGGATCTCGTGGCCCTCCTCCGTGCCGCGCGGCAGCAGGCAGACGCCACGCGCGGCCGCGCCTTCGGCGCCATCGTCGAGCACGAGGAAATAGCTGCGCGCGGAACCGCCGCCGATGCGCGGCACATGCCCGGCGCGTGCGAGCCCGTAGGCCACCGCACCGCGTGCGACCGCGACGTCCGGATGCGCGTTGTGCAGCACGTCGAGCGGCGCACCGCGCCACGCGCCGAGCGTCTGCGCGAGACGGCCGGCGAGCGCGCCCGCGCGGAACACGCCGCCGTTGAGCAGCAGCGTGTCCGGCAGCGGGCCTTCCGCATGACGATTCAGGAACGCGGCGACGTGCCGCGTGACGGCCGCGTCGCTCGCATAGGGCAGCCCGAATTCGACGATCGCGGCGCGCGCGCGGCGCGGCAACTCGCCGGCTTCGACCTGCGGAAAGAACCCGTCGACGACGATCTGCTCGACTTCCTGCCGCGTCAGCTCGGCCGAGCGCGCGCCGCCGACGAGCTTGCTGCCCGCGCCGAGCAGCGTGACGTTGACGGATTCGGGCGCATCGTCGCCGAGCAGCCGCTCCTTCGCGGCACGGCAACGCTCGACGAGCTGCGACAGGCTCGCGGCCGACAGCCGCGTGCCGGGCTCGGTCAGCCGCGACTCGACCAGGCGCGCGAGCGCGAGGTCCATGTTGTCGCCGCCGAGCATCAGGTGGTTGCCGACGCCGACACGCGTGAAGGTCGGCTCGCCGTCGTCGCCCGGCGCGACATCGACGAGCGTGAGATCGGTCGTGCCGCCGCCGACGTCGCAGATCAGCACGCGGCGCGCAGCGGCAAACGTCTCGCGCAGCGTGTCACGCTGCCCGTACAGCCAGTCGTAGAACGCGGCCTGCGGCTCTTCCAGCAGCCGCAGCGCGGGCAGCTTCGCACGCCGCGCGGCCTCGACCGTCAGCGCGCGCGCGCCGTCGTCGAACGACGCAGGCACCGTCAGGATCACGTCCTGCTTCGCGAGCGGTGCGTCGGGAAAACGGGCATCCCATGCGTCACGCACGTGCGCGAGATAGCTCGCGCTCGCGTCGACCGGCGACACCTTGTCGACGCCGTCGGCCGCGCCCCACGGCAGAATCGCCGCGAGCCGGTCGACCGACGCGTGCGACAGCCAGCTCTTCGCGCTCGTGACGAGCCGGCCCGGCACCTGCGCGCCGAGCGTGCGCGCGTAGCGGCCGATCACGGCCGGCGTCGCACCGGCCGCGCTCGCTTTCGCGTGGGCCGCCCACGGCAGCCGCAGCGTGTCCGGCGGCAGCTCGCCCGCCGCCGGGTGATAGCGTACCGACGGCAGCAGCGGCTGCGCGGCCACCGCGCCGGGGCCGACCAGCTGCTCGACGTCGAACACGCGGATCGCGTCGGAACCGGCCTCGACGTATGCGACGACCGTATTGCTCGTGCCGAGGTCGATCCCGACCGTATAGCGCTTCATCGCGCTCAGGCGGCGCCGCGCACGTCGAACTCGACCTTCCAGCGCTCGTCCGTGCCGCTCGGGATCGCCTCGAGTTCGAGCGTGCCGGCTTCGGTCACGCGCGCATGCAGCTTCACGGGCACGACCTCGCCGACGGTGCGCCCTTCGGCGGGCAGCGTCGCCTGGATTTCCTCCAGCTCCTGCAGCTCTTCCGGCGACCAGTAGTCGAGCAGCGTGCCGACCTGGTCCTGGCGGCGCACCGACGAACCGAAGAAGCGGAACTGCACCGGTTCGCCGACGACGAGGCCGAACTCCTGCGGCGGCAGCGCCGCGTCCGAGCCTTCCTCCATCCCGAACGGCGCGACGCACAGCGCCTGCACCGGCGGTTCGAGCCCCGGCACGGCCGGCATTGCCGATTCGATCGCGACGTAGTACGCACGCGCCGTGCCGCCGCGAATGCGCACGCCACGGCCGCGCTTCACGTAGCCGTAGTACGCGGCGCCGCGCGCAACCGCGAGATCGAGATCCGCGCCTTCGAGCAGGCGCGCGGGCGGCGCGCCTTCAGCGGCGAGCCAGCTGTTGAGCGTATCGAGCACGCGCTGCGTGAGCAGCGTCGACTTGAACACGCCGCCGTTGAACAGCACGGCGGTCGGATGCAGGAACGTCGCGCCCTGCGGCAGCGTGCGCTGCACACCTTCGAGCGAGTCGAGCGCCGCGACCTGACGGCCGAGGAACGCCGCGAGATGGCGCGTGATGCCCGCGTCCTGCGCATACGGCAGGCCGAGCTGCGTCAGGCCGACACGGGCGCGGCTCACCGGGCGCGCGGCCGCGTCGACTTGCGGGAAGAAGCCTTCGAGGATCGTCTGCGTGAGTTCGGCGCGCGTCAGCTCCGTGCGGATCGACCCGCCGATCAGCTTCGAGCCGCGGCTCGGCACGACGAGCGGCACCGCGTCGGTCGTCGGGTCGGACAGCAGCGTTTCCTTCGCGGAACGGCATGCGTACGTGAGCGCGCGCAGTTGCCACGGATCGGCCTGCGTGCCCTGCTGCGCGAGCTTGCGCGCGACGACGTGCGCGAGCGCGAGGTCCATGTTGTCGCCGCCGAGCAGGATGTGCTCGCCGACCGCCACGCGATGCAGTTCGAGATTGCCGTCGCGCTCGACCACCGCGATCAGCGACAGGTCGGTCGTGCCGCCGCCGACGTCGACGCACAGGATCAGGTCGCCGACCTGCACCTGCTTGCGCCAGCCGCCCTGGCTCTTCTGGATCCAGCTGTACAGCGCGGCCTGCGGCTCCTCGAGCAGCGTCATCCGCGAGTAGCCGGCGGCGCGCGCGGCCTCGGCCGTCAGTTCGCGCGCGGCCGGGTCGAACGACGCGGGGATCGTCACCGTCACGTCCTGGTCGGCGAACGGCGCGTCGGGATGCGCGTGGTCCCACGCTTCGCGCAGGTGCGTCAGGTAGCGGATCGAGCTTTCCAGCGGCGACACGCGCGCCACTTCCGGCGGCGCATCGCTCGGCAGGATCGCCGCGCGGCGGTCGACGCCCGGGTGGCACAGCCAGCTCTTCGCGCTCGACACGAGGCGGATCGGCGTGCCGGCGCCGCGCGTGCGGGCCATTTCGCCGACTGCGAAAGCGCGCGAGGCCGTCCACGGCAGCGTCAGGTCGCCCTGCGTGAGTTCGCTTTCATGCGGCAGGTAAAGGAACGACGGCAGCAGGTCGCGCGACTCCAGCGCGCCGGGCGCGGTGAGCTGCGCGATCGGCAGCACCTGCTGCGTGATGGTTTCGCCGTCGCTCGCGGCGCTGTCGACGTACGACAGCGCGCAGTGGGTCGTCCCGAGATCGATACCGATCGAATAGCGCGGATCGCTCACAGTTCCACCTCCGCCGGTGCGACGACCGAGGCGTCGTGGCTGCCCGTCAGCTTCGGCAGGCGCACGTCGGCGACCCGCCAGCCGCGATGGCTGACCGTGCCCGTGAACGGCGCGGCGCCGACCACGTTGCCCGTCACGCGCACGGCCGTCGCGTCGAAGCCGGCCGGCAGCGTCACGCGGCTCCCTTCGGCTTCGTCGCGCACCGGCACGATCGTGAAGTGTTCGCGCAGCGCGGCACGGCAGCCGTCGTGCACGAGGCGTGCGGCCGCGCCGATGTCGGCGTCCGCGTAGCCGGCGATGTCTTCCTCGACGAAGTCGATGAAGCGCGCATCGCGCTGCAGCAGGCCGAGCAGTTGCAATGCAGCCTGCGGGCTCGCCTCGCGCAGCTCGGGCGCCGGCGCCTTCACGGGCGCGGCGGCAGGCGCCGGGGCCGGGGCCGCGGCGGGGGCCGGCGCGACCGGGGCCGGGGCGCCATCGCGCACGCGCAGCACGCCGGCCGCGAACTCGCGGTTGCCGAGCACGGAGAAGAACGTGCCGACGGCCAGCGACAGCCGGCCGAAGAAGGACAGGTTGGATTCGGGCATGGGGTCTGGACTCCTGTGGGCTCGCGACTGGGCGAGCGTTTCTTGCCTGGGCGCCCGGCGGCAGCGTGCGGATGGCGCACTGGCGCCGCCCGGCGCGTGATTCGGTCGCGCCCTCGCGGGTGCGGAAAACCCGTATTTTGCCCTGTGGCGGGCGAACCGGGCAGAAGTTGGGGGACAGAACATCGCGGCGCGGTGTTTTCGGCCGCGTCGGCGCGCGCGTTGGCGACGCCCGATGGCGATGCTGCGGTGCGTCAGCGCGGCTTGCGCCGCTTCGCGTGCTTCGCGTCGAAATCGCGCGACAGCATGCCGAGCGTGACTTCGCCGAAGCGGGCGAGCAGCGTCGTCTCGGCCTCCTTCAGCGTGGCCGACAGGTGCGCATTGACGGCCTGCTCGACCAGGCATTCGGCCTCGTCGTCGGTCACCAGATCGGAGAACAGCGGCGGCTCGCCCACCGCGCGATAGACGTCGAGCAGCGTGATGTCGTCGAGCGCGACACTCAGCACCCAGCCGCCGCCATGCCCCTTCTCCGACTGCACGTAGCCGCAGTCGCGCAAGCCGCCGAGCAGGCGCCGCACGACGACCGGGTTCGTGCACAACATCGTCGCGATCGCGTCGGACGTCATCGGGCCGTCGGCCTGATCCAGGTGGATCAGCGCATGCAGCATCCGCGACAAGCGGCTATCGGTTCTCACGAGCGGTGCTCCCCTCTCTCGAAACTTTTGAAGTTGCGTGAATGATACCATCGCCCTATCATGCAACTTCTCGTGTTTCTTGAGATGGGTTGAGTTGAGACGACCACCATCGGAGCACGTCCGTCATTCACGCAGGTTCAGGAAAGGAGTCGGTGCATGCATGGCCATCATGAAGTGATCGTGATCGGCGGCAGCTTTGCAGGGCTGTCGGCCGCGATGCAGCTTGCGCGGGCGCGCCGCCGCGTGCTCGTGATCGATGCCGGCCGGCCGCGCAACCGCTTTGCCGCGCACGCGCACGGTTTTTTCGGGCAGGACGGCAAGCCGCCCGCGCAGATCGTCGACGAAGCCGCCGCGCAGCTCGCCGCGTACCCCACCGTGCAGCGGATCGCAGGCGACGTGCGCACGGCCGAGCGCGATGCGGACGGCCGCTTCCACGTGACGCTCGCCGACGGCAGCCGGGCGAGTGCCGACCGGTTGATCCTCGCGACCGGTATCCGCGACGAATTGCCTGCACTGCCGGGGCTTGCGGAACGCTGGGGTGTCAGCGTGCTGCATTGTCCGTACTGCCACGGATACGAGGTGAGCGGCCAGCGGCTCGGCGTGCTCGCCACGCATCCGCTGTCGGTGCATCAGGCGATCGTGATTCCGGACTGGGGCCCGACGACGTGGTTCACGCAGGGCGTGGCCGAAGCGAACGAAGAAGAAGCCGCGTTGCTCGATGCGCGCGGCGTGCGCATCGAGCGGTCGCCGGTCGTGGAAATCCTCGGCGATGCGCCGCGGATCGATGCGTTGCGGCTCGCCGACGGGCAGGTCGTGCCGATCGATGCGCTGTTCGTCGGCGCGCACACGGCGATGGCGAGCGATCTCGCGCAGCAGCTCGGCTGTGCATTCGACGACGGGCCGCTCGGCCCGGTCGTGCGCGTCGATGCAATGAAGCAGACGAGCGTCGCCGGCGTGTTCGCGGCCGGCGACGCGTCGACGCCGATGACCAACGCAACGTTCGCATCGGCGTCGGGGGTGATGGCCGGGGTCGCCGCGCACCGGTCGCTGATTGTCGGGCTCGGCCGGTAACGGTGCGTGGCACAGCGGGCCGTGTCATTCGAAGCAGCCAGGCAATCCGATTCGATGCGCGACCGACGCGATCCACAGCAGCATCGATGGATTCGCGTCGCGATGTGCGGTTTAATGCTCGGCACACCCAGCATTAAGAGAAACGAAATGCTCGACCTCGACGACCTTCGACTCGTCCGCGCGATCGGCACGTCGCGCTCGCTGGCCGCGGCCGCGCGGCTGCTCGATCTCACGCCGCCCGCGGTCACGATTCGGCTGCAGCGGATGGAAGCGCGACTGAACGCCCGGCTCGCCGTGCGGCAGCCGAAAGGGATCGCGCTGACCGACGAAGGGCAACGGCTGTACCAGGAAGCCGTCGACATCCTCGAGCGCGTGGAGGCGCTGCCGGTCAGCATCTCGGGCGACCACGGCGACGTGCGCGGCACGCTGCGCGTCGTCGCCCCGCTCGGCTTCGGCCGCAAGTACGTCGCGCGGATCGTGCGCGACGTGCAGCGCGCGCATCCGAAGCTCGACATCGCGCTCCACCTGTCGGAGAGCCCGTTGACCAGCGCGCCGGGCGCCGACGTGGTCGTTCACGTCGGCAGCCTCAAGTCGTCGTCGTGGATCGGGTATCCGCTCGCGCCCAATGACCGCTTTCTGTGCGCGAGCCCCGCCTATGCGCGCCGCATCAAGGAACTGAACCATCCGTCCGACCTGGCCCGCTACGACTGCCTGTGCCTGCGCGAGAACGACGAGGACATCCCGCGCTGGCGCTTCTCGCAAGGCGGCGACGTCAAGGGCGAACCGCGCCGGTCCGCCGTGATCCGCGTGACCGGCGCGCTGTCGTCGAACGACGGCACCGTCATCACGGATTGGGCGCTGGCCGGGCTCGGGATCGTCGAGCGCTCCGAGTGGGACGTCGCGCCGCTGCTGGCGAACGGCAAGCTCGTGCGGTTGTTGCCCGACTGGCACCTGCCGCCCGCCCCCGTGACGGCGCTGCTGCCGTCGCGCACCGGCCGCTCCGCACGGCAACGGGTGTTTCTCGAAGCCGCGACGCGGTTTCTCAGCCCGCCGCCGTGGCGCGGCGACGCGTGAGCCGCGCCACGGTCCATGCGATTCTTTCGATTCGATTAAACAGCCTTTAATGCCGGATTAGGGATGCGTTAAACCCGAGACTCATCGACGGCCCTACAGTGTCCACATCGGCAACCCTCCGAGGCAACGCATCGTGGACCTTCAAACCCTCAACACCCCGACCGCCCTGATAGACGTCGGCCGCATGCAACACAACATCGGCCGCATGCAGGCGCATCTGGACGCACTCGGCGTCAGGTTCCGGCCGCACGTCAAGACCACCAAATGCACGCACGTCGTCGATGCCCAGATCGCGGCCGGCGCGCAGGGCATCACGGTGTCGACGCTCAAGGAAGCCGAACAGTTTTTCGCGCACGGTATCCGGGACATCGTCTACGCGGTCGGCATGGTGCCCGCGAAACTCGGCCAGGCGCTCGCGCTGCGCCGGCAGGGCTGCGACCTGAAGCTAGTCGCCGACAGCCTGCCGGCCGCGCACGCGATCGCCGAATTCGGGCGCGCGCACGACGAGCGCTTCGACGTGTGGATCGAGGTCGACGTCGATGGTCACCGCTCCGGGATTCCGCCCGACGCCGACCTGCTGATCGACGTGGGCCGCGCGCTGGTCGACGGCGGGATGGTGCTCGGCGGGGTGCTCGCGCACGCGGGCTCCAGCTACGAATACAACACGCCCGACGCGCTGGCGGCGATCGCCGAGCAGGAACGCAGCCGCACCGTGCGGGCGGCGGAGCGCCTCCGGGCCGCCGGGCTGCCCTGCCCGGTCGTGAGCATCGGCTCGACCCCCACCGCCCTCGCGGCGGAACACCTCGAAGGCGTGACCGAAGTGCGCGCCGGCGTGTACGTGATGTTCGACCTCGTGATGCACAACATCGGCGTGTGCGACCTGTCCGACATCGCGCTGTCGGTGCTGACCACCGTCATCGGGCACCAGGAAGAGAAAGGCTGGGCGATCGTCGACGCCGGCTGGATGGCGATGAGCCGCGACCGCGGCACGCAGCGCCAGGCGCACGACTTCGGCTACGGGCAGGTTTGCACCGAACAAGGCGACGTGCTCGGCGACTACGTGATGAGCGCCGCCAACCAGGAGCACGGGATCGTGTCGCGGGCAGGCACGCCCGACGCCGGCATCGCGCAACGGTTTCCGATCGGCACCCGCCTGCGCATCCTGCCGAATCACGCGTGCGCCACCGGTGCGCAACATCCCGAATATCAGGCGATCGGCGAAGACGGCGGCGCGCAGACGTGGCCGCGCTTCTACGGGTGGTGAGCAAAACCGCGCACCCGCGCCGCCCCGTCGATTAATTGACTATTTGTCCAAATCTGGACAAAATTTAAACCACCCTGATTTGCCTGGCGCCGAAAGCGCTTGCCCGAACATGCCGACCGACGACCGACTCCTGCTTCTCGACCGCGATACCGTCGCGCCCGCCCTCCAGGCCGCGCAAGTGACGGCGGCCGTTCGCGAAGCCTTCGTGCTGCACAGTCAGCGGGCCGGACGCGTGTTCCCGGTGGTGCGTGAGAAACTGCACACCGGCGGCGTGTTCGGCATCAAGTCGGGCGATGTCGCGAATCAGGACCTGCTCGGTTTCAAGGCGGCCGGATTCTGGCCCGGCAACCGCGGGCTCGGCGGCGAACCGCATCAGGCCACCGTCGCGCTGTTCGACCCGGCCACGGGCCGCCCGCTGTGCATCATGGACGGCAATGCGATCACCACCGCGCGAACCGGCGCCGCCGGCGGCCTCGGTCTGCAACTGCTCGCGCGTCGCGACAGCGCGCGAATCTGCGTGTTCGGCACCGGCGTGCAGGCGCGCGTCCAGCTCGACTACGCACTCGGGCTGCTGCCGCAACGGTGCACCGTGCAGTACGTGAACGTCAGCGGCGAGCCCGACCCGGTGTTCGAATCGGCCTTCCGGGAACGATGCACGATCGGCGTGGCGCGCGACCGGAACGACGCGGTGGCCAATAGCGACGTGGTGATCACGGCAACGCCCGGCGGCGGCGCGCTGTTCGACGCGGATGCGGTGCAGCCGGGCACCCACCTGACCTGCGTGGGCGCCGATACCGCCGGCAAGCGCGAACTGCCGGCAGGCGTGCTGGACCGCGCGCGGATTTTCGTGGACGATCACGACCAGGCGCGCAGCATCGGCGAGTGCCAGTGGGCGCCCGATTTGCCACGCACGGAAATCGGTGACATCCTCGCGGGAACCGCGACGGTCGACCGCGCGCCGCACGAGATCACCGTCTTCGACATGACCGGGCTCGCGCTGCAGGACCTGACCGTCGCACGCTTCCTGTATCGGCAGGCCCTCGAAAACGGCACCGGAATCTCCATTCCGTGGCCCTGGTAAACGAAACCCCTCCGTCAACCTCCATGCGTCTCACCCAAGTTTCCGCGCTCTCGTTCGACCTGGACGACACCCTGTGGCCGTTCGGGCCATCCGTCGTACGGGCCGAAGGGGAGCTTCGCACGTGGTTGATCGAGCACGCGCCCGGTACCGAGCGGGTGCTGCCCACGCAGCAGGCGCTCAGCGACTTGCGTGAGGAATACGAACGATTGTGCCCCGATCTTGCCGGCGACTTCCGCGCGATGAGAATCGGCTCGATCCGGCTTGCACTGGAGCGCGCGAACGAAGATGTCGCGCTCACCGACCGTGCGTACGCAGCGTTCTATGCCGCACGCAACCGGGTTGAATTCTACGAAGATGCGTTGCCGGCGCTCACGTGGTTGAGTGCGCGGTTTCCGTTGATCGCGGTGACCAACGGCAACGCGGATCTGCGGCTGACCGGCGGCGGCGAATTCTTTCGTGCGACGC
This sequence comes from Burkholderia sp. AU45274, assembly GCF_030482505.1. Lineage (NCBI taxonomy): Bacteria > Pseudomonadati > Pseudomonadota > Betaproteobacteria > Burkholderiales > Burkholderiaceae > Burkholderia > Burkholderia sp. AU45274. Next base: position 266,951 of record NZ_JAUJQE010000001.1, on the reverse strand, counting down.
TCAGCGCGCAAGCGTTCGGCGTCGCGAAGCCGGAGCCCGGGATATTTCATGCGGCGGCAGAAACGCTCGATGTGCGGCCGGCGGAACTGCTGCATGTCGGCGACGATTACCACCTCGATATCGTCGGCGCATTGAACGCGGGGCTTCAGGCGGCGTGGGTAGTGCGCGATACGCATCCGGAAGCGGAGCGTGTGCAGCAGCAGGCCGCGACGCCGCACGTCACGCTCAGCGACCTGTCGATGCTGTGCCGCATGCTCGGCGGGCCTGACGACGTGGCGTGAGCACCTGCGTGCGCCGCGTTCGCGACGCACGCTTCATCATCATGAAACGCGGCAAGACTGCCGCTCGCCGACCGCACCAACGTAACGGTCGGCCGTGCCGATGCAACGCATGACCGGCCGCCGCCCGTTCACGCCGCCTTGCGCGCGTCCGCGATCCGCTGCGGCGCCTTCGGCCGCGCATACAACCGTTCGAGATACGCACGCAACTGCGGAAACGGTTCGATCAGGTTGCACTCGCCCGCCCAGTCAATCAGGTAAGCCGTCACGCAATCGGCCACCGTCAGCGTGTCGCCGACGATGAATTCGCGCCCTTCGAGATGCTTGTCGAGGATCGCGGCCATCGTCCTGAAATCCTCGCGCGCCAGTTCGATGTCGGCCGGCGAGCGCTTCTCCGGTGGATAGATGAACGAGTGCCGCGTGATCCGCCACAGCGGCTGCTCGAGCTCCGTCACCGCGAACATGACCCACCGGTAAGCTTCGGCCCGCAGCGCCGGATCGACCGGCAGCAGTGCCTTCTCCGGGTACTTGTCCGCGAGATACAGTACGATCGCGGCCGATTCGGGAATCACGAGGTCGCCGTCCACCAGCACGGGCACCTTGCCGGCCGGATTGAGGCGCAGGAATTCGGGTCGCTTGTGTTCGCCCTGGAGCAGGTTCACCGAGATGAACTCGAAATCGGCATCCAGTTCCTTCAGCCCCCACAGCGCGCGTTGCGAGCGGGTGCCGGCAAATCCGTAAAGCTTCATCGCCAGTCTCCATCCAGAATGTCGGGAAAACGTCCACCTGCCGGCCACGGCGCATCGCCGATACACGGCGCCGGGCCTCGCGCGTCGTTCACGCGCCGGGAATCGCCAGCACCGGCATCACGTCGATCGCCACGCCCGGGAACAGCGTGAAATGCGGATGGCCTTCGAACAGCGCGGCCGCGGCTTCGTGCGAGGCCGCCCGCACGACGGTGAAGCCGCTCATCGCGTTCGCCGTGTCCTTGACACCGGCGGCATCGATGGTCTTCGTCTTGCCGAGCGGGCCGCCCATCTCGACGATCGCGTCGCGATGCCGGTCGACCCACGCATGCCATGCGGCGATGCCGTCGCGCTCGCGCGTGCGCCGCTCCTCGTCCGGCAGCGCCATCCACGCCTTCATCGCCGGGCTCTCCTTCGTCCCGAGAAATACCGCGAGATACAACTGCTGTTGAGCACTCATGCTGTCCCCTCCGGTGACGGACGCGACGGGCTGCCGCGCCTCGACCTTGACAAGATAGGTTGATATCAACACAATTGCAACATGGCACGAAAAGAAAAGCTCCCCTTCGAAACGACGCTGATGGTGCGCGATTGCTGCCTGTGCCTGCACATGCAGCGCGCGGCGCGCAATCTTGCGCGGATCTTCGACGATGTGCTGCGCCCGCTGGATCTCACCAACGGCCAGTTTTCGCTGCTGATGTCGCTGAACCGGCCCCAGCCGGCGCCGATGAAATCGGTCGCGTCGCTGCTCGCGATGGACCGCACCACGCTCACGGCCGCGCTCAAACCGCTCGAGCGGCGCGGCCTGGTCACGATCATCCAGGATCCGGACGACCGGCGCAGCCGCCTGCTCGAACTGACGCAGGCCGGCCACGACCTGCTGACCGAAGCGTTTCCACTGTGGCAGCAGACGCATGCCGAGATCGAACGGCCGTTCGCGCCGGGGGAAGTCGATCAGTTGCGCGGCCAGTTGCGCGCGCTGTCGGTCGATCCGGCCGCGCGCGACTGAACCGGACCGGCGCGCGGATCGCCGCGGCCGGGCGGCTTACTTGCGGCCCTTCTTCGGCAACAGCAGTTGCGCGAATTCCTGCAGGAACGCCACGGGCCCATGCGCATGCAACGCCTGCCCGCTGCTCAGCGCGCCGTCGATCACGGTCGCAAGCCGCAGCGCGAAGGTTTCCGGCTCGTCGACACCCATCGCATCCGCCAGCTCGGCCAGCCGGCGCCGCAATTCCTGCTTGTGCGCGACGGCCACCTTGCGGGCCGGATGGTTGCCGTCCGCGTATTCGGCGGCGATGTTGATCTGCGGGCAGCCGCGATAGCCGGGGCGCGCAATGCGCTCGCCGATCCATTGCAGCTGCGCGTCCAGTTCCTCGCGCGGCGTGCGTCGGTACTGCGCGGCCACCGCATCCCAATGCGCCCAGAAATCGGCGTCCTCGCGCAGCAGGAATGCTTCGATCAGGTCGTCCTTCGTCGTGAAGTAACGATAGAGGCTCGTCTTCGCCACGCCTGCCTGCGCGACGATCAGGTCTACGCCGACCGCGCGCGTACCCTCCCGGTAGAACAGCTCGCTCGCCGTCTGCAGAATGCGTTCGCGCGTATCGGGCGCGCTCCCTGGTGTGCCTGTTTCCTTTTTCATCCCGACCCGGCCTGGCTGGCCGCCCACTCCCTCAACAGTGAGCCGATCATAGCACCGCACGCTTGACGACGCTACAGGTCTGTACTATAAAACAGACCGTTCTGTATCGGAGTTGATCATGGATGATCGAATGACGGTTGCAGTCTATGGCGCCACGGGTCATACCGGGCGGTTCGTCGTCGCCGAACTGGCCCGGCGCGGCCTGCGCGCGATCCGCATCGGGCGCGACGCCGCGCGGCTCGCGGAGGACGGCGGCGATACGGCGCTCGCGCTCACGCGCGTCGCCGCGATCGACGATCCGGCCGCGCTCGACGCCGCATTGCGCGGCGCGGCCGCGGTGATCAACTGCGCGGGCCCGTACCTCGATACCGCGCTGCCGCTGGCCGATGCCGCGCTGCGGGCCGGCATCCCCTATCTCGACCTGACCGCCGAGCAGCCGTCGGTGCTGGCACTGGCCGAACACTGCGATGTGCGGGCGCGCGCGGCGGGCGTGACCATCGTGCCCGCCGCGGCGTTCTACGGCGGCCTGGCCGACCTGCTCGTCACGGCCGTCGTGGACCCGCACCAGCCGATCGAACGCGTCGATATCGCAACCGGGCTCGACCGCTGGCACCCGACGCGCGGCACGCGCGTGACGGGCGAACGCAATCGCGCGGTACGGCTCGTGCAGAAGGACGGGAAGCCGACGCCGGTGCCGTCGACCGCACGCGAACGCGCATGGCCGTTCCCGCCGCCGATCGGCCGCGTCGACGTGACGCTGCTGCCGTTTTCGGAAGTGATGACACTGTCGCGTCACCTGCGCATCGATACGATCGAATCGTGGCTCGCCACCGTCGCGCTGCGCGACGTGCGCGATGCCGCCACGCCGCCGCCCGAGGCGACCGACGCGTTGGGCCGCTCGGCGCAGCAGTTCGCGATGGACGCGATCGTCGTGCAGGGCGGCACGACGCACCGCGCGACGGCGTCCGGGCAGGACATCTACGCGGTCAGCGCACCGATCATCGTCGAGGCAGCCGTGCGCCTGATCGCGGGCGACACCGGGGTGTCGGGCGGCGTGCGCAGTCTCGGCGAGCTGTTCGACGCACGCGATTTCCTCGCGGCGCTCGATTCGGTGGCAGTATCGTTCGGCACGACAACCGATCCGGTTTTCAACCAGGAGACGCAAGCATGAGCAGCAATGAGAAAGGCGCATATTTCCGTTCGCTTCACCGTGCGGGCCAGCCGCTGGCGCTGTTCAACGTGTGGGACGCCGGCAGCGCGCGCACGGCGGCCGATGCGGGCGCCGTCGCACTGGCGACCGGCAGCTGGTCGGTCGCGGCGGCCAACGGTTTCGGAGACGGCGAGCAGATGCCGCGCGCGCTGATGATGGACGTGCTCGAGCGGATCACGCGCGCGACCAACCTGCCCGTCACCGTCGATCTCGAAAGCGGGTACGGCGAGCGGCCGGAAGATGTCGCCGAAACGATCGCGCTCAGCATCAAGGCCGGCGCGATCGGCTGCAACCTCGAGGACAGCTTCCCGGCGACAGGCGAATTGCGTGACGTCGACGCAGCAGCGGCTCGTCTCGCGGCAGCCCGGCAGGCCGCGGATCGCGCGGGCACCGACTATTTCATCAACGCGCGCACCGACGTGTTCTTCACGGCGCCGGCCGACACGCACGACGAACGCCTGCTCGACGCCACGCTGGCCCGCGCTCGCGCGTATGCCGCGGCCGGTGCCGATGGGCTGTTCGTGCCGGGGCTGGGCTCGCCTGCGCTCATTCGCGCGCTGACGGCCGCGTCGCCGCTGCCGGTGAACGTGATGCGCGTCACGGAGACGCCGACGCTCGCCGAATTCGCGGAATACGGCGTGGCCCGCATCAGCCACGGGCCGTATCCGTACCTGCAGGCGATGAAGACGCTGGCGGAGATGGTCAGGCAAGGCGGCTGAAAGCTTCGCGCGCATCGGATGATTACATCGCATGTAATTGGCACACGACACGGCCGCTCCTACGCTTCGGGTGTCGCGCCGCCATTCCGGCGGCGCTCCTCCCCCGGAGATATCATGTCCGCCTACCCGCTTCACACCATCGACTCGGCACCGGCCGCCTCAAAGCCCGTCCTCCTGCAGCTCCAGCAAACCTTCGGCATCGTCCCGAACATCGCCGCGGCCATGGCCGCGTCGCCGGTGCTGATCAACGGCTTCATCGGCCTGTTCGAACGCGTGCACGCGAGCAGCCTCACCGAGCCGCAGATCCAGACGCTCCTGCTCACCAACGCGGTCACGAACGCGAGCGAATGGCCGGTCGCGTTCCACACCGCGCTGGCGCTGAAACAGGGGGTGACCCACGCCGACGTCGACGCGATCCGCCACGGCGCCCTGCCCGGCGACCCGACACTGGCCGCGCTGTCGGCCACCGCACGCAAGCTGATCGACACCCGCGGCCGCCTGCCCGAGGCCGACCGGCAGGCGTTCCTCGACGCCGGCTTCAGCGCCGAACAGTTGCTGGAAGTGATCGCGGTGGTCGCTGCGTCGACGATCACGAACTACGTCGGCAGCGTGACGCAGCCCGCGCTCGAAGCGCCGTTCGACGCATTCGCATGGCAGGCGAACGCCGCGTGAGTCCGATATAGTCGATCGCGTCGCTCACGGAACGCCCTGGGAGGCACGATGAACGCCAGCCGTCGCGAACCGCACGCGCCGCCGCACGAACTCGGCCAGTTGCTGCGCTACTGGCGCGACGTGCGCGGCGTGAGCCAGCTCGACCTGTCGCTCGACGCGGGCATCTCGCAGCGCCAGATCAGTTTCATCGAAAGCGGACGCAGCGTGCCGGGCCGCGACACGCTGCTGACGCTCGCGCAAACGCTGGACGTGCCGCTGCGCGAGCGCAACGCGCTGCTGCTCGCGGCCGGGTATGCACCGGTGTATTCGGAAGCGCCGTGGGATGCGCAGGAGATGCAGGGCGTGATCGGCGCGCTCGAACGCGTCGTGCGCCAGCACGATCCGTTTCCGGCGATCGTGATGGATCGCCACTGGAACGTGCTGATGACCAACGACGCGGCGCCGCGCTTCTTTGGCTGCTTCATCGACATGGCCGCGCGCGACGGCCCGCGCAACCTGCTGCGCCTGATGTTCGATCCGCACGGCATGCGGCCGTTCCTGGCCGACTGGGAGACGGTGTCGCGCAGCCTGCTGCAACGCGTGCATCGCGAAGCGGTCGGCCGCGTGATCGACGACGAGACGCGGCAGCTGCTCGACGACCTGCTCGCGAGCCCCGATGCGCCGCGCGACTGGAAAACGCCGCCGGCGCCAGCCGCGGCACCATCACTGCCGGTCATCCCGATCGGCTTCGTGCATGAAGGCGTCGTGCTGCGTTACTTCTCGCTGGTCACGACGGTCGGGACGCCGCAAAGCGCCGCCGCACAGGAGTTGCGCATGGAATGCATGTTCCCCGCCGACGACGCGACCGAAGCGCGCCACCGGCAGTTGCTCGACACGCACGCCCCGGTGCGCTGAGCGGCGGGCCGGGCGGCCCGCCGGTGCAACTCATTCCGCCAGCGCGGACACCACGCCGACACGCTTGGGCACGCCGGTCACGATCGTCGCGACCGCGACGGCCAGCACGACGGCCGCGGCAACGAACACGCCGGCCGCCCCGTTCGCGTCGAACACGACGCCGCCGGCCGCCGCGCCCGTCGCGATCGCGAGCTGGATCGCCGCGACGATCAGCCCGCCCGCGCTCTCGGCCTCATCGGGCACGGTGCGCGTGACCCACGTCGACCAGGCGACGGGCACGCCGCCGAACGCCATCCCCCACAACGCGACGAGCACCGCGTCGATCATCGGCGCGCGGCCGAGTGCGACGAGCGCGACGCCGAGCACGACCATCAGCGCGGGCATGCCGATCAGCATCGGCCGCAACCGGTGTTCGAGCACGCGGCCGGCAAGCGACGTGCCGACGAAGTTCGCGATGCCGTAGCCGAGCAGGATCGCCGACAACCCGTTCACGCCGACGCCCGCGACCTGTTCGAGGAACGGCCGCAGGTACGTGAAGAACGCGAAGTGCCCGGTGAACACGAGGATCGTCGCGAACATGCCGAGGCCGACGGTCGGCCGGCGCAGCACGTCGATCAGCGTGCGCAGCCGCGTCGTGCCGCTCGGCGGCATCGACGGCAGCGTGAGGATCTGCGACACGAACGCAATGCCGCCAAGCGCAGCCGCGATCAGGAACACGTTGCGCCAGCCGATCAGGTGACCGAAGTAGCTGCCCATCGGCGCGGACGCGATCGTCGCGACCGCCACGCCGCTGAAGATGATCGACAGCGCACGCGGCACCATCGCCGTCGGCACGAGCCGCATCGCGGTGGCCGTCGCCATCGTCCAGAAGCCGCCGAGCGCGATGCCGAGCACGACGCGGCCGACCAGCAGCATTGCCAGGTTGGGCGCGAACGCGACCGCCAGGTTCGACGCGACGAGCAGCACCGAGAACACGAGCAGCACGCGCCGCCGGTCGATCGTGCGCGTCAGCGCCGAGATCAGCAGGCTCGTGACGAGCGCGACCGTCGCGGTGGCCGTGACGGCCTGCCCGGCCACGCCTTCGGTCACGCCGAGGCTGTCGGCCATCGGCGTCAGCAGGCTCGCCGGCAGGAATTCGGCCGTGACGAGCCCGAACACGCCGAGCGTCATCGCGAATACCGCGCCCCAGGCCGGTTCGCGGGGGGCCGCCGTCGAGGCGGCCGTGGAGGTTCCGGGATTCATGCGTGGTTCCGTGTCGGTTAGGGAAAGTACTGATGAGGGCGTATCGTAAGGAACCACGTCAGGACGGTCTATGACATACAATCCGTTCTTGTTGATCGTTCGTCCGAATCTCGAAATGTCCGAGCCCCTTCTGCCCCCGATTCCCGACGTGCACGACCTCGTCAGCGAGCTGCTGCTGGGGATGCGCCTGAGCGGCGTCCAGTACCGCCGCATCCAGGTCGCACGGCCGTTCGGGCTGAATTTCGGCCACGTGACGGGCCGCGCGCAGTTCCATTTCGTCGGGCGCGGGCCCGTGCTGCTGCGCGACGCGTCGGGCGCCACGATGCGGCTCGAAGCCGGCGACGCGATCCTGCTGCCGCACGGCGGCATGCACGCGCTGGTGTCCGACCCCGATGCACCGTGCCGCGAAATCAACGGCTTCGAGGTCGCGAAAATCTGCGATACGGTCGCGTCGGTGGCATCGGCCGGCGTGTCGCCCGCCCGTTGCGCGACGACCGAGCCGGGCGCCGGCGATGCGCTGATCTTCAGCGCGTGCATGGAGCTCGATCTCGGCGGCATGCAGCCGCTGGTCGGCACGATGCCCGAGTTCATGCACGTCGGCACGCTGCTCGCGCGCTACCCGGAAATCCGCCCGATGCTCGATGCCATGGAGCGCGAAGCGTGCTCGGCGCGCGCGGGTTTCGCGGGTATCCTCGCGCGGCTCGCGGATGTGGTCGCAGCGTTCATCGTGCGCGGCTGGGTCGAATGCGGATGCGGTGATGCGACGGGCTGGGTGCAGGCGCTGCGCGAACCGAAGCTCGGCCGCGCGATCGTCGCGCTGCATCGCGACCCGGGCCGCAACTGGAGCGTGGCGGAACTCGCGACCGAAGCGGGCGTGTCGCGTTCGGTGTTCGCCGAACGCTTTCTCGCGGCCACCGGGATGACGCCGGTGCGCTACCTGACCGAGCTGCGGATGCGGCTCGCCGCGCAATGGATCACGCGCGACCACGAGACGATCGAGGCCGTCGCGTACCGGCTCGGCTACGGCTCGCTCGCCGCGTTCAGCCGCGCGTTCAAGCGCGTAGTGGGCAAGCCGCCCGGCGCCGTGCGCGCGGACGGCGAGGTGCGCGTCGAAGCGTAGTGTGTGACGTGGCGCGCATGATGCCGGCCGCGCCATCAGGCGTCGTCGCCATCGACGTCACGCGTAATGGCAGCGTTCAGTCGCTGCGCGCTTCCAGCTTGTCGATCAGCGCCGTCGCGCACTGCACGGCAAGCGCCGCGCACTGCTCCACGTCCACGACCGCGCCGCTCGCCACGGTGCCTTGCACGATCCGGCCCAGCAATTCCTTCGAGAGATCGGCGATCTCGTGATCGCGTTCCGTCATGATGTCCCTCCTGCGCGTCGACCGAATGCATCGACGCGCTCACGTTCCCTGCCCGTTCAGCGCCCTTTCGCCCGCACGACGATCTGCGCCTGCGTGTCGCGTTCGATGCGCTCGAGCGACGCGCGCAGCGCCGTGAATTCGTCCGCCGTACACACCTGGCGGCCGAAATCCGCCGTCATTCGCCGCGTGACCTGCACGACGCGCGCGGCCGCGTCGAATACGTAATGCGACGTGAAGTCGACGAAGCGGTCGTGCACGGCCGTATCGGCCGGCAGGTCGGTCACCGCGACGTCGGCCGGCAGCGCGATCTGGCCGGTCTCGTCGAACGCGCCGCCGATGCAGCCCCACGGCTGCGTGCGCACGGGCTCGGCGAGCCAGTTCTCGACCTGCGTCGCGATGCCGCCCGTCAGGCTCGACAGCGCGGGCAACGCGGTCGTGCCGTCAGGCCACACGAAATGATCGAGCGTGCCCGACATCGTCACGTCGAATGGCCCGTCGGTGACGCGCCGGTCACTGGTCGACAGCTGCGCGCGACCTCGCAAGCCGCTTTGCCGCAGCCGGTTGTTCGCCAGCTGCGCGATGCCATCGGGCGTCGCGCGGCGAAACAGGTTGCGTTCGAGCTCGGCCGTCCAGCCGTCGTCCTCGGTGTACGCGTGAACACGCGTGGCGCCCGGTCCCGCGGCGTCGATCTCGACCCGCGCGATGCGGGCGCGCGGTTGCGTGGCCGGCGTACGCGACAGCACGCTCGTGTCGACCAGCAGCGCGGGACGGTCCATCACGATCGGCGGCAGATAGCCGAACGCGATGCCGGCCGTCGTCGTGTCCGCATAGCGCGCGAGATCGGGCAGCCACGTGATCGCGTGATTGATCGCACCGCCGCCGTAGCCGGGCACCGACGCCAACGTGTAGACGGACCCGAGATTGAGCAGCACCGGCTCGCTGCGGATGCCGACCGCCGCGAGCAGCGCGCCGAACAGCGCGACATGATCCTTGCAGTCGCCGTAGCGGTTGCGCAGGATGTCCGTCACGCGATGCGGCGCGGCGGCCGTTTCGCCGAGAAACAGCCCGACGTAGCGGATGTTCGCCTGCACCCAGTCGTACAGGATGCGCGCCTGGTCGTGCGGATCGGCGACACCCGTGGTGAGCGTGCGCGCCAGCTGCGCGACGGCCGGATCGTCCGCGCCCGGATCGACGGCCGCGTTGCGATAGCGCGCGGCGAACGCCGCGTAGTCGGGCAGCGTCGACACGACGAGCCGGTCGCCGTAGGTCGCGTAGCCGACCGCGCCGCTTTCGATGCGGTCGTACGGGCCGTGCCGGTAGTCGAATTCGTAGCGCGTGCGGCCGTTCGCGGTGACCGGCGGCAGCGCGACGTAGCCGTGCGCATCCGCGTACAGCGGCATGTCGGCCGGCACGTCGAAGATCAGCCGCTGGCGGTCGACCGGCTCGCGCGACGGCTCCACGGTATAGCCGAAGTAGCCGCGGTTGACCGGCTTCGTGCGGGTCTTGCGGAACGCCACGCGCGTGCTCGACCCGGCTTCGACGCCGGGAAACACGACGGTGCGCAGCAGCCCGTCCTGGAACGTCGGCGCGCCGGCCGAGCGCGGTTCCTGCACGTCGCGGATGCTATCCGCGCCGACCGGATGCGCGACGCCGTCGCGGTCGATCGTCTCGGCCGCGAGCAGGTCCACCTTCTCGAGATTCTTGTCGAACCACACGTAGCGCTGGGCGATGGCATCGATGCCGTTCGCGTCGTTCGCGCGCAGCGTCGAATCGTCGTGCTCGTCGAGCGAGCCGTCGTGCTGGATCACGAATTCGTGGACGTCGCTGACGATCGTGACGGGCGCTGTGTCGCCAGCATCGACCGTATCGGCCGCAGCCGGCCGCACGGCCGCGACGACGCCGAATGCGACGACGCACGCAAACGCAAAACCGGTCGGTCGGGAAAGAAAACGCACCACGTCGCGCTCGTTTCGGAACATGGCGGCAACACACCGGCACGGACGATCCGCGCCGCGCTCACGCGCGCCTGTCGCACGCCGCCTTGCAGCCCAGTGTGGGTGACGCATCGGCGAGCGTCAAGCGACGCGCGGCGATGCGGCACGGTCGCGCCGCGAGGCGCCGCACACACGCGCAATTGACGGCTGGCGCAACCTATAATCAAATCAGGTCACATTGCGTGCGCGATCTCGCCAGGACAAGCGCCGTCTCGACGAACGCGGCGTGCCCAACATGGGCAAGGAGGCATCATGGCCGTGATCAACAGCGATTTCGAAACCGGCTTCCTCGTGGTGCTATTCACGCTGCTGGGCGTGATCCTGTTCGGCGCGCTGCTGACGAAGCTGCATCTCGGGCGGTGGCATCCGAAACTGATCGGCGCCGCGATCGGCGCGCTCATCGGTATCCTGCTGGTCGAAGCCGTGCCGATGCTGACGTGACGGCGATCCGCCGCGCACGGCGGGATGCGCGGCGCGGCCTTCATTCATCCGATCAAATGCCGCGCAAGCCCGCTCATCCGATCCGTGAGGTCGGACACGAACGCCCGCGCGCCGGCGGCTTCATCCCCGCAGGCTGACCCCAACCACGGCGCTCACCTGGCGCGCAACCTCCTCCCGATCGGAGGCGACATGGTGGAACACGACCTCGTCTCGACCCTCGTCCTGCTTGCGGTCGTCATGCTTGCCGCGCTGTTCTTCGCGGAAGGGCGCAGCCGTAATCGGATTCGCGGCCAGTTGCAGCGCAAGCGCGCACGGCGGCCGCGTTCGCATACGCATCGTCATCCGTAACGCGCCGACGCAGTGCGCCGCACGGAAGGCCGGCCGTCATGCGCGCGTCGTTCGAGCGTACGACGCAAGACCGCCGGCGGAGGTTCGACCCGCAGCGGGCACGACAAAAAACCGCGTGCGGTCCTGCCGCCCGCCGCTACCCGACGTTCATCGGCAACAGCACCATCTGCTTGCCCTCGACGTGCAGGCGCGCCTGCAGCTCGACGGGCGTCTGGTTGTGCAGCCAGGCCGTGAGGAAATTCACGCGCCGGAAGATCAGCTTGCTCGCGAAGCACACGGCGTTCGGGTATTCGTCGAGCGTCGACGAAGCCAGGTTCATGAATTCGACGACGGGATTCGTGCCGAACGCGATCCGGTAGTCGGCTGCGATGCCGTTGCGGCGGCAGTGCGCGACATAGTAGTCGAGCGCTTCGGTGATCGTGTGCCGCAGCCGCTCGAGGTGTTCGTGACCGTCATACGCCTTCGCGTCGACTTCGCCGACCGCGAGGAAGATCACGTTGCGGAAGTGCCCGGGAAACAGCCGGTTGACCCACAGCAGCGCGTGCATGCTCGCGCCGCGATGCTTGCCGACCAGCAGCACGGCCGTCGGCTGAGACGGGTCGGGCTTGCCCGGCGCGGTGGCCTCGTCGACTTCGGGCGGCTTGCCCGAGAACAGCGCGTCTTCCTTCGCGAGCTGTGCACGCGTATAGGCGTAGTGGCGGTTGATCATGAAGCACAGCGCGATCACCGCGCTCGTCACGAGCACCGTGAGCCAGCCGCCCGCCGTGAACTTCTCGATCAGCGTGATGACGAGCACGGTTGCCGTCACGCTCAGCCCGAGTGCCGACAGGAAGAAGTGCTTGAACCAGCCCTGCTCGCGGCGATGGCGCCACCAGTACGTGCACAGCCCGAGCAGCGACAGGCTGAACGTGAGGAACACGTTGATGCTGTACAGCACGACGAGCACGTCGACGCTGCCGTGCGTCCACAGGAGGATCAGCAGGCTCGACAGCCCGACGACGATGATGCCGTTCTGCCGCACGAGGCGCCCCGACAGGTCGCGGAAATGGCGCGGCACCCACGAATCCGACGCCATGTTCGACAGCACGGCCGGCCCGTCGAGGAAGCCGGTCTGCGCGCCGACCATCAGCAGCCCGGCTTCGAACGCGAGCACGGCCGCGAGCAATGCGTGGCGCGCGAAGGCCGAGCCGAGCCCGAGATGGTCGATCACGCTGCCGAACACGACCGCGTTGAGCGTCTGGCCTTCGACGGGCCGGGCGTGCCACAGCATGTACAGCAGGATGATGCCGCCGGCCGTGAACGCGAGCGACGTCGACATGTACCACATGGTCACCTTGCCGTTCGGCACGCGCGGGTCAGCGAGCATGTTCACGTTGTTCGACACGGCCTCGAGGCCCGTGTAGGTGCCGCCGCCGAGCGAGAACGCGCGCATCAGCAGCGCGAGCATCACGAATACGCCGAGCGACTGCGACATGCCGTGCGCCTCGTGCACGGCATCGGGCACGATCATCGCGAGGTTGCTGCCGTGCACGGCGACCCCATAGACGATCAGCGCGAAGTGCAGGATCACGAAGCCGATGAAGATCGGCAGCAGCACCATGATCGATTCGCGCATCCCGCGGAAGTTGAGCCCCGTCATCAGCACGATCAGCACGATCTCGGTCGTGAGCTTGAACGCCTGCGCGCTGACCGGCAGCAGGCTGAAGAACGCGTCGACCCCGCTCGCGAGCGACGTCGCGACGGTCAGCACGTAGTCGACCAGCAACGCGGCGCCCGACACGAGCCCCGGCTTCGAGCCGAGCAGCGACGTCGCGACGCGGTAGCCGCCGCCGCCCGTCGGGAACAGCTCGATCACCTGGTTGTAGCCGAGCGCGATGATGAACACGGTCGCCGCCGTCGCGAGCGCGAGGAACAGCGCGAGCGGCGTGTGGTGCGCCAGCGCGAGGAACGCTTCTTCCGGGCCGTAGCACGACGACGACAGGCCGTCGGCGCCGAGCCCGACCCAGGCCAGCAGCGGCGTCACGGCGATCGCATGCCGCGTGCGCGGATCGAGCGGGTCGAGCGGCTTTCCGACGAGCAACTGCCACACTTTCTGGAACGTGGTCATGGTCCCCTCCCGCACGCCCGGTGCCACGCGCGGCGTGATCCTTTAAAGCTAATCGACGCACGGGCGCGGCGCCAGTCCGCATCTTCCATAGGGGCCGCACGGCGGCCCGGCACCGCTTTCAGCATGTAAGCGGACAACGCCGGCGGCCGCGCGCCGGATCGGCCGTTTACACGCATCCGCGCGACACGGCGAACCTGCCCGGCTAGCGTTCAGGCCGCCTTCACACGCCTGCCGGCTCCGCCCGACGCGCCGCCCACCTTGGCCCGATACCGGCCGGCCGTGCGCGCCGCCCCCTTCCCCACCCGCACCGATGCGACCGGCACCCGCGTCCCGGTCGTGCGTGGTTCCTCGCAATTCGACTTTTGTGCGCGCGCAACAATGGCGATGCCTCGCGCCCGGCGCCCTGCAGGACACTCGCCTCCCGCTCGGCACCGGGCGCGACGGTCTTCAAAAACCACATCTCACGAGGACATACCATGCAACTCCAATCCCATCCCGCGTGCCGCCCGTTTTATGAAGCCGGCGAACTCACGCAACTGACTGCCTTTTATGAAGAGGGACGTAATGTCATGTGGATGATGCTGCGATCGGAGCCGCGGCCGTGCTTCAACCAGCAACTCGTTACCGACATCATCCATCTCGCGCGCGTCGCACGCGATTCGGGCCTGCCGTTCGACTTCTGGGTGACGGGCTCGCTCGTCCCCGAGCTGTTCAACGTCGGCGGCGACCTGAGCTTTTTCGTCGACGCGATCCGCAGCGGCAAGCGCGACCTGCTGATGGCCTATGCGCGCTCGTGCATCGATGGCGTGTACGAGATCTACACGGGCTTCGGCACCGGGGCGATCTCGATCGCGATGGTCGAGGGCAGCGCGCTCGGCGGTGGCTTCGAGGCCGCGCTCGCGCATCACTACGTGCTCGCGCAGAAGGGCGTGAAGCTCGGGTTTCCCGAGATCGCGTTCAACCTGTTCCCGGGCATGGGCGGCTATTCGCTCGTCGCGCGCAAGGCCGATCGGGGTATTGCGGAGCAACTGATCTCGACCGGTGAAGCGCACGCCGCCGAGTGGTACGAGGATCGCGGGCTGGTCGACCAGACGTTCGACGCGGGTGACGCGTATCTCGCGACGCGCACCTTCATCGACGTGACCAAGCCGAAGCTGAACGGCGTGCGCGCGATGCTGCGCGCACGCGAGCGGGTGTTCCAGCTGACGCGCTCCGAGCTGATGGACATCACGGAAGCCTGGGTGCATGCGGCGTTCACGATCGAGCCGAAGGACCTCGCGTACATGGAACGCCTCGTGATGCTGCAGAACCGGCGCGTGTCGAAGCTGCGCACGGTGTAATGCGACGGGCGCCGCCGCTCGCCGGCGGCGCCCGTTCGTGAACGAGGCTCAGGCGATCAGCCTGAGCTTCCTCGTCTCCGCGAGCCACGCCTCGAACGCCTGGGCCGGCATCGGGCGGGCGTAGTAGTAGCCTTGCGCATGATCGACGTCGAGCTGCTTGAGGAATTCGGCTTCCGCATGCGTTTCGACGCCTTCGGCGACCACCGCGAAATTCAGCGCCTTCGCGAGCGACACGACCGAGCGCACCAGCGCCTGCGAGCGCGGATTGCGGTCGATGCCCGTGATGAAGCTGCGGTCGAGCTTGATCGCGTCGAGCGGCAGGCGCGACAACTGCGACAGCGACGAATAGCCGGTGCCGAAATCGTCGAGATGGATCTCCGCGCCGAGCTGGCGGAACTGTCGCATCAGCCCGTTGGCCGCATCCTCGTCCTCGATGAAGCAGCTCTCGGTCAGCTCGATGTCGAGCAGGCCGGGCTTGAGCCCCGCGGCGTCGAGGATCGACGCCAGCTGGTGCACGATGTTCATGTCCTGCAGCTGCCGCGCGGACACGTTCACCGCGATCCGGATGCCGAGCCCCTTCGCCTTCCAGGCGGCGGCCTGCGCGGCCGCGGTACGCATCACCCAGCGCCCGAGCGGCGCGATCAGGCCCGACTCCTCCGCGAAGCGGATGAACTCGACCGGCGCGACGAGCCCGCGATCGGGCGACTGCCAGCGGATCAGCGCCTCGACGCCGTGCACGTCGCCGGTCGCGATATCGACGACCGGCTGGTAATGCAGCACGAACTGCTCCTCTTCGAGCGCCTTGCGCAGGTTCGTGTCGAGCCACATGTACTTCGCGACCTTCTGGTTCATCTCCAGCGAGAACACGCGATACGTATGCTTGCCCTCTTCCTTCGCGACGTACATCGCGGTATCCGCGCTGCGGATCAGCGTCTCGAGCGAATCGCCGTGCTGCGGATGCATCGCGATGCCGATCGAGCAGCTCGTGTAGACCTCCATCAGCCCGAGATGAATCGGCGTGCGCAGCCGTTCGAGAATGATCTGCGCGGTCGCTTCGAGCAGCGGCCGCGTGCCGTGCTCGAACAGCACGAGGAATTCGTCGCCGCCGAGCCGCGCGAGCGTCGCGCCGGACGGCAGGCAGCCGCTGATGATCGCCGACACGTCCTGCAGCAGCCGGTCGCCGGTGATGTGCCCGTAGTGATCGTTGACGCGCTTGAAGTTGTCGAGATCGAGGAACAGGATGCCGACCTGCCCGCGCGTCGCGGCGGTCTCGGCGGCGATCGCCGCGTGGATGCGCTCGCTGATCGCATGGCGATTCGGCAGGCCGGTCAGCACGTCGGTGTTCGCGAGCTCGATGAGCCGCTGCTGCGCGCTGCGCTCCTCGGTGATGTCGATGCCCGAGCAGATCAGGAACTGCTCGTCGACGCCGCTGCCGCTCTGCACGAACTTGTTGCGGAACTGGAACAGGCGCGGCCCGTTGACCGTGTTGATGTAGCGCTCGACCGCGAACGAATGGTTGCTCGCGAAAAATCCCGTGATGTTGCTGCGCGACTGCGCGCCCTGCTCGGGGGTCATGAACAGCTCGAACGCGCTGCGGCCGATCACGTCGACCTCGCGCTTGCCCGTCACTTCCTCGCACAGACGGTTGAAGCGCTGCACCATCCCGTTGCGGTCGAGGATCACCACGAGCGAATTCACTTCGGACACGACCTGCTCGGCGAACGCGAGCCCGTGCGCGAGATCGCCCGCGACGGACTCGGCATCCGAATAGGCGGACGCCGTGCCGGCCCAGTTGGTCGTGTCGACCTTCCGACCGACGAGATGGAGCTTGACCGGTTCGCCGAACAGCGCGATGTCGAGCACCAGGTGCGACGTGACACCGGTCAGCGCGCGGATGCACGCGGCCTGTTCGACCGTCAGCGCGACGGCGACGTTGGTCAGGCCGCGGACGGCCGCCAGTTCGAGTGCGTTGCTGTCGCTGCCGAGACGCCAGCAGGGGCTGCGCGTACCGACGTGCGCCTCGAGCACCGCGCTATCGTTTTCGTCATCCATGGAGACGCCCCGATCCAGAAAAAACGCACAGTGTAGACGGAGGCGAGCCGGCCGGCCGCCGTGCCGGGGCGCGCGTGATGCGCGTCCGGCAAGGCGGCCGTGAGTGCCGTGATGATGGGCCTCGTCCCGTACTTGTTTCCCGCTAATGCGACCCGGCGTTCGCGCGTCATGCGCGCAGGTGCTGCCTAACGAATGATGAGAGCCATCTTATCAAATGACGATCAGGATTGGCACTCACATTTAGAGCAGAGTGTCAAGGAATTGGGACTCGATTGGCAAGCCGGATCTTTCATGATGGGCAGGCGGCTCAATCGCGGTCGCGGCGGTGCGCAACGGGTTCGGCGAGTCGGGCCGAGCGCCCCGCCAGGCGGGCGTTTGCGGCTGATTTCAGGATTCGGCGGCAATGCTTTGGCCCGCGCGTGGCGACAGGGTCGGATCGCCCTCCGGCGACCCGACTTTCCGTCGAATTTGATTCCTTTGGTGCGTCAATGCGCAGCTTTATTCCACAGTCCGTTGCAATGCCGTTCGAGCACCGGCGCGGCACGCCGGCACCAGCTGCCCGGCTCAGCCCGCCGCGCCGTATCCGCCGCCGCCCGGCGTTTCGACGACGAATACATCACCCGGCGCCATCTGCGCGCGGCCGATATGGTCGAGCGCCTCGACCGTGCCGTCCGCGCGCTCGATCGTGTTGCGGCCGAGCGCGCCGGCCTCGCCGCCCGCCGCGCCGAACGGTGCGTGGATCCGGTTGTTCGACAGGATCGACGCGGTCATCGGCTCGAGGA
This sequence comes from Burkholderia sp. AU45274, assembly GCF_030482505.1. Classification (NCBI taxonomy): domain Bacteria; kingdom Pseudomonadati; phylum Pseudomonadota; class Betaproteobacteria; order Burkholderiales; family Burkholderiaceae; genus Burkholderia; species Burkholderia sp. AU45274. Next base: position 249,123 of record NZ_JAUJQE010000001.1, on the reverse strand, counting down.
AGCGAATCCGCCGCACCGCGCCGTCGCCGCCGCGCCAGCGCCCGCCGCCGCCCGACCCGGCGCGGATCCGGTGCGAGTCGAGCCGCACCGGGTAGCGCCATTCGAGCACCTCCGGATCGGTGAGCCGCGAGTTCGTCATGTGCGTCTGCACCGCGCCGACGCCCGCGAACCCGTCGCCGGCGCCACTGCCGCCCGCAATCGTCTCGTAGTACTGGTAGCGATCGTTGCCGAATGTGAAGTTGTTCATCGTTCCCTGGCTCGACGCGACGCAGCCGAGCGCGCCGTACAGCGCGTTGGTGATGGCCGACGACGTCTCGACGTTGCCCGACACGACCGCCGCCGGATACTCGGGGTTCAGCATCGAGCGGGCGGGCACGATCACCGTGAGCGGCTTCAGGCAGCCGGCGTTCAGCGGGATGTCGTCGCCGACCAGCGTGCGGAACACGTACAGCACGGCGGCCATGCACACGGCCTTCGGCGCGTTGAAGTTGTTGTCGAGCTGCGCGGACGTGCCCGTGAAATCGATTTCCGCGCGCCGCGCCGCCCGGTCGACGCGGATCGCGACGCGAATCTCCGCGCCGTTGTCGAGCGGGTAGCGGTACGCGCCGTCCTGCAGCGCGCCGATCACGCGCCGCACGGCTTCTTCCGCGTTGTCCTGCACGTGCCCCATGAACGCGAGCACGACGTCGCGGCCGAACTGCGCGACCATCCGGCGCAACTCGTCGACGCCCTTCTGGTTCGCGGCGACCTGCGCGCGCAGGTCGGCCATGTTCTGCTCGACGTTGCGCGCCGGGTAGCGGCCCGATGCGAGCAGCGCGCGGGTTTGCGCATCGCGCAGCGTGCCGGCCGACACGAGCTGCCAGTTGTCGATCAGCACGCCCTCCTCGTCGATGTGGGTCGAATCGGGCGGCATCGAGCCCGGCGTCGTGCCGCCGATGTCCGCGTGGTGGCCGCGCGAGCCGACGTAGAACAGCGGCGCGTCCGACCCGTCCGCGAACACCGGCGTGATGACCGTCACGTCCGGCAGGTGCGTGCCGCCGTGATACGGGTCGTTCAGCATGAACACGTCGCCGTCGCGCATGCGGCCGCGGTTGCGCTCGATCACCGTGCGGATGCTCTCGCCCATCGAGCCGAGGTGCACGGGCATGTGCGGCGCGTTCGCGATCAGGTTGCCGTCGCCGTCGAAGATCGCGCACGAGAAGTCGAGCCGCTCCTTGATGTTCACCGAGTACGCGGTGTTCTGCAGCCGCAGCCCCATCTGCTCGGCGATCGACATGAACAGGTTGTTGAAGATCTCGAGCCGCACCGGGTCGGCATCGGTGCCGAGCGAGCGGCGCGTCGGCAGCGGCGTCGTGCGCGTCAGCACGAGGTTGCCCTGCGCGGTCATCTGCGCGCGCCAGCCGGGCTCGACGACGGTCGTGCCGTTCTGCTCCGCGACGATCGCCGGGCCGTCGATCGCGTCGCCGGCCAGCAGCGTGTCGCGCACGTAGAGCGCCGCGTCGTGCCATTGGCCGCCGGAATGGAAGCGCACCGCGGAATGGGCGCGCGGCGCGGCATCGTCGCCGTTGCCCGCGTGGCGCGGCGCGAGCGGGGCGATCTCCACCGGCGCGTCGGAGCGGCCGATCGCCTCGACCGACGCGAGCTCGGCGACGAGCGGCGTGCCGGGCATCAGGAACGCGTAGCGCTGCCGGTAGGCGGCCTCGAACGCGTGCTGCATCTCGGCGACGCTGCCGGCCGGCACGTCGAGCGCCGAATCGGTGCCCTGGTAGCGCAGGTGCACGCGCCGCTCGGTCGCGATCCGCTCCGGCGGCACGCCCTGTTCGAGCAGCGCGCCGACGGCCTCGTCGGCCAGCCGGTCGAGCGCGGCATTCAGCGCCGGCAGCGAATCGTCGGACAACACGGCCTCGACCGCGCGCTCGCGCATCGCGGTCTGGTCGGCGAGGCCCATCCCGTATGCGGACAGCACGCCCGCCAGCGGATGCGCGAACACCTGCGTCATGCCGAGCGCGTCGGCGACGCCGCACGCGTGCTGGCCGCCCGCGCCGCCGAACGTCGTCAGCACGTAGCGCGACACGTCGTGGCCGCGCTGCACGGAAATCTTCTTGATTGCGTTCGCCATGCTGCCGATCGCGATTTCCAGGAAGCCTTCGGCGAGCGCCTCGGGCGTCTCGCGCCGCCCGGTCGCCGCGTGGATCTCGTCGGCGAGCGCGGCGAACTTCGCGACCACGCCGTCGCGGTCGAGCGGTTCGTCCGCGTGCGGGCCGAACACGCGCGGGAAATGATCGGGCTGGATCTTGCCGAGCATCACGTTGCAGTCGGTCACCGTCAGCGGGCCGCCGCGCCGATAGGCGGCCGGCCCCGGGTTCGCGCCGGCCGACTCTGGCCCGACGCGCAGCCGCGCGCCGTCGAAGCCGAGCACCGAGCCGCCGCCCGCGGCCACAGTATGGATACTCATCATCGGCGCGCGCATCCGCACGCCGGCCACCTGCGTCTCGAACACGCGCTCGAACTCGCCGTGATAGTGCGACACGTCGGTCGACGTGCCGCCCATGTCGAAGCCGATCACGCGCTCGAAGCCGGCCGCCTGCGCGGCGCGCACCATCCCGACGATGCCGCCGGCCGGGCCCGACAGGATCGCGTCCTTGCCCTGGAACGCATCGGCGCGCGTCAGCCCGCCGCTGCTCTGCATGAACTGCAGGTTCACGCCCGGCATCTCGTGCGCGACCTGCTCGACATAGCGGCGCAGGATCGGCGACAGGTACGCGTCGACTACCGTCGTATCGCCGCGCGACACCATCTTCATCAACGGCGACACCTCGTGCGACACCGACACCTGCGTGAAGCCGATGCGGCGCGCCAGGTCCCCCAGCGCGCGTTCGTGCGCGGTGTAGCGATAGCCGTGGATCAGCACGATCGCGAGCGCGCGCACGCCCGAGTCGAACACGCGGCGCAGTGACGCTTCGGCGCCCTGCGCATCGAACGGCACGACGATTTCGCCGTGCGCGCCGATGCGCTCGTCGATCTCGACGACGGCCTCGTACAGCGCGTCGGGCAGCACGATGTCGAGATCGAACAGGCGCGGCCGGTTCTGGTACGCGATGCGCAGCACGTCGCGAAAGCCGCGCGTCGTCGCGAGCGCCGTGCGTTCGCCCTTGCGTTCGAGCAGCGCGTTGGTCGCGACCGTCGTGCCCATCTTCACCATGTCGACGCGCTCGGGCGTGATCGGCTCGCCGGCCGCGAGGCCGAGCAGGTGGCGAATGCCGGCCACGGCCGCGTCGCGGTACTGCTCGGGGTTCTCCGACAGCAGCTTGTGCGTGACGAGCGTGCCGTCGGGCCGGCGCGCGACGATGTCGGTGAAAGTGCCGCCGCGGTCGATCCAGAATTGCCAGCGTGCGGCGTCGGACGGAACGGAGGAAAGGTGTCGGTCTGTCATGATGTCGGGTCGATGCGTCGTGGAATCGAGGGATGAGCGCCGCCGCACGGCGCGCGTCGCGCGCCGTGTCACGGGGTCGGTCAAAGGGGAAGAAAAATGAAGGGCGGGCTGCCCCGCCGCTTACGCGGCGTCGAGTTCGCGGCCGCGAGTCTCGGGCAGCGTCAGCGCGGCGACGATCACCACGCCGTACGCGGCGACCGCGAAGATGCCGATGCTCGTGCCGAGCCCGTATTGCTTGGACAGCGCGCCGATCAGGAACGGGAACAGCGCACCGATCGCGCGGCCCACGTTGTAGCAGAAGCCCTGGCCGGAACCGCGCACGCGGGTCGGGAACAGTTCGGTGAGGAACGCGCCCATCCCCGAGAAGATGCCCGATGCGAAGAAGCCGAGCGGAAAGCCGAGCCACAGCATCGACGCGTTGGTCAGGTTCAGCGACGTGTACGCGAACGCGATCACCATCGAGCCGACCGCGAACAGGATGAAGTTCGGCTTGCGGCCCAGGCGGTCGGTCAGGTACGCGCTCGTCAGGTAGCCGACCCACGAGCCGAAGATGATCATCGCGAGATAGCCGCCGGTGCCCATCACCGTGAGGTGACGCTCGGTCTTCAGGAAGGTCGGCAGCCACGTCGTGATCGCGTAGTAGCCGCCCTGCGCGCCGGTGGTCAGCAGCGCCGCGCGCAGCGTCGTCGTGATCAGCTTCGGCGCGAAGATCTCGGTGAGGCGCGGCGCATCGGCCACTTTCGCCTGCGCGGCCTTCTCCTTCTCGTAGACGTCCGGCTCCTTCACGTAGCGACGGATCGCGACGACCAGCAGCGCCGGTGCGAGGCCAACGAGGAACAGCGCGCGCCACGCCTGCTCGGCCGGCAGCACCGAGAACAGCAGCGCATACAGCAGCGCGCACAGCCCCCAGCCGATCGCCCAGCCCGACTGCACGAGGCCGACCGCCCGGCCGCGATCACGCGCGCGGATCACTTCGCCGATCAGCACCGCGCCGGCCGTCCATTCGCCGCCGAAGCCGAAGCCCATCAGCGCGCGCGCCGCGAGCAGCTGGTGGTAGTTCTGCGCGAGCCCGCACAGCGCGGTGAACACGGCGAACCACAGCACCGTGAGCTGCAGCGTGCGCACGCGGCCGATCCGGTCGGACAGGATGCCCGCGATCCAGCCGCCGAGCGCCGACGCGAGCAGCGTAATCGTGCCGATGAAGCCCGCGTCGGCGAGCGAGATGCCCCAGGTCGCGACGAGCGTCGGGATCACGAACGACAGCATCTGCGTGTCCATCCCGTCGAGCATGTAGCCGACCTTGCAGCTCCAGAACGCGCGGCGCTCGCGCGGCTGCGCGTCCCCGTACCACGAGAACAGGCCGTTACGCTCGGGGCTCGCGGGCTCCGCGGCGTGCGCCGCGAGGGTCTTGCTTTCCATGGTGGTGCTCCTGTCGTTATGCGCCGTCGAATGATTGTCGCGCGTGCGGCGTGCCGTGCGGGTCGGGTTGTCGTCGTCCGGGCTCAGAACACGGCCAGCGACGCGTTCGTGATGTCGGTCATCAGCATGTGGCCGGGCGTATGCGCGATCGCGATCGGCAGCTTCGCGTCCATCAGCGCGGTTTGCGGCGTCACGCCGCACGCCCAGAACACCGGCAGCTCGCCGTCGCGGATCGTCACCGCGTCGCCGAATTCGGGGGCGTTCAGGTCGGTGATGCCCAACTCGCGCGGATCGCCGAGATGGATCGGCGCGCCGTGCACGCCCGGAAACCGGCTGGTGATCTGCACCGCCCGAATCGCGTCGGCGCCGCGCATCGGCCGCATCGACACGACGAGCTGGCCGCCGAAGATCCCCGCGCGGCGATTCGGGATCGACGTGCGGTACATCGGCACGTTGCGCCCCTCCTCCACATGGCGCAGGCCGATGCCTTCGCGCGCCAGCATGTCCTCGAACGAGAACGAGCAGCCGATCGCGAACACGACGAAATCGTCGCGCCACAGTGCCTCCAGCGATTCGACGCGTTCGGTCAGGCGGCCGTCGCGGTAGACGTTGTAGCTCGGCACGTCGGTGCGGATGTCGAGATCCTCGCCGAGGACGTCGACCCGGAACGCGCCCGGTTCGCCGACGCCCAGCAGCGGGCAGGCTTTCGGGTTCGCCTGGCAGAAGCGCAGGAAATCGTGCGCGAACGCGTCGGGCAGGATCGCGAGGTTCGCTTGCGCGTACGGGCCGCAGTGGCCGGCGGTCGGGCCGCGGAACGCGCCGTGGCGCACGGACTGGCGGAATTCGGAAGGGGTCATGAGGTTCTGTCGCGGATCGGTGTGGCGTCGGGATGACGGTGCCGTGTCATCGGATACAGCGAAGAGTAGAAAAGAAAAAATTTTGTCGCCAACGAGTTTTTTTGCGCTTCGTGTATAGAATTTCTTAACGGATCTTGGGGTTTTCCCCGGCTCCGTTCACTTTTCCTCACCGGCAAAGTGCGCGCTCACCTTCCCGTCCGACCGCCATGAACACGCGTTTTCTCGAAACCTTCGTCACGCTCGCGAAGTTGCGCAACTTCCGCACGACGGCCGCCGCGCTGCACGCGACGCCGGCCGCGATCTCGCAGCGCCTGAAAGCGCTCGAGGACGAACTGCAGACGGTACTCGTCGACCGCGACAGCCGCGAATTCCGGCTCACGCCGAACGGCGAATACCTGCTCGGCTATGCGAAGGCCGTGGTCGAGGCGACGCAGGAGCTGCAGGCCGCGGCCTCCGGCGAGCGCGCGCTGCGCGGCAAGCTGCGGCTCGGCGTGATCGAGACCGTCGTGCACAGCTGGCTGCCGCACTACATGCGGCGGCTGGCGGCCGACTATCCGCAGCTCGAGATCGACCTGACCGTCGACGTCAGCGTCGTGCTGCAGCGCCGGCTGATGGCCGGCGAGCTCGACCTGATCATCCGCGTGGAAGGCAGCGACGAGGCGTCGGTCGTGTGCGATGCGCTCGCGAACTACCCGGTGCGCTGGATCGCGCGCGCGGGGCTGCTGCCGAACACGCGCACGGGGCTCGCCAGGCAGGTGCTGCGGCAGCCGATTCTCACCTACGGGCGCGGTACGGCGCCGCATCGCGCGCTGGAGGATATCGTCCGCACGCTCGCGCATGCGCACGGCGTGCCGCTGTCGGACACGCGCATCACCGGCTCGCCGTCGATCTCGGTGATCGTGCAGCTCGTGCGCGACGGGTTTGGCGTGGCGGCGATTCCGGTGCTGTTCGTCGATGCGTTGATCGAAAGCGGCGAAGTCGTCGAGTTGCCGCTGCAGCCGTCGCCGCCGTCGATCGTCGTGTCGATGTCGCGGCGGGCCGATGCGCCGCGGTTCGTGCATGGCGCGTCGATTGCCGCGCGGGCGGCTTGTCATGAGTATTGCGAGAAAAGCAAGCGGTTGCTGGTTGAGGCGCTTTGATGCGGTGCAAGCCGGTGAATGGCGGGGCCGGGTATCCGGCACGCATTCGACATCGCGCGAATCACCCACACTCGCCTGCGACGCGTGCGCCCCATGCGTCGTGCATGCCGGGCGTCGATCACCGCAACGTCATCGACGCGCAGGCATCAGACACGAATGCGATGTTTCCGATCTGGCAGCGTGCGGCTCGGGCTGAGCCGAAAGACAGCGAAACGCAACGCGCCAGCTGAATCCGTACCACGACAAAGTCGAAGGGCACGGCCACACCAACGCGCGGCCGTGCCCGAGTCACCCGGCATCAATCAGCCGAGGCTCTCCTACTTCAGTGCGACCGCCCCGTATCCGTCCCCGGCGCGAACTCGATCCCCCGCAGCACTTCCGCGAACTTCGCAGTCCGCAGCACTGCGAATTGCTCATGCGCAGCCGTCGCCGCGCTCGTGTTCTTCAACACGTCACGCACTGCAACCAGCCGGTTCGGATCCGCACCAACGTCGCCATTGCCGCTGACGGTCGACGTAATCGCCCAGATCGTCACCGTGCCGTCTCGCTCGACGCGGCCCGTCAGGTTGCGCAGGCCGGCCGTCGCCGGTGCCCACGGCAGGCCCGTGGCCGAATTGTTGCCCGCCGGATAGCCGGCGACGGCATACGGCTGACCGAGGTTCAACCCGTTCTGCAGCGTGTACGCGAGCTTCCACTGATTCGTACCCGCGTCGTAAACCCACTTCTGCAGGCCCGCCGTCTTCTGCGCAGCGGCGTGCGTGTACAGGTCCGCGCCGCCCGTGTAGCCGTCGCCCTCGTCCGCGACATACAGCGTGTTCGCGTCGGCGAACCAGATCCCGAACGGATAGGCGAGCGTCGTCGCGGTCTTGTTCGGCGTGCTCGGGAAACCGGCCAGCACGCACATGGTGTTCGGCAGGCCAGCCGTCTGCAGCGTGGCAGCGTTGTACGCGAGCGGCGCGGTCGGCAGCACGGCCTTCGGTGACGGCACGCCGACGCCCGACGGGCACGCGGTGCCGGTCGTATCGACGAAGTACACCGTGTTCACGCCGTTGCCGCCGCTGCCCTTCGTGTAGTACACGACGTTGTCGTGCACCGCGATGCCGCGGAAGTTGTCGTCCTTGCCGATCTTGTCGGCCTTCGCGCCGAGTTCCGTGACCGAGAAGCTCGCGAGCGGCGTCGGCACGCCCGGATCCTGCTGCGCTTCGTGATGCTTCGCGCCGTCGATGAGCTGCGCGCCCGCGCCGAGGATCACGTTGTCCGGCTGCGGGTTCGCGCCGTTGCCGGCGTTGCCCGACGTGTAGTAGATCTCGCGGCCGTCGCGATTGTTCAGGATCGCCGCGCGGCCGTTGTTGCCGCTGTACGCGTTCGTCTCGGTGAAGCGGAAATGCCCGTGGCGATCGACGCGCGCGATCGCGCGATAAAAGTTCTGCCCGTCCGGGTTGGTCGTATCGACCGCGAGCAGCGTGTTCGAGTTCGACACGTCGACCGTATTGACCGGCGCGACGTAGCCCATGAACGTCAGATAGCGGCCGTCGAGCGACAGGTGCAGGCCGAGCTCCGACTTCGAGCTGAAGCTCGTCACCAGCTGGTCGTGCGCGAAGCCTTTCTGCAGGCTGTTCGGCACTTCGAGCGTGCTGACGACACCGCCTGCCGGCGTGATCTGGTCGAGGAAGATGCGCGACGTGATGCCGAAGCTGCCGTCGTAGCGGTCGTTGTTCCAGACGTACGGATAGGTGCCGTCGTTCGGCGCGCCGGATGCCGCGCCGCAACCACCGGTGGTCTTCGCGCAGTTCGGCGGCAGGATCGCGCCGGGCTAGACGTTGGCCGACACGTTGTCGTACACGCTGCGGCTGACGACCAGGAAGCCCGGCACGAAACCCGGCGCGAAACGGCTGTCGCCGTCGTTGTCATGCGGGGCAGCGTGTGCGCCGATGCTCGCGGCAATCAGCGTCAGTGCGAAGACGGGAACGGCACGATCGCGCAGCGCGCGGCGGCGCTTCGCGGACAAGGCGAGATTCGGCATGGACAAGGCTCCGTACGACATCGAGTGAGGACGTTGTGGGTGGACAGACTGACGACGTGAAGCCCCGCCACCTTAGCCATGCTTGATGAAGAATTGATTGCACGCGATCCCGCGGAAGCCCGCGTGAAAACGCGGGCTGCCGAGTGCGGCGCGTTGTTATTGATCCGTAACGCGAAAGAAATGAATCAGACAGCCAATCAGGCGGATTGGCCCGCATGCGGTTGCGTGAGCTTGCCGTCGCCATACTCGCGCAACACTTTCGAAATCACGACGCGATAGCCGTCCAGCCAGCGCGCCTGTTTCGTCTTTGCCTCGAGATGCGCCGGGTGCTGCATCAGCTGCTGCAGCGCCGCCTCCGACTCCCAGTAGTAGACGTTCTGGATCAGCCCCGATTCGGCGTTCTCCCACGTCTCCTCGCCGAGATAGCCGGGCGTCGCGCGCGCCATGTCGGCAATCTGCCGGTCGAGCCGGTGGAATTCGTCGTCGTATTGCCCGGCACGGAAAATGAAGGTCGACGCGTACATGCCCGCTCCATCGAAAGCGATTGAAAGAGCGCCGATTGTAAGGCACGTGCGGCTGGCCGCCGTCGTTATGCGGCGAGCGTATCGAGGTCGGGCCGGTCGGCGAGCCACGCGTCGATGCGTGGGGCGTCCTCGCGCATGCCGGCCGCGGGCGCCGGCATCGCGGCCAGGGCGTGCCGTGCCCGTTCAAGCGCCTGCGCGAAGCCGCGCAACTCGCGCGTGGCGGGCCGGTCGTCGGCGTGCCGGCGCGCGAGCGCTGCTTCGATGTTCACACCGATCAACGCGAGTTGCGCGTCGATGAACGCGAGGCAGCGTGCGCGGCAATGCGCTGATATCGATGCGACGGCCAGCAGCACCGGCACGATCGACACGGTCAGGTAGCCGCCGGGCGCAAGCCGCGACAGCGCATGCCGCACATCCTGGCCGCCATCAGTCAACGATGCGAACACGGCATCCCGCCACACCGCGCGCTCGAATACCAGCGCATCGCGATACGCGTCGAGCGCCGCACGGTCCGCGACCTGTCCGGCCGTCACCAACGGAATCGGGAATGACGATTCAACAGCAGATTGCGTGCTCGACGTTTCGACGATGCAGTTCGCACCGAGCCATCCCGCATCGTCGCGCCGCGCGGCCAGCACACGGGACTGCAAGCGGTCGGGCAGCATCGGATCGAGCGGCACCGCGCGGCAGATCGACGGCTTGTCCGCATGCACGCTGCAGCGTCCGTCGTCGGCCAGCGCCGCGCAGCGGCCGAGCGACGGATAGTCGTAGCCCTGCAGCGTCAGCGCGATCCATTCGCTCCCCGCGCCGCCGGTGCGATGAAACAACCGCGCCGACAGCGCATCGGACGCCGCGACGTCCTCCGCATCGAGCGTGTGCTCGCGACCGCCCGCACGCCAGCGCTCGCCGGTTCGACGCGTCGGCACGCGACGGATCGTCAGCGCACCGACGAAGCGATGCCCGTGCCGAAACAGTTCGCGCAACGACAGCGTCGGCGCGCTGTTGCAGCAGCGTCCGCATGCGTTGCACGCGAGCAGGTACGTGTCTACCACGGCCGTCGCACCGAATCCTGGTAACGCGTGAGGATGAAGCGCGCGACGTCGTCCGAGTGATACGCGGCGACGAGCTGCGTGACCCACGGCTTCGCGCGATCGGCCTCGCGCACCGTCAGCACGTTCGCATACGGCGAGCGCGCATCCTCGATGCTGATGCTGTCGCGTGCGGGCTGCAGCCCGGCACGCGCGGCATCGTCGCTGTCGATCGCGACGAACGCGGCCGTGTCGAGCGCAGCATAAAGGCGATCGCGGCGCAGCGCGACGAGCTTCAGCCCGAGCCGGTTGCCGGTCACGTCGCGCAGCGTCGCACGCAGGCCGGCCCGCTCGCGCAGCGTCACCAGCGTGTCGTTCTGCAGCAGCACGAGCGAGCGCGCCATCCCGCGCGGATCGGCAGGAATCGCGACCGTCGCGCCGGGCTGCAGTTCGTTCAGGTTCTTCAGCTTGCGCGAATAGAGTGCCATCGGCAGCGTGACGGTCGGCGCGACTTCGGTCAGCGCGTAGCGCTTCTGCGCGCGCGTCGCGGCAAGCTGTTGTGCATCCTCGAAGCTGGCTGCGTCGATCCGGCCGTCGGCCAGTGCCGCGTCGATGCGCGATGCATCGTCGAATTCGACGACGTCGATGCCGAATCCTCGCGACGCGGCGACCCGCTTCACTTCGTCCAGGATCTGCGCATGTACGCCGCGCGTCACGCCGACGCGTACCGCCGGTGCGGCCGATTCGGCGGCCACGGTCAAACCCGAATGAACGATTGCACACGCCGCCATCAGCCACGCGCCCATGCAAACCACGACGCGCTTCATGACGCATCCCTCAGAATCGTGCGAAACCCGATATGCGACGCGCCGAGATCGGCTTCCTGCTGTTCGCGCGACGACGCGCGATAGCGCACGCAGTAGTCGCGCGAGCACAGGAACGAGCCGCCCTTGATGACCATCGGCGTGTCGTGCCGCCGCGTCGGCGGCGCGACGGCCGCCGTGTCGCCGTTCGTATGCGACTGGTGCGGGCCCGTGTACGTGTCCTTGGTCCATTCCCAGGCATTGCCGATCATGTCGTAGAGCCGGAACCCGTTCGCCGCGTAGCAGCCGACGGGCGCGAGCCCCGCATGGCCGTCCTCGGCCGTATCGAGCACCGGGAACACGCCCTGCCAGTAGTTCGCGGCCGGCTTGCCCTGCGCATCGCGCGGCGCCGCGTCGAGCGCTGCGTCGTCGCGGCCGGCCTTGCCCGCGTATTCCCATTCGGCTTCGGTCGGCAGGTCGCGGCCGAGCCAGCGCGCATACGCGAGCGCATCGCGCTGCGTGACGAGCGTGACGGGCAGGTTGCCGAGCCCGTCGATGCCGCTGCCCGGCCCGTGCGGGTGACGCCACGACGCGCCCTTCACCCACGACCACCAGGCAAGATCGCGCGTGTTCATCTCGTCGCGCGTCGGCACATGGAACACGGCCGCCCCGTCCTGCTGCTCGGCCTCGGTCACGTAGCCGGTCGCCTGCACGAACGCGGCGAACTGCGCGATCGTCACGTCGGTCTGGTCGATCCAGAACCCGCCGACACGCGTGCGGCCGTCGCCCGCCGGGCGCTCGTCCGCATAGCCGCGCGTGCTGCCGAACACGAACGCGCCGCCGCGCAGGTGCACCATCCCGGCCTTCGGGTCGTCGCGCCATCCGGCCGGCAGCCCCGAATAGCGCGCGCACTGTCGCTCCGAGCCCAGCGGCGCGAGCGCGCGGCCGCGATTCGCGTCGTCGAAGGCGCCGCCCGCCGGTGCGACGGGATTCGCATAGCCGGCCGCGAACGCGGCGGCGAACAGCGTGCCGGCCAGCGCCGCGCCGATCGTCCAGAACCGGAACCGCATCGTGTCGCTCCCGGCTTCAGTAGTAGCCGCGCGGACGCAGCGGTTCGACACCGCCGACGTTGCTCATGTAGGTCTTCCACTGGTCGACGAGCGTGCGGATCACCGACGGGTTCTGCGCGGACACGTCGGTCGTCTCGCCGCGATCCGCCGCGAGGTCGTACAGCTGCCAGTGACCGTCGAGCGGCCCGAGCGGCGGCTCGGTCCACAACGCCTTCCAGCGGCCGTCGGCGCTGCGCAGGTACGCGCGGCCGTACGCTTCGTCGCCGAACGGCGCGGTATGCACCTCGCCCGTCGCCGTGCCCGTCAGCACCGGCAGCAGCGACTGGCCGGTGACCGGGTACACGTAGCGGTTGTTGTAGATCACCTTGCCCTTGTTCTGGTCGACGCCCGTCAGCGTATTGACGAGCGGCGGCGCCGGCTGCGACGGCGGCGTGACGCCCGCGACCGCGAGGAACGTCGCCGTGTTGTCGGTCACGTGCGTGAACGCGCGCAGCGTCGGCAACTGCTGCGTCTGGCCCGGCAGGCGCACGATCGTCGGCGTCGAGACGCCGCCTTCGGCCGAATAGCCCTTCGTGAGCCGGAACGGCGACGCGCTCACTTCGGCCCAGCGCAACCCGTACTGCAGGCGCTGCGCGTTCTGCTTGCCGTTGTCGGTGCCGAGCGTCGAATAGATCGGATCCTGCCCGTTCGCGGTATCGGTCGCCGTCGGGTCGGCGCCCGAATCGATCGGCCAGCCTTCCGCACCGTTGTCCGACTGGAACATGATGAACGTGTTGTCGTATTCGCCGATGTCCTTCAGGTGCTGGATCAGCAGGCCGATGTTGTAGTCGAGGTTCTCGACCATCCCCGCATAGATCTCCATGTAGCGCGCCTGTGCACGGCGCTCGGCCGGCGACAGGCTCGACCACAGCTTGTCGACCTTGCCGGGGCCGTAGTCGCTGTAGCCGTCCGCGGCCGAATGCACCGCGCTGATGTATTTCGCGGCGGCCGTGCCGTTGTTCGCGGTCGCGGGCGACGCAGCCGTGGTTTCAGGCAGTCCGTCGAACGGCTTGAAATCGGCGGGGATCAGGCCGAGCGCCTTCTGCCGCGCGATCCGTGCGTTGCGGATCGCGTCGTAGCCGGCGTCATAGACGCCCGCGTACTTGTGCAGCCATGGCTCGGGCACCTGCAGCGGCCAGTGCGGCGACGTGTAGGCCGCGTACGCGAAGAACGGCTTGCCGTCGCGCTGGTTCGAATCGATGTACGAGATCAGCTTCTGCGTATAGAAATCGGTCGAATAGAACACGGCCGGGCTGCCGCCCGTGCCGCCCGGCTGGCCGGGCTGGCCAGGCTGCACGTAGCGGCCGTCTTCCGTGTAGTTCGACGAGCCGGCCGGCTCGTGCGCGAAGTGATTCGTCGCCGCGCCGCCGAGCAGCACGTAGCTGCGCTCGAAGCCCCACTGGTCGGGCGTCTGCCCGCTGCCCGTCGCGCTGCCGACGATCCCCGAGCCGATGTGCCACTTGCCCGCGATGTACGTGTGGTAGCCGGCGTCCTTCAATAGTTGTGCGAACGACAGGGCACGGTCGTTCAGGTAGCCCTCGTAGCCGGGCAGCCCGCGCCGTTCGTCGGTCGGCACGCCCATCGTGCCTTCGCCGACGAGATGGTGGTCGGTGCCGGACACCAGCATCGCGCGCGTGATCGCGCAGACGGTGCCCGTGTGATGGTTCGACAGGATGCGGCCCGACGCGACGAGCGCGTCGAGGTTCGGCGTGTTGATCTCGCCGCCGAATGCATGGATGTCGGAATAGCCGAGATCGTCGGCCATGATGTACAGGATGTTCGGGCGTTTCGCGGCCAGCGGCGGCGGGGTGTTCGTCTGGGACGACGGCGTATCGCTGTCGACGCCGCCGCACGATGCAAGCGACAGCGCGCCGGCAATCGCGGCGCAGACGACACGGAAACGAAAAGCATGCAACGGCGACGCGGACTTTTTCATTGTTCTGGAACGCTCGATCTACGGGATCGGCGATCTTAGCGTCGCGTGCGCGGCAACCAAAGTCCGATTCGTCACATGCTAACGGGGTGGCGGAATATGCGCGCAAACAGAATACCCGCCATCAGCGCGCACACATGTGCGCGAGCGCGATGCGCGCCGACACCGGCGCGCGGGAATCGTCGCGAGCACCGGAACCTGCGCTTTCATCGGACGATTCCATGTGCGTAACGGGACGTTACGTCGTGTCGTTACGGCCGAAGCCGTAGCAACACGTTACGTTTTCTCCGCGTCAGCATCGCGAGGAATTTCCAAATCACGATTTTCATTAAATATCGTCTGATTAAACTGTAATTCTACATTTATAAAAGAAAGCTTGTTAATGAATAACAAACTCGCAAACGTTTTACATGTCGAGAATATGCGATTCAAAAATTAGACGAATAACGACTTAAAAAAATATACCGTTTAAAACAGCGGCGGGCATGCCTCTTGCTGATTCCCCCCACCATGTGCCGCGTTCGACCAGGAACGAATAACCCGAAAATCGGGCGGGGCCTTATTTCGTACAAATGATTCCGGGGTCGGGGAAATGGTATCGAGCGCAAGCAGGCGATTGGCCTGGGGGGTCGTGACGTGCCTGTCGCTATTCGCGACGGCGCGCGCGCAGGCACAAGACACCGTCGACGCACCGCCTTCCGCGGCGGTGAACGGCGGGCATCCGATTGCGCCGCCCTCGACGCTGCTGAACGCCGAACGCGTCCTTGAAGCACCGAAGCCCGCGCCCGGCGCGGGCCCGGCCGCGGCGAAGCCGGCCACCGGCGCCGCGTTGGCCGGCGCCCGGGCCGCCGCCCGCCATGCCCTTCCGGAAGACCAGCTCGGCGGCACGGTCACGACCGATGCCGTGACGCTCGCCGGCCGCGATTTCTATACCTACTTCTCGCAGACGTGGTCGGAAATCCCGCTGAGCGAGCGCTACATGGTCGCCATTCACGAACGCCCTTCTGGGCGCTACGGCAGCCTGATCTGGGTCGAATTCCAGCAAAAGCGCGTGTTCCAGACCTTCCTGCCGATCGCACGCGCAAACGTCAAGGCCGTGGCCGAAAGCGCCGCCAGTATTTCCTTTCAAACCGTCATTCAGGACGATCTGTCGAATTTGCTGTTTCCCGATTCGGATCTGGCCAAAGACGAGATTTAGTCGATTAATCAAAAACAGGGGTTAGGGAAAATGAATCGAATCAGATTGAGCGTGATCGCGCTGGTCGCGATGACCGCGGTGTCGCCGTATGCGTGGTCGTCGACGCTGGTTTATCAGCCGAACAACCCGAACTTCGGCGGCAACCCGGCAAACGGCCCCAATCTGCTCAACGAGGCCAACGCGCAAAACAAGCACACGGATCCGTCGCTGTCGGCCTTTTCATCGCCGACGTCCACGTCATCGCTCGACCAGTTCAATGCGCAGCTGCAGCAGGCAATCCTGTCGCGCGTCGCCGGCTCGGTGACGAACTCGATCGTCGGCACCAACGGCGAGCTCAAGCCGGGGACGATCAGCACAGGCAACTTCACGATCGTCGTGAGTGCGGCCGGCAACGGCAACCTGCAAGTGACGACCACCGACAAGACGACGGGAGCGACCTCGACGTTCATCGTCAGCAACGGCCAATAAATCGAAAAAAAAGACTGAGCGAATCATGAAAAAAAATGCTGAACGCACACGCTTGAACACGGGGACGACACGGATCGCCATGGGCGCGCTGTTGCTGCTGTCGCTGGTCGGCTGCGTCACGCGGCCGATGCCGGCCTTGAGCAACGCGACGCTGACGCCGCCGACGCGCACCACGCGCGACCTCACGCACCTGCCGCCGCCGAAGGGCAAGATCGTCGCGGCCGTGTACGGCTTTCGCGATCTGACGGGGCAGTACAAGGCATCGCCGGACAGCTCCTTCTCGTCGCAGGTCACGCAGGGCGGCGCGTCGTTCCTCGTCAAGGCGATGCGCGACTCCGGCTGGTTCACGCCGGTGGAACGCGAGAACCTGCAGGACCTGCTGACCGAACGCAAGATCATGCGCGCCACCGACGGCGCGGATGCGAAGAAGGCGCAGAACGATGCGATGGCACCGCTGATGCCCGCGAACATCGTGCTCGAAGGCGGCATCGTCGGCTACGACACGAACGTCCGGACCGGCGGGGCCGGTGTCGCCTACCTCGGGATCAGCGGGTCGACGCAGTACCGGATCGACCAGGTCACGGTCAACCTGCGCGCGATCGACATCCGCACGGGCCAGGTGCTCAACAGCGTGTCGACGACCAAGACCGTCTACTCGTATCAGGTCGACACGGGCATCTATCGCTTCGTCGGCTTCAAGGACCTGCTGCAGGCGGAAGCCGGGCTGACACGTAACGAACCCGCGCAGATCTGCGTGAACGAAGCAATCGAATCGGCGCTCACGCACCTGATCGTCCAGGGCGTCGCGAACCAGACCTGGGTGCTGAAGAACGACCAGGACTGGTACGACCCGACGATGCAGCGGTATCTGCAGGAAGACCGGAAATACGCGCAGGACATGGAAGACGCGAACACCGCGTACGACCCGCAGAAGATCGATCGCCAGGGCGCGTCCACTCATTAACCGGCCCACGCCGGCCAGCGGAGAAAACAGGATGAATCGACACCATGATCGGAACGGGCGCGCCCGCGTGGCGCGGCAGGCGCTCGCGACCGTGTGGGCAGCGGCCGCCATGCAGGCGGCGTTTGCGGCACCCGTGCCGCTCAACGATCTCGGCCCGCCCGAACCGGCATTCGACTACAGCGGCAACATCGTCGCGGTCCGCCAGAGCGGTGTCGGCAATGCCGCGTCGCTGGACCAGGCCGGCCACAACGGTGCGCTGATCTGGCAGGCCGGCGACGGCAACGCGATCGTCGCGCGGCAGGCCGGTGCGCAGAACTGGATCGCTGCGTCGCAGGCCGGCGTCGGCAACAGGTTGCATGCGACGCAGCGCGGCAACGGCAACACGTTGCAGGTGCAACAGAACGGCGCCGGCAATTCGGTCGACTCGACGCAGGTCGGCACATCGCTGTCGGCGCGCGTCACGCAGAACGGCAGCAACAACGCGGTGAACCTCGTGCAGGGCGGATCGAACACCGGCATCCAGGTGATCCAGACCGGCAACGGTGCGCGCGCCACGGTGCTGACGCGGTAACGGTTATGCAGTTTGCAGGTGCTTTGCTTCAAGTGGTGTGAGGTGCGGGACGTGAGAGCGTCCTCAATTGGCGGGGGTGCCGGCAAAAGATCCGCTTTTCCGGCGAATTTTCTTTCGAATCAGGAGCAACAAATGAAGGTGACCAAGTCTGCAATCGCAATCGCAGTGCTGATGCTCGCATCGGCTGCCGCACAGGCCGATTCGTCGGGTAACACCGTGAACATCGGGCAAACCGGCAACTTCAACTCGGCCACCGTCGAACAGACGGCGACGAACGGTGATGCGGTGTCGATCAACCAGTCGGCAGCCGGCAACGATCCCCGCTACGGGTTCGTCGCCAACGTGACGACGCAGGGCGGCAACGGCGACACGACCGTGATCCAGCAGAACTCCTGGTGGGCGCAGCCGTATTCGAGCGTGAACGTGTCGCAGACGGGCACGTCGAACGAGCGGAACTACGTGACGCAGTCCGGCGGCGGCGACTTCTCGGCGACCATCACGCAGACGACGTCGGCCTACACGGGCGGCCCGCAATACGACACCAACACGATCAACCAGTACAGCTACATCGACAGCGCGTCGATTTCGCAGCAAGGCGGCGGCTGGAACAACGTGACGATCAACCAGGGCACGCCGAGCCAGTCGGCGATCGGCAACAACGCGACCGTCGCGCAGACGGACACGGTCGGCAACACCGTCGGCATCGCGCAGACCGGCAACAACGGCACCGCGAACGTCCAGACGACCTGGGGCGGCGGGAACGCGACGTCGATCACGCAAACGGGCGGCACGACCAACGCCAGCGTGACGCAGTTTGCCGAGGCTGGCGACCAGGTCACGACGACCCAGAGCGGCACCGAAACCGCCACCGTGAACTCGTCGTTCGGCGGCGGCAACACGACGACGATTTCGCAATCGGGCGGCGTGAGCGGCAACAACGCCACGGTGCACCAGCTCGCGGCGGCCGGCAACGCGACGTCGATCACGCAGACCGCCGACGGCAACAATGCAACCGTCAATCAGTGGTTCGAGTTCGGCGACAACGCGACGATCAACCAGTCGGCCGCGTCGAACAACGCGACGATCACGCAGCAGTACGGCTACGGTAACGGCGCGTCCATCACGCAAACGGCCGCGTTCAACACGGCGTCGATCACGCAGAGCAACTCGGCCGGTTCGACGGCATCCATCACGCAGGCGTCGGCGGACAACCTGGCGGCGGTGACGCAGTCGGCCGCATCGGGCTCGTCGGTGACGGTGAGCCAGTCGGGCGACATCGGCAACTACGCCAATGCGTCGCAGACGGGCGCGGATGACGTGCTGAGCCTGTCGCAGGCCGGCGGCTTCAACATCATCAACGCGTCGCAGGTGTCGGGCACGGGCAACCAGGGCTACGTGACGCAGATCGGCTACAACAACAACGCCACGCTGGTACAGCAAGGCAACGCGAACTACGCGAGCATCAACCAGAACGGCTTCAACAACACCGTTTCGCTCAAGCAGCACTAAGCACCGCCGGCGTAACGAAAAGGCCGGACGGTTGCCCGTTCGGCCTTTTTTTCATTCGACAGGGGACGATCATGGTCGGCATTCACGATCTCAACGCCTATTTCGACATCGCCGCCAGTGCCGGCGGCGTGAACATCGTGCCGCACGTGCGGGCGGCCGCGCCGGTCGACGTGTCGTACAGCCTGCGCATCACCAGGACCGGCGGCGCCGGCTCGGCCTCGCTGACGCGCTCCGGCGAATCGCGACTCGCCGGCGGCGAGGATCAGTCGCTGGCGACGCTGCGGCTGAGCGTCGATTCGGGCGACATCTGCCAGGCGACGCTGGTCCTGCACGTCAATGGCGAGCACGCGGAGTATTCGGTGGACTGCAATCCGCACCGGGCCACGAATTGAGCCGGTGCGGCGTGCGCCTGTCGCGATCGCCGCACCGCGCCCGCCTCAATCGTCCGACGCCAGCATGCGCGGTATCTCGTCGACGAGCGCATCGATGACGACGCGCACCTTCGACGGCACCTGGCGCGAGGCCGGCCGCACCGCGAACACTTCGGCGCCCGACACGCTGTTGCTGTCCATCACGAGCGCGAGGCGGCCGTCGCGCAGGTAAGGCGCCATCAGCCAGCACGGCAGCCACGCGAGGCCCGCGCCGGCGGCGGCCGCATCGGCGATCGCCTGCAGGTCGTCGAGCCGCAGGCGGCCGGCCGGGCGATGGTCGTGCACCGCGCCGTCCGCGCCGAGGACCCGCCACGGCGTCGGTTGCCCGCCGCGCGAATACGCGATGCCGACGTGCGACGCGAGCGCGTCGAGCCCCGCCGGCCGGCCATGACGGTCGAGATACGCGGGCGACGCGCAGATCCCCATGCGCTGCACGCCGAGCTTGCGGCCGACCAGCGCGCTCGTATCGGCCAGCTCGCCGATGCGCACCGCGATGTCGAAGCCGTCATTGACCAGGTCGGCCACGCGGTCGCTGAACGACACGTCGATCTCGAGCCGCGGATGGCGCTCGACGAGGCGCCGCATGACGGGCGCCACGCACTGCCGCCCGAACAGCACGGGCACGCTGACGCGCAGCCGCCCCGCCGGCTCGCGCTGCCCCGCGTCGAGCGCGGCCTCCGTCTCGCCGAGTTCGGCCAGCAGCCGCCGGCACTGCTCGTAATAGACGAGCCCCTCGTCGGTCAGGCCGAGCTGGCGGGTCGTGCGCTGCAGGAGCCGCGCGCCGAGGCGGCGTTCGAGGCGCGCGACGACCTTCGCGACGGCCGAGCGCGTGACGCCGAGCCGCAGCGCAGCCGCCGCGAAGCTGCCCGACTCCACCACGTCGACAAATTCGGCCACGCCTCTCAGCCGCTCGTCCATGCGATTCCGCTCCAGTTGGGTCACAGGTTTGTGTCCACACAGGCGACAGTCATCGGCCGAATTCTCGCCAATGCGTCCCCGTGCGCAACACTATGATAGTCCGCTCTATCTCGAAAAGGAGTCGACATGCACGCATGGCAAGTGAAACCGGGCGACGGCGCGGCCGGGCTTCGGCGCATCGACGCGACACGCCGCGCGGTCGGGCCGACCGACGTCGTCGTGAAGATCCACTCCGCCGGCCTGAACTACCGCGACCTGATGTTCGCGCGCGGCGACTATCTCGGCATCGGCACGGACGCGCTGATCCCGGTGGCCGACGGCGCCGGCGAAATCATCGAAACCGGCCGCGACGTCACGCGCTTCAAGCCGGGCGATCGCGTGATCAACACGTACTTCCCGCACTGGATCGACGGGCCACCGACGCCGCAGAAAGTCTCGGGGTCGCCCGGCGCGCAATTCGACGGCGTGCTGGCCGAACATTTCGTATCCGACGAAGCCGCGCTGGTCGCGATTCCCGCGCATCTGAACTACGACGAGGCGGCGACGCTGTCGTGCGCCGGGATTACCGCGTGGAACGCGCTGTTCGCCGACGGCGGCCTGCGGCCCGGCGCGACCGTCGTGCTGCTCGGCACCGGCGGCGTGTCGATCATCGCACTGCAGCTCGCGCATGCGGCGGGGCTGCGCACGATCGTCACGTCGTCGAGCGATGCGAAGCTCGAGCGCGCCCGCGCACTCGGTGCGGACGCCACCATCAACTATCGCGCGACGCCCGAATGGCAGCACGACGTGCTGCGGCTCACCGGCGGGGCGGGGGCGGATCTGGTCGTCGAGGTCGGCGGCAAGGACACGCTGCCGCGCTCGGTCGCCGCGACGAAGCTGGGCGGCATCGTGTCGGTGATCGGCGGCCTCAGCAGCTTCGCCGGCCCCGAACTCGGGCTGCTGTCGCTGATCGGCGGGATCCGGAAGTTGCACGGGATCATGGTCGGCAGCCGCGCGATGCTCGACGATGTCGTGCGCCTCGTCGACGCGAAGCAGATCAGGCCCGTGGTCGATCGCGTGTTCGGCTTCGACGAAGCACCGCAGGCTTATGCGCACCTGCAGTCGGGGCAGCACTTCGGCAAGGTCGTGATCCGCGTCGCGCAGTAAGCGCGTCGAGGCGGCGGGTCGCTCGGCCCGCCGCCTCTTCCGTCATCGCACTCAGAACTTGTGACGGATCCCCGCGTGAACCATCAGCTGCTTCGAAGTCGACGACAGGTCCGCCGCGCCGGGAACATAGGCCTGGTCGAGCGACGAACCCGTCGCGTCGCCCGCGATCCGCTGGTACGCGCCCATCAGGTACACGTCCGTGCGCTTCGACAGGTTGTAGTCGGCCATCAGCCCGAGCGAATGGATCTTCGGCTTCGCGCTGCCCGTCGTCGCGTTATAGCGCACCGTCGTGTACACGTACTGCGCCCCGACGAACAACGCCGGCGTGAACTGGTATTTGCCGTTCACCTCGAAGTTCTGGTACTTGATCGACGACACCGTGCCCCCCGCGAGCGGGCCGGTCACCGGCTCGATCGTTTCGTCGCCGAACAGGTAGCCGACGTTCGCGGTCGGCCGCGTGACGTTGCTGTTCGTGTACGCGAACCCGACCGTCGCGGGCCCCGCCGTGTAGTTGATGCCCGCACCGAAAATCCGCAGCCGCGCCGACGCAAAGTTCGCATCGGCGCCGACCGACCCCGAGCCCGCGATCGCGCCGCCCGACGTCGCGCCCGGGTTGTCCGCATTCAGGAACGCCGCGCCGACCAGCAAGCCGCCCTGCTCGTACTGCGCGCCGACGCTCCACTGCCGGTTGTTCGCGAAGCCCGTGTCGTTGCTGAAGCTGTACGTACCGCCGAACGAAAAGCCGGCGAAATCCGGGCTCGCATACTTCACCGTGTTGTTCACGCGGAACGTGTTGCCGGTGTTGTCGTTGTCGAGCGGATGCGAGAACGGGTAGACGCCCCAGCTGCCGTTCGCGGTCGTCGGCGCGAGATAGTCGACCACCGCATCGTATTGGCGGCCGAGCGTCAGCGTGCCGAACCGCGCGCTGCTGAGCCCGACGTACGCCTGCCGCCCGAACATGCGGCCGCCCTGCGCGAGCGTGCCGTTGTTCACGTTGAAGCCGTTCTCGAGCTGGAACAGCGCGCTGTAGCCGCCGCCCAGGTCCTCGGTGCCCTTCAGCCCCCAGCGGCTGCCTTGCGCGAAGCCGCTTGCCATCTGCCACGCGCTGTGGCCGCCGACGTTGTTCGTGTAGTCGATGCCCGCATCGACGAGCCCGTAAAGCGTGACGCTGCCTTGCGCGAATGCGAGCGCGGGCGCCGCACACAGCGCCGGGACCGCGACGAAAGCCAATCTCCAGTTCATTCGTTTTCCTTATTTATCGTGTCGTGACTGCCCGTTTCCGGGCGTCGCCGCTTACTTCGCGCCGTAGATGTCGAAGTCGAAGTACTTCTTGTTGATCCGCTGGTACGTGCCGTTCGCGAGGATCGTCGCAAGTGCGTGGTTGAAGGCCTCGCGCAGGTCGTTGTCCTGCTTGCGCAGCCCGAGCCCGTCGCCCTGCCCGAAGTACTTCACGTCGTCGATCGCGGCGCCGACGAACGCGAAATCCTTGCCCTGCGGCTTCTTCAGGAAGCCGTCGCTCGCCGCGATCGATGCCTGGAACGCCGCGTCGAGCCGGCCCGTCACGAGATCGGCATAGACCTGATCCTGGTTCTGGTACGACACGACCTGCACGCCGGCCGGCTGCCAGTTCGCGACCGCGTAGTCAGCCTGCGCGGAACCCTGCTCGACGCCCACGCGCTTGCCCTTCAGCGCGTCTGCCGTCGGCAGCAGCGGCGAGCCCTTGCGCGCGACGAGGCGCGCCGGCGCATTCGAGATCCGGTTCGTGAAGGCGATCTGCTGCTGGCGCTTCGGCGTGATCGTCATCGACGACGCGATCACGTCGAACTTGCGCGCGAGCAGCCCCGGGATCATCCCGTCGAAACTCGACTCGACCCACACGCAGCGCGCATGCAGCTCCGCGCACAAGGCGTTCGTGATGTCGATCCCGAAACCCGTCAGCGTGCCGTCGGGCAGCTTGTATTCGAGCGGCGGGTAAGTCGGATCGACCGCGAGGCGAATCTCCTTGCCCGCCCAGTCGCCCGCATGCGCCGCCCCTGCCGCCAGCGCCACCGCGAGCGCCGCCATCCGTTTCCACTGCTTCATTGCCAGTCTCCTTCCTTGTGTGAATCGTCAGTCAAAATCGTGCGGGCCCATCACGCGAGGTAGCGCTCCGCCAGTGCAATCCAGTAGCTCGCGCCGGTGGCGAGGCACGCGTCGTTGAAGTCGTAGCCGGGGTGGTGCAGCCCGCATCCGGCGGCGCCGGCGCCGTCGCCGTTGCCGATCGACAGGTAGCTGCCGGGGCACGCATTCAGCATGAACGCGAAGTCCTCGCTGGCCGCGATCGGCCGCAGGTGCGGGATCAGCGCGCCGTCGCCGCCCCATTCGCGGGCGACGTCGCGGGCAAACGCGGTTTGCTCCGCGTGATTGACGAGCACCGGGTACGCGTGCCGGTAGTCGATTTCGGCGGTCGCGCCATAGCTGGCGGCCTGCCCGTGCACGATCTCGCGAATGCGCCGTTCAAGCAGCGCCCGCACGTCCGGCGACAGCGCACGCACGCTGAGCGCGAGATCCGCGTGCGGCGGAATCACGTTCGATGCGGCGCCCGCATGGATCGAGCCGGCCGTCACGATCGCCATCTCCTGCGGGTTCACGTTGCGCGACACGACGGTCTGCAGCGCCATCACGATCGACGCGCACACGACCACCGGATCGATCGTCGTATGCGGCGCCGCGCCATGCCCGCCGCGCCCGGTCACACGCACCTGCACCTCATCGGCCGAGGCCATCGCCGGGCCGTCGCAGAAGCCGAGCACGCCGGCCGGCAGGCCCGGCACGTTGTGCATCGCGAATACCGCATCGCATGGAAACTGGTCGAACAGCCCGTCGTCGATCATCCGCTTCGCGCCGCCGAGCCCTTCCTCGGCCGGCTGGAAAATCAGGTTCAGCGTGCCCGTGAAGCGTTCCCGCTCGGCCAGGCAGCGCGCCGCCGCGAGCAGCATCGCCGTGTGGCCGTCGTGGCCGCACGCGTGCATCACGCCGTCGCATCGGCTCGCGTGCGGCAGCCCGGTCGCCTCGCGGATCGGCAGCGCGTCCATGTCCGCGCGCAGCCCGAGCCGCTTGCCGGGGCCGCGCGTCAACGTGCCGACCACGCCCGTGCCGCCGAGCCCGCGCGTCACCCGATAACCCCACGTTGTCAGCAACCCGGCGACCAGATCGCTCGTCGCGTGTTCCTCGAAGCCAAGCTCCGGATGCGCGTGCAGCCGGCGGCGCAGCGCAATCATTTCCGCCTCGATGGCTGCCATTTCCGGATGGATAGGTGTGTGGTCCAACCCCGATTCTCCTCGATGCGTTCCGGTTGCCGATCGCCCGAATGACCGACCGTGCCCGCATCGTAGGCAGCGAAAATCCCGGCGAACAGCCGCGGTTTCGTTATGATGACAACCTTTCGTTGTCGGGTATCGCACCATGAGCACGATCAAGCTGCATCAGTTGCAGGCGCTCGTCGCGAGCGCGGAGGCCGGCAGCATCCGCGGCGCGGCGCGCACGCTCGGGCTGTCGCAGGCGGCCGTTACGCGCGCGCTGCGCGAGCTGGAGGCCAGCGAACGCCTGCCGCTGCTGGTCCGCGCGCCGGAGGGGATCGGCTTCACCGAATACGGGAAGACGCTGCTCACGCACGCGAAGCTCGTGCTGAAGCAGCTCGAACACGCGCAGAGCGATCTCGAGCGCATGCGCGGCCGCGTCGAGGGCCGGTTGAGCATCGGCGTCACGCCGTGGCTGACGATGACCTTCCTCGCGGAGGCGGTGCTGCGTTTTCGGGAGCAGATGCCGGACGTGCGCCTCGAGCTCTACGAAGCGCTGATGGCCGTCGCGCAGCCGCTGTTGCGCGACGGCGGCATGGACTTCGCGCTCGGGCACGTGCAACCGGGCGGCACGCCGGAATTCGCGTTCGAGCCGATGCTGCGCTACGAGACCGCGGTGATGGTGCGCGCCGGCCATTCGCTCGAGCACGCGCGGTCGATCCACGACCTGCTCGACCACGACTGGGTGCTGAATTTCGCGGCCGACGGCCAGGCCGCGCTCGTCGATTACCTGTTCACGCGCCACGGCGCCAAAATCGACGAGCGGCGCATCGTGCGTGCGCAGTCGGTGGCGATGCTGCAGACGATGCTCGAGCAGGCCGACATGTGCACGTGGTGCCCGACGATCCTCGCGGCCGTGCCGTCGTTCGGCGAACGGATGCGCGCGTTGCAGTTGAAGGAGACCTTCGAGCCGCGCGACCTCGGGATCGTCACGCGGCGCAGCAGCACGCTCAGCGACGCGGCGCGCTGCTTCATCGACTGCCTGCTGCACGTGATCCGCCGGCATGCGCGCTCGGCACGCAAGGCGGATCTCGCGCTGTTCAGGACGCTGTCGCTGCTGATCTGACGCGCGGCAGGCGCGGCTCGCCGCCGCGCCGCCGCATGTTGCCCGTCAGATCTTCGCCGTCAGCGTGATCCCGACCGTGCGCGGATCGCCGTACAGCGCCGGATACGCGCCATACGACGGCAGCAGCTCGAGCTTCTTGTAGACCTTGTTGGTCAGGTTCGTCACGTAGCCCGTCACGATGTACTTCTGGTTCGGCGTCGTGTAGGACACGTGCGCGTTCAGCACCGTGTAGCCGCCCTGCCAGAGTTGCGGCATCGTCTGCCGCGTCGCGCTGAAGTACTCGCGGCTGCGGTAATTCACGTCGCCGCCGGCCGTCAGCGTGCCGAACGACACCGGCACGCGATAGTCGAAGCCCGCGTTGATCGTCGTATGCGGCGAACGCGCGAACGAATTGCCGACGGCAGTCGGCACGTAGCGGAACTCCGTGTAGCGCGTGTTCAGCATCCCGAGGTTCGCGAACAGGTAGAGGCTGTTGACCGGCTGCGCCTTCAGCTCCAGCTCGAAGCCGTCCGCGCGCCCCTGCCCCGCATTCGACAGCGTCGACACCGGCGGCCCGCCGAACGGGTTCGGCGCCAGCGCGAACACCTGGATGTCGCGATAGTCGTAGTGGAACACGCTCGCGTTGACGATCAGCCGCTTGTCGAACCACTCGCTCTTGATGCCGACCTCGTAATCGGTCAGGTACTCCGGCGACACGGTCGACACCGTGCTCTGCGTATACGCGTTGCCGTTGTAGCCGCCCGAGCGGAAGCCGCGCGCATAGCGGAAATACGCGCGCACGTTGCTGCTGAGCGCATATTCGGGCGTGAGGTCCCAGGTCGGCGCGCGCCACGTGTTCGTCTGGTTCTGCCGCGCGCTGACCGCCAGCGGCGACGACACCGACGACGGATCCCACCAGCTGCCCGGGTTGCTGAACGTCACGTTGCCGGTGCCCTGCAGCCCGGTCAGGTTGATGTTCTTGCGCTCGATCGTGTAACGCAGCCCGCCCGTCACGTTGAAGCGGTCGGTGAAGCGGTACTTCACGCTGCCGAAGATTGCAGCGCTCTGCGTGTGCTGCGTGAGGTCGGTCAGGTGGTAGAACGCGGGCGACGGCGAGCCCGGCAGGCCGCCGCCGGCACCCTGTTCGGCCAGTTGCTCGGTGAACAGGTGCGTGCCGACGAGCCAGCTGAACCGGTCGTTCTGCGGCGATTCGAGCCGGAATTCCTGCGAGAACTGGCGGCTCGACAGGCGATCGTGCGAGCGTGCGACGTCGAGCGCGGAATAGTCCTCGTCGTCCTGATACCAGCGATGCAGCCCTTCGAACGCGGTGATCGACGTCAGCGTCACTGCCGGGTTGATGCGCCAGTGCGCGGTGAGCGACGTGCCCCAGGTCGAGATGTGATCGCTCGACGGCGCGTTGAGCGACACCGTGTACGGATCGCTCGACCCGACGAAGCCGAACTGGTTCGCGCCGCCCGGCCCTGCACCCTGCGCGTGCCACGCGTTGCCGCCGCCCGTGTAGTTGCGGCCGTGGATGTTGAACAGGAAATCGGTATCCGAGGTCGGCACGGCCAGCACCTGGAAGCGCACCGCATTGTCGTGGAAGCCGCCGAAGCGCCCTTGCTGCACCGTGTTCGTGTAGAAGCTGTCGGCGTTCTCGTGATACACCGACACGCGCGCGGCCAGCACGTCGTTCTTGCCGATCGGCCCGCCGATCGCGGCCTCCGCGAGCCGGCTGTTGTACTGGCCGAGCCCGATCTTGCCGTAGCCGCTCACGTCGAAGGTCGGCTTCTGCGACGTGATGCTGAGCGCGCCGCCGACGGTATTCTTGCCCCACAGCGTGCCCTGCGGGCCGCGCAGCACTTCGATGCGATCGAGGTCGAACAGCGGGAAGCCTTGCCCGAACACGCTGTTGATGTAGACGTCGTCGAAGTACACGCCGATCGGGCTCAGCGACAAGTCCGACGGATCGTTGCTGCCGACGCCGCGCAGGAACCAGCGCGGCCGCTCGCGGCCTTCGGTCGATTGGCCGGTAAAGTTCGGCACATATTTCGTGACGTCGTTCACCACGCGCAGCTCGTTGTTCTTGATCGTGTCCCCGCTCAGCGCGCTCACCGCGACCGGCACGTCCTGGATGCTCTCCTTGCGCCGGCGCGCGGTCACCGTCACCGTGCCGAGATTCGTTTCGCGTGCGGCCGTGCCGCGGGTCGCACGGGCGGCCTTCGGCGCTGCCGCAGCTGCATCGTCCGCGCCCTGTTGCGCCGGCTTCGCGTCCGGCGCCGCCGTCACCGCGCCCTCTTCCGCCCAGGCGGGCAACGATACGGCTGCACCCGTCAGCAGCCCCCCCAGCGCGGTGACGATTAGTTTTTTCCTGAACATCGATGAGTCATCCTGTTTGATCGGTTGAACGCACGTGCGTGCGCGACGCACGGGTGATCTATTGCAATTCGGATGCCAGCATCGAGAAGCCCGTCGCACGGGGCTTCCGGTATGTGGGTGGCGCGGGTGTTGCTGCATGCGCATCTGTGACGGGAAGCAAACTGCTTGTCACGCAACACCCGATGAGGGTGGTCAGGAGAACTTTGCAGTCACGGACCGCGATGCGTCGCGCCGCTTCGTTGCAACGCGCAACGCGAACGTCACCAGCACGACGACGGGCAGCCAGCACAGAAACACGCCCGGCAACCCGACGATCGGCACGAGCGCGCTGCCGGCCAGCGGGCCGCAGAACGCGCCCGTCATCGACGCGAGGTTGTAGAGGCTCGACACCTGGCTCTTGTCGGCCGGGTGACGGCCGAGGCGCTGCATGTTGACGAGATGCAGCAGCGACGAGCCGGCGCACAGCGCGGCGAGCCCCGCGCCGACGACCCATGCGTCATGGGCGAGACCCAGCGCGAGCAATCCGGCCACGGCGCCGGCGAGACTGAGCGCGTGGCAGCGGCGCGCGGTCATCCGCTGCGCGACATGCCCAAGCCCGAACAGCGCGATCACCGCGACGACGCCCTGCAGCGTCAGCAGCGCGACGGCTTTCGTTTGCGACAGCCCGAGCGACTGGATCGCCAGCACCACCGTATACGCACCGGCGAGCGAACGGGTCGCGCTGTTCACGGCTTCCAGCACGAGCTGCTCGCGCACGTCGTGACTCCACGCGAGCGCCAGCAACGCGCGCAGGCCACCGGGTTCAGGCGGCGCACCGCGCGCCGCGGGCTCCGCATCGCCGAGCAGCGTCCGGCTGAACAGCGCCATGCCCGCGAAGCTCGCGGATGCCACGCAGAACGTCGCGACCGCGCCATGCGCGCCGAGCAGCCCGCTCGCGAGCCACGGCCCGACCATGCCGGACCCGACCGACATCGCCGCACGGTACCAGCCGGCGCGTGCGAGGCCGATCTGCGCGAGACGCGCGAGGAACACGCCGTTGATCGACACGATCCGGAACGGGATGCACAGCCCGATCGACACTTGCGTGAGCGCGATCAGCGACCATGCGCCGGTAAACGGCACGACGAGATTGAGCAGCATCGGCCCCATGCTCGCGACGAAGTACACGCGCCGCGCGCCGTAGCGGGCAACGAGCAGCCCGGCCGGCAGCGTCATCAACGCGATGCCGAGCGGCTCCATCGCCGCGATGATCCCGAGCCGTGCGCTGTCGACGCCGAGCGCGAGCGCGTACAGCGTCGTCGCGAGCTGCGCCATGCTGATCGTCGTGCCGCTCGCGAGCGCCAGCAGCATGAAGCCGCCGGTGAAGCGCTCGCGCCGCCATGCGTCGGCGACGCGTGCCGATGCGCTCACCGCGCGGCGTCGCGAGACCGCGTCGCGATGCCGTCGAGCGCGCGCCGGTCGATCCACGCGCGCACGTCGAAGTCGGCCGGCAGGAAGCGCCATTCGACGAGGAAGCGCTTGAAATCGTCGAGCGCGGCGATCGACGCTTCGTCGAGATCCGTGCGCAGCCGCCGGTGCACGTCCGCACCGTACGCGAGCCGCAGCCAGTCATGGCCCGATCCCGTCTCGCGGCCGAGATAGCCGAGCACGTCCTGCTCGTGCTCGCGCGCCCAGCCTTCGACATCGGTCACGCGCGCGAGGAAGCGGCTGACGATGTCGGGATGCCGGTCGAGCGTCGACGCATTGACGGTCAGCGGCCGCGGCGACCCGTTGTTGATGCGGATCTGCGGATCGGGATGAAAACCGATGTCGACGACCGCCTGTGCGCCGATCAGGTGCGCGGTTTCGAGCCCGAGCGAGCCCTTCACGTAGATCGCGTCGACCTCGCCGCGCACGAGCGCGGCCGCTTCGGCCGCATAGAGCCGGCGGCTCGACAGGCTCGCGGGATGGCTGAAGGCCGCGTCGCGCGTCGCCGGTGTCGACACCGGTGCGCGCAGGTTCGATGCGGGCACGTCGACCCATTCGACGTCGGCAGGGCCGAGCCCGTCGAGCGACAGCGCGCTGACGAAGCCGCGCAGCGCCGCCGCGCGGAAGATGTCGATGCGCTCGCCGTCGCGGCGCGGCAGGCCGATGCGGCGCCCGCGCAGGTCCTTCGGCCGCTTCAGGCCGCTTTCCGGCAGCGCGACGATCGCCTGCGCCTCGTCGACCCAGGTCAGCGCGACCACGCGCGTCTCGGCGCCGGCCGCGCGCGCCCACAGCGCGGGAATGCTGCCGCCCTGCCGGAATGCGTTGTCGAGCGAATGATCGACGTGCGCGTGATGCAGTGCCGCGTGCTGGCTCTCCTGCAGCGTGCGCACAGTGATGCCGTCGCCGGCGAATTCGCTGTCGAGCCAGCCGAGATGCGCGGCGATGCCGAGCGGCGTCGGCACCGGACAGCGTGTGTACCAGATCGACTGGACGTTGGAGGAAGCCGTGATGCTCATGGATGCGTTCTTGGAGGGAGTCGTGAACCGCGCGTCAGCCGCGCGGCGCGGTGAGCACCGACAGCCGCGTGATGCCCGCATGCTCGATCGCGGCCATCAGCTTCGCGACCGTGCCGTACGGCACGTGCTCGTCGGCCTGCAGGTCGAGCGCGACGTCGGGCCGGCCGACCTTCAGCGCGGCCAGCTCGGCCGGCACCGCGGAGAGCGCGACCGCCCGCTTGTCGAGATACACGACGCCCTTGTCGTCGACGCTCACGGTGACGTTCGGCTTGCGATCGGCCGGCGCCGTGGCAACGGTGTTCGGCAGATTCACGTGCACCGCGTTGTTCAGCAGCGGGGCCGTGACGATGAAGGCGACGAGCAGCACGAGCATCACGTCGACGAGCGGCGTGATGTTGATTTCGCTGAGCACGTCGTCGTTGTCGGAGGAAGAGGAGAAGGCCATTATGCGAAGGCCTCCTGACGGGTGTCGCCGGCACGGCGCGCCGGCGCGGGCGCAGCGGCGGCGGCCGGCACGCGGAAGCCGGCCTTCTGCGCGAGCGTGACGAAATCGGTGGCGAACGCGTCGAGGTCGGCCGACGCGGCCTTCACGCGGCGCACGAAGAAGTTGTACGCGAGCACGGCCGGCACGGCGACCGCGATGCCGATCCCGGTCGCGACGAGCGCCTCGCCGATCGGCCCGGCCACGACGTCGATGCTCGCCGACGCGCTGTGCGTGATCGCGGTCAGCGCATGGATGATGCCGAATACGGTGCCGAACAGGCCGACGAACGGCGCGGTGCTGCCGATCGACGCGAGCACCGCCAGCCCCGCCTCCTCGCGCCGGCGCGCGTTGTGGATCTGCTGCCGGAGATGCCGTTCGAGCAGGTCGTGGCGGCTCCAGCTGTGTTCGAGATCGTGCGCGCTGCTCTCGTCGGCGCGCCGCAGCGCGTCGAAGCCCGTCGCGGCGAGTTCGCCCACCGGGCTGTTCGCGCCGTCGAGCGCGGCGGCCTCGTGGAAGCTGTTCGCCGCCCAGAACGCGCTGACGTAGCGCCGGTTGCGCGCGCTCGCCCGCAGGCTCTGGATCGCCTTCACGACGATCAGCGTCCACGTGACGACGGAGAAGACGACGAGCAGCCAGAGCGCGCCCTGGACGATGAAGGTGGTCGGAATACCGTTCATGATGTGAGTTCCTTTGAAAATGTGGCGGGCTGCCCGGCGGGTCAGCCCAGCTTGAAATCGATCGGCACGTTGACCCAGCCGTCGACCGCTTCGTCGCCGCGCTTCGCGGGCACGAACGTCCAGCGCTTCACGGCGGCCACCGCCGCCGTGTCGAGCATGCGGCGGCCGCTGCTCGTGCGGACCTCGACGGAATCGGGTGAGCCGTTCGCGAGCACGTGCACGCGCAGCACGACGCGCCCTTCCCAGCCCTGGTCCTGCGCGAACGCCGGATAGTCGGGCGCCGGGTTGCGCAGGTAGGCCGCGTCGCCGATCGGTGCGGTTTCGCGTACCGGCGCGGCAGGTGCGGCCGGCGCGGGAGCCGGCGTGGCCGGCGCGGCGGCGGCCGGTGCCGCCGTCGCAGGGGCCGCCTCGCGGGTGACTTGCGGCGCGGCAGCGGGCGCCGGCGCCGGATGCGCGACGGCCGCACGCGGCTTCGGCGGGGTCGGCGCCTGCTTCAACGGCTTCGGCGGCACTGCCGGCGGCGGCGGATGCGCGGCCTGCGGCAACGGTTCGGGCGGCCGCGTCAGTTCGACCGTCAACGGCTGCGGCCGCGGCGGATGCACGGGCGGCGCGGCAGGTGTGCGCGCGGCCAGCAACGCGACACCTGCATGCAGCGCCGTGACGGCGAGCGCAATCGCACCCGTGACGCGCCACGCGCCCGGCTTCGCCTTCGGCGCATCCGGCCGTGCCGACGGCGAAGCGGACGGCGGACGCGCGACCGCCGCCGCCCCGCTCGCACCCGCACGCGGCGCAGCACGCGCCGCATGCCGGCGCGCAGGCGGCACGCCGTATTCGATCGTCAGACCTGTCATGCTCGACTCCTTGCAATGACGCGCCGCGGCGCGCTACGCAACCCACGCATGGCGTTGCCGGTCGATGCGCGTGAACGGCGCCGGGTCGATCCACGCGCGCGCATCGAAATCCTGTTCGAGAAAGCCCCATTCGACGAGGAAATCCTTGAACGCGACCAGCCCGTCGATCGACGTCTGCGCGAGCCCCGTCTCCAGATGGCGGTGCACGTCCGCGCCGTACGCATAGCGCACCCACTCGTCGGACGCGCGCGTCTCGCGGCCGATATACGCAACCGTCTCCGCCGGATGGCGCGCGGCCCAGTCGCCCGCCCCCACCACCACCGACAGGAAGCGGCTCACGAGATCGGGGCGCGCGTCGATCAGCGCGCGGTCGACGGTCAACGTGCGCGGCGTGCCGTTGCCGATCCGCACGAGCGGATCGGGGTGCGCGCCGAGATCGATGACGACCTGTGCATCGATCAGATGCACGGTCTCGAGCCCTTCGACGCCTTTCACGAACACCGCGTCGACCTCGCCGCGCACGAGCGCCGCGATCTCGATCCCGTACTCGTGCGGGCCGCGCGCAAACGATGCGGGCCCGGTGCGACGTTCACGTTCGTCGGGCAGGTCGACCCATTCGGCGTCGCCGTGCCCGAGCCCTTCCAGTTCGAGCGCGCTCAGGAAGCCTTTCAGCGCGGCCGCCCGCCAGAAGTCGATGCTGATCGGATGGCGCGGCAACCCGAGCCGCCGGCCGCGCAGATCGCGCACCGAGCGAATGCCGCGATCGGGCAACGTGACGATCGCCTGGAATTCGTTGGTCCACGACAGGCCGATCACGCGCGTATCGGCGCCGCGCGCCCGCGCCCACAGCGCGGGAATGTTGCCGCCCTGCCGGAACGAGTGCGGCAGGCTGTGATCGAAATGCGATTCGCGCTTGCCGGCATCGGCCGTCTCCTGCAGCGAATTCAGCGTGATGCCGTCCGGCCCGAACTCCTCGTCGAACCAGCCGCGATGCACGGCGATGCCGAGCGCGGTCGGCACCGGGCAGCGCGTGTACCAGAGTGCGTCGCAGGCCGTGGCCTGCGCAGCGAGTGTCGTCATGGTGAATGTCCTTGTCGATGTCGTTGGATGGCGCGGCAATGCCGTCGCGCTCATGCGCCGGCCACGCGCAGCGCCGCCTGCGTGCCGCGCGCGTTCAGCGCGCCGTCGACGAGCGGCAGCACTTCCTCGCCCACGCGGTACGCCTCCTCGAGATGCGGGTTGCTCGCGAGAATGAACGTCGACACGCCGATGTCGACGTACTCCGCGAGCCGCTCGGCCACCTGCTCGTGGCTGCCGACGATCACGCAGCCGGGGCCGCCACGAATCTGCGACATCCCGGCCCACAGGTTCGGGCCGACGATCAGGTCGTCGAAGTGCTGCGTGTTGCCCTGGTGCAGCGCGAACTGGCGTTTCGCGCCGACCGACTCCGACGATTCGCCGCGCCCGCCGAAGCCGCCGCGCGTCGCGTCGCCCACCGTCGCGAACATCTGCCGCAACTCGGCCCACGCCTGCTCTTCGGTCTCGCGCGCCAGGACGTCGATGCGCATGCCGAAGCGCAGGTCGCGCTCGGCGTGCTGGCGGTCAAGCGCGCGGCGCGCCGCATCGATCACTTCCTTCTGTTTCGCGAGCGGTTCGCCCCAGCTCAGGTGCACGTCGCCGTGCTTCGCGGCAACCGCGAGCGCGGCGTCGCTCGCGCCGGCCAGGTAGATGCGCGGCGGCTTCTGGCCGCTCAGCGGCGGCAGCAGGCCGCCGGCTTCGACGCGGTAGAAGCGGCCGTCGAACGTGAACGGTTCGCCGGCCGCGACGCCCTTCACGACATCGAGGAATTCGTCGGTGCGCGCATAGCGGCTGTCGTGATCGATGAAGTCGCCGTAGGCACGCTGGTCGGGGCCGCCGCCGCCCGTGACGACGTTCCACTCGACGCGCCCACGGCTGATCCGCTGCAGGCTCGCGGCCATCTGCGCCGCATAGACCGGGTGCACGAAATGCGGCTGCAGCGCGATCAGGAGCCGCAGCCGGCGCGTCTCGCGCGCCAGCGCGGCCGCCACGACCCACGGTTCCTCGGTAAAACGAAAGATCGGAATCAGCGCGCCGTGGAAGCCGGCGATATCGGCCGCGCGCGCGACCTGCGACAGATAGTCGATGTAGCCGAAATCGTCGTCGTCGACTTTCGGCGCGACGCGCGATGCGCGCTGGCGGTTCCATTCGCCGCGCGTATGCAGGTCGTGCGCGCGCCGGCCGTCGCCATGCATCGGCAGGCGCCACAGAAATTCAACAGCCATCGGAGTTCTCCTGGTCGGGCCATTCGGATTGCGTGCGGCATCGCCGTGCCGCGCGTGTGCTGCGCTGTAAAGCACGCGGTGTGCCAACGCGCTCGCCGCTGCGCGAACGTGGTCGCCGGCGATCCCGCGCATTGCCTTGCATACCGGGCGTCAGCGGCAATCGAATCGCCTGCGTTCGCGGTCGTCCATACCGCCGCGACACGCCCGTATCGCGCTGCTGCACCGCCCCCACTGCTGCTGCGCGCGCAACAGCAGCCGACGCGACTGTTGCTGGCGCAACAGGCCCTGCATCGGTACGCGCACCGCTCCTCCCGCGCGATGCCCGCGCCGCGTGCGGCCGCGCCGTTTCCGTTCACTGGCCCGGAACTTGCAACGTTGACCGGCCCGCGCGTGCGACACCGCGACACCGTGCGCGACCGGGCTTCAACCATGCTTACGCAGAGAGGGAATCTCACCCATGACAGACAGGCCCGATTCGTCATCGGACAAGCAGCAGACGTTCTGGTACGCCCGGTCGCCCGTGCCGACCCCGCTCGGCATCGCCGTGCATCTCGGCTGGCTCAACGGCGAGACGTCGGCCGACGGCGTCGCGATCCGCTCGCCGCGCGGCGCCACGCGGCACGACGTGTCGTCGATCAGCGATCACACGCTCGCGCAGTCGTTCCGCCAGGGCGGCAGCATCCCCGCGATGTGGGCGCGCTCGAACGGCGCGAACACGCGCGTGATCGGGCTGTCGTGGGTCGACGAATCGCAGTTGATCCTCGCGCGGCCCGAGTCGGGCATCCGCTCGGTGAAGGCCCTGCGCGGGCGCCGCATCGCGATCCCGAGCCGCCCCGACGACCGCATCGACATCTTTCGCGCGTCGGCGCTGCGCGGCTTCGTCAACGCGTTGAGCCTCGACGGGCTGACCACGCGCGACGTCGAGCTCGTCGACGTGCGCGCCCGCACGCTGCAGGCCGTCGGGCCGGCGCGCGCGGCGGACCTGTTCGCGTCGCCGCACGGCTTTTCGAGCCGCGCGCTGTACGCGGCCGAAGCCGGCGCGCTGCTGCGCGGCGAGGTCGACGCGATCTACGTGAAGGGCTCGACCGGCCTCGAGATCGCGCAGCTGATCGGCGCGCACGTCGTGATCGACATCGGCTTTCATCCGGAGCGCACGATCCGCAACAACAACGGCACGCCGCGCCCGTTGACCGTCAACGCGGACGTGCTCGCGAATCATCCGGACATCGTCGCCGGCTTCCTGAAGCTCGTGGTCGCGGCCGGCGACTGGGCCGGCACGCATCCCGACGAAACCGCGCATTACGTGGCCGGCGAGACCGCGTCGTCGATCGACTGGGTCCGCGCCGCGTACGGCAACCAGCTGCACCGGCATCTCGGCGTCAATCTCGACGACGAATCGGTCGCCGCGCTCGACGACTTCAAGACGTTCCTGCACGACCACGGCTTTCTGGAAGCCGACTTCGACGTCGCCGACTGGATCGACCCGCGCCCGCTCGCCGACGTGCTGCGGCCGTCGCTGCAGAAGCGCGCGTGAACCCCTTTCCCGCCTATCGTTCCGGACCATCATGAAACACACGCTCTCCCTCGCCGCGCTGCGCCGCCCGCTGCACGCGCTGTTCGCCGCGCTGCCGTTCGTCGCGGCATCGCTCGTCGCACCGGCCGCGCATGCGGACGACGCGCCCAAGGTCGTGCGGATCGCCGTCGTCGCCTATTCGAGCGGCGGCAAGACGCAATACGCGGGCGCATCGGCGCTGATCGACGCCGACAAGTCGCTCGAGAAGGCGCTCGCCGCGCGGCACGTGAAACTGCAATGGGTACCCGTGTCGACCGCGGCGGTCGGCACGCTCGTGAACGAGGCGTTCACGAACGGCAGCATCGATTTCGCCGGCTACGGCGATCTGCCGTCGGTCGTCGTCAACGCGTCGGGCACCCATACGCGGCTGATCGTACCGGGCGGTGTCGGCAGCAACACGTATCTCGTCGTGCCGGCCGGCTCGACCGCGAAATCGATCGTCGACCTGAAAGGCAAGCGCATCGCGCTCAATCGCGGCCGGCCGTGGGAAGTCACGTTCAGCAAGCTGCTCGCCGAGAACGGGCTGAAGCTGTCCGATTTCAAGATCTACAACCTCGACCCGCAGGCCGGCGCGGCGGCCGTCGCGGCCGGCCGCGTGGACGGCTTCTTCACGCTGTCCGACGCGTATTCGCTCGTCGACAAGCAGGTCGGCAAGATCATCTGGTCGACCAAGACCGCGCCCGACGACTGGAAGATGCGCGCGGAACTGTGGGCGTCCGACGATTTCGTGCGGCGCTACCCCGACCTCACGCAGCTCGTCGCGACGGCCTACGTGCGTGCCGCCCACTGGATCTCGCAGCCGCGGAACCGCGATGCGTACGTGAAGATCCTGAGCGCGTCCGGCCAGCCGGAAAGCATCGTGCGCCGCGAATACGCGGATGAGGCGACGCCGTGGAAGGACCAATGGGCGCCGCTCTTCACGCCCGCGCTGACCGGCCACTACCGCGACGTCATCGCGTACAGCCGCCAGGCCGGCCTGACGTCCACGCCGGTCGACGTGAACGCGCTGCTCGCGCCGACGTTCGTATCGACCGCGCTCAAGCAGCTCGGGCTCGACGGCTACTGGCGCACCGACGCGGCGCGCGTCGCGAGCCGTTGATGCCGATGCATGCCCTCGCGTCGACCGGCGCACGCGCGCTCCGCCTGCCCGGACTCGCACGGCTCGGCGGCATCGCGCTGTGGTGGGCCACGCCCGTCGCGTTCGTCGCGCTGTGGTGGCTCGCGAGCGCGCAGCGCTGGTTTCCGCCGCAGCTCGTCGTACCGCCCGAGCGGCTTGCGGCAACGCTGCGCACGCTGCTCGACACCGGCGAACTGCGCGACAACCTGCTGATCACGCTGCATCGCCTCGCGCTCGGCTTCGCGATCGGCGCGACCGGCGGTGCCGCGTTCGGCATCCTGCTCGCGCGCAGCCGGCTGTTCGCCGATTACCTGCGGCCGACGTTCGACCTGCTGCGGCAAGTGCCGACGCTCACGCTGATTCCGCTGCTGATCCTGCTGATCGGCGTCGACGAGCCGCTGAAGCTCGTCGTCGTCGGCAAGGCCGTGTTCTTTCCGGTCGCGCTGGCCGCGTACACGGGCGTGCACGACGCGCCGCGCGACCTCGTCGAGATGGCGCGGCACTACGGGCTCGGCCGCTTCGCGCTGCTGCGCGACGTGCTACTGCCGGCCGCGTTGCCACCGCTGCTGACCGGCGTGCGGATCGCGCTCGCGCGCGCGTGGCTCGCGCTCGTCGCGGTCGAGCTGCTCAGCGCCGACAGCGGGATCGGCCAGATGATGGAACTGGCGCGGCAGATGCTGCGGCTCGACGTCGTACTCATCGACGTCGCCGTGATCGGGCTGATCGGCTTCGCGATCGACCGGTCGATCGCGCTCGTGCAACGCTACGCATTGCGCTGGCAGACGCCCGCGCGCTGAACGAACAGGTATCCGAATGACCCTCGCCATCCCCTCATTCTCGTTCGCCGCGCTGCGCCGTCGTGCGCGCGGCCTCGTCGTGCCGGCCCTGCTGGTCGCCGCCTGGCAATCCGCGTCGTCCGGCGACGCGGTCCATCAATACGCGTTCGTGCCGTTGCAACAGGTGGGCGCCGCGCTCGTCGAACTCGCGCGTAGCGGCGAACTCGCCACCGATCTCGGCGCGAGCCTGCGCCGCACGACGCTCGGCCTCGCGGCCGGCGTCGCGGTCGGGCTCCTGTTCGGCGCGGCGATGGCGCGCTCGACGCTCGCGCGCAAGCTCGGCGAGCCGGCGTTCCAGGCGCTGCGCTACGTGCCGCTGCTCGGGCTGATTCCGCTGCTGAGCCTGTGGGCCGGCACCGGCGAATTCGCGAAGGTGTTCATCATCGCGCTCGCCGCGTTCTACCCGATGACCACCGCCAGCTTCGACGGGCTGCGCCGCGTCGATCCGCGCTACGTCGAACTCGCGCAGTCGTATCGCCTGACGCGCATCGGCCTGTGGCGCGACGTGCTGATCCCGGGCGCGCTGCCCGACCTGTTCGCGGGCGTGTTGCAGGCCGTGCCGTTCGCATGGATCACCGCGACCAGCAGCGAGCTGCTGTTCAACGCGGGTGCGGGTGTCGGCAGCCTGATGCAGAACGCGCAGGCCGGCGCACGTGCCGACGTGTTGCTGGTCTGCGTGCTGGGCGTGACGGCGCTTGCCGTCGGCATGAGTGCGCTATGCGAGCGAATCGCGCGGCGTGCGCTGCGCTGGCGCGATCACGCCTGACGGCGCAGCCGCGCGTCGGCGTCGGCGTCGCCCGCGTCGCGCGGCTTCAGGATGCCGAGCTGCGCGAGCCGCGCGCGCACGATGTTGCGCGACTGGTCGAGCAGGCGCGACATCCGCAGCTGGTTGTGGTCGCTGTAGTCGAACACGCTGCGGTAGACGGTGTCCTCGATGTGCTGCCACAGCGCCGGCGTGCCGAGATCCAGCAGTTCGATCACCGCGTGGCGCAGCGCATCGGTGGCCTCGGCCACGTCGCGCGCCCGGCGCGGCGGTGCCGCCGCGGTGCTGCGCGGATCACCGGCATCGGGCGCCAGCGACAGCGCGGAAAACTGCAGGTCGCTCACGTCGATCGCGCCGCCCGCGCAGATCAGCACCGCGTGGTGGATCACGTTCTCGAGTTCGCGGATGTTGCCGGGCCATGCGTGCGCATGCAGCCGGACGCGCGCGGCGTCCGTGAGCGTCGGCGCGGCCACGCGCAGCCGCTTCGCGTAGGTGTCGATGAAGTGTTCGATCAGCGGCGCGATGTCGCCGGGCCGCTCGCGCAGCGGCAACAGGCTCAGCTTCACGACGTTGAGCCGGTAGTACAGATCCTCACGGAAATTGCCCGCGCGCACCGCGGCTTCGAGATTCACGTTGGTGGCCGCGACGAGCCGCACGTCGATCTTCACGGTCTTACGCGAGCCGACCGGCGTCACTTCGCGCTCCTGCAGCACGCGCAGCAGCTTCACCTGCGCGGACAGCGGCAGGTCGCCCACCTCGTCGAGAAACAGCGTGCCGCGATTCGCGGATTCGAACCAGCCGGGCTGGCTGTTGATCGCGCCGGTGAACGCGCCGCGCTCGTGGCCGAACAGCTCGCTCTCGATCAGCGTCTCGGAGAATGCGCCGCAGTTGACCGCGACGAACGGGCCGTCGCGGCGCTCGCTCAGCGAATGCACGAGGCGCGCGATCAGCTCCTTGCCGGTGCCGCTCTCGCCGGTGACGAGCACGGTCGCGTCGCTGGGCGCGACGAGCTGGATGCGCTCGAGCAGCACCCGCGATTTGGGATCGTCGAACGTCAGCGCCTTCGCACGAATCGTGATCGCATGCGAAGTCGGGTCCGGCAAGCTGAAGATGGCCATGGCACGACCGGCGTGTTGAACGGGGAAGGTTCGACGATAGCAAGGCGCGCGCCGGCCACGAACCAATTCATCGAGCTATCGGTATGACGGCGGCCGGATTGCGCCGGCCGCGGCACGAGGTCACGCGAGACCGGTCATCTTCCATTGCTGCTCGAGCGCGCCCGGCCCGAATTCGAGCGAGCCGCCGAGCGGTTCCGCGAGCGCCTGAAAATACGCGGCTTCCTCGAGGATCAGGATGTACTTCGACACGTCGAGGATCGATTTGCCCCAGAACGTCGCACCGCCGTTCGCCTCGATGATCGCCGGCACCTCGGGGTCGCGACGGATCGTGTCGATGATGAAGCGCGGCTCGCCGGGACGACGATCGACATACACCGGAATCTCGCGGGCGCGCGTGTAGCGCGCGGCCGGTGCATAGCGGATCGGCAGCGGGCGATGCGCGCTCGCCCACGCGCCGAGGTACGGGCCGTGCACGTGGATCACGACGCTGACCTCCGGCGCTTCACGGAACACGTCCGCATAGCGCGGCCCGTTGCCGCCCGCGCGCGCGTCGCCGTGCAGCACGTTGCCGTCGAACGTCACGACGACGGGCTGGATCTCCTGCGACGCGGCCCACGGGCTCGGCGCCGATAGCGCGACGATGAGTTCCGTGCCCGGCACGCGCTGGAACGCCTGGAACGTGTTGGTCGCGGACAGCGTGCGCGTGTCCTTCAGCACGCGCTCGGCCTGCGTGAATTCGCGCGTGGCGCGCTCGACGAATGCCACGAGTTCGCCGCTGTCGATGGTTGAGGTGACAGACATGAGGACGGTTTCCTTGATCGGATGGACGGATGGGCTCACATCGCGATGTCGTGACACCGCGACGCACGGCCACCGGATCAGCAGCAATCGTGCCAGCCGGGCAGGCATGCGTCGAAGGCCCGTGGCGCGGTGCGTGTGCGCTTGGCACGACGCGCGCCGTGCGATCCACGCGTGCGCCTCTGTTGCGGGAGCAACAACCTGCCGGCCCGGATTGCTGCGCGACACGCAGCCGCCGAGAGCGTGCGCGGCTTGCCGTACGGCGCAGCGGCCCGTCGTGTCTCGCGCCACGCGCCGAACGGCTGCGCTGGTTCGAAACTTGCGTCGTGGTCGGCCCGCGCCGCGCGCTGTCCGGCGCGCCCGATCCGACTTCACCGACACCCATCCGACCATGACGCTCCTCCCCCTGCGCGGCTACGCCGCGCGCACGCTGCTGGCTTCGGCGCTCGCCGTCTCGTCTCTCCTCTCGCATGCAGCTTCCCCCGGCCGCGTGCCTGCGCCCGATCCGTTGCAGGGCGACGGCCGCGTGTCCGCGTTCTACACCTGGGACCGCGACATTCCGGCGACGCCCGGCGTGCTGTTGCGCACCGAGCCGCTGCCGGCGACGCTCGGGCTCGCGAACGCCGGCCGCCAGTTGCGCATCCTGTATGCATCGACCGACGGCGTCGGCGGCCACACGCCGATCGCCGTGTCGGGCGCGCTGTTCGTGCCGCGCGGCACGCCGCCGGCCGGCGGCTGGCCGATCGTCGCGTGGGCGCACGGCACGTTCGGGATGGCCGACATCTGCGCGCCGTCGTGGTTCGGCCGCTCGTATCGCGACGTGCGCTACCTGAACGCGTGGCTTCAGCAAGGGTTCGCGGTCGTCGCGACCGACTACCAGGGGCTCGGCACGCCCGGCCCGAATCCGCAGCTCAACAACCGCTCGAACAGCTACACGCTGCTCGACAGCGTGCGCGCGGTGCTCGGCGGCGTGCCGGGCCTCGCGAACGAGGTCGTGCTCGTCGGCCAGTCGCAAGGCGGCTCGGCCGTGTTCGCGGCGGCTGGCTACGCACCGGCCTATGCGCCCGAACTCGCGATCCGTGCGACCGTGGCCACCGGCACGATCTACAACGCGTCGCCCGCCACGCTCGCGTCGCTACCGAAGTTCGAGAGCG
Source organism: Burkholderia sp. AU45274 (assembly GCF_030482505.1). Taxonomy (NCBI): domain Bacteria; kingdom Pseudomonadati; phylum Pseudomonadota; class Betaproteobacteria; order Burkholderiales; family Burkholderiaceae; genus Burkholderia; species Burkholderia sp. AU45274. The sequence continues at coordinate 206,731 of NZ_JAUJQE010000001.1, read as the reverse complement.
CGTACCGGCGCGATCCCGAGCGCGTCGATCCGACGCTCGCGTACCAGTTCTATTCGGTGCTCTCCGCGCAGCAGATCGACCCGTCGCTGCGCGCGGACGAGGTGCTGACCGACCAGGCATTGCCGATCCTCGAACAGTCGCGCATCAGTTGCCTTGCATCGCTCGAGGACGACGCGGCGCTCGCGCACCTCACGCACGCGAACACGGTCAAGCCCGGCGGCGATGCGCGGCTGAAGGCATGGTGGGACGAATACCTGACGTACCCGACGCTGAAGATCGCCACGCCCGTCTTCATCGGCGCGGGCGCGGACGACGGGCTCGCACCGCTCGAACTCGCGCTTGCAAAGGATGCGTGCGCGGCCGGCACGACGGTCGAGGCGCACCTGTATGCGGGCCGCGAACACAACGGCACCGTGAACGCGTCGCTGGCGGATTCGATTCCGTTCGCGAAGCGCGTGCTCGCCGGCGAGACGATCCGCCCGGTCTGCACGCCCGCCGCCCAGCCAGCCGTTTCGCAATAGCGGAGGCAACGCGCTTTTGCACGACGGCGCGAATGCATTTCGGAATCCGTTATTGGATTGCACCGCCGCGCATTTTTATACTCGTCAGCACTCTCTGTTAAAGAGTGCCAGCCCAATTCAACAGATCAGCACAGGACGAACCAATGAGCCTACGCCCCTTGCACGACCGCGTGATCGTGAAGCGACTCGACCAGGAAACCACCACCGCATCGGGCATCGTGATCCCCGACAGCGCGGCGGAAAAGCCCGACCAGGGTGAAGTGATCGCCGTCGGCCCCGGCCGCAAGGATACGGACGGCCAGCGCATCGTGCCCGACCTGCAGGTCGGCGAGCGCGTGCTGTTCGGCAAGTACGCGGGCCAGGCCGTCAAGGTGGACGGCAACGAGTTTCTCGTGCTGCGCGAAGAAGACATCGTCGCGGTCGTCAATCAATAACGGAGCGCAATCATGGCAGCGAAGGAAATCATTTTCAGCGACGTCGCACGGGCGAAGCTGACGGAAGGCGTGAACATTCTCGCGAACGCGGTAAAGGTCACGCTCGGGCCGAAGGGCCGCAACGTCGTGCTCGAACGCAGCTTCGGCGCGCCGGTCGTCACGAAGGACGGCGTGTCGGTCGCGAAGGAAATCGAACTCGCGGACAAGCTGCAGAACATCGGCGCGCAGCTCGTGAAGGAAGTCGCGTCGCGCACCAGCGACGCCGCCGGCGACGGCACCACCACGGCCACCGTGCTCGCGCAGGCGATCGTGCGTGAAGGCCAGAAATACGTCGCGGCCGGGCTCAACCCGCTCGACCTGAAGCGCGGCATCGACAAGGCCGTCGCGGCGGCCGTCGACGAGCTGAAGAAGATCAGCCGCCCGACCACCACGAGCAAGGAGATCGCGCAGGTCGCGACGATCTCCGCGAACGGCGAGGAATCGATCGGCCAGCGCATCGCGGAAGCGATCGACCGCGTCGGCAAGGAAGGCGTGATCACCGTCGAGGACGGCAAGTCGCTCGCGGACGAGCTCGACGTGGTCGAAGGGCTGCAGTTCGATCGCGGCTACCTGTCGCCGTACTTCATCAACAATCCGGACAAGCAGATCGCCGAGATCGAAAGCCCGTACATCCTGCTGCACGACAAGAAGATCTCGAACATCCGCGACCTGCTGCCGGTGCTCGAACAGGTCGCGAAGTCGGGCCGGCCGCTGCTGATCATCGCGGAAGATGTCGAAGGCGAAGCGCTCGCGACGCTGGTCGTGAACAACATCCGCGGCATCCTGAAGACGGTCGCCGTGAAGGCGCCGGGCTTCGGCGACCGCCGCAAGGCGCTGCTCGAGGACATCGCGATCCTCACCGGCGGGCAGGTGATCGCCGAGGAAACGGGCCTCACGCTCGAGAAGGCGACGCTCGCCGAGCTCGGCCAGGCGAAGCGCATCGAGGTCGGCAAGGAAAACACGACCGTGATCGACGGCGCGGGCGATGCGAAGAACATCGAGGCGCGCGTGAAGCAGATCCGCGTGCAGATCGACGAAGCCACGTCGGACTACGACCGTGAAAAACTGCAGGAACGTGTCGCGAAGCTCGCGGGCGGCGTGGCGGTGATCAAGGTCGGCGGGGCCACCGAGATCGAAGTGAAGGAGAAGAAGGACCGCGTCGACGACGCGCTGCACGCGACGCGCGCGGCCGTCGAGGAAGGCATCGTGCCGGGCGGCGGCGTCGCGCTGATCCGCGTGCGGCAGGCGATCCGCGAACTGCAGGGCGTGAACGCCGACCAGAACGCGGGCATCAAGATCGTGCTGCGCGCGCTCGAGGAACCGCTGCGCCAGATCGTCACGAACGCGGGCGAGGAAGCGAGCGTCGTCGTCGCGAAGGTGGCCGAAGGCTCGGGCAACTTCGGGTACAACGCACAGACCGGTGAATACGGCGACCTCGTCGAATCGGGCGTGCTCGATCCGACCAAGGTCACGCGCACGGCGCTGCAGAACGCGGCGTCGGTCGCGGGGCTGCTGCTGACGACCGATGCGACCGTGTTCGAGGCGCCGAAGGACGCGGCACCGGCGGCGGCGCCGGGCGGCCCGGGTGCGGGCGGGCCGGGGTTTGATTTCTGATGACCCGACGCGTATGCCGGTTCGCCGGCATGCGCGCCGTCCTGAAGCAACCGGAAACGCGTGGCGACGATAGTCGTCACGCGTTTTTTGCTTGGTGCGCCGGACCGCACGGACTACACAACCTTTACGACCTTTTTACTTGCGCCCGCGTATGCGTTCACTAGAATGTGTTCGCAATCCATCTATTACCGAGTACGCCCATGCGCATCCGAAGTCCTCGCCCTCCGAGTTGCTTTTCTGCCTGACCGGCAGGACGCCTGCGTCTCTCTGTTCCCGAGCCACCGTCCTGCCGGCAGGCGGACGGTGCGCGCCGTAGTCCTTACCTTGCACGCTTGAACACGACGTCGATGCGCCAGCCGCGCATCGCGCGATGCGAGCGTGTTCGCGCGGAAATTCCCGCCTCACGATGCGCCATCGATCCGCCGCCCCGGCAACGATCGATTGGCATGCCTGAGTCAGAAATGTCGATCCGATCGCGTTGCTTTGCATACCTGATTTAACCAACGGAAGTTTCCGATACCGGAGCCCGATCATGTTCGAGATCGACAAGCAGTACACCCGCGAATTCATCCACACCGCCTGCGGCGGCAGCAAACAGGCATTCCTGCCGACGAAGAACGGCAAGGTCGTGGCCGCCTGCCTGCGCACGGACCTCAACCCGCACGCGCCCGACGTGATCCTCTGCGACGGCAGCGCGTCCGCGCGGGCGGCCGGCAGGACGCTCGCCGCGCAACGCGATGCGATTCCGGTGTTCATCCGCATGGCCACCGATGCGTACCGCTTCGTCGGCCAGTACGTCGTCAGCGAATCGCTCACCGCACCGCTCGACTGCGCGCCTTACGTACGCAACAGCAGCTTCACGTCCGGGCAGATCTCGCGCGTGCTCAAGCTCAAGCGTTGTTGACAGGCATGCCGGGCGCGTCGCGCGCCCCATTCCGGCCATCTTTCATACAGGAGCCATCATGCTTGGCCTGACGTTCTGGAAACACGTGATCGGTACGCGGACCGATGCAATCCGCGATGACAGGGCGGCTGCACACGACCGGCACCGACGGGTGTCGAGAACGCTCGTGCTGACCAGCGCCGCGGTGGCGTTCGCGGCGATCGCGTTCGGCGCGCCGGTGGTCGGCATTTCGGTGTTTCTGCTGACAACGCTGCCGTTCGTGCTGTCGGGTACCTGAAGCGCTACGCTTCGGGCCCGGTTCCACCGGCAATCGATACACAATTTTAATGCCGGGCCCGCTCGTATCTAACACCGTCTTTACGCGGCTTTGTCTAGGATTTCCCTGTCATCCCGACACGGAGAGATCCGCATGCAAACGCAGCAGGCCGCCGCCGGCGGCCAACCCGACCTTCCCTACCGACGCGGCGGCACACCGTTCGCGACCCGGCTGGCCGACGCCTGCCCGCCGGACCACATCCTGCTCGACGTACCGGTCGAAAGCGCGATCCAGTTGTTCGACCTCGTCGCGCGCTATGTCGAGCGCAGCAGCGGCGTATCCGCGGAACGGATCAGGACCGAACTGACGAAGCGCGAGCAACTCGGCTCGACCGGCCTCGGCCAGGGCGTCGCGATTCCGCATGCGCGTGTCGCCGGTCTCCGCTCGGCCGTCGCGCTGTTCGTTCGCGCGCAGTATCCGTTCAGCTTCAACGCACCGGACCGCAAGCCCGTGCGCGAATTCATCGTGCTGGTCCTGCCGCAGGAAGACAACCGCGCGCACCTCGAACTGCTGGCCGACGCGGCGCGGTGTTTCAGCGAACGCCCGTTCCGGCAGGCATCGCGCGATGCGCTGACGCCGGACGAGATTCACCAGCTGATGCAACGCACGCCCTGATGCCGCGCCCTGCGGCGGCAGGCATTCCCTTCATCCATTCGAATTCCCATGTTCCCAGACCCTGAAAGTCCCACCCCGACGTCCCGCCGCGTAGCCGGCCTGGCGCGTTCGCTACCGTTCATGCAGGCCCTGCACGGGCAGACCGTCGTCATCGTCGATGGCGGCGCCGCGAGCGATGCGCGCGCCCGCCAAGCATTCGCGCAGGATGTCGCGCTGCTCGCGCTCACCGGCGTTCGCCCGATCGTCGTCCAGGGCGTGCCGGCCGCCTCCGGTACGCAATCGATCCACACCGTTCACGCGGCGATGGCCGGCGTCAATCATGAACTGGTGCGCCTGATCGGCAGTCACGGCGCCAAGGCAATCGGAATCGACGGTCACGACGGCGGCCTGCTGGTGGCGAGCGCGGATTCCGACCGCGTGGGCACAAGCGCGGTCGCACGGTTCGACGGCACCGCGCTGAACGCGTTTCTCGAGAACGGACTGGTGCCCGTCGTGATGCCGGTCGCCCCGGACGACGCAGGCCACGATCACCTGCTGCGCGCGGAGCGGCTCGGCAGCCTCTTCGCGCAGCGCACGGGCGCCGTCACGCTGGTGATGATGGTCGACGGCACGCTGCTGCGCGAACTTGGCGAACTCGCGGGGCTGTACGGCATCACGGAACTCGAGCACTGGCTCGCCGAGCACCCGGCCGCCGCGGCGGCGCCTTGCGTGCGGGACGCGCTCGATGCGCTTGCGCACGGCGTGCAGAACGTCCATCTCGCCGACATCGGGCAACCCGAATCGCTGATCGACGAACTGCTGACGGAAGAGGGATCGGGGGTCGTGTTCTGCCGTCGCGGCAACACCGACCTGCTGTCGGAAACCCGCCGCTATTTCGCGGATTCGGCGAGCGTGCTGCGCGACGGCTTCAGCGTCGAGCAGAAGCAGGTCGTGCGGTTCTGACTTTCTGGTAGCGATAAAACGCTTGCGGCGACCCACCCGGGCCGCCGCAAGCGAATGGCGTCAGCGCCGCGCGGCAAGCCGCCGCACGACGCTCACCAGCGCATCGACTTCGTCGCACGTGTTGTAGAACGCGAGCGACGGCCGCACCGTCGCCTCGAGCCCGAAGCGCCGCAGGATCGGCTGCGCGCAGTGATGCCCCGAGCGCACCGCGATGCCCTCTTCGTTCAGCGCCTGCCCGACTTCCTCGGTCTCATAGCCCTTCAGCACGAACGACAGCACGCTCGCCTTGTCGCGGGCCGTGCCGACGAGCCGCACGCCCGGCACCGGCGCGAGCACGCTCGTTGCATACGCAAGCAGGTCGTGCTCGTAGCGCGCGATGTTCTCGATGCCGACCCGGTTCACGTAGTCGAGCGCAGCGCCCAGCCCCACCGCATCCGCAATGTTGCCCGTGCCGGCCTCGAACCGGTTCGGCGGCGGCTGGAACACCGTGCGCTCGAACGTCACGTCCGCGATCATGTTGCCGCCACCCTGCCACGGCGGCATGTCGTCGAGGATCGCGCGCTTGCCGTACACGACGCCGATCCCGGTCGGCCCGTAGATCTTGTGCCCGGAGAACACGAAGAAATCCGCATCGAGCGCCTGCACGTCCACCCGCATGTGCGAGATCGACTGCGCGCCGTCGACGAGCGCCTTCGCGCCCGCACGATGCGCGAGCTCGACGATCTCCTTCACCGGCACGACCGTGCCGAGCGCGTTCGACACCTGCGTGACGGACACGATCTTCGTGCGGTCGTTGAGCAGCTTCCGGTATTCGTCGAGCAGCACCTGCCCCGAATCGTCGACCGGAATCACGCGCAGCTTCGCACCCTTGAGCGCAGCGAGCTGCTGCCACGGCACGATGTTCGCGTGGTGCTCGAGATGCGACACGATGATCTCGTCGCCTTCGCCGACGTTCTGCACGCCCCACGTCTTCGCGATCAGGTTGATCGCCTCGGTCGTGCCGCGCACGAACACGATTTCATCGGGCGACGATGCGCCGATGAAGCGCTGCACCGTTTCCCGCGCATGCTCGTACGCGTCCGTCGCACGGCCGGCCAACGCATGTGCCGCGCGGTGGATGTTCGAGTTCTCGTGCGCATAGAAGTACGCGAGACGATCGATCACGGCCTGCGGCTTGTGGGTCGTCGCTGCATTGTCGAACCACACGAGCTGCTTGCCGTTCACGCGCTCCTGCAGGATCGGGAAATCGCGGCGGATCGCATTCACGTCGAACGGGGGATGCGCGCCGCGATACAGCTGGCCTTGCGGCTCCGCCGCGTGCGTGTCGTCGATGAAGTAGCGCGGCACGTCGGCGCCCGACGCACGCGACACCGGCCCGTCGCGATGCACGGCGAGCAGTTCGCGCAGCGCGTCGTCGCCCGGCAGCCCGAACGCTTCCGGCGAAGCAAGGCCGTTCGACGGCACGACGATGTCCTGCGGCGTCGCCTGCCAGCCCTGCAGCGAGCCGTCGGTGAAGTAGTACGGCGAGGCCTTCGCCGCGCCTTCCGATACCGGCGCGTTCACTTGCGGCACGCCGAGCGCCGCGCCGCCGACGCGCGGTTCGAGCGCGGGCGCGATCGACACGACGTTGTCGGGCAGCCCGTTCTGCGCGGCCGCATGCGGCGCGAGCGCGGGGGCGCGGTTGCCGAGCGACAGCACGTGCGTCGGCGCGGACGGCGCAAGGTTCGCACCGGGCACTTTCCCTTGCGGGAGCGCGAGACCGGGCACGCCGGTGCCCGCACCGCCCGGGCCCGCGAGCGGCGAACCGCCGGGTACCGGGTTGCTCACCGACGCAAGGATCGGCGCGGCGGCCGGCAACGCGGACGGCACGCCGCCCACCGCACCGCTGCCCGCCGACAGCCCGGGCGCGGTGGCCTGCCCGGGCGGCGTCGCGAAGAACTCGGACGCGAGCCGCGCAAGCGTCGCCGGGTCGGGCAAGCCGGCCGGCAGCGGCGCGTGCGGCAGCGCGTGCGCGTCGCCGCCGGCCAGGCCGGGATTAACGGTAGGTGTCGGGATAGTCATGGAACTTGGCGATTTCGACGTCATCGAGGACAGCCAGCGCATCCGGCGAATGGACCGCGAGCGAGCAATACAGCGAGATCAGGTACGACGCGATCGCCTGGTTGTTGATCCCCATGAAGCGCACCGACAGGCCCGGGCCCTGCTCGCCCGCGACGCCCGGCTGATAGAGGCCGACCACCCCCTGGCGCTTGTCGCCGACGCGCAGCAGCAGGATCTTGGTCTTGCCGTCCGCGACCGGCACCTTGTCCGACGGGATCAGCGGGATGCCGCGCCACGTGAGGAACTGCGAACCGAACAGGCTGACCGTCGGCGGCGGCACACCGCGCCGCGTGCATTCGCGGCCGAACGCGGCGATCGCGAGCGGGTGCGTGAGGAAGAACGCGGGCTCCTTCCACACCTTGGTCAGCAGCTCGTCGAGATCGTCCGGCGTCGGCGCGCCCGTCAGCGGGAAGATCCGCTGCTCGTCGGTCACGTTGGCGAGCAGCCCGTAGTCGGGGTTGTTGATCAGCTGGCTTTCCTGCAGCTCCTTGATCGTCTCGATCGTCAGGCGCAGCTGTTCCTTGATCTGGTCGTGAGGACTGCTGTAAAGATCGGAGATCCGCGTATGCACGTCGAGCACCGTGCTCACCGCGTTCAGGAAATACTCGCGCGGCTGTTCCTCGTACGGCACGAAGGTCTGCGGCAGCACGCTTTCGTCCTCGAGCTGCGTGCACGCGGCGCGCACGGCTTCCGGGTTCTTCACCTGGTTCAGCCGATAGATGCCGGCCTCGACCGGCACCCATTGCAGCAGATGGGTCAGCCAGCGCGGCGTGATCGTGGAAAGCTGGGGGACGGTCTTGGTAGCGTTCGCTAGTTGGCGGGCGGCGTGATCGCTCAGCGCGGCCGTGCCGCTTGCAACGGTCGACATGTGTGGCTCCGGGTTCTTTAGATGAAAAACGGGATTGCTTATGACGCTCGGTGATTATCGGAAGCACGCACCTGCCGGCTCAACATGCTATAGCCGTCAGGTCGCGTGCAACCGAAAGGGAAATGAAACGAGGCAGCCTCAGGTGACGTACGCACCCGGCAGCAGTGTCGAGATCGACACGTCGAACGCGCGCGCGATCTTGTCGGCCGTGACGATCGACGCGATCGCCTCGCCGCGCTCGATCTCGCCGACATACGAGCGGTTCAGCCCCGCATGCTCGGCCAGCTGCTCCTGCGACCACGTGCGCGCTTCGCGCAGCTTGCGCACGTTGGCGCCGAAGTGATGGATGAGGTCACTCATCGCGCCTCCTAGGCGACGCGCGCCGCCGCGCGCGGCGCGGCGTTCGCTTCGCTGCGCAGCACGGCCTGCGTGATGTTCGCGCCGGCCGGCACGTCCTGCGTGAGCCATACGTTGCCGCCGATCACCGCGCCGCGTCCGATCGTCACGCGGCCGAGGATCGTTGCGCCCGCATAGATCACCACGTTGTCCTCGACGATCGGATGGCGGGCGTGCCCCTTCTCCAGATGGCCGTCCGCATCGCGCGGAAAGCGCTTCGCGCCGAGCGTGACGGCCTGGTACACGCGCACGCGCTCGCCGATGATCGCCGTCTCGCCGATCACGACACCCGTGCCGTGGTCGATGAAGAAGCCCGCGCCGATGCGCGCGCCCGGATGAATGTCGATACCCGTTTCCGCATGCGCCTGCTCGGCGATGATCCGCGCGAGCAGCGGCAGGCCGAGCCCGTACAGCTCATGCGCGAGCCGGTGATGGATTATCGCGAGGATGCCCGGGTAGCACAGCAGCACCTCGTCGACGCTGCCGGCCGCCGGATCGCCATGGAACGCGGCCAGCACGTCGCTGTCGAGCAGCCGGCGAATCTCGGGCAAGCGCGCGGCGAATGCCTGCACGGCGGTCGACGCCACGTCATCGACGTTATCGACCGGTTCGTCGGCATTGCGCTGCCGTGCCGCGTAGCGCAATTCCAGCTTCACCTGCGCGAGCAGCGCATTCAGCGAGGCGTCGAGCGCATGGGCGACGTGGAAGTTCTCGCTCTCCTGGCGCAGGTCGGGCGGCCCGAGCCGCATCGGAAACAGCACGCCTTTCAGCGCGCCGATGATCTGCGCGAGCGCCTCGCGCGCCGGCAGGTCGCGCCCGCCCGGTTCCAGCGAGCGCCGCTGCTTCTCGCGCCATGCACGGCGCACGCTTTGCAGCGATTGAACGATGTCGTCGATGTCGAATGCGGCCATGCTGCTTTCTCCCCGTAACGGCCGTGAATCAGTCCTGCGCCCACGGCAGGCCGCGAAAACGCCAGCCATTGCTGCCGCCGCGATGCTGCCGCTCGTCGAGGTCGCCCTCGAACCCTTCGAGCACGTTGAATACCTGCGTAAAGCCCCCCTTCGTCGCGGCCTCGGCCGCCTGCGCCGAGCGGTTGCCGCTGCGGCACAACAGCAACACGACGGCCGTCTTGCCGGTCTTCGCTTCCAGTTCGCGCACGAAGCGCGGGTTGCGCGTCAGGCTCGTGCCCGTTGCCCACGGCACATGCAGCGATTCCGGCACGTGGCCGACGAATTTCCGTTCCTCGGCGGTGCGTACGTCCACCAGCAGCGCATCGCCGGCGGTGAACAGCGCCCATGCCGCTTCCGGCGCGACGCCGCCCGCATAGGGCGTGCCGGCCGCCGTAGCCGCCGCGCGCGCGTCTTCGAGCGCCTGTTGCGCAGCGGTTCGTTCTTCCAATGCAACCGTCATGACACTTCCTTGTTTTCGTTGATTCGTATGATCAAAGACACCGGGAATGCGGCCGTTGCAGCTTGCGTGCTGTCTATAGCCGTCAGCGCCACTATGCGAGCGAGGAAGAGCAAGCAGAACCAATAAAAATTCATTTCCTAATCAGCGCCGCGAGGAATGCAATAGCAGACGCGCGCTATCAGGGCGGGTTCATCGGCGAGCAGGACGGGAAGCATGGTGACCGTTCGATGTCACGCATCGAAGGAATTTGAAAGGGTTCGCGGCAGACGATCAACGCGGCGTGCGGCGCGTTGCAATGGAATCCGAAATGGCCTGCATGCACGGGCGCGCATGCAGGGACAACGGGTGACATCCTGTTGGCTGGCGGAATGCATCGACACGACGCCGGACGCGGCATCGCCGATGCACTCGCGCTTCAACGCGTCACACCACGGGGTCAACCGGCGCGACCGGCACGCCGCGCGCTTCGATATCGCGCCCCGCGAGCAGGCACAGATCCTCGCGATGATGCGCGGCAACCACCTGCACGCCGACCGGCACGCCATTCACGAGCGCCGTGGTCACGGCCAACCCCGGCAGCCCCATCGCCGGCAACGCGCGCAACGTGAACTGCGCCTCCCACACGCGATCGAACCCATCCTGCCCCTGGCGGTCGAGATCGTCCGGGAACGGCAGTTCCGACGACACCGGCAGCAGCAGCACCGCATACTCGTCGAGAAACAGCCGCCACTGCCGCGTCAACGTCGTGCGCCGGACGAGCGCGCGGCTGATCACGTCGGCCGGCAGGTCGCGCACCTTGCCGCGCACGGCCTCGACCACGGCAGCCGCCCCCGGATCGCCGTCTTTCACGACCGCGTTCGTCAAAGCGTCGAATCCGTCGCCGAGCCAGAGCTGCTCCTGCAACAGTGCCGCCTCGCGCATCGGCGGTGTGTCGTCGATCTCGTCGACGGTCCAGCCGGCATCGATCAACCGCCGTGCGGCATCGCGCAATGCGGCCTCGACCTCGGGCACGACCTGCAAGCCACCCGGCCGCACGCACAGTGCCGCGCGCTTCGGCACCTCGCGCCCGTCGAACGGCACCGCCACGTGCCACGGATCGCGCGGGTCCGGTGCGGCGAACGCACGCAACGCGAGCGAGAGATCGTCGATCGTGCGTGCAATCGGCCCCGCCGTCGACATCAGCTGCGCGCCGATCGCACGCTCGGGCGACGACGCGTTGAACGCGGGCACGCGACCGAGCGACGGACGAATGCCATGCACGCCACAGGCGTAGGCCGGGTAACGCACCGAGCCGCCGATGTCAGTGCCGACGGCAAGCGGACCGATCCCGGCGGCCACGGCTGCCGCCGCACCGCCACTCGATCCGCCCGGCGTCAGCGACGGGTTGCGCGGATTGCGCGTGTGGCCATGCACGAGATTCGACGTGAACCAGCGCAACGCGAACGTCGGCGAATTGGTGCGGCCGAGCAGGATCCCGCCGGCCTTTCGGATGTTGCCGACCACCGGGCTGTCGGCGTGCGCGATCAGGTTCTCCTGCAGGCGCGTGCCGTTGGTCGTCGCGAATTCCGCCTGGTCGACGTTGATCTTCACGGTCACGGGCACGCCCGCGAGCGGCCCCGGATCGTCGCCGCGCGCGATCGCGCGATCGACTTCGTCGGCTTGCCGCCGGACATCGTCGGGCCGGTGTTCGATCACCGCGTTGATCGCCGGATTCACCGCCTCGAGACGGTCGAGCACCGCATCCGCCACTTCTCGCGCGGACACGTCACGATGCCGCACGCGCTTCGCGAGTTCGGTTGCGGGCAGTTGCCAGAGTTCCGTCATGACTTCTCCTTGTGGAAGGACATCACACGCACTCATGGCGCCGCACTTTCCTGCGAAAGCGCGGCGCCGCGTGCACTCACTGCGCATCCTGCTTCGCGCGCTCGGCCGCTGCGATGATCGCGTCGGCCACGGCCTTCGGCTGGCTCAGCATCGACACATGGCTGCCGTTCACGCGCGTGACCGTCGCGCCGATCCGCTTCGCCATCGCTTCCTGCAGCGTCGGGTCGATCATCTTGTCCTGCGTCGCGACGACGAACGTCGACGGCTTCGCATGCCACGCGGCCTGCGTGACCTTCTCCGAGATACAACCGCCGTACCACGGCCCCTGCGTCGCCGCAACGATGCGCTGCTGCGCGGGCGGCAGGTCGGGGGCGAAATCCTGCGCGATCGCCTTGTCCGACAGCGTCGCGAAACCGCCCGCGTCCTTGCGCAGCTCACCGGCCCACGCGGGCGCCGGCAGCCCCTGCGTGACGTCGGCGATCGACTGGCCGTTGTCGGGCGCGAACGCGGCGACGTACACGAGCGACTTCACCTTGTCGTCGTTGCCCGCCTCGCTGATCACGACGCCGGCCCACGAATGGCCGACCAGTACGACCGGCCCCTTCTGCGCGTCGACGGTACGCTTCGTCGCGGCCGCATCGTCGGCGAGCGAGCTCAGCGGATTCTGCACCGACACCACGTGCAGGCCACGCGCCTCGAGCAGCGGAATCACGCGATTCCAGCTCGACCCGTCGGCGAACGCGCCGTGCACGAGCACGACGTTCGTGCCCTTCAGATCTTCTTTCGGCGCGGCCTGTGCCGCCACCGCACCGAACAGTCCGCCGATCACCGCGGCGGATACCAGAACGCGTTTCATCAAACCGGCCATCGTCATGCTCCTTGCTCTGTTGTGTTTTTCACATGTAGTGCTGCAGTGGTGGCCGCGCCCGCCTGAGGCAAGCGCGGCAGCCAATCACGAATGGGCGTACAGGTCGTCGGCGGCATTCCGCGCGGAACGCGATTGAGCGGCATCGTGATGGCCGGCCGGCGCCGATGCATCGGCCACATTGTCGCCTTGCGACTTCGACGGGCCGTTCTGGTCGGAACGCGCGACCTGCTCCGCGGCGACGGCGTTCTCCGCGGCCGCGATATCGTTCGGGTAGTTCGCTTCGCTGCTGGCCGGGCGGTAGCCGGCCTTCTCCAGGCGGACGAGATCGGCGCGCACGTCGGCGCGCGTGAGGCCGTGGCCGGTATCGGCGAACGACAGGGCGGGGATGGCAGCGAGGACGGCAACGGCGAGGATTCGAGCGGCTTTCATGAGGGTTCTCCTTGAGAGAGGTAGGTCAGTCGATCATTCGGCATCCGATCCAGATCGTCTGGTATCGAACGTTTCCTGCATGTCGACAGTAGAACCCGCGCACGTATCTGCGATGTTTCCAAAACCGGGGCTTTCTGCATGCCAGTTTTTCAGGAATGGCCGCAGATACAGTGCGATACAAACCGGGCTGCCGCATCGTTCACTGGCCCGTCTGCTGACGCGATCCCCCAAGCCCACTCACCATGAAAAAAGGCGTGCCATACACGGCACGCCTTCGGTCGAACCCATCAAACCACGCACGTCACGGCACAAGCCGCGTGAACACGTAGTCGTGGTTCTTCACACGCGCCTGGTGGCACGCAAAGCACGTCTGATGCTGGCCGATATCGGCCGGCACGCCGTTGATGAAGCGCCCGAAGCCCCAGCCGCCCGTCGATGCATAGCGGCGCGAGTCCTTCACCATCACCTGCACGGTCGTCGCCTGGCCCGGCACCGTGGCACTCGGGAGCTCGTCGGACTGCTTGCGCTTGTAAGCAAGCTTCACGAGGATCGTGCCGTCCGGGAACGGCAGCGTCGCCTGTTCGAGTGCGCGGATCGCGACGGGGTTGCCGAGCACCACACGGAGTTCGTCGAGTGGCGCGGCTTCCTCGGCCGGCGCGACCATTTCCCACTTCCGGTAGCCAGGCGGGATCGTCACGCCATAGATCGGCGAAGCGGCGGCAGCCGGCTTCGGCTGCTCCGCGAATGCGGCCGGACCGCTGGCCGACCACGCGCCGGCCAGCAGCACGCCCGCGACGACCGCGCGTCGCATGATGCGGCGCATCACACCCACGCGCGCCCGCATCACAGATGCTCCACTTGCAGGATCGCATCGGCGAACGCCTGCGGTGCTTCCTGCGGCAGGTTGTGGCCGATGCCGCCGGTGATCGTGCGGTGCTGGTACTTGCCGGTGAACTTCTTCGCGTAGGCGGCCGGCGCCGGATGCGGCGCGCCGTTCGCGTCGCCTTCCATCGTGATCGTCGGCACGGTGATCGCCGGCCCGGCCGCGAGGCGGCGCTCGATGTCGTCGTACTGCGCTTCGCCCTTCGCGAGCCCGAGGCGCCAGCGATAGTTGTGAATCACGACGGCGACGTGATCGGGGTTCTGGAACGATGCGGCCGTGCGCGCAAAGGTTTCGTCGGAGAACTGCCATTTCGGCGACGCGAGCTGCCAGATCAGCTTGTTGAACGCATCGCGGTTCTGCGTGTAGCCGAGTTCGCCGCGCTCGGTCGTGAAATAGAACTGATACCACCACTGGAGCTCGGCCTGCGGCGGCAGCGGCGCGGCGTTCGCCGCCTGGCTGCCGATCAGGTAGCCGCTCACCGACACCAGCGCCTTCACGCGCTGCGGCCACAGCGCCGCGATCACGTCGGCCGTGCGTGCGCCCCAGTCGTAGCCGCCGAACACCGCGCGGTCGATCTTCAGCGCATCCATCAACGCGACGATGTCGACGGCCGTCACGGCCTGCTGGCCGTTGCGCACCGTGTCGGCCGAACGGAACGTCGTCGACCCGTAGCCGCGCAGGTACGGCACGATCACGCGATAGCCGGCCGCGACGAGCAGCGGCGCGACTTCCGAGTAGCTGTAGATGTCGTACGGCCAGCCGTGCAGCAGGAACACGACCGGGCCGTTCTTCGGCCCGAGGTCCGCATACCCGACGTTGAGCACGCCCGCGTCGATCTGGTGAATCGTGCCCAGCGACGCGACGCCGGCCGTGCGCTTTGCGGGCGCTGCATCGGGCGCCGACTGCGCATGCGCGAGGGCGCTGAAGCCGAGGTCGGCGAGGCTCAGGCTGGCCAGCGTCGTACCGAGGATCAGGCGGCGGCGGGTGTTCACGGTTTCAGGCATGACTCGTTCTCCAGTGTCGATCGCTAAGGAAGGGGGACCACGGCGCGCAGGGGCGCTCGGGAATCCGCGTTCGCGGCGGCGGCGTTGGCACTGCGCTGCCGTGTGAATCGCTTCACCGGATTTATATCCGATCCATCCAGAGGCTTTGTATCCCAACGTATCTGTGCGTGAACACGACACACGGCGATTCAAAAATCGTGCTGGAGAGGCGTGTTTGCAGGGGAATCAGCCCGCATTCCCCCCTTCAACCACGCTGACATGAGAATCCGCTCACACCTTCCGATCCGGCAGGATATGCGCACGAATCGACCGTCCCCGCCACGACAGGTGATCGATCCGCGCGCGCAGCGTGTAGAGCGCCACCGACGACAGCGTACTGAACCTGAGCAGCGCGATCGGGTTACCGATCCCGGCCGGCACCCGCTCGATCGAATCGAACAGCGGGAATCCATACCGGGTCAGGAACGCGCCGACCTCGTCGTCGCGTGCGTGTTCTTCGACATTGACCAGCAACAGTTCGGCCATGACGGCTCCTTTCTCGATTCGACCGCCGTCACCGGATCAGCCGGCGCGTATGGTGCGCGATCATCAGTTCTTCGTTGGTCGGGATCACCCACGCCGACACGCGGCTCGACGCCGTCGTGAGCAGCGGCCCGCCGGTCTGGTTCGCGTCGACGTCGATCTCGACGCCGAGCCAGGCCGCACGGCGCATCACGCCTTCGCGAATCGCCGCCGCATGCTCGCCGATCCCCGCCGTGAAGACGATCGCGTCGATGCCTTCCATGGCGGCGGCGAGCGACCCGAGTTCGCGCGCGATGCGATCGACGTACAGCTCGATCGCGAAGCGCGCATGCGGATCGTCGCTCGCGAGCAGCGTGCGCATGTCGCTCGAGATGCCGGACACGCCGAGCAACCCGGAGCGCCGATAGATCAGATCCTCGACGGCACGCACGTCCATCCCGAGCTCTTCCATCAGGAAGAGCACGACGCCCGGGTCCAGGTTGCCGCAGCGCGTGCCCATCGGCAGCCCGTCGACGGCGGTGAACCCCATCGTGCTCGCGACACTCTTGCCCGCCACGAGCGCGCACATGCTCGCGCCGTTGCCGAGGTGGGCGACGACCGTGCGCCCGCGCGCCGCCTGTGGCGCGACGTCGGGCAGCACGCTCGCGATGTACTCGTACGAGAGCCCGTGGAATCCATAGCGGCGCACGCCCCGGCTGGTGATCGACTCGGGCAGCGCGAACGCCTGGGTCACTGCGGGCTGCGTGCGGTGGAATGCCGTGTCGAAGCAGGCCACCTGCTCGATGCCGGGCTGCACCGTTTCGAGGATGCGAATCGGCGTCAGGTTGTGCGGTTGATGCAACGGCGCGAGCGGCGTGAGCTTGTCCAGCTCGGCCACGATCTCGGGCGTGACGCGCACCGGGCCGCTGAAGCGTTGGCCGCCATGCACGACGCGATGGCCCACCGCCGCGAGACGATGCCCTTCCTGGTGAGCCTCCAGGAACGCGGCGATCTGCTCGAGCCCTTCGTGATGGCCGAACGTCTCGACGTCGGCCCATTGCTGCTCGTGATGTTCCCCGTGATGGTCGACGGCACTGAAGTGCGCGGCGGCCGTGTAAAGCCCATCGACCTGACCGTGCACGATCAGCCCGAGCGTGTCGCCCTGCACGTCGAACGCGGAAAACTTGATGCTCGACGAGCCGGCATTCAACACCAGAATCACGTCTGCCATGGCGTCACCCCGCGTGCGTGGCCGCTTCACGCTGCCCATTCGCGACGAGCATCGCGACCGCGCATGAAGCCAGCCGGGTGATCAAAGAATCGGCGCGACTCGTCAGGATGATCGGCACGCGCGCGCCGAGCACGATCCCTGCGGCGTCCGCGCCGGCCAGGAACGACAGGCTCTTGGCGAGCATGTTGCCTGCTTCGAGGTCGGGCACCATCAGCACGTTCGCGTGCCCGGCCACCGGCGAATCGATCTGCTTGATGCGCGCGGCCTCGGGATCGATCGCGTTGTCGAGCGCAAGCGGGCCGTCGACGAGCGCGCCGGTAATCTGCCGCCGGTCCACCATCTTGCACAGCGCGGCGGCTTCGAGCGTCGACGGCACTTTCGGGTTGACCGTCTCCATCGCCGACAGGATCGCCACGCGCACCTGCGGAAAGGCCAGCGCATGCGCAAGATCGATCGCGTTCTGCAGGATGTCGACCTTTTCCTCGAGCGTCGGCGCGATATTGATCGCCGCGTCGGTCACGATCAGCGGATCGGCATGCGCGGGCACGTCCATGACGAAGCAATGGCTGATGCGCCGGCCGGTGCGCAATCCGGCATCGTGACGCACCACTTCGGCCATGAGCTCGTCGGTGTGCAGGCTGCCCTTCATCAGCGCGGCCGCCCGCCCGTCGCGGACGAGCCGCACCGCCGCGGCTGCCGACGCCTCGCTGTACGGCGCATCGACGATCTCATAGTCGCTGATCGACAGCTCGCACGCCGCGGCGGTCGCTTCGATCCGGGCCCGCGGGCCCACCAGGATCGGTTCGATCAGCCCCTTGCGCGCCGCCTCCAGCGCCCCTTCGAGCGAGCTTCGATCGCACGGGTGCGCGACGGCCGTCGGCATCGGCGCCAGCGTCCGGCAGTGTTCGATGAGGCGGAGATATTTCTCGTGTCTGTTTTCCATCGTGGTTCCTGGCTGTCCGTCACTGCACACGCTCGAGGGCCGCTACCGGCTCCTTGGCCGGCCGCTTCGCGGGCGGCGCGCCCAGCACCGCGCGGATGCGTTGCAGGGCCGCCCACTGTTGCTCGCTCACCGACGCGCTCTGCACGCGCGGATCGCCCAGCAGCTTGTCCAGCAACGTCAGCAGCCGCTGCCGATCCTCAGGCCGGACCAGCAGCGCCGGCAGCGTCGCGACGGCCTGCTGCGGCGCGTAGGTCGCGATGATTTCCTGCTCGCCGTAGATGCGCCGCCACTGGTCGGGCGGCAGGTTCGGCAGATACTCGGCGTAGGTTTCGGCGAGCTCACGCTCGGTCGCCAGCTGCGCCAGCGGAAACGGCTCGCCGCTGCGTTCAAGCAGAAAGGCTGCGCGCGCAACCGCCTCGGTGTAGCCGCCCCGATCGATCGACGCAAGCGCGTCCTTCACGAACGGCAGGTCGCGAGGGTCCGTCGCCGCCGGCGACGCGGCATGACGATCGCGATTCTGCTCCGCGAAATGAAGCATGAAGGGCTGCGTGTACAGCGTGAAGAACAGCGACTCGGTGCTCGCATCGCGCATCGCGCGGAAAAAATCGAGCGACGCGCTGACGACGTCCGAGCCACGGCGTTCGAGCTTGCGCCACAGTTCGATATCGTCGGCCTGCTGGCGATGCGCGTTGACCGTGTCGGCAGCCGGCTTCAGCCAGCCAAGCCACGGGTTGAGATCGGAAAACGCCCAGCGCTGAAAGCGCAGCGGATGAAATTCCCGCAACGCGCGCGCCGTGGTTTCGTTCGAGGCTTGCTGCACGAACGGCTGCATGAACAGTTCATAGGCGCGCTGCGTGAATTCGGACAACTCGGCGACCGCCTCGAACGCCTGTTCGTCCTTGCGCCCGAAGCGGTTGAAGTGTTGCGCGATCTCTTCGAGACGGTGCTCGGCGAACGTGACCTCGTAAGCGACTTTCCCGTCGGCGCCTTTCACTTCCTCGATCGACATCGCATAGAGGCCGGGCGGCAGCGTTTCGACGGCATCCAGCACGCTGACGATCTGTGCGTGCTCCTTCTTCGCGACCTTGCCCGACACGAAGATGCCCAGATGCCCGACATCCTCTTCCATCAACCCGATGATCACCTGCCCGCGCGACTTGATCTCCTCGGTGCTGCCGTAGATGTCCGCGACCCAGTTGAACGCCTGCTGCGGCGGCGTGATGTTGTCGCCCATCGACGCGAACAGGATGATCGGCGAGCGGATCTCGCGCAGGTCGAACGCCTTGCCCGTCCCGTCCCGCACCTCGCCGGACCAGAGCTTGTTGCCGATGAACAGGTTGCGCGTGATCCATTCGATCTCCTCGCGGTTCATCAGGTAGTAGCCGCCCCACCAGCGCTCGAACTCGAGGAAGCGCGGCGGCTCGGTGTCGATATGGTCGTACACGTGGTAATACTTGTCCCACAACGTGTTCGCCGGGTTCAGGTTCTCGAAGTTCTGCACGAGATACGCGCCGTCGAACTTGCCGTTGCCGAGGTCCGACGAGAACGACGCGAGCCAGGTGCCGCCGAGCAGGCCGCCGGCATAGCGCATCGGATTGTCGCCGGGCCCGTCGCTCCACGCGCCGCTCCAGTACGACATCGGCGCACCATTGATGACGATCGGGCCCGTGTCGTCCGCCGACGAGCTCGCGAGCATCATCGCGGCCCAGCCGCCCTGGCAGTTGCCGACGATGGCCGGCTTGAGGCTGTCCGGATGCAGCGCCCGCACTTTGCGGACGAACGCCTGTTCCGCCGCACACACGTCGAGCAGCGTCTGACCGGGCTCGGGTTCCTGGAAGAACACGACGAAGTACACCGGATGCCCCGCGCGCAACGCCACGCCGACCTGCGAATCGTCCTTGAAGCCGCCGATGCCGGGGCCGTGCCCCGCGCGCGGATCGATGATCAGGTAGGGCCGCTTGGCGGCGTCGACGATCACGCCGTCCGGCGGCTGGATGTGAACGAGTGCGTAATTGACGGGGCGCTCGAACTGCCGGCCGTCGAGCACGACGTCGTAGTCGAAATGCAGCACCGGCTTGAGCCCCTGGCCCGCGCGCTCGACGTATTGCGTGCCGCGCTCGCGCAACGTGTCCCAGAACAGCAGCGAGCGCTGGACGGTGTCGACCGCGTAATGCCATGCGCTCAACGGCGAGAGCGGTGCGGCGAAGGAGGCGGCGCCCGGGTCGTGGCCGGAGCTGTCGCTGCCGTCGAATGCTTCGCTCAACCGCTTTCCGTACTGTTCCAGCGCGTGCTGCGTGCGCTTTTGCAGGACGTGGACAATCTCCGCGGCGATCTCGTGACTGCGCGCCAGTTGCGTGGCAGCATCCATAACACTGTTCTCCAGAGGGGCAAGGTGAATCCCGACGCATTCCGGGAGCGGCCGTCTCGCGTCAGCCGAGCACGTGCATTCCCGCGTCGACGTAGTGAATGCCGCCGGTCATCGCGCGTGCGGCATCGCTGGCAAGAAAGGTGCATAGCGCGCCGACGTCGTCGATGTCGAACGGCCGGCGCAATGGCGCACGCCGTGCGGTGTCGTCGAGCAGGTGATCGAAGTTCGGCAGCCCGGAGGCCGCGCGCGTGGGCAATGCACCGGGCGACACCGCATGCACGCGGATGCCGGCCGGCCCCAGCTCGACGGCCAGATAGCGAACGGTGGCCTCCAGCGCCGCCTTGACCGGCCCCATCACGCCGTACTCGGCGATGACCTGGTCGGCGCCGATATAGGTCATTGCCATCAGGCTGCCACCGGAATCCATCAACGGCTCGGCAAGTTTCGCCATCCTGATGAACGAGTGGCAGGAAGTATCCATCGCGAGCGCGAACCCTTCCGGCGAACTGTCGACGACCCGCCCGTGCAGGTCGGCCCTCGGTGCATAGGCGACGGCATGCAGCAGAAAATCGAGGCGGCCCCACTGCTCGCCGATCGTGTCGAACACGTCGCGCATCTGGTCGGTTCGGCTGACGTCGAGCGGCATCGCGATCGCCGGCTTCAGCTGCTCCAGCAGCGGCTCGACGTACGGCAACGCTCGATCGGATTGCCAGGTCACGGCCAGTTCGGCCCCCGCTGCGTGAAAGGCGCGCGCACATCCCCAGGCGATGCTCTGCTCGTTCGCCAGGCCGACGACGATGCCTCTTTTGCCTTCAAGCGGCCGCACGCCATTGCCAGGCGCGCGCGACTCGCGCACGTCGTTATTCGTCATCGCGAAACCTCGAAACGTATTTTTTCATCGGGCGAAACTGCGAAAGGGCCGAATTGCCTTAATGCCGCGAATCATTGTATTGAGGGTTTAAAACTACCAGATCATTCACGCGATATATGTTTGATTTTTATCAAAATCGCTTTCAAATCAGATAATTACGATGGAATGTTTCGATCCGGAAGGATCGATTTCATCGATATGTCATTCAATCGTGGGCAATTCATCAGGCCAGCGTTGCAGGTCGACCCGTTCCCGACACGGTAGCGACCCTTCGTGTAATCGCATGTAATTGATCCAGCGATGTGGCGGGCCTAATGTTTGGCCCAGGCAGACGCCCATCATTAAACCTTGCCAATCAAGCGCCGACGATTTTTCGTCGACTATATGCAGATGCATCAAGGGCAAGAATGATTTACACGCGAGGCTGCTGTCGGGAAAGAAGCGTTCATTTATCGACTCATCCAATTACCGCTCAGAGGAAAAAATGGCAAAAATTTATTACTCGGCCGACAACAGCTGGCTCATCGGCGTCACCGATCGCGTCCAAGGCAACAGGTTGGTGCTCCTTCCCACCAGTACGGACAACCTGTATACCGAGTGGGACTTCCAACCGGATGGCGGAATCACGCTGCACAGCGACCCCACGCTCGCCATCGACTGCGGAACGGTATCCGCCGAGCAATACCTTTACCTGAACACTTACAAGAAAAACAACGCGTCGGCCTCTCAGCAATGGCAATTCGACCCGCAATCGGACGACGCGCAATCGGGCTACATCGAAAACGTGAGCAATTCGCAACTTGTCTTCGATCTCCAATGGAGAAACGTCGCGAAGGGCACGTACATCTGGACGTACACGGCCAACGCATCGGATGCGGAGATCTGGAGCCCGGTTCCCGTCCCGCAGGATTCGTTCAAGAAGTGACCTGATCCGGGCTTCGGTGGTGTGCCGATTGAGTTGTTCGGCGCACCATCGTTCGTCACTGCCGGTTCGCATGACACACCGAATCGCAGGTAGCCGAGGTTGCCATCCGCGTGGGCGTGCTGAACCGCAAAGCAGAAACGAACGCAGGCCGCATGACCGCGCCGGCCCGCGTTCGCCATTCCTTCCCCGCTTACACGCGCCGCAACGGCCGGAACCCGGCACGCACTTCACGCGCAAACAGCGCCGGCTCCTCCCATGCCGCGAAATGCCCGCCCTTGTCGACTTCGTTGAAGTAGATCAGGTTGTGATAACTGCGCTCGGCCCAGCTGCGCGGCGCCTGGTAGATTTCGCCCGGAAACACCGTGATCGCGGCCGGCAGCGAGATGTCCACCGCGTTGAAGTTGTTCGAGTGATCCTCCCAGTAGATCTGCGCGGCGGACGTCGCGGTGTTCGTCAGCCAGTACAACGAAATGTCGTCGAGAATCTCGTCGCGCGGAATCGAGCGTTCGGGTACGCCGCCGCTGTACGTCCATTGCGAAATCTTGTCGTACATCCACGCAGCCTGCCCCGAAGGCGAATCGGCGAGCGCATAGCCGACCGTCTGCGGGCGCGTGACCATCATCGCCGAGTAGCCGCAGTTGTCGCGATAAAACGTCGCGAGCTTCTCGTACGCGGCCTTCTCCTTCTGCGACAGCGAAGCCGGCGCGGGCGCATCGGTCGCGAGCCGCGTCGCGATATCCGGCGGCACCGTCGCCGGCATGTTCACGTGGATCCCGGCGAGGCCCTGCACGCGCTGCATCGCCATCCGGTGCGAGATCACCGAGCCGCAATCGCCGCCCTGCGACACGAAGCGCGTATAGCCGAGCCGCGCCATCAGCTCGCCCCATGCGCGCGCGATGTGGTCGGAACCCCAGCCGGTCCGTGTCGGACGGCCCGAGAAGCCGAAACCCGGCAACGACGGCACGACGACGTGAAACGCATCGTCCGCGCTCGCGCCGTGCGCGGTCGGATCGGTCAGCGGGCCGATCGCCTTCAGCAACTCGAAGATCGAGCCCGGCCAGCCGTGCGTCATGATCATCGGCATCGCGTTCTCGTGCCGCGAGCGCACGTGAATGAAATGAATGTCGAGCCCGTCGATTTCCGTGATGAACATCGGGAAGCCGTTCAGGCGCGCCTCGCCCTTGCGCCAGTCGTAGTCGGTGCCCCAGTAACGCAGCAGCGCCTGCATGCGCGCGAGCCGCACGCCTTGCGATTCGTCGGCGACGGTCTCGCGACCCGGCCAGCGCGTCGCGGCAATGCGGCGGCGCAGGTCGGCCACGGCGTCATCGGGAATGTGCGCGGTGAACGGGCGTATGCCGGTCGCGCCGGTCGCCGCATGCAGCGCGGTGGGCAGCATCGCCGAGACCCCGGCGGCCACGGAGGTGGCCAGCAGGTGGCGACGCATCGGGGAAAACGGTGTGGAAGACATCGTTCGGCATCTCCTTTCGTGAAGTGGAAAGTGAACATGCCGCGCGCGGGAAACGCGCCCACGCTTTCAATCCGGCGCGCCCGCGTCACGCGGCGTCGCCCATTTGAAAGGTCTGATGTATCCGGTATTTGTCTGATTTGTACGCGTTTGTAGCGGCTGCGCGGCGAGCGGCCCGGCCTTTGCAGCCGCCCGCCCGCGCGCCGCTCAGAGCGCCTTGACGATCGCGCCGTCGACGCGAATGTTCTGGCCGGTGATGTAGCCCGCCCCGTCCGACAGCAGGAACGCGACCGTCTTCGCGATCTCGCCGGTCTTGCCGAAGCGGCCGGCCGGAATGCGCGCGACGATCTCCGGCGTTTCCGGCCAGCTGTCGATGAAGCCCGGCAGCACCGCGTTCATCCGGATGTTCTCGGCCGCGTAGCGTTCCGCGTAAAGCCGCGTCCACGCGCTCAGCGCCGCGCGCAGCGCCGACGAAACGGGCATCGGCTGCTCGGGCGCATCCGCCGCGAAACTCGAGATGTTGACCACCGCGCCGCCGCCCTGCTGCTGGAAGATCGGCGTCACGCGGCGCATCACGCGCACCACGTTCAGCAGGATCAGGTCGAGCCCCGCGTGCCAGTTGTCGTCGGTGATCGCCAGCAGATCGCCCTTCGGCGGGTGTCCGGTGTTGTTCACGACCGCATCGATGCGACCGTAGCGCGCCACCGTTTCCTGCACGAGCCGGTTGATGTCGGCTTCTTCCGTCACCGAGCCCTGGATGCCGAACCCGCCCAGTTCGTCCCCGAGCGCCACCGCGCTGCCCGACGGCGACATCAGCGCGACGCGATAGCCCGTCGCCGCCAGCTCACGCGCGATCGCCGCGCCCATGCCCTTGCCCGCCGCCGTGATCAACGCTACTTTTTCTACAGTCACGATGTGCTCCTCGTTCGAATCCTGCCGCCGCGCAGCCGCCGTTCGGCCCGCCATGGTGGTAATGTAGGCGCATCCATCACGACTGTCGAACCAGTATTTCTGCCTCCAGCCGATAGTTTTTCTATAGCCTGACGATGCCGCCTCGCCCCTCCCGCCTGCCGCCGCTGAATGCGCTTCGTGCATTCGAAGTGTCCGCGCGGCACCTCAATTTCCGCGCCGCCGCCGACGAGATCGGCGTCACGCAGGGCGCCGTCGCGCAGCAGGTGCGCCATCTCGAGGACGTGCTCGGCCTGAAGCTGTTCGAACGCCTGCCGCGCGGCCTCGCGCTGACGCATGACGGCGCCGCGTATTTCTCCGACGTGCAGCGCGCGCTGCATGCGATCGCCGACGCGACCGACAAGCTCGTCAAGCGCCGTGCCGCGCTGACGATCAGCACGACGCCGTCGTTCGCGTCGAAATGGCTGATCCCGCGGCTCGCGCAGTTCACCGATGCGCATCCCGACTACGACGTGCGCGTGATCGCCGACCCGCAGATCGCAACGTTCCGGCATGACGGCGTCGATCTCGCGATCCGCTACGGCAAGCCGCCGTTCGGCAAGCATCTCGCCACGCATGCGCTGTTTCCGCTCGACGTGTGCGCCGTGTGCAGCCCCGCGCTGCTGGCCGCGCCCGCGTCGCCGCGCGCGCTCGCGGGCCACGTGCTGCTGCACGACGCGCACGACCTGTGGCCCGAGTTCCTCGCCGCGATGCCGGAACCCGTCGACATCGATCCGCACAAGGGGTTGCGCTTCAACCAGACGTCGCTCGCGATCGATGCGGCCGTCGCCGGCCAGGGCATCGCGCTTGCGACCGATCCGCTGGTCGAGCGCGACATCGCCGCGGGCAGGCTGTGCAAGCCGTTCGATTTCGCGTTTCCGCTGTCGGTGGGGTTCTATCTCGTGTATCCGGCCGAGCGCCGCGACGACGATGCGATCGTCGTGATGCGCGAGTGGATGGCCGCGCAAGTGGTGTCGGACAGGCGCCCTTGAGCGGGCGTCGGCCGCGTCAGGGCGCGACCCAGCGGCCTTCGTAGCCGCGTTCGTGCAGATCGAACACCGCGCGGCGATGGCCGGTGCGCGCGAGTTCGAGCCAGTCGATACGCGTCACGGTCACGTGAAGCAGGCAGAAGTTGCCGTAGCCGTCATCGGTTGATGCTGCCCCCTGGCTCGCCGGGACCTGCGCGGCTTCCGGCGACGCGACCGGCGTACCCGGCGGCAACGGTGCGCGATACAGCAGCAGCGTATGCGGACGGCTCGCTTGCCAGACCGCGCGCCGTTGCGCTTCGTCGTCGCAGATCGATGCCGCACCTTCCACGCGAATCTGCACGAGCGCATCGAGATCGTTGGCGACGAGCGCGATGCGCGGATCGCGGCGCAGCTCCGCGACCTTCTCCGAACGCGCATCGGTATGAAACGACAGCACGCGATCGGCGCGGTTCACCTGACGCAACACGATCGTGCGAACCTTCGGCGCGCCGTCGACGCCGAGCGTCGCGGCCTGCAGCATCGTGAACGGCGAGCGTTGCGCGCTCACGCCGGATTCGAGGCAGGACCACAGGCGCTCGTAGGTTTGCGCAAGTGATTCGGAAGGGGAGTCAGGCATGACGAAGCGGCGATCGTGCAGGTTGCGATCGCGCCAGCTTAACCGTTTGCTGCGGCGACGGCACGCGCGCGGCGCGCCGGCCGTCGCCGGGCGGCTCAGTTGTAGCCGAGTACGACCGATGCCGCGTCGCCGAGGTCGGCCGCCGGCTCCGCGCCGAAGCGGCCGAGCACGTCGGCCACATATTGCGGCCCGGCGCTGATCTGCGACGACCGGTGCGCAACCGGCCGGCTATCGCTCGCGCCCGGCGCTGCGCCCATCGATACGGTGTCGTTGACGGTGATCGTCATGTTGGTGTCTCCTCACGCGGCCAGCGCCGCACCATACGCGCGCACGAGGCGCGCCACGCCTTCCCGGATCGCGTCGACGTCCGGCGCGGCAAACGACAGGCGCAGCGAGGCCGCGTCGACGTTGTCCGCGAAGAACGCCTTGCCCGGCACGAACACGACCTTGTTCGCGATCGCCTGTTGCAGCAGCACGTCCGACGACACCGCGCCGATCCGCGCCCACACGAACATCCCGCCTTCGGGACGATGGAATTCGATCGCATCGCCGAGGCCGTCGCGCAACGCGTCGCACATCGCGTCGCATTTGCGCTGGTACGCGGCCGTGATGCGCGGTAGATGGCGTTCGAGCGCACCGTCGGCCAGATACTCGGCGGCGGCCGCCTGGGTCCACGGCGTGCTGCACAGATCAACTGTCTGCTTCGCGATCACGCAGCGCCGCGCGATCTCGGCCGGCGCGATCGTCCAGCCCACGCGCAGCCCGGGCGCGACGATCTTCGACAGGCTCGCGAAATGCACGATCCAGTCGCGCGCGCCGTCCACTTCATCGGCAAGCGCCAGCATCGACGGCACGGCTTCGCCCGCGAAACGCAGGTCGCCGTATGGATCGTCCTCGACGATCAGGAAACGGTATTGCACCGCGAGACGCAGCAGCTTCAGCCGGCGCTCGCGCGTGAGCGTCGCGCCCGTCGGGTTCGCGAAGGTCGGGACCGTGTACAGCAGCTTCGGCTGCGCGATCGCGCCGGACGCGAGCTGTTCGCCGAGACGATCGACGTCGAGGCCCGCGCCGTCGACCGGAATCGTCACGATGCGCGCCTGCTGCAGACGCATCGCCTGCAGCGTCGCCGGGTAAGCCGGTTGCTCGGTCAGCACGACGTCGCCGGGCGACACCATCACGCGCAGCAGCAGGTCGAGACCCTGCTGCGAACCGGTCGTGACGAGCAGTTCGGCCGGTATGCACGCCACGCCGCGACGCCCCATCAGCGCGATCAATTGCTGCTTCAGTTCAGCGAGGCCGTCGGTCGGACCGTATTGCAGGCAGCGCACGGGCTGCGCGTACGCGCGCTCGGCGGCTGCGTTCAGGCCGTCGACGTCGAACAGGTCGCTGGCCGGATAACCGCCCGCGAAGGAAATCATGCCCGGTTCGGACAGGTACTTGAACAGTTCGCGGATCGGCGAGCCGGCGGGATTCTGGAATGAGGGAGTGAACGCGTACATGTCGTCGTGAGCTGGATGGCGCGGACGGCCGGGATAGCCGCCCGATACCGGCCACCGCGGCGCTTCTGGCGCCACGGCGGTGAAATCGAGCCACGATTGTCGATAGTCATTAAGGCCGCGGCAAACGATATCTATGCACTAGGTCTTGCGGTTTGGTCATCACATGGGGCGCGGGCGGGCGCAGCAAAACGCGCGGTCCGCCAGCGTTTCGACCCAGGGCTTTACGCACGTGTTGCCGGCGGAAAGCCAATCCGCCCGATTGTTTCGTTTCGCCGCGCGCTCACCCTGCCCGCCCAGCTTGTGGCCGGGACCCGGCCGAATCAGTGCGCCGGCCCCGCAGGCGCGGGCGGCGGCGGCTTGGGCTTCCACGTCGACAGCGCGCGCGTGAGGTCGTCCGACACGTAGTGCGGACCGTCGAACAGATAGACCGAGTAGCCGCGATAGGCCACCAGTTGCTTGCTCAGCTCGTCGGCGCTGGCGGCGCGAAACCCGCCCCGCTCGGCGGGCCGGAATGCCTCGGCGATCACCCGCACGCGTTGCTTGCCCAGTTTTGAAACGAGTTCGTCGAGGTAGCTGCGCGCGACATACGGCTCGCGGGCATAGACGCCGCAGCCGTCCTGGAAGAACACGCCGACGTCCGCGGGCAGCCACGCCGCGAGCCAGTCCGCGAGCGTCTTTCCGCCGATGTTGGTCTGGTCGTACACGCTCACCCAAAGCGGACGCGGCAGCCGTTGCAGGATCGCGGCGAGCTTGGGCGCGTCCTGCCAGGTCGGATCGATCTCCACCGGAAAGTAATAACCGGTGACATGCAGCGGGATCGTTGCGTGCGCTACTTCGAGGGATTGATCGGCGAGCGTCGACAGATGGGTGCGCGCCCGTTTTTCGTCCTGGTAGCCGGCGAGGCCCAGGATCACGTTCCTCGCCCAGGGCTCACGACCGATACGCTCCCAGTCGGGAAGGTGCGCGGCAGGCTGGATGCGGGTGTTGGCGATGAACGCGGTATCGTCGACGACGGTCCATTGAATCAGCAGATCGTGGATGCCGAGGATCTGCCAGTTGCCGGCCGGATTGGTCGTCGTGTTGTCCACCTGCCAGGCGATGCCGTCGGCGTGCACGTCGTGCGCGGTCCAGCTGCAGGCGGCCACGACGAGCGATGCGCCGATCGCCGCGAGCGTCGCCGCGCGAGGCGAACGCGGCGCGGCGGCGAGCGAGCCCGGTTGCGCTGCGAGTCGAAGCCGGCCCATGCGTTGTTGAATCCTGCGCCAGGCCGGCGTCGCATACATGGTCATCGCTGGCTCTCCGGAAGCATGCCTGCGCGTCATCGTAGCCGATCAAATGCAAACGTGCGACCCGCGTTGCCAATGCGGGTCGCACGTTGCTGTCGCTACGCCTGCGTCACTTGGCCGTCGTGCCGTCCACCCACGTGTAGCCGAGATTCGTAATGCCGGTAATCATGCTCTGGAAGTCCTGATACGCCGGCAATCCGAGATCCGGTTCGAGCCAGTACGGATGGAAGAAGAAGGACGCGAAACCGTCCCGCACCGCCAGGCCGTACTGCGCATTGGTCACGATTTGCTGCCACGTGTAGGTGATGCACGAGAACGGGTCGACGTTGCAGATGTTGTACTGCACGCTGCCCAGGTTCTCCGGAATGATCCGCTGCCCGTAGTAATCAGCGTTGATGATGTACGGGAAAAACTGCCCGGCCGAAAAGTCCTGGTTGGCGGCACCCGTGCCGAGTTGCGGTTTGGTCGCAGTGTAATACACGGCCCGCTGGAACGTGGTCGGGAACGTGAGGGCTGTCGCCGACGACGCGGCCGGGGACATCTGGTACTGCGGTGCGGCCCAGCCGACGATCTTGTAGCCGTTGAGCGTGAACTCGAGCAGGCCATCGGCCATTCTGCCTTCCGCCCATTGCACGGAATCCTCATCAACCGGCCGGTTCTGCACCGCGTACCAGAACTCGTAGTCGCTACCGCTGACGGCATTCAGCAGGTTCGGTGTCGAATCGTACTGGTGCGTATAGCCGTGCATCACGATCGAGCCGCCGCGCAACAGCGCATAATTCAGAGCACGCTTGAGGCCCGTTGCCTGCGCCAGATGGATCGTCTCCGGCACGCCGCCGTTGTAGTAGCCGTTCGGGTCCGTATACAACGGGATGGTGGCCATCGTGAACGGGATCTTCTTCGAGTACATGTAGTTCGTCAGCAGCAGCATCGAACTCGTCGTGGTATACGCGTCGAGGTCCTCCAGGCGGACGAGCGCACGATGATTCACCGGTGCATTGGTCTGCAGGATGTCGTGCAGGATGTCGCAGATCACCAGGTAGCGATCCGTCGGGCCGATATAGGAGAACGGCATGTCCGCGAAGTACCAGAAGTTGCCCGAGCGCATGACGTACGGCGCGGTTGCGCCGCTCTGGCTGTTCTTGATGGTGACGAGCGCCTGCGCCTTGGTGGCATCGACGACCTGGGTCAGTCCGACGTCCGGATCCGCATTGATCGTGCCGGACGACGCGTCATAGGCGTAGTACTTGACCATCGGCAGGTTCTTGTACGTGACCGTGTCGTAGAACCCGGGATTCGGATTGCTCGACGATGGCGTCGCGTTCATCCCGGCGAGGCCCAGGAAGCTGAACCCGTAGGTCTGGTTGAACGTGTAGGCCGTGTTCCATGCCAGCTGCCACAGGTTGTACTTGAACCAGACCACCGTCTTCTTGGTGGTCATCACGTCGCTCATGAACGCGGTCGGAATCGGGTTGTTGTAGTAGTTGCCGATATAGAACGTCGCGTCGTGATTCCCGACCATGCCGGCCGTGTAGTTCTGGATCGGAACCAGATCGACGGTCGTATTGAAGTGACCCAGCAGGTTCCTCAGCATGATGCTGTACATCAGGCCCAGCTTCGAAAACGGATCGTTGGCCGGATTGTCGTACAGGATGAGCGTATGGGCAGTGGTGGCCTGCGCGTGCGCGGTGCCCGGCAATGTCATTTGCGCGAGTCCCGCAAGCAGGGCGATGACGAGCAAGATCTTTTTCATGGCCGTTTCTCCCTATTCACGTTCCACATTGCCGTTGGATTTACTGACGGACTTCTTGCTGAACTTCGGGCGGCCCGTTTCCTTGTACGCCTTTTCCCAATCCTCGTCGGACATGCCGGCTTTCACGTTGACGTGCGCCGAGCCGTTCGGCAGCGGAGGCGGCTTGATCTTCTGGGCAGAGGAATTACTCGTCTGCTGCGCACCCACATCCTGAACGCCGACGGCGAAGACGAGCGTCGTGATCAATGCGACGATTGATCCGGCGGCGCTCAACCCGTTTCGAAAAGATTGATTGCGATGCGAAGGCATGATTTTCATCCTTTGATATGCGAAATAAGTTCATCTCGTTAGCGAAACGAGCACGTCGAATCACCATCCGGAATCGGGGCGCCATGTCGTGAATATTTTGATGCGCAATTGAAACCAGACAAATAAATCCGGTAGGAGATGGTTTTACTTTCAAGCTAGAACCGTACCATCCGTCGCAAATGGGCATAGCGCCAAGGCGACGAAATTGGCGCATCGAGGCCGCTCGAAAATGCGTCGATAAAACGTTTCAGGCGTGCAACGCGGCGGTGTCACGAATTTAATCGGACAAACACGCGAAACCCGTTCATGCGCCCCGGGCGAAACCTGTCGTGCCCCACGCTTCGCGGATCGCGATGCGACGATCGCCGTGAATGGCACGCCCGCACGCGCAACGACGCCTGGCGCGCTCGATTTCCGGTTCAACGCCCATTCGTCCGGCCGGTCACCGCTGGAATCGCATGACGATTTTCGGAGGGCGCCAGCCGCGCACGTGCCGAGGGTCCGAAAACGATGTGTCATCCGGTCGATCGACGGCGTGTTTCAGCACTGAAACATTTGGCTCGGATTCGGCGGGCCGATCCTGTGCGGCGGTTCGCGGCGCCCGCAACGTCAAGGGTCGCGCGGCGATGGCGCACGACTTGCTACATGAGCACTGTGTTGCGAAGTCGATGCGCGGGGAGCCATGCGCGCGCGCCGGGCGGAGAGCGGCTGCGAGCGTTGAAGGATGCAGTGACGGAGGCAGGCAGGCGGAAATGGGCTGTCCAAAAGTCATCCACTGAACACGTTGCATCGCTCGCGATGTGACGTGGCTGCATCGACGAAGCGCGCGCGGCGCGCGCTTTTTCGAGCGGCAGGCATTCGCGTGGCACACACCACGCAGTGGACGTGACGGGGCGACGAGGACGAATGAACGTTTCGTCTTGCGTCGGTACGAGGGGAAATAATCAAATAAAAGATAACAGCGCGGGAAAGATGATGGACAACATGGTTTGGAGTGCGTATTTATATGCGCTTAACATCGTCACCATTGTGACCGCAATCGTCATCCTGGTCAGCACACTGGATGACCTCACGCTGGATGCCTGCTATTGGTCCTTTGAAATCGGGCGCATCCTGCGCCGCGAAAAATCGCAAACGATCGATATCGGCATGCTGCGCGCGCTGGAAGAGCGGCATCTGGCGCTGATGGTGCCGGCGTGGAAAGAATATGACGTGATCGCCAAGATGATCGAAAACACGTTGGCGACGCTCGAGTACGAGCGCTACGTGATATTCGTCGGCACCTATCACAACGATGCGGAAACCACGGCCGAGGTCGAACGCATGGTCCGCCGGTATCCGGGCCGGGTCACGCGCGCGACCGTGATGAACGACGGGCCGACCTGCAAGGCGGACTGCCTGAACTGGATCGTCGAAGCCATCCTGCGTTACGAATCGGTCCATCACATCCAGTTCGCGGGCGTCGTCATGCACGACTGCGAGGACGTCATTCATCCGGTCGAACTCAAATACCTCAACCACGCGGTGGCGGACAGCGACCTCGTCCAGCTTCCCGTGCTGTCGTTGCCGCGGAAATGGAACGAGTTCGTCGCCGGCTGCTACCTGGACGACTTCAGCGAAACGCACCAGAAGGACGTGCCGGTGCGCGCCCGGCTGACCGGCATCGTCCCGGGCGCGGGTGTCGCGTCATGCTACAGCCGGCGCTCGATCGAAGCGGCGATGAAGGAGCGCAACGGTTGTCCGTTCAACACCCGTTCGCTGACCGAGGACTATGACTTCAGCTTCCGGCTGCGCGACCTCGGCATGACGGAAACCTTCGCCCGCTTCCCGCTTTCGGATATCGCACGCGACACCGGCGGCCAGCGTGCCAACGGCAACGTCGTCAATCGAAACCTGCTGGCCACGCGCGAGTACTTTCCCAAGACATTTCGCACCGCGTACCGTCAGCGCGCGCGCTGGATTCTCGGCATCGCCTTCCAGGGCTGGGAGCAGCTCGGCTGGAAGGGCAACCTGCTCACCCGCTACATGTTCTTCCACGATCGCAAAGGCATCGTGACGTCACTGTTTTCGGTGATTGCCTATGCCGTGCTGCTCAACTTCCTGCTGCTTGCGGCGCTCCAGCACGCCGGCGTTGCCATCCCCGCCGGCGCCTCTGCCGTCATGGCGAGCTCGTGGGTCACGCCGCTGCTGTGGGTGAACACCGCGATGCTGTTCGCGCGCGCCGGGCAACGCTATCACTTCGTCAGCAAGCTGAACGGCCCGCTCCAGGGGCTGCTCTCGATCCCGCGGATGTTCGTCAACAACCTGATCAACTTCTACGCGGTCTGCCGTGCGTGGCGCATCTATCTCGGCCATCTCGTGAGCGGCAAGCCCATCGCGTGGGACAAGACCAGTCATACCTACCTGTCGAACCAGGAGCTCGGGAAGGTGCGCCTCAAGATCGGCGAGATCCTCGTCGGTTGGGGCGTGGTCACGCTGGAGCAATTGCAGGCGAGCCTCGAGAAACAACTGACCTGCGGCAAGCGGCTGGGCGAATTGCTGATCGAAGGCAGCGAGATCTCGACCGAATCGCTCGCGGATGCGATCGCCGAGCAAGCCGAGCTGCCCCGGGTGAGCCTGGGCAACGTCGCGGTGGGCCACTTCGCGGATTCGCTCGCCTTCGAGCTGCAGTACGCGTATCGGGCCGTCCCGTTTTCAACGGCGGACGACGGCACGCTGAACATCGCGGTCGGGCGGCCGCTCACGCCGGACGAACAGGATGTCGTGCGGCGCGGCGCCCGGGCGAAGGTGGCCTATTTCATTGCCTGCGACACGGAGATTACCGCCGAACTCGCCCGGCACTCGCGCTTCGTCGAACTCACGCGCCTGCGCGACGGCGACCCGGCCGCGCAGCAAGGTGCTCCCGCGCAGAAACCGTCGGGAGAACAGGCATGAAGCATTCGACACGCCCGATCGCGGCCAGCCTCAAGCGCTGCGCACGGTTGAGCGCACTGGCAATCGCCGTGTCGCTGGCCTGGCAGGCGCCGGCGTCCGCCGCGCAGCAACTGACGCCCAAGGCCTACAAGCTCGCCGACAGCGCCTACAAGGCAATCAATGCCGGCGACCTGCCCCTCGCGGAAGTGTATGCGTCGCGCGCCATCAAGCTTCAGCCCGGAAGCGAACAGCTCGGGCTGCTGCTCGTCGACGTATACCGACGGGAAGGAAAGGTCGACGAAGCGGATTCGATGGTGGAATCGCTGATCGTTCGTTTTCCGAAGAGTGCGGCGGTACGCGCGCAGCATGGCTACCTGGCGCAGCGGCAGATGCGCTACGACGTTGCCTGCAGCGATTTCGCGGCCGCCGTCGCGACCGGGAAATGGAGCAAGGAACAGCAGCGCAACCTGCGTCTCGCCTGGTCGGACAGCGCGCTCGCGGCGAAGCTTCCGCATGAAGCCGGCATCGCGCTGGCGCCGCTGGCCGATGAAAAATCGGCCGTGGTCCAGGTGCGCATCGCGCAGATGAGCCTGCAGGCAGGCGACCGCGACACCGCCATCCGCATGGCCGACCTGGCGGCCAGCGACGCGACGACCGAAGGCGAGCGCAACATGGCCGCGTCGATCGCGGCGCAGGCGAGGCTGGACGATCAGGCCGCCGAGGCGCCGGTCGACAATACCGCGCAGCAGAAGTTGCAGGATGCCTATGACCTCCTGCGCGACCACAAGGATCGCGAGGCGCTCGACGCATTCCAGGCGGGATTTTCCGGCGGTGCCGGCAATGCGATGAACTACGCGGACGCGGGCTACGCCGCCAAGCGGATCGGGCTGAACCAGGAGTCCATCGACCTGTTCGAGCACAGCCTCGACGCCGACGAAAACGAACACACCTTCGATGCGCAACACAAGTTCGGCTATCGGCGGGAGGTCGAGCAGCTTCAGCGCAGCTGGGGGTTCGTCCTGAGCGCGCCGTACCAGTCGGCCGCGTTCGGTCCACAAGGCACCATCAGCGTGCTGCAGCCGGGTGTGGAAGTGTATTGGCAGCCGCCGAAGATCGGCTATCAGAACGGCCGCATCTTCCAGTTCTTCGTGCGCGGATACGGCACGGCCTACGACGGATCGGGCAACACGACCGGGCTGCCGACCGTGCAGGGTTCGGTGGGCGCGCGCTACAAGCCGCTGCCCGACCAGAACGTCGTGCTGACCGCCGAGCGGCTGTTCCACGTCGGCAGCCAGTCGATGACGGACTGGCTGATGCGCCTGGGTTATTCGTCGGAAGGCGGGACCGACCTGAGGGTCACCGAGCCGAGCTGGCGCAGCTGGCAGGCCTACGTTGAAGGCGCTTACTTCATCAGCGCGGGGCGATACATCATTTATTCGGAGTTGCGTTACGGGCACACCTGGCGTTTGCCGATGATCAGCGATCGGCTGACCATCTACCCGCACGCCGCGGTGGCCGGCGATCACGACAATCGGCAGCCGGACAAGACGGCGATCGGCGCCGGGCCCGGCATCCAGTTTCGGTACTGGTTTCGCGAAGGCCGATATAGCGCGCCGGCAAGCTATCTGGATGTCACGGTGCAATACCGGTTCGGGTTGACGTCAGCGGCACGCGCACGTGGTCTCGTGGTACGCGCGACATTGTGGTTCTAACAGCGACGCTGACGCTTGCTCATGGATGGCGCTTTGCGCTTAGTTGGGCGCCTTGAGCGTGATGATCGTTTGACGCAACAGCTGGAAGTACGAGCTCGTCGAATACGGAACCATCTGCTCGGCGTAGTTCCACCAGAAGAATCCGCCGATGAAACGCGGATCGGTCATGCTGTTGACCATCGGGTAGTACGTCTTGATCAGGTTCTGCTGCACCGACGCCGGCGCGGCGGTATTCGAGGTGCCGATTTCGCCGAAGCCGACCTTCGCGTTCGGGAAGATGCTTTCCAGCGCCGCGAAATCGTTCTTCCACGTCGGATTCAGCCCCGGGCAATCCTGGTACGGGTAGTAGCTGAACAGCGCGTAGTCGGCTTGCTGGCGGACCGTCGACGACAGGAAGGTGGTCGGCCACGTCTTCCAGTAATCCTGCGGCTTCTCCCAGCAGTTGGTGCCCTTGCTGTCGTCGTTGTAGTACAGCGTGATGGCCGTCTTGCCGCCGTTCGATTTGACGATCTGGTTGGCCGCCGCGACCATCTGGCCGATCTGCTGCTCTTGCGCGTTGACCACGCTGTTCGTCCCGCTCGGGTCGTTACGCAGCCATTCGCCGTTGATTTCGTTCGCGATCTCCCAGACGTCGACCGTGTTCTTCAACTGCGACACCAGTTCCTGCGTTCTGGCCTTGTACGTGGCGAGATCCGTCGGGAAATAGTAAGAATCGTAGACTTCGCCCATCACGTACGCGACGGCGTGCAGGCGCAGCAGCGGTGCATAGTAGTCGGCGGCCGACGTACCCGGATCGAACACGACACGCACGGTGGGCTTGTACGGCAGGTTCTGCAGCGACGCGACGATCGCGTCCAGCTTGGTCAGGTCGTCGAGGGTCACGCCGTAGACGGGATTCTTCAGAGGTTCGACCTGGGCTTCAGCGGGCCGGGATAAAGGCAGGAGCCCGGCATAAGCGACGCATGCGGCGATGGCCGTGCGCGAGATATTTTTCGTCAGTCTTTTCAAAACGCTTTCCGCCCTAAAGTAAGAAGAAGCGCGATTTTAGACGAAAATAAAAGGTAATTATCGGATGATATTGAAAGTGGCGAGCCCTAAAAAGATCGTTGGGATCGGTATCAAAAGTGAATGCGGCAGGATGCCGCGTCAGGTAAGTTGTTACGTGATACTTATTAAATGCACTGCAGCATCGGCGCGAGAAGCTGGTGCCGGGAGAGGCGGCGGCGGGTGCGTCTCAGGGTAAAGCCGAGGTGCGGGTGGCTGCGTGCAAACGATTGCCGACGCCCGAAGCTAGCCGCAGCCAATCGCCCTTGACACACGCGGCTCAGCGACACGAACCACCCACGCCCCCTGTTCATTCAGACGACCGGATAGCGGAACCCGCTACCACCCGGATTCCGCTACGCGGCGCCTTCGTTGCCTGCTCAGGCAGACGCGTTGCGATTCGCCTCGATCACCGTCAACGCCGCCATGTTCACGATCCGGCGCACCGTCGCGCTCGACGTCAGGATGTTCACCGGCGCGTTGACGCCCAGCAGGAACGGCCCCACCGCCACGTTGCTGCCCGCCTCGGTCTTGAGCAGGTTGTACGCGATATTCCCCGCATCCACGTTCGGGCAAACCAGCAGGTTGGCAGCGCCCTTCAGCGGCGACATCGGCAGCAGCTTCGACCGCAAGCCCTCGTCGAGCGCGCAGTCGCCATGCATCTCGCCGTCCGCCTCGATATCCGGCGCCTGCTCCCGGACGATCTCCAGCGCCCGGCGCATCTTCACGCCCGACGCCGCGCTCCCCGACCCGAAGTTCGACCGCGACAGCAGCGCCGCTTTCGGCGTCAGGTTCAGCCATTCCATCTGACGCGCCGCGGCGATCGTGAATTCCGCGATCTGCTCCGCGTCGGGATTGTCGTTGACGTGCGTATCCACCAGCGCGACCGTTCGCTGGTCGAGCAACAGGATGTTCATCGCCGCATAGGTCGACGCCCCCGGCTTCTTCCCGATCACCTCGTCCACGAACCGCAGGTGGTTGTGATACTCACCCACCGTCCCGCAGATCATCCCGTCCGCGTCGCCAAGCCGCACCATCATCGCGCCGATCAGCGTCAGGCGGCGCCGCATCTCGACCCGCGCCATCTCCTTCGAGATGCCATCCCGGCAGCGCAGCTCCCAGTACTTCGTCCAGTACTGCGGGAAGCGCTCGTCATACTCGGGATTCGTCACCTCGACATCCTGGCCGAGCCGGATCCGCAGGCCGAATCGCTCGATGCGCGCCAGCAGTACCTCCGGGCGCCCGACCAGGATCGGCCGCGCCAGCTTCTCGTCGACGATCACCTGCACCGCGCGCAGCACGCGCTCGTCCTCGCCTTCGGTAAAGACGATCCGCGCCTTGCCGCCGTCGCGCACTAGCCGGCGCGCCGTCGCGAACAGCGGCTTCATGAATGCACCGGAGTGGTAGACGAATTGCTGCAGTTGCTCGACGTACGCGTCGAGATCGGTCAGCGGGCGCTTCGCCACGCCGCCGTCCATCGCCGCCTTGGCCACGGCCGGCGCGATACGGACGATCAGGCGCGGGTCGAACGGCTTCGGAATCAGGTATTGCGCGCCGAACGCCACGTCGTACGCCCCGTAGGCCGCCGCGACCACTTCGTTCTGCTCTTCCTCGGCCAGCCCCGCGATCGCGTGAACGGCGGCGATCTCCATTTCGCGGGTGATCGTCGTCGCGCCGACGTCCAGCGCGCCCCGGAAAATGTACGGGAAGCAGAGGACGTTGTTGACCTGGTTCGGGTAGTCCGAGCGGCCCGTCGCGATCACGACGTCGTCGCGCGTCGCATGCGCCAGTTCCGGGAAAATTTCCGGCGTGGGATTGGCCAGCGCGAGAATCAGCGGGCGCGGCGCCATCGCCTTCAGCATCTCGGCGGTCAGGATGCCGCCGACCGACAGGCCCAGGAACACGTCCGCGCCGCCGATCACGTCGGCCAGCTTGCGCGCGTCGGTGTCCTGCGCGAAGCGCGACTTCGCCGGATCCATCAGCGTGGTGCGGCCGCGATAGACGACGCCCTCGATGTCGGTCACCCAGACGTTTTCAACCGGCAGCCCGAGGTCGACCAGCAGGTCCAGACAGGCCAGCGCCGCGGCGCCGGCCCCCGACGTCACGACCTTCACTTCCGAAATCGATTTCCCGACGACCTTCAACCCGTTGATGAACGCGGCGGAGACGGTGATGGCGGTGCCGTGCTGGTCGTCGTGGAAGACGGGGATCTTCATGCGATCACGCAGCTTCTGCTCGACCGTGAAGCACTCGGGCGCCTTGATGTCCTCGAGGTTGATGCCGCCGAAGGTCGGCTCGAGGCCGGCGATGATGTCGACCAGCTTGTCCGGATCGGTTTCGTTGATCTCGATGTCGAAGACGTCGATCCCCGCGAATTTCTTGAACAGCACCGCCTTGCCTTCCATGACCGGCTTCGACGCGAGCGGGCCGATGTTGCCCAGGCCGAGCACGGCCGTGCCGTTCGTGATCACGCCCACCAGGTTGCCGCGGCTCGTGAACCGGTGCGCCTGCAGCGGATCGGCGGCGATGGCCTCGCACACGCCCGCCACGCCCGGCGTGTACGCCAGCGCGAGATCGCGCTGGGTCACGAGCGGCTTGCTGGCGACGACCGAGATCTTTCCCGGCGTCGGAAATTCGTGATAGTCGAACGCTGCCTGCTGCTGTGTCTCAGTCTGTTTCATGTTCTTCGATCCGGGCACGGGCGCCAGGCCAGTCCCGGCGCGATCCATGAAGGGGATTCTAGGGCTCCGCCATAACGTGTTGATTCTGTTTTAATATTGGCCCATCACTTTTTCATGATGGATACATGACCAGTCAATGACTTTTGACGCAAACGACGTGGTCAGGCGGCTGGGCGCCCGCTTGAAGATGCGGCACCTGGTGCTGTTGCTGCAAATCCAGCAGCACGGGTCGCTGACGCGCGTCGCGGAGCACATGGCCAGCAGCCAGCCCGCCGTGACCAATGCGCTGTCCGAGCTGGAGAGCATGTTCGGCACGCCGCTGTTCGAGCGCTCGTCGCGCGGCATGCGGCCCACCGCGCTCGGCGCGGTCGTGCTCGAGCGGGCGAAGGCGATGATCAAGGATCTCGACCACCTCGCCCGCGAGATGGAGGCCGTCGCCGCCGGCCATGCGGCCCACCTGCACATCGGCGTGATTCCGTTCATTTCCGGGCAGATGCTGTCGGCCGCGCTCAAGCGGCTGCAAGCGCGCATGGAGCGACGCCTGACCGTGACGATTCATGAGGGCACCAGCGATCAGCTGCTGCTGCAGCTCAGGGACCACGGCGTCGACATCGTGATCGGGCGGGCCTCGTCGGCGATCGACCTGGGGCAGGTCTCCTTCGAGGTCTTGTACCAGCAGCAGCCGCGCATGATCGCGAGCCGGCGCCTTGCCGCGAAACTGGCCCGCACCGCGCTCGACTGGCACAAGCTGCACGCGCTCGACTGGATTCTCGGCGCGCCGCATACGCCGATGCGGGAACAGGTCACCGACCTGTTCCTGTCGGCCGGCATCGCGCCGCCCGTTCCGATCGTCGAGAGTTATTCATCCAAGCTGATCGGCGAGATGATCGCGTCGAGCGACGAGGCCGTGTCGATCGTGCCGGCCGATATCGCGGAAGAACTGGTGCGGATCGCCGGCGTGGCGATCGTGCCGTACTCGCTGGTGTGGACGCTTCCGCCCATCGCGCTGTTCACCCGCGCCGCCGAGTCGCGCTCGCCGGCGCGGGATCTGCTCGTCGAGGCGTTGCGCGGGGTGTGCAGGGAGACTTACGGGGACGCGCAGCGGTAGGGTTTCGCGAGCCACGCCTGCGTTGAACGGCCCGCCGGATTCGCCGAACCCCGTCGTGCGTCTCGACGGCTTCCCGGTGCGCCACCGGCCCCGGGCTACTTGCTGGCCGCGAGGCGCCGCAGAATCTCTGCACGCTCGGAAGTCAGCACATGGTCCGAGCCCTCGCCGCGGTCATAGCGTTTGGTCGTCCGGTAGGACAACCGCTTCTTGTACTGATTGGTAGCGGGATCGAACACCCACGCATCGACGTCGAAGAGGTGCGCTTCGAAATGACTTTCGCCCTTGCCCCACACATAATCGGCCCGAACGAACACCGGATAGGACGACACGTCCGGCACCTTCCACATCGCGCGATCGGCCAGTTCGGTCTGGGTGACTTCCGGCATCAGGTTCTCGATCTTGCCGTTCGCGCCATAACGCAGGATCGCCACGCGCTCCAGCATCCCGCTGCCGCCGCCCGAAAACATTCCCGAGAAGAACACCCACGAGCCGCCCGACGCAATCGGCAGCCGCTCGGACCTTGGCGTCAGTCCGAACTGGTAAAGCTCCTTCGGCGAATTGGGCAGCGGCGCGGGCGGCATCTCGAAGCACTGCGCACGGTCCGGAAGCACGCAGAGTTTCACGCCGG
Source organism: Burkholderia sp. AU45274 (assembly GCF_030482505.1). Lineage (NCBI taxonomy): Bacteria > Pseudomonadati > Pseudomonadota > Betaproteobacteria > Burkholderiales > Burkholderiaceae > Burkholderia > Burkholderia sp. AU45274. The sequence goes on along the minus strand of NZ_JAUJQE010000001.1, from coordinate 165,774 downwards.
ACAGCGGGAGGCCGTCGGTGTCCGTCCGGCCCTCCGCCTGGGTGAAACGGGGGAAGGCCAGTTCGCCGGATGCGGCTTGAACGCCGGTGACGCCAACGACGGAAAGGCCCAGGATCACCCCAAGCGTTTTACGGAACCCGCGCATGCACCCGCCCTCTTCTGTCATGTCTTGATAGGCGCGAATTGTCGATGATCCGGCCGGTTCTGTCGAATGAGCGATTGCGGCCGGCGATCCGCCGATAGGGCGCCCATCGGGGCGGTTCACGAGATAGCGCGGGGTTCTTCAGTACGTGAGATGGACGCTCCATTGATCGCCGCGTTCCACGCGCTTGCGCAGATCACCCCTGCGCCTGATGGCACACCACCTCGATATTGTGCCCATCCGGCCCGATGACGAACGCCGCGTAGTAATTCGCGTGATAGTGCGGCCGCAGCCCCGGCGCGCCATGGTCCTTCCCGCCTGCCGCCAGCGCCGCGCGATAGAACGCGTCGACTTGCTGCCGGTTGTCGGCCACGAACGCGATGTGAAGGTGCGCCGGTTTCTCCGTCGTCTGGAACAGGCACAACGAAGGCTTGCCCGGCGGAGAGATCTCGATGCCGTACGACGGCTCGCCCTCGCCCTGCACCACGACGCCAAGCGGCTCGAGTGCGCTCAGGAAAAACGCCTTGCTCGCTGCAAAGTCGGTCACGCCGAATTTGACATGGTCAAACATGACTCCCCCTCGGATAGATGGGTCTGCCGGCACCCGGATGGAACGTCGAAATCACCGCGATGTTGCCACACGCAGCCGTCGCTAGCATCCCCTGCGCGACCGAACAAGAAAAGTCCGACACAGTCGGGCCAACGAGCGGGACGCTCACTCCTCATCGAGCAGTCGCGGCGTGCGACACGACGTCATTGTGATGCTGGCGACACCCGGCGATCGCGCACGAAGCTGTGACTGATCGTCGAGCGACAGGCATGTCTGGAAGGATTCCGAAAGAAACGACCACTGCGAAACATGCGCATCGGATGACCTGCCCGTCGGCAGGGTCGGCAAGAGAATGGCCGGGTCAATCGACCTTCATCGCTCGCGCTCTCAGGGGTGCGGAATGGCCAGGTCATGCGATCCCGACAAATCGGACAGACGATACGGGAATGTCGGCGCCCGGGAATCCCGGAATGAAGCAGCGAGCCGGTGACGGGATCTCACTGCCGGTTCGCTGTACCGCACGCTCGATACGTCGCACTGAACTTCCCGTCTCGCCGGTTTCAGCGGCATGCGTCCGCGATCTTGGAAGGTCGATTCCGTGCTGCTATCGTTGTGCACCTTTTGACGATTTCGGAGCGGGAGATACATGCCCTTGATCTTGCGTCGAGCGATTGCCGCTGATGCCGCAGAGGTGGCTGAAGTCTATCTACGGTCGCGCAACACGCTGGCATCCTATGCGCCGCTCGCGCACTCGGAAGCCGCCGTCCGCGATTGGGTTGCCAACGTGCTGGTTCCGTCGGGCAACGTTACCGTCGCCGTGAACGATAACCGCATTGTCGGCATGGCCGCGCACGTTGTTGCTGACGGCGTGGCGTGGCTTGACCAGTTGTATGTGTGCCCCGAATGCAAACGACAAGGGATTGGCACTTCCCTCCTGGAATCGGTGAAGTCGCAGACGGTTGGCAAGCTCCAGCTCCATACGTTCCAGATGAATCTCGATGCCGCTGCGTTTTACGAGCGGCATGGGTTCATTGCGGTTGAATACAGCGATGGGAGCAGGAATGAGGAGGGCTGCCCTGACGTCTTGTACTGCTTGATCCGGTAGCACGCGAAACGCCCGCCTGTCCTGCGCAGACAAGCGCTTCCCCAAGGGTCCACCGGCACAGCCATTGGAGCATGCGCATCAACGTAGCGGCCCACACCCCGCCACCCTCACGCTCGGCGAGTGCTCAGCTTGATCGTCCCTCGTCGGCGACGCGGGCAAGCCACGCCGAAAAGCTCCCCGCTACACGCTCGCGCCGCGCATCATCATGCCAGACCCGAATCACTTGTCCGGAGCAACCGCCTTCCGCGGGATCGAGGTCGATACACAAATGATTGCCGCTGCCGTCATGCGTGAATGGAATCCACTTCAGGTTGTACCAGTCGTCCCCGATGCCTGGATCCGGCTCCGATTCCACACCGTCGAAATCGCCTCCGTCGACGAGACCTTTCCAGATACGCCATTGCGCGAGGATCTCGTGCGCGCTCAGCAGCGCATCACTTCCGTAAAATTCATCCCCCGAATCGGCCTGGCCATCGTGAATGCGCAGGCTGTCGACGAATGCGTCAGGCAACCGCGTTCCCAGCGCAGTCTGCAAGGCTGCGATCGCGTCGTCGGACGCCGGCCCGTTGAGGCCACCCGGCAGACGTGATGCATCGGCGGCGAAGGCTGCTTCGAGTCGTTGCCATGTTTCGCGAAGATCGATGCCGCGTGCGTCGTCGATATTACGGGGCGTCGCGCGGGCGTCGACCACTGGTGACGGTGGTGAGGCTGCCTCGACGGATGTTTCCGCCACGGGGCACGGCGGTTCACTGGCGAGGTCGCGGTCGAGACGCAGGAACAGCACCGACGAACCTGCCGCCATGGGACCTTCCGCGGCGGGGATCGCGACGAGCACATCGGCACGAACGACGCCGCCGATCAACCCGTCGCCTTCGGACGGCAACAGGCGAACGACCAGGTTTCCGTCGACGCCACGATGCAGATTGCCCCATCGCATCGCGTTCAGTCGGGCATCGCGCTCGACGCCGTGGTCGACGATGCCGGACTCCCAATGAGGCCCCGGCGTTGCAGCATGCTCGAGCAAATCGAGTACGCGCGGCATGATCGCGTGCATCAGCATCGCCACTGCGCTCGTGTGGCCCGGCAGGTTGATCAGCGTGGCCTGATCGTAGCTGGTCAGGACCGTCATCCCGCTTTGCGTACCGTCCGGGCGCGTGAACGGCAGAATGGTTTTCTTCGGCGGCGAGCGATTGTCACTGCGTCCGAAGTTGAAGCAATTGACCGGCGTTTGCTTGATGTCGACAGTCGTTTCGTCGTAGGCGTACACCAACTGCCTATTCAGCCCCAGATTCCGAAAGGGCGGCACGGCAGGCAGCCCGGCACCGACGATGAGGTCGTAACGCTGCGCGAGCTCGGCCAGTTTCTTCTTGAACGCGTATTCGTTCTGCTGCACCTCAAGCGGCGGCCGTGCCATGTCCGGCGGCTCGATGTACTCGACCGAACGCACCTCGTATCCCCAGCGCTGCAGGACCGCCCGGATGTACGGTCCGCTCGTGTCGGGCCGCTGCCAGCGCTCGCGCGCGGTCCGGGGTACGCACTGCTCATACCCGACAATCAGCACGCCGATGCGCGGCCGTTTCGTCACCTCGATGTCGCGTACGCCTGCGGCCGTCAGCGCGATCTGCCGTTCGGCCGTTATCCGGCTGCCCCTGGGCAGGAGCAGGCTGCCTTGCCGAAATTCGCTGCCCGGTGCGATCACATGCCGGCCGGCGGATAGCGGCGCGTGCAGCAGCAGAAGCGATCGAGCGCCACGGTACGAAACCTCGAGGTCGCTTTTCGGCACGACGGTGTCGGCGTTTTCCGGCAACGGGAAATGAGGTGGGACGTCGACCGCACACTGCGCGCCGATTGCGCGAGCCGCCGGACTTCCGGCCGGCGAGGCCAGCGCGCGCCGGCTGAACTGGAAGTCGAGCTCGGCCGGTGCGCCACGCGTCGCATGCGCGGTATCGGATGCACGCAACGCATAGCCTTCGACCGCAGCAAGCGGAACGGGCGGAACATTCTCGGGGGCGAAAACGTCCGCCGCCGTCACGCGCGTCAACGCATCCTCGACCGGAATCGTCTCGGATTGCATCGCGCCCGGCACGGCCCGTCGGCAGAGCTTGTAGGGCTGGTCGAGCCAGAAGGGGAAGTTCTCGTGATCGTTCATGATGATGGGTGTTGTTATGCCCTGGTTCGAAGGAGGCCTGCGGACCACGGCACAGGTACGGTTATCGTCGCCCGTGGCTTAACGTTTTGCCGCAGGCTGCGGAGAACCGACATCGACGTAGAACGGCTCCTGGTCGATCACACGCTGATTCAGATAGAAATTGCCGAGGAAAGCGCCGCACGTCGATTATCGCTGGCATCGATACGCTTGACCGATACTTCCGGATCCCTTGATGCGCCCTCCTCTGTCGAGGCAAACGGATACTCGTCGGAATCGCAATCGGTCGACGTCTCGTCCGGATCGCCGGTGAACGTGCACGGGCCAGTGACCGCGCCGTATATTTGCCAGGAAGATGAATGCAATATTAACAAAGGCCATATCACGATCGTTTCTCTTTTTTAAACAATCCGATCCGATTCAACGACTGTTAAATCCCCTGTAACCCGGACGCAGTTCGCCACGAGGCCGGGCATGGATGGCGTTGCAAATCGATTCGCGAGACATATGCTGGCCGGATCGTCCGGGTCGCGAACATCAACGGATGGCGAAAGTGTTGCACTTCGGATTGGAGGCCGCCCCCACGCGGTGATTCCAGATCAATCAACTCGGCTTTCCGGAGTGGTCAAATCGCTTTGAAACGATCGCATCCACAATTTCATCTGAATCGGCCAATTTAAAAACGCATCCCGATATATTTCATTTTACTTGCAATGACTAGCAAATGATGTAGGCTTGCTGGCGCCGTCATGAACTTCTTCAAAACCCTCTCCGCGGTGCATTTAACCATGCGCAATTTATTAGATCGTTCTGCGTCGAATTCGATTCAATACTCCATTGGAATCCTGCTGATTGCAGCCAGCCTTGCCGAAATCGCGCATGCGGCGCCAATCGAGACGTCGTTGCAGCGCTCGATCGGGCAGGCGCTTGAATCCCGATCGGGTGGGACGTTGAAGCTGCCGGCCCGGTCGGACGACAGCCTGGTCGAGGCAATCAAGACCGACGAAATTTCCGGATGGGTATTTGGCACTGCGACGCAAATCCTGCGCGAAGACGAATCCGGCGATCCCGTCACGAAGCTGTTCATTGCGCGCAACGTGAATGGCCGATGGATCGCGGGTGTGGAGGGCAGCAGCCAGTTTGGAGCCTTGCTCGATGCGGCACCCCCCACGCTGCTCGCGACCGACGAGCGGAAAAATCTGGCGTCGAGACGCGCATCGCTTGCACCACGGTCGGCTGCCTTGCCGCAACCGGGCCTTGCGTTGCCGTGGGAACCGAATGCCGGGTGGTATTGGACGGGCGGTGCACACGGCTGGTCCGGACAAAGCAGGCCGTATAACTCCCTCGATTTCTCGGGTGGCAACGGCCGCGTGCTGGCGGCGCGAGACGGCTATCTTTACAAGAGCTGCGAGCGCGACGGCAGCGCCATCGTGAAGGTGGTTCACGACAACGGCTATGCGACGACTTATTACCACATGGTCCAGCTGACGTCGCTGAACAGCGGTACGCGGGTCCGTCAGGGGGAATATCTCGGCAGCGTCGGAAACGGCCTGCCGTGCGGCGGACAAACGACGGGGCCGCATGTTCACTTTTCATTGAGCAAGGATGGCAATGACGTGTCCGTCAATGGCATGACGATCGGCGGCTGGCAATTCTTCGAGGGCACTTCGCCGTATTCCGGATACGCGGTTCGCAATCAGCGCCGCGTCTCTCCGCAAGCATGGCTGGTCAACTACGGGAGCGCGGATTCCGGCGATCCGTCCACGCCCGTCAGCGCACGTGTACAGGCACCGGGTCCGGCGAATCTGCGCAGCGCGCCTTCATTGTCGGCGCCGGTCGTCGGTTCGCTCGAGAATGGGCGCACCGTGCAGCTCGCTTGCCACCAGTACGGCGATTCCGTGAATGGCAACTGGGGCGCCACACGGCTTTGGTATCGACTCGCCTCGAATCAATGGATCTCCGACGGATTCGTCTACACGGGCAGCAACGACCCTGTGGTGCCGGAATGCGTGAATTAGCGCGGGCGCACCGCGACAGGAAACACGATGCCCCACGTGTCGATATTTTCCGGACCGAAATCGATCCATCTTTGCGGTCACATCGGACGCCCCCGAACCGGAAGCGTTGACCGCGCTCCATCTGTTTCCAACCAACTGCGACTCGACCCGAACGCGCACGTCAGACAAGACCATCAATCCAGCAAGGCAGTGGGCCGCAGGCGCGCACGCCCACTGCCCACTGCCTCGCCCAATCCGCAAAGCGCCTTAAAGAATCCGGTTCAGCGCATCCGCAAACCGCCCAACCGCCCCATCGACATCATGCAGCTTGTCGAGGCCGAACAGCCCCAGCCGGAAGGTTTTGAAATCCTCCGGCTCGTCGCACATCAGCGGTACACCCGCCGCGATCTGCAACCCGACGTCGGCAAACTTCTTCCCGGTTCGAATCCCGTCGTCGTCCGTATAACTGACCACGACACCCGGCGCCTCGAACCCTTCCGCCGCCACGCTCCGGAAACCCTTCTCGGCCAGCAACGCACGAATCCGCTTGCCCAGCTCCAACTGCTCCTCTTTCACCTTGTCGAAGCCGTACGCCTCGGTTTCCTTCATCACGTCGCGCAGCGTCGTGAGGCTATCCGTCGGCATCGTCGCGTGGTACGCGAACCCGCCACCTTCATACGCTTCCATGATCTGCAGCCACTTGCGCAGATCGCATGCGAAGCTGGTGCTGGTCGTGCCGTCGATACGTTCGCGGGCCAGTTCGCCGAGCATCACCATCGCGCAGCACGGCGACGCGCTCCAGCCTTTCTGCGGCGCGCTGATCAGGATATCGACGCCGCTCGCCTGCATGTCGACCCACACCGTGCCGGACGCGATGCAATCGAGCACGAACATGCCGCCGACCGCATGCACGGCATCCGACACCGCGCGCAGATACCCATCGGGCAACATCATCCCGGACGCGGTTTCGACGTGCGGCGCAAACACCAGATCCGGCTTGTGTTCCTTGATCGCGGCGACCACTTCGTCGATCGGCGCCGGCGCATAGGCGGCCTGCCGTCCCGCTTCGACCGGGCGCGCCTTCAGCACCGTCGTCTCGGACGGAATGCTGCCCATGTCGAAAATCTGCGACCAGCGGAAGCTGAACCAGCCGTTGCGGATGACGAGGCACTTCTTGTTGGTGGCGAACTGCCGCGCGACGGCTTCCATGCCGAACGTCCCGCTGCCGGGGACGATCACCACGGACTTCGCGTTGTAGACTTTTTTCAGCGTGCCGGAGATGTCGCGCATGACACCCTGAAAGCGCTGCGACATATGGTTGACCGAGCGATCGGTGTACACCACTGAATATTCGAGGAGCCCCTCGCGGTCAACATCGGGAAGTAATCCTGGCATGCTCGCCTCCGGTGAAAGATGAACGATGGAATCTGGGCGAGCAGTGTCCGTGATGCGATACCGCGCTGCACCCATGCAATTGCGTTATTTTCTCGACGAAAGCAGATTCTAACGAAGGCCGCGCGCCGCTTGGGGCATATTTTGTCGGCTGTCCGGCGCAGGCGTGACGGCGCGCCGCCGCCGGCCGACGCGCCGCGCTGCAACGGAGCCGCCACGGGCCCCGGCTGAATCGCCCGCCCCGTGGCCGTCCACGCCGACCGTTGCAGCGCACGACGCCCCCGAAGCCCTGTTCCATGTACGGATAAATGGCACGTCCGCCGCGTGCCGCCTACCATGTCGGCTCTCCCTTCACGACAGAGTCTTCGATGATCCCCCACCGAGCATCATCACAGCAGCCGTCGGCCGATCCCGCGCTCGCCGAGCGCGTCGATGCGGTACTGTCCCGCCAACTCGACACGCAACGCCTCGTCGGCGTGGTCGTCCTGGTCGCACGCGACGGCGAACTCGTCTATCGCCGCGCGGCCGGGTTCGCCGACCGCGAAGCACGCACGCCGATGCAGGAGGACACGCTGTTCAGGCTCGCGTCGGTGACGAAGCCGATCGTCTCGGCAGCAGCCATGGCGCTCGTTGCCCGGCACAAGCTGTCGCTCGACGACGACGTCACGAAGTGGCTGCCCGAGTTCCGCCCGGCGCTGCGGGACGGCAGCGTGCCGGTGATCAAGGTGCGCCACCTGCTCACGCATTCGGCCGGCCTCGGCTATCGCTACGCGGAAGCCGACGCGGCCGGCCCGTATGCACGCGCGGGCGTCTCCGACGGGCTCGATGGCGCATCGATCACGCTCGCCGAGAACATGCGCAGGATCGCGAGCGTGCCGTTGCAGTACGCACCCGGCACCGGCTGGAACTATTCGCTCTCCATCGACGTGGTCGGCGCGGTGATCGAGGCCGTCACCGGACAGCCGCTCGCCGACGCGGTCGATGCGCTGGTGCTCCGCCCGCTCGGCACCCGCGACACGGGATTCGTCGCACGCGATGCCGCGCGGCTCGCGACGCCTTACGTCAACGACACGCCGCAGCCGCACCGGCTCGCCGAGAACGAAGCCGTACCCATCTACGAAGGCTCCGTCGGCGTGACGTACTCGCCGTCGCGCGCGCTCGACAAGGAGGCGTTCGCATCGGGCGGCGCCGGGATGGTCGGCACCGCCGGTGACGTGCTGGACGTACTGGACACGCTGCGGGCCGGTGGCGGCGCCATTCTGCCGGCCGAGCTGGTCGACGAGATGGGCCGCATCCACACCGGCAACCTCGCGTTGCCCGACCTGCCCGGCGCGGGCTACGGGATCGGGTTCTCCGTGTTGCGCGACCCGCGCGCGGCGCTGTCGCCGGAGTCGCCGGGCACGTGGCGCTGGGGCGGCGTCTACGGTCATTCCTGGTTCGTCGACCGCGCACGAGGGCTCACCGTCGTGTCGCTGTCGAACACGCTTTACGAAGGGATGAACGGCCCGTACACGCTCGATCTGCGCGACGCGGTCTACGGCGTCGGCTGACACGCGCAGACCTGCGCCATGTCGTTGCGCGCGCAACAAAAAAGGCCCGACACGGTCGGGCCAATGAGGTGAGACACAAGGAGAATCCCGCCCACCACTCCGGGCGGGTCACGCCGCGCTACACGACGTTCTTTTCGACGATCGGCCGGTTCTCCAGCACGCGCGCCCAGCCGAGCGTCGACAGGTCGAGCGTGTCGTAACGCCCGCCCAGAATGAGTTCACTGACGCCGCGCCCCGTCGCCGGCCCCTGCTGCAGCCCGTGGCCGCTGTAGCCGTTCGCGAACACGACGTTGTCGAGGTCCGGGTGATACCCGATGATCGCGTTGTGGTCGAACACGTTGTACTCGTAGTACCCCGACCAGCAGTTCTCCACGCGCAGCGCTTCGAACGCCGGCACACGGTTCGCGAGCGTCGGCCAGATCACTTCGTCGAACAGGTCGTGGTCGACTTCGTCGAGCGGCAGGTCGTCCGGGTCGCGGTCCGGGCTCGGCGACGTCCCGCAGATATACGTGCGCCCTTCCGGCCGGAAATACACGCCGGTCGGATCGATCAGCAGCGGGCAATCCGTGAGCTTCGCCGGCGACGACACGTTGAAGATGCTGCGGCGCCGCGCATACACGGGGATGTCGATGCCCATCATCGACGACAGCGTGCGCGTCCATGCGCCGGCCGCGTTCACGAGCGTGTCGCACGCATAGCGTTCGCCGTCGGCCGTGACCACGTGCGTCACCTTGCGGCCGTCGCGCACCACGTCCTTCACGTCGGACGGCACATAGCGCGCACCGAGCGCCTGCGCCTTCTTGCGCAGCGCCTGCACGAGCCCGTAGCCGTCGAACCAGCCTTCGCCGCTCACGCCATACGCGCCCGACACAAGATCGTCGACGTTCAGCCACGGGAACTTCGCGCGCAGCGCATCGCGATCCATCAGCCGGATGTCCGCGCCGAGGCTCGTCTGCAGCGCGTGGTTCTCGCGCAGCGTCGCATCACCGGCCGGCGTCGCGAGGAACAGGTAGCCGCCTTCGTGCAGGTCGATCGACGGCTGATGGCCATCCACTTCGAGGCGCTCGCCGATCGTGCGCAGGAAGTCGATGCCGAACAGCGACATCTCGATCGACAGCGGCGTCGAGAACTGCTGGCGAATCGACGCGGCCGACAACGCCGACGACGATCGCGCATAGGTGGGGTCGCGCTCGATCACGGTCACGGAAACCGTGGGATCGGTGGCGCGCAGGAAATAGGCGATCGAGCTGCCGATCACACCACCGCCGACGATGACGACTTGAGAACTCACGACTGACTCCAGTTGCACAGATTGGGCGCGGCCAGCCGGCCGCGCCCGTGGGTTGTTCGTGCCGCGTCACGCGCGGCGTCGCGCGGGCAGACCGGTGCGGCTGCCACACCGGCGTGCGCCGCGATCGCCACCGATCGCTGATGGCATTTCAGCACGTCCGGCGTCGCCGCGAAAGCCCGCGCGCGGGTGGCGTTCAATCCGCCGATTTCGTCGTGACGGGCTGCCACGCGGCGTTCTTCACCTCATACAGCGTCGAGCTCGGGTTCTTCAGGTCGCCCGTGTTCGTGAACGCGATCGTGCCCGTGATGCCGTCGTAGCGCGTGCCCTTCAGCGCGCCGTTGAAATCGGCCGGCTTCGTCGAGTTCGCCCTCTGCATCGCGTTGATCGCGATCCAGGTCGCGTCGTACGCGAACGGTGCGTACGCAAGCATATCGATGCCGTACTTCTGCTTGAATTTCGTTTCGAATTCCTTGCCCTTCGCGAGACGCGCGAGCGGCTGCCCGTATTCCCACACGGACGCACCTTCCGCCGCATTGCCGGCCAGCTTGATGAAGTTCGCGTTCATCACGCCGCCGCCCGCGAGGAACTGCGCGCGGATGCCGAGCTGGCGCATGCGCTTCACGAGCATCGCGGCCTGTGCGTCGAGCCCGCCGAAGAACACGAGATCGGCGTTGGTGCTCTTGATCTTCGTGAGCTGCGCGCTGAAGTCAACCGCCTTGTCGTTCGTGAATTCGCGCGCGACGATCGTGCCGCCGTTCGCCTTCACCGACTTCTCGAATTCGTCGGCTTCGCCCTGGCCGAACGCGGTGCGATCGTCGATGATCGCGATGCGTTTCGCCTTGGTCACGCTCGCCGCATACGCGCCTGCGTTGCCGGCGTTCTGCGTGTCGGTCGCGATCACGCGGTACACGGTGCCGAGCCCGGCGCGCGTGATGTCGGGATTGGTCGCCGACGGCGTGATCATCGGAATGCCGGCCTTCGCGTAGATCTTCGACGCGGGCAGCGTCGTGCCCGAGTTGAAGTGGCCGATCACGACGGCCACCTGCGCGTCGGCGAGCTGCTGCGCGGCCTGCACGCCGGTGCGCGGATCGCTCTGGTCGTCCTGCGACGCGACGACGAACTTCACGGGCTTGCCGCCCACCGTCGTACGTGCGGCATTCGCTTCGTCGACGGCCATGCGCACGCCGTTCTCGATGTCCTTGCCGTAGGCGGCGCCGCCGCCCGTCAGCGGGCCGGCCACCCCGACCTTGACGACCATCTCCTGCGCGTGAACCGCGCCGGTCTGGAGCGCGAGGATCGCGGCGGTCAATGCGACGCCGGAAAGCGAACGAATGCGGAACGTCATGACAATCCTTGTTCTGGGGGCCGGGATGCAACGCGCGACTGCCGCGCGTCGGCAACCTCCCGCGTGCCGGTCATGTCGTCCGCCTGCGGGGCGTCTTGCAACGCCGCTACCGGCCGGTCGATCGCCGCGGCTCCGTCTCCGAAGAGCCTTTCATCGCGAAAGAGGTGAATGGATTGTGGATAGCCAATACCCGTGCAGCAAACGAAATATCGGAACTATGTTGTGAGGATTTGTCATCAAGTGCCGCGTACGCGGGCGGCCCGCGGCCCACGCCACGGTGGGCCGCGGGTAAATCATTACCGTGGAATGCCGCGCCGGCGCCCGGCCATCAAGGCCGGCCGTGGTCATGCCGACGGCGCATCATCGTGGCGATGACGGCCCGGCCGGCCATCGCGACGCCCGCGGCGCTGCGTCATCGGTCAGTGCCGATCGGTGCCCGTCTGCTTGCGCACCGCATCGGCCGCCTCGCCGGCCTGCTCCTGCATCTTGCCGGCCTCTTGTTCAGCGACGCCTTCCGCTTCCGTCTCGCGGTCGCCCGTGACCTTGCCGAGCGCTTCCTTGACCGAACCCTTGACTTGTTTGAGCTTGCCTTCGATGCGATTCCTGTCCATGGTCGTCTCCTGCGATGGTTGGGGGAGAGCCGGCGGCGTGACGGCCCGCGTCGCACCGCCGAGTGGACAGGATCGCAAGCGGAGGCCGCGCGCGGCAGATGCGGATGCACCAGCGCGCCTGGTGCATTCGTACCGGCGCCCTCAGTCCTTGTCCTTCGCGCCGCCCTTCTCGCCACGCGCGCCGTTCGCATCGGCCGCGCCGACGATCCCGCGTTCGCGCGCCCACACGATCGCCTCGCCGCGGCTGTGCACGTCGAGTTTCGCGTAGATCGTCGCGACGTGATTGCGCACGGTGTTCGGCGCAAGCCCGAGGCGGCCGGCGATCTCCTTGTCGGCAAGACCGTGACACAGCAGGTCGAACACGTCGCGCTCGCGTGCAGTCAGGTCCGACAGCTGGGCGCCCGCATCCGGCGCATTCGCGCGCCGCACGTTCGCGAGCTTCTCGATCAGCGTACGGCTGAACCAGGATGCATCCTGCATCGCCGTTTCAATCGCGTAGACGAGCTCCATCTCCGTGCGCTTGCGGTCGCTGATGTCGAGCAGCGCGACGAGCAGGCAGTCGCGCCCGTGAATCGCGACGGGGTCGGCCGACACGACGCAATCGCGCACGTCGCCCTCGCGCGTGCGGATCTGCACGTCGGCGTTGCGCACGTTGCCGTCGCGTGCGAGCCGGCCTTCGATGCGCTGCCACGCGCCGCGTTCGGCCCATAGCCCGATCTCGTCCGCGGATTTGCCGAGCAGGTCGTCCTGCGCATGGCCCGTCAGCGCGGCGAACGCGTCGTTCACGTCGAGCAATTCGAAGCGGTCGGCGGTGACGATCGCGGTGGCGACCGGCGCCATCCGGAACGCCGTCGCAAAGCGTTCCTCGCTCTGCCGCAACGCGCGCTCGGCCTGCTTGCGCGGCTCGAGATCCATGAACGTGAACAGCATGCACGCCTCGTCGTTCATGTCGATCGGCTGCCCGGCGACCACCACGGCCTTCGTGCTGCCGTCCGCGAGCTTCAGCACGGCCTCCATCTGCGGGATCGTCGCACCTTCGCCGAGCCGCTCGATCGCGAGGTCGCGCCGGTCGGCCTGGTCGAGCACGTCGATCTCGTACACCGAGCGGCCGAGCACGTCGTCACGCGCGTGGCCGGTCAGGTCCAGAAAGCCCTGGTTGACCTTCACGTAGCGCAGGTCGTCGAGCCGGCAGATCACGGCCGGCGCCGGATTCGCGTTGAAGGTGCGCTCGAAGCGTTCCTCGGCGCTCGCCCATTCGGTCGCGTCGTGCAGCACGAGCGCGAGACAGTCGGGCTCGCCGGCCGCATTCGTCAGCACGAGGCTGCGGATGCGGTGGACCCAGCTCACGGTTTCGTCGGCGGCCGATTCGACTTCGACCGTCACGTCGCTGAACTCCTCGCCCGCGATCACACGATCCATCGGATAGTGGCCGTCGCGCACCGGATGGTTGTTCCGGTAGCGCAGCCGGAAACGCTCGCGGTAATCGGTGACGGTCGCACCGAGCGCCTTCAGCTCGGTCACGCCGTGCATCGCGAGCGCAGCTTCGTTCGCCCAGACGATCCGCTGGTCGGGCTCGACCAGGATCACGCCCTCGGTGAGCCCCGCGATGATCTGGTGCAGCTGGCGCCGATCGGTATGCGACTTCAGCGCCTGTTCGTTTACCTGTTCGTTCATCGAATGGTTGTCCCTGTCGTCAGCATGACTGCCGGCCCGGTTGCCGCTTCGTCGACACGCGCCGGCCGGCGCGTGTGGCGATGATCGCGTGCCGCACCGGTGCACGACAGACGCGGATGCACTATTCGTCATAGTACATGCGCACGGCCTGCCCCACCGTGCGGTGTCCCGCCGATCCCCGAAGCATCCACTGCGCCTGCTTTCCGCACGTCCCAGCCGACAGGCGCACCACCGCCCCCTTCTCGACGCCCCGTGCAAACGCACTAGCCGATCAGGTGAATTTGCGGGATGTCCACGCCCGTTTGCATCGGTACGCTGGTACTGCATCGGCGCTCATGCGCTGCCTTCCGATCCGCAGAGGAGAAGCACGATGAAGCTGCATCAGACACCCGATCCGACGCGGCCCGAACCGGCCCCGGACAATCCGCCCGAACCACCGCCCGGCACCGATCCGCCGGTTCCGCTGCCGCCCGACGTGCCGCGCCCGGACATGCCGCCGCGCGAGCCCGGCTACGACACGCCGATCGCCCGTTGATCCGGGCACGCGCCATGCTCGGCAGTCAATCCATTCACCACGCCCATCGAAGGAGAACATCAATGAACAAGACCTCGCACCTTTCGACGCTGCTCGCCGCCAGCGCGGCCTTCCTGCTTTGCGCCGCACCGCTCACGAGTGCGCAGGCGCAAGCCTCGTCCACCGACAGCGGCATGACGGCCGAATCGAACCAGCCCGTCACCGACACGTGGATCACCACCAAGGTGAAAGGGGAACTCGCGACCACCGACGGCGTGAAGAGCACTGACATCAGCGTGAAGACGGTCGACGGTGTCGTCACGCTCACCGGCGTGCTGCCGTCGAAGGTCGCCGTGAAGAAGGCTATCGCCGTCACGCGCGCGATCAAGGGCGTGAAGCACGTCGACGCATCCGGCCTGAAGGCGAAGGCCTGACCTCCCGGCGCGGCATGCCGCCGCGCCTTTTATCCCTGCATGACAAGGAGCACATGATGAACGAGGACAAGATCAAGGGTCAGTGGAAGCAACTCTCGGGCAAGCTGAAGGCCAAGTGGGGCAAGTTGACCGACGACGACCTGAAGGTGGCCGACGGCAATCGCGAGTATCTGGCCGGCAAGATCCAGGAGCGCTACGGCATCGCACGCGATGAAGCCGAGAAGCAGTTGAAGGAATTCGACCGCGAACTGTAACGCGATAGCGCTTCCATCGCGCTTCAATGCAACCGCCGCGGCGCCAACGGCGTCGCGGCCACCAGGACAACGACATGGGCAAATACCTGATCGCCTGGCTGCTCGGCGTGCCAGTCGGGCTGCTGGTGCTGTTCTTTCTGATCACGCACGTCTTCTGAGCGTGCCGGCTCGATCAGAGCCGATCAAAACAACTCGTTTTCAAGGGAGATGAACAATGAAATTGCTTTCGATCTCGGTCGCCTGCATCGCCTTGATGACCGCTTCGATCCCGGGTTTTGCGGCAGGGTGCCTGAAGGGCGCGGCCGTGGGCGGGGTCGCCGGCCACGTCGCGGGGCACCACGGGGCAGTGGGCGCCGCCGCGGGTTGCGCGATCGGCCACCACCACGCGGCAAAGAAAGCCAAGGCGGCAAGCGCGGCAACGGCCGCGTCGCAATGAACGCGTCATGACGGGGCCGCCCGACGTTCTTCGAAACGGCCGGCGTTGCGCCGCGTGCGCGATGCCACCGGTAAGAACATGACCACCCGATTTACAACAATTTCGCCAATCCAAGGGGAAAATCGTTCATGGACATGCATGGCTTGATCATATGGCTGGTCATCGGCGCCATCGCCGGCTGGCTTGCGGGCGTACTCGTCAAGGGCGGCGGTTTCGGCCTGCTCATCGACATCGTTGTCGGGATTCTGGGCGCGGTGATCGGCGGCTGGCTCGCCGGATTGCTCGGTATCGGCTTCAGCGGGATTCTCGGCTCGATCGTCATCGCCCTCATCGGTGCGGTGATCCTCTTGCTCGTGATTCGCCTGTTCCGTCGCGCAACGTGACAGGTCATCGAGCGCGCCGGCGAAGCGCCGCATCAGAACACCCCGGCATGACAGGTTCAACGCCATGAGGGACGAGCCCGGCGTTCGACACCGGGCTCGCGACACTTAGTGCCCCTTGTAGAGATCGAGCAACTGGCTATGCAAGGCCATCATGTCCTTGTCATGCTGCATCTGCAGTTTCGCCATCGCTTCGTTGTGCTGCATTTCCATCGCCATCATCTTTTGCTGGATGCCGATGGCCTGGGTACGCTGCTCGGGCGTGAGCTTGTCCATCATCATCATGGTCCAGTCGCTGGTATGCGACATGTAGGTGCCGCTGCGACCAATGCCGCCGCCGTCTGCCTGTGCCGCACCGGCGACGAGCAGGAACGGAATGGCGCCACACAGCATGAGCTTGCGAATCGGGTTCATCCGGGTTCTCCTGTCAAGAAAGGACGTCGGGAAGCGCCCGTGTCGCATGCACGGGTTTCCTGAGCGTGTGTCATGAACTGCCAGCGGACCTCGAGACCTCGTCCAATCAATCGACCCGATGATCGAAAGGTGTCTCCCTGACACGTGCTACGACGAATCGGCTGATGAATGAGGGGTCGACTGGCGAGACGTTTGTCGTCCCGAACCGGCGGATATGACACGGCTCGATGAGATTTTCGGGGTCGCGTCATCCCGCGCGCCCGGCGGTAGCATCCATGACCGCCCATCCCCGAAATGGCAAACGCCCTGCATTCGCAGGGCGCTTCAGGCCGCGGGTCGTGCGTGCGCCGGCCAATCGGTCGCGGCTGGCGCAGCGCCCCCGCTTTCCTTTCGTTACTTCGCCGCGTTCGCCGTCATCTTGAAGATGCCCTGCGCGTTGCCCGCATCGAAACGCAGGTCGGTCACCCAGCGGCGCGCCGCCTGGTCGAACGTGCGCTTGCGCGTGATGAACTCGTAGAACGAGCCCGGCACGTTGCGCTTCACCGTGCCGCCGTCGCGCGTGCGGAATTCGCGTTCGACGGTATCCGCGCGATACGCGGTCTGGAACACGCGGCCCGAGCGCGAGCGCTCGACTTCCGGCTTCATCGGCCGGCCCTTCGCCTTCTCGTCGTCGGACAGCTTGAACACGTCGGCGACGCGGTCGGTCGCGTGGTTGAACGCGTTGCCTTCGGTCGCGATCCACGCCATTTCCGCCGATTCGAGCAGCAGCGTTTCGTAGTCGAGTTCGTTCGGCAGGTCGTGCTGGCGCGCGAACGCGCCGACGATCTCCGGCAGCAGCGCGTGCGCGGCCTCTAGCGAGAGCCAGCCTTCGCGCTCCACTTCCCACAGCAGCGCGACGGCCGCCGGCGACAGCGGATCGCGCGACGTGCTCACGACGTTCGTCACGGCCTGCTGGAATTCCTTCGAGAAACGTTCCGGATGCAGCTCGCTGACGAAGAACTGCGCGATTTCGTCCGGTGCGTCTTCATGCGCATACGCGCGGCCGGTCATGCCGAGCTTGTCGAGCGGGTAACGGCCGTTCAGGCGGAAGCCGAGCGGACGCAGGATGCGCGTGAACGCAGCCTCGCCCGGCGGCAGCGCGCCGGTGTGCGGCCAGCGCACCGTGCGCAGCGCGCCGTGGTCGAAATAGACCGAGCCGCCGCTTTCGACTGCTTCGGCCGTGTACGCGCGGCCGTTCGCCGAACGTTCGAGCAGCCCTTCGAACAGCGCCATGTTCATCGCCTGCGCGATTTCCGCGCGCGTCACGACGCCGTCTTCCCATTCTTCGAGGATGGCCGGCATGTTCAGGGTCGAGAACAGGGCGTCGGTCTTCGCCTGTCCCAGCAGCTTCGTCAGCAAGCTCTCGATATTCGGATTGCGCATCAGGATTCTCGTCTCGGGGGACCGCCGGCAAACGTGCCGGCAACTCGTCGGCCGGCCGCCCCACGGGCGCCTGACCTTGCGTGGAGAGCATTATTCAAAGGGTTGCAGCGGGGCGTAAAGCGAGATTAAATTGATATGTGATGAGTTTTTGGAATTATCAGCCGCTCCCGGCTTCGCCCGCCGGCCCGCACCGGGCAGGTGCGTTCGTCAGACGAATTCAGGGCCTGTTTAGATATGGAACGCACATGCGAATGCCCGAAATCGCTCGTAGGGCAAGGAGTGAGGAGCGCCGTTTGGCCGAGCCAAACAAGCGACGAGCGACGCCGCCATACGGGCGATTTCGGGCATTCCCGTGGCATGATTTTTTAATTTGGGGTTGCCACGAGAACGGCCGCTCGCCGCGTTGCGCTCCTTGCGAATACGTCAGTATTCGCGGCGTCGCGCGCCTCGCGAGCGGCCGTTCTCGTGGCAACGCATGCGCGTTCCATATCTAAACAGAGCCTGACATCATGCGTAAATTCAAGATCCCCAACATGGGCGCGCTCGTGGCTTTCGAAGCCGCCGCGCGCCACGAAAGCTTCACGCACGCGGCCAAGGAGCTGTTCCTGACCGAAAGCGCGGTATCGCGCCAGATCGCGACGCTCGAAGCGAGCCTCGGCGTGCGGCTGTTCGCCCGCGTGAAGCAGCGCGTCGTGCTGACGCGCGCCGGCAAGCTGTACGGCACGCAGGTGCGCCGCGCACTGGAAGCGCTCGACCGAGACACGCTGTCGATCATCGCGCACGGCAGCGGCGGCGGCTACCTGGAGCTCGCGGTGCTGCCGACCTTTGCGTCGCACTGGCTGATCCCGCGCATCAAGAGCTTCTACGATCGCACGCCCGACGTGCGCGTGAACATGGGCAGCCGCACCGACCTGTTCTCGTTCGAGGACACCCACTTCGAGGCCGCGATCCACTACGGCAAGCCGACCTGGCCCGGCACGTCGTCCGACTACCTGTTCGGCGAGGAAGTCGTGCCGATCTGCTCGCCGGCGCTGCTCGACGGGCCCGTGCACAGCGTCGAGGATCTGCTCGCCTACCCGCTGCTGCACTCGACGACGCGCCCCGGCGCGTGGGCGCAGTGGTTCGAGACGCACGGCGTCGAGGACATCCGCACGATGCAGGGCGTGCGCTACGAACTGCACACGATGCTGATCAGCGCGGCCGCGGCCGGGCTCGGCATCGCGCTCGTGCCGAAGTTCTTCGTCGAGGAACAGTTGCAGCAGCTCGGGCTGGTGGTGCCGTGCGATGCGGCGTCGGTCGGCGATTCCGCGTACTACCTCGTCTATCCGACGGAGTTCAGCCACAGCAAGCCGCTGGAGCTGTTTCGCGGCTGGCTGCTCGAGCAGGCGAGCGCGTATGCGGCGCCGGATGTCGACGCGGATGGCGGCGATATCGTGGACGACGAGGACGTCGAGTAACGGCGCGGTCGCGGCCGCCTCATGGCGCGGCGGCCTCGCACGCATGTCGCGTCGGCAGGCTGGCCTTCACGACCTTCACCAGCCGCGCGTGATCGGGCTCTTCCAGCCCCGGGCACACGGTTTCCAGATCGCGAATCACGAGCGTCGCGTGCCCGTCGAAGCGGCACACGCGTTCGGGTTGCGCGGCGGGCAGCCGCAGACTGCGCCGTGCATCGCGCTGGTTCGTGAACCGGATCACACCCGCGCGTTGCGAACGGTCCGGCAGGCGCCGCGCCGATGCGTCGTCCTCCTCGAACCACACGTCTTCCCCGCTCTCTTCGTCGCCGTAATCCACTATGAAACGGCCCGACAACGTGATCGCACGGCCGACGTACACCGAATGGCATTCGGGTTCGGCGTCGGCCGGGATCGTCTGCGCGTGCGCCGCGGCCGCGCCGCAAGCCAGCCACAACACGGCGCACAGCACGCGGGCGCGGCCGGTCAGGTTCGACACATCAATCGATTGGCGAATCATGGGCAATGAGGTGCGGGTCATCGTGACGACGACCCGCATTGTCACCCGGCGCCTGCATCACGTGCATTACATGTGCCACTTCACCGTGGCGGTCAGCGTGCGCGGATCGCCGGGCAGGTTGTACAGGTCCGCATTGCCGTGCGCGGCGATGAAGTAGCGGCGATTGAACAGGTTGTCGAGCGTGAGCGTCACGTCGACCTTCTTGCTGCGATAGCCGGCGCCCAGGTTGAACACGGTAAACGACGGCAGCGTGACGAGATCGCTCGCCGACGTGTAGCGCGCCGACTGGAACTGCATGCCGGCCGCCGCATAGAAACCGTACGGCAGCTCGCGCTTCACCCACAGGTTCGCGCTGTGGCGCGGCATCAGCCCCGGCGTGTTGCTCGACACCGCGACGCCGGCCGCCGTCGATTGCGCCGAGCCGTCGACCGTCCCGTTCAGGTACGCGTAGCCCGCATACACCGACCACTTCGGCGCGATCTCGCCGGTAAAGCCCAGCTCCATCCCGTGTACGTGCTGCGTGCCGATCGGCAGCGCATAGCCGGGATTCGCCGGGTCGCCGATCTGCTGGTTGGTCTGGCGCATGTCGAACAGCGCGACGCTGGCCGTCGCCTTGCCGCCGAGGTCGAAGCGCGAGCCGACCTCATACGCGGTGGTCTTCTGCGGCGCGAGCGCGGCGCCGTTCGAGAATGCGCCCGAGCTGATCAGCGTATCGGCCAGCGGCGAGAACGACTGGCTGAACGATCCGTACAGCGTCAGCCAGTCGAGCGGTTCGTAGATCAGGCCGACGCGCGGGCTCCACGCGTGATCGGTGCGATCGAGGTTGACGTTCGACGACGTGTAGTCGTGGCGGATCTGGTTCAGGTAGTCGAAGCGCAGCCCCGCGAGCACCTTCCAGTGCTCGGTGAGCGAAATCAAATCCTGCGCGTACACCCCCGCGAGCCCGACGACGGTCGACGCGTTCGTCTTCGCCCGCGTGCCGGTCGGCACGCCGGGCAGCACCACCTGCTGCGGATTGAACAGATCGTAGGTCGCGACCTTCGACACGCTGTAGATCGTGTCGAACTTCTGCTGCTGCGACAGTTCGAGCCCGTACAGCAGCTCGTGACGCATGCCGAACAGCGACGTCTTCTGCGTGAGCTCGAACAGGCCGTCGATGCCGTGGTCGGTACGCTGGCGCGTCGACTGGTCGAGCGTCACGACCGGATGCGCGGCCGTCTTGATCGGCTCGTACGTCACGTAGTTCTTGCGTTCGAGCGAGAAGTCGTACGCGCGGATCGCGCCATGGAACGACAGCGAATCGTTGAAGCGATGATCGAGCGACACCGTCGCGCTCTTCGCGGAGACATCGTTGTACGAGCTGTTCGCCGCGTCGGCCGAGCCGTAGAACGTGTTGATCGGCACGTCGACCGGCCGGCCGAGATACGCGGGCAGCCCCTGGTCGGACGTGCGGCGATCGTGCAGGTAGTCGAATTCGACGTTCAGCACCGTGTCGCGGTCGAGCTTGAACTGCGCGGACGGCGCGATCGCCTGGCGGTTGAGCTGGAACTGGTCGCGGAAGCTGTTCGAGTTCTCGGCCGCGCCGGTGATCCGGAAACGCGCCGCGTCGTTCGCATTCCAGCCGAGGTCGAATTCGCCGCGCCGCTCGCCGCGCGTGCCGAGCGTCACGCCCACATCGCGCACCGGGTTCGCGTCCGGCCGCTTCAACACGCGATTCACGATGCCGCCCGCCGAGCCGCGCCCGTACAGCACGGCCGCCGGCCCCTTCAGCACTTCGACGTGATCGACGTTCGACAGGTCGCGATAGTAGAGCGCATCGTCGCGGATGCCGTCGACGTACTGGTCCGTGATGCTGTTGAAACCGCGGATCGTGATCTGGTCGCGCTGGCCGTCGCCGACCGAGAAGCCGACGCCCGGCACGTTGCGCAGCGCATCCTGCATCGACGTCGCGTTCTGGTCCTCGATCACCGCGTGCGGCACGACGTTCACCGTCTGCGGTACGTCCATCAGCAACATGTCGGTCTTGGTTGCGGCACGCGAGCGGCCGCCGTCGTACGACGCATGCTCGGCGGTCGCCTTGACCGAGATCGCGGGCAAGGTTGCCGCGGCGTCGCTCGCCTGTGCGAAGGAGGTGCGTGCGCCGGCCAGCGACGTAGCGATCAGCAGCGCATGGCAAGCGCTCTTGTTGAGTTTCATCGTTGAAGTAGAGGCTGAGGGAAAACGGCGAACGGAAACGCATCCGGCCAACGCGCGAACCACGCTGTGAATCGGGCTGGCGACATCCTTTCCGTGAACAAGCAGCGGCGCGCAGGGATCGCCTCGTCGCGCCCACGGGCCGGTGAACGGCCGGCGGCGGGTGGCAGCCGGCCGGCAGAGCCGGCACGAAAGAGGCCGTGACGCTCCGTCACGGCCCGTAACGGAGCGAAATATTAAACGAGAATGATTCGTGTTTTTAGTTAATTTTTAACGTGTCGCCTGCCCGCAACGTGCGTGCGCATCGCGCTCTGCATTCCTGACGAATGCCTTTCTATTCCGCGCTTTTATGCGACCCGACCGTAATAAAAACGAAAGAAATACTTCGGCCGCATCAGGCGATGACGGGCCAGGCAACAGGCGGGATTCGGGAGACGACGACGAAAGGACTGGAGAGGATCACGAAGCATCCGTC
Source organism: Burkholderia sp. AU45274 (assembly GCF_030482505.1). Classification (NCBI taxonomy): domain Bacteria; kingdom Pseudomonadati; phylum Pseudomonadota; class Betaproteobacteria; order Burkholderiales; family Burkholderiaceae; genus Burkholderia; species Burkholderia sp. AU45274. Next base: position 143,478 of record NZ_JAUJQE010000001.1, on the reverse strand, counting down.
GAAGCGGACGGCGCGCATTCGAAGTCCGGTGCGCGCCGGACCGGGCAACCCCGACCCGGCGCTCCGGGCAGCCGACCTCGCATCGGCAGCGCGGCGGACCTTCTTCCGTTCTTCACTACATATGCTCTCAGGCTCGCTTCATTTTTTTCTTCGCCGCGCCGGGCCATTATCCGCTGAAACTGGCCCGTTTGAAACGTTTGCGGGCACTGTTGGCGGCTTATACCAAGCATTCGGCAACAGTCTTTCTGAATGCTTACGATGCATGCGGCGCGATTCGGCAATTCTTGCATTCGCGCCGGCGTTCCTTTTTAATGGAACTGGTTCCAGTCGTTGAATCGGCCAGGGTCACGCGTGACGTGTCGTCGTCCGCGCGTCATGATGCCGATTCAGGATCGAGGATCTCCCCGCTCAGGATTCGCATCGCCCGTCCTTCCCGGACACCCCGTCAAACGAGACCGTCATGCCCGATTCCGCCTCCCTGCAGCAGCTGTTTCCCGCCTTTCAGGACATCCCCGCCGAGTACCGGCTCGCTTCGCCGATTCACCAGCGCGTGTCGCTCGTCGACGGCGCGTTGCGGCCGTGGGACGGCGCGACCAAGACCGTGCTGTCGCCCGTGTGCGTGCGACAGGCGGACGGCAGCGTCGAGCAGGTCGAGATCGGCAGCTACCCGGTGATGGGCGAAACGGAAAGCGACGCGGCGCTCGACGCCGCAGTGCGCGCGTACGACGCCGGCCGCGGCGAGTGGCCGACGATGAAGGTCGAGCAGCGCATCGCGTGCATGCAGGACTTCATCAAGCGGATGGTCGCGCAGCGCGAGCTGGTGGTGAACCTGATCATGTGGGAGATCGGCAAGAGCCTCGCCGATTCGCAGAAGGAGTTCGACCGCACCGTCACGTACATGACGCAGACGATCGACGCGCTGAAGGAGCTCGACAACGCGAATTCGCGCTTCGTGATCGCCGAAGGCACGATCGGCCAGATCCGCCGCACGCCGCTCGGCGTCGTGCTGTGCATGGGTCCGTACAACTACCCGCTGAACGAAACGTTCGCGACGCTGATCCCCGCGCTGCTGATGGGCAACACCGTGGTGTTCAAGCCGCCGCAGTACGGCACGCTGCTGTTCGAGCCGCTGCTCGAAGCGTTCCGCGACGCGTTCCCGAAGGGCGTGATCAACACGATCTACGCGCCGGGCGCGGTGGTCGTGCCGCACATGCTCGCGTCGGGCAAGATCAACGTGCTCGCGCTGATCGGGTCGAGCAAGGTGGCCGACCACCTGAAGAAGCAGCACCCGAAGTCGCACCGGCTGCGCGCGATCCTCGGCCTCGACGCGAAGAACGCGGCGATCGTGCTGCCCGACGCCGATCTCGACCTCACCGTGAAGGAATGCCTGCTCGGCGCGCTGTCGTTCAACGGCCAGCGCTGCACCGCGCTGAAGATGCTGCTCGTACACCGTTCGATCGTCGACGAATTCCTGAAGCGCTTCACCGCCGCGCTCGAACAGCTGAAGATCGGCATGCCGTGGGAGAAAGGCGTCAGCATCACGCCGCTGCCGGGCATGCATCGCACGGCGTACATGACGGATGCGATCGACGACGCGAAGGCCAAGGGCGCGCAGGTCGTCAACCATTCGGGCGGCGAGTTCAGCAAGACGCTGTTCTATCCGGCCGTCGTGTATCCGGTGTCGGAAGGGATGAAGCTGTACCGCGAGGAACAGTTCGGGCCGATCATTCCGGTGGCGACGTTCGACGACGTGGACACCGCGCTCGACTACGTGACGACGTCGGATCACGGCCAGCAGGTCAGCATCTTCGGGTCCGATCCGGCGCAGATCGGCGCGCTGGTCGATCCGCTCGTGAACCAGGTGTGCCGCGTGAACATCAACTGCCAATGCCAGCGCGGGCCGGACGTGTTCCCGTTCGCGGGCCGCAAGGATTCGGCGGAAGGCACGCTGTCGGTGAGCGACGCGCTGCGCGCGTTCTCGATCCGCTCGATGGTCGCGGCGAAGCAGACCGACAGCAGCAAGCAGCTGCTCGATTCGATCGTGTCGGATCACCACTCGAAGTTCATCAATACGGGTTTTATTTTCTGAAGCCGCTCTGATTCGGGTGCCCTCCGCCGCGCGTCAGTGCGGCGGAGTCATCGGGTTGAGTGCGCGCCCCACCTCGTCCGCCTCCGGTCAGATCGCACCAGGCCTCGCGCGCAGACTGTTCAGCAGTGTGTCCCATACTTGCAACGCGCCCGCTTCGTCCACCGGCGAGGTGGCCTTTTCCGGTGGCAAGTCGTCGCGCGCGGGCGCGCCCAGCAGCAGTTCGACCGATGTATGCGGCTGCTCCACCGTCGCGGGATTCCCCGGCGCGAGCAAGTAGAAGCGATAGACGGTGACCGCGCCATCCCTGAGCGCAAACAGCACCTCCTCCGCGTCCATGCCGGCGACCTGCCGTTTGCCCTGGCGCAGGATGCTGTAGCGTCCCGGCATGCGATTGAGTGTCGCGCGCAGCGCGCGCAGATTGCGGGTGAGCGGTTGCTCCAGATCGACGTCCACCGCATCCCTCAGCTTGATCACGAGCAGCGCCGGGCGGCCCGGCATCAACGCGAACGACTGGCTCACTTCTTCCGAGTAAGTTGACGGGCCGGCGACGACCCCGCCATCGAAGCAAAAGCCGGATTCCGTCGGCACGGCCCAGTTGTCGCGCACCTTGATACGGCGGTAGGTATCGTCATAGATGCTTTCGGCCCGGTCCAGCACATCCGCACCGATCAAGCTCGTCGTCCGGACGAGCGTGCGGTTCGCGAACAGATAGCCTTCCGTATCGAACGGCAAGGCGACAGCTTTCGCCACCGCATCGTTGAAGACGAAAACCCGTGAGTGCGGCACCGGAGAGAAGGCCTTTTCCAGCGACATGCGTCCCGTCTGCTCCTGCAGATCGACGGGATTCACCCGCTGCTTGGTACGCAGTTCCTTCTCGCGCGCCGCGACTTTGGCATCGTAGTCCTCCGCTGACACATCGTGCGTCGTCACCAGCTTTTCGCCGCGGTACTCGTAACGCTCGTCCGAGATCTCGCTCGAGACGGGCCGGTCGAACATCAGGCGACCGATGCACCACGGACGCAATTCCGATAACAACGGATTGTTCACCCCGGGTTCCACGGCATACGCAAACGAGCAGGCACACAGCCCCGTCAGCAAGAGCAGCGAACGAACAAAACGCGCCATCACGATCCTCCCCACATTGATATCTTTCATTGTCTGCACCCTGTTGCCGAGAAGCACCCGGCGCGTCCATGCTCGGCGTGAAGCAAGCCTCGACACCGATGTCTTTCGTCACTATAGGCGAGCCCATGACGTCCGGTATGAAATTCGCCGGAATCATGGGGTGCAGATCGTGAAGTTCATCGATGGACACTTCAAGTTGGGAAGCGCGCCGCTCGCAAAAAAGCCGCTGCACCCACCCGTGCAGCGGCTTTTTTACGCCAGCGCGTCACTACCTAAGCCCGAACCGGGAACGTCAACGCATCGAGTTCCAGCGGCCCGCCGGTCAGCTGAACCGGGCCTTCATCGCCGATCAGCACCGTATCGGAATGACGGAAGCCGCCGACACCCTCGATATAGATGCCCGGCTCGATCGTCAGGCACATCCCCTTCTCGATCGGCCGGTCGTAGCCTTCGGCGAAGAACGGCGCCTCGTGCGCGGTGACGCCCATTCCGTGCCCGGTCCGGTGCAGCATCCGGTCGCCCATTCCCGCGCGGCGGAAATAGTCGTTGACCTTGCGATCGACGTCGCTCAGCAGCGCGCCCGGCATCGCCGCGTCGAACGCGAGCCGCCGCCCTTCCGACATCACATCGAACGCGCGTCGCGCCGCGTCGGGCACGTGGCCAAGGAAGAAGGTCCGTTCGACTTCCGCGCCATAGCCGTTCATCACCGCATTGACGATCGACACGTGCGGGCCGCCCTCCTCCATCCGCATGTCGATGTTGCTGAAGTTGTGCGGATCGTGCGACACGCTGCCCGGCTGGAACACCGCGACGATGCGCGTCGCCAACGGGTTCAGCGTCGGATCGTCGGCCAGCAGCCGCTGCATGATGAAGCCGCGAATGCGCGACGACATCTCCGCCATCCCGAGGCCCGGGCGCGCTTCGTTCAGCAGCAGGTTGTGCGCATCGGTCGCGATCCCGCACGCATACACGTGGCGGCCGATCTCGTAGTCGGACTTGATCATCCGCACGTCGTCGATGATGTCGATGCATACGCGCTCGCCCGGCGTCTGCGCATAGACCTGCAACGGACACACCGACTCGACGCCGACACGCTCGCCCGCCCCGAACAGCGCCTTGAACCGGTCGCTCCATTCGCGCCCGGCCGGCGCCGGAAATTCGAAATACGGAATCAGCTCGAGCTCGCCGACCGAGCGCGTCCGCACATGCGGCTGCTCGAGCTGCGGCACGACGAACTGCGGCGGGCCGCTGCGCGAAATGACCAGCACGAACGGCCGCTCGTGGACGATGTTCGCGAAGTTCGTCAGGTAGTAGATGTTGTCCGGCGAGAACGCCACATAGCGATCGAGGCCGGCTTCCGCCATGCGGGCGCGCACGCGCTCGAGGCGTCCTTTGAGTTCCGCCTCGCTGGGCGGCGCAAACGTAGGGGTGAATTTCATGCGTGATTTCTCCTGTTGAGGGTGACGGGGCGGCCGATCATTTCTACGCCTCCATAGAGCGACATTTCATTCGTTATCCTCTATTTCAACGCTACGGATCGAAACCGAATCCGGTTCGCTTATTCGCTCGGCAAGCGTCGAAACCCGAGCAGCGCGACCAGGCTCACGACCGACATCGCGACGATGTACAGCGCGGGCGACGCCTTGTTGTGCGTGGTCGCGATCAGCCATGTGACGATCAGCGGGGAAAACCCACCGAAGACCGTCGTCGGGATGTTGTACGACACCGCGAGCCCGGTGCTGCGCACCGCGGCCGGGAACGCGCGCGCGGCCAGCGCGGGCACCAGCCCGACGAGCACGCCCATCGGCGCGGCGGCGGCGGCCTGCATGATCAACAGGTTGTGCAGCGACGGGCTGGCGATGACCCACATATAGAGCGGCAGCGTGATCGCGGACAGCACGACGATCGCGGCGGCGACCATCGCGACCGGCCGACGCCAGACGTCGCCGAGCAGGCCCGCGAGCGGCGCGATCGCGACCATCACGATGCCGGCGACCGTCGTGCTCATGAACGGCGCGGACATCGGCAACCCGAGCTGCTTCACCGCGAACGTCGGCATGTAGATCAGGTACATGTAGAACGCGGCGGTACTGACGATCGTCACGCCGATCGCCGCGAGGAACGACGCGAGGTGCTCGCCGAACAGGCGCTTGAGCACCTGCGCGACCGGCAGCGCTTCGCCGTGCACGAACGCATCGGTTTCCGACACGCTGCGACGGATGTAGAAGCCGACCGGGCCGATCAGCAGGCCGACCACGAACGGCACGCGCCAGCCCCAGCTTTCGAGCTGATGCGGGCTGAGCGACGTCGTCAGGATCGTGCCGATCGTGCCGCCCAGCACGATGGCCAGCATCGTGCTCGCCATCTGCAGGCTCACGAAGAAGTTGCGCCGATGCGGCGGCGCCTTTTCCGCGAGGAACGCGACGGTGCTGCCGAATTCGCCCGATGCCGCGAAGCCCTGCACGAGCCGCGCCAGCACGAGGATCGTCGCGCCGAGCCAGCCCGCCTGCGCATACGGCGGCGCCACCGCGATCGCGGCCGTGCCGGCCAGCATCAGCCAGATCGTGACGGACATCGCCGCCTTGCGGCCGTACCGGTCGCCGTACAGCCCGAGCACGACACTGCCGAGCGGCCGCACGACGAACCCCACGCCGAAGGTCGCCGTCGCGAGCAACAGCGATCCGACCGGCCCGGCCACCGGGAAAAACAGCTTCGCGATCACGCTGGCGAAATAGCCGTAGATCACGAAGTCGAACCATTCGAGCGCGTTGCCTGCCGCGGCCGCCGCGACGTCGCGCAGCGTGCCTGCCCGCTCCGACGGCTGCGCCGCGGCCGAAAGGCGATCGAGCGCGAGGGCGCCCGCCGGATTCACTGCATCCTCTTTCATCGTCTGTCTCCTCCCGCTGCTGGCTGCAGTGGTTTCGTACTCATGTTCGATGCGCACCGTTACCGCGTCCAACGGATTTCCGGAATATGATCATCACCAACGTGAATAACGGTGCGAGCGCGGCGCGCGATTTCGTCGCGGCGCCAGCCGGCGCTCTGCGAGGGCAAACGCGACCTTGCGCGAACGGCCCGCGGCCCGGACACTGGCCGCCACGACGTTCCGGCTCGCGACGTCACGCGCGGGATGCCGGCATCCGAATGGGAGATGTGCGATGAAGGATGTGTTCCGCCAGCTCGACCTCAACCTGCTGCGCGTGTTCGCGGCATTGATGGCCGAAGGCAACGTCACGCGCGCCGCCGAACGGCTGGCGCTTTCACAGTCGGCGGTCAGCAATGCGCTGCGCCGGCTGCGCGAGTCGCTCGACGACGTGCTGTTCGAGAAAACCGTCTCCGGTGTGCGGCCGACCGCGCGGGCGCGCGAGCTGTGGTCGGCGGTCCAGCCGCACTTCGACGCATTGAAGCAGGCGATCTCGCCCGACCAGTTCGACCCGCAAGAACATCGGGGCACCTTCACGATCGCGATGTCGGACTACTCGGTCGAGCGCATCATGCCGCGCCTCGCGCAGTACATGGGCACGCATGCGCCATCGATGCGACTCGAGCTCACGCCGTTCAGCGTCGCCGACCTGCCGGGCATGTTCGACCGCGGCGGCGTCGACCTCGCGATCGGCGGTTACCTGAACGACTCGAGCCCGAGCAGCGGCGTGCGCACGCACGAGATGTGGCCGATCCACTGGAGTTGCCTGATGCGCAAGGATCACCCGCTCGCGAAGGGGCCGCTCACGTTGAAGCGCTTTCTCGCGGCGCGGCATCTCGACGTCGGGTTTTCCGGCATGCGGGTGCCGGTGTACGACAGCCTGCTCTCCGCGCACGGCCTGCAGCGCAATCTCGTCCTCACGCTGAATGCGTACTCGCCCGCGCTGGCGATCATCCGCGAATCGGATTTCATCGGCGTACTGCCGACCACGCTGCTCGATCTGTCGATCCACGAGAAGGAACTGGTGTCGCGGCAACCGCCGGTGCGCATGCCCGCGCGGCCTTACTGCGTGATCTGGCATCAGCGTTGGGACAGCCATCCCGCGCACCGCTGGCTCCGGCAGACGATCGTGTCGTTGTTCACACGCCCGGCGGAGCAGCCGGGCGACGCCGTGCGTTCGCCCAAGCGACGCACCACCCGCCAGAGCTAGACGCGCGGGCCTGCCGCGTCAGACGTTCGACACCAGCAACCTGATCCCCGCCACGCCGAATACGACGGCGAGACACGCTTCCATCGCGCGCCGGCCGCGCACGTACAGCCGGCGCGCGCCGTCCATCGAGAACACGAGCGCATAGCCGCCGAACACCAGGCACCCGATCACGATGCAGCCCGGCACGACGGCGCCGTGCGACGCGCCCGCGCCGTTCGACGACAGCGCGACGATCGACACCCACACGAGGATCGCTTTCGGATTGGTCAGGTGCAGCATCGCGCCGCGTACATAGAAGCGCGACAGCCGCTGCTCGCCCGCTGCGTTCGTCGACACCGCTGCCTTGCCCGACCACGCCGTGCGCCCCGACTTGAACGCGAGCCACAGCAGGTACAGCCCGCCGAACAGCTTGATCGCGACCAGCAGCTTCGACCACGCGAGCAGCGCGGCCGACACGCCGAGCGCCGCCACCGTCGCCCAGCACATCGACCCGGAAATGACGCCGAGCGCGAACGCGAGCGCCGCCTTGCGGCCCTGGTTCGCGGCGACCGACATGATCGCGAGGTTGCTTGGCCCGGGGCTGGCCGTCCCGATGAAATAAGCCGTGTAGGCCAGCAGCAGGTTGGCCGAGAAGAAGGCGTGGACGCTCATGTCGAACCTCGCAGGGATGATCGACGCATTGTTGGCAAACGCGCGCCGTCTGCCCATGGACAATTGGCCGACAATTCGCTGGGCCAGTTGGACGGGGCGCGCAACCGGATCGCCACGGGTCAATCCGTCTCGGATTTGAAACACCCGTCACATTCGCTGGTGGCTTTTGCCGCGCATGGCGGACATCCTGTCCCCCCGCTTCCGCCGGCCCGAACGCTTGACAGGCGCAGGCAGCACGCGCGGGCCGGCCCATTTCGTCAGACTGCCGGGGAACGCGCCACGCAATTTATCCCGGCGTTACGTTACATCCGTGAAGCATTTCGCGTCGGCGAGCCGCTCCGCGTACGCGATATGCATCGCGCCGCGCCGGTAGACCACCTCCTCGGCCCCCTCTGCCCCCCACTACCGGCGGGACTCGCCGCCCTCGTCGCGTCGCGGCTCAACAATACTCAACAATCGTCTCGCGCCGCTGGTACGAAACCTGCATCCCGTTCGGGTAACCACCGCGCCGATCACCGCGCGGACACGAACCCACCGTCGGGCGCATCCAGCGGACACGCCCGAACGATCCGAGCAAGTAACGAGGCCCTTCATGGATGCGCTGCCCAATTCGTCCGACACGTCGTTCCAGCTCTTTCTCGCGAAGCTGCTCGAACAGCCGTTGCCCGACTGGACCGAAAAACAGCAGATGGAACTCGAGATGGCACGCTCGTTGTCCACCGAAATGGTTCACCTCGCCGAGGACATGCGCGGCCGCACGCCCGATCTCGCGCGTTGTCTCGTGCTGCTCCGCTACGCGAAGGTGCTCGACTTCATGCTGACGTCGCTCGCCGCGCACCGCGACATTCATCCGCAGACGCTGCGCACGCTGTTCCGGCTCGCGAACCTGAAAGTCGACGATGCGTATCCGGCCTGAGCCGGCGCACTGCATCGGCTGCCGCGGGCGTCACGCACGGCCACGGCGGCCCTTCCCGATTCGCGGCACGCGCATGCCCGATGACCTCGCCGCATGATCTCCAGGAACCCGTTCGGTTCCGAATAGCCCCCGTGGGCACGCCATCCGCTTCCGGCACCCCGCCGGGCTGATGCCGTGCATCAGCGTGGCGGACGGCCCCGCCCCGCAAACGGAGGTACAATCGCGCGCCATGAACGCACTTCGCCGCTTCCTGCTCCGGCAAGGCGTCGCGCGACAGCTTCTGTGGGGGGTCCTCCTCGTGACGCTGCTGTCCCGCGCGCTTATGTCGGGCGCCGTGATGCTCGATCCGGACGGTCCGGATGCGGGCTCGGTGGTGCTGTGTTCGGGCCGCGGCCCGCTGATCGTCAACGTAGCCGCGCTGGCGGCCCGTTTCGATGCCGGCGCGCCGATCACACCGGCCAACGACGCGCTCGCGCTCGCCGATGCGCTCAAGCATGACGGCCATGCCGACAATGCGACCTCGTCCGGCAGCGGCGACGGCCTGTGCGCATTCGGCGCCGCGCTGTTCACCGCGCTGGCGTCATTCGTGCTGCTGGTGCTGCTGTTTCCCGCCGCCGCGCCACGGCGCTTCCGGATTCACGTCGACCGTATTCCCGTCGTGCGATCGATCCTCGACGATCGCCCACCCTCCCGCGCCCCTCCGCTGTCCTGCTGACGGTTCCGCCCCGCGGCTCGCGCACGACGACGTGCGCGCGCCTGCATGCCGTTCGTCTCACACGACCTGATTCAACCGTTCACCCGCCTGCCCGCCTCGCGCGGGCGACGCCGTCCTGCGCCGCTTCCGCGCATGGCGCCGCGCCGCCCGTTCCGTCGATGCCGGCAGGCGGGCGCAACGCGCGTTGACGTCCGCCGGCCCGTGCCGGCGCGGCCGCTCAACGAACCCGAGGAGCTGACACCATGTCGACCACCGTCGAACGGGCGATCTCGCCCGCCCAATCCGCCCACGCCGGCTACCGGACGCTCTGGCGCTGGCACTTCTATGCCGGCCTGTTCGTCATGCCGTTCCTGGTGATCCTCGCGATCACCGGCACGCTCTATTGCTTCCAGCCGCAGATCGAGCCGCTGCTGTATCCGCACCGGCTCGTCGTCGAGCCGCGCGCCACGCCGCGGCTCGATGCCGACACGTTGCTCGCGAGCGCGCGCACCGCGATGCCGGCCGGCGCGACGCCGGTGTCCGTGCAGGTCTCGACCGCGCCGGACCGCAGCGCCGAATACGTGTTCCGGCTGCGCGACGGCAGCCGCGAGAGCGTGTACGTGAACCCGTACGACGGCAGCGTGCTCGGCACGCTGAGCGTCGAGAACCGCTTCATGCAGATCGACCGGATGCTGCATCGCAAGCTGCTGCTCGGCAAGACGGGCGAGTTGCTGATGGAGCTCGCCGCGTGCTGGACCTTCGTGATGATCGGCACCGGCATCGCGCTGTGGTGGCCGCGCGGCGCGGCGCGCGTCGGGCAGGCACTGCGCCCCGACCTGTCGCTGCGCGGCCGGCCGCTGTGGAAGAACATTCACGCGACGGCCGGCATCTGGCTCGCGGCCGGCACGATCGCATTCATCCTGACGGGGCTGCCGTGGTCGGGCTCGTGGGGCAAGAACTTCAAGGCGCTGGCCGCGACCGTGAACCTCGGTGCGCCGGAAGGCGCATGGGGTGGCGGAGCGGTTCGCTCGACGCGCCCGGGTGCCGCCGCGGCGCCCGCACCTGCCCACGCAGATGTACCGTCCGGCCATCACCACGAATCCGGCGAGTCGATGCCGGGGATGGTGATGGACGACCTGCCGTTGCCGCAAACGCCGTGGGCGGTCGGCAACGTGCCCGTCCCGCATTCGCCGTCGGCGCCGACGCCGGCCCCGCTGCCGCTGGCCCGCGCAATCGCGATCGTCGCGGGCCTCGGCGTGACGAGCGGCTATACGCTCGCGCTGCCGTCCGGCGCGGACGGCGTGTTCACCGCGTCGTACTTCCCGGACGACCCGAAAGCCGAACGGACGATCTACCTCGACCAGTACAGCGGGGCCGTGCTGAAAGACATCGGCTATGACGACTACGGCGCGGTGTCGCGCGCCGTGTCGTACGGCACGTCGCTGCACATGGGCCGCTACTTCGGGCTCGCGAACCAGATCGTCTGCGCGGTGCTGTCGCTCGGGCTGGCCGCGATGGCCGTCACGGGCACCGTGATGTGGTGGAAGCGCCGCCCGGCTCGCAAGTTGGGGGCGCCGTCGCGCGAACGCGGCGCGCCGCCGATGCGCGGCTGGATCGCGGGGCTCGTGCTGCTCGGCATCGTCTTCCCGCTGATGGGCGCGACGATCGTCGCGGTCTGGTTGATCGACCGTCTGCTGTTCGGCCGTGCGGCACGCGCAGCGGCCTGATTCATCGCGCGCCGGCATACGCGGCGCGCCGACGCGACACGCCCGGGCCACCGCGTGGCTCGGGCTGTTCGCGCTCGTGCTCGCGCTCGTCGCGCCGCTGATCTCGCAACTGCGCGCTGCCGCACCCGATGACGGCCTGCCGGCCGCGCCGATCTGCTCGGCAACCGGCAACACGCTCGTGGCGCACGCGCAATCGCAGGCGTCGCCCGATTCGTCGTCCGATTCTCCATCGGACAGGCATTTCGACCGCTGCGGCTATTGCGGCCTGCTCGCCGGCCATCCGCCGCTGCAGTCCGCGGTGTTGCTCTCCGCCTCCCCGGCCGTGCGGCATGCGCCGCCCGCGCCGCTGATCCCCTCTGCCCGCTACCCGTCGAAGCGCTACGCGCTCGCCGCGCGCGGGCCGCCTTCCGCCCGCGCCTGACGCACCTCGCGACCGCGCCGCCGCACACCGCGCGGCGCCGTCCGCTTCGCCTGCCCGCCCTGCCGGCGCCCGATGCCGAACCCGCGCGCGTGACCACGCGCGGCGGCCGGCGCCGCGCATGGCGCGCATCGTGTCCGACTCATCATCGTCACCCTAACCATACGTACAACGACATGTTTACCTCGACCCGTATCGCCGTCGCGCTGTCCGGCGCGATCTCCGTGCTCTTCGCGTCGGCCGCCTGCGCGCAAGGCGCCGACGCGCCCACCGATGCACCGGCCGCATCGACGCTGCCCGCGATCCACGTCAACGCACCCCGCGAGATGGACTCGCTGACATCGCAATCGACCGGCAAGCTGAAGCGCACGCTCGAGCAGACGGTCGGCTCGGTGGGCTTCGTCGATGCCGACAGCTACCGGAACACCTACGCGTTCACGCTGCGCGACGTGCTGAAGGACGTGCCCGGCGTGTTCGTCGAGAACCGCTACGGCCAGGAACTGCGGCTGTCGATTCGCGGCTCGGGAATCGCCCGTTCGTACCACACGCGCGGCCTCGAGATCCTGCAGGACGGCATCCCGACCAACCTCGCGGACGGCAGCGGCGACTACTACCAGATCGATCCGCTCGCACTGCAGGCGGTGCAGGTCTACAAGGGCGGCAACGGCCTCGCGTATGGTGCGTCGACACTCGGCGGCGCGATCGATTTCATCACGCCGACCGCCCACACCGCCGACGCGCCGAACATCCTGCGCGTGGAAGGCGGCAGCTACGGCACGGTGCGCACCAGCGCGCAGGTCTCGCGCGTGCTCGGCCCGCTCGACTTCCTCGCGAACTTCAGCGTCAACCACGCGGACGGCTACCGCGATCATTCGAAGGGGCAATACGAGCAGTTCAACGCGAACGTCGGCTACCGGTTCAGCCCGACGGTCGAGACGCGCTTCTACGTCGGCGTGTACGTCGTCGATCAGTTGCTGCCCGGCACGCTGTCGCTGTCCGACGCGCTGAACAATCCGACCAGGGCCGCGCCGAACGCGATATCGGGCGACCAGGCGCGCAACACGCGCACCGAGCGGATCGCGAACCGCACGACGGTGAAGCTCGATTCGGGCGAGCTGCAGTTCGACACGTGGGCGATCCACAAGAGCCTCTATCACCCGATCTTCCAGGCGCTCGACCAGGACGGCTGGACCTACGGCTTCGCGCCGCGCTACACGGGCCACCTGACGCTCGGCGGAATGCGCAACGACCTGATCGTCGGCGCGCGCTTCTTCGGCGGCCGCACGCAGACGAACCAGTACGTGAACGTCAACGGCAACAAGGGCGCGCAGACACTCGATTCGACGCAGACGGCCTTCAACTACGAGGCGTACGTCGAGAACCGGCTGTTCTTCGTGCCGACCGTCGCGCTGATGACGGGCGTGAAGGTGCTGCACTCGGTGCGCGAGTACATCGACAACGGCGGGCTGCCGCGCGCCCCGAACTACAAGTCGACGAACGCGAGCTACAGCGGTGTCAATCCGAAGCTCGGGCTGCTGTGGCAGCCGGATGCGCACACCCAGGCCTACGTCGACATCACGCGCAGCCAGGACGTGCCCGACTTCACCGACCTCACGCAGACCTTCTCGAACACGACGCGCTTCACGCCGCTCGCGGCGCAGCACGCGTGGACGATCGAGTTCGGCACGCGCGGCTCGCGCGAGCGCGTGAGCTGGGACGTGACCGCCTATCGCTCGCTCGTGCGCGACCAGCTGCTGCAGTACACGACGAACCCGGATGTGCCGGCGTCGACGTTCAATGCGAACAAGACGGTGCTGCAAGGGATCGAGGCCGGCGCGTCGGTCGAGCTGCTGCGCAACGTCACCGGGCGCGGCGCGGGCGACAAGGTCACGCTGTCGGGCATCTGGAACCTGAACGACTTCCGCTTCAAGAACGACCCGCAGTACGGCAACAACCGGATCGCCGGCGTGCCGCTGAACGTGCTGCGCGCGACGCTGGGCTACGCGCGGCCGAGCGGCTTCCATATCGCGGCGACGCTCGACTGGGTGCCGTCGGGCGCGTGGGCCGACGATGCGAACACGTTGCGCGTGCCGAGCTACACGCTGCTCGGGCTGCAGGCCGGATACGACTTCCGCAACGGCCTCTCGCTGTTCGTCGACGCGCGCAACCTGACCAACAAGCGCTATGTGAGCGACATCAGCACGGTCGCCGATGCGCGCACCGCGAACACCGCGATCTTCTATCCGGGCGAAGGTCGCAGCGTGTTCGCCGGCATGCGGTACGCGTTCTGATGCCCGGCCTGACAAGAAACACCGCATTGAACAGATTCAAAGGATCTCGAAACATGAAGTTCAGATTGATGCTGCCCGCCGCCTTGCTCGCGGCCTTCTCGCCCGCCGGGCAAGCCCAGGAGAGCGATGCCGCGAGCGCCGGCGCCACGCTCGCACCGATTCGCGTCAGCGCCCAGAAGGCGACACCGCTCACGCAGCCGCTCGACACCGGCAGCCGTCTCGGCCTGACTTCGCTCGAAACGCCCGCGAGCGTCGAGCAGATCGATCGCAAGACGCTCGACACGCGCGGCGACAGCGCGATCGTCGACGCGGTGAGCCGCGCCGCCGGCATCAGCGCATCGCCGCATCCCGGCAACGGCGGCTCGGAGCTCGGCGCGCGCGGCTTCGTCGGCGCGTCGTCGGTCACGCAGCTCTATGACGGCGTGCGCCCGTACGGCGCGATCGGCATCACGTTTCCGTTCGACACGTGGTCGGTCGACCATATCGACGTGCTGCGCGGCCCGGCGTCGGTGATCTACGGCGAAGGCGCGATCGGCGGGGTCGTCAACATCGTGCCGAAGAAGCCGACGCGCGGCGCGATCCGGAACGAGCTGCAGGTCGGCGGCGGCACCGAGGGCACGGCGCGGGTCGCGTTCGGCAGCGGCGGCGCGATCAACGACAAGCTGTCGTATCGCTTCGACATCAGCGGCAACCGTTCGTCGAACTGGGTCGACCGCGGCAATTCGCGCAACCTGTCGATCTCCGGCGCGCTGCGCTACGACGTGAGCGCCGACCTGTACGTGACGGCGTCGTATGCGCAAGGCTTCCAGCATCCGATGCAGTATTTCGGCGTGCCGCTCGTGAACGGCGCGCGCGATCGCGCGCTCGACAAGAAGAACTACAACGTCGGCGACAGCGACATCGCGTTCCGCGACAGCTGGGCGACGGTAGCGGCGAACTGGCAGCCGAGCGACAGCCTGAACGTGACCAGCACGCTCTACCGGATGAAGAGCAACCGTCACTGGAAGGACGCCGAGTACTACACGTACCTGCCGTCAACCGCGCAAGTGCGGCGCAGCAGCTTCACGGAAATCTTCCACGACCAGGAGCAGTACGGCAACGTGACGGCGGCCACCGTCACCACCGCGCTGCTCGGCATGCGCAACACGTTCTCGGCGGGCTTCGAGTTCAATCACACGACGTTCCAGCACGACAACAACTCGCCGTATTCGGGCACGTCGACGGTCGATCCGTTCAACTTCGATCCGGGCAGCTTCATCAACACGGCCGGCACCTACCCGAAGTACCGCAGCCAGGCGAACCAGTACGCGCTGTTCGCCGAGAACCGGCTGGAGATCACGCCGCGCTGGTCGGTGATCGGCGGGCTGCGCTACGACCACGCAAGCGTGAACCGCGACGATCTCGTGAACGGCGGCGCGTTCACGAAGGTGTTCGCGAACACGGGCTGGCGCATCGGCACCGTGTACGACGTGCAGCCCGGCCTCGCCGTGTACGGCCAGTATTCGGTCGCGGCCGATCCGATCAGCTCGCTGCTGTCGCTGAATGCGTCGAAGGCGAACTTCACGCTCGCGACCGGCCGGCAGATCGAGATCGGCGTGAAGCAGTCGTTCCTCGGCGGCAAGGCGGAATGGACGCTGGCCGCGTACCGGATCGTCAAGAGCAATCTGCTGACGGCCGATCCGCTGAACCCGAACCAGTCGATCCAGATCGGCCAGCAGTCGTCGCGCGGGCTCGAGGCGACGGTCGGCGCGGAGATCGCGAAGGACTGGCGCGTCGACGCGAACGTGTCGATCCTGCGCGCGAAATACGACGACTTCCAGCAGACGTCCGGCGGCACGACGGTGTCGCGCGCGGGCAACGTGCCGGTGTCGGTGCCGCAGCGGCTCGCGAACCTGTGGGTGAGCTGGCGCTTCGCGCCGGACTGGACGGGCATCGCGGGCGTCAAGTACGTCGGCAAGCGTTTCGCCGACACCGCGAACCAGCTCGTGATGCCGTCGTACACCACCGTCGACCTCGGCCTCGCGTGGAAGCCGCGCAAGGACACGACGATCACCGCGCGCGCGTACAACGTGTTCAACCGGCGCTTCGTGCAGTCCGCGTACTACAACGAGACGCAATACCTGCTCGGCAACGACCGGCGGCTCGAAGTGGTGGCGAACTACCGGTTCTGATGCGGCGCGATGCGGTGCGCCACACCCGCCGCCGGTGTGCATGCCCTGCGGCGGGGGCATGCATCGCGACCTCACCGCGAAGGCGCGGCCACTCACGCAACCGCATGAACGCCCTGGATCGGCGCACAGCGGCGGCCCGACGAACCCCTCGCCGGGCCGCATGACCGCGCGTCACGCACGCGTGCCCGCCGCGCGCCCCGCCATCCACTTCCGGTAGCGCCGCGTCTGGCACTGCGCGGCCAGTTGCTGCCCGACCAGCGCGCGCAGCGGCGACACCTGCGGGTGCGTGCGCCGGCCAACGCTCAGCCGCGTGAGCTGGAACTTGACGACCGCCATGTTGGCCAGCGCGCCCAGCGCCTTGTTCTTCCAGCGGATCGGTTCCAGCACCGGCGCGCTGTCCTTGCCGGCCCGCCAGTCGCGCGGCAGGTTCGGCTCAATCGACAGCGCGGTCGCGATGCCGACCATCGCCACGCCGCTGTCGACCACCTGCTCGGCCACCACGCGACGCCGGATGCCGCCCGTGACCATCAGCGGCATCCGCGCAACCGCCGTGATGTCGCGCGCGAACTCGAGGAAATACGCTTCGCGGGCCAGCGTGCGCCCGTCGCGTGCCTCACCCTGCATCGCCGGCACTTCATAGCTGCCGCCCGACAGTTCGACGAGATCGACGCCGAGCGGATTCAGCAGTTCGACCACGCGCTTCGCGTCGTCCGCGCTGAAGCCGCCGCGCTGGAAATCCGCCGAGTTCAGCTTGACCGCGACCGCGAATTGCGGCGACACCGTCGCGCGCACGTCCCGCACGATGTCGAGCAGCAGGCGTGCGCGATTCTCGATGCTGCCGCCCCACGGGTCCTGCCGGCGGTTCGTCAGCGGCGACAGGAACTGGCTCAGCAGATAGCCGTGCGCCGCGTGAATCTCCACACCGGTGAAGCCGCTCTGCTCCGCGAGTTGCGCGGCGCGCACGAAGCGCTGCTGCACGTCGGCGATATCGGCCGGCGTCATCTCCTTCGGCACCGGGAACTGCTTCGACAGCGCACCGAGCGCGAGCGGCACGGCCGACGGCGCGAGCGTCGTCTGGCCGAGCGCCGCCTGCATCTGGCGCCCCGGGTGATTGATCTGCATCCAGACCTGCCCGCCGCCCGAGCGCGCCACCTGCGCCCAGCGGCGGAAGCGGTCGAGATGCGCATCGCTCTCGAGCACGACGCCGTTCGGCCCCGTCATCGCGCGGCCGTCCACCATCACGTTGCCGGTCAGGATCAGGCCGACCTGGCCATCGGCCCACGCCTGGTACAGGCGCAGCAACGCGTCGGACGGTGCGTGGTTCGCATCGGCCATGTTCTCTTCCATCGCGGCCTTGGCCAGACGGTTCGGAATCACCGCCCCGTTGGGCAGTGTCAGCGGTGTAAACAGGTTCATGGAGGGCACCCTCAATTGACGATGCCCAACGATAACTTTAAAGTCAACTTTAAGGTCAAGCCCTTTTGGAGCGCAGCATGAAAATCGGCGAACTGGCGAAGGCGAGCGGCCTCGCGGCGTCCCGCATCCGCTTCTACGAAGCGAGCGGGCTGCTCGAACCGGCCCGTCGGCAGGCCAACGGCTATCGGGAATACGGGTCGGAAGCGTTGACGCGGCTCGCGATCATCGACCGCGCGCAGCGCGCGGGTTTTGCGCTCGACGAGATCCGCGCGGTGTTGCCGCCCGATCTCGGCGCGTGGCCGCGCGACGAGCTGCTGGTCGCGCTGCGGCACAAGGTCGACGAAATCGTGCTGCTCGAACAGCGTCTCGCGCAGAACCGGCAACATCTGGAGGTGTTGATCGACGAGATTGAGAACAAGCCGGAGGGCGAGGATTGCACGGAAACCGCGCAACGGATGCTCGACCGCCTGTGCGCGCAGGCCGAAGAAGCGCCGGCGTCGGCACCGGTGTCCGCGCCGGTCCCGCGGCCGACACGCAAGCGCGCATGACTGGTTACGCTGCGTCACCTGACAAACAATCAACCTCCGCGGCGGCGAGACGAGTCGACGCGCGTGCGCCGGCTTCCCCGGCGCGACTTCACGACCCGATCCGCATGACGCTCCCCCGCACCACAGGATTCCTCGTCGCCGCACTGCTGACGTTCGGCATCGGCAACGCTTGCGCCAGGACGTGCGCCGATACGCCTGCATCGTTCGCCTGCCCCGCCGCCCCCGACCTTCCGGACGAGATCGTCGCGCAGCTGCCCGCCGGCTACGAAGCGATGGACGCCGCGTCAGGGCGACTGACCGACAGCCCCCATGTCGGCTATGTCGTCGTCGCGCATCAGCCCGACGACTCGATGCGCAAGGCGTCGCCGCGTCCGCTGATGATCTTCCTGCCGGGCAAGGACGGGCACTACCGGCTCGCGGCGCGCAACGACGCCGTGATCATGAAAGCCGACGAAGGCGGAATGGGCGACCCGTATCTGGATGGCGTCGCCGAGAACGCGCTCACGGTCGAACCGCGCACCTTCACGGTCGAACAGGGCGTATTCGCGGGCCATGACCACTGGCGCGACCGTGTCACGTTTCGCTACGACAACGCGCATCGCACGTGGGTGTTCCATCGCGAGGTGTTCCGGAACTGGCGCTTCAACGACGATCCGAACGGCGATGCGCTGAAGGCCGACCCGGTGCGCGTCACGCGCGCCAATGCGGCGAAAGCGGTCACGTTCGAAGCGTGGCGGCCGGGTTACTGGTGTGATTCGGCCGAGCGGCGAGGTAGCGATCCGGCTTGCAGCAAGACGCGTTGACGGTGACGCAGCGCCGCCGTGCTGCCGTGCCGCGACTGACGATGCGTGCGGATAAGCGGTATGCACGGACGCTGCCGCGCCGCACGCGCAGTGTGTCTGCCGGCACGCGCCTGCCCCCTTCGCCGCGCAGATTTGCTTACGTCGCAGGTAATCGACGCGCGCCGCCCGCGCCACGATGATGGCTCCATCGACGCACGAAGCGCATCACATCAAGGAGCCCGCCATGACCGCCTACGCCATCGCCCACCTGCACGACGTCGAGATGGGCGACGACATCGTCGAATATCTCGAACGCATCGACGGCACGCTCGCGCCTTTCAGCGGTCATTTCGTGATTCACGGCGCGCGGCCGGAGGTACGTGAAGGCGTGTGGCGCGGCGACCTGATCGCGATCGCGTTTCCCGATCTGGACACGGCGCGCGCGTGGTACGAATCGGATGCGTACCGGCAGATCCAGCCGCTGCGCGCGCGGCACGCGAGCGGCCCGCTGATCCTGATCGACGGCGTCGACGCGCGGCACAAGGCGACCGACATCCTGCGCTGACGAAGCATTACGCGCCGCCGGTCGCCAATCGGGCTGTTGGGCCGCCACGCGCCGACGGCGGCGTTACATCCCTTCGAGCGGCTGCCCCGGCTCCCACGCGTCGACCGTCGCCTTCGCTTTCTCCCGATCGCGCGCCGACAGCACGCCGTCGAGCTCGGCGGCCGATACCTCGGAGAACTCGACCTTGCGGCTGCCCTTTGCGGATTTCAGCGCCGCGAGGTAGAACGTGTACGCGGTCAGCTGGTTCTGCTTCACGCCACGGCCTTTCTGATAGAGCGTCCCCATGCTTTCGAGCCCCAGCGGATCGCCCTGGCGCGCGGCCGAACGATACAGCGCAGTGGCTTTGTCGAGGTCCGCGGGCAGCTTCAACCCCATGTCGTACATCAAGCCGAGCGCGCTCTGCGCGGGCGCGTAGCCACGGTCGGCTGCCAGCTGGAAGCAATCCGCGGCCACGCGGAAATAGCGCTTGGCCGGATCCTCTTCACGACGGAACAGCCGCCACGCGATATCGTCGATCCGTACGGCCATGTCGTACTGCATCTTCACGTCGCCATGCTGGGCGGCGATGAAGCTCCACTTCACCGCCTGCTCGTCGTCCCTGCCCGGGTAGCGGTAGTACTTGCCAAGCAACGCGGCTGCTTCGGCGTTACCCGCGTTCGCCGCGGTCGTCAGCTCGGGGATGGCGGTCTGGTAGTCCTTCTTCTCGTAGGCGGCCAAGCCGTCCTTCAGGTCGGCAAATGCCGGCGCAACGGCCAGCGCGGCGCACAGCGCCAATAGGGTTTTTTTCATTGCTCTCGATATTGTGATTATTCGATCGGATTGCGGCGAAGCACGACATCGTGCCCCCACGTGTCGCGCTTCGCATGCAGCCGTCCGGTGCGTATCGTCGTTCTGCGGCCCCGCATGGCGGAACCTGTCGCACCGGATGGCTTTCCTTTTACCGCAATCGCAAATCCGTCGTCAATGAAGCGGCCCTCGCCCCACCGTGCCGGCTACCCCTTGCGCTCCATCGGCTCGCCGACGACGAACCCGCCGCCCTGGAACCGCTGCGCGGGATCATCGTAGTCGGCGGTCGGCGCCGTCACCGGGAACAGCCCGGCGAATTGCTCGGAGCTGTCACGCGGACGGAAGCCGAGGAAACCGGCCTTCGTGTTGTCCCACCACTTCACCGGGTTGTCCGACGCGCCGTACACGATCGCGTGCCCGACGCGGTTCGTCAGCAGCGAGCAGCGCACCAGCTCGATGAAATCGCGGTAGCTGAGGAACGTCACGAGCATGCGCGGATTCTTTGGCACTTCGAACGATGAGCCGATCCGCAGGCACACGGTCTCGATCCCGAAGCGGTCGAAGTAGTAGCGCGACAGCGATTCGCCGAAGCACTTCGTCACGCCGTACAGGCTGTCGGGGCGCAGCGGCGAATCGGCGTCGAGCACTTCCGTGACCGGATGGAAGCCGATCGCATGGTTCGAGCTCGCGAATACGACGCGCTTCACGCCGTGCTTGCGCGCGGCTTCGTACAGGTTGTACGTGCCGGTGATGTTCGCGCCGACGAGATCGTCGAACGGCGCATCGACCGAAATGCCGCCGAGGTGGACGATCGCGTCCACGCCGTCGACGAGCTGCATCACCGCGGCCCGGTCGGCCAGGTCGACGACGCGGGTTTCTTCATGCGCGGCCGCGTCGCCGAGCGTCGCGATGTCGCTGACGCGCACGACGTCGGCCCAGTCGGCGAGCGCGCCGCGCAACTGGCGGCCGAGGTTGCCGGCCGCGCCTGTCAGCAGCAGGCGCCCGAACGGTTTGCGCGCGCCGGTGGATGAGGCGTTCATTGAATCTCCTTGCATCTGACCTGAAATCTGACTGAATCGGAAAACGTTTTCCAACTATACGCGGGCGCACCGCCGAACGTCAATGGTCGACCCCGGTGGCAGCCATCCGCACTTTCCCGATATCGGCGCGTGGCCGCGCGTGCCCTTTTTCTGCCACAATCCGGCCTTACGGAACGAAAACGTTACCCTTCGAATGAAAAAAGTTTCCCCGACGATCCGCGACGTGGCGGCGGAAGCCGGCGTGTCGGTCGCGACGGTCTCGAAGTACGTGAACGGCACGCAGCGCTTCTCGCCGACCGTCGAGGCCCGGCTCAAGGAGGCGATCGAGCGGCTCGGCTACCGTTCGAACCCGCTCGCGCGCTCGATGATCACCGGCCGCACGCGCACGATCGGCCTCGTGATCCTCGACATCAGCAACCCGCACTTCACGAACGTGGTGAAAGGCGCGAACCGCGTCGCGCTGCAGCACGACTACACGCTGCTGCTCGTCGATACCGAGGAGAGCCAGGCACGCGAACGCTCGCTGATCGAGGCGCTCGCGCAGCGCGTCGACGGGCTGATCGTCAGCACGCGGATGCCGGATAACGAAGCCGGCTGGATGCTCGATCTCAACAAGCCGCTCGTACTGCTGCGTCGCAGCCCCGGTCTGCCGATTCCGAGCGTCGGCATCGACAACCGGCTGTCGACCTACATGCTTGCTCGCCACCTGCTCAATCTCGGCCATACGCGCATCGCGTATCTCGGCTTCGGCACCGCACGCGTGAACGACGAACGGATCCAGGGCGCGCGCGACTGTCTCGCGGAAGCCGGGCTCACGCTCGACGTGCACGATGCGCATGCGCCGACCGCCGAAGCCGGCGAGCGTGCGTGTTCGCGCGTGATGCTCGGGCCGCAGCGCCCGCAGGCCGTGATCTGCTACAACGACCTGATCGCGCTCGGCTTCATGAAGGAGGCCACGTCGCTCGGCTTCCGGCTGCCGCAGGACGTGTCGGTCGCGGGCATCGACAACGTGCCGTACGGCGAATACGCGGCGCCCGCGCTGACCACCGTCGACATCCAGAGCGAGAACATGGGCGAGCTCGCGATGCAGAAGCTGATCGACGCGCTCGCGGGCCGCACCGATGCGAGCTATTCGACGTTCGAGCCGCGGCTGATCATGCGCGCGTCGACGGCCGCGGTCGGCTGAGTTTCCTGTTTCGCGCCTGCAAAAGAAAACGCGCCGCCCAAGGGCGGCGCGTTCGTTTGCGGACAAGCGGTCACGCGATTACGCGTCGAGCTGCGCAGGCTTCATCTTCGGCGTGAGCATGTGCATCACGCCCAACGCGATCAGGTAGGCCGACGCGCCGATCGCGAACAGCACCCAGTAGTGGCCCGTGCGCTGCAGCACCTGGCCGATCACTTCCGAGAACAGCACGCCGCCGATCGAACCGGCCATCCCGCCGATGCCGACCACCGATGCCACCGCGCGGCGCGGGAACAGGTCGGACGCCGTCGTGAACAGGTTCGCCGACCAGCCCTGGTGCGCGGCGGCGGCGAGGCCGACGATCAGCACCGCGGCCCACAGGCTCTGCACCTGCGACACGAACGCGATCGGCAGCACGCAGCATGCGCAGATCAGCATCGCCGTCTTGCGCGCGCCGTTCACGCTCCAGCCCGCGCGCAGCAGCATCGACGACAGCCAGCCGCCGCCGATGCTGCCGACCGTCGTCAGCGCATAGATGCAGACGAGCGGCAGGCCGATGTGCTGCATGTCCATCCCGCGCGATTCGTTGAGCCACTTCGGCAGCCAGAACAGGTAGAACCACCACACCGGGTCGGTCAGGAACTTGCCGATCAGGAACGCCCACGTCTCGCGCTTGCGGATCAGTTCGCCCCAGCGCGGCGCGCCGGCATTCGCGTTCGCCGCGTCGAGCGCTTCCGCTTCGTCGCGCGGCTCGTCGTATTCGGCGGCGAGCGCGCGCGTATCGGCCTGGCGATAGAGCACGAGCCACACCGCGAGCCACACGATGCCGATCGCGCCGACGATCACGAACGCCGCGCGCCAGCCGTAGGCCACCGCGATCGCCGGGATGATCGCCGGTGCGAACACCGCGCCGATGTTCGCACCCGAGTTGAAGATGCCGGTGGCGAGCGCGCGTTCGCGGCGCGGGAACCATTCGGCCGTGGTCTTGATCGCGGCCGGGAAGTTGCCGCCCTCGCCGATGCCGAGCAGCGCGCGCACGAACGCGAAGCCCATCACCGAGCCGACCGCCGCGTGCAGCATCGCGGCGATGCTCCACACCAGCATCGCCAGCGCATACGAGATGCGCGTGCCGAGCCGGTCGACGATGCGCCCGAAGCCGAGCAGGCCTAGCGCATAGAACGCGGAAAACGCCATCACGATGCGGCCGTACTGCACCTGGCTCCAGCCGATGTCGTGCTGGAGCATCGGCGCGAGCAGGCCGAGGATCTGCCGATCCATGTAGTTGATGACGGTCGCGAAAAACAGCAGCGCACAGACGGTCCAGCGGTAGCGGCTGGCGGCTGCGCGCACGGCACCGACGACGGCAGATTGCATGAATGTCTCCGATGCGCGGCCGCGCCCGTCGCGCCGCACGATATTCGTTGACCGGCGACCGGCGCCGGGGCGGACGGCGGCGCGCCTGTCGCGCACGGCCGATTCCGTCGATCAATCTGGAAAACGTTTTTCAAAGAATAGGACGTGCGCCCCTGCCCTGTCAGTCGGGGATTTCGATGAGTCATCTCAAATTAGTCAACCGCAAAAGAGACGACTGTTTCACTACATGGCATTAACCGTTTTTCCCCGATTTTCCCGACCGGCGTGCGCGAGGGCGGCCGCCGAGACACATGTCCGATTCCAGCCAGAATCGGCGGGCGGGATGGTTTACAGTCGTCTCATGCGCCTCGATCCCGACACCTGCTATGACGCCCTGCTTTCGCGGAACCGCCGCTTCGACGGCTGGTTCTTCGTCTGCGTCGCGACGACGGGCGTGTATTGCCGCCCCGTCTGCCCGGTGAAGCCGCCGAAAGCGCAGAACTGCAGCTACTCCCCGAGCGCCGCGGCCGCCGAGAAAGCCGGCTTCCGACCCTGCATGCGCTGCCGCCCCGAGCTCGCGCCCGGCCACGGACTGCTCGACCTGTCCGGCACGCTCGCCGACGCGGCCGCCACGCTGATCGAGGACGGTTTCCTGAACGCGCATTCCGTCGATGCGCTCGCACGGCGTGTCGGCGTGACCGAACGCCACCTGCGCCGGATCTTCGGCGCGCAGTTCGGCGTGTCGCCGGTCGAGTTCGCGCAGACGCACAGGTTGCTGATGGCCAAGCGGTTGCTGACCGATACCGCGCTGCCGGTGGCCGTCGTCGCGTCCACGGCCGGGTTCGGCAGCGTGCGGCGCTTCAACGACCTGTTCCTGCAGCGGTACGGCCTCAATCCACTCCGGCTGCGCAAAGGAGCCCGCGCGTCGGCCGATGGCGACATGACGTTCCCGCTGCCGTATCGCCCGCCGTTCGCGTGGGACGACCTGATGCGCTTTCTCGCGCAGCGGCAGATCGACGGCGTCGAGCGGATCGATGCGCAGGGTTATGCGCGTGTCGTTGAATTGCCGAACCCGAACGGCAACGGCGGTAGCGGGCGTATTGCCGGCTGGCTGTCCGTCGCGCACGTGCCGCAGCGCTTCGCGCTGGCCGTCACCGTATCGCCCTCGTTGACGCCGGTCGTACCGGCCGTGCTCGCGCGTGTGCGCCGGCTGTTCGATCTCGACAGCCGCCCCGACGTGATCGACGCGCATCTCGGCGAACTCGCGATCGGCTCGCCGGGCCTGCGTGTCCCCGGCGCGTTCGACGGCGTCGAGATTGCAATCCGTGCGATTGCGGGCGAACGGCTTGCGGCGACGCATGAAAGCACACCCGTGCTGGCGCGCCTCGCCGAACGTTTCGGCACATCGATCAAAGGCGCGCCGCCGGGCCTCACGCACGCGCTGCCCTCCGCCGCGACGCTGGCCGCCCTGCCGCCTTCCGCGCTCGACACGATCGGCATCGCGCGCGAACCCGCACGGGCGATCGTGTCGCTCGCCCGCGCCGTCCACGACGGCACGCTCTCACTCGAACCGATGGCGCCGCTCGACACGACGCTTGACGCACTGCGCGCGCTGCCCGGCTTCGACGAGCACGCGGTGCAGTACGTCGCGATGCGCGCGATGGCCTGGCCGAATGCGTTCCCGGCCGACGATGCGTGGCTGCCCGCGCGCAGCGAACGCGCCCGTGTGCCATCATCCGCGCCGCATGCGGCGCGCTGGGCGCCGTGGCGCGCGTATGCCGCACTGCACGTGTGGCGCCTTCATGGAGATGTGTCGCGATGACTCCCGCTCACCTGATTCCGAGCCCGCTGGGCGACATCGCCGTGCGCATCGAGGACGATGCGCTGACGGGCCTCTACTTCGTCGGCCAGAAATACTTCCCGCCGGTTGCGATCGTGACCGAGGCAGACGCGCTCGCGATGTCGCCGCTTGCGCGCAAGGTCGCGGAAGAAGTCGCCGAGTACTTCACCGGCATGCGCGAAACGTTCTCGGTGCCGATTCACCTGCGAGGCACCGCGTTTCAACGACGGGTATGGAAGGAACTGCTCGCGATTCCGTTCGGCGAACTCGTGACGTACGGCGACATCACCGAGCGCGTCGGGTTGCCGATGAGCGGCGCGCGCGCCGTGGGCGGTGCGGTCGGCCGGAACCCGGTGTCGATCATGGTGCCGTGCCATCGCGTGGTTGGCGCGTCGGGCAGCCTGACCGGTTATGCGGGCGGCATCGATCGCAAGCGCGCACTGCTGTCGCTCGAAGGCGCGGGGTTCGAGCGCGGCGCCCACCATCCGGTGCAGCAGGCGCTCGCGTTCTGAGAGGAAGTGAGCGGCCGCGTCACGCGTTCAACACGGGCCGGCGCGCTTCACGCTTCGCATACGCGCCGGGCGTCACCTGAAATTTCGCCTGGAACAGCGCGATGAACGACGACGTCGAGTCGTAGCCCAGTTGCGCGGCCACCGCGCCGATCGGCTCGCCCGCATCGAGCAGCGGCAGCGACGCCAGCAGCCGCACCGCCTGCCGCCATTCGGTAAACGACAGCCCCGTGTCCTGCCGGAAGAGGCGCGACAGCGTGCGTCGCGTCGCACCGACCTGATGCCCCCATTCGTCGAGATTGCGCGTATCGCCCGGATCCGCATGCAACGCCCGCGCGATTTTCAGCAGACGCGGATCGCGCGGCAGCGGCACCGTCAGCGGCGCCTGCCGCATGCGTGCGATCCGGTCCGCGATCAGGCAGACGAGCGCACCGTCCGGCCCCGTCTCGTCGTAGTTCACCGGCAATTCGGCCGTGGCGAGCACCAGCTCGCGCAGCAGCGGCGTCATGCAGAGGATCGCGCAATCGTCGTGCACGTCGTCGCGCGCGATCGCCGCATCGAGATACAGGCTGTGGAACGCGACGCAATCGCGCGTCGACACCGCATGCGGCACGTGCGGCGGAATCCACATCGCATAGTGCGGCGGCAGCAGGTGCCGGCCCGACGGCGTCGATACCTCGAGCACGCCGCTCGTCGCATACATCAGCTGCGCCCACGGATGACTGTGCGCGTCGATGCTCACGTTGCCGGGAATCCCGAACGCACGCACATACAGCGGCCTCGGCAGGCGCGCCATCGGCGGCACCGCGTAAGGGTCACCCGATTGTCCCGCCAGCACCATAAGACGTCCTCCGAAGGTCATTGCACGAACGAGCGCGATGCTACCGTGGCGGCTCTTCTTTCACACGGCTTCCGCTCATGAGCGCTCATACCCGCACCACCCGCAAGACCGTCACCGCGATCCGTTCGACCAAGGGCATCGGCAGCCTCGTGTCGCTGACCGCGTATTCCGCGCCGATGGCGAAGCTCGTCGACGAGGTGGCCGACGTGATCATCGTCGGCGACTCAGTCGGCATGGTGCTGTACGGGATGCCCGATACGCTGCGCGTCACGCTCGACATGATGATTGCACACGGTGCGGCCGTCGTGCGCGGCGCCGCGCAGGCATGCGTCGTCGTCGACCTGCCGTTCTCGACGTACCAGGAATCGCCCGCGCAAGCGTATCGCTCCGCCGCGCGCCTGCTCGCCGAAACCGGCGCGCAGGGCGTGAAGCTCGAAGGCGGCAGCGAGATGGCCGACACGATCCGCTTCCTGACCGAGCGCGGCATTCCGGTGATGGCGCACGTCGGCCTCATGCCGCAACAGGCCAACGCGACGGGCGGCTTCCGCGCGCAGGGGATGGACCCGCGCTCGGCCGCGCAGGTGTTCGATGCCGCATGTTCGGCGGAACGGGCCGGCGCGTTCAGCGTCGTCGTCGAAGGGACGGCCGAAGCGCTTGCGCGCCATATCACCGAAACGCTGACGATCCCGACGATCGGCATCGGCGCATCGCCCGCATGCGACGGGCAGGTGCTCGTGACCGAGGACATGATCGGCGCGTTCGATGCATACACGCCGCGCTTCGTGAAGCGTTATGCCGATGCGAATGCGGTGATGCGCGAGGCGATTCGTCAGTACGCGCACGACGTGCGGCAGCGTGTGTTTCCGGAACCCGCGCATTGCTTTGGATATGGCAAGCCGCTGCAACTGGTGGGCGCGGATGATGCGGCTGCGTGATGACGTGATGACGTCGCGCAGGCATTCGTGAACGCATGGCGAATGATGGTGCGATCACCTCATGCGCGCTTGCGCATCGCGTGCATGACCCGAGCGTTCGCTTCGAACTTCGCGCGATGCGTCGAGAAGAACGTCCGCACGTTGCGGACGTTCGATGCGCCGGTGAACAGCCGCCGCGCGAATTCGTCGTATTCGGCGACGTCGGCCAGATCGGCCACCACCACGAAATCCGGCCCCGGCGACACGCGATAGCACTGCGTGACGGCCGGCTCCGCGCACACGTACGTTTCGAACGCGTCGTAGTCTTCGGCCGTCTGCCGGTCGAGGCTGATCTCGATCAACGCGGTGACGGCCGTGCCGATCGCCGCCGGGTCGAGCACCGCGACCTGCCGACGGATCACGCCGGCTTCCGTCAGCCGGCGCACACGGCGCATGCAGGTGGGCGGCGACGACAGCGCCCGCTCGGCCAGTTGCAGGTTCGACACCGACGCGTCGTCCTGCAGGATCGCGAGGATGCGCAGGTCGAGATCGTCGAGGGTGATGCCGGCCATTGGCGGCTCCTTCCGGTCAGGGCGTGAAATTTAATTTCAACATGATAAACGATCTGCCATTCATTTCATTTTCTATTGTATTTTGAAATTTAATTCCATTTGGCTCGCCCTACCATCGCTGTCACTGATCCAGACAGGACATTTACGGAGCGCGATATGTGTGGAATTGTCGGGGCGGTCGCCCAGCGGGACATCCTGCCGAACCTGGTCGACGGCCTGAAGCGGCTCGAATACCGCGGCTACGATTCGTGCGGCGTCGTGGTGTACCGCGACCGGGCGCTGGCGCGCGCCCGCAGCGTCGATCGTGTGGCCAACCTGCAGCGCGAGATCGCCGAGCATGCGCTGTCCGGCTACACCGGCATCGCGCATACGCGCTGGGCCACGCACGGCGCGCCCGTCACGCTCAACGCGCATCCACACTTCTCGCCGAGCGACGCCAATGCGCGCATCGCGCTGTCGCATAACGGGATCATCGAGAACTGCGATCAACTGCGCGCGGAACTGCAGGCGCATGGCTACGTGTTCGCGAGCCAGACCGACAGCGAGGCAATCGCGCACCTGATCGATCATCTTTATGACGGCGACCTGTTCGATGCAGTGCGGCGCGCGGTTGCGCGACTGCGCGGCAGCTATGCGATCGCGGTGATGTGCCGCGACGAGCCGCACCGGATTGTCGGTGCTCGTGATGGCATGCCGCTCGTCGTGGGTGTCGGTGAAGGGGAGAATTTTCTGGCGTCGGATGCGATTGCGCTGTCAGGGATTACCGATCGCATCGCTTACCTCGAGAACGGTGATGTTGCCGATATCCAGCTGCATCGCTACTGGATCGTCGATGCGGCCGGCCAGCGTGTCGAGCGCGCGGTGCAGCGGGTCGCCGCGCATAGCGGTGCGGCCGACCTCGGGTCGTATCGCTACTACATGCAGAAGGAAATCTTCGAGCAACCGCAGGCGGTGGCCGATACGTTGCTCGATGTGTCGTCGATCATGCCGGAGTTGTTTGGTGATGGTGCTTGGCGGGTTTTCAATGACGTCGATTCGGTGTTGTTGCTCGCGTGTGGCGGTAGTTATCACGCGGCGCTCACGGCGAAGTACTGGATCGAGAGCATCGCGAAGCTGCCGGCCAGCGTGGAAATTGCCAGCGAGTTTCGGTATCGCGACAGTGTGCCGAATCCGCGCACGCTCGTTGTCGCGGTGTCGCAGAGTGGTGAGACGGCTGATGTGCTCGGGGCGGTGCATGTCGCGAAGCGCAGCGGGATGATGCATACGCTCGCGATCTGCAATGTCGCCACGAGCGCGTTGATGCGGGAATGTGCGCTGCAGTTTGTCACGCGCGCAGGGATCGAGATCGGGGTGGCTTCGACGAAGGCTTTCTCGACGCAGCTCGTTGCGTTGTTTCTGCTGACGTTGTCGCTTGCGCAGGTGCGTGGGCGGTTAAGCGACGACGACGAGAAGGAGCATCTGCGTGCGCTTAGGCATCTGCCGGATGCGATGTCGAAAGTGCTCGCGCTCGAGCCGCAGATCATGGCCTGGTCGGAACTGCTCGCACGACGCGACAACATGCTGTTTCTCGGGCGCGGGATGCATTATCCGATCGCGCTCGAAGGCGCGCTGAAGATGAAGGAGATTTCGTATATTCATGCGGAGGCTTATCCGGCGGGGGAGCTTAAGCATGGGCCGCTGGCGTTGGTGAGTAACGAAATGCCGGTGATTGCGGTGGCGCCGAACGATATGCTGCTTGAGAAGCTACGCTCGAACATGCATGAGGTCAGTGCGCGGAATGGACGGCTTTTTGTGTTCGCGGATGTGGACTGTGGGTTGGTGCCGAGCGAAGGGATCGAGGTGATTCGGCTGAACGAATACTACGGGCCGCTTTCGCCGATCCTGCATACGGTGCCGATGCAACTGCTCGCGTATCACGCTGCGCTGGCAAGAGGGACGGATATCGATAAGCCAAGGAATCTGGCGAAGTCGGTGACGGTGGAGTGAGGGTGGACCTATCCGGGGCCTAAGTGGCAATCCGGATTAGAAGCATTTACACGTAAACGCTTCTCACCGATTCGAGGGCAATTTTTGTCGCCAAGCCGTTGTTTTTACATCAAAAACACTTCTAATCCTGTGCGACCTAATTGCCTGCTTTCGAACGGAAATTCCGACAAAGCTGCACGAGAATGAATCCTTTCGCAGTTGCTTCAACTTGTCAGGCGCCGAACATGGTCGATATGAATCGATTTGCTTCTTCGCGGCTCACATGCTCGAACGGCGCCGCATGGTGAGCGTACAGAAATTGTGTGCCTTCGCGGTCAGTCAGTTTCACCGTAAGCCGGAACAACGAGCCAGCTGGATATTGTCGCCGCATGGACCGACTGCACGCGACTTTGAGCTTTGGGTCTACCCCCTGCCCAGGAAGCGGCCTCGCGCGCAAGCCCGCCGACGAGGGTTCGCCAGAGGGCACATACGTCTCAACGATGATTTCCATTCAATGACTCCGCTCAGCTAGTCGTCCGCAAACGCACGGGCGTCATGCAGCTCATTCCTGGTTGCGCTCAGGTAAAAAGGTCCCGAACGCGTTCGAAGGGAAGCCCCGATTCTGCGGCACGTCGAACCTTCCGTTCGAGCACATGGTTCAAGGGAATCTGCCTGTCTAGCGCATCAAAAAGGTCGAGGCCATCCATGCAGATGACGCGCTTGCCTCGACCAAACGCAGCCAGACCGTCAGCAGTGAATCCACTGTTGCTCACGAACAGGCCTCGAGCCCAGGCTGCCTTCTGGTCCACTTTTCCGTGGAACGCGTGCAAATCGGCCGCGCCAGTCTGCTCGGACTGCCACTTCGCCTCGACAAGATAAGTCTCGCCTTGCAACACAAAGCTGCCGTCAATCTGTTCGCCGCGATGGCGAAAAGGCTCCCGCGCTTCGAGGCCGAAGCAGTCGAACGCTTCCTTGAGCCACGCTTCAAACGCGTAGCCGCGCGGATGCGGAGGCAGTGCTGACAACTCGAGAAGCTTGGTCTTGAGTGCCAGAATCCGGCGGCCATCGAGCGCCGGCTTGGGCGGCTGGTTCGCACCAGCGGTACCCTCGGGCCTGCCTTCGAGACGGTTAACCAGGGATAGGAACTGCCCTTCAGCATTGATGACCCAGTCATCCCGACCCTGCGCCTGCCGAACGGATTCACGATATTTCCACAGCGCCTTGAGCGTCGTAATGGCTGTGGCCAAGTCGACCTTGTTCAGAAAGCACCTCAACCGCTTCGCTTTGGAGGTGCCGTTATCAAGGTAGGCGGGGTCGTCAATGTCGATATTGAGCTCTTCCAGGAAGAAGATGCCCATGGTTCGGTCGGAGAAATCGAGTACATACCCGCCATTCATTTCGAACAGGTCATCGACGAGTTTCATGTCGAAGGTTCGAATATTCGGCGTCTTCATCCGTTGCATAAGGTCCCTGCATGTCGGGTAGTCTTGCCGGCGTCACTTTTTCGCCTACACCGCAGGCCGCCGCTCTCATCGAGTCCAATCTTGGGAAACGAAGAAAGTATGCCCGAATACGAGCCGGGAATCGCGACATGTTCGGCTTTGCCTACGATAGGTTCAACGATGTGTATCGGCCCGCGCGCGTCGTCGAGAAAACGGAAGTCGTATCGGTGGCGCCAGCTTCAGGAGGCTGTCGCCATCTGCTTCGGTCTCGCTCGCTCCATCAACTTCTCGTAGAAGGGGGCGTAGACATCGAAAAGGTGAGGCGGCAGCTCTGGGCCTCGGTAAGGGGCCTCGTTCAAAAGGTCGGACAGCAGCAAAAGACGCTTTTCCGGGATGCTTCGACGCCTCGTATAGTCTTCAAAAAACATCGCGAATCCGCACTTTTTCAGGCGGACAGCCTCGATAAGCCTATCGACGTGGTCGACGCTGAGAATGTAGACCGGGTTTCCCGATGCAAAGTGGTCTGCACTTGCCGTGAATAGCTGGTCCGTCTCAGCCGCAAAGAGGTCACCGTAGGTGATGACGACCTTGTGCACGGCTGCGTTGGGGTAGGTCTTATGTACGAAAGTCTCGACATTCCTCAGTTGTCCATCCGCTTTTTTCACTGTCGCACTAAGCTTTGATGCGTAATCTCGTGCTGTTCCAGCGGCGGGAAGTGTGTGAGTCAAGGCCTTGTTCTTGACCTCGAGCAACACAACATCAACCCCATCTAAAACGGCGAAATCGCAACACTTGCCGCCGACCGAAAAACGGGTCCGAACTTGCTCTTCGCTCAGAATCTCGAGGCCAGTCAGATTTAGGCTGCACCCGACGTACTCTTCGAACAACTTTTCGAAGCTCTGTCGAATCCCGGGATTCTCGCTGCGACCAACGATGTCACTCAACGCGTATCCCAAGTTACGGTCAAGGCAACAGCGCCCCCAAAAATACCAAGCATCATTGCTAAGCCGTGTGAAGGGGGACCTGTAGAGCAGGTTCGGTTGGAACCATTCGTCCGTGCTGACCTCGTCGAACTGTTCCGCAGTCACCTCGCGAGGGATCAGCATGGTTTGATAGAACCGCTCGACCGGTACTCGGCCAAAAATGTCCCGCAGACCAGCTCGGTATCTCGGGGCAATGACTGTCGAAATATCTTCGAGTGAATGTTTGCGAAAGAGGGTCGCGATGCCGAGAAAGTCCATCGGCGGCATGCCCAAGTTGTCTTCGAACAGACGGTAGAGATGCGAGTTCGGTTGCAGTTGATTGATGAGGTCAATCTGACGCGCGAAGGGTCCCAGCTCTTGCTCTCGTTGGTGTGGAATCTGCGGGAGAATCCACGACCGAAGTGCGAGGTGAAACGAGCGACCGGGCCCGAATCCAGTGAACGCCAAATCAGCAAGCTTCCAGGCTTGGTCGATACACCGTCGTAACTCTTGCCGAGAGATTTCCACAAAACCATACATACGCGGCTCATCGCGCAACACCCAGACTGCTACGCGCTCGGCGAGCCATGGCGCGTGTGGCTTCCCATCATCTGATGTCGATTCGGCCTTGATGAACCGAGACAGTTCGGCCAAAACGCTGCCGTAGGAAAATTTCCGGAGCCGGTTGCGGATTGGGCGAATCGCCTCGGCGTACGTCATGTGTTCTATCTCGTTCGGAGTGAGGGGCTGCTGGCAAAGCGGCCAACTGCAGCTACAGCTGAGCGAGCGCTCGGAACGGATTCGGTCGACCAATAGGGCCGCGTTATGACGGCTGGAAACCCGAAGCCATGACATGGCTTGCTCCTATCAACTGTGGCATCGTTCAGCGGTCGTCTGACGCCATCGCGAGCGAGCGCCGCCAAGGTGTTGTTCTATTTGAAGGCATACCGATGAGCTTTATGACCTTCGAACCGGTTTCGGGTATCATCCTACGGAGTAGAAGTAAAAGTTTTTTGCGGGGGAGAGACGGTGGCGGTCTATGTGGATAACGCTCGGATAGCGTGGCGTGGCCGCCAGTGGTGCCATTTGGTTGCCGATTCGCTGGATGAACTGCACGACTTCGCGAATTCCTTGGGGCTGAAGCGCGGTTGGTTCCAAGCAAAGGCATCACTACCGCATTATGACGTCACTGTCGAAGTGAGAGACCTAGCGTTGAGCCGAGGTGCCATGCAGGCTAACCGACGCACGCTCGTTGCGCGCGGTCGCCAATTGAAACTCGAACTTCATGAATCGCTTGCAAGAGCAAACGCTCAGTTGAGATTGTTTGACTGAGCTCAAAGTTTCGCGTCGTCTCAACTTTTGCGGCTTCGTTGGCGATAGACCACGCCTGGCGTGCCGCTCTGGCTATGTACCTGACCGCAGACACAATCGATGACCTGCTGAACAAGGTTTATCGTCGCCTTCTGAGAAAGCGCGGCGCAAGTGACATCGTTCCAACAAAAGGCGCCATAACCGAAATAAACGGCGCGCTTCTACTCTTGAAAAACCCAAGGTCCAGACTAAGCCAAAGCGAAAGAAAGAATACTGTTTTCAGTTGCTTAGGCGAATTCCTTTGGTATCTCTCAGGTTCCGATAAACTGGACTTCATCCAGTATTACATCAAGACGTACTCGGATTTTTCCGACGACGACGAGACGATTTTCGGTGCCTACGGTCCACGCTTATTCGGCTCCGACAACGCACCCAACCAAGTACAAAACGTCATCCGGACACTCCAGGCAAGCTCCCCTTCTCGCCGGGCTGTCATTCAGCTCTTTCATGGGGAAGACCTTGCCAAAAATCTCGAGAAGAGGCGCAAAGACCTTCCCTGCACGTGTACTCTCCAGTTCACCGTCAGAGACCATCAACTACATGCAATGGTCATGATGCGTTCGAACGATGCCTTCATGGGGTTGCCCCACGACATCTTCGCATTCACCATGCTGCAAGAACTAATCGCCCGCTCCTTGGGAGTCGAAGTAGGTCAATACAAACACGCAGTCGGCAGTCTTCACCTCTACGTAACAGACACACAGTCAGTATTCGACTACCTCGACGAAGGCTACCAAGAGCGCGTTTCAATGCCTCCAATGCCGGCAGGTGACCCTTGGCCGATGGTAGAGGAGGTACTACGAGCTGAGCGCACTGTCCGCCAAGGGAAGCAACCAGCGCTCGACGACCTTCCTTCCTATTGGGCCGACCTTGTGCGGTTATTGCAGGTGTATCGCTACTCTCGCAAAGGGGCTCGCCAAGCGGACCGGGAAAAGCTAGTCGGCATCAAAGAGCAAATGACAACCGATGTCTTCGACGTTCACATAGCAAAGCGTCAGCGACAAGTGCCAACACCTTCTACGCCGATGTTGTTTGATGGCGCGGCGCTCGATGCTCAACAACCAGCAAGCGTCGACTCCAATAAACGGTAGTTGACTGAATCAACACCGTAGACGGCCTACACATGAAGAATCCAGTTCTCACTCAAAAGCTCGATGCAATCCTTGCTGCGTATCGTTTAGATGGGCAGGTCCTACCTGGCATATCAACCGTCGAAGAACGCGAAGCCTTGGTCGCTCAAATTGTCGATAGCGTCGCACGCATCGACTACATACAGGCAATCGCGGCTCGGCCGATTTCTCCAAAGCGCCTCGACCCAAAGAACGCGGAGATGTTCGACCCGCTGCGTGCTGCGATTCAGCATATGCGCAATGGCAACATAGACGAGGCGTTTTGGCTGGTCTTTCTGTTCGTGGTCTGTGGCAAGCACCTGAAGAAAGGCTATGGGCTTTTGCGAATGGTCTACGGCGCCTACAACGACAAATTCACTTGGACTTGGGATAAATTCTCAAGGAATCCAAATCAGTTTACGCTGTGGCTCCATCAACATCTCGATGACATTGAGGCTCAGAAGGAGGACTTTCCGTTCGGAAACCACCGCAAGTATGAAAGTCGAGGGGAGCTCGACATCGTCCTCAAGAGCTACGCTGCATGGATTGGCCCGAAGCGGTCACATACGACGTTCTTTGCAAATGCAAAAGCTGAGGCCGGAGACGACCCCAAGAAGCTATTCGATTACCTGTACAAAAAGATGAAGGCAGTTCAGCAGTTCGGTCGAACTGCCAAGTTTGATTACCTGACGATGATTGCCAAAGTCGGGCTTGTCGCAATCGAACCTCCGTCAGCATACATCGTTCATGCGACAGGCCCGGAACGCGGTGCGCGCCTAATCTTCAGCGGAGCCGTCGACAACAAGACCTATTCGAAGAAGAAGTTGGATGAACTCGCAATCGAACTCGGGAAAGCTCTGGGTGTCGACATGCAAGTGATTGAGGACTCGCTTTGTAATTGGCAAAAAAGTCCTGCAAAGTACGAGCCGTTCCGCGGCTAAATGGCATTCCACTTGTAACGATTTTTCAAGTTGTTATAGATTTTCTGACTGACTAAGCCACGGAACTGCATCTGTCCAACGACGATGCCGTACGATACCCCGGCATCACGAGCGAGTCTCATGATGCCCTTGAGCGACTTCGACGCCTCAGCCAGGCGTGCCTGCAGGTGAGGAGGAATAAGTTGCTCCGTTGCAAACTTATTGGCCTCCTCTTCCTGGGGAGACATTGGACCATCCGAGGTTTCGAGAATCATCAAGTCGGCGTCCCAATGTAGGACCAGGTGCCCCGCTTCATGGAAGAACGAGAACCAGAACTGGTCATCGCTGAGGTATCGGACCGACAATAACAGTACAGCTTTGTCTGGGCCGCCAAAGAAAGTAGCGCCGCTCGCGCGACAACCCTTCGGGGCCTTTACAATGGCAACGGCAACTC
The DNA here is from genome assembly GCF_030482505.1 of Burkholderia sp. AU45274. Classification (NCBI taxonomy): domain Bacteria; kingdom Pseudomonadati; phylum Pseudomonadota; class Betaproteobacteria; order Burkholderiales; family Burkholderiaceae; genus Burkholderia; species Burkholderia sp. AU45274. Next base: position 106,691 of record NZ_JAUJQE010000001.1, on the reverse strand, counting down.
CAGCCTCAGCACAAAGCCGCTGAAGCTTCGGCAAAAATTCAGATGGATTGGGAATATTGGTCAGTTCTCGAATCTTCGGTAGCTGAGATTCGAAGAGTGCCGGATTCCACTTCTTGCACTCAATCTTTCCTGCTTCCAGTTCACCGCGCCGAAGCCACACTGCAGTCGCGACCTCGTCCTCCTCGAACGTGTCACTCGTACGAAACGCGGCTGCACCCTTCGTATCAGAATACGTGCGGCGCCAAGCGTCCAAATTCGGCACATCAAAGAATTCAAGGCATCGGCGAAGTTTTTCTCGCTTGTCCCTGGTCGGCTCGACCCAGCCGAGTTCTTGCATCTGCCTGAGGGGGAGGCTCTTTAGCCAAGCCTGATATTCATTGCTGTCTGGGTCGACACTACCTACCAACTCGGCCAGCTGTTCCCGATACTGTTCTTCGCGGCTTAACCAGAAGCCAGCCGAGCCGCCAAGCTTAGCCTCAAGACGCTTCGCGATGGTCGCCGTGAGAGCACATTTTCCTTGCAGGAGGCTATCAAAGTCGTCCGCAGACATATCGACCGAGCGAGCCATGCGCGTCGAGGCTATGCCTCGCGACTGCATCAAATCGCTGATTGTGCGACCAGGCGGAACCGCCCACATCGGTGCGAATTCGGCTTCAGTTCTCATTGGTACGCTCGATTGATACGATTTTCATGCGCGTCACCTGCGCCCACTCCAATGCTCCCGGTGCGCCAGGAGGGGGCCGATTGTTTGCCACCGCGAGCATACGGTATCCGCCCGCGATGGAGATGACAATCCTGTCGTGTGCTGCCTGGTCAAAGCTTCCGAAGCCAAGTTCAACAAACTCAATCGGCGACTTCGCTGCACGCAAGTCCGCTAGCCGAGCGTGAATCGACGGTCCGGCCACCTCCCCGTACTTCCGCTTTGCCGAAACCGTGTTCTCGCACACTGCTCGGAGCTTCTCGTCTTGAAACGCCAGTTTTATGGGCATCGTATGAGCTATGCCGGCGGCCGAGAAGCAGGCCAGCCAAACGCTCACATAGCGAGCGTCATCGTCGTGATAGATTGCGCGAACTTGAGGGGAGCTGCAAGCCATCGGCCCCAGAACCCTGATGCACGCTTCAGGCGTGAGATTCTATCAACAATTCAGTATAGGCCGATGACGCCCGATGTGATTGGGAAGTCGCCCGTGCCAATAGCAGGCCAACAGGCTAACACAAGGGTCTATACCCTACGCCACGCCTCGCCGCGTGTTCGGAATCGCCGGGGTTGCCTGGCAGTTTGTAGACACGACCGAACAGAATGACCCGACGGAACATCTGTCGCGAACGCAAAAATCGCTCGGAATCATTCGGCATGAGCACGCCTACGGGGACACGGAGGCTGCGGCACTGGGCCTCGGGACGCGGAACACGGTGCCCGTCGTCCCCGAGCCGCCGAAGATGTCCGGTTCGATGACCGATTCGTGCGTAGCCAAGTAGGATGCTGAGGAGCCTCGAGATTGCCCCTCATCACCAGGAATGCCCGTCAGTCGAGCTTAACCGCTTCTAATCCAAATACGCGCAAAGTCGTGCTCGGCGTCATTGCCATCTCATTTCGTGGCAGGCAGCTCTAAGCGAGAAGCGTTTTCGCCAACGGCAAGTCGTTGATTGGTTGGACAAAAATAAATGAATCCGTCATCTACCATGATGTGTAAATGCTTCTAATCCGGATTGCCACTAAGGTCCCTGGGTTTTCCAGTACATACCTCCGGCACATTTCAAAGCCTCGGATTTCGTCCGACAGACTCCTCGAACACGGTAGACGAGTCGATAGCCTGACGAGCAGCTTGTCCGAGAGTGGCAGGTAGTTGAGCATTGGCCGTAGAGGTCTGTTTTTTGCACCACAAACGGCCAATCTTTATAAATCAATAGGTTACGATGATTCCCACAGATGTTCTGCCCGCTTGGCCGCTGAGCCCACGTCTCCACCCGAATCTTCCCCGCCAGCTTGCGGATATCGCGCGTCAAGCGAGCCTGATCAAGATACCCGAGCGGGCATGAGCCAGTTCCGCGAGATCAACCACTCGCCATCGGCGAGCCAGCCGATGGACTCATGCAACCGGTATCGACAGATCACCCGCTACGGCGTCATGCCCACATCGCTGCAAAAACGTTGCTGCAGCGTGCGCACGCTCAACCCCGCGCGCCCGAAATGTTCCGTTGCGGCACCCCTTCAACGGCGCAAAACCTCGCGCAAGCAACCCGCTATTTCGAGAAACTCAGCTTCTTCAACAACACCGCACCACTCGCCCGACTCACGAGCGAAATGGATTCGACATCCAAGTGCAATCTCGACGTCCTCGTCGTGATGTCGGTCGGCTCGTCGTTGTTCGGCTCGGCGTGCTCGATGTGTTCGGTCAGGTAAGGCCGGACCAGGCGCCCGGAAAGAGCCAACACGAACCCGCCCTGCGCTTGCGCGTACGCAGCGGGTGACAGCTTCACGCTGCCGCGCACGGTGGACTTCCTGCCTTTTCCGGGATCGAGTTCGATGATGTCGATCTGTTGGATATAGCCTTTTGCCTTCGCCTCGGGTGCGATCACGAGCCCTCGCCCTCGCGGCCCGGTAATGGCCTTTCTGAGCAGGATGCCTGTCCGGCCTTCGCCGTCGGCGTCGACCAGGTCGACGTTCACCGTCAACAGATGCTTCTGCGACTGATATCGCAGCCCGTACGACACCGGCACCAGGAAAGTGACCTCACGATCCAGGTTGACCGCGGCCAGGTCGGCGTTCTGGCCGTGCTTGTCGGCCACGACGGGGATCAGGCTGCGGACGCGATCGCTCAGGGACGGGGACGCGCTTTTGACGTGCAGCTTCTCCAGTGCTTCCCGAATCGCAACCGGATCGTCGCCGACGATCGGCCGCGTGAGCGACGTGTTGGCCGAAACGGCCGGCGCGACGCTCGCCGTTTCGTTGACAGTGTCGGCCGCTGCGCGCGCCGCGACCGGGGCCAGCATGATCGCCACGGCGACGACGCACGCGATATTCCGACAGCCCAACATGGATCTCCGGTGAAACACGACACACTCCTGATTTTCTGGCGGATCGAACGACGATGAGATCGGCAGGATCAAACGATCGGTAACGGACCAACCGTTCGAGTTCACCGGACGCCTGCGCGACACATCATAGGATCATTGTCAGTTCGGCAGCAGGCCGGTGCGCCACACTATCGTATTGCCCAGACTACAACAATCCCCTGCACGCGAGCAGCAGCGCGACGGGCGGGGGCAGTGACATTCAGTTGCCCGTCGCCGACCCGGCTCGCACGAAGTGATGCTCCACCCTCGTGCGCAGCACGCCCTCGAGCGCGGCCAGTCGCTCGCGCAGCCGCACCGCCTGCCCTTCCGTCATTTCCCCGAGAACGATCTTTTGCTCGAGAACGTCACCACAGCGGGTGATGGCCCAACGGTCGACCGTGGCGGTTTCACCTTCGAGCACGGCAGCCGCGGTCGAGACGATGCCCGGATTCCGTCTCGACACGAGATGAACCGTATGCGTCAGCGTGAAACCAGGGAGGTAGTGTGACCAGTCTTCACAGACTGCGGGGCGGAAGGCAGAGGTATCTTGACGCATGGTTGCTCCGGATGAGTGGTTATCGAACCGGTGCCAGCCATGCTGCTCCCGCTTCGTTGCCGTAAATCGGCCGCATCGCCTCAGAGGCGTCCACCTTGCCCGGGAGGGCAGGTTGGCGTCGGAGAATCCGACTCTGGATGCTTGACTTCTTACGTTCGACATTCCGAACGTGGATTCATTATACCGAAAAACAAACATCGAACAAGGGACCTCGGAAAAGCCCTCCTGCGACCGCGCAGCCCCCCGATCCGGCCCTTGTACTGCGTGAACCCCGCCCGGCACGACAACCGCTCAGACTAAAACCACACGCTGAACCGCGTCCCCGTGGCCAGCACATCGACCGTCAGTTTCCATTGATGTGCCACCGCAATCTCCTTGCAGATCGCCAACCCGAGACCGGCACCGTCATACCTTGATTCCGGCGCCCGCCAATAGCGGTCGAAGAGCAGCGGGACATGCTCCCGCTGAATGCCCGGCCCCTCGTCGTCGACGTGAATCGCCGCATCGAGTACGGTCAGCACGACCACGCCCGCCGTGGGCGACGCGTTGATCGCGTTCTCGAGAATGTTCTTGAGCAGGATGAAGAGCGCCCCGCCGTCAGCCCGGACGGGCGCCGCGGAGTCGCGCGCTTCGATATGGAGCTTCACCTGCTTCGCATCGGCCTTGCCGGCCAGCAAGCCAACGGCGTCTCGCGCGACTTCGACGCTGTTCACGTCGTCGAAGCTGAAGTTCTGCGCTTCGCTGACTTCCGCCAGGTGCAGCAACTGCTTGACCTGCCGAGCCATCAGGTCGATCTCGCGAAGCAAAAGCGCCTTGTGCCGGATGTCGGGCTGCAGTTCGATCTGGCCTCTGACCAGCGTGAGCGGTGTCTGCAACTCATGCGCGGCGTCGGCCAGGAACCGCTGCTGAACGGCGAAGCCATTCTCGAGTCGCGTCAACGCATCGTTGAACGCATCGATCAACGGCTTGATCTCGCTCGGAATCCCGTCCGACGACAGTCGCGTCTTCAGGTTGTGCGGCTCGATTCCGCTCGCGGCACGCGACACCTCTCGCAACGGCTTCAACACGTGGCTGATCGTCAGTGGAAGCGTCAGCCCGAAAATGATGGTCGCGATGAGCAGCACATAGCCGACGGTCTTCGGGATCGGCTCGATCTTCGACACGACAAGCGCGTCCATAAGCTGCCTGCTTTGCGCAACCTGCACGTAATAATCGACGCCTCCTTTCGACATACGTCGTGTGGCGACGGCGTATACGTTGCCGTCGATCGTGGCGGGCACCACCTTGCCGGCCGCCTTCGCGAGGTCTTCCGTCAGCCACGGCCGGCCCCCGTTCGAAGGCGTCGACGCCAGCAACAGCCGCCCCGTCGAATCGAGCACGCGATACTTCACCTCGGTCGGCAAGAGCCGGAACATCAGCGCCGGACGGCCGTCCAGTTGCACGGCTACCGGACGCCCGGCGTCATCGAAGCTCAATCCGGTCACGACGTGACCGACGATCTCCATCTGCTGTCGCCGCCCCAGGAATGCCGGATAGCGATCGAGGGCATACACGGCGAGCGCAGCCAGCAGCGCCAGGCTGATGGCGAACGCAACGACGTTGGTTATCCACAGACGCGTCGACAGGCGTCGAATCCAATGATGGAACATGGTCGCTTTCTTACCCTGAAGCTGAAGCGGCAACGAGCAAGACGCGGCGCAGCGTCATGCGTCCCGCAGCGCGAAACCGGCACCGCGAATATTGGTCAGCCGCATCGTTGCGCCGATCGCCGCCAGTTTCTTGCGCAAGCGATGCACGGTCACCTCGAGCGCGTTCGGCGTGACCGCCTCCCCGAGCCCCCACGCGGCATGCTCGAGTATCGAATGCCGTACCGTCCGGCCCGCGGCTTCCATCAGGCACAGCATGACCTGCAACTCGGCCGGCGCAAGCGGTATCGTCCTGTCACCACAGCACATCGCGCGCTGTGGCGGGTCGACCGTCACATCCGCGAACGATGCGACGAGCGTCGTCAGCAGCGCCGGGCGCCGCATCAGCGTACGTACGCGGGCAACGAGTTCGCTCATTTCGAACGGCTTGGTCACATAGTCGTCGGCCCCGCTTTCGAGTCCATCGATGCGGTCGTGCAACGCATCGCGTGCGGTCAGCATCAGGCAAGGCATCATGCGCCCCGCCGCGCGCAGCGTCCGCAAGAACGCCAGGCCATCGCCGTCGGGCAATCCGCGGTCGACGATCAGCAGTGCGTAGTCGGCCCGGTCGACACCGTAGGCCGCTTCACGGATATTGCCGAACCGGTCGGATTCAATCCCCGCTGCGGCCAACGCCTGGCTCAACATGTCGGCAAGGCGCTCATGATCCTCGACAATCGCAACTCTCGGCATCGCCGCTCTCACTTGAACCGGTACATGTAGCCCACTCTTGCCTCGGGAACGAACCGCCTTCCAACGATCGGACTGTCGGTGATGGCGTCGCCGAGACGCGACACGCCGACGTCCAGAAATATCGTCTGCTGCTTCGTCGGCTGGTAGTCGATACGCGTGCCGGCCGACACGTTCACCGTCGAACCCGCACTGTAGGCGGCACGCCCGGCGCGCGCCTCCGATGGTCGCACGCCGTAATAGTAGTCGACGTATTTGTTGCTCAGCCATTCCGCGCCGACATGCGGCGTGATCGAGAATTGGCCGAACGCAAATGCCTTCTCGAAGCCGATTTTCGCGCGCTCGCCCTTGTTTCCGCCGAACAGGAAAGTGCCCGATAACGTACCGAACCCGGTGCCCCATGACAGTGCAGGCCCGTACCAGAGTGCGCCCTTGCGATTTTCCATGCCGTTCAGGATCGGTGCGTCCGAACCCTTGTATCCGTCGAACAGCGAGAACTGGCCGCGAAGCGCAACACTGACGCCGCTCCAGCTCCCGATTTTCAGATCGGCGGTGGTACCGATGACCTGTACCCATTTGTTGTCGAAATAGACCAGCGGAAACGGCAGCACGCGGGTGCTGTCGCCCTTGTAGGTCGATGGCTCGAAGCCGACGCCGGCACCCAGTCCCCAATGCGTCACATTCGTCGCGTTGTTGAGAATGGTCAGCCCCGAATTATCGGGATCGGGCGGGATCATGCCGTCGTCCGCCCAGGCGGAAGCAGACGCAAATGCGAATGAAGCGGCAAGCAGCAGTAACGGACGTTCGCGGCGGAAGGCTGTTTTCACAATCAATTTCCTGGAGTCGACGATCGAAACGGGGGCTACTGTAGGACCAGTCGACTTACCGCTCACTTACCAGGAAAATATCGTCTTGCTGCAAACCCTGCGGGAAATATCGGTGATGGAGAATATCGACGCAGGGCGACCATGGGTCGCCCTGCGCGCTTGAGGAACGGGTGCCACGCCCCGTCAAAACACCGTATGCACCCCCACCCGCGCCACCGTCTGACTCGCGGAACTCGACGCCCCGTTCGGATCCAGCACGCCATTGACCTGCGCTTTCGCGCCGTTGTTCGCGCGCTGATAATCCGCCGACACATACACCATCGTCCGCTTCGAGAACAGGTACTGAAGCGCCACGCTGACCTGATGCGCGTGGTTGTTGTTCACTGCTTCATTGCCCTTCATGTACATGTACTTCGCACCGAGCACGACATCCGGCCTGACGTGCCACAGCCCACCGGCTTCGGCCATCCACACGCCGGCATCGTTGAATGAATTGCGCACGGTGGTCATCAGCGCATTCGCCGTCACGACACCGAAGTCGTAATGCATTCCGACGCCCCAGTTGCGCACGCTGGTGGACGGCACGCCGGGCGCGGGGCCGTATTTCTCGTTTGTGTACGCCGCACCCACGCCGAACGGCCCCATCTCGTAGTTCACCCCGGCGCTGACCGCATTGTCCGCGCCAACCGACCCGGCTACCCCACCAAACGCATACATCGCACCACCGGAAAATCCCGACACCGTCGGCGAACTGTACTTGACGGAATTCGCGATCGGTTTGCTACCCGCCGTGCGATCCCAATCGAATGCACCGGTCGGATTGTCCGGAAGCGCGAGACGTTGAAACGGGCCATTGCGAAAGCCGTACAACCCCGAGATATCCCGTGAAATCGCGTTGTTCTTCGAAAACAGCGAATCCACCATGAAGTCATACTGATTGCCGAGCGTGATACTGCCGAACCGGTTGCTTTCGAGGCCCACGTACGCATTGCGCCCGAAAATCCCCGTGCCGACGATCGCGCCGTTCGCCATCGAGAACTGATTCACGAGCGCGAAGATCGCGCGATATCCGCCCCCGAGGTCTTCCGTGCCGCGAAAGCCGAAGAGGTTGGGCGCGAATATGCCGTCGTCAAATTTGACGTTCTTTCCGCCACCTTCGTTGCTGACATAAGAGACGCCCGCGTCGATCAGCCCGAACATCGTCACGCTGCTCTGCGCCCATGCGCCCTGCGCCACGGCGAGAATCGCCACTGCTCCAAACCTGAGTTTCATTCCGTCTCCGTCTTTTTATGAAAAAGCGAGGCCACCACCTGCTATGTGGCGGGTGCTCGCTCGTTGCTGCACAAGGAATCGATGTCGTTCAGGTATTGATTACCAGACACCTGAAATATGATTAGCTTTACTGATCGACAAACACGGTGGCCGTCGCATTGAACGGCCCTGCTCGCCCTTCATCAAATCACCGGAATCAAGCGCCTCGATAGACGACCCACGCGGCAGCATCCACCTCCACCGCCACAGCCTCCAGCGCCGAACCCGAGCACGGCCCGTCGATACACAAGCCATCGTCGAACCGGAACAGCGCGCTGTGATGGGCGCACATCAGCACCTGCGACCGATAGCACGAAACGCTACCCGGCACGAAATCGAGCGGCACCGAAAAGTGCGGGCAACGATTCACATAAGCCCACACCTGCTCACCGCGTCTCACGACGATCACAGGGCGCCCGATGCATGCTTCGTCGACGACCCGCGCGCCGCCGTCGGGCACATCGGAAACGCGGCAGAGTTGTCGTGCGTCCATGATTCACACTCTCTGCTCGGGATTGCCGAGGCTCCAGTCCCACGGCCGCACCTCCACATGCGAGAACAACCCTTCCTTCACATACGGATCGTTGCCGATGAACTGCATCACCGCCTGAATGTCGTCCGCCTCCACGACGAGCAGCGTGCCGTTCATCGCGTCGCCGTGCGGGTCGAGCGTCGGGCCGCCGAGCCGCACCACGACGCCGTGCTGGTCGGCCGAGCGCAGGTAAGTCCGGTGAATCGGCCGCACGCGATCGCGCACGTCGCGCATGCCCGGCTGGTCCGTCGCAAACACCGCAAAAAATCTTGCCATGGCGGTCAGCTCCGATCGAGGACGAACGCATGCAGATGCCGCACGCGGCGCTGCATCAGCGCATGCAAGCGCGGGCCCGGCATGCCGTCGAAGCGGGCGACGGCCGGCTCGGCCAGCGTGGTGTCACCGTCATGGTGGTCAAGGCTCATGGTTGTCTCCGTTGGCGCATCCGGCCGTTCATTGCGGCGCGCGCCCTTCCCATGCGCGCTGAAGCAGCGCGCGAATCGCGTCGCGTTCGATCGGCCGCGGATTCACATACGGGTTGCGGCATGCGAGGTCGGCCGCTTCGTCGAGGCCGGCCTCCGGCATCCCGAGGTCAGCCAGCGCCGGCGCGATGCCGAGCCGTACGTTCAGCGCGAACAGCAGCGGGCCGGCTTCGGCCGCGTCGTTCCCGCCCAGCGCGCGCGCCACGCGGCGCAGCGCATCGGGCGCGGCGGCGTGGTTGTAGTGCGCGGTATGCGGCAGCATCGCCGCATGCGTCTGCGCGTGCGGCAGGTTGAAGGTGCCGCCGAGCGTGTGGCACAGCTTGTGATGCAGCGCCATGCCGACCGCGCCCAGGCAGGTACCCGCGAGCCACGCGCCGTACAGCGCGCGGCTGCGCGCGTCGCGGTTCGCCGGATCGCGCACGACCACGGGCAGCGCTTCGCCGAGCGCGCGGATCGATTCTTCCGCCATCAGGCTGATCACCGGATTCGCGTCTTCCGCGTACAGCGCCTCGACGGCATGCGCCATCGCATTGATGCCCGATGCCGCGGAAATGTCCGGCGGCAGCGACAACGTCAGCGACGGGTCGTAGAGCACCGTCCGCGGCAACACGCGCGCGTCGCGCCCGGTGCGCTTCAGCCGGCCTTCCGTGAGCCCGAAGATCGGCGTCATCTCCGAGCCGGCGTACGTCGTCGGCACGGCCAGGATCGGCAGCACCGATTCGAGCGCAATCGCCTTGCCCAGCCCGATCGTCGACCCGCCGCCAATCGCGACGCAGCAGTCCGCGTCCAGTTCGCCAGCCATCTCGCGCGCCGCATGCGCGACCTCGATCGGCACGTGCATGACCGCCTGCGCGCAGATGCCGGCCGCACGCTCGCCCAGGATCGCCGCCACGCGCTCGGCGAGCGGCCGCTGCTCGGGCGTGGACAGAATCAGCGCGCGGCGGGCGCCGAGCGTCGACAGCTCGTCCGGCAGCCTGTCGAGCGCGCCCCATTCGAATACCACGCGGGACGGGGTGCCCTGATAGACGAAGCGATCCATGGCGAACCTCAGCGCTTGAAGTGCGGCGGCACGTTGCCGTCGACGTTGACCCACACCGACCGCGCCTCGGTGTAGTCGTGCATCGCCTCGAAGCCCATCTCGCGGCCGTAGCCCGACTGGCCGACGCCGCCGAACGGGCTGCCCGGATTGACGCGCTTGTAGCAGTTGATCCAGCACATGCCCGCGTTGATCTGCGACGCCATCTTGTGTGCACGCGAGAGATCCTTCGTCCACAGGCCGCTGCCCAGCCCGTATTCGGTTGCGTTCGCAATGGCCAGTGCTTCGTCGTCGCTGCCGAAGCGCAGCACCGTGACGAACGGGCCGAACACTTCTTCCTGTGCGATACGATCGGTCGCGCTTTTCGCCTCGATGACCGTCGGGCGCACGTAGTAGCCGTTGGCGAGCGCGGGGTCCTGCGGCGCGCTGCCGCCGGTGAGCACACGGCCGCCCTGCTCGCGCGCGACATCGACGAACGCCAGCACGCGATCGAGGTGCTGCTTCGACGTCAGCGGCCCCATCTCGGTGTTCGCATCGAGCGGGTTGCCGATCCGGATCGACGATGCGAGCGCCACGAAGCGCTCGAGAAACGCATCGGCGATGCGTTCGTGCAGCACGAGACGCGAGCCGGCGATGCACGCCTGCCCCTGGTTGTGGAAGATCGCCCACGCGGCGCCGTTGATGGCCGCGTCGAGATCGGCATCGTCGAACACGATGTTGGCGCCCTTGCCGCCCAGTTCGAGCTGCACGCGCTTCAGATTGCCCTGCGACGCTTCGACGATCCGGCGGCCGGTGGCCGTCGATCCGGTGAACGCGATCTTGCCGACGCCCGGATGTTCGGCGAGCCGCTGGCCCGCCGTATGCCCATAGCCGGGGACGATGTTGACGACACCCGCCGGAAACCCGACCTCGGCCATCAGCTCGACGATGCGCAGCGTCGACAGCGGCGTGATTTCCGAAGGCTTGAGCACCACCGTGTTGCCGGCCGCGAGCGCCGGGCCCATCTTCCAGCTCGTGAACATCAGCGGAAAATTCCACGGCACGATCTGGCCGACGACACCGATCGGCGCGCGCTGCACGTAGTTCAGGAAGCCGGTCTCGACAGGAATCACCGAGCCTTGCAGCTTGTCGGCCATGCCGCCGAAGTAGCGGAAGCACGCGGCCGTGCGCGGCACGTCGAGCGCACGCGAATCGCGGATCGGGTGGCCGGTGTCCAGCGATTCGAGTTGCGCCAGCTCCTCCGCGTTGGCCTCGATCGCGTCGGCGAGGCGCAGCAGCAAGCGGCCACGTTCGGCAGCCGGCAGCGCCGACCATTTGGGGAACGCGCGCGTCGCGGCTTCGACGGCCAGGTCGACGTCCGCCGCGGTAGCGGCCGCGATCTTCGTGATGACGGAGCCGTCGTGCGGGTTCAGCACGTCGATCGTGCCGCGGTCGACGGCGTCAACGAAGCGCCCGTCGATGAAGAGTTGGGTTTGCATGAATCGTCCTCGGTGTATGGCGTGAAGCGCAAGCGGAAACCGACGCGCCGCTCAGAACGCGATCGGATACGGCGCGAGCTCGCCGCTCTCGTAGCGCTGCGGCAGGTTCGGTGTCGCGTTTTCCCAGACCAGCAGCATCGACCGCTTCGTGGAGTAGCCCTGATGCCGGATGTCGGCGGGCATCGCGCAGATGTCGCCGGCGCGCATCGTCACGCGGGCGCGCGGCGCGCCGGTGTTCTTGTCGCCGATGTCCCACACGATTTCGTCGGACAGTTGCAGGAACCATTCGACGCGGTCGTTGCCATGGAACACCGGCAGGATGAATTCCTCGGTGGTCGGGCAGAACAGGCTGCGCCCGCACACCGACGTGACCGACGGATTCCACGTCACGTCCGAACGCGACAGGTACTTGAACAGGTTGAATGCGTGCAGCTCGCCTTCGAAGCCCGGCTCGACGTGCACTTCCGGCTCGTCCTGCGCGACGTCGAGGAACGCGCGGTTGACCGGCAGGTCGTCGCGCAGCGGCGAATCGCCTTCGAGGCCCGGCATGCGGCGCGTCGCGATCCGCGTGCGCTCGATCGCCGAGCCGTTCTCGCCGTGCTTGCGCCCGAACGCGGTGCCGGTCTCCTCGGGCGCCGCGAACGGATCGAAGCCTTCGTTCGTCCAGTCGTGCAGCATCGCCTTGAAGGTCGCCATGATCGTGGGCGTGTCGAAGGTCTCGGTGTAGTCCACGCCGGCGTCCTTCAGGATGCCGTTGAAGGTGCCCGCATACATGTCCACCTTGCCGTAGTGGTTGCGCGTGCCGAACACGTGATCGAAGTTCACCCAGCCGTAGAAGAAGCCCCATGCCACGTCGCGCATCATCGCGCGCAGGAACGCGTCCGCCGGCATCGCGTGCGTGCGGGTCTGGCCTTTCGCGGGCCAGCTGATCTTCACGAAATATTCGTCGCGCTGGAATTCGAATGCGCCGAGCTGGAAGCGGCGGTAGCCGGTGACGGCATCGGCTTCGGTGGCTTGCACCAGATCGGCGGCGAAGCCTGCGGAGGTATCGAGGGTGTCGAGAGTGGCCATAACGTGTCTCCTGGAAGTGTCGAATGAGGTCGGACGAATCAGTGCAGGCAGATGTCGGCCCACTTCTCCACGGACAGCTCGCCCAGGATGGTCTGCACGAGTGCGACGCCCGGCTTGCCGGCGGTGAAGCGGTATGCACAGCCGGCCGGCAGCAGCGCCTGATGGCCCTGGCGCAATACGACGTAGCCCATCTTGCGGCCGGCCGGTTGCGTGCCGGCGTTCACGGTGCCGCGGCCCGATTGCGGCGGCGTATCTAGCTTGATGAATTCGATCCGGACTTCGCCATCCATCTGGATCACGAACTCGTCGTGCGCGCACGCGAACCACGGCGACTGACCGTCGGTCCGCAGCACTTCGATCACGTATTCGAGGTTCTTGCCGGCGACGACCTTTTCGTAAGGGGCCGACTTCGATGCGACCTCGAAGACATTCGAGAACGCGTAGTGTTGAGCGCTGCCGCTCGTGATTTCGATCTCGCCTTTCTTGTAACTGTCGAGCGAGCCAAAGACGGTGTGGAATGCCGTGTCGGTCATTTCTGTCTCCTGAGTTGAACCGCTTGTTGGATTCCACTCTAGGGGCAAGGGACCACCGCAACAAGGCACGGGACGGCGACTACGGCATTTGCGTTTCGCGAATAATCCGCGCGCTTCAACGCACCCAGCCACGCTCCAGAAGGGGGCGATCCCACGGCGATTCGTCGCCGATGGTTTCCGCGAGGAACTCGACCAGCGCCTTCACTTTCAACGCCTGTCGCTGCGTTGCGGGATAAACCGCGGCAAAGCTCAGCGGCGCGAGCTGAAAGTCGGTCAGGATCGGCACCAGCCGGCCCGCGACGAGCGCCTCGCTCGCCACGAGCGTCGGCAGGCACACGACGCCGCCACCGGACAGCGCGTACTCGCGCAACAGGTGCACGGAGTTCGAGCGGATCATGCCCGGCAGCTCCATTTCGACGACCTCGTCGCCGCGCGTCATCGTCCAGCGATTGCGCGACGGATAGCCCGAATAGAGCGCGGTGGTGTGCTGCAGCAAATCGCGCGGATGTTGTGGCGCACCATGCGCGTCGAGGTACGCAGGCGACGCGCAGAAGAGGCGCTTGACGGTGAACAGCCGCCGTTCGATCAGCGACTCGGAGATCGGCGGAAAGATCTGGAACGCGATGTCGAACCCTTCTTCGACAGGGTCCACGACACGGTCATTGACGATGACGTCGAGCTGGATGCCCGGGTAGCGCCGGTTGAACTCCACCAGCGGCGCGCCGAAGTGATCGAGCGCGAAACCGGGCAGCATCTGGATGCGCAGCCGTCCGGTCGGGGTCGCGCGCAGCTCGCGCATCTGGTCGGTCAGCTCGTTGACGCGCCCCACCACCTCCGCGCATTCGCGATAAAACGCCTCGCCCACTTCGGACAGGCGCACGTGGCGCGTGCTGCGATGGAACAGCGGCGCGTTGACGAACTTCTCGAGCTGCTGGATGCGGTTCGTCACGACCGAGCTGGTCACGCCAAGCTGCCGCGCCGCCTCGGCGAAGCTGCTCGCCTCCGCCACCCGGACGAATGCCTCGATGCTCAGGAACCGGTCCATACCGCGCCTTTTTTCGACAGCGAAACCGGCAGTCTACCCGTGCGGATCACGGGCTGTGTCATGCGGGAGGCGTCACTCTGTCACCCAATCGATGTCAATCGTCGATGACGCCGGCCCGCACGCACCGCCCAGCCCGCCCATGGCCTTACCGCGATTGCTCGCCCGCCGCCAGTTCCGGTTGCACGGCCGCCATGCGACGTTGCAGCACGGCCGGCGCGGTTTCCTTCAGCAGCAGGCTGACCACGATGCCCAGCATGACCGCGCCCATCGGCAGCCACAGAATGTTCTGGATGCCAAAGTGTGCGGCGACATAGCCGCCCATCGCCGGCGCGATGCCGCCGCCGAAGATCTCGCCGACCCCGACCACCACGCCGATCGACGTCGACACGAGCCCGATGGGCGCGGCCTCCGTCGCCACCGGGCCGGACAGCAGCGACACCAGCCCGAGCGTGAAGAACGACGCAACGAACAGCACGCCGAACAGTGCGAGCGGCTGCGGGCCGAGGCCGCGGAAGATATAGAGCATCACGGCCGTTCCCGCGAAGCCGACGATGCTCGCGAGGCGGCGGCCAACCAGGTCGGACAGGCCCGGCAACCCGAATTGCCCGAGAAAACCGCCGAAACCGATCGCCGACACGACGAGGCCCATCTTCTGCGTGCCGAGCGCCAGGTAGTCGGTCAGGTACAGCGGCAACAGCGCGCCGAGCACGAATACGCCGGTCATCGCGCAGCACAAGGCGGCCATCGCCACGAGGATGTTGCGGCTCTTGAGCACATGGCCGAGCGACGCCGGCGCATGCTCCGACGCGACGGCCTTCGTGACCTTCGGCTCGCGGATCACGAAGAACATGATCGCGCCGAGGATCAGGCCGGGCACGGCGACGAGCGCAAAGACCCAGCGCCACGACACGAAGCCGAGCAGCTGCGTCGCGATGATCGGCGACAGCGCGAGCCCGAACAGCGCGAAGCCGCTTTGCTGCAGGCCGAGGTTCAGCCCGCGCCGCCGCGGATGCGATGCGTCGGCCGTCGCGGCAAAACTCGTCGGGCAGAACGAACCCTCCGCGACGCCCATCAGGCCGCGAATCGCCATCAGCCCGAGCAGGCCGCCCGCGAGCCCCGAGAAACCCGACAGCAGCGAGAACGCGATGATGGCCGGAATCAGCACCTTGCGGCGGCCGATCTTGTCGGAGATGCCGCCCATCAGCGCCGCGAAGATGCCCCACGACAGGCCGAGCACGCCGATGCAGTTGCCGACGTCCTGCGCGTTCAGGTTGAGGTCCTTCATGATCGAAGGGAACAGCGGTGCAATCAGCCAGCGATCGAGGCCGACCAGCCCGAAGCCGAGCGCCAGCAGCGTGACCGCCTTCCATTCGTATGAGGTATCCCACTCGTTTGCTTTCATGTCCGTCTCCGTGGACACAGGTTCGCCTGCGCGCGCCGCAGCGCCTGCGCATGAGCCCGGTCCGATGTCTTTTGTGTGCGACGCGAATCGCGAGGAAGTGCCGGCCGGCGTTCGGGTGCGACGCGTTGGGTTCAATCAGCCGACGTCACCACGATAGGTGCACGGCCGCCAATCGGGTATGGAACAACCGGCGAACGCGCCATTCGCGAAACGCAAATAATCGGGCGGTGTGGGCAGAAAGGGGCGGCGGAAGGGCGTGGAGAGGGTGCGCGCAAGATAGACGTGGCGCTCGCTCGTACGTGGCGGGGGAATCCCTCATAGACATCGCGAACGCCTACGCTTGGCCCGCTCACGCGGGCCATGCAACACCATCCGACAGGCTGGGCAGAGGTCTCGTCAAGCCGGTAGAGGGTGCGATTCACCCTGTATCGCTCGAAGCGCAATCGGGGCCAAATCCCTTGGCAGGCGAGCTTTTCAGCTATGGAAACGGCCGCGCCCGAAAGAAGCGAACGATGGCGGGATCACTCGTCACGCCATCCGGCCGCGGGCCTAATGCGTTTTCTTGCGAATCTGGTTGACCTTTGGCAAATACGTCAGGACCGCATGGGATCGGTCGCCACCGGTCGCCACGATCGTGATGACCTCGTGTCCGGACGCACTCAACGCGCCCGTGCTCAGATCAATCGACACGACGAAGCTCGTCCCGTCCGCATACGTCCCGCGGGTGACGCGCTTGCCGTCCTCGAACGTGATGGCGAATGACGCGAGTTCCAGAATGTTCGCGCGAATGTCAGTTACGGGAAGGGTCGGCTCGAATGCGACCACACCATCGGCTTGCAGTTGGGCACACCCGTGTCGGCCCAAACTGACGTGCATTTCCGTATCGCTGTTGACAGCCACCCGCATGCGCGGGTCGTCGTACTGCGTATCGTCGGCGAACAGCAACGCTTCCTTCTCTTTCGAACTCATCACGCCTCCTGTTTCGGCTCGCGAATGACTTTCCGGCTCCATGCAGGCGACCTATAGCGAGCCATGCAAAAAAAAGCCGCCCACGGACGGCAGGCAGCGAACGACCCAACGCTGGAACACACCACCGCACCCGGGCCATACGAGCGCGATCCTAGTCGCATCTTTTCGGATGCCGCAACACGGCGCGATTCATTCGATATAAGACAAATACTATATTTGAATAATCCGGCTTCGATTAGAACAACAAGAAATGCTCCCAACCGATTACCACACCCGCCTCCAGTCACGACCAACACGCGTCGAAGCAAGACCTCCGTTAAATAAAACAATCATCAAAAACGTCAAATACCGTTTCACCAACACTAAAACGTTATATAAAAATAAAAATTCATTTCATATTCACTGCGAGATTGATATTCTCCCCCACACATTTCCGAGCACATTCGTTTATTGCACTGAGAGACCCGTTCGAACCAATACGAATCAAGAACATAAATCATGAGATCGTAGTGATGTCGATAACAAAAGCATTCCGGGATTTTGCGTCCGGTCTGGCCGTCGGGAACAAGCGGCCGGTCGATCTCCATTTCGGGCGGGCGCAACGCGCGGTCGGCCATCTGCTGGCGCTCCATCACGCCAATATCCGCGAAGGGCTGATGTCGGGCATCGAAGGGCAACTGACCTGCGTGTCGACCTACGATCACCTGCCGCCTTCGCTGTTTCTTGGTTTGCCCGTATCGGTCCGGCTGACGACCGATCGGGGCAACATCCGGGCCATCAACGCGATCGTGCACGAAGTGCGAACCGGTCAATCCGACGGCGAACTCACCGTGTATCAGCTGCATGTATGCGATGCCCTGTCGCTGATGGATCGTCGCACGAACGCTCGCCTGTTCCGCTCGCGCAGCGTGCCGGAGATTCTGGCGACGCTGATGAACGAGTGGAAACAGCGTAGCCCCGCACTCGCGCGAGCGTTCGATTTCGACCTGTCGACGTTGCAGGCCGATCGGTATCCGGCACGCGAGCTGACGCGGCAAGTCAACGAATCCGACGCCCGCTTCATCCGGCGGCTGCTACGCCGGGAAGGCATCACGGTCTTCGCGACGGCCGCGCCAGTCGACGGAAGGCGCAGCGTGACCGATGAGCGGCCGATTCACACGCTCGTGTTCTGCGACGATCCGCATCGTCTGCCAGACGCGCCGGCCGGTATCGTACGCCTTCACCCGCGCGACGCCGGCGCCGAGCAACGTGACACCGTCACCCTCTTTGCGTACGACCAGAGCCTGTCGCCCGGCAAGGTCCGCCGCCCGTCGTGGGATTACAAGACCGCTCGCATGGACGACTTCGAGGCCGTCACCGGCATCGGCCAGGGCGAGTCGGGGAACGACCTTGCGCGCCTGCTGACCGACGTCGCGATCGACATCCCGCACGTCGGCGACTCGTGGAACGATCACGCGCGCATCGCGCAAGACCGGATGCTGGCCCATCAGTTCGAAGCCGCGCACTTCGACGGCATCGGCACCGTGCGCGACATGCTGGTGGGACACGGGTTCACGCTGGCGGGCGATCCCGAACTGGATATGAAGTCGATCGATCGCCGTCGGTTCGTCGTCACGTCGATTCGACACGTCATCTGGAACAACCTGCCGACAGGCTTGTCGGGTCGCGCGAGCGGGCTGTTCGCGGCAAGCCGCAATCTGACGCCAACCGCCCCGCCGCCCGATGCATCGGGATCAACGGACACGCGCTACGAGAACAATTTCACGTGCGTGCAACGGGGCGTGCCGCTGAAGCCGGCCTACGATCCGGCGATCGACGTGCCGCCGGTTCACCTGCTGACCGGGACGATCGTCGGCACGCAGGGCGAAGAGGTGTTTTGCGACAAGGCCGGCCGCGTGCGTGTGCAGATTCATGGGCTGGACCCGGCGGACCATGCGCACGCGCAAGGCGCCGGCACGAACGGCCTGGCCGGTGACAGCGCGCCGATTCGCGTCGCGGCAAGTCTCGCGGGCGAATGCTTTGGCGCGCTGTTCCTGCCGCGTGTCGGCATGGAGGTCTTGCTGGGGAACCTGTCGGGCGATCCCGACCGTCTGGTGATCATCGGCGTGTTGAGCAACGGCGCGAATCCGCCCGCGACTTTCAGCCATACCGGCGGGCTTCCGGGCAACCGCTACGTGTCCGGGATCAAGACGCGGGAAATCAGGGGCCGCCGGCACAACCAGCTTCGACTGGACGACACGCCGTCACAAATCTCAGCGCAGTTGGCAAGCGAACATGCGCATACCCAGTTGAATCTCGGCTACCTGACGCAGCCGCGCAAGGACGGACACGGGAGCGACCGGGGTGAAGGCGCGGAACTGCGCACCGACGCCGCTGCGGCGTTGCGCGCCGCCCAAGGCATGCTGTTGACGACCTATGCGCGGTCGCACGCGACCGGCGGTCAGCTCGACCGCGATGAGCTGATTCACTTGCTCGACCAATGCACGGAGTTGTTCAAGTCGCTCGGTGATTATGCCGGCCAGCATGGTGGGCAATCCGCCGACACGGCCGGCCAGGACAATCTCGCCAACGCATTCCGTCACTGGAAACCCGGCGGATCGGAAGCGGGCGCGGCAAGTGAAGCCTCCGCATTCATGGCGTTCGGCGCGCAAGCGGGGTCGCTGAACGTCACGCCGAAAACGCACGTCACGTATGCGGGCGAGAACATCGATCAGATCGCGCAGCAACACATGCAGATCACGAGCGGCGAGCGAATCAATCTGCATGCAGGACACGGCGTCGCGATGTTCGCGCACGGCAACGGCGTATCGGCGATCGCGCACCAGGGGAAAGTCGCGCTTCAATCGCAGAACGGCGACACGCAAATCGAGTCCGGCAAAAACATCCGGTTGACTGCGGCCGACGGCAAGCTTGCCGGCACGGCAAGCGACGAAGTCGTATTCGTCACGTCCGGCGGCGCGTATCTCAGGCTGCATGGCGGCGATATCGAACTGGGATGCCCTGGCAAGTTCACCGTGAAATCGGACGGTCATGCCTGGGATGGCCCCGCAAGCATGAGCGTCGACTTGCCGACATTCGATCAACGTCCGCTCGGGCGCGTCCCGAAGCTGATTCGTCCAACGGACGGTAACGCCGCACCGGGGTTCGACGGACAGGTACGCAAGGCATCGGGAACGCTGTCGAGTTTGACGACCGACACGGCAGGGGAACTGCCGGCCGTCGATACCGACCGGTTCGAGAGGCTGGCGGTGAAGTTCACCAAGAAGAATGTTTAACTAAAGCGCAGGAGTCCGGATGAACGACTCATCTCTCGATCCTCGACCGGAAGAGGACACCCGCACCAATCAGCACGCCGCGAAGACCGATGTGCCCGACGCGGCTGCGTCGCGTCCTGAGCCACCTCAGATCGTCGTCGGCCGGAGCGACGGGGTCTCGATGTGGACGAAAGACACCCGCCTGATCTGCCTCAAGCAAATGCCGTTGCCCGGTATCGTCATCTTCGTGCATGGGGTGAACTCCGAAGGCGAATGGTTCGAAGCCGCCGAGCAGGGGCTGTGCGATGGCTTGAACCGCCGGCTCGGACGGCTGGACGATCAACTCAAGTATCGCGGTATCGAGGCCGGGCAACTGGTGCCTGCGAAGTACACGGAAAGCGTGACGCCGGACGGTTTTTTGAATCCGAAGCTCTGGTCCGGCAACTACATCAAATCCGACCCGTCCTTCTCTCCCGTCATTCATTTCCGATGGGGCTATCGGGCGACCGCCGCTGAGCTGAAAGAGTATGGCGACAAGATCTTCCTGAACGAGAAGGACTACTGGGGCGGCGGCCCGTTCACGAACGGTTGCGCGAGCCTGCCCGATCTCTGGCACGGCGGCCTCGACGACCGCGCGGCCGGGTGGGTGACCGTCCAGGGGATCAACCCGACCCATCGACCGCTGTATCGCGCGCCACCCCGCGCATATGGCGTGCTCGCGGCGTTGCGCCTTGCGAGGTTGATCGAGTCGATTCGCCGCATGCAGGCCGACGTGCCGATTACCGTCGTGTGCCATAGCCAGGGCAACATCGTGGGCCTTACCGCAGCCTTCTTCGGCGATGCACTACCCGATGTCGAAGATCCGTGGGGACGTAGCGGGCATTGCGTGGCCGACGCCTACGTGCTGGCGAATGCACCGTACAGTCTTGCGCGCGCAGACGGCCCGAATCCATCCGATACGTTCATGGATACCTGGTCGCAACGCGCGACCAGGGACGGCAGCGGTCGTCGCGGGCGGCAGACCTACACCGCCCGCACGAAAACGTTCGGCAAGTTCCTGTCGATCATCGGCACGCGGAAGGCCTATGAACTTCCCGCAGACAAGATCGATGAAGACATGGCGAACGAACGGGTATCGCCGACCAGCAAGCGGTCTTATGCGGCGCACGAGGATCGGGTACGCCACGGCCTGAACGGATCGACGTATGGTCGCGTCACCGCGTATTGCTGTCCGCACGACCAGGTGATTTCGGCCGTCACGGTTCAAGGCATCGGCTGGCGCGGCATCGACGAGAACGAGCTGAACGATATCAGCGTCCCCGGCGTGCTGACGCAGCGCGTCTTTGCCTCCGGCTTCCACGTCGGCGTGCAGAAACGCTATCGGTATCGGGAGGATGACTGGCGGCATGGCAAAGAGGGAACGACGTCGGGATTCTGGTATCCGCCTTCACCGCCTGCCAAATTCAACCTCATCGGTGCACTCAAGGGAAACGAGTCCGTGTTCGGGATAGCGGCCACGCTTGCATCCGCGCCGATCATGTTTTTCGTGACCCAGATCAGCTCGGCATTGAATATGTTCCGCGTGAACGCCAATCCGCCGGAGGGTTGGACCGTGGTGGCGGACGCGCCGGCACTCGACGAACCGTTCCCACCGAAGGCGTTGCGGTTCGGCAAGCCCATCGAAACGAAGGACGGCAATGCGACAAGCGACTTCAACGAAGGCAACGATCCTCCAGCCGCATGGCGCGACGCAAGCAAGAGCGAGGCAGACAAGCGCGCGGACGATCCCTACGATCAGTACAACCCGAAGAACAATGACAGCGTCGCACAAGGGACGGCAGAGAGCGAAGCCGGACAGCGCTATGAGGACCGCGCGTTGATGCGGATGGAGGCCCGGCGAACGCTGAATACGGAATGGCTCGATGGGGACGGCCACGTGATCGGTGAGGACGGCAAGAGCGAAATGCCCGAGGGCTACAAGGAATGGCGCGACAAGCAGATTGTCGACTGGCTCGATCGTGGTTCGACCAACAGCCCGACGAATCACTCCACGACGATGACCAATCCGAAGCATGCGGAAAAGGCGCTTGCGTACGATGTGGCGATCGGGGTTTGCTATCTGACGCCAGAGCAACTCTATGACTTGCGAATTGAGGCGGATTGGCGGATAGGCAAAGGTATTCCAGAAGATAGTTCGAACAAAAAATACTATGAATATTTCTCGCGCGGCGAAATTGACAATCTGCCTGTGCAGGAATGGGTACATATAGTGAGAGGCGAAGGAAATATGCCCGACGCGATTGTGGACGAACGTGAAGGCGATTTCTATCTGAAGGTCGGGGGAGTGATTTGAAAATTCTAATCGTCACACGGTCGCGACGCGTCGCCGTCGCCGTTTCGACTTGGCTGATCGCAACCGTACTCATGGCCTCGCTGATGGCGCACGTAGAACAACCCAACCCGGCACATTTGGAGATAGGAGATTGGATGAAACGATTCATTGTAGTACCCGGCCTCGCTGCACTCATGGTGTTTCTATTCATCACCGCACTGATGCGCCCAGCACAAGCCGGGCCTGTCCAGCAGCCTGCAGAGAATGCAGCTCCGGCAGCCGAAGAACCGGCGAAGCCCTTCGTCGCACAGGTTGTTGGCCTGATGTGGTTGAATCCATTGCAACGCATGGACTACCCCACCCAATGGCAATTGTTGTGGACGCAAGGACTTGCCGTTCCAAACAAGAATGACGATATGGTTCGCACTGATCCGAAGTCGTTTACCACCTTGCAATCGGTAGCTGGTATCGCATACGGAAACAGAGGCAAGGAAACATTTAGAGGCTTCTATCGCAAGTACATGTTCGAGTTTCCTCTAATAATTCGTTCACGCTATTTCGCCAATCCAAAATATTTCTACACGGTAGGACCAAACGACAAAGGAGAGTGGCGCGAATTGGCGGGAATTCATGTTGAGCTTTCGATTCCGAATCGACTTGATTCGGCTGAATCGCAAAGCTACTTGCGCGACTCAATTCGAAAGTCATTCTCGATCGGCAACCCGCATTTCCGAGAAATGTGGAGCCGCGACACGCCCCCCGACGTGCAAATCACCCAAGGCGGCGCGAACGCAGGCTTTACATCGCTGAACAAGGCACTGGACTACTTGCAGGAAAACCCCGACAAGACCGTATGGGCGATCAACTGGGACGCGCCCAACTTCCCGCCCACGGACGCGCAGATCAACGAGAACCTCGTCGTGCTGTTCCTCGCCGGCCCGACCTTCAACACCGAGCGTGAACCACTCGCCTGGATCAGCAAGGCCGCGACCGGTAACACGCTTGATTTTCCGAAGAAGGTCGGCACGACCCGCGCCGTGCAGGCGTGGAAGGCGACCATTGACCAAGCGGCGCGCAACGCCGGCATCGCGGCCGCCGACCTCGACTACATCGTTCACGACGCAGGTAAAGGCAGTGACGCATCATCGGCACGTCTTGCGGTGCTCGGACAGACCTTGACCGAAACCCTTCCCGAATACGACCACCGCAAGCAGACATTCAACACAACCGCCCTACTCGGCGACATGGGAACCGGCAGCGCATTGACCGACGTCGCGCTCGCCATCGGCCGGATCAATCACTTCGGCGGCAACGCATTGGTCGCCGGCACGACCGATCCCGAGCATCCCGTCGCGGTCGTTGTCCGGCCGCCGTCGAAGCTCACGCCGATCGATCCCGACAAGGACTGGTTCCGCGCACGCGGCGGAAACAACGCCTACCTGCCGTGGTGGGGGCGTCGGCACGATACCAATTACGGCATGCAGGGCTATTCATGGTGATGCGCACCGGCGCGGCCGCGCGTTACATGTGAACGTATCTGCCACGTCGAGCAGCAGGAGATTCGATGAAACGATTTGTAGTTGTACCCAGTTTGGCAGCACTCGTGATTTTTCTGTTCACGACGACCATGATCCGGTCGGCGCATTCCGCACCTGTCCCGGGGCCGGTAGCGAATGCGGTGCCGGCCGTCGCAGAAGCGGCGAAGCCGTTCGTCGCACAGGTCGTGGGCTTGATCTGGCTGAATCCGTTGCAACGCATGGACTACCCGACCGAATGGCAACTGCTGTGGACGCAAGGGCTTGCCTCGCCGAACAAGAATGACGACATGGTGCGCACAGATCCGAAGTCTTTCACTACGTTGCAATCGGTAGCCGGAATCGCTTATGGAAATCGTGGCACGGAGACATTCAAGGGCTTCTACCACAAGTACATGGAAAAATTTCCCCGCTTGCTGAGTAGTCGTTACGCGATGAACGCCAAGTATTTCTACACAGTAAAACCGGATGATAAGAAGGATTGGCGCGAACTTTCCGGGATTCGCATCGAGGGTGCAGTTCCTGAGCGCCTTGATCCGGCTATCGCGCGCGAATACCTGGCAGAGCCGATCCGAAAAACCTTCTTTATCGGCAACCCGCATTTCCCGACGATGTGGAGTCGCAGTGCGCTCCCCGACGTACAAATCACGCAAGGCGGTGCGAACGCCGGCTTCACATCGCTGAACAACGCGTTGGACTACTTGCAGGCGAACCCCGACAAGAGCGTCTGGGTAGTGAACTGGGACGCACCCAACTTCCCGCCCACGGATGCACAGATCAACGAGAACCTTGTCGTGCTGTTCCTCGCCGGCCCAACCTTCAACACCGAGCGTGAGCCCCTCGCCTGGATCGGCAAGGCCGCGACCGGTAACACGCTTGATTTTCCGAAGAAGGTCGGCACGACCCGCGCCGTGCAGGCATGGAAGGCGACCATTGACCAAGCGGCGCGCAACGCCGGCATCGCGGCCGCCGACCTCAACTACATCGTTCACGACGCAGGCAAAGGCAGCGACGCATCGTCGGCACGTCTTGCGGTGCTCGGACAAACCTTGACCGAAACGCTTCCGGAATACGACCACCAGAAGCAGACGTTCAATACAGCCGCCCTACTCGGCGACATGGGCACCGGCAGCGCATTGACCGACGTCGCGCTCGCCATCGGCCGGATCAATCACTTCGGCGGCAACGCACTCGTCGCCGGCACGACCGATCCGGATCACCCGGTCGCGGTCGTTGTCCGACCACCGTCGACGCTCACGCCGATCGATCCCGACAAGGACTGGTTCCGCGCACGCGGCGGCAACAACGCCTATCTGCCGTGGTGGGGACGCCGACACGATACCAATTACGGCATGCAAGGCTATTCATGGTGATGCACACGGGGGCGGCAGATTGCTTCATCCGAGCGTGATCGCCGCGTCAGACCTCAAACCATTTGGAGGACGAAATCCCATGCGGGGAATTATCCGGGTAGAAGATACGCACACCCACGGCGGCCGGGTCGAATCCGGCGCCCGAAAAAGCACGGTGATGGGGCGCGCGGTCGCCCGCATCGGCGACCCATGCTCGTGTCCGATTCATGGCGCTTGCGAGATTGCCGAGGGCGACACGGCATTCAAGGTCGAAGGTCGAGACGCTGCCTTCGATGGTCACAAGACTTCATGCGGCGCGACCTTGATTTCCTCCCTTCACACTTCCGGGCGAGTTTGAATGCAAAAGACCCGACGCATGACTGCCGAACAGTTCCGCCTGTTGCGCGTGCAAAATACACGAATCAAGCCCTTGAACCAGTGGGCTCTACACGAGATTTTCGTCAAGGGCCGATCACAGCGGGCCGTGGCGGCGGAAGTCGGCATGACGTGTTCCGCGATGTCGCAGCTCGTACGGAAGGTGTGGCAGCGGTATCTGGAGCTACCGGGAAACTGTACGCGCCTCACCACCCTCACGATCACGATCCCGGCCAGATACGAGCCCGCACTCCAGGCATGGGTGCGGGATGCATATCGATTGGCGATTCAGAACGAACAAGATACGGCGACCTGATCGATTCCCGCCCCCGGAACTTCTCTCAAACCCCATTCACAACGGTTTTTACGTCCCATGAAGTTTTCGATCAATCCGGATGCGGCACGGTACGCGACGATCGTATCGATCGTTTCCGCCGGCATTTCCATCGTCTCGGCGTGGTCCGCTCACGACGCGATGAAAAGTAACGAACTCATATACCGACCCTATGTCGTGGCAACACAGCACTTCGACGACGCCGAAAACAGGCGAGGCATTTATCTTTCAAATGCAGGGCTGGGGCCGGCCATCATCAAGAATATGACCGTGACGATCGGAACCCGAAAATACACCGGCCTCGGCCCCAGTATCTGGTCACGCGTCCAGTCCGATGCAGGCGTCGGCGCCACGCGATGCTTCAGGACCGGCTGGCCGCGCCCCGACGATCCGCTGAAAGCCGGCGAGATCGTCCCGCTTCTGGCCTTGTCGGATAAGGCGCCCCCTCCATGCGTGCCCATCCTGCTCAAGCTGCTGGCCATGAACGATATCGCTATCGATATCCAGTACGAATCCGTGCACGGAACGGCGTTCTCTTCGACGCGCGACGTCGGCCTTCACGATCCCGACGCAATGCAGATCGCACGCCAATATGACGACATCGAACGGCGCATGGCTGAACTGCTCAAGGGCATGGATGCCGTGCATGCTCCGCACGCTGCGTCCGCTGCGCAGCCCTGAATGCTGCTCGCGGCACGGCCGATCGCGTTGCGTGTCGGCGTGCCGGCGCCGCAATCCGGCGCTCAGGCCGGGCCGGCATTCCGCGACCTCTTCGACGCTTCACCAAAGATTCAACAAAGCGGAGACCACGCCTCCGGCAGGCAAATCGTCGACGTAGCCCGCTCGATCTGCTGCGGTCCGCCCTTGGGCGGCCAAAGCCCCTCGGCATAGTGGCGCGCGCGCAATGCCATGCGCTCCTCCAGGCTCGAGAACCCCCAGATATGGGCAATGCGAGGCGGGCCGTCGATCGCGTACATATTCGCGACGAGATGCGACGTATAGGCTTCGGCGGGGCCGACGGCCTGCTCCCACGCGGCGATCGTCGGCGCGATCCCGGCCGGCTTTAGCCAATAGCGGCGAAATTCGTAGAACCTGCCCAGTGTCGACGGCTCGATCGCGGGCAGGAACGGAAACAGTTCGTAGGTTTCCATGCTGAGACCCACGTGGTCCCCGTCGATATTGAACGGCCCGCCGCTCATCAACGCACGTCGACGCTCCTGCTGCAGTTCGTCGATATCGTCGAAGCCGCGCAACACGACGATCTGCCCCAACTCGCCGATTTCCGAACGCCATGCGCCAAGCAGACGCCCCGCGGCCCCCGGATCCGTTACCCATCGGTGCGCACCGGCGGAAACGGCATCCTGCTCCAGCAGCAAACACGACAACGTCGTCAGTTCATACTGCATCTCGACCATCCCTCGCAAAATGGGCCGCGGACACGCAAGTCTCACCCGCCCGTCGTCATAAAAATAAATTCCCGCAATCCCACTTCTGATAAAACGTTATTCCATATCAAGCTGAATCGCCAGCCAACTTTGGATCCTTTTTCCCTTCTGTCCCCCGTATCATTTCTTCCATTCCGAAAGAAACGAGCATGAGAAGGACATGAGCGACACCACCACGCTGCACTACCTCGACTACGCCGCCACGACGCCCGCCGATCCGCGCGTGATCGAAGCGATGACGGCCTGCCTCGGCTTCGACGGCATCTTCGGCAACCCGGCATCGAGCTCGCATGCCGCCGGCCGGCTCGCGAAAGACAAGGTCGAGCAGGCCCGCGCGCAAGTCGCCGCGCTGATCGGCGCGGACGCCGACGAGATCGTCTGGACCTCGGGCGCCACCGAATCGAACAACCTCGCGCTGAAGGGCTATGCGGAAAACGCGACCGGCAAGCGCCACCTGATCACGAGCCGCATCGAGCACAAGGCCATTCTCGACACGATGGCGAACCTGGCGAAGCACGGCGCGTCGGTCACGTTCCTCACGCCCACGCGCGACGGCGAGATCACCGCCGACGCGGTCGCGGCCGCCATCGGCCCCGATACGGGCCTCGTGTCGCTGATGCTCGTGAACAACGAACTCGGCACGCTGACCGATATTGGCGCAATCTCGCGCATCGTGCATGACGCGGGCGCGCTGCTCCACGTCGACGCCGCGCAGGCGCTCGGCAAGACGCCGATCGACGTGCGCGCGCTCGGCATCGACATGCTGTCGATGTCCGCGCACAAGGTGTACGGCCCGAAGGGGATCGGCGCGCTGTTCGTGCGCCGCGACATCGCGGATCAAATCGCCCCGCAGATTCACGGCGGCGGGCACGAGCGCGGCTTGCGTTCGGGCACGCTCGCGACGCATCAGATCGTCGGCATGGGCGTTGCATGCGAACTGGCCGCTGAAAAGCTCGACGGCGAAGCCGCACGGATCGCGGCGCTCGGCGCGCGCCTGACGGACGCGCTGGTCGCCCTCGGCGATGTCACGCAGAACGCGGCCGCCGCGCGCCGCATCCCGCACACGCTGAGCCTGACGGTGAATGCGCCGGGCTTCTTCCCGTTCATGCTCGGTGAAGCGCTCGCCGTGTCGTCGACGTCCGCATGCAACTCGACCAGCGGCGCACCGTCCCACGTGCTGACCGCGATCGGCCTCGATGCGGAAACGGCCGGCCGCACCGTGCGCGTAAGCTTCGGCCGCTTTACGACGGAGCAGGACGTCGATTTCGCGATCGCCTGCTTCCGCCAGGCGATCGAACAGTGTCGCGCGACGGCGGCGAACGGCTTCTCCGCGTCGCGGCAGATCACGCCGGCCGACCTGAAGGCGATCCGCAATGCCGGCTTCCGCTCGGTCATCTGCAACCGGCCGGACGGCGAAGGCGACGCCCATCCGGCGTTCGACGAAATCGCCGCGGCAGCCCGCGAACTGGGCCTCGAAGCACGCTACCTGCCGGTCGAGCGCGACGGCATCGGCGATGCGGAGATCGATGCCTTCGGTGCACTGGTCGACACGCTGCAGAAGCCGGTGCTCGCGTACTGCCGCAGCGGCAATCGCTCCGGCATGCTGTGGAATCGCTTGTCCGCCCGGCGCACGGCCACGGCTTCGGCCTGAGCGGGAACACCACCCCGTCACGCTCCGCCACCCGCGTTCGCGCACGAAGCCGATGCTTCGATGCGCGGCCGGATGGCGGTGGCGATCAACGCAACGTCATTCCCCCTCATCCCCTCTCACCGACGTGTAAATCGCCAGCTTCAGCGCGGGATCGTCGTTCGCCTGGAACGTCGCGCATTCATAACGCTGCGCGCCCCGTTGCGCATGCGCGAACACCTTCCGGCCCGACACGCCGCTGCGCACGTCATGCGCATCCCACCATTGCGCGAACTCGCTGCTGCTCGCGCGCAAGCGCGCCACCAGCGCGACGAACGCCGGATCGCTCGCATGGAACGCGGCGCCCTCACGCGCCGTACGCATCCAGCGCCTTCAACGGCACATGCAGGCTCTCGTTCGCGGCAAACGCGTCGAGCAGATAGTCGACCGTCGCCTGTACGCGCGACGCCTTCAATGCGCGATGCGGATACTGCATCGCCATTTCGTAGCTGCCGGGCAAGTGATGGCGGTGCAGCAGCACCTTCAGCGCGCCGGAGCGCAGATGCGCCCACGCGAGGTGCACCCCGACCTGCGCGATGCCCAGCCCGTCACGGGCGGCCTGCAGCACGGCCTCCGGCGCGGAGAATGTCAGCAGCGCCGTCTCGCCCGGATCGACCGCCACGATGCTCCCGCCGCGCATCCTGAAGCTCCACGTCGCGACTCCGCCACCGAGAAACCGGCGTGCGATCAGCCGGTGCGCAACGAGATCGTCCGGCGCGCGCGGAATGCCGTGACGCTCCAGATAAGCGGGTGATGCAACCAGCACCGTATTCAGGCGAAAGACCGGCCGAGACACCAGCGCGGAATCGTGGATGTTGCCGCCGCGGATGACGATGTCGTAGCCGTCGCGTACGACGTCGACGATCCGGTCGTCGAAATCGGCCTCCACCGACAAGCCGGGGTAACGCGCCAGCAACCCGGGCAGCACCGGTTGCAGATGCTCGCGCCCGAACGCGGCGCTGGTCGAGATGCGTACGCGTCCTTGCGGCCCGAGCCGCTGCGCGACGATGCTGTCGACCGCCGAATCGAGCGCGTCCAGTGCGACGCGCGCCTCGCGCAGGAACACGCTGCCTTCGTCGGTGAGCTTCAGCGTGCGCGTGGTGCGGTTCATCAGCCGCACGCCGAGCGCCTGCTCGAGGCCCGCGACGTTCTTGCTGACGGCGGCCGACGTGATGCCGAGCATGCGCCCGGCCGCCGCGAAGCTGCCGCCGTCGGCCGCATGCACGAACGACAGGATCGCACGCGTGCGTTGTGACACATCCAAAGCAGCCTCCTTCGATCGACACGTTGCACGGTACACCTTCGCCTGCCGCCGATTATCAACCTGAAGTTGAGAGCGACTCAACCCGGGCCCGACTTCCGGTTGCGACCCGTGCCGCCCACAATCAGCCCATTGTTCAACGGACTGCAAAGGAATGTCCATGCTTGCCACCATCGTTTTCGACAGCGGTCACGGTCACACCGAACGACAGGCGCAAGCCGTCGCGGAAGGCGTGCGGCGCGTGCCGGGCGCGGAAGTGCGGCTCGTCGCGGTCGCCGACGGCGCGATTCCGTGGGAGACGCTCGCCGCGAGCGACGCGATCATCTTCGGCTCGCCGACGTACAACGGCTCGATCAGCTCGCGGCTCAAGAAGTTCATGGAGGACTCGACGCGCCCCGCGTGGATTCCGCAAACCTGGCGCAACAAGGTCGCGGCCGGCTTCACCAATTCCGGCGCGCAGCACGGCGACAAGTTGAACTCGCTGATGACGATGACGCTGTTCGCCGCGCAGCACGGGATGATCTGGGTCGGGCTCGACCTGTTCGCCGGCACCGCGACGAACGAGCGCAACCGGATCGGCGGCTGGCTCGGCGCGATGGCGCAGTCCGACGACGTGTCGCCGGAACTGTCGCCGATCGCGAGCGACCTCGACACCGCCGCGCACCTCGGGCAGCGCGTCGCCGAACTGGCGTCGCGGTTCGCGGCCAGCGCGTAAGCAGCATCCCATTCCCAGGAGATCGACATGAAACTGCTGTGCCTTGACGTCCCGCTGCCCGGCGCCCGCCCGGACGCGTATCAGCCGCACCTGCTCGACGAAGTGCGCTACGCGTGGCAACTGCTCAAGCGCGGGATCGTCCGCGATATCTATTTCCGTCAGGATCGCCCCGGCGTCGCGATCATCGCGGAGTGCGAGTCGATCGAAAGCGCCCGCGAAGCGCTGCGCGAGTTTCCGCTGGCGAAGGCCGGGCTGATCGACTGGGACATCATTCCGCTTGGCGCGTTTCTCGGCTGGGAAGCGCTGTTTGCGGCGGATCACGCGTAACTTCCACGGTCGGCGGCGTGTTGCGTACCCGCCGCTCACTCAAACTTCGACCGGGCCAGCCCCGGTGCCGGCGAATTCCGTCACAAGTGCGGCACGCAATGCCAGCACGACACGCTGCTACCTCGGATACTCCAGTTGCAGCGCGACCCAGCCTGACGTCGCATCGCCATAGCGTGCCGCGATGTCGCCGAGCACACCGGGCAGCACCGCTTCCCCACGCCGGTCAGCCGGCACCGTCATGCGCGCGTGCCGCGCATTCGCCGGCTGCGCCAGCAACCGCAGCCCGTGCCTCGACTCGACCACGCGCGCGTCTGCCGTCGCGACGACGTCACTGCGCCAGGTCCGCGCCCACGCGTCGGCGGTCAACGCAACCGGAAGCTCGTCGAACCCGGTTTCGACCGGCAGATCGAACGTCTCGTGCCGCCAGAACGCGACGCGGTTCGTCAGCGCGACCGCCACCGCACGCGCCGTCAACGCGAACCGGCTACCGTCGTGAACGTCGCTCCATGACTGTGCGCCCACGCGCCGCGCCGTCTCGCGCGCCGCTGCCGGCCCGGCCAGCGCATTCACCAACGCCAGCGAAGCGGGAATCGACGCCGACACGCCGGTCGTCGTCATGACGTTGCCGTCCATCACATAGCGGCGATCGTCGACCCACGTCGTATCGGCAAAGCGGCGACGCAGGCCTTCACGCGAATACCAGTGGGACGTCGCCGTACGATGCCGCAGCACGCCGGCGTTCGCGAGCACTTCCGCGCCCTCGCAGATCGCCACCATCGTTGCGCCGGCGGCGGCCTGCTTGCGTAACCATGCCAGCACCGCCGGGCTGTCCGCGCGATGCAGCGCGGGCACGATCACCACGTCGGCCCCCGCAGGCGTCGCGGCATCGAACCGGTCGAACGTCGTATCGGCCAGCATGCGCAGCGCGGGCATCAGCTCGACCTCGCCTTCATCGGCCGATACGGCGACGACATCGGCCGCCCCGGACGTCTTCAGCAGCGTGTACGGCACGATGAAATCGGTCGTCTCCGTTCCGGCGTTGTCCGCGACGATCGCCACGAGCGGCCGCGCGCGGCCCGCCTTCGGCGCGCCGATCGTCAGCGCTTGGGCGACCGGCCGTGCGTCCTCCGCCTTCACCGGCACCTGCCATCCCGCTGCACTTGCGCCCAGCATCGCGCACACGAGCAGCACCGCCCCGCCTGTCTTCCGTCCCCGCATCGTTCACCCGCAGCCGTCGATTGCATGTCCGGAAAATTACAAGGATCATGCTCGCGGTCACAAGGACAACTCCACCGCACTTTCCGCCATGTCCCAGTCAACCTGTTCGGCACGCGACATCGTCGTCGTCGGCTTCGAAGGCGTCCAGTCGCTCGACATCACGGGCCCGATGGAAGTGTTCGCGGTCGCGAACCGTCATCTTCCCGACCATGCCGCGCCGTACCGGCTCACGCTCGCGTCGCAACACGGCGGCGACATCGTCACGCACGCGGGCCTGCGCCTCGCCGGCACGGCCGCGCTCGCGGCGCTGCCCGAGCGGATCGACACGCTCATCGTCGCCGGCGGCGATGAAGCGGCGCTGCGCCACGCCGCGTCGGAAGCCGGCGTGCTGCCGTGGCTGCGCACGCGGATCGCGGGCACGCGGCGCATCGCGAGCATCTGCACGGGCGCGTTCGTGCTGGCGGCGGGCGGATGGCTGGACGGCCGGCGCGCGACCACGCACTGGAACCGGTGCGCGATGCTGCAGGCGCTCCGTCCCGACGCGCGGATCGAACCGGACGCGATCTACGTCAGCGATCCGCCGTTCCATACGTCGGCCGGCGTGACGGCGGGCATCGATCTGTGTCTCGCACTCGTCGAGGCGGATTGCGGCGCGCCGACCGCGCTCGCGGTCGCACGCGAACTCGTGCTGTTCATGCACCGGCCCGGCGGACAGGCGCAGTTCAGCGTCGGGCTCGGCTCGCTGGCCAACGCGACGCCGCGCATGCGCGCGCTGCTCGCCGACATCGCCGACGATCCGGCCGGCGATCTCGGCGTCGCCGCGCTGGCCGCGCGGATGCACATGAGCGAACGCACGTTTGCGCGCAATTTTCTCAAGGAGACCGGACGATCGCCCGCGCAGTTCGTGCTGGCCGCACGCGTCGAGCGCGCGAAGGCGCTGCTGGAGCGGGCCGACTGGCCGCTCGAACGCATCGCCGAGCGGTCGGGATTCGGCAGCATCGACGCGTTGCAGCGCGCGTTCGCGAAGCAGGTCGGCGTCTCCCCGCGCGACTATCGCGCCCGCTTCGGACCGCGACACGGCAAGCCGCAAACGGAATAGGCCGTCGCCGGTTCCGGCGTGCGTCCGGGGCCGCTTGCCTGGCGGCGATCCGGCGATCGCCCGTCAACGCCGCCACCGCCGCCACCGCCGCCGCGCCTCCGTCACGCTCCCGGCCCTCCCGGCGACGAAACGGCCCGACACGCCCTGTTCCGGTGCATCCCTCGGGATTTTCACTCCATTGCCGAAATCTGATAGAGCCGGGAAATTTGATTTCATACCGTTCACGCATCGGACTGGAAAGCGATGGCCGCTCGACACGGCATCGCGAGCCGCCGACGAATCCCAGGAGCGGGCCAGCTTGCCTGGTCCGGGCGGCGATGACGGTCCTGCCACGCAGGACATTCGTGACGGAGCGACCATGGATGCAAAACGCCAGCCTGATTCAGGCACCGACAGTGACGTAAGCCTGCTGCACAAGATGGGCTATGCGCAGGAACTGTCGAGACGTATGAGCGGTTTCTCGAACTTCGCGGTGTCGTTCTCGGTGATCTGCATCCTGTCGGGCGGCATTACCGCGTTCCAGCTCGCGTTTTCGGCCACCGGCGGCGCGTCGATCGGCCTCGGCTGGCCATTGGGCTCGCTGTTCGCGCTGATCGTCGCGGTGTCGATGTCGCAGATCGCGTCCGCGTTTCCGACGGCCGGCGGCCTCTATCACTGGGGCGCGATCCTCGGCGGGAAGAAATGGGGGTGGATGACCGCGTGGCTCAACCTGATCGGCCTGATCTTCGTGATCGCCGCGATCAATTTCGGCACCTACGATCCGTTCTTCAAGACGCTGATCGCGCCGATGTTCGGCGTCAGCCCGGACAGCCTGACCTGGTGGCACCAGACGGCGTTCATCGCGTTCATCACGATCTCGCAGGCGATCCTGAATGCGCGCGGCATCAGGATCGCGAGCAAGATCACCGACCTGTCGGGCTATCTCATCTTCGTGGTGACGATCGCGCTCGTGGTGTCGCTGCTCTATTACTCACCGGTCGCGTTCGACGCGCATCGGTTGGTGACGTTCACCAATTTCACCGGCGTCGATGGCGGCGCATGGCCGAAGCAGGCCACGCCGCTCGCGTTCCTGTCCGGCCTGCTGCTCGTGACCTACACGATCACCGGCTTCGACGCTTCCGCGCACACGTCGGAAGAGACGCACGATGCGGCCAAAAACGTGCCGCGCGGCATCATCGGGTCGGTGTTCTGGTCCGCGGTGTTCGGCTACGTGATGGTGTGCGCGTTCGTGCTGGTGATGCCCGACCTGACCGCCAGCATGAAGCAGGGCACCGGCTTTTTCGAGGCGATTCTCGCGCCGATTCCGAAGGCGTTGCGCGTCACCCTCGAACTCGCGATGTTCTTCATCAACTACGTGTGCGGGCTCGCGGCGATCATGTCGACGTCGCGAATGGTGTACGCCTTTGCACGCGACGGCGGCCTGCCGGCGTCGAAGCTGCTGCGCAGCGTGAGCCCGACGCACCGTACGCCCGGCCCCGCGATCTGGACGTGCGCGGTGCTCGCGATCGTCGTCACGCTGTACGGCGACGCGTTCTCGGTGCTGAGCGCCGGCAGCGCGGTGTTCCTGTTCATCTCGTATGCGATGCCGATCGGCTCCGGGATGCTGGCCGAAGGACGCTCGTGGACCGACAAGGGCCCGTTTCAACTGGGAATCTGGTCGAAGCCGTCTGCGCTGCTCGCGCTGGTCGGCGCGTGCGTGCTCGCGTATGTCGGCATCCAGCCGCCGAACGAGAAGGTGCTGTACGTGCTCGTCGGTTTCGTGGTGGTGCTGATGGTGATCTGGTATGGCTTCGGCGTGCGAAACACGTTCGCGGGGCCGCCGGTGCTGAAGGACACGCGCAATCTCGAGCGCATCCGCGAACTCGAGGCGAACGTCGATCCGTCTGTCTGAAGCGGATTCGAAACAGGTTGAAAAAAACCGACTCGCCGGCTTCGTGCCGCGAGTCGGTTTTTTTCATGTCTACGCGTCACGACGAGATTCAACCGCCTTGCAGCGGTCGAATCTGGCGAGCATCCGCGATCAGACGGCGGAGAAACAGTTGTCGACGAACAGGTGCGTGCCGTTGACGAAACTCGACTCGTCGGACGCGAGGAACAGTGCGGCGGCCGCGACTTCCGACGGCTCGCACAGGCGGCCTTGCTGCACCGCGATCGCCGCCTCGGTCGCGTCGACGCCCATCGCCTGCAGGTCCTTCAGTTCGCGCATCCCGTGCGGCGTGCGGATGAACCCCGGCGCGAGCGCGTTGCAGCGAATGCCGCGGTCGCGATACTCGACCGCGATCGCCCGCGCGAACATGTGGCACGCGCCCTTGGTCGCGTCATACAGCACTTCGCCCGGCGTCGCGCACACCGCCGAAATCGACGACGTGCAGACGATGCTGCCCCGCCCCTTCTCCAGCATCTGCGGCAGCACCGCTTGCGTCATCAGGAACATGCTCTTCACGTTCACGCCCATCAACCAGTCCCATTCCGATTCCTCGATGTCGAGGAACGGTTTGACGATCAGCGTGCCGGCGTGATTGAACAGGATGTCCGCGTTGCCGTACTGCTCCCGCGCGGCACTCACGGCCCGCTGGACTTCCGCCTGTTTCGACACGTCGGCGCCGAGGCCGATCGCCTGCAGGCCCGCATCGCGCAGCCGGGACGCGAGCGTGTCGGCGGCGTCGCCGTCGCGGTCGATGATCGCGACCTTCGCGCCCTGGGCGGCGAACAGTTCGGACGCCGCGCCGCCGCAGCCGCCGGCACCGCCGCTCACGATCGCGACCTTGCCGGCCAGGCGGCCGTCAATCTTGACATTCATGTGTCGTGCTCCATTCTGGTTCGTTCGGTCTGCTCAACTGAACAGCGTCCGCAGGTGATCGTTGAGGAAGAGGCCTTCGGGGTCGACGCTGCGGCGCAGCGCGCGGAACGCCTCGGCCTTGGGGAACCAGCGATCGACGTCCTCGCGGTTCGTGAAATGCAGCTTGCCCCAGTGCGGCCGCGAGCCGTAGTCGCGCAGGATCGTGTCGACGTCCTTCAGGAACGGCCAGTAGTCGACGCCGTTCGGGCCGCCCGAGCATGAAATCGTGACGCTGTCCTGGTGGTTGAACGGGCTGATCCACGCGGGGTCGCCCTTCGTGAAGCGGTACTCGACCGGGAAAATGCAGTCGCGGTGTTTCGTGAGGATCAGCTCGCGCACGCGGCGCAGCGCTTCCTTGCCGTGTTGCGCGGGCACCGCGTACTCGAGCTCGTGGAAGTTCGGCACGTAGTGGATCGCATACACCTCCGAGCTGTAGGCAATCTTCTCGTGCTCGCCTTCATGGAACGTGCGCGCGTCGGTGACATCCATCACCTTGATCTCGCACACGTCGTAGTCCTTCTTCGAATTCGACACCTTCGTGGTGTCGGGCAGGCAGTAGAGCTCGCGGCTGGCCGACGTCGGGCACCAGAAGAAACCGAAATGCCGGTGCTTCGCGGCCAGGTCGTCGTACTGCTCCATCAGCGCGTCGAAGTCCTCGCGCCACACGCGGTCGTGCAGCCAGAACGCATCGGTCACCTGCAGCGTGATCTCCGACACCACGCCGAACATCCCGATGTTCACCTGCGTTGCATGCAGCAGGTCGAGGTCCTGCCGGTCGCTGACCTTCATGATCGAGCCGTCCGGGCGCACGATGCGCATTCCGACGACCTGCGACGACAGGTTGCCCAGCGTCGTCCCCGTGCCGTGCGTGCCGGTGGCCAGCGCGCCGGCAATCGCCTGCGAATCGATGTCGCCCTGGTTGACGAGCGACAGGCCGAGTGCCTTCAGGTGGCGCGTCACTGCATTGATTTTGGTGCCGGCCTTCACGGTCACGCGCTTGCGCGCTTCGTCGACCTCCACGATGCCCTGGTAGTCCTGCAGCGACAGCAGCAGGCCGCTGGTGGCCACCACGGGCGTGAACGAGTGCCCCGACCCCGCGCACCGCACGTGCTTGCCTTGCCGCGTCGCGGCATGCACCAGTGCCGCGATCTCGGCCTCGCTGGTGGGCGACGCCAGGTGCGCGGCCACGCACGACTGATTGCCGACCCAGTTTCTCCAGAATCCGCCACGGGGAAGTTCCATCACGTCTCTCCAGCGTCGTATGGGTGCCAACGGTAAGGTACCGAAAGGTTTTCCACTATCGGATTTCGGCAAGTCAGGGTTTTGACGAGGCGATGCCCGTCCGGTGCTTTTTGACCGGCGCGACGAGCGGCTACAATGAATCGATCCGGCCCGCCCGTTCCCGTCTCCGCCCTCGATGACGCCGTCTGCCCACCCGAGCGATTTCTCCGGCGATCCGCTGTTCGCGCGAACGGTCGCGTTCTGCGCGTTCACCGACGTGGAGGAACAGGCGCGCGCGTTCGACGGCTGGAACATGAACTACACGCAGATCTCCGGTGGGCGGTTTCACGGCTCGTCGTCGATCGTGTCGCTGGGCGGCATCAAGCTGCTGGTCGAGGATCTCGACAAGGTCATCCTGCAGCAAGGCGCGGTGCCGACGGAGCGGATCGCCGTGGCCGTGCCGCTGGAGCTGGAAGGGCATGCGCGCCTGTGCGGCGAGAAGAGCGGGCGCGACAGCCTGCACGTGTTCTCGAGCCAGCCGGCCTTCGAGTTCTACTCGCCCGACCGCCATCTGCTCGTGAACGTCGAAATCGAGCCGGAGAAACTGTCGACGCAGGCGCTGCGCACGGTGGCCGCGTCGCTGCGTGCCCAAACCCATGCGCCGGTGATCCCGATGGCAACCGGTGTGGCCGATCATCTGCGCGACCTGCTGCGCCAGACACTGGCCGCCGCCGTAAAAACCACCCGCATCGACGACGT
The DNA here is from genome assembly GCF_030482505.1 of Burkholderia sp. AU45274. Classification (NCBI taxonomy): domain Bacteria; kingdom Pseudomonadati; phylum Pseudomonadota; class Betaproteobacteria; order Burkholderiales; family Burkholderiaceae; genus Burkholderia; species Burkholderia sp. AU45274. The sequence continues at coordinate 68,264 of NZ_JAUJQE010000001.1, read as the reverse complement.
GACGACGCAGGACAGGATCGAACTGCTCGAACGCACCGTGCTGTACGCGATCTCGGAAGTGATGACGGCCGCGACGCCGGAGGCCGGCGCACAGATCGTGCGCCCGACGAAGTACTGGTCGCTGGTCAGTGCGGTGCGGGAGCGGCTGCAGGACGCATCGACCTGCCCGCTGTCGATCGCCGAGCTGTGCGTGGAACTCGGTGTGAGCCGGCGCACCGCGCAATACGCGTTCCAGGATACGTTGAACCTGAACCCGATCGCTTACTTGCGGGCCGTGCGGCTGAACCACGTGCGCCGCGAGCTTCGGCTCGGCGACTCGGTGACGACCGCGGCCACCAAGTGGGGCTTCTGGCACCTGAGCAGTTTTGCGCAGGACTATCGCGCGATGTTCGGCGAACTGCCGTCGGCCACCGCGAAGCGCTACGCGCGCCAGGCGCTCTAGCGCCTGTCGTTCACGCTATCGTTCATCGTCCGGCGGCCGGTGCGCAGGCGTCCGCACCGGCCACCACCCTGCCTGCTACGTCACTCGTCCTGCTGTTCCTGCTGCGCCTGCACCTGCCGCTGCTGGATGAACTGCCGCACATCGCTCATCGTCACGCGGCCGGTGTGCTTCGCATCGATCTCGTCGAAGTGCTTCGACACGAAGCCGAGACCGCTGCTCTGCGCCTGCGCCTTCGTCACGGCCGCGCCGTTGCTCAGCACCGTATTGGCGCCGAGCCGCGCATCGACACGCTGCTGCGCCTGCTGCTGCAGCGTCGCGCCGGTCGACGGCAACACCGGCGCCGCTTTCGTGGCGGGAAAGAACGGACCGTCGACACCGCGCCCGCCGTGCGGCAGCTTCACCGGCGCCACCGCCTGGGGCGGCAACGCGTAGGCACTGCTCATCACGGCACCGAGGACGATCAACGGAGACATACGCCGCATCAATTTGATTAGAGACATGATCGCTCGCATTCAATGGATGAATAGAGGGTTCCTTTGACAAGGAGTCCGTCGCTCAGGCTCGCTCACGGGGCCGCTGCCAGCGTCGTCCCGGCGGTCGCGCCCGGGACGCTGCCGGTCGGCACGCTCGGCGGGTTTTCATCCGGCCACGGCGGCGGCAGCATGTGCAGCGTCAGCGCCGTCGGAATCCGCGCCCCCTTGTAGAACGTCTTCAGGTCCCGCTTCATCTGCGGACGGGCGACGTCGTCCAGGTAGGTCATGTGGCCGCCCTGGAAGAAGTTCACCTGCAGCTTCGGATTCAGGCCCTTCACCGTCTGCAGCCGCGCGAGTTGCTTCTCGGTGTTGAAGAACGGCGTCGCGAGATCGTGGAAGCCATTCTCCGCGAGCACGCGAAGCTTCGGGTTGAGCTGCAGCGCACCGAGCAGATCGGGGATCGTGTCGGGCATCGGCTGGCCGTCGTGCGTGAAGTCCCAGACGCCGATGATGTTGTCGTTCAGCGGCAGGTACGTTGCGTTCGGTGCGGTGTAGCCGAGGTAATCCGGCATCTGCGTCGCGAGCGCGTTCGTGAACGGCTGCGAGATCAGGATGTCGGACGGGTCGCCGTCGTTCTGCAGGCGCGGATCGGAATTCGGCAACGACACGCGTCCGTCATACCGGCCGATCGTCGTCCCGGGCAGCAGGCTCGTGCCGAACGGATTCGCGTTGAAGTAGCCGCGCAGCGCCTGTTGCGTGAGGCTCGACGGGATCGACCACAGCTTTAGCGTCGCATCGCTCGGGAACACCGGCGTGCCGAGCGCATCCGGAATGCCGAGCTGGCTCAACACCCACGACTGCGAGTACTTCTGCAGCTGGTTGTAGATCAGCGTCGTGAACAGTTCCGTCTGCAGTGCGTACAGACCGGGGTTCACCGGTGCCGGCGACACCTGGTTGAAGTACGCCGCGACCGCCGCATAACCCGGCAGGTAGCCGGCCACGGTATCGGTTTCGAGCAGCAGCCCCTCCGTCGACTGCGTGATCGCGACGGCTTCCACCGCATCCGCGAAGTAGTTCAGGATCGCCGACTGCAGCACGATGCCCGTCAGGTGCACGCCGGCCGATTCGAGCGCCAGCGCGAGCATGTCGGTACGCGGCGTGCCGTACGATTCGCCGTACAGGTAGATCGGCGACGTGCCGCGGCTGTTGACGTTCAGGTAGCGCTGGATGAAGTCGCGCATGATGTTCACGTCCGCATCCGAACCCCAGTACTTCTGGTTGGTGTTCGGCAACACGGCTTCCGACAGCCCGGTGCCGGGCGGGTCGATGAACACGAGGTCGGTGGTGTCGATCAGGCTTTCGGCGTTGTCGACGAGCGGATAGTTCGGCCAGTTGCTGCCGAACAGCGGATCGGGCGTGGCCACGCGGGTCGGTGCGAACGAGCCGAGCCGCAGCCAGATCGACGACGAGCCTGGGCCGCCGTTATAGACGAACGTGACGGGGCGCGGCTTGCCGTTCGTGCTCGGCGCGGTGTACGCGACATACGACATCGACGCTTCCGGGTTGCCGCTCGCGTCCTGCGCGGTCAGGTGACCGGTGGTCGTCGTGTAGTTGACGGTCGTGCCGCCGTTTTTCCACTGGTAATGCATGACGGCGGCTTTCTCGGACACCTGCCCGGGGGCCAGGCCGTCGGTCGCGTTCATCGAATACGCGACCGGGTCGACGTACGGCTGGTTGGCTGGCGTCTGCCCGGCCGCCTGTTGCGCGCTCGCCTGCTGGCTGGCGGTGGCCTGCGCGAGGCTCGACGCACCGACGGACGACGAATCGTCGCCGCCGCATGCCGCGAGCGCCAGTGTCATGACGGTCAATGCACCTAGCCCGGCCAACCGGCCGTGACGGCCACGGCGGCTGCCGGTACAGCTCCTGTCTGGTTTCATCTCTGTCCTTTGATTCGGATACCGTTTCACACAGGCCGCCAACGCCTGCGGAACGCGCAGGCGAACCCGCCACTCGCGTTGCACGGTCGGCAGTCGGCGGTTGGGGATTGGACTTCCAAGAGACTGAACTTGATACAGACACAGCAAACTGCTGGCGAGAATGGTGCTCGGACGCCCCCTGCAGTTTGGACAACTTTTATATGACCCAAATTTACGACAACACAAAAATAGGCGGTGCTGCGCCGCGTTGTCAAAGATCATTCGGATATTAAAAAACCCGCAATGATGCTAACGGCGGACAGTGTCTGGCAATTGAAAGAAAATGGGATTATTCGCGCATTGCGCGCTCTATCGACAATAATCCGCCGAATCTGCCGCTTTTATCGCACAACCGGCAATCCTTTACCGGCGTTGGTGTTGCGCTTCGAAAGCCTTCAGATCGCCGGAATCATTCTTTCATTTTAATTATCCGGGATCGATTAATTCGGCGTGACGGCATGCATGCGCCGCCATTCGATGATTCAAGTCACTTCAGCCATTCTTCAATCGATGCGCTTATCCGCACCGCGTCATCCATAAAATACCGATTTCTCCAATTCTATAAAATTCAGCGGAATTATTTACCCTTTCTATTGCTGGCCTTCCAGCAGGGATGAAGCGCGACATGCAGCCTCGCCGCACGCCGCGCTTCATCCGCATTCAATCCGCCATTACTTCCCGCCGCCCGGCAGCGCGATATCGATCAGCACCGGATCGTGATCCGACGAGCGATATGCATCCGGCGCGTAGAACGTCTTCTGCTGCTCGGCCGACTTGTACGCGAGCGTGTACTGCAGCGCAAGCGGCTCGTCCGCGTTGATGTGCCATTCGTGCACGGCCTTCACGTGCGATGCGAGCGGCAGCGTCGCGAGCGCGTGATCGAGGTAGCCGGCTTCGCCGTTGTACACGTAGCTGTACGCATTCGCGCCGATCCAGCGTGCGACGAGGTTGCGGTAGCCGCGCGATTCGAGCGTGCGGATCGGGTCTTCGTACGTGTAGCTGTTGAAGTCGCCGATCAGCAGCACGCCCTGGCCGGCGACGCCCGTCGGGTTGCCGGCGAGCCAGTCGGCCACCTTCGCCGCCGCGCGCGTGCGCGTCGGGTTCCAGCAGCCCTGGCCGTCGCCCTGGTCGAGATCGTCGTTCGCGGCGTCCGGGCAGTTCTTCGACTTCAGGTGGTTCACGGCCACCGTCAGCGACTGCTTGTTGCCGTTGATCAGCCGGAACGACTGCGCAAGCGGCTGGCGGTTCTTGTCGTCGATCGCGAGCGTGGCCGCGCGGCCGACCGGTTCGACCTTGCGGCTGTCGTAGATCATCGCGACCGTGATCGCATCGCCGCCGAGGCGCGACACGCCCGGATCGACGACGCGCCACTGGTTGCCGAGCTTCGCCGCGAGCTGGCGCACCGCGCTCAGTTCGCCGTAGCCGTTGTTCTGGATTTCCATCAGGCCGATCACGTCGGCGTCGATCGCCTTCAGCGCGCTGACGATCTTCGCTTCCTGGCGCTGGAATTCCTGGAAGTTCTTCGCGCCGCGATTGTTCGGATCGTCGAAGCCGCCGCCGAGACCGTTGCCGTTGAAGTAGTTCAGGACGTTGAACGACGCCACGCGCAGGTTCGATTTCGGATCGCGCGCCGGTGCGTTGGTGCGCGGGTTCGTGCGGGCTTCGAATGCCGGCACGGCGGCGCCCGGCAGCGGCTGCACGCGCCATGCGCCGTAACGCACTTCGAGCACGCCTTCGACGTCGCGCACCGTGTAGCCCGCGCGCAGCGTGTTCGCGGCCGACAGGCCCGGCGCCGGGTACGGCACGGTCGCGGGGTTCTGCTTGTTCGAGCCGTCGTCGAGGATCAGGCGGTTGCGTGCGTTCGCCTCGATCTGCGTCTGCGCCTGCGCGGGCGGCACGACGCTCGTCGGCGTGCGCAGGCGGCCGTTGCTGAGCATCACGCTGCCGTAGCGGCCGAGCTCGTAGTTGTCAGTGACGTTCAGCGTCTGCGGCAGGCGCACCCGCATCCCTTCATACGCGGCGAACGCGTTCGGGCTGTCGACCGGCAGCGTGAGCGTCACGGGCGTAACGGTCTGGTTGTTCGCGCACACCGCGATCGCACCCGACTGCGTGAGCTGCGTCTGGCCGTATTTCTCCTCGACCTTGCCCGTCACATGCACGAGGTCGCCCGCTTTCGCCCGCACCTTCGGCGCGTAGACGAACAGCCCTTCCGACACGCCCGGCTGGTTGCGGCGCTGCGCGTCGGCCTGCTGGACGAAGAAGCCGCCGAAGCCGTCCGTGCCGCCGAAATCGGCGGTGACGACCGCTTCGATCGACACGTTCTGGCCGGCGAGCGGCGACGGCGCGCCCGGCCCCTGGATATCGGCGATCGGCGTCGTGCTGCCGCCGCAGTTCGGGCTGACGGGCGCGGCCGTGGCGGCGAAAACCGGCGCAGCGAGCGTCGGGAGCAGCAATAGCGGGGTGAAGAGGCGGATTGTCGAGCGCATGACGGGGAATCCCGGTTGTGAGGGTGGCGAAAGCTTAGCGGCGCTCAATGACAGTTTTTGGTAATAAGAAGACAGGCGGATGTAATTGTCGTTATCACGCCGCGATCGCCGTCGAGCGTGCGTTTACGCCTGAAAAAGCGGGGCAATCGTCTGATGAAAATCCACCATGCCCGTGACGATTGCCCCGCGTGGTCTTGCTGCGCGGCTCCGCGCTGTCTCGCTACACCGTGCCCGGCAACGCGCTCGACACGAGCACGGCCGCGACCATCAGCACGCCGCCGAGTACGACCGCCTCGATCCGCAGCACTGTGCCGAATCGTTTCAGCGAACCAGCCGGCATCGAGGCGGCCGGATCCTTCAACGCAGCCAGCAACGTTGGCATCCCGAAGAAGCGGTTGTGTCCGCCGAGCGCCGCCGCGATCAGCACGAGCGCGAGCTTCAGCAGCAGGATCTGCCCGTACGTCGATGCGAGCAGATTGGCGGGCGTATCGACGCCGCGCCAGCCGTTGTACGCACCGGTCGCGAACAGCACGATCAACGCGTAAGTCGATGCATCGGACAGCGACTGCACGAACGATGCGCCGGTCGTGCGTTCGCTTGCGGGCATCGTGGCAAGCCTCGGCATCACGCTGAATGCCGTCACGAGCACGAGCCCGACCCATGCGCTGATCGCCAGCAGATGCAGCCAGTCGATCCACACCGGCACGCTGAACAATCCGGCATCCACCGGATGTCCGCCGTTGCTGCGTGCGAGCGCGACGCAGGCCAGCGCGGCCCACATCGCAAACGGCCAGCGCGACGCGTTCGCGTGCCGGACGAACGACAGCACCACGACAACGAGCATGAACACCGCGCCGGCCAGCCACGCATGACCGAACCCGGTGCCCGCGAGCATCGCGCAGACGGCCGGCCCCGTTTCGAGCAACGACACCTCGCTCATCAGCGCGCAGTGCGCCCAGAACGCGGTGACGCTTGCGAGCAGCGAGATGACGGACGCGATGCGCAGCGTCGCGACGAGCCGCCGCACGATGCCGTGCTGCCACGCCGACGCGCCGCGCGCGAGCCAGTGGCGGCCGAGCAGCGCGCCGACGACGACGGCGAACCCGGCGTTCTGGATCGCCACCGATACCAGCCGCAGGAGACCGATGAAACCGTCGTTCACCCCTTCACCCTGAACGTATAGGTGCCTTTCGTGCGATGCGCGTCGGCCGTCATCGCCACCCACTGCACCGTGTACGCGCCGGGCGCGAGCTTCGGCATCGCGACGGTCATCACGCGCGGGTTCGCCGCATCGACCTTCGCCTTGTCCTGCGTGACGGCGTTGCCGTTCGCATCCGATACCTTCACCGAGCTGAACGCCGGTTCGAGGTCTTCATTGAAGGTGAGCCGCACCGTGTCGGGCGCGGTGTCGACCGTGCTGCCTGTCGCCGGTGCCGCGCTTTCCAGCTTGCCGTGCGCGGATGCCGCGATCGGTGCGGCGGCGAGCATCGCACCGGTCGCGACGATCGCGGCCAGCCGCGTGAGGGTCGTGATCTTCATGTGCACGCTCCGCGTCACGGCTTCTTCAGTTCGACGACGGTCAGCGCGCCGTCCACGTCTTCCGCGACGAAGTCGATCTTGTCGCCCGCTTTCACCTGCGACAGCATCGCCGGGTCCTTCACCTTGAACACCATCGTCATCGCGTCCATCCCGAGGTTTTCGAGCGGGCCGTGCTTGATCGTCAGCTTGCCGGCGGCCGTGTCGACCTTGCGGATTTCGCCGTGCGACATGCGCTGCGCCGCCGCGGCCTCCTGCTTCGCACCGCCGCTCATGTCCATGCCGGCCATGTCGCCGGCCGCGTACGATGCGCCGGAAAACACCAGTGCACACCCCATTGCCATCGAAACCAGTCCCTTCTTCATCGTGTCGACTCCCAGTGAATGAAACGAAACCGGCGGCCGCATGCACGCAGCCGCCGCATGCTGCTGCTCAACCGTCCGGCAGTTCGCCGGTGTACTCGTATGCGACGGTGCCCTTCGGATGTTTGAACCAGCCCGGATCGCGATAGTCGTGGCGGCCGAGCCCCTGCCGCACCTTGCAGACCGTGAACATGCCGCCCATCTCCAGCGGCCCGAACGGGCCCGTGCCCGTCATCATCGGCAGCGTGTTGTCGGGCAGCGGCATCTCCATGCCGCCCATCGCGCCGCCGGTGCTGCCCATCGCCATGTAGTCGGGCACGAGCTTGCCGATGCGCTGCGCGAGATCCTTCTGCGGCACACCGATCAGGTTCGGCACCTGGTGGCCCATCGCATTCATCGTGTGATGCGACTTGTGGCAATGGAATGCCCAGTCGCCCGGGCGATCGGCGGTGAACTCGATCGCGCGCATCTGGCCCACCGCGACATCGGCCGTCACTTCCGGCCAGCGCGCGGCCGGCGGAATCCAGCCGCCATCGGTGCCCGCGACTTCGAAGCTGTAGCCGTGCAGGTGGATCGGATGGTTCGTCATCGTCAGGTTGCCGAAGCGAATCCGCACGCGGTCGCCCGCGCGCACCGGCAGCGGATCGATGCCCGGGAACACGCGCGAGTTGAAGGTCCACATGTTGAAGTCGGTCATCTCGTTCACGCGCGGCGTGTAGCTGCCCGGATCGATGTCGTACGCGGCGAGCAGGAACACGAAATCGCGATCGACCGGCATCGTGCCGCGATCCTTCGGGTGCACGATGAACATGCCCATCATCCCCATCGCCATCTGCACCATCTCGTCGGCGTGCGGGTGGTACATGAACGTGCCGTGCGCTTCGAGCTGGAACTCGTAGACGAAGGTCTTGCCGGGCGGGATATGCGGCTGCGTGAGGCCGCCGACGCCGTCCATCCCGTTCGGCAGCCTCAGCCCGTGCCAGTGGATCGTCGTGTGCTCGGGCAACCGGTTGGTCACGAAGATGCGTACCTTGTCGCCTTCGACGGCCTCGATCGTCGGGCCCGGCGACTGGCCGTTGTAGCCCCACAGGTTCGCGTTCATGCCGGGCGCCATCTCGCGCACGACGGGCTCGGCCGTCAGGTGGAATTCCTTCCAGCCGTTCTTCATCCGCCACGGCAGCGTCCAGCCGTTCAGCGTCGCGACGGGCGTGTACGGGCGGCCGTTCGGCGGCACGAGCGGCGGCTGTGTGGCCGTTTTCGCCATCGTGGGCGCTTCGGGCAGCGACGCGGCGCCGGCCTTGCTGACCATCGCGGCGCCCAGCAGCGCGGCGCCCGAGCCGCTGAGAAATTGTCGACGGGACACCATGTCAATGACCTTCCGGATGCGGTTGTGTCGCGGGCGCCGGTTGCGCCGCGGATGAAGAAGCCGGCTGCGGCGCAGCGTCGGCGTGTGAAGGGGATGCGGGTTCGACGGATTGCGTCGCGCGCGGCGTGGCACCGTCGGTCGGCAGCCGGCCTCCGACGGCCATCTGCAGATCGGTTTCGGCGAGCCAGTAATCCTTCAGCGCATCGATGTAGCCGTTGACCGCGCCGACCTGCTCGCGCGCATCGGTCAGCAACTCGAACACACTCGCGAGCATCCCGTTGTAGCGCAGCAGGAGTTCGTCGGAGATCGTCTTGCGCAACGGCACGACTTCGTCGCGATAGTGGGTCGCGACGTCGTAGCTCGTCACGTACGCCGCATACGATTCGCGCACGTCGGAGCGCGCGTCGATGGCCGCTTTAGCGAGCCGGTTCGCCGATTGCATGTACACGGCCTCGGCGCGCGCGACCTTCGCGCCGCCCCAGTCGAACAGCGGAATCTCGACGCTGATCTCGTAGCCGTGCTCGTGCCCCTTGCCGGTCTCGTAGTTGTTCACGTAGCCGAGGTCGACCGCATTGACGAAGCGCGTCGCCTTGCTCAGGCCGAGCGACGACGCGACGCCCTGCGTCTGCAGCTTCGCGGCCTGGATGTCGAGGCGGTTGCTCATCGCGAACCGCTCGAGATCGGGCAGGTTCGGCCGCGCTTTCGGCAGGTCGGGCAAGCGCTCGGGCAATGCGTACCGTGTGCGTTCGCCCCACAGGCCCATCGCGCGCGTAAGCTTCTCGCGCGCGGCGACGGCCTGCTGGCGCGCCTTCGCGTGCTGCGCAACCGCATCGGCATGGAACGCCTGCTCGCGCGCGTAATCGAGGCGGCTGAAGTTGCCGGCCTGCCGCATGCGCTGCGCGAGTTCGGCGGCCGCGCTCGCGGCATCGCGCACCTGTTGCGCATAGTTCGCGGCCTGCTCGGCCGCGACGGCCTCGACGTACGCACGGCGTGCGTCGGCTGCGACCTTCAGCATCGCGTCGGCCGTTTCGAGCTTGGTCTGCTCGAAGCGGCGGCGTTCGATGTTCGTCGCGAGCGGCATCGTCAGCAGCGCGAACACGTTCGCCGAGAACGTGCGGCCGAGCGTCAGCTCGCCGTCGCCGGCACGGGTGCGGCTGAACGCGAATCGCGGATTCGGCAACCGGCCGGCCTGGACGAGATCGGCTTCCGACAATCCCAGTTCCGCATATGACGCCTGCAGGCCACGGTTGTTCAGCAGCGCGACCTGCACCGCGTCGTCCATCGACAGCGGCTTCGCAAGCAGCTCCTTCGTGCGCTTGTCGACGGCTTCGCGGTCGGCGTCGGTCCTGACCACGACCGCGTCTTTCCCGATGCGTTCCGACGCGGCGGACGACACCGCGTCGAAGCCACCGTCCTTCGAAAACGTCGTGCAGCCGGCAAGGAAGGCCAGCACGGCCGCCGCCGCGGCGATCCTCGGCGATATCGCAAGCATCGTCATTGCGCACTGCCTCCGTGCTTCGAATGCGCGGCGCCGCTTCCGGCCGCGTCGCCCGTCGCACGGCCCTTCGCGGGCCGTTCCATCACGTCGCGGTTCAGTTGCTTCCAGCCGGGGCCCTCATAGTCCCGATACGGCCGGTAGCCGTCGAATACGGATGTCACGGTGATATCCGGCACGGCCACGGTGGCATCCGCTGGATCAGGCAGTGGGGTTTGCGCTGGCGCGAGCGACGGCACGAGGGCCGCCACGCTCAACAGCGCCGCAGTAATGAATCGCATGAATGGGTCTCGTCATGAGTCGTCCGGCGGTCGTGATGCGGATGCCGGAACGGATTGCAGAGCGCGGCAGGTCGAAGCCGCAGGCGGGGTCTAGACGAGATGCCCGCGTGGCGGCCTGTCGATGCCGCCGGTCAGGAACGACACGACGACCGGCGTCGGAGCGAAGGAAGCGAGCGCGATACCGATACCCGACGCATCGGACATCGCGGGAAGATCCGCGATGCCAGCGCCGAGGCAGCAGGACCCGCATGCGGAACATGGCTGTGCATGTCGCGCATGATCGCCGTGCGCGTGCTCGTCTTTATGCTGGCCAGCAAGCGCGCTCGGCATCGCACGCGGCGCGACCGCGTCATCGGCGCTTGCCCCGTCCTCCGCGTGCGTCATTGCCGCGACCGCCCCCGCGCACGCCATCGACACAGCCGCGAACGACTGGATCGGCAGGCTCAGCGCCAGCAGCACGACGACGAGGAATTTGCGCCAGTACGACATGGATGCGAAATCACGCAGGCAACGACCGGATGGGCCGGCGCAGCGCCGCGACGGCGCGCTCCGGGGACACGACGGCCGCAGCTTATCGCCGCCGCGGTGACGACGACATGGCCGAAACATGACCGGCATTTCATGACAATTCCGTCATCCGGCGGTCACCCTTCGCGCACGCACGGCGCCGTAAGCTCACGCGTTACACTGACCGGCTGGAATCACGGATGAACCACGGATGAACCACGGACAGCCTGCCTCACCATGCGAATACTGATAGTCGAAGACGAACCCAAGATGGCGTCGTACCTCCGCAAGGGGCTGATGGAGGCGAGCTACACGGTCGACGTCGCGGAAAACGGCAAGGACGGGCTGTTCCTCGCGCTGCACGAGGATTTCGATCTCGTCGTGCTCGACGTGATGCTGCCGGAAATGGATGGCTTCGAGGTGCTCAAGCGGTTGCGCGCGCAGAAGCAGACGCCCGTGCTGCTGCTCACGGCGCGCGAGGCGATCGAGGACAAGGTCGCCGGGCTCGAGCTGGGCGCCGACGACTATCTGCTCAAGCCGTTCGCGTATGCCGAGTTCCTCGCGCGCATCCGCTCGCTGCTGCGGCGCGCGCCGCGCAACGTGCGCGACATCCTGCAGGTCGCCGATCTCGAAGTCGACCTGATCCGCCGCCGCGTGCGGCGCGCCGACACCCGCATCGACCTGACCGCGCAGGAATTCGCGCTGCTGCAGTTGCTCGCCGAACGCGAGGGGGAAGTGCTGACGCGCACCTTCATCACGTCGCAGATCTGGGACATGAATTTCGACAGCGACACGAACGTCGTCGATGCGGCGATCAAGCGCCTGCGCGCGAAGATCGACAACGCCTACGAGAAGAAGCTGATCCACACGATCCGCGGGATGGGCTACGTGCTCGAGGATCGCGCGTGACGCGCCGCCCTGGCTCGTATTCGCTGCTGCGGCGCCTGACGCTCGCGTTCGCCGTCGTCGCCGCGCTCGTGTTCGCGCTGACCGGCGCGTACCTGTATCGCTCGCTGTCCGCCGAGCTGACGCGGCGCGACGACATCGAGATTTCCGGCAAGCTCAACCAGTTCCTGCAACTGGCGCACGCGAGCGGATCGATCGCCGCGCTGCGCGCCGATCCGGCCGTGTTTCACGAGGTGCTGCTGTCGCACCCGGGCGTGTATCTCGGCATCTACGATGCGCAGAACCGCGCGCTCGTCGAGCATTCCGACGAAGCCGGCAATACGCTCGCGTCGGTGATCGCGGCCCCGCATCCGGCCAGTCGAGCCGGCGGGCCGTTCACCTGTTCGCCGTCCGGCATCGGCACGTCGCGTTGCGTGTACGCACGCGAAACGCTGCCGTCCGGCGACGCGATCCAGGTCGCGCTCGCGCGCACGGCGACCGATCGCCAGTCGCTGCTCGAAAGCTATCGCGTCGACATCTGGCTCGCGGCGGCCGTGGGCGCGCTGCTGGTCGGCGCGCTCGGCTATGCGGTTGCGTCGCGCGGCCTGCGCCCGGTCGAGAGCTTGGGCCGGCAGACGTCGCGCATCGAGGCCCACAACCTGAACGCACGGCTCGACGCGCGCGGCGGCCCGGTCGAGCTGCGTGAACTCGCGACGTCGGTCAACCGGATGCTCGACCGCCTCGAACGCGCGTTCGTGCGGCTGTCGCAGTTCTCGTCCGATCTCGCGCACGACATGCGCACGCCGCTCGCCAACGTGATCAGCGCGTCGCAGGTCACGCTGTCGCGCGCGCGCACGACCGAGGAATACGAAGCGTTGATCGATTCGAACATCGAGGAATGCGAACGGTTGCAGCGGATGATCGAGAACATGCTGTTTCTCGCGCGCACCGATAACGCCCGGCAGCACCTGAAGACCACCGAGCTCGATGCAGGCAGAGAACTGCGCCGGCTCGCGTCGTATTTCCAGGCGCTGGCCGACGAAGCCGGCGTGCGGATCGACGTGCACGGCGAAGCGCCGGTCGTCGCCGATGCGACGCTATTTCGGCGCGCCGTCAGCAATCTCGCATCGAACGCACTCGAACATGCGGAAGCCGCATCGACGATCGAGCTCGCTGTGTCGGCACAAGGCCGCTACGCGGTCGTCGAAGTCACGAATCGCGGCGCCGCGATTCCGCCCGAACAGGTCGACAAGATCTTCGAGCGCTTCTACCGGATCGATTCGTCGCGGCACGGCGCGGCGCGCAACGCGGGGCTCGGGCTCGCGATCGTGAAATCGATCATGGAGCTGCATCGCGGCAAGGTCGAGGTCGCGAGCCGCGACGGACGCACGACGTTCGCGCTTTATTTTCCGCGGGGCACGGATAGCTAGACCGTTCGCCGCCTTCCGGCTAGCGATCCTGAACGGCCGCAAATGACGCGCGAATGCAGACGAGCAACACGATGGTCACCGCGCTGAACACGGCCCCGGCGTAGAACGTGGCTGCTGCACCCACCCGGTCCCACAGGATGCCCGCGACGACGCTCGACACGAGCGTCACCACGCCGCTGAGCAGGTTGAACACACCGAACGCCGTGCCTCTCAATGCGGACGGCGCGGCATGCGCGATCATCGTCGCGAGCAACCCCTGCGTCATCCCCATATGGAGCCCCCACAACGCGACGCCGACGAGTACGGTTCCCCAATGCGCGCCGTGTGCGAGCACGATATCGGCGGCGATCAGCAGGACGAGCCCGGCCACCATCAGCGTCTTGTGGCTCGTCGTGTCGGCGAGCTTGCCGAACGGGTAGGCCGACAATGCGTACACGACGTTCATCGCCACCATCACGAGCGGCACGAATGCGACGGGTACGCCGCTGCCCATCGCGCGCAGCACCAGGAACGCTTCGCTGAAGCGGGCCAGCGCGAACACGGCGCCGACGGCGACGACCCACCAGTAGCGCGCGCCGAGCTGCGCGACGACATCGCGTCGGATCGGGTTGACGCGCGGCTCGCCCGGCGCACGCGCCGGCTCGTCGATGCCGAACGCGAGCAGCGCCACGGCCAGCACGCCGGGAATCACGGCCAGCCAGAATGCAAGGCGGAAATCGTCGTGCCACCCCAGCATGATGAGGACGGCAAGAAGCGGCCCGAGGAACGCGCCCACCGTGTCGAGCGACTGTCGCAGCCCGTAGGCGGCGCCGCGCAGGTGGACGGGGGTGACGTCGGCCACCAGCGCATCGCGCGGCGCCCCACGAATCCCCTTGCCGATCCGGTCGACGATCCGTGCCGTCACGACGACGCCGATCGTCGGCGCGATCGCGAACAGCGGCTTGCTGAGCGCGCCGAGCCCGTATCCGGCCACCGCCAGCCATTTGCGATTGCGCAGGTAGTCGCTCAGCGTGCCGGAGAACACCTTGACGACCGGCGACGTCGCCTCGGCGATCCCCTCGATGACGCCGATCGCGGTCGCGCTCGCGCCGAGCCCCGCCATCAGGAACATCGGCAACAGGCTGTGGATGATTTCCGACGACACGTCCATCAGCAGGCTGACGCAGCCCAGCAACCAGACACTGCGAGGAATCTGGCGAAGAACGCCGGTCGACGGTTCGGTCTGCATGGGTCGCTCGCGGTTCAGGAATCCCGACACGGGATGCCGGTGATACTACTGCAGTCCGGTGACACGACACACATGCCGGCCCGCGCTATTCCCCCGTCTCGCGCCGGATCTTCGCATCGCGGCGATGGCGGTCGTTCAGTATCTGGTGCCGACGATGATCGGTCAGTTTCTTCCAGTCACGTGCCTCGTCGCGCGTCCTCAAGCAGCCCGTGCAGAATCCGGTGCGGCCATCGAACGCGCACAGCTCGATACACGGCGATTTCACGGCCACGGTCAGGCTGCCTTTGCCGACGTCATCACTTCGACGGTCACGTGCGACACGCCGTCGAAGCCTTCGACCAGTGCATGGTAGAAGCGCGCGTCGCGCGCCGCATCGACGGTCTCGACCGACACGATCGCGCTCATGTGGCCGGGGCCGACCCGCCACACGTGAAGATCGTTGACCTTGTCGCCGAACGCCTCGATCGCGTGACGCACGCGCTCCGCCAGCTTGCGATCGACATTGACGTCGAGCAGGATGCCGCCCGTATCGCGCATCAGCCCGTACGACCAGTTCGCGATGACGAGCGCGCCGACGATGCCCGCGACGGGGTCCATCCAGACCCAGCCGAAGGCGCGCGCGAGCAGCAACCCGATAATGGCCAGCACCGACACCGCGGCATCGGCGATCACGTGAATGTAGGCCGACCGGATGTTGTGATCGCGGGCCGCGGCAGCGTGCGCGCCTTCATGATGATCGTGTTCGACGAACGTCAGCGCGTGCTCGTGGCCGTTGAGCGTCACGATCGCCTCGAACGCATGGGGCTCGGGAATCGTCTCCCGCGACTCCAGGAAGCCGTTCCGCGCCACCATCGTGAAATGCTGTCGCGACTGGTCGGGACGGACGGTCGTGATCGATGCAGACACCCCGTCGACGCTCGATCCGCCGGTGGCAGGCGCGATCCGGAACACCGGCGGCACACCGTCCTCGAACACCGATACGTCGAACACGCCGGTTGTCGAGAACACCCGCATGGCTTCGTCCGCGTGATCGTCGTGCGCGTGCCCATGGCCGTGGCCGTGTCCATGCCCGTGATGGTGGCCGTGATCGTGCCCGTGATGCCCGCCGCTCAGCAGCCACACGCTCGCCAGGTTGACCGCAAGACCGAGCACCGCGATCGGAATCGCCTCGCCGAAATGGATCGGGACCGGCGCCAGCAACCGCGCAACCGCCTCGTAGCCGATCAGGATCGCGATCATCGCGAGCACGATCGCGCTCGTGAACCCGGCCAGGTCGCCCAGCTTGCCGGTGCCGAACACGAAGCGCGGATCGTCGGCATGCCTGCGCGCATAGGTATAGGCCAGCGCGGCGATCAGCATCGCGCCTGCGTGCGTCGACATGTGCAGCCCGTCGGCGACGAGCGCCAGCGACCCGAACAGCGTGCCGCCGACGATCTCGACCATCATCATCGCCGCGCACAGGCCGATCACCATCCATGTCCGCCGCTCGTTCTGCTTGTGCGCGGCGCCAAGGAAGATATGGTCGTGCCCCGCGCCGAACGCGTCATTCGTGAAATTGCTCATGCTCCACCCCGATCACTTGAAATAGCTGTGCACCACGTCGATCAGCTGCTCGGTCGCGCTGCCTTCGTGCTCGTCCGGCCCATGTGCATCGACCATGTGCTCGCGAATGTGGTCTTCCAGCACGACGGCCAGCAGCCCGTTCATCGCGCCGCGACAGCTCGTGATCAATTGCAGCACCTCGTTGCAGCCGCGCTCGTCACCGAGCGCGCGCTCGATCGCCTCGACCTGGCCCTTGATGCGGCGCACGCGGTTCAGCAGCTTCTGTTTTTCACGAACGGTATGACTCATCGATGACGGACTCCTGCATAGGGAGGGGGAGTATATCTCCGGAAGGCTGCCCCTATAGGGGAGAGGGGTATATTTTTTGAGATGAAGGCTTGTCGAAAGCAATCCGCTCGACTAGACTGCCCTTCGTCTTTGGGGAGTAGCCTGCTTTCCATCCCCGGAAAGCGAACGCGTCAACACACTCGGCCTGCGGCCGTGGCGCGTTCAGCCTGATTGGCCTGGCGAGACCATGGGCGCATCGCGTCGTTCCTGGTCGGACGTCGGCGGATGCGCCATGGTTTGTCAGCGTCCGACCACGGAGTCCCCATGTTCCCCACCGCCCTCTCCCCGCGTTTCGCCGCCGTCCGCGCGCATGCCTGCGGAGGTGCCGCATGACTTTCATGTTTGTCGAACTGGCGTTCATGCTGGTCGTCATCCTCATCGCCGCCGAGGTCTTCACCAATGCGCTCGAACATCTCGGCGAACGCCTGAAGATTTCCGAAGGCGTCACCGGTTCGCTGTTCGCGGCCGTCGGCACCGCGCTGCCCGAAACGATGGTGCCGCTGCTCGCGCTCGCGGGCGGCACGGCGAATCAGGCCGTGAACGAGGAGATCGGCGTCGGCGCGATTCTCGGCGCGCCGCTGATGCTCGCGACGCTCACCACCTTCCTGATGACGCTCGCCGTGATCCGCTCGCGCGGGCTGCGCGGCACGATCGCGCCCGAACGCACCGGCTTCGTGCGCGACATGAACTACTTCCTCGCCGCGTTCTCGCTGGCCACCGCCGCGATGTTCGTCCCGCATCACAACGGGGCCGTGCGCGCGCTGCTCGCGGCGATGCTGGTCGGCATCTACGTGATGTATGTCGTGATGACGTTCCGCGCGTCGAGCCAGCTCGTCGATGCCGGGCACGGCACCGAGGCGCCGCACACGATGTTCCTGTCGCGCCTCGGTGTGCCGACCAACCTCGCGACGATCGCGCTGCAACTGCTCCTCGGCGTCGCGCTGCTGGTCGGCGGGGCGAAGGGCTTCATTCACGGCGTGGAAGGCGTGTCGCACGTGCTGGGCGTATCGGCGCTGCTGCTGTCGCTGATCATCGTGCCGATCGCGACGGAACTGCCGGAGAAGGTCAACAGCGTGCTGTGGATCCGCCGCAGGAAGGACACGCTCGCGTTCGGCAACATCACCGGCGCGATGGTGTTCCAGGGCACGCTGCTGCCGGCGATCGGCATCATGCTGACGCCGTGGGAGCCGCGCCCCGAAGTGCTGACCGGCGTGATCATCACGCTCGCGGCGGCGGCGTGGCTGCGCGTCAATGCGCGCACGCGCGGGCTCGCGATCTGGGCGTTGCTCGCGAACGGCGCGGGGTATGCGGGGTATCTGTTCCTGACGCTGGCGCGCTGATCCTGCTCAACGGACTCAACGGACGCGCCGGGCACGATCCCGCTGCCCGGCGCGAACGAAGCATCGTCGCGCCGCCGGCCCGCAAGCGATTCAGATGCGCGTCTGGTTCACACGCTGCGCCAGTTGCTCGGCGCTTTCCTTGCGCTCGCTGTAGCGGTCCGTCAGGTACGCACCGACGTCGCGCGTCAGCAGCGTGAATTTGACCAGTTCCTCCATGACGTCGACGACCCGGTCGAAATACGCGGACGGCTTCATCCGGTCGTCGTCGCCGAATTCCATGAACGCCTTCGCGACGGACGACTGGTTCGGGATGGTCAGCATGCGCATCCAGCGTCCGAGCACGCGCATCTGGTTGACCGCGTTGAACGACTGCGATCCGCCGCTGACCTGCATGACCGCCAGCGTCTTGCCTTGCGTCGGCCGCACCGCGCCGACCGACAGCGGAATCCAGTCGATCTGCGCTTTCATCACGCCGGTCATCGCGCCGTGCCGCTCGGGGGAGCACCACACCATGCCCTCCGACCATTGCACGAGCTCGCGCAACTCGGCCACCTTCGGGTGGTCGTCGGGCGCATCGTCAGGCAGCGGCAAGCCGGCCGGATTGAAGATCCTGGCTTCGGCGCCCATCGCCGGCAGCAACCGCGCCGCCTCCTCGACCAGCAACCGGCTGAACGAGCGCGTGCGCAATGACCCGTAGAGCAACACGATTCGAGGCGGATGCGTCGACGGCCGCACGGGCTGCAGCCGGCTCGCGTCCGGCACGCGAAAGAGCGTGGCATCGAGTTGCGGCAAATCGTTCAGTCGGTCAGACACGCTTGCCCTCCGCATCGATCACGATTTCGCCGTCTTCCTTCGCAAACGGCCCCTTCTGCGGATCGGGCAGGATGTCGAGCACCTGCTCGGACGGACGGCACAGCCGCGTGCCGAGCGGCGTGACGACGATCGGGCGATTGATCAGGATCGGGTGAGCGACCATGAAGCCGATCAGGTCATCGTCGCTCCACTTCGGATTGTCGAGGTCGAGCGCTTCATACGGTGTCCCCTTGCGCCGCAGCACGTCGCGCACGGGCACGCCCATCGCCGCGATCAGCGCACGCAGCTCCGCCTGGCTCGGCGGCGCTTCGAGGTAAAGCACGACGCGCGGCTCGACGCCGGCGTTGCGAATCATCGCCAGCGTGTTGCGCGACGTGCCGCAATCGGGGTTGTGATAGATCGTGATGTCGGTCATTTCCGGATTCCTGAATGGTTTCACGCGCACTCGTACCAGCGCTTCGAACGGTTGACGACGCGCACGACGAGCAGCATCACCGGCACTTCGATGAGCACGCCGACGACGGTCGCGAGCGCGGCGCCCGAGTGGAAGCCGAACAGGCTGATCGCGGCGGCCACGGCCAGCTCGAAGAAATTGGACGCACCGATCAACGCCGACGGACACGCGATGCTGTGTTTCTCGCCGACGAGACGATTGAGCCCATAGGCGAGCGCTGCGTTGAAGAACACCTGGATCAGGATCGGCACCGCGAGCAGCGCGATCACCAGCGGCTGCTTCAGGATCGCCTCGCCCTGGAACGCGAACAGCAGCACCAGCGTGGCCAGCAGCGCGGCGATGGACCACGGGCCGATCTTCGCCATCGCGCGGTCGAACGCCGCCGGCCCCTTCGCGAGCAGCAGCCTGCGCCACACTTGCGCGAGCATCACCGGGATGACGATGTAGAGCACGACCGACGTGAGCAGCGTCGCCCACGGCACCGTGATCGCGGACATCCCCAGCAACAGGCCCACCAGCGGCGCGAACGCGATCACCATGATGCTGTCGTTCAGCGCGACCTGCGACAGCGTGAACAGCGGATCGCCGCCCGTCAGCCGGCTCCACACGAACACCATCGCCGTGCACGGCGCGGCGGCCAGCAGGATCAGGCCGGCGATATAGCTGTCGATCTGGTCGGCGGGCAGCATCGGCGCGAACAGCTGCCGGACGAACAGCCAGCCGAGCAGCGCCATCGAAAACGGCTTGACGAGCCAGTTCACGACGAGCGTGACGCCGATCCCCCGCGCATGCTGCCGAACCTCATGCAACGCGCCGAAATCGACCTTGACCAGCATCGGCACGATCATCACCCAGATCAGCAGCCCGACGGGCAGGTTGACCTGCGCGTATTCCATGCGGCCGATGTGCTGAAAGAGCCCGGGCAGCGCCTGGCCCAGCGCGATGCCGAGCACGATGCACAGCGCCACCCACACGCTCAGGTAGCGCTCGAAGAAGCCGATGGCGGGCGGGGCCGCCACGGCTTGCGGTTGTGCAACGTCCGAGCCGGTCATGCATCGCCTCCGCAGCAATCGGGCGCCGTCGGCACGCCGCAGGCCGCGCCGGCGCAGCAGTTCTCGGTCAGGAACCCGATGAGCCCGCTCATCGATTCGAAATTCGCCGCGTAATAGATGAACCGGCCGTCCTGGCGCGCGGTGACCAGGTCGGCATGCGACAGATCCTTCAGATGAAACGACAGGCTCGATGGCGACAGCCCGATCTGCTGGGCGATCGCACCAGCCGACAGCCCTTCGGGCCCGGCCACGACCAGCGCGCGAAAGATGGCCAGGCGCGCTTCATGAGCAAGCGCGCCCAGGGCGCGCACGACGAGATTGGAGTCCATGGCGCGAAGGATAGCGCCATCATTTCGATATTTCAAGAATTGTTGAAATGATGGTGCGGATCCCGTGCTTGGCCGCTCCCCCGCCCTTCGCGCACTGTCAAACCCGGCCGCACTCGCGGCTTCCGGCCCGACACGCACGGCACCGGTGCAGCCGCCCGCCTCACGGACGGGCGACGCACCGGCATGCGCTCAGGTCAGGACGCCTTCACCAGCTTGACGATCGTCAGCGTGCCGTCGACCTTCTCGATCCGCACCTTGACCTTGTCGCCCGCATGGGCGTGCTCGAGCATCGCCGTGTCCTTCGCCTTGAACGCCATCGTCATCGGTGGCATCCCGACGTTCTCGAGTGCGCCGTGCTTCAGCGTGATCTTGCCGGTCGCGGCATCGACCTTCTTCACTTCGGCGTCGGTCAGCGCGGCATTCGACTCGGCCATGCCGCCCGACGACATCTTCATGCCGGACATGTCCATGCCGGCCATGTCGCCGGCTGCAAAGGCGGGGGTGACGAGCGTGCCGACAGCAAGTACGGCGGCAGCAGCAACGGTGACGGTAATCAACTTCTTCATCGGGATTCTCCGGTTGGGATGGATGGCACGTTCGTGCCGTGCAGAACTGCTTCGGAATGCCACGCATGGCCCGCGCTTCGCGCACGACGGCGCTGCAGCAGGAGCCAGGCGGCGGGAATGACGAACATCGACAGCAGCGGCGCGGTGACCATGCCGCCGACCATCGGCGCGGCGATGCGCTGCATGACTTCGGAACCGGCACCGTGCCCGACCATGATCGGCACGAGGCCGGCGAGCACGACGGCCACCGTCATCGCCTTGGGCCGCACGCGCAGCACCGCGCCTTCGCGGATCGCGTCGAGCAGCAGCGCATCGTTGAGTGGTTCGCCGGCGTCGAGCCGGCGCTGCAGCGCGCCCTTCAGGTACAGCAGCATCACGACGCCGAATTCGGCGGCCACGCCCGCGAGCGCGATGAAGCCCACCGACGTCGCGACCGACACCGCGTGGCCGAGCGCCCACACGAGCCAGAAGCCGCCGACCAGCGCGAACGGCACCGTCGACATCAGCAGCAGCGCATCGGCCGCCGAGCCGAACGTGAGGAACAGCAGCACGAAGATCACCACGAGCGTCACCGGCACGACGGTGCGCAGCTTGGCCGCCGCGCGTTCGAGATACTCGAACTGCCCCGACCACGCGATCGAATAGCCGGGCGGCAACGCGACCTGCCGCGCGACGGCCTGCTGCATCGTGCGGACGGCGGTGCTCAGGTCGACGCCGCGGAGATCGACGTACACGTAGCCGGACAGTCGCGCGTTCTCGCTGCGGATCATCGGCGGGCCATCGGCGATCGCGATGCGTGCGACGTCGCCCAGGCGGATCTGCGCGCCGCGCGCGGTGACGACCGGAAGCTGCCGCAGGTTCTCGACCGAATCGCGCACCTCGCGCGGGTAGCGGAGGTTGATCGGAAAGCGCTCGCGCCCCGCGATCACTTCGCCGACATCGTCGCCGCCGACCGCCGTCGACACGACCGACTGGATGTCGGCCACCGACAGCCCGTAGCGCGCGGCCGCGAGCCGGTCGATGTCGACGTCGATATAGCGGCCGCCGTTCAGCCGTTCCGCGAGCGCGGACGTCACGCCCGGCACGGGCTTCACGGCGGCCTCGACCTGCTTCGCGATCGCGTCGATCCCGGCCAGGTCGGGCCCGGCAATCTTCACGCCGACCGGCGTCTTGATCCCGGTGGACAGCATGTCGAGCCGGTTGCGGATCGGCGGCACCCACACGTTCGACAGCCCCGGCACCTTCACCGTGCGATCGAGTTCGTCGACGAGCTTCTCCGGCGTCATGCCGGGCCGCCAGGCGCTGCGCGGCTTGAAGCGGATCGTCGTCTCGAACATCTCGAGCGGCGCGGGATCGGTCGCGGTATCGGCGCGGCCCGATTTGCCGAACACCGTGTCGACCTCGGGCACGGTCTTGATCAGCCGGTCGGTCTGCTGCAACAGCTCGCTCGCCTTGTCGGCGGAGATGCCGGGCAGCGCGGTCGGCATGTACAGCAGGTCGCCTTCGTCGAGCGGCGGCATGAATTCGCCGCCGAGCCGCGACAGCGGCACGGCCGTCAGCACGAGCGCGACGACCGCGATGCCGATCCCGACCCACGGGCGCCTGAGCGTCGCTTCGAGCAGCGGCCGGTACGCGCGAATCAGCACGCGGTTGATCGGGTTCGCGTGCTCGTGCGGAATGCGGCCGCGCACGAGATAGCCCATCAGCACCGGCACCAGCGTCACCGACAGGCCGGCGGCGGCGGCGATCGTGTAGGTCTTCGTGAACGCGAGCGGCGCGAACAGCTTGCCCTCCTGCCCTTCCAGCGAAAACACCGGGATGAACGACAGCGTGATGATCAGCAGCGAGAAGAACAGCGCGGGCCCGACCTCCGCGGCCGACGTCGCGACGAGTTCCCAGCGTCGCGCGGCCGTGATCGGCTCGCCGGGATGCGCGTGGTCGTACGCTTCGAGATGCTTGTGCGCGTTCTCGATCATCACGATCGCCGCGTCGATCATCGCGCCGATCGCGATCGCGATCCCGCCGAGCGACATCAGGTTCGCGTTCACGCCCTGGTAGCGCATCACGATGAACGCGGCCAGCACGCCGAGCGGCAGCGACAGGATCGCGACGAACGCGCTGCGCAGGTGGAACAGGAACACCGCGCAGACGATGCCGACGATCACGAACTCCTCGATCAGCTTGTGCTTCAGGTTGCCCACCGCGCGCGCGATCAGCTGCGAGCGATCGTAGGTCGTGACGATCTCGACGCCGGGCGGCAGCGAACGCTTCAGGTCGGCGAGCTTCGCCTTGACCGCATCGATCGTGGTCAGCGCGTTCTTGCCCGAGCGCATCACGACGACGCCGCCCGTCACCTCACCCTGCCCGTTCAGCTCCGCGATCCCGCGCCGCATCGCCGGGCCGACCTGGATGCGCGCGACGTCGCCGAGCAGCACCGGCGTGCCGGCGTCGTTCGTGCGCAGCACCACGTGCCGGAAATCGTCGAGCGTGCGCAGGTAGCCGGTCGAGCGCACCATGTACTCCGACTCGGCCAGCTCGACGACCGAACCGCCGGACGCCTGGTTCGCGCTGCCGAGTGCGCTCGCGACTTCCGCCTGCGTGATGCCGTATGCGCGCAGCTTGTCGGGATCGAGCACGGCCTGGTACTGCTGCACCATGCCGCCGATGCTCGCGACTTCCGACACATCGGGCACCGCCTTCAGCTCGAACTTCAGGAACCAGTCGTTGAGCGCGCGCAGTTGCCCGAGATCGTGACGGCCGGTGCGATCGACGAGCGCGTACTCGACCACCCAGCCGACACCGGTCGCATCCGGCCCGAGCGACACCGTCGCGCCGGCAGGCAGACGGCTCTGCACCTGGCTCAGGTATTCGAGCACACGCGAACGCGCCCAGTACGGATCGGTGCGGTCGTCGAACAGCACGTAGACGAACGCGTCGCCGAACGACGAATACGCGCGGACGGTTTTCGCGCCGGGCACGCCGAGCAGCGTGGTCGTCAATGGATAGGTCACCTGATCCTCGACGATCTGCGGCGCCTTGCCCGGATATGACGCCTTCACGATCACCTGCGTGTCCGACAGGTCGGGCAATGCATCGAGCGGCGTCTGCCGCAGCGAATGAACACCCCATGCGGCAATCAACACGGTGGCGAGCAGCACGAGGAAGCGGTTGTGGACGGACCAGCGAATGACGTGCGCGATCATCATTCGCCTCCCTGCGGTTCGACCTTCGTCAGCCGGTAACCGTCGTCGCCCTGCGTGAACGCGAAGCGCACCGTCTGACCCGGCTTCACGTCCGGGAACGCGGTGGCCGACGGCTTGCCGAACGCCATCGTCATCGCGCCCCAGCCGAGCGCCGGAACGGGCTGATGCGAGAACGTGATGTCGTCGGCCGTGACCTGTTCGACCTTGCCGGTGGTTTCGTAGACCGGTGTCGCCGCTTTCGGCGTCGACGCGGGCATCGCCGCTGCCCCGCTCGCGCCGGTGCCGCTTTCCAGCCGCGGCAACACGCTTTTCAGGCTCGCCTCGGAATCGATCAGGAACTGCCCCGATGCGACGACCGTGTCGCCTTCGTTCAGCCCGCCGAGCACTTCGGTGTCGCTGCCGACGTCGTTACCCACCGTCACCGTCACGGGCTGCAGCCGGCCGTCGCGATTCTTCACGATGACGATCGAGCGCTTGCCGGTCGCGATCACCGCTTCGGACGGCACGAGCAGGCGCGACACGGTCTGCCGCGCGGCGACCCGCACGCGCATCAGCATGCCGGGCGTGAGCTTCAGCGCCGCGTTGTCGATCTCCACGCGCGCCTGCAGCGTGCGGCTGCTCGTGCTGATGCCGGGCAGCACTTCGCGGATGCGTCCGGTGAAATGCTGTGTTGGGTCGCCCGCGAAGGTCGCATCGACCGCCATCCCCGGCTGCACGGTCAGCGCAAGCGCTTCCGGCACCTCGACGATGAGCCACAGCGTCGACAGCCCGGCGATCTTCGCGAGCGTCTGGCCGGGCGCGACCATCGCGCCGTCCCGCACGTTCAGCTCGCTGACGACGCCGGTTTCCGGCGCGGTCAGCACGACATGCGTCTGCACGCGGCCGGTGCGATCGAGGCGCGCGATCATGCCGTCGGGAATCGACAGCGCCCGCATCCGTGCACGCGATGCATCGAGCAGGCTGGCGTCCATCCCGCCGCGCTTGAGCGCGAGGTATTCCTCCTGCGGCGCGAGCCAGTCGGGCACGAACAGCGATGCGACCGGTGCGCCTTTCGCGATGCGCTGCATCGGTGCGCGCGCATGGAGACGGTCGATGTAGCCGGTCACGCGCGACTGGACGACGTCCGCGCGCGATTCGTCGAACTGCGTGGTGCCCACCGCATCGAATCCGGCCGCCGTCTGTTGCCGGCGCACGGTCGCATAGCGGATGCCGAGGTTCTGCTGCAGGCCCGGATCGATCCGGATGCCGGACGCGCCGCCGCCTTCGTCCGCGTAGACGGGTTGCAGTTGCATGTCCATGAAGGGCGACTTGCCCGGTTTGTCGAAATGCTGGTTCGGCACCATCGGGTCGTGCCAGTAGAGCACCTTTCGGCCGCTCGTCGAACCGGGCTTGCCGGTCGAGGCCGACGCGGCGGCATCAGTCGCGGCGCTTGACGCATGGCGTGCGCCCACGAAATAACCCGTGCCGAGCAGCGCGGCACCGGCGAACGCCAGCACGGCCGCGCGGGCCCATGTTTGCTTCGTCATGTCGTTCTCCTTTATTGCGCGGCGGCCAGCGTCGACGGCACGACCTGGTATTCGAGCTGCGCCCAGGTCTGCGACACCTCGCGCCGGAGATCGAGCACCTGCAATTGCGCATCCAGTTGCGCGCGGCGCGCGGCGAACGTATCGGCGAGCGAGCCAGTGCCGGCACGGTAGGCCGCGTTCGCCAGTTGCACGCGCTGGTCGGCGGCGGGCAGCAATGCGTCGCCGAGATTCGCGATGCGCGCACGACCGCTCGCGAGCGTCGCGGACTGCGTGCGGATATCGGCCTGCACCTGGCGCAGCGTGTCCTCGTACATCAGGCGCGCCTTCGTCGCGAGCGCGGCCTTTTCGGCGACGTCGCGGTTCTGGCGGTTCTTGCGATTGAGCGGCAGCGGAATCGTCACGCCGACGGACACCATGTTCGAATACGCGCCGCCACGCTGCTGGTACGCGACTTCCCACGTCCAGTTCGGGCTGCGTTCGCTGTTCGCGACGGCCGTATCGGCCTCGGCCACCGCGATATCGTCGGCGGCGGTGATCAGCGCCGGCTGCGACAGCCGCAACTCGTCCGGCGGCAGCGACGACACGAACGATTCCGGCGCGGGCGGCGCGCCCGCAACGTCGTCGACCGGCACGGCGGTCCAGCGCGACAGCGCGATGAGCGCGGTCTGGTAGACCTGCCGCGCTTTCAGCAGTTGATCCTGCGTCTGCGCGAGCATGGCCCGCGCCTGGACGACATCGGCCGCACTCGCCTTCGCGCCGCGATACGACGCCTTCGTCGCTTCAAGCTCATGGTTCATGTGATCGAGCAGCGCCTGCTGCAGCGCGAGCGCCTGCTTCACGTAGACGGCGTTCAGCCAGGCCGTCGCGGTTTGCTGGCGCACGCTCGCGAGCTGCGCGAGATAGCCGGCGCGCTCGCGCCCGACCTGCTCGTTGGCGAGCGCCGAGCGCAGGCGCCGCTTGTCGCCGGACACCCACTCCTGCTCGATGCCGATGCGGCGCATCGTCATGAAGTCCTGGCCGACGGTGAAGCGCTGGCCGCCGTTGACCGGCAGGTTGTCGATGCCGGCCTTGAGCATCGGGTCGGGCAGCTGGCCGGCCTTCACGGCCGCCTCCGCGCTCGCGCGCACCGACGCTTGCGCGGCTTGCATCGAAGCGGAATGATCGGTGGCGGACTGCAGCGCGGCGTCCAGCGTGACGGGCGATGGCTGCGCGTGAACGGCGCCCGCCACCAGCAGCGCCGCCCAAAGCATGGGCGCGCGCCGACGTGCACACCGCGCAAGCGGCATGCCGGGATGGAATGACATGGTTGAACCCCAACGGCGGAACCCCATAGGGATTCCACGTCCTGATACAGGACGAACCTCACCGCGAATGCGGCGAACCTATCGGATCGGGATCAGCTGATGCGTGGAGGGCGCCACAATCCGTTCGGATCGCGGACCGGGAGGATTTGCGCGTAGTGGAACGCGACGGTGCTGGCGAATGCCGCGGGACGACTGACTTCGGCGCGCGCGGCCGGATGATAGAGACTGCCGAACTGGCATTGCGCCGTCAGCTTGCAGGCCGTGCCCTTCGCTTTCGCGTGGGCCTTGCCGGCGGACGACGACTGCATCGAATCGCAGCCCGGCATGTCGGCGGACATGCCGGCGTCCATGTCCATCGACATCGACATGCCCTGCTGCATCATCGGACATTCCCCGGCCAGGCCGCTGGCTGCCAGCCCGCTGATGGGCAGCACCGCGCAAAGCAGCAGCAGGATGAGCGTCCGGAGGAATTTCATGGCGGGGATTATAGCGCGGGGTTTTGCTGTGTGGCGGCGCGTCGATGAAGCGTAACGACGTGCCGACTCCGCGACCGCCGTCGCCTGCTACCGCGCGAGCCCGTCGGCCTCCAGCACCGCCTGCACCGCCGGCCGCGCCCGCACCCGCTCGTGCCACGCACGCAGATGCGCATAGCGGGTCAGGTCGATATCCGCGTGGTACACCGACCGCAGCCATTCCGCCTTGCCCCAGCCGGTCAGCGCGAACAGGTATGCATCGGCGAGCGTGAACGAGTCGCCCATCAAGAACGTATTGCCGTCGAGCTGGCGATCGATCCAGGCAAAGCGGCTGTCGAGCTTCGTTTTCGCCGGATCGACGTATTTCCCCGCCTGCACCGCATACAGCAGCGGGATGAAGCCCTTGTGGATTTCCGCCGTGAGAAAGTTCAGCCACTCCATCAGCCGATAGCGCGCGAGCGTGCCGTAGGCGGGCGCAAGCGCCGCCTGCGGACACAGATCCGCGAGATACTGCGCGATCACCGGCCCTTCGCGCAACCGCGTGCCGTCGTCGAGCTCGAGCAGCGGCACGTAGCCGAGTTCGGCCACATCGTAGTAATTGCGCCCGTCTTCAATGACATGCTTGCGCGCGTCGACCTTGATGACTTCCGCGTCGATGCCGCCTTCGCGCAGCACGATGCAGATCGCCTGCGAACAGCTTCCGGGAGCGTGATAGAGCTTCATGCGTGTCCTTCGTGGGTTGTCCATGTATCGATTCGCCGCGACGCGGGCGCTAATATCTCGCATCGGCGCAGGGCTGAGAAGACGGCAGTCGTTTGTGCCGTAGTCACAAAAAATTTACCGACCAGGATTCGCCACGATGAAAACGAGTGCGACCGGATGTTCCGTTGAAGAAGCGATGCGCCTGCTCGGCGGCCGCTGGCGGCTGCTGCTGGTGTCGTATCTGCTCGACGGGCCGCGACGCTTCAGCGACCTGCGGCGCGACATGCCGGGCATCTCCCAGCGCATGCTGACGCTCGACCTGCGCGCGCTCGAAGACGCCGGGCTCGTGCGGCGGACCGTCTATCCGGAAGTGCCGGTGCGGGTCGAGTACGATCTGACCGCCGACGGCGACCGGCTGCGGCCCGTCGTCGAAGTCATGCGCGAATTCGGCCTGTGGCTGAAGGCGCGCGATGCCGATGCGTCGTGCGATATCGGCGTCGCGCCCGATGCGGCCGCCGCGATCGAAACAGCACACCACTCCACCCGATAACCCCGACTCCCATACGCAGGAACCCACACTCATGGAACTTCACGCCACCATCGGCGCGGCGACGTCCGATCTCGACGACGACGAAAGCTTCGCCAACATCTACTGTCACGACGCCGAGCAGGACTATTGCTTCGCGCTGTCGCGCTTTCCGGACGACGCGCTGATCGAAGTGATGGTGCGCGACCAGGTCAACGCGCGCGTCAAGGATCTGTCGGTGCGCCTGACGGACGACACGATCGACGTCGAGATCGAACCCGCGCTCGCCGCGCGGCTCGACGGCCAGACGCGCTACGTGATCCATCTCGCGCCCGGCCAATACGACCCGGTCACGCTGCGCGCCGCGCTGAAGGAGATCTTCGTCGGCAAGAACGGCTTTCAGGACGACAGCACGCGCGGCTAGGCAGTCGCCAGCCGGTTCTTCCTCGACTTTCGCTCTTACGCCTGCTCATGACGCGCTCCCTGCTTCCCCGTCTTGCCGCGACCGCGCTGCTGCTCGCCGCGTGCGTATCGCTTGCGCCTGCCGCGCAAACAGCCAAGCCGCTGCTCACGTTCAGGGTCGACGACACCGTCACGGCTCGCGTCGAGCGCGCGGACAGCGCGCACATCATCGTGCGCTTCCTGCCGAGCGGCAAGACGCAAACGCTCGACGTGATCGCCGCCGACGAGGAAGGTCACTATCACCTCTCGTCGGACGACTACAACTTCGACGGCCACCGCGATCTCGCCATGCACGCGACGCTCGGCATGGTCAACGACAACTACGGCATCTACCTGTACGACGCCGCGCGCCAGCAGTTCGAGCCGCTGCGCATGCCGGCGAGCAATATGCGGCATGGCAACTGCGACGACCTGGTCAACGTGGTCGCGAAGCCGAAGGAACGCACGCTGTACAGCTCCTGCCGCGGCGGCCCGATCTGGTACACCGATGCGTACCGCTACGATGCGCGCGGCAAGCTGTATCTGTACCAGTCCAGCGAAGCGATTCCCGACGACCTGCGCGACCTGATCGATGCGGATTCCGGCCCGTCGTCGATGCTGCTGACCTACGACGCGCAAGGCAAGCGCGTATCGCGCCGCCCGGACGCGTACGGCGGCGGCACCGTCACGTTCAAGGTGCGCCCGGCGCGCCTGCCGCTGCACGATACGATGAACAATGCGCCCACGCGCCGCTACGTCGTCGCGGGCGACACGGTCGAGCTGATCGACGCGAGCGCCGATTTCCAGTGGCTGAAGGTGCGGTATCGCAACCCGCAAGCGGGCGCGGTGCAGGGCTGGGTCAGCGCGAAGGAAGCGACGGCCAACTGATGTACGCGGCGGCGTGATCACCGCTCATTCCCACATATTGAGCGCGTCACGTCCCATTAATAGGGATGCCTGTCCAAATGTTGACGTGCTTCCCGCCACGGCTCTAACGTTCGCCCCAACGCCATTCGATTCGGCCGCCCCGTTCGCGGGCGACGGCCGGGCACCGAACACAGGAGACAACCGTGGCCCATTCCGCGTCGCGCACCCACGCCCACCCGCCGGAACAACCGCCCGCGCGCGCCGGCATCGCATCCGATCCCGCCGCTCGTTCGGCCGCGGCACCCACCACGCCACCGAGCCGCAAGCGGCTGCTGATCCTCGCGTTGCTGTTCGTCACCGTCGTGATCAACTATCTCGACCGCAGCAACCTGTCGATCGCCGCGCCCGCGCTGTTCAAGGAGCTGAACATCGATCCGGTGCGCGCGGGCCTCGTGTTCTCCGCGTTCGGCTGGACCTACGCGCTGATGCAGGTTCCGGGCGGCTGGCTCGTCGACAAGGTATCGCCGCGCGTGCTGTATGCCGGTGCGCTCGCGCTATGGTCGGCCGCGACGCTGCTGCTCGGTTTCGCGGGCTCGTTCGTCGGGTTGATCGTGCTGCGCCTCGCGGTCGGTGCGCTCGAAGCGCCTGCCTATCCCATCAACAACCGCGTGGTGACGACCTGGTTCCCGACCCGCGAACGCGCAAGCGCGATCGGCGGCTACACGTCGGGCCAGTTCGTCGGCCTCGCGTTCCTCACGCCGGTGCTCGCGTGGCTGCAGGTGCATCTCGGCTGGCACATGGTGTTCGTCGCAACCGGCCTCGCGGGCATCGTGTGGGCCGCGATCTGGTATGCGGTGTATCGCGAGCCGCACGCGTTTCGTGGCGTCAACGCGGCCGAGATCGCGCTGATCCGCGACGGCGGCGGGCTCGTTGATCTCGAGGACCGCGTCGCGGCACGCACCGAACGCGCGCCGTCGACGTGGCGCGACCTCGGCGTCGTGCTCGGCCGGCGCAAGCTGTGGGGCATCTATCTCGGCCAGTTCGCGCTGAACTCGACGCTGTGGTTCTTCCTCACGTGGTTCCCGACCTACCTCGTCAAGTATCGCGGAATGGACTTCATTAAATCGGGCTTCCTCGCGTCGCTGCCGTTCCTCGCCGCGTTCGTCGGCGTGCTGTGCTCGGGCGTGCTGTCGGACTGGCTGATGCGCCGCGGCGCATCGCAGGGCTTCGCGCGCAAGCTGCCGATCATCTCGGGGCTGCTGATCTCGACCTGCATCATCGGCGCGAACTACGTGACGTCGACCGGCTGGGTCATCGCGTTCATGACGATCGCGTTCTTCGGCAACGGCTTCGCGTCGATCACGTGGTCGCTCGTGTCGGGGCTCGCGCCCGCGCGGCTGCTCGGCCTCACGGGCGGCGTGTTCAACCTGATCGGCAACCTGTCCGCGATCGCGACACCGATCGTGATCGGGCTGCTCGTGGACGGCGCCGACTTCTCGCGGGCGATCACCTACATCGCCGCGATGGCGCTCGCCGGCAGCCTGTCGTACGGGCTGCTCGTTGGCAAGGTCGAGCGCATCGACGCGTAAACGTCACGAGGGCGGCACGCACGTGCCGCCCGGTCTTACCGCTACCGCTGACCGCGCGTCGTGCATCGTGCGTCGTGCGTCACGTCAGAACCGCAGAGCCCCATCCCGCGCGAGGTCGTACGGATTGCCCGCCACGTAGTCGAGCGCGCACGCATCGGTGTCGATGCCGACGGTCAGCAGCGTTTCCCAGCGCTCGGTGTCGGGCATCGACAGGTCCGGATGGAAACACACGACGGCCTGGTCGCCGGCCGCCCCGCACATCGCCGCCGCGCGCTCGCGCACATCGGCACTCGTCATCCCGTTCACGACGTCATTCAGGTGCGCGAAACGCTCGCGCGTGGTCGAGCTGTCGGGCATGCATTCGCCGCCGCTCAGCGCGCAATCGAGGAAGTGGTTCGTATGCAGCAGCCAGCCGTCCGGACGCGGCACCACCACACCCACGCCTGACGGGCTCAGCTCGATGCTCGCCGCACGCGGGTTCGCGTCGTGCCGCGTAAACACGGTCAACACCGTCGACGCGCTCACGCGTGCGGTGCGCGCGATGTCGATCGCCTCCTGCACCGTCGTCGCGTCTTCGAGCAGGCGCCGCGCGATCGCGTGCACCGGCACGCCGGCGCTGTCGTTGTCGCTCGCGTGATGCAGGATGTTGAAGTGCAGCCCGAGCCCCGCGCTGTTCACGCCGAGCTTCGCCAGCATCCCGAATTCGGAGAACAGCTTGACGGTGCGGCCGTGCGGCGTCGCGATCTGCATCAGCAGCCCCTGCGGTGCGAGGCTGTCGTGCCAGTCCCACGTCTGCAGCGTGCGCGGTGCGTGCGGGCCGGCCGGCGCATGGACGGTCGTCGAGCACTCGCCTTCGGCCGATGCGGGTGCGGTGGCGAGAATCTCGGTGCGTGCATTCAGGCACGCGAGCTGCCAGCGCGGCAGGTCGACGCCGTCGGCGATCGCCTCGACTTCGGCGGCAAGGCGCGGGCACCACGCGCCGAGCGTGGCGAGACTCGCTTCGCCGATCTCCCGTGCGCGCTGCGGCGCGATGCCGAGCTTCGGGAAGAACGCGAGATACAGCGCGACCGTCTCGCGGATCTCCGGCGCGAAGCGCTCGCCGATCAGGCGGCCGCGCTCGCGCGGATCGGTGATGTCGGTCACTAAGGTGTGCAGCTTCAAGGTCAAATCTCCTGGGTTGAATGCGCCGGGCCCGCGCGGCCCGGCGCGTGAGGCATCGTGCGGCCGGTCAGAACGAGTAGATGAACTGCATCCCGGCCAGGTCGTTGCTGCGCGCGTACGTGCCGTTGCTCTTCAGGAACACCGGATGGTTCGCCGCGTCGTGGCGGTATTCGAGCTTCACGGTGATCTGCTGTGTCGGATAGAACAACAGGTCGGCCGTGATCGCATAACGCTGCGCGCCCTTGCACTCGGTGCCGTTCGTCGACGAACCCTGGAAGCACGCCGGATCGATGCCGAAGCCGCTCGACCCGTTCACCGACGGGTTGCCGCCCGCGAGCCCGTACTGGATGTTGGTGCCGCCGCCGCCGTTCGACGTGTTGTTCAGGTAGTCGAAGCGCAGCGTCGCGCCCATGCGGCCGACCCACGACGTCGTCCACTTCGTATGGCCGAGCAGCGACATCCCGTACCAGCGCGCGGTGCCGCCGTTCCATGCGCCCTTCTGCAGCTCGCCGTAGTCCACCTGCGCGTTGACCTGCGTCTTGTCGTGCGTATAGGTCACGTCGGCTTCCACGTACTTGTAGAGGCCGGTCGGCGACGCGCCGTTGCACTGGTAGCCGTAGCCGCCCGGCTGCGCGCACGGCGAGAACAGCGACTGCCGGCCGAGCATCCCGGAGAGGCCGAAGTCGAAGGCGGTCGACGTCGCGTTGTCGAAGCGCGCGGTGATCGTCGGCGTCCAGTTGGTCTTCGTCGTGTTGTTCGCCGCATTCGCGATCGCGCCGGCGGTGCGCAGCACCTCGTTGCCGATCACGACCTGCCAGAAGCGCGTCATCGCCGCGTTGGAGCCCTTCAGCCCGACGCCGATCAGGTTGCCCGGCTCGCTGAAGTCGTACAGCAGCCCGTGCGTGAGCGTCAGCATCTGCGTCGACGGCTGCACCTCGTAGCCGG
Source organism: Burkholderia sp. AU45274 (assembly GCF_030482505.1). Taxonomy (NCBI): domain Bacteria; kingdom Pseudomonadati; phylum Pseudomonadota; class Betaproteobacteria; order Burkholderiales; family Burkholderiaceae; genus Burkholderia; species Burkholderia sp. AU45274. Next base: position 34,616 of record NZ_JAUJQE010000001.1, on the reverse strand, counting down.
CGAGGCTCGGCATCATCCCGATCTCGAAGGTGTGGGTCGTGCTGAGCGGCACGGTGACCACCGCCTGCGTGACGATGTTGTTGCCGATGCCGCCGTGCGCGTTGCTGAACACGTTGCCGAAGCCGCGGTTCGGCTGGATCACGACCTCCGCCGCCGGCGCCATCGGGCCGACGCCGAAGGTCTTCTTGATGTCGAGGTAGACGTCGCCGATCGTGCTGTTGAAGTAGTCGTACGCGCCCGGGTCATGGTTCAGGAACTGGAAGCCGGACGTGCGCTGCGCGCGGTTGAACAGGTACACGGGATCGACGTAGCCGGTGATGCTCAGGCCCGCGAGCGGGCCGGTGGTCGCCGCTTCCTGCAGCGAGTCGACCTTCAGCGACGCGTTCGCGATCTGCTCGCGCATTTGCTGCAGGTCGTCGTCCGTGAAGGCCGGCGCCGCATCCGCGGCCGGTGCAGCCGCCGTGTTGATCGAGCCGATCTTCGCGCCGCCCGAGGCGGCGGTGGCGGTCGTTGCCGCGCCGGCCGGCTTCGCTGCCAGCATGCTCGCGCGCAGCTCGTTCACCTGCTGCTGCAGCGCGGTGACCTGCGCCTGCAGCGCCTTCATCCGGCTCGCGTCGGTCGCCTGCGGCGTGTGCGCGAATGCCGCGGCGGCGTCGAACGCCAGCAGGCACAGCGCCGTCATGTGTGTGATTTTCATGGTGTGGGTGATCGTCGGGACGCGCGCGCCCCCGCCCGCCGCGATGAGCGGCGGGGCGCGCGAAAGGTGGTCGGGAATGGGGAGAAGCGGCGGCCGGCTTACTCGGTCTTCAGCTTCGTCCAGAGACGGTTCTGCAGACGCATCAGCTCAGGCGGAACCGGCTTGCTGAGGCTCAGCTTGCGGATCACGTCGGCGGGCGGGAACACGGCCGGATCGCTCGTCACGTCGGCGCGCACCAGATGCTTCGACGACGGCACGGCCGACGGGTACGACGTGTCGTTGGTCAGGTTCGCGCTCTCCTTCTCCGACAGCACGAAATTGACGAACTTCAGCGCGGCGTCCGGATGCGGCGCATCCTTCGGCACCGCCATCATGTCGAACCACATCGCGCTGCCCTCGGTCGGGATCACGTACTTGATGTGATACGGCTTCTTCGCGGACGCGGCCGCGATCCGCGCGGAATTCACGTCGCCCGACCAGCCGAGCGCGAGGCAGATGTCGCCGCCCGCGAGGTCGTTGATGTAGCTGCTCGAATTGAACTGCGTGATGTACGGCCGCACCGTCTTCAGCAGCTCGTATGCGGCCTGGTAGTCGGCCGGGTTCGTCGTGTTCGGATCCTTCTTCAGGTAGACGAACGCCATCCCGAACGCATCGACCGGCGAATCGAGCACCGAAATGCCGCAGTGCTTCAGCTTCTGCGCGTACTTCGGGTCGAACAGCAGCGCCCAGCTGTCGAGCGGCGCATCGTTGCCGAGCGCGGCCTTCACCTTCTCGACGTTCATCCCGAGCCCGTCGGTGCCCCACGTCCACGGAATGCCGAACTGGTTGCCCGGATCGTCCTTCGCGAGCACCTTCATGATTTCCGGATCGAGCAGCCCGTAGTTCGGCACCTGGCTCTTGTCGATCTTGCGGTAGATGCCGGCCTGCAGCTGCCGCGCCCAGAAGATGTCGGACGGCACGACGACGTCATAGCCCGACGTGCCCGACAGCAGCTTCGCCTGCAGCGTCTCGTTCGAATCGAACTCCTGGTAGACCACCTTGATGCCGGTCGCCTTCTCGAAGTTCGCGATCGTCGCCTTGCCGATCGAGTTGCCCCAGTTGTACACGTTGACGACGTTCGCCGCGTGCGCCGCCGGCACGCCGGCCCACAGCGCACCGCCCAGCGCGAGCGCCGCGCATGCCGTTTTCAGATGCTTGCTCCATTCCCCTGCCATGGTTTCCTCCGTCGATGTCATGATCCGCTCGCGATGAACGGTGTGTGCTTCGGTCCGGAAAAATGTAGCCAGAGGAAATTGGCCGGTCTGCCCTGCCGTTAGGGGGACACGCCGCACAATCGGGGCACCCGGTTCCGGACGGATGCCCCGATCGACCCGACCAGGAAGCGAATTGAAAGCTTTCTTCGCCGCGTCGTCACGCCAATCAAAAACCGAAAACCGCTCAGGATGCCTGCACGCCCGTGCGCGCGCCGAAGTCCTCGCCCACGTGCGTGACGCGGCCGTCCATCATCGTCAGCGCGACGTCGATGCGGCCAATGTCGTACTGGCCGACCTCGAACAGGTCGTTCTCCAGCACGACGAGATCCGCGCGCTTGCCGGGCGTGAGCGAGCCGACCTCGTGCTCCATCCCGAGCTGGTACGCGCCGTGGATCGTGTACGCGGCGATCAGTTGCGGAATGCTCAGGCGCTCGGCGATGTCCGGGAACACCGGCGCATCGGGCTCGCCCGCGAGCTGACGCGTATGGCCCGACTCGATGTGCTCGAGCGGCTTGTGCTGGCAGCGGCACTGGCACGCGAGGCCGTCCATGCCGATCGACACCGTCACGCCTTCGTCGAGGAACGTGCGGAACTTGTACATGTTGCTCCAGCGCTCATGGCCGTAGTGGTCGCGCAGTTGCTCGGTGTACGCGTCGACCACGCCCCACTGCAGCTGCGTGTTCGCCATCACGCCCGCGCGGCGGAAGCGCGGGATGTCGTCCGGATGCGTGAGAAATGCATGCGTGATCACGTGGCGGCGGTCGCGCGGCGGGTTCGTGCGGTTGACCGCGTCGAAGCCGTCGAGCGCCATCCGCACCGCCGCATCGCCGACGCAGTGGACCATCACGTTCGCGCTCACGCGATCGGCTTCGACCAGGTAATGGTTGAAGGTGTCGGCCGGCATCGTCGGCGCGCCGCAGGTGTCGGGGCGGTCCGCGTACGGTTCGAGCAGGTACGCGGTGTGGTTCGCTTCCGTGCCGTCGAGAAACAGCTTCAGCGCGCGCGCCTTCACGAGCGGTGAGTCGTACTGCTCGCGGTATTTGACGAGCGTGCCGACCGGATCGTCGATCTCGCCGATCACCGCGACGCTGCCCACCACGCGCAGCTTCAGGTCGCCCGCGCGCTCCATCGTCTGCAGCGTCTCGTACAGCAGCGACTGGTCGCCGCTCGCGTCGAAGAAGCCCGCGTCGAACACGGTCGTCACGCCGGCCGCGCACAGCTTCTTCTGCCACGGCGGGATCGACTTCAGGTACAGGTCGATGCCGGTCGGCAGCAGGCCGGCCGCGCTGATCCGCTGCATCAGCAACGAATACGCGGCGCCGTCGACGATCAGGCCGGTCGGCTCGCCCGTCACCGCGTCCTTCTCGAACCAGCTCGCGCCTTCCTGCACGGGCGGCGTCGACGCGTCGATGCCGGCGATCTCCAGCGCCTTCGAGTTCACCCACATCGAATGGAAATCGGTCGACAGCAGGCACACGGGGCGATCCGCGCAGATCGCGTCGAGCGTCTCCTTGCGCAGCAGCGCCGGCGGAATCGTCGCCTGCACCCAGCCCATCCCGGTGATCGCCGGCTCGTCCGGATGCGACTCGACGTACTCACGCAGCACGGCGAGCACCTTCTGCGGATCCTCGTAGTTCACGAACGCCTGGAACGCGAACGCGGTCGTCTCGAAGTGCCAGTGCGATTCGACGAAGCCCGGCAGCACGAGCCGGCCGGCCGCGTCGACAACCTTCGTGTCCGCGCCGACGTACGCCTGCACGGCCGCCGTGTCGCCGACGTGGACGATCCGGCCGTCGCGCACGGCGACCGCCTGTGCCCACGGCTTGTGCGGATCGACGGTGTAGACCTTCGCGTTGGTCAGAACGAAATCCGCCGGCGTTGAATCGTTGACGGCGGCGGGCGTCGGTTGCATCTGCATGGCCTGTCCTTTCTGATGATCAGGTTTTCGAAGTGCTTTCACTATAGGCAGACGATTCACGGCGGTATGCCCCCCCGCTGCCGGGGCTTGGACGAATTCCGGCCGCCGCGGGCACGGTCTTGTCATCGTTTTGGGGACAACGCACGAAATTGGTGGGGTTGATTCGGTGAATTCCCGGCTGACGCGTGCACGGCGTTCGCGTAACGTCGTGCTGTCCCCTGACCGCCCACGCCCGACCATGCGACTTCTCCAGCCCGACCCGGCCGCCCGCGGCCACTACCTGATCGGTGTGCGCCCCGACACGCTCGGCGCAACGTTGCGCGCGGTCGGCACGCCGGATTTCGTCGGCGCGGTCACGGAGTTCGTCAACGACAGCATCGACGCCGACGCCGTCCACCTCGAACGCTGGCGCGCGGATACGGGCAGCACGTCGGGCTTCGTCGTCGAATGGATCGGCAGCGGCAGCCTGCGCTTCGCGGCCGACACGCTGCGCGTGATGGATGTCTATTACCAGGACTACTGCCAGGTCGATCCGCTGGTCGCGCCGCTGCGCGGCAAGGCCGGCACGCTGCTGGTGCAGCGCCACGTGGAAGGGATTGCGCACGGCGAATTCCGCCGCCGGATCTTCGATGAGCCCGGCATCGAGCAGGAATGCATGCTCGTGCACGGCAACGCACACCTGCAATACGCACTCGGGCTGGCGCGCACCGTCGGCCGGCCCGCGTTCACGATGGATGAGCTGTTCCACTTCCGGCAGATGGTCGACCTGCTGTTCCCGATGTTCGAGCTGCATGCGCGCACCTGCGCGGCGCGGCGCGTGGCGTCGGGGACGGTGAACACCGCGTCGCAGGCGGGCTTCGACGCGCGCCTGGAACGGCAGGACGTGCAGCTGTCGCGCCGCGAGCACGAGATCTGCCGGCTGATGCTGTGCGGGCGCTCGGTGCCCGAGGCCGCGCAGCAGCTCGACGTGAAGCTGTCGACGGCCGAGTCGTACGTGAAGCGCGCGTTCGCGAAGCTCGGCGTGCGCACGCGCCGCGAGCTGTTCGACTGGGTGCTGGTCGACTGCTGAACGCGCGCCGCACGCTTAGGGCCTGTTCACGCTAATAACGGGCTTGCGCTGGCCACCAGAAGGGCCGAGCGCAAGGATTGCGACGAAGCGAATACTCGACGTATTCGCGAGGAGCGTGACGCGGCGATCGGCCCTTCTGGTGGCCAGCCCCACGAATGAATTTTCCCGAACAGGCCCTAAGCGGCCAGCGCGGCCGCCTTGATGTTGAACGCGCGCAGCAGGTCCTCGCAGAACGCGTCGACGATCGGCTTGTCGCTCGCGCTGCGCTTCATCGCGAGATGCAGCGGCACGTCGAAGCTGAACGTCGTGCGGCCCACCGCCTTCACGAGCCCGCGCTGCTCGAACGGCTCCGCATAATGCGCGGGCAGGTAGCCGAGATGGCCGCCCGACAGGATCAGGATCGTCGCGGCCTCGATGCTGTCCGCGCTCGCGGTCACGCGCCGCTCGGGCAGCGGATACTGTTCCTCCGGCACCGGATAGGTACGCCAGACCCAGTCGTGAAGCTGCAGGTCGTCGGCGGTCACGGGCCGCGATGCATGGAACAGCGGATGCCCGCGCCCGCAGTAGATCACCTGCTGCTCGGTGAACAGCGGCGTGTAGAGCAGCCCCGGCACGCGATGCCAGAAATAGCCGATCGCGAGATCGAGCTGGTTGTTGACGAGGCTCTCCTCGAGCTCCTGCGGCGACGCGACCTTCATCGCGAACGTGACGGCCTGGTCGCGCTTGCGGAATGCGCCGATCGCATCGGCCACGCGGGCGTTCTCGACGAGCGGCGCCTGGCCGATCAGGCCGATCGACAGCGTGCCGACCAGCTTGCGGTCGATGTCGCGCACCCGTGCGACGAATTCGGAGGTGGCCGCGACGAGCGTGCGCGCGGTGGCCGCGAAGCGCTCGCCCTTCGACGTCAGGCGAAAGCCGCCGCGCCCGCGATCGCACAGCTTGAAGCCGACGCGCGCTTCGAGCGCCGACAGCTGCGTGCTGATGGTCGACTGCCGCACGCCGAGCGACGCCTCGGCGGCCGTGATGCCGCGTGCGTCGACGACGGCCAGAAAGACCCGGATGAGCCGGAGATCGAGATCGGAAGTATTCGAGAACATGCTTCAAGCCGCTGCGCGTGTGCGCGTTACCCGGCCGGCTGGCACGACGCGCCTCGCACGTCACGCTCGCCGCCTGCGCCGATGAACCGAACCGGACGCGCGCCGCCATCGGCAGCGGTGCGCGTCGCCACCGTCATTCAGATGCCACCGCGAGCGCGCGTTCCATGCCGAACACGGCCGGCCGCAGCCGCCGGTAGCAGAGGAACGCCATCGCGCACAGCACGATCGCTGCGATCAGCGCCGACTGCGTGCCCGCGCGCTCGATCAGCGAGCCGCCCGCGACCGAGCCGACGCCATAGCCGAGCGCGACGCAACCCGGCGACAACGCGGCCGACTTGCCGACCAGGTCGTACTGCGGAATCGTCGCGTAGATCAGCAGCGCGCCGCCGGTCCAGCAGCCGATGAAGACGATCGCGCCGAGCGTGAACGTCGCAGCCGAGGCCGGCAGCGCGAGCAGCACGGCCGCGACCGCGCAGCCGCCGAGATTCACGAGTGCCCAGCGGCGCAGGCCCGCGCCCGCGCCGAGCTTCGGCATCGCCGCGCAGATCACGAGGCTCGCGATGTTCGCGGCGCCGAGCACCAGCGACACCGACTGGCCGCTCAGGCCCGCCGCGGTGCCGATCTTCTCGAGGAAGGTCCACACGACGCCGACGCCGCCGTACAGCGCAAGCTGCGCGCACAGCACCAGCATCGCGCCGTTGCGGTCGATGCGGCCGGCCACGCCTTCCGGCGCCGGTGCGGCCAGCGTCTCGCCGCGGCGAAACAGCGGCGTCGCGAGCACGAACACGCCGAGCACGCACGCGACGAACCCGAACACGCCGTGCGCGCCCCAGGTGTCGCTCAGCATCGGGAAGATGTAAGCGAGCAGCACCATGCTCCACGTCACCTGCCCCATCAGCATGATCCCGAGATTGCGTTCCGGCGCGCGCGAATACGACAGGTAGCGCAGCGCGATGCCGTTCAGCCCGCCCGAGCCGACGCCCGCGATGAACTGCAACGCCGAATACGCCACCAGCCCGTGCGTCGCGAGCGTGCCGAGGTTCGCGCCGGCCGCGAGCGTCACCGCGCCCGCGAGCACCCACCGCACTGGCTGGCGGCCGAGCACGAACGCGACGAGCAGCGTGCCTGTCGATTCGCCGAGCACTTCGATGAAGCTCGACAGTCCTAGCGCCGCTTCGCCGAAGCCCCAATGACGCTCGACCTGCCCGACGATCGCGGGCAGGCCGAGGAAGACCGTCGGCCCGAGCATGCCGAGCAGCAGCATCACGACGACGAACAGCGCGCTTTCCTGCCGCGCTTCATCCTGCAGGTTGACTACATTCATCTGGTGTCTCTCTCCGTGTCCGCGGCGCGAACCGTGTCCTCTGGGGATCGTCTTTTTTGTGTCGCGACGGCGGCGGCCCGGCGTGGTGCCGCGCCGCCGCGTCATCGCTTACATCGGGAAGCCCATCGCCTTGATGCCGCTGATCCATGCGCGCTTCCAGCCGCCCTCCGCATCCGCGCCGTCGAACGCATGGAACGTGATCTTCGCGGCGACCCAGCGCATCGGCTCGGGCGGGATGTAGCTCGGGCTCTGGTTCGCGATGTCGAGCTTGCGCTCGGGGCTGTCGCGGTCGAACAGGATGTTCAGCCCCATGAACGCGCCGAACCGGCTCGCCGCGACGCCGAAGCCCGTATAGCCGGCGACGAACACGGCCTTGTCGCCGAGGTAGCGCTTCGCGAATACCGAGCCGCGCGAGCAGTAGTCGATCGGGCCGCCCCACGCGTGCGAGAAGCGCACGTCGCACAGTTGCGGGAACGTGCGGTAGAACGCTTCCGCGAGCCGGTAGTAGGTTTCGCGCTGGCCGTCCTGGTGCGGTTCCGGGTCGCCGTCGAAGTGATAGCTCACCAGCCCGCCGAAGATGATGTTGTTGTCCTTCGTCAGCCGGAAATAGTTGAGCTGCGTGCGCGTGTCGTACACGCCCTGTCGATTCTTCCAGCCGATCCGCGCGAGCTGCTCGTCGGTGAGCGGCTCGGTCGCGAGCACGTGGTCGCGCACCTGCATCACGCGGCGGTTGATGTCGGGAATCCCGACCTTCGCGGTGCCGCTGCCGAACACCACGCGCGGCGCGCGTACGCTGCCCTTCGGCGTCGTCACGAACACCGTGCTGCCTTCGTCGGTCACGGTCACGAGCGGCGTGTGCTCGTACAGCTTCACGCCGAGCGTCAGCGCCGCGCGCTTCAGCCCCCACGCGAGTTTCGCCGGATGCACGATGCCGCTGCGGTTGCGCGACCACAGCGCACCCGCGAACAGCGGCGAATTCAGTTGTTCGAGCGTTTCCTCGCGGTTCAGCAGCACGACGTTGTGCCCGTACTCGCGATGCAGGTCGTAGTCGCCCTTCAGGTGCGCGATGTGCTCGGGATCGACCGCCACCGTCATCTCGCCGTTCCACTCGATATCGGCGTCGATGTCGTAGCGCTTCAGCGTGTCCTCGAAACCGTCGAGGTTGTGATGGCCGAATGCCTCGAGCTGCGCGATGTCGTTCGGGAACACGCGCACCGCGTTCGGCAGCCCGTGCATCACCGACGTCGAGATGATCCCGCCTGCGCGGCCCGACGCGCCGTGCGCCACCTTGCCGGCCTCGATCAGCACCACGTTCAGGTGCGGCATCTGCTCCTTCGCCTGCACGGCCGCCCACAGCCCCGTGAAGCCGCCGCCGACGATCAGCAGGTCGGCCGTCACGTCGCCGACGAGTTCCGGCTCGGTGGCCGGCGCCGCCGGGTTGTCGAGCCAGTACGGGAACAGCTTCGTATTCGCGAGCGCCGCCTCGACGCCCAGTGCGACCGGCGCGCCACGCATCGCGTGCGCCTCCTCCGGTGCAGTCTCTCTTGTCTTGACTTCCATTTCCATGATCCCAGCCATCACACGCGAACAGCGAAACCGCCGCCGGGCGCGCGTCACACGGACGACGCGCTCGGCGGCGGCTTCGGACATCACGACTTCTCGAGCAGCACGTAGAACTTCTTCGCGTCCTCGATCGTCTCCCAGCGGCCCGCGAAGCCGGCCGGCAGCAGGTAGCCCTGGCCCGGCGTGAATTCCTTGCGGTTGCCTTCGACGTCGGTCAGCGCGATCCGGCCCTCGACGAGCCACACGGCTTCGTCGGCCGCGGTTTCCGGAAACTCCACCGAGCCGGCTTTGCCTTCCCACCAGCCGATGATGTAGTTGCCGCTCTTGCCTTCCGCCGCGCGCCAGTCGCTTTCGTCCATGCCGAAGTCGAGCTTCGTGAATTCGCCGATGCCTGCGCCGAGCGGCAGGATGTCCTTGATCAGTTTGGTCATGTGAATCTTTCGTCTCTTGATTGAAAAAAGCAGAGACAAAGTTACTCATTTACACTGCCCCGGTATGCCCCCCTCCGGGGGGGACAAGCGGTGTTTTCCGGGGCAAACGGGTCGGCAGGACAACCGACGGTGTTTCCCCTTAATGACGTTTTCGGTTGCGAACGCTACAATCGCGCCGCTTTTCACCCGGGGAACCGCATGCTGCTCAACGTGAACCCCTTCCACCGCGACAACGACCGCTTCAACGTGTCGTTCAAGGCGCTGGGCGAGCTGATCGAGACGGTCGGCACGCCGCACTTCGTGCCGCGCCTCACGCAACTGCTCAATGAAGTCGTGCCGCTCGACGTCGCACACGTCGAGCGCTCACGCGTCGACGGCTCGATGCCCACAGGCTATCGATGCGAATGGATCGGCAGCAGCGGCATCGATACCGAATCCACCGAAATCTCCGACGTGATGACGCTCTACTACGAGCGCTTTCTCGACAGCGACCCGCTGTTCGCGGGGCTGCGCGGCAAGACGGGCACGATGCTGGTGGTGCGCGACATCGCGGCGATCCCGCCCGGCGAATTCCGCCAGCGGCTGTTCGACGACGTGCGTATCGGGCACGAATGCGTGCTCGCGCGCGGCACGCGCTATTCGCAGCATTCGATCGCGCTGGAGCGCGGCCGCGACCGGCCGCCATTCACGCTCGCCGAGATGAACCGCTTTCGCAGCATCAGCGACGTGCTGTTCCCGCTGCTCGAACTGCATGCGTCGACCACGGCCGTGCGGCGCGTCGCGCACCCGATACCCGACGTCCATCCGCTCGCGCAGTTCGATGCGCGGATCGCGGCCGACGGCGTGAAGCTGTCGAAGCGCGAATACGAAACCTGCAAGCACCTGCTCTCCGGCAAGACCGTGCCGGAGACGGCCGAGATCCTCGGCGTGCGGGTCGCGTCGGCCGAGTCGTACGTGAAGCGCGCATTCGCGAAGCTCGGCGTGCGCACGAAGCGCGAACTCGCTGCGTGGGGTTCGGCCACCACCACGCTCCCTTCCGCCGGCGCGCACGACGGCACCGCATCGCCGGGCATCTCACGCTGACACACCCGGCCGCACTGCGCGGCCGCGTTCGGTTGCGCTGCGTCGATGCGGTAGCGCCACTTGCATCGAAGCCCGTCGATGTAAACGTTGCGACTTCAAAATCTTCGCGCGCGTGTTCTCCTCTACCATCGGCCGATCGCTTGACCTCAAATAAAGGAGACGGCCCATGCCCCGCGAACTGAATCAACCGATGGGCGGCAACGAGATGCCGCGCTTTGGCGGCATCGCCACGATGATGCGGCTGCCGCAAGCCGCGACGACCGACGGCCTCGACGTGTGCTTCGTCGGCGTGCCGCTCGATCTCGGCACGTCGAACCGCTCGGGCTCGCGCTTCGGCCCGCGCCAGATCCGCACCGAATCCGTGCTGCTGCGCCCGTACAACATGGCCACGCGCGCGGCGCCGTTCGATTCGCTGCAGGTGGCCGACATCGGCGACGTCGCGACCAACCCGTACGACCTGAAGGACTCGGTGCGCCGCATCGAGGAGGCGTACGACGAGATCGTCGCGAACGGCTGCCGGCCGATCACGCTCGGCGGCGACCACACGATCGCGTGGCCGATCCTGCGCGCGCTGCATAAAAAGTACGGCAAGGTCGCCGTCGTGCACGTCGACGCACACGCGGACGTGAACGACACGATGTTCGGCGAGAAGATCGCGCACGGCACGCCGTTCCGCCGCGCGGTGGAAGACGGGCTGCTGCAATGCGACAAGGTCACGCAGATCGGCCTGCGCGGCACCGGCTACCACGCGGACGATTTCGACTGGTGCCGCCAGCAGGGCTTCACCGTCGTGCAGGCTGAAGAGTGCTGGAACCAGTCGCTCGCGCCGCTGATGGCGCAGGTGCGCGAACGCGTCGGCGACACGCCGGTCTACCTGAGCTTCGACATCGACGGCCTCGATCCGTCGTTCGCGCCCGGCACCGGCACGCCGGAAATCGGCGGCCTCACCGTGCAGCAGGGCCTCGAAATCGTGCGCGGGATGAAGGGCCTGAACATCGTCGGCGCGGACCTCGTCGAAGTCGCGCCGCCGTACGATCCGACCGGCACCACCGCGCTCACCGGCGCGAACCTCGCGTTCGAGATGCTCTGCGTGATGCCGGGCGTCGCCTACCGCTAACCCGACCGACAGGATGACCTTCATGTCCACCGCCGAGCTTTCCCGTTCCACCGCCACGTCCGTGCTGCCTGCCGCGCATATCGCCGGCCAGCCCGTGCACACGCCTGCCGACGCGCCCGGCGCGCCGATCTTCGACGCATCGACGGGTGCCGCGATCGGCTGGCAGGCATTCGCGACAGCCGCGCACGTCGACGCCGCGGTGCGTGCCGCGCGCGACGCGTTCGCCGGCTGGCGCGACACGCCGCCGGCCGAACGCGGCCGGATTCTCGCCAAGATCGCCGAGCGCGTCGAGGCGTCCCGCGATCGCCTGGCCGCGCTGCAGATGCAGGTGAGCGGCAAGCCGCCGTTCGAGGCCGACGCCGATGTCGGCGACGTCGCCGCGACGTTCGCGTACTACGCGAAGCTGTGCGAGGACCCGGCGCTGTTCACGGCCGAACCGGTCGCACTGCCGAGCGACGCCGTCACCGCCGAGCGCTTCTACGATTCCGTCGGCGTCGCGGCGCTCGTCATGCCGTGGAACTTCCCGATGGTCACGACCGCGTGGAAGCTCGCGCCCGCGCTCGCGGCCGGCTGCACGGTCGTGCTGAAGCCGTCCGAACTCACGTCGCCGACCGAACACGCGCTGCTCGACCTCGTCGCCGAAGCCGGTGTGCCGGCCGGCGTGGTCAACGTCGTGAACGGCGGCGCCGACGTCGGCGCGGCGCTGACCGCGCATCCGCTGATCGACAAGATCTCGTTTACCGGCAGCACCGCGGCCGGCCGCAAGGTCATGCAGGCCGCCGCCGTCGACATGAAGCGCGTGACGCTCGAACTCGGCGGTAAGTCGTCGCTGATCGTGCGCGACGACGCCGACCTCGACGTCGCCGTGTCGCTCGCGGTCGCGGGCGCCTTCACGAACGCGGGCCAGATGTGCTCGGCCACCGCGCGCATCCTCGTGCACGACAGCGTGTACCGCAGCTTCATGGCCGCGTTCGAAACCGCCGTGCGCGCGCTCGTCGTCGCGCCGCCGGCCGCGGAACAGGTCGCGATGGGGCCGCTGATCTCCGCCGCGCAGCGCACGCGCGTCGAAGCGATGCTCCAGCACGGCATCGACGCGGGCGCACGCGTCGCCTTCAGCGGCCGCGTGACGGATGCAGGCGGCAACGGCTTCTTCATGGCGCCCGTCGTGATCGCCGAGCCGGCCGCCGACAACCCGCTGTGGACCGACGAAGTGTTCGGCCCCGTCGCGTGCGTGAAATCGTTCCGCACCGACGACGAAGCGATCGCGCTCGCGAACGACACGCGCTACGGGCTCGTCGCGACCGTCGTGACGCGCGATGCGGCCATCGCGAAGCAATTCCAGCAGCGCGTGCGCGCGGGGCTCGTGTGGATCAACGCGCCGCAGCTCATCTACCCGCACGTGTGCTGGGGCGGGTTCGGGCTCAGCGGAATCGGGCGCGAACTCGGTGTCGCGGGGCTGCGCAGCTATCAGGAGCTGCGCCACGCGATGCGCGCGATCGACTGACCAGTGGAGCCTTCGAGGCCGTTGGCGGCACCGTGTCTCGCGGCACGGTGCCGTCTTTTTTACCGATTTATGGACCGAGGCCCAGGCGGCCCGGCAACCGGCGTTCGTCGGCCCTGCGGCTGCACGGTGCATGAGCAACGATCAATGCGAAAGCACCGCAGCATGATCGTGTTCGCGCAACTGGCCTGGAATCACACACGCCGCGAGGCCGCCCTCTTCGATCCACGCGCGGGTGCGTGCCGCGGCCTTGTCGATCAGTTGCGCACACTGCGAGTAGTCATAGGACGACACCTCGAGCGGACAGAGCGGCGGCACGACATGAATGTGCGCGCGCGCCCCGTATAGCTCCAGATCGCGCACCAGTTGCCGCGCGATCACGAGCGTCAGCGCGTGCGTCGCATGCGCGATCGGGCTGCGTGGCGGGACGCGCAACGCGCAGGCGAACCCGGCCGGCAACACGACGATCCGCTTGGCGCCGAGCGCGATCGCGACCGAGATCGGCGTATTGTTCGCGACGCCGCCGTCGACGAGTTCCATGCCGTCGATGCTGACCGACGGAAACACGCCGGGAATCGCCGCGCTGGCCAGCACCGCATCCACGACCGGGCCGGCCGACAGCACGACTTCGCGGCCGCTCAGCACGTCGGTCGCGACGATGTGGAGCGGCAACGCGGCCTGCTCGATCTGGCGATACGGCAGGTTCTTTTCCAGCAACAGGCGCAGCGCGTCGGCCTCGACCAGATGCGGCCGGTTGCGCAGCAGCATCGCGATGAGGCTGCGCATCGAGAACGGCATCACGTCCTGGCGGCGGATCCTGCACCACAGCGCTTCAAGCATCGCGATGCCGTCCGCGTCCGGCCGGCCGGCGAAATAGGCGGCATTGATCGCGCCCGCCGACGCGCCGATCACGCAATCGGGCCGTTCGCCGCTCGCGACCAGTTCGCGAAGCATGCCGACCTCGATCGCACCCAGGCTGCCGCCGCCGGCGAACACGAAGGCGGTCGAGGGAATGGAATCGGACGTCACGGTGCGCCCTCCTGCGGTTGGCTGCGATAGCGCTTTCGCCATGATGGATCGTGCGGCGCCTCGGTTGTCCTGATGAAAACCCTGCCGTTCAACCGGCGATGCACGCCACGTTGCCCGGCATCCCGCGCCATCCTTTTTCGGAGAGGGCTGCATCACTCCCGCCCCGTTTCCCGCTCACATCCGTCCCGCCGTTCACGCGACGGCCGCGCATTTTTTGACTTCGATCAATAAAGTTGCGCACATCGGCACGCGCAAACGTGTGCAGCTCATGCGCCACGCGGGATCCGTGCAATCACGGGTTCAGTTGTCCAGACGATCGCCGTTATTGCATCAACACCCGCCGATCGACGTCGTCTTGCAGCGAACCGGCGCCATCGCGGGCATGGAGCGGGACAGCCGGGCGCCCCGCTCGCTATTGAACAACGGATGCAGCAGCACAAGTCGCGGACGAGGTAATCATGTTTGTAGCCATCGGGTGGATCGTCGTGATCGGGTCGGTGATCGGCAGTTTTGTCGGTGTGGGTGGCCATGTGCCGGCCCTTCTCCAACCGTTCGAGCTGCTATGCATTTTCGGCGCCGCGCTGGGTGCGTTCGTCGTCAGCAATCCGGTCACGACGCTGAAGAAGACACTCAAGACCCTGCCGACCTGTTTCAAGGGCGGCGGCTATACGAAGCAGCAATACGTCGAACTGATCGCGCTGCTGTACGAGCTGCTGCAGAAGGCGCGCCGGGACGGCATGATGGCGCTCGAGGCCGACGTCGATGCGCCCGAGCAAAGCCCGCTGTTCCAGAAGTATTCGCACGTGCTCGAAGACCATCACCTGCTCGACTTCATCGTCGACTACCTGCGGATGATGTCGGGCGGCAACGTGAACGTGCTGGAGATGCAGGACCTGATGGACGAGGAACTGCATACGCACCATGCGGAGGCGTCGGTCGCGGCCAATGCGATCCAGAAGATGGCGGACGGCCTGCCGGCGTTCGGCATCGTCGCCGCGGTGATGGGGGTCGTGCACACGATGGGCTCGGTCGGCGCGCCGCCCGCCGTGCTCGGCAAGATGATCGCCGGCGCGCTCGTCGGCACCTTCCTCGGCATCCTGCTCGCGTATGGCTTCGTCGGTCCGCTCGCGGATCTGCTCAACGCGAAGGGCCGCGCCGCGGCCAAGCCGTTCCAGTGCGTGAAGGCCGTGCTGCTCGCGTCGATGAGCGGCTACGCGCCGCCGGTGGCGGTGGAATTCGGCCGCAAGGTGCTGTTCACCGCCGATCGCCCGAGCTTCAAGGAGCTCGACGAGGCCGTCCGCGCGACGAAATCGCCCAAGGCCGCGTAACGGAGGCGCCATGGCCGACAGTCGCTCCAACCCGTCGAAACCGTCCGTCGCGGCATCGCTCGTCGTCGTGCGCCGCAAGAAAGGCGAGGACCACGACGCCCATCACGGCGGCGCCTGGAAAATCGCGTACGCCGATTTCGTCACGGCGATGATGGCGTTCTTCCTGCTGATGTGGCTGCTCGGCTCGGTCTCCAAGTACGACAAGCAGGGCATCGAGGACTACTTCAACACGCCGCTGTCGACGTTGCTGTCCGGCGGGCAGGACGCGCAGGCGCCGCGCCCGAGCGTGGTCCAAGGGGGCGGCCGCGACATGTCCGACCCGACGCCGGCGATCAACGCGAAAGCGCAACCGGTGCCGGCCAGCTCGCCCGCGGCACTCGCCGGCATCGTCGATACGCAAAAGCTCGAACGCCTGAAGGCGAAGCTGACCGCGGCGATTGCACAAAGCCCGTCGTTGCGCGCGTACCAGGACCAGATCCGGATCGCGATCACCAACGAGGGCTTGCGCATCGAGATCGTCGATTCGCTGAAGCGCCCGATGTTCGCGTCGGGTAGTGCGCAACCCGAAAACTATGCCACCGCGATCCTCACCCAGATCGGGGCGGCGCTCGACGATGTCGACAACCGCGTGTCGATCGCGGGGCATACCGATTCGACGCCGTATCCCGACGGCTCCACGGGCTATTCGAACTGGGAGCTGTCCAGCGATCGCGCGAACGCGGCGCGGCGTGCGCTGGTCGCGGGCGGGTTGCGGGAAGACAAGCTGCTCCAGGTGCGCGGGCTCGCGGATGCCCTGCCGCTCGACAAGAATGTGGCGGACGAGCCGATCAACCGCCGCATCAGCATCCTCGTGATGAACAATGCCGCCGAGCAGGCGTTCTTTCACGACGGTGGCCGGGCGACCGTGGATCAGACGGCGGGTGCGCGGGCTGTCGTGTTGCCGGCGGCGGTGGCGGTGGCACGGCAGCATTAGGCACGTTCGCTGCTTTGGGCCGGATGGGGGGTCCTGCCACTCGCCGATCCTCCTGCCCGGCGGCAGGTCCCTCCGCGTCACGGCCGCGTCCGGAACGGCCGTAAGCGATATCGACTGACCAGTCGGCCGCTCCGGCCGTTGACGGCACCGTGTCTCCTCCACGGTGCCGTCTTTTTCTGCGCACTCGATATATTCCGTAGAATATATCGATACCCGCACTTCCGGAGACTCGCCATGCCCCGCACGCCGACGGATCGCGCCCCGCAGCGCGCCGCACGGGAACAGCCGCTCGCGCGCAAGATCCACGCGCTCAGGCCGCTGTCGAGCGACGCGCGCGCACAGCAGGTCACGGATGTCGTCGACGCGTTCCGGCGCCTGCGCGGCAGCGTCGTGCGCTTCATCCGGATGTTCTCGGCGGCGCATGCTGAAGGTTGGCCGGACGATGCGCTGTCCGCGACGGGCTTTCGGGAACTGCTGTCGACGCTCGAACACGCCGCCCGCGCCGCCCGCTTCACGCGCCTGCCCGAACTCGAACGGGTGATCGGCCATGCGCGCCGCCTCGAACGCACGCGCGACGACGTATTTTCCGACTCGTTCAGCAACGACCCGGCCGCGATGCGCGACGCGGTCGCCGCGCTGGAGCGTGTCGACGTGCTGTTCGTCGGGTTGTGCGTCGAGTACGTGATGGCACGTCACGCGCCGCCATCGCTCCCCGTTTCGCCCGAAGCACCGGCACCGGCCCCAGCCCCCGCCGCACTGCCGCTCACCGACGATTCAACCGCGCTCTGCTGACCGCGCCGCTCGGCCTTGCTCCGTGATTTCCCCGGAATTTCCAGCGTTATATTCCGTGGTATATTTCGCAAATCTTTCGCGCATCCGTCCCCGGCCCGACCAGGCCGGACAGAGGTCAACATGCACGCTCCGCCTTTTCGCCTTGCCCGCACGGCGGATCTTTCGACGCCCGGCGGTACCCTGCCCGCGGCAACCGGCACGCGGATCGACGCATGCTGCGCGCCGTCGCGCGCGCAACTGACCGAGCTGAAGCGCCGCGCGCGCCTGTCCGAACTCGATGCGAACCTGCACTGCTCGATCATCGGCACCTGCCTGACCACGCACGAACTGCGCAGGCTCGTGCCGAAGTTCACCGACCTCGATCGCCAGCGCGCGACCGACCTCGAAATCCATCACGCGGCCGTCGAACTCGCCATCGACGGCACGGCCGGCGCGAAGGCGCTGCACAAGGCGCTCGACGAGCGCTACGCCGGCGCGATCCGCGCGTTCGACAGCGCAAAGGATGCGGATGAACTCCTCGCGCGCTGGAAGGAAGCGCTGAAGAGCGGCGATATTCCACCTGCATACTGGGCGCTGATGACGCATCCGCGCACGACGATGGGCGTGCGCCAGGCCGCGTTCGGCGACCTGCACATGCTGTCGCACCTGGTCGGCGCGGCCAATCGTGCCGATATCCGGCGGCTGGTCGCGCTGGAGGAAGAGAATGCGGCGCTGCACGCGAAGATCGAACGGCAGCAGGTGCGTCTGCACGAAATGAGCGCGCAGCGCGACGCGGCGCTGCAGGAACGCGATGCCCTCGCCGCCCGCCAGAGCGCGCAGCCGCTGGCGGCGGAAAGCGTCCTGCGCGACGAAGTCCACGAACTGCGCGAAGCACTGGCCGCGCGCGACGAACGGCTCGCACTGCACACGAGCCGCCGCGAGGCAGCCGAGCAGCGGATCGCCGCGGAACAGGCGAGCGCCCGCGCGATGCGCGCGCGGCTCGACGAATTGATGGCGATGGTGAAGACGCTGCGCGCCGAAGCGAGCGCGATCGAACAGGCGGTGCAGGCGTCGGCGGACGATCCGGCCGAACGCGCGGCCGATCCGCTGTCGATGCTTCAGGGTACGCGTCTGGTGTACGTCGGCGGGCGTCCCGGCTCGAATCGCGCAATCAAGCGGATCGTCGAAACGGCGGGCGGCGAGGTGACGCTGCACGACGGCGGCATCGAGGATCGCAAGGGCCTGCTGGCGGCGACGCTACCGGGCGCGCGGATGGTCGTGTTCCCGGTCGACTGCATCGACCACGATTCGATGAACCTGCTCAAGCGCATCTGCGAACGCCACCACATCGCGTACTACCCGCTGCGCACGGCGAGCGTCGCCAGTTTCGTCGAGCTGATCGGGCGGCTCGATGCGCAGTCGCGCGACGGGATGGCATCGGATGCCGCCACGGGCGACGCGTCGCGCTTTTGCCTGCGGCACGGCTAGGATCTGATTCGCTTCGCCGCATGGGTGGCCCTTCAGGGAGCCCGTGAAAGCCCGTTGTCAGCGTCCGCGCACCTTCAGCGCCGAACCATTTTCGTGAGCGCGGCGATGTCGTCGGCGCAAGCCGCGTAAGCGCGCGCCTCGATCCCGCGATAGAGGCGGATGATTTCCTCGCCGACCGGCGTGAGCACGCTGCCGCCGCCGCTTTGCCCGCCATGTTCGGACACCGTCGCCGGCGATTTCAGCGAGCGGTTCAGTTCGTCCATCAGCAACCACGCACGCCGGTACGACATCTTCAGGCTGCGCGCTGCCGCCGAAATCGAACCGTGCTCGCGCACGGCTTCGAGCAGCGCGACCTTGCCCGGCCCGAGCGCGATCGTGTCGGCTTGCTGGATACGCATCCTGAACCGCACCTCAGGCTTGGGGTGTGCCGGTGTCTTCATGTTGTCCTGCCCTTTGAACGATGCGGGCAAGCATACACGATGGCCGGTGCGGCAGGCGCCGGCTCAGACCTCGAGCACGCGCGCGACGATGCCGGCCAGCCGCTTCACGTGGCGCGGGGCGGGCAGGCGGTCGGCGCCCGAGAACAGCAGCGGCGCGCCGTCGTCGATCGACAGCGGCGCGTCGCCGCATTCGAACGCGACGATCACGTGTTCGCCGACGGGCGTGTTGAACAGTTCGTGCCAAGAGAACGTGACCGCGTAGCCGTC
This sequence comes from Burkholderia sp. AU45274, assembly GCF_030482505.1. NCBI lineage: Bacteria > Pseudomonadati > Pseudomonadota > Betaproteobacteria > Burkholderiales > Burkholderiaceae > Burkholderia > Burkholderia sp. AU45274. The sequence goes on along the minus strand of NZ_JAUJQE010000001.1, from coordinate 15,267 downwards.
GTGCGCATGCGCGATGAACACCATGCGCTTGAAGTCGCCCGGCGCGTCGTTGCGCAGCCCGGCCGCGTCGAGCAGATCCTTCAGCCGCGCGCCGCGATACGGCGCGACCGAGCGGATGAAGCGGTTCGTCGTGAAGCAGCGCAAGTCGAACGGCTCGGCCGTCGCGCCCGCGTGCCGGCGCAGGTCGTCGAGCGTCACCGTCATCGGCCGCTCGAATGCGCCCGTCAGCGCGATCGAGCCTGCCTCCGCCTGATGCGCCGAGGGCGCCGCCGTCCCTGCCATCTCCATCGCCCGCCTCCATGACGGCCCGTCGGTGGACAGGCCTGCGTTGTATCGGCGGATATATTACGCCGCTAAAAAGCCGGCCGACAGAAGGTGCGCCGCATGGGCGGCATAACGGCGGCCGATCATGCCCCGCACTGCGTGGCGCTACGCCAGCACGACGTGCTTGATGACCTTCTTGAGGCCCTTGTAGCTGTCGACCGATTCCGCCTTCGGGTCCGTCACCAGTGTGCCGATCCGCGCCGGCTCGCAGAAGCTGATCCGGCTGTTCGTGCCGAGCTTGCTGAAATCGGCCAGGATCGCGACCTCCGCCGCGTTGCTGACCATCGCGCGCGCCACTTCGGTTTCCATCCGGTCGTAGTTGGTCGCACCGCGCACGGCATCGACGCCCACCGGTGACAGCAGCGCGAGATCGGCGCGGTAGCGGAAGATCTCGGCAACCGTGCCGTCGCCGACGGTCGCGGCCGCACGGCTGCCGATCATCCCGCCGAGCAGGATCGTTTCGTTCCTCGCTTGCCCCGGGTCGCTCGACCGCATCTTCAGCGCGACGTCGATCGAGTTCGTGACGATCGTGAGGCCCGACAGCTTCGCCAGTTCCTCGGCCAGCAGCGTCGTGGTCGTGCCCGCATCGATGAACAGCGTCTGCGAGCCCGCGACCAGCCTGGCCGCCGCGCGGGCGATCGCCAGCTTCGCCTTCACGTGCGTCTGCGCGCGCTCGGCGATCGGCGCTTCGTCACCCACCTGCACCGCGCCGCCATGTACGCGCTTCAGTTCACCGAGCGCCTCGAGATCGACGAGATCGCGCCGCACGGTTTCCCGCGACACGTTCAGGTCGGCCATGATCCGGTCGGTCGACACGCGCTGCATCTTCGATAACAGAAGCCGGATCCTCTGGTATCGCTCTTCTTGCCACATGGAATGTCCTCGGAATGAACGCCAATGTTATTCGAACGGCGGACTACGCTGCGCTCTCCTCCATCTTTTTGATGCCGACGAGGGTCTGCAGGGATTGACGGACTGCCTGGAACTCGCGGCTCGTCATCTTTGAAAACACCACGTGGATGCGGTCGTCGTCCGGCTCGGCGTCGTCCTGCTCGATGATGAACTGGACGATGCGCGCCGGGTCGAGGCCGGGCATCGCCTGCAGCGACGTCAGCTTCACCGCGCCGCGGCTCGCGAGGATGCGCACGCCCCAGCGCTGCCGCGCGGCGAAGAAGCGCTTCTCGATCGGCTTCAGGCCGGCCAGGATCGCGAGCACGATCGCCGTCGCGGCGATCGCGGCGACATACATGCCGCCGCCCACCGCGAGCCCGACCGCCGCCACGACCCACAGGCTCGCCGCGGTCGTCAGGCCGCGGATGATCTCGCCGCGCAGCATGATCGACCCGGCACCGAGGAAGCCGATGCCCGACACCACCTGCGCGGCGACGCGCGACGGGTCCAGCGACACGTTCTTCGCGTCCTGGATATCCGCGAAACCGAACGCCGACACGACCATCACGAGCGCGGCGCCCACCGCCACCAGCATGTGCGTGCGCAATCCGGCGGCCCACGACAGGCGCTCGCGCTCGATGCCGACGATGCTGCCGAGCAATGCCGCCAGCAACAGGCGGGACACGATTTCCAGCTGACTGATCATGTGAAGTCTCCTTGCTTTGCCTGGCCTACCTGATGAAGCACGGCCCGCCTGGGCCGCCGCCCGACTCTTCCTGCCCTCGCCCGCCCGTGGCCAACCTCGGCAACCGGCGAGTTGTATTTTTGTGCGTTCTTGCGATTTTGTGGTTTCTAATATACGGTACGCAAAACTACAAAGCCAGACCCAGGTTCGCTTGTTTCATCCGATCGGCACGATCAATCGTCAGACCATTCAGGCTGCACGATTCGGAACACTTGCTTAGGAGACCCACATGATGAAGAAGGCATGGATGCTGGCCGCCACACTGCTGGCGGCGCTGGCGACGGCCCCCGGTCACGCGTCGGAAGGCGACGTCTGCAGGAAGGTGACGCTCGGCGATGTCGGCTGGAGCGACATCGCGGCCACTACCGGTGTCGCGATGATGCTGCTCGACGGGCTCGGCTACGACGCGACCAAGACGATCGCGTCGCCGCCGATCGTGCTGGCCGGCGTGAAGAAGGCGCAGATCGACGCGTTCCTCGGCTACTGGGATCCGAGCATGACGCCCACGGTGAAGCCGTTCGTCGATGCCGGCGCCGTCCACCAGCTGCCGCAGCCGAACCTGATCGGCGCGCGCTACACGCTGGCCGTGCCGCAATACGCATCGGACAAGGGCCTCAAGAGTTTTGCCGATATCGCGAAGTTCCGCGACCAGCTCGACGGCAAGATCTACGGGATCGGCGCCGGCAACAACGGCAACGCGCTGGTGCAGCGGATGATCGACAAGAACGAGTTCGGGCTCGGTGGCTTCAAGCTGGTCGAATCCAGCGAGGCCGGAATGCTCGTGCAAGTGACGCGCGCGGTGCAGGAGCACCGGATGATCGTGTTCCTCGCGTGGGAGCCGCATCCGATGAACATCAACTACAAGATCGCCTATCTCGACGGCGGCGACAGCGTATTCGGCCCGAACTACGGCTCCGCGAAGGTCTATACGCTCGTCACGCCCGGCTATCTCGAACGCTGCCCGAACGTCGGCCGGCTGCTGACCAACCTGACATTCACGACCGACGAAGAGAACCAGCTGATGGTGCCGATCATGAAACACGCCGATCCGGTCGCCGTGGCGAAGGAATGGGTGAAGAGGAACCCCGGCGTGCTGTCGAAGTGGCTCGACGGTGTCACGACCATCGACGGCAGGAACGCGAAGGACGCGATCGAGAAGCGCATCGGCGCGTAAGCACGCAACCCAAGGAACCACCCATGTACAAGCATCTCGCGCTGTTCGACCTCGACCACACGCTGCTGCCGCTCGACAGCGACCAGGCCTGGAGCCGCTTCATCACGCGGGTCGGCTGGCGGGAAGACGACGCGCACGTGGCGCTGATCGACGAGCATTACGGTCACTATGCGGCGGGCACGCTCGACATGGACGCGTATCTCGCCGTGACGCTCGCACCGCTCACCCGCTATCCTCGCAAGGTGCTCGAACGCTGGCATGCGCGGTTCATGGACGAAGTGATCCGCCCGGCGATCACGCCGCAGGCGCGCGAGCTGGTCGACCGCCATCGCGAGAACGGCGATCTCTGCTGCATCGTGACGGCGACCAACGTCTTCGTCACGCGGCCGATCGCGGCGGAATTCGGCATAGAGCACCTGCTCGGCATCGAGCTCGATACCGACGACGGCACGCCGGGCGGCGCGTTCACCGGGCGCAGCACGGGCGTGCCCAGCTTCCGCGAAGGCAAGATCGTGCGCACCACCGCATGGCTGGCATCACTTGGCTACGCGCCGTCCGATTTCGAGCGCACCTACTTCTACAGCGATTCGATCAACGACGTGCCGCTGCTGGACTACGTCACGCATCCGGTCGCCACCAATCCCGACTCGAAGCTGTTGCACGTGGCAGGCACGCGCGGGTGGCCTGTCATGAAGTTGTTCTGATTCGGGCGATATCCTCTGCTGTCCATTTTTCATGTCTGGAGGGGTAATGAAATACGGAGCACGCAGCAACAGTCTCGATCATTCAGGAATCCGACTCGAATCGGATCGAAAGCCTGTCGTCAAGTCGCATCGGTCGGAAAGCCGCTTTCCGCACTGGCGCGGCGTTTTCATGATCGCACTCCTGTGCACGCTGGCCGCTTGCGGTGACGGCGACTCGGGCACGCCAGCCAGCATGGCGGCCGCGCGCGCGGCCGCACCGGGCTCGGCGTCCACGCCCGTCCTGCACTGCGCGAGCGCGTGCCACTGACCGACGCCGGCCCCCGGGCCAGCCATCCAAGACAGAGAGCGATCATGCAAAACAAACCCACAACCCGACGTCAATTCATTGCCGATGCGCTGAAGCTCGCCGGCGCCACCGCGATCACGGGCATGCTGCCCGAAAGCATCGCGCGCGCGCAGGCCATTCCCGCGGCCACCGTCACCGGCACGATCCAGGACGTGAAGCACGTCGTGATCCTGATGCAGGAAAACCGCTCGTTCGACCACTACCTCGGCACGCTGGGCGGTGCACGCGGCTTCGGCGATCCGCGGCCGGTCGTGATTTCGAGCGGGTATCCGGTGTGGCGACAGCCCTGGATGCTGTCTTACGTGTTCCCGTTCAACCCGTCCCCGCCCTTCGGCACGGCGAACGGCGACACCTACTACGGCGACCTCGACCACAGCTGGAGCGGCACGCACAGCGCCTGGAACAACGGCCGCTACGACAACTGGGCCGGTGCAAAGACCAGCGGCACGATGTACTACTTCACGCAGAACGACATTCCGTTCTACTACGCGCTGGCGAGCGCGTTCACGGTGTGCGACGCTTACCACTGCTCGATGCTCGGCCCGACGGACCCGAACCGCCTGTATCTGTGGACCGGGTGCTGCGGCAACGTCACCGGCTATTCGCCGTACACGACCAACACGATGACGGGCACCGGCTGGACCACGATGCCGGAGCGCCTGAACACGGCGGGCGTGACGTGGAAGTTCTACCAGGACAAGGGCAACGGCCTGGATGCCGGCCATGGCTACGGCGAATACAACGGCTCGAAAAGCGATCTCTGGTGGAACGGCAATTACGGCGACAACGTCATCCTGAACTTCAAGCAGTACCAGAACCTCGGCGCCGGCGATCCGCTCGCGCCGGCGCTCAACGGCACGCAGATCGACCCGTCAGGCGGCGGCAAGGAATACGACACGAACCTCTTCAGCCAGCTGCGGGCCGACGTCGCCAACGGCACGCTGCCGCAGGTGTCGTGGATCGCCGCCCCCTACGCGTACTGCGAACATCCGTCGTGGGCCGCGAGCGGCGGCGAATGGTACGTGAGCAACGTCCTCAATGCGCTGACGTCGAATCCGGCGGTATGGGCCAGCACGGTGCTGCTCGTCATGTACGACGAGAACGACGGACTGTTCGATCACATGCCGCCGGCCGTCCCGGCCAGCGCCGCTGCCGGCACCGGGCAGTCGACGGTCTCGACGGCCGCCGAATTCGTCGCGAGCAGCGGCGCCGCATCGGACGGGTCGGCCAGCGGCGACGTGCCGATCGGGCTCGGCCCGCGCGTGCCGATGTTCGTGATCTCGCCGTGGTCGAAGGGCGGCAAAGTCAACTCGCAGGTGTTCGATCACACGTCGGTGATCCGCTTTCTGGAAGCGCGCTTCGGGCTGCAGGAAACCAACATCACGCCGTGGCGACGCACGGTGTGCGGCGACCTGACGTCGGCCTTCGATTTCTCGAACGCCGACCAGGCGGTTCCCGCGATCCAGCCGCCCGCGAGCAACATGAACCCGAACGGCCCGGCCGTCCCGATCCCCTACCCGACCACCACCGCGGTGCCGGCGCAGGCCACCGGCCGCAGCACGGCCTGCCGCCTGCCCTACGAGTTCTTCGTGCAAGGCAAGGTCAACCGCGCCGGCCGCGCGCTCGCGCTGACGATGACCAACACCGGCACCGCGGGCGTGCACCTGCAGGCATGGGTCGACGGCACGAGCACGATCCCCCGCCACTACACGATCGCGGCCGGCGCGAGCCCGTGCACGAACCTGTCGGATTCGCTCGCGCTGAACAGCGGCGGCGGCTACGACTATTCGGTCTACGGCCCGAACGGCTTCCTGCAGACGTTCCGCGGCAGCATCGGCTCGTCCGGCAACACGGGATCGACCGCCGAAATCAGCCTGTGCTACGACGTGGCGAACGGCAACGTGCAGATCACGCTCGACAATTCGGCGGGGACCAGCGCGACGACGTTCCAGCTCACCGACAACGCCTACGGGATGAACACGCGGCAGTCGTACACCGTCGCCGCCGGCGCGACGCAGGCCGTCACGTGGTACGGCGACGGCGGCTGGTATGACGCCAGCATCCGCGACGCGAACGATCCGAACTTCCTGCGCCGGGTGGCCGGCTGCGTGCAGACGCAATCCGGCACGCTGCTCACGGATTCGGCGATCGGCAATACCAGCAAGAAGTTCGTCGCGGCGCTCGCGGCGCAGGGCTCGACGTACGGCACGCTGCGGTTCGACTACGTCGCGCCGCCGTGGAGCCACAGCCCGAAGAACTGGGTGGGCATCTTCGCGCATGGTGCGCAGCCGACCAAGGGCAGCTACAAGTCGTGGGCGTACCTGCCGAAGAACTGCGGCTCGCTGCTGTTCTCGTCCACGGCCAACAGTTCGCTGGCGTCGGGGCAGTACGATGCGTGGTTCCTGTTCGACGACGGCTACACGCCGCTCGCGGGCCCCGTCACGATCAACATCTGACGGTACGGTCAGCCGGTGTCGGCCGCCCGCACGGGGCCGACACGCATTCGGGCGCGACGTACCCCGTCGCGCCCGAATGCTTTTCCGGCCACGCGGCACGCGCTAGACGAGCCGAGCGTCGTGGAACGCGCCGAACGGCCGTGCCGGATATCAGAACTTGTGACGCAGGCCGATCCGCGTGACGAACTGCGTGTTCGCGCCCGCGTTGCCGATGAACGATCCCGACGAGCCGATCTCGGCCTGCACCGGCACCACGCGGCCGTTGATCGTGTTGCTGCCCGACGCCTTCTGGTAGGCCGCGCTCACGTACACGTCCGTGCGCTTCGACAGCGCATAGTCGAGCGCGGCGTTGACCTGGTGCCACTTGCCGTCGAAGCGGCCGTCGAGCTTCGAGAACGTATAGCCGAGACCGCCGCTCAGGGCCGGCGTGAACGCATAGCGGCCGCCGATTTCGTAGTTGTTCAGCTTCGACGTCTCGCCCGACAGCGGCACGAACTTCGTGTGCGTCCAGTTCGCCCACACGAGGGCCGCCGCGATCGCATAGCGCGCGCCGACGCCGACCGTCTCGAGGTCGCGCAACCCTTGCGTGTTGAGGTTCGCGATGCTCACGCCGAACGCGGGCTGCGCGCCGTTCGGGAAACGGATGTTCGTGTACGCGGCGCCGATGCCGAACGGCCCTTGCGCGTAGTTCGCGCCGAAGCTGTACGCGCTCGACGAACCCTGCGAACCGTTCGCGCCGGTCGTGGTCGGCGTGCCCGCGAACTGCGTCGAGTTCGAGAAGCCGTACATCGCACCGAACGTGAGGCCCGCGAAGTTCGCGCTCTGGAACTTCACCGCGTTGTTGATGCGGCTCGACGTCAGCTGGTCGAGATCGTTGATGTGATATGCGTAGTTGCCGGCGGGCGTCTGGCTGCCCATCGAATAGTTCGCGCCGATGTAGTCGGTCGAGAACGAGTACTGGCGGCCGAACGTCAGCGAGCCGATGCCGTTCTTCGACAGGCCGACGAATGCCTGCCGGCCGAAGATCGCACCGCCCTGGCCGATCGAGCCGTCGCCGCTGCTGAAGCCGTTCTCCAGCACGAACAGCGCCTTCAACCCGCCGCCGAGATCCTCGGTGCCGCGGATGCCCCAGCGGCTGCCCGACGCGACGCCGTCCCCGTACTTGACGAGCTTGTCGTGCCCGCCCGTCGTCGCGACCTTGTTCGAATACGTGATACCCGCATCGATCAACCCGTAGAGCGTGACGCTGCTTTGCGCGTGCGCGGCGGTGCCGAACATCCCGAGTGCGGCCGCGGCCACGATGGTCTTTTTCATGCTCACTTCCTTTTTGTTGTTGACGCGCGCGCCTGCGTCGCAGCGTGGCGCGCGGCGTGTTGACGAAGAACCGGCTGATGAACGAGCGCAAGCCACCGGATCGCCGCACGCAGCACTACCTCATGCGCGTGCACGATGTTTCGTTTCGATGCCAGTGTGGGCTTGCGGAAGCGGCATGCCGTGGGGCGGCCGCTCGTGTTGCAGCGTCGACAAGCGCGCGCACCGGTTGCGCATGCCGCGACGACGCGTTGCTCCGGCGATGCAGGTCAGAATCTCTTCCGGCTTTCGTGGAGCGGGTGGTCGACGTGGCGCCTGACGACGCCACGACCTTCGATATATTTCGCGAAATATATCGAGTTGTCACGCAACCGTAAACAGTTATTCGGGTTCCTGTCGTCTTTCATCCACATGCGATCGACGGCCATGCGGATCGAAGACACGACACGCGACGGCCGTCATCGCCGCGATGCGAGTACAGGGCCACCGCCGAAATCCAGCATAATCGGGCGAGTGAACGAGCGCCTCGGCGAGCGCGCGAACCTCGCACACGTTTGCGCGTCCGTCAGGTTCGGCGCTCGACCTCATTCCGTCGCCTCGAACGCAGCCGGTCTGTGCCGGTCTCGCGCGCGGCGAATTGTGCAGGTGCATGAAAGCGAAGCCAGAACACACTCCATGCGGCGCATATCATGGCGCCGACAATCGCATCACGGACACCACCACGCATCCCGCAGAAGACAGGACACCGACACATGGACCGAGCCGAGCACATCAGCATCGAACAGACCAGCGGGCTGCCCGCCGACGAGCTGGACCGATGCGACTTCTCGTTCGACATCGCCTGGGAATTGAACGCGCCGTATCAGGACTTGCTGGATCTTCGCGCGCTGCCGACGCGGCGCAAGAATTACGGCTTCGATCCGGCTGGCTGGGCGGACGAGGCGTCCGGCAAGACGGCGCTCTTTCGCGCGACGGCCGGCGGCCGGCTCGCCGGGTTCGTGGCCATCGGCCAGAGCTGGAACGGGATGGCGGAGATCGCGGAGCTGGCCGTCGACCGCCCGTGCCGGCGGCAAGGCATCGGGCAGTTGCTGCTGGCAACCGCCGAATCGTGGGCGCGCGGCCACGGGTTCGGCTTCATGCGGCTGGAAACGCAGTCGAACAACGTCGCCGCGTGCAGCACGTATGCCCGCTCGGGCTTCGTGCTGGGCGGACACGATCGCCTGCTGTACGCGGACGACGAGAACGACGGCGAAGTGGCGCTGTTCTGGTACAAGGACCTGCGCGACGGGCAGACCGCGCGAATCCGCACGGTCGACCCGGAATCGGTGCGGCCAGTGCGCTGACGCACGGCCGCCCGCGTGTCATGGCCGAATCAGTGTCGCGTTACGCCCGCGTCGCGACGATGAACAGGCGCGGGAACGGCAGCAGCACGGTGCCGTCGGCGAGCGCCGGATAGCCGCCCGGGCCGGCGAGCGCATCGCGATACTGCGCGAGAAACGCCGCGCGCTCGCCGTCGTCGAGCGCCGCGAGGAACGGCCGCAGCGCACTGCCCTTGAACCACTCCACGACCGCGTCGGCACCGCCGCGCAGCGGGTGGTAGTAAGTCGTGCGCCATACGTCCACCCGCGAGCACAGCGGCGACAGCAGCGCGTGGTAGTCACGCGCATCGAACCGCTCGGTACGTGCCGCACCCTTCAGCTTGTCCGCCCACGGCCCGGCCGCGGCGACCTCGCGCATCAGCCGGTGCGCGGGTTCGTCGAGGTTGTCGGGCATCTGCACCGCAAGATGGCCGCCGGGCGCGAGCCGGCCGACAAGTGCAGGAAACAGCGTGTCGTGCGCGGGCACCCATTGCAGCACCGCATTCGCGAGAATCAGGTCGTAGCCGCCCGGATCGTCCCAGGTGGAGATATCCACGACATCGAAACGCAGGTCCGGCAGGCGCGCGCGCGCGGCGTCGATCATGTCCGCCGATGCATCGATCCCGTGGACGGTTGCGTCCGGCGCACGCGCGATCAGCGCCTCGGTCGAATTGCCGGGCCCGCAGCCGATGTCGATCGCGGTATGGATCGGCGTGTTCGGCACGGCGGCCAGCAGGTCGCGGATCGGCCGCGTGCGTTCGTCCTCGAATTGCACGTACTGGGCCGCGTATCGATCGAGTGGGGTCGTCATGTCGTTTCTCCTGGTCGGCGTGGTCGGCGTGGACGGCGTTGCATTCAATGCGAACGGGATGCCGGTGGCCGTCGATGCACCGCATTCTGCGATCGTCACCGAGTTCAGTAAAATGAATTTAATTTCGTGATTGATTCAAATCTCTAATGAAAATCGATACGCTCGGTGTCCAGGCCTTCGTCGCCATCGCCGACGGCGGCAGCTTCCGGCAGGCGGCCGACACGCTGCACGTCACGCAGACAGCCATCACGCAGCGGCTGCGCAAGCTCGAAACCTTCCTCGGCGTCGCGCTCGTCGAGCGCACCACGCGCCACACCACGCTCACCGAAATCGGCCGGCGTTTCCTGCCGCAAGCGCGCCGGTTGCTGAACGAACTGTCCGATGCGCTCACCGAAATCCGCGAAACCGGCCTGAGCCAGCGCGGCGACGTCACCATCGCGTGCGTGCCGACGGTCGGCGTGCAATACCTGCCCCGCATCCTGCGCGCGTTCTCCGCGCACCGGCCGCACGATCGCGTGAAGATCCTCGATCATGCGTCGGCGTCGGTGCTGCAGGCCGTGTTGCATCGCGAGGCCGAGTTCGGCATCGGCATCGCCGGCGACCAGCATCCGGAGCTGGTCAACGTGCCGCTGACGAGCGACCCCTATGTGCTGGTGTGCCGCGACGATCATCCGCTCGCGAAGCGGCGGCGCATTCGCTGGGCCGCGCTGCAGCCGCATCCGCTGATCTTCGCCGGTGAAGTGAGCGGCAATCGCGGGCTGCTCGACGGCGCGCTGAAGACGAGCGGCGTGTCGCTGCATTCGTTCTACGAAGTGCAGCGCAGCTCGACGGCGCTCGGGCTCGTCGCGGAAGGGCTCGGCGCGGCCGTGGTGCCGAAGCTCGCGATCCAGAAGAACGCGTATCCGATGATCCGCACGATCGAGCTCGTCGAGCCGGCGGTATCGCGCACGCTCGTGCTCGTCACGCGCAAGCGCGCGCAATTGTCGCCGGCCGCGCGTGCGTTGTACGACATGATCGTCGAACAGGCGACACCCTGACGACTGTGTCAGGGGTGCGTCACGAAGCAGCGCCTTCGGGGTAGTATCGCCACACGCGGTCGCAACGGCCGGTGCCTATCCGGCGCCGCGCGCGTCATGCCACCGCTGCAACGGCCGTTCCTCACCCCCCCTGCACGGAGCACCGCATGGCCTATCGCAACTACCACAAGCGCAAGATTGCAGACCGGGAACTTCATCCCGAAACCCAGATGATGTCGTACGGCTATGATCCGTTCCTGTCGGAAGGATCGGTGAAGCCGCCCGTGTTCCTCACGTCCACGTTCGCGTTCCGCACGGCCGAGGACGGCGCCGAATTCTTCGACGTCGTGGCCGGGCGCAAGCCTTCACCGGAAGGCGAAGGCGCGGGCCTCGTCTACAGCCGTTTCAATCACCCGAACCTGGAGATCGTCGAGGATCGCCTCGCGCTGCTCGACGATTCCGAAGCGGCCGTCGTGACGTCGAGCGGCATGTCGGCCATCGCCGCGATCCTGCTGACCTTCCTGCGGCCGGGCGACTGCGTCGTCCAGTCCGTGCCGCTTTACGGCGGCACCGAAACGCTGATCTCGAAGTTCCTGCCCGAGTGGGGCATTCGCTCGGAAGTGATCGCCGACGGGCTGTCCGCCCACGCGATCCGCGCCGCGCTCGAAGCGGCCGCGCAAAAGGGCCACGTGCGGATGTGCTACATCGAGACGCCCGCGAACCCGACCAACGCGCTGTTCGACCTCGAAGGGCTGCGCAGCGAGATCGACGCGTTCGAGGCGCGCCACGGCTATCGCCCGCTGTCGGTCTGCGACAACACGTTGCTCGGCCCGCTGTACCAGAAGCCGTCGCGGCAGGGCATCGACCTGAGCGTGTACTCGCTGACGAAGTACATCGGCGGGCATAGCGACCTCGTCGCCGGCGGCGTCACGGGCGCTCGCGCGCTGATCACGAAGATCCGCTCGGTCCGCAGCACGCTCGGCTCGCAGCTCGACCCGCATTCGTCGTGGATGATCACGCGCTCGATGGAAACGCTCGTGCTGCGCATGCAGCAGGCGGCCCGCAGCGGCAGCGCCGTCGCCCGCTGGCTCGCCGACAATCCGCATCGGCCGGTGCGCGTGCTGCACCCCGAGCTCATCGACGATCCGGCCTACCAGGCCGTCTATCAACGCCAGTGCACCGGGCCGGGCTCGACGTTCGCGTTCATCCTCGACGGCGGCCGCGAGCAGGCGTTCCGGTTCATCAACCACCTGACGCTCTTCAAATCGGCGGTCAGTCTCGGCGGCACGGAGTCGCTGATCTGCCATCCGGCGTCGACCACGCATTCGGGCGTGCCGGCCGGCGCACGTGCGGCGGCGGGGGTGTCGGAAGGGTTGATTCGCGTGTCGGTCGGGCTCGAGCATCCGGACGACCTGATCGCCGACCTGTCGTACGCGCTGGAGCATTGCTGACGCGGGGAAGGTGCGCCCCGTGGCGGTTCGCACGGGGCGGCTCCCGCGGGCCCGGGGCCGGCATTCAGTGACGCCGCCTCGCCCGGATACCGGCGCTCGCGCGGCGCCACCTTACTTGCCGCGCGACACGAGCCTGCTGAACCGCCTCAAAGCACCTTCACCATGAACACGCGCGACGTCCCTTCCGGCTCGCACGGCACTTCGCCGAACGCTTCGTAGCCCTGCTTCCGGTAGAAATCCGGTGCCTGGAACGAGATCGTGTAGAGCACGGCACGCGCGCATCCCCGTCGTTTCGCCTCCGCCTCGGCCTCGCGCAGCAGCCGGCTGCCGAAGCCGCCGCCGCGCAGCGATTCGGGCAGGTAGAACAGATCGATGAAGAAGAGGCCGAGCGACGTGCGCCCCGTGAGGCCGCCGATGATCTCGCCGGTCGCGGGATCGGTGACGTACACGTCGAGCGTGGCCGCATCGGCGCGCCCCGTCATCGCGTGATTGAATTCGCCGAGCTTGCGGCTGATGAAGTCGTGTGCGGCCGGCTGTTCGGTGTCGGTGAGCCGGATGGAAACGTCGGGTTGCGTTGTCATGGGGCAGGTTCGGTCGAAGAGAGACACCGCCGGGCATGCAACGCCCCGCGCGGGAATCGTACGACTATAGCGCGGCGGCGGGCATGCCGTGCTGGCTCACCCGTCACCCGTCGTCACGCATCACGTGGCCGGCCGCGTTCATGCCCTTGCCCCACCCCTGCCCTCACGCCACCGCGAACGCCGCCTTCATGTCGGCGATGCGGCGCCGCTCACGCGCGATCATCATCCGGTTCACGACGATCACGCCGATCGTCACCGCCGTGATGAACAGCGTCGCCAGCGCGTTCATCTCCGGGTTCAGCCCCAGCCGCACGCGCGAGAACACCACCAGCGGCAGCGTCGTCGAGCCCGGCCCGGACAGGAACGCCGACAGCACCAGGTCGTCGATCGACAGCGTGAACGACAGCAGCCACCCCGACAGCAGCGCCTGCGAGATCAGCGGCAGCGTCACCACGAAGAACACCTTCAGCGGCGTCGCGCCCAAATCGAGCGCCGCTTCTTCCAGCGACTTGTTCATCTCCTTCACGCGCGACTGCACGATGATCGCCACGTACGACACGCACAGCATCACGTGGCCGATCCAGATCGTCACCATCCCGCGCCCCTTCGGCCAGCCGAACATCTGCTCCAGCGCAACGAACAGCAACAGCAGCGAGATGCCCTGGATCACTTCCGGAATCACCAGCGGCGCGTTGATCATCCCCGTGTACAGCGTGAAGCCCTTGAAGCGGCCGAAGCGCGCGAGCACGAAGCCCGCCCACGTGCCGATCACGACCGATGCGGTGGCCGTCAGCAGGCCGATCTTCAGCGACAGCCACGCGGCGCTCAGCAGCTCGTCGTCGTCCAGCAGCGCCGCGTACCACTTCAGCGAGAAGCCCGACCACACCGTCACCAGCTTCGACTCGTTGAACGAGTACACGACCAGGCTGATGATCGGGATGTACAGGAACAGGAAGCCGAAGGCGAGGACGCCCGTCGACAGCGGTTTGCTCGGCTTGATCATTTCGCGTCCTCCAGTTCCTTGACCTGGTAGTACTGGAACAGCGCCATCGGCACCAGCAACAGCAGCACCATCGCGACCGTCACCGCGGACGCCATCGGCCAGTCCATGTTGTTGAAGAATTCATCCCACATCACGCGGCCGATCATCAGCGTGTCGGCGCCGCCGAGCAGCTCCGGAATCACGTACTCGCCGACTGCCGGGATGAACACCAGCAGGCTGCCGGCGATGATCCCGTTCTTCGACAGCGGCAGCGTGATCCGCGTGAACGCGACCCACGGTTTCGCGCCGAGGTCGTACGCGGCTTCGAGCAGCGTGAGGTCCATCTTCACGAGGTGCGCGTACAGCGGCATCACCATGAACGGCAGGTACGAATAGACCATCCCGATGTAGACGCCCGCATCGCTGTGATAGAGGCGCAGCGGCGTATGGATGATGCCGAGCGCGATCAGCGTGTGGTTCAAGAGGCCGTCGTCCTTCAGGATGCCGATCCATGCGTACACGCGGATCAGGAACGACGTCCAGAACGGCAGCATCACGGCCATCATCAGCACGTTGCGGCGGTTCGGTTCGGAGCGCGCGATGTAGTACGCCATCGGATAGCCGATCAGCAAACACAGCACCGTCGACACGGCGGCCGTCTTCAGCGAGCTGAGGTAGGTCGCGATGTACAGGTCGTCCTGCAGCAGGAACGCGTAGTGCGACAGCTGCAGCGCGAAGTGCACGACGCCGTCCTTGATCTCGACGAGCGACGTGTACGGCGGAATGCCCATCACCTGGTCGGCGAAGCTGATCTTCAGCACCAGCACGAACGGCAGCGCGAAGAACACGGCCAGCCACACGAACGGCACGCCGATCGCGACGCTGCGGCCCGACGGCAGGAAGCGCGACAGCGCGGCAAAGCGGCCCGGGCGGGCGCGGCCAGCACCGGTGCTCGCGGCGCCGGTCGGCACCGGCGCGGACGGATTGGAGGCGGAGGTTCTCATCGTGGCGTCCTCACTGCGTCAGCACGACGCCGCTGGCCGGCGACCACGACACGAACACGTCGTCGTTCCACGCCGGTGCGTTGTCGTTCATCAGGTGCGAGCTCGACAGGTTC